>NZ_JBIPAJ010000004.1:0-2583 GCF_050498525.1 Enterococcus sp. DIV2371 | reverse complement strand
AAGAATCTCTTTTTTCTTTGAGGAGGAACGGAATTTGAGTAAAAATGGCACGATTGTAAATGAGTGGGAAAATTTAACAGCCCTATCTAACAGGCGGTTAAGTGTGCAAACTTTGACCACCCCCCTAAAATTACATTGGTCGATTGACCGAATCACCATTGTTGGAAAATTAAAAGAAAATATTTATTATCACACTCAAAATGATGTGTTGATTTTAGATTTTGAACAGCTTATGCGCCTAAACGAAGGTAACGGATATTTAAAGGCGGTTGGGAATAATGGCTGGCAATTGTTAGACCAATATGAAGAAAATATTGCCTACATTGAAATTTTAAAATGGCAAGAGGGCAAAGGGCGGATTGACTTTAACCCCAATAAAATCAATCAATTTTTAGCTAGTTCAATGAAAAATTTCATTCATGATTTATTTCTAGAACCACATTTCTCACGTGCAGATATTGCTTGCGATATTATCGATGTGCCTGATGAGTTTATTACACAATATCGAGTGGTTGACCCTGTTTCGTTCAAACCAATCTATGGGCGGTCTGGGAAGCTGGAAACGGCTTATTGGGGCAGTCGTGCTAGTGAGAGACAAATAAGGATGTACAACAAAAAATTGGAACAAGAAACCAAGCGGAAAATTGTACCACCAGAAATAAAAACTTGGTGGCGACTGGAACTACAGTTACGGCGTGGAAAGGCGACGGACTGGTATGCGATGGTTAACGAAAGTTTAGATAGTTTTGCAAGTCCTCATTTTTTGCCGATTGATACAAAGCATACTGATAGAATTATGATTGCGGGATTGATTTCAGATCAAAATTTATGGGCTGGCTTGGCTCGTCATACAAAATATAAATATCGAAATTTGCTAAAAGAAGAAAGTCAGAATGATGAATTGACGAATCATTTGAGAGAAACTTTTTCAGAATCGGCAAATGATTTGAAAAGAGAATTAGACACTTGGTTACAAGGGCTTGATGTCACAGAAAGAGGTGAAGGCAATGAACTATGAACAAACGGTAAAAATCGAATCATTGAATGAATTATCAAAAGGTGTAACGGCAAGACTGATTGCGTATCTTTCAAGAGAAAATATTCCAATCGATAGTCCTAATGATTTTTATGCTTTGCTGTACCAGCAATTCAAAGAAATGCTGAATCTCAATTTATTTTCCCTGTCAGATATTGAACTAAAACGAGTAGAACAGTACTGGCAAAAAATGAATGACCTTGTTTTAACTTTTTCAAAATAAATTCGAGCGGAGCGACAAAAAACTGGAGTTAAAAATACGTTTAGCTTCAGTTTTTTTATCGGTATTAGGTGAAACCTAACAAGTAAAATGCGATTGCATTTTAGGATGTGTGCGCACACACCCGATGCTTGCCCCCTTCTCCTATTTGACGGTAATCTGACAAAAAAAGTCACTCGCATACTCGTGATGCCCTCGACGTTTTGTCAAAGTTTCCTCCACAAGTTCCGTCCAACTTTGCCAAAAGTTTTCGGGATACATTCTCCTTTTTGTCCATTTCTATTTTCCTGATTTTAGAATTTTTGGGTCGGTTATTTGGTCGTGTTTTTCCATTTTTCAGCAAGGTGGTACCACTTTGCTATGCTTGCAAGAGGAAAATATTTCCGCCGTCCGCCCCTAAATTTCGAAATTTGTTTGCTGTTTTGCCGTTGATCAAATTTGTAAAATTTTATTGTTGTTGAGTGTAGGGGGTTCTCGATTGAAAAGCGAGAACCCCCTACACTCAACAAGGCTAGCTAACAACGTTTACGATGAAATTCGGGGGCGGACGGCGGGTCCATGCCAGGGACCCTAGACCGGACCCCCAAAATGATGAAAATTGGAAACCGGACCCTAGGTGGAACCCCATACCGGACCCATTTGTTTTTAAACCCTTCTAAAATCGTTTCTGAGCGATTTTAAGAATTTGGGTTAACGGAGCTAAACAAAATAATAAAACTCCTTTTAGACAGAAAACTAGAGTGTGTGAGTGTACTTCTTTGTCAGTGGCAAGCATAGCAAGGTACATGTACCTTGCGTAAAAAACAAAAAAGAAGTCGGCACAAAATTTATATTTTGCGTCAACTTCTTTTTTGTTTTGAATCAACTTTGGGGCCTCCCCCAAACCCCATAATTAAATTTTTTGATGATGGCTGCTAGCGTTAAGTTCTTCGTTTAGTTGTCGGCGGAATCGTTAAAACACAAAAAGAGAACGAGAATGGAGCCCGCTTTTTGGCGACTGGTAGTGAACGTTTGTGTTAGATTCGACGTCCGACAGCTGAGCGAAGAACTGCGCCCTTTAACTTCGGCAGGAAGAGGCTCAAGGGGTTCGGGGAATGAAATTCCCTGAGGTCTTTGTATTTGTTTTTGTCAGTGTTATAATTAAAAAAACTGAAAAAAGAGCAAAAAAAAGCCGAGCGGTGTTGACGCACCCTCAGCCATTTACGGAAACTACTTGTACTAGCTCCGTAACTTCTTAATCATTATACGAATATTTTTAGGTTTCTTCAAGACTAGAGATTCTTGTTAATGAATTTTAAGGGTTACGTGAACTTTTAAAATTCTTTCC
>NZ_JBIPAJ010000003.1:0-4226 GCF_050498525.1 Enterococcus sp. DIV2371 | reverse complement strand
AAATTTAACAGCCCCTTCTAACAGGCGGTTAAATGTACATAATATGTACACCCCCTTAAAAATCGCTTGCGATTTTGCCGAGCGGAAGCGCTGGAAAATTTTTGAAAAAAATTTGGAATTTGGGACAACTGGGGGGCGAGGAAGCGAATTTTGCTTCCGTACTACGACCCCCCTTATAGTGCCGAGTGCCAAATTTTAAGTTTAGACCTTTTCACCCTTACTGCCACAAGGGATAAAGGCGTGTCTGGGTGTCCCAACAAAATCCCAACAAAGTACCAACACTTTGGTTTTTATATATAGTTGCGCATATTTTAATATAGTTGTATAATGATGTAGAATTATGATGAATAGAGCGAGGAGTGAAATCTATGGCTAGGGAAAATAAAGATACGGAATTTCAAGTTGTTACTATTCGTGTACCGAAAAATATGTACTCTGAATACAAAGAAATTCTTCAAAAAGAAGGCAAAATCGTAACTTATGATGTCCGAAATTATATGCAAAGTGTAGTTGAAAAAAACAAGAAAGGGGAAAAATGAGCATAAAAAAAGAGCGTCCTGGCAAAAGACCGCTCTGTGCAAAAAATGCTTTATTTTCTAAGGGTATTATACTATATGGCTACTGATAAAACAAAGGTTAAAGCTAGAAATTTCGCATTTATTATCTATCCTGAAAGTATTCCCGAAGACTGGCAAGAATGTCTAATTAAGTTAGGTGTTCCTATGGCAATTAGTCCTCTACATGATTTGGATGAAACAGAACGTAAATTTGAAGATATGTCTGAAAATGAAAAGGCTATTGTTAGAAATGGTGGGAAAGTTTTTAAAAAACCGCATTATCATGTATTGTATATTGCACGAAATCCTGTGACTGCTGAAAGTGTAAGGATAAAGGTAAAACGTGCATTAGGTAACAATTCTATTTCTCATATTGAAATCGTGGATAGTGTTGAATATTACTTTCAATATCTGACACATGAAAGTTCTGATGCCATTAAGAAGAATAAGCATAGATACGATAAGAAAAATATTGTCTATATCAATGATTTCGATATTGACCGATATGTGACTCTTGATGAAAGTGAAAAACGTGAATTGGCAAATTTGATTTTTGCGCTTATTCGTAAATATCAGCTTGAAAATATTATTGATTTGTATGAGTTTGTAGAAGCACGTGGTGATGACTATGGGCTTCCTAGTATGAATCAAATTAATGATGTTGTTTCAGCTAAAGCTGGGCTTTTGCGTTTATACTTTGATGGGAATTATCAACGACGTAAAAGAGGTGTCAAAAATGATTGAATATGAAAAAACGGTAAAAATCGAATTATTGAATGAGTTGTCAAAAGGTGTAACTGCAAGACTAATTGCGTATCTTTCAAGAAAAAATATTCCAATCGATACACCGAATAATTTTTATGTCTTACTGTACCAGCAATTCAAGGAAATGCTGAATCTCGATTTATTTCAGTTGCCGTCTGAAGAGTTGGAAAATATAGAGAAGTATTGGCAGTTGATGAATGAGTTGTTACCCGAAATTGGGGTAACGCAAAAATAAATAGGGGCTTACACCCGCCGACTAAAACAGGAAGTAAGCCCCAAACAATCCGAAGAGATTGCTAGTTTATTCTAGCATATTTTGTATGGGGCTTCTAAATAAAAATCTTATTTGGAGGTCATATTATGACAGAATCAATGCAAAGCGTAGGAATCAGAATCAAGGAACTAAGAGAGAAACAAAGCCTGACAAGGCAAGATTTAGCAAGTTATATCGGACGTGATATTTCTGAAAAAGAGGTACAAGCTTGGGAAGAACAATCAGTCTTTCCTGGTTTTGAAAAATTTGATGAGTTAACGGACGTCTTGGGTACGTCGCTTGATTATCTGCTTTCTGGAAAAAAAGAACATGATCAACAGATTTATTTCTTGCCTGATGTGCTGGAAGAAATCGAAGAAAAGCTTCAGGAATCGGAATTATCAGAAAGAGAAAAGAACAAGTATCGTTTGATGTATCGGCAATTCGTTGCAATTATGGAAATGGCAATCGAGCAGCCGAAAAGGGTTGAATCATTCGTTGAATCCATGGCGCAAACTTGGCGCATGATTCAGGAATGATAAGGCAACAGTCGAAAGGCTGTTGCTTTTTTTGTTGCGTAAGCGAACAAAAAAAGGGGGCTTGGGTTTTTGACGGAGTGAAAAGTGGAGTTTCTGCGAAGGCAGAAATGACAGTTTGAGCGCAGGCAATCGGTCGCCTTCAGGCGAACGACAACCCTCGGCAGAGCGTGTCCATACGAAGTATGGTATAACACGCTATACCAAATTTGTTTTGGCTCTCGCACCATGATATGATGAACGCATCAAGTTTAGGAGGGCTGACGATGGCTCACGTACAAAAATTTACAAAAGGAGCGGTTGGCGGTCTTTCCATTCACATTGAACGGAAAACCTTGAACCACTCAAACAAGGATATTGATGTGGACCGAACAGAAAAAAACTATGATTTGTGTGACAAAGACGGTGATATGAATGCTCGGCTTTCTGAACGCTTAGACGAGGTTCATTGTCTGAATCGGGCAGATGTAAAAGTCATGGCTGATTGGGTTGTCACGCTTCCTGAAGAATTGAAAGGAGCGTCTGAAGGGTCGCAAAAACGTTTCTTTGAGGAAACATATGATTTTCTTGCGGATCGTTATGGTGAGAAAAATGTCCTTGCTGGTGTCGTACACAATGACGAAAAAACACCGCATATGCATTTTTCTTTTGTTCCTGTGACCTTTGATGAAAAGAAACAGCGTGAGAAAGTATCTGCCAAACTAGTGTTGAACCGCAAAGAATTGCAGACGTTCCACCAAGATTTAGACCGACACTTAAAGGAAAAAATACCAGAGATTTATCAAGGCGGTATTTTGAACGACAAGACCTATCCAGTGAAAAACGTTGAAGAATTAAAGCGTTTCTCAAAAGATTTAGAACGTGATATTAGTCAAGTGAGAGCGGAATTAACAAGTAAAAATAAGTCATTGCAAAAGAAAGTAAAACAAGTAAATGCTCTAGAAGGAAAAATGGAAAGTGTGCATGACACGCAAAAAAAGCTGATTGATTTTGAGAACAAACTGTCTCGAACGCTTACTGGCAAGCGTGTAGTGAGTAAAGAAGATTTTCAAAAGTTACGGCAGTTCGTGGTTGGCGTTGAGAAGAAGGCTGCTAAGACTTTGCAAGAAAATCATAAGCTGGAGCGGAAAAACGAGAAGCTATCAGAGGAGAATGGGAAATTAAAAAAAGAAAACCAACAAGTGGCGAAACGTCGTGATGAGTTGATCTCGGAGAAAAAAGATTTAGAAGGCCGTTTTGATGGCGTGAGAGACGATTCTAGGGTTTTTGAAGATAAACTAAAGGAATTAGGACATGACCCTTCTAAAATGCCTGAAATCGAATATGAGGGGCGTTTGGTCATGAGTAAACTTGAGCGTGGTATTAAACCAAAAAACAAAAAGGTTGCGGAAGAATGGTTGGACACTCTGAAGGAAAACAAGAAAAAAGGTTTGATACAAGGCAATCGTTTAGAACAATTTATGGAGCAATTAAAGGCTATGATTGATTCGTTCCTAAGCAAAATAAAAGGGTTGGCTAGATGATTTTATGTCTTGGTGTCAACATGTCATGAAAAGCTCTATTTTGCGTTCTGAACGGTTTTAGCGTTTATTTCGTTTAGTTATCGGCGCAATCGTTAAAACACGTTAGAGGAGCGAGAATGGAGCCTGTAAGGCGACTGGTAGCGGAACGGTCGTGTTAGATTGTGAAAGCCGATAGCTGAATGAAATAAACAGCGGGTTCGCCCTTCCATTTCGGCAGGAGGAGGCTCAAGGGGTTTGGGGAATGACATTCCCCAAGGTCTTGTGTCTTTGATTTTTTAGTTATTGCTTGTTATAATAGCAGTGTGGAAACGTGATGAGTTTTTGCAAGAGAACACAAAATCCCAACCTATGTCCGTAGGTTGGGATTTTTTTGCGCTTGTGGTGGAAACAAACGTGTGGATTAGAAAGCAACTTGCTTTAGTTATCGTCTTTCTCGTCTAACCAGTGAGAAATTAGTTCGATGACTAACCCTACAAAAAGTGGTGCGATAACTAACGTGATGAGTTTTTCTAGCAAAGAGAACACCCCCTTTCGGGGCAAGTTGCCATGTGTGATTATAGCATATCTTTTTTTTCTTTGAGAATGAGTGGGA
>NZ_JBIPAJ010000002.1:0-4455 GCF_050498525.1 Enterococcus sp. DIV2371 | reverse complement strand
CTTCTTCAAAAGGCAAGTAAAAATTCTACTTGGAATAGCGGTGTGTGCGCACACACCCGATGCTTGCCCTTCAGGTCAATATCTAAAAATTTAATATATTATTTTGATGTTATCCCTAATTTATTTAATGTATAGAAAACAGAGCGTGCTACATGCCATGACATTACTGGTGGAACAGCATTTCCAATCATTTTATAAGCTGAACTAGCGGAACAAGCAAAATTAAAATCGTCTGGGAATGACTGTAATCTAGCTGTCTCACGAACAGAGAGCCTTCTCCAACCGTCCATATTATTTTCATCTTTCAAAGTAGTTCTGTAGTGAGCTTCTATGTTTCCGTGGTGCTCTGCACGAATTGTAGGGGCAGGTCGGTCAGCACTTATACGATTATTGCCTTGCATTTTTTTGCCAGGATAAAACTTAGCTTTAGAATAATCACGTTGAGTGTGATTTAAGACAGTAGGATCATTAATTTTTTCCCATAAATCATCGATACCTTCTTTAGCAGAAAGCCATTTTCGCTTTGTTTCTAACCCTGTTTGATCAAACAATACTTTAGGATAAAACACATCTTCTTGATCACCTAAATCTTTTCTTATTCCTAAAATAATAACCCTTCTTCTGGACTGTGGCACCCCATAATCAGCCGCATTCAAAACGCGATATTGCACATTATATCCTGCAACATCAAAAGCTTTTAGAATAGTATCCAATGCTGAAACGTCAACGGCATTTCCTTTGTTATCTTTTTTTGAATTTCGGATACCATCTACATTTTCGGCAACAAACATTTTAGGTCTATAGTGTTCTATTATTCGAATCATTTGAAGGTACAGCTGTCCTCTTGGGTCACTTAATCCTCCTCTTTTTCCTGAATAACTAAACGTTTGACAGGGGAATCCTCCTAAAACAATATCCACTTCTTCGTTAGGTAGCTCTCCTACATCTATGTCATCGATACTTCTTCTCTCTACCTTATGCCCAAAATTAATCTCATATACATCTGCCGCTTGTTTAAAAATATCATTGGAAAAAATTAAGTTAAATGGCTGTTCAGAATAATGGGTTCCTAAAAAATCGAAATTCCCTCGGAATCCTAAGTCCATCCCTCCTACGCCACTGAATAAGGAAACTACATTTAATTTTTTTGTTTCCTCAGGAACTTCTACTTCAAAAGTATTAATGGTATTGGTTTCTTTGTGAAAATATGATTTCATAATATATAACCCTTTCTAAGAATGGAGTGTGATAAATGAATATTGTTGATGTTTTAGACATAATCCGTAAAAAAATTGAATCTATAAGTCCAATAGATGATCGTTTTTTACGGAGCAAAGGGAATGATAACGGATTTGAAGAGTTATTCCCTTTGGTTTTAAAAGAAGTTTCAGAAGAATTATCTCCTCAAAATGTATTACAATTTACAATACACCTTGGTCATCACTTTCCAGATGTAGATTTGATTCTGAATGATGTTAAATATGGTGTTGAGCTAAAGTATCGAGGAAACGGCTCTTGGAATACCAATGGTAATTCTGTTTTTGAATCTATAACTGGGGAAGGATACGAAGAGATATATCTTGTGTTTGGAAGCAAAGTTCCAAAAGAGAAAAGGCTTTTGGTTAAATTTGCTCCTTATTGGCAAGTTACTTCAAGTATAAAAGTCACCCATAGTCCAAGATTCACCATTGATATGGAAAATTTGAGTGAATCCGTTTTTGATTCTAAAAAAGAATATGACTCTTTACGAAGCATGGGTGAATCAGAGAAAGTCCGTTTCGTTCAAAAATTTCTTAAAGAAAATAGCGGTGGAGCTAAATGGTATACAGCACCTGCTGAAACCGTTCCTCCAACCAAATTCAGTGATTTACCTTCTACAAAGAGGGATCAAATACGAGCAGAACTTCTAATTCTTTTTCCAGATGATTTGCTACATGGTAGTAAACACAGTAAATATACAAGGTCTGCTGAATACATTTTGGAAGCATATTACGTCTACAATAAATCTCTGAGAGATTTATTTTCTTCTGGTGGAGTTTATACTTTCAATACAACAGATTTCCCGAAAATTATTGGCACGTTAGTTTCCTTGAGAGAGTTGCTAATTCAAACTTTAAATAATGCTTCTGAGGATTTCTTTGAACTATGTAAAGAGAATTGGAGCAAAAATCTTCCCACTGATTTAATTTCCAATAATTTATACGACAGTTACAAAGCTATACTTAACTATTTAGGAAGCCTAGAACCATACAATAAACTCTTAGAACAATCTAACGTCCAAAAACTGTCAGAAATGATTCTATAATTCAATTTAGAGTAGCACAAAACCATAGACGCGTCAATAACCGCGTCTATGGTTTTGTGCTAGGAATTAATGACATGTGTCTTTAAATTATTGAGTCGTAGTTCCTAAGATATCTCTAAACCGGCATATTTTACGTTTTAAGCCTTTCCTCATTCGACCGTTATTTTTATACCAATATCAAGTAAAAACGTCTCTGTGAGCATAGTATGGCTTTTTACGGCTGTTCAGGTGGTTTATTGGATCTAAAATTGCTTTTGGGTTGTTAGGGCTTGCCCTGACCGCCTGTAAGGCGTTTAACAACCAAGATTAGATGTAATTACTAAAAACTTCTTAGAAAGACTTAGACAGGTTGTAAGACGGTCGTAAAGGATTCTTTGAACAACTGGTTTTGATTTTAGCGAGGGAGCAGAGTGACCGCTGCAAGTAAAATGTGAGAGCGTAGCGATCACTCCTTTCTAGTGACCGTAGGGAGCAGTGGGGGCAGTTTTACAAAATCCGCGAACCTGTTTGCGTCAAAAAGTGAGGTTTTTAGGGCGGGAATTTTCTTCCCCTCTTTTATAATCTCTTTTTAAACCTCTTTTAAACCTCTTTACCGTCGGCTGTGTCCTTACTCTCCCAAGGAGTGCATAGTCTTTTGGGGGTGGTTTTGTCTGTTTATGGGGGTGGTTTTGTCTGTTTATGGGGGTGGTTTTGTCTGTTTATGGGGGTGGTTTTGTCTGTTTGGGTGTGTTATTATGGGGGTAGTTATCATATAATATAACTCCTATAAAAACGAGGTGTTCTAATGGCTAATGAAATCGTTAAATATCACCATGAATTAAATACCATTCCCTTGCGGAAATTTACTCCTGTAGAAATGAATTTGTTTTTCTCTATCGTGTCCAGAATGCGTGAGAAAGGAGATAAAACTGTTCGCTTCACTTTTGATCAACTTAAAGATCTAAGTAACTATAAAGCGACAGCTAACGTACGGTTTGTAGATGACTTAAAAACAACCTACGAGAAAATTTTATCTTTGCGTTTTGGTCGCAGAAGTGAATCTGGGCTTTCCTACGAAATGTTTGTAATGTTTACTAAATTCAAAATCAATGGCGATACTCCTGAACCTTACGTAGATATTCAACTTTTTGAAGATGCTTTGCCTTTGCTAAATGGTTTAGATTCTTGGGTACGTTATTCTCTCCAACAATTCAATGAGCTAGAAAGTAGTTATTCAAAAACAATGTTTCGATTGCTAAAACAATTCCGTACCAAGGGCTTTGCTTACTTTTCCAAAGATGATTTTCATGAGCTATTAGATATTCCAAAAAGTTATAGGCAAAGTGATATAAATAAAAATGTCATAAAACCTATTCGTCAAGAATTAACTGCAATTTTCAAAGGACTAACGATCAAAAAGAAATACGGAAAAGGTCGTGGCAAGCCTGTAATTGGCTATCAATTTTCCTTTAAGCCTGAAATAAAAAAAGCAGATGACTTCAATAAACATGCACCAACCAAAGAAGAACAAAAAAGGGCTTTAGCTCAAGCAGATAAACAAAAAGAATACGAACAACAACCAACAACGATTGACGATAAAATTTTAGAAGCAAAGAGAAAAGTTGAGTTGCTTGAACAGCTCAAAGCCTTAGAGAAAAAAGAAAAACACTCAAAGGAAAAGGAGCCCCTTTCCGAAACTAATTCTTTAATTTCATCTTCTGAAAAAGATGATTTACTTGGTGGACTACGCAGTATTTTTTCGAAGGAGGATTGATTTTGAAGCCGTACGATTACAATCAAACTCTCAAAATCGAACAATTGAATGAATTATCAAAAGGTACGACCGCTCGACTGATTGGTTATTTGACGAACGAAAATATCGAAATTGATAACCGTAATAATTTTTTTGCTTTGTTGTATCAGCAATTCAAAGAAATGCTGAATCTCAACTTATTTTCCCTGTCAGGTACTGACTTAAAACGAGTAGAACAATACTGGCAAAAAATGAATGACCTTGTTTCAACTCTTTCAAAATAAATTCGAGTGAAGCGACAAAAAAGCCTGAAGCAAAAAATGTTTTTTTGCTTCAGGCTTTTTATCGGTATTAGGTGAAACCTAACAAGCATTCCATTTGGAATTTTAGGATATGGACGTCCATATCCGATGCTTGC
>NZ_JBIPAJ010000001.1:3247500-3283436 GCF_050498525.1 Enterococcus sp. DIV2371 | reverse complement strand
ACAAGGCCTCCTCCTTCATTAAAAGTAAATAGCTAGTACTAATTTAGCATTTTTTACAAAAGTTTTCCACAGAAAGAAAAGAAAAATATTTTTTATAACAATTATCCACATTATCCAGAAGGAAAAAAAAGAAGAAAATCACAGAGAGGAAAAAAAGATATCCACAAGAGTAATCAACAGGTGGATAACTGCTGGATAAGTAACGATTTCCCCAGCATGTTGTGGATAAAAAATGTAATAAGGACAATAGATACAGAAATTAATACACAGAAAATAAAGAATTTGTGGATTTCTTATTTTCAGCTGTTTATTCTGTGTAAAAACTGAGGTCAAAATGCTGTGGAAAACTTTTGTGCATAACTTTATCCACATTGAAAACACAGAGAGAAAAATACCTATTGTGGATAAAACGAAGAATTATTTTATAGATAAAAGCTTTTTTTATATTGACAAATCCCCTATGTACTCGTTATACTATCAAAGTATGTCTGTGTTTAATTCATGTACATGTAGATAAGAATTTCTGGAGGTGGAACAAGATGAAAAGAACATACCAACCAAATAAACGTAAACGTCAAAAAGTTCACGGATTCCGTAAACGTATGAGTACTAAAAATGGACGTCGTGTTTTAGCTAGCCGTCGTCGTAAAGGAAGAAAAGTTCTTTCAGCTTAGACCACTGGGGTTACAGTGGTTTTTTTTATGCCCTTTTTTAGGGGAAAGGGTGAAAGACTTATAGTAAATATGGTATGATTGGGAACGTAAGTGAGAGATAGAAAAGGAAAGAAAACGAATGAGAAAAGCGTATCGAGTGAAAAAAGAACGAGAGTTCCAAGCGGTGTTTCAAACTGGCGCTTCCTTTGCTAACCGTAAGTTTGTCGTGTACCGCTTAGAAAAGAACGAGCAACCGCATTTTCGTGTTGGCTTATCTGTAGGTAAGAAAGTCGGAAACGCTGTATGTCGCAATGAAGTAAAACGAAAGATCCGTGCAGCGATTTATTCATTAAAAGAAGAGATCGAGCCGGAATTAGATTTTATTGTGATTGCTAGACCAAGCATTAAAGGATTGACTTACGATGAGATTCGCTCCAACTTAGTCCACGTCTTAAAGCTTGCAAAAATAATCGACAGAGAGGAAAAGAGTAAGTGAAGAAATACAAACGTTTACTTTTGATGGCCGGGCTTGTCGGTCTGATCATCGTCTTATCCGGTTGTGGAACTGGAGAAGTCAGCGCACAAAGTACAGGAATTTGGGATCGCTACATTGTTTATTATTTTGCAGAAGCGATTAAAGCATTGTCATTTGGGAATGTCGGCATCGGGATCATCTTATTCACGATCATCATTCGAGTGATTTTATTACCATTGATGCATTTCCAAACAAAAAGCATGCGTAAGACCCAAGAACTTCAACCAAAACTAAAAGCGATCCAACAAGAATATAGTTCAAAAGACCCTGAAACACAAAGCAAGTTAAGAGAAGCACAACAACGATTATATGCCGAAAATGGTGTGAATCCTTATGCGGGATGTCTTCCATTATTAGTACAAATGCCAATCTTGATGGCTTTGTGGCAATCGATCTCTCGTGTTCCTGAGTTAAGTCAAGGTCACTTCTTATGGTTGAACTTAGGGAACTCTGACCCAACCTTTATTTTACCAGTCTTGGCTGCGATCTTTACTTTTGCAAGTACGTATCTATCAAGTATGAGCCAAGTAGAATCGAATGCTTCCTTGAAAGTCATGAACTTTGCGATGCCAGTGATGATCTTAGTTATGGGTGTCAACTTAGCCAGTGGTCTTTCATTATACTGGGTAGTATCCAATGCTTTCCAAGTGTTCCAAACACTATTGATCAATAATCCATTTAAAATCAAACGTGAGCGCGAAGAAGAAGCGCAACGCATCCGTGAAAAAGAACGCGCATTGCGTAAAGCACAAAATCCTAAGAAAAAACGTAAAAAATAAGGGAGGGAATGCAAATGCCGATTTATGAAGCTGCAACCGTAGATGAAGCTGTTGAAATTGGATTGAATGAATTAGGACTAGCAAAAGAGCAAGTCGCTATTGAGATACTTGATGAAGGAAAAAAAGGATTTCTCGGAATGGGAAAAAGAAATGCCAAACTTTCAATCGAACCGAATATCAGCGAGGCTGTATCTGAAACGATTGAAGAAACCGTAGAAGAAGTATTGGAAGAAACATCTGTTCAAACAGAAATTACGGATGAAATCGAACCTGAGGAATCGATTGAAGAGAAAAGTGAATTAGGTGACGAAGCAGCTTTATCGGAATTAGCAACCTATCTCACGGAGATCTCCCAACAACTGAATGCGCCAGCTGTAGTAAAAATGACAAGAGAAGCAAATTCGATCGTTTTCCATCTAGAAACGGATAAACAAGGTTTGTTGATCGGTAAACATGGAAAAACGCTGAATGCCTTACAATATTTAGCACAAGTGTTTATTCACCGAGTTGCCGGTAACAAATTATCCGTAGTGGTAAATGTTGGAAATTATCGCGAGAAAAGACAAGAAATCATTCAACGTCTAGCTGAGCGTACGGCAGAAAAAGTCTTACGTACAGGACAACCCGTGTTTTTAGAACCAATGCCCGCCTTTGAGCGTAAACAGATCCATGCGGCGTTAAGTAAACATGAAGGAGTGCAAACTCACTCAGAAGGTGATGAACCATATCGTTACTTAGTTGTCGAGCCAGTCAGATAACTACTACGCATCAAATGATTCGAAATCGTACGATCAGATTGACAAACTTTTTCAAACAAAGTATATTTTATTAGAAATCATTCTTATCGGAGTATACGATGGTAGTCTTTACTTTGGTAGAAAAAACGTGCAGAGCATTCGCTCTGCACGTTTTTTTGTTGATCAGCCAATCGTTGTTTGAACAAATTGGATCACGGTACCATAGGCAAAAAGCTCAATGACCTGTTTTCCATCTCGCGATTTTTGCTGATACTCAAAGTGGCAATTGATGACAGCATTTGCGCCATAATCTAACACTTTCTTTTTCAATTTCTGTTTCGTCGTTAAAAACATATCATCACTATTGAATGTAGGATCGAATAAGTCCGCTTCAATACATTCCGCGACAAATACGATGTCTCTGACGATATATTTTTGATTGATATTCCCCGTTGATAGTACGACTTCATTGATCCTTGGATCATCTATCCCGTCCACTGCACTTGGTTTAAATTGGGCCATATTTTTTGCTCCTTTCGGTAAAGAAAAAGTATGTAGATACCGTTACAATTTAAGTGTAACGTTTTTTGGAACAAAGATAAAGATATAAGAGTAGATTTACTTCTATAGCGCGTTATCTAATGAATACATCTAACCAAAACAATCTTGCGCAGAAAAAGTTTAAGAATGAGTAATCACTCTCGTAAAAATAGACAAAAAAGCTTGATTACTAGAAATAGATATGATAGTCTATGACCAGAATTTAAACAGAACAAGCAGTCAAAGTGCGAAGTTCACCATTTATTGCAAAGGGTGAAGTGGGCACTTTTTTTGTGCGTAAAATGAAAAAGGAAGTGAAAAAATGGCTGAAATAACCTTAGAATTTGATACGATCGCAGCAATCTCTACGCCACCTGGTGAAGGAGCGATAAGCATTGTGCGTTTAAGCGGTGATCAAGCGCTAACCATCGCCAATAAAGTCTATCAAAACGGCAATAAGCAGTTGTTGGATGTTCCTAGTCATACGATTCACTATGGGCATATCGTTGATCCCAAAAGTGAACAATTAGTGGATGAAGTGATGGTATCTGTGATGCGCGCACCAAAAACGTTCACCCGTGAAGATGTCGTGGAAATCAATTGTCATGGTGGAATCGTCGTCGTCAATCAAATTTTACAGCTTCTATTAAGAGAAGGTGCACGTTTAGCAGAACCAGGAGAATTTACGAAACGCGCATTTCTAAATGGCCGTGTTGATTTGTCTCAAGCAGAGGCAGTCATGGATTTGATCCGTGCAAAAACAGATAAGGCGATGGGCGTGGCATTGAACCAATTAGACGGAAACCTTTCTGCGCTGATCCGTTCTCTTCGACAAGAGATTTTAGAAACATTGGCACAAGTCGAAGTGAATATCGATTACCCTGAATATGATGATGTCGAAGAATTGACAACAAAACTTCTATTAGAAAAAGCACAGATGATCCAACAACGTATTGAAGTTCTTTTAGCGACTTCACAACAAGGGAAGGTTTTACGAGAAGGGTTAAGCACAGCTATCATTGGTCGCCCAAACGTTGGGAAATCAAGCTTATTGAACCATTTATTACGTGAAGAAAAAGCGATCGTGACGGATATTGCGGGAACGACAAGAGATGTGATCGAAGAATACGTCAATGTTCGCGGCGTACCATTGAAGTTGATCGATACAGCAGGTATTCGGGAAACAGAAGATATCGTCGAACAAATCGGTGTCGCCCGCAGCCGTAAAGCTTTAGCTGAATCTGAATTGATCTTACTTGTCTTGAATCAAAGCGAGCCATTAACGATTGAAGATGAACAGTTATTGGAAGCAACAAAAGGCTTGAAACGGATCATTTTATTGAATAAAACAGATTTACCGAAACAACTAGAGGAAGAAAAGCTTGCCTCATTAATTGAAGATGAGCCGGTATTCGCTGTATCGGTTGCTAAGAATGAAGGATTAGATCGATTAGAAACAGCAATTTCTGAGTTGTTTTTCGGTGGGCAAACGGGAGAAAGAGATGCAACTTATGTATCCAACACACGACATATTGCCTTACTAGAAAAAGCGGCTATTTCGTTACAAGAAGTAATCGCGGGAATCGATGCAGGAATGCCCGTCGACCTAGTCCAAATGGATATGACACGATGCTGGGATTACCTCGGTGAAGTCGTAGGAGATAGTGTCCAAGATGAATTGATCACACAATTGTTCAGTCAATTCTGTCTCGGAAAATAATAAAGGAGGAACAGTTCTTGAATCATTATCAAGCAGAAGAATATGATGTGATCGTTGTCGGAGCAGGACATGCTGGTTCAGAAGCCGCTTTGGCTGCTGCACGCATGGGGTCAAAAACGTTACTGTTAACGATCAATTTAGACATGGTGGCATTTATGCCATGTAACCCTTCCGTCGGCGGTCCAGCCAAAGGTGTTGTTGTTCGTGAGATCGACGCACTAGGTGGTGAAATGGGTAAAAA
This sequence comes from Enterococcus sp. DIV2371, assembly GCF_050498525.1. Classification (NCBI taxonomy): domain Bacteria; kingdom Bacillati; phylum Bacillota; class Bacilli; order Lactobacillales; family Enterococcaceae; genus Enterococcus; species Enterococcus sp. DIV2371. Next base: position 3,278,231 of record NZ_JBIPAJ010000001.1, on the reverse strand, counting down.
CATTGATAAAACATACATTCAAATGAGAATGTTAAACACTGGAAAAGGCCCTGCTGTCCGAGCATTACGTGCGCAAGCAGACAAGCACGCCTATGCCAATGAAATGAAACATACGATTGAAAAAGAAGAGAATTTGACATTAAGACAAGGAATCGTTGAAGAATTGATCGTTGAAGATGGTGTTTGTCGTGGTGTAGTAACTTCAACAGGAGCGAGTTATCGTTCAAAAGCAGTCGTTATCACTGCGGGTACAGCATTGCGTGGGGAGATCATCATCGGTGAATTAAAATATTCATCCGGTCCCAATAACTCACAACCATCGATTGGTTTAGCGAATCACTTAAAAGAATTAGGTTTTGCGATTGATCGTTTTAAAACTGGGACTCCGCCACGTGTGAAATCAAGTACGATCGATTACTCTGTCACAGAAGAACAACCTGGTGACAAGGAGCCAAATCATTTTAGTTTTGCGACACCAGACAGTGCCTATAACTTAAACCAAGAACCATGTTGGTTAACTTATACTGGTGAAACGACCCATCAAATCATTCGTGACAATCTTCATCGTGCACCAATGTTTACAGGAATCGTTGAAGGTGTCGGTGCGCGTTACTGCCCGTCAATCGAAGATAAAATCGTTCGTTTTGCGGATAAACCACGTCATCAATTATTTTTAGAACCAGAAGGATTGAATACGGAAGAAGTTTATGTCCAAGGGCTTTCAACTTCACTTCCAGAAGATGTCCAAGTGGATATGCTGCATTCGATTGCTGGCTTAGAAAAAGCAGAAATGATGCGTACAGGCTATGCTATCGAGTACGATGTCGTTGAACCACATCAGTTACGTCCTACATTAGAAACCAAAGTCGTAGAGAACCTTTACACAGCTGGCCAAACAAATGGCACAAGCGGGTACGAAGAAGCGGCAGGACAAGGATTGATTGCAGGAATCAATGCGGCATTGAAAGTCCAAGGCAAAGAGCCATTAGTTATCAAACGAAGCGATGGCTATATCGGTGTCATGATCGATGATTTAGTGACAAAAGGAACGAATGAACCGTACCGTTTACTGACATCTCGGGCAGAATATCGTTTACTTCTTCGTCATGACAACGCTGACCTACGCTTAACGGAAATGGGTCACCACATTGGTTTGGTAAAAGAAGAGCAGTACGCCGCTTATTTGAAAAAGAAAGCAGCAGTAGAACAAGAAATCAAACGATTGATGAACGTTCGGATCAAACCAACAGAAGAAGTTCAAGCCTTTTTAGCAAGCTTGAATGCTGCTCCATTAAAAGATGGCGTATTAGCCAGTGACTTCTTGCGTCGTCCGGAAATCTCTTATGCAGATCTCTTACGATTCATTCCTGAAAATGAGGAATTAACACGCAAAGAAATCGAGCAAGTCGAAATCCAATTGAAATACGAAGGCTATATCAAAAAAGCATTAGAAAAAGTAGAAAAACTAAAACGGATGGAAGCAAAACGCATCCCAGAAAATATTGATTATGCTGCGATCAACGGATTAGCAACTGAAGCAAAACAAAAACTTCAAAAAATCCGTCCAGAAACCATCGCCCAAGCAAGCCGCATCAGCGGTGTCAATCCAGCAGATCTAAGCATCTTGATGGTGTATATTGAACAAGGGAAGATTGCGAAAGTGCAGGCTTAAAGCATTGATACGAAAGGACTCATGTTAAAAAATGAGTCCTTTTAGTATACGCTGACTCCGTTTTTGACTCCGCCTATCAAGCGTTCATATAAGAATCGAATAATTGGACTGTCTCCTCTTGTCGATTTGTCGATACTTGGATATAGATATCCATGGTTGTTTTGGATGAAGAATGTCCGAGTCTATTCTGTACATCTTTTACTTGTGCACCCGCTTCAAATAGCAAGGTGGCATGAGTCTTTCTAAAACCGTGAACTTTGATTATTTTCATATCAGGGAACTTCCTAGCTACTTTACTCATTACATGATTAGGGTAGCCCTTATAGAGGAAGTCCCTTTTTTTATTTGCTTTAATAGTGCTGATAACAGGTACATCATCCATATTATCGATTCTGATACCTCTAGAGAGATTTTTTTTTATGACGGTACGTTTCCACTTCTTAAGTATGGTCAAAGTCCCGTCGTCTATTGTGATTATTCTCTTAGATGACTCTGTCTTCGTAGGATTGATACATAGAGAGCCATCAGATAGCTCTACTAGCGTTTTATTGAACTGCACAGTCTTTTTATCAAAGTCGATGTCTTTCCATGTCAGCCCAAGTATTTCCCCCTTCCTAGCTCCTGTATAAGCAGCTAGTCTAAAAAATGCTAGAGCACGATCATCTTTCAGCTCTTGCAAGCAATCAAAGAATTGTCGAAGCTCTTCTTTCGTGTAAAACTCCGCTTCGATCTCAGCAGAGTCATGATTAGACCTAGGTGTAATGGTACGTTCCATGGGATTGGTCTTGATCACACCAATCAATATACCGTAGTTGAATACCTGTGAAGTGTAACTCTTTATTTTCTGGTAAGAATGATACTTCATTGACCATTCAGTTAGTATTTTTTGACATGTAGCAGGAGTGATAGCCTCTAACTTCATTTTTCCAAAAGAGGGAAGGATTTGGTTCGTGAAGTGATTCTTGATCCGTTGCTCTGTTGTGTTTCGAATATTTTTAACGTGTTGGCTCATCCATAGATCATATAACTCATAGAACGTCTTGATAGAGTGTTGACATATTCCATTAGATTCGATTTCTAACTGGAATCGAGACAAGTCTAAAGAGGCTTCTTTTTTTGTTTTGAATCCTCTACGTGTCGTTCGTTTTTCTTTACCTGTCATCGGGTCTTTGCCCATGTAAACTTTGTAAAGCCAAGCTGTGGTGCCATCGCTTTTTTTGTATTGTTGTATAGTTGGCATTGTAATTCCTCCTTGAAGAAGCCATAGAAGCCCGCTGAGAGCTTATTGGCTATAAAGGAAAATCATTGCATCCCACCTTTCAAATTAATCTTCTAAATAATTACGAATTGATTTCAATAAAGAATCTATGCCTTTGTGTGATAAACTTTTCTTTTTTATTTTTGATAATGAACTTTTTAGATCATCAGGTAGTTCTACTATGTCTTGTTTGGATAACGCATCTTCCATGGTCAACATAAAAGAGTCAAAAACGTGCTTTAATTGTGAGTAGATTAATAAATTTCTTCTAGCATAGTCGTTAACCACTTGCTTGACTATATCTGTTCTTGTTTCTGTCGTAGCCTTCTCGTATCGTTCAAATAAACTTACATTGTTTGCACAGTGGTTCGTGTAAAAACTCTTTAACTGAGTGTAGATTGAAGAGTCTATTGTTGATAAAGACAATATATATTCTTCTATATCTCCGTATACAATCCATTCCACAGTTGTTTTACCTAAAAGAGCAATCCATTCAAGACTATCATCGCTAGGAAATCTTTTTCCTGTTTCCCAGTTATAAACCGCTACTTTGGTTGTTCCAATCAATTGACCAAATTGTTCCATCGTACAATCGAAATTTTCACGTATAGCTTTGATTCTCTTACCGATAGCAGATTTGTCAAAGAAATAATATTTGTGTTCTTTCATATTCATCACCTGTATTTACGATAGCATATTACTGTTTACTTTGTAAACAATATTTTTTTGACATGAATTTTTTTATGTTATATAATATTTTCAATAAATAAGGGTTTAGGTGAGACAGATTAGGGCTATTGACAAAAAACAATAGCCCTATTTTTGTGCGTTTTTTTATAAAAAATAGGCTTGCGTAGTAAACCGGATGAGTATATTATGTTGGCATGGAAGTTGTTCTTTTAATTGGTTTTTAGGAGGTTTTTTTATGGAGTTGTTAGTAAACACTGACGGGCTGTTAGAGGAAATGAAAAAAGAGATAAGCATTATATTTGAATCATGGAATCAAGATAGTTCTCGGTATAGAGAGTATTTGACTACGGAGGAGACTAAAGCTTATTTAGGGGGGATATCTACTAATAGCTTGACTAAGCTAAGAAGAAAAGGTTTAAAACGGGTTACTATAGATGGTTTATGTCTTTATAAAAAAACTGATATCATTCAGTTTTTAGATGAAAATAAGTATTAGGTAACTGATGAATCAACCATTTATAATTGATCAAATGAATATGTTTTCTTAAAAACAAAATAAGGGCTTTTAAGACCTTGGGGCTATGCGCCCCAAACCCCCACAATCTTTCAGATTGACCGAGGGAGGGGCAGAGCCCCTCCTGAGTATAATAGTTTTTTGATATATGTATATAAATTAAATATTTAACTAGGTATTTATCTCATAGTTTAATACCAGAAGTGATATTTATATATGTATGAAGTTACTAAATTAAATATTGTTCTTATTATTTATTGACCTTTTCATAATTACTAGGGGCGAAAAAACATAAAAACAGACAGAAAGTAGGTAAAAAAATGAAAAAAAATATTACTAAGATAGATACAAGACGATTCCAAGATATCATTTGGAAAATAAAGAAGACAAAAAAAGGTAAGTGGGTTCTCAAACATCTTATTTCACTTTTTCTCCCATATCAACGTTGGGACAGAGAGACTATAAAGGCGGAATTTGATTATAGTTTATTCTATGAGTTAAACAATGGAAAAAAGCGGTATAGTACTTTAAGTTACGGACTTTCTTATGAGGACTTTCTTTTAAAGGATTGTTCAGAAAGTGAACTTGAAATAAAAAGAATCTTATCAAATTCGCAACGTGCAACAAAAGACAGGTTTTTCGAAATGGAACTTAACATGAAAAGGCGAAGTCAAAAAGATCGAGAAAAGGAATTTGAAAAAAGATATGGCAATTTATCAATTGAGATGCAAGAATGGATTAAAAAAAATCATTTATCTAGTATAAGTAGATATGAGGAGAGACTGTCTACAGTTAGTACACCAGACAATGTATCAATCTGTGTTCTTTCTGACAATGTATCTAGTCACCAAAGAAATATAGAAATGAGAGAGGACATTATGAATGGATTAAATATAAAAGACATTATACTTCTAACAGATATAGTAACAATGGTACCAGAAAAAATCGCAAAAAAACAAGGTATAAAACTGGAGTCAGCCAACAGACAAATTGCTCGATTGCATAATAAAGTCATCAATATACTAAAAGAAAGTGCTTAACATTTCGTAGTAAGCTCTTTCTTTAAGCAAATTCATTTCGTTCAAATTCTTGCTTTTTTAATAATTTCATATAATCAATTGTTCTCTCTCTATCATGGGGGCTGAGCGATCGATACAAGGTCACAAAGTCTTCCTCCGTTTCAATCATCTCTTCATCTAGAAAATGGCTTACAGGGGTTCCTAGGGCTCTAGAAAGAGCTGTTAAGCTATCAAGGTTAGGTTCTGTTACAGAATTTTCCCATCTTGCTACTGCCTGTTGTGTAGAGAAGATTTTTTCAGCTAATTCTTTTTGTGTCCACCCAAGAGCTTTTCGTTTCTCTTTAATGACTTTTGCATATTGTTTCTGTTTCATTAAGACACCCCCTCTTCTCAGTAGATTACAACAAGTTGTTGTATTTGTAATGACATTTGAAGTTTTTATATATTTTATGAGTTGAAATACATCATGTTGTTGTATATAATAAAACAGGAGGGGAGAATCATGAAAAAAGTAAGTAATCTCAGCCGATACAGAAAAGAAAAAGGCTTTTCTCAAATTGAGTTAGCCAAAAAAATGAATGTTACACAGCAATGTGTAAGTTCGTGGCAAACAGGGAGAACGATTCCTAAACCCTATCAAATGAAAATGCTTTCTGAGATATTAAGTGTACCAATGAATGAGCTGTTTTCTGATGTATTTAATAAAGTAAATAGTTAACTAATAAACAATTGAATGTTTTTAGGAGGAGAAGACATGTATTGTAGAAAATGTGGCAAAGAAATAACAGATGAAAGTAAGTATTGCCAGTTTTGCGGAGCACTACAAGAAACAGATGAGACAACCGGAGCAGACGCAGTAAAGAAAAGTACTGAGCAGACAATTAATGAAATGAAGGAACAAATCGTACATGGACAAGAGACAGGGAAGCTGTATTTGATTATTGGTTGGATTTCTATGGTAGTATCGTTAGCATTTATTCCTGTTGTATTTGGTGCTGTTGCTGTTATTATGGGCTACTTATATCGAGAAAAAGATGAGAAAATGGGTACGATTTTGATGATAGCAGGGGTAGCTGGAGCAATCTTTGGTGTACTTTTAGGGATGTCAATGTACTGATAAGAGGGATAAGAGCAAATTATTTTGGAGATAGGAGATAAAAAGTTGAATAAAGTAAATATGAACAAGAAGTTTGTCATTATAGGTATCGTTGTCTTGGCTATTATAGGTATCATTTTTTCAAAAATGACAGGTACATCAGGATTAGAGAAGTCATCGAAACCATTGGTAACACAGATTTTACAAGAACAGTACAGTTTAAATCGGACATGTGATGATGTGACAATCACTCATGAAAATGGAGATAACACATACCGGGCTAAAGCTATATTAGACAATGGAAGTGCTATTAATATAAATATAGAATACTACCCAAAGAAAGACCGTGTTTATGTAGAGATACCATATACTGAGGTGTTAATGTTAAATTGATTTAAATATATTATGCATACCGTCCAAACGGGAACTCCTAAAGGTGTAAGCTTACTAAGGAGTTTTTTTGATTCCCTGTAAATAATAGTTTAATTATTATTGGGAAAATCTTTACATTAGTCACTGTTATAACAGCAGTATATAGGAGGAAAAATGAAAAAGAAAAAATTATTATGGATTTGTTTGGCAATTTTATTGATGATTGGAGGAATTGAGATATTTACCACATATAGATTAAAAACGAATCAGCCTAAACAATATGTATCAGACATGTTAAATATTATTGAAGAAATAGACTCAGAAATGAAAGCTTTCTCAAAAACTTCTATGGATTTGGGAGAAAGATATGATTTTAAGGGTTTTATGGAAGATAAAATGGACGAGGTATCAAGTAGGGAAATTCCAGAAGGCACACCTAAAGCTGTTAGGGACACCAAAGATACTCTTCTTGAAGCGATTGATAACGTGAACACAGCTTTACTAACTAATGATGTAAAATTATTGGAACAAGGCCAGCTTTATTTTAGTATGGCTCAAGCCATATATATAGAGTTTTTAGATGGAAATATAAAAGAGAAGCCACTTAATGAAAAACTTAATTCATTTGTAGAAACATACACAGCTATACCACCTACTTGGAAACTTGTAAATGAAGATAAAGGAATCACGATAAATACTGATACAGAGATTTCTACAGATGCTCAATCTTTATCAGATTTATTAGCTAATCTAACAGGTATCAGTAATGCAGTGACAGAGCAAGTTGGTAAAGATATTCCACTTAGGTTACTTGAAAATGGGAAAAAAGATTATTCTGTGGTATTTAAGAACGGACAGGTAACTGATTACAACGAAGTATTTAAAAAAGTTATTGAATAATGATTCTTCCATCTTTTTCATTCATTTACCCTACCCCGTTGTTATATGACCGTACTTATACATCTCCAGTAGCTTAGGATAAGCTACTGGGGGTATTTTTTTTTCGGATTTGGAGCCCGACTATATTTATTTGTATCTGAAATGAAACGGAGATAGTTTCATTAAACGTTGATATATAAGTGTTTTAGACTGTTTCAGGTAGTGATTTTAGTGAAAAAATTTTTAAGAAATTTGTATATTTTATACTACTAGACAGTACTGTTTTTTATGAAAAAATCATATGTAATTGTTTCATATGTATCTGAAATGGTTCTAAAGATAACTATGTAGAAATATAAAAAATAAGTTAACGATCAGTCTAAGTTATATCAAACAACGTTAGACTCCTTTCACGTAGTTTATTAGCAAGAATAAGTTTTTTTCTTTTTCTAAAAGGGAGTGTGCTAAAATAAGAGGGTATATAGCAACTTTAAATAGGAGATAGGAGTGTATCTTTTGGGTGCAGAATTAAATCAGAAGTTATTTAGTGCGGCAGATAATCTCCGTAGTAAAATGGATGCGTCAGAATATAAAAATTATTTATTGGGGCTGATTTTCTATAAATATTTATCCGACCGTTTGCTGGAACAAGTGGTTCTTTTAGCAGATGAATCCTTAGAGGAATATGACACAGTAAGCAAACAAACAATGTTGTATCGTGAATTACTTTCAGATGAAGAATCAAAAGAAGATCTGATTGCTACAATCGTTGATATTTTGGGATATGCGATTGCACCAGAGTATCTTTTCAACGTCTTAGCGGATCAAGCAAAACAAGCAACGTTCCAATTGAACGATCTAAACAAAGCCTTTGTGCAATTGGCATCTACCTACAATCAATTTAATGGGTTATTTGATGATGTGGATCTCCAATCAAAAAAACTAGGAACAGATGAGCAACAACGAAATGTGACGATTACCGAAGTGATCAAGAAATTGAATGACGTGGAAGTTTTAGGTCACGATGGGGATGTGATCGGGGATGCGTATGAATTTCTGATCAGTCAATTTGCTTCAGAAGCAGGGAAGAAAGCCGGAGAATTTTATACACCTCACATGGTTTCTGATATGATGGCACAAATCGTGACACTAGATCAAAAAGAACGCCCTTTCTTTAGTGTCTTTGACCCAACCATGGGTTCAGGTTCCTTGATGTTAAATGTACGTAACTACTTAATTCATCCAGATAACGTTAAATATCATGGGCAAGAACTAAATACAACGACATACAATCTAGCAAAAATGAACTTGATTTTACATGGGGTAGATGCCGAAGAAATGAATCTCCGCAATGGGGATACGTTGAATAAGGACTGGCCAACAGATGAACCTTACACATTTGATGCAGTAGTGATGAATCCACCTTATTCGGCTAATTGGTCAGCAGATACGACCTTCTTAGATGATTCTCGGTTTAATCGCTACGGGAAATTAGCGCCAAAATCCAAAGCAGATTTTGCGTTTCTTCTTCACGGTTTCTATCATTTGAAGGAAACAGGGACCATGGCTATCGTCTTGCCACACGGAGTTTTATTTCGTGGCGCTGCAGAAGGGGTCATTCGTCAAAAATTATTAGAAGACGGCAGTATTTATGCTGTGATTGGTATGCCTGCGAACTTGTTCTTTGGTACATCGATTCCCACGACGGTGATTGTATTGAAAAAGAACCGCCAAACTCGAGATGTATTATTCATTGACGCTAGTCGAGAATTTGTCAAAGGGAAAAATCAAAACAAACTATCGGAAGAAAACATTCAAAAAATCCTCGAAACCTACGCTGAAAGAAAAGATGTCGAGAAATACGCTCATTTGGCAACCTTTGATGAAATCAAAGAAAATGACTATAACTTAAATATCCCACGCTATGTAGATACGTTTGAGGAAGAAGAACTAATTGATATGGTTCATGTCGGAAATGACATCAAGAAGATACGACAAGAACAGCAAGTGCTAGAAAAAGAACTTTTAGAAGCGATCTCTTCCCTGCAAACAACACCTGAAAATGAAGAGTGGTTGCAAAGTGCACTGGAGGTGTTCAAACATGAGCAATGATGCACAACCAGAAATCCGTTTTCCTGGATTTACGGAAGATTGGGAACAGCGTAAGTTGGGAACTTGTGTAAAATTTTTGAATGGCAAAGCATATAAACAACAGGAATTACTTGATGTTGGTAAATATAGAGTCTTAAGAGTTGGAAATTTCAATACTAATGACAAGTGGTATTATTCAAATCTAGAACTGGATGAAAACAAATATGCTAATTCAGGAGATCTATTATATCTTTGGGCTACTAGTTTTGGGCCTGAAATTTGGAATGAAGAAAAAGTAATCTATCATTATCATATATGGAAACTTGAAGTTACTGATAATTCGATTGATAAACACTATTTATATACATGGTTACTTACTGATAAAGAAAGAATAAAACAAAGTACTAATGGTTCCACAATGATTCATATTACTAAGGGAAGTATGGAGGAAAGGGAATTTCAATTTCCAATTGATATAACAGAACAACAAAAAATCGGCTCTTTCTTCAAACAACTCGACGACACAATCGCTCTGCATCAACGTAAGTTAGATTTGCTGAAGGAAACGAAAAAAGGATTCTTACAAAAAATGTTCCCTAAAAACGGAGCAAAAGTGCCAGAAATTCGTTTTCCTTGTTTTACGGGAGATTGGGAAGAGCGTAAGTTGAACGAGGTTTCAGATATTTATGATGGAACGCACCAAACTCCGAAGTATCAGGATGATGGTGTGATGTTCCTAAGCGTTGAAAACATTAAGACTCTGACTTCAAATAAATTCATTTCTCGTGGTGCCTTTGAATCTGAATTCAAAATCAGGCCACAAAAAGGTGATGTTTTGATGACACGAATTGGTGACATTGGTACTGCGAATGTTGTGGAATCAGATGAAGACCTTGCTTATTACGTGAGTTTAGCGTTGTTCAAGTCTGAAAAGTTGGATCCGTACTTCTTGCAGGCAAGCATTCATGCACCATTTGTTCAAGACCAAATTTGGAAACGCACATTGCATATTGCATTTCCAAAGAAAATTAACAAGAACGAAATTGGTCAAGTACCGATCAGTATTCCAAAATTTGAAGAACAACAAAAAATCGGCACTTTCTTCAAACAACTCGACGACACAATCGCTCTGCATCAACGTAAGTTAGATTTACTAAAAGAAACGAAAAAAGGATTCTTGCAAAAGATGTTTGTTTAGGGAGGGAAGATAAATGAAAATTAGTCACCGTGAGGAAGCGGAAGTCGAAGAACAGTTGATTCGTGTACTTGGGGAAGGGCATAATCAGTGGACGTATCGTCCGGATCTAAAATCAGAAGAAGATCTTTGGGTCAATTTACGTCAAAAAATTATCTCAAATAATCAAGCAGAACTGAATGATTCTCCTTTGACCGATAAAGAGTTTGAAACGATCAAAACGGAATTATTACTGCGAACAAAAACCCCATTCGATGCTGCGAAATGGTTAAAAGGTGAAAATGGGATGGCTCGGATTACGATTGAACGAGAAGATCCACAATTGGGTTCTGTCTCACTTATCCTTTATTCCAATCAAGACATTGGTGGAGGAATCTCTACTTATGAAGTGGTTCATCAAATTGCAAAACGTGGAAGTAACATAGAAGCACGGGATCGACGTTTTGACGTCACCTTATTGATCAATGGATTACCGATTGTCCAAATCGAATTGAAACAAGTAACTGCAAAAGATGGGGTTTATCAGGCATTTAACCAAATCAAAAAATATGCAGAAGAAGGCATGTTTCGAAACAATATCTTTTCGACTTTACAGTTGTTTGTTGTGTCCAATGAACAAACGACCCGGTATTTTGCAAATGCCTTACCAAAGGATTTGCATCCTAAGTTTTTATTTAGTTGGCGAACGAAAGATAATAAAAAGGTAGAAAACTTATATGAGTTTTGTAAACAAGTGTTAAATATCCCGGATGCCCATCGCTTGATTGCGGATTATACGATTGTCAGTGAAGATCAAGACAATAAAACCCTCATGGTGTTACATCCTTATCAAGTGCATGCGATTCAAGCCTTGTTTATTGCCGCAAATAAACATCAATCAGGGTATGTGTGGCATGCGACTGGTTCAGGAAAGACATTGACAAGTTTTGTATCTACTAAGCTTTTGGCACGAAAATCGGGGATCGATCGAACGATCATGTTAGTGGACCGCAAAGATTTAGATAATCAAACCACCACAGAGTTTACAAAATTTGCTTCGGAATTTAATACGGGGATTTCTTCTGGGAACGCCAAAGCGAATAGCTTGATCGTTGGAACAGGAAGTGCCAAAGAATTAAGTGAAACCCTGTTGGCAGATGCTAATGCAAATGTTGTGATCATTACAACCCGTCAAAAGCTAGATGCGGCGTTGAAATATGCAAAGAAACAAGAAGAGAAAAAAGGAACCAATCGCTTCCAAAAATTAATGGGGCAACATATCGTGTTTGTAGTCGATGAGTGTCATCGAGCGTTAAGTGCTGAAAATATGGAAGAAATCAAAAAAATGTTTCCGAAGTCCACTTGGTTTGGCTTTACAGGTACGCCGATTTTCCCTGAGAATCGGAAACAAGCCAAAGGGCAATTGGCACGTACAACCCATGATCAGTATGGAGAAGTCTTGCATACCTATACCATCAAGAATGCATTAGAAGATGGCTCTGTCTTAGGATTTCAAGTAGAGCATGAAAATACCGTTGAGCCGACTTCATTAGAGAATAAAATCTATCGGAAATTAAAAGAAGTAGAAACATATGCAGAGTATTCACCGGAACAGATCAATCGTATGATCGATCAAATGGAGCCTGTCAAAAAAGAAAGTTATTTGGACCCTGCTGTTTTTGAAGCAGATGAACATATCCAAAAAGTCATCCATAAAATGTTCCGTCCAGATAATGCCTATACAAAATTTGATTTTCGAAATGGCCGTCCAACGAAATCTGCAATCTTAACCACGAGTTCCATTGACATGGCCAAAAAGTATTATCGGGCCATCAGAGAGATGACGAAAGAGCCTGATTGGTTAACAAAAGAGTTTCCCAATCAGCCCATTCGTGAAGGACGAACGATGGAGGATCCTGATTTCCCAAGGATCGCTATTACCTATTCATTAGAAGAAAATAGCCAAGATTCAAGTGTTCAACAAGAAGAAATGCAAAAAATTATTGAGGAATATAATCAGTATTATGATACTGCCTGGTCATTAGCAGACATTGAGCGTTATAACGGAGACATCAATAATCGTTTGGCACGAAAAAGAGCGGAATTCAAACAATTTGGGAAACAAATCGATTTAGTGATTGTAGTGGATCGTCTATTAACGGGTTTTGACGCCCCTACGATTCAAACCCTATTTGTGGATCGTAATCTAGAGTATGCAGGATTGATCCAAGCTTTTTCACGTACGAACCGTACGTATCCAGAAAAAACAAAAGGACTAATTGTTACTTTCCGAAAGCCAGCGACAATGGAGAAGAATGTCGAGGATGCGACAAAGCTGTATTCAGAAGCAAAAGAAGAATCGGGTTTGATTTATCCAAGTTATCAGGAATCAAAAAAAAGATTCAAGCAAGCATATGGTAAGTTAAAGGAGGTTTCATCAATGGAATCCATTGATGAACATACGCCACTTGAAATCCGTATCGAGTACGTCAAAGCATTTCAAGAATTGAATCGTGCGTATGAATCGTTAGTGACTTATGACGATTACAATGATGACATGGTGAAATCTCCAACTTTGAATAATCAAATTCAACTTTTGGAAGAACAAATTGGCGTGTACGAGACCGTGAAGGGTTCATTAATAGAGGAAGAGCCAGAAAAAGAGGGAGAAGATTTTTCAACGATCGAATTTTATAGTGAAAATACCACTAAGTTGTATGATATTGATTCTACTTATATTGATCAATTACTAGGAACTTATGCTGCGAATAGTTCAGATGCACGAGAAGAAATTGAAAAAGCTTTGGCTAAATTGAATAAAACAGAAGGAGTCAAAGAAGTTTACCGACAAATTTTAAATGCATTTGATGTGGGGACTTTAGATAGTAATGAAGATATCTTTGTCATTAAACGTCGCTATTTTACACAAGTGAGTGATGATTTGATTCATGCCTTTTCCAATGAGTGGTTTGTTTCTGAGAAAGAATTACATGCTTCTAATCTGCAATATCTACCAGGTGAAGATCCAATCCCTAATATGAAAGCAATTATCAATAGTAAGGATTACGAAGAATATAAAGCTAAGCATCCAGAAGCGAAGCCATTTAAATACCCACAAGAAATGAAGCGAGCATGGCGTAAAATGTTAGATGATGAGTTGATTCCTCTTGAAAATGAATTGAGATAAACGAGAAGAGTTAAGAAAATTGTACGATTCAAAGATGGTAGTAAAGTGGAAGTGTAGAAGATAGGGATAGATGTCTTTTATTTGTTCACATTTTATAACGAAGTATTTAAGACAGCTATTGAATAATGTTTCCTCCACCTTTTTCATTCATTTACCCCACCCCGTTGTTATATGACCGTGTTTCGAGAGGAACCAATAAAAAGCATAGGCTAACTAGGGGTTCCTTTTTCTTTTGTTTTTTTGGAATCCGCTTAAGTGAAATGTATCTGAAATGAAACGGAGAAAAAGTGATTTTTTGCTGTAATGACAAGGTTTTAGCTGTTTCAGATACCATGTAGCCAAAAATAGTTTATTGAGAAAATAGGAGAGTATTTGATACTAACTAGTAGGAAAAAATGAGATAAAAAGTAAATGGAATCATTTCAGGTAATCTCAAATAAAAAAATATACAGTCCTGTGGCACTTTACCTATGGGACTGTATATTTTTTACTCTCAGCGGGCTTGTTTTGACTCCGTGTCTGACTCCGTCGTATTGATTTTAAATGATATTCAATGACCATTTAACAGGTCATTTTTGAAATTTTTGTCTCTATATGACTCAGTTTGATACTTATTGATAGATCAATTTGGGTCTATATTGAACAAGGGAAGATTGCGAAAGTAGAAGCGTAAAGCAGTGATACGTTAAGAATTCATGATACTAAATGAATTCTTAACGTGTAGACTGGCTCGATTTCTCAGCTATTCATGTAAAGAATGTTCTAGTCTATCTTTTACATCTTTTACTTATGAACTAGCCTCAAAGATCAAGGTAGCGTGGGTATTTCTAAAGCCATGGACTTTGATTATTTTCATATTTAGGGAACTTCCTAGCTACCTTTTCAGGGTAGCCTTTGTAGAGGAAGTTCCTTTTTATTGCATTTTCACACTTCTGTTAACTGTGAATGAGCTAATTGGGTATATTTTTATGAGTTTTTAGATACGCCTTAATAAATAAAAGAATAATAATGGATAATTTCACAATACAGGTGCTGACTGACCAATGATGACATGACTGCATTGTAAAGGAGTAATGCCAAATGCTATAATATTCTAACAATTTAAATCTAAAGGAGTTGTAGTGAGTGGTAGAAAAAGGAAAAAGCACCGATGGTTTAATGAGACATATTAGAAATTCTCATGGAGTAGAGATCAATGGAAGCACTGAGAAACAAGCTCTACTAAACATGGGATATTATCATGGCTACAAGGCGAGTAGATACATAAAAAAAGAGTTCTAATTTGCAAAATTATAATAATTTTCAGGAAGTGAAAGCTATCTATGATTTTGATATAGAAGTAAAAACAATATTTTATCCATTACTAGTAAGAATTGAAACATCATTAAAAAATCGTTTAATTGATTATTTAGTCAAGGATGACAATTCTGATATGGAAAGTATTTATCAAAATAAATTAAATGATTATGAGGCAAAACCTGTAGGTAATAAAGAATATAAAAAATATTTAAATAAAAAATTGGAGTTACGGAACAAAATAGACAGTACTATTGCGTATAACTACTCTAAAGGACATCCGTGTATTCAGCATTTTTTCCATAGCAGTAAACCACTTCCATTATGGGCATACTTTGAAGTAACAACTATGGGTGAGTTTGGAAATTTTATCTCTTGTATGAATATTTCATATAGAATTGAATTTACTCAAGATATGAATATGCATCATACTGGTTTTAATCAGAATGGTAGAATGTTAGAAAATATAATTTTCTGTTTAACAGGTATTAGAAATGCAACAATGCATAATTCTATGATTTTTGATTGCAGATTTAATAACAGTAATTTTTCTTCTCAACTTATAAAATATTTAGAAAATTGTACAGGGATTAAAAACATTGATTTTGAAAGCATAGTAGATTTTTTAGTATTGCTTATATTTTTAATGAAGAAGCAATATACGACAAAAACAGAACTAAACCGTGTGGTATCACAGTTTGATAAGAAGAGAGAACTTCTATATACCTCTATTCCAATGAAAGCCTACAGTGAGATACTAGGAACAGATGCTAGAAAGAAAATAGAGGGGTTAAAAGAGTATATTTCAAATGGTTAGAATTTTTTTGCTTTACTCTGTATATTGCTCGTGGTACTATAAGTATACTAAATAGCGGTGTATTACTTCGGTATGCACCTAAAAAAGTCGGATGCGTCCGGCTTTTTTTCTTTGACCAAGGCAAGATTGCGAAAGTAGAAACGTCTGCTTAAATAAGAAATATAAAAATAACAGCTAATGAATCATCTGATTCGTTCGCTGTTATTTTTTTAGAAAGAACATAAATTGATTCACTTATGTAAAAAAGAAGAAACCTGAATATCCAATCGACTGATCAGAAACCTATGTATACAAGCACCTAAAAGAAACCCACAAGTGTTTACAAAAACATCGCCCAAATCAAAGATTCCTAGGTAAAAGAAATATTGAATCCATTCAACTCCTAAAACAGATAAAATGACCAAAAAACTACTCTTCCAACTTAATGGTAACATCCAGCCTAGCGGGAGAAACATCAAAAAATTAAACAGAACAATCATTGGATCGCCGGAAATCAAATCCTTCACCCATGAAAAAAGTTGAAGTTCCATCCCTCGTATCCCAATATTTTTCAAGAAAAGTAGATAAACAAGAAAAGAGAGATAGAGAAAAGAAAAAAAGATCAGCCATTCCCGATAGATTTTTCTAGTAAAAAGGCACTGGATACTGACATAAAGGGAGAGCGCAATAATTATCACTAAGAAAAAAGGAAACCAAAAATCGACAGAACCAGAAGGTGGAAAAAGCGTAATAGAATAGTAGTAGAGGTAACGCATGAAAAACCAGCGAGAAAAAAGTAGGCAAGAAAGAAGCATTAAAAAATTTAAAAATAACAACTTTGCTTTTATTTTAATCTAAAAAACCTCCTTATTATTGTTATAATCAGTTGAGATGAGCTTTATAGACGAATAGACGTCACAATAATTGTCTTTCTCACTATAAGTATACATAAAATAACTAAATATTAAAATGTGATCGCAGAATAAAATGAAGTATACGTATCTTATTGTGAAGCATTGACAAAAATAGTAGCTAACTGAAAGGAAGATATATGAATAAACGACTTTGGCTAGGTGTGTTAGTAGTAATTATCTTAGGAGGAATCGGAGGGAAAATGTACATAGATAAAAGGGAAGAAGACCGCCAAGAATTGCTGGAAATACAGAAAGATTTGGCGAATTATGTGTACAATAATTATCGGTTATATACGACGAATGATAAGGAAACTGATAGATTTACACAACAATATAGTAATGGAGAGTTGACAACAGAAGAGTATGTAGAAAAAGTTGTAAGTGTTAGGAACTATATAGATATAAACAAAATAGAATTTACTGGATATACAGTAAGTCCAATGAATTTTTTAGAAGTACATTTTAATTTGAATAGCTCTAACAAGCATATCGCAACTTTGGGAGTAAAATCTGCAGAAACAAATAAATGGCGCTATAATGTCGATATAGGTAGAAAAAAGACAGAAGACAAGTATTTTATAGAAGTAAGAGAGGTTCCTAGTGAAATAGAAATACCTACTAAAATAATTGAATATTATTACGGAGGTTTATAAAGTTGAGCATGGAGAAATTGAACTGAACACTAAAATTGGAGAAAAACAAGATTATTTAGTTATACATACCATAGATACCAATAAAGATACAATTGGTAATGAATCTAAACCAAAGAAAAACAGAACACAGGCAATGGTTGTAGCTGAACTTAAGGATTGGTAACTCAAAAAATCAATGAGATGGTGGCACGTGACAAAGAATTAGCGAATCAATTGTTCTGATATTTGCGACAAAAACGCAGAAGCGATCATTATTTACCTTTCTGCCACATTTAACTGAATAATGAAAATAAAGGAGTGTAGGCAACAGGCAAAACACTCTTTTTTGTTTTGCCTGATTCGTAATCATTTTTCTATTTTAGAAGCTGATTTACGCTCTATACAAATTTTTCATAACCTCCTTTAAATTTATATATGGAAAGATTGCAACTCGGCTCATTTTGCGTTAAAGTAGGAAGAGATTCTGTGAAACAATTAGCTGTTTCACAATGAAAGGACAAATTATGACACCAGAAGAATTTCGCCAAGTCTTGGCAGAAAAAGACATTCATTTATCCGATAAACAAATGGCGCAGTTCGACCGTTATTTTCATTTATTAGTTGAGTGGAATGAAAAAATGAATTTGACGGCGATCACTGAACGAGAAGAAGTCTATTTAAAACATTTTTACGATTCGTTGACGTTGGCGTTTGATGTTGATTTTTCAACTGGCCTGTCTTTATGTGACGTTGGTTCCGGCGCTGGATTTCCGAGTATTCCTTTAAAAATTGCTTTTCCTGAGTTACAAATAACGATTGTTGATTCCTTAAATAAGCGAATCACCTTTTTGACTGAACTGACCAATCAATTAGAAATCGATGCGTCTCTTTACCATGATCGAGCAGAAACATTCGGACAAAATCCGCAATTTCGCGCATCGTTTGATTTTGTAACCGCACGTGCAGTGGCACGTTTGAACGTATTGACGGAGCTGTGCTTACCGTTAGTAAAACAAGAGGGCTATTTCTATGCATTGAAAGCTGCGAAAAGTGAAGAGGAACTAGCAGAAGCAAAACCAGCGATTGCTCAATTAGGTGGTAAATTCATTGGAGAACAAGCGATTGAATTACCTAAAACCTCCGATAAACGCCACATTTTGATCATCCAGAAAAAGAAACCAACACCGAAGAAGTATCCAAGAAAACCTGGCTTGCCGAATAAGCAACCAATCAAGTAGGAGGAGAAGAGATGGCACAAATTATATCCGTTGCAAATCAAAAAGGCGGCGTTGGTAAGACAACGACAACTGTAAATCTAGGCGCTTGTTTAGCCAGTTTAGGTAAACAAGTGTTGTTAGTGGATATGGATGCACAAGGAAATGCAACAAGCGGAGTAGGCATTCGTAAACCTGATGTGACACAAGATATCTATGATGTATTAGTCAATGAGTTGCCAATTGCCGAAGCGACAATTGCTACTGAACATGAAAACTTGAGTATTGTGCCTGCCACTCTTCAATTAGCAGGAGCAGAGATTGAATTGACTTCAATGATGGCAAGAGAATCACGTCTAAAAAGTTCATTGGCTGAAGTCAACGAGCAATACGACTATATTTTAATCGATTGCCCACCCTCTTTAGGACACCTCACGATCAACTCATTTACTGCCAGTGATTCGATTTTGATTCCTGTGCAGTGTGAATACTATGCGTTAGAAGGATTAAGTCAACTATTGAATACCGTTCGCTTAGTACAAAAGCATTTCAACCCTGAGTTAGAAATCGAAGGGGTACTATTAACGATGTATGATGCCCGTACAAATCTAGGCAATGAAGTGGTCGAAGAAGTACGGAAATATTTCCGTGAAAAAGTGTATGACACAGTGATTCCTCGGAATATCCGTTTGTCAGAAGCACCAAGTCACGGAAAACCAATCATTGATTATGATCCGCGTTCCAGAGGGGCTGAAGTGTATCAAGCATTAGCAAAGGAAGTGGTCGATCGTGAAGAAAAGTAAAGGACTAGGTCGGGGAATCGATGCGCTGTTTCAAGATTTAGAAAATCTAGAGACAGTGAACGTGAAAGATGAGACCGTCATTCAGTTGCCACTAAATGAATTGCGTCCTAATCCATATCAACCACGTAAAACATTTGAAGAAGTATCATTGCAAGAATTAGCGAATTCGATCGAGTACTCTGGTGTCTTCCAACCAATCATCGTTCGTCGTTCTTCGGTGAAGGGTTATGAGATCATCGCAGGTGAACGACGCTTCCGTGCGTCTAAGCTAGCTGGAAAAGAAACGATTCCCGCAATCGTAAGAGATTTTGACGAAGAAGCAATGATGCAAGTTGCTGTGTTAGAAAACTTACAACGCGAAGACTTGAATCCTTTAGAAGAAGCAGAAGCTTATGAGATGTTGATGAAGAACCTGAAATTGACTCAAGCTGAAGTTGCAAGTCGCTTAGGAAAAAGCCGTCCTTACATCGCAAACTATTTACGATTATTGACGTTACCTGATTTAGTGAAAGAAATGGTCCAAGATCAACGATTGTCTATGGGGCAAGCTCGGACATTACTTGGATTGAAAAATAAACAGCTGATATTAAAGTTAGCAAATCGTGTTGTGACAGAGAATCTAACGGTTCGTCAATTAGAACAACTTGTTTCAGAACTGAATCAAAATGACGGACAAGAAAAGAAAAAAATCCCACGTTTAGCTAAGGAAAAACCGTACTATATCCGTGAGAGTGAAGATCGCTTGATGGATAAATTTGGAACAAGTGTTGCGATCCAAGAAAAGAATGGTAAAGGTAAGATTGAAATTGAATACCTTTCACAAAATGATTTGACTAGGATTCTTGATATTCTAAATATTCAATTTGATGAAGAATAAACAGAGGAGGGCATGTTATGTACGACTTACATGATATCGTAGAAATGAAAAAACCTCATGCTTGTCAAACGAACCGTTGGGAGATCATCCGAATGGGCGCTGATATTAAGATCAAATGTATGAATTGTGGTCATATCGTGATGATGACCCGTCGAGAATTTGAGAAAAAGATGAAAAAAGTACTTGAAAAAAATGTAGAGAAAGAGTGAATGAATTTATGGCATTAACTGCTGGAATTGTGGGCTTACCCAACGTAGGAAAATCAACTTTATTCAATGCAATTACAAAGGCGGGGGCAGAAGCTGCCAACTATCCTTTTGCAACGATCGATCCAAATATCGGGATGGTCGAAGTACCTGATTGGCGTTTACAACGTCTAACAGAGTTAGTAAAACCGAAGAAGACTGTACCAACAACTTTTGAGTTTACCGATATTGCAGGAATCGTAAAGGGTGCAAGTAAAGGTGAAGGACTAGGAAATCAATTTTTAAGTCATATTCGTCAAGTAGATGCGATTTGCCATGTGGTACGTTGTTTTGACGATGACAATATCACTCACGTAGAAGGACGTGTTGATCCTTTAGCCGATATCGATACGATCAATCTAGAACTTGTTTTAGCTGATCTAGAATCCGTAACGAAGCGTTACACACGTGTGGCAAAAATTGCCAAAACAAAAGATAAAGAAGCAGTTGCTGAATTAGCTGTGTTAGATAAAATCAAACCAGTTTTAGAAGACGGACGTTCTGCACGTTCCATCGAATTTACGGAAGAAGAACAAAAAATCGTTAAATCTTTATTCTTATTAACGACAAAGCCTATTTTATATGTGGCTAACGTGGCAGAAGATGAAGTAGCAGATGCAGATGCAAACAAATATGTTCAAGCAGTTCGTGATTTTGCAGCGGAAGAAAATGCAGAAGTGATTGTCGTTAGCGCCAGAGCAGAAGAAGAAATTGCGGAGTTGGACGACGAAGATAAAGCTGAGTTCCTTGAAGCATTAGGAATTGAAGAGTCAGGTTTGGATCAATTGATTCGCGCTGCATATGATCTATTAGGATTAGCGACCTATTTTACAGCAGGTGAACAAGAAGTCCGTGCGTGGACATTCAAAAAAGGAATCAAAGCACCACAAGCTGCTGGAATCATCCATACCGATTTTGAACGTGGCTTTATCCGTGCAGAAACAGTCTCTTTTGAAGATTTAGACCAATACGGTACGATGCACGCAGCGAAAGAAGCTGGACGTGTACGATTGGAAGGGAAAGATTATGTCGTTCAAGATGGCGATGTTATGTTATTCCGTTTTAATGTATAAAAAGGCTATCATACGGTGTATGTGATATGTTAAAATGTCTTTTGTGACAACCGTCAGCGTCTAAGGAGGACTGTAAATAATGGAAGCAGAACAGTTACGAGAAGTCGTAAAAGAAAATGCGCAGTTAGAAGAGCAACTAACAAAACGTAATCAACAATATATTTTTGACTTAAAGAAGTCGCTAGAAGCAGCGAATTTATCAGAAGAAGAAAAAGTAACGGCTTTGCATGATATGTTACCCGTTTTAGTATCTGAGCAAAAAGGTGGGAAAACCGCCCGCCAATTATTTGGAACGGTATCTGAAAGAACAGAAGCAATCATCAATAAACCAGTCGAAATGAAAACTTCTTCGACGCCAATGTTGATGTGGTTAGATAATACGTTACTCTTACTTGGATTATTAAGTGTGATGATCGCAATCACTGGATTGTTTTCACGTGAAACAACGCCCGCTTACGGCATCACTACGCTTGTCCTAGGTTCGGCTATTGGTGGCTGGGTGTTTTACTTGATGTATAAGTATATTTATCAATATGAGTACCCAGGTGCTGATCGTAGTAAAAAACCTGGAATGGGTAAAACTTTGTTGATCTTAGGTGGAACAACATTGATTTGGGTCATTGCCTTTTCAGCAACGACGCTATTGCCACCAATCGTTAACCCATTGCTAGATCCAGTAGTGATCATCATCATTGGTGCAGCAGCTCTTGCATTACGTTACTACTTAAAGAAAAAATATGGCATCGTCGGCAGCCTGTCTGTTCCAAGAAGATAATTCGTTGGACTTAGCCATTGATTTGTTTACGAAAATAGATATAGAAAAGAATGTGCAGCGTAATGCTGGCACATTCTTTTTTTACTTTTATTTCTAGCAATCTTACAATGACGATTATGCGATCAAAACACTCTTTTTTTACGAGGATAAAGAAATATAAATTACTAGTGTTATAATCAAACAGAAAGATTGCTTGTGTTATAGAATTAGTCAAACGATAAAGGGGGAGCGTAGATGAAAAAAGTAAAGTGGATATTTTCAATCAATGCTGACGGAGTGTTTCCTTTTGGTTATGCAGGAATCAAAACTGGACAGTTTGTTCTTGGGCATGGAAGAGCTTTCCAACAAGAACTAACGTCTTTATTGGGACCAGAAATCGAATTAGAATTTATTAGCTATAATACAAGAAACCCTGAGGCACCGTCTGCTGATTTAATTGTATACACAGATGTCGATGAAAAGTATCTTGATGAAGAGACAAAGAAAAAGGGGTTAAGTATTCCATATAAACTCTATTATTTGAATGAGATTGAAAAAATCAAAGAATCGATTGAAGCAAACGTTTGAAACAAACTTTTTCTTGAGTCTAAACAGACCAAAAACGAACGAAATAGGAATCAACAGCAAAACGAGAGGATGTTCAGATAATACTGGAACGTTCTCTTTTTTTAGGATTCACTGAGTAGTTCCTTAGAAAAGTCATGGGATTAGTAGAAGTTGTTGACTTACAAAAGAAAATCGATTATTTTAGTAGATAAACTAAACAAGAGGAGTGGTACTAAAAATGTCCAACTGGGAAACAAAGTTCACGAAAAAAGGATTTACTTTTGATGATGTCTTATTGATACCAGCAGAAAGTCACGTGTTACCAAACGAAGTGGATATGAGTGTACAATTAGCAAAAAATATCAAATTGAATATTCCTATCATCAGTGCAAGTATGGATACCGTTACTGACAGTAAAATGGCGATCGCTATGGCAAGACAAGGCGGTCTAGGTGTAATCCATAAAAATATGACAATCAGCGAACAAGCAGACGAAGTACGTAAAGTGAAACGTTCTGAAAGTGGCGTGATCATTGACCCATTCTTCTTGACGCCACAACACTTAGTTGCAGATGCAGAAGAGTTGATGAGCAGATACCGTATCAGTGGTGTGCCAATCGTTGAAACATTGGAAAACCGCAAATTAGTAGGAATTATTACAAACCGTGATATGCGTTTTGTTACAGACTTCCATATCGAAATCAGTGAAGTCATGACAAAAGAAAACTTAGTAACAGCCCCAGTAGGTACTTCTCTAAAAGATGCAGAAAAAATCTTGCAACAACATAAAATCGAAAAATTACCGATCGTTGATGACGCAGGCCGATTAAGTGGTTTGATCACGATCAAAGATATCGAAAAAGTAATTGAGTTTCCAAACGCAGCGAAAGATGAACATGGCCGTTTATTGGTAGCTGCAGCAGTTGGTGTGACGAGTGACACATTTGAGCGTGCGCAAGCTTTACTTGATGCTGGTGCCGATGCAATCGTCATCGATACAGCTCATGGACACAGTGCGGGCGTGATCCGTAAAATCCAAGAGATCCGTACAACCTTCAAAGATGCAACGTTGATTGCCGGTAATGTGGCAACAGCAGAAGCAACAAAAGCGTTATACGATGTCGGCGTGGACGTTGTGAAAGTAGGTATCGGACCTGGTTCGATTTGTACGACACGTGTCGTTGCGGGTGTAGGTGTTCCTCAATTAACAGCGATTTACGATGCCGCTTCAGTTGCACGTCAATATGGAAAAACCATTATTGCAGATGGCGGGATCAAGTATTCCGGTGATATTGTCAAAGCTTTAGCAGCTGGTGGACATGCGGTCATGTTAGGTAGTATGTTGGCAGGGACAGATGAATCACCAGGTGAATTTGAGATCTATCAAGGTCGTCGTTTCAAAACATATCGTGGAATGGGTTCATTAGGCGCAATGGAAAAAGGTTCAAAAGACCGTTACTTCCAAGGTGGTACGAATGAAGCGAACAAGTTAGTTCCAGAAGGTATTGAAGGTCGCGTAGCTTATAAAGGAAGTGTAGCGGACATTCTCTTCCAAATGATCGGCGGCTTAAAATCAGGGATGGGGTATGTTGGTTCAGCAACCTTAAAACAATTAAGAGATGACGCACAGTTCATTCAAATGAGTGGCAGTGGTCTGAAAGAATCTCATCCACATGATGTACAAATCACTAAAGAAGCACCAAACTACTCTGTAGAATCATAAGCAATTTCTTGAATCGAAAAAAGCAGCTAAGCATTCGTATAAACGAATCACTTAGCTGCTTTATTTGTTTATTTGATTACTTTTAGATTCCCCATGTAAGGAACAAGTACTTCTGGAACTGTTACAGAACCATCTTCGTTTTGATAGTTTTCAAGGATTGCCGCAACGGTACGTCCAACAGCAAGTCCAGAACCATTCAATGTATGCGCATAATGGATTTTTCCATCTGCATCTCGGTAACGGATCATTGCTCGACGTGCTTGGAAATCTTCACAGTTTGAGCAAGAACTGATTTCACGATACGTATCTTGCGCAGGAATCCATACTTCCAAATCGTACGTTTTCGCTGCTGAGAAGCCCATATCTCCAGTCGATAATGTCATGACGCGGTATGGTAGATGTAGTTTTTTCAAAATATCCTCTGCATCAGCAGTCATTTTTTCAAGTTCTTCATATGAATGTTCCGCATCAGCAAATTTTACCATTTCTACTTTATTGAATTGATGAAGACGAATCAATCCACGGGTATCACGACCCGCACTACCTGCTTCAGAACGGAAAGCTGGGCTAAGTGCAGTAAAGTAAATAGGAAGATCTTCATTCGCTAAGATTTCATTACTGTAGTAGTTCGTTAAAGGTACTTCTGCTGTTGGGATCAATGTTAAATCAGTTTCAGCTAATTGGAAAACATCTTCTTTAAATTTAGGAAATTGACCAGTACCAAACATGGCTTGGCTGTTTACAGCATAAGGTGTCATCATTTCAGTATAGCCATGTTCATAGACGTGTTGATCTAACATAAAATTATAAAGCGCGCGTTCTAAGCGAGCACCTAGTCCTTTATAATAAACAAAGCGACTGCCTGATACTTTTGCACCACGTTCAAAGTCAAGAATACCTAGATTTTCAGCAATTTCCCAGTGAGGCTTTGGTTCAAAAGCAAATTGACGAGGTTCACTCCAACGACGAGCTTCCACATTGTCGTCTTCATCTTTACCGACTGGCACAGAATCATGAGGCAAGTTAGGTAACGTTGTAGCGATTTGTTGTAATTTTTCATCGACTTCTGCTACTTCTTCATCTAATGCTTTGATTTTTCCACCGACTTCTTTCATTTCAGCAATCTTAGCAGTGGCATCTTCTTTATTACGCTTTAATTGAGCGATTTCAGCAGATACATCGTTGCGGTATTTTTTCAATTCTTCACTTTCCACCAACAATTTTCGACGAGATTCATCTAGCGCTACAAATTCAGCTAAGATTTCTTTATTAACGCCACGTGACGTCAATTTCTCTTGTACATAATCAACATTTTGACGGATCATTTTAATATCTAACATTTCTTTTCCTCCTTTTTTATATAAAAAAAACCAGCTCATCCAAAGAAATATCTTGGGACGAACTGGTTTGAGTTTCGCGGTACCACCCAAGTTCAGCCTAAAAAAGACTGCACTTGTAAACAGATAACGGCTGTTGCCGACCTTTCTTATTTCGAAAGGCACATGTTGGTGAACTGGAACTTCTAAATTATTCTTTACTGATTTGCACCGACCATCAGCTCTCTTGAAAAAAATAAAATGTACTGGGTTCACTGTTTTCTTTTATTGGTATTCTAAGAATAGCGAAAAATTTAGTTGCCGTCAATATGTTCTACTGGATTAGCCGCTAACTTTTCATTCTTTTTAAGTGGAAAATGCATGATAAAGGAAGTCCAATCTTGATCTGACTTCGCATAGATATAGCCTCCGTGTAGCGCAACGATACTTTGTGCAATCGCTAGACCAAGCCCTGTTCCACCAGTTTCCTGTGAACGAGATTCTTCTACACGATAAAATCGATCGAAGAGATTATCAAGTGCTTGCTGTGGAATCATGGCGCCATTGTTTTTGACGACAACAACGACTTCCGAACCAAGTTTTTCAATGCCAATGATGATTTTTGTAGCGCCTTTGCCATATTTTAGTGCATTGGTCAGTAGATTATTGAATACGCGGACTAACTTTTCAGTATCACCATCCATGATCAGAGAATTGATAGGCGATTCAACAAAAATCTGGATGTCCTTTTTCGAAGCTTCAAGTTCAAAATCAGCAGCCAATTGTTCCGTTAATTGAATCAGATCAAATGCAGAAAAATTAACAGGTACAGCTGGTTGCCGGACTTTTGTATATTCAAATAAATCTTCTACTAAAGATTTCATTTGCTTGGCTTTGATATAAGCTGTATGCGTGTACTTCAACAGATCTTCTTCTGTTTGGTACTGGCCATCTTCAATCAGGCCTAAATAGCCAATGATCGAAGTCAAAGGTGTACGGATATCATGACTGACGTTCGTAATCAGTTCATCCTTTGATTTTTCGATTTTACGTTCATCTTCGATCGCTGCCACTGTACTATCCACTAAGCCATTGATACTTTTGACTACACGACTGAGATCGCCACTTAATTCAAAAGGGATACGATGGTCATAATTTCCATTCGCGATATAATGCAATTCACTAATGATATGACGCAACTGCATTTGTCGGTAACGACGAATCAGACGCCAGTACAATACACCGACATCTAATAGAAAGAAAATAGGAAAAATGAAATTTCGCCCGTTCCAAAACAAATCGCTATCTAAACGTTGGGCAAAAATATTTTTTGAATCCCAAATGGCGTTCGTTAAAGAAGGCGAGCTGCTGATGATCGAGCTGATAATCACTAACATGGCAACATTTAATAGAAGCAGAAGGATGATCGTAATGATTCCTTCTGCTAATAATTCACTGATTTCTTTAGATGTCAGATTGATCCGGCGTCGTTTTTCGATCACTTTTTTATCTTGCATCAATTTTATAGCCCACTCCCCAAACGGTTTGAATGACTTTTTCTCCACCAGTTGCTTCTTCGATCTTATCTCTTAAATGGCTAACATGGACCATTACTGTTTTAGCTGAAACAATACTTTCTTGTTTCCATACACGCTCAAAGATCTCGTCGGCACTGAATACATGATTAGGATGGCTAGCAAGTAAGTAAAGAATCCCAAATTCTAAGGCAGTTAATTGGATCTCTTTTCCATCGATCGTTTTGACTTCATGTGAGTCTTTATTGATGATCAACGCATTTACTTCCAATACATCCGGTTGATCCGGTGTGACTTGCATTTTTGTGCGACGTAACAAAGACTTCACACGAGCCATGACTTCAAGAGGATTAAATGGTTTTGTCACATAATCATCTGCGCCAGCTACCAAGCCCTTGATTTTATCCATATCTGTTGTTTTTGCCGTCAACATGATGATAGGGATCTGTGATTCTTTTCTTAACTCTTTGACCACTTGCATACCGTCCATCTCAGGCATCATGATATCTAAGATAAGTAGTTCAATATCAGGAATCGTTCTTACTTTCGATAACGCTTCTTTTCCATCATAGGCTTTTACTGCTTCGTAGCCTTCATTGTGTACGTAGATACTAAGTAGTTCAACAATTTCCTTGTCATCATCTGCGATTAATATTTTCATCTATAAATCCTCCATCGATTAATGTGTTTACTCTTAATATTTTAGCAAAAAAAATGATAAATAGATAAAAGCAGCGCTTTGTTAAGGAAAATTTTAGAAGAGGAGAGTGAAGCGGCGTGAAATGTATAGAGGGGAATGGAACGAAAAGCGGCAAAAAAATGCAATGAAAAATGATAAATTAAAAAAGAACGAAGGATAAGAACGCTTACGCAATCGTGGGGGGAAAAGCGCGTATTTATTCTTTAAGTTAAAAGATGAACATTCTTGTGGTTTATCTAGTTAAAATAGTAGAATAACTCGTAAAAAACGAATGATTTTGTAGTTCTTCTTTTTAACGATCGACTATGTTAAAAATGTTGATAAATCAGCCTTTTTTTAGTTGACTTTCAAAATTGATGTTGGTATATTATTATTTGTTCGAAAGAACGGAAACAAACAAATCGATTCTTAAAATTAGTGATTGACATGTTTGTTGACACATGATAAGATAACGAAGTTGATTTTGAGTGATTCACTGATTGAAGTTAGTTTCGCAAAGAAAAAAACAAAAAAAGTGATTGACAAATAACAAACAACAAGTTATTATAAGTGAGTTGCTAAAACGACCTCGTGAAAAACGAGTTCAAAAAACTTTTAAAAAATAGTTGACAATCAATTAATGGTTTGCTAAGATATAAAAGTTGCTACGGCAATCACAAACGATAAACGAAGCAGTTGTGTTTCATTTATCACGTAGACCTTTGAAAACTGAACAAAGTAAGACAAACCAAATGTGTAGGGCGTCTTGATTCAATTCAAGACAACAAACATTTTTAACAAGCAAGCAATATGCTAGCAAACAAATTGAGCTTAACAATCGAAAGATTGTTCTAACTTTTATTATGAGAGTTTGATCCTGGCTCAGGACGAACGCTGGCGGCGTGCCTAATACATGCAAGTCGAACGCTTCTTTTTCCACCGGAGCTTGCTCCACCGAAAAAAGAGGAGTGGCGAACGGGTGAGTAACACGTGGGTAACCTGCCCATCAGAAGGGGATAACACTTGGAAACAGGTGCTAATACCGTATAACAATCGAAACCGCATGGTTTCGGTTTGAAAGGCGCTTTACGGTGCCGCTGATGGATGGACCCGCGGTGCATTAGCTAGTTGGTGAGGTAACGGCTCACCAAGGCCACGATGCATAGCCGACCTGAGAGGGTGATCGGCCACATTGGGACTGAGACACGGCCCAAACTCCTACGGGAGGCAGCAGTAGGGAATCTTCGGCAATGGACGAAAGTCTGACCGAGCAACGCCGCGTGAGTGAAGAAGGTTTTCGGATCGTAAAACTCTGTTGTTAGAGAAGAACAAGGGTGAGAGTAACTGTTCACCCCTTGACGGTATCTAACCAGAAAGCCACGGCTAACTACGTGCCAGCAGCCGCGGTAATACGTAGGTGGCAAGCGTTGTCCGGATTTATTGGGCGTAAAGCGAGCGCAGGCGGTTTCTTAAGTCTGATGTGAAAGCCCCCGGCTCAACCGGGGAGGGTCATTGGAAACTGGGAGACTTGAGTGCAGAAGAGGAGAGTGGAATTCCATGTGTAGCGGTGAAATGCGTAGATATATGGAGGAACACCAGTGGCGAAGGCGGCTCTCTGGTCTGTAACTGACGCTGAGGCTCGAAAGCGTGGGGAGCAAACAGGATTAGATACCCTGGTAGTCCACGCCGTAAACGATGAGTGCTAAGTGTTGGAGGGTTTCCGCCCTTCAGTGCTGCAGCTAACGCATTAAGCACTCCGCCTGGGGAGTACGACCGCAAGGTTGAAACTCAAAGGAATTGACGGGGGCCCGCACAAGCGGTGGAGCATGTGGTTTAATTCGAAGCAACGCGAAGAACCTTACCAGGTCTTGACATCCTTTGACCACTCTAGAGATAGAGCTTCCCCTTCGGGGGCAAAGTGACAGGTGGTGCATGGTTGTCGTCAGCTCGTGTCGTGAGATGTTGGGTTAAGTCCCGCAACGAGCGCAACCCTTATTGTTAGTTGCCATCATTTAGTTGGGCACTCTAGCAAGACTGCCGGTGACAAACCGGAGGAAGGTGGGGATGACGTCAAATCATCATGCCCCTTATGACCTGGGCTACACACGTGCTACAATGGGAAGTACAACGAGTCGCGAAGTCGCGAGGCTAAGCTAATCTCTTAAAGCTTCTCTCAGTTCGGATTGTAGGCTGCAACTCGCCTACATGAAGCCGGAATCGCTAGTAATCGCGGATCAGCACGCCGCGGTGAATACGTTCCCGGGCCTTGTACACACCGCCCGTCACACCACGAGAGTTTGTAACACCCGAAGTCGGTGAGGTAACCTTTTGGAGCCAGCCGCCTAAGGTGGGATA
>NZ_JBIPAJ010000001.1:1110000-3242500 GCF_050498525.1 Enterococcus sp. DIV2371 | reverse complement strand
AAATACTTTTCGCTAATTCAAAATAAGGAGCGTTCATATCCATGACGATATATTGGACATTTTCTCTTGCTTGACGGGTGTAGCGAGAGAAATAGGTACGTAAATAAGCAAGTTTACGACTTTCAAGAAGACCTAGAATCTGATTGGTTTGGCCATCCATGAAGATAAAGCTCATTTCCCAACACAAGATTTCATCGCTTTAAATTCATCAAAGCAAAGAACAGAAGGCAAGTAGTCAAAGCAGACTTTCACGTTCTTCACGGCTCCTTTCATGATGCGTAAAATCGTTACATCCGATACGAAGTACCGGATGGCAATGTCTTTTCTACTAGAGTTGATCGCTAATTCTGCCATGATTTTTCGTTTCAAGTTGACAGAAATCGAACAATTTCGATCGACTAAAGAAGTTTCAGCGGAGAAAGTTGCGCCACACTCTTTACATAGAAAGCGAGTTTTTTTAAGACTTAAGACAGTTTTGTTTGAACGAATCGGCAGTAATTGAATCGTGGTTTGGTGAGTACCATACTTAATTACTTGTCCTTCGTTTTTAATCCCACATCTTGTACAGCAAGAGGGAGTGTAATCTAAGCGACCATGAATCAAATGGGAGGTAATCCCTCCTTCTTTCTTTTCAGAAAGCCAATCTGTAGGGAAAATGATATTTTCATCTGTTAAACCGAGTAATTTTTTAGTATGATAGTCCATGGAGATATCCTTTCTTGATGAGTTGGTTTTGGTCGACTTAATTCTATCAATTTGGATATCTCTTTTACTATCTTTTTTTACAAAAAATAGTGTTAGCAGAAAACAAAATTGTTTTCCACCAACACTAGATATTATAGAACCGTAAAATCCGGAAGAGGAAGTGAACACTTCTTCTCCGGATTTACTTCGTTATTTGACGTGAATGACTTGATTCGTCAAAAAGATTCGGATGCGCATGTTCTCAAATGATTTAAAGCCATAAGACACTCGTTTGAGTGCTTGATGTTGGTGTGTTCTTTGCTTCTATTTTTCCATTAGAGTAAGGTAGATCAAGAAATGACGAATCCCTTCTTCATAGCTGAGAAGATTTTGTAGTTTTATTCGAAATTCTTCATCTAATATTGTGATATTGGTGATAAGCTAATAGGAATTGCTCGTACGAAAACTAAAGATATGAAATGAAGCGGATAAATAAAAACTTGAAAATAATTATTATAAAGTCTTATAACAGCTTGCTTTATTCTAAAATTTATCGTATGATTATCATTGTTAACTGAATATGCGCCCATAGCTCAATTGGATAGAGTGTTTGACTACGGATCAAAAGGTTAGGGGTTCGACTCCTCTTGGGCGCGTTGGAAAAACTGGGACTTCATTGAATTCCTAGTTTTTTTTATTTACATAAAAAAAATCGTCTCTTATCGTTATCTTCGAATCAAACACCTAACAAGCGTTCTCCTTTCTTTCTACCTGTAAATTCGCTATAATTAAGGTCAATATTAGTCAAAGGAATGAGTGGGATGGCACAACAAAATACTTCGGATCTAATTGAATCATATATAAAAAAGATCCTAGAAAAAAATGAGATGATCGAGCTTCGAAGGATTGAATTGGCAGACCTTTTTAACTGCGTTCCTTCGCAAATCAATTACGTGATCAATACACGCTTTACGATCCAACGAGGCTATCTTGTAGAGAGTAAACGTGGTGGCGGTGGGTATATCCGGATTGCTAAAGTGAGAATGTCGGATAAGAAACAAATGCTTGAACGAATCAATTTGTTGTTTGGTGAGACCATCAACGAAAAAAACGCCTATGCCATTATTCAGAAATTATATGAAGACCAAATCATTACCAAAAAAGAAGGAAACTTGATGTTGAGCGCCATTGCTAAAAATACGTTGAACATCAATGAGACAGAAGATTATACGCGTGCTCGCATTCTACGAGCATTTTTAGAACGATTAAGCTATGAAGACGGGAAGTGAAGATTAAATGGCAGAGATATTTACAGAAAGAGCGCAACGTGTCTTAGAAATTGCCCAAGAAGAAGCAAAACGCTTCAAACATCAAGCGGTAAGTTCAGAACATATATTGTTGGCTTTAGTGATCGAACCTGATGGGATTGCTGGAAAAGTATTACGAGAAATGAAATTAAATGAAAAAGATATTTACGAAGAAATCGAACATTTAGTCGGTTATGGGACAGTGAAAACTTATGCAAAAGGTGCATTACTACCTTATTCCCCTCGGATGAAACAAATTTTTGCTTTGGCAAATA
Source organism: Enterococcus sp. DIV2371 (assembly GCF_050498525.1). NCBI lineage: Bacteria > Bacillati > Bacillota > Bacilli > Lactobacillales > Enterococcaceae > Enterococcus > Enterococcus sp. DIV2371. The sequence continues at coordinate 3,240,234 of NZ_JBIPAJ010000001.1, read as the reverse complement.
GCGAAGTGAATAAAATGGGCGCACAAAAGGTAGGCACTGAACATATTTTACTTAGTCTATTAAAAGATGAAAGTATCATGGCTACACGTATCATGATCAACCTTGGCATCAGTTTGAGTAAAGTTCGTCAGTCATTGAAGCGTACGATGGGTACAGACTCGAACAGTGGTGGTATTCGCCGTCGTAATCCCCAAGAAAAACGTGCAATGACACAAGGAACCCCGACATTGGATTCTTTAGCTAGAGATTTAACAAAGTTAGCAAAAGAAAACAGACTAGATCCAGTCGTAGGACGTTCAAGAGAAGTCAAACGCTTGATCCAAATCCTTAGTCGTCGAACAAAAAACAATCCCGTATTAGTAGGGGAACCTGGTGTTGGTAAAACAGCGATTGCGGAAGGGTTAGCTCAAAAGATCATTTTAGGTGAAGTACCTGAAGAAATGCGAGCCAAACGTTTGATGATGTTAGACATGGGTGCATTGGTCGCTGGAACGAAGTATCGTGGTGAATTTGAAGATCGAATGAAAAAAGTCATTGATGAAATTTATCATGACGGTCAAGTGATCCTCTTTATTGATGAGCTACACACGTTGATCGGCGCAGGTGGGGCAGAAGGTGCGATCGATGCCTCGAATATTTTGAAGCCGGCATTAGCGCGTGGTGAGTTACAGACGATTGGTGCAACCACATTAGACGAATACCAAAAATATATTGAAAAAGATTCTGCATTGGAGCGACGTTTTGCACGTATCCAAGTAGATGAACCGACAGCGGATGAAGCAGAAGAGATCTTACGTGGCCTACGTTCACGCTATGAAGAACATCATCATGTGGAGATCACAGATGAAGCCGTGCGAGCAGCGGTCAATCTGTCTGTTCGTTATATCACTTCTAGACAATTACCGGATAAAGCAATCGACTTGATCGATGAATCGGCAGCAAAAGTTCGATTAGAGCAAGCGGATGATTTGTCAGAAACGGCGATCTTGAAGCAAGAGATCGAACAATTGAACAAGGATAAAGAGCGAGCGATTCAAAAGCAAGATTTTGAAACAGCTGCGCATCTACGTAGACAAGAAAAAAGCTTAATGAAGAAATTAGAAAAACGATTAGCGATCGAAGCAAAACATAAAAATGGCTTTGCAGACCGTGTCACTGAAGAAGATGTGGCTACTGTTGTTTCTGAATGGACAGGTGTGCCATTGCAACAGTTAGAGAAGAAAGAAAGTCAACGATTGTTGGAGCTAGAAGCCTTACTTCACGAACGTGTCGTTGGACAAGATGAAGCAGTTAAAGCTGTGTCTCGTGCCATTCGTCGGGCGCGTAGTGGCTTAAAAGATCCAAATCGTCCAATTGGTTCCTTCATGTTTTTAGGCCCAACAGGGGTAGGGAAAACAGAGCTTGCGAAAGCATTGTCGGAAGTGATGTTTGGTGAAGAGGATGCCTTGATTCGTGTTGATATGTCCGAGTTCATGGAAAAATATAGTACGAGCCGCTTGATTGGTTCACCGCCAGGTTATGTAGGATATGATGAAGGCGGACAATTGACAGAAAAAATCCGTCAAAAACCTTACTCAGTTATCTTGCTAGACGAAGTGGAAAAAGCCCATCCAGATGTCTTCAATCTATTGTTACAAGTATTAGATGATGGTCATTTAACCGATGCTAAAGGAAGAAAAGTCGACTTTAGAAATACGATCATGATCATGACTTCTAATATTGGAGCAACACAAATTCGAGAAGAAAAAAATGTTGGCTTCAATGTACAAGATATTACAAAGGATCATCAAGCGATGCAAAAACGGATACTTGAAGAGTTGAAGAAAGCTTTTCGTCCTGAATTCTTGAACCGTATCGATGAAACAGTTGTCTTCCATTCATTAACAAAAGACGAGGTCCATGCGATTGTCCAAATCATGAGCCAATCGATTGTCAAACGGTTGAAAGAACAAGACATCCAAGTGAAAATCACACCAGCGGCAGTTGATGTGATCGGGAAAGTCGGTTTTGATCCAGAGTATGGCGCACGACCTCTAAGACGGGCATTGCAAAAAGAAGTAGAAGATCGCTTGAGCGAAGCATTACTTGGCGGTGAGATCCATCTAGGAGACCAAATCACTGTCGGCGCTTCGAAAGGTAAAATCACGGTAAATGTGCGTGAACCTAAAAAAGTGACTGCTAAAGTATGATGATAAAATCATAGGTTGTGAAATTGTGCAGCCTTAATGAACCAAAAAGCCCAGAAATCGTCTGATTTTTGGGTTTTTGGTTTATTTCCGCTATCAGATCTTTCTGTCCGTTGTTTAACTAGGCTGTTAAACAGCATGTTTTACTTAGGTTGGCTTGCTTATTTTACAATCGCGTTACAATCAATAATAAATGTAAGAAGTATTGGAAAGTTTTCAGAGCTGTGCTACTATAATGGAGTTGTAGGAGGAGGAAATGATGATCGAAATCATAACTACTATAGAGTCAATGAAACAAGCAGAAGCATTGCTTGAGGCAGGCACTGACACCCTGTATTTTGGGGAAGAACGCTTTGGCCTGCGCTTACCAGCTTCTTTTACAAGAGAAGAGCAACGCGAATTAGTCGAGCTTGCACATCGTTACGGTAAAAAAGTAAATATAGCTGTCAATGGGATCATTCACCCTGAAAAAATGAAAAAAATTCCAGAGTATCTGCTGTTTTTAAAAGAGATCAATGCAGATATGATCACAGTTGGTGATACTGGGATCATCTATACTATGCGAAAAAATCCAGAATTGAGTCTTCCCTATGTTTTTGATGCAGAAACATTAGTCACTAGTGCAAGACAAATCAATTTTTGGGCAAAAAAAGGGGCGATTTCTGCTGTTTTGGCACGTGAAGTCCCATTTGATGAGATGAAAGAAATGGAAAGCAAATTGCTGATACCTGTCGAAACGCTTGTGTACGGAGCTACATGCATCCATCAATCGAAGCGTCCGTTGTTACAGAATTACTATAACTACACGCAACAGGACGAAAAGAAAGATCGTGAAAGAGGGCTCTTTCTCGCTGAACCTAAAAAAGAAGACACGCATTATTCAATTTATGAAGATTCACATGGCACGCATATTTTTGCCAATAATGACATTAATTTAAGCAATGAACTTGCCCAACTTTATGCGCATCATTTCCGTACGTGGAAATTAGATGGCGTGTTTACACCAGGTGAAGCATTTGTTGCGATCACTAAATTATTTGTCGAAGCAAAACAAGCGTTACTAGCAGACACATGGACAGAGGACATGGCACAAGAAATGACGAATAAGATCAATGGATTACATCCAGCGAATCGAGGACTTGATACAGGTTTCTTTTATATTGATCCTGAATCTATCAAGTAAGGAGTATGGTGAAAGAAAATGACAACAAAAAGAAAACTAAAGCGTCCGGAAGTTTTAGCTCCGGCAGGCACACTTGAAAAACTAAAGACAGCGATCCATTATGGGGCAGATGCTGTTTATATTGGTGGTAATGCCTATGGTTTGCGTAGCCGTGCGGGCAACTTTACTTATGAAGAAATGGCAGAAGGCGTGGCATTCGCAAAGGAACATCAAGCGAAAGTCTATGTGGCAGCGAATATGGTCACACATGAAGGAAACGATGAAGGGGCAGGAGAATTTTTCCGTAATCTACGGGATGTAGGGATTTCTGCGGTGATCGTGTCGGACCCAGCATTGATCGAGATCTGTGCAACGGAAGCACCAGGTTTACCGATCCATCTATCGACCCAGGCTTCTGCTACGAACTACGAAACATTGGAATTCTGGAAAGAAGAAGGCTTAGAACGTGTCGTTTTAGCTCGGGAAGTTTCGATGGAAGAAGTTGCTGAGATTCGCCGTCATACTGATGTAGAGATCGAAGCGTTCATTCACGGCGCAATGTGTATCTCTTATTCAGGACGGTGTACTTTGTCGAATCATATGTCGATGCGTGATGCCAATCGTGGTGGCTGTTCACAATCTTGCCGTTGGAAATATGAATTATACGACTTACCGTTTGGTCAAGAAAGACATACATTGACGGATGCAGGTGAAGTCGAAGAAGAGTTTTCGATGAGTGCGGTGGATATGTCAATGATCGAACATATTCCTGATTTGATCGAAAATGGTGTCGATAGTTTTAAAATCGAAGGTCGCATGAAGTCGATCCATTATGTGTCAACAGTCGCCAATGTCTATAAAGCAGCCGTTGATAGTTATATGGAAGATCCTGAAAACTATGTTTGCAAACAAGAATGGATCGATGAATTATGGAAAGTAGCGCAACGAGAACTAGCAACAGGATTTTATTACAATACACCTAGTGAAAATGAGCAGTTGTTTGGTGAACGACGTAAGATCCCTGTTTATAAATTTGTCGGAGAAGTCTTGTCGTATGATGAGGAAACGAAAATTGCGACGATCCGTCAGAGAAATCTCTTTTCTGTAGGGGATGAAATCGAATTTTATGGTCCTGGATTTACTCATTTTAGTCAAATGGTCGACGTGATGTACAATGAAGAAGGGGAATCCATCGATCGGGCACCAAATCCTATGATGATTTTGACGATGCCGGTGGCACAACCTGTTAAACCTGGAGATATGATTAGAAAAAGAAAATAATTTTTTAAACAATGAAGCGAAATGAGCATCTTGTCAACAGATTGTCTAGAAACATGCTACACTTATTTTTTGTAAGAGCTGATAAAAAGTTTATTGAAAAAACAGAGGTAGAATGTGTCATCAGCTGCTAAAAGGAGGAACAAGATGAAAACATATGATTATATTGTCATTGGCGGAGGATCTGGAGGAATTGCTTCAGCGAATCGTGCCGGTATGCATGGAGCGAAAGTATTATTGATTGAAGGCAATGAACTAGGTGGAACTTGCGTCAATGTCGGATGTGTTCCTAAAAAAGTCATGTGGCAAGCAAGCACGATCTTAGAAACGATCGAACGTGATGCTTCAAGCTATGGTATCCAAGCAGACGTCAAACAGGTTGACTTTAAAGAACTAGTAGAGAAACGTGAAAAATACATTGATTTCCTTCATGGGGCTTATCAAAGAGGGTTAGATAGTAATCATGTTGAAGCAATCAAGGGCTACGCTCGCTTTGTGGATAGCCAAACAGTCGAGGTAAATGGGAAAAGCTATCAAGCGGATCATATTTTGATCGCAACCGGTGGTAAGCCAAGCAAAATGACGATTCCTGGCGGAGAATATGCCATTGATTCAAACGGCTTTTTTGCATTGACGGAATTGCCAAAGCGCACGATCGTATTAGGTGCTGGCTATATCGCAGCCGAACTTTCGGGTGTGTTGAATGGCTTGGGAAGTGAAGTCATGTGGGCTTATCGTAAAGAACGTCCGTTACGTACGTTTGATAAAATGTTATCTGACAACTTGATTGAGATGTATCAAGACGCAGGAATCCATACTTATGCAAACTTTACGGCTCGTGAAATAACAAAAAATGAAGATGTCTACACAGTTACTTTTGAGAATGGCGAAACGTTGACGGCAGATTGCGTGTTATTTGCTGGCGGACGTGTACCTAATACAGACACATTAGGTATCGAAAAAACGAATGTCGAGTTAGATGAAAAAGGATTTATCAAAGTGGATAAATTCCAAAATACAACCGATGCACACATCTATGCAATCGGTGATGTGATTGGCAAAATCGATTTGACACCAGTAGCAATTGCCGCAGGTCGTCGTTTATCCGAGCGACTTTTCAATGGAAAAGAAAATTCTTATTTAGATTATGATCTTATACCAACAGTTGTCTTTACTCATCCACCGATTGCAACGATTGGACTGACAGAAGAGCAAGCATTGACGACGTATGGTGAAGGACAATTAAAAATCTATCGTTCACGATTCACGCCGATGTACTTTGCTTTAAACGATTATCGTCAAAAATGTGAGATGAAATTGATCTGTGTAGGTGAAGAAGAAAAAATCGTTGGGCTACATGCCATCGGTGTGGGCGTTGATGAAATGTTACAAGGCTTTGCAGTAGCAGTCAAAATGGGCGCAACAAAAGCGGATTTCGACAATACAGTAGCGATTCATCCAACAGGTGCCGAAGAGTTTGTAACGATGCGCTAACGGGCAATTCAATAAAAAGAATAAGCAAAATAGAAAAAAGCAGACGCAAGCCGTCTGCTTTTTTTAGTGAGTAAAACTATGGATAAAGTACTGTTTCAATATTGTTCCAAAAAGAAGTCGTTGGTATTTTAGAGATTTTAATTGTTTTTGCTTTGGTTTTTGCTTGATTCAGTTCGATATCTGTTAAAACTAAGTCATATTGGTTTACTGTATCGTAGTTCACTTGAAAGATATTGTCAGTATATGTATGGATCATATGGATTGCAGGAATTTTTTTGAATAACAATTGCTTGTACAATGCAAGGGTTCTTTCTTCCTGATAGGACACAATCAAAATAGATACCTTTTTCTTGTAAGGAAAAACGGTTGTCAACAACGAAGGCGATAAAGAAATCAATTCGAGTAATAACTCTTCATAGAGTAATTGATTTCGTCTGATCGTCAATAAACCAGCGTGATCAATGGCTTGATTGTATGCCTTTAATATCTGTGGTGAATGTGTAAATAGAATTTCAGATAAAATCTGTATATAGGTTGTTTTAAAAAATTGTCGGTTTTTATTGTAATTGATCAGCTCACTTAATTGCTGGATACCTTCCGAGTTCAAAGAAAAGTCTTGAGACAACGAACGATAGAAGTATTCCGAGAATCGCTGAATACGTTGGTACTCTTCATGATTGCCAGTTGTTGATTGAATGCAAGGATAATAGATTTTTGGATCTAATAGATTCGATACATTCGTTGATGTCACATTGAACCCATATTCTTTTTCAATGATCGAACAAAATACCGTATTATTTTTTATTAAATCGTAAAAAGAAGGATCATTGATTGGATTTCCCTTACTCTCTGAGATCAGATGACCTTGTCCAATACGAATGATTGCTGTGTAAAGATAAAAACTATTGATGATGATTTTATATGTACTAATTGTTTTAGGCGTTGCCTGTTTCTTATAGTAACGCTGCAAAACATCGAATATGTGATAAAAATGTGGCAATTGCTGTGGTGTAAATTGCTCGCGAAACATACTACAGAAGAATTGCCTGATATATTGTTCATCCCCAATGATTTGGAGTTTCGATGAGATCTGGATCGATAAAGGCGCATTGATCTCACAGAAATAACTATTGATATTTGCGATGATCCGGCGAATACTTGTTTCGCTTAGGTATAATTTATTTGCCAATTTGGATAACGTTGGCTCTACTTCAAAGATCATCTGTAATATTTGGACATTCGTCGATTGGTTGAGGATTTGTTTGATCAAATCTTCTAAATTGATCTCAGGTGGCAATAATAAAGAAGCCACTTGATACTGATCCGTATTAATACACACTGGTGCATATGTATGGTTAAAAAACACAATATCAGTTAATAATGTTTTTTTTGTAACCTCGAGTTGCTCCGCCAATGTCGTACAGTCAATGGCAGCCATCCCTAGGAGTAAAGCTAATTTGATTTGTCTTTCAGAAGTCTTTTCAAGCATATTTGTTCGTTTTATCATACTTTTCAGATCTTCTAAAATTAGAAAATCTGTTATTTCACATCCTTTGTTCATTTTATAAACATTATTTTATCATACTTTTCTAATTATTCGAGTTTTTTCTTTTTATAATAATAGTTGATTATTTAAAAGTGAAATTGTTCTTTTTATTTAATAATTCCTTTTTCTATAAAAAAACGGAAGATGGTAGGATAAATAACTAAAGTTCACTATTGTTAGCCATAAAAATGAATATTTCCGATCGATGTTTTTTTATTTCCACGTAACGCTTTTTATGAACCAATCAGAAGAGAATTAAGGATAACATAGACGTCTTTGGTCGTCTGGTTGTATTATTTATTAAACCTACATTATATCATTTTAAAAATCTGATATTTGAACTTGTTTTTTGTAAAACAGAAAAACTAATATTATGAAATTATCGAAAAAGCTGTACGATACATTATAGGTTTTTTAAAAGAAAGGAGCTTGTTGACTATGGGTGTACTTGAAAAACAATTAGAAAGGCAAATTTCATTGCTTTACTTACTCAATATCGAATCATCGAATATTAGTGATTTGGCTAAGGAATTGAGTATTACAGACAAAACGATTGCTGCAGATATCGATAGTTTCAATACCGCTTGTTTTCCTGCTCGGATTGAAACGAATCAGTATAAAGAGGTGTCGCTTTCGATACCTAAGAAGTTGAATTTAGATGATATATTTGTAAGGATACTTAATAATTCGACAAATGTAAAAATTTTAAAGTACATATTTATTTCAGAACCTTCGCTTTCTGAAATCGCGACGAAATTATTTTTAAGCAAAACGAGTATTCGTAGAATCGTCGCGAAAATCAATACATATTTCTTGAAAGAAAAAATCAATATCCAAATCAATTTAGAGAACAAATTAACGATTACTGGAAATGAAATTGAGATCCGGCGATTATTTGCTAGTATGTTCAAGGAAATTTATAAAGTCAAGGAATTTCCCTATTTTGATACGATCTATCAGATGCTCCGCCGTTGTCTAAAAGCACAAAAAAGGACGGTTAGCACTCCTAAAGTGATTTATTCGGTGTATTATATCTACTCATCGATTATCCGCATTGGAAATAACCATATTATTCCTGAGAAGGATTTGATTGACAATGAGCAGATCGTAGAGACGATCTTAGAAATTATTCAAAGTGATCGAGTCTTTTGCACACTGATGAACCAAAAATACAAGTTCAATGTCACACATAAAAATGTTTCAAATATCCTTACCTCTTACTTTGGGTTGATGTTTACAGAGGTGCAACATCGCGACCAAGTATTAGTACAGAATATCAAAAGTTTTCTTCAAAGCTTTTACAGTTTATTAGCAATTGATATGACGATCGATTCTGGTCAGATCGAATACTTTTTTGACTTTATCAATTTTTATAAAGAACTAGCAATCTTTAAAGTAAGCTATGCCGATATTTTTTATAAAAAAATGATGGAGAACAATCCTAAGATCTGGCAAGCCTATCAAAAATCATTACGGATTGCCCAACTAGATTTTGTCGAACAAATCAAACTATTACATAAAGAATTATTACTGGAATTGATTATTTCTTCCAATGAATTGTTACGAATGATCGAACCCAAAATACAAGAAAAGTCGATTTTATTATTAAGCTCTCAAGAGATGGGCTTATCCCTTCTATATAAAAATTTGATTTTACATAAGCATCCGTTTTTAAAAAATATTGATATCTATGAAAAAGACGTTTTTTCGATCGATTACCAGTTGATCAATCAATATGACTTGATTTTAACCGATCTATCCCTGAATTTTGATCGGATTACTTCCGAAATATTAAAGATTTCGAAAGTACCGACATCTATTTTTTGGAACAACTTCGAGCAGTGTTTGTATTCTTCTTGACAAGAATCGTTATGTTGGGAGGCTATTTCATCTTTTTATCAATTTTGAAAAAATAGATAATAGGAGAAGTCAAAACTCAGGTACGCTTAATACACACGCCGTTTAGCGTTGATTAAGTGAGGTATATTTGGATAAAGGGAGCTGAAAGTGATATGAATAAGTTAGCAATTTGTTTATTATTTACTGTTTATGGTGCAGCATTCAAAGCAGCAGAATTGGCTTTTAAAGCGCTTTGGTTGATTAGTAAGACTCTTGGCAGGTTGATCGTTAAGATGGGTAAAAAGGGATGGAGCAAACTAAGAGAAAGAAGGGCGCTCAAAAATTCACGTGAAGATACTACAACACCTCAACAGAACAATAGTCTAGAGCGTACAGCGTCCCGTTCAAATATTTCACAAGAAAGTCGGTTGAATACACGAACGGCACAAGCACAACAACTAGCAAGTCTACGTCGTACCCATTCCAGTCAATCGCTAGCGACAGGACATGCAAGATGACGAATCGAAAAATGAGAAAGAAGGGGGTTTAAAAGATGGCTACAGAAAATAAGTCTACAGAAGGTCAGCCAGTAGAAGGACAGCAGCCAGAAGAAAAACCGCTTATAGATAGCAGCAAAAATATTAGTAAGCTCAATGAAACATTTCTGAACATCTTTGCATACAATAATTCCAATGCAATCAATAAAATCATTAGTTCTCCTAATAATGAAATCATCCGACAAGAAAGCCAAGGGATCAAATTCGATGATGTATTTGATGAACTGTTCACAAAAAAACTAGAGAACTTCACTAAAGGGCTGAAGCGTAACAATATTGAACAAGAAATTGCTCGTTTGGAACGCGATATAGAGGTACTCAAAGTGATTGGTGCGATTGCTCCTGAGAAACAAAAGAAAATCGATGTTGATTATGCTACGAAACAAGGAACATTGCTCACTGAACAAAAAAACATGCAAATGTACCAGAGCCAGTTAATGGACCCTGAACTTAAGCAGAAGGTATTCGAGTCAACAAAGAATTCTAAGGAACTTGATCCCTTGATTCATCTTAGAAGGCTCTATAAAGAAGAATATAGACTAGATATGAATAATCAGGCGAAGGAACTGAAAGAAAAAGAGGATAAGGTTAACGAACTAAGAACCGAGAGAACTTCTTTAAAAAAACACAATCAACAAGTACTTGGCCAGAAGGTTGCGTTAGCACAAGAGAAAGTAAAGCAAATTGAGGTTATCCAGAAAGATTTGCGAGAACATTTAACTAAGGCTGGTGTAATTGTGGAACAATTGGTACCTGTTCTACAGCCAACAATACAACGTGCAGAATCGTTCACTAAATTTGCAGGAACACTAAATGATTCACCAGCAGTATTAGTCTCAAAATGGCAAGGGATTGACGCAATCAAAGAAGGATACAAAACGGAAATTGCTGAGATGAAAGGGCTGATTGCCTACAGCGAGAAAGTTGATACGGAAATCATCAAGCCGATACTTGAAAAAGCAGAGCAAGCGAAGGAAACAACGGCTCCAAGTCAGACTACCCAAGAAGCAACGATTGCTTCACCAAAGGTTGAGCGTGAACCGACGCCGATCATCGTCGAAGAACCAAAAAAGGAAGCAAGCAAGGATCAAATCGATCGCCCGGTTGCTGAAAAGCCACCCCATCCGATCGATGTCAACGCAATCGTCAAAGAACCAACACCAGAATTACCAAAAAAACCAGTGGTTGAAGAACCGAAAAAAGAACCTGTTGTCACTGAGAATCTTGATAGCAAAAAAGCAGAGCTTGCTCAAGCATATATTGAAAATTTACAATCAAAAGAGGAACTATTAAAGGCAAGAATAAAGAATTATGAAGAATTGCTAAAGCGTGCACGGAAAAGCGATAGAATCTCACCCGAGCAACATGCCGGTATAAAGCAACGCCTTGAAAACGATAAACTAACACTAAATGCAATCCAAATAAATTTAAGTGATCCGGCAAAAACGCAAGAAATGATGAAAGACCTTCCTACTAAAAGTATCAAACAGATGGACGCCGATATCAAAAGTTTGCAAGAAGAAACGCGTGGGATAAAAGAACAAACGAAAGAATTGAATGGATTAGATCATTCAAAGTTGAAACAATCTTTTTTCCGTAATTCACACAAAATCAGAGCTGCGCGTTGGTTATTGAATCTTTGGCCAATTGCGATGTTACCATTTGGTATGTCTTGGATAAGTTCTATCTTACCGTCGACTTCCTTGGCTATCTTTGGTCAGCAGTTTGTGAACGCGATCGTGGGTTTTGTTGCTGCCAGTTTTTTTGGTTCAAAAGCAATTATTTATGCGAAAAAGAAAATTCCTCAATTATTCAATAAATTAGTCCAAAAATACCCGAGAGTATTTGGTCCAATTGCTCGTGGGTTGACGATCGCTCGACAGAAATTCCGAGAAAAGATGCCTTTTGTAAAGCAAAAACAGCCGGCCGAACAAACGAAAGATGCCACACCAGTAAATGAGAAACTGGTAGAAGGTATAGAGAAATCTGAAGTAACAAAAGAGGGAATCGATTCTAAGGAACAAAAAGGCAAAGACAAAGTTGTAACAATGGAAGCACCAACTAAAGACGGGGTAACCAAAGAAGGCGCAACGAAAGAAGGGCCAAACACAGTCGAAATCGAAGAGAAACAATCAAGGTTAAAACGTGCGTGGGAATATACGAAACGTGCACCTAAACGTGCGTTCGATTATGTGATGAAAAATAAAATGTCCTTATTCATCATGTTGGCAGTACCGCTCGCTCTAGGGGTAGGGGGCATGTTTGCCGTAGCCGCTCTTGTACCAGCACTCGCGACTACTATGGCTGCACCATTCTTACTACAATTAGGTGCGGTAGCATTGATTGGTGTTGCCATCGGAATAGGTGTCCAGTTATTAGACAAGTTTGTTTTCAAACGAATTGAAAGTAGAGTAGCAAAAAAAGAGAATTTAGAACATGCAGAAAAGATCAACGAGCGAGGATTAGATGTCCAGGAGAAAGGGAAATGTGTAACCTTAGACTCAAAAGAATTTCGGGATAAGGTAACTGCGATTGCTGGTCTTGATGAAAAAGCGAAAGCACCTGAACATGTCCAGACCAATGAGCAACAAAAAACAACAGAAAGATCTGAACGAACTTCGGAGATAACAAAAGATTCGAAAGTCATTGAGATGAAACCAAGAGAGAGCAATCAACCTCAGCCGAGCACATCACAGGCGAAGGTGGACCCAACACCATCTGGATCGAAAGAATCAGTGACACTGACAAACAGTGGGAATCCGACGATCGAACGTCGTGCAAGTTTCCCAGGTACAATTCCAAACGAGAGGCGTCAGGCAAGCTTTGAAGTAGTAAGAAGAAACTCATTGGATATGTCCGCTCAACGAAATAGCTTAGCACGTACGCAACAAGCTCAGAATCAAGCCAAAGTTCAGAATAATAAGAGAACTAGAACCACACAATTATAAAAATAACTTCAACAGAAAGGAAACAAAAAAATTTGAAAAATTCCCGGCAGCTTATGGTAGTGCATGTGTTAGTAATTAGTATTCTGCTTTATTTTGGTAATCGCGTTGGTTATTTATTTTTAGCAGAAAATACTGGGAATTTATCATTTGCAGATAATTTACTAACAGCATTTAACCGAACATTTGAAGAAATTTCCAGATTTTCCCCAAGATTTGAATATGAATTGAGGTCATTAGGGATAGCAGCTGTGGCTGCTATTTCCTATATACTCTTTGTTTTATATAAGACGTTTGACGAAAAGAATACACGTCCTAATGAAGAATACGGAAGTGCGCGTTGGGGGAAGTACAGCGATATCCGTGCATTTCTTGATAAGAAAAAAGACTTCAATATTTTGTTGACGAAGAGCGAGAGCTTATCGTTGTCTGGCCGTATGAAAATCACACGTAACGATAATTTCAACCGTAATAAAAATGTCGTTGTCGTTGGAGGAGCAGGTAGTGGTAAGACGCGTTTCTATGTGAAACCGAACTTGATGCAAATGCATTCCTCTTATGTAGTCAGTGATTCTAAAGGTTTATTATTAGCTGAAACAGGCAAAATGTTTGAAGAAGCAGGGTATCAAATCAAGATTTTTGACTTAATCAACCGACGAGATACCCATCAGTATAACCCGTTTCAATATATTCAAACAGAGGATGATATTCTTAAAATCGTAAACAATCTGATCAAAAATACGACCAATCCAGATAAAAAAGGTGGAGATGACTTTTGGGAAAAGGCTGAAACAGCACTATTAATGGCTATTTTCAGTTATCTGATCCAAGAAGTGACCGCAGAAGATCGAACGCTAGGGAATGTGATCGAATTAGTACGTTTAGCTGATATCGAAGAAGATGTGCCTGGCTATGTCAGTCCTTTAGATATATTATTCAATGAGTTGGAACAAAAAGATCCGACGAACTTTGCGGTATCACAGTATAAGATTTTTAAACTTTCTGGTGATAAAACGACGAAAAGTATCTTAGTCAGTCTAGGCGTGCGGTTGTCACCATTTGATATCCCAAGCATCAAGGAGCTAGTGTCACAAGATACACTTGAACTAGATACAGTCGGCGATGTCAAAACGATTCTCTATATCTTACTACCTGATACAGATACCAGTTTCAACTTTTTAGCGAGTATGATGTATCAGCAATTATTTGATATGTTAGTTTACAAAGCAGATAACTTTTATAAAGGAAGATTGCCTTGCCATGTACGTTGTATCCTAGATGAGTTTGCCAATATTGGGCAAATCCCTGATTTTGAAAAAGTGATTTCGGTTATTCGAAGTCGTGAAATCTCGACGAATGTCATTTTACAAAATATCAGTCAGTTAAAGACCTTATATAAAGATACTTGGGAAACGATCATTGGTACAAGTGATGTCTTTTTATATTTAGGTGGAATGGAACAAAGTACTCATGAATATATCTCAAAATTACTAGGGAAACAAACGATCGAACAAAGAAATACAAGTGTTACGAAAGGTAGCAATGGTTCCTTTAGTGAGAATTTCCAGAAACTAGGAAGAAACTTGATGGACCCGGATGAAGTGGCGAGTCTTAAAGGTCAGGAATGTATACTAAAAATTCGAGGGGTTCATCCGTTTTTATCAAAGAAATACGATATCATGAAGCATAAACACTATAAGAAGTTAGGGGATGTAACAGATTCCTATATGTATGAACGAAATCTATCTGCCTAACTGAACGAAGGTTGACTTCTCTATAGTAACGAATAAAAGCACCTTCATTCGAATGGGAAACAGAGAGTGTGGTGTTTTTTATTTCGTAATAAAAGTACATAGAGGAGAACAGACTGGGAAAAGTTCGTCGTCTGTAGAAAGAACGGAGAAATAATACCGAAAGAATAACGTTTTATCAATTTTTTTATAGCTGGTTAATTGTAGTGGTGTATCGCATCTATATCATTAGAATCACCTTGATAAATAGCTTTTTAACATTATTTTCTTAAAGGATTCCATGTGCTTTTATTCTAAAATTTCTTATGATAGAAATAACTGATACATATAAATAGAGAATTTCGCATATACTAAATTTATGAAATAAAATAAAAAAATTACTTTCACAAAGGAGATCAAAAAAATTATGAATGCACAATTATTAGAACAGGTATTTGGTTTGGTTTCACAGTTTACATTAATTGGTGGCGGTCTATGGTTGATTTGGGGAACGATTATCTTAGCCGGTGCGTTGAAAGATAAGAATGGTCCTCAGTTACAACAAGGGATCTGGCAGATCGTTGGTGGTGGATTGATTCTAGTTGCTGCAGGTTGGTTTGCTACTTCATTCAACATTGGTTCGTTTTTACCATAATTGTAACGCCAAAGAGAAGATTAGGAGTATAGCATATGGAATCTGCAATTATGTCTATTTTTGAACAAATCATGACATTCCTTAATGGGGATGATTTGAAAAACGTTTTGGGAATGGATCTACGAAGTTACATATATGATGCGTACAGTTTAGTGGAACGACTACAGCAACACGTAGTTGGGCCACTTGCTTTATCCATTCTAGCAATTTTTATTCTTTTAGAGTTTCAGAAGATCTCAACGAAAGTTGAAGGTGCAGGTGGAGCTCCTATGCTAGGATTTGAGATGATCATCAAAGCATTTGTTAAATTTGTCATTTGTTACATAGTTATTTTAAGGATTCAGGACATTCTGGATGGCATGGTGATCATTGCTGGTAATTTAACCACTAGAATTTTAGAGATAGGAAATGCTTCCGCCGTCAGAGATACAGCAGATGCGGTGAGACAAGCAGTATCTCAATTAAGTTGGTGGTCGCAATTAGTCGTATTGCTCGTGATGTGTATCTTATTTTTAGCATCACTTGTTGTTCGCGTATTAGTTCAAGTAACCATTTATCTCCGCTTTTTGGAGATGTATATATTTTGTGCAATGGCCCCAATTCCGATGAGTGCTTTGCCAAGTCAGGAGTTTTCTCAAATGAGCAAGGGATTTTTCAAAAACTTTGCTGCTCTGGGACTACAAGGGACATTTATTTCATTAGTATTGGTGATTTATCCAACGATCTTCCATCGAATCATGGAAGAAGTCGGATCAGGAATTTTCGGAATCATCTTAGGTTTAACAGTTTACATGATCGCACTGTTGCTTTCTGTAAACAAAACTAAAGGATGGGCAAAAACATTGATGTCAGCATCGTAAGGAGGAACTATGGCAGTTGAGGTAAAGATACCAAAGGATATTAAAGAATATAAGGAAAAAGTGATTGCAGGAATGAATTTGAAGCAGCTGCTTTGTTTAGCTATTGCAGCTGGAGTAAATGTCTTGATCAGTTTGATATTCATCGCTGGATTAAAAATCCCTATGGAGATCACGAGCTGGTTTATGATCCTTTCATCCATTCCAATCGTTTCATTCGGTTGGTTCAAAAGGAATGGCTTAACATTTGATATCTATCTTAAACAATTTTTCAAGTATCACGTGGCACCAGGTACACGAAAAAAGAAGCCCAAGGAAGAAATAAATAAAGAAATTGAAGATGTAGGCGGGCAAGAAGCATGATGAAGCTAAAAGCGCTTAAGGCGTTAAAACCAACAAAAAAATCAAAAGATGATGAGAAACAATTTATTAGTAAACCTAAACCTAAGAAGAAAGAAGACCTCGATCCTTTTAGAGATACATTTAGGTTTGAAGATATTTATGATAGTGGCATCTGCAAAATTGATGACTTTACCTATTCATTGACACTTGAATTACAAGATATCAACTATCAATTGTCTTCTGACGACAATCAAATTGAAATTTTCTCTCAGTATTGTGACTTTTTGAATTCATTAAGTAGCAAGACGAAGTTGCAATTGACTGTATATAAAAAGAAGCGGCCGCTTGCTGATTTGCAATCGGTCCTTTATTACAAAGCAAAAAATGATTTCCTTGATTCATATCGTGAAGAAATGAATCAAGTCATTTCAAGGAAGTTAGATGAAGAAAAAAATGGGTTCAAGAAGACGATCTTATTTACCTTTGTGCAACAACATCCTACGTTAGAGATTGCACAAAAAGAATTAGAGATGGTTGCAGATCGTTTTGAAATGTTTGCCAGTCGTTTGGGCAGTCAGGCAAAAAAGGTAGAGAAAACAAAATTATTACATATGATGGCAGAGATCCTATTAACGAATGACAAGACGACTAAGTCAGAAGTGAATGAGGTATTGCCTGAAGTCATGGAATTTAAGGAGAATAAAAACTACTTAAAAATCGATGACCACTATGCGAAAACATTATATCTACAAGAATACCCTGCTGAATTATCAGATACCTTTCTTTTTGAAATGTTAGAAATTCCACGGGAAATTGTTGTATCGATACATATTGAACCAATGGATCAAGATGAAGCGTTTGATTTAGTGAAGACGAAATTAGCTTTTATGGAACAACAAAAAGTCGATGAGCAAAAGAAGGCGTTACAAAGTGGTTATGATTTTGAGATGCTTTCTTATGAACTCTCTTATTCCTTAACAGAAGCAAAAGGTCTGGTGGATGATCTACAAAATAGAGGACAAAAATTGTATGCGATCACGGGCTCCATTCACTTCCATTCACCAACAACAGAAAAATTAGCTGAAGTCCACGATGAAATAAATTCTGTTTGTCGACGATTTGGTTTCAAACTGATT
Organism: Enterococcus sp. DIV2371; assembly: GCF_050498525.1. Classification (NCBI taxonomy): domain Bacteria; kingdom Bacillati; phylum Bacillota; class Bacilli; order Lactobacillales; family Enterococcaceae; genus Enterococcus; species Enterococcus sp. DIV2371. The sequence continues at coordinate 3,222,507 of NZ_JBIPAJ010000001.1, read as the reverse complement.
GAACTAGAGTTTATGCAAGAAAATGGCTTGAATGCGACATTGCCGCTAGGAATCAATGCGATTCCATTAGATCGAACACTTTCAACCGCGAGTACCGCCATTTTTATTCCATTCACGATTTCAGATTTGATTCAAGAAAACGGAAAATACTATGGTGTCAATGCGATTTCAAAAAATATTCTTTCGCTAGACAGAAAATTATTAAAAGCACCTAATGGCTTCGTTCTAGGAACGCCGGGGTCTGGTAAGAGTTTCTCGGTAAAGCGCGAAATCGTAAACGTACTTTTACGAGATGCAGAAGATGAAGTGATCATAATTGATCCCGAGCGAGAGTACTCCGTCATCGGTCAAAATTTCAATGGCGAGATCATAAAAATTTCCAGTGATTCACCGACAACGATCAATCCAATGGATATCAACGAGAACTATGGCGATGACACCGATCCCGTTGTACTAAAATCTGAATTTTTGATTTCATTATTCGACTTGATCATCGGTGGCGCATTAGGACTCAGTTCCACACAAAAAACACTGATTGACCGAGTTTGTCGTCGTACTTATGAAGTGTTGGGCGATCGTACACCAACATTCATTGATTTCTATAATATTTTAAAAGAACAAGAAGAAGATGAAGCGAAACAATTAGTGATGGATCTGGAGATCTACATTGAAGGAAGTTTGTCAGTCTTTTCAGCTGAAACGAATGTTGATATCACCAAACGTTTAGTGATCTATGACATCAAGGATTTAGGGAAACAGTTGAAAACGATGGGCATGCTGATCGTGTTGGACCAAGTATGGAATCGAATCACGACTAACCGTGAACGAGGCGTTCGTACGTGGCTATACATTGATGAGATGCAGCTTTTATTTACAAATGAATATTCTGAGAATTACTTCTTTGAACTGTGGAGTCGTGCGCGGAAATGGGGAGCGATCCCGACAGGAATTACTCAGAACGTCGAAACATTGTTATTGTCCGATCTAGCTCGCCGGATGTTGTCGAATAGTGATTTCATCATGATGCTGAATCAAGCAAAATCAGACCGTACACAATTAGTTAGACTTTTCGATATTTCAGAAGAACAAGAAAAATACGTAGTGAACTCTCCAGAAGGATATGGTCTGATGGTATTTGGGGATACCACATTACCGTTTTATGATCATTTTCCAAAAGATACCCAGCTCTATAAGATGATGTCAACGAAACCTGGAGAAACTTAATAGGAACGCGGGAAAGGAAACAGGACAGTGGCTGATCCAAAAATTTTAGGCAAAAACAGGGCAGGTCAGAACGCGACGACTAGTAGTAGTAAAAACAGAAAAATGGTCGTACATGGTAGTAAAATAAGTTCTAAAAGATATAAGTCGATAAGTAGCGCTCGAAAACGAAAATTCATGAAGTTGATGAAGGGGAACAATCTCCGGATCAAAAAAAAATCACAGCAAGCAAGTTTTCAGAGCAAACAGCGTAAAAAAGACAAAACCGATAAAAATGATTTAGAGCAAGAATTTTCTAATAACATTGACGAGAACACACCTGTCAATAGTCAGAGCGCCAATCGTCGAAAAAGAGTACAAGAGAGTCGAAGAGATCAATTAAAGCAGCAACAACACGAGTCAATGTTACCCCCTGCTAAAGTCAATACAACAAGCGTTCCTGCTCCTGTGACGAACAACAACGAAGAACAAAATAAAGAAAAAAAGAACACACAAGTACGTTTCAATAAAAAAAAGCGTCATGAGAAAATTCGTAAGAAACAAAAGAAAGATAGTGAATACAAAGGATACGACAGTAAAGTAAATCTAGAAAAAAAAACAAAGTCAACAAGAGAAAGTCAACTCTACCACATCAAAGATTCGTCATAAAAATGACAAAAAAGCATTACATCTTTCTAAAAATGAGCAGTTGGAAAAAAAGAAGAGAAATACTAAGCGAAAAGAAGGAAAAAAGAAGGTTGCTGGTAAGAGGAATATGCGGGCGAAATTAGACAACATGTTAAAAAATCAAATTTCGCCTAAAAATCCTTTTAAAAATAAAATCAAAGACTTGATCATTGATAAGATCGGTCGAGATGAGGAAGGGAACTTAAACTTAGTCGGAATTATCATCACCATGCTGATTATTCTACAATTGCCCATCCTATTGAAATTGATCGTTGTTATCCTGATCGTGGCAGTCATCATCTCGATCATCGCAATCTTCCTTTCTTTTTGGACGACGATTTTAAGTTTATTTGTTGTAAAAACAGAGTCGATGATGATCACTGAAGCGTATCATTACGTGACATGGTTGGATACTTATAAGAATCGAGAGGTTTATCAAACCTACAACCGGCTAGTTGATAACCCCGAGCATGATGAAGTCTATTTTGAAGTGAACGGGATACAGTCTGATCCAGAGCAGTTTATGTATGTATCTAATGGGGATAACTACATCTATTATCTGAATGCAAAATTTGAAGATTATGATATCGATAATATCGCTATTGCTACATATCGCAGAAGGGTCGCAGAAAAAACTGGAGTTTGGATTCCATGGTCTTTTCGCTATCGGACATATGCCGTCTTTCAAGATGCGCCTCATCCAATCACACCAGAGCCAATCAAAGTCTATAGAGTAAGAGATGAAATCCATGCGTTACATGATATGGTCTACAACTATACGACGGTCATTGAAAAAGATAAAGAAGTTGAAACTGTTGTGGTTACAGTAGATAAAGAAACAGGAGAAGAACATACCGAAGTACGACGTGAGAGAAAAGATGTTGCTACTGTTAAAATCAATGTGCAAACAATTGGTGAGATGTTTGATTCAAATCCTGAAGTCGAGGTCTTTTCACATGGAATTATTTCGAGCAACACTGAAAGTTATGGGCGAGTCATTGCTTTTGATGAAGATGAGATCGACAAATATTACCCTATTATGGAGAAAGACCGCTTTGAAGATAAAATCTTTATGGCCAATCCATTTGGCAAGATGAACTATGCCACGGTTGTGGATAATTTTGGCTATCGCAGACGAAATCCGGATTCTGGTCACTTTGAAATTGCTCTAGATGCAGAGCCTGGAACACCGGTATATGCGACGACCTTTGAGACTGTGCAAAGTATTGATTATACTTATCAAGCTGGACATACAGATGGTTCTGCAGCGGTAACCACAGCATTAGAAACATATACAGGTCTATATTATGCCTACTATGTCAATATTGATCCGGTGGTAAGACGAGGGAGAAGATTAGAAGCGGGGGATTTAATTGGTTACACAAGAAATCAATTTGATGGCAATTTATTGGTTGCAATGAAAGAATATCGCTTCTGGCATCGAGATCCTGATATTTATCCAGCAATTTATATTGATAAGCTAGTTTTTGGTAATGACACCAATCTAGCGTATATGCGCAATGGCGGTGGTCTGCGGGGCAACTTGATCAATCCTCCCGCCTCAGTGACCAAGTGGCAAAACAGAGTGGAGGAACAGACGCGTAAGCATCGTATTGAAGTCTATACTAATGCGATTTTATCGATGATTTGGGTAGAATCTGGTGGGAATGAAACGATTCAACCAGATATCATGAATGCGCAACTGGCATTAGGGTCTCCCGATAGGATCACTACGCCAGAGGAATCGATTGAAAAAGGGGTCGAATATTTTGCTCACCTCATCAAAAAGGCACAGACTAATAATCTTAATGGGCTGGCAGCTGTCCAAGCATATAACTTTGGTGAAGAATATCTAGATGATTTGATTCGAAGGAATGCCCCTTATTCCTTTGAGGATGCCCGACTGTATGCACAAATGAAAAGTAACAACCAAACGCTACCTTTTAATCATATCGTCGCACAGGGATTAGGCTATAACTGGCGCTATGTATTTGGTAACATGTTTTACACCGCTATGGTGACAAGAAATATTATGGCAGATACCGGTCGATTAGCCGAACTTGCCAGAAGAGAGCTTGGCAATCCAAATGGTGAGAAGTATTGGAGTTGGGCAGGCTTCACCCATCGAGTCGAATGGTCTTCAGTATTCGTTTCCTGGGTAGCGAATGAAGCTGGTTATTTAGAACAAGGACGAGTCCCAAATACATCGAGTGTTTTAGATATGAAAGAATGGTTTGAAGAAAATGACAAATTCAAAGCGCATGATGAAGGCTATGTTCCGCAATCTGGCGATCTTGTATTTTTTGATTGGGCTGGTGGCAGAACAGGAAAAGATCATGTAGGAATCGTTGAATATTCTGGCGGGAACATTATTCAAGTGATTGAGGGTAATTCTGACAACTTAGTGCGAAGAAGAACTTATGCCATTGGCAGTAACGTTATTTCGGGGTATGGTCTTCCTTAAAGGGGAGGTAGAACCGAAAGTAGTTAACGAATGGTTTAAAGGATATCTAGAAAGGAGGAACTATGCTAAAGAATTTTTTAGAAACGGAATCAGGTAAAAAAATCATTATTGGTCTTGGCTTGCTTGTTGTTGTGATCGCTGGTCTAGTGGGGTATTCATTGATCAATACCCAATCAAGTACCAAAGAAGCTACAGACACGTCAGCAGCAGTACAAGAAACGAGAGACTCAAGAGATCGTTTTAATGCCACTATCTACAGTGGGACATGGTATACTAATTTGCCAGATGACACAGAAATCGAGTTGGCTACTGATGGAACCTATAAAGTTTCAAGTGATTGGTTTGAATCGGGTATTTACTATTTAAATACACGTGGTGAGGTCGTTTTGGAAAGTGATAACAACCGAACGAAAGAATTCGCCTTGCAGACTAGGATGGGGAATACGATCTTGCATCGAAAAGAAGATGGAGAAGATCTTTATCTTTATCCAACGGAAGAAGTGAAAGCACAGTTGGAGGCAGAAATGTCTGAGCAGATCGAAGCAGCGCAACGAGCTGTTTCCCAAATGTGGCTAGATATTTTGATGCAAGGGACTTGGGAAAATACTAACAATAGTCGTTCTTTCACGTTAGAGTTTACAGAAGATACGTTTACTCAGAAAAAAGTGGAAGAAGGCAGAGCGGATGAAGAAGCGACGTTTAAGTATCGCATTATGTCATTTGACACTGATCATGAAGGTGCTAATTTTGTTGTTATGCGGACAGATAGTAGGGATACCCAAAAAACGATCACCTTTAGAATCACAGAAGAAGCAAATCAATATAGGTTAATGGGTAATGAAGGAAGCTTCCAATGGATCGCTCATTTTGAAAAACCGTATGAAACTGTGCAAATGACACAAGATGGAACTAGTCGTTCAGATACATCAAGGACACAGGAAACTACTGATGAAGATGGAAATACCGTCATCATAACAGAAAGAGATGTGAACTAAGATGCATAATAATTCGGATAAAGATGTAGAAATAGATAAGCTCGAGAATGTCTTTAAAAGGTTGTTTCAAAAAGGACCAGTCTGGCTTTACAAATTCGCAAAAAAAGCCATTCAAGTAGTGTTTAAAGTGTACCGAAAAGTCCAAGCCTATCGGAAACATCGAAAAGAAGCAAAAGAAAATCCGGAAAAGAAAAATTCCAAAGAAAAAGATTTAAAAGAAAAAGGGATTTTAGCTAGAGTTCGGAATTTCTTTAAGCAGAAATTCAGATCATTTCAGCGAAACCGTGCCCATAGACGAGAAAGACTGCTGAATAAAGATTCACGATCAAAAGGGATCTTAGCTAGAGCCTTGAATTTTTTAAGACAAAAATTCAGAGGGTTACAACAAAGTCGTGCAGAAGACAGAGAACGACTAATCGAGAAAGATCCAAAAGCAAAAGGTACTTTATCCAAAGCTTGGAACTTTGTAAAGCGAAAACTTGTGATCAGTAGAGATCATCTGACAAGAGAGCAAGGAGTTGCCTCAACCTCTCATGGTCGAAATTCTGGTGAGAAGTCCTTGCTGAATAGAAGTAATTCAGCTGAAAGAGGCGGAACTCCAGATGGCAAGCCAAGGCTATCAGCAGTGACGAATAGAGCGAGTACGCTAGCAAGAGAACGCAATGAATTAATAAGAGGTCAAGGCCTTGCAAGGAATTCATTAACAAAAGGTTCGCCAACGATAGCACGTACGTAGATCCATATATACAAAAAAACAGGTGGAGATTTCCCACCTGTTTTTTTTGTGTGTCTACAATTGATTGATAAGAATCGTCGCAAGTAAACCAAGGGCATAGCTACTGTTGAACAAAATCATATTTTTGATCGAATAGCTAAAACTGATTGGCTGCGGTAAGCTATCTTTAAACTGTTGGAGATTAAGATAGATTTTTGGTAACGACAAGAAAGCCAGAAGGATCGGCCATTGAAAAATGCCGCTGATCAGTCCTACAAGAAGGATCAGGTAACACGCATACATCAAAAGTTGGAAAAGCATGATCCCAATTGGACGGCCGATATAGAAGACCAACGTATAGCGATGATTTTCTATATCTCGTTCTAAGTCACGTAGATTATTCGCTAACATGATATTTGCGATGGTAAAAACAAGCGGTAATGCTGCTAAGATGATCGCAGATACAGCCCAGATATTGCCTGATAGGTTGAAGGTGCCGGTTGTTAAAGAGATAGTCAAATCGAATAAATCGCTGCGATGGGTATTGATATAGATGACCATCGCAAAAATTCCTAGACCCATGGTAAAACCGCTGAAAATCTCTCCTAGCGGCATGCGAGATAAAGGGATTGGTCCAAAAGTATAGAAAATACCGATGAAGCAACATACCACGCCCATCAGCAACAGTAACCAGCCAGTTCTCAACGTCAGTAACACGCCGATGATCAAAACAAATGCGATCATCCCAAGAATCATGTTTCGTATGATTTTTGGTGAGATACCTGTCCGTCCAATAACATTTTCCTCGTATTTATAAATTTCCGAATGTGCTTTTTCATAATCCATATAATTGTTGATGGCGGTGGTTGCTAAGTCAAAGACAAGCATACCAATAAAAAACAGCAAGGTGTTCAACCACTGTATTTCGTGAAAAAAAGCGATAGAGAATAAAACCCCTATCGCAAAAGGAAATACACTAGCGACTTTTGTTCGTAGCTCAACTACTTCTAAAAAGATTTTTAGTGTCATATCAGTTACTCCTTAGTTTAATTCAGAACGATCGCCCATTGTATATTTTGAATCTTCAGCGAGTTTAAAGGTGTCCTTGATTGGATCAGTCACGTAAACTTTATCGTCTTTTGTGACAAAAATCGCCTCAGTTCCGTCGTTCAGCTTATCTTCAATGTAAGCTAAGCCATCTTTCACGCCCATCGCAAAGACCGCGGTAGATAAGCCGTCACCATCGATCGATTGATCCGTGATGATCGTGACGCCAGCGATATCATTGTCAAAAGGATAACCGGTTTTTGGATCGAACAAGTGATGATACTTCACGCCATCAACTTCCAAATAGCGCTCATAGATGCCGGATGTGACCAATGTTTTATTTCGTTCTTTGATTGATCCAAGGATCGATCCACGGGCAAGATTTGGATCTTGGATACCGACTGTCCAATCTTGATCTTCACCTCTAGGGCTATGACCAAGAACATAAACATTCCCACCTAGATCGACGATTGCCGTCGTTACATCATTTTCTTTCAAGACTTTGACGACTTCATCAGTGATGAACCCTTTCGCAATGGCACCTAGATCAAGGATCATCCCTTTTTCTTGCAAGTAAACGGTCTTTTCTTCATCATTGAATTGGACTTTATGATAATCTACCAGTTTCAATGCTTCATCGATTTCTGCTTGTGATGGTTTCCGTGCATCATCAAAGCCGATACGCCATAACTGTGTGATTGGACCGATTGCCATATCAAAACCGCCATGAGAGTCTTCACTATACTCATATGCACGTTTCAATAAGCGATAGACATCATCAGATACTTTGACAGGTTTGATCCCTGCTTGTTGATTGATCTCATCGACTTCAGAGCCTTCTTGGTTGATCGTGATCTTATCGCCTAACTCTTTGACACGGTCAAAAGCAGGCTTCAATACGTCCTCTTTCCCTTCATCATAGATACGGATACGTACATAAGTGCCAAGTAAAAATTGTTCATCAGTGTAAGGGTCAGAAAGCAGTGAAGTATTGTTTTCTTGTTTACTTTCGGTCGTTGAGTCTGTGCTGCAACCAGCGACGGTCAGTAGGCACAAAAGCAAGACGAAAGGAAGTAATCGTTTCTTCAACATCTATTCCTCATTTCATTTTATCTATTTCGTGTTCCGCATATAGAAATTCTTTAAGCGAAATCAAAAGTAAGCTCATGCTTTGTATTCTAATATAATCTGGCGAGAATGAACATCTTTTTTTCGGGCGGGGGTTGGTACAAACAGAATGGAAAAAGAGATGTGACAGTTGCCACATCTCCAAAATTGTTTTTCTTAAAGTCAGATTAACCCTTTACTGGACAATGTTTATTTTGTCACAATGTTATCGACTTCGATTGTTTGTGTATTGCCTTTTTCAGCGGCATTCACTAATTGTTGTGCATACATGATGAATGAATGGGCACTGTGTGTTGCACCAGTGATTACTTCAACATCTGCTGGAGAACCATCTTCTTCACCCATTGCTGAAACAAGTTCATCATTTAGTTCTGGGATGTAAGTTTGAGGGTCAGTACCAGATTTTGCTTTCATGTTTTCGTTGTATTCAGTGTCATCTTGTTTTGATTTGCCATCTGCATCGATGTAATCAAAGTTTGATTCAGTGACTTTACCATCTGCAACAGTTAATTCAAATTGTACACGGTAGCCGTTAGAATAGTTTTTCTCTTCTAATTTGTATGTGCCGTCTTGTAATTCAGCGCCATTGTCGATTTCGATTGTTTCTGTGTTGCCTGCTTGCGCTGCTTGGATCAATTGTTGTGCATAGTTTTGGAAGCTTTCTGATGAGTGTGTCGCACCAGTGACAACTTCAACATCGCTTGCGCTTTGTGCGCTGACTAATTGATCGTTCAATTCAGGAATGAATGTTTCTGGTTTTGTACCAGATTTTGCTTCCATGTTTTCGTTGTATTCAGTGTCATCTTGTTTTGATTTGCCATCTGCATCGATGTAATCAAAATTTGATTCCGTGATCTTGCCGTCTTTTACAACGATTTCAAAAACTGAGCGGTAACCATTAGAATAGTTTTTCTCTTCTAATTTATATGTACCGTCTTGTAATTCTCCACCAGCAACGATTTCTTTAGATGTTTCTGTTGTACTAGTTTCTGTTGTAGAAGATTGTGCAGTAGAAGTTTCAGACGTACTACTTGAACTATCATTGTTATCTGATCCACAAGCTCCTAGCATCAATGTTGAGAATGCTAATACCGCAACCCCCGTAACAAACCGATTTTTCTTCATTTTATAACCCCGCCATTTCATTTTTTGTCCACAAAATCTTTGTGATTCATTATACATTCTAATAGATATCATCAATAAGTCAACCGTTTTACAAAAATAACCACAGTAATTTAATGCAGCGTTTTCTTTCTGGAAATTTCGTGAAAAACAGGCGTTTTTTTTGTAATAAAAAAAACATAAAAAGGTGTTAGACAAATATACAAAACATCTATATAATATATAAAGATTGTGTAATCATTATCAAATTGAAAAAACGATCAACTATGAATAATTTTATATAGAAGAAAATAAGGAGCGGATATTCAATGACAAAGCAAAATATTGTCGTTGTGGGTGCTGGTTATGCGGGTGTTTCAGCTACAAAACACTTGGCAAAGAAACTGAAAAAAGAAGACGTAACAATCACATTGATTGACCGTCATTCGTACCACACGATGATGACAGAACTTCACGAAGTGGCAGGCGGACGTGTTGAACCAGAGGCAATCCAGTACGATTTACAACGATTATTTGCAAGACAGAAAAACGTGGATTTAGTCACTGACACAGTTATCGGGATCGATAAAGAGAAAAAAATCGTCAAGACAAAATTAGGTGCTTATCCATTCGATCAATTGATTTTAGGGATGGGTGGCGAACCAAATGACTTCGGTACACCAGGCGTAAAAGAAAATGGCTTCACTCTTTGGTCATTTGAAGATTCTGTCAAGATCCGTAAACACATTGAGAAAACAGTGGAAAAAGCTGCACTAGAACCAGATGAAAAATTGCGTAAGGCAATGTTGACATTTGTGGTTTGTGGTTCTGGCTTTACTGGGATCGAAATGATCGGTGAGTTGATTGATTGGAAAGATCGTTTAGCAAAAGACTACAAACTAGATCCAAATGAGATTACACTAATGGTCGTTGAAGCAATGCCAACGATTTTGAATATGTTGGATCGTAATGATGCAGCGAAAGCAGAACGTTATTTAAATAAAAAGAATGTTGAACTATTGTTGAATGCGCCAATCGTTGAAGTCGCTCCTGACCATATCAAATTAAAAGATGGTCGTGAAGTACCAACACATACATTGATTTGGACAGCAGGTGTCAAAGGAACAACAGATGCTGCTGACTTCGGATTGGAAACTGCACGCGGTCAACGTTTAGTAGCGAACGAGTACATGCAGGCAAAAGGATATGAAGAACAAAATATCTATATCATTGGGGACTTAGTCTACTACGAAGAATTCCCGAATACACCAACACCACAAATCGTTCAAGCGGCAGAGCAAACAGGTCATACGGCTGCAGCGAACATCGTTGCTTCGATCAAGGGTGGCGAGAAACATAAATTTAAAGGGAATTACCAAGGATTTATGGTTTCTGTTGGCGCAAAATGGGGCGTAGCGAACTTATTTAACAAGATCCATTTAAGTGGCTTTTTAGCAATTATCATGAAACACATCGTCAACTTGAAATATTTCTTTGATATCCGTTCAGGTTATTATATGTTCCAATATATGATGCACGAATTCTTCCATATCAAAGATGATCGTAACGTGACTCGTGGACACTCTTCACGCTATGGCAATGTTTTGTGGAGTGTACCATTACGAATCTTCTACGGTCTCGTTTGGTTAGTCGAAGCTTCGAAGAAAATGATCGGTAACGGTGAAGTACTAAAACCAAGCACTTGGTTTGGTGAAGGTTCATGGTTTACTGGCAACAGCGTATTCCCTTGGACGTGGGAATACAACGTGGCAGACGTAGCAAGTGGTGCCTCAGCAGCAGGTGATGCAACGACAGCTGCGAGTGGCGCAGGTGCGACAACTGGTGAAGCAGCAGCACAAGCGGCGCACTTTGGTTTGAGTTATGCGTATGGTGAAGAACCAATGGCAGTGATCGACAAATCACCAGACTGGTTCAACAGTATCATGCAGGTCATCATGCCAAACAACGATGTAGCGATGTTCTTCCAAAAATTCATGGTCTTCTTTGAAATCGCGTTGGCGTTGGCATTGATTGCCGGTTTATTCACTTGGTTATGTAGTGCGACAACGATTGTTTTAGTCATCACTTTCTGTATCTCTGGCATGTTCTACTGGGTAAACATCTGGTTCATCTTTGTGGCGTTCGCATTGATGAATGGCTCAGGCCGTGCGATCGGTTTGGATCGTTGGGTGATTCCTTGGTTACAAAAAACAGTCGGTAATTGGTGGTACGGAAAACCGAAAGCTCGTTACAGCGAATAAATAAAGTTAAATTCAAAAAATCGAAATGATTTTGCATATAAAATCATGACATGAGATGAAATATGGGGGAGCTTGGGGTGTGCAAACATTCCAAGCTCGTCTTTTTCTTACAAAGACTCTTGAAAAAGGGATGAGCCAATCAAATCCAAAGGAGACGGGTTGTTCCTTTCATTCACAACCTTGACGATTCATGGTAAAATTGGAGCAATCAAATGAGGGAGAAAGGGGTGTGAGTAGTTGAAAGAATTTATTCAAAAAAGTTTATTGAAGCCTTGGGATATTGCCATTATTCTTTTGCTAATCCTACTCTCATTCTTGCCAGTGGTGCTTTTTAGTTATCAACAAGTAGATGCAGCACCCAATAAAGAAGCGGTGTTGCGAGTAGATGGAACAGAAATCAAATCCTTTCCTTTAGTAGATGGAACTAAAGCCTACACCTATTTATATGAAGACGATCATGGGGATAAGAACCTGATTGAAATCGACGGAGAACGAATTCGGATCAAAGAAGCAGACTGCGATGATCAGATTTGCGTTCGTCGTGGCTGGGCAACGAATAATGGGGAAACAATCGTTTGTTTGCCTCATAAATTAGTGATCGAAGTACGATCAACAGACGGGAGTGGGGAAGACAGTCTGATTTATTAGACGGTTCACGCCATGAGTAAATTACAAAAAATGATCTATATATCTTTACTAGTTGCCCAAGGTGTGATCATCGGCTTATTGGAAAATATGATTCCATATCCTTTTGGCTTTGCGCCAGGTGCGAAACTTGGCTTGGCAAATTTGATTACGATTGTGGCAATTTTTACAATGAAAAAACGAGATAGCTTCTTATTACTTTGGTTGCGTTTGTTTTTGACCACGTTATTAGGCGGAACCATCTCGACGTTTCTCTATAGTATGAGTGGCGCATTACTGAGTTATGTTGGTATGCTTTTAGTCAAACAATTAGGACCTAAAAGAGTCAGTATCATTGGAATCAGTGCGACTGGTGGATTTATGCATAATGTCGGTCAGCTATTGACTGCTTCATTTATTGCTCAATCTTGGACAGTCATGCTCTATTTACCGATTCTGTCGTTTCTAGGGATACTTTCCGGACTTGCGATAGGCATCTCTGCAAACTATCTATTGAAACATGTAAGAACATTACAGCGATTCCAAGCAGATTATGATCGGCAGACCAACAGTCAATGGCAATCGGTATTTCTGAAAAAATAAGCGTTATACAAGGAGTTTTTTTATGAAGTTACATCAAATGTGGAGGGACTATCCAACGATCCAGATGGAATTGAACCAGACACTAAAGAAAATGGAAAGTGTTGTTCGGCTGAAAAACAAACCAGTAGAAGAAGCAATCAAAGAAACGATCCATGCGGGTGGAAAGCTCTTGCGTCCGGCTTATCAATTGTTGTTCGCTCAATTTGGACCGGAGCAAGATCGTGAAAAAGCCATTTCGTTGGCCGCATCCATTGAGATGTTGCACATTGCCACGTTGATCCATGACGATATCGTTGATGAGGCTGACGTACGAAGAGGACAGCCGAACTTACGCAGCCGTTTTGGCAATAGTGTCGCTGTGTATGCAGGAGATTATTTATTTGTTTGTTGTTTCAAACTCCTATCAGAATACGCCTCTTCCTTAAAAAGCATGCAGCTGAATGCACGAAGTATGGAAAAGGTATTGAATGGTGAACTAGGTCAAATGGATGATCGCTATAACGCACAATTATCTGTTGAAGAATACTTACAGAACATTTCTGGCAAAACCGCTGAGTTATTTCAATTGAGTTGTTTCGTCGGTGCGTATGAAAGTGGGACAAGCGAGCGTTTTGCGAAAAAAGCAGGAGATATCGGTTTGGCGATCGGCATGGCGTTTCAAATCATGGATGACATTTTAGACTACACGAAACAAAGTGAAGATATCGGTAAACCTGTATTGGAAGATATTCGTCAAGGGGTGTACTCATTGCCTTTGATCTATGCGTTACAAACAGAGAAAAAAGCTGAACTGCTTGAATGTTTGTCAAAAGAAAAACAAATGACACAAGCAGAAGCTGAAAAGGTACAACAGCTGGTCGTTGAGGCGAAGGGTGTAGAGAACGCACAGAAATTAGCGGAGTCTTATACTAAAAAAGCATTAAAAGAAATCAAAAAATTGCCAGACACTTCCTTGCAAACAAAAGAGACATTAGAGAAGTTGACCGCTCAGATTTTAAATCGTGTAGATTAGTGGTTAGATAAAATGAGTATTACTTTTTAGGTAATGCTCATTTTTTCTTTGCCTAGAAAAAGAGGTTTTGCACCCTCTAAAAGAAAGAGGTATGCTAAATAGTAGGTATCGTGTGGTTGCTGATTTTAGAATTGGGCATACTGCACGTATCAGTAGTTTGTTGCTCTTAAACCATGAGCCAGCAATAGTATGGACATGGACCGTTCATCGAACAAGAGGGCTTACATCGTTTTATTTATGGACGTAAGTACATAAAATGACGGAGGAAAAATAAAGGAGGGAAATCAACGCACATAAGAAATAATACATAATATAGAGTGAACCATGGACAAAACAAGTAGTTAAAACATTCATTTTTGTTTATTCTGATAGTCAGCTTATTTAGCATTTTGGGGGAAATGTCGCTGAACGACAAGAATAGATGAGTCAATAAAAAACCAGTGAAAGCCTTAAAGTACTAACTGAAAAGGAAATCACTGGTTTTTTATTTTTTTGTTTTATCTCCCAAAACTTGGACTATGCTGCGGTCGATTGCTCCGTAATTGGTTGCCTTGTTTTAGACTGTTGCTTTCTTTTTGTTGCTGCGCGCTATTGATCTTATCTCGCAGTGTAGCTTTCCGAGACTCAGGAAAAATCCCTTTTTGTGATGCAGTAGTGTGTAATTTATGCTGCCCTTTTTGATCCTCTCTCTTTGTGCGCTCACTTTTTTGAGTAGACTCGAAAGCTTTCTCGGTTTTCTTAGTATCTCCAGGAATCGTTTCGTAGATGTGTTCAGAAAAGTCAGCTTTGTGCGGTGTTTCCTGGATATTGCCTTCTCTATGTTTTCCTTCTGCCAGTGCTACCGCATCAAATCTTAGTTTCGTCTTTCGATTCGCAGGGGGAAGTTCTTTATAGTGCTCATTGAACGCACGATTAGCCTTTACCACAGCAGACACCACTTCTTTTTCTGTTCGGATACGTATGTCGGGAAGAGGTTCATCTTTCTCATTGCTTTTCTTATTTTCAGGAATCGTTTCATAAGTATGCTCAGTTAGATTTGTGTATTTTTTTAGTAGTTTATCCACCAGCTGTGGATCTAGCGTTTGAATTTTTTCAAGTATATCCAGCGCTCTATTTTTATTATTGTTGATGCCAACGGTTAATTCCTTATATTTTTTTGAAGACCCAGAACGGTCGTTCAGCTTCTCTCTTTTTTCGGTTAAAGTATGCATCATAGTAATCGCATTCCCAAATTTTTTTTCCAGACTCTTGATTTCTGAAGCATGACTTTTTGATAGATGTTTACTTAGTTCCCTTGATCGCTTTCTCATTTCTTCTACTGATAGATTATTTTCTCTAGAATTAGCCATGATTCTCTCCTCATCTCTTGTTTTATCTCTATAAACAAACATAGCATTTTAACCATCTTGTGTTACGCCGACAATTTCTAAGTAAGGGAAATTAGTGGTATAGGCTGTGTACTTGAAACATGAGTGGTTCATCGATGAGGAGACTATTTTTAAGGAATAGAAAAAAGAACATTGACCATTATTATTGATCAATGTCCTGAGTGGTTTGTAGCCGTTTGTTTTATTTTAAATCGTCTGTCTCGTTTTCTCTTGTTTGTTGAATGCTGGATTTGGTCTTTCTTGGTTGTTCATTCTGACTTTGTTTTGTGCGTTAGTTAACTTCTCATTTAATAGCGGTTTAAGATCAGATTTAAGAGTAGATTTAAGTGTAGATTTCGAAATTGATTTTCCAGTTTTTCCTTTTAAAGTGTTAATATGAGTAACCAATAATTTTTTTTTGTTGAGCAACTTTTTCTTATTTTTCCCACTAAGAAAATTAATGATTCTGCCGGTGACTGTCTTTTGCCTTCTTTTGAATTTAGCTAGTTTTCTTTCTATTCGCTTTAACTTTTTCTTGGCTTTACGTAGCGTTAATGGTTTTAGCTTTTTTTTATTCTCCTCATGGATAATCGATTTCTCTTGAATCTCTGTTCCTTCTCTTTTTTCTCCAATGGAAACAGCAACTTCTTTAACTTTCTCTTTTCCGTCGCCAACGCTAGCTTTTTCATTGCCAATGTGTCCTTTTTTGTCGCCAGGGATTTCTGCATAGATTGGTTCCTGTTTTGCTTCGTAAGCCATTTCGTAGGTACGTTCAGTCAGAGGCTCCCTTTTCGCTAGGGCGAAATGATTATTTATAGCTGTTTCCAATCGATTCGCATGTCCAGGTGAAATATTTTCTAGTCTTTCATATAAAACGATAATTCTCTGCCGATGTTTTTTCATGAGAGCTGTTAATTCCTTATATTCTTCTGAAGACTTAGAAGTGTCACCGAGTCTCTCTCGCTGTTCTAATAACTGCTCGATTCTATTTTCAGAGTGGATGATTTGATTCGACAGTTTAAGGATTGAAGCCTTTTGATCTGGTGTGAACTGTTGTTCTTGTGTTCCTGGTGTTTTCTCTTGTTTTTTAGATTCAGCCATACATATCTCCTTCTCCTATTGTTTATATAAACAAAAATAACATCTTTTTTTCATGAATCGTGCCGATAATTTCTAATTATGGAAAATTAGTGAAATAGGCTTTGAAGAAAAGGAGATATTGTATGGTTCCCCTGATAAATTGAGAGGGTTGGTACTAGTTTATCAATGGCACGTGTATATGAAGTAAAGAGCAAAAAAACTGTAAAATCATGAAAAATATTCATGATTTTACAAAACTAGGTGATGGTGCACGATCTTCACGTGGTTTTTGGTCCTTCATTTTCTGTTCTTGCTTATCATGAGCAGCGGTTACTTTTTCTTTCAGTGTTGGTTTTAAAATACTCTTTTGAGTAGTATTTTTAAGGGGTTCAAGCTTAGCAACCAATTCTTTTTTTTGATTTTTTAATGCTTGGATTTCTTTTCGGTGAAAGAAATTCGAAATTCGTTTAACGATATTCCATTTGCTTGTTTTGTATACATTTAATTTTTCCTGTGTGGCACCTAACTCTTTTTTTATCGCGTTTCTTACCTTTTTCTTCTCGTTTAATCTGACTGTTTCAGGGGAAAGCATATCCGTATTTATTTTTAGTTTTGTGTCCGTTTTTTCTACAGAAGGTACGTCATGATAAGCTTTATCGAATTTTGCATTGGCTTTATTCACCTTGATTTCGCTAGGCGTTAACGGACAAGGAACTTTACCATAGGGGGAATCAGCAAATGTTGCTTTTACTCTTTCAGCCATTTTTGGATCGAGGGTGCCAAGCTTCTTGTAAAGGATATTCGCCCGAGAACGTTGGTCTTTGATACTATCAGTATATAAGGCAAACTCTTTTTTTACTAAATCATGACTAACAAGTTTATCTCTTTTTTCTGCGAGTGCTTGTATGATATTCTCCAAATTGGTGATTTTACTGACTAATGATTTTACTTCTTTCGTAGGGCCTTTTGGTTGCTGTGACACTGACTGCCGAGGACGCGCGGATGATCGTCGGCGAGCTGAATTCTGATCGGTCATTGAACGTCTAGGAGTCGATTTTTCCTGCGCCGATGATCGACGACGGGACTTCTGTTGGTCCACTGATTCCCGACGAGGGGCGTCCTGTGGCGACATGGAACGACGTCTGGTCGACTGGTCAACTGACTCTCGTCGAATATCGTTTGTTTTTTCAAGTGCTTGTTCTTTCATCACTTGTTTAAGTGCTTGCTGTGTGTGGATATTAAATAGGGTGCTTCTTAGCTCACTTTTTGCGACACTAAGCATATCAGTTGCCTTATTATACGCATCTGGCTCTCCACGAGGACCAGAATGTTTCGTGACTTCAACCTGGATGTCTTTGATTTGTTCAATTAGCCTATTTCTTTGTGTGTTTAGTCGAGCAATATCCTCGTTGATTTCTGTGACAGACATTTCGAGTCTCTCTGGTTGGATCGTTGCGGTTTGTTGTGAAAATTTTTTCACTATCGCTAATTGATCCTGCGCGTGAACACGGGTGCTTTCAGAAAGGTTAGGGTCTGTTGATCGTAAGTTCAATGTGCGGTCTTTGATGATGATATTTACCTTTAAAAGAGCTAGATTTTCTGGACCAATTGCTTTTTGATCCAAAAATCCATTTTTAATTGCTGCGTTTAAAAATTTTATGACTTCTTTATTTGTTAGTTGTGCCATAGGTTTCTCCTTATGTATCTTTCTAGCTACATAACAAAAATAACATTTTTATGTGTTTTTCTTTTATTGATAATTTCTTTGCCATAACAATTATTGCTATAGACAATCTAATGCAAAAATGTTATTTCGGGTGAGCCAACACGCGTATGGGGGCGTGTATTGTGTTATGTACGCTTTCGTTGCCAAAAAACCAGAGAAAGAGTTCTTTACAGATTCGAACAAACTTTTTTTGTTTTTGGAAAAAAATTGTCCCGACAAATAAAAATTCCATGCTATATTCTGGATTAAAGAATGCTATGAATAAAGGAGAGTCCTTGTGAGAAAACAATATACATCAGAATTGACGAAGTTAACGGTGATCGAGATCGTAACAAAATTAAGTGAAGAGAAAAAGAATTTCTCGTTTCGCGACATTGAAGAAGAATACCAACAGCCTTTGACTGCTGCGGATAAATTTTTGATTCGCTGTTTGATTGTCAAAAAATTCAATTTGAAAATCGAATATTTTTCTTCTTCAAAGGCGAACCAATTACAATTTTGTAAAATTTGAGGAAGTCGTGCGTGATACGTCCAGTGAGCATTGCTCAAGTTTAGTATAAAAATAAAAAATGTTGTAATTCTATACAAAAGAATTTATTTGGTTTCCTATCGGTTATGATACAAACAGAACGACAGCAAAAGAGGAGGCGTTAAATGGAATAAGATTCTGTATAGGGAGAAGATGAGGAAGCTAGCGTTGAACTTCAGGAGATACGCGTGGCAATAAATAAGAAGTAATAAATAGGCATAACTAAACATAATAAACACACATAGAACATCACTTGATTACCATCAACTATTTCGGGGAAAAATAGTTGAACGGTCTCACTTGCTTGACGACGTGCATCACTAATTGTGCTACCGCATTTAGAAAGCGCAAGCAAATGTTATCAGGTGACGAATATTGAGGGACGGTAGTTTGAGTAGGCTACTGTGACTCACAATAGCACATAGTTCCACCATAGATGAATGTTGAATTCGAACATAGAACAAACACATAAAGCAATAACTAGTGAAGCACATATTCGAACATAGAGATAAGCACATAGAACCAATAGATAAAACGAACACATTGTACATCGAAGCTTTCATGTTTTCTCGCGACATCAAGCTTACAACAATATAAAGCGAGCATAACAAACCCACCATTGATAAAAAAGAGGCTAGGAAACTAGCCTCTTTCAGATTGTAGACAAACCTTATGTAAAAATGAGGTTTGTCTTTTTTATATGTACGATTTTAAGAATAAAAGAGAAATTTCTTTGTTTTTCTAAAGAAAAACACCCCTTTCCTGCTCGCCCTTTTTTGATTTTTATTAGTTTTTTCATATTTAGACAGGCAAAAGTAAGCCCAATTTTCATGTGCATTTTTTCTATTCCTATTTGATTCGTATAACGTAATCCATGAAATTCCTTTGCTGTACCAAAAATTCGTTCAATTGTTTCTTTTCTTTTTCTATATAGGTCTTTAAAACTTCTTTGATGACGTATTTCCTCACATCGTTCGATTGCTTTCGCCCAAATATGTCTGGTGATGACTTTTGTATGATTTTTTGAATTTGTACAAGTAGATAGAACAGGACAATTTTTACATTCTTCTGGATTACTTTTGTATTCTAAATATCCTTTTCGATTGGTTGTCGAATAAGAGAGGATCTTATCATTAGGACAGATATAACAATCATAGTATTCATCGTAGGCATAGTCGTTCTTCTTGAAATAGCCCGCTTTCGTCATTGGTCGCTTATAAGGGAAAACAGGGGTCAGATTTTCTTCGAGAAGTAATTGTGCGATTGCTGGCGTTTTATACCCAGCATCCATAATCAATTTATCTAAAGTAAAAGCTCCTTTGAGCTTTTTAAATAAAGAAATAAACGTACGACTATCATGTAAGTTTCCTGGGTGGGTCGTATAACCTAGTATCCAGCCGTTTTTATCACATGCCACTTGTGCGCTATATGCAAAAACTTCTTTATGCTCACCTTTATGAAACCAACCACTTTCGGGATCAGTAGTACTTGTTTTTTTCATGGCCATTTTAGTTCCTGCGTTTGTTTCTTTTAAGGGCTTTTTTAGGCGTTTTTCTCGATCTTTTTCAATTTCTTTTGTCAATTTTTCCGTATAAAAGAAGGCTTGATCCATCACTTCGACGGATTCTTTCTTGTTTCGATTCGCATGTGCTTTAATATGTGTCCCATCAATAAAAATTTCAGAGGTATCAACGATTCCTTCCGTCATACATTGTGCTAAAATCTCATAAAAGATTTGTTCAAACGTAGTGGTTCCTTTGAACCGTCTCGTATAGTTTTTACCAAATGTAGAAAAATGAGGAACTGCATCTTCTAACCCTAACCCCAAAAACCATCGATACGCGTTGTTCACTTCAATTTCTTTGATGGTTTGTCTCATGCTTTTAATACCAAAAAAGTATTGAATCATCGGTAACTTAATCAGAAGAACGGGATCTAAGCTTGGCCGTCCTTGGGTTTCATCATATTTATCTTTTACCAAATCGTAAATAAAAGAAAAATCAATAAACTGATCCATTTGTCGTAATAAATGGTCTTGGGGAACTAAGTCCTCAAGAGCAAAAAAGCCCATCTGTGCACGCTTACTCATATCTTGTTTTGAGAGCATCGGGTTACACCTCCAATTCATAGTTTTATTTTAACGTATAAAAAAAGACAAAGCACTATAAATAAGTACTTTGTCTACAATCTGAAAGAGGCTAGGAAACTAGCCTCTTTTTGCTGATGGTAAGCCATCGATCTCTGTTAAACTGACCTCGCCAGATAGGAGCTGGAAACGTTGCTCTGGTGTGTCTACGATCAATTCACCTTTGGGGCCGATCGATTGAGCGATGCCGTGATAGGTCGTCCCTTTTTGGCTAAAGTTGACAGACTTTCCTAAGACGAAGGATCGTTCTTTGTAAAGGTCAAAATAGGCTTTCGTGGGGTCTGCTAAATACGTAAAGAAATGTTTCCAAATCGAACCAATCAATTGGTTTCTAGTAATCATTGCTTCGCCGTCTGGAAATAAGGAAGTCGCTTTTTGCTGGATGTCATCAGGAAATTGGGTTTGGGGAATCGAAAAGTTCAATCCCACACCAATGATCACTGAACGAATTTCGCCAGTTTCCATATCGCTTACTGCTTCCGATAAAATACCGCAAACTTTTCTTCCGTCAAGATAGATATCGTTGACCCATTTGATCATTGCGTGCTTTCCTGTCATTTCTTCGATTGCTTTGACACAAGCACTGGCAGCGATCAACGTATATTGTGGCAACTCTTCAAAATGCTTTTGTGGATGCAACAAAAGGCTCATGTAGATCCCTTGCCCGGGTTGTGCAAAAAATGAACGCCCAAAACGACCATGCGCTTGCTCTTGTGTATCAGCGATAAATAAGCTAGGTTTCTTCGTATCCATAGTAGAAGCTAACTTCGCATCTTTCATCGTTGATTCAGATTGCGCTAAAACAGTCACTTGCGTATCAAAAAGGGATAATTCATGTGAAATCTCTACAGGATCTAATACATCGGATGGAAGATAACGGTATCCTTTTGCTTGATGCTCAAACCGAAAGCCTTCTTTTTCTAATTCTTTGATGGCCTTCCAAATGCTTGTCCGGGAAACATTCAGCTGTTGCGCAATCTTTTCACCAGATAGAAATGTCGAGTTGTTTTTTAAAAGGTGTAACACCTTGGCTTTTGTCGTCATTGAACAAACTCCTTTCTATGTATCATACTATCAGATTTGGGGAGATGCCAGAAGCGTTTATTTGGTAGAGAGCCAAAAATTTTCCGACTCGTAAAAACGAAAGAGAAAAGGTACCTTTATAGAATGATTTGGGAGTTAGGAGTAAATGAAATGGAACAAAAAAGAAAGATTAAGAAACAATTACGAAAATTTACAGGAAACGCCAGGAAGTGTTGACTTTTACGTTGAAACAGTGTATTATATGAAGTTGCAAAAACTATCTGATGAAGTGAAGGCAGAAACGAAATATTGTCCGTTTCGGCTTTAATATAAGGAAACAAAAGTAGAAGCTCAGGAAGGTATGTATTCAAGAGAACGTTCTATTTTTGGTTTTTTTTTGCCTAAAAGCCGCAAAAAATGTCTGTTGTTACCTAAATATAATATTTTTAATATTATTGTAACAATTGATCGGGTAGTCTTTTTGAATGACATTTTAGAGGGGTGAAGAGCTTGGCTGGACACGTAGTAAAATACGGAAAACATCGCGAACGTAGAAGTTTCGCACGAATCAGTGAAGTGTTGGAATTACCAAATTTGATCGAAATTCAAACAGACTCGTACCAATGGTTCTTGGATGAAGGACTAAGAGAAATGTTTGAAGATATTTTGCCAATCGATGACTTCAATGGCAATCTTTCTTTGGAATTTGTAGATTATGAATTGAAAGAACCAAAGTATACAGTAGCAGAAGCACGCGCACATGACGCAAACTATTCTGCACCATTACATGTAACTTTACGTTTAACAAACCGTGAGACAGGTGAAATCAAAGCGCAAGAAGTATTCTTTGGTGATTTCCCATTGATGACAGAGCAAGGGACATTCATCATCAACGGTGCTGAACGTGTTATCGTATCCCAATTAGTCCGTTCACCAGGTGTTTATTTCCATGGGAAAGTAGACAAAAATGGTAAAGAAGGATTCGGTTCAACAGTGATCCCTAACCGTGGCGCATGGTTAGAAATGGAAACTGATGCAAAAGACATCTCTTATGTACGTATCGACCGCACACGTAAGATTCCATTGACTGTGTTAGTCCGTGCATTAGGTTTTGGTTCAGATGACACGATTTTTGAAATCTTTGGCGATAGTGAAACGTTACGTAACACGATCGAAAAAGATCTACACAAAAATGCAAGTGATTCTAGAACAGAAGAAGGATTAAAAGATATCTACGAGCGTCTTCGCCCAGGCGAACCAAAAACAGCAGATAGTTCACGTAACTTGCTGAATGCCCGCTTCTTTGATCCAAAACGTTACGACTTGGCAAATGTAGGTCGTTACAAAGTAAACAAAAAATTAGACTTGAAAACACGTCTATTGAACTTAACCTTAGCAGAAACATTGGTTGATCCTGAAACAAGTGAAATCATTGTTGAAAAAGGAACAGCCTTAACACATCAAGTGATGGAAACATTGGCACCGTTCATCGACAATGGCTTGAACTCAGTGACTTACTACCCAACTGAAGATGGCGTAGTGACTGACCCAATGACTGTCCAAGTGATCAAAGTCTTTTCACCAAAAGATCCAGAACGTGAAGTGAATGTGATCGGTAACGGCTACCCAGACACAACAGTGAAAACTGTTCGTCCAGCGGATATCGTTGCTTCAATGAGCTATTTCTTAAACTTGATGGAAGGTATCGGCAACGTGGATGATATCGACCACTTAGGAAATCGTCGTATCCGTTCTGTCGGAGAACTTTTACAAAACCAATTCCGTATTGGTTTAGCACGTATGGAACGTGTCGTACGTGAAAGAATGTCGATCCAAGATACAGAAACATTGACACCACAACAATTGATCAACATCCGTCCAGTTGTTGCAAGTATCAAAGAATTCTTTGGTTCTTCTCAATTGTCTCAGTTCATGGACCAAACAAATCCATTAGGCGAATTGACACACAAACGTCGTCTTTCAGCCTTAGGACCTGGTGGTTTGACTCGTGACCGTGCCGGTTATGAAGTACGTGACGTTCACTACTCTCACTATGGCCGTATGTGTCCGATCGAAACGCCTGAGGGACCAAACATCGGATTGATCAATAGTTTGTCAAGTTATGCGAAAGTAAATAAATTTGGTTTTATCGAAACACCTTATCGTCGTGTTGATCGTGAAACAGGACGTGTAACAGAACAAATCGATTACTTGACCGCAGACATCGAGGACCATTATATCGTTGCCCAAGCAAATAGTAAGTTGAATGATGACGGAACATTTGCTGAAGACATCGTTATGGCTCGTGCTCAAAGTGAAAACTTAGAAGTATCGATCGATAAAGTCGATTACATGGACGTTTCACCGAAGCAAGTAGTTGCAGTAGCGACAGCATGTATTCCTTTCTTGGAAAACGATGACTCCAACCGTGCCTTGATGGGTGCCAACATGCAGCGTCAAGCCGTGCCATTGATCAACCCTCAAGCACCATGGGTCGGTACTGGTATGGAATACAAATCAGCTCATGACTCAGGAGCTGCGTTACTATGTAAACATGACGGTGTGGTTGAATTTGTAGATGCATCTGAGATTCGCGTACGTCGTGACAATGGCGCATTAGACAAATATTCAGTCACAAAATTCCGCCGTTCAAACTCTGGAACAAGTTACAACCAACGCCCAATCGTTCATTTAGGTGAGAAAGTCGAAAAAGGAGATACCTTGGCAGACGGACCATCAATGGAACAAGGTGAAATGGCTCTAGGACAAAACGTCTTAGTTGGTTTCATGACTTGGGAAGGTTACAACTATGAAGATGCGATCATCATGAGCCGTCGTCTAGTAAAAGATGATGTGTATACATCGATCCATATTGAAGAATATGAATCAGAAGCTCGTGATACAAAATTAGGACCTGAAGAAATCACTCGCGAAATCCCGAACGTCGGTGAAGACGCATTGAAAGACTTAGACGAAATGGGAATCATCCGTATTGGGGCAGAAGTCCAAGACGGTGACTTATTAGTCGGTAAAGTAACACCAAAAGGGGTAACTGAGCTTTCAGCAGAAGAACGCTTATTACATGCAATCTTCGGTGAAAAAGCACGTGAAGTACGTGATACTTCTCTACGTGTACCACACGGTGGTGGCGGGATCGTTCACGATGTGAAAATCTTTACTCGTGAAGCTGGCGATGAATTATCACCAGGTGTCAACATGTTAGTTCGTGTGTATATCGTTCAAAAACGTAAAATCCATGAAGGGGATAAAATGGCCGGACGTCACGGTAATAAAGGGGTTGTTTCCCGTATTAT
Source organism: Enterococcus sp. DIV2371 (assembly GCF_050498525.1). Taxonomy (NCBI): domain Bacteria; kingdom Bacillati; phylum Bacillota; class Bacilli; order Lactobacillales; family Enterococcaceae; genus Enterococcus; species Enterococcus sp. DIV2371. Next base: position 3,197,485 of record NZ_JBIPAJ010000001.1, on the reverse strand, counting down.
GCCGGAAGAAGATATGCCATTCTTACCTGATGGAACACCAATCGACATCATGTTGAACCCATTAGGGGTACCATCACGGATGAACATCGGACAAGTATTGGAATTACACTTAGGGATGGCTGCGCGTCAATTAGGCATCCACGTAGCAACACCAGTATTTGATGGTGCAAGTGATGAAGACGTATGGGAAACTGTTCGTGAAGCTGGCATGGCTAGCGATGCGAAAACTGTTCTTTATGACGGACGTACAGGTGAACCATTTGACGGACGTGTGTCTGTCGGAGTGATGTACATGATCAAACTTGCTCACATGGTTGATGACAAGCTACATGCACGTTCAATTGGACCTTACTCACTAGTTACGCAACAACCATTAGGTGGTAAAGCGCAATTTGGTGGACAACGTTTTGGGGAAATGGAAGTTTGGGCACTGGAAGCATACGGTGCGGCGTATACCTTACAAGAAATCTTGACATACAAATCAGATGACGTAGTCGGACGTGTGAAAACATACGAAGCGATCGTCAAAGGCGAGCCAATTCCAAAACCAGGTGTACCTGAATCCTTCCGCGTATTAGTCAAAGAGTTACAATCACTAGGATTAGACATGCGTGTCCTAGACATCCAAGACAGCGAGATCGAACTTCGCGACATGGATGACGAAGACGATGACTTGATCACAGTCGATGCTTTGACAAAATTCGCTGAACAACAAACAGCAAAAGAACTAGAAAAACAAGCTGCTGAACAAGTCGAAGATGAAAGACAAGACATCATCCAAAACTTTGAAACCGCAGAAGATAATTTAGACTAATCCGGTCTGAGATACTGTAAGGCGGTCGATGATCAGCCGCCTTGCGGTTTTGCCATTAAATGAAATGGAGGGAACCCCTTTTGATCGATGTAAATAAATTCGAAAGTATGCAAATAGGTTTGGCTTCTCCCGAAAAAATCAGAAGCTGGTCTTACGGTGAAGTAAAAAAACCTGAGACGATTAACTATCGTACCTTAAAACCTGAGCGCGAAGGGTTGTTCTGTGAGCGGATTTTTGGTCCTACAAAAGACTGGGAATGTGCCTGCGGAAAATACAAACGTATCCGTTACAAAGGAATCGTTTGTGATCGCTGTGGTGTGGAAGTGACTCGTTCAAAAGTTCGTCGTGAACGTATGGGTCATATCGAATTAGCAGCACCTGTTTCACATATCTGGTACTTCAAAGGTATTCCTTCACGTATGGGTCTTGTATTAGACATGAGCCCACGCGCACTAGAAGAAATCATTTACTTTGCCTCATATGTTGTTATTGAACCAGGAAACACAAGCTTAGAGAAAAAACAATTGTTGACTGAACGCGAATACCGCGAAAAACGTGAACAATATGGCCAAGAATTCCAAGCAGCAATGGGAGCAGAAGCAATCAAACAACTACTTGATAACGTTGATTTGGATGCTGAAGCGGCTGAATTGAAAGAAGAATTGAAATCTGCACAAGGACAAAAACGTACACGTGCGATCCGTCGTTTGGACATTTTAGAAGCATTCCGTGCTTCTGGCAATGAACCAAGCTGGATGGTCATGGATGTTATCCCTGTCATCCCACCAGATTTACGCCCAATGGTCCAATTAGAAGGTGGACGTTTTGCAACAAGTGATTTGAATGATCTATACCGTCGTGTGATCAACCGTAACAACCGTTTGAAACGTTTGTTAGACTTGAATGCACCAGGAATCATCGTTCAAAACGAAAAACGTATGTTGCAAGAAGCTGTAGATGCGTTGATCGATAACGGTCGTCGTGGCCGTCCTGTCACAGGACCAGGTAACCGCCCGTTGAAATCTCTTTCTCATATGTTGAAAGGGAAACAAGGTCGTTTCCGTCAAAACTTACTTGGTAAACGTGTCGACTACTCTGGTCGTTCAGTTATCGTCGTAGGTCCTTTCTTAAAAATGTACCAATGTGGACTACCAAAAGAAATGGCGATCGAATTGTTCAAACCATTCGTGATGCGTGAATTAGTTCAACGTGAACTTGCTTCAAACATCAAAAATGCGAAACGCAAGATCGAACGTCAAGAAGATGAAGTTTGGGATGTCTTAGAAGACGTCATCAAAGAACATCCAGTTCTATTGAACCGGGCACCTACGCTTCACAGATTAGGTATCCAAGCATTTGAACCCGTTCTTGTCCAAGGTCGTGCGATCCGTTTGCATCCATTGGTATGTGAAGCCTACAATGCCGATTTCGATGGAGACCAAATGGCCGTTCACGTACCGTTGAACGAAGAAGCACAAGCAGAAGCACGTATGCTGATGCTAGCTGCTCAAAACATCTTGAATCCAAAAGATGGTAAACCAGTCGTTACACCTTCTCAGGATATGGTATTAGGAAACTACTACCTAACAATGGAAGAAGAAGGTCGTGAAGGCGAAGGAATGGTCTTTAGAGACCAAAACGAAGCAGTCATCGCATGGCGTAATGGCTACGTTCATTTACATTCACGTATCGGTGTGAACCCAATGTCATTAGGGGACAAACCGTTTACTGATTGGCAAAAAGAACGTACGATGATCACAACTGTTGGTAAGATCATCTTCAATGAGATCATGCCACCAGAATTCCCTTACTTGAATGAACCAACTGACTTCAACTTGACTGTCCAAACACCAGACAAATACTTTGTTGAAGCTGGAACAGATATTCCTGCTCACATCAAAGAACAAGAGTTAGTTTTACCATTCAAGAAGAAAAACTTAGGAAACATCATTGCCGAAGTCTTCAAACGTTTCAAAGTCACTGAAACTTCTAAGATGCTTGACCGTATGAAAGACTTAGGTTACAAACATTCGACACATGCAGGTATCACTGTAGGGATCGCCGACATCAGTGTCTTGAATGAAAAACAAGTGATCATTGACGAAGCGCATAAACAAGTAGAGTCGATCACGAAACAATTCCGTCGTGGTTTGATCACTGACGACGAGCGTTATGAACGAGTAATTGCTGTCTGGAACTCTGCGAAAGACCGCATCCAACAAAAACTGATGGAAGGTTTGGAAGCGAAAAACCCAATCTTCATGATGTCAGATTCTGGTGCCCGTGGTAACATCTCCAACTTTACTCAGCTTGCTGGTATGCGTGGATTGATGGCCGCACCGAACGGACGTATCATGGAATTGCCGATCATTTCGAACTTCCGTGAAGGACTTTCTGTCTTGGAAATGTTTATCTCAACTCACGGGGCTCGTAAAGGAATGACCGATACAGCCTTGAAGACAGCCGATTCTGGTTACTTGACACGTCGTTTAGTTGACGTTGCCCAAGACGTCATCATCCGTGAAGAAGATTGTGGCACTGACCGTGGTCTTGAGATCCAAGCAATCCGTGAAGGGAATGAAATCATCGAATCTCTTGAAGATCGTTTGATTGGACGTTATACTCGTAAAGAAGTTCGTCATCCTGAAACTAACGAAATGATCATCGCCGGAAATGAATTGATTTCTGAAGATGTTGCAAAACAAATCGTCGATGCAGGTGTTGAAACAGTAACGATCCGTTCTGTCTTCACATGTAACACAAAACATGGTGTCTGCAAACATTGTTACGGACGTAACTTGGCAACTGGCTCTGACGTTGAAGTTGGGGAAGCAGTTGGTACGATCGCCGCTCAATCAATCGGTGAACCAGGTACTCAGTTAACAATGCGTACGTTCCATACGGGTGGGGTTGCCGGAGATGATATCACTCAAGGTCTTCCTCGTGTCCAAGAAATCTTTGAAGCACGTAATCCGAAAGGGCAAGCAGTGATCACTGAAGTAACAGGGGATGTCATCGATATCTCTGAAGATCCTGCGACACGTACAAAAGAAGTAACGATCAAAGGGAAAACAGATACACGTACGTATACAGTTCCTTACACTGCACGTATGAAAGTCGCTGAAGGCGATATGATCCATCGTGGTGCACCATTGACTGAAGGTTCAATCGATCCGAAACAATTGTTGCAAGTACGTGACGTTCTATCTGTTGAAAACTATCTATTACGCGAAGTACAACGCGTTTACCGTATGCAAGGGGTAGAGATCGGCGACAAACATATCGAAGTAATGGTTCGCCAAATGCTTCGTAAAGTTCGCGTCATGGACCCAGGCGATACAGATATCTTACCAGGTACGCTGTTAGATATCGCAGATTTCAAAGACCAAAACTACAATACGTTAGTTGCTGGTGGCGTTCCTGCGACATCTCGTCCAGTCTTGCTAGGTATCACAAAAGCCTCATTAGAAACAAACAGCTTCTTGTCAGCTGCATCCTTCCAAGAAACAACTCGTGTCTTGACTGATGCTGCGATCCGAGGCAAAAAAGATCCACTTCTTGGTTTGAAAGAAAATGTTATCATCGGTAAGATCATCCCAGCTGGTACTGGTATGCCACGTTACCGTAACATGGAACCAAAAGAAGTTGGCGTTGCAAGTGAAAACGTGTATAGCATTTCTGACATCGAAGCACAAATGGCTGCAGAAGATGCAATGAATGAACAAACACGATAATTTGTGATTTCATATAAAGAAGGTCAAGTTCCTGTTTTAGGAGCTTGACCTTTTTTTGTGGATAAGTATGACTCAAATAAACAAATAGATTTGGGGATAAAAATAGCAATAAATATCCACAGTGGATAATTACTGCTCACACCAAGATTTATCCACAATGAGTTCGATGAAAAAGAAAATACAGTGACAATAGGCTTGAAATACCGGTAGGGGGTACAATGAGCATATTTATGTTTATTTAAAAGAAAACGAGTATGATAAAACCAAAGGAGCTGATAAGAGATGGCAGTGAAAAAAGCTGTATTTGCAGGTGGTTGCTTTTGGTGTATGGTCAAACCGTTTGAAACGCAGCCGGGTATCCTTTCTGTTACTTCGGGTTATACAGGTGGACATGTACCAAATCCAACCTACGAACAAGTGACGACTGGAACAACAGGACATACGGAAGCAGTAGAGATCGAATACGATCCTGAAATCATCACTTATGCGCAATTAGTTGAAATCTATTGGCAACAAACCGATCCGACAGATGCTTTAGGTCAGTTTGCTGATCGTGGCGACTCGTATCGTCCGGTCATTTACTATAGTGATGAAGCAGAGCGTGAAGCCGCGGAAAAATCAAAACAACAGTTACAAGAAAGTGGCCGTTTTGATAAACCGATCGTCACGAAGATCGAACCTCGTACGACCTTTTATCCCGCAGAAGAGTATCACCAAGATTACTACAAGAAAAATAAGATCCATTACCAGTTGTATCGTGAAGGCTCTGGCCGGGCAGGTTTCCTTAGAAAAAACTGGAAAGATTAGTCTTTTAAACAGAAGTAGTCACGTATGATAGACGTAAGAAAAGAGGAAGGACGGATATTTTTTCCGTGTACTTCTTCTTTTTTGTGCTATCGGAAATGAAGAATCAGCCATAACGCAATACTCAGAAAAGGAATGAAGGGTAGCTGTTTTCTTTTCTTGTGAAGTAAAGCAGTGAGACCAAAATAACTGATAGCAAGGCAACTGGCGATAAATAAAAGTATAATGAGTTGTGAAGAGGTGAGTCCGCCACTCCAACTAAGTAAGAGTAATGTGTCGCCTGCCCCTAAATAGGCTTGACCATAACGCAGCAAACCGAAAGTGATCAAACTGAATACGAAACTTGTACAGACTTGAAACTGAGCGGTCAACAACCAGTAGACCCATAAGAACGTCCAGGAGAAGTAGAAAACGCGAGTGTCGATCGCAAGATGAAAAATATCCATCAGCGAAAATAAAAAAGCAAGGAATAGCCAAATCAAATGAACTGTCTCTGTCGAATAAGCACTTGCATACATAAATAGCGCACTGCTGGTCAACTCAGCTAATGGATAAATGGGCGAAAGTCGTGCCTGACAAGAGCGACAGCGGAACCGTTGTATGAAGATCGAAAGTAAGGGAATCAACTCATACCATCGTAATGTTTGCTGACAGTTGACACAATGAGAACGAGGGGAAATAATAGAAAGGTCTTGAGGAACACGTTGTGCGACTAGGCACAAAAAAGAACCAAAACAACAACCAATGATAAAATAAAGAAACATCAGACCACCTCCTTTTGATTAAGATACGCAAAAAGGAAAAGAGAGGATGAAAAACAATGATTGTAATCGGTGTTGACATCGGTACTACGCAAACGAAAGCAGTTGCATTCAATGAACAAGCAGAAGAAGTAGCTACAGCCTACTTTCATTATCCGTTGATCCAAGAAATCCAAGGAATGGCTGAACAAGATCAGGGATTGATCGTCCAAGCAGTGTATGCTGTCATCAATGAAGTAATCCAACAATTACCCGCACAGCCCATCGAATTTATCTCGTTTTCAACAGCTATGCACAGCTTGATTTTATTAGATAAAAACAAAAAGCCTTTGACGCGTATGTTCACTTGGGCAGACACCCGTGCGGTCAATGAAGCAGAAAAACTAAAAGTGACTGAAAAAGGGCGGATAATCTATGAACTGACTGGTACACCGATCCATCCAATGACGCCGTTGATCAAACTCAAATGGTTGAAAAACAACTTTCCTGATTTATTTGATCAAGCGGCTTATTTTGTAGGAATCAAAGATTATCTTTTTTATGAACTATTTGCTGAGCTAGTCAGTGATTACAGCACTGCTTCTGGTACAGGTTACTTCGATATCCATCGATTCCAATGGTCAGAACCTATTCTTGAAGAGTTAGGAATACAAGAAGCCCAGCTCCCAAGAGTGGCACCTGCGACTGCCCAATTCACGCAACTAACAGAAAAGGCTCGTACTAAGTTTCATTTTGATCAAGAAATCCCATTTATTTTAGGAGGAGCGGATGGTCCATTATCAAATTTAGGCTTAGGAGCATTCGGTGAAACGACGGCGGCACTGACGGTGGGTACAAGTGGAGCATTGCGCTTTATTTCAAATCGTCCGCAGCTCCATCCACAAATGGAAACTTTCTGTTATGTCTTGGATCAAACACACTGGGTCATTGGAGGCGCGACGAGTAATGGTGCGGGAATCTTTGATTGGGCTGTCCATACATTGATGCAAGATGTCGTTCAAAGAGCCAAGGAACAAGGAGAAGATCCTTATCAAGCCGTTCTTTCTGAAATCAGTTTTGTCCCACCTGGGGCTAATGGCTTGATTTTTCAACCGTATTTGCTTGGTGAACGAGCACCTTTATGGGATGCAGAAGCATTTGGCAGTTTTATTGGTCTGCAACGATGGCACACGGAAAAAGACATGATGCGTGCGGTCCTTGAAGGGGGTTGTTTCAATCTCAAGCGAATTTTACTAGGTATTTGCCCACCTGAGCAAGTCATTGAATTACGAGCAACAGGTGGCTTTGCTCAATCGGTTTTATTTCGGCAGATCATGGCGGACGTTTTGGGACAACCCATCCGTTTTCCAAAAGTCAAAGAAGCTTCAGCTTTAGGCGCAGTCATTTTAGGTTGGCAGAGCCAAGGTAGGATCAATTCATTAGCCGAAGCTTCCACATATATTGAGCTAACGCAACAAATAGCCGTTCAGAAAAAAGCCAATCGTATGTATAACAAAATATATCCTTTGTTTGTCTCCACACAGCAAGAATTAAGCCGCTATTCGCAATTATTTGCCGAACTACGAGAGGATCTATCCATGGAGATGAGCAATGAAGAAGGCGAATTTTAAATAATGACATTCGTTATATTTTTTGTTTATCTGACGGATTTTTCGCCATTTAAAAAAAGCGTCGTACTGGGGATGAAAATCGTTCTCATCTAAAGGATTTTAGTGTACTTTTCCTTCAAAGTTTACTATGATTTTAGTATAGGTAAATGCGAGGAGGCAGAATTACATGAAATTTCAACAAACAAAAGAAGTATTGAATCAATTAGTAGCAGATTTAAGCCAAATGTCGGTGATCGTTCACCAAACACATTGGTATATGAGAGGTCCTGGATTTCTGACATTGCATCCAATGATGGACAAATTCATGGACGACTTGAACGAACAATTAGATGAGATCTCAGAACGTTTGATTACATTAGATGGTTCACCTTATTCGACATTACGTGAATTTGCAGACAACACAAAAATCCCTGATGAAGTTGGCCGTTGGGATCGTACGATGGAAGAACGTCTAGAAACATTAGTAGCTGGTTACCGCTACTTAGCAGATCTTTTCCAAAAAGGAATTGACGCTGCTGGTGAAGAAGGCGACGATCCAACACAAGATATCTTTATTGATTTTAAAGCAGCAACAGAAAAACGCATCTGGATGCTACAAGCACATCTAGGCAAAGCACCAGGAATCGACGCATAAATTGAATTGATAGACCCCTCACTTAAACATAAGGATAGGTGAGGGGGCTTGTTTTATTTCTCTGTTTGTAATTGTTGGCGTGCTTGATCGATCTGCTGTTGTACTTGATCAAATCCGGTACCGCCTAATGAATTCCGACGTTTTACTGCTGTTTCTGGGCGTAAAGCATCATAGATATCCATTTCGATCAGTGGACTGATTTGTTGATATTCTGCAAAAGATACATCTTGGAGATAACAACCTTGTTGCGTACATTGTAAGACTAATTTGCCGACAATCTCATGTGCTTGACGGAAAGGTAAACCCTTCGCAGCCAAGTAATCGGCTAACTCAGTCGCATTGGAGAAATCTTTTTGCGTGGCCGCATACATACGAGCTTTATTTACTGCCATGGTTTTTACCATGCCTTCCATGATCGAGGGGCTGGCTAAAATCGTTTCACTCGTGTCGAACATTCCTTCTTTATCTTCTTGGAAATCTTTGTTATAAGCTAAAGGCAAACCCTTCATCAACGTGAGTAAACCAAATAAATTACCATATACCCGACCAGTTTTCCCACGAATCAATTCCGCCATGTCAGGATTTTTCTTTTGGGGCATGATCGAACTGCCTGTTGAAAAAGTGTCCGAAAGTTCAATGTATTGGCATTCGTAACTACACCAAAAAATGATTTCTTCGCAAAAACGTGACAAGTGCATCATCAATAAAGAAGCGTTACTTAAAAATTCAAGAATAAAATCACGGTCACTGACAGCATCAAGACTGTTTGCATAAACAGCAGAAAAGCCCAATTCATTTGCAGCGAAAGAACGATCAATCGGAAACGTCGTACCTGCCAGTGCAGCACTGCCTAAAGGGGAAATATCGATTCGTTTCAAGCTTTCTGTGAAGCGTTCATAATCACGTGTAAACATCTGATAGTATGCTAAGAGATGATGGCCAAAGGAAATCGGTTGGGCGTGTTGCAGATGGGTATATCCCGGCATGATCGTAGCGATATGCTCCGCTGCTTTTTCCACGAACGTTTGACGTAACGAATGAAGCTTTTCAATCAGTTCAAGCACCGTTTCTTTCAGGTACAAGTGCATGTCTGTTGCGACTTGGTCATTGCGACTACGAGCCGTATGTAGTTTCCCAGCAACAGGTCCGATTTCTTCATGTAGGCATTTTTCGATATTTAAGTGGATGTCTTCGTTTTCTACCGAAAAATGCAAGGTGCCATTCGTTAAACGTGTTTGCAGTTTTTCCAAACCAGTGATGATCTGTTGAGCTTCTTCCTCGGACAAAATCCCAGTATATGCCAACATTTTTACATGCGCGAGACTCCCTAAAATATCTTGTTCAGCCAACTTTTGATCAAAGGAGATCGAAGCACCGAATGCATCGATCCACTGTTCACTTTTCCCTTGAAACCGTCCACCCCAAAGTTTATCCATGTGATTCCTCCTATGTTTTGAATGAAGAAAAGCAGGCAAAAGTTCCTGTTTGAGCTCGCACTCAGCTTTTACCTCGCTTTTATTTTGATTGATACGCTCACTACTCTGATCCTACAGCTGTTTGTTGTTGCGTTTGAACTTCCGCATAGACTTTCGATGGAAGCCCCCAAAGCTTGATAAATCCGACAGCCGCTTGTTGATCGAAGGTATCCGCTGAAGTATACGTTGCTAATTCTTCGTTATACAGACTATTGGCTGATTTACGCCCTTCAACGATGACATTCCCTTTGAATAGTTTGACACGGACAGTTCCATTGACAGCCGTTTGCGTTGCTTTTAAGAAAGAAATCAACGCCTCAGTCAATGGATTGAACCAGAGACCATCATAGATCATTTGACTCAACTGTTGCTCGATCATCGGTTTGAAATGTGCTAATTCACGAACGAAAGTCAAATCTTCTAATTCTTTATGTGCCTGCATCAAAGTGATTGCCCCAGGACATTCATAAACTTCCCGAGACTTGATTCCCACTAGACGATTCTCCACATGATCGATCCGACCGATTCCATGCTTGCCAGCTAATTGGTTCAAGGACAAAATCAATTCGGATAAAGGTAAACTTTCTTGATTCAAAGCAACTGGCACGCCTTGTTCAAAAGTGAGTTCAATGATATCCGGCTGATCTGGTGTATACTCTAAGGCTGTCGTGATGTCGTAAGCACCCGCCGGCGGAGTCGCCCAAGGGTCTTCCAACACACCACACTCACAAGCACGTCCCCACAAGTTTTGGTCGATGGAGTAGGGATTCTCCAAATCTGCTGGAATCGGCACATCATTTTCTTTCGCATAGGCGATTTCCTCTTCACGGGACCATTGCCACTGACGTACTGGTGCAATGATTTTCATTTCAGGCGCCAAGGCATTGATGGCCACTTCAAAACGAACTTGGTCGTTGCCTTTTCCCGTACAGCCGTGAGCAATCGTCGTTGCGCCAGTTTTTCGGGCTAATTCCACTAATTTTTTTGCGATTAAGGGGCGAGAAAGCGCAGAAACCAGTGGATAAGACTGCTCGTAAAATGTATGACCTTGTAGCGCAATCAAGGCAAACTCTTGAGCAAATTCTTCTTTTGCATCAATAGCGTAAGACGCAATTGCGCCAACTTGAAGTGCTTTTTCTTTAATAAAAGCTGTATCTTTGCCTTCACCAATATCTAGGCAACAAGCAATCACCTCATAATCTTTTGCCAACCATTTGATTGCGACAGAGGTATCTAAACCACCTGAGTAAGCCAATATAATTTTTTCTTTCATAAAATCGCCCCTTTATTTTTAGTGTTTTCAAAATAGTTGTTTCAAATGATAACACCATAAAAATGAAAAAGCAATCAATAAATTAAATAAATATACATAAAATTAAATAAAAAGAAAATAATATTCATAAATAAAGAAATTGAACATATTTTTATACAATTAAGCTTTTCTTTCTAAATGAAACCAAAACATTGAAAAAGCGAAAATGAAAGGAAAATTAAATTTTTCAGAAGCATAGAAAAACGTTGACATTATCAGCATTTGAAGGTAATATGTTAAATGGTATTGTTTGCCCCACAAAGAGCCCCGGAAACTCGAAGTGTATGTCAAACATCAGAACTTAAATTGGAGGAAAATAACGTGCGTACAACATATATGGCCAAACCAGGCGAAGTAGAACGTAAATGGTATGTAGTAGACGCAACTGATGTTCCATTGGGACGTCTTTCAACAGTTGTTGCATCTGTACTACGTGGAAAAAATAAACCAACTTTCACCCCTCATTTGGATACTGGCGATTTCGTCATTGTTATCAATGCAGATAAAGTGAAATTAACAGGTAAAAAAGCGACTGATAAAATTTATTACCGTCACAGCAACTACCCAGGAGGATTGAAATCAATTTCAGCTGGTGAATTGCGTGCTAAAAATTCTCGTCGTTTGATCGAAACTTCTGTAAAAGGCATGCTACCTAAAAATACTTTAGGCCGCAAACAATTTACAAAATTGAATGTATACGGTGGAGCAGAACATCCACATGCAGCACAACAACCAGAAGTTTTAGACATCACAAACTTAATCTAATAGGAGGGAATTTCATTGGCACAAGTTCAATATATCGGCACAGGCCGTCGTAAAAATGCAGTTGCCCGCGTACGTTTAGTACCAGGAACTGGTAAAATTACTATCAACAAAAAAGATGTTGAAGAATATATTCCACATGCTGACTTGCGTGAAGTTATCAATCAGCCTTTCGGCGTTACTGAAACAAAAGGCGCATATGACGTATTTGTTAACGTAAACGGTGGAGGCTACGCTGGACAATCAGGAGCTATCCGTCACGGAATCGCTCGTGCATTGCTAGAAGTTGATCCTGACTTCCGTTTAGCGCTTAAACGTGCTGGGTTACTTACACGTGACGCACGTATGGTTGAACGTAAAAAACCAGGTCTTAAGAAAGCTCGTAAAGCTTCACAGTTCTCAAAACGTTAATCGTTGCTATATCAATGATTTCAGACACTTTCTCATTGCGAGAAGGTGTCTTTTTTGTTCTGGTCATGAGAAAGGTAATGATATCGTATTTTGGCTCTTTGACAAGTAGTGTTGGTGAGTTCAAATTAAAGCAATTCCATAGTGAATCAATCGAAGAAAAAGAAGCGACTGCAAAAGAGATTTAGTTAATTTGAAGAAAGTAAGATATATTTATTTCATTAGTCCGCCATCATTTGTTTTTCACCGCCAATTGAGATGAAATGGCGGCGAAAAGAATCAATTTTCATGATTTAAAATACTTTCTTTGAGTCATGACTTGCTGAAGATGATAACTAGATTAACGACTATAAAGGAAAACAGAAGTAATATTATCACAGAAAAAGAGCTGGATAAAAATCAACGAGTTCGCTCTGTTTAACACTATATTTAAATGAAGAGTTGTCCTATCAATACAATCAAACTATTCTGAAAGCGGAGATTGATCCGTTACTGTTGATTCCCTTTTTTGTTTTAGACTTTCTTTCAATTTAGTAATGCTAATGGTTGAACGTCACATTTACTGACTTTGTTGTTACTATACATGTCAGGATATTTAGTGAGCAAGTACATCAGTAGTGAAATGATATTTGAAGGGGCGAAACAAACCTACTATGAAACGTTACAAGCGAGTTCTATCGATTGGTTGGAAAATGAATAAGACTATACGCCTTTTGTCCGCTATTTAGTTGGAATCATTTTGCGGGGAAATCATCGGAACATTTTTGGGTAATAATCAATTGAGAACTAACGCTTGCAAAACGTCTTATAGAAGAGTTATAAAATTTATTATCTATCAGTTTTTTAAAAATTATTTTTTTCTATAGTATTAGCATAATATTGAGTACTTATAGATCTTTAGATGAAAATGAGCAAAAATCATTATGTTGTTGTATACTAAGAATATGCTTTGGTTCCTTTTTAAAGATAAGATATTCAAATGTATAAATTATATTGTAATAATATTTTTTTGATAAAATAGAAATATATTAAATTTCATTGGAGCGATATTATGATTGATATAGAAATTAAAAAAATAGTTGAACATGGTAAAAAACTTGATTATCAGATAAGTGAAGAAAAAGCCTTTGATATTTTGGTTTGCTCTCTATATTGTTTTAAATCATTGGATCTAGAAAAGAATTGGTATGATTTAATCCACAATACTATAACAGATGGAAGTAACGATGGTGGATTTGATTTTGTTTATTTTGATGATGATAATTCGAAGGTTATAATTGGGCAAAATAAATTTTCGAAAAATGTGGATGTAAATGGAGCTATATCAGAAATAGAAAAAATTAATAGGACTATTTTAGATTTCGATAAAAATAATACTAGCTTATATAATAAAGAAGTAAAAAGACTCTATCGTAATGCGTTAGATAGATTAAATGATGAAAATGTAGGGAATATAGAAGTTGTTTTTAGTTCTCTATCAAAATTTAATGAAGAGAAAGTAAATACTAAATTATTTTCTATGGGTAGATTTTCTGAACTTACCTTTTTAGATGAAAAAGAAATTGAAAAAATGATTGGGGAAATACGTGATAATTTACCAGTAGTAAGTGAGTATAAGTTTTCTTTAGATCGTACTAATAATTATTTAGAATACAAATCTGATTACTATGAAGGGGTAGTTGTTAACATAGATGCGCACAGTCTAAAAAGCGCATATGAGAAGTATGAAAAAGACGGGCTATTTAATTTAAATATACGTAGATATATAAAATCGAAAGCTGTAGATGATGCAATTATCAATACAATTATTAAGGATTCTGATAATTTTTGGTTTTTAAATAATGGAATTACAGTTGCATGTGATGATTTTATTATAGATGGTGATAAGATAAAAATATATGATTTTTCAATTGTTAATGGTGGTCAGACAACGACATTAATATCTCAAAAAATAAATGATAAAATTCAAAATTTTTATATTATGTGTAAAATTATAAAAAAAATTTCTACGTCTAAAGAAAGTAATAATATTCAATTTTTTAATAAAATTGCTGAATCAACTAATTCTCAAAAACCTATTCAACCACGTGATTTGAAATCAAATGCACCAGAAATGATAAGTTTACAAAGTTTACTTAAAGAAAAAGGCTATTTTTTAGAGATAAAAAGAGGGGTTTCAGCTCCTAGAAAGTTTGCTAACAAGAAAATAAAAAATGAAGATTTTGCCCAAATTTATTTTTCTTTTGTATGCCAAAAACCTGGAACATCAAGGTCTAATAAAAAATCACTTTTTTCAAATAACACTAATTATAAAACTATTTTTCAACAAAAATTTAGAAAGAAGCCAGAAAAAATTGACTTTATAACGAACTTAATTGATTTGAACCAATATATAGATGAAGCAATATTGTCTCTTAAGAATGTTGGTGATAATACTTTAGATATTAACGAAATGAATATATTGGTAAATTCTAAACAGACTTTAGTCGCTTTATTCGGCTTTTTATATAGGCTTTCTAATAATGACTTTGATATTAGGATAAACAGTGTTTCTGATCTTTCAGGAAGTGAAGATTTTATATTTGGTAATTTTATTTCTAATTATAAAAAAGACAACATTTCAGAATTAGTCAAAAATTTGATAGTAGAGTTTACGCAATTTTTAACAGATATGTATAATACTGAGTTCGAAATAGGGAGGGTAACTAGCGTAAGTAACTTCTTTAAAACTGATAAAAAATATGTAGATACAATTTTAAAAAAATATGTAGATCAATTGAAAACAAGAGATAATCTTGAATCTACAATGCAATATTATGGTGATATTTTTAAAAGATAAAAATATAAATAACTCCCACCAATTCCCACCACCCCCATCATTTAATGGAAGAATTAATTGCTACCAATAGTTATCTATACTGTTGGAGAAAATTAATTTTTCCATTCTTTTTTTCATTATTTTCATTATTTTTTCTAATCGATACGTACGACTGTTTTTAATAATAATAAATTGGACAATACCAATTAAACTTAGTTTTTAAGCAGTTTAAAATTATTTAATTTATAAAAAAACTATAGTTATCCACTTGATTATACAACTAAAATGGTTATTTTATATTTTTTTTCAAAATTTATATAAGAGTGGATCGATAAAATGTTGTATATTTTTCCAAGGATTTTTACGCGTGCGTTTTGTTGTTTAATTTTTTTCAGGAACTGAAATAAAAATAAGATGAAGTGAAAAATAGGGGAAGGTATGATAAACGCAGTTCTAAGAGGGAGGTAGGAAAAGCTGTTTATAGGGAGACGAAAAGGAATCGCTTCTTTGGTTTTGATTTTGCTGTTGCTGACTAGTAACGCAACGATTGGTAAGGCAGATACAGAAAACTATGGAAGTTATGGTGAGACGGGTTTTTATGGTAAATATGAAAAGACGACTTTTCCTGATTCGGACGATTTAACAGAAGATGAGAAACATATTCTTTCCACTTCTCCAGATGAACAAATAAAAATACCGGCTGCCGGTGATGCTTCAAATGAGGGATTGTATCTTTTATCTTTGATCACAATAGTAGCAAGCATCATTTTGTACTGGAAACTGAGCTTAAATAAAACAATCGTTTAAGCGAAAAAGAAAGGAACATAGGTCTTAAAAATGAGAAATATAAAAAAATATTCTTTAGCAATTATTGCCGGCGTTGGGATAATTTCTACATACGGCACCACGTTTGTCAGTGCAGCTACTGCTGGACAGTATGATTCAAAATCTTCGGTTGAATTCAAACAAGGGACGACCGTTACACCGCCGGTTGATCCAGAAGATCCAGATACAAGTATTCCGGTAGTACCGATCGATCCAACTGATCCGACAAATCCTCCGGGGCCTGGTACGGGTGGCCCATTATCGATTGACTTTGCATCATCTTTGGCGTTTGGTAAACAGTCGATTTCGTCAAAAGAAGAAACTTATTATGCACATCCTCAAGCATTTGCTAGTGGAAAAACTGCTGAGAACTATGTACAGGTAACTGATACTCGTGGGAACTTTGCGGGCTGGACGTTATCAGTTGCGACGGATTCACAGTTTCACTTAGACACGGTCGATCCATCAGTGACTGATGAAAGTAGTGCGGAAGTGGGTGATTACTTAACAGGGGCGCAATTAGCTTTTAGTGGTGGTCATGTGAATACAGAAAAAGGAACGGATCCATCGATTTATCCTGAAGAAGTAAAAACAGAGATGTATACGGTATCTCCTGCGGCAACAGTTATTGTCTCTGCGGATAAAAATCAAGGGATGGGTACGTGGATCTATGGTTTAGGTAAACCAACGGATTATGATTCGACGGCGACAACTGGAGATGCAGTTGCGACAAAATCACCGATTACATTATGTGTGCCGGGTGCAACGGTGAAAAAAGCGGGGATTTATACGACCAATCTAAATTGGACGCTATCCGACATTCCAGCAAACTAAATAAATTCAGATATTTTCCTAGGAAGGAGGATTAGATGAAGAAGTTTTTATTAGCAAGCGTGCTTTCGACATTGCTTGGTGCTCTAGCCAGTCAAATGGTTTTTGCAGCGCCTCATGATGATGTAGGAGGGTATGATGCGGTAAAATTCCGATCATCAAAAGAACCGACACTTCCTGTAGATCCTACCAATCCGGAGATTCCAGTTGATCCGATGAATCCTGATGGTTCGAGACCTGAGCCTGGTACAGGCGGCGCGTTATCGATTGATTTTGCTAGTAGTTTGGATTTTGGGATGAATAAGATTTCCAATAAAGATGAGTATTATGCTGCACAGGCGCAAAGATACTTCAATGATCCTCATTTGATCACTCCGAACTTTGTTCAAGTGACAGATAATCGTGGGACATTGGCTGGCTGGACATTAAAGGTGAAAGAAACCCACCAGTTTCGTGCTGAAGAGCCGACTCAATACGAAGAATTAACAGGGGCGACTTTGTTTTTCTTGAAACCAAAGATGGTAAGTAATAGCAACTCCCCGCAACCTACCACTTATGAAGTACTAGGAATGGTTCCGAATCAAGAGAGCATGATCACTAGTGCGGCGGTTGACCAAGGTGCTGGAACATGGATTACACGCTGGGGAGATATGTCAGATTTATTCGAAAAAAAGGAACTAATTGAAGGAGAAGAAGTAAACACAACTTTTACTTCTGCGATTCAATTGTTTGTTCCTGGATCAACACCTAAAGATCCAGTGAGCTATCAAACTAATTTGGTCTGGATTCTTTCAGATCTGCCAACAAACAAATAACAATGTCGTCATTGTAAAGGAGAAATTCACATGAAAAAAGTAACGTTATATACCTCAGCTTTACTAGTATCAATGATCGCAGCAGGAGTAGCTACAACCGTATCAGCAGATGAAGTAGCGTCATATGGGGCATATGGTTCAATCAAATATATCCCATCTGCTAGTGTAACTGATCCGATTGATCCACTGAATCCAACACAGCCGATCGTTCCGGAAAACCCTGATCCAACGATCCCAGTTGTTCCTGGAACACCAGGTCCATTGTCGATTGACTTTGCTTCATCTTTTGATTTTGGTACACAAGAAATCACATCTGTAGATAAAGTTTACAATGCGGCAGCACAAAAATACAAAGATGCAGCTGGTAATGCTAAAACTGGTCCAAACTACGTTCAAGTAACAGATAACCGTGGTTCATTAGCTGGTTGGGGCTTAACAGTCAAAGTTAGTGATTTTGCTTCAACAGATGCTGATAATGCTGGTAAACCAGGTGAAAACTTAGATGGTGCAAAAGTTTATTTGACTAATGCAACGATTGTTTCAGCATCTAAAACACCTGCGGATAAAGTAAAAGCAATTACAATGTTAGATCCAAATGTTCAATCAGACGTGGTCATGGGTGCAACTGATGGCAATGGAGCTGGAACAAGTTTAGTCGATTTTGGTTCAGATACAACAAAAGATTCATCTGTAAAACTAGAAGTTCCAGGTGCTTCAACAAAATTAGCAAGTGACTATAAAGCAACAATGACTTGGTCATTAAGTGATACACCAGCTAACTAAGAAATTTTTAAAACATTTATCAAAACCAGAAATGTTCGAATTCAGAAAGTAAAAGAGGAACCCGAGAATCCCCCCACTTTTTTCGTTGACCTCGCTCACTTTTTGAACAAGGCATTGTTGGAAAAATTCAGCTTTAAAAAGAAGAGAATGTGTCAAAGGCTATCCGAAAGTTGGGAAAGCTTTTGACACAGCTTTTCTATTTATAGAAATTAAGGAGAGAGCAGCAATAGTGAAAAGGGCAAAATTTTATTTAATGATGTTCGTAATGGTCATGACGATGGTGGTGGGCGGCAATGTCGTCCAGGCAAATGAGTTTCAATTTTCAATGACACCAGTCTTACCGGAAAACCAAGCAGAAGAGGTCTCTTATTTTGATTTATTGATGACACCTGGGCAGAAACAGACGATCCACGTATTACTGGATAATTCAACCGATAAAGTTGTGACAGTTGAAGCAAATGTAGCAAGTGCAACGACGAATATCAATGGTGTGGTGGAATACAGTCCAAGTGAAAACAAACAAGATAAAACACTAAAGTTTGATCTAGCGGATTATGTGAAGATGCCGAATGAAGTAGCTTTGCAACCAAACTCTCAAACAGACGTAGCTATCGAGGTAACGATGCCATCTGAAAAATTTGATGGTGTAATTGCAGGTGGATTGACGTTCAAGCAAAAATCTTCTGAAACGGACACTTCTTCCAAAGAGGCGAAAGGTGTGTCTTTAAAGAACGAATTTAGTTATGTAGAAGCCCTATTGCTGCAACAAACAAAAACAAAAGTTGCGCCCTCACTAACTTTGAATGATGTTGCTCCTTCTCAAGTCAATGCGCGTAATGTCATCAATGCGAATCTGCAAAATTCAGAAATGGGTTATTTGAATCAAATGAAAGTGGACGCAACAGTAACCAACGTCGATGATCCAAGTATGACGTTCACTTCAGTCAGAGAAATGATGCAGATGGCACCAAATACGAATTTCGATTACCCGATCGCTATCAGTAATCAAGGGATGTTGGATAGTGGTAATCCATCCCAACCGATGAAAGCTGGAACGTATCATTTAGCCATGGATGTGTATGGTCAAAAAGATCCTAAGGGAGAATATATCCAAACAGAAAAAGATTCAGAGGGTAAAGATACGGATGTTCATTATGTGTACAAATGGCATTTTGAAAAAGATTTCACTATCTCTGCGGAAAAAGCAAAAGAATTAAATGCGAAAGATGTAACGATCGAAAAGAATAATACTTGGATCTACTTCTTGATTGAAGCTATCGTTTTAGCATTGCTTGCTTTCATCTTATTCTTTATTTTGTGGAAACGACGCAAAAAAAATGAAGAAGACGAAGAAGATAAAATCTCATTGCCGTAAAGCGATGCTGTCAATTAGAAAATGGTGATACAAAATGATGTTGGAATTCCTAGATAAAAAATCAATAGGCAGACTGAAATTACTCTTTTATTTAGATGCCAATGCTTCTGTTCCTCTGTTACAAGCAAGTGTGATGGAGGAGCTGAAAATGAATCGATACGAACTCGAGAGCTGTATAAAAGATGTCCAAGAGGATTTGAAGGAGTTTGATTTGACGGATCAGTTCGTCATAGAAACTGGGGTAAAACCGAAGACTGTGAAATATACGCGGAAAACATTTGCAAATATCTCTTGCTTGATCAGCTGTTATGCGAGTCAAAGTACTTTGACTCCCTTGATAAAGGCTGTGCTTATGGAACAAGTCGAAAATACCTTTGATTTAGAAGATGTATTATACGCTTCAAGAGCAACCGTTTATAAAATCATGTCAAAGGCAAATGAGCTGTTAAAACTTTTTGAAATCGAAATTTCTAGCGGTTGTCAGTTCATTGGAAAAGAAAGAGATATTCAATCGTTTTTGTATGGGTATTATTACACGCTGTACGGAGTAAATGCCTATCCTTTTACTGAAAGTATGAAAGAAGAATTAAGTGAAATCATCGATCAACTTCGCCGAATCACTCATTTCCTTGAACACGAGCTTTCAAATTCACAACAGGTAAAGCTGTTGTATCGCTTATTTGTTTTAAAGGTCCGTAACTACTTTGGGCATCAAGGCGAACCAATCATATCTACTGTGCAGGAGGAAGGGTTGGTACAAAAGATAATGGCGGTTTTAAGTCCATACTTTCAAAATTTGCAAGAAGCAGAGATTTACGAGCTTTTGTACTTCATCAGCAGCGAGAATTTATCGCCATATTGTCGACTGATCGAAACAGAAGTGATTACCTCTCTCAATGAAAAAGTGATCAGTAGCGTCGTTGCAGAATTTCACGATGTAGTTTCATGGGGTGAAACACGTGAGGTCATCGATGAGCTTTCACTGATCCATAACAAATTAGTGTTTCAGAAACGCACAAATTTCGAAAATTCAACGATCCAACAGTTTTCGTTTATTAAAGAAAATTACCAGTTGGCGGAAGCACTTGCTTATCGTATCGTGCAAGAATTATTGGATCTAGAATGGTGTACAGAAACAGTTCGGGCAAATTACCATGAGTTGGCAAAAGAATATATTTTTCTTTTTTTGGCAAGTTTACCGATTGAGCTTCTTTCACCAAAAGTAAGGATCGCCATTGATTTTTCTTTTGGCGAAAGTTACAGCCGCTACATTCAAGAACAAGTGGATGCTTTTGGTAAGTTGAATATTGAGTCTTTTGTAGGAGAATCAGGAGAAACCGCGGATATTTGTATTTCAGATATGTTGAAGTGGCAAAGTAAGCAACATCAAGTGATTTGGCTATCTCCTCCAACAGCATCCGATTGGGAAAAGTTAGGCGATTTGATCGTAAATGTAAAAATACAGAAATGTGGGAAGAATCATGAGAAAAATCACGAAAATATCTCTTCCTAAATTTAGTAAAAGCTATCTTTATGCCAGTATATTTTTTGCCCTTATTGTTCAGGGAGACCATACGATTACTGCTGCAGATGAAGAAATTCTCAATCCGCTAAATCCTTCAGAATCTGTCGCGCCTAAAAACCCGGAACGCATGCCGTTGCCAGCTGAAGAAACAACACCTTCTTCTAAAGAAGAGAAAGCAGAAAAGCAAGCATCACAGACTCAAGGGGAACCGCCAAAGAAACATGAGAGTAAGAAAAAAGTGGTGCAAAAAGAGGATTTCTTTCACCCTGGGGAGCATTTGGTGCTAAATAAAAGAAGTAAATCGAGCGCTGGAATGGGTGAAGATGCAAGAGTGGGAAAAACAGATACAGGGGTAATGCTAGCAGCATTGTCTGGAAAAATGCTCTTTGGTATGGGACGGTTAGACGGGGAAAGCTACGTCAGAAAAGAGCGAACAGACACTACTAGTCAGAATGAATCGATAAAAACAGGGATGATGTTTGATGAGACAAGTTTATTTTAAAACAAGTTGCGTTAAAGGAATGGCAGACTTATATTGGCTGACAAAAGATGCGTTACAAAGTAGGCAATTGACACAGGAAAATCTTGAATGGGTCAACGATTCGATTGATCAAGGTAACTACGATGGCTAACTGGAGGAAAAGGAGAGGCTGATCAAACAGTCAAAATAGATTGAAGCTATTGATCAGTGTCTTAGTATTACTTGCTGTGAGTCTAATGGCTGTGCCTTTTTCGAAGTATTTTCTGATAGCGACCCACTCGCAATTTGAGCGTACAACGATTCGAAATGAAGTGCCAGAAAATGTGCCACCATCTGAAGCTGTCAAAGCATTGAATGTTCAAGATGTCTTTGAGGCGGCGCGCCAAACCAGTGACGATGCGATTGGTCAGATCGTTATTCCTGACGTAGCGATTTCACAACCGATATTTCTTGGTTTAACAACAGAACATCTGATTGATGGAGTAGTTAGTTTGTTTCCTCAGCGTGAACCAGAGTTGGGATCAATGACGTTGATCGGTCATCACGCTGGAGCTTACGATCTGCTTTTTGCTCGAATCGAAGAACTGAAAAAAGGTGATTCGATTTATCTTCACTATCTAAATGATTATTATCAATACAAAGTGGAAAAGTCCTCGCTGATCAGAGAAACAGAAGTCGATAAATTTGCTGATAGAGGCGCAGAGATTCTTTTTCTAGTTACATGTAGCCAAGAAGAGCAAACACCTTACCGCATACTCGTGGAAGCGAAAAAGGTGCATGGAGAAACAACACCTGCCGCAACATTTGAACAAGAGGCAGTCGTCGTCAAAAAAGCGAAGGATAAACAATATCTTTTCAAGTTTATCCTACCGCTTCTGATTATTACTATTGCTACTATTTTCTTCTTGATTTTCGTCTGGCGTACTTAACGGGGAACGCTCAAAAAATATCAACGTTACTGCCCTTTCGTTTGATAGACGTTTGATTGACCGTCATTCTTGAAAACCAAGAGTTTAGATAGAGTAGGAGGTTGTGACAGAAGCGCACAGCTCCGGTAAATGAGCAGTAAAAGCCGAAAATAGCTTCTCGTATTTTTGGATTTTTGCTGCTTATTCGCTCATTCTAAATGGCCAAATTGCTTTTTCGTACGGAAGGTATCAATGAAATTCACGATCTCGAGCCATTGTAACGGAGTTGGTTTTACACCGATAAAATAGATTTCTGCCTTTGGATTGATTTCCTGTCCTTCTTTTAATGGAAAGTCACAAAAGATGATCTCAGGCCATTTATCATATTCCACCACTTCGATGGGTCTAGGATTTAGTTTTTCTAAGTAGCGGATGAGCTCTGTTTTATGGAGTTTTCCATATTTAGTCAGTATGGCTACTTTCACTGAATCTAGCTGTTCTTCAAGGACCCATGACAATAGTTGGAACAACGAGAAACGAAAAGACTGACTATTGAAGATCCGTTGCCATTTTTCTTCTTTTAGTGGGATTTGAGAAATAATCTTGTCTACGATTTTAAAATAATGGTCCTTTGTTGGATCGCCATAATAGAAATGCTCTAAATCAGAGTAAGGCGGCACGTAGCTGTCACTTCCATAACTGAGAAAATAGGTTACTCGATAGATCATGTTGAGGGAGAGAAAACGTTCCTGTTGCAAGGTCAATCGTCGCTCCGTTTGTTGAAATAGTTGTTCTAAAATCGATTGTTCAAGCTGTTTGTACTCCTCCGTATAAAAGTCACGACAAGGTGGTAATTCCTCCTTTTCATGATAAGTGTAAGTAGGCACGACAGTGAACACGTAGTAAAGATAATTGATTTCTGTTTCAGTTAATATTTTTTTGAAAAAGCGACTAGCGATTTCTTTTGATTGTATTTGTTGTTTGAAAACGTCATAAGTGATCAAAGGATTTCTAACTTCTGCGATCGTGGCAGGTAAGCTAGTGATCGGATGACCATGATTTATTCTGTGTTGTGTGATCTTCATAAATAAATAGAGCTTACGGATATCTTCACGAGAATGCATCGGCAAATATTCGTGGATCATTGCCGCGAGTGCTTGGAAACTCTCAGGATATTCAGGGATGATCGGTTCCCTCTCATCATGTAAATGCCAGAAAAGTTCAAAGAAAAAATGACGGATACGGTATTCTTCACCACTGATTTTTTTCTTGAATAACAAATACTCAAGGGAGTGTTCCCCAAGCAGCACTCGTACAGGTTTCAGCTTAGGTAACACACTTTGTTGGTGCATATGGACAGACTCAGAAAAAGAGGATAAGTTTTGAAATTCTTCTTTATAAATAGAAAGGACGAATTTAAATCCAACAGTTTCTTTAAATAGGAGAATGTAGACTTTAAGTAACAAAAATTCTTTTGAAAAACAGATAGATAAGCCATGCTTATCGTAGCTGAAGTCAAAAGTTGGATACTGTTCTTTTATTTCTTCCACTCTGTTTCCGATTGCTTTATAACGATACTCTGAAATATTTAGTGCTTCTTGGATACTTTTCTTTGGATAATAATCTTTTTTATTTATATAACAGTATTGGAAGAACTGGATAATTTCATTTTCTTTATAATTAAAAAAATATTCTCTCATGACTTCACCTCCACTGTGCTTGGATCAAATTAAAATGGCACGTTTCTTATTCAATATTATATAGATATCTCATGAGAAAACCTACTAAATAAATGAAATGATTAAAAAAATGTAGACAGCTGTCATACGTTTTTATGATTTGTTTTAATCGATAAATAATACTCATTATGTATAGGCCGTGAAAAATAGAAGTGCTGTCTTCAGCAAGATACCGCATACTTTGTGTCTTATAAGTGCGCAACCATCTCAAAAGAAAGAAGAGAAAATGGATGAATAAAAAGAAAACAATCATATCAAAAATTACTATCGGGTTCAGTATCCTTGCTCTATCGCCCTTTTTGAGTCCCAATTTTGGAGATCAAGTTGAAGCGGCTACGGCTATTTCTGGTACATTAGAGCCTGGGAAAAATTCAGATACTGGCAACCATACTTTGGATAGCACCTTTCAACAAAATCCCAATAACTGGAGTATATTAACAGGGGATAGCAAGTGGTGGAAATGGGATCCTTCGGGAAACAATTATCTCTGGTTAGCCAATTCAGTTAAAAATTCATGGGTCTATCAATCTACTATCGCAACACTTGATTTTTCTAAACCTTTAACGATCAAAACGCCCTATTGGTATGATAAAGCAGATGTTTGGAAAATGGGGGATGCTGCGGGATTCTTTTTAAGTCCGGCAAATAACGAGACGATCAAACAAAATGCACCGAATGCAACGGGACAGAAGTTAGGGATCGCTGGCTTAAAAGACAGTTTCTTTGTAGGGCGTGACATTTGGTACAATAGTGCATTTGATGGCCCAACTGGCACCAATAAAGGCCAGGATAAAATCGAAATTCGAAAGACAGATGCAACTGGTGCTATCGAACAATCAAGTACCGCTACTGTTCCATGGGTAGAAGCTTCAGCGCCGTTGCAGTTTCAAGGGTCTGGAACAACTCGTTGGAGCTCTGAAACACAAACATTGGCTTGGTCAGATATTGTAGATAATAAAAATGGTACTTACACTGGCAAACTATCACTTACTTCTACGCCAGACACTGGCTATAACAATAATGGCGCATACGGTCCAAAAACAATTTCAAGAACGATCACCATTAGAAAAAATATTTCTTTTGGTAGCTTGGCAATTACAGGGAACAACACTGGCGTGATCGAAAGTGGGAATGCTTCTAAAAATGCTTCATTTATGGCGACTCGTGGTACGGTAACTTTCCCAGTGAACTTTATCGATGCGACGACGAATGAACCCATCAAAAAAGTAGAAGCAGCTACGATCACTGCGAATGTGGGTGACAAGATCGGTGTAACAGACGGTGCAGCGAATGCCTCAGACAATTTCACTTATCGTGCACCAGCGCTTACCGGCTATACTTTTTTAAGTGGGGAATCAATCTCTGTGGCTAACTATGATGAATATGTCAAAGCAAATCCTAACGCGATCAATGTTTATTATACGCCTATTGACGAGAAAGTGGATTTCAGAACATATTACCTAAAAGATACGCCAGGAACTGGGGTCGTAACAGATCCAATCACAGGATTGCTGGGTGGTCATCCAGCCTCAACTCTCTCGTTCACAGCAGGATCGGCGCCAGCATTACCATTGGCTAGTCCACCGTCGTTTACTGGTAAATATGGGGCAACCTTCCCAACGGTACCTAAATTAAGCGTACCAACAGGATATAAATTAGATCACGTTGTGGCTCCTGACGGTCAAGGTGGGAAAACATATCCGGATATTGCTTCAGCGGTTACTGCCAATTCAAAATTTGACGATTTAGCCAACAATCCTTGGGCAAATTATTTTACGATTTACTTAGCGACCGATGCAGCTTCGGCTAGTTTTTCCTATAAATATGTAGAGGGTACGAGACCCAATGTTCCTGATCTGCCTGTGATTCCGACTGAAACAGGTGTAACCGGTGGAGTCATCAAAGATCCGAGTGATCATTTACCTGAACTTCCCGCTGGTGCCACAATCAAAGATGTGACAGCGCCTGATGGCAATACGTATGGCAGTCTGAGCGAGGCTTTAGCCGTTGATGCAAATAAGTATTACCACGCAGGCACTGTGGCTTTTACTCTGAATGTCACAGCGCCACCCGCTTTGCCAACACTTGATGAAGTACCAACCGTGGAATTTGGGACACAGGCATTGAAATCAGGTACTCACGCATATGACAGTGAGGCGCAAACAGGATTAAAAGTCACCGATGAATCCTATACAAACAAAGGCTGGCATGTGACAGCATCAATGACGCAACAATTTACGAGCGATCCAACAGCTGATTTGGGTACAGCACCGTTTGGCACCTTCTTAAAAGGCGCAAGTATCAGTTTTCATGCAGGCAATCTAAGCACAGCGACAGGAAATACTGCAAAAGAACCTCAAGCGCTTGACTTTACCTTACAAGAAGACGGTGCGGCTGTTTCTGTCATGGATGCCACTGCTGGTACGGGTCAAGGTGTCTGGGAATTAAGTTATAAAAATGTCCAGTTGAATGTCGATGGCGATCAGGTTGCGGTAGGGAAGCCTTACCAAGCGACGATCAATTGGTCATTAAGTGATTTACCAGCTAATTGATGAGGAATATTGCTAATGGAAGCAAAGTCATTTGAACACTTATTAGATTGAAAAATTGAGGTAGGACGTGAGTTTTTAGCCTCAATAAACAAGGCGACATCCATGAAAATTCTTTGTATTTTTGTGGGTGTCGCCTTATTTATGCAGAAAATATCTTTCTATGATAGGCTGTGTATTCTATGTTAGAGATATTGCGTAATTTGTAGGTTCACTTGCTGTACTTATTTTAGGGCAAACAAAGTTATTTCAATTAATACCGAAAGTTATTTTAAAGCTGTGAGGCTGTTCAAAGGATCCATGTTGGCATTACGAATCAATCAAGCTGGTTGAGAGAATAAAATCTTAAATTAAAAAATATTTCAAAAGGTTATTTATGATGTTCGCTTTAAAATTTATGACCAAAGTGTTATGTTTTCATATAGTTATCTTTAGTTTAAATAATGTAACTATATGGTTGTGAAGAAGCTGGGAATGAGGGGCAGATTCTTAGGTGTTTGGAGATGAACGCTTTTCTCATAACCTGATAAACGGTGTTCAAGAAGCAGCACTTCAATAATAAGCCAAAAAAATCAAAAATGAAAAAGCCATTTTCGATTTTTCTGTCTTATTACTCAGTGCTGAGCGCTTCTTTCACAACCTAATAAACGGTGTTCGAAAGCCAGCTCCTTCAATAGTAAGTCGAAACGTGAAAAAATATAGGAAGCTATTTTCCCACGTTCCGCCTTACTATTCGGAGCTGACCGGCTTTCTCACAACCTTGTGTAACCGAATACATTTTGTCCGCTGCAATGGACATTGTGTAGTGAAGCAGGATCAAAAAAATCGCTTATGATAAAGATACAGGGGGGATAGAGCTATGACTAGTCAAATGGATCGAGGGAATAAATTAACGCTTCTTTTATCAAAACAACGAGATTATGTTACTTCTGAAGTGTTGGCAGAGTTAATGAGTACCTCTACCAAGACCGTCTACCGCTTAGTTAAAAAAATCAATGATGAGTTTCCGAATGGCCCGCTGATTTTGTCAGAAAAGGGTCGAGGATACAAACTTGATTATGAAAAATATATTGCACAAACGAACCAAACAATTGTGTCTTCTGTGGAAGTCCTACCGTCAGAACGACAAAATAATGTAATGGAAGAATTATTATTATCCTCTCCTAAAGCACTGAAAGTCATTGATTTGTATCAAACGTATTATGTCGGTGACTCAGCCATTGCAAATGATGAAAAAATCATTGCCGAACGGATCGCAACGTATGATCTACAGTTGATCCGCAAAAATCGGACATTAGCCATCGAAGGGAAAGAAGAGAATATCCGCCGAGCAATCACTGAATTGATTCAGCGATTGAATATTTTCGATATTGATGAAATCGCTTTATCTGATGAATTCGACTTCAATCGTTATGATGCGAATTTTGTCATCGAACAGATCAAGCTGATTGAAAAGAAATTGAATGGAACGATTCCTTATCCATACAATATCAATATTTTCTCCCATCTATACATTGCTGTACGTCGAGCAAGGAAGACGAATTACCAAGCGGCTGGTGAAAAATTAACGATGGAACAATTGCAATTTTTAGATAAAGAATCTGTGATTCGTGATATTGCGATCGAAGTGATCCGCCAAGTAGAAGTGTACTTGAAAACTAAATTACCAGTCAGCGAGATCTATTATCTCTATCAATATCTACTTTCTTCTAGAACAGATAATAACCAATCGAAAACACAAACGTTCACGGAAGAAGTGATTGAGATTACTTCTTATTATTTGCATCAAGTCGGTGAAAAGCTAAATCTTAACGTGGCAAATGAGCTGATTTTTACAGATCTTGCTAATCATATCAAACCATTGATCAATCGCTTGCGTCATCAAATCAGGGTCAAAAATAGTTTGTTGGATCAAATCCAGTTAACGTATGAAACGATTTTCAATACTGTAGCAGAAGTATCAGAACAGGTGAGTCAAACCTTTCAATTACCAACGATCACTCCCGATGAGATCGGGTTCATTACATTGTATTTTGCCCGAAT
Source organism: Enterococcus sp. DIV2371 (assembly GCF_050498525.1). Lineage (NCBI taxonomy): Bacteria > Bacillati > Bacillota > Bacilli > Lactobacillales > Enterococcaceae > Enterococcus > Enterococcus sp. DIV2371. The sequence continues at coordinate 3,168,479 of NZ_JBIPAJ010000001.1, read as the reverse complement.
GATCGAGACGCATCAATTTCCGATTCAAACGCTGATCATGTGTACGACCGGTGTTGGGACTTCTGAATTATTGAAGGTGAAATTAGCCAAAAAATTCCCTGAATTAGAGATCGTCGATGTGATCAGCACGAAAAATTATCAGTCGGTGTTAGAAAAGACACCAGGGATCGAATTGATTTTAACGACAGTTGGCTTGAAAGAAGCATTTCCTGTCCAATCTTTGATCGTTAGTGCGATGCTAACTGCTGACGATCAGTCAAGAATCCAAAAGAAAATCGAGGACATTTATCATGACAGATAATTTTGTGGAAATATTCGATCAGATCGCACTTACTTCTAAAGTAGCGACGTATGAATGGATCAGTGAACAAGCTTTTCCTACGTCAAAGGAAGCGGCGCAAATGATTTACCAAGCATTACTTGAACGTGAAGCGGCAGGCGATATTCAAATTGAGGAAGGTGTGATTCTCCCTCATCTTGAACATTCAGCGTTAACCAAAACACAGATTTGGCTGATTCGTCCGGAAGAACCAATTACTGAATGGTCGGAACGAATCGCACAAGTAGAATTGATCATTGTTGTCTTACTAGCAGAAAATGAAACATTGGCAGTCAAACGACGACTTGCTGATTTTATGCGAAAACTTGCTGATCCGGATTATCTAGATGATTTGAAAGCAGGGAATTTTGCAGAGTGATAAAAATACGACTAAAAATTGGAGGAACAAAAAATGAAAATCGTTGGAGTAGCAGCGTGTACCGTGGGTATTGCGCATACGTATATTGCACAAGAAAAATTAGAGAATGCCGCAAAAAAAGCGGGACATGAGATCCATGTAGAAACGCAAGGAACGATTGGAATCGAGAATGAATTGTCGCAAGAAGCGATCGACCAAGCGGATCTCGTGATTCTCGCAGTGGATGTCAAAATCAGTGGACGTGAACGTTTTGAAGGAAAGAAAATCATCCAAGTCCCAACGGAGATCGCGGTCAAATCACCAAATAAATTAATCGAAAAAGCAATGGAAGTTGTCAGTAACTAACGAGGAGTGAGGAAAATGGAGATCAAAGAAATCATTGATCCAACAATTATCAAAACGAACTTAGATGGAAAAACGAAAGATGCGGTCTTGTATGAATTAGCTAATCGCTTATATGAACAAGAATATATTACGGATGTCGAAGCATTTGTGAAAGACATTTACTTACGAGAAGCACAAGGTCAAACAGGTATCGGCAATTATATCGCTATCCCTCATGGAAAAAGCGCATATGTGAAAAAAGTCGGTGTGGCGATCGGAGTGACGGAAACCGAGATCCCTTGGGAAACATTAGACGGCAAAGGTGTTAAAGGAATTATCTTATTTGCAGTCGGAGATGATACGGAAGGTGCGCAAAAACACTTGAAACTGTTGTCCTTGTTTGCACGTAAGCTGGGAAATGATGAAGTCGTTGAACGATTGATTGCTGCAAAAGAAATCGATGAAGTTGTCGCTGCATTTGGATAAAAAGTAAGGAGGAAGAAAAAATGAAAATCGTTGGAGTAGCAGCATGTACGGTGGGAATCGCGCATACGTACATTGCGCAAGAAAAGTTGGAAAATGCCGCAAAAAAAGCAGGTCATGAGATCCATGTGGAAACACAAGGAACGATCGGGATCGAAAATGAATTGACGGCAGAACAAATCAGTCAAGCAGATGTTGTGATTTTAGCAGTAGATGTCAAAATCAGTGGACGTGAACGTTTTGAAGGAAAACGTATCGTTCAAGTTCCGACTGAAGTTGCTGTGAAATCACCGAGCAAACTGATTGAAAAAGTGGAAGAAGTAGTCGTGCAACAATAATTACCAGAATGGGGGAGACAAAAAATGGAGGCAATTAAAAGGTTAAATTTAAAAGGACATTTATTGACAGCGATTTCATATCTGATTCCAATCGTATGTGGTGCTGGATTCTTGATTGCGATCGGTATGGCCTTTGGTGGAACAAGCCAAGGAACGCTTGTACAAGGCGAGTTTTCGATTTGGGATGCACTAGCAACGATGGGTGGCGCAGGACTAGGCTTATTGCCAGTTGTGATCGCTACGGGGATTTCTTATTCTATTGCAGCTAAACCAGGGATCGCACCAGGTTTTATCATTGGTTTAACAGCGAATGCAATTGGCGCTGGATTTATCGGTGGGATTTTAGGTGGTTATTTAGCCGGGTATCTTGTTTTAGGTATTTTAAAACATGTCAAAGTTCCAAAATGGGCAAAAGGATTGATGCCGACATTGATTATTCCGTTTATCGCATCAATCGTTGGTGGCTTGATCATGGTGTATATCATTGGCGCACCAATTGCAGCATTAACGCTATTATTAACGAATTTCTTAGATGGATTAGGCAATTCTTCTTTATTGATCTTTGGTGGTGTGATCGGTTTGTTAAGTGGAATCGACTACGGTGGACCAATCAACAAAACTGTATTTGCTTTTGTGTTGACGATGCAAGCGGAAGGGTTGAACGGTCCAATCACCGCATTGCAATTAGTCAATACAGCAACACCGATCGGCTTTGGCTTAGCTTATTTTATCGCAAAAATGTTCCGCAAGAATATCTATACTAAAGTGGAAGTAGAAACATTGAAATCAGCAGTGCCAATGGGTGTCATCAATATCGTTGAAGGTGTCATTCCTTTAGTGATGAATGATATCGTACGTGGCGTAGTAGCAACAGCAATCGGAGGCTTTGCTGGTGGAGCGACAACGATGATCTTAGGTGCAGATGCAACAGTTCCTTTCGGTGGTGTCTTGATGATCCCAACGATGTCTCGACCATGGGCAGGTGTGATCGCGATCTTAGTCAACGTGCTAGTAACAGCAGTTGTTTTAGCTGTGATCAAAAAGAACGTGCCAGAAGAAGAGATGGACTTAGTAGTTGAAAAAGAGGAAGAAGATATCAGTTTAGAAGATATCCAAATTTTTTAAAATAAGTGAGTAAACAAGAGGGGCAAAATCGATGAAATTTTTTCTAGATACAGCAGATGTAACAGCAATCAAAAAAATCAATGCATTAGGCTTAGTCGATGGGGTGACAACCAATCCGACGATCATTGCAAAAGAAGGACGCGTATTTGAAGAAGTCATCAAAGAAATCTGTTCGATCGTTGATGGGCCTGTTTCAGCAGAAGTGACTAGCTTGGAAGCAGATGGGATGGTCGCTGAAGCGAAAGAGATCGTACAATGGGCGGAAAATATCGTGATCAAGATCCCGATGACAGAAGAAGGATTGAAAGCGACGAATGAGTTATCAAAATTGGGGATCAAAACCAATGTCACATTGATTTTCTCTGTGGCGCAAGGATTGCTAGCGGCAAAAGCAGGGGCAACATTTATTTCACCATTTTTAGGTCGCTTAGATGATACAGGCACGAGCGGGATCGAACTTGTCGCAAAACTTCGGGAAGTACTTGATACTTACGGATTTTCTACAGAAATCATCGCAGCAAGTGTTCGCAATTCAGAACACGTGGAAAAAGCGAGTTTAGTCGGCGCACACATTGCCACTGTACCGCCATCATTGTACCAAACATTGTGGAGTCATCCATTGACAGATAAAGGGATTGCTCAATTCATGGCAGACTGGGAAAGCTTTCAAGGAGGGAACAAATAATGGGAAAAGTTGAATTTTCACCTTCATTGATGACGATGGACTTGGATAAGTTCAAAGAACAAATCGAATTTTTAAATGAGCATGTCGATTCTTATCATATCGACATCATGGACGGTCATTACGTACCAAATATCACGTTATCTCCATGGTTCATTGACGAGGTACGTAAAATCAGTAACTTGCCGATGTCTGCTCACTTAATGGTCAAAGATCAAAGCTTTTGGGTGAATCAATTAATCGAACAAAAGTGTGAATGGATCTGTATGCACGCTGAATTATTAGACGGTCTAGCCTTTCGCTTGATCGATCAAATCCATGATGCAGGGTTAAAAGCAGGCGTCGTTTTGAATCCAGAAACACCGATCGAATCCATCTTCCCATACATCGAATTGGTCGATAAAATCACGATCATGACGATTGATCCAGGCTTTGCTGGACAACGGTTTATTGAAAGCACACTTGATAAAATCGTTGCTTTACGCGAACTACGTGAAGAAAAAGGCTATCACTACGTCATTGAAATGGACGGCTCTTCCAATCGCAAATCATTCAAACGAATTGATGCAGCAGGACCAGACATCTACATCGTCGGCCGCAGTGGCCTCTTCGGCTTAGACGAAAAAATCGAGAAATCATGGGAGATTATGAAAACCGATTATGAAGAAATGACTGGGAAAACGATCGGGTAAAAAGAGGTTGCTCCTTGAACACCGTTTATCAGAGGTTGTGAGAGGAGCGGTCAGTTCCAAGTAATAAGACAGGAAAATCGAAAATGCTCGCTTCATTTTTGATTCTCTTGTCTTATTTTCAAATTGCGAAACAAACATTATTTTATATGAATGAACAAGGAGGAATTATTTTGTTTGATAAAGTAGATCAACTCGGCGTGAATACGATCCGTACATTGAGTATCGACGCAGTACAAAAAGCAAATTCAGGACATCCGGGGTTACCAATGGGTGCCGCGCCAATGGCTTATGCACTGTGGACGAAACATTTGAAAGTAAATCCTAAAACATCTAAAAATTGGGTCGATCGCGACCGCTTTGTCTTGTCTGCAGGACACGGTTCAGCGATGCTCTACAGCTTGTTACACTTAGCAGGGTACCAAGTGACGATCGATGACTTGAAACAATTCCGTCAATGGGAATCAAAAACACCAGGACACCCTGAAGTCAACCATACAGACGGTGTGGAAGCGACAACTGGCCCACTCGGTCAAGGAATCGCAATGGCAGTTGGTATGGCGATGGCAGAAGCACATTTGGCAGCGACGTACAACAAAGAAAATTTTGATGTCGTGGATCATTACACGTATGCGTTATGTGGCGATGGCGACTTGATGGAAGGCGTTTCTCAAGAAGCAAGTTCAATGGCTGGCCATATGAAACTTGGCAAATTGATCGTGTTATACGATTCAAATGATATCTCTTTAGACGGACCAACCTCAAAAGCGTTCACTGAAAATGTTGGCGCACGTTATGAAGCTTATGGCTGGCAACATCTTTTAGTCAAAGATGGGACAGACCTAGAAGCGATCTCAAAAGCGATCGAAGAAGCGAAAGCAGAAACAGACAAACCGACATTGATCGAAGTGAAAACAGTGATCGGCTTTGGCGCACCTAACCAAGGAACTTCTGCGGTCCACGGTGCGCCAATCGGTATAGAAGGGATTCAAAAAGCCAAAGAAATCTATGGCTGGGAATATCCAGACTTTGCCGTACCAGAAGAAGTAGCGGAACGTTTCCATCAAACAATGGTCGAAGAAGGCGAAAAAGCTGAAAATGCTTGGCATGACATGTTCGCTGCGTACAAAGAAGCTTATCCAGAATTAGCACAACAATTTGAAGATGCATTTGCTGGAAAATTACCTGAAAATTGGGATGCAGAACTGCCAACATACGAAGAAGGCGAAAGCCAAGCAAGTCGTGTGTCTAGTAAAGAAGTCATCCAAGAATTATCAAAAGCGATCCCAAGTTTCTGGGGTGGTTCAGCTGATTTATCCGGCTCAAACAATACGATGGTGACAGCGGACAAAGATTTCACACCTGAACACTATGAAGGCCGCAACATTTGGTTTGGTGTTCGTGAGTTCGCAATGGCATCTGCGATGAATGGAATTCAATTACATGGCGGTACACGCATCTATGGGGGGACATTCTTTGTCTTTGTGGATTACTTGCGACCAGCTGTCCGTTTAGCAGCGATCCAAAATACACCAGTCATTTATGTGTTGACCCATGACTCGGTAGCGGTCGGTGAAGACGGGCCAACGCATGAGCCAGTAGAACAATTGGCTTCTGTTCGAAGTATGCCAGGAGTTCATGTCCTACGTCCAGCAGACGGCAACGAAACACGTGCCGCATGGAAAGTAGCCATGGAGTCAACAGATACACCGACGATCTTAGTACTAAGTCGTCAAAACTTACCTGTTTTGCCATCAACAAAAGAAGTGGCAGATGACATGGTCAAAAAAGGCGCTTACGTCTTATCACCAGCAAAAGGAGACCAACCAGAAGGGATCTTGATCGCCACTGGCTCTGAAGTAGCTTTAGCTGTCGATGCACAAAAAGTATTAGCAGAACAAGGCAAAGACGTCTCTGTCGTTTCAATGCCAAGTTTTGATTTGTTTGAAAAACAATCAGCTGAATACAAAGAAAGTGTCTTCCCAAAAGCAGTGACAAAACGTGTTTCTATCGAAATGGCTGCTTCTTTTGGTTGGGAACGTTATACAGGGACACAAGGGGCAATCATTGCGATCGATCGCTTCGGTGCGAGCGCACCTGGCGAGACGATCATCAAAAACTATCAGTTTACAGTAGAGCATGTAGTTGAAGTCTTTGACCAATTGTAGGATGTATTCTTGTTCATTAATAAGACAAAATCTACGTAAATGATGAGAGATGTACGTTGTTTAGTTAAAATCTGCCGAACCGGAAATCATTCGATTCCAGTTCGGCAGATTTTTTATTGTTATTTTAGTTTTAAGTGTTTGATTCCTAAAAAATGTTGAAGGTTTAAGACTACGCCTCCAAGCAGTGTCGCTTTTTCATTCAATGAGCTGTTGCGGACAACTAATTGATTTGAAAAATGATTTCGTAGATTCCCTCTTAGTTGTTCGATCATATCAGGTATTTCACGATAGAGTGAGCTATTCAAAACGATGATCGACGGATCATAGTGGGCAATCAGATTGTTGATGCCTATCGTCAAGTAGTTGATATTTTCTTCAACGACTTCCCGTGCATCATGATCTTGGTTTTGGTAATATTCTCGAAGAATGATGGCATTGACATAATCCAGTTTTTTCCTTTGAGCAAATTGCTCGTAGCAAACTTTATTTGCGGCATACATTTCCAAACAGCCACGATTACCACAGCGACATGCCTTCCCATCCATGACGATGATTTGATGCCCGATTTCCCCAGCAAAGCCATGCGCACCAACTTCTAAATTCCCATTTTTGACGATACCAGCACCAATCCCACTGTGCATATTGATGCTTACAAGATTTTTGGAATCGGAGGTAAAAGTATACTCACCTAAAGCTGCAAGATTTGCTTCATTTTCTAAATAAACAGGATAGTTTCTAAGTTTTTCTGCGATTTTGCGAAAAGGTATATGATCAAAGTTATAGTGAGGACCAAAAATGGGTTCGCCATGATAGACGGGGCCATGAACGGCAATCGCCACGCCAATAATCCCATACTCGGTCGTAGGCATCTGTTGTTCAAATAGAGTAAAGATTTCTGAAAGATAACGATCAATGGCTTCTTCATCTAGTGTGATTGGTTTTTTCTTGATATGTTGGACTTCCTCGCCATCTAAATAAGTCAATAGACCATTGATGTAGTTATAGCCGATATCGATGGCAATCGAAAGACCCGCTTTTCCGTTATATTGAAGAATGATTGGTTTCCGTCCGCCGACATTGCTTGATTCGCCAATACCGGTTTCGATCACGAGATGATCATCGATCAATTTTTTGACAATGGCAGAGACGGTTGCTTTTGTTAGCCCGGTCTTGGCTGAAAGCTCAGCACGAGAAAGTGCAGGATGATTCATAATGAGTTCTAAACATAAAGATTCATTCGGGCTACGTCGGGTATAAATTGGATTTTCCAAAGTAAATCACTTCCTGTTCATTATGTAATGAGGATACGTCCTAAAGTATACTGGTAATCTCATTATTTTTCTAGTTATTTATCTGCAGCTAATTCGTTTTGTAAAGCCAGTGAATTAACTGGATTAGAATAATAATCCTTTGATAATAATAAAAAAATAGCTTGACTATAAAAATGAAAGCGTATACTATATACTCGTTAAGTTAGTTTGTTCGATGAACTAACTAATAGAGAAAGACAAATTAGGAGGAATTTATAATGAGCTATTTTCCACAAGTAGAAAAAATCCAGTACGAAGGAACAACGACAACCAATCCCTTTGCTTTTCGTCATTTCAATCCGGAAGAAGTCGTTGCTGGCAAAACGATGAAGGAGCATTTACGCTTTGCGGTCGCTTATTGGCATACTATGACACAAGATGGCAGTGATCCATTTGGCTCACCAGTCAATCAAAGAACATGGATGGGCGCGACTGAAATGGAAACAGCCAAAAATCGAGTAGCTGCCTTCTTTGAGATTTTAGAAAAACTAGGCGTTGACTATTTTTGCTTCCATGATGTCGATATCGCACCTGAAGGAAACAGTTTAGAAGAATTCTATGCCAATTTAGATGAAATCACAGACTTGATCAAGGAACACATGGAGCGTACAGGAATCAAACTGCTTTGGAACACAGCGAATATGTTCAGCCATCCACGGTATGTGAACGGTGCCGCTTCAACAAACTATGCAGATGTCTTTGCTTATGCCGCAGCACAAGTCAAAAAAGGCTTAGATATCTCCAAAAAACTCAACGGCCAAAATTATGTATTCTGGGGCGGTCGTGAAGGATATGAAACGTTATTGAATACGGATATGGCGTTTGAGCAAGATAATATTGCACGTTTGTTCAAAATGGCGATCGCCTACAGTGAAAAAATTGGGCATACGCCACAGTTCTTGATTGAACCAAAACCAATGGAACCAAGTAAACATCAATATGATTTTGATGCAGCGACTGCGTTACAATTCATTCAAAAATACGGTCTACAAGAGAAATTCAAACTTAACTTGGAAGCCAATCATGCCACTTTAGCTGGGCATACGTTTGAACATGAAATCGAAGTGGCACGAATCAACAATGCGTTAGGTTCACTTGATGCGAATCAAGGGGATGTGTTACTTGGTTGGGATACCGATGAGTTTCCAACGAACGTCTATGATGTCACTTTGGCTATGTATGGTGTCTTAGAAAATGGCGGGATCGCACCTGGTGGAATCAATTTTGATTCAAAAGTCCGTCGTTCAAGTTTCGCGATGGAAGATCTGTTCTTAGCACATATTGCTGGAATGGATACATTTGCGAGAGGGTTGAAAGCAGCCGCGAAATTAAAAGAAGATCGTTTCTTCGATACCTTAAAAGAAAAACGTTATGCGACTTTCCAAGAAGGCATTGGGGAATCCATCGTCAATGACAAAGAAGATCTGGAAAGTTTGACGGACTATGCGTTGAACTTGAAAGACATCGAGTTGGAATCCAGTCATATTGAATATGTCAAATCTTGTTTGAATGATTATTTGGTTTAATCCATCTGATGAAGAATCTCTTTCGGTTAGCTAAAGATAGCTGTCATTGCCCCCTTTTCGATCGTTGAGAGAGATTCTCCTAAAAAAATAAAATGAGGTGCACGATGAAAATTAAAAATCCAGTATTAACAGGTTTTCATGCTGATCCATCGATCATACGAGTAGATGATACTTATTACATTGCTAACTCAACGTTTGAATGGTTTCCAGGTGTTCAGATCTATGAATCAAAAGACTTGATGAACTGGCGCTTAGTGGCCCGCCCATTAGCGACTGTTGAGCTGTTGGATATGAAAGGGAATGAAGATTCAGGAGGGATCTGGGCACCAGATTTATCTTATGCGGATGGAAAATTTTGGTTAGTTTACACCGATGTCAAAGTGGTCAATGGGGCGTTCAAAGATTGTACAAATTATTTGACGACCGCAGAAGAAATCACTGGTCCATGGAGCAAACCCATTCGACTGAACGGTGTCGGCTTCGATGCTTCACTTTTCCATGATGACAATGGCCGAAAATACTTGGTTCAAATGGAATGGGATCACCGCGAATACCATCATCCGTTCAATGGGATCAAATGTACTGAATATTCAGTGGAAGAACAACGCTTGCTTCCTGAAACAGGCAAGATCATTTGGAAAGGAACCGACGTCAAATTAGTGGAAGGACCGCATCTGTATAAGTTGTTCGGTTATTATTATTTGTTTTGTGCAGAAGGTGGCACTGTCTATACGCACCAAGAAGTGGTCGCACGTGCAAAAACGTTAGAAGGACCGTTTGAGAGTCAAGCAGAGACCTTTTTAACTGCCTATGATTCTCCAGAAAATCCACTGCAAAAATGTGGTCATGGCGCGTTAGTCAGTACACCAGAAGGCGAATGGTATTTTGCCCATTTGACCGGCAGACCTTGGCATCACAAAAATGAATCGATCCACGACCCTCGTGGCTGGTGTACGTTAGGCAGAGAAACAGCGATCCAAAAAGTAACATGGTCGGAAGACTTATGGCCAGAAATCGTGGGCGGAAAGCAAGGGAGCTTAGAAGTAGACGCACCAAAAGGAGTGACCCCTCATCCTTATGAAAAAGTGGTACAAAGAACCGACTTCGAACAAAGTGAGCTGCCATCACAATTCCAAACAGTACGTGTTCCTTTTACGAAGGAGATCGGAATTTTGAAAGATGGCAAGTTGACATTACGAGGTGCTGGAAGTTTAGCCAATACACATGGGCATTCACTTGTTGCTAGGCGTTGGCAAGCTTTTGAGTTTGAAGCAGAAACTGCCTTGAGTTATTCACCGACGACGTTCCAACAAATGGCAGGGTTGACGAATTATTATAATTCGCAGCATTGGTCGATGATCCAAGTGACTTGGCAGGAAGAAAAAGGTCGGGTCATTGAAATCACTGAGAATAATCAAGGTGTATTCAAAAGTTATTTACAAGAACAGGCGATTCCGGTTCCAGAAGATGTGACGATGGTTTATTTCAAGACAATTGTCAGAAAGGAGACATACACCTATGCTTATTCATTTGACGGAAAAGCATGGACAGAATTAGCGATCCAGTTAGATGCAAAAGTATTATCCGATGAGTATGTTAACCAGACGCATGGCGGTTTCTTTACGGGCGCATTTGTCGGCATGGTCAATGTCGATTACTCAGGGTATGATTTGCCAGCTGTGTTTGATTATTTTGATTATCGGGAAAAACAAAGTGAATAAAACAGCGTTGTCGTTTCAGGAGTAAGAGGAGGGTTCCATGGAAAAAGAACGGTTATTTTCAATGTCTGATATTGAAAAAAGTTTTGGTCCTGTACATGTCTTGAAAAAAGCACAGCTTGAGATAAATAAAGGTGAGATCCATGCTTTCATGGGGGAGAACGGAGCAGGTAAATCGACGTTGATGAATATTCTTGCCGGCTTGATCGATAAGGACGAAGGGAAAATCATATTTGAAGGAAAAGAGATCTCTAAGATGACACCTGATCTTGCACAAGAATTAGGGATTGCGTTCGTTCATCAAGAATTGAATCTAGCAGAAGATTTGTCTGTTGCGGAAAATATCTTTATTGGACGTTTGCCTTATAAAAACAAGACATTAGGAATTGTTGACTTTAAAAAATTATATGAAGACACGCAGCAATGGCTGAATCTAGTAGGGTCTACGATTCTGCCTACGACATTGGTTGCTTCGCTTTCTACTGCCAATAAGCAATTGATTGAAATTGCCAGAGCGCTTAGTTTGAACGCTAAAGTGATCATCTTTGATGAACCGACAACTTCTTTGTCTGAAAAAGATGTCGAAGTTTTATTTATTATTATTCGCAGATTGAAAGAAAAAGGCGTTTCGAGTATTTACATCTCCCATCGCATGAAAGAGATCTTTGAATTAGGTGAACGCATCACGATCATGCGTGATGGGGAATATATTTTGACAGATGAAGTGAAAAACTTGTCTGAAGAAGAGATCATCGCGCGATTAGTTGGGCGAGAAATCAAGGATCTGTATCCGAAACAACCGACCCAATTAGGTGAAACCTACTTACAAGTTACCAACCTTTCTGATTCTTTTGGGCGGGTTAAAAATGTCAGCTTCCAAGCAAGACGTGGGGAAGTGTTAGGTTTTGCGGGGTTAGTCGGCAGTGGCAGAACAGAAACGATGCGGATGATTTTCGGTGCAGATCGCGCAAAATCAGGTGAAATCAAATTGGCGAACCAGCCGGTAGTAATCAAATCACCTGTCGATGCGATTCGTCAAGGCATTGGGCTATTGACGGAAGATCGGAAACATCAAGGCTTGTTCCTAGGACTCTCGATCCAAGACAATATCACGATAACGAATCTAGGTGGGTTTATATTAAAACATGGGTCACTCAGTCAAACGGCACATCAGTTTGTTCAAGACGTGAAAATCAAAATCAGCGACATTGCACGTCCAGTTGCTAGTCTATCGGGTGGAAATCAGCAGAAAGTAGTTTTAGCAAAGTGGTTGAACACGACAAATGAAGTATATATTTTTGATGAGCCAACCAAAGGAATCGATGTCGGGGCAAAATCAGAAATTTATACGATCATCAACGACTTGGCACGTCAAGGGAAAACGATTTTGATCGTCTCTTCGGAAATTTCTGAATTATTAGGCATATGTGACCGAATCCAAGTCTTTCGTGAAGGTAGGATCACAGGAGAAGTCGTCGTCGCTGAGTATCAGGATAGAAAAGATGAGGCCCAAGAATTGATCATGACATACGCCACACTTAATGAATAGGAACGATTCTTCCGTTAGATGGTATGTAAACAAAGGAGAGAGCTATGGAAAAACGAAACAAGTTAACGATCAAGTCACTTTTTATGAACTACTCTGTCTATTTAGTCTTAATTGCCTTGATTCTCTATTTTTCAATTGCGAATGCTGATTTTTTGAGCACCTTCAACATTGAAAATTTCTTCCAACAAATCCCACCGGTAGGGATTTTGACTGTTGCTTATGCGATGATCTTGATTTGCGGTTATGTTGATCTATCCATCGGGTATGTCGGGATGGCAGCAGGCATGATCGGTTTATATGCGGCAAATCAAGGAATGCCTGCGCCACTCGTTGTGCTTCTCGCCTTGCTGACTGGCGCGTTGTTAGGAGCCATGAATGCTTTATTGATCAAAAAATTTGATTTGCCTTCATTTATTCTGACATTAGGAACAAGCTATGTCATCAAAGGGATGTTGGGATTTTTCACAGATGAACAATTTATCGGCTCAGAAAATGCTTGGTTCAATCAATTGGCTAAAACACCGATCGGTACAAATATGTTCAAAAGTAATGCGTTGATTTTTCTAATCGTCATTGTCGTATTTGCTTTTGTGATGAAAAATACGCGTTTAGGAAGGTATACCTATGTTGTAGGCTCAAATCAAGAGGCGGCTAGGCTATCTGGGATAGATACTGACAAGCATATTATCAAAATGTTTATGATTGAAGGAATGTTAGCGGCAATCGCTGGTCTGTTGATCGTTTCAAACTTAAATGGTGGCGCTTCCAAAGACGCGAATGGGTTAGACTTGTTCGCGATGGCAGCAGCTATCATGGGCGGTACATCATTTAGCGGTGGGATCGGTACGATCGGCGGTGCAGTTGCAGGTATCTTAACCTTGCAAGTATTTAAAAATGGCTTGACCTTGATGGGTGTAAATTCATTCTTGCAAGATACCGTCACCGGACTAGTCATTATTTTAGCAATCATTATTGATTATTTGAAACGTCGAGCAAGTCGTCAGTCTTAATTACAATCAAAGGAGCGAAAAGACCATGTTTAAAAAATCATTTTGGATCATTAGTATGTTTGTTGCGTTATTATTAGTTGGCACAGGGTGTAGTTCAAGTGATTCCGCCGATGCTGACAGTGAAAAGACGTTGTACTTCATCCCGATCGTAGATACAGGTGCTTATTGGAACCCGATGAAAAAAGGAGCAGAAGATGCCGCGGCAGAACTAGGCTATACATTGGTTACGAAAACTTCACCTTCTGCTGAACCAAGTAAGAAAGAAAAGCATATCGGCTTTATCAGAGAAGCGGTTGCTAAAAACGCCGCAGGGATCGCGATTGCACCGATTGAGAAAAAAGCATTCGTCGATCCAATCAAGGAGGCAATGGATAAAGGCATCCCTGTCATCACGTTTGATGCCGATTTAGAAAATCCAGAAGATCGGACAGCTTATGTTGGGACGGACAACGTTTCAGCTGGAAAAGAATTGGGATTACGTGCAGCAGAAGAAATGAAGGCAAAAGGGATCACCGGTGGTTCGATCGCGATTGTTTGTGTGGACGTTGCACAACCGACAATGATCGATCGCGAAAAAGGATTGAAAGAAGGCTTTGCAGAGGTCTATGGACCAGATGCTGAAAACTTTAACTTTTTAGCCACTATTCAAGATAACGACCAACCATCAGAATCGAAAAAACAATTAGAAGGCTATATTGCAGCGAATAGAGATTTAGTCACTGTCTTTTCTTTAGGTTCTGAAGGCCCGAACGTAGGGGTGATGAGTGCGTTAGAATCGCAAGGGAAAGCAGGACAAGTTCTTCATTATGGGTTTGATTATACGGATACTTGGTTAAGAGGTGTGGCGGATGAACGAATTACAGCCATCGTTGATCAAGATGCCTACCAAATTGGTTATCAAGTCATTGAGAATTTAGTGAAAGCCATTGACGGAGAAACGATTGATGCAACCATCCCAATCGATGTCAACTACGTGTTAGCCGAAGACTTAGAAGAATATGGAAAAGAAAAAAGTAAAGTGAAAACCGACTCTGTCGAAGAGGACGAAACAGAAAGTACGGACGAAACAGAATAAAATACGTATATGATCAATGGAAAGAAACAGGCGGTGACTTCAAGGAGCAGACTGTTTCTTTCACTTGTTTAAATTAGAAAGGAAAATAAACGATGTATGTATTAGGTTTAGACTTAGGAACGAGTGCATTGAAAGGCTTAGTGTTTGATCAAAAAGGGCAACTAGTGGGAGAAGCAGTTGCTTCTTATCCTATGAGTAATCCACAAATGGGTTATAGCGAGCAACAACCAGCGGACTGGCTCAAAGCAACAGATAAGGTGATAAAAGAATTGGTCGAACAAGTGACTGATTTCAAAGATGAACTAGTAGGCATCAGCTTTTCTGGACAGATGCACAGCTTAGTATTATTGGATGAAGCAGACCAAGTTCTAAGACCAGCTATTTTATGGAATGACGTGCGAACGACCACGCAATGCCAAAGAATCACTGAAACCATAGGAGATAAGTTACTTCAACAAACAAAAAACAAAGCATTAGAAGGCTTTACGCTCCCTAAAATCCTATGGGTCCAAGAACATGAACCAACAGTTTTGGAAAAGGTCAAACAGATCCAATTGCCAAAAGATTATTTACGATTCTGGTTGACCGGCTCGTATCATATGGACTATTCGGATGCGGCTGGAACGCTACTGTTGAATCAAGAAACTAAGCAGTGGGATGAAGAAATCATCGAAACCTTTGAAATCAACGCAGACATCTTACCTCCTTTAGTGGCATCTACTGAAGTAGTCGGCACATTGAAAGAAGAGCTAAAAGAAAGATACGGATTTACCAAACAAATCAAAGTGATCGCAGGCGGTGCTGACAACGCTTGTGGTGCTGTGGGCGCTGGTATTTTAGAAGAAGGTCTAGGCTTGTGTTCAATCGGTACAAGCGGAGTATTTCTTCGATACGAAAAAAATGTGGATAGAGACTACCAAGGCAAGCTCCATCTCTTCCAACATGCCTCAGGGGCAGCCTATTCCATGGGCGTGACCTTAGCGGCGGGCGACAGCTTGAGCTGGTTCAAGCAGCGCTTTGCTCCGAATCTATCATTCAATGAGTTATTATCAGAGGTAGGAACCGTTGAAGCTGGCAGTAATGGGTTGTTGTTCACTCCTTATATCGTAGGCGAACGAACTCCTTATAGTGATAGTCAAATCAGAGGAAGCTTTATCGGGATTGATACGCAACACGAACTGAAACACTTTACCCGCAGCGTGCTAGAAGGAATCACCTTCTCTTTAAAGGATTCACAAGAAATCATGGAGGAAATGACCCAACAAAAAATAGAAAAAATCGTCTCGGTAGGTGGCGGCGCCAAAAATCCAGCATGGCTGCAAATGCAGGCAGATATTTTCAATCGCCCGATCGTTACTTTAACAACTGAACAAGGACCTGGCTTGGGAGCTGCCATGTTAGCAGCAGTCGGCTGTGGCTGGTTTGCCGATTTGAACGAATGCGCAGCGGTTTTTGTTTCCTACCAATCGCCAGTACAACCCGATTCACAACAAGTTGAAATGTATCAAAAGGTATATGCACGTTATCGTAAAGTATACGAATGTACAAAGGAAATCTGTCATATGTATGAAAAGTGACACACGCATGATTGAGTGAAAGGAGGGCTTTTTCGATGAAAAAAATAGTCACATTATTAGGCGATTTTTATCATCCACATGATCAATTAGTCGATTATTTTCAGGGAATAGTTAAGAAGTTTCCACAAGAACTAGAGATGACTGATCTGACAATTGATCAACTGAGGAAAATCTTACAAGAGCAACCAGATATATTCCTTCTTTCAAAGGAAAATCGGTTAGCGCCAGAAACAGATCAGGCGGTTTGGTTAGATGAAACATACGATCAGCTGATCACCGAGTATGTGGTAAATGGCGGAAGCCTGATCGCACATCATTCAGGACTATCTAACTATCCGATCCATTCCACTTTTCATGACATGCTAGGTGGGCGATTCATTCACCATCCTAAACCAACAGAAGTCGTCTATCGGGATCAAAAGGGTCTATCTTACAAGATTTGGGACGAACACTACTTCACGGAGGTAGATCAAGCGAAGACAGAAGTTCGCCTGCACAGCTATTCTCAATCCGGCGAATCGATTGCTGCTTGGCGCCATCAATATGGCAAAGGTAGCGTCTTTTGCATCACGCCTGCACATTTTTCAGAAGGGTTACAACATGAAGCAACTGAAAAGCTACTTTTAGAAGGGATCGATTGGTGTCTAAAGCTAATGTGATTGTGATGAAAAAGATGGATAGTTTTTTTATAACTCTATTTATGTTTCCAATCAATGCTATACTTGAAGTATTCAATAGATTGGAGAGAAGTTATGAGTCAAACAGAATTTATCATCCTTCTTATCGTCGGACTTATCGGAGTCTTAGTTGCGTTAGAAATCAATTCACGAAGAAAACTAAGAGCCGATGTCCGTTACAAGTGGGGCAAACTTCCATATCAAGTACGATTCGATAAGGAGGAAAGCTTAAAAGAAGCTTGGCAGACAGAAAAAAAGTTTCGAACGTGGGATAGCGAAGTCGATGATTTGACTTGGTATGATCTGGATATGTTTGAAGTATTCGAAACAGTCAATCATACGTATTCGAGTGTAGGTTCAGAAGCGTTGTACCAACGTCTACGTAACTTTGATTTTGGACACGATCAACGGTTAGAACAATTAATCACTTTCTACCAAGAAAATCCTAAATTGAGAGAAGAGATCCAGTATCAATTTGCACGACTAGGGAAAAAAGATCGAAATTTTGCCAAACAATATTTAGCAGATGGTAAGAGCAAGAAAATTGGTCATATCGGTTTGTTTGCTTTCTTAGGTATATTACCGCTTATTGGTTTAGGGCTATTTTTACTCGGGCAAATGGTCGGGATCTTTGTCGCAATCGTTAGCGTATTGTTCAATACGATCTATTATTTGATAAAAAAACAAACGCTCGAAACAGAACTTAACAGTATGGGCTATCTTGTTTCCACGATTTCTGCGGCGAAAAAAATCGCTACGTTTGCCACACCATTGCAAGCGGAACTGCAAAAAAATGTTCAGCCTTTGAGAGATATCCCTAAGTTCGGCTTTTCGTTTCGCGTAAAAAATGGCTCGGAAGCAGAGTTGTTTTTTGACTACTTGAACATGATGTTCATGTTACCTTTTATTTCGTATCATTTTGTTATTAGTCGATTGGAGAAAAAAACGAAAGAAGCAATCGATCTATGGCAGTTATTAGGCGAGTTAGAAGTGGCAGCGGCGGTGTTGAACTATCGCACCTACATGCCTTATTCCTGTCAACCAGTGGTTTCAGAAGGAGGGGTCATCGCAGAGGATACGTACCATCCTTTGATTTCAGAGGCAGTCGTCAATCCAATCGCTTGGCAACAAAACACATTGGTCACAGGCTCGAATGCTTCAGGAAAATCGACGTATGTTAAAAGTATTGCGATCAACTGCATTTTAGCGCAAACGATCCAAACCGCTTTAGCCGAATCTTTCACGCTCCAACCCGGTCATGTCTTGACCTCAATGGCGATCGAAGATAACTTATTTGAAGGCGATAGTTACTTTGTTTCAGAAATCAAATCGATCAAGCGTTTATTGCAACAAGTGGAAACAAATGAACGCTGCTATTGCTTTGTCGATGAGATTTTGAAAGGCACAAATACGATTGAACGGATTGCTTCTTCGGCAGCAATCGTGAACTGGCTGAGCGATTACCCATCGTTAGCATTTGTTGCAACACACGATATCGAATTGACAGAGATCTTGAAGAAAGATTGTGCCAATGTCCATTTCGAAGAGCAAGTAACGCCTGAAAAAGGGATCAGCTTTGACTTTAAATTAAAACAAGGACCTGCTAAAACAAGAAATGCCATTGCTTTATTAGATGTGCTGAAATACCCTAAAGCCATCGTTGACGAGGCACAAGCAGAAGCCGCCTTTTTTGATCAACATCGCCAATGGCGGGTAGTTGAATAAGAACTAATATGAAACAAAGAGGAAACAGCTAAACGACATCATTGATAGGGAAAAAACCACTAGCATGCCAGATATATTTTTCTGGAATGTCTTGTGGTTTTTTCATTTTTTACTGTGATACTCGGAGCTGAACGACTTTCTCACAACCTCAATACATGCTAAAATAGTAAATCAGACAAAATAAGGAGAGTTATAAAAAAAATGACAAATGCTCTTGAGATAAATGACTTGAGAAAAATCTATGCGACAGGTGTTGAAGCACTGCGAGGCATCAATCTAACGGTTGAAGAAGGTGACTTTTATGCACTGCTAGGACCAAATGGCGCAGGGAAATCGACAACGATCGGTATCATCACTTCATTGGTGAATAAGACTTCAGGAAAAGTGAAAGTATTTGGCTATGATCTGGATACAGATTTAGTACGAGCGAAACAACAAATCGGTTTAGTTCCCCAAGAGTTCAACTTCAATCCGTTTGAAACAGTACAACAAATCGTTGTCAATCAAGCGGGTTATTATGGTGTTTCTCGTAACGAAGCATTGAAACGTAGTGAGAAATACCTCAAACAGTCTAATTTATGGGAGAAACGAAATGTTCGTGCGCGGATGCTTTCAGGTGGGATGAAACGTCGTTTGATGATCGCCCGAGCATTGATGCATGAACCTAAATTATTGATTCTTGATGAACCGACAGCAGGTGTCGATATTGAATTAAGAAGAGAAATGTGGGAATTTCTACGTGAGTTGAACAATGCAGGCACAACAATCATTTTGACGACCCATTATTTGGAAGAAGCAGAAATGCTTTGCCGTAATATCGGGATCATCCAATCGGGTGAGTTGATTGAGAATACTTCTATGAAAGCATTGCTGTCCAAATTGCAATTCGAAACGTTTATCTTTGACTTAGCACCTTATGACAAAAAGCCAGAGATCGTTGGCTATACGAGTGTTTTAGAAGATGAACGCACGCTTGCGGTCGAAGTAGAGCGTAATCAAGGCGTGAATGGGATCTTTGAACAGTTAAGTGCGCAAGGAATCAAAGTATTATCCATGCGTAATAAGTCCAATCGTTTAGAAGAACTATTCTTGAAAATTACGGAAGAAACCTATCATGTGGAGGCAACGAAAGAAAATGTTTAATCTTTATTTTACTGCATTAAAAAGTTTAGCAATCAAAGAAACCAATCGCTATATGCGTATCTGGGTACAAACCTTAGTACCACCAGTGATCACTACGTCCTTGTATTTTATCATCTTCGGAAAAATGATCGGTGGACGGATCGGGGATATGGGTGGCTTTTCTTACATGGAATTTATCGTTCCAGGATTGATCATGATGTCAGCCATCACAAGCTCTTATTCAAATGTTTCTTCCTCGTTCTTTTCACAAAAATTCCAAAAGAACATCGAAGAGATTTTAGTTGCGCCCGTACCAACACACGTCATCATCTGGGGATTTGTGATCGGTGGATTAGGCCGAAGTGTCTTGGTCGGTGCTTTAGTCACAATGATTTCTCTGTTTTTTGTTCCATTACATGTCTATTCATGGACGATCGTTGTATTGACGCTATTGATGACCGCCATCTTATTCTCTCTTGCTGGCTTGATCAATGGGATTTTCGCGCAATCTTATGATGACGTATCCATCGTACCAACGTTTGTGTTACAGCCGTTGACTTACCTTGGTGGAGTCTTCTATTCGATTTCAATGTTGCCACCGATTTGGCAAGCCATCTCAAAAGTGAATCCAATTGTTTATATGATCTCAAGTTTCCGATATGGTTTCTTAGGCACGACAGATGTACCGATCTTTGTTTCAATTGCAATCCTTGTGCTGTTCATCGTTGTGCTTTATTCAACGTGTTGGTACTTGATCAACAAAGGTAGAGGGTTGAGAAGTTAATAAGCTGACCGCTCCTCTCACAACCTGGATAAACGGTGTTCAAGGAGCAACACTTCGGTCATAAGCCAGAAAAATCAAAAATGAAAGAGCCATTTTCAATTTCCCTGTCTTATGCCTTAGTGCTGACCGCTCCTTTCACAACCTCTTTGCTTCTTTTTCTTTTTCCTAGTATAATGGCAACAATGTTTTTGATGGAACTTTGCATATAGCGAAATGGAGTGTACTTAATGAAAGATAATTTTTGGGCTGAATTACCTACGCCCTTTTTTGTATTAGCACCAATGGAAGATGTGACAGATGTGGTTTTTCGGCATGTCGTCCAAAAAGCCGGCGCGCCGGATGTGTATTTCACCGAATTTACCAACTCAGATAGCTTTTGTCATCCAGATGGCAAAGAAAGTGTCAAAGGACGTTTGACGTTTACTGAAGACGAACAGCCAATGGTAGCACATATTTGGGGAGATAAACCGGAATTTTTCAGAGAGATGAGTATCCAACTAGCCGAAATGGGCTTTAAAGGAATCGACATCAATATGGGCTGTCCGGTGCCTAATGTGGCAGAACGAGGAAAAGGCAGTGGGTTGATTTTAAGACCTGAAGTTGCTGCTGAATTGATCGAAGCTGCCAAAGCTGGAGGGTTGCCGGTAAGTGTGAAAACGCGTATTGGTTATACGGAGCAAGCAGAGATGATTGATTGGCTCAGCCATTTGTTAAAGCAAGACATTGCGAATCTTTCTGTTCATTTGCGAACACGTAAAGAAATGAGTAAAGTAGAGGCGCATTGGAAATTGATTCCTGAAGTCGTAGCCTTGCGTGACAAAATCGCACCGCAAACGAAATTGACGATCAATGGCGACATTCCTGACCGCCAAACTGGGCTCGAATTAGCTGAAAAATATGGTGTAGACGGAATCATGATTGGTCGTGGGATCTTTAAAAACCCATTTGCCTTTGAAAAAGAGCCAAGAGAACATTCAGCAGAAGAACTGATTGATCTATTACGTTTACAACTAGATCTGCAAGATCATTATGCAAAAGAAATCCCTCGTTCGATCACTGGATTACATCGCTTCTTTAAAATCTATGTCAAAGGGTTTCCAGGGGCAAATGATTTACGTGTACAATTGATGAACACGAAATCTACCGATGAAGTTCGGGCACGATTAGATGAATTTCAACATAAAACTGAATAAACAGTTGAGTCGTGATAAAAATGAACATCAAAAAAGACCGTAACATCCGAAAATATTTCGATATTTTTAGATGTTACGGCTTTTTTTGTGGAAGATTCGCTTTATAGCAAGCTTTATTCTCTTGTAGGAGATAGCCGATGTTTAGATTATATATTTCACGACAAACTGATAGTGAGTGAAAAATGATAAAAAATGAATGGAAAGGGATGAAAAATGAAGAAAATTTAATGTAACTAATGTTATTTGAGCGTTTTATTTTATGACATAACAAATTTAATGATATCCTAAAATTTATCAGATGATAAAAATTTATAGAACAAGAATTGAGTAGGTGGATGTCATGAAAAAAGTCATTGTAACAGGTGCAGGAGTGGCAGGATTAAGTGCAGCTGTACGTTTGCAAAAATTAGGCTATGAAGTAACACTGTACGAAAAAGAAAGTGGTCCTGGCGGCAAAATGAACCAAATCAAAAAAGATGGGTTCACGTTTGATGTCGGCCCGACGATCGTGATGATGCCTGAAATCTATCGCGAAGTGTTTGAATTTTGTGGAAAGAACCCGGATGACTACATTCCGATGGAAAAAGTTGATCCGATGTTGAAGCTTTACTTCAATAAAGAAGAACCACTCGAGTTTTCAAATGATCTCATTGAATTGACTAAGACACTCGAAGCGATTTCGCAAGAAGATGCGCAAGGCTATTATGCGTTTCTAGCGGATATCTACAAGCGTTATAACATAGCCAAAGAGGCATTTATTACTAAATCCTTTCGTGGTTTTTGGGATTTTTATAATCCTAAATCACTTTGGGCAGGGATTCGTCTCAGAACATTTAGTGACGCATATTCATCGATCGCTAAATTTGTCAAAGATGAACGATTGCGAAAATCATTGGCGTTCCAAACCCTATACATCGGTGTTTCCCCATACCAAGGCCCGTCGTTATACACGATCATCCCCATGATCGAACTCCTCTATGGGGTTCATTTTATCAAGGGAGGTATGTATACTTTAGCGACCTCACTAGCCAAATTACTAGAAGAATTAGGTGGAACGATCCATTATAATACACCCGTTGATGAATTGATCATTGAAAATAAAGTGGCAAAAGGTGTTCGAATCGGCCAGGAACGAGTGGAAGCAGATGCGGTCGTTTGTGGCGCAGATTTCCCTTATGCGATGAAAGAGTTGATCCCTGATGAAAAGAATCGTGGGAAATATACAGATAAGAAAATCGATAAGATGGAATACTCTTGTTCGTGTTTCTTACTTTATTTGGGATTAGATAAAAAATATCCAGGGAATTATCTCCACAGCATTTACTTCGCTGATGACTTCAAACGAAATATTGATGATTTGTTTGAAGACGGTCGGTTGCCTGAAGATCCATCCTTTTATTTATACCGCCCGACGATCATGGATGAGTCACTGGCACCAGAAAACCATGAAGGGTTATATGTGCTAGTTCCAGTTCCGGAACTTTCAAAATATGAAGATTGGTCAGAAGCAAAAGTCCAAGAATACCGTCATAAAGTATTGACGTTGTTAAAAGAAAAAACGGACTTTACGGATATTGAAGAGCATATCGTGTCAGAAAGTTATTACACACCAAAAGATTTTGAACAACATTTCAATGCGTACAATGGGGCAACGTTTGGCTTGAAGCCAACTTTAAAACAAAGTAATTACTATCGCCCTCATAATAAATTTGCTTCTGCTGAAAATCTATATTTTTGCGGCAGCAGTACACATCCCGGAGCTGGTGTACCAATCGTTATGCAAAGTGCCAAGCTTGCGGTAGAGGAGTTGGTTAAAGATGACAAAAACTAATCAGGAATTGTTTGAAAAACACGCGGAAGATTTTGCATATTGTGAAACAGTGATAAAAAAATATTCAAAATCTTTTTATGCAGCGTTTTCTCAACTTCCTGAAAAAAAAGCAAAAAGTGTCTATGCCATTTATGCCTTCTGTCGCTTGGCAGATGATACCGTTGACTTAGCACATAGCGAAGAAAAGTTGTTGGCATTAAAACAGCAATTAGATGCCTTTGCATTGGGGGAAATTCCTGACGAACCCATTTGGCGTGCCTTGTCAGTTGTCTTTTCCGTGTACCCGATGACTTTGGCGCCCTTTTATGACATGATCGAAGGTCAAAAGCAAGATCTAGTCTTTACCCAGCCAGAAACGTTTGCCGACTTAGAAGACTATTGTTACTATGTCGCAGGTAGTGTCGGCTTGATGCTATTACCTTTACTATCTGATCAAGCAGAAGAGATCCAATCGCCAGCAAAACTACTGGGTGAAGCGATGCAGTTGACGAATATTTTACGGGATATCGGTGAAGATAACCAAATGGGACGGATTTATTTGCCAAAGGAAATGATGCGTGATTATGGTGTGACGGAAGCGATGTTGCATGCAAGTAAACCTACTAAATCACTGATTGATCTGTGGGAAGCAGTAGCCAGTGAAGCAGAACAAAAATACGAAGCTTCTTTTGCGATGCTTCCTTTGATCGATCCAAATTGCCGCTTGGCACTAACTGCTGCTGCGATGATCTATAAAGAGCAATTAACAGTGATCAGAGAAAATCATTATCTGATGTTAGATCGTAAGAACTATGTCAGTCAGTTAAGAAAAGTCCAACTACTAAGAAAAGCAAAAAAAGATGTCGAAAAACGAAAAGATGATTCACATCAATCAACTTTATAATTGGCCATGCTAATCTTAGTAATCTGATGAATCAAAAAAAGAATGAGAAATCGCAGAAATTGTTGTTGCGAGCGCTCATTCTTTTTTTTGCGGGTAACATTACATTTTAAACGGCGAATACACTGTTTATTTCATTTTCATCACTAGCATAAATAACATTTAGATTTAGTTATCTAATTTATTTAGGGTTGGTATTGAAATGTTTACCTTGATAAAACGTTAGTTATTATAAATAAATGTGATATTCGTGCGAAAATGATGGTAAGATTAAAATAAATAGCTATTTTTTAGCTTTATCACATTTCGATCATAGAAGCTCTTTCTATAAAATCCTTGAGTTCAAGTTTCAGTGAAAGGGGTCAGGAGTGAAAAAATGGAAGTATGGGAAATCGTTGAATTTGTTAGAAAGCAAAAAGGAATAACGATCGCAGAACTTTGCGGGGAGGAAGCTAGTCGTTCTGTTTATAAACGCTTTATTCAAAACAAAGCAGATACGACAGTCAGTAAGTTGACTTACTTTTTGAAAAAACTCAATTTAGACTACGATGAACTACAGTTATTTAATTTTCCAAATGATTTATCCGAGGTTAATCGATTGATGCAAGAAGCGGTAGTGGCTTTTGAGAAAAAAGATAGTTTGGAATTACATAGTATTATCATGTTGTATGAAACAGAAGAACCTAGTACACAAAGAGAACGTCATCTGGTCAGCCTTTGTCGCTTGATGATCGCACAATTAAAAGAAGAAAAAATCGACGTATTGTCTTCAGAAGTTTATCAATATTTAATGAAGGCGCAGACATGGACACGTTATGAGATTTTTTTATTTACCAATTGTATGTATGCGTTTCATTCTAAATTTATTGATTTGATCTTAGAAAAATCGTTTCTGAGTTTGGCGGTCTACGAAGAAAATCGCAGTGGACAAAGTGAGACGTTTCGTATGTTGGCAAATGGCCTCATTCTATTTATTAAAAATCAAGATCGCCGTCTGATTTGGAAATATGGGGCAAAACTGGAAGAATATTTCCTTGAAGAAGAACTATATTATGAGCGAAACTTGCAACTGTTTTTGCAAGGCGTCTGGTACATCATCAAGGGAAATGAAAAAGGAAAGTATCACGTGAAAAAGGCATTAGCGGACAGTTGCTACTTGGATTCAAAG
Organism: Enterococcus sp. DIV2371; assembly: GCF_050498525.1. NCBI lineage: Bacteria > Bacillati > Bacillota > Bacilli > Lactobacillales > Enterococcaceae > Enterococcus > Enterococcus sp. DIV2371. The sequence goes on along the minus strand of NZ_JBIPAJ010000001.1, from coordinate 3,142,827 downwards.
CAACAATATCAGAAAAAATACGAACTGTTACGCTTTGTGGAGCAAATTTATCGCGTTGACTTTGGACTAAAGAGTGAGTTGCCAGCGCCAGATCATCAAATGTCATTATAAAATAACTAATCCTATACGGAAATAATTGTGCGTATACGACGAAGATTAACCTTATTCGGCGTATTATATTTTGACCAGTTAAAAATCAAGTATGATAAACTAGTCAAAAAAATTTTTTAGGAGGTTACACAATGGCAGGAGTAATTGCAGTCACACCCGAACAACTGAAGTCACAAGCACAGGTTTATTCACAGGCAGCATCTCAGATCCAAGAAGCAATCCGCAAAGTCAATTCAATGAACCAACAAATCAGTCAACAGTGGAAAGGGCAAGCGTTTCAAGCCTATTTGGAACAATACAATCAGTTAGAAGGCAACGTGCGACAAATGGAAGAACTTCTTGAAAGTATCAACCAACAGTTGAACAAATATGCTGACACTGTCGCAGAACGCGATCGTCAAGATGCCGGTTCATTTGGCTTTTAACTTGAGCAACAAATCGAAGGAAACTGTAACTAGTTACCTAAGATTTCTTATTCAACCGATTTTATGTGAAATAAAATACAATCAATAACAGCATCTCAGCTATAGCCTAAAAAAGGATATGACAGAAGTGCACAATTTCAAGAAATAAGCGTCAAAATCCGAAATCAGCTAGCTCTTTTTGGATTTTGACGCTTATTTTAAAAGAATGACTTACGGTGTACATACAGGTACAAGTGACTTCTTGAAAAAATCCTTTTTCAGAGGAGGATAACCATTTGAAAAATCGATTGAAGCAAAAGCAACCTTTTATTCTTGCAATCTTTGCAAGTTTATCTTTGCTTCTTTTCTTTGCTTATATTGGATTTGAAGAAAAGAGTATCATCACGAGTAATGCTAGTCCGACATCAAAAATGCAATATGTCTTAGTGAACGAAGATCGAGGCGCAGATTTTGAAGGCCAGCAGTACTTATTAGGAACAGATTTTGTGACATTGATCAATAAAGATACTACAAATCGTTGGGAAACCACGACGCGAAATATTGCAACAGCAGGACTAGAGAATGGCCAATTCGATGCAAAAATCATTATTCCCCAAGATTTTTCGGAAAGACTATTATCTTTACAAAGCATCAATCCAGAAAAAGCGATCATCGAATATCAAGTGCGGGATGGACAAAATGAAATCACGAACCAAATGATCGAAGAACAGGTCAATCAGATTTTAACAAACTTCAATCAACGTGTCGTACAGATGTATTTCTCGAGTATTGTAGGGAATCTATCTGAGGCACAACAAAATGTGAACAAAATGACCAACACGCACAGCAGCTATCAACAAAATCTGGAAAATACGATTTACCAACCATTCAAAAATATTCCAGACAATTATGCTAGTGTGCTGGATACAACGAGTATCTTGGAGAAAACTAATAGTACATTCAACGCCCAACAACAAGCCTTTGTAGATTCAGTGCAAACTCTTTTAGATCGCACTAATACAAGTTTGGAAGAAACACATCAAGAGACAGAAAGTGTCCAGGAGACGATTGTCGACTATACAAAAGAAGCAAATGAAAAAATCAACGAAGCAATCGAGCAATTCAATCAACAAGTCGATGTACAAAAAAATCAATTAGCCGCTCAATGGGAAAATGCAACGATTGATTATACCAACCAACATGATTTGTTCAATGATGCGATTTTAACTCAGTTTAGCAATTTTTATACATCAAATGAGCAAAACAGTATGGGCGTGTATTGGGATTTTTTGACTCAGGCAACGGCTTTTCAAACGAATCAACAGGCACGCATTGAAGAGATCCAACAACAAATTACCGAGTTGGAAAGTCAGGTCGAGCAGTTAGAACGATTAAAAGGACAAATTGCCAATGCCTATTATAACGATCCGACAAGTACACCTGAAACTGCCACAGAAGATCAAGTCAAACATGCAATCATCAAGTTGATGACGAATCAAAGGAATGAACCGAAACTAGATGGCGCGTATCAATCAGTGATTGAACAAGCCTTGCCGCAAATACCAACAGATAGTTTGGCTCAATTATTAGCTGAATTACAAAACCAAGCAGTGATCAGTCAGGATCAGGCGGCGATTTTTAATGATGAGTTAACGATCGTGTCACGTTATGCCAATGATTTTGATCAACCAATCGGGAGTGAAGCTTCTTTTGCTTATCTTGAACCAAGGGCACAACATGAAGCAAACATTTCTTTACCTACAGCCTATCAACAGATTTCAATTGATTTAAATCAAGAAACGGTTCTCTCTATACAAACAGAAGAGCAATATGGGGCGGTCACTTTTGATCCAACACATGATTTTACAGAAATGGAAAATGACTTGAATCAGTTGTTGGCACCCTACAATTATGAAACAGCGATTCGAATAGATACAGACCATTCTTTGACGATCCTAAAGCCTTGGGTGATTGAGCCGGAGGAGGAAACGGAAGAGGGAGATCATCGTTTAGAAAATCCTTCATTGCCAGAGACATTGGCTTTTGAAATAAAGATTCCTTTGAGCTGGCAATTGACTCCAGAACAGCAGACGACTTCATACAATCAGGTGTTTTACACATGGATGATCAATGAACGTGTACAACAGACGAATGAATACTCGGTTTATCTTCCGATGGATCAGCCTTTGATCGATGATGTGCCACAACTATTGGAGTTGTTTCAACTGCTGAGTACCACTGCACAACAAATTGTCACGCTATTTGGTGCACCCCACCACTCTATAACGACACCCGCATACCGACTGATGATCGATCAACCAGAAAATATAGGGAAATCCCTCATTGAATTAGCTGATTCTCGGTCGATCTACTGGCTTTACAACAATCTTCAGGAAAGTGATAAGCCTTTGATGATCAGTGAACAGCTGTACCAGGAATATAAAAAAACAGGAGATCAATTGTATGGCGACACAGAGAATCAACTCATTGCTTTACAAGCGGTCATTGGTTCCCCAGGGACGAGAGAGTCCGAAGAACAAAAACCAACTTTGTACGGTACGTTGCACCTTATGACGTTACCACAAACGTTTGTGGAAGAAGCAGACAAATTAAATCAGTGGTTTGCTTCTGCGAATCAACATATCCATACAGTTTACACCGGTTGGCAACAAACGGCACAAATAGAAGCGGAATCTGTCATCACAGAAGGAAATCCACATCCTAAAGAAAATGAATACGCGATGATTGAAGCTCGTACAACCAATCTAATCGAAACGATGCAAGGATTGATGGCAAGTTCAAAGTCAGCAGCTGAAGTTACCGGACAATCTGCGGCGGAAGTAGCTGATATTGCTCCGACGATCGAACAACTTAAAGAGTCGACGGTCGAAGTACAGGACAATGCAAACACTATTTTAAGCAATCTAAGTTCGTCTCTCGATGAATCGGCACAGACGATTTCAGAAAATCAACTATATGCTGAAGCATTTAGTGGCGTCCTTTCAAATACAAGGAATGGTGGAGCAGACAATCCACATGTCTTTAATTTTCTTGCCAGTCCAATTTTAGGGCAAGGAAGTTTTGGTCAAACAAGACAAAGTTCATTGACTCCATACTATGTGACGCTGATCGGTGGGTTTACGATCCTGTTAGTATCCTTCCAATTATCTAGCGTGATGAAAAAACGAGTCGTGTCTTCTGCCGATTTATTGGTTACGCCAAACCGTCTATGGAAAAACATACCCAATATGGTGGCTATACTAAGCGTGACGTTTGTGCTATCGCTTATTTACAGTATTTTAACGACCACAGTATCAGGTGCTGCGCATTCTTTCATTTGGTTCATTTATGCGTTTTTAGTCTTTGCCAGTGGACAATTGGTTCTTTTAGGGTTCATGCGTCAATTCAAAAAGATCACGTTGTATCTATGTGGTGGGATTTTTGGCTTGTTCTTCATGTTGACCCCTTTGTTGGGCGTAGCGATCAAAAACGGTTCGTTAACGGAAGTACTCTACCGTCTGTCACCTCTACAGAATGTTCAAAATGGGTTTACCGTACTGATGAATGAAGGGGTCATCGGTTGGGGAAGTTACCTACTCCTGATTCTCTTCCTTTTGTTTGGAATCGTACTGAACTTTATTGTCCGGCCGGAAGAAAAGAAAGAGCAAACAAGTGAATAGACGGAGGGATCAGATGGCTCAGAAAAAAATAGGACGACTGCTCTTTTTATTAGGACTATTACAGGTTTTTAGTCCAACCAATCCTACAGTTTTTTCAGGTACGCTCACGATCAATAATCAGGTGATCTACCGAGAGAGTGAAGGCGTTGAAGACAATGAAACAACCTTTATACTGCACGATTTATTTTTAGCAGATAAAACAAAATTAGACCAAGAGCGAATTGAGCAAGAAAAGCAACAAATCTCTACTGCTCAAACCCTAGTCTTTGTGGCAGAAGAAACCACTCAGCCACAAGTTTTTGAAGATACGATTACACCCAAATTGTTTAAAGAAGAGCAAATGTCTGTAGGGCATCAATTGTCAGCGAACCCCAATCCCACAACTGCCCACGGGACAATTGTTTCTTGGCTGTTACTTCTATTGGGGAGTATTTTACTGGTTAGTGGGGGCGGTTACTTAGGGAAAAAGTTTTCACAACAGAAATACAAAAATAATTAAAGGACTGTTGTAGTTGGAAAAAAATCAAGCAATCGGTATCAGTTTACAAGTCAAAGAAGAAATCATTGATTTGCAAATTCCGATCCAAGTAACGATTACACGATTGAAAGAATTATTAAAAGAAGCTTTAACGCAAAATGGTTCGTCACTGCCTGATACGTTCGATTTAGTCGTATTGAATAAACCAATCCGCTTAAAAGAAGAGGCCTATGTAGCGGATTACCCATTAAGTGAAGGCGATCATTTGCTGATTCAAGAATCTCAACAAAAAGCGGAGGAACGAACGTGAGCCACATAAAAGATATTTCTGAGACGATCATCATTGAGATAACGGCTGATATGGTAGAAGTAACACTGAATGCGAAACAGTACCAGTTGGATCGCTTAGAACAGTATCAACTATTCTTAGCACAAAAAAAACATTTACTTTCTGGACGGATCGTAGAGTCTTCAGAAGAAAAACTAGTCATTCAGTACCAAAAAAGTAAACAAATCTATTCTTTGCAAGAATGTCTGAAACGAACAGAACTTTTTCAACGATTATTGCTTGCACAAAAAATCAGTTTCTTATCCGAGTTTTTAACCAGCCCCATCCAACCTTTCATCCATCCGGCAAATCTATTTTTATTCGGAGAAGAAATCATCGTAGGGCATCGGGGGTTTGCGCATTCAATCATTCCTTATGAAGCAACCGAAGAAGAATTTTTGAAGCAATATCGCGCGTTGATCCTAACGATTTTACATCCCAAGTACGATTATGAGCAACTGATTGAAGGAAATGGCACCTTGAAGGATGAGCTTTCGAAGCGAATCCAAGGAGCAAATAGTGTCGCAGAAATTGATCGCATGATCGGCGAACAGGTCGTGCAACAAAAAGCAAAGCGTGCGACTGAAATCCAAATGGTGAACAAAAAAAGCTACCTTGTTTTTAAATGGGGAACACTGATATTAGGAATTTTAACAATCGGTTTAGCGATTACGACAGGTATCTATGCGTTTGATCGACTTCCCGCACAAGAACGGATCAGCTCGGCTGAAACGCAGTACATTGCCAATAATTATGCAGGGGTCTTAACAACATTAAAGGATGATAAACCTGAAGATCTACCTAATGGTGCCCAATACGTCGCTGCAGTCAGCGCAATACAACTGGATAATTTGTCCAATGAACAAAAAACAGCGATATTGAACAACATTTCCCAAAAATCAAATGAAAATACCTTGCTCTACTGGATCTACATCGGGCGGGGAGATTTTGATCGATCCTTAGATATCGCACAAAATCTCGGTGATAATCAATATATTTTGCATGCCTACACCAAATTATATGACGCCACAAGAGCAAACAATAAAATGAGTGGCCAGAAGAAGCAAGAATTACTAACCAGTTATGAGGAAGAAATCAATAAGTACTTAGAAATCTTAGAAGGCGGGACGGATAGCAATGAAGCAAACTAAGCCAATTTCAATGACTGATCAAATCCAACATTCCGTTTCGGTTCTTTATGATCTATTTTACTTTGGTTCGACGTTTAGTCATAAACAAATGACAGAAAAAATGAATCAAGTAATGATTGAAAACCGCACGATTTCCTGTGAAGATGGACAGCTTTTTTGTGAAGGAGAATTAGTCAGAGATGAGAAGTTTCTCCTAGTTCAGCATGAGCAATTGAAAACGGTTGTCGTCAATAAACCGAGGGGAAGTATCTATCTATCAAGGGCAAAAGACTCGGCAATCTGGATCGATTCTGATGCGTTGGTTTTTCTTGATTACGATAGTAGTTTCGAGGACTATCAAGTGAAAATCTATCCTAGTGAAGCAAAGATCTATTACAATCACCAACGTGTAAAAAAAGGTGTCTTTCCATTTTCTGTAGGCGATCAATTGATCATTGACTATCTGATCATTGAGATGCGTGAGAAACAATTGAAAATCACCGATCTGAAAAATCAGCTACGGTTAGACCCTTGGCAGTTGCTGGAAGAACCCTATCTTTCCGAGTATCCAGCAAACTTCCCCGCATTCAGACGTAGCCCAAGAATCCACTTGAAGGAGCCAAAAGAGAAAGTAGCGATTCAACCCCCTAAGCAGAAATCTGCTGAAGGAAAGAACGAATGGTTGAAAACGATCGTGCCACCTTTAGGTATGGTTGTTCTAAGCGGTGCGACAAGTTTCTTGAGCGGAGGTAATCCAGTCATGCTCATCAGTATGGGTGGGGCTAGTTTACTGACAACAGGCTTTTCTGTTTCGAGTTATTTTACGAATAAAAAAGAAACCAACAGAAAAAATCATGCGAGGGAAGCGCATTATCGTCAGTATATGATCAAAAAAAAATCGGAGCTTAACGTCTTACAGCAAACACAAAAAACAGCTTTGGAATATATGAATCCTTCACTGGATGAACTAGCATTGATGGCAAAAGATTACCATTCACGAATCTATGAACGGATGACAGTAAATGAGGATTTTTTATCTGTCCGTTTAGGGATCGGCGAGATCAACGCCAGCTTTCAAACGAGCTACCAACCGACAGAAGAGGATGAATTAAGCAATGAAGCATTTGAGCATCTCAATAGCCCGTATAAACAACTGGAAGATGCACCGATCATTGTATCACTTTTGGAACAAACAGTTGGTTTAGCAGGAACGCCTAATATTTTGCGAACAGCATTACAACTCCTTCTCTTCCAGTTATGCGTATTGCACTCCTATCGAGATGTTGAGTTCATTACACTGATCCCATCAGAAGAATACGAACAACATTGGCGAGAATGGCGGTGGTTGCCCCATGATAAAATTCGTTCGTTAAATCTGAGAGGCATTGTCCATACGCCTCAAAGTCGAGATATGGTTTTGAATTCCTTTTATCAAATAATAGCAAAAAGAAAACAACAAGTTCGTGAGGCTGGAAATGAGAAAGTCCACTTCCAACCGCATTATGTGTTTTCGATCCTGGATGAAAGTTGGTTAGCAGGTCATGGATTAAACGAATTTTTGGCTGAAAATCTAGGAGAGTATGGAATTACGGTCATCTGGGGAAAAGAAACATTGAATATGTTGCCAGAAACAACAACGACGTTAATCGAATACCAAAGCAATGAAGCGGCAACGTTGATCAATCAAAACAATGAATATGTGAATCAGCGATTTATTCCGAATCATTTGCCGACAACTTATCCAATCGAAAAAGCGATTCGGCGTTTGGCTAATCTCCATCATGTGGAAGTAGAGAAAAATGCCGTACCTGACAGTTTAAGTCTACTGGATCAGTATGAGGTCAAGACAGTTGAAGAACTCATGATTTCAAATCGTTGGGCTTCGGCTGAACCGAATAAATCCATTCGCTCATTGATTGGCTGGCGCGGGAAAAAAGATTTCGTTTATTGGGATCTGCATGAACGAGTCCATGGCCCGCACGCTTTAGTTGGAGGTACGACTGGTTCAGGGAAATCCGAATTTTTAACGACTTATTTGATCGGTTTAGCGATCAATTTTTCGCCAGAAGATATCGGCATGTTGATTATTGACTGGAAAGGTGGCGGCATTGCCAATACCTTAGACCATTTACCGCACTTTATGGGAGCAATCACCAATTTGGACGGCGCTGGAACTGCGCGAGCCTTGGCAAGTATCAAAGCAGAGCTGGCAAAACGACAAAGAGAGTTTGCCAAATATGGCGTAAATAATATCAACGGCTATATGTCTTTGTATAAACAAAGAAAAACGCCTAAGCCAGACGTTGTTTATCCGCAAAAACCATTGCCTCATTTGATCCTAGTTTCCGATGAATTTGCAGAGCTTAAAGCCAACGTGCCAGAATTCTTAGACGAACTCACCTCGGTTGCCCGGATCGGACGTTCATTAGGTGTTCATCTGATTTTAGCCACTCAAAAACCTTCTGGCGTAGTCAACGATCAGATCGAAGCCAATAGTACGAGTAAAATCGCTTTGAAAATGGCGAGTATCCAAGATTCAAATGAACTACTCAAAACACCGGATGCGGCACAAATCGTAAACCCGGGAAGAGGGTATTTGAAAGTTGGCGAAAATGAAGTGTATGAATTGTTTCAAAGCGGATATGCCGGAGTGCCTTATGACCCCGAACAATTAATCGAAGAAGTGATCGATGAACGGGTATTTAAAATCAATGAATTGGGACAGCTGGAATTGCTCTATGATCCAGATGTCGAAGTTGTCCAAGGAAAAGATACTCGAGATCTGCCGACACAATTAGAAGCAGTCATTGATCGAATCAAGACAACTTTTGCTGCTTCTGCCTACAAGTTACCAGATAAACCATGGCTACCGAATTTGGAGAAGCAACTCGTTACCCCAAAAGTGACACAGGCGGAAGACCGCAATCTAGCAATCCCATTTGGGTGCTTAGATATCCCTTCGGAACAAAAACAATTGAATCATACTTTCAATCTTGAAGAAGCCAGTCATACATTGATCGTTGCCAGTCCAGGGTATGGGAAATCGACACTGTTGCAAACCCTTGTGATGAACCTTGCTCGTCAAAACACCCCTGAAATGATTCACTTTCATTTAATCGATTTTGGGAATAACGGCTTATTGCCACTCAAAGAATTGCCGCATGTCGCAGATATTGCAACCTTGGAAGAAGATGAAAAATTGCAAAAAATGCTCGGGCGAATCGAAAAAATACTGGCTGAGCGCAAAAGTTTATTCAAGCAAGCTGGAGTCGCTAATCTCACACAATACGAGACAAGGACAACAGAAAAATTACCGATCTTAGGAGTCATTCTCGACAGTTATGATGGATTGAGTTTAGAAGATAAGCGTAAAGATAGAATTGACGAAGTGTTGCTTCAATTACTACGAGATGGCGCAAGTTTAGGTGTCTTTCTTGTGATGACTGCAAATCGAGCGGGTAGCATCCGAACCAATATGATGAGCAATATTGCAACGAAGATCGCGATGTATTTAAACGATGAAAATGAGATAAACATGGTCATGGGCAGAAATGCTTTAACCTCCGAAGCAATCAATGGTCGTGGGCAAGTCTTACTGTCTACGCCAACCACTATTCAGTTTTATCTCCCAAGTAATGGAAAAAATGATGCCGAACTACTCCAACATTTGGGAGAAGAAATCATAGAGATCAATCGAGCATGGACAGGAGAACGCCCTGACAAAATTCCAATGGCACCAGAAAATCTAACTCGGAAAAGTTTCACTTCTTATCTTGTGCAAGCCGATGAAAACAAACTGTATTTGGGATTGAATAAAGCCACCTCATTAGTAGAATCTTTCGCCTTATTCCAGAGTCTGCGATTAGGGATCTTTTTCAGCAGCAACAAGCAATTCCGTGCAATGATGCCTTGGTTGCTTCAACAAATCTGTCAAGAACGTCAAGGAGAAGTGGTATTGATTGATGCCAATGGCACACTCGAATCAGCGAAGGCGGGTGTTTCACTCTATTTGGACCGTTCATGCCTTACGAAAGAACCAACAGTCCTAAAAACGGCACTAGAAGCGCTCTTAACAAATGAAACTTGCAAGAGGCTCGTTATTATCAATGGTATCGCGGACCTAGTAGGGAAACTAACATTGGACCCTGAAGAAGTAACTGCTCTATTAAGTGGAGGAAGTGATCATTTACAATTTTTCTTTATCGATAACATAGCGAAAGTCGGCAATACATTTGGCGGAATCACTACGTTCGTAAAAGAAAATATCGACCAGATTTTATTTGGTGGTAGTTTACAAAACCAATTATTCATTGAAAATCTTTCTTACCAAGAAAAAAACGCAATAGTTGCTAAAAATGTTCTACACAGTTTGAAAGATGATCAATTGGAAGCCATTGTGTTTCCTACGGAGGAAGAAGTATGAGAGAAGAAATGATCACAACGTTTTTGCCACTAGGCAGTATTGTCAGACTAGTAGGAACAGAAGATGATCAACTGCTGTATTTCATCGTCGCTCGTGCCATTGCCAAAAATGAAGAAGAAAAAGTCATCTCGAGATATCGTGTAGCACCTCATCCGTTTGGTGATGTGCCAAGCCAAGAAGTCTTTTCTATCCAAGCTGACCAAATTACAGAGGTGTTATTCGAAGGATTTCAAAATCAAGCCGATGAAGAATTTTTAGATGACTTGTTAAGGCAACTTAAAGATGCGCAAAAGCATCCATTGCCTGTACAAGAAGAACCATCTGCACCGATTGCAGAAACCGTTGAAATAAATGAAGAAGAGAGATTAAAAGAAGATCCATTTTATCAATTTAGATAAGGAGAAAACAGATGCCGAAAATCGCTTCTCAGGAATCCACTGCAACAGCAGCCGTATCAGGAATAAAAAATGTTTCTGTCAGTAGTAGCAAAACAAGTTCTTTAAACAAGAGTACGATCAGCAGCATGAAAACAGGTGTAGAGGTCAGTAACAAGCTACTAAATGATATTTCAAATCTAGTCACCTGTGTCAATGAACAAGCAAACAAATTCCCCCAACTCGGTCAAGCAATTGCGGTCAGAGATAGTCAATCAAGGTTCAAGTAAGGAGTCAGTATGGAAAATGAACAATTGATAGCTGAATATGATCGTAAAATCAGCAATAATGAGCAACGATCGGAGCGTCTAAGCAAAGAAAAACAACAGTTAAAACAATGTATCCATCATTTAGAGATGGATATGCGAAAAAGCTTTCGAGAAATCCAACGATTCACAGAAGAATCAATCTCCCAAGGAAGTCAAGCAGCTCGCTGGGAGAAAAATGAGAACGAAGGGAAATCAGCTTACTTCACGCGGCTAGTAGAAGAACAACAGCACCAACTGGACCAAGAATACTTAAACGGTGTGCTCAAGCTTGAAGAAGAACGTACAGCCCTTCAGAAAGAAAGGAATAAACGATGGGATTAATCTATTCAGCCAGTGAATCTTCGAACTTAATAAGTAATATGACCACTAATTTATCACTTGCTCGTACAACGATCGACCAACTACGAACAGGTAGCCAACAAATTGTTCAAGCAGTTGACGGAAAAACACTCTCCGGAGCAGCTTATCAAGCCGGTAAAGGACTGTTTTCTGAATTAATCATTCCTACAGTTAATCGGGTAAACAATGCGGTACAAGAAATTCAGTCAGATCTGAATCTTTACTCCGCCGCGCATCAAATCGTTGCTAGTGAAGGATACTTGGACGAAGAGAATTTAAGCGGACAGATTCGGGCTAAATCATTTGCTAAACAATCGATTGAAAACCATGCGCAGACGATCAGACACATCGCTAATATAAGCATCTTACCAGGTATCACAGAAATGCTGACCGACTTCCATCGCAACCTGATGAGAATGTCAGACAGCCTACAAGAAGACATCTACAAGTTGCAACGCAAACAGCAAAAACTCAATGCCTTTAACTCTCAAACCAGTGGACTGTTCAACAACAGTCTACTGGAATTAAAACTCGCCATGCAAAGTGTCTTAGTCCTGAATCAAACTACCGTAAAGGCAGATGGAAGTTATACATTGCCGAAAGGGGTGGATGGAAGTTGGTTTGAGAAGTACAAACCAAACGGACAGACATTGCTGGAAGAATCTTCAACCAATGCCTTCTTAGAACTGTATGGGGAGATTGAAAAATTAGTTCAACCTCTAAAAGAAGGGAAAACCGATGCAATCAAACGACTTGAAATGTTGATCAGCAATTATCCTGATGCGTTGGTAAACAAGCTGGCATCCAACGATGAATTTTGGATGCTTACCAGTTATCTACCTTCAGGGATGAAAACTAAATTGTTTAACTGTCTGACAAAATACGAAATGTTCGGTAAAACTGTTGCTCAAGGAAAATGGATTCCTAAAATCGACACGATAGGCAAAGCCTATCAAAATTTCACTAAATTTACCTCTCCCGTAAAAACCTACGTCAGTGAAGGCTTGAAGAACTCCCATTTGATACAAGGAGCTAAAAAATGGGGTGTCGCCAAAGGATTAGGAACGGCAGGCCAAGTAGCTACTTACGCGCAATTAGGAGTCACTTTCGCAGCAAATGCTGTGAATGAATATGGAAAAACAGGAAGTATTGGTAAAGGAATAATAGGCGGCGGAATAGAGGTGGTGAAGAGTATTGGTCCGTTAGAGGGAATGACATTAGGTGCAAAGTTAGGCACATTTGTACCATTTATTGGGAATGGTGTTGGTGCTGCTATAGGTCTTACTGCAGGCTTAGTAAATAAGGGGATACAACTACTAGCACCAAATGTGTATGATCGTGGTAAAACTTGGGCATATGAAGTATATGATAGGAGTACGGAAAAAATAGGCAAAGCGATTGAGCAAAGTACTAATACAGTGAAATATATGAATAAGGAGATTCAGCAAGTGGGAAAATCAATTGGGAATGCACTATCTTCGATAAAATTACCAGAAATAAATTTTAATTGGAGATTAATATGAAAAATTTATTCAAAGCATCTTTTGAAGAAAGTTTAAATTTGAAAAATGATAAGCTAATCAATTATATGAAAAATGATGTTGAAAGGTGGGATTTAAAAGAAAGACCTGTTTTATTGAAAATATTAGCGCTAGCTTTGATAGGCATGCTATATGGCATAGTTTTATTTACAAATAGCATTATTACGAATCACGATAAGAATAGTTTAGTTCCACAAGCCGATATAAACTTTTTACCTTTATCTTTGTTTTGGATACTTTTGGTAATGTATTTAGTTATATGGGTCTATACATTGATTAAACGTTATCGAGCTACTAAATTTTTCTGGGGCTACATCAATACAGTAAACATTTTTGTTTGGCTAGTAATTGAAACTAACCTTCTTTTCATCACAGCGTTTCTAAAGCCTCTAACAGCTATAGGAATGGGAATATTTTTCTCAATAATTTTATTAGTAGGATATATAGTAGTTAGAAGTAAGAAAGCGTCCTTGGAAAATTTACTTTATGATATAAATAAAAAAGAAAAGGTGGATGAATGGATAGAAAAAGCAATAAATTTAGTGGTGAAGTATAGCTCAATAGTCGTTATTGTCGGGGTTATTTGGAATTTTATTTTTCCTAGTGGAGATACACCACGCACAGATGTAACGGGTTTTATAGGATTTTTAGCTATGTGGTTTGTGTTTGATATAGGATTTATTATCGCACAAGCCTACCTGTTCCTTCCGTATCTATTGCATGGTTATTATAAACATAAATATTCAGAAGAATACCGTAATCTGGAAGGGAAAACACAATTAGAATGGTACGGAGAGAAATATTTCAACAAGCATATCAAAGGAACTGATAAAGAAGAAAAAATAAAAACATAATGAGTAGACGTCAGGATGAGATTAACTCTAAATGGAGAAGCATATGAAAAAATTATTCAATGCGACATTTGAACAAAGTTTAAAGTTATTAGATGATCCATTAGTCGATTATATGATAAAAGATACTGAAAAAAGAGGATTATATAATGGGAAGAAGCGCTTTTTATTAATGTCTATATCAATAATTTTAATAATGGCACAATATGGTTTTGTAAAAATTACTGAATTTGGAATGAAAAGTCCTGATAGAAATAGCTTTGTTCCTGAACCAGATATAAATTTCTTGCCAGAAAGTTTTTTTTGGATATTACTTTTTATTTATTTATCTATCTGGTTATATACAAGATATAAAAATAAGAATAATGCTAGTACAAAGATTTTCATTACAATGAACACTTGTAATAATTATCTTATTTGGTTAATACTGACAATAAATTTATTTTTCATTACTTTATCGCTTAATGTATTAACTTCTATTGGCATGATAATCGTTTTGCTTTTATTAACTATAGTAGGTTATATCGTTATTAGAAGTAAATATAATTCCTTAAATATAAAAATGCTTAATATAAAAAACAAAGAAAAAAATAAGCTCGATGATTTTATAGAAAAAATCATAAAAATTGTGATGAGTTACGGCTGGATAGTGGTCATAATAGTCATGATTTGGAAATTTATTTTCCCTAGTGGGGATACACCTCGTACCGATATGATCGGTTTTATTAACATTTTTGCTATGTGGATAGCGTTTAATATTGCAGTGATGGTCGCCGAAGCCTATCTATTCTTCCCATATCTATTACATGGTTACTATAAACACAAATATTCAGAAGAATACCGCAATCTGGAAGGGCAAACACAATTAGAATGGTACGGAGAGAAATATTTTAATAAGCATATCAAAGGAACTGACAAGGAGGAAATACATAATGAGTGAAGTCAAAAAGTTATTACCATTAGGAAGTATCGTTTTGCTTGAGGAAGGTTTACAAAAATTAGTTATCGTTGGAAGAGGAGCGATATATACAGATCAACATACGGGGAAAGATACATTTGCAGATTATATGGCAGTGCTTTATCCATCTGGTTTAAATCCTGAAACAACGATTTTTTTTGATCATGAAAATATCGATAAAGTTGTGTTTGAAGGGTATAGTGATGAAGAAGAAGTGAGATTTTTAGATATCTACGGTAAGTGGGAGGCTGATGTGAAAGAAGCCGCAAGTAAACCAGATCAATCTGTGTCAATCGGCTTTGATTGATAGCAGGTGCGTCTTGTTATTTTAAAGTGCTTGAAATGCTTTTTCTTTTTTAGGAAATTATAGGAAAGTAATAAATCAGTGACCAGCTATACGAAAAGCCGAATCAACGGTGTTGCTTGTTGATTCGGTTTTTCGTAGTAGTGGCTGTACCACAGAATCGCTGTTGTTACATCATTTATAATTTTTCTCCAACTTTTTCAATTCTTCTAACATTGCTTTTCTACGTGGATACTTTTCTTTTAGTTCTTTGATCAATAATTGAACAGAGATGGTGCTGCTTGGAAGAGTGGCCATTTCGGCAATCAGCAAAGCCATTTTATGATACCGAGAGCGTGTCGTTGTTTCAGCGGCCATTCGACGTAGTTCATATTCATATTTTTGAAGGAGTGCTTCCGGGAATTGCTTTCTTAAGAAAGAAAAATAGCGACTGGCTTCTTCTAGTCCAGGTGATTTCAGGATGTAATCCAATAGTAGATCATACCGTCTTTCTTTTGAATAGAATAAACCAACATCAGTTCGATTTTTTAATTGCTCAAATAATTGTTCACGTACTTCTTCCCACTGATCGATCGAATAGGATTTTTTCAATTGATGGATTAAATTCATATCAACGGTTTCTCCCTCTAATAGTAGATGGAAAATTTGTTCCGCATAAAGCTCCTTGTTCCCTAATTTATGATAGAGATTTTTTAACGCATAGCGATGTAAAGTGATCATATCGGAAGAATGCTTGTCTAATACAATACTTTCCTTCAAAACAACAATGGCCTCTTCATACGCTTTTTTTTGCATCAAGTAGTCGATATACTGCGAACGTATTGTGGGTGATTGCCAGCTTTCTCGTGCACGTTGCCGAATTTGGTTATCTGAATAATTCAAGTTCTCCATCTGGCGAATCGATAGAAGTCGTTTATTTTTATAATTGAAGAACCCGTTATTTTCAGTTGTTTGGTCAAGGGCTTGCTGCTCATGATCTGAGAACTGTTGGGGGAACTCTTCATGTAAAACTTGTTGGATATAAAAGCAAGACTGGCTTGCGGTGGTGCTGTTTACTTTGGCTGATAATTTAGAAAACATGCGTTGTTTTTCTTGTTCAGAGGCATGTTTCAGTAACTTTTTCCATAGTGAATAACATTGATGCATGATAAGACTTACATCATTTTCTACATTATGTATCTTTGCTAAGTCAAGGTGTTCGACCACTCGATTCATCAGTTCAAAGGCATGAAGAATTTGATTTTTTTCGACAGCAGTATCAACAAGCTTGGTTAAAAATCCAGACAGTTCATTATTGATTTTTTGTATTGTACGGTCGTTCGTATTATTGGTTGAATATTGAGTGTGTTTTTCTAAAATAACAACCATTTTATCGTAATCGCTAATATTTTTGATTGCAATATGTTCTTGAAAACGTTGTGTAAGTTTTTGATTACCCCTTAAAATACTTAATAGGAAGTCATGGATATCTTGTTCATTTGCATAGGAAATCAGCTTGATAAGATCCGGTGTTTTTTCATGTTTATCCTCTTGTTCGTATTTGAATAAGACAGCCGCGATATGTGCACAATGGTCATTGCCTTCGTGTGAGCAAGTGCAAGCTACACGATAGAAGTGTTCGTGGGTTGTTAATTGGATCAATATGTCATACTCGTTGTTTTCTTCAGTTACTTTTGCGGTGATCTGTTCTTGTGTAAATAAAAATTCGTGAACATGCTTTTCGATAAATAAAGTATAGCCATTATCTAAATCAGGTTCCTCGAAAACGCTTTGCCAATTTTTCATAATATTTCCTCCTGTAGTTATCTTTATACTTTAATTTTACCGAATAAATAAAAAGAAAACAGCAACTTTTTTTTCAGTACATAGATTATTTAATCTTATATAAAAGTAATAATAATATAAAAATGTTATTTTATCTTTAAATAACTACAAGTGGATGGTTTTCTTGGATGCTAAATAAATTTTTCCACGATCGATTGATTTTCTGGGCGTTTCTCTTTTTCTAATCGAGCGATTTGTTGAATGAGTCCATCCAATGTGATCATCGTCATTTCTTCTTCCACTTTTTCCTGCAATTGAGAATATGTTGCAGTCAAGACTTCTTGTATATTGGCACCGACGACACAATTTGGATTTGTTTTAGGATCGACTTGAATCAAACTTGTGTTTCCTTCGATGCTTCGATAAATTTCCAATAAGTTGATATTTTCTGGCGCTTTTGCAAGTACAGGTGCTGGTTTTCCGCTTGTCGTATGAATCAAGTCGGCCTTTTTTAATTGACTCATGATTTTTCGGACATTTGTTGGATTCGTTTCAATACTACGTGCGATCATGTCACTGGAAAGCAGATCTGTCCCTTGGAAGATATGGATGTAAGCTAAAATATGGATCGCATCACTTAGTTGCAGAGAGTATTTCATTAAAATCCATCCTTTCAAATTGATTTCTTGACTTATCTTAGCATACTCTTTATGATAAAGGTGTATTTTATAAATGTACAGCTTTGTGATCGAGAAAATAGCTAATTATAAAAAAGGAGTGGGAATATGACATATTTAGTAACAGGAGCAACCGGAGGATTTGGGCACTATGCTTTAAATGAATTAAAGAAACTAGTTCCTTTGGAGGAAATCTATGTTCTTGCACGTAGTAAAGAAAAAGCAGAACAATTAATAGAAGAAGGTATCGAAGTGCGTATCGGCGATTATGCTGATCCCGAAACAATGGTGCAGGCCTTAAAGGGTATTGATCGTTTACTATTTGTTTCAGGAGTGCCGGGGAACAGACAAGCTGAGCATCAGCATGTCGTGGAAGCGGCAAAAGAAGCCGGTGTTTCTTTTATTGCCTATACGAGTTTTGCGGATGCAGACCATTCGACTAGTATCTTGGCGCCAGACCATCAGTTTACAGAAAAAATCATTAAAGAATCTGGTATCAAGCATACCTTTTTAAGAAATAACTGGTATCTAGAAAATGAGATGCCTTTGATTGATCTGGCATTGAAAACTGGTCAATTTGTTTATGCAGCTGGAGAAGGAAAAACAGGTTGGGCATTAAAGAGAGAATACGCAGAAGTAGCCGCAAAAGTATTAGCAGGAACGGATTATCCGGAAGTCTTAGAATTATCTGGAAAACCAATCACGTATCAAATGTTGGCAGAAAAAGTTGCTAAAGTAAGTGGCAAGTCGATAGAAATTCTCTCACTGGATACAGATGGATTTATAGGTAAGCTTACAGATGCGGGATTTTCTCAAGGTGGTGCAGAAATGACGGCTGCTATTCAAAATGATATTCGGAATAATCAATTAGATGTGATTTCTGATGATTTTGAAAAAGTATTAGGACGTGAATTGACTTCATTAGAAGATGGATTGAAGGAGTTAGGTATTTAATCTGGGGCTATAAGTTTTTATATGGATTTTTATTAAGCAATTAATTCTCGAATATAATGTTTTAATTCAAGTTACTTATTGCTTTTCTAAGACATAAGTTTACTCTTTATTTGGAGATATTCTCCTTGATAACTTAGATACACGCTAGTTTTTGGTGGAATAAAATACTAATTCCACACCAAATTATTTGATAAATACCCCTTTAAATCTTAAGAATTTATATGCTGAAAAATGTTGAAATGTATGTATAATTAAAAAGTGTATGATGTTTAAGGAACCCTTTTTTGTTATCATATGCAACATATTAAATTATTTATTAAGAATAAAGGAGATCAAATGAAAGCAAAAAATTTATTATTGAGTGCAATCGTACTTAGTAGTATAGCAACTACTAATCTTACTGTGTTTGCAGAAGAAGGAACAGCCACTTTTTCGGAAACAACTATCTCGACCCAAACAGAGGAAGTAACAGAACAGTCTACTGAAAACGTGGAAAGAACTGAGTCTATCACAAATCCATTAACTAATGGTGAAGAATTGACTCATACTCATCAAGCGGATTTATCGCAATTTGAAAATCCAGGAATAACAGCGTTCTCAGCACGTTCCTCTTCAAACGATCAACAAGCGTTCATCGATAGTATTGCTGCAAGTGCACAAACATTAGCTAACGCAAATGATTTATACGCATCTGTAATGATCGCTCAAGCGATTGTTGAAAGTGGCTGGGGGAAAAGTACCCTAGCTTCTGCACCAAACTATAATTTATTCGGAATAAAAGGAAGTTACAATGGACAGTCAGTAACGATGCCAACTTCTGAATTTGTTAACGGACAATGGATTACTGTAAACGCTGCGTTTCGTAAATACCCTTCTTATGCCGAGTCTTTACAAGATAATGTGACGGTCCTTAAAACAACTTCGTTCCAGTCAGGAGTGTATTATTATTCAGGTGCATGGAAAAGTAACACCTCTTCATATAAAGATGCTACTGCATGGTTAACGGGGCGTTATGCGACAGCACCAAACTATGGTTCAACTTTGAATAATATCATTGAAACCTATAATCTGACACAGTATGACACGCCAAATTCTAGTACTTCACCGATGTACCGCTTATATAATAAAAGTACAGGACAGCATTTGTATACATTGAATGCGAATGAAAAGAATTACTTATCAACAGTTGGTTGGAAATATGAAGGTATTGCGTGGCAAGCACCAAATAATGGTCAGCCGGTGTATCGTCTGTACAACCCGAATAATGGAGATCATCACTATACAATGGCTCAGTCAGAAATCAATTCCCTTACTCCATTAGGTTGGAGATATGAAGGATTGAGCTTTTATTCTGGAGGTTCTAAACCAATTTACCGATTGTTTAATCCAAATGAAACTATCGGAACACATCATTATACATTAAGTTCAGTAGAAAGAGATTCTTTAACTCCATTAGGTTGGAGATATGAAGGAATTGGCTTTTATGCGAATTAATAAATAAAAAAATATCTGCCTGACTTGGTCTAACCATGTCAGGTAGATATTTTTTTAGATAAAATCAATCAAACTGATCCAAACGCCAACGCTCAATTATGTTGTTCAACTTTGTTCCGTAGTCTGGATCAGTTGCATATGTTCCGGTCAGTGCTCGTGTGGCATCTCGATAAGAACGTGTATTAACTTTCCAAGTTCCACGATAGCGAACGGGGTCCCATGGTACTCCATATTTTAATTTTACAGCATTATCTTTAAAAGATTCATCTGTACTTTGATAAACCCTGAATTTGGAGTTAACAGGTACAGTTGCTCCATTGATAACTTCATTTGAAACATGCCATATGAAATTATACTTTCCTTCATCTTCTCCATCTTTAAATTTCATACCAAAGAAATTGTTCGCATTACGTGCTAAGAAACTAGTGCCATAACCGGTCTCTAAAATTGCTTGAGCAAGCATGACAGAAGTGTACAATCCATATGCTGGGGCCACTCGATTTGCACTTTGTGTAATAGAATTGACAAATCTTCCTTCTGCTGTGGAGGTATCAATCTGTCCTAAAATGGTTAGCTGATTCGCTTTATAACCGGAAGGTTTGCGATCATTTTCTACAATTGTGACTTCAATTGCTTCGATAGGTAGATTCATTCCAACTGATCCAGCCTTTTGGCCATTCGAAGCCCAACCTAGCCATCCCCGGGAACGGACAAACGAGCGATAGTAAATGTCATAGTGTTCAGCTAATTCTTCTGTTAAGTTAAAAGAAAAAGCTTGAAGGGGACGGTTTTGACCGGTTGTTCCAGATATTGTTCCATTTGAAACAGCTTTTGTCCAACCAATATTAGTAAGATGTGAATCATAACTTATTGTGCCGGAGTAGCTGGAATTTGCCAAGGTTGCCCGAATTGCTTCGAATTGGCGACTTTGGTTTGCGAAATTGATCATTGTAGTCAATCCTGTACGGCTAATCCAACCGTTTGTGGATAGATGCCCTTGTAAATTAACCCTAGGAGGTGCGAGACGAAACGCTCGAGATGTGGCTCCTGGTGCTGCGCCACCTTTTGGTACTAATTTGATTTGTATGGCTTCTGACTGTGTGGCATAACCTTGAGTTCCCGCATTTTCTCCATTTTTTGCCCAATCTAACCAACCAAAATTCTGTGCGTGGATTCGATAATAAATATCATAGCGCGTACTGATTACTCCAGTTAAATTGATTCTTATAGCCTCAATTGGCAGGTTTAATCCAGTAGTTCCTGAAGTGGAACCGTTAGAACGCCAACTTGATTCCCAGCCCTGATTTGCCACATGGGCTTGGTAGTTAATACCACCACCAATTGTGTTTTCTGTTAACCTTAGTTGAATTGCTTGTAAACTTAAATTTTGTCCAGTAGTCCCTACAAAAGTGGCGGCATCTTTTTCATCTAGCCATCCACGATTAGTTACATGACTACGTGCTAGAATTGAGGGATCTTTCTCGAGATAAGAATCTCCAACAGATGGTCCGGTTTGCGATTGGTCAACTAGACGTATTTCTATTGCTTCAATATGAAATTTATATCCAATTGATCCTGCTGGGTTTCCGTTATTTGCCCACGGCAGCCAACCCATGTTCTTAACATGGACTCGGTAGAAGATATTAAATTGATTGGATAACTGACCTGTCAGTCGCAGTTTGATCCCTTCTATTTGTTTTGCTTGACCTACAGTTCCTGAAATATTTCCTTGTGTCACCCAGTTTTGCCACCCGTTCTGCTCGACATAGGAAGTGTACTCGATTGCTCCTTGCAAAGAGGAGTTTAAGTTTAACCTGAGTGCTTCAACTGGAAGGACTCTACCGGTTGTGCCTGAAAGTTCACCGTTTGTTACCTCAGGAAGCCATCCGATATTTCGTATATGTGTGCCATAAGTCAGTATTGGCTGTTGAGTAGTCCTTTCTGTAATAGAGCTATCTTGATGGTTTTCTGCATAAAGTTCAGGAGTATCATTTAGAACATTGCTAGTGATTTTGGAAGAAGATTCTCTCTTAGATGTACCATCGATTACGTTGCTATCATCGTTTAATTGAAAGTTTTCTTTTTGGACATATCCAGCGATTATTCCATCTACTGATAGTTCATAAAAAGTGCTTTGTTCAATTTCTATACTATTTTTTGCATCGTAAACAGTAGATGTATCAATCGATTCATCGGGAACGTCAAGCCAGGCATTGGTCAAAGTAGAGTAAAGGCTCGCATTGGAAGTCAATGTTCCTTTTTTTTCATTTTCACTCATTGAGTGAGAGGTATGGCTTGTTGCAGCTTCTGCAGCTATCCAACCGTATTGGTCAGCATTTTTAGCAAAAAACCAAGTAGTATGGTTAGATAATACTGTTTTTTGGGTCAAAATAACTCTTCCTGTAAGCATTTCGCTATTCTCTTGACGAGACAAAGTTGGGAATATTGGTGTTTCTTGTACACTCCCATATTGATCAGTTAAATCCTCTATTTCTTGAATAGTAATTTTTTCTGAGACTTGCGGGTAGTACTCTTGAATCAAGGTAGATAAACTATCTTCCTCCATTGCTAAAGCTGGATCAATTGAAAGAATATCTTTGAGATTCTCGAGTGAGAGTTGATAGGTTTTAAACTGTTGTGCAAGATAATAAGCTAAAGTTTGTTTGGTTTGTGAGACATCTCTAGTGTAGACAGCTAACTGGATCGTAGATGAATCAGTAGTTGGGGGAGTAGGGACTTGAACATCCGTGGAATTGATTTCATAGATTGTGTTTCCACCAATGTAGCTATGTGTCGTTTTTTTGTTTTCCTCATCTTCAATAAATGCTTGTTTCGTGGCTTCAGTCGCTGATAAGTTGATTCTTTTAGGTTTGCTAATACCATCCTTATAGCTTTCACCTATTAATTGAGGAGTTCCTATTATTGTTGGGTTGTCAGTGCTGGTCAGGGGTATTTCTTCATTTGTGCTTGAAATGGTAGTTGGAGATATTACGTTCGTTGTTTTTTCGTCGGTGATTGAACTTGAGGTGGTTTCGATCTGTTGATTATTGGTTGTTACTGTTTCTGCTAAAGCAATACATGGCGACAATGATGCGTTTAATAACATTATCGATGCAAGCAAAATACTTACTTTCATCAAATATCCTCCTATTATAATCTTTTCTTTATTTAATTCATAAGAAAATGTTATTTTTGTTTTAGTGTTGCTAATAGTATTCTATCGTAAATTTAATTATTTTCCAATATATTTTCTAAGTTTTGTCAAGAAATATAGCTTAATATAAAAATTAAAATAAAACTTACGAAAAATTTTCATTTATGCTATGCTGTTTTTCATGAAAAGGAGTGATTGAAGTGCCAACAAATAAAAAAGAAGGAATTATATTTACAACGCTGATGTGTTTTTTGATGGTTTTAGGAATGAGTATTTATAACCTCTGGCTACATAATGCATTGCATCTATCAAATCTATTCATAGGACTTATCCCAGGATTTATTGTGGCGTTTATCTTAGATGTTTTTATTGTAGGTGTTATAGCGAAAAAGATTGCGTTTAATCTACCTATCAATAAGCAAAATAAAATGCAAATGATCCTTACGATTTCTTGTCTGATGGTTTTAGGTATGGTGACGTGTATGTCATTGTTCGGTATCGTGATTGAACAAGGGATTCCAGAACAATTTCTTTCCGTATATCTTACAGCTTGGAAGATGAACTTGATCATGGCTTTGCCGTTACAATTATTGTTTGTCGGACCTATCTCACGAACTGTTTTGGCGACGATCCAAAAATAATTGAAGAAGTCTCTCTGTTGTCTCTAGCAACTTTTGAGTAGATAAGCTAAAATGCAAGCAAGACATAAATGCGAGGCTTAGAGATGATCGAAGAATATTTTAAAGAAGTCGGCTTGACCATGGTAGAACTACCTGTTGAATGGGTCGATGAACGATTGGTTTATCGTGGATTGATCAAAGAGTTGCCGACAATCAATGCGGAAGCTCCTTCAAGAGCGCAAATGCAACAACAACTAGCAGAGACTTATCAGATTTATCGTGAACAACTGCTTCTTGAATCAGAAGAGGAGAAAGAAACTACTACAAATCTGACGAGTGAACAATTATTGCGTTATTATGATGGCGAAACGTTTGATGGCTTTTCTTTGTTTGATCAGTTAACAGAGGAATAATCCTGTAAAGAGAGAATACGTTAGTAGTCTTCAATTTTGAGAAATAAGGCGACATACATGAAAACTTGCATCCAAGTTTCGTGTATGTCGCCTTATTTTTCGAAGAATCATCTGGCATTTGCGTAACTTATTATTGAAAGACAACTCACAGCCAAAATGTTTCCCGTGAAACATTATTCACGAATTTGTCCGTCTCCGTAGATGATATATTTTGTCGTCGTTAATTCATTCAAACCCATTGGGCCTCTAGCATGGAGTTTTTGGGTGGAAATGCCGATTTCTGCACCGAACCCAAAGACTGAACCATCTGTAAAACGAGTCGAAGCATTGACGTAAACAGCTGCTGCGTCGACTTCATTTAAAAAGCGTTGACTTGCAGAGTAACTGTCTGTGACGATGGCTTCTGAATGCTTGGTATTGTGTTGATTGATGTGATCGATTGCCTCATCTAATGAATCAACGATCTTGACTGCTAAAATATAATCCAAGTATTCTGTATCCCAATCGGTTTCGTCTGCTAACGTGGCTGTTTCTAAATAATCCAATGCACGCGCATCTGCATGGAGTGAAACACCATGTTCAACCAGTGCTTGCTCGATCGATGGCAAGAAGAACGGCGCGATCTCTGAGTGGATCAGTAAAGTCTCAGCAGCATTACAGACAGAAGGTCGAGATGTTTTTGCGTTCACGATGATATCGACAGCCATGGCTAATTGTGCTTCTTTATCGATATAGATATGGTTGTTGCCTGTTCCTGTTTCAATGATCGGTACGGTCGCTTGTTCTTTCACATGTTTGATCAACGAAGCGCCGCCTCGTGGGATCAAAACATCTAAATAATCAGTTAGACGCATCAATTCCGCAGCGGTTTCGTGCGAGGTATCATCCACAAATTGGATCGCATAAGGCGATACTCCAGCATTCGTCAATGTTTCTTGAAGCAATTCAACCAACAATTGATTGGAATGGAAAGCTTCTTTTCCTCCGCGTAAAATCACGGCATTCCCTGATTTGAATGCCAAACTAGCAGCATCCGTTGTCACATTCGGGCGTGATTCGTAGATCATACCGATGACACCTAAAGGGACACGTTTCTTGCCAATCAATAAACCGTCCTCGTTTTGCCACATATGATCGACTTTTCCGATGGGATCGTCTAATTGTGCAACTTTAATGATTTCTTCAGCCATAGTATGGATACGTTCTGGTGTCAATCGTAAGCGATCTTGCATCGTTTCGCTGATATTATTTTCTGTTGCTTGATCTAAGTCTTTTTGATTTGCTTCAAGAATGGCAAGTTGATTTCTCTTGATCATTTGCGCCATTTGCAATAATAAGTCATTTTTTTGTTTTGTAGGCATCAACGCCAGAACTCGTGCGCCATTTTTTGCCTGTTCACCAAGTTGGATAAGATCAGTCATGATAGCCCTCCTTAAATAATGTGCCAATTTCTTTTCCAGCTAAAATATCAAAGATGATTGCCGGATTTTTTCCATTTGCTAAGATCATTGTGCTATTTGCTTCAAAGATCCTTAAAGCAGCTTTTAATTTACTTGCCATACCGCCAGTGCCATACGTACTGCCGGCGCCACCTGCTTGTGCCATCAACTCATCGTCAATCGCAGTGACTGTTTGATACATTTCAGCCTGAGGATTGATGGATGGATTATCTGAATAGAAACCGTCGATATCCGAAAGAACAATGAGGAGGTCGGCGGCGATCAGCTTAGTAACGATCGCAGATAGCTGATCGTTGTCACCAAATTTGGTAGAATGATCTAATTCATCGACTGCGACAGTGTCATTTTCATTGACGATAGGAATGGTTCCCATCGCTAATAGCTGTTCTAACGTATTGACAACATTTTTTCGGCTTTCAGGATAATCAATGACATCTCGAGTGACTAGTATTTGCGCAGTTTGTTGGCTATAGACACTGAATCGTTGATTATAGATGTTCATCAATTCAGCTTGTCCGATCGCGGCAATCGCCTGTTGCTCTGGGATCGTAGCTGGGCGTTTGGCTAGGTTCATTTTGTGCATACCGACGCCGACTGCACCAGAAGAGACTAATACGATTTCTTTGCCTTGGTTATGAAGATCAGAAAGAACAAAAGCTAATTGGTCGATCGCTGCCAAATTGATGTTGCCATTCGGATAGATCAATGTACTTGTTCCTACTTTGATGATGATTCGTTTTGCTTCTTTTACTTCTTTTCGCATGGAGCACCTCAATTAATTCTCTTTACACAGAAATGATTTTGTTTTATTCTACTTGTTTTCAATCATAAAGTCATGTTTTAATAAACTTTTTTTCAAAAAATCAATAAATTTGTTTCTTAGAAGAGAAGTGGATTTCATGAAGAATTCGTTAACTTTGGGTATTCAGTCGTTTGGTATGTTAAAATAGAACTAGTTTACTCTGGGAGGGATTTGGTGAATAAAAGAGGTTTTGAAGTAATTACACGTTATCAGGATCAACAGATCCAATTGCCACAAAGAGCGACCCACCATGCGGCCGGTTATGACTTTGAAGCAGCAGAAGATGTGGTGATTCCAAGTGTTTGGAAAGCTGGATTTAAGCAAGGACTTACAGCGGTCTCAGATGCGCTTATGCCTGATATGTCAGCAGAGGAAAAGAAGATCAAACCGGTCTTAGTACCTACAGGAATCAAAGCGTATATGGGTGAAGATGAGTTCTTACAACTAGCCAATCGCTCAAGCAATCCATTAAAACGTTTTTTGATTTTGACGAATGGTATCGGCGTGATCGACAGTGATTATTATAATAATGAAGCAAATGAAGGACACATCATGTTCCAATTCACGAATTTCGGCTTCAAAGATGTAGTGATCAAAAAAGGGGAACGAATTGGTCAAGGCATTTTCTTGCCGTTCCTAAAAGCGGATCAAGATCAAACAGCTAAAGCCCGCCAAGGCGGATTTGGCTCATCTAATGAATAAATAAAAGTGGGTTAAGCTATTTTTAATCCGAGTCAAGTAAAGTGAAAGATAGGTGGTACACGACAATGGCCAAAAAAGCAAAAGTTCAATTTGTTTGTCAAAACTGTGGCTATGTGTCGCCTAAGTTTTTAGGACGTTGTCCTAATTGTGGCAAATGGAACACCATGGTTGAAGAGATCGAACAAGACACAACAGATCGTAGAGTACGTACGAGCTTAACTGGTGAAAAAGCCAAACCAACAAAAATCGCAGAAGTGATCCCCAAAAAAGAACCGCGGGTCAAGACGAAGTTAGCAGAGTTGAACCGAGTCTTAGGCGGGGGTGTCGTTCCTGGTTCGATGATTTTGATCGGAGGCGATCCTGGTATCGGGAAGTCCACTTTACTACTGCAAGTATCGCAACAATTAGCGGCGATCGGTGGCAAAGTGCTTTACGTATCAGGAGAAGAGAGTGCGGATCAAATCAAACTGCGTGCCGAACGTTTGGGTTCGATCGATACAGAATTTTATTTATATGCAGAAACAGACATGAATGAAATCAGTCGAGCGATCGAACAAATTTCTCCTGACTATGTGATCATCGACTCGATCCAAACGATGACCCAACCCGATATAACAAGTGTAGCTGGTAGTGTCAGCCAAGTACGAGAAACAACTGCAGAGTTACTAAAAATTGCCAAAACAAACGGAATCGCAATCTTTATCGTTGGACATGTCACGAAAGAAGGATCGATTGCAGGGCCGAGAATGTTAGAGCATATGGTCGATACGGTCTTGTATTTCGAGGGTGAACAACATCATAGTTTTCGTATTTTACGTGCCGTAAAAAACCGTTTTGGGTCCACCAATGAGATCGGCATTTTTGAGATGCATGCTCATGGGTTAGAAGAAGTAGCAAATCCTTCACAGATCTTTCTGGAAGAACGCTTAGATGGTGCGACAGGTTCAGCGATCGTTGTTGCAATGGAAGGAACACGTCCGATCCTAGTGGAGATCCAAGCCTTAGTGACTCCGACGATGTTTGGAAATGCCAAACGAACAACGACTGGCTTAGACTTTAATCGTGTGTCTTTGATCATGGCAGTGTTAGAAAAACGTGCTGGATTATTGTTACAAAATCAAGATGCTTACCTAAAAGCAGCTGGTGGGGTAAAATTAAATGAACCCGCGATCGACTTAGCGATTGCGATCAGTATCGCATCTAGCTACAAAGAAAAAGGAACACAGCCAACAGAATGTTTTATTGGAGAAATCGGCTTGACTGGAGAAATCAGAAGAGTCAATCAGATTGAACAACGAGTCAAAGAAGTACAAAAATTAGGATTTACAAAAGTATATCTGCCTAAAAATAATTTAGGTGGTTGGAATGTTCCAGAGGGGATCGAAGTCGTAGGTGTTGCAACACTGGATGAGACCCTTAGAAGAGTATTTCGCTAAAATCAAAATGAAATGGAGGAAGCAGGATGCAAAAACGTGTCATCACCTTACTGATGATCATCGTTGGTGCCAGCTTAGGTATTTCTTTTTTACCTACAGCTTGGCAAGCGATCGGTCAACAGACAAATGGATGGCTGAATAACACCTTTACCAATAGCTTGTTAGGTGCACTTATTTTCTTTTTATTATCTTTGCTATTGGCAAAACATATTACAGCAGTCATCAAGCAAATTGAAGAAAAATTAAGTGAGGTCAGCTTGACGTATCTCTTATTTGGGGCAATCGGAGCAATCATTGGTCTGACATTAGGAGTCGTGATCTCTACACCTCTTTATAACATTGAGATGCCTTTCGTAAATAGTGTCTTACCGATCCTATTGATGGTGATCCTTGGGTATCTAGGATTACGAATGGGGACGACCCGCATCGAGGAATGGAAGAAAATATTTGGACCTAGAAGCAAAAAGGTTGAACAAGAAACACCTAGCCAAGTGGAAAGCCAACTATTGGAACGTAAGTTAGACGACCATTTCCACAAGTATAAAATATTGGATACAAGTGTGATCATCGATGGGCGTATTTACGACATCACAAAAACAGGATTTTTAGAGGGAACATTGATGATCCCCAATTTTGTTTTATATGAATTACAATATATCGCTGATTCAGGTGACAGCTTGAAACGTGTGCGTGGACGTCGCGGATTAGATATTTTGAACGCGTTACAAAAAGAAGAAGGCATTTCAGTTGAGATGTATGACGGTGACTTTGAAGACATCAGTGAAGTCGATAGTAAGCTGATCAAATTAGCGAAATTATTGGATGGCGTCATCGTGACGAATGACTATAACCTTAACAAAGTTTCGGAGTTTCAAAATGTACCTGTTCTCAACATCAACGCGCTTGCCAACGCAGTGAAGCCAGTCGTTATCCCTGGTGAGAACATGAATGTATTGGTAGTCAAAGCTGGTACAGAACGTCAACAAGGAGTTGCCTATTTAGATGACGGCACAATGGTCGTTGTGGAAGACGGGCAACACTACATGAACGAGCGAATCGAAGTCGTGGTAACTAGTGCGCTACAAACAGCAGCTGGACGAATGATCTTTGCAAAACCTGCTCATGCGGGTAGAGGAATCGATAATAAACGTGAGAACGAGAAAAAGGCGAAGTAAAATCATAACGGTGTAAGCAAGGAGTAGCTAGGCATTTCAAAGTGATTTCTAGAGGAGCTGCTACTTTCTTCGTTAGTCGAGGGTCGGAAAATAGAAAAAACTATTTTCCGACCCTGATTTTATACCGTAGATTTCAATGACTTTTTCATAATCTCTTTACTATTTACCGTATAAAAGGTAAAATTTGTGCTGAGTGGCTTTAAATTCTAACATTTATTGCTAAAGGGGCACTACCCCAAAACAGTCTGTTCAAATGCTGTATTTTCAGCTGTTTTGGGTGGCTCAAAGTCTAGTTTGAAAGAAGAGGAAGAAAATGACGAAAGTACGCGTACGTTATGCACCAAGTCCAACAGGGCACTTGCATATTGGAAATGCCCGAACTGCATTATTCAATTATTTATTTGCCCGTCACAATGATGGAGATTTCATTATCCGCATTGAGGACACTGACCAAAAACGAAATATTGAAGATGGCGAAAAAAGCCAATTAGAGAATCTTGCTTGGTTAGGGATGGAATGGGATGAATCACCTGAAAATCCAGGTGAATACGGTCCTTACCGTCAATCTGAAAGAAAAGAAATCTATCAACCATGGATCGATCAGCTGTTAGCAAGCAACCGTGCTTACAAATGCTATTGTTCAGAAGAGGAACTAGAAGCAGAACGTGAAGCGCAACGCGCACGCGGAGAAATGCCTCACTATGCTGGAACTTGTGCGAACTTGTCACCAGAAGAACAAGCGAAGAAAGAAGCAGAAGGCATTGTGCCAGTGATTCGTTTCCGCGTACCTCGTAATACGGAATATGCGTTCAACGACATGGTCAAAGGAGATATCACCTTTGAATCAGACAATATCGGTGGCGATTACGTCATCCAAAAACGTGATGGCATGCCAACATACAACTTCGCTGTAGCGGTGGATGATCACTTGATGAAGATCACTCATGTTTTACGTGGCGATGATCATATTGCAAATACACCGAAACAGTTGATGATCTATGAAGCATTTGGATGGACAGCACCAACGTTTGGCCACATGACTTTGATCATCAATTCTGAAACAGGTAAAAAGTTAAGTAAACGTGATGAATCGATCTTACAATTTATCGAACAATATCGTGAATTAGGTTATTTACCAGAAGCAATGTTCAATTTTATTGCATTGTTAGGTTGGTCGCCTGTAGGAGAAGACGAGTTATTCAGTCAAGAAGAATTGATCAAGATGTTCGATCCACAACGTTTAAGCAAATCGCCTGCAGCATTTGATGCGAAAAAACTACAATGGATCAACAACCATTACATCAAAGAAATGGATCTAGACACATTGACAGAAATGTGTTTACCTTATTTGATCGCCGATGGACGTGTGCCAGAGAATCCAGATGCACAAACACTTGAATGGGTGAAAAAGATCGTTCGTCTCTATCAACCACAAATGAGTTATGCAGAAGAAATCGTTGAAGTATCAACGTTATTCTTTAACGAACATCCTGAATTGGATGAAGCGGCCAAAGAAGTATTAGCAGGTGAAACTGTTCCGACTGTCTTGGAAGCTTTCAAAGAGCAATTGACAAAAATGGACGTCGTTGATGGACCAACTGTCAAAGCAGCAATCAAAGCAGTTCAAAAAGAAACTGGGGTCAAAGGGAAAAATCTATTTATGCCGATCCGTGTGGCTGTTTCAGGACAAATGCATGGACCTGAACTACCAGAAACAATCGAATTGTTAGGAAGAGAAAAATCATTAGCACATTTAAATCAAGTATTGAATGAAACACGATGAACAGAATGAAGTAAAAAAAGAATCGTTTCAAGAGAGTCAACGGGTGGTGTAAGTTGGCAACTATTCTTTTTCGAAATGCCTCTGGGAGTGGTCTTGGCGAATCAGTGATTGTTGACCAATAGTCAACAGTTGCAAGTAGCGAAGAACGAGTAGCAGACGTTACCTGCCAGAGATAATCACATGATTATGAAGAAAAGTGGAACCACGCCTCATAGCGTCTTTTAATAAGGAAACTTATTTAAAAGACGCTTTTTTTAGTATTGTATCTTTTGTTGTTCTTACATACCTTCAAAAAAGGAAAGGAGAGGAAGTCGATGGGATGGTTCAAACGAGCGGTCATTGCAGTGAAGAAAAATGATCCAGCAGCGCGTACCACAGCGGAAGTCATTTTGACTTACCCTGGGTTACATGCATTATTTTGGCATCGTTTCTCCCATTATTTATATCGCCATCGTCTCTATTTGATTGCCAAAATGAATGCCCAATTTTGGCGATTTATCACGGGAATCGAGATACATCCAGGAGCGAAGATCGGAAAGGGTGTATTCATTGATCATGGGATGGGGATCGTCATTGGAGAAACGGCAGAAATCGAAGATGATGTGATTTTGTTTCATGGCGTGACTCTAGGTGGTACTGGCAAGGAAACAGGGAAAAGACATCCGACGATCAAACAAGGTGCGATGTTATCCGCCAATGCCCAGATCTTAGGGCCGATCACGATCGGAAGAAATGCAAAAATCGGCGCAGGCGCAGTCGTATTAAAAGACATACCTGAAGAGGCAACAGCAGTTGGAGTACCAGCGAAAGTTGTCCGAATCAACGGGGAGAAAGTAAGGGGATCAGAATGATAAAAATCTATAATACATTAACAAGAGAAAAAGAGACATTTGTTCCTTTGAAAGAAGGCCAGGTCGCGATGTATGTTTGCGGACCGACAGTTTATAACTACATCCATATCGGGAATGCACGCAGTACGATCGCATTTGACACGATTCGACGTTATTTGGAATATCGTGGGTATCAAGTGAACTATGTCTCTAATTTTACAGATGTGGACGATAAAATCATCAAGGCTGCTAATCAGCTTGGAATCACCGCACCAGAAGTCGCTGATCGTTTTATCCATGCTTTTGAAGAAGATACGAAAGCGTTGAATGTCCAACCAGCAACGCTTCATCCAAGAGTAATGGACCACATGGAAGACATCCGTGTGTTCATCCAAGCGTTGATCGACAAAGGATTTGCGTACGAATCAAATGGTGATGTGTATTACCGTACGAGAAAATTCACCGAGTACGGACAATTGAGTGATCAATCGATCGATGAGTTAGAGATCGGGGCAAGTCAGCGTACTGGCGCAGAACAACAACAAAAAGAAGATCCGTTAGATTTTGCCTTATGGAAAAAAGCAAAATCAGGAGAGATCTCATGGGCATCGCCATGGGGGGAAGGTCGTCCTGGCTGGCATATCGAATGCTCGGTGATGGCAACGAAACATTTAGGTGAAACCATTGACATCCATGGTGGTGGACAAGACTTGGAGTTCCCTCATCACGAAAACGAAATCGCCCAAAGTGAAGCGAAAACAGGTAAAAAATTCGCGAACTATTGGATGCACAATGGCTATGTAACGATTGGTGAAGATGACCAAAAAATGAGTAAGTCTTTAGGAAACTTCATCACCGTCCATGAAATGATCCAAGAGGTTGATCCGCAAGTATTACGCTTCTTTATGGCAACGACCCAATATCGTCGTCCGATCCGCTACAGTGAAGCAACGATGAAAGAAGCTGCAACCAATTTACAACGATTGAAAAATACGTTTGATAATCTAAACTTCCGCTTTGAAAATGCAGTAGAAGACCACTCGGAAGATGAAAGACAGATGACTGAACTAGAACAATTAGAAGTCCGCTTCATCAAAGAAATGGACGATGATTTCAATGCAGCGAACGGAATCACGGTTGTCTATGAATTAGCAAAATGGATCAATACGTATTTGGAACAACCGACAGTTTCCAAAACGATCCTATCAAAAAGTGAGGCACTATTTACCCAATGGCTATCGATTTTTGGTATCTTATTTACGACAGCAGAAATGTTGGATGAAGAGATCGAGCAATTGATCGAAGAACGGACACAAGCTAGAAAAAACCGCGATTTCGCTCGTAGTGATGAAATTCGGGATCAATTAAAAGAGCAGGGGATCTTGTTGGATGACACACCACAAGGTACTCGTTGGAGAAGAGAAGCATGAGAGACCATACACAATTGAACGGCTTAGCGCTTGCTTATGTCGGAGATGCCATTTATGAGATTTATATTCGCGATTATTTGATTGAAAAAGGCGAAACAAAGCCCAATAAACTGCATCGAGCAGCGACGCATTATGTTTCAGCAAAGGCACAAGCCTTTTTGATCCAACAAATGTTACAAGAAAAGCTGTTAACAGAAGACGAAGAGTTGTACTATCGCAGAGGTAGAAATGCCAAAAGTCATACAAGTGCCAAAAATGCAGACATCACAACCTATCGTGTGGCAACGGGGTTTGAAGCCTTGATGGGCTACTTACATCTAACAAAACAAACGGAACGGATGGAAGAATTGATCACATGGTGCATTGAGAAAGTAGGTGAAACCCATGAGGAAAGAAAATAAAGAACGTAATTACCAAAAACGAAACAAAAAAGATTCTCCACGTTTTACCAAAGGCAATGACAAACGTAGTGGAAAAAAAGAAACAGCCTATGTCGGCCAAGAGGACACAACGAGTGAAGACAACTTTGTATTTGGTCATCATGCAACGGTCGAAGCCTTACAACAAGGGCGAGGAAATAAATTGTTTCTTCAAGAAGATTCCCGCGGCGAAAAGGTCGAAGAATTAAAAACGATTGCCCGTGAACAAGCGGTACCAGTCAAATGGGTACCTAAACAAAAATTAGATCTACTTAGCGATCGCGGCGTTCACCAAGGCGTGGTATTAGCGATCACACCTTACGAATATTTGACATTGGATCAATTATTGGAACAAGCGAAAAATAAAACGGAGACACCATTTTTCTTGATTTTGGATAGTATTGAAGATCCACATAATTTTGGGTCGATCTTACGAACAGCAGATGCTAGTGGGGTAGATGGCGTCATCATTCCGAAACATCGTGCAGTCGGAATCACACCAATCGTGACAAAAACGTCAACAGGTGCCGTTGAATACGTGCCAGTCGCTCGTGTGACGAATTTGGTCCAAACCGTCCAGCAACTAAAAGAGCAGCAATTCTGGGTATTCGGCACGGACATGGAAGGGACCAATTTCCAATCATGGAATGCCAAAGGCGCGATTGCGTTAGTGATCGGTAATGAAGGCCGCGGCATGAGCGCAGGCTTGAAGAAAGAAATGGACGAGCTCTTGACGATCCCTATGGTTGGGCATGTCCAAAGCTTGAATGCAAGTGTGGCTGCCGGTCTTCTGATGTATCAGGCTTTTTCTCAGCGTCAGGGGGAATAAGTCATGAAGAAGCAGCTGCTGATCGTCGATGGCTATAACATGATTGGTTCTTGGCCAGAGTTAGTTACATTGAAAAATCAAGACAAAATGGCAGATGCCAGAGAAGCATTATTGCATCGTTTATCAAATTATGCAAAATATGAAGGGATCGAAGTCATCGTTGTTTTTGATGCGCAATTAGTTCCAGGTATCCAACAAAACTATCGGAAATATCAGTTAGAAGTCGTTTTTACAAAAGAAGATGAGACGGCAGATACGTATATCGAGCGCATTGCTGGGGAGCTGAATACTCGGTTGACACAAGTAACAGTAGCAACGAGTGATTTAGCCGAACAATGGGTAATTTTCTCGCAAGGTGCTTTACGGACCTCAGCGTATGAATTATATAAAACAATTAAAAAAACAGAAAAAAATATTACCCAAGATAATATAAATATGCGTTTTATCGATTTTCGACGAAATTCTCCTTGGAATGAAGAACAATTAGAAAAATTGTCCCAAAAATTGGACGATTTAATGAGAAAAGAAAAATAACAGCTAGATACGATTAGTTATTCAATGAATTGATGGTAAGATTCCTCCATAATCGAAAGTTATGGAGGAATTATTTTATGTCCGAGGAGTTATTGTGCGCCGCCCGTAATGGAGATGAAGAGGCTTTTGCCCTACTGTATCAAAAATATTTCCCGTTATTGTTACGGTTGAAGAATATTTATTATTTAAGGAATTATGTCAGTGAAGATTGGGAACAAGAAGCAAGGATCGCACTATATCAAGCACTCAAAACGTACGAAAACAATAAGGGGGTTAGTTTTGGGAGCTATTACAAAAGCATTATCAGTAATCAAATCTACTCTTTACTACGAAAACAAAATGCACTAAAACGCCGAGACCAAAAGAATGAAATATCCATTGAACAAAAAATAGCTACAGAAGGACCGGATTTCTTAGCTGAGATCACGATCCAAGAGCCTGTGGCAATGCAACAATTACTATTAAAAGAAGCTTTCGAAGAGTGCGACATCAAATTCTCATCAAAAGAGGCAAAAATTTTTCAACAGTATATGCAAGGAAATGATTTTACCGAGATGGAAAGAGAACTAGCAATGGATCTAAAACAAATAAAAAGCGCTTACGGACGAGTGAAATACAAGATAAAAAAACATTTGAAAGATTATAATGAGTGATTTTTTATAGCATTACTAATGTTTTTCTTACTTATTTCTATTGCATTTCTTTTTTTATTATGGTAAACTTGAAAAAATTTTGCTATATGTGGTATGATAGATATTGAGGTGAATTGTATGCCACTAACTTTAGCTACAATCAAAAAAGATTTAGAAGGTCGTATCGGCAGCCAAATCATGTTGGTTGCACAGACTGGAAGAAAGCGTCAAACGGAACGCCGAGGCGTTTTAACAGAAACCTATCCTTCAGTATTTGTCGTAGACTTAGATCCTGAAGAAAATTCTTTTGAACGAGTATCTTACAGTTATTCGGATGTACTTACTCGAACAGTTGAGATCGAATTTTTAACTGAAGCAGTTTAAAAAGCAGGCGGACCTAGATTATATATGAGGTTCGTTTGCTTTTTTGTGTATAACTCGTTATGCTATTAGCAAGAAAGAATGGAGGTCCTGGGGATGAAGCATTATGTAAAAAAATTTGCAGAATTAACGACAGCAGAATTTTATGCAATCGTGAAAGAGCGCATCGCTGTATTTGTTGTTGAACAAAATTGTCCTTACCAAGAAGTCGATGAGATCGATGAAATCGCATGGCATACTTATTTTAAAGATGAAGAAGGTACGATTTTAGCGTATACACGTATTTATGTAGAAGATGATGCTGTTCATTTTGGACGAGTATTGGTGAACCAAGCGCATCGAAAATCCGGTTTAGGGCAAAAGATCGTACAGCACACATTAGCTGCAATTGAAGCGAATGCACCTGGACGTCCAATCGTGATCGGGGCGCAAGAGTACTTACAATCGTTTTATGAATCGTTTGGCTTCGAGGCTATCTCAGAAGTGTACTTAGAAGACGGGATCCCACATTTAGATATGCGAAAACAACCATAAAAAAACAGAAGGAGATCCTTCTGTTTTTTTATATCACGCTTCCTTATCTGTGTTCTCAATCGTTGCTTGAGCAGTTGGGCGTGCATTGTTTTCAGCTGTTTGTTGTGCTAATAGATCGCGGATATCACTAAGATAATCTTCCGCAGTTGGTTTATCTTCCACGACTTCTTCTTCTTTTGGTCGTAAGTTTTTCGCATGATTGGCTGCTTTGACAACTAGGAATAGAACAAAACCAGTAATGACAAATGTAATAATTGCACTAATAACATTCCCAAAAGCAAAAGTAACTCCTTTAGCAGGGGACCAATCAAGAACAGACAATGCGCCATCTAAGTCAGAGGTACCTGTGATCATAGCCACGACCCAACCAACTAATGGAGTGATCACGCCTTGAACGATTTGATTCACGATCCCAGTAAAGGCACTACCAATCACCACACCAACGGCTAAGTCTAATACGTCGCCACGCATGATAAATTCTTTAAATTCTTTGATCATTGTTTTTCTCCTTTCTTGTTAATCCTAGTATATCGAAGAATAAAAAAATGTAAAAACAACACGCTTAATAATATCCCCATACGTTCGTTCAATGACTTGTATGCTATACTAGAAAGTGACTCTTGAAAAAAAATCGGACAAAAAAAGCGAGCTCGTATGTCGATGAAACAACAGTGATCATCGCTGAGAGACCAAGGATCATGACAA
The DNA here is from genome assembly GCF_050498525.1 of Enterococcus sp. DIV2371. Classification (NCBI taxonomy): domain Bacteria; kingdom Bacillati; phylum Bacillota; class Bacilli; order Lactobacillales; family Enterococcaceae; genus Enterococcus; species Enterococcus sp. DIV2371. The sequence goes on along the minus strand of NZ_JBIPAJ010000001.1, from coordinate 3,104,849 downwards.
AAAGGAGTAGTTATTTATGACATATCAATTGACAGAAGGTGTGAACCTTCATGTGCTTCCAACCAAACAATTTAAAACGATCCGTATTTTTGTACGGTTCACTACAGCTTTAGAAAAAGAGATCGTTACCAAGCGCTCCCTATTGAGTAGCTTATTAGAAACGAATAGCTTGAACTATCCAGACCAAACACGATTAAGTGCGAAATTAGCTGATTTGTATGGTGCCGGCTTCGGTTTTTCTGTACGAAAAAAAGGAAACTTGCACTGGATGAATGCGGGAATCAGTTTCGTTAATGGCGCATATGTCAACGATGACACGATCCTAATAGATGCCGTCTCTTTTTTAAAAGAAGTGTTGTTCTTTCCTAATATCAAAGAGCAAGCATTTGACCAAGCAACGTTTGATTTAGAGAAAAATAATTTAAAGCAATACTTGGAAAGTTTGAATGAAGACAAGCAAACAATGGCTTCGTTAGCCTTACAAGAATTATACTTTGAACAATCAGACGCACAAAAAATCCCAAGTATGGGTTCTGTAGAGGAACTAGAAAAAATCACTTCCGGTTCTTTAGCAGCATACTATGCCCAGATGATCGAGGAAGATCAAGTGGATATCTTTGTCGTAGGTGATATCGAAGAAACGCTGGCAATCGATGCGTTAAAAGAGCTTCCTTTTACTGCACGAAAAGTAGTACGACCTGAAATCTTTTATGAGCAAACACAAGACAATGTGATCAAGGAACAACAAATCCAAGAACCAGTTGTGCAAGCAAAACTGAATCTAGCCTATCAAACCAATGTTTACTATGATCAGCCGGAACGCTTTTCATTGATGGTGTTCAATGGCTTATTCGGAGGTTTCCCGCATTCGAAATTGTTTATGAATGTGCGAGAAAAAGAAAGTTTAGCGTATTACGCATCTAGTAACGTTGATACTTTCCGTGGGTTACTGACTGTGCAAACAGGGATTGAGACTAAGAATCGCAATCAAGTATTGCACTTGATCCATGAACAACTGGCAAGTTTGCGCAATGGTGAAATCACTGAATTAGAGCTTGACCAAACGAAAGCCATGTTACGTAACCACTATCTATTATCGTTAGATTCTCCGCAAGCGGCGATTGAATCGGCCTATTTAGCGCATTGGCTTCCTGATACCGAACTAACAGATGAAGAATGGTTAGCACGTATGGAGCGTGTGACGATCAAGGACATCCAAGAAGTCGCAAACCAAATTGAATTACAAGCAATTTTCTTTTTAGCTGGAGGTGAAGAGAATGCATAAAGCCGAATATGAGCAAATCAATGAAACACTCTATCACGAGGTCTTACCGAATGGTTTGACGGTCTATCTGTTGCCAAAAAATGATTATCACAAAACATACGGTCTATTCAGTACGAACTACGGATCGATCGATAATGAATTTATTCCTTATGGTGCAACTGAAAAAGTAAAGGTCCCTGATGGCATCGCACATTTTTTAGAACATAAATTATTTGAAAAAGAAGAAGGCGATGTTTTTCAGTTGTTCGGTCAACAAGGGGCATCAGCGAATGCGTTCACGAGCTTCACGAAAACAAGCTATTTGTTCTCAACGACAGACCAAGTAGAAAAGAATCTGTTGACGCTGCTTGATTTTGTTCAAGCGCCTTATTTTACTGAAGAAACAGTGAATAAAGAAAAAGGGATCATTGGTCAAGAGATCCAAATGTACGAAGATGATCCGAATTGGCGTCTATTCTTCGGTATTTTAAATAATTTATACCCGAACCATCCCCTGCACATCGATATCGCAGGAACCGTGGAAAGCATCGCTGACATCACAGCAGCAGATTTATATACGTGCTATCAAACCTTTTATCAGCCAAGCAATATGGTACTATTTGTCGTCGGCAATCTGGAGCCAGAACAACTGATGGAACAAATCCGCCGCAATCAAGCGGCGAAAGAATTTCCGCCAGCCCAAAAAATCGAACGCTTCTTTCCTGAAAATAGTGCGGATATTCTGCCAATGAGTACTTTGGAAGCAGCCATCACACGCGAGAAATTCGTTTTAGGGATCAAAGGAATCGATGATTTACCTGAAAACGGCAGAGAACTGCTAAGATACAAAACAGCGATTCGTTTGTTACTACAATTACTTTTAGGACCAACTTCACAAAACTATTTGACGCTCTACAACGAAGGGATCATTGATGACAGTTTTGGCTTTGAATTCAGTTTAGATCGTGAATTCCATTTTGCTGACTTCAGTGGCGATTCGGATCAACCTAAGCTGGCAGTTGAAAAAATAAAAGAGATCCTTTTGAACTTTGAACAGGATGAAGGCATTACAGAAGAAAACTTGAAATTATTGAAAAAGAAAATGTTGGGTCAGTATTTCCAATCATTGAATTCGATCGAGTACATTGCCAATCAATTTACCCAAAGTCTATTCGGTGACCAAACATTGTTCGATCTACCAGAAATCATTGAATCGATCCAAATGACGGACCTCCTTCAGGTCGGACGCTCATTTATCAATGAAGAAGTGCTTAGCGAATTTTATATGCAACCAAAAAAGTAAAACAGTAATAATTTCCGGTTCTCTTGGACATCGTCGCTGATTTGTCATGCCGTTCGTAAGAATAAAAGAAAGTTTTAAATTTCAGTTTAAAACAGATGAAATGTTATCCAAAGTAAGTTCGCTTTGTGGTATTCTTAAGTAGATTGAGCGCAAGATTGATCAATATAGAGGTAACACTATCCATTGAGCATGAAAAAAGCAAAAATTCAATGAGAAGCAGTCAGAAAATGGTCGATCTTCAACAGAGAGACAACCTCCTGACTAGAATACACAGACTGGAGAAGATGAACGAGTGGCTTTTGAAACCATCGGGGAAAAATTACGGCAAGCCCGTTTAAACAAAAAAATATCTTTAGATGAATTACAACAAATGACGAAAATTCAAAAACGTTACTTGGAATCGATCGATCAAAACGACTTTGATCAACTACCAGGTAAATTTTATGTTCGTGCATTTATTCGCCAATATGCAGAAGCGGTTGGTGAAGATGGGGATTATTTAGTGGATGTTTTTGATGGGAAAAAATCTTTTGCAGATGAAACCATCCAAAAACGACCAGAACCAGAAACTGTGAGTGGCTCAAGAAAAGCCATGCATGAAGAAGAAAAGAACCTGACGAAATTTTGGACAAGTCTGCCAGTGATTTTATTGGGACTAGTGGCTGTAGCGATCATCACAGTGGTCGCATATATGTCATGGCAAGATCGTCAATCTGAACCAATCATTGGTGGAACAGCTTCAACGGTATCTGTCGTTGGTTCGATCACAGAAGAGGAAACCGAGACAAGTGAATCGACGGTTGAATCAACAGTGGAATCGACCACAGAATCAACAGAAGAAGAGAAAAAAATGACCATCACGCCTGGTCAAGATACAGGAAGCGCGATTTCGATCGAGGTAAAGGATGCGAAAAAACCGATCACGTTGGAATTCACAGCGAATGAGCGTGTCTGGATCGGTGTCCAATTGAACAATACGTTTGACTATCACTACCAAGAAACCTTGGTTGCCAATGATACAAAAACAACTGAGCTTCCAGAAAATACAACAAATGCAATGATCACACTTGGCGCAGCGAGTAACGCGACGGTCAAATTAAATGGCGAAGAACTTCCGATCAACGCAGGACCAAATAATACGAGCCTTAAGAATATCTCGCTTTCCTTGCAGTATGCAGAGTAACCAGTTTAAGAATCAATTATGTAAAAGAGAGCCGGAATCTCGCCCTTGGCTCTCTTTTATTGTTTGAGTGTTAGTGAATAAAGTGAGGAAAAGTTTGTTTAGCAATTGAGAGACTATTGGTGGAAACTTTTGCTGGACTGACGTAAAATAGGAAAGAAAGGAGTCGTTCTTGTGAATTTACCAAATCAATTAACTGTACTTAGAATCTGCATGATTCCAGTGTTTATTTTAGTCGTCGGCCTTCCGTTAGATTGGGGGCAATTAACGGTGGGAACAACGTCACTAGCTATCACACAATTAGTAGGTGCAATCATTTTTGCGTTAGCAAGTGTGACGGATTGGCTCGATGGGAAAATTGCTCGTTCACGTGGGCTAGTCACTAACTTCGGGAAATTTGCTGATCCATTAGCAGACAAAATGTTGGTCATGACAGCTTTCATCATGTTAGTCGGTCAAGGCAAAGCACCAGCTTGGGTGATCGCGATCATCGTTTGCCGTGAGTTAGCTGTAACAGGCTTACGATTATTGCTTGTTGAAGATGGGGAAGTTATGGCAGCTGCTTGGCCTGGGAAAGTAAAAACAGCTACTCAAATGATTGCGATCATTTTATTATTTATCAACAATATCCCATTCAACTTGATCAATGTACCTCTTGATCAAATCATGTTATATGCTTGTCTGATTTTTACGATCTATTCAGGTGTCGATTACTTCATCAAAAATCGTGGCGTGTTCAAAGGGTCAATGTAAAATCATATAATCACTTAGTTATTATCAGAAACAGATCGGTTGTTCCGGTCTGTTTTTTTTGGAAAAAAGACGAGACAATAAGAAAAAAATGAGCAAGGAGAAATGATTCTATCATCAAATAGCGTATACTATTGAGTAGAGACAATTAGTCAATAAAGACTATTTTACAGATAAATAGGGGTGGTGCAGAACCAACCCAACTAAAGGAAGCGATCGAACATGAAATCTGAAATCATAGCAGTAGGAACAGAATTACTCCTGGGACAAGTCGTGAATACGAATGCGACATTTTTATCCGAACAACTCGCGGATCTAGGGATCGACGTCTATTATCATACCGTTGTCGGGGATAATCCCACTCGTTTGAATGATTTACTCCAACTAGCTGAATCAAGAAGCGAGCTGATCATTTTATGTGGTGGATTAGGGCCAACAGAAGATGACTTGACCAAAGAAGTTGTCGCACAACACCTTGGTAGAGAACTGATCCAAAATACAGAAGGATATAAGAAATTACTGGCATTTTTCGAAACCAGAAAAAGAAAAATGACAGAGAATAACTTACAGCAATCCCAAATCATTGAAGGTGGCACCCCATTACCAAATCGAACGGGTCTAGCTTTAGGCACGTTTTACCAAACAGAAAAAAATGCGTATCTTTTACTACCTGGCCCACCAAGTGAACTGAAGCCGATGTTTATGGAACAAGTGCGTCCACTGTTAGAACAACACTTTCCTTCAGAAGAAAAGCTGATCTCAAAAGTATTGCGCTTTTATGGAATCGGTGAATCACAATTAGTGACAGATCTAAAAGACTTGATCGCTACACAAATCAATCCTACGATCGCCCCTTATGCGAAGCCAAATGAAGTCACATTGCGATTGACCGTCAAAACATCAGACATCCACGCAGGGAATCAAGCGTTGCACGCATTGGAAGAAAAGATCCAAGCGCGCGTCGGTGAATACTTTTATGGATATGGCGATGATTATTCTTTACCGCAAGCAGTCGTCGATTTACTAAAAGAGCAAGGAAAAACAGTGACGGTTGCTGAGAGTTTGACAGCTGGTGCCTTTCAATCAGCACTAGGCGCGATCCCAGGGGTCTCACAAGTCTTTTCAGGTGGATTTGTGACTTACTCAGCAGACACGAAAGCAAAGCTCTTAGGCATCGATCCAGGCCTATTAGAACAGTTTGGCACAGTCAGCCAAGAGTGCGCGGAACAAATGGCGCTACATGCCCGACAACTCGTCGGTGCAGACTATGCAGTAGCATTAACTGGTGTGGCAGGACCAGATACATTAGAAGGACATCCTGCTGGCACAGTTTGGCTTGCTATTGCTTCAAAAGAAGGGGTGGAAGCGAAGGAATATCACTTTACAAAAGACCGTTCGGCAATCAGAAATAGTGCAATGATGCAAGGATTTGATCTGCTAAGGAAGCAACTATTAAGAAAAAAATAAATGCGAATATTTGTTCGGTTTTTGCTTGCTTTTTGTAAATAAAAAAGATATTATAAACGTAATGAAATGTTACTTTGAGTCGTAAAAATAAGGAGGATTATCGTATTGGCAGATGATCGTAAAGCAGCCTTAGATGCTGCATTGAAAAAAATTGAAAAGAACTATGGGAAAGGCTCAATCATGAAATTGGGCGAAAAGATCGACCAACAAATTTCGACGATCCCTAGTGGTTCGCTTGCATTAGATGTCGCTTTAGGGATAGGTGGCTATCCTCGTGGCCGGATCATTGAAGTCTATGGCCCAGAAAGTTCAGGTAAAACAACAGTTGCACTTCATGCAATCGCTGAAGTACAAAAAAATGGTGGTACTGCAGCATTTATCGATGCGGAGCATGCCTTAGATCCACAATATGCCCAAAAATTAGGGGTAAATATCGATGAATTACTCCTTTCTCAACCGGATACTGGTGAACAAGGATTAGAGATCGCTGATGCCTTGGTATCAAGTGGTGCAGTAGATATCGTTGTTGTCGACTCAGTAGCAGCTTTAGTACCACGTGCAGAGATCGATGGTGAAATGGGTGATTCACACGTAGGGTTACAAGCTCGTTTGATGTCTCAAGCCTTACGTAAACTATCAGGATCGATCAACAAAACAAAAACGATCGCAATCTTCATCAACCAAATTCGTGAAAAAGTTGGTGTGATGTTCGGTAATCCAGAAATCACTCCAGGGGGACGTGCGTTGAAGTTCTACGCAACGATCCGTTTAGAAGTACGTCGTGCTGAACAATTGAAACAAGGAACAGATATTGTCGGTAACCGCACAAAAATCAAAGTCGTTAAAAATAAAGTAGCTCCACCATTCAAAATCGCTGAAGTAGATGTGATGTACGGTTTAGGTATCTCACAAGAAGGCGAACTATTGGATATGGCTGTTGAAAAAGATATCGTCGACAAGAGTGGCGCATGGTATTCTTATAAAGAAGATCGTATCGGCCAAGGTCGTGAGAATGCGAAGATCTACATGGCTAACCATCCAGAAATGATGGCTGAAGTATCTGCATTAGTGCGTGCAGCTTACGGAATCGGCGAACCGATCGAAGTACCAGAAGAAACACAAGAAGAATTACCTTTAGATGAATAAAGAAGTAAGCAACATCCGGTAGTGGAATAACTACCGGATGTTTTTTTATTTTTGTCTAAAACAAGAGCAAAAAGAACGATTGTTTTTATGTTTAAAACCACCCTTTTACGAAAATTAAGGAAGCCGTTTCTTTCGCATTTAAAGTTGACACTACTGGAAACAAACATTAGAATAAACTTGTGCATGTTTTTGTGCGCATATGCAACAGCATATTTATAGTTTAGATTAATTTATCATAGAAATTGGTAGATGATAAAAATGGAAAAGATAGTATGGAGGTGGATTTTATGGGACTCAACATTCTCCTCGCTATCATCGGTTTAATTGTCGGTCTTGGTTTAGGGTTTATGGTTGCGAAGTCACGTCATGAAAAAGAGATCGCTGGTGCCAAAACATCAGCTGCAAGTATTCTTGAAGGTGCGAAAAAAGAAGCAGAAACTCTAAAAAAAGAAGCATTGTTGGAAGCTAAGGAAGAAAATCAGAAATATCGTTCTGAAGTTGAAAGTGAGCTGAGAGAAAGTAAATTAGAACTGAAATCTCAAGAAAATCGATTGATCCAACGCGAACAAACGTTAGATCGTAAAGATGACTCGTTAGAAAAACGAGAAAACTCACTTGAAAGTAAAGAAGAGGCACTTAGTTCAAAACAGCAATTAATTGAAGAGCGAGAAAAAGACGTTGAAAAATTGATTGAAGATCAACAAAAAGAATTAGAAAAAATTGCTGGTTTATCGAAAGAAGATGCAAGAGAAGTAATCATGAAGTCAACTGAAGAAGAGTTGAATCATGAGTTGACCTTGATGGTAAAAGAATCAGAACAACGTGCAAAAGAAGAAGCAGATCGCAAAGCGAAAAACTTGCTATCATTGGCTATCCAACGTTGTGCAGCAGATCAGGTTTCTGAGACGACAGTGTCAGTCGTGACATTACCAAATGACGAAATGAAAGGTCGTATCATCGGACGTGAGGGACGAAACATCCGAACACTTGAAACACTTACAGGAATCGACTTGATCATTGATGATACACCAGAAGCAGTCGTGCTTTCAGGATTCGATCCAATTCGTCGAGAAATCGCACGGATGACATTAGAAAAACTGATTCAAGATGGCCGGATCCATCCAGCGCGTATTGAAGAAATGGTTGAAAAATCACGTAAAGAAATGGACGAACGCATTCGTGAGTATGGAGAAGAAGCAGCCTTTGAAGTCGGCGCACATACCCTTCATCCAGACTTGATCAAAATCATGGGTCGTTTGCATTTCCGAACAAGTTATGGTCAAAACGTGTTGAAACACTCGGTCGAAGTAGCAAAATTATCAGGAATCTTAGCAGCAGAATTAGGCGAAGATATCCAACTAGCCAAACGTGCAGGATTGCTTCATGATATCGGGAAAGCATTAGACCACGAAATCGAAGGTTCACACGTTGAGATCGGTGCAGAATTAGCAGCGAAATACAAAGAGAATCCAGTCGTGATCAATGCAATCGCTTCTCACCATGGCGATGTGGAAGCAACTTCTGTTATTTCTGTGTTAGTGGCTGCTGCAGACGCATTATCAGCGGCTCGTCCAGGCGCAAGAAGCGAATCATTAGAAAACTACATCCGTCGTTTGAGAAGTCTAGAGACGATCTCAAACAGCTTTGCAGGTGTTGAATCAAGTTTTGCTGTCCAAGCCGGTCGTGAAGTACGCGTCATGGTCAAACCAGAAGAAATCTCTGATTTAGATGCCGTGCGCTTAGTACGCGATATCCGTAAACGAATCGAAGATGACCTAGATTACCCAGGTCATATCAAAGTGATCGTGATACGTGAAACTCGTGCAACCGATTATGCGAAATAAAAAAATAGTTAAAAATAGGGTGACCTGACAGATTAATCTGTCAGGTCATTTTTTTACGGATTTTAGTTTATACCAGACATTGCCAACGATTATGACGTTAAAATGCTCTTTCAGGACTGATATAAAAATAGATCGCCACTTAACGCTATACTGATAATTGGAATAAATACAATATCAGGAGTTAAAGAATCCCAATGATGAAAATAAAACAATTTGCTGACGATCATCCTTATCTAATCGTCATTTATTCAGGCTTATTTGGAAGTGCTTTCTGGATTACTGTTGAATATATCGTAAATCGTGATTTTAGACCTAGTGGTATTTATAGTTTTATATTTTATAATGTAATCGGATTGTCAGTAGCTAAATTTAAATCAAAAAAAAAAGTTAAAACAGAATAATAAGAAAAGATTTGATGTATAAGTCAAAAAAGCGACAGAAAGGGGGCATTTCTGTCGCTTTTTCGTGTGAAAGATTTACCTAAATGAAGCCCTTTTTGTCTAGGCAAAAAAATACTTTTATTTGATAAGAACATATGAAAATCATTCTTCTAGTCTATTTGATTGATGAGTACACGCATTCGGAAAAAAATATGGAAAGATGTGATGCACTAGTTATCCGACAAACGTGTGCAAAAACAGGTAATTTATTTTTGAGTGTTCAATGCCATCTAATTGACCATTTTTTTCTAAAATACTTGAATAAAAGGCACATAAATTTTTAATCGCCTTGTATGATGAAAGTGAAGGGGAGAATCGATTTAGAAAAAAAGCAAGTAGAACGAGTAAAATGTAACGCCTTATTCAGTAGCTGTACATCTTTTAATGAAGGAGTGAAAACAATGCCAGGAGTAGATTTTAATATGAAAATCGGTGAATTTTACAACGATTTTAATAAGAAGGATAATCCAAAAGAGCGAGATGATATGGTGAAGGACCTTGTAAATAGGTCAGGACAGACTCCTACAGACCTCCTAACCCCTGTAGGATTCCTCTTTATGTGGAATATTTTAGCAGGGCTAAGGATGCCAGAGGACCTGCCTACGCAGCAACGAGCTGTCCAAGATTCAGGTGCTGTTTTAAAAGTAGATACTCATGTTGAAATACAACAGGTTGGAAATCAAGTACGGATGCCTAATCTTAAGTCTAGCTCGACTTTTTACCCCCAAAGAATCACCCCACCAGTACCCACCAATACCACCCAAATCCAACAAAATAAACCAGAAGTTGTCTCTCCGCCGCTTGATTTTGCAAGTGCGGCTCATCAGTTTAGTATAAAAGTACATAAATTTGCTCATGGGATCACGGAGCTTATTGATTGTACGACGACCCAACAAGCTTATCATAAAAAAGAGCACGGCTTGTGGGAAAACAAAAATCATACACACATCCACTTTAAGACAGTTTGTCGAAATGCAATCGCTGAATCACAAACATTGAATGAAACGCGAAGCAACAAAATCGTTTCCCCACAGCAGTTCTCATAAAAAAAAAGCACGGATGTAAATGATCCACAGCATTTTAATGCAACGAATGCTGCTGAAAGGGTAAAAAATGTATTACAAACGAATTTTGAGAAAAACTATCCAAATGAAACAACGACAGATGTGCCAATACCAGAAAATGTAACTTCTAGTATCCATTCTTTTTGGGATGGACTCACTGAAACGTTCAGCTCCTTCTTTCATCAGCAAGAGCAGATAATTGATTCAAGGAATCAGACAGAGGCAAACGACAATATTCTAGGACAGTTCACAGATTTATTAATACAAACTTTTTCGAGCGATTCTGGAACTTCTGATCCGTTAGGTAAAGATAATAGAAAATATGAGCGAGAGCATATTATAAAGCAGCAACTTCTGACAAATGACACAAAAAGGCGAGCACCTCAGAGAACAGACGTAAGCATCGCTGAAAAACTGGTTAGTTTAGCCCGAGATTTCTCAGAAGCGTTCGATCGTTTTGTTAAACGTTATGATTTCAAAATAGGAGTTGGCGCGGAAGCAGCACCTATTCCTACACAGCCGACGGTTCCGACACTTTTAGCTGAATTAGCCACAAATCCAACGCTTATCGGACTGAAATCCTCACAAATACTTTCTGAAGAAATGCATGAAAAAATCGATAAAGTCATGTTAGCCTATATGGAAAATAAACCGTCCCCCGTCCCAATCAACGAACCATTTACACCGTTCTGGTATGATCAAGAAGTCTTTGGACAGCGCAGTGAAACAGATAGAGCAAATGAAAAAATCAGGCAGGCTGTTTGTGAAAAGTATAGTGAATTATGCGCGGTTAAAGAGCAACCACTCAATGATTTTTTTCTCGCTCTTCAAAGTTGGGCAAACAGAGGAGGATCAAATCATGAACTTCTTGAGAAGAGACAACAGCTGGCTAAGATCATTCTTAGTGCTTATGGCCTTTCAGCCGTGCAAGTATCCGCAATTCGAGCAATCAATATTTTTTTTCAATGGGAAACAAATAATGTGTTCAAATCATGTACTTTTACTGAAATTAAGAATATTGATGTAAATCCAATGCAAACACAGAATGAAACGATTGCAGAAAATAATCGAACGAATTATTTATTCGATCCAGTCAGTGCTTCTGACTACGGAAAGGTCCTTCGTATCACTGAAGCCATCTCTCAAGATATCCAACCCTTTGATCAGTCAGAATTATTGCCAGTTTTTAACTTTGATGAACAAATGTTTCAAGAAAAAAATAAGACAACTGATGTGAATCGGATGCTTAAGTCATTTTTCATCGGTACAGGAGTTGTTCGACAGATAGACACTGACTTGGAGTTGATTCCTATTGTTCAAAGTTGGGCAGGTAGGAATTGGAATAATGACCAAACTATACAGTCAGAGCGAGCGCAGTATTTAGCTCATGTTATCCAAAAAGGTTACGGGATTGAAAATAGCAGACTAGGAGATTTCTTATCCAATATACAATTGCAAGCAATTTATAAGCAATGGAAAACCAACACGTTGCTAGCGGGATATCGCTATAAAGAAAAGACGAGACAAACCATTCAGTATGATTTATCACCAAAAGAGCCTGCCACGATTCTTCAAGTACAAAAACATTTAAAAGAAAACAACCAAATCTATAGAGACTTTATCCTTGGTCGACCGGAGAGTATTCCTAAGCAAACACCAATCGTGCCGATTTATTACCATGAACAGATTTTTGATCTGCGAGAGAATACGCCAAAGGCAAATGAGGTAGTCGGAGATTTCCTTTATAAAGAACAAATGTATTTAACAACGGCGACGCCACGCCAACTGGTTTTGTTGTTGCAAAAATGGATCTTTGAAGGCGCACAGTATGATGAGATCAGCAAAAGGCAGAACATAGCGGCGAATATGATTTTGAGGGCTTACGGTGGGGCAGCAGTACCCTTGACGGATAGTGAGGCACGAGCGATTGTATTGCAGTGGGAAAACAATAATGCACAGATTGGCTATAAGTATGAGAAAGGGCAAGGCGATCGTCCTGGAATTGATATTGAAAAAATCAAAAAAAAGCAAGAACAGGAACAAGAAGAAGAAGTGAAAAAAAAGATTGAACGTTTTTTTGAGGCAAATGATTTTGATTCTACGCCACAAATAACTAGTCAGCCGGAAAAAGAGTTACACACTACTGTAGATCGCATAGAGGTAGAGAAAGCAAAACAAAGAGTAGCGAACTTTTTAACTGAAAAAGGCGTAGACTGTGATACTTCGGATATCAATGTTTTTGCGACAGTCGTCTCAAATTGGGTATTGTTGGAAGGCGCAAACCAAGAAGTGATAGACATGGTTAAAATGAAACAAGTTGCTCAAGTCATTCTTGGCGAAGAAGTAGATGGTGTCATTTCAAATAAAGGCGCAGAGATCACGTTCACTAAGTGGCTGTGGGACATGATTGAGATCAATAATTTGGTTTTGGAAACAACACCTCCCTCTGGAATGGGGCATGCAAAAGAAGCATCTCGATCAGCAGCAATAATCAATAAGTGGTTGGATAAGAAAGTCATGACACAAGTTGAGTCATTTTTCCGTCAAAAAGGCATGTTGTCCGCTACCCAAGCCACCAAAGAAGATGTTTTAGCAGCTATGGGGGGATGGTTTAGTCAAACTGGAGTGGATGGTGTCATCAAATCTGAAAAAATCCAAGAGGTAGCAAAAGTCATCCTGAAGGAGTTAAAACTATATGGTGGGCAGTCGGAGGAAGTCATCTCAGATAAGAATGCTGAGATGACCGTAATGAAATGGTCGATTGAAAATGTCTTAGGTACTACAATTGAAGGCTATGCAGCAAAAAAAATCATTGATTCATCTAACCCATCTACTTTTACGATCGGCCAACTTAGAAAGTCATTTTCAGTCGAAGAATTGAAAAAGGCAGGTCTAATCAATATTCCATCGAAATCTGCAACGCAACAAGTAGACCAAAAAACGGGAATACAAGAGAACATAACTAAACTATGGGTCTCTTTTATGAACCGTGCATTACCTAACTATTTTCTTAAATCCAGTGAGTTGGGCGACGATAAATTGATTTCTGATTATGATTCTTTAATGCAGATGACAGGTTCTAGAATACTAGAGGATCTAGGTTGTCTTAATAAATTCAATCAGACAGAAATCAAATCAGTAGGTGAACTTTTTTTTGAAAGCATTATCGAAAAAGGAATTTCGACTGTCGAAGAAATTTCACATCTTTTAGTTCCAGCGACACTGGCTACCGCTCAGTTGAGCCCAGATATTTTAAGAGAAGCCTTGGCAAAGGGAGACTATAAACAAGCAGTGTTAAGTACTTTTATCAATTATTTACAACAAGGCTATTTTGAATTAGTAAAAAAGCAAGGAATTGTCAATGATCTTGTCGTATCGTATCAAACAGCAGTGATTAACTGGCGTCGACAATCAGCACTTGTGGATGAAGTACTGGAAGAGTGCGAGCGACTTGGTATAGAGGTTAGTCTTGTGGCGGATCAAATTTATCTCTCTGGCGGAAATCCCTGTCCGGGTCCGTGGGTTCCACCAGATGTCAATGAATGGTATAAGCGATTGACTAAAGCTGTATCTGAATCATTTTACTCGCTGGATCATTTTCTGATACGACTTGCAGTGGATTCATTTCACAAAGAGGATTTGAATTTTATCTTTTCATCGGAAAGTCGTATTTACAATGCGAAAGCAGTATTGAGTCATAAAGCAAGTCACCCGGCAAGCGGGCCAGGTTCATCCGGTTTCCCACCCGTCTTTTTAGCAAAAGAGGTGGAAGTAGAGACGGTTCTTAAATTGGCTGAGACAGATTTATTTGTCGTTACTCGTGGCAGTGAAGAAAGGTTCTATGCGTTAAAAAGACTGGAACAAGATGGCGGTTACAAGCTTTATCGTGTGGATAAAGATGCGATGGTATATCTTCGGTATGGGCTTTTTGACCGACAAGATCTTTGGAAAAATGAATTTCGAAAATACGACGATAAAGTTCTGATCAGAGATAAGCCATACACGCTTAAATTAGAATTTAATCGCAGTAAACCCTTATCGCAAGTTAATACGCAGGAGAGACTAATCGATTATATTGGCGGGAAACACAGGGATACAGTCTATCAACAACTATTTGATTCAGGGAAAGAGACAACAACAGCTGAAAAAGTTCGGGATGTTTTCAAACATCTCATTCCTTTTTACGATTGTGTAGTCGGTATTATTAATAAAGATGTTGGTGAGGCAGTTCCCAGTTGTATGCTGGATGTCGTTTCTTTGATTCCTGTATTAGGGCAAGTCACTTCACTTAATACGCGATTTGCATTTGGTATGGCAAGAATGATCATGAAACAAGGTGTTACAGGTGCTGTACGTCATGGTGCGCGCTATCTTCCAAAAACATCAGAACTTCGATCGCTTGCGGTGAGCGCGATACGTTATGTTGATCCAGGAGTAGAATTGTTGACTAGTAGTTCACAAGTCTTATTCAAGGGCTTGATACGTTTGAAAAACCAAGTGTTTATTAGAAAGGAACTCAAGGAAGTAGCGACAAAACTTGAAAAATTTGTAATAGAAAAGGACGATTTGACTAAAAGTTATACGCAAGCGGCTTTACCAAATAATGGTCCAGAAATCTTCGTGAAACGTGTGCATAACCATTTATATGTTCCAGTATCGGACTTAAAAAAGGGGGATGTTTATGGGCAACGTTTTACCTTGCGAGGGACAAAGCTAAGATTGTTTGAGGGACCAGCATTTTTTTTACGCAGACAAAAAAATTTGATTCACCAAATTTCAAGTAAGATTCCTAACAGAGATCTAGCTGTCGAAGAGGTAAATTTAAATCCTAACGCTTACGGGGAAGGAACGACTCTAACTATCACTGGAGCAGGAGATTTTCGCCAAACATTCATTGAAATGGATAAGAAACTGGTTCCTGTCAGAATCACCGCAATTGAGAAGCATGGTATCCGTTATGATGTATATGATAGAGGAGTGGTATATCCAGTAAACTTTAATGGGATAGAGTGGTATTTTGAAAAAGAAACGAGTCCAACGATCTCGCAAACAGTACGTGAAAAAATAGGGAAGGAACTAAATCAGTATGAGTCCTTACAAACTCCTACTACGCTGTCCCCGCCGGATGAAAATGGTTTGATGTGGAATTCTGCCGGGCGTTCTTATATCAGAATCAAAAAACAATATATTCCTCTAGTTTTGTTGGATAAAGAAACGAATCGTTATCATTTAGTGAAAAAAAATATGCTTGCGCCGATGACAGTATTACGATTGGATCCAACTAGTGGTGCTTTTCGCTTTGAAACGCCTTTAGAGAAATCACGTAAAAAATATCCAGTGACTATCCAACACAATAGACCGAATTCTCCACAAGCAGGCACTTCAAAAGGTGAGACTGTAGCTTCATCTAGTGGAGGGGCAGTTGCTCAGAGGAGGGAGAATCCATTGTATCCGCCGTATAATACTCTTCCAGAATCTCCAAATAGATGGTGGGGATGGTACAGCATGCTAAATGCAATCGAGTATTCAGTGATGCACAGAATTTCAAGGCGGGAAGATGAATTAGTTCAGATAAAACCATTGGAGAATTTTGTCCCAGAGCCACAAAGAATTGTCGAAATTGACGAGGCTCGCGCCCAAAAAGCGATTTCTGATGAGATTGTCAAAGTATTGTCTTTGAAACCAGGGGACAAGTTTCGCGTTTTTTTCGGTTTAGATATAAGTAAGGTACCGGAACCACTTCGACCGTTTATGGAGAAACTTCCACAAGAGCTTGAGAACGCAATCGAGAATTTCGGGATCGTCAAAGACGTGTGTTTAGAATTGTTAAAAGTAGATAAAATCGCAGAAACAGCTGAAGGGCAATACTTAATAAACTTCCTTGACTTGAAATATACTTATCAGCAAGAGAGAGTTTTGCAGGAAACAGTAAAGAGACTACTTTCGATCGCCACAAAAGGCGAGCAATTTCTACGACAATCAGCAGACTGGGGATTTGAAAATGTTTGGGTCGTTTCGACTGATTATGTTCTAGATGAGAAGACACATGCCTATTACTCCAATAGTAATGATAGTCCGAAAGCCTATGCATTTGTATTGAGAGAAGATGCGGAGTGTCGCATTATTATTAATGCGGATGCTTTTCATAAAAGACCAGAAATTTTACCAGGAATCCAGATGGCAGCGCCTCTAGGATTAACGATCACGCATGAAACCACACATGTTGTTTCGGGAACGTATGATGTTGTGAGATATGGGCTAACGACTACTGGCTTTTTACCGAGTGGGGAAAATGTGAAAACTGATTTTCTAGCACGATATAAGAAGTTTTTTGAACATCCGAATTTTGATCAATTTGTTACAGCAGTAGCAAAACAGCAAAATGCCCCTCACTTATCTAAAAAAGCGGTCATCAAAGCGTTTGAAACGGACCCTATATTATTTACCAACTTTAAATTGACGGATGCGCAATTACTAGCAACGATCATGAGAGATTTCGCAAATCAAAATGAGTTCCACAAACAACCGCGTGTCAAAAGGGAAGCAAAGGAAGAAGGCTTGGGCGATGGAAAGTTGCTGACTGCTTTCGCGATGATGCAAACAGGTGATTTTTTTGTTTTAGAACTAGCTAAAAATTTAGAGAAAGAGCAAGAATTACCTAAAATGACGACGGCAGTACCTACTCAAACAAGGGGTGAAACGGCTGATTTTTCAGGGGGTATGAGTAATAACAAAAAAATGAATAAAGAAACGAAGGCGACGGTAACTGATCAGCAATCTAGCGGGATTTTTTCGGGCACTGAACAAGAGAAAAGTTCAGAAAAGAAACAAGAACGACCAAAAACTCCAACAGAAGCACCTGCCAAGAAAAGGGATACGGCAGCGGATTTTGACAGGATCATGAGAGGTATTGACAATAAAAAGAACCCCAAAAATCAACCACGCCTCAAAAGAGAAATTAAAGAAGAATCGAGCGATGGCAAGCTGTTTCGTTTTTCAGATCTAATGCAAAGAGGTGGTTTTTCAGTTATAGAACAAGATAAAAGTTTAGAAAGGAAAGAAGAACGACCAAAAATGTCGACAGGAGCAACTGCTAAAAAAGGGGATGGAGCGACTAGTTTTTCAAAAATCATCAAGCGTGGCAAAAAGGTTAGTAAAGAGACGAACACGACAATCACTTACCAACAGACGATCCTACAGGGAAAACAGGTCAGTCTATAAAATGAATGGTAAATAAAGGAGAATAGCTAAAGAAAGCGGGCAGTACTACGTATAGAGGCAAGAGATAGTATAACTTCACTACTAGTATTAACTAAATAAGAACCTCTCTGGTAAATAAGACGGCATGTACAAAAATGTGAAGTCTTATATACCAGAGAGGTTACTTCTGTTTTCAACGTTTATTGAGATTTAGGCGCATTTCTTTAGATGTTAAAAAAGTAGATGATAAAGATGGACGATGAATGTCAAAAGTTTGCAAAATGCTACAACATCTCTAAATCTTTTTCGATCGTTTTAGTGATCCCTTTAATAATTGCGGGGATAAACCCAGCTTCTTCCAATGCAACGACACCTGCAACTGTTGTACCACCAGGGGAAGAAACTTGGTCAACTAATTCCCAAGGATTTTCATCGCTTGCGAGGAATTTTTGACAAGAACCTAAAATTGCTTTGGCTGCGATCTCGGTTGCTGTTTTTTTCGGTAGTCCATGCAAGACACCAGTACGCCCCATTGCATCGATCAACATATAAATAAAAGCAGGTGAGCTTCCCGCTAAGCCGATAAATGTACTAAAATCATCTTCGGCTAAAGGATAAACGCTGCCGATCGCTTCAAAGATCTTTGTCGCTTGTGCCAGCTGATCATTTGTTGCTGCTTGGTTTTTACAGATTGCCGAAACGCCAGCACCGACACTCACATTGACATTAGGCATCACACGAACGATGGCTGCTTCTGGATCAAGCGCTTGTTCTAATGTTGCAAGTGATTTTCCTGAAGCGATGGAAATGAATAACTGTTGTTTACGGTGGTCACGCAAGTCATGCAATACCGATTCGATGATTTTTGGTTTTACTGCTAGGATGATGATCTCTGCTTTGTCAGCAACTTCTTGATTGCTCTGACAAGCAGTGACGCCTACTTTACCAGCAAAACGTTGTGCATTTTCATAATGTCCACTTGAGACAAAAATCTCTTCTTTAGCCACAAGATCATTTGCTAAGATCCCGTGAATAATTGCTTGAGCCATATTTCCTGTACCGATAAATCCGATTTTCATGTAATCCTCTCCTTTTGTTTTAGCATAGCTTTCTTTCTTACAATCTGCAAGTCAAGAGATGACCCCATCTGTGAATGGATTGGGGAGAAAGTGGTGGGTAGAAAACGAAGATGAAACGAGTGTTTTAGTATCACTAAAATTCGTATAAACGGTGTTCAAGAAGCAGCACTTCAATAATAAGCCAAAAAAATCAAAAATGAAAAAGCCATTTTCGATTTTTCTGTCTTATTACTCAGTGCTGACCGCTTCTTTCACAACCTCTGATAAACGGTGTTCAAGAAGCTGACCTTCAACACTAAGCTGAGAAATCAAAAAATATGAGGAGCTATTTTCTGATTTCTCATCTTACTGTTCAGGTCAAAGCGCTTCTTTCACAACCTAGATAAACGGTGTTCGAAAGCCAGCTCCTTCAATAGTAAGTCAAAACGTGAAAAAATATGAGAAGCTATTTTCCCACGTTTCGTCTTACTACTTGGAGCTGAACGGCTTTCTCACAACCTAACGTCCAAAGTGGAAAAATCAATCTAAATAAGATAACATGAATGTATACGTTTTAGAAAGTCTACAGGTGAGGATGAGTGCCGGTGAAAAATAAATTACAGATCATGATCCAGTGGGTGAAATCACATCAGTTGATTTTAAAACTGATATTCTTTGGATCGATCCTTGTTTTTGTGGCGAATCAGGTCGCCAATATTGCCCAAGGGATGAGTTGGCAAGATGTCTGGCACACGATGGAACAACAGCGTCATAGCACGCTTGCATGGATGATTTTAGCAGGATTGATCGGCGTTGCCCCGATGTTGCTTTACGATTGGGTCACGATCCGAGTATTGGAAAAACAAGGGAAACCTAAAATGAGTCGCAAAGACTTTTTGTTATCGGCTTGGATCACGAATACGATCAACAATTTGGCAGGATTTGGCGGAATCGTCGGAGCAAGCTTACGAGCTAGCTTTTATGGCAAGCACACCAATCGTAAAATGGTGCTTGCAACAGTCTCGAAAGTTGCTTTATTCCTGTTGACTGGGCTTTCTATCTGGTCATTATTAACGTTTATCAATGTTTTCTTTCTTCAATCTGATAGTGTTTTTCGCGGGTATTGGATTTGGTTATTTGGGGGTAGCTTTTTAGCGCCAATCATCTTCTTGTTTGCCTATCTGAAACGAAAAACATTATTTGCAGAATTTTATCCTAAAGGTTTGGTGGGTTTGTTCGCAGCTTCCTTTGGACAATGGACTGGAGCATTAGTAGTTTTCTTATTGATTGGGCGCTTGATGGCGGTAGATATTTCTTTATGGTCATTGTACCCGATGTTTATCATTGCCACATTGATTGGCATGTTGACGATGGTACCCGGCGGTGTGGGGACGTTTGACGTGTTGATGATCTTAGGGATGAGTCAACTAGGTGTGCGGCAAGATATTGCGCTTGTGTGGCTGCTTTATTATCGCTTGTTCTACTATGTACTCCCATTTCTATCTGGCGTCATTTTATTTTTGACACACACAGGAGTTAAGATCAATCGATTTTTAGATAACATTCCTCGATTGTTTTTTCAAAAGATTGCTCATTTTGTTTTAGTGTGTGCTGTTTATTTTGCGGGGATCATGATGGTCTTGCTTTCGACGATCACCAATCTTTCGACGGTCAGTCGTTTATTTCAAATACTTTTGCCTTTCTCATTTGATTTTTTAGATCAGATGTTGAATCTGTTGATCGGTTTCTTATTGTTAGGTTTAGCTAGAGCTTTAGCGATGAAGGTCAAAAAAGCATTTATTCCGACAATTGCTTTACTTGCTTTTGGTATCATCAATACAGTGATGCGAACGTTGTCGTGGCAATTGATCGTTGTCTATCTTCTGATATTACTCGCGGTCTGGTTCTCTCGCAAAGAGTTTTATCGTAAAAAGTTTGTTTATTCATGGGGAGCTATTTTATTTGATGCGTGTTTATTTGGCTTTTTATTTGTTGTTTATGCCATCGCAGGCTATCATCGTGGTAGTTTTTGGGTAGGTGACTTAACTGCCAATCGCTTCATTCTCTTCCCTTCTGAAGACGTCTGGTTTTCTGGATTGATTGGCTTAGGGATCTCTTTACTGGCGTTAGTTGCTTTGTATCAGTACTTGGCCGCAGACACAGGATTTGGTGAATCTTTAGATCAAACTCGTTTAGATCGCCTTTTAACGACCTATGGCGGGACCGCAGCTAGTCATTACTTGCATTTACCTGGATACACTTATTTTTATTATCAGGAAGAGGATCAAGACCAAGTAGTGTTTGGGTATCAAATCAAGGGAAACAAATGTTTTGTTCTGGGTGATCCAATTGGTGATCCAGCTAAAATACGTAAAGCTACGCATGAATTTTTAAAGAAAGCTGATTGTTTTGGTTATCAGTTGGCATTTTATAAAGTTTCAGAAAGCTATGTCGTTATGCTTCACGAAGCGGGATTTCACTTTACGAAAGTTGGCGAAGCCGCCGTCACTGATCTTTCTTCTGATGCGCTTCAATGGCGAACAAAGCAAATCGAATTGCAACGTTTGACGAATGAAGGCTATCATTTTACTTGGTATGACGAATTACCTGAAGAATTATTCGAACCAATCCATGAAGTGTCGCAAAAATGGTTGGACGGTTCTCGTGAGAAACATTTCTCAGTAGGCTATTTCGATAAAGAATATCTCTTGATGAGCGGAATCGGTGTTGTTCGCAAAGAACAGCAAATCGTTGGCTTTATTACTTCACAACCGATCAATGGGCGTCAAGCAGGGTATGATCTGCTACGGTATCTACCGAATCAGCCGAATAGTCTAGGCGATTACTTGCTTGCCAATTTATTGGCTGTCTATCGTCAAAAAGGCTACGTAGAAGCGAATCTTGGGCTTGCGCCACTGGCAAATGTCGGAGAGACAGACTTTTCATTCTTGCAAGAAAAAGTGATGCGGATCATCTATAATTATGGTAATTTCTTTTATTCTTTCCAATTAGCCTACGAGGAAAAACAACGATATGTCACACATTGGGAAGGGCGTTATTTTGCGTATATGAAAGGAAGTAGTTTTACCTTAGCCACGTTGCAACTATTCTTATTGATCGGTAAAGGAAAAGAAAAAGGAACAAGTTTAGCAGAAGAAGTTCTGACAGAATTGTAAAAATGATTGTAAAGCTGTGATGAAAGTGTTTACGTCTATTGGTGAAAGCTATACTTTTATTTTTCCCTATGATAGAATACTTTCGACTTAGACTTTTCGAATGGGTGAGAGGATGGAATTGATTGAAAAAGCACCAGCGAAGATAAACTTAGGGTTAGATGTGTTATATAAAAGACCAGACGGGTATCATGAGTTGGAAATGGTGATGTCAAGTGTAGATTTAGCTGATCACTTGTTCTTTGAAGAGCTATCGGAAGATCGAATCATTGTTGAGACGAATAAAGCATTTTTGCCGGTAGATCAGCGTAACAATGTGTATCAAGCCGCATTGTTGTTAAAAAAGAAATATCAAATCAAAAAAGGCGTAAAAATCGTTGTGAAGAAAAATATTCCTGTCGCTGCTGGATTAGGCGGCGGAAGTACGGATTGTGCAGCGGCATTGAGAGGCATCAATCGATTGTGGAACTTAGGCTGTAGCTTGGAAGAATTGGCTGAGATCGGTTTGGAAGTAGGGACAGATGTTCCATACTGTGTCTACGGTCAAACAGCGTACGTAGGTGGAAAAGGTGAAATCGTCCAATTGTTACCGGCAATGCCTTCTTGTTGGGTCATTCTTGTAAAGCCTAAAATGAGTGTTTCCACGCGAACTGTTTTCCGAGAAATCGATACGCAAAAAATCCAACACCAAGATATTGCTGGATTGGCTGATGCGCTTCGTCAACAAGATTATCAAAAAATGTTAACGAAAATGGGTAACAGCCTCGAAGACGTGACAGGAAAACGTCATCCGATCATTCACCAAATCAAAGAGCGAATGATCAAATACGGTGCAGATGCTGCTTTGATGAGTGGCAGCGGGCCAACGGTTTTTGCTGTTTGTCAACATTATTCCAGAGCCCAAAGAGTCTATAATGGATTAAAAGGGTTTTGTGAAGAAGTATATCTTGTCAGAACGCTATAGATGAATAAAAGAAATAAGACCGTTCAATCAAAAGAAAAATGATTGAACGGTCTTTCGTGTAGTGGGTCTTCTGTTTCATGGTTAGGAATAAAAAGGAATTGTCCCAGTAGCATGGTCATCAAAAACAAAAGACGAAGCAAGTTATTGTTGATTTTCGATCAAGAACGAAGGAAAACGCTTGCGCTGATTGTTGATATGACGGTAGGTTCATGTGTTTTCCGATTTAAAGCACAAGTTTGATTTTAAATCAGAAAATCAGTTTAATCTATTGACTGTTTTTTTTTAATTTGGTACATTAATCCTCGTTGATAAATCGTAATATTACGATTTGTTTTGAAAGGAGCATATATGAAGAAATATTTATTCGCCGCATCTTTAGTTATAGGAGCTTTCCTATTTACAGCTTGTGGACAGACTGCACAAGAGTCTGAGCCAGAAGAGTTGAATGTTGTTGCAACGTTTTACCCAATGTATGAATTTACGAAAGAAGTCGTTGGTGATGCTGGGAATGTGGAGTTATTGATTCCCGCAGGAACGGAACCTCATGATTTTGAACCAAGTGCGAAACAAAGTGCAAAGATTGCTGATGCAGACGTCTTTGTTTATAACAGTTCAGACATGGAATTTTTTGTTGATTCACTGAAAAATACGATCGATACTGATCAAACGTTGATGATCGAAGCAGCCAAGGGAATCGAGCGTTTAGAATCCCAAGAAGACCATGAAGAAGAGCATGAAGAATCAGAAGGACATCACCATGCGCATGAATACGACCCACATGTTTGGTTGGATCCAACATTAGCGATGCAAGAAGTACAAACGATCGCTACAGAGCTAGGCAAGAAATATCCAGATAAGAAAGACACATTTGAAAGCAATGCTGCGTCTTATATCCAAAAATTAGAAGCATTGGACCAAGCCTATACAGAGGCACTGAAAGGTGCAACGAATCGAACGTTTGTGACACAACATGCGGCCTTTGCTTACTTAGCAAATCGCTATGACCTAGAACAAGTAGCGATCTCTGGTGTTTCACCGGATCAAGAGCCTACGCCTAGTCGATTGGCTGAATTAAAAGATTTTGTTGAGCAGAACAATGTCGAAGTCATCTATTTTGAAGAAAATGCGTCATCTAAAGTAGCAGAAACCTTATCTAAGGAAACAGGTGTAAAACTGGAAGTACTTAATCCACTAGAGAGTTTGACGAATGATCAAATCGAAGCTGGTGAAAATTACGTATCTATCATGGAGAAAAACCTAGAGGCATTAAAAGAGAGCATTAAGTAAAACGAAGGGAGTCCTCTATGTGCGTTATATCGAAATAGCCGATCTCACTTTCTATTATGATGAAGAACCCGTTTTGGAAGGTGTATCCTATCATGTAGATGCCGGCGAATTTGTGATCTTGACTGGCGAAAACGGAGCGGCAAAGTCTACATTGATCAAAGCTTCTTTAGGGCTATTGAAACCCTCTAAAGGGACTATAAAGATTGCAAGTAAAAATCAGGACGGAAACAAATTGAGCATTGGCTACATCCCTCAACAAGTTTCTTCCTTCAATGCGGGGTTTCCTAGTACCGTATTAGAATTAGTACGTTCTGGCAGATACCCCAGAGGTCGTTGGTTCAAACGATTGAGCGAAAAAGACCACGGGCACGTTAAACGTGCTTTGGAATCTGTTGGCATGTGGGACATGCGTCATCGTCGGATCGGAGAACTATCTGGCGGACAAAAACAACGAATCAGCTTAGCGCGTATTTTCGCTACTGATCCGGATTTGTTTGTATTGGATGAGCCGACGACTGGGATGGATGAAGAATCACGAAATGAATTTTATCGTTTGTTGCGCCATAGCGCGCACGTTCATGGCAAAGCCGTGTTGATGATCACTCATGACCACGAAGATATCAAGCAATATGCGGATCGACAAATCCGTTTAGTGCGAAAGGAGGATTCTCAATGGCGTTGCTTTCATATGAATTCATGAGACGGGCATTTCTTGCCGCAATCTTTATAGCAGGAATCGCACCGATGCTAGGCGTGTTTTTAGTGATCCGTCGTCAATCATTGATGGCAGATACCTTGTCTCATATTTCCTTAGCAGGAGTAGCCTTAGGGTTTTTCCTTAATCTCAATCCGACGATGACAACAATGGTGGTCGTCGTTGTCGCTGCCATCATTTTGGAATATCTACGTTCGATGTATCGCACGTATTCAGAAATTTCGATTGCGATCCTTATGGCAGGCGGACTGGCACTTGCGCTAGTTTTGATGAATCTGAGTGGAGGAAATTCTGCTACGAGTATTCAATCGTACTTGTTTGGCTCGATCGTCACGATCACTTGGGAGCAAGTGCTATTTTTAGGTATTTTATTTGCAGTGATCGGTCTTTTGTTTTTCCTATTCAAACGCCCGATGTATGTGTTGACCTTTGATGAAGATACCGCTCATGTCGATGGGCTGCCCGTTCGTTGGATGTCGATGCTGTTCAATATCATCACAGGGGTAGCAATTGCTGTAATGATCCCGATTGCAGGAGCATTATTGATTTCTGCTATTATGGTGTTACCGGCAGCAATCGGGATGCGCTTAGGGAAAAGCTTCAATGTAGTGATATTTATCAGTATCATCGTTGGTTTCATTGGGATGCTTTCTGGATTGACTAGTTCCTTTTATTTGGACACACCTCCAGGAGCGACGATTACGTTAGTATTTATTCTTTTGTTCTTACTCGTTAATTTGAGCAAACGGATCTTACTAACGATCAGAAGAAAAAATAAATAATAAGACCCAAACAGGTGTCTATCTGAGACAAACAAATGTCTTAGATAAACACCTGTTTTTTTACAAATGCCGAACTATTTTCTTAATTTTAGATAAAATGCTCGAATTTTCCCGAAAAAACTTATATAATGAAACACGATAAAATTTGTTGGAAAAAGGAGCTGGAATATGTGAAAGTACGTCGCAGTGAGCGTCTTGTCGATATGACACAGTATTTATTAGATCATCCGCATGAATTGATTTCATTAACAAGCTTTGCCGAACGTTATGAATCTGCGAAATCTTCCATCAGTGAAGATTTGGGAATCATCAAAAAAACATTTAAAGAACGAGGGTATGGAACACTTGAAACCATTCCTGGTGCAGCGGGAGGAGTACTATTCATCCCAGAAATCTCCTATGAGGAAGCAAAGAAATACATTGAATCACTTGCGGAACGTTTGTCTGAACAAGACCGTTTACTTCCTGGAGGCTATGTTTACTTATCTGATCTATTAGGAGAACCTGAGCTATTACGTCAAGTAGGGAAAATCATCGCCTCAAAATATTTAGGAGAAAAAATCGATGCAGTGATGACGGTTGCCACAAAAGGAGTGCCGATCGCTCAAGCAGTTTCTTATTACTTGAACGCACCGTTCGTGATCGTCCGTCGTGATTCCAAGATCACAGAAGGTTCCACAGTGAGTGTAAACTATGTCTCAGGCTCATCGGAACGTATCGAAAAAATGGAACTATCAAAAAGAAGTTTGAAACGTGGTTCTCGCGTTCTTGTCGTCGATGACTTTATGAAAGGCGGCGGAACAGTGAACGGAATGAAGAGCTTGATCGAAGAATTTGAATCTGAGCTTGTTGGAATCACTGTATTTGCGGAATCAAAATTCAATGGTCATCGTGCAATCAATGATTACACCTCTTTACTGTATGTCAAAGACGTCGACACAAAAACGAAAAATATCACTGTAGTACCAGGAAATTATTTCGACGAATAAAGCATTTTAATAACAGAAATGTTATGGAAAAAGAAGAGATATTGGTTGATGTCTCTTCTTTTTTTGCGGTCTAATGGCTAAGAATGAACGATTAGTTGAAAAAAAAGAGCGACTGGGCTAAACTTAAAAGTAATAAATCGTAATTTAGGAGTGACACATTTGGATGCACGTTATGCAATCATATTAGCCGCGGGTAAAGGTACTCGCATGAAATCAAAATTATACAAGGTACTACACCCTGTTTCTGGAAAACCGATGGTTGAACATATCATCAACCGTGTAAGCGAAACAAATCCTGACCAAATCGTAACGATCGTTGGCCACGGTGCGGAGAAAGTCAAAGCTCAGTTGGGCGAACGCAGCGAATATGCGTTACAAGCGGAACAACTTGGAACGGGTCATGCGGTACTACAAGCTGCCTCATTTTTAGCAGGTAAGGAAGGCACAACGTTAGTCATCAGTGGCGACACCCCTTTATTGACAACCGAGACGTTGAACAACTTATTTGAATATCATCAAGGGAAAAATGCAAGTGCTACGATTTTGACTGCACAAGCAGAAGATCCAACAGGATATGGAAGAATCATCCGTGACCATGTAGGGATCGTTGAAAAAATCGTTGAGCAAAAAGATGCTTCTCCAGAAGAAGCATTAGTTCAAGAAATCAATACAGGAACTTACTGTTTCGATAACAAAGCGTTGTTTGAGGCATTGGAAAAAGTAGGGACAGATAATGCGCAAGGCGAGTATTATTTAACAGACATCGTTGAGATCCTAAAAGATGCTGGAAATCCAGTTGCTGCCTATCAAACCGAAGATTTTGATGAATGTATGGGCGTCAACGATCGCATCGCACTAGCAAAAGCAAGCGAATTGATGCGCCAACGAATCAATAAAAAACATATGGTCAATGGGGTGAGCTTTGTCGATCCGGCAACCACGTATATCGATGCGGATGTAGTGATCGGATCAGATACGGTGATTGAAGCGGGCGTCCAACTTCAAGGACACACGGAGATTGGCGAAGACTGCTTCATCGGAGCGCATTCTCGCATCGTTGATAGTAAGATCGGTGACCAAGTAGTGATCGAAAACTCAGTAATCGAAAACAGCGTGGTCAAAAGTAAAGCAGATGTGGGACCGTATGCTCATTTACGTCCAAAAGCTGAAATTGCTGAAGGTGTCCATATCGGTAATTTTGTCGAAGTGAAAAATGCGAAAATCGGCAAAAATACAAAAGTCGGTCACTTGACGTATGTTGGCGATGCGACATTAGGGGAAGAAATCAATGTCGGTTGCGGCGTCGTCTTTGTCAATTATGACGGAAAAGCAAAACATCATACAACAGTTGGTGACCATAGTTTCATCGGTTCAAATGCGAATCTTGTGGCGCCAGTAGACGTTGCAGAGAACACGTGTATCGCTGCTGGTTCAACGATTACGAACGATGTACCTGAGCATGCGATGGCAATTGCACGTGCTAGACAAGTCAATAAAGAAGGCTACGCGAAGAAACTCCCATATTCAAATTGATACTTTTTGTAAAACCACTTGATTTATTCGACAAATATGACTAGTATTTATTAGGTAGTAGAGTTGTGAAAAAGAAAGCGGAGGTCCTCATGTCCAAACATTACTTTGATCCAAGATTAAAAATATTTGCATTAAACTCAAATCGTCCATTGGCAGAAAAAATCGCTGCAGCTGTTGGGGTTGAACTAGGAAAATCATCAGTCACTCAATTCAGTGATGGTGAGATCCAAGTCAATATCGAAGAAAGTATCCGTGGCTCACACGTGTATGTTATTCAATCAACAAGTAGTCCAGTAAATGATAACCTGATGGAATTATTGATCATGATTGATGCATTGAAGCGTGCAAGTGCTAAAACTATCAACGTTGTAATGCCTTATTATGGCTACGCACGTCAAGACCGTAAAGCTCGCGCACGTGAACCAATCACTGCAAAATTAGTGGCAAATATGATCCAAAAAGCTGGAGCAACAAGAATGTTGACACTTGACTTGCACGCAGTCCAAATCCAAGGATTCTTTGATATTCCTGTCGACCATTTGATGGGCGCACCACTGATTGCGAA
Organism: Enterococcus sp. DIV2371; assembly: GCF_050498525.1. Taxonomy (NCBI): domain Bacteria; kingdom Bacillati; phylum Bacillota; class Bacilli; order Lactobacillales; family Enterococcaceae; genus Enterococcus; species Enterococcus sp. DIV2371. Next base: position 3,076,125 of record NZ_JBIPAJ010000001.1, on the reverse strand, counting down.
TTACTTCTTAGAAAAAGGGATTCAAGGCGATGATGTCGTTGTGGTATCACCTGACCATGGTGGTGTTACTCGTGCGCGTAAATTGGCTGAATTCTTGAAAGCACCAATTGCGATCATCGATAAACGCCGTCCGAAAGCGAATGTGGCAGAAGTGATGAATATCATTGGTCAAGTAGAAGGCAAAACATGTGTCTTGATCGATGACATGATCGATACAGCTGGAACGATTACATTGGCAGCTAACGCGTTGAAAGAAGCTGGAGCAGTGAGCGTTTATGCATCATGTACACACCCTGTATTGTCAGGACCTGCTTTACAAAGAATCGAAGACTCTGCAATTGAACGCTTAGTCGTAACAGATTCAATCTATTTGCCAGAAGATGGTAAAATTGATAAGATTGACGAAGTAAGCGTTGGCGGCTTGATGGGTGACGCAATCAAACGCATCCATGAAAACAAACCAGTCAGTCCTTTATTTGAAACAAAAAGATAAAGGTCGGTCAAAACTAAATAATTACAATCACAAAGGGGAGTCCGTTTTGGGCTGAGACTGAATTATTCTAAACCCTTCGTACCTGTTTCGGTTATGCGAGCGTAGGAATTGTGAATGAATAGCTTTTGCTAGTGTAAATATGCACGAAGCTGTCTGCTAAAATACAAACTTACTTCCTCCTTTGTGATGTCCAATGATAAAGGAGGAAGTTTTTTTATGAATAAGAATCATCGTGTCTGGATCGAGGGAACAATCGTCGCAGCGTTATCTTTAGTGCTTTCTATGATCCCTCTGCAAATAGGTAGTAGTTTTGAGATCTCGTTAGGACAGATCCCTATGACTTTATTTGCTTTAAGAAGAGGCTGGAAAGCTGGGATGGGGGCTGCTTTTCTCTGGGGAATACTCCATTTTCCTCTAGGAAGAGTGTACTACTTGAGTGTGATCCAAGTCTTGATCGAATATCCGATCGCTTTTACGTTTGCTGGTGTCGCAGGGATTTTTTCACAAAGAATGCAACAAAGCTACCTGCAAGGGAATCGTAAGAAAATGGCCTCAACGATCATTTTAGCAACATTCGTTGGTGTGACCGCAAGATATTTCTGGCATTTTGTTGCTGGTGTGGCTTTTTGGGGAAGTTTCGCATTATGGGGCATGAATCCATGGTTATTCTCTTTAGTCATGAATGGCGCAAGTGGGATTGCGACAGGGATTGTGACAGCAATCGTCTTATTAGGGATCGAACAGACTATGCCTTCTTTATTTGAAGGGGAACGTTTACAGACTCGTAAAAACTAAAAAAAAGCGTAAAGGACAGTCGACCTTTACGCTTTTTCAATTGGATTGCTTTGATCACACAAATGTATTGTACACAAAGTCAGAAGTATTGCCTTCTAGTTGCCAACGTTGTTGTGCGACGTGATAGACAAGAACAGCTACCGGTTTTTCTTCTAGGTAGCGTGTGCCTTTTAATTTCCAAATATAATCTTCGATGACATAGATCGGGATCTCATATTTGTCATCGATCAAACCCGCTTGGTCAAATGAAAAAATAATTCCTTCTTGCATCAAATTACGCATTTTTTTCAAGACTTCCACGCTGATTTTTTCGACGGGAATCTCTTTTCGGAAAAATGATTTTTTTTCATTGATTTTACCTGCTAAGATCTTGCTCAATTTGTTGGCAAAGATACGATAAAATTCATCTAAATAACGGTAGTAGGTTCTCCCTAGATGATCACTCAGATCGAAATAGACAAAGTTGTTTTGTAATTTATAGAAAAAAGGTGAGTGAAGATGAGTTTTCATATGACCAAAATAAAGCAACTCTGAGATTTCCAGAGGACTTAGTTCTTTTAACATCGTCAAATCGGTAAAATCAATCCATTTAAGATCCGTGCTATTGTTACGGCTGCGCACTGTTTGGAAAAATTTTTGGATATTCTCAGTGCCGCGAATGACCTTCAAACCAGTGTGTGATTCATATTCTCCAGCAGATGCGGAAGGGTCCAACAAAAGTAGATTTTGAGGGAAATGCACGATGCTATTTGAAAAATCATTGATAGACAGCCCTTTGGTCAAAACGGCGTTACTAGTTGTATCGATATGTACATATACTGAATCACTCATCATACTCCTCCTCCCCTTTGTCTCCTCCCTTTCATTTTACAACATTTACTGAAAAAAAGCTTGTTTCTTTTATTTTAAAATTCGATTACAAAGTAACGATTATTTTATTGATAAAGTATGGATAATGCGTAAAAAGCAATCTATATATAACGTTGATAACGTGCTACTGTCCACGCGCGCCCTTTTTGGCTGTTTACTGATATAATAAAGGAAAAAGAGAAGCAGAGGTGTCTATGAAAGTCCAAAAAGTCTATTGGTCGGAACGTTATCAGCAGAGTGGCGTGCAACAAGCGAAACAACCTTTTGCCTTTTTCACTACCCATCAAGAAAGCCGTCAACATTTTTGGCAACAAGCAAAAAAACAACAGGCATGGAAAATCGTCTCGCAGAAGATGAACATTTACTTTTCTGCAGAAATAACGAATGAAAAACTGACCTACACAAACATATTGATCGAAGAAGAGTATTGGCAATGGTCCGAAATTTTTGTATTACTAGAAAGTACTGTCCGTTATTTTTTCAAAAAATATGCTTGCTTCCACTTTGATCACCCTATCTCGTCAAATATGATCGATCGCTTTCAACGAAATGGTTATTCGGGGACGAGTACATTGGGAAAGGCGCTGTCCTATCATACGGGACTTGTCTTAGGTGGAGGAGGCGCGCATGGTGCGTACCAGATCGGGGTCTGGAAAGCACTGAAAGAAGCAGATTTAAAAATCTCACTCATTACTGGTACTTCTGTAGGTGCGCTGAATGGGGCATTGATCGTTCAGGATCAATTAGCCCAAGCAACCGAGTTGTGGCATGAGCTGTCGACCAATCAAGTATTAGCATTGCCTGAAGTGGCCTTATCAGAAGATTTAAGGCAACGGTATATCCAAGAGGCGAGCTTGATGACACGCAGTGCAGTAGTCGAAGGCGGCGCCTCGACTGCTCCACTAGAAGCGTTACTCGAACAACACCTTGATGCAGAAAAAATCAAACAGACCAAGCAACCACAACTATATACAGTGACAACGAAAATTCCTGAATTTCAAGAAACAGTCACAAGGATCCAAGCGTTAGCACCAACAGAAATCGCGGATTGGATACTTGCCTCTGCTTCTTTTTACCCTGCTATGGCTTATCGGCAGATCGGCGAATCCAAGTATGTCGATGGTGGGTATCGAAACAATGTACCGGTCGATATTGCGATCAAGCAAGGTGCGACCGAAGTCTTGATCGTCGATGTCCAAGGTCCTGGTGTAGCAAAAAAATTCAAGCAACCAGATGCTTTAGTGACATGGAAATGTAGTTCAAATTGGTCTTTAGGTGGTTTCTTAGTATTTGAGCGTCAAAGAAACCAATTGAATATCCAACTAGGTTATTTAGAAGCAAAGAAATGTTTAGGAATCTATCAAGGAAATTGGTATACATTTGACATGGCACAACCAGCTGAACGCTATTGGCGGCGTTTCTTGCGTTTCTTATTCGAAGAGCTAAAGCTAGATCTATCCTTTTTTCACAAAGGAAAATTTTGGCGTGACTTGCGTAATGTATATAAAGACAGGGTCGCCATTGAAACATGCGGATTGGCAATGCTTGAGCTATTAGCGAAACACAAATTGATCTTACCGAACAAAGTGTATACTGTCGAAGAGATGTTGCCGACCATTTGCAAAGAAAATAAAATCGACGAAGCATTTTTAAAAGCAATTGGGCAGTTGAACGCCAGTGAATGGCTGAAGTTTCGAAAACTCGAACGAAATGCTAAAATACACGTAACGAGGGAAAAGAGATTTCACCAATACGTGAAAGAAAAAAAGTATGATCGCATACAACGGCAACTCAATACAGATGCGATAGAAACTTTGATGTATCTCTATCTTTATTATCTAAAGGAGGAACAACCATGGCACAAGAATTCTCATATGAGATCGTAGAAGAAATTGCAGTTTTATCTGAAAACAATAAAGGGTGGCGTAAAGAATTGAACTTGGTGAGCTGGAATGGCAGACCACCGAAATTTGACTTGCGCGATTGGGCACCTGACCATGAAAAAATGGGTAAAGGGCTAACCTTGACGAATGAAGAGTTTGAAGAGTTGCAAAAAGCAATCAAAAATATGTAAAAGAAAGGACTCTGTCGCATGAAAAGCATGACTGGCTTTGGCAGTGCCATCCGAGAGCAAAAGAATTATCAACTTGAAATCGAGATCAAAAGTGTCAACCAACGTTTTTTAGATATCCAAGTTCGTAGTCCGAAAGTATTAGGTTTTGTTGAAAATGAATTGAGACAATTGATCAAAACAAAACTTAGCCGAGGACGCGTGGATGTGTTTATCAATCTCACTTATCTGGGTGAACAAGAGAAGAAAGTGACGATCAATTGGCAATTGATCGATACGCTTTATACCCAATTGACCACAGGTATTGAAGAAAGATATGGAGAATCAAATCCTTTATCGATCGGTGCGCTGATCGAACGTTTTGCACTGAATGAAGAGTTTGTGACGATCGCAGAATCAACGGAAGAAGACCAAGAAATCCTTGCTCAACTAGCGAAAGAAACGATGGAAACAGCGCTTTGTTCCATCGAAGAAAGCCGGAGTAAAGAAGGTCAAGCGTTAGCAAAAGTTTTTCTTCAGCAAACCAAAGAATTCAAAAAGGTCATTGATGGATTGGCAAGTTTTGTAGAGATCTACGAGCAAGAATTCCAAAAAAAATATCAAGAAAAAATCGAAGCATATCTAGGAGCAGAAGTGGAGCAAGAACGTTTGTTGACCGAAATAGCGATTCTTTTGGAGCGTGGCGATATCCATGAAGAAATCGACCGCTTAGTGATCCATACGCAGAAACTGGAAGAATTGCTTGATGCAGACTATCCCATCGGTAGGGAATTAGATTTTCTACTCCAAGAAATGAATCGCGAAATCAATACGATCGGTTCAAAAACAAGTGCGATCGAGATCAAAAATCGGGTCGTCCAATCGAAAACGATTTTAGAAAAAATCCGTGAGCAAATCCAAAATATCGAGTGATTTTCCAGCCTGACTGACTGACGAACTGTCTGTTAGGCAGGCTCGTGTATGAAATGAGGTCGGGACAGAAGTGTTCAGCCTCGAGAAATAAGACGGAATCCACGGAAATTGCTTTTCAAATTTTTGTGGATTCCGTCTTATTTCCGAAGAGGTTACTTCTGCTCCCGCCGTTTATTCGTTTTTTAGGTATACAACAAAAGTAAATTTTACTTTTGTCTCGGGCTCCTTAGCAGGAAGTAGACTAGCTTTTTCTAGGTTTTCTAGCTATAATAAAAAATAGCCTTGAAAGTTGCAAGAAAAAAGTGCAAAATAAGCAATAGTATAAAAAAGACTAGTTGAAAGGACGTCGTCATGTCAGAGCGTGGATTATTAATCGTGTTGTCTGGTCCATCCGGTGTGGGAAAAGGCACAGTACGAAAAGCAATTTTTGAGAGTGAGGATAATGATTTCCAATATTCGATTTCGATGACGACACGCAAGATGCGTGAAGGAGAAGTTGAAGGAGTCGACTACTATTTCCGAAGCCGCGAAGAATTTGAACAAATGATCGCTGAAGGCGAAATGTTGGAATATGCAGAATATGTTGGGAATTATTACGGTACCCCACTATCGTATGTCAACAAAACCTTAGACGAAGGAAAAGATGTTTTCCTTGAAATCGAAGTCCAAGGTGCAAAACAAGTGAAAGAAAAAGTACCTGACGGCGTATTTATTTTCCTAACGCCCCCTGATTTAGCAGAGTTAAAATCACGAATCGTTGGACGTGGAACAGATGCAGATGAAGTAATCGAAGAACGAATGAAAGTCGCTAAGGAAGAAATCGAAATGATGGCATTGTATGACTACGCTGTTGTCAACGACGAAGTGCCATTAGCAGTCAACCGAATCAAAGATATTATTGCAAGTGAACATTTCCGTGTCGACCGTGTCATCGGAAAATATATCAAAATGTTAAAGGAGATGTAGTCTTATGATGTTAAAACCTTCAATCGACTCATTATTAGATCGCGTGAATTCAAAGTATTCTCTAGTGATCTTAGCAAGTAAACGTGCACATGAATTGGACGCAAAAGCACAACCAACAATGGATTCATTTGATTCTGTCAAAAGTGTTGGGCAAGCTTTAGAAGAAATCGAAGCAGGAAATGTGATCAGCGATCCACATCCTGAATTGAAACGTGAACGTCTACGCATGGAAGATGAAGAACGCAGAGCGCAAAAAGACCGTGCACAACAAGAATTAGAATCTCGTATTCGCGACGAGCAAAAACTGTAAGATCGCAACGATATTCGCTTTAAAATAGACAAAGCCACGAGCTTGGGAATTGTTCCTAGGCTCTTTTTTTTCCTGCGTTAATTTTTTGTTAGGATTCGGCAGAAAGTAAGACAAAACAAGGAATCTCTAGTAAAATGGTCAAGAGCCATTTTGTGTTTAAAAACCAAGATGAAGAAAGGAGAAGGAGTCCATGACCGTTATTGCGGATGTGATTGTAGATGTACCAACGATGCAAACCGATCAAGCATTCACCTATTTGGTTCCTTCTGAGATGGAAGCGGCTATCCAAGTGGGCATGCGAGTGGCAGTACCATTTGGAAACGGCAATCGCCAAGTCCAAGGATTTGTGATGGCGTTGACAGCAAAGGAGCAACCTCTTGAAAAAGAATTGAAGCCGATCCGTCAGTTGCTTGATCTAGCACCTGTGGTCAATCAAGAGCTGATGCTGTTAGCCGATTATATGAAAACGATCACGTATGCCTTCAAAATCACTTGTTTACAAACAATGCTACCAAGTGTCATGAAAGCAGAATACGACAAACTCATTTATCCGGTCACGGATGAACCAGAGGTCGTGGCATTGTTCGCAGGCAGACAAGAGATTTCTTGGAAAGAGGCGGAAGAAACTGGGCTTTTACCGCAATTGATCCGTTGGCGTAAGAACAAGCTAGTGGATATTCGTTATGAAGTCCATACAAAAAACAAAGTGAAAACGATCCGTGTCGTTCATTCCCTTTTATCAAAGGAACAACTGGATAAAGCGTGGGGAACGCTCAGACAAAACGCAAAAAAACAAAAAGAATTACTGCTTTATTTATCAGAAATGGAAAAACCAATGCCTGTTTCTTACTTCAAAGAAAAAGGAGTCAGCTCTGTCATCTTGAATCAAGGCAGAGATAAAGGGTGGTTGCGTTTCGAAGAAGTTGAAAGTTATCGTGATCCTTATAAAGATCGTGTATTTGAACGGACGACTGCGTTACAGTTGAATGAAGAACAACAATCAGCTGTCCAACAGATCATTGAAGCGTGTCACCAAGGAAAAAATGAGACATTTTTACTTGAAGGAATCACTGGTAGCGGGAAAACAGAAGTCTACCTTCAAGCAATTGCCGATGTCTTGGCAGAAAAGAAAACAGCGATCATGCTGGTTCCTGAAATTGCGTTGACCCCTCAAATGGTCGAACGTTTTAAAGGTCGCTTTGGAGAATCTGTCGCAGTGTTACATAGTGGCTTATCTCAAGGTGAAAAATATGACGAATGGCGTAAAATCGAGCGTAATGAAGCGCAAGTCGTTGTCGGCGCCCGCTCAGCGATCTTTGCGCCACTAGAAAATATCGGGTTGATCATCATCGATGAAGAGCATGAATCCAGTTACAAACAAGATGAAACGCCACGTTACCATGCGAGAGATTTAGCGTTATGGCGTGGAAAATATCATCACTGCCCAATCGTTTTAGGGAGTGCAACCCCATCCCTTGAATCAAGAGCCCGTGCGCAAAAAGGCGTTTATCGCATGTTACATTTGAGTCAACGCGCAAAAACGAGTGCGCAATTACCTGAGATCGAAGTTGTCGATATGCGCGAAGAGTTCGAAAAAAACCAAACATCGACCTTCTCACGATTATTGCAAGAAAAGATCCAAGATCGCTTAGAAAAAAAAGAACAAACCGTTCTTTTGTTGAATCGACGAGGCTATTCTTCCTTTGTGATGTGTCGTGATTGCGGCTTTGTCTTGCCTTGCCCGAATTGTGATATCTCACTGACTCTCCATATGGATTCACGCTCGATGCGTTGCCATTACTGTGGGCATGAAGAAGCAATCCCGCATCGTTGTCCAAACTGTGGCGGCAACAAGATCCGTTATTATGGCACAGGCACTCAAAAAGTCGAAGAAGAACTACAAGCACTTTATCCGCAAGCAAGAATTTTGCGGATGGATGTGGATACGACAAGGAAAAAAGGGGCACATGAACGGATTTTACAAAAATTTGGTAATAAAGAAGCCGATATTTTATTAGGAACGCAGATGATCGCAAAAGGATTGGATTTTCCTGATGTGACTCTAGTCGGCGTTCTAAATGCGGACACCTCGTTAAACTTACCTGATTTTCGTTCCAGTGAACACACCTTCCAATTGCTGACACAAGTATCTGGAAGAGCCGGAAGAGCTGAAAAAGCAGGGGAGGTCGTTATCCAAACATTCAACCCGAACCATTATGCTGTGACGTTGGCAAAAGAACAAAATTACGAACGCTTTTATCAACAAGAGATGAATGTAAGACATCGTGGCGGCTATCCACCTTATTACTTCACGGTGAAAATCACGACGAGCCATCCTGAAGAACAAGTCGCAGCGAAAAAAATCTTTCAGATCGCCAGTCAGTTAAAGCAAGTACTCGGACCAAACAGCCTACTATTAGGTCCAGTACCTAGTTCCGTTTTACGCGTGAAAAATCGTTACTACTATCAGTTGATCATCAAGTATAAACATGAGCCAGGACTGGCTAATGCGCTGAAAGAAATCTTGGATCAAAGCCAAAAAGAACAACGACAAAATCTATTTGTTGCGATCGATAACGAGCCGCTGCATTTTATTTAAGAAAGGAAACACTATGCGTTATCCAATAATGATCCACCCAAATAAAAAATTGAATCGAAAAGCTCAGCCAATCGATATGATCACGGATGAAACGATCGTATTGTTAGATAATTTATATGAAACGATGGTCGCAAATGACGGAGTCGGTATCGCCGCACCGCAAGTTGGTAAAAATCAGCGAATCGCTATCGTCGAAGTAGATGAAGGGGATAAATTTGAACTGATCAACCCTGAGATCATTGAAGCAAAAGGAGAAAGCATCGATGTGGAAGGTTGTTTAAGTATTCCGCATGTCTACGGTACAGTGAAGCGTGCAGACGAAGTGACTGTTCGTTACTATGATCGTGACGGAGAGGAAATCGAAGTAACTGCTTTTGGTTATCTTGCACGAGCCTTTCAACATGAGATCGATCACTTAGATGGGATTTTATTTATTGATAAAATGATCGAGCAAATCCCAGAAGAAAAACTCGAAGAATATATGGAGGAACATTTAGATGACTAAAATCGTATTTATGGGAACCCCAGCATTTTCAGTTCCTATACTTGAAGGATTGATCGATCAGGGGTATGAGATCGTTGCAGTAGTGACACAACCCGATCGACCAGTAGGGCGAAAAAAAACCATTACCCCAACACCAGTGAAAGCTGCGGCGTTGAAGCATGATCTTCTTGTGTTACAGCCAGAAAAAATCACTGGATCACCAGAAATGCAAACAATCATTGAATTGCAACCAGATGTGTTGGTAACCGCTGCTTTTGGTCAATTCTTGCCAGAAAAATTATTACAAGCTCCAACACATGGGGCTATCAATGTCCATGCCTCTTTATTACCTAAATATCGTGGCGGCGCACCTGTCCACTACTCCATTATCAATGGAGAAAAGGAAACAGGTGTAACGATCATGGAAATGATCAAAAAAATGGATGCGGGAGGGATTTTCTCCCAAGCAAGTCTCCCGATCACAAAACAAGACGATGTTGGTTCGATGTTTGAAAAATTAAGTCTTTTAGGAAAAGAATTATTGCTGGAAACCTTACCTAAAATCATTTCTGGCGAGTTGACTCCAGTTCCTCAAGACGAGGATCAAGCGACGTTTTCACCAAACATCACTCGTGAACAAGAAGCTATCGACTGGGAAAAAACAGCAGAAGAAATCGACTGCCAAGTTCGTGGGATGCGTCCATGGCCGATTGCTTTTACAAACTATGGCTCTGTACGTTGGAAGTTATGGGCTGTCGCAGTAATGGCCGATGAAACGACCCAAGAAGCACCAGGTACGATCATTCATAAAGACAAAAAACAACTCTGGATCGCATGCGGCAATCAAACCGTTCTTGCAATCAATGAGTTACAGCCAGCAGGCAAAGGCAAACAATTGATCCATGAGTTTTTAAATGGTAGCGGACAAAACGTTGCTGTTGGACAGCGGGTGGAATAATGGCTAAAATACCTAAAAAAATGAAACGCTCCGTTCGTTTTATGGCTTTGATGACGTTAGAGCGTGTCAATAAAGGCGGTGCCTATTCAAACTTGCTATTGAACGAGATGATCAATCAAGGAGAGCTGAATCCAAAAGATGTCGGCTTATTCACGGAACTCGTCTATGGAACGATCAGTCGTCAACGTCTGCTTGAATTTTATTTGGCCCCATTGATTGTCAAAGCAAAAAAAGTGGACAATTGGGTCAAAACGCTCTTATATTTGTCGATCTATCAATTGGAATATTTAGACAAAGTACCAGATCATGCTATTTTGAACGAAGCAGTTGAAATCGGCAAAGTCAAAGGAAATCCCGGGACAGGGAAATTTGTCAATGGCGTACTAAGAAACTATTTGCGCCAAGAAAGACCAACACTTGAAACAATTACTGATCCTATCGAGCGTTTAGCAGTGGCAATCAGTTTGCCCACGTGGTTGACCCAACGTTTTGTTGACCAAATCGGTTATGAAGAAACAGAAAAGCTTGGCTTATCGCTCTATCGACCAAGCCATGTGAGCGCTCGGATCGATACCCGACGCATGTCACGAGAAGAGGCATTGCAAGTCTTACAAGAAGAAGGACTCGATGTCAAAGCAAGTGCAATCAGTCCTCAGGGGATCATTGCAGAAAAGGGACGTCTCGCTTCTAGCACATTGTTCCATGATGGCGTGATGACGATCCAAGATGAGAGCTCGATGCTAGTTGCGCCAGCTATGCAGATCGAACCGGAATTCCATGTTTTAGATGCGTGTGCTGCCCCTGGCGGGAAAACGACGCATATTGCGACATTTTTGGATCCAACGTGCGGAGGAGAAGTCGTCGCCTTAGACGTGCATGAACATAAAGTGAAATTGATCGAAGAAAATGCGCAACGTTTAGGCGTAGCGAATGCAGTTTACGCACAAAAAATGGATGCACGAGAAATCAAGGAAGAGTTTGCGCCTGCACAGTTTGATCGGATACTCGTAGATGCACCATGTTCTGGATTTGGGTTGCTTCGTCGAAAACCAGATATTCGTTACAAAAAGAATGCGAACGAATTAGCCAATCTTCCAGCCATCCAATTGGCTATATTAGAAAGTGCAGCAACAGCATTGAAACCTTCAGGTATATTGACTTATAGTACTTGTACCGTTTTAAAAGAAGAAAACCAAGAGGTCATTGCTGCCTTTTTAGCTAACCATCCAGATTTTGAGACTATTGATGTTTCCACTGATCCTGTGCTACAATCATCAATCAAGGAGAAGATGTTGACGTTATATCCACATCAATTTTACACAGATGGCTTTTTCATTTGTTGTTTGCGCAAAAAATAATGAGGTGAAGAAATGCAGATTGAATATCAATCAGATGTAGGAAGAAGACGTAATACGAACCAAGATTATGTCAGTGTATTTAAAAACCAAGTCGGGATCAAACTGGCAATTTTAGCCGATGGGATGGGTGGTCACCGCGCAGGCGATATTGCGAGTCAAATGGCCGTAACAAATTTAGGGGAAGCTTGGGAAGAACAAGCTTTACTTGACGATGAGAAAATTGCGCAGTGGTTTATCCAAGCAATCCAAGAAGAAAATCGGGCGATTCATCAATTAGGACAAGAACAGCCTGAATATAGTGGAATGGGAACAACGATCGTAGCGGCCGCCTTATCCGAGGAACGCTTCACGATTGCCAATGTTGGTGATAGTCGCGCTTATTTACTTCGCGATAATCGCATCATCCGCTTGACCGAAGACCATTCTTTAGTAAATGAATTGGTCAAATCAGGCGAAATCAGCGAAGAAATGGCAGTCAATCATCCACGTAAGAATATCTTGACTCGATCTGTGGGGATGCCAGGATCATTAGAAGTAGACGTAGCAACTTATCTTTGGCAGCTAAAAGATCGTTTGCTTCTATGTTCAGATGGATTGACCAATATGTTGTCAGAAGAAACGATCGGTACGATCATCAATCAAGAAGGATCATTATCAGAAAAAGTGACGCAATTAGTTGATCAAGCAAATGAGGCTGGCGGAGCAGATAATATCAGCGTTCTTCTTATTGAGTATAAGGAGGATGTTGCATGATTGAGCCAGGAAGAAAATTAAATGGCCGTTATCAAATTACCGGAAATATCGGTAGTGGCGGGATGGCAAATGTCTTTTTAGCCCATGATTTGATTTTAGATCGCGATGTTGCAATCAAAGTACTACGTTTTGACTTCCAAAATGACCAAACGGCGATCCGCCGGTTTCAACGAGAAGCATTAGCAGCAACCGAACTTGTCCATCCGAATATCGTTAGTGTCTATGACGTCGGTGAAGAAGATAACATGCAGTACTTAGTTATGGAATATGTAAAAGGAATGGATCTGAAGCGTTATATCCAAACGCATTATCCTATCCCTTATGAAACAGCAGTCAATATCATGCAACAAATCTTATCTGCGATTTCTTTAGCACATAGCCATCAAATCATCCACCGAGATCTAAAACCACAAAATGTCTTGATCGATAATGAAGGAGTCGTGAAAATCACCGATTTTGGGATTGCGATCGCCTTATCTGAAACATCGATCACACAAACGAATACGATGCTTGGTTCTGTTCATTACCTTTCGCCTGAACAGGCAAGAGGCAGCATGGCAACAAAACAATCGGATATCTATGCGTTGGGGATCATTTTATATGAGATGTTGACCGGCAGCGTACCTTTTGATGGAGAATCAGCCGTTACGATCGCATTGAAACATTTCCAAGATGACTTGCCTTCAATCAAGGCGCTTGATCCAGGTGCGCCGCAAGCATTAGAAAATGTCGTCTTGAAAGCTACCGCCAAAGAACCTGTTGATCGGTATAAAACGGCAGAAGAAATGGCCGATGATCTAGCAACAGTTCTTTCATTGGAGCGAGCAAACGAAGAAAAATGGCAACCACAGGCAATGGGGAACGAAACGAAAGTGTTGACCCCGATAACGGCAGAAACACCAATGCCAGATTCCTTTAAGTCGATGCCTTTGCCAGAAGAAAAAACAAATGAAGAAGTACCAGATCCAGAAGAAACAATGCCAGATGTAAAGACGAAACGAAAGAAAAAATGGTGGATCTTGTTACTCGTTCTACTTGCCTTATTAGGGATTGGCTCAGCTGTTTTATTTGCTTCAGGTGGGCGAGGAGAAGTCACGATCCCCGATGTGTCTGGGCAATCTGAAGCTTCAGCAAGAGAAACATTGACCCAAGCCCGATTGAAAGTAGCAACTAATACCGAAGAAATCGCGGATGATACGATTGAGGAAGGCAGTGTGGTCAAAACAGATCCAGCTTCTGGAACAACCGTGAAACAAAATCGCGAAGTCACGCTTTATATCAGTACAGGTAAGAAAAAAGTCCAACTCGATGATTATACTGATATGTCGTATGATGAAGCGCGTAAGCAATTACTTGATCTAGGATTTTCATCAAGTCGAATCAAAAAAGAAGAAGAATTCAGTGAGGCGATCATGAGCGGGAACATCATCTCGCAATCAGAAGATGAAGGAACAGAAGTTGATCCGACATCAGATACAATCACGTTTACTGTTAGCAAAGGCACACAACCAACAATGAGCGATTACACAGGACAAAATTATGAAACGGTCCATAGTATTTTGAGAACGAATGGTTACACAAATATCAGTGCAACTAATGATTATAGTGATACGGTTCCCGCAGGTGCGATCATCAGTCAGTCCCCTAGTTTTGGGGAACCATTGATGGACACGACATTTATTAGTTTTGTTGTTAGTCAAGGCCCGAATGCGAAGACGTTGAATGATATTTCTGGCTACACGAAAAGTGATGCCCAAAGCTATTTATCTAGTATTGGTGCCGACTACATCGGTCATGAAACGTATGAGTTTTCAGATACAGTTGAAAAAGATAAAGTGATCCGTACAGACCCAGGGGTAGGTGCCTCGATCACATCAGGAACGGTCATTAATGTGATCTATTCAAAAGGACCTGACCCAGCCAAAACTTCTTCTTCAAGTTCTGAAAAAGACTCATCTAGCAGCTCAAGCAGTTCATCTTCAGAAGAAGAAACGAAAAGCAGTTCGTCAGAATCTACGAGTGATACTGAGTGATCCGCATAAGTAATCTGTAGCAACAAACATTAAAAATAGACCTGAGATTCCAAAACGCAGTAGACGTTTAAGGAAATTCTCAGGTCTATTTTTTGCGATTCCTCCTAACTTCTGCTGTCCTGTGGTAAAATATATTAAAAAATGGAGGTGGACTTCATCAAAGGACAAATCAGAAAAGCAATAAGTGGATTTTATTACGTATATAAAGATGGAGAGACCTATCAAACAAGAGGACGTGGGAATTTCCGTAATCGAAAGATCACTCCACTCGTTGGAGATCAAGTGGTGTTTGAAAGCGAAAATAAGACAGACGGCTACTTGCTAGAAGTTTTACCACGTAAAAATCAGTTAGTACGCCCGCCAGTCGCAAATGTCGATCTAGGTGTCGTTGTCACTAGTTTGATTGAACCTACATTCTCCTATAATCTTCTTGATCGTTTTTTGGTCATGTTAGAATATGAATCGATCGAACCAGTCATTTATTTGACGAAGACGGATCTAGCTGTCGAACAAACAAAAATCCAAGAAATCAAAGACACCTATGAAAAAATCGGCTATCCAGTGATCGTGCCTCACGAACAAGGAGATACGGAAGAACTGGTACGCTATTTCCCAGAAAGATTGACCGTTTTTATGGGACAGTCTGGCGCCGGTAAATCAACCTTGCTCAATCAAATCTCCCCAGAGCTTGAATTAGAGACAGGCGAGATCTCCGACTCTCTAGGACGCGGACGTCACACGACGAGACATGTCGAATTATTGCCGCTTTATGACGGGTTAGTTGCTGATACACCAGGGTTCAGCTCCATCGATTTTTTAGTCATCGAGCCTGTTGAGTTAGCGAAACAATTCCCTGAATTCGTCGAAGCTTCGAACGACTGTCGCTTCAGAGAGTGTATGCACGTAAAAGAACCAGATTGTGAAGTCAAACGAAGAGTAGAAACAAAAGAAATTGCCCAGACCCGCTATGACAATTACTTGCAATTTTTGCAAGAAGTTGAAAATCGTAAACCAATGTATAACAAAAAACAAAGCAGAAGGAAATAGGAGGATATTTTTATGAAAATAGCACCATCGATTTTAAGCGCAGATTTTGCAAATCTTCAAACAGACATCGAACGAGTAGAAAAAGGCGGCGCAGACTATATCCATGTGGACGTGATGGATGGACAATTCGTTCCTAACATCACATTTGGATCAAACGTCGTACAAGCAATCCGTCCGGTCACAAAATTACCGCTAGACGTTCATTTGATGATCATCAATCCTGAAAATTATATTGCCGATTTTGCAAAAGCGGGTTCAGATATCATCACTGTTCATGTGGAATCGACGGTGCATATCCATCGTGCAATCCAGATGATCAAAGATTTAGATGTCAAAGCAGGTGTCGTTGTTAATCCGGGTACACCGATCGAAATGATCAAGCATGTCTTGCCTTTAGTCGACCAAGTGCTAGTGATGACTGTCAATCCTGGCTTTGGCGGACAGAGTTTTATTACAGAAACGGTGGATAAAATCGCTGAATTAGCAGAATTACGCACAGCGAATAATTGGAACTACCAAATCGAAGTAGATGGCGGGATCGTTCCAGAAACAGCAAAAATCTGTCAAGAAGCAGGTGCAGATGTATTTGTGGCAGGCTCTTATGTTTACAGTGCAGAAGACCCAGCTACTCAGATCGATCAATTGAAAAAGGCGTTGAGTTAATGGAAGTATTACTTGTCGCAGGCGGTTCAACAGAAAATTGGCCAGATTTGTCACAGCGAGCATTTAATCGCTACGTGGGGATCGACCGTGGGGCACTCTATCTGCTTGAAAAAGGTTACCCCTTGGATTTAGCAATCGGTGATTTTGATTCATTGTCTTCCGCGGAATTTCAACGAGTATCCGAAGAAGCGGTCGAGATACATCAAGCACCAGCAGAAAAAGACGATACAGATACACAACTCGGTTTGGCAAAGACATTCGAACACTTTCCAGAGGCAAACGTGACGCTGATCGGGGCAACCGGTGGCCGAGTGGATCATCTATTAGCCAATCTATGGTTGGTATTAGAACCACGCTTCCAGCCTTTTGTTCGCCAAATCGAGATACAAGACAAACAAAATGTGATCACTTACTATCTGCCAGGAACTTACGAGATCAAAAAAATCCCTGAAATGAAGTATTTGGCTTATTGTTGTTTGACCCCTGTGAGTCATTTGACCTTAACTGACAGTAAATATGAACTATCGAATGAGGAAGTACCTCGTCCAACATCTTATGCAAGCAATGAATTTGTCACAGATAAAGCATCTTTTGCCTTCTCGAAAGGGATCATTTCAGTCATCCAAAGTAAAGATTAAGTGATCGGTTCATCAGAAACTGACAATTGGTTTAAAGGGAAAAAATGACAGTTTGAATTAATTGCTAAAAAAAGCTTAAAAGAAGGGTCGAGCCTTTTGTTTCCTCGTATTTAATGATAGAATTACAGTTAAGAGTCTAATTTAATTCGAGGTGTCTTTGTGAAGAAGTTCAATCCTAATAAAAATATCATTATTACCTTAGTTATCGTTATTATCGTAGTAACGGTCCTAAGTGTGACTGCTGCCCAGCGAGCGAATGAAGGAAAGCCTAATTTCTTCCAATCTATTGTGAACGACAGTGTCTCTTTTGTCGATCGGACGATCTCTGCTCCGGTCAAATGGGTCCAAAATGGTGTGGATTCCGTCCATCATTTGTTTACCACTTATTCAGAAAATGAACGGCTAAAAGGAAAAATCGATAGCTATGATGAGATGGCCCAAAAAAACCAAAACATGCAAAAAGAAATCGACGCACTAAAAAGCGAACTCGATTTGAGTCAAACCTTGACGAGCTACGAAAGAGTCACGGCAAACGTGATCACTCGTTCACCTGACTCATGGCAAGATCTCTTAGTCGTCGACAAAGGCTCAAACGATGGAATCGAAGTCAATATGGCAGTCATGGCACAAAAAGGTTTAGTCGGACGTGTCATCGAAGTCAATGCCACTTCTTCTAAAGTAGAATTACTGACTTCATCAAATGTAAGTTCCAACCATTTCCCTGTACGAGTATCTTCTGGAGACGGAGAATCTTTCGGTTTACTCAAGAATTATGATGAAAAATTACAAGCGCTAGTTGTCACACAGCTAACAGGTGACAGTGAGATCAAAGAAGGCGATGTAGTACAAACATCAGGGCTTGGGGGCAATTCACCAGCAGATCTGCGGATCGGGACAGTGATCAAAACAAAACCAGATAGTTATGGACTAGATCGTGAAGTCTATGTCAAACCTTACGCGGATATGTATGATCTTCCAGTGGTAACGATCATCAAACGTCTTGTGGAGGAATAGTCCATGCTAAAAAAAGAGAAAATGACTATTTATTTGCCGATTTTATTGTTTCTACTCATGTTGATCGATGGGCATTTTACCCGAATGATGATCAGATTGTCGAACGGTGACTACATGGCAAGTGCGCATCTTTTGATATTGACTTTACTATTTTGTAGTTTGAGTTTTTCCAAAAGATATTTATTGATCACGACTTTAGTTTTAGGTATTATCTTTGATTCTTACTATATTGGCGTAATCGGGATATACGCAGTTGCCTTACCTTTATTAGTATTTATCATGTATGGGATGAAATCAGTCATCCACGTAAGTATCTTCACTGAGTTTTTTAGTTTGATCATCTTCATTACAGGCTACGAGTTATTTACATTGCTCGTACAAATGGTTTTCAAACTAGCAACTGTCGACAGTACTTACTTCATTACTAAATATTTAGGACCAACATTATTATTGAATATGATTCTGTTTGCCCTACTTGTATTTCCATTGAAGAAGCTATTCAAAGAAGAATAGCTTCTTTTTTTATTTAATTTAAAACAGACATTATTTAATTTACAGAAAATCTATTATGAAAATAACCAATCCATCTTACATTTCTGTCATTATAATCAGTTGTTTTGAAATGTTTTTGTAACATAACTATTATCTCATTGACATACAGCTATGGTACAATTTTGTTATCGTTAAGAAAGACTTAAATATTTTTAGATATTTATTAAATTAAGCCAGTCGGAGGAATGAAGAGTGAAAAAGAGTTTAATATCAGCAGTAATGGTAAGTTCAATGGCCTTGACTGCCGTAGCATCACCGATCGCAGCCGCGGCGGAAGATTTTGATTCTCAAATACAACAACAAGATCAAAAAATTGCGGAATTACAAAACCAACAAGCAAGTGCCCAATCTCAAATCGAGGCATTAGAAGGTCAAGTCGCTGACATTAATACAAAAGCTGAAACTTTATTAGCTAATCAAGCAACATTACGTCAAGAGTCTTCTCAATTGACACAAGAAATTGCAGATCTACAAGAACGTATCGAAAAACGTGAAGCTACGATCCAAGAACAAGCACGTGAAACACAAGTGAGTGGAACAAGCTCTAACTACATCGATGCAGTATTGAACGCTGAGTCATTCTCAGATGCAATCGGACGCGTTCAAGCAATGTCATCAATCGTACGTGCGAACCAAGATTTAGTGAAACAACAAAAAGAAGACAAACAAGCAGTTGAAGATAAAAAAGCTGAAAATGAAGCGAAGCAACAAGAGTTAGCGGAAAACCAAGCTTTGTTAGAATCACAAAAAGGCGATTTACTATCAAAACAAGCTGATTTAAATGTATTAAAAACTACTTTAGCGGCTGAACAAGCAACAGCAGAAGATAAAAAAGAAGACTTGAACCGCCAAAAAGCTGAAGCTGAAGCAGAGCAAGCACGTATTCGTGAACAAGCTCGTTTAGCAGAGCAAGCGCGTCAACAAGCAGCACAAGAACAAGCTGAAAGAGAAGCACGTGAACAAGCTGAAGCTGCGGCAGCAGCTGCAACAGCTCAATCACAAGCAGCATCTTCAACAGAAGAATCAGCAACTTCTACTGAAACTGAATCATCATCATCAGTCTCTTCAGAATCATCATCAAGTGCTGAATCTTCAACAGAATCATCATCAGTTCCTGAATCATCTACATCAACAGAAGATTCAACAACTGAAGATAGCAGTGTACCAGAATCTTCAACAGAAGAATCTAACACTACACCATCTGTTCCAGAAACATCAGAACCAGCAACACCTGCTGAACCGTCAACACCGGCGCCATCAACACCAGCGCCTACGCCAGAACCATCAACACCAATTCCATCAACTCCAGCACCAACTACTCCATCTACTAATGGAGCAGCAATCGTAGCTGAAGCGATGAAATACATTGGAACTCCTTATGTATGGGGTGGAAAAGATCCAAGTGGATTTGACTGTTCTGGATTTACACGTTATGTGTTCCTACAAGTAACTGGCCGTGACATCGGTGGTTGGACTGTTCCTCAAGAATCAGCTGGAGCAAGAATCTCAGTTTCTCAAGCAAAAGCTGGAGACCTATTATTCTGGGGATCAGCTGGTAGCACTTACCACGTAGCAATTTCTTTAGGTGGCGGACAATACATCCACGCACCACAACCTGGTGAAAGTGTTAAAATTGGCTCAGTTCAATGGTATGCACCTGACTTTGCTGTAAGTATGTAATTGATCAAGAACCAACTCAATCAAGAGTTGGTTCTTTTTTTTATAAAAAAGGATCGAACAAACAGCGATGAAAACTGTTTGTTCGATCCTTTGTAGCGTTTGTTATAAGACAGCTTAAATGAATTCTTCGGTCAAATCCATAAACTCTTGGATATCTTCTAAGACCATATCGATTCCTGCTTGCCAAAAATCAGGTTTCGTCAAGTCAACACCTAAGTGTTTTTGAGCCAAGTCTTCGGTTGTCATTGAAGCAGTGTCGCGTAATAAATCGATATACTCTTGTTCAAAACTTGCACCTTTTTGGTTAGCATAAGCATAGATCCCTAAACTAAACAAGTAACCAAAGGTATAAGGGAAATTGTAAAACGGTACATCATCAATAAAGAAATGTAGTTTTGCTGCCCAGAAATAAGGATGATACGTAGCCAACGCATTGGCATAGCCTTCTTTTTGCGCTTCAAGCATCATATCAGTGATTTCTTGCTCTGCAACTAAGCCTTTTTGGCGTGCCGTGTAAAATTGATTTTCAAAAATAAAGCGAGAATGGATATTCATGAACATTGCCAGAGCATTTTGTAATTTTGTATCCAGTAAATTGATTTTTTCTTCTTTTGTTTTTGCTGCTTTCAGTGTAGCATCAGCAACAATCAATTCGGCGAAGGTACTTGCTGTTTCAGCGACGTTCATTGCATATTCACGATTCAATGATGGCAGATCCCACATCGTACTACTATGGAAAGCATGACCCAACTCATGAGCTAATGTAGCCACTTCATTGACTGAATTGCTGTAAGTCATAAAGATTCTAGATTCTTGTGTCTCAGGCAATTCGGTACAGTAACCACCAGGGCGTTTGCCCGGACGATCTTCTGCTTCGATCCAACTTTTATCAAAAGCAGCTTGAGCAAATTCTGCCATTTTAGGACTGAATTTATTGAAATTATCGATGATAAATGCAGCTGCTTCATCAAAGGTAAACGTTTTTTCTTCCATTTCACCTAGAATGATCGGCGCATCTTGGTCTTGCCATTCCATTTTTTCTTTACCAAAAAGGTTTGCTTTTCTTGTTAAGTAGTCAACAAGCGGCTGCTTATTTTTTTGGATCGTTTCCCACATGATCTCTAATGTTTCTTTTTTCAAACGGTTATATTCCAGTGGTTCTTGTAAGAAATCGGTTTTGCCATGTAGTTTGTAGGTAGATAGGCGGAACCCGTCTAAATGATTCAACGTATCGGTGAATAAAGGTGCTTTTTCTTGCCAAGCAGTTTCCCAAGCAGTAAATAGTTGTTTACGTATTTCTGGGTCAGGATCGCTCATCATTTTATTGAATGCTTGACCAGCGGATAATTCAATGATTTCACCGTTTTGTTCAAATGGGACAGTCACACTTGCAACGATCGTATCGTAGTGACTACTCCAAGCATTCAAACCATCTAGTGATAATGTATTGATGATATGTTCTTCATTTTCTGATAATAAGCGTGCGCCATCACGACGGATTTCGTTCATACGAAAAGCAATCGAAGTCAATGGGGCTTGTGCAACTAAGTTTGTCCATTCGTTGTCAGATATTTCTGCAAATTTACTCGATAAAATCGTATCTGCCGCTTGCCAACGAGGTAATAAAGCATAAAGTTTTCCAGACAGGATCTTGGCAGCTGAATCTTTGACATCAGCAGACAATAAAGCGTTGATATAGCTGTTAGATTGACTAAAGCCATTTGTTACTTTTTCTTGAAGCGCTAAAATCGTCACAAGAGAATCGATCTCTTCAGAAGAAAATGTCCACTGACTGATTTGTTCATAATACGTTTCTATTTGTCGGTCTAGTTGTGCCAGACGTTCATTTAATTCGGTTGAAGCACTTCCTCCTGGAAAGATAGAATCCAAATCCCAGTTAAGCGAATAAGTCATCAAAAAACCCCTCTCATATTTATGGTACTGTCTCTAGTATAGCATTTAAGTAAAGGATAAGTCTTGGAGAAATCATTGTTGTTTTATGAAAAAAAAGCTATCATAGAGTGGAGAGGTGGATTATGGAATTTTTAAGAAAACAGAGAAAAAATGGGAATTTCTATTTAGTGTTTGCTTTAGTGATCATTGCTATTTTATTCTATAGTTCTTCGCAAACCTACGGACAGCAATCACAACTGTCAAGAATCGATGCATGGTTTCCCAACCAACCATTTAAAGACGCATTATCAGGTATACAGTTTACGTATGGAGAGAGTGTGATCAGCATCGAACACTCAGGATACAGTAAATTCATTGAGTTCTTTATAAGAAAAGGTGCCCATTTCGGTACGTATTTTCTATTGGGTGGCAGTCTATATCTAGGTGTCTATCCTAAAATGAAGATTTGGTGGTTGACTGGTGTCCTTGCGTGGTTATCTGCGACAGGTTATGCGGGATTGGATGAGTTTCATCAAATGGTAACAGGGGATCGTTCACCGATGTTCCAAGATGTCATGCTTGATTCGATGGGGGCGTTGACTGCTGTCGTTTTATGTATCCTGTTTACATTTATCAAGAAGAGAAAATAAAAAAAGAGCAGAGTTGCGTTTCATGCAACTCTGCTCTTTGCTATTGAACACGATTAAAAGATCAATACAGGTGTACCTTTTTCGACCATTCCAAACAATTCTTTCATGACTCCCGGCGGTGTGTTGACACAACCGTGAGAACCACGTGTTTTCCATAGGTCACCACCATATTCAGGTTGCCAATCGGAATCATGGATACCGATACCGGTCCAATCAACTGGCATCCAGTAGCTTACCGGACTTTCGTATGGTGTACCGTCATCATTTGTTCCTCTTAACACGGCATTTTCTTCTTTATTCCAAACATAGAAGACACCTGGAGGAGTAGGAGTAGAAGGTTTTCCTGAAACAATGGCTGTTTCAAGAGCGACTTTGCCATCTTTGTAGAACCACATATGCTGATTCTCTAAATCAACTTCGATATACGTATCTTCGATCAATTGATGATCGGCAGTTGTACTACCTTGAACGATCGGAGAGCGTGTAAAATCTTGTCCTGCTAAAATCGCTTCTGTTAAAGCTGATACTTCACTATCTGTTTGGATCGTCCAGCTGAATGTACCAGCAGGAACAGTTACTTCGCCACGTTTTGTACTCTTGAATTTCGTATCATTTGTACTTGTATTATATTTTTCGCCCAAGTCACTTACATATTGCCGAACTTTTTCTTGATCAAGAGCTGGTTTTCCGTCTTCGTAAGTCAACCATTCAACAATAAGTGAAGAAGAGATCGTGACTGTTTCACCGTTGATACTGTATGTTCCTTTTACTTTAGCAATGTTGTTCATTGTTGATAGTTGTTCAGTCAATTTCTTATCTGAAGATGTCACTGTCGGTTCTTTTTGGAAATCAGTAAGATCGATGGTATTTTTTCCAGTGTTCACGGCAGTGGTCAATTCTTTTGTGACAGCTTCGACATCAACCGCGTCACCTTTCACTTCAGGTTTGATTTTAAATGAGTCACCAGATTTTTCAATCGTTGCATCGGCAGTAGGCGTACGGTCTTTATTCAATTCACTCAATTCTGTAGATAATGTTTCGATCGTTTGTTCCAATTGATCGCTTTCGGTACTGATCGGATCGATTTCTTGATTTTCGGACGCAGAAACATAATTCATCCCCCAAGTCCAAGCATTTTGCGTTTTCAAGATCGAAGCAAGTTCAGTCGAAAAATCTTTTTTGTAGCCTAGATCTGATTTGGCAATTTCTTTCCAAACAGTTCCATTTTCTTTGATGGAAATGGTTTTGTTGGAATAAGCATCTCTGAGCTTGTCATTTGCTTGAGTGATGGTCAAATTACTTACATTGATCGAATTGACTTCCGTTTTAGGAAGGAAACGATTCGTGTAATATGTACTACGATAGGTGTAAAAGCCGATTAATACTAGAATCACACCGAGAACAGAAAGCAAACCAATACGCATTGATTTTTTTCGATGAGAAGATCTTGTCATATCTGCAACTCCTTAATAATAATAGTTATAGGGTGTAACGACTCTATCATAGCATAATTTACAGTAAAAGACGAAATGATGTCCCTCTTTATACAAAAATTAACATACTGCACGGTAAAATAACATTTGTTAGATGTAATTTTGCTATGGAAAATCGTATAAAAAAACAGGAGATCCTAGAAAATGGAAGGTCAATTTTCAGAATCTCCTGCGAAGGTCAGTTGTTAAAACGTCGTTTATTCGGTTTTATGAGTCAACGGACGTTCAAATTATTTTGGATTATTCTGCGTCTAATGCAGCAAAAGCTTCATCTAAGATGTCTTTTAATTGTTTTGCTGACGCAGCCATACGATCTTGTTCACTATCGCTTAGTGGAATTTCGATGACTTTTTGGATACCTTGACGGTTGATAACTGCTGGTGCGCCAATATAGATATCGTTTAGTCCGTATTCGCCATTCATGTAAACAGATAATGGAAGAACGGCATTTTCATCATCTAAGATCGCGCGAGTGATACGTGCTAATGCAACAGCGATACCGTAGAATGTTGCACCTTTTTTCTCGATGATCGTATACGCAGCATCACGTACACCAAAGAATAAGTTAACCATTGCTTCTTCATCAACGTCTGGATTATTTTTGACCCATTCATAGATTTGTAGACCAGCAACATTGGCATGTGACCATACTGGGAATTCAGAATCACCATGTTCACCTAAAATATACGCATGGACGTTACGTGCATCCACATCAACTAATTCAGCAAGTGCTTGACGGAAACGAGCAGAGTCAAGTGAAGTTCCTGAACCGATTACGCGCTCTTTAGGGAAACCTGAGAATTTCCAAGTAGAGTAAGTTAAAATATCAACTGGGTTAGCAGCGACTAAAAAGATACCGTTAAAGCCTGAGTCAACGATCTGTGTAACAACTTCGCGGTTGATTTTTAAGTTTTTATTTACTAGATCTAAACGTGTTTCACCTGGTTTTTGTGGTGCACCAGCTGTAATAACGACTAAATCTGCATCATGTGCATCTGCATAAGATGCAGAATAGATTTTTTTAGGTGAAGTAAATGCTAAAGCATGTGATAAGTCAATGGCATCCCCTTCAGTTTTTGCAGTATTTATATCAATGATCCCTACTTCTTGAGCGATGTTTTGTGTCACTAAAGCGAAAGCATAGCTAGAACCTACAGCACCGTCTCCGACAAGAATAACTTTTTGATGATCTTTTTTTTCTGTATTTGCAACCATTTGTATCAATCCTTCCATTGATTTGTTTTTCCCATGCCTATGCTAACATGTATAAAGCTCTCTGTCACGCTATTTGGTTATAAAATATAACAGATAACAAGGTTGTATCATATGTAATAGCTTACATGTGCGTTATTTCACTATTTAGTAAAACCAATGATTTCATTAGTTTTAGATTATAATTTTAATCATTTTTTCATTCATTAAGTTTCTCTTTTTAGCTGTAACAAAGGATTGTGTGTTATACTAATAAGAGCTAAAATAATAAAAAAATCGAGTCAAAGACTGGACCGCCTACGAGCAGTCCAGCCTTTTGTGCTGTTTATAAGATTGGATGAGCGTAAAAATGAAAATGATCGTAGGGCTTGGAAACCCGGGAACAAAATATGAACAAACAAAACATAATGTAGGCTTTATGGTGGTGGATCGTTTGGCTGGAAGAAATCAAGCTACCTTTAAGAAAAACACCTTTGAAGCTGAAGTAGCTGAATTTTTCCATGAAGGCGAAAAAATCTTATTAGTTAAACCTCAAACGTTTATGAATGAATCAGGCCGAGCAGTGGGGCCGTTGATGACTTATTTTGGAATCTACCCAGAAGAACTGGTGGTCGTCTATGATGATTTAGATTTAGCAATCGGTAAAATTCGATTGCGACAAAAAGGAAGTGCGGGAGGTCATAATGGGATCAAAAGTATCATCTCTCATTTGAATAGTACGGTCTTTGATCGAATAAAAGTCGGCATTGGCAGACCTGAAGGCAAAAAGACAGTGATCCAACATGTTCTTAGTCCTTTCAGTAAAGAAACACAGCCGTTGATCGAACAAAGTATCGATCAATCTGTCGCTGCTGTTGAATTTTTATTAGAAGGTCATTCCTTTATTGATACAATGAACAAATTTAATTAAGAAAGGAGAATGAACAGATGGATATGATCCAACTGATTGGCAAGGATACCCAAGTGGCTGAATGGTCCATGAATCTTGAACAGCGGATGTCCAGACAACTGATCACCGGTTTAGCTGGATCAGCTAAAACATTGTTGTTTGCACATGCGTTTAAAAAATTGAACAAAAATTTGATTATCCTGATGCCTAATTTATATTATGTCAACCAATTGGCAGAGGATCTACAACATGTCTTGCCGGCAGAAAGCATTCACCAATTCCCAGTAGATGAAGTTCTGTCCGCAGAAATGGCTTTTTCTTCTCCAGAGGCTCGGGCGGAACGTGTGGCAACATTGAATCGTTTGCAACAAAACGAGCCAGGAATCTACCTTCTCCCAGTGGCAGCATTACACAAACGTCTGCCCGACAAAGAAACATGGAGAAATGCTCAATTACATTGGCGAATTGGTGATGAGATCGCTATGGATTCATTACCACAACAACTCGTTTTGATGGGGTATGAGCGGACAGAAATGGTTGCAAAACCTGGAGAATTCAGTATGCGCGGGAGCATCATCGATATTTATCCGTTGACATTTGAATACCCAGTTCGTGTGGAGCTATTTGATATCGAAATTGATTCTATGAGATATTTTGAAGCCGATACGCAACGATCAATTGAAAAGATCGAAGAAGTATGGCTGCCACCCACGAGCGAGCAAGTTTATTCTCAAGAAAATCTACTTGATGGTATCAATAAAATTGAGAACTTATTAGAAAAGAAATTAGCAACAACATCAGAAGCTACGGAACGACAATTTTTACACGATTATTTCGGACAGTTGATATCAGAATGGCAACGAAATATCCCAACAGATGAGGCGAAGTTTTATGCGGATCTTCTGTATCCGGAACATTTGTCGATTTTGGATTACTTTCCGCAAGACAGCTTGCTGATCGTTGACGATTACCAACGAATCATGGAAACGAATCGTGAGATGGAGAGAGAAGCAGCGGAATGGCACACGCAAAAAATCAGTGAATTACGTGTGTTTTCTGAACAACAATTTGTGGCAGATGTGCATGGGATCATCCAAAAAGAAAAATTTGCGACTACTTTCTTCTCCTTGTTCCAAAAAGGGATGGGAAATCTAAGATTCCAAGCACTTTATCAGTTCCAATACCGCACGATGCAACAATTCTTTGGACAGATGCCATTGCTGAAAACAGAAATGGATCGTTGGCGCAAACAAGAGCAAACAGTCGTTATTTTCATTCCGACAAAAGAGCGTATCCGCAAAGCAGAACAAATGTTGCGCGATGAAGACATACTGGTCGTAGAAACAGAAGCGGATCAACTGATCAAAGGGCAAGTCCAGTTAGTTGAAGGCGCATTGATGACAGGTTTTGAACTACCACAAGAAAAAATCGTAACGATCACTGAGAAAGAAATCTTCCAAAAGACGACGAAAAAACAGACACGCCGTCAAACAGTGACAAATGCAGAACGCCTAAAAAGCTACAATGAGCTAAAAGCTGGAGACTATGTCGTCCATGCAAATCATGGGATCGGGAAATATATCGGCATGGAAACGCTAGAAGTCGATGGAGTCCACCAAGACTATATGACGATCATTTACCAAAATGATGATAAGCTCTTCATCCCTGTCACTCAGCTGAATTTGATCCAAAAATATGTGGCATCGGAATCCAAAACACCACGAATCAATAAACTTGGTGGGAGTGAATGGACGAAAACGAAACGAAAAATCTCCTCAAAAATCGAGGATATCGCGGATGATTTGATCCAGCTGTATGCGGTCAGAGAAGCAGAGAAAGGATACGCATATGGTCCTGATGACTCTTACCAAAAAGAATTTGAGAATGCTTTTCCATATTCGGAAACAGACGACCAATTACGAAGTGCAGCAGAAATCAAACGAGACATGGAAAAAGAAAAACCAATGGACCGCTTACTAGTGGGGGATGTTGGTTACGGGAAAACCGAAGTGGCGTTACGGGCGGCTTTTAAAGCAGTCAAAGAAAGCAAACAAGTAGCCTTTCTTGTACCGACAACGATCTTGGCACAGCAACATTATGAAACAATGCTAGAACGTTTTGAAGGATTCCCTGTCAATGTTGGGTTGTTAAGCCGTTTCCGAACGAAGAAACAACAAAAAGAAACGATCGAACAACTACGTACTGGACAACTAGACATCGTTGTCGGTACACACCGGGTGTTGTCAAAAGACATTGAATTCAGTGATCTCGGTCTACTAATCGTTGATGAAGAACAACGCTTTGGGGTCAAACATAAAGAACGTTTGAAACAGTTACGTGCGCAAGTAGATGTCCTGACTTTGACAGCGACACCGATTCCACGAACACTTCATATGTCGATGCTTGGTGTTCGCGATCTGTCGGTCATCGAAACACCACCGGCGAACCGCTACCCGATCCAAACCTATGTGATGGAGAAAAATCCTGGGGCGATTCGTGAAGCAATCCAACGGGAAATGGGACGAGGGGGACAAGTTTTCTACCTATATAACCGTGTCGAAACGATCGAGCGTAAAGTAGAGGAAATCCAAGCATTAGTTCCAGAAGCAAGAATCGCTTATGCCCATGGGCAGATGACGGAAGTCCAACTAGAAAACACCTTGTTCGACTTCATCGAAGGACAATACGATGTATTAGTGACGACGACAATCATCGAAACTGGGGTGGATATCCCAAATGCAAATACACTCTTTGTCGAAAATGCCGATTATATGGGTCTGTCGACACTGTATCAATTACGAGGACGTGTGGGACGAAGCAATCGTGTCGCTTATGCTTATTTTATGTATGAACAGCAAAAAATCCTGAATGAAGTCAGCGAGAAGCGTCTACAAGCGATCAAAGACTTTACGGAATTAGGTTCAGGCTTTAAAATTGCGATGCGGGATTTATCGATCCGTGGTGCAGGTAACTTGCTAGGGGCGCAACAACATGGCTTTATCGACGCGGTTGGTTTCGATATGTATTCTCAAATGTTGAGCGAAGAAGTTGCTCGAAAACAAGGGAAAAACCAACAAACAGAAAAAACTTCTGTTGAGATCGATCTCGGTGTGGATGCCTATCTACCAGAAAGCTACGTTTCAGATCAACGACAAAAAATCGAAATCTATAAACGAATTCGCGAGCTAGATTCACAAGAGATGTTGGACGAGCTAGAAGCAGATCTACTCGATCGTTTTGGTGAATATCCAGAAGAAGTCGCGCATTTATTGACGATCGGACAAATCAAGATGGACGGAGATCGTGCCTTGCTAGAGATGATCCGTAAGCAACAACAAACGATCGTATTCAAGTTGAGTAAAGTTGGGACAAAACGCTATACGGTTGAACAATTATTCGAAGCGTTGACTGCGACTAAACTAAAAGCAGGACTTGGCGTGGAGAAAGAGCAAATGATGATTCGTTTGACTTTACCACCACAAACAACGACAGCTGTTTGGTTGCAAGAAATCCAACAGTTTGTCAAGGCGTTACGCGAACAGAAATATGCGACTGCATAGGAAGGGGCTGGACCTTTGGATCATAAAGAAATGCGTCAAGTGATGCATGGTGCTTTTGTGTTGACGCTTGCTTCCTTTATAGCAAAAGTCCTCAGCGCACTGTATCGGATTCCATTGCAAAACTTAGTGGGCGATGAAGGGTTTTATGTCTATCAACAAGTCTATCCCATTTATGGTATTGCGATGACATTAGCTTTGTCAGGCTTGCCTCAATTCATCTCTAAATATGTCGCAGAAAAAAAAGACCCTTTTGAACAAAAACAAGCATTGAAAAATCTTTATCCTCTTGTTTTTTGGTCAGGCTTTTTACTCTGGCTCTTCGTCTTTTCGTTTAGCCATTGGATCGCCATCATGATGGGCGACCAACAATTGATGCCATTGATTCGGATCGTTTCGTTCACATTCCTGTTGATGCCAGGGCTATCATATTACCGTGGGAATTTCCAAGGTCGGTTTTTAATGGAGCCAACGGCGGTCTCGCAAGTCGTTGAACAACTGGTTCGGGTAGCAATCATCGTTTTTAGTGCGATCGCCTTTAAACGTTTCGGCTGGACAGTCTACCAAACAGGAACAGCAGCGATGAGTGGCGCAGTTTTTGGCGGTGTATGCGCATATGGTATATTGTATTATTATGAGCAAAAAATTCATGGTGGTGCATTGAGTTTTGGTCATTTTCCAATTTTTAAAAAGCCAGCAAAGCCACTTATTCGTCGCTTCCTGATTGAAGGAGGATTAGTATCCATTTATAGTGGTTTGTTGATCTTTTTCCAATTGATTGATTCTTTTTTTGTTAAGAATGCTTTACAAATCTATGGTTTATCCGAACAAGCATCTAAAATAGCTAAAGGAGTATACGATCGTGGGCAACCATTAGTTCAATTAGGTTTAGTCATTGCTACGGCTTTAAGTGCCACGTTCTTACCTGCACTGACACGCTATCTAACGAGTACAGTCAAAAGTCAATTCTACTCGACTGCAAAAATTTACTTGCGTTTGACGACGGCGCTAGCGTTAGCAGCTTCCGTTGGTTTAGCGGTACTACTACCTTATATCAATTACGCGTTGTTTAAAGATTATGCTGGAAATACAACACTAGTGCTGTTTGTTTTTTCGATTGGCTTGACTGCAATCATCCAATCGTATCAAAGCATTGCTCAAAGTAAAAACTCTTTCCGCCCCTCACTAAAGGGGGCAGGTTGGGGATTGCTTGCTAAGGCGTTAGCAACACCGCTTCTTACGAGTTACTTAGGAACAGTCGGTGCCAGCTTATCCACACTGCTTGGATTGGCAGTGACTTTATGGTATTTTGTCCATACAGAAACCGCAGCGATCAATAGTTTTTGGCGGGAGCGAAAATTTGGTAAAAAATTGCTCCAATGTCTAGGCTGTATGATTCTAGCGTTGTTTTTGTATTATGGCTTCTTAAACTTATTATTTGGTCCAGTCAGCCATCGCTCGACCGCTCTTTTTGCCAGTCTAGGTGGCGTGGTGATCGGCGTCGTCACATTTGTGTATGCGGTGATCTGGACAAAATTATTTACGATCCGCGAATGGTTATTACTGCCATTTGGTAAGAAAATCTTACGTTTGAAAAAAATAAAAAAATAAAAATAAAAAGTGAGGACATGAGATGCGACTAGATAAATTTTTAAAAATCTCGCGAATCATTAAGCGCCGTTCTGTCGCTAAGGAAGTGGCAGATAAAGGAAGAATCAAAATCAATGGGAAATTAGCGAAATCTTCCAGTGATGTCAAGGTTGGTGACCAGTTAGAAATCCAATTTGGTAACAAAACGATGGAGATCAAAGTAGTAGAATTGCATGAGTCAACAAAAAAAGAAGACGCACAAAAAATGTATGAAATCTTGTCAGAAACACGAGTACAAAACTCAAGCGAAATTGATTAGACAAGCATTCATGATGTTGGTATAATAAAGAATGACAAGCAAAAAAGATTGGAGCGAATACAGGTGGCAAACAAAAGCA
Organism: Enterococcus sp. DIV2371; assembly: GCF_050498525.1. Classification (NCBI taxonomy): domain Bacteria; kingdom Bacillati; phylum Bacillota; class Bacilli; order Lactobacillales; family Enterococcaceae; genus Enterococcus; species Enterococcus sp. DIV2371. The sequence goes on along the minus strand of NZ_JBIPAJ010000001.1, from coordinate 3,044,247 downwards.
ATAAAATCGCTGCATTAGACACAGAGTATGCAAAGAAAAAATATGTCGAATTCCAACAGCAACAACGCCAATTGATTTTTCGTAGACGCAGGTTAGCAGCCATCTTTTTAGGTGCTTTGGTCATTTTCGCTGTAATAGGTTTCCAAATTTTCAATGATATGCAACGAATGAATCATTTGAACGAATTAAAAGTCGAGGCGGATACAGAGTTACGACAAATCAACAAAGACGTGGATCAACTCACAGAAGACGTCAAATTGCTTAAAGATGAAGATTACGTAGCGAAACTTGCTAGAAGCAAATATTTCTATTCAAAAGAGGGAGAGCAAGTTTACCCGATCCTTGAATCTACGACCAATAATTCAGCAGATAACGATGAACAAACAACGAGTTCAACAACTGCCCAATAAGCAGTAATATAAAAAAAGGGAAATAATTAGGAGGAACATTTTTTTTATGTCAATCGAGGTAGGAGCAAAACTGCAAGGAAAAGTTTCAGGAATCACAAATTTTGGCGCATTTATTGATTTAGGAGCTGGTAAAACAGGGTTAGTTCATATCAGTGAAGTATCAAACGGTTATATCAAAGATATTCATGATGTATTGAGCGTTGGTGATGAGGTAACAGTCAAAGTCATTACAGTCAATGATGATGGGAAAATCGGTTTATCTATCCGTAAAGCACAAGAGCAACCAGTAGAAACTAATGATGAAAATCGTCAAAAGAGATATCCACAAAAAGAAACTCGAGATAATCGAGGACGCGCACCGCAGAAAAAATCTTTTTCTCGCAGCCAACCTTCCAATACAAAAGAAGACTTCGATTCATTGATGAGCTCATTTTTAAAAGATAGCGATGATCGATTGACTTCCTTAAAACGCAACACAGAAGGAAAACGCGGAGGCCGTGGCGGTCGCCGTAGCTAAGCAAGCGAAATTGAAGGGCAGGCAATTGTCACAGACTTTTGTCCGCCCTTTTTATTTTGTGAAAGGATGTGAGACCAATGGAAATCGAAGCAACAAAAAAAGTACGTCAATTCAAGCAAGCGTTTATGCAAAAAGGATTACGTAGCGGATATTGGTCTGAAGATGCACGGATTTTAGTTGCTGTGTCCGGTGGTGTCGATTCCATGGTGCTTCTTGATTGCTTGTTAGCAGTCCAAAAGGAAGTGGGTTTTCATTTAGGGGTTGTCCATATCGATCATCAGTTGCGGGCTATTTCTGCCCAAGAAGCAGCATTTCTTGAAACGTTTTGTCGAGAAAAAAATCTTTCTTTTCACCTGGGAGTATGGCAACAGCCAGCTGAACAAGGCATCGAAACAGCAGCTAGAGCGTTTCGATATCAAACATTTAAGCAACTCATGCGACAAGAACATTACGATACATTGATGACTGCACACCATGGAGATGATCAAATGGAGACGATCTTGATGAAAATTATCCGTGGCGGACAGCTCGGTACGTATGCAGGAATCAAGGAAAGCCAATCTTTTTCCAATGGCCGACTCATCCGACCATTACTTTCATTTAGTAAAGAAGAATTGTATGCGTATGCGGAAGCGGAAGATCTACCTTTTTTCGAGGATCACACAAACCAAGAATTAAACGTGCAACGCAATCGTCTTCGTCATTTAGTCGTTCCGCAATTGAAAAAAGAAAATACACAGACCATGGCTCATTTTCGGAAATTTTCGCAACAGCTCCAATGGGCAGAACAGTTTATCCGTAAAAGTACGCAGCAGATAATTACGCAACACTTGATGCATGAAGAGAATGGCTTTTCTATGCCTTGGCAGGTGATCGATGGTCTGGCATCGTTTGAACGTTATTTCTTTTTTTACACATTTTTTGATTATGTGTTTCCGACGACGAAAGTAACGATCAAAGAAAAACAGATCGATACGTTATTGCGACAATGCGATCAATCCGCAGGGCAATGGCAGTTCGATATGGGAAAACGCTGGGTGATTGAACGATCTTATGAAGTATTTCGTCTTTATGAAAAAAAAGTTGCACAACCAAATGTCAGCGAACACACCCCGCTGAGAATCACACCAAATCTCCCTATTCAATTAGGGGAATCAGAATGGTTAGGGGTCTATACGCCAGATCAACTTCCAGACATAAGTTTGGATGAAACAGTTGAAGTGTTCACACATGATCTCTGGTTACCAGCAGAACAAGAACTCTGGATCGATCGCCGACAACCTGGAGATCGGATCCAATTGACGGAGACGTTGAACAAGAAAGTATCAAGATATTTTATCGATAAAAAAATATCTGTTGCTCAACGAGCGAATTCATGGGTTATTATAGATAAAGGGAGAAATCTATGGAGTCTAGTCCCTTTTGTCCATTCTTATTTGAGTATTGGTGTAGAAACTGATAAAATACACTACATACTTCTTTACAAATATCAAAAAGAAGCAATTGGAAGGAGAACCTGATGTTAGAAAAAGATATCGAGAGAGTATTGATCACGCAAGAGGAGATACAAGTTCGTTGTAAAGAACTAGGAAAAGAATTAACTGAAAATTATCAAGATAAAAATCCGTTGGTTGTTGGCGTATTGAAAGGTGCTGTACCATTTATGGCGGATATCATCCGTTCAATCGATGCCTACCTAGAATTGGATTTTATGGATGTTTCAAGTTACGGGAACGCAACTGTTTCATCAGGTGAAGTAAAAATCGTGAAAGACTTGGATACGAATGTGGAAGGCCGCGATCTATTGATCGTCGAAGATATCATCGATAGCGGAAGAACACTGGCTTATTTAGTCGATCTATTTAAATATCGTAAAGCAAACTCAGTCAAAATTGTGACACTCCTTGACAAACCTGAAGGAAGAGTCGTAGATATCGAAGCGGATTATATTGGGTTCAACGTACCGAATGAGTTTGTTGTAGGTTACGGATTGGATTATGCAGAAGCTTACCGAAACCTTCCATATATCGGTGTACTAAAACCGAGCGTTTATCAATCAAATTAATCATCTATCTCCAATAAATTATGGTACAATAGTATGGTCAGGATTGATAAAAGTTTTATCAAGTAAAAATAACGCATAGGGAGGACAACTATGAACAAAAAAAACAATGGCATGATGAAAAATGCCTTGTATTATGTCCTCGTAATCTTAGCGATGGTAATGGTCGTCTACTTTATTTTTGGTAACAATGGCCAACGGTCGTCAGATATCGAGTACTCAAAATTCACTGAACAATTACAAGAAGGCAAAATCAAAAACTTTGAGGTACAACCAGCAAATGGTGTGTACAAGATCTCAGGGGAATACAAAGAGCAACAGACAGTTGCAAATAGTGGAGGGCTATCGATCCTAGGTACTACCGAAACATCGACTACTCACTTCACAACGATCATTTTGCCAAATGATACAACATTGAGCCAAGTCACAGAGTTGGCTAAAGACAACAATGTCGCAACTACGATCAAAGAAGAATCAAGCAGTGGCGTATGGGTATCACTCCTATTAAGCTTCTTACCGATCGTCATCATCGTCTTTTTCTTCTATATGATGATGGGACAACAAGGTGGCGGCGGAGGCGGCGGAGGCCGTGTCATGAACTTTGGAAAATCCAAAGCGAAAGAAGCGGACAAAAAAGCCAACCGCGTTCGTTTCTCTGACGTAGCAGGCGCGGAAGAAGAGAAACAAGAACTTGTCGAAGTCGTTGAATTCCTAAAAGATCCAAGACGCTTCATTGAATTAGGCGCGCGTATCCCAGCCGGAGTTCTTTTAGAAGGACCTCCAGGAACAGGTAAAACATTGTTAGCAAAAGCTGTTGCCGGTGAAGCTGGCGTACCGTTCTACTCAATCTCTGGTTCAGACTTTGTTGAGATGTTTGTTGGGGTCGGTGCAAGCCGAGTGCGTGACTTATTTGAAACTGCGAAAAAGAATGCTCCAGCTATCATCTTTATTGATGAAATCGATGCTGTCGGACGTCAACGTGGCGCTGGTATGGGTGGCGGACACGATGAACGTGAACAAACATTGAACCAATTGCTAGTTGAAATGGATGGATTTGACGGAAACGAAGGCGTGATCGTGATCGCGGCGACAAACCGTTCCGACGTATTAGATCCAGCCTTGCTTCGTCCAGGACGTTTTGACCGTCAAATTTTAGTTGGTCGTCCAGACGTGAAAGGCCGTGAAGCGATTCTACGAGTTCACGCAAGAAACAAACCAATTGCTGACGATGTTGATTTGAAAGTTGTCGCACAACAAACACCAGGTTTTGCTGGTGCTGATTTAGAAAACGTCTTGAACGAAGCGGCATTAGTTGCTGCTCGTCGAAACAAGAAGAAAATCGATGCTTCTGATATCGATGAAGCAGAAGATCGCGTAATTGCAGGTCCTGCGAAGAAAGACCGTGTCATCAGCAAACGCGAACGCGAAATGGTTGCTTACCATGAAGCAGGTCATACGATCGTTGGGCTTGTCTTGAGTCGTGCCCGTGTCGTTCATAAAGTAACGATCATCCCACGTGGACGTGCCGGCGGATATATGATCGCCTTGCCAAAAGAAGATCAATTCTTAATGACCAAAGAAGACATGTTTGAACAAATCGTTGGGTTGCTAGGCGGACGTACGGCAGAAGAAATCATCTTCAACGTACAATCTACCGGAGCATCAAATGACTTTGAGCAAGCAACTGCATTAGCAAGAAGCATGGTCACAGAATACGGTATGAGTGATCGTTTAGGACCTGTTCAATATGAAGGAAACCACCAAGTATTCGTAGGTCGTGATTACGGTCAAACAAAAGCATACTCAGAACAAGTTGCTTTTGAGATCGATCAAGAAGTTCGTAAGATCTTGATGGAAGCACATCAAAAAGCGCATGAAATCATCGAAGCGCATCGTGCACAACACAAATTGATTGCAGAAAAACTGCTTGAATTTGAAACATTGGATGCTAAAGCAATCAAATCTCTCTTTGAAAAAGGTGTTATGCCTGAAGGAGCAGAATCAGCAGACTTCCCAAGTGAAAAAGAAGCACAAACGTTTGAAGAAGCGAAACGTGCCTTGGAAGAAAAAGATGCAGAAAAACAAGCAGAAGAAAAACATGATTTTGAGGAATCTGAAAAAGAGTTGAATGATGAAAATCAATCAACTTCAACAGACGAACAAAATCATCCAGAAGATCGCTAGTATTAACGAAAGGAGCTATGACGAAAGTTATAGCTCCTTTTTTTGTGTCTGAAACAAACGATTAAGAAATATTTTACAAATTCATAAGTTGAAAAATTTGGAACTTACTAGTATGATTCACTATGAGTTTTAAAATCGGGAAATGAGGTACATACAAATGGAAGATTATTTAGTAAAGGCGTTAGCCAGTGATGGCTTTGTTCGCGCATATGCCGTTCGTGCAACCAATACTGTTTCAGAGGCACAAAAACGTCATGATACTTGGCATACATCATCAGCAGCATTAGGTCGTGCATTAGTCGGCAGTCTGCTTCTAGGAGCTACCGTTAAAGGAGAAGATAAGTTGACCGTGCGTATCCAAGGAGACGGCCCAGCGAATGGAATCGTTGTTGATGCGAATGGTAAAGGGGATGTCAAAGGCTATATCAACAATCCGCATCTAAGTTTACCGCTAAATGCAGAAGGAAAAATCGACGTACGTGGGGCAGTGGGAACACAAGGGATGTTCAGTGTAACGAAAGATTTAGGATTGAAAGAACCTTTCTCAGGTCAAACACCGATTGTTTCTGGGGAACTAGCCGAAGATTTTACGTACTATTTAGCAATTTCAGAACAAATCCCATCAGCAGTAGGATTGAGTGTATTGGTCAATACAGACGATAGCATCAAAACAGCCGGCGGGTTTATGATCCAGATCATGCCAGGGGCAGACGAAGAAACGATTGCGAAAATCGAGGAACAATTAAAAACAACGCCACGTATCTCTACCCTTTTAGATGAAGGTTTGACGCCTGAAGAAATCTTGCAAGGGTTGTTAGGGACAGACGAGCTGCAAGTGTTAGAAAAAATGCCTGTGCAGTTCAAATGTGATTGCTCCAAAGAAAAATTTAGCGAAGCAATCATCGCATTAGGGGCAACGGAAATCCAATCAATGATCGATGAAGATCATGGTGCAGAAGCAGTTTGCTCATTTTGTAATAATAAATATACCTACTCAGAACAAGAACTAGCATCATTGAAGGCAGAAGCCTTAGGAGGAATCTAAGTGGATCACACATGGAAAATCGGTAATGTTGAAATCCCAAACCGTGTCGTTGTCGCTCCTATGGCAGGAATCACGAACGCTGCTTTTCGTGTAACCGTCAAAGAATTTGGGGCAGGTATGGTGGTTTGTGAGATGATCAGTGACCAAGGCATCCATTTCCGCAACAAAAAAACATTGGAAATGCTCCATATCGACGAGACAGAACATCCGTTAAGTCTACAAATATTTGGTGGGAATAAAGACACGTTGGTAGAAGCAGCACAATTTGTTGAGAAGCATACTACAGCAGACATCATTGATATCAACATGGGATGTCCAGTCAATAAAATCATTAAAGCAGAAGCAGGTGCGAAGTGGTTATTAGATCCTGATAAAGTCTATGAAATGGTCCATGCGGTTGCTTCAGCAGTCGATGTACCAGTTACTGTAAAAATGCGTATTGGCTGGGACGAGGAGCATGTCTTCGCTGTTGAGAACGCATTAGCTGCTCAAGCCGCAGGTGCCGGTGCAGTAGCCATGCACGGACGTACTCGCGTACAAATGTATGAGGGGAAAGCCAATTGGGAAGTATTGAAAGAAGTCAAAAAGCAATTAACGATCCCATTTATGGGGAATGGTGATGTGAAAACGCCAGAGGATGCGAAACGCATGTTGGAGTATGTAGGTGCAGATGGTGTGATGATCGGACGAGCGGCGTTAGGGAATCCGTGGATGATCCACCGCACACAACATTACCTAGAAACTGGAGAACTGATTCCTGAGCCAACAGCACGTGAAAAGATCGCCACGGCGAAACTACATCTAGAACGTTTAGTTGATCTAAAAGGAGAAACGATCGCCTGTCGTGAATTTCGTACACATGCTTCTTACTATCTAAAAGGTGTCTCGCGTGCAGCGAAAATCAAATTAGCGATCAACAAGACAGAAAAACAGCATGAAATCAATGGACTGCTGGATCAATTAGTTGAAAAAAGCGAAAAATTATCACTTCAATCATAGGAAGTCATTCTAAGTTTTTTGTGAAATTCAAGCCGAAACGTCAAGTTCGGCTTGCTTTTTTTTCGTTTCATTGGCATTATAAGGAAGAGAATAAGATGAGAATGGAGGAACTTTTGTGACTGAGGAACAACAAAATCAATTAGAAGATTTAAACGATCAAATGATTGTTCGTCGTGAAAAAATGGAGCAATTGAGAGAGAATGGGATCGATCCATTTGGTAAGCGATTTGAACGTACGCATAACTCACAAGAATTGCACGAACTATTTGATCCACGTACAAAAGAAGAATTAGCGGAAATGGCATTGACAGCTAGCGTTGCTGGTCGTATGATGACACGCCGTGGAAAAGGAAAAGCTGGCTTTGCTCATCTCCAAGACAGAGAAGGCCAAATCCAAATCTACGTCCGTAAAGACCGAGTGGGTGACGAAGCTTATGAAGTATTCAAGCACGCCGACTTAGGAGATTTCTTCGGTGTAACTGGTGAAATCATGAAAACTGATACAGGTGAGGTATCGATCAAAGCCTCTGAAATCGTCATCTTATCAAAAGCACTTCGTCCGTTACCAGATAAATATCATGGCTTGACGAACATTGAACAACGATACAGACAACGTTACCTTGATTTAGTAAGTAACAGAGAAAGTTTTGACCGCTTCATGAAACGTAGTCAAATCATCAGCGAGATCCGTCGTTATTTAGACGGTAATGGCTATATCGAAGTCGAAACACCAGTCTTACACAATGAAGCTGGTGGCGCAGCAGCACGTCCGTTTATCACGCATCATAATGCGTTAGACATGGATCTATATCTACGTATTGCATTAGAGCTTCATTTAAAACGTCTGATCGTAGGTGGTATGGAAAAAGTTTATGAAATCGGCCGCGTCTTCCGTAATGAAGGAATCGATACGACGCACAACCCTGAATTTACGATGCTTGAAGCATATACTGCCTATACTGATTTCCAAGATGTGATGAACTTGACAGAAGGGATCATTCGCAATGCCGCTGAAAAAGTACTAGGAACAGCTAAAATCACTTACGCAGGTCAAGCGGTTGACTTAGAGAGTGATTTCAAACGTGTGCATATGGTCGATGCGATCAAAGAACATACTGGTGTTGATTTCTGGAAAGAAATGACATTAGAAGAAGCACTAGCAATTGCAAAAGAACATCAAGTTGAAGTGACGGAAGCAATGGGTGTCGGTCACGTCATCAATGAGTTCTTTGAAGCGTTTGTCGAAGAGACATTAGTGCAACCTACGTTTGTCTATGGACATCCAGTAGAAGTTTCTCCGTTAGCAAAGAAAAATCCAGAAGACCCACGTTTTACAGATCGTTTCGAATTATTCATCACAGGAAAAGAATTTGCGAATGCCTTTACTGAGTTGAATGATCCAATCGACCAAAGAGAACGTTTTGAAGCACAAGAAAAAGAACGTGAGCTTGGAAATGATGAAGCACATGGATTAGATGAAGACTTCTTAGAAGCATTAGAATACGGTATGCCACCAACCGGCGGACTAGGTATCGGAATTGACCGTCTAGTAATGTTGTTGACGGATGCGCAATCGATTCGTGACGTATTGTTATTCCCAACTATGCGTTAAATCTGTAACTAGGCTAAGGAATATCAAATTCAAAAAATCAAACCGGTGCTATTTAGAAATGATTTTATTTCTGGATAGCACCGGTTTATTTTTTTTAAGGCTAAAGAAAGTAGATTTTTCGATGGGGAAGTTGTCGTAAATAGAATGAAAAATATTGTTTCGTATTGAACGTATGATGTCTTTAAAATAAAAAAAACGTCACCATGGGGAAATGGAATCTATTTGCAATAAGCTAACAGAATTACAATGCCGAATGATCGAAGGAGATTGAGGTCTATATCATCTTTTGAATGCTGTAAAAGCGAACGATGATTAGCGTGAACAAGCACAACAATCGTATAACGAAAAAACTTAGAAAAACACAAAAAAATTCGTTGACCAATAAGATTTTAGTTGGTATATTATTATTTGTTCAAAAGTTAAGTTGATTAACTTCTGAATGATCATAAAAAAGTTCTTGACGTGTGGTTCAACACATGATAAGATAACCGAGTCGCTTGTGAACGGCAATAGCTAAACGTTGATTTCATAAAGGAAAAAACAAAAAAAGTTGTTGACAAATAACAAACGATAAGTTATGATAAGTGAGTTGCTGAAACGGTCTCGTGGATAACGAGTGCGAAAAACTTTTAAAAAATAGTTGACAATCAATCGAGAGTTTGCTAAGATATAAAAGTTGCTACGGCAATCACAAACGATAAACGAAACAGTTGTGTTTCATTTATCATGTAGACCTTTGAAAACTGAACAAAGTAAGACAAACCAAATGTGTAGGGCGTCTTGATCAATTCAAGACAACAAACATTTTTAACAAGCAAGCAATATGCTAGCAAACAAATTGAGCTTAACAATCGAAAGATTGTTCTAACTTTTATTATGAGAGTTTGATCCTGGCTCAGGACGAACGCTGGCGGCGTGCCTAATACATGCAAGTCGAACGCTTCTTTTTCCACCGGAGCTTGCTCCACCGGAAAAAGAGGAGTGGCGAACGGGTGAGTAACACGTGGGTAACCTGCCCATCAGAAGGGGATAACACTTGGAAACAGGTGCTAATACCGTATAACAATCGAAACCGCATGGTTTCGGTTTGAAAGGCGCTTTACGGTGCCGCTGATGGATGGACCCGCGGTGCATTAGCTAGTTGGTGAGGTAACGGCTCACCAAGGCCACGATGCATAGCCGACCTGAGAGGGTGATCGGCCACATTGGGACTGAGACACGGCCCAAACTCCTACGGGAGGCAGCAGTAGGGAATCTTCGGCAATGGACGAAAGTCTGACCGAGCAACGCCGCGTGAGTGAAGAAGGTTTTCGGATCGTAAAACTCTGTTGTTAGAGAAGAACAAGGGTGAGAGTAACTGTTCACCCCTTGACGGTATCTAACCAGAAAGCCACGGCTAACTACGTGCCAGCAGCCGCGGTAATACGTAGGTGGCAAGCGTTGTCCGGATTTATTGGGCGTAAAGCGAGCGCAGGCGGTTTCTTAAGTCTGATGTGAAAGCCCCCGGCTCAACCGGGGAGGGTCATTGGAAACTGGGAGACTTGAGTGCAGAAGAGGAGAGTGGAATTCCATGTGTAGCGGTGAAATGCGTAGATATATGGAGGAACACCAGTGGCGAAGGCGGCTCTCTGGTCTGTAACTGACGCTGAGGCTCGAAAGCGTGGGGAGCAAACAGGATTAGATACCCTGGTAGTCCACGCCGTAAACGATGAGTGCTAAGTGTTGGAGGGTTTCCGCCCTTCAGTGCTGCAGCTAACGCATTAAGCACTCCGCCTGGGGAGTACGACCGCAAGGTTGAAACTCAAAGGAATTGACGGGGGCCCGCACAAGCGGTGGAGCATGTGGTTTAATTCGAAGCAACGCGAAGAACCTTACCAGGTCTTGACATCCTTTGACCACTCTAGAGATAGAGCTTCCCCTTCGGGGGCAAAGTGACAGGTGGTGCATGGTTGTCGTCAGCTCGTGTCGTGAGATGTTGGGTTAAGTCCCGCAACGAGCGCAACCCTTATTGTTAGTTGCCATCATTTAGTTGGGCACTCTAGCAAGACTGCCGGTGACAAACCGGAGGAAGGTGGGGATGACGTCAAATCATCATGCCCCTTATGACCTGGGCTACACACGTGCTACAATGGGAAGTACAACGAGTCGCGAAGTCGCGAGGCTAAGCTAATCTCTTAAAGCTTCTCTCAGTTCGGATTGTAGGCTGCAACTCGCCTACATGAAGCCGGAATCGCTAGTAATCGCGGATCAGCACGCCGCGGTGAATACGTTCCCGGGCCTTGTACACACCGCCCGTCACACCACGAGAGTTTGTAACACCCGAAGTCGGTGAGGTAACCTTTTGGAGCCAGCCGCCTAAGGTGGGATAGATGATTGGGGTGAAGTCGTAACAAGGTAGCCGTATCGGAAGGTGCGGCTGGATCACCTCCTTTCTAAGGAATATTACGGAGACTACACACGTTTGTCGATACTTTGTTCAGTTTTGAGAGGTCTACTCTCAAAACTTTTGTTCATTGAAAACTGGATATTGAAGTAAAAATGTAAGCAATACAAACCGAGAACACCGCGTTGAATGAGTTTTTTAATAAGTTCAATTGCTTATTTTTCTTGATTGGACTTCTATCGCTAGAAGAAAGATCAAAACCCAACCGTAAGGTTGATAAGGTTAAGTGAATAAGGGCGCACGGTGGATGCCTTGGCACTAGGAGCCGATGAAGGACGGGACTAACACCGATATGCTTTGGGGAGCTGTACGTAAGCTATGATCCAGAGATTTCCGAATGGGGGAACCCAGCATCTTTTATAGGATGTTACGTATACGTGAATACATAGCGTATACGAGGTAGACGCAGAGAACTGAAACATCTAAGTACCTGCAGGAAGAGAAAGAAAATTCGATTCCCTGAGTAGCGGCGAGCGAAACGGGAAAAGCCCAAACCAATGAGCTTGCTCATTGGGGTTGTAGGACTCCGATCTGGTAGTTCTTTCAGATAGTCGAATGACTTGGAAAAGTCAGTCAAAGAGGGTGAAAGCCCCGTAGACGAAATTTGGAAGGCACCTAGGAGGATCCTGAGTACGGCGGAACACGAGGAATTCCGTCGGAATCCGGGAGGACCATCTCCCAAGGCTAAATACTCCCTAGTGACCGATAGTGAACCAGTACCGTGAGGGAAAGGTGAAAAGCACCCCGGAAGGGGAGTGAAATAGAACCTGAAACCGTGTGCCTACAACAAGTCAAAGCCCGTTAATGGGTGATGGCGTGCCTTTTGTAGAATGAACCGGCGAGTTACGATTGCATGCGAGGTTAAGTTGAAGAGACGGAGCCGCAGCGAAAGCGAGTCTGAATAGGGCGTTTGAGTATGTAGTCGTAGACCCGAAACCATGTGATCTACCCATGTCCAGGTTGAAGGTGCGGTAAAACGCACTGGAGGACCGAACCCACGTACGTTGAAAAGTGCGGGGATGAGGTGTGGGTAGCGGAGAAATTCCAAACGAACTTGGAGATAGCTGGTTCTCTCCGAAATAGCTTTAGGGCTAGCCTCGGAATTGAGAATGATGGAGGTAGAGCACTGTTTGGACTAGGGGCCCATCTCGGGTTACCGAATTCAGATAAACTCCGAATGCCATTCATTCATATCCGGGAGTCAGACTGTGAGTGATAAGATCCATAGTCGAAAGGGAAACAGCCCAGACCACCAGCTAAGGTCCCAAAATATATGTTAAGTGGAAAAGGATGTGGGGTTGCACAGACAACTAGGATGTTGGCTTAGAAGCAGCCACCATTTAAAGAGTGCGTAATAGCTCACTAGTCGAGTGACCCTGCGCCGAAAATGTACCGGGGCTAAACATATTACCGAAGCTGTGGAGTACACCTTTAGGTGTATTGGTAGGAGAGCGTTCTAAGGGCGTTGAAGGTAGATCGTGAGGACTGCTGGAGCGCTTAGAAGTGAGAATGCCGGTATGAGTAGCGAAAGACAGGTGAGAATCCTGTCCACCGAATGACTAAGGTTTCCTGGGGAAGGCTCGTCCGCCCAGGGTTAGTCGGGACCTAAGCCGAGGCCGACAGGCGTAGGCGATGGACAACAGGTTGATATTCCTGTACTCGTTGTTTTTGTTTGAGCAATGGAGGGACGCAGGAGGCTAAGGAATGCAGACGATCGGAAATGTCTGTCCAAGCAGTAAGTCTTGATAGGAGTCAAATGCTTCTAACTTTAAGGACAAGCTGTGATGGGGAGGGAAATAATAGTACCGAAGTTCCTGACGTCACACTGCCGAGAAAAGCTTCTAGTGAGAAAACAATGACCCGTACCGCAAACCGACACAGGTAGTCGAGGAGAGAATCCTAAGGTGAGCGAGAGAACTCTCGTTAAGGAACTCGGCAAAATGACCCCGTAACTTCGGGAGAAGGGGTGCTGATCGTCAGATCAGCCGCAGTGAATAGGCCCAAGCGACTGTTTATCAAAAACACAGGTCTCTGCAAAATCGTAAGATGAAGTATAGGGGCTGACGCCTGCCCGGTGCTGGAAGGTTAAGAGGAGTGCTTAGCGTAAGCGAAGGTACGAATTGAAGCCCCAGTAAACGGCGGCCGTAACTATAACGGTCCTAAGGTAGCGAAATTCCTTGTCGGGTAAGTTCCGACCCGCACGAAAGGCGTAACGATTTGGGCACTGTCTCAACGAGAGACTCGGTGAAATTTTAGTACCTGTGAAGATGCAGGTTACCCGCGACAGGACGGAAAGACCCCATGGAGCTTTACTGTAGTTTGATATTGAGTGTCTGTACCGCATGTACAGGATAGGTAGGAGCCGTAGAAATCGGAACGCTAGTTTCGATGGAGGCGCTGGTGGGATACTACCCCTGCGTTATGGCCACTCTAACCCGCACCACTGATCGTGGTGGGAGACAGTGTCAGATGGGCAGTTTGACTGGGGCGGTCGCCTCCTAAAGAGTAACGGAGGCGCCCAAAGGTTCCCTCAGAATGGTTGGAAATCATTCGAAGAGTGTAAAGGCAGAAGGGAGCTTGACTGCGAGACCTACAAGTCGAGCAGGGACGAAAGTCGGGCTTAGTGATCCGGTGGTTCCGCATGGAAGGGCCATCGCTCAACGGATAAAAGCTACCCTGGGGATAACAGGCTTATCTCCCCCAAGAGTCCACATCGACGGGGAGGTTTGGCACCTCGATGTCGGCTCGTCGCATCCTGGGGCTGTAGTCGGTCCCAAGGGTTGGGCTGTTCGCCCATTAAAGCGGCACGCGAGCTGGGTTCAGAACGTCGTGAGACAGTTCGGTCCCTATCCGTCGCGGGCGTTGGAAATTTGAGAGGAGCTGTCCTTAGTACGAGAGGACCGGGATGGACTTACCGCTGGTGTACCAGTTGTTCTGCCAAGAGCATTGCTGGGTAGCTATGTAGGGAAGGGATAAACGCTGAAAGCATCTAAGTGTGAAGCCCACCTCAAGATGAGATTTCCCATTTCTTTAAGAAAGTAAGATCCCTGAGAGATGATCAGGTAGATAGGTCAGAAGTGGAAGTACAGTGATGTATGGAGCGGACTGATACTAATCGATCGAGGACTTAACCAAATAAAATTAAAAACTCGGAGAGTTTCTTACAAATACTTCAAATCCAGTTTTGAGTGAACAAGATTTACTCAGAAATAGATAACACCAAGTGTGGTGGCGATGGCGAGAAGGATACACCTGTAACCATGCCGAACACAGAAGTTAAGCTTCTTAGCGCCGATTGTAGTGAGGGGTTGCCCCTTGTGAGAGTAGGACGCCGCCGCGCTTTGTTATCTTTGGAGGTTTAGCTCAGCTGGGAGAGCATCTGCCTTACAAGCAGAGGGTCAGCGGTTCGATCCCGTTAACCTCCATATGAGCCGTTAGCTCAGTTGGTAGAGCATCTGACTTTTAATCAGAGGGTCACAGGTTCGAGCCCTGTACGGCTCATATTTTTGCGGGTGTGGCGGAATTGGCAGACGCACTAGATTTAGGATCTAGCGCCTTACGGCGTGGGGGTTCAAGTCCCTTCACCCGCATTATATGATTGTTTCTATTTTTTTACGCCGGCTTAGCTCAGTTGGTAGAGCATCTGATTTGTAATCAGAGGGTCGAGGGTTCAAGTCCTTTAGCCGGCATCGTAAATACGCGGAAATAGCTCAGTGGTAGAGCACCACCTTGCCAAGGTGGGGGTCGCGGGTTCGAACCCCGTTTTCCGCTTTGCCAAAGTACTACGTACTACGCGCCGGGGTGGCGGAACTGGCAGACGCACAGGACTTAAAATCCTGCGGTGAGTGATCACCGTACCGGTTCGATTCCGGTCCTCGGCATTACAAATATGCGCCCATAGCTCAATTGGATAGAGTGTTTGACTACGGATCAAAAGGTTAGGGGTTCGACTCCTCTTGGGCGCGTTAGTTTTACGGGAAGTAGCTCAGCTTGGTAGAGCACTTGGTTTGGGACCAAGGGGTCGCAGGTTCGAATCCTGTCTTCCCGATTAGTAAATAGTTTTAAGGGGCCTTAGCTCAGCTGGGAGAGCGCCTGCTTTGCACGCAGGAGGTCAGCGGTTCGATCCCGCTAGGCTCCATTTCATTTAAATAATGAATACTTTTTCTTCGCGGTGTAGCTCAGCTGGCTAGAGCGTCCGGTTCATACCCGGGAGGTCGGGGGTTCGATCCCCTCCGCCGCGATTATTTAAGAGCCTGGACCTTTAGCTCAGTTGGTTAGAGCAGACGGCTCATAACCGTCCGGTCGTAGGTTCGAGTCCTACAAGGTCCATAGCGACGTTGTATTTTCATACTGGAGGATTACCCAAGTCCGGCTGAAGGGAACGGTCTTGAAAACCGTCAGGCGGGTAAAACCGTGCAAGGGTTCGAATCCCTTATCCTCCTTTTTCATATTATCGCGGGATGGAGCAGTCTGGTAGCTCGTCGGGCTCATAACCCGAAGGTCGTAGGTTCAAATCCTGCTCCCGCAATTAAAAACTAAAAACATTGGTTCCGTGGTGTAGGGGTTAACATGCCTGCCTGTCACGCAGGAGATCGCGGGTTCGATTCCCGTCGGGACCGCCACGCGGGTGTAGTTTAGTGGTAAAACCACAGCCTTCCAAGCTGTTGTCGCGAGTTCGATTCTCGTCACCCGCTTTTAGTTTTTATGGGCCTATAGCTCAGCTGGTTAGAGCGCACGCCTGATAAGCGTGAGGTCGATGGTTCGAGTCCATTTAGGCCCATTTATTCAAAATCTTAATGGTTTTGGGGAAGTACTCAAGTGGCTGAAGAGGCGCCCCTGCTAAGGGTGTAGGTCGGGAAACCGGCGCGAGGGTTCAAATCCCTCCTTCTCCGTTTCATTTTTATCTGGCCCGTTGGTCAAGCGGTTAAGACACCGCCCTTTCACGGCGGTAACACGGGTTCGAATCCCGTACGGGTCATTAGCTTTATATTGGAGGATTACCCAAGTCCGGCTGAAGGGAACGGTCTTGAAAACCGTCAGGCGGGTAAAACCGTGCAAGGGTTCGAATCCCTTATCCTCCTTTTTCATATTATCGCGGGATGGAGCAGTCTGGTAGCTCGTCGGGCTCATAACCCGAAGGTCGTAGGTTCAAATCCTGCTCCCGCAATTAAAAACTAAAAACATTGGTTCCGTGGTGTAGGGGTTAACATGCCTGCCTGTCACGCAGGAGATCGCGGGTTCGATTCCCGTCGGAACCGTTTGGCTCGGTAGCTCAGTTGGTAGAGCAATGGATTGAAGCTCCATGTGTCGGCAGTTCGATTCTGTCCCGCGCCATACTGCGGGTGTAGTTTAGTGGTAAAACCACAGCCTTCCAAGCTGTTGTCGCGAGTTCGATTCTCGTCACCCGCTTTAGTTTTTAGGGGCCTATAGCTCAGCTGGTTAGAGCGCACGCCTGATAAGCGTGAGGTCGATGGTTCGAGTCCATTTAGGCCCATTAGTTTCATATTATTCACTGGCCCGTTGGTCAAGCGGTTAAGACACCGCCCTTTCACGGCGGTAACACGGGTTCGAATCCCGTACGGGTCATCGAAGATACTTCAAGTAAGTATCTTTTTTTTGTGCTAAAAATTGCAAAGACATGTTCACAAAGCATACAGCTAAGGCAGTTCTTAGATGTATGCTTTTTTAGCTTTTCCAAATCAGCGGATATATAAAACTAAATAAAACACTTAGCTAGAAGGAATTTTTTGTTTTTCTATCAGAATATTTCAGTAAACATAAACTTGAAATGCGGAAGTTACGTTCCCATCATATTTTTTCAAGCAGGGAATTTTTTATTTTGTTTTTCTATTGAATCTCTTTCCCTTATTTCTCTACTGTAAATTTTTACTATCCCTATTTTTAATGTTATAAATGAGTAATTTTTTCGTGATTTCAAAATAAATGGGTAAGTTTTATGGTAGTAATCACTATACTAGAAATAGACGTTTTGACCGAGCGTAGCCCGGCAAAGCTAACAATCATCTTTCCAATTTAGGTGTTGGATCATATGCATATGTGGCTTTGAGAATAGTAAAAATATTGATTATAGGAGAAAAATAATGGAGATAGAAGAAACGCTGAAAGATAATAGTAAAAATGAATTTAACCAAAAACTGGAGATATTAACTTTAGCACTCTCGCTAAAAGAAAGTAACCAACGGGTTGCTTCGCCAGAGTTTTATAAGGCATTGTATTCAACTTATATAAAAATGTTTGAGAATGATAAAGACCAGTTCTTTATTGCCAAAGAAAAGCAAGGAAAAGTGATTGAGTCGCTCAAACGATCGATGGCTTTTTATAACACCAATGATTCAACCTTTTTACAGAAAGCTTTTGATAAAATGACAAATAATGACCCAACAGATTTCATGCTTATCCCAAATTTGAACAGGCTAGATCAACAGGGGGAAATGTCACCTTACTATTGTGGATTGCTTCTCTATAAAAAAGAAAATGATTTATTTGTGGTCTACGTAGATCGTAAAGATCAGTTTGAGATAGGACAGGTATCTTATGCTAGGATTCCGGAAACAAAAATAGCAGACTTAAGCAAGTTGATTTCTCATGAGTGGAATGTATTAAATCCGGGCGCATTCTCTCTATTCAAAGATATCGAATTGATGTCAACTGGATTTAAAGGAATTCCTCCTTTGAATATGCCGATGCAAGGGATAGATGGTAAAATCAGTGCAGTAGAGGATGCTTTAAAGGTGGCATTATTCCACTGTGGTTCAGATATGTTTTCGTTAGATACTAATGAAAAGATCATACCTTTATGGAACAATAAAGTTACTGATGCATTTATAGAAATGCGTAAGAGGTTTCTTGAAGCTGTGAAAAGTGAGAATAAAGTGTGGAATGAACCGTTTGATTACATTTTTGACTTCTATTTATATCGTACAGGAAAGAGTAAAATCAATGAATTTTTACCTGATCTTAGTAATCGTGAATGGTGGGACAGGACGATTCAGCATGCTTTCGCAAATGATCCTTACATTCATGTATTGGAGAGTAGTAATGGACAAATCAATGCGATGGATGAAGAGCAACTCCAAAAAACGGTTGAGTGGGCTGTCAAGCCAATGGAAGTACTGTATGGAAAAAAGCTTAAACAAGTTGATAGTCATGAACTGAAAGATAGCCTCTATCTTGATGGGATATTGATCACAATGTATGAAGATCGCTTGGCGATGATCAAGAATCCTCAAGTAAAAGAAATGAATCAACGAAGCCTTTTACGATTGGAAGAACGGTACCAAGAGGTAAATAGAGAGATAAAGCAACGTGTCTTCCGTGAAAGAAAAAAAATTAATCTGGGAAGTAATAGTCATTGGCTAATGAAGCGGGTATCGAATATTGCGCCAACAAGTATCAATAAACTCTTCAAAAAAGAGAGTATAAATCAAAGTGAAATATATGATTTAAAAAAAAGGCTAGATATGTTGGCTTTAGTTTTGTCGCTCAAACCAAATAATAATGGTCATTTTTTTCCGGGAATGTATAAATTATTGATTCCGACCTATATTAAAATGCTAGAAAATGATCAAGATAGTTTTTTTATTGATAAAAAAAGAAAATCAAATATTGTTCAATCATTAAAACGGACGACAGAGGTTTACGAACTAAAGAAGGTAAAATATTTACAAAACATGTTTGAAAAACTGCGCAATAATGATCCTACAGACTTTGTGCTTTTACCAACTAGATTTCAACTATTAGACCCCAAAAAAAGTGGTCATGCGATTGGTTTGGTAGTTTATAAAAGAGATAATGAGTTTGTTGTTCTACAAGTAGATAAAGAGCAGTTTTTTGGTCGTGGTGCGGTCTCTTATGTAAAGGTCCTAGAGAGAAAAATCAAGGATCTGAGTCAAATACTGCTCTCTAAAAAAAATTATTATGATTTAAAGCCATATGGCATATTAAAAAATATCGAAGCAATTTCTCATAACTTCAAAGCAATTCCCTCAATAAAACTAGCGCGTCAAACAACTGGTAATTGTACGATTATTGAAATCGAAAGTACTTTGAAGATGATCCTATTCAATTGTAAGCAAGATATCTTTCGTTTGGACCCCTCTGAAATAGTTACGCCTAAATGGAATATGAGGATGCAGGAAATAGCAGCGTTAGAGATGAAGAAACGATTCCTTGCTGCAATGAAAGGGCCAAACCAAGATTGGAATAAAAATCTTGATCATGTGTTTGCTTATTATCTTCTTCGAAAACAAAAATCGAGACACTGGGGAGAAGCAGAAGCGCTGATAAACAAAAATCCTTGGTATACAAACATACGTCATTTGTTTCGTAACGATTTTTACATTTTAGAAATATGGAATAATGGTGGAAAGATTCCAGCTGAGTTTGATCAGCGTTTAAAAGAAAAAATCAACAAACTAATAGGACCAACAGGTATCTTGTTGAACAGAGAAATCAGTACAGTCGAGTTATTTGAATTGTATCGAGTATTGGCTGCTAATACACTTGAAGTGGAATTGTTACAAGCGAGACATCCGTATCTCAAAATCCCTATCGCAATCGCAATTGGAGATTATTATATGGCTTGCATAAAAGCAAAGAATGTTGAAATCGAAAGTGAGATCCGTCGACGTATCAACCTCGAACAAAAGAGATCTAGTCAGCAACTACACAATCAATCACTAGCTAAAGAGAACATACAGAAGCCAGCAAGAGAGGGAGCGAAAAGTCATTTTTCTTTAGCGTGTGAGCGGGTGAAACGATTAGCTGCATCTGAAAGGCAAGATGCAGAAAACAATGTAAGATTAAATAAAAAGGATTGTCTTGTAAAGTAAGCGCAATAGAAAGTTCATTTATGATTATAAAATAGCTATTTTGGAGGGAAACATGGTTAACGAAGAAAATTCAGAAGAAAGCACCACAGGGGAGAATGATTTCAAACAAAGACTAGACATACTTTCTATGATCCTATCCTTAAAAGCAAATGATCGTGAAATCAACCATGCAGACTTTGAATTGATTTTTTCGCTGTTTAAAAAAATGATCCAAAATGATCAAGATGATTTTTTTATTGATAGTAAACGGCAACCGGATATTGTTGCATCATTAGAGCGCTCGGAGCAAATCTATCAACTGGATAAAGCCGAGGAAATACAAGAATTATTCATCGATTTGAAGGCGGACGAACCAACAGATTTTCTTCTTTTCCCCGTTTGTTTTTGTGTGAATGAAGAGGAACGACCGCCTCGTCATTTAGCTACTTTGATTTTCTACAAAAAAAATGATCATTTGCTTATGATTCATGTCGATAAAGAAAAATACTTTAAAGAATCTACTGTTTCTTATGTGGAGATACCTATGACGAACATGGAGCTATTAAGTGAACTCCTCCTTTTTTCCCGGGATCGTATCGAATCTGGTGCTTTTAGTGTACTGAAAAAAATCGAAACGATTGCTGGAGAATTTCAACGTCTTCCGATGATCGAAATGAAAGGACAAATGATAGGTAACTGTGTAGTTAGCGAAATCGAAGCAGCTTTGAAAGTCGCCTTGTTCAACTGTAAAGTAGATTTATTCTCGTTTGAAGTAGATGAAGTAGTGATACCAAAATGGAACTTGTTCCATGCCGATTCGACGTTAGAAATGCGTCTAAGATTTTTGGAAGTACTCAAAGTAGCGAATCCAGAATGGAATGTCCAGTTTGATTATATCTTCGATTATTATTTATACCGAAAAGGGCATTCTACACAAAACTCACTCTTACATATCAATCGATCGACCTATCAGTGGTATAACCTCATTCAGACAGTTTTTGAAATGGACCCGTATATCAACGAACTGCAGAATAGTAATGGAAATCCGCCGATTTTAGATGAAACAGAATTAGTAAAAAAACTCGAAAAGGCAGTTGAACCATTAAGTGAATTGTATCAGGTGGCGCTTGAAGATGTGGATGAGGAGGAACTGATACGGATGCTTAAATTTGATGGCTGTTTGCTTTCGATTATCGAAGAGCGATTAGTTCTAACTGAGATCCCAGTGGCAAAAAAAATGAATCAGTGGCTACTTTCAGGACTGGAAGACCGTTTTGAAGAAAACTTCGACGAATTAAAAAGACGTGCTGAGGTAAGAAAGAATGAATTTAAAATCTCACATGAAGCGAAAGGATTCGCTCAATTTACAGAGCAGTGGTTACCGACAAGCAACGCTCATTTTTTACAACCAGTGCAGATTGAAGAAAACCAAATCGTTGAGTTTGCAAGAAGAATCGACATGTTAGCTTTGGCTTTATCACTAAAATCATCTAACAACTTTTGTGTGTCACCAGAAAATTACGAACTGTTGGTTTCAACTTATATCAAAATGATCAAAAATGACCAAGATAGCTTTTTCATCGATAAAAAAAGACAAGCGAAAATCATTCGTTCTTTGGAGCGGACAATTGACTTGTATCGTTTGGATCAGCCGAATGATTTAAAGTTTGTTTTAGAGAATCTGAGAAATAATGATCCAACAGATTTTCTGCTTTTTCCGACGAGTTATTTTTTCCCAGATCCTGATGAACTTGGGTACGTCTGTGGTCTAACGGTCTATAAAAGAGGCGGGCAATTTGTCGTGATGCAAGTGGACAAAGAAAAAGTGATTGGTGCTGGTTCTGTGTCTTATGTTCAGCTCTCAGCAATGAAAGTAGAAGAGTTAAGTAATGTACTCTTTTCGACACGAGATTTACTTAATTTTCGTCCATATGAGACACTCATAAAAATCGAAGCTCTTTCTCATCCGTTCCAAAAGATCCCTGCGATCCAATTAGCACGACCAATGTCTGATAATCATGTGGTCAGTCAAATCGAAACGACTTTAAGAATCATCCTGTTCAATTGCAATCACTCGCTGTTTGAATTGCCCCATCGACCTAAAATCACACCAAAATGGAATAGTCAGCACCCGTATCCAACGTTAGAGATGAAGAGAATGTTTGTTCATGCACTCAAAGGTGATAATCCCGACTGGAATCAACAGTATGATTATGTTTTGAGCTTTTATCTATATAGGAAATATTCCTATAGCAAAATCAAACATGAGGTTTTCGCTAACCAAAAAGATGAATGGTACCAAAATGTCTATCTATTACATGCAAATGACCCGTATATCAAGGTGATCCTGAACAATGGCGGATATATTCCGAGTGTGTTAAATTCGCATATTAAAGAGGTGATTTTAGAAGTAGTTGATCCGCTAGGGCAATTATATCAAGGGAAGCTAAGACAAGTTGAGTTAGCAGATTTACATGATGCGCATGAAAGAATCAGACAAGAAATACAATTGACAAGAGAGCGAAAAGCATACATCCAGATCCCGATAGCTGAAAAGATCACAAGTTCTTTGATTATAGGTCTCCAAGAAAAAAGAAAGGACATCCAGGAGGAAATCAAGTACCGCGATAAAAAGAAACAGCTTGATATATTTTCTGAGAAATCAACTCAGATCAATCAACAATGGGTTCCATTTTCTTATCATCACAGGAGTACGCAAACCGCGCACCCACTTCCAGCTAATTCTGAACAACTAGCGGTTTGTTCATCACAAAAAAATAAACTCTCTTCGGTGCTTGCTCATGTCAAACAGCATGCACAAGTAATCAGCAAAGATTTAGCGAGAAAGCCAGCAGTCTATGAACTGAAAAGACAATAGAAAATCAAAGGTAAGCACTTCTTATGCTTCCTGTTTCTGAAGTAGGCGATCGCTTATTTTTTACATATACAAAACTTTCTCTTTTTTCTAAAAAGTAACAAAAAAACGAGCGTAAAATCGGTTTATCTGCTATACTTGACTCGTTGCAAGTTCCCGAGAGGATCCGTACGAACGGAGATGCCTTGTAACCGAATTTAACTAGGGGGAATCATATTATGGTAGAAAGACATTTATTTACATCAGAATCTGTTTCAGAAGGACATCCGGATAAGGTCGCTGATCAAATCAGTGATGCGATTTTAGATGCGATTTTAGAACAAGATCCAAATGCAAGAGTAGCTTGCGAGACTTCTGTAACGACAGGACTTGTCTTAGTATTTGGAGAAATCTCTACGACAGCTTACGTAGATATCCAAAAAGTAGTACGTGAAACAGTAAAAGAAATCGGCTATACTCGTGCAAAATTTGGCTTTGACGGTGATACTGTGGCAGTATTGGCAGCAATTGACGAGCAGTCACCAGATATCGCTCAAGGAGTCGATGAAGCACTTGAGATTCGTGACGAAAAAGAAAGAGATTTACTCGATGAGATCGGTGCGGGTGACCAAGGTTTGATGTTTGGTTTTGCGGTAGACGAAACACCGGAATTAATGCCTTTACCAATTGCATTAAGTCATCGTTTAGTACGTCGTTTAGCTGAACTGCGTAAATCAAAAGAGTTAACTTATTTACGTCCAGATGCGAAGTCACAAGTAACAGTTGAATACAACAATCAAGGGGAACCAGAACGAGTTGATACGATCGTCATTTCGACACAGCATGATGATGCGGTTGATAACGATACGATTCGTCAGGACGTCATTGAAAAAGTGATCAAAGAAGTTATTCCTTCAGAGCTTCTTGATGAGCAAACAAAATATTATATCAATCCTACTGGACGTTTTGTGATCGGCGGACCTCAAGGGGATGCTGGATTGACTGGACGAAAAATCATCGTTGACACATATGGCGGCTATGCTCGTCATGGTGGCGGTGCGTTTTCTGGTAAGGATGCAACAAAAGTGGACCGTTCAGCAAGTTATGCGGCACGCTACATTGCAAAAAATATCGTAGCAGCAGGACTTGCTCGCAAAGTAGAAGTCCAATTAGCCTATGCTATCGGTGTGGCGCAACCTGTTTCCATCTCGATCAATACATTTGGAACTTCAGAAGTGCCAGAAGAAGCATTGATTGCTGCGGTAAGAGAAAACTTCGATCTACGTCCTGCGGGCATCATTGAAATGCTCGATTTGCGTCGTCCAATCTACAAGCAAACAGCTGCATATGGACACTTTGGTCGTACAGATGTTGACTTACCATGGGAAAAAACAGATAAAGTAGATGCACTAAAAGCTAGTTTAGCTAAATAATTTATATTTGAATTGAACGCACTCGCTGAGTGTGAGAAGCATCAAATGTAGACCAGTAAGCCGGGATATTCGAAAGTAGCTGATGCTACTTTCAGGATATGTTGGCTTTTTTATTCGAGCCGAAGCTTTCGAGGCGGATGCTACGTTTTGAATGATTTTAGGGACTAAAAGGGAGTGAGCGTAAAAATGGAAAGAAAAACAAACGTGACAGTCGTAACGATCTGTGTGTTTATCGCTACGTTTATGACCGCCATTGAAGGAACGATCGTAACGACTGCGATGCCAACGATCGTTGGATCACTGCACGGAATGGAAATGATGAACTGGGTATTCTCGATTTATCTATTAACGAATGCGATGTTGACACCGATCTATGGGAAACTTGCAGATAAAGTTGGCAGAAAACCAATTTTTATTTTTGGTACGCTATTATTTATTATTGGTTCGCTCTTTTGTGGACTTTCCCAATCGATGATCGGTTTGATCATTTCCCGTGCAATCCAAGGAATGGGCGCAGGCGCAATGATGCCAGTCGCATTGACGATCATTGGCGATCTTTATACGATTGAAAAAAGGGCAAAAGTATTAGGGCTAAATAGTTCAGCATGGGGCATTGCCAGCGTGTTTGGTCCTTTAGCTGGTGGCTTTATTGTTGAAGCGTTGAGCTGGCATTGGATTTTCTTTATCAATGTGCCGATTGGTTTGTTACTAATGGCGTTGATCTGGTTCTACCTCAATGAACCAAAAACAACGCGTGAAGCAAAACCAATGGATCTGAAAGGCAGCTTTAGCTTGATGTTCATGTTGGTGTTACTTTTATTAGGGTTTCAATTACTCGGTGATCAGGGGCTGACTCCATTTGTGTTGGCGTTATTAGTTGGTAGTGTTCTTTGCTTTTTCCTATTCTTATCTGTGGAGAAAAAGGCAAAAGATCCGGTCATTATGCTCGATCTATTCCGAAATCCGCTATTTGTCGTCGTGAATGCAGCGGCTGCTTTAGCTAGTGGCTTTTTAATGGGGATCGATGTTTATATCCCAATGTGGATGCAAGGGGTATTAGGGCTAAATGCGGCAATCGGTGGGTTAGTCTTAGCACCACTTTCACTGGTGTGGATGGTCGGTTCATTCTTAGCAAGTAAGTGGATGACTCAGATGACGACTTACAAAGTATTACGCATCGGGTTGCTCATTACGATCATCGGCGGCGCAGGACTTTGGTTGATGCCTTTTCAAAGTAACTTCTTATGGTTTTTCTTGATTTCAACCGTTATTGGTGTTGGATTAGGGATTACGATGACGACATCTACTGTCAGTGCGCAAAACAGTGTGCCTTCAGAACAACTAGGAGTCGCTACCTCATTCAATACGCTAGTGCGTACGATCGGTCAAACAGTGATGGTTGCTGTTTTTGGGTTGTTGATCAATCGAGTCACACAAGCCGAACTAGCTGCCAGCCAATTGACCGACGATCCGGATATCAT
Source organism: Enterococcus sp. DIV2371 (assembly GCF_050498525.1). NCBI lineage: Bacteria > Bacillati > Bacillota > Bacilli > Lactobacillales > Enterococcaceae > Enterococcus > Enterococcus sp. DIV2371. The sequence continues at coordinate 3,018,376 of NZ_JBIPAJ010000001.1, read as the reverse complement.
GAACAAACTAGTCAATCCGCAAACAGCAAAATTGATCGATACAGAAATATTAACGCCATTACGAGAGATTTTGTATCATGGGCTACACCAAGTCTATCTAGTGGGCTTACTGTTAGTCGTTCTTGCGCTAGGCTTGACATTTTTAATCCGACAAAAAAATGCTACAATAAGAGAATACAAGTAAATTGACAGATCGTAATCAGAAAAATGATCTGAATAAAGTAAAGAAGGCGACATTCATATGGCATTTATCCAAGCAAATGTTTATTCAAATGTGTTAGAGATGGAAGTAAATCTAAATGTGATCTTACCTCAGACAACGAAAAAAGTGATTGGAACAAGCTCGTTAGCAAATACGACAGACGTTCCTGTGCTTTATTTGTTACATGGGATGGGGGGCAACCATAGCGTATGGGAACGTCGAACTTCGATTGAGCGATATGCGGCAGATTATGGATTGGCTGTCATCATGCCATCGACTGATTTAGGCTGGTACACGGACACGACTTACGACATGAACTACTGGACCTTCATTTCAGAAGAACTACCAGAGATCTGTCATGAGTTATTCCCGCAGTTAACGACGAAGCGCGAAAAAACATATGCAGCTGGGCTTTCTATGGGTGGCTACGGCGCATTGAAACTCGGTTTAGCGAAAGCGGAACAGTTTGCAGCGATCATTTCTCTATCTGGTGCTGTGTCGGTAGGCAATCGAATGGAAGATCTACTAATGATCCGTCAAGCGAAATTCTGGGAAGGGATCTTTGGACCATTAGATCGTATTCAAGGTTCAGTCAATGATCCAACCTATCTTGTCGAAACATTAGCAAGTAGCGGCAAAGAAGCGCCACGCATCTATCTCGCTTGTGGAGAATCAGATTTTCTTTATCAAGCGAATCAAGAGATGGCCGAGACATTAAAAGAAAACAACATCGATGTGACATTCGAACATGGGCCCGGTGACCACGATTGGATTTTCTGGGATCAATGGATTCAACGAGCACTCGCATGGTTGTTCAATAAAGAATAGGAAAAAGATTATCGAAGTGACCAAAAATGGTCACTTCTTTTTTTGTGGATTCGAGCAAAATTGGTGCTAAATTTATTGGACATATGGATAATAAAGAGAAATTCGATAACGTACCTTTTATGGTGTCAGAGAGAAAAATCAGGAAGGGAGTAAAGGAGATTTAAAAACAGGTGCTTCAAACTTTCTGTCTATCATAAAAGTAGTTCCAGCGTTTTAAAATTACAGGTTGATTTCTTTTTTTAAACATGGTAAATTGTTAGTCGGTCTAATTTTTACTCATTATAAAATAGGTCGGTTTATTCTAATAAAAGAGAGGTGTAAGTCACAAATATGAAGCTTATTTTAAAACATGCAAAAAACTATCGATTGGCTGTTTTTGTTTCTTTGCTTTCTGTCGCACTGATGGTGACAGCCGCATTATGGCAACCTAAGTTGTTACAACAAGTACTAGAAGCAATCATCACCGAAGACAGCGACGAAATGCGATCAATCGGCATTTCTTTGATTAGTTTAGCACTCCTAGGTTTAGCAGCTGGGGTCACGAATACGATATTTTCTGCTAAGGTCGCTCAAGGTGTCAGTGCAGATATCAGAGAGGAAGCATTCCGTAAGATCCAAACATTTTCGTTTGGGAATATCGAACAGTTTTCTGCTGGAAATCTAGTAGTACGTTTGACGAATGATATTACTCAGATCCAAAACTTAGTCATGATTTCCTTACAATCATTGTTCCGTATCCCATTTCTGTTTATTGGCGCATTTATTCTTGCGATGACAACGATGCCTCAATTGTGGTGGATCATCGTTCTTTTGATCGTTGCGGTCTTGTTGATCACAGCGCTATCCTTTACACGTATGGGCAAGCACTTTATGATCATCCAAAAATTGATCGATAAAGTAAATAGCATCGCAAAAGAAAACCTAATGGGCATTCGTGTCGTCAAATCGTTTGTCCAAGAAGAAAATCAATTAAAAGAATTTAGCAAAGTCAGTGAAGATTTAACGAAGCATAACATCATTGTTGGTACATTATTTTCAGTAATGATTCCATCTTTCATGTTAGCCGCGAACTTAGCGGTAGTAGGGGCAATCTTTTTCGTGAGTGATCTTGCAAAAGATGATCCGACTTTGATTGGCGGTATTGCTTCATTTATGAACTATTTGATGCAGATCATGATGGCGATCATCATTGGTGGAATGATGATGATGATGACTTCCAGAGCTGCGGTTTCATTAAAACGGATCAAAGAGATCTTAGATACTGAACCCGACTTAACTTATTTAGATGTACCTGAACAAGAATTAACTGGTTCTGTTCGTTTTGAAAATGTATCTTTCCGTTACCCTGGAGATGATGCAGATACACTCAAAAATATCACTTTTTCGATCGAACCTGGTGAAATGGTTGGTATCGTTGGTGCCACAGGTGCTGGAAAATCAACCTTAGCACAATTGATTCCACGATTGTTCGATCCAACGGAAGGGAAAGTAGAAGTTGGTGGTGTCGATCTACGCCAAGTGAACGAACATAGTTTAAGAAAAACTGTTTCGTTTGTTTTACAAAAAGCCATTCTTTTCTCAGGAACGATTGCGCAGAATTTACGACAAGGCAATAAGAATGCGACAGAAAAAGATATGGAGAATGCTTCTTCGATTGCGCAAGCGAAAGAGTTTATCGAAAAGTTAGCAGATCGTTATGAAGCACCAGTCGAAGAGCGAAGCAGCAACTTTTCTGGTGGACAAAAACAACGTTTATCGATTACACGTGGTGTCATTGGGCAGCCTAAGATTTTGATTCTTGATGACAGTACCAGTGCATTGGATGCTCGTTCTGAAAAACTAGTTCGAGAAGCGCTTGATCGTGAGTTGAAAGAAACGACAACGATTGTTATCGCCCAAAAAATTGCTTCTGTTGTCAAAGCAGACCGCATCTTAGTCTTAGATGAAGGAAAATTAGTGGGTGAAGGAACACACGAAGAACTCGTTGCCAACAATCAAGTATATCAAGAGATTTTTGAAACACAAAAAGGAACGGAGGAGTAGCCATGACTGATTTGATCAAAGCAAGTAAGTTTTTCTATCATTATTTGAAGCGGTACAAGGTTTCCTTCTTCTTTATCTTTCTTACGGTGATTGCAGCAACGTACTTACAAGTGAAAGCACCTCAATATATTGGGGAAGCCTTCCAGGAATTAGCGAATTACATCGGTGCCTTGATGCAAGGCGTAGATGATAAAAGTAGTTTCCTTTCAATTATTTGGAAACTCTTGATGTTCTATGTCTTAGCCAGTGCAGCGAACTTTATTTATAGTATCTTATTTACACAAGTCGTCGGAAAATCGACGAACCGTATGCGTGTTGGATTATTCAATAAACTAGAAAAATTAACGATCCGCTTTTTTGATTCGCATCAAGATGGTGAGATTCTTAGCCGTTTTACGAGTGACTTGGATAATATCCAAAACAGTTTGAACCAAGCACTTCTTCAAGTGATCACAAATGCTGTTTTATTAGTGGGGATCTTGATCATGATGTTCAGACAAAATGTCCAACTCGCTTGGGCAACGATTGCTTCGACACCAGTAGCGATTTTGATTGCTGTACTTGTTATCCAAAAAGCCCGTAAATATGTCGACATCCAACAAGATGAAGTCGGTAAATTGAATGGTTATATGGATGAAAAAATCAGTGGGCAACGTGTGATCATCACAAACGGACTTCAAGACGAAACGATCGAAGGTTTCTTAGCGCACAATAAAACCGTTCGTGAAGCAACGTTTAAAGGACAAGCGTATTCAGGCTTGCTCTTTCCAATGATGCAAGGCATGTCTTTAGTCAACACAGCCATCGTGATTTTCTTTGGTGGTTGGTTAGCCTTGAACGGCGACTTGGAACGTTCTGTCGCATTAGGGCTAGTGGTTACATTCGTTCAATATTCACAACAATATTATCAACCATTGATGCAGATTTCTTCAGGTTACAGCATGATCCAATTAGCGATCACTGGAGCACGAAGATTGAATGAAATGTTTGATGAAAAAGATGAAGTGAAACCGCAGAATGGTAAAAACTTCACAGGTATTGAAAAAGGCTTATCATTGACGAACGTTGACTTTGGTTATAGTCCAGAAAAACTAGTGTTAAATGATGTCTCTATCGACGTCAATAAAGGTGAGATGGTTGCCTTAGTTGGACCAACTGGTTCAGGTAAAACGACGATCATGAACTTATTGAATCGTTTCTACGATGTGAACGGTGGTTCTGTGAGCATTGATGGGACAGATATTCGTGAGTATGACTTGGACGAATTGCGTCGACATGTTGGCATCGTGCTACAAGAATCGGTTCTCTTCTCAGGTACGATCCGAGACAATATTGTGTTTGGTAAACCAGATGCGACCGACGAGGAAGTCATCAATGCAGCCAAACAAGCAAATATCCATGACTTTATCCAAACATTAGAACAAGGCTACGAAACACATGTCTCAGAGGAAAACAACTTGTTCAGTACAGGGCAAAAACAATTGATCAGTATTGCGCGCACGATCATCACGAATCCAGACTTATTGATCTTAGATGAAGCAACAAGTAACGTGGACACAGTGACTGAGGCAAGAATCCAAAAAGCAATGGATGAAGCCATCAAAGGGCGTACAAGCTTTGTGATCGCCCATCGCTTGAAGACGATCCTGAACGCCGATCGTATCGTTGTTTTACGAGACGGTAAAGTGATCGAAGAAGGCAACCACCATCAATTATTAGCCGAAGAGGGCTTCTATGCGGAGTTGTATCATAATCAGTTTGTATTTGAGTAAGTCAAAGTTTCACTAAAACAATCAAGCAGGGGCAAGATAGAAGTATGTAGCCTCGATTTTAAAGCTGGTATCCACGAAATTAGGTTTCCGATTTTTGTGGCTACCAGCTTTTTTCTAAAGAGGCTCTTTTGTTTCCGCTATTTATTTGGATTTAATATAAGAAAGTGTTCCAACTGACTAGCAAAAAAATAGTTAGATAAGGAGAATCGTATGGATGAACTTGAAGAATACAGCCAAAGTATTGAAAGTAAATGGCAGCAGGCCTATTTTGAATTAGCTAAGGTCATAGAAAAAAATATACCAGAGGGATTTGTTTTGAAGATGCAGTATGGGATGCCAACGTATGTGGTTCCGTTAGAAACTTTTCCTGAAGGGTATCTGAATCGAACGTATGAGCCTTTACCATTTATTAGTCTGGCTGCTCAAAAAAATCATCTTTCGCTTTATCATATGGGATTGATAGGGAATAAAGACCTACTAAATTGGTTTCATGAAGAATATAAAAAACAGGTTCCAACGAAACTAAATATGGGGAAAAGTTGCATTCGTTTCAGTAATCCTAAACATATTCCCTATTCCCTGATTGGAGAATTAGTTCGTAAGATAAGTGTGGAAGAGTGGATAAAAAGTTATGTGACATTTTCAAAGAATACTAAGAGAAGGTAACTGTTTAGGCATTTACTTTCCCATTAAAACAGCGCAGAAAGCAAGAATTAAAAAAGTGATGGCTAAGCAAGCAAAGTTTGTACAGATTTTGTGATTGTCCATCTTGGTAATCATCTGATCGATATCAGTGATGATGAACGATCATTCTAAATACACAGACACGCTTGAATATGAATTGTATTATGGTATAGTGAACTCAACAAAGAACAGGTTCATATTGCGACCAAAAACCACTAGCTGGCGGGCTAGTGGTTTTCTTTTACGTTTCAATATGAATTAACGGGTAGGCTTGCTGTCTTTTTTGGCAATTCTACAATCCAGCCATTTGCAGATGCAATGAGCGCGTACTTCTGCCGTGATTGCGAAGGACAAAGTCATGATTACGACCTCCTTCCCTTGCCTGATTAGGCCGGGGTAGCAGACAGCAATATTATTTAGCACATTTGAAATTTTCAATTTTTTAGAAATTTGCTATATTTTATTGCCGTGAGTGAATGACAAAATTCATTAGAAGAAAGAGTATGAAACAATCATTAGATTTTTTCAAGAAGCCTTGATGTTGGCGTTTTTATATAATAAGAAACATGATTTATGCTAAAATTGAATAAACCTTTTTCTAACTATCCAACATGATACGATTCAAGGAGGATATCATTTGTTTTTATCTCTAAAAATAATACATAGAACACAGTAAGGAGAACAACATGGGAATCTTAGGAATAGTCATCGCAGTTATCGGTTTTGTTCTAGCAGTAGGTTTTACGGTGTTGATCATTCGCATGGTAAAGCAATATTTTTTTAAATAATAGGACAAAACCATTAAGTGAGTAGCTAGTAAGAAATCGCTGGCTACGGTCGTCTAACAAAAAACGCCTTATCTTCTTAGTTTTATCACACTAGAAGATAAGGCGGTTTTGTTAGTTACGTACTTTCTTTTTCTCGATACAATACAAGATCGGTGGGTTATTTTTTTGGTTGATAAATTGATAATTCAAAACGTTGAATTGTTCTTGGGGTAATGCTTGGCAAAAACTTTGGACCATATCTAGTTCTGCTTCGCCACCTTCATGACCATAATAAACGACAATGATCATGCGACCTTGTGGGACGAGTCGTTTTAAGATCTCATTCATCGCTGTTTTTGTTGTGTCAGGTAGTGTGATGATCGATTTATCACTTTTAGGCAAATAGCCTAAGTTGAAGATGCCGGCTTTGATTAGCTGTTGTTCAGGAATGACCTCAGCGATAGTTTCATGTCCTTGTAAAAACAAGGTTGCTCGTTCCGTCAGATCATTTTCTATCAATTTTTGCTGGGTGGCTTCGAGTGCTTGTTTTTGGATATCAAAACTATACACTTGACCAGTTCGTCCAACTTTTTCCGCAAGAAATACAGTATCGTGTCCATTGCCCATCGTGGCATCAATCACATGGTCACCCGGTTGAATGATCTCTTCCAATAGCGTATGACTAAAATGCAGTGCCGTTTTCAACATCCGCTTTTGACTCCTTTTCGAATATCATATTTCCCTTGGTAACTATTGCGCCGAATCATTTCTTCATCGATCGCATTCAAGACTTCCCACTTCTTCAAACTCCACATTGGACCGACCAGTGAATCCCACGGAGCATCACCAGTCAATCGATGAATGATGATCTCTTGAGGAATCATTTCGAGCTGGTCACAAATGATCGATACATAATCGGCTCGACTCATCAATTGCAGTCTTCCCTCATGATAGTCACGTAACATTTTTGTTTTACGCATCAAGTGCATCAAGTGTAGTTTGATGCCTTGGATATCAGAATCTAAGATTGTTCGTCGGACATTTTCTCGCATCATATCCAATGATTCTCCCGGTAAACCGTTGATCAAATGCGTACATACGCGTATGTTGTGTTTCCGTAGTTTCGCTACACCGTCAAGGTACGTTTGGTAATCATGTGCTCGATTGATGCGTTCAGACGTTTCTTCATAAGTGGTTTGTAACCCTAGTTCTACCCATAAGTACAAGCGTTGATTTAGTTCAGCTAAGTAATCCACGACTTCATCAGGCAAGCAATCTGGTCGGGTACCAATCGATAGACCAACGACACCAGGCAAGTTGATGACTTGTTCAAAGCGTTCACGGATAACTTCAACAGGTGCATGTGTGTTCGTGAAATTTTGAAAGTAAACGATGTATTGGTCCACTTGTGGCCATTTTTTGTGCATCATATCGATTTCTTTTTGAAATTGGATAGGCAAGGGATCTTCTGGGGCAACGATCATATCACCAGATCCCGAAACACTACAAAACGTACATCCGCCATGAGCCACTGTACCGTCACGATTGGGACAATCAAAACCACCGTCGATCGGTACTTTAAAAATTTTTCCACCAAACTCATGACGTAACGCATAATTCCACGAATGGTATCGTTTATTTCCTTCTGCATAAGGAAAATCCATTAGTAATCCCTCTTTCTGTTTGAATGTATGAATGGTAAACGTTGTTGGACATACCAAGGATAAGACAAGCATAACCAGAAAAGACTCAAGCTATATCCACCAAGGATATCACTCGGATAATGGACCCCTAGATACACACGACTAGCGCCAATGCTTACAATCAGTACGCCTAATAATACTTGGATTATCCAAACCCATTCTTTCGTCTTGATCAACGAAGGCATCAAAAAAATCAAGGTGCCATATAAGATCATACTCGTGGCGGCATGTCCACTTGGGTAACTGTAGGTCGTTTCGACAACTAAATGTTGCAGACTTGGGCGATCACGCATCACCAATAGTTTGATCAGTGGGTTGAAGATCCCGGCAACTAGTACAAAATTGAAGACGAACCAATAGAGTTCTTTTCTTTTTTTCTTGAACCATAGCCAAAAGGCAACTAAAGCGAATACTAAAATCACCGTTGTGGCATTTCCAAATGTCGTGATAAAGCGCTGAAATGGATTCCAGTCAGGATAAGGGATACGTATCCAATGGGTCAACGTCTGATCAAAATCAGATAATCGTTCAACGCGAAATAAGACAAGCAGACTCAAAGCTAAAAAAAGCAAGAAAAAGCTTGCGGCTGAAACTTGGAAGGCTTTTTTATATTTCATTTTATTCCTCCTTCATGCTCCATTATTATAGCATTTATTTAAGAAGGAAAAACAAGAGTTTTCTATTCCTTTGAACCTAGATCGAAGAAGAAAAATGATTTGTTATGCGTCTTGTAATGTAATGGCAACTCTAAAGTAATATAACTGACATATTTAATTTTAAAAATAGATTGACATATATAATTTAATAACTTCATATCGTTTAAATAAAGGGTTAACAAATGCGCAAAACTGGAAAATTACGAAAGATTACATATAGATTACAAAACATCGTAATAGTCTTAAATAACTTTTAATAAATTTTAAGAGAAGTTATAATTATTGTTAAGAATATATAATAGTAATTAAATACGGAGGATAGTATATGCAAAAGGAATTAGTAGGACGAAAAGAACGCAGACGTCTGGAACAAGCAAAGCGTTACCGTAAAGTGAAGCGAAGTGCGGCAATCGTCGGAACCGCAATGGTTGGCTGTTCAGCAGTAGCACCAGTACTACAATCAGTAGCTGTAAACGCTGATGAAACGCCAATTCAAATGAATTCACGTATCAATACCGCAGCATTTATCACAGAAATTGCCACATTTGCACAACCTATCGCTAATGCGAATGATCTATACGCTTCAGTGATGATCGCACAAGCAGTCGTTGAAAGTGGTTGGGGAGGCAGTACATTATCACGTGCGCCGTATCATAATTTATTTGGGATCAAAGGAAGCTACCAAGGACAAACTGTTTATATGGATACGCTTGAATTCTTGAATAACCAATGGGTGACGAAAAAAGAACCATTCCGTCGTTATCCTTCTTTCGCAGAGTCTTTTAGTGACAATGCCTATGTACTTAGAAATACTTCATTTGGTAATGGCTACTACTATGCGGGCGCTTGGAAGAGCAATACACGTTCTTATACGGATGCAACTGCCTACTTAACAGGACGTTATGCGACGGACCCAAGCTATGCAACAAAATTAAACAATTTGATCATGACGTATGGTTTGACGAAATATGATACACCAGCAACTGGAAACGCAGGCGGTGGAGCGACTACTGGCGGCGGCAATACGATCAATCCAGGGAATACAGGAAGTACGAACACAGGAAACACGAACACTGGAAGTACCAACACAGGAAGTACTGGTGGAAGTACAAGTACTGGTTCAACGACGTACACAGTCAAATCTGGTGATTCAGTTTGGGGCATCTCAAATGCACACGGCATCTCAATGGCACAATTGATCGAATGGAATAATATCCAAAATAATTTTATTTATCCAGGACAAAAATTGACGATCAAAGGCGGAACAGCTGGCGGATCTTCCACAACAAATTCAGGAAACAATACGACTTCAGCAGGTAGCAGTTCTGCTGGAACGACAACAAACAATTCATCTGGTACACGTTATACAGTCAAAGCAGGTGACTCTGTTTGGGGCATCTCAAATGCGCATGGTATCTCAATGGCGCAATTGATCCAATGGAACAATATCAAGAATAATTTTGTTTATCCAGGCCAAAGCTTGATCGTTTCAAATGGTGGGGCTTCTGTAAACACACCTTCGACACCAAGTACAACACCGTCAACGCCGTCAACACCAAGTACAGGTACTCCAGCTTCTGGTGCAAGATATACGGTCAAAGCAGGGGATTCTGTCTGGGGCGTTTCCCATGCACATGGTATCTCAATGGCACAGTTGATCCAATGGAACAACATCAAGGATAACTTTATTTATCCAGGTCAGCAGTTGGTCGTTTCAAACGGCGGTTCTTCAAGTACTGCTTCAACGAATACAACAACTTCAACACCTGCTAACAACACAACTACATCAAATACAGCAAGCCAAGGCTCAGGGACTTATACGGTCAAAGCTGGAGAATCTGTGTGGAGTGTAGCCAATAAAAACGGTATTTCGATGAACCAATTGATCGAATGGAACAATATCAAAAACAACTTTATCTATCCAGGTCAAAAACTGATCGTAAAAGGTGGCAGTACAGCGACACCAGCGGCTACGCCGACGACAACACCGACAGCGACACCAAGTACACCAAATACGTCAGCAACGACAAACACATCAACGTCTGGTGATACGATCTATACAGTTAAAGCCGGTGAATCTGTGTGGGGTGTAGCCAATAAACATGGAATCACGATGGATCAATTGATCGAATGGAACAACATCAAAAACAATTTCATTTATCCAGGTCAAAAAGTGATCGTGAAAAAAGGCAATACAACAGTAGTGCCTACTTCTAATGAGGGCAAACGTTATACGGTCAAAGCGGGAGAATCCGTTTGGGGCGTGGCAGATAGCCATGGTATCACAATGGCACAATTGATCGAATGGAATAACATCCAAAATAACTTCATCTACCCAGGTCAAAGCTTGATCGTTGCAAAATAATCGCTTCAACTGAAATAATAGTTGAAGGATTCGCTAATATTTGTTACTATGAAGCTACTAAAAATTTAGTTGTTCAACGTTTGAAAAGGAAGTAGTAAAAAGTCGAAAGTTATAGAGAGCACATGGTTGGTGAAAATGTGTACGGACGCTTTTGAACTCGCCTTTGAGTTGCACCTGCTGAACGATTTTTTCCAGTAAGCAGAGGCGGTGACGACCGTTACAACGTTCAAGGTCTTGTTTAGCAAGGCAAAATTAGGTGGTACCACGTAGATTACGTCCTATAAAAAGAGCAATCTTTTTATAGGATTTTTTTGTTTTTTCGTGGGCAGCGACTACAGGATAGGTCACTACATCAAAACAGGAGGTTCAAGATGAGCTATAATCACAAGGAAATCGAAAAGAAATGGCAAAAATATTGGGCAAAAAACAATACTTTCAATACGCATGATGAACCGGATAAACCAAAATTCTATGCGTTGGATATGTTCCCGTATCCATCAGGACAAGGACTGCACGTCGGACATCCAGAAGGGTATACCGCGACAGATATCCTTGCTCGTTTCAAACGTAGCCAAGGCTTCAACGTGCTACATCCAATGGGGTGGGATGCATTTGGTCTACCTGCAGAACAGTATGCGTTAGATACAGGAAATGACCCAGCGGAATTTACGCAAAAAAATATCGAAACGTTCCGTCGCCAAATCAATTCACTTGGTTTTAGTTACGATTGGAACCGTGAAGTAAATACGACAGATCCAGAATACTACAAGTGGACACAATGGATCTTTACTAAATTATACGAAAAAGGGTTAGCCTATGAAGCGGAAGTAGCCGTGAACTGGGTACCTGAACTAGGTACAGTGATCTCAAACGAAGAAGTGATCGACGGTAAAAGTGAACGTGGAGGCTATGATGTCATCCGCAAACCAATGCGTCAATGGATGCTGAAAATCACCGCTTATGCGGATCGTTTGATCGATGATCTAGAATCTGTTGATTGGCCTGAAAGCATCAAAGAAATGCAACGCAACTGGATCGGTCGTTCAGTAGGAGCGAACGTGACGTTCAAAGTGGCTGGAACTGACAAAGAGTATACAGTCTTTACGACACGTCCGGATACGTTATTCGGGGCAACTTACTCGGTACTTGCGCCAGAACTCGACTTGGTTCGTGAAATCACGACCCCTGAACAAAAAGAAGCAGTCGAAGCTTACATCGCTGAAACAGCGAAAAAATCAGATCTTAAACGGACAGACCTTGCCAAAGAAAAAACAGGCGTCTTCACAGGAGCTTATGCGATCAACCCTGTAAATGGCAAAGAAATCCCTATCTGGATCGCTGACTATGTGTTAGCTTCTTATGGAACAGGCGCGATCATGGCAGTACCGGCACATGATGAACGTGATTATGAGTTTGCAAAAACGTTTGATCTAGAAATCTTACCAGTCATCGAAGGTGGCGATATTTCAACAGCTGCCTACACAGAAGATGGCGCGCATATCAATTCTGACTTCTTGAACGGACTGAACAAAAAAGAAGCAATCGATGCGATGAATCAATGGTTGGAAGAACAAGGTGTTGGGAAAAAAGAAGTCAGCTATCGCCTGCGTGACTGGTTATTCTCTCGTCAACGTTATTGGGGTGAACCAATCCCGATCATCCATTGGGAAGACGGCACAGTAACGACTGTACCTGAAGAAGAGCTGCCACTACGTTTGCCAAAAACAAGCAACATCCAACCAAGTGGTACAGGAGAATCACCATTAGCAAACATTGATGAGTGGGTCAATGTCGTTGATCCAGAAACAGGCAAAAAAGGTCGTCGTGAAACGAATACGATGCCACAGTGGGCAGGAAGCTCATGGTATTACCTACGCTATATCGATCCACACAATAAAAAAGAATTAGCCAACTATGAAAAACTAGAACGTTGGTTACCAGTCGATATTTATATCGGTGGCGCAGAACATGCTGTACTTCATTTATTGTATGCACGCTTCTGGCATAAATTCCTTTATGATATCGGTGTCGTACCAACGAAAGAGCCTTTTGAAAAATTATTCAATCAAGGTATGATCCTTGGAGAAAACAACGAAAAAATGTCTAAATCTCGTGGCAATGTCGTCAATCCTGACGATGTCGTAGAATCTTATGGCGCAGATACGTTACGTCTATACGAAATGTTCATGGGGCCACTAGATGCGTCAATTGCCTGGAGTGAAAACGGCTTAGAAGGCAGTCGTAAATTCTTAGACCGTGTTTGGCGTTTGATCGTGGACGAAAACAATAAAATGCGTGATCGTATCACGACACTTAATGACGGTAAACTTGATAAAGTGTACCATCAAACAGTCAAAAAAGTGACAGAGGATTACGAACATCTACACTTCAATACAGCAATCTCACAACTGATGGTCTTTGTCAATGAAGCATACAAAGTCGATGCTTTACCGTATGAATATATCGAAGGCTTCGTGCAATTACTTGCACCGATCGCTCCTCATATCGGTGAAGAACTATGGGCAATCTTAGGCAATGAACAAGATCTTTCTTATGCCCCATGGCCAACTTATGATGAAGCTGCTTTGATCGAAGACGAAGTAGAAGTAGTTTTCCAAATCAATGGGAAAGTTCGCGCAAAAGCCAGTGTGGCACGTGACTTATCAAAAGAAGAATTAGAAAAAACAGCAATGGCTGATGAGAACATCAAAGAACAACTCGAAGGAAAAACAATCAGAAAAGTTATCGTTGTTCCGAATAAATTAGTCAATATCGTTGCTAATTAATTATCGTTTGTTCAAATAAAAGAATAAAATAAATCGTCACCTCCTTGGGAAGTTCACATGAATTTCCTAAGGAGGTGACTTTTTTTAGAAATTCCCACACAAAGGAAATTTCGGTTGATGAGAATCATCCCTTGCCTATAAATGTGTGATATTGTTATAACTCAGTAAAAACAATGGTTGAAAGTAGTTGATTACAAGATGTATTTATTGTTGGAAGTGTTTTTTTACCTTTCTGACGGTAAAAAAAGATTTTATTACGATTAGAGAATTGTGGATAATTTTAACAGGAACGTTACATTTAGATAGTATTTGTATTGTTTTTTTAAAAGCTTTTTCTAATCAATTTGTAGCGATCCAACGAACATAATTCACCTGAATACATCGCTTATCTCTAATAGGAAACATCAACCGAGATTTTTCGATCAAGCACATAGCGTTACCTTTTTACATAGTTTTACCATTTGATCCCACAGATCGATGTATTCAGAAGATGTAAATATTTATTTTGAAACTAAGAGAGGGGGACAGAAGTTTTGAAAGCAAGAAATATACGAGTCATTGCGGCTTCATTCCTATTATTCCAACATGCACTGATGCCGCCGGTAGTCTATGCGATAGAAAATGAAATGGCAGACACTACTGAGCAGGTGGAAGAACAACCGGAAAGTTACATAACAGAAGCTGAACCAGAGACCGAAGTAGAACCACCGCTCGTCCAAGAAGAAACACCACAAGAAGAACCAGTTGAACCAAGTAGCCCTGAAACCCCAGGAATCGTGGAGGAAGCACCAGGTGTCGAGGAAGAACAACCTGTTGTACCAGAAGAATTACCAGAGGAATCTACAGAGATCTCCGAATTACCACCGCTTGATGAAAATCCTTTGTCAAACCATTTAGGACGCTTGCACTTAACGCCGTCAAATGTCGAACAATTGACCAATCATGGGAGGATTTCTTACTTAGAAGGTGTGTTGCAAAATGCGATCAATCGAAACATCACTTTAGCGAATACAGTGAATGCAACCGCCACTTTTTCTGTGACGGTACCGACGCATTCAATGGTTCAAAGGGTGAATGGAAGTAACGGTTGGATTTCATCCATCGTGACAGACAGCCCAGCCGGTATGCCAGATGAATTTTATACACAAATGTATTATGGCAACCATTCGACTCATAGAAATACATATACTTTGTCGGGTATTTCTTCGAATCGGTCAGATGTCACTGTCTCAGGAAATGTCACAATCAATTCAAATTTCACTGCAACGATCAATTTTACTGTAAGAAGGGTCCAGACGAGTAATTCGACAGCACCAGTTATTGTCCGTGCCAATGTTGGCTTGGGTACGACCGGCGTTGCGACACAGTTTACTCATATCGCGACACCAAGGCGCGTGATGGATCTTAGTTACAATACTGGGACGATCGGCACCTTAGCCATTGATGATGGTCGCTCCTCTGCGGTAATTGGAAGAGACATAACGCTTCAAGCACAACGAGCACCTATCACGATGAGTGAAGAGGAGATTCGTTCATGGTTTACACGCTTACCGGATGATCCTGATAACTATGAATACAGTGTCGCTTCCCCTGCAGAAGGTTGGCGACCGGATACAACAGGAAACATGGTGGTCACATTAAGAAATAAAACCACCTCAGTGACGGAAACACATACGACGAATTATCGGGTGATTGATACCCAAGCGCCAATAGCAAGGGTCTTTATAAATAGAATCACGAATGTACAAGCTCGAAGATCTGGAGGGTCTGCCGCTATTGATCGAGCAAACCTTCTCCTAGCGGTTAGTGAACTGAATGACAACTGGACGTTGCCAGATGATATAAAAATCACTTTCAACGATGTTATGGGTCGTCCTATGCCCTCTTTTACAGGAATCGCACCTAGCACAGAGATCCACAGCGGACGTCTGAATTTTGAAGATGAGTCAGGAAATAGCAGTCAAGCTATTATTCCTCCTGGCGATGGGGGGAGTGGTACCCTGGCCAGATATCGTGTTGTCGATACCCAAGCGCCTACCGCTAATTTTAGCAATGCTGTGGTAGATTTGGCTGCCCGTCGATCGGGTAACCCCTCACGAAATGAGCTGATGCCGTTTTTAAATGGCAATCCTGAGGACAATTGGTCGTTGCCAGCAAATATTCAATTACAGCTAGTCAATAGTGATGGCTCAACCCTTAATCTTAGTGAGATCGCTCCGTCGACTGATGTTCAAACAGGCTATCTTCGACTTCAAGATGCCGCAGGGAATCGTTCCTCTTTACAAGAAGTCCGATTTAGAGTGTTTGATAACGAGGCGCCTACTGCGAATGTCAGGACAGATGTCGTAGGATTGGAAGCAAGAAGAGAAGGGGAGCTAAGTGACGAAGAGCTTTTATCTTTCTTCACTGGAGGACCGTGGGATAATTGGTCGTTGCCAGAAAATATCAATGTCGAAGTGTTGGATAGTGCGAATGAAAAACTGACGATCACCAATCGACCACCGTCAACGACGGAACATTCGGTGACGATTCGTTTGACCGATGAGGCAGGGAATACAAGAGAGTATTCGGCACGATACCGAGTAGTTGATACCCAAGCACCAACGGCTACTTTTAATGAAGAGATCATCGACTTTTCGACTCATGCTTCAAACTCGTTTTCACGGGACGATTTGTTACGATTCTTGACAGGTGATCCAAGCGATAACTGGTCTTTACCACCAGATATCAACATTGAATTAGTCGATGAGAATGAGGATGAATTTAATCTGAACGACTTAGACTTTGCAGAACATACTGGCTATCTTTACTTAGAAGATGAAGCTGGAAATCGTTCAAATGGTCAAGAAGTCAAATTCCTCGCAGGAGACAATGAAGGGCCAACAGGAAATGTCGTTACGACACCGGTCGATTTTCAAGCACGTCGAGTGAATGAGTTGACGAGAGAAGACTTGTTGCGATTCTTTACAGAAGATCCACTGGATAATGTGACCGCCTCAGATCAAATCGAACTTTCTTTACGAAATAGTTTAGGAGGCGTTGTAAGTATCGTCAATGTCGCACCGTCAGATACCGTATACGATGCGAATGTACGATTACAAGACACCCGAGGTAACCGGACAGAATATCCAGTCAATTATCGAGTGATCGATACGGAAGCACCAACAGGAGCAGTCAGAACAGCTTGGACAGTCTTTCAGGCAAACCGTAGGGAGAATTTAAGTGAAGCTGATTTACGTAGATTGTTTAGCCGATTAGAAGATAACTGGACAGAATCAGCAAACATTCGTTTACAAACGGATTTTAATTTTACGATTTATGCGCCTAATGGTCCCAATGCATTCTATCCTGCAAATGTAACCGCAACAGATGAACTCGGGAATAGTCGCAGATTTTCAAACGCAATGATTCGAATCGTCGATACCTTGCCACCGACTGCAACATTCAAGGATGAAGTGATCGACTTTTCGAGCCATACATCAAACACCTTCTCACGAGCTGATCTATTACGATTTTTCAATGGAACGCCTGATGACAATTGGACGTTACCACAAAATATCAAGATTGAGTTAGAAGATGAGAATGGGAACGAATTTGCCTTAGATGATATTGAATTCAAAGAGTACACTGGGTACATTCGTTTAACAGATGAACATGGGAATCAGACTGATTTACAAGAAGTCCGTTTCCTCGCAGGTGATAACGAAGGACCGACAGGAAATGTCGTTACGACACCGGTCGATTTCCAAGCACGTCGAGTGGACGAGTTGACGAGAGCGGATTTGTTGCGATTCTTCACAGAAGATCCACTGGATAATGTGACCGCCTCAGATCAAATCGAACTTTCTTTGCGAAATAGCTTAGGGGACGTTGTAAGTATCGTCAATGTGGCACCTTCAACGACTGTTTATGATGCGAATGTTCGTTTACAAGATGCTCGAGGAAATCAGACGGAGTATCCAGTCAATTATCGTGTCATTGATACCCAAGCACCGACTGGAAATGCTCGAGGGACATGGACAGTTTTTGAAGCAACTCGTGAACGAGACTTTACACAAGCAGAATTGCGTTCATTGATCAGCAATTTGGCGGATAATTGGACAGAGCTAGCCAACATTCAATTAGAAAATCATCGCAACTTATATAACTTATCGCCGAGCAGCTCCAATAGCTTTCATCCTGTGGATATCACAGCAACAGATGAGGCGGGAAATTCACGAAGAATCGCTAATGCAATGGTACGTGTCGTTGATACGACAGCGCCTACCGGTACACTCAAAGATCCGCTTGTATTCACGAAAGGACAAACAGCGCCAGCACCACGTGACTTTTTGGATGGGGAGCCGACAGATAATTGGACCTTAACACAGAATATTCAAGTCACAGTCGCATATGAAAACAATGTATCATTTGCAGATTTAGAAGTAGGAACATATGGTGTGACAGTCACATTAAGAGATCAAGCCGGTAATACCCAAACATTGAACAGCCAAGTCACGATTTTAGAAGACACATCCGAATACATCGATGTGACGATCCCGATGAATGTTT
The DNA here is from genome assembly GCF_050498525.1 of Enterococcus sp. DIV2371. Lineage (NCBI taxonomy): Bacteria > Bacillati > Bacillota > Bacilli > Lactobacillales > Enterococcaceae > Enterococcus > Enterococcus sp. DIV2371. The sequence goes on along the minus strand of NZ_JBIPAJ010000001.1, from coordinate 3,000,019 downwards.
CATTTGCTCAAAGCAAAGAAAGCCAAGGAATCGTGTCACCGACGTATCAAATACAAAACAATGCGGAACGACCAGTGACTGTTTCGGTCACTTCTATGGTCAGTCAAGCAAATACTGGAAGATTGACGGAGATCGATCTAGGTTTGAAGAATAATCTGAATGATCAACAAGTGATGTTGATCTCCTCAGGACAAAATCTCAACAACCGCAGAGAACTAGGAACGATCGAAGGACGTCATACTTCATTCTCCTTCTCGCTATTTGGCAACGTTGGTGAGAACTTTGATTTTGGAAGTTTAGATGATCCATTACATCCAATCTACAGTATGCGTTGGAATTTCAACGCACAGTAATAATAAAAATAGGACGGAAACGTTCAACTTCAAGTGAAAACCACTATCCACGAAAATTGTTTCAATTTTTGTGGATAGTGGTTTTTTTGCTTTTATTCGTTTTGATTTCAAAATAGTTACCGAGAAAGGTATCGTGTTGAGACAAAAATTTCTATAAACTGAAATTTTGTTTCAGTCAAAAGGCTTCATCCATTTATAGTAGAAGCTAGAAAAACGGCTATCTATAGCAAACAGGGATACGACGTTGCAATCCATACGGTAAAAGAAGGCGTAAAAATCCAGATTATTGTTCAATCTATCGCTGAATGCTCAATTGTTTTACCACTCTAAAGGGAGAAAAAGATTTTTTTACACGAATAAAATCGTGGATAATTCTAATGTGGAATGTGCGTTATTTTTTGGATGTTTTGAGAATGAGAAAGAGGGCAACTTAGAAAAGCAATTACATAGCCAATCTTTTGATCGTCGAAGGATGAATTTTGCAAAATATCTATCCTGAACATGCGTATTGGATCTAATTTTTTCGATCAAGCACATAGTTCTTTTACTCATACATAATCTTTACTTTTGATCAAAAAATGTACGCAGTCAGTTTTTTTTATGCACATTCTAACAAAAGAGAGAGGAGGACAGGATTTTTGAAAGCAAAAAAAATACGAGTTCTAGCTGCTTCATTTCTATTGTTCCAACATACCTTGTTGCCATCGACAGTATTTGCGATAGAAAATGAGCCGATTGCCAGTACGGAAATCATAGAAGAGCAGCCAGAAAGCTATTTGTCTGAAGAACAACCAGAAAACATCGTGGAAGAACCGATCATTCAAGAAGGAGTGGAACAAGAAGTCTCAGCTGAATCAGCCCCTCCTGAAACAGCTGAAGTCGTGGAGGAAGCCCCCACGGTAGAGGAAGAAATCCCTGTGGTAGAAGAAGCCACCCCTGTTGTAACGGATGAAGTACCAACAGAGGTGTCAGAAGTACCGCTTATTGATGAAAATCCTTTGGCGAATTCTTTACGAGCTTGGAATGAAACGCCTGAAAATCTCACGCAATTGACCAACCATGGTAGGAGTTCCTATTTAGAAAGTGTATTGCAAAATGCGATCAACCGAAAAATCACTTTAGGTACAGCCGTTAATTCAACGACAACTTTTTCCGTAAATGTACCAACACATTCAATGGTGGAACGTGTCAATGGGAGCAACGGCTGGATTTCCTCGATCGTAACAGATAGTCCAGCTGGGATGCCGGATGAATTTTATACACAGATGTATTATGGAAATCATTCAATCCACAACAATACGTACTCATTGTCGAATATTTCTTCGAATCGCTCCGATATCACTATCTCAGGAACTGTCACGACCAGTTCCTATTCTGCCACAATCAATATAACTGTCAAAAGAGTCGCAACGAGTAATTCAACCGCACCAGTCGAGGTTCGTGGGAACGTTACGTTAGGTGCGACAGGGGTTGCGACACAATATACGAACATTGCAACGCCACGAAAGTTGACGAATCGTACGTATACGAATGAAAAAATCGGTACACTTGAAATTGATGATGGTCGTTCCTCTGCTGTGATTGGGAATAATATTCCAATCCAAGCGCAACGTGCACCTGTCACTATGCCGGAGGCAGAAATTCGTACGTGGTTCCAAAAGTTACCTGATGATCCAAATAATTATGAGTATTCTGTTGCTTCACCAGCTGAAGGCTGGCGACCAGACACTCGTGGGTATATGGATGTTATTTTGAGAAACAAAACGACAGGAGTGACAGAGACACATACGACGAATTATCGTGTGCTGGATACAATAGCGCTAACTGGGACAGTTAAATCAGGGTTCGTTGGTCTTTTTAATGAGCTAATGTCTGTGCCGTCCCGTTCGGATCTTCTTCAATTTCTGAGTGATGACCTGAATGATAATTGGACATTACCAGATGATATCAAAATCCAATTAGTGGATAGTAGAGGGTGGACGATCTATTTATATGCTTTAGATCCATTGCTTACTCACACAGGGTATATTCGCTTAGAAGATGAAGTTGGGAATCGGGCAAACTTACAAGAAGTTAAATTCCAGTTAAGAGATGATCAAGGGCCGACAGCCAATGTCACGACTACACCAGTCGATTTTGAAGCAACCAGAGTGGACGATTTGACGAAAGAGGACATCATGAGGTTCTTTATTGATGGTCCAGTAGATATTCATACGCCAGCGGATAAAATCGATATTTCTTTATTAGACAGTGCTGGAAATACCGTAAGTATCAAAAATGTTGCACCGTCAACAACTACGATCCATGATGCCACGATTCGTCTAAAGGATGAAGCAAACAATCAGACCGACTACGCGGTGAAATATCGAGTCGTTGATACCCAAGCACCAACCGCTACTTTTAAAAATGAAGTGATTGATTTTTCAACCCATACTTCAGCTACTTTCTCACGAACAGATTTATTACGATTTTTAACTGGTGATCCTGCTGACAATTGGACATTGCCAGCAAACATCAACATTCAATTGGTCGATGAGAATGACAATGAATTTAATTTAAGTAACATGGAATTTAAAGAACACACCGGCTATATTCGTTTAGAAGACGAAGCAGGAAATCGCTCCTCGTTACAAGAAGTCAGATTCCTTGCTGGCGATACGGAAGGTCCAACTGGTAATGTCGTGACGACACCAGTCGATTTCCAAGCACGCAGAAAAGAGGAGTTGACGAGAGAGGACTTATTGAAGTTCTTTACCGAAGATCCACTGGATAATGTGACCGCACCGGATCAAATCGATCTTTCTTTGCGAAACAATGCTGGAGATATCGTGAGTATTGTCAATGTCGCACCGTCTGATACCGTGTATGATGCAAAGGTTCGTTTACAAGACCAAGCAAATAACCAGACGGAATATTCCGTGAGTTATCGAGTGATTGATACGGAAGCACCTACAGGGGCAGTTAAGACAGTTTGGACGGTCTTTGAAGCAAATCGTAAAGAAGATTTGAGTGAAGACGATTTGCGCAAGTTATTTAGTCAATTGGAAGATAATTGGACAGAGACAGCTAATATTCGTTTACGAATGAATCTTAATTTTACCATTCATCCACCTAATGGATATAATGAATACTATCCTGCAAATGTGACTGCGACAGATGAACTCGGAAATAATCGAACGTTCTCAAATGCAATGATTCGAATCGTCGATACCTTACCACCGACTGCATCATTCAAAGATGAAGTGATCGACTTTTCAACTCATTCATCCAATACGTTCTCACGAGCTGATTTATTACAATTTTTCAATGGAACGCCTGACGATAACTGGACGTTACCAGAAAATATCAAAATTGACTTAGAAGATGAGAATGGTAATGAATTTGCCTTAGATGACATGGAATTCAAAGAGTACACTGGCTATATTCGTTTAACAGATGAGCATGGGAATCAGACGAATTTACAAGAAGTTCGATTCCTCGCAGGCGATAATGAAGGTCCAACAGGAAATGTCGTTACAACGCCAGTTGATTTCCAAGCACGCAGAAAAGATGAGTTGACGAGAGCTGATTTGTTACGCTTCTTTACTGAAGATCCGCTGGATAATGTGACCGCCTCGGATCAAATCGATCTTTCCTTGCGAAACAATGCAGGCGATATCGTGAGTATCGTCAATGTCGCACCTTCAACGACTGTGTATGATGCAAAGGTACGATTGCAAGATGCTCGAGGGAATCAGACGGAGTATCCGGTCAATTATCGAGTGATCGATACGGAAGCTCCGACTGGTACAGCAAGAAATCCATGGACAACGTTTGAAGCTACTCGTGAACGAGATTTCACACAAGCCGAATTACGTTCGTTGATTGACGGTTTAGCGGATAATTGGACAGAGTTAGAAAATATTCAACTAGAAAATGAACGGCAGTTGTTCAATTTAGAGCCGAATGGAGTTAACGAGTATCATCATGTGAATATCAATGCAACAGATGAAGCTGGAAATGTGGCGAGAATCACTGGTGGAATGGTTCATATCGTTGATACCACAGCACCTGATGGAACACTTAAAGATCCACTCGTCTTCACGAAAGGTCAAGAAGAGCCAGCTCCTCGTGATTTTTTAGATGGGGAACCGACCGACAATTGGACCTTTTCGCCGAACATTCAAGTTGCAGTAGCCTATGAAAACAATGTCGCCTTCGCAGATTTAGAAGTAGGAACATATGGCGTGACAGTCACCTTGACGGACCAAGCGGGCAATAGCCGAACGCTGAATAGTCAAGTCACGATCTTAGAAGATACGTCCGAGTACATCGACGTGACGATCCCAATGAATGTATCATTTGCAGAAAGCAAAGAAAGCAAAGGAATCGTGTCACCGACGTATCAAATCCAAAACAATGCGGAACGCCCAGTGAAAGTCTCTGTCAGTTCCATGATCAGTCAAGCAGATACGGATGAATTAACGGAGATCGATCTAGGGATGAAGAACAATCTAAATGATCAGGAAGTGATGCTGATCACCGACGGGAAAAATCTCAATAACCGTAGAGAATTAGGAACGGTTGAAGGCCATAGTACTTCGTTCTCCTTCTCATTATTTGGCTCTGTTGGCGAAGATTTTGATTTTGAAAGCTTGGATGATACATTGAATCCAGTCTACAGTATGCGTTGGAATTTCAATGCACAGTAATTGCGAAGTAAAAAACTGCTATTCACAAACAGTAGAATGAGGTAAAGTAACTTCAGAGAATAAGTCGTCAACCACAAAAATCATTCGATTTTTTGGCTGATGGCTTATTTTTTATGTAACATACGATTCAATATATTTTCTTCTCGAAAATATAATTGATCATGTGTTTCGTCTAACTTTAATTGCAAATAACAGAAATTTTATTTCAGATAGAGTGTCTCAATGTTGCGTCATTTTAGTTGTTGAAAAAAGCCTTTCCGTAGCGATTTCCAATCTAACGTAATGAGCTGTTTGGTAAAAAAAGGCGTAAATCCTTTGTTTATCGTTTGAATTATGAGTACTATCCATTTATTTAACCTTTCTAAAGAGAAAAAAAGATTTTTTTGAACGGATAAAATCATAGATAATGATAATGTAGAATGGTTGTTATTTTTAAGTACTTTGAAGGAAGAAAGAGTATTGATTGAAATACTCTTTCAATCATAGAGGGGAGATTTTTTCAAAATATCTGTACTGAATCTGCGTACTTTATATCTGCAAGAGTGTTGAGCAGATTTTTTGATCAAAGCGATCGTTTTTACTTCCTTACATAGTTTGATCGATTGATCTGAAAAAAATGCGTAGCCAGTATGTTTTAACGTCCATTCTAACAAACAAGAGAGGGTGAAAGAATTTATGAAAACGAAAAAAATCCGATTTTTTGCAGCTTCATTCCTATTATTCCAAAGTGTCCTATTGCCATCTAACGTCTTTGCAGTAGAAAATGAGGTGACAACCAACATTGGAATAATAGAAAAGCAGACAGAAAGTCATGCAACAGGAGAAATATCCGAATTAGTGAAGAACACCTTAAATCTAGAGATAGGAAAAACAATTTTATCAGAAGAAAATCAAAATCAATTAAATTTACAAGAAATGAACGCCCAGACAAGAGACGACCAAGGGCCTACAGCTAATGTGACGACATCACCAGTAGAATTTCAAGCGACCAGAGTGAGTGATTTGACAAAAGAGGATCTTATGAGATTCTTTATCGATGGGCCCGTGGATGACAACACACCAACGGATCAAATCGATATTTCGTTACTGAATAGTGATGGTAGTGCGGTAAGCATTAAAAATACCGCACCGTCAACAATGACGTATGACAGAATTCTTCGTTTACGAGATGAGGCAAATAATTATACGGACTACCCTGTGAAATATCAAGTGGTTGATACTCAAGCACCGTGGGCGAACATTAAAGAAGAAGTCATCGATTTTTCGACCCTCACGGCAAACACCTTCTCACGTAAAGATTTATTGCGTTTTATAATTGGTGATCCTCAAGACAATTGGACGTTATATCCATATATCGACTTTGAACTAACCGATGAAAATGGCAATGCATTTAATTTGCATGAATTACCGTTCATCGAGCATACGGGCTATCTTCGCTTGGAAGACGAAAAAGGGAATAAATCTGAAGCTTATGAAGTTAAGTTCCTTGCTGGAGACAAAGAGGGCCCGATTGTCAATATCGTGACAGCACCAGTCGATTTTCAAGCACGTCGAGTAAATGAGTTGGAAAGAGAGGATCTATCACGCTTCTTAGCGAGTGAGCCATTAGATAATGTGACGGCACCACATGAAATTAAACTTTCCTTACACGATCATCTGGGAGCTGCGTTAAGTATCGTCAATGTTGCGCCTTCAGTCACCGTATACGATGCGCATCTTCGCTTACAAGACAAAGTAGGAAATCAGACGGACTATCCGGTAAGATATCTTGTGATTGATACGGAAGCACCGACAGCCCGTTTCAAAAATGAAACGATTGATTTTTCAACCCACACGTCAAATACATTTTCACGAAGCGATTTGTTGCGCTTCTTAGCAGATGATCCTGAAGACAATTGGAGCTTGTCAGAAAAGATCAATATCGAATTAGTAGATGAAAATGGCAATGAATTTGAATTAAATGACTTGGAAGTTCGAGAATATACTGGCTACCTTTCTTTAGAAGATGAAGAAGGCAATCGCTCGGATGCCCAAGAGGTCAAGTTCCTTGTAGGTAATGATTAGGAACTGAATAGCAATATGCTATACGTTTGAATTTCAACAGACAAATATCGAAAAGAAGTTGCACAATTGTGTGACTTCTTTTTTTTGTACATAAATAGATAACTATTTTCCTAAGCGATACGGAAAAATCTATTTTGATAAGAAAGCGATTTCATTTTATAGTGAAGCTAAGGAATCCAATCAAAAAATCAGAGGAGTGATCGTAATGAAAAAAGCATTGATTATTTGTGCCGCAGGAATGTCTTCTTCGATGATGGCATCAAAAACAACAGAATATTTTAAAGGAAAAGGGGAAGAAGTATTTGTTGATGCGGTTTCTGCAACAGAAGGAGACAATCAAATCAAAACAAGTGATTTTGATTTATTCTTGATCAGCCCCCAAACCACGATGTACTTAGATAAATTTGTTAAACTAGGAAACACAGTAGGGAAACCGGTCGTTAGTATACCTTTCCAAGCGTATGTTCCTATCCCTACAGGTATCCAAAAGTTAGCTGAGCTGATCGAGGAAAATATATAGACGAATAGGGGAAGATATTAATGAAACAAACAGAAAAAGAGTTATTGCGGCAATTGATTGATCATCAAGGAGAATATCTTACAAGCCAGTACCTCGCTTCTGAATTATTATTATCTGACCGTACGATTCGCAACTATTTGAAAACATTGAATGAAGTCATCGAAAAAAATGGGGGCAAACTTATTGCAAAACAAGGGCAAGGCTATCAATTAGAAGTCGTCAACAAGCTTGCTTTTGCGCTATTTTTAAAGCAACGAGAAGTCACTGTTGAATATGGTGATCAGGTGACCGAGTTTTACGATTCAGAAGACCGAAAAAAGTATATTTTAAATAAACTCCTTCTGGAAGATCGTGCCATCGTGATCGATGACTTGGCAGAAGAGTTATATATCAGTCGTTCGAGTTTAGTGAATGACATCCAAGAAATCAAAGAGAAACTAGCAGATTATTCGTTGAAGGTGGTTTCTAAGCACAAACAAGGGATGTGGATCGAGGGCCAAGAACAAGACAAGCGCCATGTGATCATGGATACGTTCTTTGGGAATAAATATACGAATTCTTTAAAAGAATACCTCGGCAACAGCCAGTTTTTTCAAGAAATCAATTTTGAAGAATTAGTGATCATCATCTTGGATGAAATCCGTGAGTCTAAATTAAAAGTGTCCGATTTTGTGATCCAAAATTTAGCGTTACATTTAGCCTTGGCAATCAAGCGAATGCGTGCTGGGTTTGAGATCCAAGTACCTGAAATCACGGGAAAAGAGATCCATGAAACGGAGTATCAAGCAGCTACGAATATTACGAAACGGATCGAGCTTGTAATGAAGGTTCGTTTTCCTAAAGATGAGATTGCCTATCTAGCGTTACACTTGATGGCAAAGTCAAATCAAAACAGTAAGCGAGAGAATCAGGAACTAGTGACAGAACTAATGACCGTTCTTAATGAATTGGCACAGGTTTTGGGTCAGTCATTAGTAGAAGATTATCAATTTAGAAACGGTTTATTGAATCATTTAGAACCGATGTTGGTACGTTTAGAGCGAGGAATCGCTTTGGAAAATCCGTTAACAAAGGAAATCAAGAAAGAAGATCCGGAAGCTTTTGAATTGACGAAACAGTATTTCAGTCGAATGCCTTCCTTACATCAATATGAAATCAATGAGGATGAGTGGGCCTATTTAGCACTTCATTTAATGGCAGCAATTGAAAAAAATAAGGTGGATTGTAAACTACAGGCATTGATCATCTGTGCGACAGGTTACGGTAGTGCGCAACTGTTAAAAAATCGCGTGTTGAGTGAATTTGGAAAAAATATTGCAGTGACGCAAGTGAAGGGCTATTACGAAATCAATGAAGAAGCATTAGAAAATGTGGATTTGATCATTTCTTCCATTGATTTATCAACAATGTTTTTCAAAGTACCTGTCCTTCATGTCAGTGTTTTCTTGAACGAACAAGATGTTCAAACGATTCGGAAAGTGATCGAGGAATATCGACCAAGTTGTTTGGTGAAAACACGAGAATCCGTATCACTGAGGGAAGAAAAAATCGCATTTTATGAAGATCAGATTTCTTGTGACTGGTTTAAAGTCTATACTTCCGCGCCAACAAAAGAAGGTGTGATTGCTGACTTATTAGCACTTTTACAAGAAGGTGAAACGGAAAATTATACGTCTGAGATGTATCACCAAATCGAACGTCGTGAGAAAATGGGCCAGATCGTTTTCAGTGAACAAGTGGTTGTCCCACATCCAGCGATCCCAGTTGGTGCGACTGCCAAAATTGCCGTCGGCGTTATACCTGATGGGATGACGTGGGACGAACAAGAGGCGATTCATTTTGTCTTTCTCGTTTCTCCTTCTTGTATTGAAAATGAAGGCATCACTGTGGTGACAAAGGCGATCGTTAAATTTATTGATCGCTTAGACTTGCAAGAGCTGATTTTAGCGGAACCAACGTTTGAAAATTTTAATCAACAATTTATGAAAATGATTTACTAAGGAGGAGTCCTGATGACGGAGAAAATGACGAGTGAAGAGCTCCAAGTGACCGCTTTTGATATTATTTTTCACAGTGGCAATGCCCGAACATTGATCCACGAGGCATTTGCTTTGTTACGAGCAGAAAGTTTTACAGAAGCCGCAGATAAGCTAGACGAAGCAAATCAGGAAATTTTAGAAGCCCATAAATCACAAACGCATTTATTGAAAGAATATGCGAGTGGTCAAAAGATTGAAATGGAGATTATTATGGTCCATGCACAAGATCATCTGATGACGACGATGACTTTATTGGAAGTAGCCAAAGAAATGAGTTATTTGTATCAAAAATAAAAGAAGAACGGAGGTGGGAAAATGAGTGAGGCTGAGAAAAAACAACGTGAGTTAGAGAAAAAAGCGTTTAGCTTGAAAGTCTTGTACTTTAATCGTTACTTGATCATCCGCTACTTGACGGCTGGTTTCTTTTTTACCAATCTGTATTGGTTGGTCTCTTTATTACTTGCAAGCAGTATTCTGTTTTGGCTACCATTAGGGCTATTATTCTTTCTTTTACCAGTTGTCGCAGAACAAGTAGCACTTTATCGTACACACAAAAATAACGCTTCGGTTACTAGAAATTATTTTCGATTGCAAGCGGTGATCAATGTGTTTCTAGCATTAGCTGTCTTTACGCCTGTTTATTCTGAATTATTTCCTTTTATGGCACAAGGTTCGAGTGGACAAGCATTGATCCTTTTTGTCATTGTAAGCGGTCTACTGATCTGTCTGTTTTGTCAGCAACGCTTGAATAAGATCCATGCGAATACTGATCGTCACTATCAACGAATCAAAGAGTATGAACGTGTAGTACATTTTGGAAAGGGGAGTAAGTAAATGTTTGATTTTCTACAGAAATATTTGATGGGACCGATGGGGAAAGTGGCACAATTCAAGATCGTACGTGCAGTAATGGCTGCGGGGATGGCGTCGATTCCCTTTACGATCGTAGGTTCAATGTTTTTAGTTTTAAATATTTTGCCGTTACCATTTCCGTTTTTAGAAGGATTTTTCAATGCTACCTTCTTCAAAGTCAGTGATTTGTACATGATCGTCAACACAATGACGATGGGGATACTATCCATTTATTTTGCTATTGTATTTGCTTATGAATTAACTTCGATCGAAAGAGATGAACAAGGATTGAACGTCAATCCACTAACAGGTGCGCTATTATCTGTTTTTGCTTTCTTCATGTGTATTCCTGAGTTGATCATTTCAGATGGAAAAATCAGCTTGATCTCTAGCATGACAGATACAGAAACAGTGGTCAGTGGTGTACGTATGGGGGCATTTGTCGAACGTCTAGGGACTTCAGGTATTTTTACCGCAATCATCATGTCCTACATCGCAGTTGAATTGTACTGTCTATGTGTCAAACGAAACTTCGTCATTAAAATGCCAGATGTAGTCCCTCCTGGGGTTTCACGTTCGTTTACCGCATTGATCCCAACGTTTGTGATTGCTTTTGTGGTCATGATTGTCAATGGAACCTTAGTCGCTTTAGGCACAGATATCTTCAAAATGATTGCGATTCCTTTTGGCTTTGTAACAAATTTGACGAATACGTGGATCGGGATCATGGTCATTTATTTCTTGATCCATGCGTTATGGATCGTGGGGATTCATGGGGCAAACATCATCACCTCCTTCTTGACACCGATCGTGTTAGCCAATATGGCAGCAAATGCTCAAGGCGCCAACTATCCACTAGCCGGTGAGTTCAATAACTCTTACGTAACAGTCGGTGGATCTGGGGCAACATTAGGCTTGATCATTTTTATCGCTTTCATGGCAAAATCGGACCAATTAAAAGTGTTAGGGAAAGCATCATTAGTCCCAGGGATCTTTAATATCAATGAACCAATCATTTTCGGTATGCCGATCGTTTATAACCCTTACTTGGCAGTGCCATTTTTCTTAGCACCAATGGCATCGGCATCGTTAGCCTATTTTGCCATCAAATTAGAAATCGTTCGTCCGATGTTAGCGCAAATGCCATGGCCTTCACCAGTGGGGATCGGTGCATTTGTCGGTAGTGGTGGTGACTGGAAAGCGGCTGTCTTAGCTGTCTTGTGTGCGATTCTTGGCTTCATCATCTGGTTACCATTCATCAAGTTTTATGACAATAAATTATTAACTGAAGAAAAAGAAAAAGCCGCAGAATTAGCACGAGAAGGTTCATTGGCTTAATTCTAGACTAATAAACTCAGTGACCATTCGTGGAGAAGGGTGTCACTGAGTTTTTTTGTGATGTGTTATGAAAGATAAGCGGAGTATATATGTTAAATAACGAGAAAATATGGAGCGTTTAGAAAAAACAACCTTGTGTACTGTTAGAGTAGATGTTCATAGCTTCGGCATAAATACAAAGTAATAAATGACTTGATACAGAGGGGACAAGGGTAAATGGAAGAAAAAAGAGTATTACTTTACGGGATGGAACAGTATCGAAGTGCGTTTTTCAGTGCAGTTGTTGAAGGAAAATTTGAATGGCTTCTCACTGAGAGACCAAATACAGGTGAACTCTATCGATATGTAATTGATAGTTATAATGTAACATTGAACAGATTGATCCGTACTTCTCTCGAAAAACTGACCTCATTAGAAGCTTGGCAAAATTTTTCTAAGGAATGGCCGAACTACTTGATGAAAGAATCAAAAACGCTTCTTTTATGGGATGAATATTATCAAAGCATGGAAAAAAATCCTAAAAATCAGTTGCTCTCCATTTTTAAAGAAGCGATGAAAGCACCAAAATTGCTAAGAGATGGGTGTGTTATTTGTTACAAAAATGAAGAAAATAAAATGATTAATGTATGGGGTGTCATAAAAAGAGGGTGTAAAAATGGTATCGATATGGCTAAAGATCATCCACATGTGTATATATATTTTATCTTAGATGGCATCGATATGCGTGCGGTATTCAGTAAAGCGAGAGCAAAAAAATATGATGGGAAACATACGAACAGGGAGCTACGAGCGCTTTTTCGAAAGTGGGCAGATCTGAAAGATAAAGTCATATTTATTGAAGAAAATAAAGAAGTAGCAGCGCCATGGATCAAAGGGAAATACGTCAGATTATGGAAAAAATACAATAAGCAAAGAATAAATCGGTTGCTTGCCAAGAAGGCGAATGAAGGGAAATCCAATGAGTTGCAGAATTCGAGTGGAGAGTCACAAGCGAAGCTGGCACCAAACCAGCCCGATATCTCACCGATTTTGATTGAAGAGTCACAAGCGAAGCTGAGACCAAACCAGCCCGATGTCTCACCGATTTTGAGTGAAGAGCCACAAGCGAAGCTGAAACCAAACCAAACGGATGTCTTACCGATTTTGAGTGAAGAGCCACAAGAGAAACGAAAACCAAACCAGCCCGATGTCTTACCGATCTCAAGTAAAAATCAACAAGCAAACCTAAAAACATTTCAGTCGATTTGTTCGTTTTCAAAGCAACAAGCGGAAAAGAGCAAACCAAAAAGAAAGAAAATCTTTAGAGGACACTGTATATGTCTTTAGATAGATACGTCTAAGAAAGTGCTTAAAAAGTAAATAAATCAAGTGAAACTGAGAATCAACTGTTATCTGGCATAACGTTGAGCCTCGGTTTTTTTGTATATTTTAGTGAATGAGATAGAAACAGAGGAAGAAACTTGATTTCTTGGTAACTTTTTTAATGACAAATGATCTTTTAAAAAACATGATTTAGTCCGTAGAAAAAGAACAAACGGGTGAGAGCCTTTTCCTGTCTTACTACGCAAGGATACAAGCTATTATAACTTTATATTTGAAATATTTAATCATAATTTTTTCTAAATTCCATTGACAAAAGACACGTTTTACATACCGGAGTGCAAAAGTTGATTTAACCATTCAGAATCAAACATGTTAAATTATCCTTATTCTAAGCAATAAATAAAGAATATTCTTTTTGTCTTTTAAGTTGAAAAGTGAAGCACGTTCAAAGTAGCTAAATGTTTTCACTGATCAATGGATACGAAGAATGTTTTTTTATATAGACAAGAAAGGAAGTGTCAGAACGATCATCTTGCTTCACATAAAGAAAAAAGGAGTTAACTATGAATAAAAAAATGAGTAAAAAAGCAACTGGCTTATTGTTGGTCAGTCAGTTGACCTTATCGATGATGCCGATTACTGCATTAGCAACAGAAGAACATGAACCGGTTTCACCAGAAGTGGCAGAATTGATTCAATCCAATGATTTATTATCTGATTTACCATCTGCTGAAATCGTTGATCCGGATGAAACAAATCAGCCCGACAACGTAGAAGAGGAGCAACTTGTTCCAGAAAGTGAAGAATCACCAGAAGAGCTTGTCGATCCTGTAGAAGCGGAAGAACAAGCGGAGACAGAAGAGCTTCAAGATTCAGAGCCAGAAATCGCTGAAAATCACGAAACAGAAGTCGATGAGTCTGAAGAAATAGAAGCAGCTGAGGCTCATTTAGCAAGAAATGTAGTCCAAGTATCTACGAATGCACAATTAAGAACGGCGTTAGCTAATGCGAATGTCACGCAAATCCATTTAGCGAATTCAATCACTATGTCTAGCAGTGTGACATGGACAGGGACAACGAAATCGATTGAAGGAAATGGTCATACTTTGACCTTTGCAAACAATGTTCGCCTATATGGAAATACTGTGAATCAAGGATTGAGTATCAGCAACGTGCGCATCGTGTCTCGCGCGACGGATACGATTTATCAAAATCGAACATCAAGTGTGTCCTTTACCAACGTGATTCATGAAAATAGTCACGCAACGGGACGTTTATTGTATTTAAATGGCAATAATTCCTCTGTGAATTTTTTAGGACAAAATCAAATCAATGCGGGTTCACTGATTTGGGCGAATGCAAATAGCCGAGTGAATGTGGATACTGGCGCATCTGTCCATGCCAACAATAATGGGACTGCTCGTGCGATCCATCTTACTAATGGTGGACAAATCAACTTGGCGTCTAACAGTTTGCTCGACGTGTCACAAAATAATTCAGGAAATAAAGTGAAAGCGGTATTGATTGAAGGAAGTAGTTCTCGAGTAGCGATTGCTTCTGGGGCGACATTTAAAATCTCTAGTGCACCAAATACGCAGAAAACACAAGAAGCATTAGGATTAAGAGGATCATTGCACGTTTCGTCTGGTGGAACGTTAGATGTTGTTGGTCGAAGTACTTTTTCTGCCATTAATTTGGGACAATCAAGCACTTTTGAAGAAGGGTCCAATGTTCGCATCCAAAACAATCATAGAAATGGTAGCGCCATCGGTTCTTATCCAGGAACGACAAATTACACGATCCGTTCTTCTAGAGGAATACAAACTTGGGCAAGGGGAGCGAATTTTTCAGGTGATCCAACCTTTAATTATCAGGAGTTCAACCAAGGCTCGTTTTCAGTGAACAGCTATCTTATAAAGCAAATCACTTCTCAGATCCAATCAAATGACGCAAGATTCAATGCGACATTCAATAGTGGAAGAGTTGGGAAAATCGTCACAGGAAACTTTGTTGCTGGCGCAACGATCCAGCAAACAACGATTGATGAATTGACCACAGCCTCTACTCAGATCACTGGACAAGCAGAACCGAATGCTAGCTTGACCATCACGATCGAAGGGCAACCAACATTGACTGGTCGTGTAGGAAGTGATGGCACGTATCAAGTGACTATTCCTGCCAATGTGGCTTTATCAGTCGGCACTAAGGTCAGTGTGACAGCAACTATCAATGGGCTTACTTCTGTAGCAGAAACGATCGTGGGAGATAGTGAAAAAGCCACGCTTGCAGAAACGACGATCTCAGACTTGAATACAGACTCAACGAGCGTCACAGGTACAGCTGAACCGAATGCGGAGATCATTATTAGCGCAGGGGAAATCACTTTAGCTACTGGACGTGTGGGAAGTGATGGGATTTATGCGTTGACGATTGAAAGGCAGGAAGCAGGAACAGTTGTTACGGCACAAGCCACATTGGATGGTGTTTCTTCGAATATTGCAGAAACGATCGTAGTCAGAGCAACGATCGCAGCTACGACATTGAATGAAGTAACAACGACTTCAACGACTGTGACGGGGACAGCCGAACCAAATGCACAAATCGAAATCAAGGTGGATGGTGACGTTATCGCAACAGGAACAGTTGATAACGACGGGGAGTTTGAACTAGAAATCGACCCTCAGCCTTTGGGCACAGTGATCCTTGCACAAGCAAGTATTGATGGACTGACATCGAATATCGCTTCAACAGTGGTCGTGATTGATCCAGCAAGCACGGAAGGAACGATCACACCAAATAAATATAACGTTTCTTCGGGTAATCTTTTCCTGACTGGTGGTTATACCGGTCATGTGGTTTCTGCTCGTGTCCATATCAATGGAGTATCTGTCCGTGGGGGGACATTTGCTGATGGGAAATTTGAATTTTTTGTCGGTAATCGCATTCAATCGGTGGATGACGTTGTAGAAATCGAAGCATTGGATCAAAACGGCAGAGTCTTAGATCGACAAAGAGTCGAATTAGAAAGAGATTTAGCTGGGACGATCACACCTGCGCAGTATCGGGTAGGAGAAGCAACGATTACTGGAAGCTTTACTGGCGATGTGAACTTAGCTCGATTGATCATCAATGGAACGTCTACGAATGTGTGGGGCGGAACATTCAACCCAGATGGGACATTCTCTTTCTTCGTAGGGAATCTCAATATCAAAGCAGAAGACAAAGTAGAGATCCAAGCGTTGAATCGACAAGTCAGCGGAAATAGCGAAGCCATCGAAGTATTAGATGTGAAAGAAGTACCAGTGATCGCCCAATTGAGAGGAACACTGACACCGAATCGCTATCGACCGACGGAAACAACAATTACTGGAACGTTCAGTGGCGACATCAATTTTGCCAATCTATTGATTGATGGGGAATCAGTAGGCAACTGGGGCGGCACGTTTGATCAAGAGGCCGGGACGTTTGAATTTTTTGTCCACGCTCGTTATAGAGATCGGGTGAGAGAGGCTGCAAAAGTGGAAATCAAAACCTTCCACCGAGAAAGAACGAATGGACAAACAGTCGATCATCGTCTTGTCCGCCAGCCAGTCGAGGTAGTCAGAGGTGCGGGAACGATTACACCGGAGCCATTTAAAGTAACAGAAAATCTCATCACTGGGTCATTTACTGGGGATATCAATTTAGCTAATTTGATCATTGACGGTCAGTCCGTTTCATGGGGCGGTACCTTCAACACATCGACAAAAACGTTCACGTACTTTGTCAATCAAACGGTTCGTCATATGATACGTGATGCTGAAAAAGTAGAGTTGGTCGGTTACCAACAGAAAATCATCAATGGTCGTCCAGTCGAAACAGAATTAGACCGCAGTATTCTGTCGATCAACCGAGAATTTACCGGCACGATCACCCCTGACGACTACAGATTGGGAAGTCGAGTTATCACAGGGACTTATACGGGAGAAGATATCAATTTTGGTCGTTTGGATATTGATGGATTGACACTTTGGGTCAGTGCATTTGCTGATGGGAAATTTACAGCTTACCTGAATGCTACTCAGGCAAGCAGTATCACCAAAGAAAGTAAAGTGACGATTTATGGCGTCCATCGATTCCGAAATCAAAGTACAGAGATCATTGCAAAAGCAAACGTAACGATCGTCGAATAAACATTCGATTTTTGGAAGAAATGAAGGGGACCTTGTATTTCAATCCATGCAAGGGACCCTTTCACTATAGAAAGCGAGAGATAAAATGAAACTCAAGTTACTTAGTCTGTTACTTATACTGTTGTTTGTTGCAGGCTGTTCGAATGAAACGGATACGAAAACAGATGCTACCGCTAGTAGCGATGCAGCAAAACAAGTGACACAACCGCAAACGGTTGTTGGCGGTCTAAAGATCAGCATCGATAAACAGGAAATCAACCAGAAGAAAACAGAAGATGGCGATCGTGTCTTGCATACTTTTACGATCACTGGCGAAAATATGGGCTCAGTTTCTGCGGGCTTAGGCTCCATCGATTTTCTTTTACAAACAGAGAACGGTGACTTGGTCGAGTTGGATCATACGATGGCGATGTTTGGAAATGAAATTGCCGTGGGGGAATCACTTACTGGAAATGTTTCCTTTGAACTAGAAGAGGAGCAACAAGCAAGTAAGTTGATCTACCAAACAGGTGAAGATCAATTAGCAGAATGGGATGTTAAAAACGAATGAAGATAAACGTTATTGGGCTAGGCTACATTGGATTGCCGACAGCAATCACCTTTGCGCATTATGGAGTAGAGGTAGTGGGTGTCGATATTTCTGAAGTGGTGGTGGATTCTTTACAACGAGGACAAGCCCCGATTGAAGAACCAGAGATTGAGACGTATCTAGCAAAGGCATTAGAAAATCAAAAATTCAAAGCACAACTTGTCCCAGAAAAAGCCGATGCTTTTATTATTGCCGTTCCGACGCCAAATAAAGAAGACCAATATGGCAGCTGTGATCTGATGTACTTGAAGGCGGCAATGCAAGCAGTTTTGCCTTATGTCGAAAAAGGCAATACGGTCATCGTCGAATCCACGATCCAGCCACGTACGATGGAAGACCTGGTGGCACCATTTTTTGAAGCAGAGGGATTCGTTATCGGACAAGATCTTTATTTACTTCATTGCCCTGAACGCGTATTGCCAGGGAAAATATTTGAAGAGTTGGTTAGGAATAATCGAATCATTGGTGGGATGACTGCTGCCTGTATCGAACAAGGAAAGAAAATCTACCAGACGTTCGTACAAGGGGAGATGTTGGGAACTTCTACCGGAATAGCGGAGTTATCAAAATTGATGGAAAATACGTATCGTGATGTGAACATTGCTTTAGCCAACGAACTGGTGCAAATAGGCGATCGTTTAAATATTGATGCGTTGGAAGTGATTAGATTAGCCAATCAGCATCCTCGTGTGAATATTCATCAGCCAGGGCCTGGCGTTGGTGGTCATTGCTTGGCAGTTGATCCATATTTTGTTGTCGCAGCCGCACCGGAAGAAGCAAAGCTGATTCAGTTAGGGCGTGAGATCAATGCAAATATGCCTGAATTTATTATCAAAAAAATAAAAGAAATCGTACCTGATCATAAAGACGGAAAAATCGCTATTTTAGGACTTGCCTATAAAGGCAATATCGATGATGCGAGAGAAAGTCCGGCAATCGATATTGTTGCAAGGTTAAGACAGCAATCAAATTATGAAGTAGTCACTTATGATCCCTACGTGCCAACTTCGGATGTATCGCAGTTAGATGAAGCTCTTTCAGGGAGTGATCTGGCAGTGATTCTCTGTGATCATGATGTATTCAAAGAAATCCCGACAGAAAGTATCAAAGAAATGAATCAAGCGGTCGTTTTTGATACGAAAAATATTTTAACGAACATAAGCAGTTTTGAACAGGCGTATTCGCTTGGGAAGCTACCAGTAACAAAGTAACTTATTTTGTCGGGATTTAATGATACTGAAAGGGAAACGTGATGAAAAAAGAAATAAATATCAAAAAATTAAAGCAAGTCGTGCAGCAAAAAAAAGGCTGGATTTTTATGATCATTAGTCTTCCCTTACTAAGCATGTTTGTCTATCTTCATTTGTTTGCTGAACCGATCTATCAAAAAAGTGCGCAGCTGTTGGTCAGTCAAGCTGATCATTCGACAGGGCAACGGTTAGAAACGCAGATGATCCAAGCTGATCTTCAACTAATCAATACGTATAGTGCGATCATCTTGAGTCCAAGGATTTTAAATGCGGTCAGTGAAGCACTAAATGAAGACTATAGTATTTCAGAATTAAGTGAACGATTGAGTGTTTCAAATGCAACAAATTCGCAGATCATTGAAATCAATGCTTACCACAGAAGTCCAAAAGTTGCTGCGAGGATCGCGAATACGACTGCAAAGATTTTCAGTGAGGAGATCTCAAGTATTATGAATATCGATAATGTGACGATTTTAGCGGAAGATGAGGTTTTACCCAATGAAAGACCGACTCGTCCTCATCGATTTCTTCTGCTCACGTTGACTTTTTTCTTTAGCTTACTACTGGCATTCACTTTCGTTTTTGTCTTGCTTGTATTGGAAAGAAGCTTCTCTTCAACGACAGAGATTGAAGAAATCCTGGAGCTGCAAATACTAGGTGAAGTGAGTAAAGAAAAGCAAATACCTAAATTTGAGCCGAATCCTCCAAGAAGTACGAGACGAAGGGCGCGTGTGTGATGCGAAGTATGAAAGAAAGTTATTCGATTACGAGAGAGCAATATAAATTGATTAGAGAAAATATCGAGTATTTATGTACGCAACAAGAGGTAAAAACGATTTTAGTGACTTCAGGGGAAAGTGGTACGGGGAAATCTACGGTATCCGCAAATTTGGCGGTCGCTTATGCACAAAAAGGCAGCCGTACTTTGTTGATTGATGCGGATCTACGAAAACCGACGCAACATAAGCGTTTTATGAAAGAGGCGCATGTCGGATTGTCGAATTATATGCGTCGCGATGTTTCAATCGCTAGTTGTATCCAACGAGTGAATTTGGAAAATTTTGAATTTTCAATCATTACGAGTGGACCTATTCTGCCGAATCCGAATGATCTGCTTTCATCACCCAAATTGACCGCTACCTTAGAGCAGCTCAAACAGGAATACGATGTAGTGATCATTGATACGCCTCCAATCAATATCGTTTCAGATGCCTTGATCCTCTCGAAGAAAGTAGACGGTGTGGTCGTTGTCGTTCATGCCGATAAAACAAACAAACAAGCTGCAAAAAACTCAGTGAAAAAGTTAAGAATGGTAGATGCAAATATCTTAGGTGTTGTATTGAATGGAACAGATAATGCCAAGAATTATTATTACTAAGGAGAAGGAAAGATGGATAGACCAACAATTGACAATGAAGAGTTACGTGTTGCGCCGAATCGCTATATCTATTGGAAAGGTATGATCGAATTTTTTATAAGCTTATTTCTTCTAGTATTGCTTAGCCCATTGTTGTTCCTAATTTGTGTGAGTATAAAATGTTGCGACTGGCAAGCACCGATCCTCTTTAAACAAGTGCGAGTTGGTAAAAACGAACAGACATTTTTAATGTATAAGTTCCGAACGATGCATCCAGGAGCAGAGAAACGCTTAAATGATTTTTTAGATAAAAATGAAATCGAAGGGCCGATGTTCAAATTAAAAAATGATCCACGTATCACAAAGATCGGTCGTTTTCTGCGAAAGACGAGTTTGGACGAACTTCCACAATTAGTAAATGTTTTACGAGGCGAAATGGCACTGATAGGTCCACGTCCTCCTTTGGAAAGAGAAGTGGCAGAGTATTCTGATACGGACAAAAAAAGACTGACGATCACTCCTGGTTGTACAGGACTTTGGCAAGTGAGTGGCCGGAACGAATTGAGTTTTCATGAAATGGTCGTGTTGGATCTCTACTATATCGAAAATTTGACTGTATGGTTGGACTTGAAAATTTTTGTGAAGACGATCGGGACAGTCTTATTATCTAAAGGAGCTTTTTGATGAATAGACAGCGCCGAATAGAGATTCTTGGAAGTAAGTTAGATCCGTTGACGTTTGTTGAGACTGTTTCTGCAGTCGAAGAAATGATTGAACAAGGTATCCATGCACAACACGTTTCAATAAACGCAGGTAAAATAAATTTGATGCACGCAGATCCCGAGTTACAAAAGATCGTCAATCGTGCAGCGCTGATTACTGCGGATGGCCAATCGATCGTCTGGGCGGCACATTATTTGGGCTATGATGTGCCAGAAAGAGTCACCGGCATCGATCTCTTTCGTGAATTAGTAAAGTTATCTGCGGAAAAAGGTTGGCGTCCTTATTATCTCGGTGCAACAGAAGAAGTCGTGGCTTCTGTCGTCGCACATGATCAAAAAAAATACCCTGATCTTACGATCGCAGGCTACCATCATGGCTATTTTTCACATGAAGAGTCTCCGAAAATCGCTCAAAAAATCGCAAATGCAAAACCGGATCTCCTTTTTGTTGCTTTTTCCAGCCCTCAAAAGGAAATCTGGCTAGAAACTTTTAGAGAAGTGTTGCAAGTTCCCTTTGCAATGGGAGTCGGTGGAAGTTTTGATATCGTCGCAGGTAAGACAAAGCGTGCGCCTCTTTGGATGCAAAAGACAGGCCTAGAATGGTTTTATCGTTTCATTCAAGAGCCAATCAGGATGTTTGATCGCTACATCAAAGGCAATCTCCGCTTTTTAAGAACGGTTTGGCGAGAGAAGCGAACGAACGCATGAATATAAAAAATCAGAGAATCCTCACTTTTTTTATGTGGACTGTGGCGATTTTCCCAATCATCGATGTGTTGAATGGCTTGTTTCTAAGTATCGGTGTTCGTTTTCCGATTGGTGTCGCTTATCGCTTGCTCTTTTTTTATTTCTGATCACTATGATCGTTTTGGGAAGGATCACACGTAGTTATTATACGTATTTGACCTATGGTTTTATCACGACCACACTTGTGATCTTCTTACTACAGTCTGTTTTCTTACAGTATTCCTGGTCGTGGATGATTGCGGATCTGTCGGTGTATGTCAAATATCTTTTGTGGATATTGATTCCTTATTTTGTGTATCAACGGAAGGAACTGATTTCCAAAGTCCGTTATGATCGGTTATTCATCATTATCAGTGTTCTGTTTACACTTGGATTACTGATTCCCTATCTCTTAGGGCTAGGCTATCAAACTTATGACAATTCTGATGCTGGCTATAAAGGTTATTTCTTTGCAAACAATGATACAAGTTTTGCGTTTATTGTTTCGATTACTTTTACTGTTCAAGCATTGATTGACTCAATCAAAGAGCAAACACATAGACGCTCACTTTTTTTAGGTGGTCTATTTGCTGGGAATTTCATTTGTTTAGTCCTTGTTGGCACGAAGACGGGCATTTTTTATGGACTAGTCACCTTGTTTTATCTCTTGTGGCGATTAGTCAAAGGAATCAAACGACAAGCACTGATGCAACAGTTATTTATTTGGTTGTTTAGTTTTTTTGGTATTTTTTGGTTATTCATACAAGGGTTTCCTTTAATGATCCAAGCCGTTGAAGGGACTTATTTACGTTTGGTTTATTTTTATCATCTATTCGATGGCGATTTGGTCCGCTTGATCTCTAGTTCTCGGAGTGATTTTTTGATTGGTGGCATGTCTGCTTTTTTAGAAGATGAGTGGCGTCATTTTACCATGATTTTTGGACAAGGATTCGAGTATCGTTTAGCGAACTTTGGGCGTTTAGGCTTGATTGAAATGGATTTCTTCGATACACTCTTTGGTCAAGGTTTTTTAGGAACTAGTTTGTTGCTGATCATGGGTGCTTATTTTCTCTATTTAGCCTTTCAACCAAGTAAACGTTCAGTCTATAGTTTGGCATTGGTCGTTGTCTTTTTTTACAGCTTTTTTGCCGGTCACGTTCTGTATTCTGCATTGTCTTCTACGTTTTTAGGACTGATTTGTGGTGGGATTATTTTAACAGAGAAAGAGTGAGGTGCTTTTTGAAAAAAATACTTATAAGATTGGGCTTTTTCTCGATTGGCTCGTTAGGTTCAGCGGTCTTGAATCTGGTACTTTTACCAGTGACGACGACCTTTTTAAGTCCAGAAGAATACGGAAAAACGAGTATGTTTTTTCTTGCGCAGACGTTTTTGATCTATGTGATCTATCTAGGCTTTGATCAGGCGTTTACCCGAGAATACCATGACTATGAAAATAAGAAGGCGCTGTTGCAGCAAGCGATGATGATTCCCTTGATTGGTGCTATTGTTTTAGCGATGAACTTGGTTCTTTATGCGAAGCACTTTTCACTGATTTTATTTGAAGATCCGAGCTATACTCATGCGATCTATATGTTAGCTTTATCAGCGATTTTCCTGATTTTTGAGCGTTTTATTTTATTGAATCTTCGTATGCAAAATAAAGCATTTATTTTTTCGGTTTATAGTATCTTGGTCAAGCTCATCATTTTATTGTTCACATTGCTATTTCTTTATTTTGGCAGTCCTACTTTTATTACGGTCGTTTATGGCATGTTAGTAGGCCAAATTTTAGGGGATTGCGTACTGATCATCGGGAATAGCATATTCTTTTATCCACTCGTTACTAAGATCGACAAAACGTTGCTCAAAAATCTGTATCGTTTTGGTCTCCCAACGGTGATAGGTACTTTTCTCTATAGTTTATTGACGATCATCGACAAAGTCATGTTGCGGCATTTTGCTGATTTTGCTTCGTTGGGCATTTATACTGCTGCATTTAAGGTAGCGAGTGCATTGATGGTCTTACAAGTCAGTTTTGCGAATTTTTGGATTCCGACTGCCTATGAATGGTACAAAAAAAACAAACCGCTATTTTACTATGAGCGTGTCAGTCACTTGATGATGTTCCTGTTATCCTTTTGCTTTTTGTTCATGGTTCTCTTTAAGGAAGGGATCGTGTTATTGCTATCTAGTGAATATAGTGAAGCGCAGTATTTGTTTCCGCTACTCTCCTTTTATCCTTTGATGATGACGATCAGTGAAACGACGAATTTAGGCATCGTTTTTTCCAAAAAAAGCCAGTTGAATATCGCTGCTTCGCTAGTGGCAGTACTGGCCGCAGGGATGACTCACTTATTACTTGTGCCGCTATTAGGTGCGACAGGTGCAGCGATCGCAACAGGTTTTGGCTACTTGCTTTTCTTTTTTTCACGAACCTATTTTTCGATGAAGCATTGGGAAGGTTTTTCAGTCAAACGACAAGTGAGTTTAGCGCTGTTACTTTATGTTTTTGCTCTTTTTACCGCATTTAACCGAATATTCTGGCTAGAAAAAGGACTGGTGTTGCTTTTGATGTGTATCGTGCTCATCGTTTATCGTCACGAACTGAAAATCGTCAAAACATTTGTCCAAGAAAGGAAAATCAGAGAAGTATGAATATTATGATCGTTGGACCTGATCCAGATGCCCAAGGAGGGATCGCTACAGTTATCCAGAATTTTAAAACTGCAAAAGTGCCAGAAGGCTTGCAATTTTTCTTCCATCAAACATGGTCAGAAAAAGGGCGGTTTTGGACACAATGTAAAGCTTTCATGACATTTCGTGCGCATATCAAAAAAGAAAAATGTCATATCCTTCATTTTCATGTTGCACAAAAGGGGAGCTTTTATCGGAAGAGCCTCCTCTTACTATTGACGCCGAGACACTGTCGGACGATCTTCCACATGCACGCTTCGCAGTTTGATCAATTTTATGAAAATGGACATCCTTTGATTAAATGTTGGATACGCTTTATTTTAAAGAGAGTGAATCAGTTAGTAGTATTAAGCAATAGCTGGGCAGCGTATTATCAAACATTGACCCATACAGCAATCGCTATTTTACCAAATGCCGTAGAACTGCCTTCTAAAAATCTGTATGAGCCAAAGGCAAGTTGGATCCTCACTCTTGGTCGAATCGGTAAGAGAAAAGGGAGTTTTGATCTTTTAGAAGTAGCAAAAGCATGTGAGGCAGAGTTTCCAGCGATACATTTCATGCTATATGGCGATGAAGAAAACGAAGAAGTCGCTCAACAAATCAAAAGCGAAAACATCCATAATGTAACTTTGAATGGCTGGGTCGCAAAAGAAGAATTGCCAACTTTGTTTCAACAAACGGTGCTACACTTCTTGCCATCTTACCATGAGGGCTTGCCGATGGCGATTTTAGAAACGATGGCAGCCGGTATCCCAAACATAACCACAAAAGTAGGCGGCATCCCTGAATTGATCGAACAGGACAGAAATGGTTATTTAGTGGACGCGGGAGATACACAAGCAATGCTTGAGGGATTGAGAAAACTGTTACAAGATGAAGACCATCGTTTACAGTTAAGTCGATCAGCTAGAAGCACGATTGCAGAAGACTATGCATTACAACCTTATTTAGCCCAATGGCATGAGATTTATAGAAAGCAATTTTCTTTGTTACAAAAAAACAACAAAAGAGGAGCATTATGAAGAAAATAAAGGTATTATCAATCTTTGGCACTCGACCAGAGGCAATCAAAATGGCGCCGGTAATCAAAGCATTAGAGAAAGATCCCCGTTTTCTTTCCAAGGTGCTCGTCACAGGACAGCATCGGGAAATGCTGGATCAAACCATGGCAGCTTTTCAGCTAGTGTCTGATCACAATTTAGCGATCATGCGTGAAAATCAGACATTGTCTAGTATGACGAGTCGCATCTTGGAAAAATTAGAAGCTGTTTTTCAAGAAGAACGTCCGGATCTCGTGTTAGTACATGGAGATACAACGACGGCATTAGCAGCGGCACTTGCGGCTTTTTATCAGCAGATTTTGATTGGTCATGTGGAAGCCGGCCTACGCACTGGCGATAAGCAAGACCCATTTCCAGAAGAAATGAATCGACGCTTGATCGATCAGTTGTCTGACTTTTTATTCGCTCCGACGGAACAAAGCCAAGAAAATCTTTGGAAAGAAAATCATCCTAAAGAGCGAATACTGGTCACTGGCAACACGTCGATCGATGCCTTATATCAGACGTTGGAGGAAAGAAAGACAAGCCTGCTAAAGCATGAGGAGAAGAATATCCTCTTAGTGACCATGCATCGCCGTGAGAATATTGGCTCGCCGATGGAAAATGTTTTTCGAGCATTGAAAAGAATCGCCGTAGAATACCCAGAGCTAAACGTGGTATTTCCGGTCCATAAAAATCCAAAAGTACGAGAAATCGCGCAACAGTATTTAGAAGAACAGACCAATATCCAACTGATCGAGCCATTGGATACGCCAGAATTTTATCAACTTCTTTCAAAGAGCTACTTGATCCTGACAGATTCCGGTGGCATACAGGAAGAGGCACCTTCACTAGGAGTTCCAGTGTTGATTGCGCGAGAAACGACTGAACGACCAGAAGGTGTGTCAGCAGGCACACTAAAGTTGGTGGGGACGGAAGAAGAACAGGTATATGCGAAAATCACCCATTTATTAACAGATCAACAAGCTTATCAGGAAATGGCACAGGCAAAAAATCCTTATGGGGATGGTCAGGCGAGTAGCCGGATCATTGAACAATTAAAAAGCTATTTTAATTAGGAGAAGGTGAAGTTATGAGACAAATCCAATCATCTTTTGTTACGAATAAAACGACATTGAGATGGTTGCATCTCTTAGAATATATGGAGCATGTTGCGTATACACCGATACGTGAATTGTCGAAAGTAATCAAAAGTTCCAGTCGCACGATCATCGAAGATTTGCAAAATATCAAGGAATACTTCAATGATTCGATCGAAATGAAAACATCCAACATTGGCTATAAACTGAAAATACTGGATATAGAAAAATATTTTGATAAAAAAAAAGCAATGATCAGTAATGAACCGATGTTCAAAATACTCGAAAGTATCTTTTTAGGCGAGATTCTTTCGATCAATGAATGGGCGGATATTTTTTTCCTTTCTCCAGCAACATTGATGCGGTATTTAAGGAAAATCGAACCGATTCTTGCTCGTTACGATCTAAGTATCAATAAAAGCCAGGTGAATCTGATTGGTGAAGAAGTGAATATCCGACATTTTTATTTTAACTTTTACTACGAATCTGATATCACCCCTCATACCGTCTTTCCTCCGTTGATCATCCAGGAGATCGGCTTGGATCTGAAAGGAGAGGAATTCAGTCGAGATTTTTCAAATGTGGCTTTTGAAGAGATTTGTTACATGATCTACATTATCTTAGAGCGAACTTCTCATGGTCATTACGTCAAACTCGATCCTGGAATCGTAAAGTTGTTCCGTAAAGAATACTATCTAGAACTAAAAAAATTAAAAAAATTGTTATCTAATCATTTACAAATGCCCATTTGCGAAAAAGAAATCATTTACTTTTATGCACTGACGCTCAGTAAACGGACCGTTTTTGATGTTGATCTCGAAAAGATATTTTGCGATAAATTAGGAAAAGAGCCTCGAGTCATACATCTTACTGAACGGTACTTAGAGGAAATCGATCCACCACATGGGGCAGTTGAAAGTAGTACCGTGTTTATTCAGTCCTTTTTTTCTAACATGATGTTAAAACATAAAATCTCTCCAGTGTTAAATACGGTGATTCCAGATTTGAATACATTCGTAAAAAAAGAGTTTCCGGAAGAAGTGGAGAAAAATACTCAGTTTTTAAGAAACCAGTTGAAAGGGATTCCTTGTTTTACGTTAGAAACGATTGAAGATGTAAGCACAGTTTTTACGATCTTGATGGATTGCTTAAAGGAATTATATTGGGGGAAGCCCAAAAAAATCGCTTTTTTATTAGAAGGCAATCAGTTTATTTCACAGCGGATCCAAGTCACCGCTCGGAAAAATCTAGGCAGCTATCAAGAACTTTATTTTCCCAATGCATTAGACATCAGTCATGGTTATTTCAAAACCAATCAATTCGATATTATTGTGACAAATTATGCAGAGCATCTGTCTAATTTTTCCGGTGCTGAGACTTGTTTGCTTTTCAATAAAATCCCAAATGATACCGATTGGCAACGATTGATGTCGTTAATAGATGTTAGGATTTAACTCACGTGGATGAACAAAATAAATTTCCAGATGAAAGGAAGAAATCATGATCAAAAAAGTACAGGTGACACCTATTACCTATTTAAAAAATTACGATGAACTTTGTCACTTGCAGGATTTTCCTCTTATTCAACAGGTTTGTGTCGAATTGCATCAACGGTTTATAGGGATTTGTCAGACAACTTACGACAATATTTTAGAACAATTCGCTGAATTATTAGAAATCGATGCGCAATTACAAATGTTTTTAGACTTTTTGCAGCATGATTTTTTTGAAGAAACGGGATTGTCGGAAGAAGAGGTTGTAGAAATGATCTTAAAGGATAAGAACGTTTACTATCGCTTATTGACAGGTATTGCGACGAATCAAAAGGTCCCAAAAGGATTGATCTATCTCAGTGAGAAATAGAAGACGAAAATCCAGATGGGCAAAAAATAAAATCGGAGGAACGTAGATGTCTGGCAGAAAAAAAGTATTTCTTTCTATATTGACTGTACTCGTACTTATGACTCTGGGGGTCGTAGGATACGTGGGGAAAATCTATTTTGACATTCGAGCAACGGTCAATGAGTCTTATGAAGCGAGTGAGCGAATAGAAACAGAGTTGGATTATCTTGCAGGAGATCCATTTTCAATCTTACTACTGGGAACAGATGAAGGTGATCTGGAAAGAGAAGAACATGGAAGAACAGACACGATGATCGTTGCCACGGTCAATCCAAAAAAAGAGCTGACGACATTAGTTAGTCTTCCTAGAGATACCTACACAGAGATCATTGGTCAAGGCTTCCATGACAAAATCAATCATGCGTATGCTTTTGGGGGCATTTCTACCTCGATAGCAACAGTAGAAAATCTATTAGACATCCCAATCGATTATTATGCCCAAATCGATTTAAAAGGAATGAAAGAATTAGTAGATCTTGTAGGCGGAGTTGAAGTCAATAATTCGTTTAGCTTTCATTATGAAGGGGTTGATTTTCCAATTGGGAAATTACAGTTAGATGGCGAAGATGCACGGAAGTATTCGCGCATGCGCTATGAAGATCCAGATGGCGATTATGGGAGACAAAATAGACAACGACAAATTTTGACTGGCTTTTTGGATCAAGCAAGATCAGTCAACACGTTAGCAAACTATAAAGAGATGCTTGATGTTATTGGAGAAAATACCCAAACGAATATTTCATGGGAAACGAGCCAAATGCTTTTTAGGCACTATCGAACGGCACTGAATCATGTGAACTCTGAGCAACTAACGGGTGTTGGCTTTACAGGAGATGGTGTCACAGGCGAACATGGCATCTCTTATCAGATGATCGCCGAAGAAGAATTAACACGCATTCAAAATGAATTGAAAAATCAGTTGAAATAGAAGGAATGAATGATAAATAAGCGCTCTTTTCATTTGAATAGCTAGTAATAGATGTCGACAGCCAATCCCTATGTGAACAATAGGAGTGGCTGTTTTTTGTTTGAAAACCATTGTTGATGACACAAAAAAAAGACACTAAAAACAGGGGAAGTGAAACTTGGTGATTATGTTAAATAACAGAAAAAAAAGGATAAATAAAGGGCTGATTCCACGTATACTAAACACAACTTGAAAAATAAGGCTCTTTGAGAAGGAATGGAGGCATAGATAAATGGAGACGAAAGGAATACAGATTTTTTTATATGGACTAGATGATAGCCGGAAACTTTTTTTTGAAGATGAGAAGAATAATAGAATAGATTTACAGGGAAATCCTCCACTGAAAGAAGTAAGCATAGACTCAGCTGTCATTGATTGGTATAACAACCAACTACATTTTTATCTCGTTAGAAAAGTACTGTGGGAAGAGTTAACAACAATAGAATCTTGGCGGAAATTCGAAAAAAATTTACCTAAGTTATTTAGAATCGATCATAAAAATAAGCCACACTGGCAGAAATATTATCAGTGTATGGCATGGAATATTAAAAATCAGTTATCGAATATTTTTTACAAAGGGATTACCGCAGGACTAAAGACTGAACATTTTTCGTTGTTTTATTGCAATGAGAACAACGAAAAACAATATATCACACAACATATTGATAGAGGATGTAAAAACGGGATCGATATGGCTATTTGCTACCCGAATGTCATGATTTATTTTGTACTGGATGGATTGGATATGCACGATATCGCAGGGAAAAATCGCAAAAAAAAATTTGAAAGTGACTACACATGTAAAGAACTACGATATATTTTTCGCCATTGGTATGAGTTAAAAGAAAAAGTAATATTTTTTGAAAATAAAAAAATCGTAAAAGCACCTTGGGTAGATGGGAGCTACGTTCACGCCTGGAAAACGTATCGTGAGAGTAGAAAAGAACAACTATCAAAAAAGCTAAGTAGCATGCGAACTCAGTCAATGGATGATATCCAGCAAACGATTTTCTCTATAGACAAGAAAAAGCAAGGGGAAACATCTTTACAAAATATATTATCAAAAACAAAAATAAAGAAAGAGAGGCAAGAACTAAAGAAAGCCTGTATA
Source organism: Enterococcus sp. DIV2371 (assembly GCF_050498525.1). NCBI lineage: Bacteria > Bacillati > Bacillota > Bacilli > Lactobacillales > Enterococcaceae > Enterococcus > Enterococcus sp. DIV2371. Next base: position 2,969,209 of record NZ_JBIPAJ010000001.1, on the reverse strand, counting down.
GGTAGACAGCGTACACTATCGTTATAGTTTGGCTGAATGATTTACAAAAGAACGATTAATATGAACATGAATCTCAAAGGGAAAGACATAAAGTTTATCCCTGTAAAGAACTATGTCATATCTCTAAGAGCTTTAAAAGAGGGTTTCTAAAAGTAAATGAGAAAAGGAAGAACCCAATAATAGAAAGAACAACCTGTCTCTGGGCTACAAAGGTTTACTCGTTGATTTTTATAAAGTACATGTTTTATGTCTTTGCTGTTGGTACAAATTTTATACATAGAACTGAATGTGTTGGGAAAATAAGCTTACATATACCTTACATGTTATGTAATAGGAGCGATAAGGATGTTAACAGATGAAATAAAAATTTTATTTTTTGGTCAAGAAGATGAATATAAACGGTTATTTGAGTCAAATAAATTTGAACAGTACCAACCAGGTAAGGACTATCAGGTACAAATGTTTGATGCTTGTAGTAATGAAATTGAGAAATTGATTATTCGACAGGTGAAGGAAGGTAACCTGCTCACGTTACAAAATTGGGAGGATTTTTCTGACAACTTGCCTATGTTGCTATTTCCCAAAAATGAAAAAAAGTTAGTTTATTTTTCTGAATATTATGATGCCATGAATCGCTATCCTGAGAATCGCTTATCAACAGTTTTTAGAGGAGCCATTCAAGCAAGCAACCTACATACAGATGGCCAAAAATTATTTTATATCAATGCGGAAGGAAATGAGACCCCAATCGATTTACGCAAAGATCATGGGTATAAAACAGCTTTAGATATGGCAACAGACCATAAGATAAGAATCATATTCTCTTTGAGTGACTTAAAGCACAAGAATATAGACGAAAAAAATTATTTGTTTCGCGAGGATAATGGCGTTCTTCGAGATTCACTCCGCTATGTCCAAGAAAAATGGTCACAGGTAGAAAACATCTACAAAAAGATTCTCTTTATAGAAAATGTAAGGATTGTAGATCCTCCTTGGATCAAACGTGATTTTGTCAAGGATCATCGATCAGATATCGATCATGGAATAATAAATAAAAAGGCCGAAGGTGAATTACTAAAATCGGATCAGACGAATAAAATGGAAGGTGAAATATTACTTTTTGGACATAAGCGTGCGTGTAAAGAGATGGCTCAATTACCTGAAGTTCAAGAAAAACTTATCAATAAAAACTATCACGACTATAAGTTCGATGCTTGCAGTAAAGCAATTGAAAATTTAATCATTGAATATGTCAAAGAAGGAAAACTGATTACATCGGAAGATTTGAATGATTTTTCGAAAAGATTACCTTCTTTGTTGGAAGTACAAGCAAGGAAGGTAGTACATTTGCCTGAGTATCTTCGTTCAATGAAGTCAAAAGACGGAAATCATTTAACGACTATTTTTTCGAACTTATCAGAAAATGTCAATTTGAAAACAAATGGGACTATGTTATACCACGAATACTGTAGGGGGAAATATTACGAAAAAGTACCTATAAAATATCTTGAAATACAAGCATATAATCTTGCAATCGAAACGGCTATTCGTGGCAATAAAGCCATTTACTTTTCACTAGACGGAATCAATATGAAGGGAATACGATACAAGATTCAAGAACACGCATTTGAAACGCTCACTAAGAAATTCTACACGAATGAATTATTCAGCAGTGTACTTCGAAAAATTTACCGAAACTATCCGGAAATAGGAGGAAGAGTCACATTTATTGAAAAGGGGAAACAAGTAGCCCCACCGTGGCTTGAGGGACCATTTGTCGGAGCGTGGCAAGAGTACATCGAGCATAGAGAAAAGAAATTAGAACAAAAACTAGCACAGAAAAAGATTCTCCGCCCAGGTGACAAAGCGGATCGAATGGGGACATTAATGAGGTTCATACGTACAGAGTATATCATACGGACTAACAAACAAAATAGAAAAGGTATAAGTCCAGCATTTCAGGAAAAATTAAACACATTCGAACAATGGGCAAATAAACTAAATGAACAAAAAATCCAACAACCTCAAAAAGCAAGAAGCCTCTCTCTACACTCAGAAAAGAGACCAGAAGGAAGTCAGGAATTACCGAAACAGTTAGCTGCATTTCATCAATGGAAAGGCGATTTAAATCAACAGGGAATTGTACAACAAACTCGAATATTCCAAGAAAAAATTAAAATGTTTGATCAATTGGCAAATACTTTGAATGAACAGAAAAAAGTCCAACAAATTCAAGTAAATCAAAGGAAAGCATTTTTACAAAGAGAAATATAACCAGAAAATCAAATCTTACATTTGCTTGTAAAAGCAGTAAATTTAAGAAAACGGAGTAGAGGGATGAACACAGAAAAAGTATATATTTTATTATTTGGGATGCATAAGCAGAGATATCTTTTTTTTCATGACGTCGTAGCAGGAAAGGTTAATCTTAAAGAGTTTCCTAATCTGACAGAAGTGACTTCATCAGAATATGTCATTGATCGCTACAACAGAGGCATACATGAATTAATCGTTAGCAACGTGATGAAAAAAAAATTAGGAACCATAGAAGAATGGAAAGAATTTGAGAAAAAGTGGCCTAGCTTATTAGCAGAAGAACATAAGTATCGCCCGCATTGGAAAAGATACTGGCAGTGCGTGCAATGGAATCCTAAGAATCAGTTGCTGAATATCTTTAAACAAGTAGTGTCTGAAAAAAATTTATTCGTGGAGAATGAGGTACTCTCCTATCGAAATGAGAATAAAAAGAAAAAAGATTTTTTGAGACATATCGAAAGAGGATGCAAAAATGGTATTGATATAGTCATACATTATCCCAATATTAAGATGTATTTTGTATTGGATAAGTTGAATATGGAGAATATCGCTGATAAAAATCGTAAAAAACAATACAAAGGTGACTTCACGTGTAAAGAACTTCGTTATATCTTTCGCCATTGGTATTTACTAAAAGAAAAAGTCGTATTTTTTGAGAATAAAAAAATCGTGAAAGCACCTTGGATCGAAGGGAAATATGTCAAGGATTGGCAAAAGTATCAAGAAATGAGAAAAAGGCGTCTAACAGGAAATCTAGAGAAGCAAAGGTGTCAATCAATGGAAGAGATCCAAGCAAGTATATCCAATACAAGTGAGAGGATAGGAGAACAAAAAAACTTGCAATCGTTATTAATAGAAACAGTAGGAAAACAAAAAAATATCCAAGAGCAAAAGAAACCTTTTGTCAGTAGGCAACGAGCCATGACGTTTTAGTTTTTTGTAGAAAATAATTTTCAGATATATATATAAGAAAAGAGGAATAGCATGGATACACAAGAGGAACCAATGATCTTTCTTTTCGGATTATCCGAGCCACGTAAATTTTTTTACGGTGATCTCTTGGACGGAAAAATCCCAACAGAAAAAGATGTATTTAAAGATAGTCGATGTGTACATGATCATCTGATTGATACATATATCGAAGGATTGAGAGAAACAATGAAGCAGCGGGCAAAGATGCTTATGGACCCAGTGAAAAGAAAGCTTTTTTTTAAAGATTGGATCAATTATTTACTGCCAGAAATCAAGGATTTGCCATTATGGCCACGCTATTTCAAATTTAGTCGGGAAAATGAAAAAAATAGATTAGAAAAGCCCTATGAGCAAGTCGAAGTGGTAGCATATAGCCCAAATATGCATAAATTTCATAAAAATGGAGAAAGGATCGAACCATGCGGACATACAAAAAGAGGCTGTAAAATAGGTATCGATATAGTAAAAACAAGACCAAATACAAAAATTTATTTTACGTTAGATGATCTAGATAAACGAGCTGTAATAGACAAAGAGTACGGTAAGGGCGACTATTTCAGTTTAACATCTTCAGAATTACGTTATATTTATCGGGATTGGAAAGTGTTAAAGAATAAAGTGGTCTTTTTTGAAAATAATAAGAGAACAAGGCCACCATGGAAGGAACCGTTATATAAGTTAAGATGGAAAAATTATGCAGCAGGAAGGCTACATAAGAGAGGAGAAGTGAAGGGAACAGATTCAATGGAAAGCACCTCTATCAATAAAGAAAGGGCATCGGAAGTACAATCACTTGATAGTCTGAAAGCGAATGCTTATAAAAAAATGGATGAAAGTCAAGAAATCGCTAGAAAAAACCATGCGTTACGTTCCTCTTCAAAAAGTGTGGAACGAACCATCTAAAAAGAGCTTGGGACTTTAGGCATCTTGTGTCCTTTAAAATCGACTAAACAGTGTTCCAGAAGCTGATCTTAAGAAGTAAACTACAAAATTGTAAAATAAGAGAAACTATTTTCAATTTTCTAGCTTACTGCTCAGATCAAAACGCTTCTGGTACAACCTCTTTTAGCGAGAGTAATCTGTCTAAGCTAAAGCGTTCTGTTTTTTAGAAGCTATCATTGTTCGATCAAGCGTTTTGCGATGTCATAGTCACCTTCATAAGGTTCATCGACTCCACCGACTTTTTGATACGCATCGACGCCTTTACCAGCGATGACAACAGAGTCTTCTGGTTGGCTTTCTGCTAACGCTTGTTGGATCGCAGTTGGTCGATCCATTTCATAATGAACAGCAAGCTCTGTATTCGTAATTGCTGCATGGATTTCTTCTGCGATTTTTTGCGGATCTTCAAAGGCAGGATCATCAGCAGTCAAGAAAACGACATCGGCTGTTTCTGACAAGACTTCCCCAAAATCTTTTCTGCGGGAAATCGCTTTGTTTCCTGGGCTTCCTAGAACGACGATCACACGACCGTTGGGATGTTCGCTCTTAGCAAATGCTAATAACGTTTTTAAACTTAAATAGTTATGTGCATAGTCAACATAGACATGCGCACCATTTTTATGAGTCAACTGATCCATTCGACCAGGAACTCTCGCTTCTTTAAGTCCTTGCTGGGCATCGTTGATGGAAGCACCAACTAAGGTCGCCGCAATGATCGCACTGGCTGCATTTTCCTGATTAAAGCCACCAGCTAATTTGATCTCATATTCCGCCTCAACTGGTAGATCGCATTCGTGTGTGATCAATTGAAAGGCTTGTGTTTGATTTTCTAAACTTTTCACTTGGACGTCTGTAGTATCTGCTCGTCCATAAGTGATGGCAGGAATACCATGGACTTGTCCTGTCTCCACTAACAAATCAAAGTAGTCACTTTCACGGTTCAAAATCACTTTTTTAGAATTTAAGATCAACTGACGTTTGCAATAAAAATAATCATCAAACGTTGGGTGTTCGATAGGACTGATATGGTCTGGAGAGATATTCAAGAAAATACCAACATCCAAGGTTAGACCGTAAACACGTTGCGTTTTATACGCTTGGGAAGAAACTTCCATGACAAGATGAGTCATTCCATTTTCCGCTGCTTCCGCCATCATTCGATAGAGATCCAATGATTCAGGTGTCGTCAAATTAGACTTGAAAAAAGTCTTACCGTCTAATGTCGTATTCATCGTTGAAAACAAAGCAGTCTTGTAGTTAGTCGTATGATCTAAGATTGCTTTTGTAAAGTATGCAGCTGTTGTCTTACCTTTAGTGCCAGTAAAACCAATCACTAACATTTTCTTTTGCGGATAGTCATAAAAAGCCATCGAAAGAATTGCCATTGCTTTACGGATATCGGTAACGATAATCCCACAAGCTTCAGTTTCATAAGGCTCTTCGGCAACGTAATAATTAAGCCCTTGAGCGATTGCAGCGGTTAAATAGTCTTCTTTAAAGTTTAACCCTTTACAAAAAAATAATGTCTCAGCATCGACTTGACGTGAGTCATAACTTAATTTCTTGAATACTCGATTTTCGGGGGCATAAAGATGCCACCCTTGTGGTGATACAAATTCTTTTAACAGATTTTCTTTTAACAATAAGTTGCGGATATCTTCTAAGGAGAAGCTCATTGAATCATCCCTCACTTTGTATTTATTTGGTCTATTATAGCATATTTTTTCAGCTCGTATTTTCGTGAACGGGCGATTTAAGTAAAAATGAAAGAAGGCAAGGTATGGAAAATGAACAGAAACAAGTGATTTTATTTTTTGGATTAACAACCACAAGAAATGACTATTTGAACCGAATAGCTAACGGAGAATTTCATTTAAAAAATGTGACAGTCGATAAAGAGACAACTTGGGTAGATTACTCATTTGATCTCTATCTTAGCCATCTACGTGATGTGTTAAGGACAAAAGGAGCAGAGCTGACAACGCCAGAAAAATGGGAAAAGTTTTCCTATGAATGGCCGGATTATATCAAGTCCGAGTACAGAGATTTACCACTATGGAAAGATTATTACTATCACACACAAGTCACCCTCAAAAATCGGTTCGCTCATCTTTATAAAGGAACTGTTGCCCAGCCTTATTTTTTTGTAAAAGCCTATTCTAAAAATTATATACCAGATGAATTTAGTGTATTGAAACTCCCTGACAGCAAAGAATTAGGCCGGTATATCTACAGTGAATTAGCGAAAGATCCTAATGCAAACTTGGGCGAACATCGATATGGCTTTGCCAAAAATGGCAAATTATATTCGCCATCATTACATATGATAAGAGGGTCAAAAATCGGTGTAGATATTGCCAAAACAAATCCAAATGTGACGATTTATTTTCTATTAGACGGACTGGATATGAAGCGAGTCTTGACTAAACCGCGCGTAAAAAAGCCGACTAGCAATGTCACCAACCATGAACTTCGTTATGTCTATCGGAATTGGTCGCAACTGGAAGGGAAAATCATTTTCTTTAAAAATGGAAAAGAAGTCAGTCCACCATGGGAGTCATTCGAGTATAAGAAGATGTGGCAAGCTTACAAGCCAAAAAGGTTTCAAAAACACAACTGGATCCGCAGGAAGTGGATGGATTTTCGCAATAAAAAGGAACCCAACCAACTGGGAAATGCGAATGCGAAATACAATATAAAAAACGAAGAGCAAATGCGCGCATTTGCTACCCTCCAACAGCAGATAAAGCAAGATAGGCCAATAGTCGGCGAAGACAGTCGGGAAAAAAATCGACCTTGTAAACGAACCTTCTTCGAAAAAACAGTACATAGAGTTGAAAAAATAGCGTATCGGAGAAATGAGGCAGTTACAAGTAAGGGAACACGGCAAAGGGAAAGACGAGAACCGCTGCGTAGCTGATGATTCAGTCGCAGAATTTTTTAAGAATAAATTAACCAATAAAAAGAAAGAAGGAGTAGAAAAATGCATTCTGAAGAAACAAGCGAATTTAAAGGACAGTTATCGAAGGGAAATACCGAATATTTACAGTCAAAACAGCATCTAGAATATCATTCAATGCACAGTATAGAATCTGACTCAATCTATTATAGTCTAGAAGATAGCCGACTTTCTCAACGATCAGAAGAGCAATCAAAAAATACAATAGCAAGCGTTCCAGATTTAGAGAAAACATCTTCACAACTGAAATCAAAACGACAAGGACTTTTTTCATATATACTAAAAAAAATCAGAACACTCAGTCGTAAAATAAAAAAAAAAAAATCTAAAACAGCTGTCATTAAGTCAGTAAATCATCCACACATGGTCCAAAATGTAAATCCTTCTACTGTGACTGCGAAAGATAGGCCCCCATACTTCACCCGTAAACTAGATTTGGCAAAAAAAGTTGCAAAAACGGCAAATCATTCAATGTCAAAACAAGAAAGAGCTGTGGCTTCAAAAGCACGAGATCGTAGCATGAAAGTGTAAGTAAAACGAAAGAGTAAAAGAGTAGGAGTGACATAGAACTATGTTTATCTGAAATGCGCTATTTAAAATAAAAAGAAAGAAGGAATAGATCAATGAATCGAGAAATTAATGAGTATGATAGATTCGTAAGTCTCAATAAGTATAGGCGAGGTTATGCAAAATATGATAGATATGAATCAATTCAATTAATACAAGAAGTAGAAACTAACCCTAAGCTACAAGAATTGTTAGCTAAAGATGGAGCGCCGACTAAAGGGCAAGCAGCGTTGGACTATGTGTTTAAAAAGAAAGAGCGTAAAGAAGAAAAACCAGTTCACAGCATCCCACGTATCACTAGGTATCAGCAACAAACAGAAGGTCTGAGTAAAGGAGTAGCAGAGATAGACCAGTTTAATAAGAAAGTTCGTGAATTAGTAAAACCAACATCTAGCATTTTAAATATCCCTAAGCATCAGCAATGGTCGGAAAATGAGGAAGCTCTAGCAAAAGAGAAAGTGGCAGTCAAAAGTACGTTAAAGGGCATAGCTGCTAAATCAACGAATGATGGAAAGACAAGAGACGATACAGTTTTCTCTGATCAAGATAGTAGTGAATTAGGGCTTAAATTCAAAAAAGAAAATTTCCATCTTAAATTCAAAAAAGAAAGTTTTGATAGAAAATATGAATATGCAAAAAAATATGCAGCTGTTGTAAATGGCAACTCACAAAAAAATAAAAAATCCACGATTTCGAAAGAACAAAGATAAAACACAAGAACTTCCTACGAATGAAAGAAAACGGTTATTATGTAAAGGTTGCGACCGACACTAAATCAAAAAAAGCCAACAAAAAAGATTGCTACTTTGAAGATTTACACTTAAAATATGAGTAATGTTTTGAAGAAAGTTGGAATCTGATCAATGACTAATCAACGAAAACCAGCAGTAGAAAATTTGACAGTCCAAGAGAAAATGGCTAGAGGTTCTGCTTGGATGACTGCAAGCAATATGATTTCAAGATTGCTTGGGGCAGTCTATATTATTCCTTGGTATGCTTGGATGGGCGAAAATGCAAAGGCTGCCAATGGGTTATTCAATATGGGGTACAATATTTATGCGCTATTCTTAATGATTTCAACTGCTGGGATTCCAGCTGCAATTGCGAAACAAACCGCACGATACAATTCATTGAATGAATATGGTACCTCTCGTCGGCTGTTTTTACGAGCAATGCAAATGATGGCTGTGTTAGGTGTGTTTTTTGCAGGATTTATGTACTTTGCTTCTCCTTGGTTAGCTCGTGCCTCTGGTGGTGGCGAAGAGTTGATTCCGATCATGCGCTCATTAAGTGCAGCGCTACTCGTGTTCCCTTGTATGAGTGTCATTAGAGGATACTTCCAAGGAAATCAGGAAATGATGCCTTATGCCCTCTCTCAAATCGTCGAGCAGATTGCACGTGTTTTCTATTTATTGCTTTCCACATTCATCATTATGAATCTCCTGTCAGGTAATTACGTGACCGCAGTCACCCAATCGACTTTTGCAGCATTTATTGGCATGGTCATCAGTTTGGCTGTCTTGTTATATTTTTTGAAAAAACATCAAGCGTATACATCAGCTCGTGTGCAATATAGCGAAAATCAAGTGACGATTGCGACGAAAGAATTACTGGTGGATACGATCAAAGAAGCGATTCCTTTTATCATTGTCGGCTCAGGGATCACAATTTTTAAATTGGTCGATCAATTTACATTTATTCAGATCATGTCGAATGCCACCGAGTATTCAAATGCACAATTATTGGATCTTTTTTCGATTTTCAGTGCGAATCCTGACAAGTTGACAATGGTTGTCATTGCTTTAGCAACATCGATTGCTGCGACAGGTCTACCGTTGATCACAGAAGCGGTAACGATCAAAGACCGACGTGGATTAGCAAAATTGACAAGCAGTAACTTACAGTTGTTTTCTTTTATCATGTTTCCTGCAACGTGTGGCGTGATGCTCTTAGCTTATCCGTTGAATACGCTATTTTATACACCGGATCAACTAGGAAGCCAAGTGTTGGTCCAAGCAAGCTTTGTTGGTCTTTTTCTAGGACTCTACATGCTTGTATCAAATATGCTCCAAGGGATGTTTGAGAATAAAGCAGCTATTTACTATTTACTCATTGGGTTTATCGTAAAATTAGTGTTGCAGTATCCAGCCATCCGTATTTTTGAGGTATATGGCCCATTGCTTGCAACGATGATCGGCTTTATCGTTTCTTGTACGCTGATACTAAAGAAAATCCATCAAGTGGCACGCTTCAATCGGAAATTCGTGTGGCGGCGCACCTTATTGATTTTTATTCTAACAATGTTGATGCTTCTTGTAGCGGGGCTAACGAAAATGATTTTCGGGATGTTTTTGAATCAAGATAGTAAGTTTCAATCGCTCGTATTGATCGTCTTAGTAGCAGGAGTCGGCGGTTTCGTTTATACGTATCTAGCATTGAAGCTCCGTCTCGCAGATAAGCTGTTAGGACGTCAAGGGATGATTCGTTTACGACGACGTTTGCGCATCAAATAAGACAGACATTGCTAAAAAAGGAGACAATCGTATGCGTTTAGATAAATTTTTAGCCGATATCGGTCTTGGCAGCCGCAAAGAAGTCAAAGGGCTGATCAAAAAAGGCTTGATCACAGTCAATGGAGTATGTATCAAAAGTGATAAACATCAAGTGAAAGAAATGGAAGATACGGTGATGTATCTGGATGAACATTTACATTATCAAAAAGATTTTTATTATATCTTGAATAAACCGGCTGGCGTAGTTTCAGCAACTCAAGATAATTATGATCAAACCGTTATCGATTTACTTTCTGATGAAGATTTTCGAGAAGACCTATTTCCAGTCGGTCGCTTAGATAAAGACACAGAAGGACTGTTGATCCTGACCAATGATGGACAGTTTTCACATCAGTTGCTCTCGCCAAAAAAACATGTAGAAAAAGAATACTTTGCAGAGATTGCAGGAGTGATGACAAAGGAAGATGTGTCAGCTTTTGCAGAAGGCTTACTTATTGATGGGGATGAACAAACCTTACCTGCGACGCTCATTATCGATTCGGTCGATGAAGAAACTAACACTTCTCGTATTCGCTTGATTCTACATGAAGGAAAATTCCATCAAGTCAAACGTATGGTGAAAGCCGTTGGGAAAGAAGTCACTTACTTGAAAAGGATTCGTATGGGGAATTTCCATCTCCCAGATGATTTGTCCTTAGGAGACTATCGCCAAATGACGGCAGAGGAATTGGCACAGGTTAGAAGTAAATAGAGAGTAACAATGGCTTATAGAGTTGGGATGTAGTTTCTCGATTCTGTAAGTTTTTTTGTTTGAGATTGTGAAAGAAGTATCTGCAACAATTGAGAAACCTAAACGTAAACACGAATAGAGAAGGTACTAAAAATAAATTCCATATACGATTATGATGCTAAATCAAATATTTATGAAAGATGTAATAAAATGATAAGTATATGATGTATGATACTTAGTGTATAAGTCATCTGAATTTTTTATTGTCCAAAAAATCAAGTCATTAAAACTACTCAAATAAAATTTATAGGGAATTTTTAAGTACTAGTATATCCCAAAATGGAAGTACATAATGAACGAAAAAGTTGTTTTTTTACATGTTATTTAGTTTATAGAAATGTTTAATAATCTACTTATGTGAAGGGGAAATATGAAAAAGGATAATTTCATCTTAATGGATAAACTTGGCGTGGAACACAAAAATAATAAGGTGTTAAAAAGCATAAATTTAAAGATTGAACAAGGAGAGTTTGTTTTTCTGATAGGAGCAAGCGGCTCGGGAAAAACAACTTTAATTGAATTAATTCAAGGGAGACGAATGTATAGTACCGGTAGCTTGAAAATTTATGATAAAGAATTAAGTCAATATAACTATATGGAATTACAAGATTTAAGGAAAATGATGGGAGTAGTTTTTCAAGATACAAGGTTATTTGAAGAATGGACAGTGTTTGAAAATATAGCATATAAATTGAAATATTTAGGCTATCCACTCTCATTTATACAATCGAAAGTTGAGGAAGTAACAATAGATTTAAAAATAGATAGATATATAAAAAGTTCACCTAAAAATCTATCTGGTGGTGAAAGACAACGTGTGAATATTGCAAGAGCAATCGTTGCGAATCCCAAAATCATTATTGCTGATGAACCGACATCTAATTTAGATAAGGCAAATGCAAAAATTGTCTTTGAGTTATTGAAAAAAATGAATCGACTAGGTTCTACAGTGATTATGTCTACTCATGATCCTAATTTTATAGAAGAATCCAAATTTAGAATAGTTAAGCTAACTAAAGGAGAAAAAGTCTATGATCAATGTGGGGCCAACTATTTTATCTAACTTATACCTTGTTAAGAGAAGCTTTAAGAGCGCACGCAAAACAGGGATTAGATACATTGTTTCGATTATTATTATTGGAATCCTATTTCTTGAGTGTGTTTTTTTGCAGCTATATTTGCAAAGATTGATTCAAATCATGGAACAAGAAATAATGAGTGCTGATTTAAAGTCTGCACAACTAAGTTTAAATGGAAACCAGTTTTTAATTATTCAAATTTCTTTTGGGAGGGATATGCTATCCTTCTTAATAGTAATAATTTCTATTTATATACTATTTGATTTTAGAAATAAAATGTCGCTAATAAAAGCAATTGATAGAATAGATGTTGAAACAAAAATATACTTGGGAATCCATCCTAAATATGTGTTGAGAGAATTCCTGCTTAAAAATTTTTTTATATACATGTTAGGTTTAAGTCTTAGTTATGTACTTTCCATTCTTCTGAACATGAAACTGGTCTCTTTGTTCAATTCTATTTTACCTTATGATATTCAGGTCAATCATAGAAACTCCATTTTCCTTTCAATGGGTCTTTTTATACTAATGATTTCTATAGTATTAGCATTTTATATTATTGTATTAGAATTTATCAGTATCCAGAGATTCAAGAGAACTTTTTCACTCTATTAATACTAGGTTAATTATTTGGAGATGTTTATATTATGTAGTTTTTAGACTACAAGTAGCAAATAAATAGAGTAATTGAGACAGAAACTACTTACAGAATCAAGGAATATATTTCTCGACTCTGTAAGTAGTTTTTTTCTGTCTGATTACTCATTATTGAACACTCCTTTCATCCCCTTCTCTATAATTTGTTTCATTTTACCTATAATTTGTTTATTTATTCTCTTTTTTGAAAGCGCTATAATTACAGTGCGAATGAGGGGAAAGGAGTTTTTATATGCGAAAAAGGAAGGGGTTAAAAGGGTTTATTGGCAATTTATGGCGATACAAAGCGCTTGTTTTGATGGCTGTCCCTGGGATGATCTGGATGATTTTTTTCTTTTACATCCCGGTTCTAGCGAATGTGGTTGCGTTTAAAAATTTCCATATTTCTGCTGATGGCTTTCTTGCAAGTTTAAGGGAGAGTCCTTGGGTAGGATTGGAGAATTTTAAATTTTTATTTTCTTCCGATCAAGCATTTTTGATCACGAAAAATACGATTTTATATAATGTGACATTTATTTTATTGAATCTCTTGATATCTGTCGTCTTTGCAATCATTATGAGTGAGTTGCGAAACAAACGCTTGGTAAAAGTGTATCAAACGATGTCATTGCTGCCGTATTTCCTTTCTTGGGTCATCATCAGTTACTTCGTCTATGCGTTTTTAAGTCCAGATAAAGGGATTTTCAATCAATGGCTGGCAGCAAATGGCAGCGAAACGATCAATTGGTATAATGATCCGAAATATTGGCCATTTATTTTAGTCTTTATTGGAACGTGGAAGGGAATCGGCTATAACAGTATCATTTACTTTGCTTCGGTCATGGGGATCGATCCAACCTATTACGAGGCTGCGATGGTCGACGGCGCAAGCAAATGGCAACAAATCAAGCATGTCGCTATCCCGCAGTTGGTTCCATTGATGACGATCTTGACGATATTGGCTGTTGGAAATATTTTCCGAGCCGACTTTGGTTTATTCTATAATATTCCAAGAAATTCCGGCGCACTTTATGAGGTGACTCAAGTATTAGATACGTATATCTACAATGGTCTGACATCCACGGGTGACTTTGGTATGACAGCCGCAGCTGGGCTTTATCAATCTGTCGTTGGCTTTGTCCTATTAATGATCACTAATACGATTGCTCGTCGTTTTGACAGCGAATCGGCATTGTTCTAAGGAGGAGAGAAATGAATAAAAAGAAAGTCCAACGAGTGGAGATCCGCTCGTTCAATAAAACCACCAACTTTTTCTCCAATATCTTGATTGCACTTTTTGCTATTTCCTGTGTGTTACCATTTATTTTTGTGATTGCGATTTCTTTTACAGAAGAATCTGCCTTATCGACGCACGGGTACAGTTTCTGGCCTAAAGCATTTAGTACCTTTGGCTATACTTTCTTGTTTGATCAGATGCAAGACAAGATTTTTCAAGCGCTTTTCGTGACCGTTCTCGTGACGGTTTTAGGAACGTTGATCAATAGTACGGCAACGTCTCTGTATGCTTATGCGATTTCTCGTTCTAACTTTCCGTTTCGTCGTTTCTTTACAGTTTTTTGTTTGATTACAATGTTGTTCTCACCAGGTATGGTTGCGAACTACTTAGTGATGACAAACTTACTACAGCTGAAAGATACGATTTGGGCGTTGATTTTACCGATGGCGGTCAGTCCATTCAATATTATCGTGATGCGAACCTTCTTTAAGCGTTCGGTATCTGATTCGATCATCGAATCGGCTAGGATCGATGGGGCAAGTGAACTGCGGATTTTTGTTCAAATCGTCTTGCCTTTAGCGATTCCAGGGATTGCGACAATCAGTTTATTTGCAGCTTTAGGTTATTGGAACGACTGGTTCAATGCCTTGCTATATATCCAAAATGATAAACTAGTACCATTGCAATATTTATTGATGAAGATCCAAAGCAATATCCAATATCTTACTCAAAATGCTGGAGCTGGCAGTCAGTTAGCCGGCGGTCTTGCTTCAGTTCCTGGAGAGTCTGCTCGTATGGCGATCGTTGTTATCTCGACGTTACCGATTGCGATCAGCTATCCATTTTTCCAAAAACATTTTGTTAAAGGGTTAACGATTGGCGGCGTCAAAGAATAAAGCACTAAAAATAGGAGGAGAAAAAATGAAGTTATGGAAGAAATTAGCTTTTACAGGATTCTCAGCACTAACAGCAATTAGTTTAGCAGCTTGTGGCGGTGGTTCAGGTGATCAAGATAACGCAGAAGCCAGTGATACTCCAACATTACAAATGTATCAGATCGGGGATAAACCAGATAACCTTGATCAGTTGATGGAAGTGGCAAATAAACGAATCGAAGAAGAAATCGGTGTGAAAGTCAATATCAATTATATCGGTTGGGGCGACTATGAGAAGAAGATGAACGTCATTATTTCTTCAGGTGAAAATTACGATATCGCTTTTGCCAATAACTATGTATCAAATGCTCAAAAAGGCGCATTTGCAGATTTGACAGAATTAGCCCCTAAATATGGTAAAGAAGCGTATGATTCATTGGATGAAGCCTATATCAAAGGCAATCTAGTCAATGGAAAACTTTATGCGTTCCCAGTAAATGGCAACGTCTTTGCGAAACAAGTTTTGACCTTTAATAAACCATTGTTAGATAAATATGATTTATCGATTGATGGAATCGAAACGTATGAAGATGCAGAAAAGGTATTACAGGAATTCCATAAACAAGAACCGAATACAGCTGCTTTTGCAATCGGCCAAGGATTCAAAGTGCAAGGTGACTTTGACTATCCATTAGGAAACACGTTGCCATTTGCGGTTGACTTGAATGGGGATAAAACAAAAATCATCAACCAATATGACAACGAAAGATACATCGAGTTGTTACGTACGATGCACAGTTGGTACGATCAAGGCTTGATCCCTAGTGATGCAGCGACTAGCAACAAAGATTATCCTTTAGAAGGTAACACATGGTTGATGCGTGGAGAAACGCAAGGACCTTACGATTACGGCGATACGATCTTAACAAATGCAGCCAACCAAGAATTAGTGTCTAAACCGATCACTGTGCCATTGAAATCGACTGCGCAAGCACAAATGGCAAACTTTGTTGTTTCTAATACGTCAAAAAATAAAGAAAAAGCAGTAGAATTCTTAGCGCTGCTAAACAGTGACCCTGAATTGCTTAATGGCTTAGTTTGGGGAATCGAAGGAGAAGCTTGGGAAAAAGTAGGCGATGACAAAGTAAAATTATTAGATGGGTACCAACCAAAAACGCACATGTCTGCTTGGAATACTGGAAACAATAAAATCCTTTATACACAAGACACGATCACCGATGAAATGATTGCTGAAAGAGATCAATCCATCGCTGAAGCAGAGACTTCTCCGATTTTAGGGTTCAGTTTCAATACTGATACGGTCAAAACAGAATTAAGCAATATTTCTAATGTGATGAATCAATATTTGGATGGCTTGAATACAGGAACGGTCGATCCAGATGAAACACTACCAAAATTAATGGACGCCTTAGACAAAGCTGGCTACGATAAAGTATTGACAGAAATGCAAAAACAATACGATACATTCCGACAAGATAATAAATAATCAAAAGATAACGGCGGACATTTTTTATTGTTCGCTGTTATTTGTATAATAGGATAAGATGAAGAATAAGGGGGGAGACGTGTGTTAGGTAAAGCATTAGAAACATTGTTCATACGTGTATGGGTCATAATGAAATTGACGTTGTATTTCTGGGGATTGACCTTTTGTGGGGGAGTCATTTTAGGGATCGGGCCAGCATGGAAAGTAGTGAATGAACAATTTTATCGCCATGGGTTCGAATATAAGGAAATCACATTCAGCGGTAGTTGGCGGATGTTCAAACAAAACTTTGTTCGAGCAAATCAATTATTTGGTCTTTTTTCTGCGTGTCTCTTTTTACTTAGTTATAATTTGTATTTATCGGTACAGATCCAAGGCATTCTTTTTTTAGTCATTGATTTTATTTTACTGTTTAGCATGTTATACGCCTATGCCAATTATCAATATAGCATGATCTTGGATAGTGGTTATCAAATGAGTTTAGGAAATCTATTGAAATTAAGCTTGATCTCCAGCTTTGCTAGCTTTTCAACTTTTCTAAAAATCATCCTTGGCAGTGGAATGATTCTTTGGGTAACGTGGAACTACAAAGGATTGATATTATTTGGACTGATTGGTTTGCTCACCGTATGGAATGGGCTGATTACTAAGCAATGGCAGGAAAAGCTGGACATACAGCTGGAAACGTATGAATAGGCTGGCTTTTATCTTTTCAAAAGGCACATTGTTGAATCGATTATTACGTAAATATGCAATCGTCATGATTTCTTTGACGATGATTGCTACTTTCATCATCAGTGCGCACACCTTCATCCAAAGACAAATACAAGCCCAACAAGTGACGAATGAGGCGGTCCAAAGTACCTTACGAACCCTTAGTGATAAAACAACTTTAAGCAAAGTCATCAAAGATCAGTTCGTAGGAAATGCAGATAAAATCGAGAACATCACGACGTACTTGACGAAACCGATCGATCAATACTTGATGTATGCTTATGACAAACAGCGAGAAACATCAGATTTTCTTTCTTTTCCTAACTTAGTTCGCGATATGTACGTCGCATACGAAGAAGTGAGTACCGTCTATCTTACATTTAATCAGTTGCCAGAATATTTTGAGTCCACGCGAGAAAATAAAGGTGGTACGGTCAAACGTGGCACACCACAATTAAAAAGCGCGTTTTACATCAAGATGACGATCACCCAAGGAGGCGCAGAAGTTGGCAGTATGTTTGTGGGCTTCGATAAAAATGAGTTGGATGCAGCGTTGTCTAATTTAAATACTTTCAGTGGTTTATCGCTTTATATGATATCAGGAACTAGTAACCGATTATATACTTTTCATGATCAAGCATTGGCGAAACGACAAGTGGCTAAGCAAGAAAAACTGATCGATCATGGACTACAAGCAGATTCGACGTTACCACTGGAAGCATTAGCGAAATCAAACTTCATCCAAGCACAAGGGTTATCCGATGATTATCGTATCTTAGCTACATTAGACAAACGTGCGGTTCGTCGAGTCACTGCAAGAAGTTTAGCACCTTTGATCGTTGGCGTGATCGTATTAGTCGGGTTGCTGCTTTTGCTATTATACAAGACATTCAAGCGTTACTCTCAACAAATCGAACGAGTCATGGAAGCCATGGATGAAGTAGCGAAAGGCAACTTAGATACACGTGTGGATACAAGCATCACTGAATACGAATTAAAAGATCTCTCTGTAGGCATCAATGACATGTTGAAAAGTATCAATCAATACGTGGAAGATATCTACAAGTTAGAGATCAAGCAGCAAGATGCCCACATGCGCGCACTCCAAGCACAAATCAATCCGCACTTTTTATACAATACCTTAGAATATATTCGCATGTACGCCATCAGTGAAGGTAGTGAAGAGTTAGCAGATGTCGTTTATGCGTTCTCCGCCTTGTTACGGAATAATACTAATCAGGAAAAGAGTATTCGCTTAAAAGAAGAATTGGACTTTTGTGAGAAGTATGTGTATTTGTATCAAATGCGCTACCCTAATCGTGTGGCTTATCATTTTACGATTGCGCCTTCATTAGAAAATATCGAAGTGCCTAAATTCATCGTGCAACCTTTAGTAGAGAACTACTTTAAGCACGGGATCGATTTTACTCGCTTTGATAATGCGCTAAGTGTAAAAGTATTCGAAGAAAATGGCGTTGTCCATCTGTTGATTCGCGATAACGGCAAAGGGATCACTGAGGAACGTTTAGCAGAAATCAAAGCGAGACTCGCTCATCCAAAAGTAGAATTATTTGAATCGATTGGGTTACAGAATGTCAATGAGCGGATGCGTGGTAGTTTTGGCGAAAGTTATCAGATGATGTTGGAGCGAAACAATGAAGGGGGACTAACCATTCATATTACCTTTACGAGGAGGGACGACCGTGTATAACGTCTTACTGATAGATGATGAATATATGATTTTAGCGGGATTGAAAAAAATCATTGATTGGAATTCTTTAGGTTTTGAAGTAGTCGCTACAGCAGAAAATGCGATGGAAGGACTATCGATTCTGGAAAAACAGCCGATTGATTTTGTGTTGACCGACGTGACGATGCCTGAAATGAATGGATTAGAGTTTATTGAAGTTGCTCAAAAGCAATATCCTCATTTTGAATTTATGATTTTATCTGGTTATCAAGAATTTGATTATTTGAAGAGTGGCATCCAACTAGGAGCTGTGAATTACTTGATGAAGCCAGTGAATAAAACAGAACTGATTACTAGCCTGGAAACAGTTAAGAAACGTTTGGACCATCAATACGAACAAAAAAATCAACAAGAAATCTTTCAAGAAATCCTGTTTAGTCAATGGCTGAATGAAGAATTAGATGAGCCAAGTGAAGAAGAATTATTGGAGAAATTGGGGTCGAAACAGCGGCGCATCCTTTTGGTTCAATTGCCTAGAGAAGCAGAAAAAACCGTCAAGGAGTGGCTGGTCAAAACAAAAGAACCCTACTACTATCAAAGAAACTATGGGAAGCTGCTCCTATACGTTCTGTTATTAGAAGAACAGACAGTCGCTAGTTTTTGCCGCTTAGTCGAAACTTGTTTTTCAGAACAAGAGTGGTTGATCAGTATTGGCGAAGAGACAAAGGAAGTTGAGAAAATACCGGAAAGCTTTCACCAAGCGAAGGATAATTTACAACTTCATCAATTCTATGGCGAACAAAAGCAACAGATCATATATGCCGATCAACATGTAGCCAACGAGCAAGTGATTGATTTTTCGAATTTTAATCGCGTACTTCAAAGTGGACAATTGGAAGCCGCTCAGAAAATGGTCACTGACTTTTTTGAGCAATTCCAACGTGCCGTGATGACACCGGAAGATATTCGGCACTTGAGTTTTTTGCTATTTATGGATATCCAAAGAGAGTTCGTCCGCTTAGAAGATGATGAATACTTACATGGCATTCAACAAATCAATCAGGCAAAATCAGTCCAAGACTTGCACCACTTGTTGTTAGCATTACTTAAAGAACAGCAAAATCAAAAAAAATACAGCCTGAATGTAGAAAAAGTACTGGGAATATTACATGAACACTATCATGAGCCACTGACACTAAAAGAAGTTTCAGAGGATCTGCACCTAAATGTCATGTATTTAGGCCAGCTTTTTAAAAAAGAAACAAAGAAAAGTTTTTCTTCCTACCTAAACCATTTGCGAATGGAACAAGCAAAATGGTTGTTGCTCCATAGCAATCAAAATATCAATGAGATATCCAATGAGATCGGCTATAACAATACGACCTATTTTTCAAAATTATTCAAAAAAATCGTCGGGCAATCTCCGACGGAATATCGAGAAAATCAAGGGAAAAGTGAAGGCGTGTTGTCTAAATAAAAAAACAGAGGTTGTGAGAATATTTATCTCATGACCTCTGTTTTATATAACTTTTTGAAGGAGTAGCCATTTTGTCTGTTGCGGAAGCACTAGCACGGATGATCCAGTTTGGATCGTTGCTGCTTGCACTTGTTGGCATCATGCTGACAATAAGCAAAAACGATAAAAAATAAACTGTCATAAACTCTTAGCAGAAGTTGACGGGTTTATCTTGACTCAAAAACATGCTACCACAAAACGGCTACATTGGAGCGATGTTGACGCATCGCTTCTTTTTAGTATAGCATCTTAATAAGTCATCTGTAAACATATTTTCACAAATAAAAAAACAGAGGATGTGCGAGCCGGTTTCTCCTGTATCTTTTATTTTATATGATTGTTTGTGGTAAAACAATCATATAAAAAAACATAAAATCAGAAAAATACGATAGTTTCTATGTTAAAATAGACAATGTAGATTGTTTATGATGGTAGCTACTCAGGGGGTGATGCGTATGAGCATTTTCCTACTTCAACGGAAGGAGTAGCCATTTTGTCTGTTGCTGAAGCATTAGCATTGATGATCCAGTTTGGATCGTTGCTGCTTGCGCTTGTTGGCATTATGCTGACAATAAGCAAAAACGATAAAAAATAAACCCGTCATAAACTTTTAGCACAAGTTGACGGGTTTATTTTGACTCAAAAACATGCTACCACAAAACGGCTACATTGGAGCGATGTTCACGCATCGCTTCTTTTCTTTAGTATAGCATCTTAACGAGGCATTTGTAAACAACGAGTCATGCATGAAATCAATCATTCAATAAAGTTTAACTGAAGTTGCTCATACTCTATACTTATTGCTGAAGAAGGTTTCTTGCTTCTACTATTTTCTCATCGAATATCTATTATCACGTTTTGCGACTTAGAGAATAGGGCAAACGATCCTCTGAATAAGCTTTAGTAGTAGGTACGATTCCTAAATGATAGTTGATCGTTCCTCCTTTTAATAAATCATGATGGGTAAAGTATAGCTTTTCATAAGTTTCTCCGTTTCGACTCACCTGATGAACAAACTGTTGTTGTGGTTGATTAGGTGTAGCTTGAATGGTCAACTGTTTTCCATTTGAAAGTGATACGATCACTTGATCAAATAATGGTATACCAATCACATATTCACCTGTTCCGGGTGTGACGGGATACATGCCTAAACTGTTAAAGATATACCAAGCAGCCATGCTGCCATTATCTTCATCGCCAGGATAACCAGTGGGTGAGGCATCGAAAAGTTGTGTCAATAATTGTTTGATCAATGGCTGTGCCATCTCAGGTTTCCCAATGTAATGGAAAAGATAAGGGTAATGAAAACTTGGTTGGTTGGAGATGGCTAGTTGACCAAATTCAGTTGCTGCCATTTCACTCATTTCATGGATTTCAAATCCGTACCCACCGACTTCAAACGTAGGCGCTTGATTGCATAATTCAACTAATTTGTTCTCGAACGCTTGTTTTCCGCCATGTACTTCGATCAATCCCGCAAAATCATGAAACACAGCAAAACTACTCTGCCAAGCGCTTCCTTCTGCATAGTCTGTTCCCCAAGAAGTAGGAGAAAAATCAGGTCGGAATTGTCCAGATAAATCTTTTGAACGCATAAAGCCAGTTTGTGGATCAAAAACGTTGAGGTAGTTTTTTGATTGTTGCTGATAATGATGAGCCGTTTCGTCATCAGCTAGTGTTTGAGCGACGCGACTGATACAAAAATCACTATAAGCATAGTCAAGGGTGTGGTTGATCGATTCATGATAATGGTTCGGTACATAGCCATATTTCAAATAATCATTGGTACCTTGACGCCCATAATTTTGCTTTTCACTTTGAATCGTCGCTCCTTTTTTCATCGCTTCTAAAAATTCAGGCATGTTCGGTGTGCCGATACCTTTGACAGCAGCGTCAGCGATCACTGCATCGATCAACGTTCCAGGCATTAGCCCTCGTTCATCTGGCGAAAGCCATTTAGGTAAGAAGCCAGTTTCTCGATAACTATTTAAAAAACCTTCCAACATCTCTTCATATTTATCCACTGCAATCAATGAAAAAAGTGGATAAACCGTTTTGTACGTATCCCAGAAACCATTATTTGTATAAAGAACTCCCTCTTTTACCGAACGACTACTAGTATCATAATGAACTTTCTTTCCTTCTTGATCGATTTCATAAAATGTTTGAGGAAATAGAAATGTTCGATACAAATTGTGATAGAACGTTTCCGTTTGCTTTTGATCATGATGGTTGATTTTGATTCGATCAAAGTAGCTCTGCCATTGCTTACGACTCTCTAAAAGGTAGTCTTTTTCTTGTTTATTTTGTTCTTGTCTCAAATTATGATGTGCCTGTTCGTTGCTGATGAATGACGTGCCTAGTCGAATCGTTTGTTGCTTGATAGGACCAAAATAAATCGGAATAGCAGCGGCTTGTTCGCTGGCATAATCGAGTGCGCTAGTTGTCAAAGGTTGATCGAAGCGCAACACAAAATAAAAAGTGAAATTCGGGTCTTCTGCTCCCGCAAAATGGGTGACTTGTCCTTCTAGCGTATACGCATCTTTGGCAGTCAGACGGAAACGTCCAGGAAATGACAATAATAAACCGCTATCATTTTTAGTGTAAGTTAGCGAGAGAATACCGCCATACATACTAGGTATCAATGTTGACTGGATACCATAGCGCAATTGTTTGATCGATAAATGTGTCGGACAAAATAGGCTTTCCTCTGGTCGATAAGAGCTTTGGGCATGAAAAATCGTCGGTTCGCTTAATGCTCCGCTGATCGGAGTCATCAAGAAATGACTGAAATCACCCATCCAAGGGCTAGGTTGATGGGTCAAACGATAGCCTTGAAATGTGCGATCCTCCGGGTGGAACCACCAACTACCTTTTTGATCGTTTGTCTGTGGTGCAAAATAATTCATACCGAAAGGAACGCCTGTATAAGGCAGGCAGTTCCCATTTGAAAAAGTTCCTTGATTTGCTGTACCGTGACGTGTGTCAATCTGTTGGATCTTCATTTTTGATCTCCTTTGTTGATTGTCGCTGGATCAATGTGACAGGATATTTGATATCTTTCGGTAATTCTTTTGTTGCGAGCCATTCAATCAAAGCATTTCCGGCAAGTTCGCCTAACTGTTTGAAATCTTGGGCAACCGTCGTGAGTGGTGGATCAACTAAGGCAGCGGCTTGTATATCATCAAAACCAATCACGGAAAAATCATTAGGGATTTGATAGCCTTTTTTCTTTAACTGATTCATTGTTTGGATGGCAACTAAGTCATTCTCACAGACAAAAGCTGTTACTTGTTGTTGGATGTACGTATCTAATATATCCTCAGTGAGTTCCTGCGCGTTTAATGTTGTATGAAAAGATAATTTTCCTAGATTCAATGCTTCAAGATAGCCAAGATAACGTTGTCTGACAGACTGTGGATGTGTGGTATCACCAAAAAGATAGGCGATTCTCTTGTGTCCTTCCTTCATCAGCTGTTGTGTTGCTAATGATCCTCCTTGGAAGTTGTCTGACAGAACGGTTGGGAAAGGAAGCTCATAGATTTTCTTATCTAAAATAATAACTGGAAACTCTTGTAAAGATAATTCAAAGAGTAGATCAAGATGCTGATCGGTTTGAAAGGCATAGTAAATCAGTCCATCGAACTCTTGCATGATATCGTCCGCTCGTTTCTTTTCAAGAAAATCTAAGGTAGTCATCATGACCTCAAATTGCTTGTCTTGCATGACTGGGTTTAATCCTTGTGTAAAATCGCCTACTGAAAGATCTGACAAGTAAGGCAATAAAAATAAAATTCGTTTTTGGGAAGATGAAATACGTTCGCCGGTTTTCGTCGAAGGTGCTTTGACAAAACTTCCTTTGCCACGAACGCGATAAATCATTCCTAATTGTTCTAATTCGGTCAGTGCACGCTTTGATGTGATACGACTGACATTGTATTGCTCAGATAATTCTTTTTCGGTAGGGACTTGACTGTCGACAGGTAAAGTCCCCTCGTTGATCGCTTTTTCTAACGCTAGAAAAATTGTTTTATATAATGGCTGCTCCATAATTACACCTCTTAATGATATATCATGATTAAATCATAGCATAAAACAAAGAAAAGTAAATAGATAAAACTTTTTATGAAAGCGTAGACAATCGTTGTTCAAAAGGTTATAATTCTTATGATATATCATTTTGATAGAGGAGAGAATAAATATGGCTTATAAAAGTATACCAAAATCAGTAGAACAATTTATGGACACGATCATTGAAAAATGTGGTGAGGCGCATGCTGATTGGGCAGAGAATTTTTCGGCTGCATTTGCAAATACGTTGCTGACTACTGTGAAAAGACAAGAAGACGGAACGACATTTCTTTTGACTGGCGATATCCCTGCCATGTGGTTGAGAGATTCAACCGCCCAAGTTCGTCCTTACTTAGTCCTTGCAAAAGAAGATACTGACTTAGCAGATATGATCAGCGGACTAGTGAAAAAACAATTTTATTATATCAATATCGATCCTTACGCGAATGCTTTCAATGAAGAAGCAAATGGCGCAGGACATCAAACGGATCATACAGAAATGAACGACTGGATTTGGGAAAGAAAATATGAAATCGATTCTTTATGTTACCCTGTCCAACTTGCTTATTTACTTTATAAGAATACTGGTCGAG
Source organism: Enterococcus sp. DIV2371 (assembly GCF_050498525.1). Taxonomy (NCBI): domain Bacteria; kingdom Bacillati; phylum Bacillota; class Bacilli; order Lactobacillales; family Enterococcaceae; genus Enterococcus; species Enterococcus sp. DIV2371. The sequence continues at coordinate 2,944,232 of NZ_JBIPAJ010000001.1, read as the reverse complement.
TGGATCAGTTTGATTCCTCTTTTGTGGAAGGCGTCAAAAAAATCTTGCATGTTTTCAAGGTGGAACAAAATCATGAGCAATCACCATATACCTTTATGCGCGACGCGACAAGAAAAGAAGATACGTTAGTCAATGAAGGGCGAGGAAGTGCGATCGCACCAACCGGTATGACGTGGTCAGGATTTCGTCCAAGCGATGATGCTTGTCAGTTTGGCTATCTTGTCCCATCGAATATGTTTGCGGTAGTCGTACTAGGTTATATTGAAGAAATCTTTTCTTCTATTTTAGCGGAGGCAGAAATTGTTTCCGCGGCTAATCACTTAAAACAAGAAATCAAACAAGGTATTGATACGCATGGTTTGACCAAGAATAGTCGTGGAGAAGCAATTTATGCGTATGAGGTCGATGGCTTAGGAAACGCATCGTTGATGGACGACAGTAATGTACCTAATTTGATCGCAGCACCGTATCTCGGCTACTGTCCACCAACAGAGGAAAGATATTTGCACACACGTGAAACTTTGCTAAGTAAAGAAAATCCATATTACTATGAAGGGCAATATGCAAAAGGAATCGGCTCTTCTCATACACCAGAAAATTATGTTTGGCCGATCGCTTTAGCGATGGAAGGGATGACGACAGAAGATAAACGAGAAAAAGAGCGGATTCTTGATCTGTTAGTCGCCACAGATGCTGGCACACATTTGATGCACGAAGGATTTGATGTCAATGATCCTGAAAGTTATACAAGAGAGTGGTTCTCATGGGCAAATATGATGTTTTGCGAATTAGTGATGGATTACTTTGATATCCGAGTGGAAAAATAAGGAGGAGAGCAGCGTGAAGAAAAAAGTTTATATCATTTCTCATAGTCATTGGGATCGTGAATGGTACATGGCGTATGAACAGCACCATATGCGACTAGTGGAATTAATGGATGATTTACTAGAGCTATTCGAAACAGATCCAGACTTCAACAGTTTTCATTTAGATGGGCAAACCATCATTTTAGACGACTATCTACAAGTGCGCCCAGAAAAACAGGGAGCCATCCAAAAAGCCATTGACGCTGGAAAATTGCGTATCGGCCCTTTCTATATCTTGCAAGATGACTTTTTGATCAGTTCAGAATCAAATGTTCGAAATATGCTAATCGGTATGGAAGAAAGTCGTAAATGGGGGACGCCTGTCATGTTAGGTTATTTCCCAGATACGTTCGGTAACATGGGACAGACACCGCAAATGATGAAACAAGTAGGCTTGGAAGCAGCTGCATTTGGTCGTGGCGTGAAACCGATTGGCTTTGATAACCAAGTACTAGAAGCCGAAAATTATTCCTCGCAATATTCTGAAATGTGGTGGAAAGGACCCGATCAATCGGAGATTTTTGGATTATTGTTTGCTAACTGGTATAGCAATGGCAATGAGATTCCTGCCGAAAAAGAAGCGGCCATTCGTTTTTGGGATCAGAAGTTAGCAGATGCAGAACAATATGCATCTACGGATCATTTATTGATGATGAATGGTGTGGACCACCAACCTGTACAAAAAGATATATCAAAAGCAATCCGATTAGCAAATGACTTATACCCCGATTATGAATTTATCCATTCGAACTTTACGGACTATCTCAAAGCTGTACAAGAAGATGTCCCGCAGGAACTTGGTGCGGTCGAAGGTGAATTAACCAGTCAAGAAACTGATGGCTGGTACACGTTAGCGAATACAGCTTCTGCAAGAGTTTATCTAAAACAATGGAACACAAAAGTGCAACGTCAACTTGAAAATGTCACAGAACCTTTAGCGGCGATGGCGTATGAAGTCACAGGAAACTATCCACACGATCAATTAGATTATGCCTGGAAAACACTGATGCAAAATCACCCTCATGATAGTATTTGCGGATGTTCAGTTGATTCCGTCCATCGTGAAATGATCCCTCGTTTTGAAAAAGCGAATGAAGTAGGGAAATATTTAACACAAGAAGCGTTGGAACAATTAGCGACAGCTATCGATACCAGTACTTTTTCAAAGGAAAGTTATCCTTTTGTCGTGTTCAATACCGGTGGAATGCCTAAAACAGGGTCTGCAGAGATCACTTTAGAGTTGGAGCGAAAACGATTTGCTGAAGGGATTCCAGAAGAGTTATATCAAGAACTAGCGGAACAACCTAAAAAGTACTATCATGTGGCAACGGCAGATAAAAAACAAATACCAGCTTTGATTTCTGAAGAAGTTGTTTCATTTGGCTATGACTTACCAAAGGACCGTTTTAGAGTACCGTATATGAAAAAAAGCGTCACGATCGAACTGCCCATTCATGACATGCCTGCTTTTTCTTGGGAAACATTTACTTTAGTTGAAGGAGCTAGTGAAGAAAAACAGGAATCGATGATTGCTCAAGCAGGACGGAGTTTAGAAAATCAACAAGTACATCTAACCATTGAAGAAAATGGCACATTGACCTTGTTGGATAAAACGACCGGACAAACGTTTGAAGAGCTGTTGCTATTTGAAGATGTAGGAGATATCGGGAATGAATATATCTTCAAGCAACCTGAAGGAGAAAAAGCAATTCTTTCAAAAAATCAACAAAGCACTGTTGAAATCATCAAAGATACATCTGAAATTGCTCAAGTCAAAGTAACTGTAACGATCGACATCCCTGTTTCGGCAGATGACAGATTAGAAAAAGAGCAACAAATGGTACGAGAGTTCCGCTTTAGAAAAGCTCAACGTTCAAAAGAAACAAAGCCGTTGGTAATCACTACGCTGATTACGCTACGTGCGCAGAGTAAAAAAATCGATTTTACGACCGTCATTGACAACCAGATGAAAGATCATCGCTTACGTGTCCTGTTTCCAACGAAGTTACAGGTGGAACAACACGAAGCGGATAGTATTTTTGAAGTTGTAACTCGACCAAACCAAGTATCTGCCAATTGGGAAAATCCAACCAATCCGCAACATCAGCATGCCTTTGTTCAATTAGGGGATGAACAGCAAGGGTTGACGATCGGTAACTTTGGTTTGAATGAATATGAAATCGTGGATGGAAAAACGATCGCAGTGACCTTACTGCGTTGTGTCGGCGAGATGGGTGACTGGGGGTATTTCCCAACACCGGAAGCACAGTGTTTAGGTGTTCATCAATTTGATTACAGTTTAGAAGTCCATGCAGGAGAAGATAAATTTGCCACATACAAACATGCTTATGCCGCACAAATTCCGTTTTCAACAAAACAACTGCCGAATCAAGTCGGTAAATTACCATCAAAAAAACAATATTTATCAATAAAAGGGGAAACGTTTGCAATTACTACTTTGAAACGAAGTAAACTTAATGATAAACTAGTAACGAGAGGGTTCAATATGTCTAGTCATTTAGAATCGTTACAGTTAACAAAAAATGACAGTAAAGGCAAACTGTTGAATCTCCTTGAAGAAGAATGTCAGGAGACGATTGACTCGATGTTGCGACCTTACGAGATTCGAACAATCGGCTTTGAGGAGGAATAATTGATGTATGGCGGAATAGAAGCAGGCGGAACAAAATTTATCTGTGCGGTATCAGATCAAGGAGAGATCATTGAAAAAATCAGTGTGCCAACGACGATGCCGGAAGAAACCTTGGCACGTGTGTTTGAATTTTTTGATCAGTTTGAGTTAGAAGCAATTGGAATCGGTTCCTTTGGCCCAATCGGTATTGATCCAACCAACGAACGCTATGGGTACGTCTTGGCTACACCTAAGCAAGGATGGCGAGATTTTGATTTCTTGGGAAGTATCAAACAACGATACGACGTTCCTTTGGCATGGACGACCGACGTCAATGCTGCGGCATATGGCGAACTGTTGAAAGGGGCAGCGCAAGGGAAAAATAGCTGTATCTACTTGACTGTCGGCACAGGCATTGGCGGCGGTGTCGTGTTGAATAGCGACATTCTTTCTGGCAGTGCGCATCCAGAAATGGGGCATATCATGGTCAAACGTCACCCAGAAGATGATTATGAAGGGACTTGTCCTTTCCATAAAGATTGTTTAGAAGGATTAGCTGCTGGCCCATCAATTGAAGCACGTACAGGAATCAAAGGGCAAGATCTACCGGAAGATCATCCAGTCTGGGATATCCAAGCTTATTATCTTGCACAAGCATTAGTCAATTATTCCTTGACGATCGCTCCAGAAAAAATCATTTTAGGCGGAGGTGTCATGAATCAAGCACACCTACTGCAAAAAGTGAGAGAACAATTTACGACATTGATGGCAGGTTATATGGAAACGCCACCAGTAGATGAGTATATCGTTCAATGGGGCATGCCAAATGAAAGTGGGATTATCGGAAGCTTACTGTTGGCGGAAAAGGCGCATCGAGAAGGAAACGAATTTGCATAAATCTAAGAAGAAAATAGCGACTTTTAATTTTTAGATGGAAACTTGAATAAAAATAGGTATAGAGAACGACTGTCATTATTGGTAGCCGTTCTTTTTTATTCTCTATATCACGTACTAACGTTGTATTGACAAAAAGATGTATTTTTAGTACGATGTTGTTACAAATTAGAGCGGAGGGATAGATTATGGGACAATCCACAATTACATTTAGAATTCCAGATGATGAAAAAGAACTAGTAGCAGAATATGCTAAAGCACATAACTCATCATTGACGGAACTTTACAGGACGTCAGTTCTTGATAAAATCGAAGATGAGATTGATTTAAAATTATTAAAAGATGCAATGGCACTTTCTAAAAAGAAAAAAGAGAAGGGGATTTCTCAGTCTGACATGGAGAAGTTGCTAGATGAAGTATAAAGTTATCTATATGCCTCAAGCGCAGAAGCAGTTAAGAAAGATGAATCGAAATCAGGCAAGAATAATCGTTGCTTGGATTAGAAAAAATTTGGAAGGAACCAGCACCCCTCGACAACACGGTAAAGGATTGACGGGAAATCGAGGTGGTGAGTGGCGGTACCGCATTGGGAATTATCGCATACTAGCAAATATAATTGACTCTGAAATTATAATTGAAATATTTGCTATTGGTCATAGAAGCATTATTTACAAGAAATAATCGTTGCAAATGAGACTAGTTTGGAGCAACATGAATCCGAACTTAATTGATTGGAAAAACAACTTGTGTCAATAATTGGTCTTCCGGTGTGTCTAGCGGATTACTTAGATAGTAATCATAATAAACGCCAGTACTCTCCAATTGATTTTCTTGCAGATAAACCATCAAAGCCTCGTAAGCTGACTCAAGTGTAGCGTAAGAACCTTGATGTGTGGAGATAACTGCTTTTCCATCGTACGTTTGGCTCATATAAACTTCATCATTTGCAGAAATTGCAGTGTTGACAGGAATCCCTAATTCGATATCAAAAACGGTAAAGTCTTCATTGCTATTCAGGTAAGCGCAATAGGGCGCACCAATCAATTGGGCACCTTGTTCGCTAACGGCTTGCATCAATTTTTCATAGCCTGTATCTATTGCAGCGGTCATGTTCTCCATGGTAACACCAGTCGCTTTGGTTGCCACGGCAATTTGAGGTGAAAGAGTACTTACTTCAATATTCATATGAATCATCTCCTTGATGTTTTTTATATGGATACAAAGTAAGTTTAGCATGTATGCGCTTACTATCAATTCATGTTTTTGACAAAGGTAGTAAAAAAACTGATATTTAGTAACAGATTAAGTTACCAAATGTCAGTTTTTTTATGGCTAAATTCAAATATTTACCATAACCCTGGTAATGCCTTTGCAATGATTTTCTCCTGCGTAAACGGATGGGTCATATGGAGTTCCAACGCATGGAGCATCAAACGTTTTGCTGACTTCATTTGATAGAGCGGGTCACCAACAATGGGGTGGCCTTGATTTGCTAAATGCACACGGATTTGGTGGGTTCGCCCTGTATCCAAGACACAATAGACCTTTGTTTTATCTGCCGAAACTTCGGCGGCTTTGACGTGTGTGATCGCCGACTGGCCATTTCTTGGATCGACCACTCGTTTGCGACGATCATGGCGATCTCTGCCGATTTTGTCTGTGATCGTGACATCTTTAGAAAGTTTCCCCCATACAATGGCTTGGTAACGCCGATAGATTTTTTTTTGTTCTAACATTCTACCTAAAATAGGCAAAATAAAAGGATTTTTAGCGAATAGAACAGCACCACTTGTTTCTTTGTCCAAGCGATGGACGACATACGGTCGTTGTTCTTTTTGAGCCAAGTAAGCTGCTAGATGGTTCAATAAAGTCGCTGTTTCTGTCGGTTCATTAGGATGTGTTTTCATGCCAACAGGTTTGTCCACGATGATGAGATGTTCATCTTCATATAAGACATTGATGATTTGTGGATTTCCTAATTGTACGGGTTGATAACTGTAATCTGTTTCTTCAAAAAGCAAGGTGATTTGATCACCGGCGGCCGCTTCATAATGGAACAAGGCAGGTTCACCATTGAGCCAGACATTTTTACGTGTACGCAGAAAATGTCGGACTTTTCGCGGGACGAGCCATTCGTTTTCTAATAACTCTCGAATCGTCATCGGTTGATGCGATTCAGGCAAAGTGATCGTGATTTCCACAAGCTCACTCCTTTCGTTAAGATTCAGGTTCATTGTATCATTTTTAACACATATTTAAGAAAAAAATGGAAAAAACCTGTCATTTCATATGCTAAACTATCCTCACTATGAATAAATTAACGCGTACACCTACATCTCAAGCAGGACGTAACGCATGCTTAGTTATGTTAAAATAAGAAGAATGAGATCAAGAGACAGGAGAAGAAGTGAATGGATTTTCAGAGCATTCTAGGAAGAATCAAAACTGCGCTTGTCAGTTTTTGGCGATGGATCAAGCCTTATCTTGGACAATTCCATCGTTGGCGAAAGCGAGTATGGAAGAAATATCATATCAATAAACTGATTTTACTGATTGGTTTGATCGTTGTATTGATCACGAGTATTTATCTATTTGTATTAGCAAAACAAGCGAATGTTGAAACACTGAAATCTGGTTTGAGTCAGTCAACCGTGATCTATGATAAAAACAACGAAGAAGCGGGAACCTTGTATGCGCAAAAAGGATCTTATGTGGAGTTAGATGCGATTTCTCCGCTGATTCAAGATGCGGTCCTCTCGACTGAAGACCGGAATTTTTATCAGCATCCGGGTTTTGATATCAAAGGGATTGCCAGAGCAGCGGTAAGAATGATCACATCGGGCGGTACAGGCGGAGGAGGTGGTAGTACCATTACCCAGCAGTTAGCCAAAAATGCGTATCTTACGTTGGATCAAACGTTTGACCGAAAAGCGAAAGAACTGTTTCTAGCGATTGAAATCGAGAAGAAGTACAGCAAAGAAGAAATCTTAACGATGTATCTGAATAATGCCTATTTTGGTAATGGGGTTTGGGGCGTGCAAGATGCATCCAGACGATATTTCGGAGTGGATGCCAACAATGTCACGCTGTCTGAAGCTGCGACATTAGCTGGCATGTTGAAAGGTCCCGGCATCTATAATCCGATCGATCATCCAGAAAATGCCAATAATCGGAAAAATACGGTGCTAAGCGTAATGGCAGAAAATGGTAAAATCAGTGAGGAACAAGCAACTGCTGAGTCCCAAACGGATATCACGCACTATTTGAATGATACGTATACGGATTCGGAATCTGGTTATCGTTATCCTTACTATTTCGATGCGGTAATCGATGAAGCCGTCAGTGTATATGGTTTAGATGAAGCGGATGTCATGAACAAAGGGTATAAGATCTATACCTCATTGAATCAGAACTATCAGCAACAATTAGAAGCAACTTATCAAAACGATGCGTTATTCCCACCAAATGCAGCGGATGGTGCCATGGTCCAATCAGGTTCAGTTGCACTTGATCCGAAAACAGGCGGAGTCGCAGCACTTGTTGGCCGACGTGGAGAGCACGTCTTTAGAGGATTTAACTTTGCGACGCAGATGAAACGTTCACCAGGTTCATCGATCAAACCGCTCAGCGTGTTTGCGCCTGCGTTAGAAGCTGGCTATACACCGTCAAGTATTCTTGAAGACAAACCACAATCTTATTATGATGCACACAACTTTGATGGGACCTACCAAGGGGAAGTGCCGATGTATCAAGCTGTAGCCCAAAGTTTGAATTTACCAGCTGTGTGGTTGCTTCATGAGATCGGACTTCAAAAAGGGTTTGATAAAACAAAAGAATTTGGCTTGCCTTTAGCTGATTCAGATAAGTATTACGGCTTGGCGTTAGGTGGATTAGAAAATGGGGTTTCGCCAATGACAATGGCGGGCGCATACGGTTCATTCGCCAATAACGGAAAGATGTATACCCCACATTTGATTACTAAAATCGTTGATTCAACTGGAGCAGTCATCGTTGATAATACGAATAGTAAACCGAAACAAGTGATTTCCCAAGAAACGGCTGACCAAATGACCAGCATGTTACTAGGTACGTTCTCTCATGGAACTGGTGTGGCAGCGAATCCTTATGGTTATACAGTTGCTGGGAAAACAGGAACGACGGAAACCAATTTCGATGCAACAAAAGCCAATGACCAATGGATCGTTGGGTACACTCCAGATGTCGTTATCTCTACGTGGTTAGGCTTTGAAGAAGCGAGTGAACTTCATTACTTAGAAGGGACAAGTGGTAATGTGGTAGGGAAAGTCTTCAAATCGGCAGCAGAAGGTATCTTGCCTTATACCGATCAAACACGCTTCAATGTGGCAGATGCTTATGCGACAGGTGGCCAAGTCGTTCCAGCAGATCAAGTGCCAGATGACTCACAATCGAACGAAGAGAACAATAGCAACTGGCAAGACAATTTAGATCGCTACGGGGAACAGGCAAAAGAAGGACTAAGAAACTTTGGCGATATGTTAAGAGACGGCGTACAAGGAATTGGCGATGCCACGAGAGATCTATGGCGTCGATTCCAAGGAGAGTAGGCACTTTGAAAACAAATCGCCCCATGTTACAATAGAGATTAATAAATAGAAGAAAAGAGGCCGTCGTATGTCAAACATTTATGATAGTGCAAATCAAATCGAACGTGAGATTCGTGAATTAAAAGAATTCAAAGAGCTAGAAGAAGCTTATGCAAAAGTAAAAGCGAATGAGGAAGCACATCAACTATTCAAAGATTTCCAAGCAATGCAAATCGAATTACAAGAAAAACAAATGAGCGGACAAGAATTCAGCGATGAAGATGCTGCCAAAGCACAAGAAATGGCAATGAAAATCCAATCAGAAGAAGTCATCAACGACTTGATGCAAAAAGAACAAGGATTCAGCACGATCATCAATGATTTGAACCGTATCATCATGACACCAGTACGTGACTTGTACAGCGAATAAGAATCAGTAAAATAAATCTCTGGCATGGAATCTCCTAATGATTTCATGCCAGTTTTTTTTGTGAAAAGCCATTTTTTTCTTTGATAGGAAAAAGTGATGGGAAGGCAAGGGACATCCTTTGTTATCATTAAGTTGCAGAAATACACCAATAAGCAATTGAAAGGATGTGAATCTATGCGAAAAAAAATGACGATCGAAATCACCGCACCTATCAAAGAATTGAATATTACGAAACCTTTTGATTTAGCCATTTTCAATCAATTTATTCTACATAAACGGACAAAAGAATTATTACATATACTCAAAAAAATGAAAAACCAACTAGTTGAGGATTCATGGGCCTACGACAAACACTTCCGGTGGGTATCTACAGAAGCGCATTTCGAGCATTATCAAAATTGTTTGATCTGGGCAGAGAAACTGGATCGGGTCATTTATCAGCGATTAACTGAAAGACAAAAGAATCACAGCCCTCTTGCTATTCTTTCATTGATGATCACACATCGCTATATCCACGAATATGCACGTTATACGGTGAAAGACCAACGAATGATCTTTCAAGAAATCCATAAAAGCCCACAAGCAGAAAATCAAGATGTTTTTATGTTTGAAAAATTAAAAGAGGGCGTTAGTTCGGCGATCACGGGAAGAAAACCAGCGATAGTGCAAGAACGAAAGAATAACGATCGCACGCAAGCACTTTGATCGTGTTGAGGATTTATTTTTATGAATGAATTTTACATTTTGGTTAAAACAAAGCAAAAACCTAAAGTGAGTTACGTACTTTAGGTTTTTTGTTGTTATGATTTAGCTACAATAGTTACTTTAAGTGCTTAAAGAGATCGCTTACTTTTATAAGAAATAATATCCACAAAATTGGCTAATTATCTAGTAATTACAGTAATTACGTTTTATGATTGGTAAAAGGATGGAGGGATCAATATGGATACAGTTAAAACAAGAAAACAGGGGAACGCTGTAATGGTAACGTTGGCTAGTAAATATGGGGTACCTGCAGGCAAAGTTTATTACATAAGTAAAGAAGAAGATGGTATAAAATTGACGATTATTTCAATGGGGCACAAAATAATGAATTTGTAGATGAAGAAGATGAAATAGCAACTAACTTTAGTGCTGAGAATGGGTTGTTTGATGAATAATATTGAACAAGGAACAATCATACTTATTGATTTTGAATCTTCAAGGGGAAGTGAGATAACTAAGCGTAGGCCTGCAATTGTGATTAGTAGAGATGAATATAGCTATAGCTCTAATTTGATTATTGTCTGCTCAATCATGAGTATTAATAAAAATAGACCTTATTTCGTTGACATTAAGCATGAAAAATTAACACACGGAAGTCGAGTGAATACGAAACAAGTTTATACATTAGATTATTCGGAACAAGGTGGGAGAAAGATTGAAGTGTTAGGGAAAATCTCGCAAAGAGACCTTATTAATGTTGCGCAACATTTTTTGATGAATTTTAATTTTCAATTATGATGATACAGATTACGATAAGATCTACATATCTAATGTTTTAACAATTAAATGGACAAGGAATAAACCGCCGTATCTAAATCGAAAGATACGGCGGTTTGTTTCTGTGGTATTCTCTTGTCATCTTAAAACCGAATAAACCATAGGAAATAAGGAACTTCTGACTATCTATTTCATTTTATGGGGGACATCTAGATACTGCACTAATGGAAGATCAATTTCTTTTAGTAGTTCAACAACAAGTTGAGCCACTAAAGCAGCACCTTCTGGACTGAAATGCGTGTTGTCGCAAAGACCAGAGGGATAATTTTCATGCCTACCGGGTGATAAATGCAAGTAAAATGATTTTGCTTCTTCTTGCGTATACTGCTGAAGCGTAGTTTGTGAACGAGTAAAAACATCCAGGATCGGATAATTATTTTTTTGTGCGAATCGTTTCATTGCTTGTGGGTATTCGCCTAAGCAGTTCGGATCTAATTGTCCGTTTTTTAAGTAAAGGCGTCTTGTGACAGGAGTCAAGAAGATCGGCTGTACATGTGAAGCTAAGGCTGTCTGGGCATAAGTAGAAAGGGCATCTAGGTAACTACCAAATGGTTCTGTTCCTTTTGCTTCAGTGATTTTTTGGTCGTTGTGGCCAAACTGGATCAGCAAAAAATCCCCCGTTTGAAATTCTTTTTTTAAGCGAGCTAATCGTCCTTCTTCAATGAATGATTTTGAACTACGCCCATTTTTTGCATGATTGTTTATCTGAATCGCTGGTTGGAAGAAGTTACCAAAGGCTTCTCCCCAACCGGTTTCCGGTCGAGCACTCATGTCTTTGATCGAAGCAGTGGAATCTCCTGCAATATGGATCGTTCGCATCGTCACGCTTCCTTCTCAAAAAAACCGAAATAGTGTTGTGCATTTGTATAACAAATATCTTCTACCAAGGTTCCTAAAAGATTGACGTCTTCGGGTGCTTCGCCTCGTTCAACGATTTCACCGATCAATTCACAGAGGACCCTGCGGAAATATTCATGACGTGTATAAGAAAGAAAGCTACGAGAATCCGTCAACATACCGACGAAATTGCCTAAAACACCGCCATCAGCAAGTTGTGTCATCTGCTCACGCATGCCTGCTCGGGTGTCGTTATACCACCAACCAGAACCGAGTTGAAGTTTGCCAGCCGTTTCCTTTTGAAAGCTACCCATCAACGCAAGAAGTAAGGGATAGTCATTTGGATTGAGCGAGTAAAGAATTGTTTTAGGCAATTGATCGGTTTTATCGGCGTGATCGAGTAGTCGCTGCAAGTGACTGGTTAGTGGTTGGTCGTTGATCCCGTCATAACCAGTATCTGGTCCTAAACGTGTGAAGGCTTGGGTATTACAGTTGCGATACGCATGCAGATGCAACTGCATGGTCCAACCACGTGCATGATACAGAGCAATCAGCCGATTGAGTGTTTCGCTTCGATAAGCATCAATTTCCGTTTGTGTCAGTGCTTCATGTAATAATGCTTTCTGGAAAATCTGTTCAAGTTCTTTTTCAGAAGCGGGGTGATAGGACAGGCGATCTAAGCCATGATCTGATAGTCGACAGCCATGCTGATGAAAATAGTCGATCCGTTGACTTAATGCGCGGATCAAAGAACTGTAATCAGCGATTGGTTGTCCAACTACGCAAGCTAAGTTTGCGACCCACTCAGAAAATGTATCGCGAGTGAGATTCAGGGCAGCATCGGGGCGAAACGCTGGTAATACTTTGAGATCAGGCTCTTCTTTTGCCAGTAATTGATGATAGACCAATTCATCGATCGGATCATCTGTTGTACAAATGACGGTCACGTTCGCATTCTTTGCAATCTCTCTTCGACGAAACGCTGGTTCAGTTAAGCGTTTATTTGCCTGTTCCCAGATTTTAAGGGCATTTTCTTCGTTGATCAGTAGATCGATTTGGAAGAAACGTTTCAGTTCAAGGTGTGTCCAAGTATATAAAGGATTGCCGATGATTTTTGGCACTGTTTGGCACCAGGCATAGAATTTTTCGTAATCGGAGGCGTGACCAGTGATTTTTTCTTCAGGAACGCCGCACGCTCGCATCAAGCGCCATTTGTAATGATCGCCACTCAACCAAGCTTCGGTCAAATTGGTAAAAGCTTTGTTTTCGTAAATTTCTTTTGGCGATAAATGACAGTGGTAGTCGATGATCGGCATTTTTTTTGCATATGAATGGTATAGTTTTTTTGCCCATTGATTGGTTAATAAAAAATCATCAGATAAAAACATTCGATTCACTTCTTTCAAATTCAGAATAGGTAAGGATTGGAAAAATCAGAGTGTGACACCATTTTTAAAAATCGCTAGCTCTCGCACATCATTGGCTTCATTTTTTGTTTCTTCGCCGCTGGCAACACGGATGATTTTATCAATAAACAAAGGCAAGATCTCTGACATTGGTTGGGTCAATAAATCGCCAGCATCGAAGTCCATCCAATGTTGTTTTCGCTCGAACAAAGGCGTATTGGTAGAGACTTTCAGTGTGGGAACGTAAGAACCGAACGGGGTACCTCTGCCTGTAGTAAATAAGACAAGTTGACAATCAGCAGAAGCTAATGCAGAAGCGGCGACAAGATCGTTGCCTGGTGCCTCCAGTAAACTTAGTCCAGTTTTGCGTACTTTTTCACCGTAGGCTAACACATCGACTACCGTTGAATTTCCTGCCTTTTGGGTACAGCCGAGCGACTTATCTTCTAAGGTCGAGATGCCGCCTGCTTTATTTCCAGGAGAAGGATTTTCATAGACTGGTTCATTATAAGAGAGAAAATATTGCTTGAAATCATTGATCAAACGAACGATCGTTCCAAAAACTTCTTGATTTTCAGCGCGTGCCATCAGTACTTGTTCGGCACCAAACATTTCAGGAACTTCCGTCAAAATCGTGCTGCCGCCTTGTGAAATCAAATAGTCAGAAAAAGCACCTAACAACGGATTGGCAGTAATCCCTGATAACCCATCCGAACCTCCGCATTTCAAACCGATCGTGAGTTTATCCAAAGGAACAGGAACACGGTAATCTCTAAGTGCGATTTCTGCTAATTCTTCAAGTAAAGATACGCCGTGTGCGATTTCATCCGTGACATCTTGGGCGGTTAGGAATTTTACTCGCTGTTCGTTATATTTGTTTAAACTAGCCTTTAATTCTTGTATCGTATTATTCTCACAACCCAATCCAAATACAAGCACACCTCCAGCATTCGGATGATTTATCGCATCAGCTAAAATCTTTTTCGTATTCTCATGGTCCTTACCGAGTTGGGAACAACCATAAGGATGTTTTAAAATCGTGAGATGATCGAAAGGATTGTCCTCGGCATGTCGTTTTTTAAATTCTTGGATGATCAATTCAGCGATTCCATTCACACAGCCAACAGTTGGAACGATAAATAGATCATTGCGAATCCCGGCTTTTCCATTCTCACGAAGATAGCCTTGAAAGGTTCGATTTTCTTGTGGATAAACGATTGGGCGAGATTTAGGTTGGTAGTGGTAACTTTCCTCACCAGAAAGATTCGTTTTGATATTGTGCGTATGTATCCATTGACCTGCTTTGACATCCGTCACGAGGTGGCCGATTGGATAGCCATACTTGATAACATCAGCCCCGGCCTTCAAATCGGTCAAAGCGATCTTGTGGCCTAAGGGAATTTCTTCAAAGGTAGTTAGGTGAACATCATTGAAATAAAGTGTTGTATTCGTTGGAATCGTGGTAGTAGCCACGACCACGCTATCCTGTGGATGCAATTGGATGATTCTAGTGGAGAAATCTACATCAGTCATTTTTTTCATCCTTTCAATTCTTGTAAAACATTACGAATGCCTTTTTGATCAATCTGAGTTACATAAGATGAAACTGCCTCTGTTAAATTAGGGAGCACGGATAGATCTTCACCCCAAAGACTTGGATTTTTTAATAGATGAAGAACAGCAGTCTGTGGGTCAGCCCAAGCTTCAGTAAAACGAGCGAGTACTTCTGGCTCATCGTTTACTTGGATGTTTGTATGATCGGAACGATAAAGTAACATCAAAGCAGCCAATGAGACAGTTAAATAAGGAGGGAGATCTTCTTTTTTCTCGATGTATTTTTTTAGAATAGGCAGTAAGCGTGTTTGGAATTTGGCAACGCTATTCAAAGCAATCGACTGTAATTGATGATTGGCAAACGGATTTAAGAAACGCTCATTGATTTGTCTAGCGTATGCCAATAATTCTTCTTCAGGTAATTGCAGCATTGGGATCAATTCGTGAGTCACTAATGTGTCGATAGAAGAAGATAAAAGAGGATCTTTCATCACTTCTTCAACCGTTGTGACACCCGCCAGTAGTCCGAGTGGAACCATTGCAGTATGAGGACCGTTGAGAAGATGGACTTTCCGCTCACGATAAGGCGTCAAATCATCAGTCAAGACAACATTCAATCCTGCTTTTTTCAATGGTAAGCGCTCATTCAATTCTTCTGGTGCTTCAATCACCCATAGCATAAACGGTTCAGCTTTGACTAACAGCTGATCGTCATAACCCAATCGTTGGTGCAGTTCATTGATGTCATCTTTTGGAAATCCAGGAACGATCCGATCCACTAAGCTGCAATAAAAATGATTTTCTTGATGTAACCAATCGACAAATCCCGTTTCAAGTTCCCAACTTTGCGCATACTGTAAGACAAATTTTTTTAAAAGCTCCGCATTGCGATCGATCAATTCGCAGGGGATGATCGTTAATCCCTTTTTATTCATTTTGAATCGATGATACAAGAAGGCGGTCAATTTTGCGGGAAAGCTTGTTGGAGGCGTATCGATGTGTGCATCGGCATCGTGATAAGTAATGCCAGCTTCTGTCGTATTAGAAAAAACAAAGGCTAATTCATCGATTTCTGCTAATGCGAGGAATTCTTGCCACTGTTCATAGGGATTGATCGTCCGCTCAATAACCGTGATCGGTTCGGTTGTGTCAATGACTTGCCCATCCACTAATCCTTGGAGTAAAACTGTATAAAGCTGGTCTTGCTCGGCTAGTTTTTCGCTTAATCCGTGAGCCAGTGGTTGGACGATTGCAACATTTCCCTGATAGAGTCCTTGATTATTTAGCTGTTGAAGCTGCCAATCCACGAATCCTCTCATGAAATTTCCTTCACCAAATTGTAGACAAGTGATTGCAGCTTGATTTTTAGGGAACTGTTTTTTCGTTAATCTTTCCATCGAGTGATTTCCTTTCTGTGAGACAAAATTTTATAATGAAAATCTCAAAATTAAATAAGATTTTTCATATTTTCGTTATTTTATATCAGTTATAATCCTCTTTTGCGCTGCTTAGATGTTTTTTATTTATAACTCATGCTATTTCTATTTTTTACTATCTAGACAAATACTTGTCAGCGCATTCATCGTAATATGAATATAAATCCAAGTCAATATGGCTTGATTTTATTAGGTTTCATCCTATTTAAAAAACTTATGTTTTTAAATAGTAGTATGTTAATCTGAAAGAGTAAAGATACTCATTGCTTTAGAAGATAATCAATTTTACACAAAATGTAAGCCTTTTAATTTAGAGAGGAGAGAAAGTTTCGTGAAGAATAAAATGTTGTTTTATCAAATGTTTTTACCGATTTTTATTATCGGTGTGGTACTAGTCATTGGCTTTAGCTTGTTTATCTATACCAACACGTATGAATCGATTGAAGAGAACTATTTACTAGATAAACAAAATCTATTAAAACAAATCAAAACCAATGTAGAATGGAAGTTTCGAACGATCGAGTACTCTTTTGCCACGTATGGCTCCACGAAAAACTTCTCCGAAATATTTCAATCTCCCTTGAATCATACCGACTACGCCATTTATTCCGAAGTACGAAAAGAACTTAATTTTATTGAAACGATCGCTATGGAGGAGAATGCGTTTAAGTTAGTCAGCCTAAAAGGCGGATGGGGTGTCGTGAATGGCTCATTGAACCAACTTGAACCTCAAAAAGTAACTGAATTAAAAGAACAGTATGTGGATCATGAGAAACAAGTTTTTTGGACAAAGCAAACTGAAGGGATCGAAATGGTCGTTGCATTGCCTAAAGCTGTCACTGAGAAGTATGCGTTAGGATTTGCTTCAATCGATCATCAGGCGCTACAGCGGATCATTGAACGAAACAATGACGATCGTTTAACGATTTATTACGGCGAAGAAATTCTTTTTACTGATACTGAATCATCAGGAGAAGGGCGGATAACGACTAAAAATATGGAAGCGAATATACCTGTAGTGATCCAAAGAAACGGCCGAAATTTTATCTTGCTTCAATCTGATTACAATCAATGGCAGTATCAATTAGAGATCGATCCTGCAACTATCAGAACGACTGTCCAAAATCTGCAAATCGGATTAGCGACTGTATCCTTTACTTTGATTATTTTAGTCGGGGGCTTATCCTATATCTTTTCTGAAAGGTATGTCCGCCCGATCAGTCAGATTCAAGACCGGCTGAATCTCCATTCGGAAGGGTTATCAGGGAAAAAACTAGAGAATGTCGTTCAGTCCGTGAGTCAAGTGATCGGTGAAAATGAACTATTAAGCGCGAACTTGATTACTCAGAAACCTCAATTAGAAACATTATTTGTCTTGAGTCTTTTTAGAAACCGCGTAGAAAAGCGGGAATTGGATCAACGGTTACAGCAGTTCAACTACGACTCGCAAAACGAATGTTACTATACAGCACTCGTTCAAATTGATTTTTTAGAAGATAGCCATGGGGGAGAACGAGATCTATTGCTGTTGGCAATCAACCAAATGATTGCTGAGATCGTTCCTAAAGAAGAACGAATGATTCCTATTGTACTGAATGAAGAAATGCAAGCAACGATTTATCGGAGTCCCAAGGATGAAGCATTTGCAAACAAAAAAGTAATGGCTCATTGTCGTCAGATTCAAAAAATGATCCAAGAGTATCTTAAATTGACTGTCAGTATTGGGATCAGTGATTGTTTTACTACGTTGAATGAAAGCAAACAGTCCGTTGATCAAGCAAAAGAAGCCTTGTATCATCGAGTAAATACTGGACCAAATTCAATCGTGTTCTACCATGAAATCATCTCAGAACAGCAAGAAAAAACATTGATCAAATACCCGATGGAAAAACAAAATCGTTTATTTGAAGCAATCCGTTCAGGAGACGAACAAGTCAGTCAGCTTCTTCATGAATTGATCAGTGAGATTTTCACTCAAAACAAGAATAAGCTGAATCGAGAAGTTGTCGCCATTCGGTTAGTCAATGAATTTGTTCAGTTAGGGCAACTACTGGGGGTGAATATTACCCAGTTTGAAGAGTTGAAACAAATCTATATCAAGGTGTTACACACCTATCATCCTCAAGAACTTGAGCAAGTGCTGCTGTCTCAATTTGTTCAACCAATCACACAACGGTCGCAAGAAATCACGGAACAGGAGTTTAAATCATTATCAGAAAAAATGATCCACATCATCTATAACGAATATGATCGTGATCTGTCACTGGACATGGTAGCAGATCGCTTGCACTATAATCCCAACTATCTGAGTAATGTATTCAAAAAAGAAACCGGCGAGAACTTTGGCGACTTTATTCAAAACTATCGCTTAGAAATCGCGAAGAAATGGCTGACGGAAACAACTCTATCCGTGAAAGAAATTGCAGAAAGACTCAAATACCGCAACTCACAAAACTTTATTCGTTTTTTCAAAAAGAAAGAAGCCATCACACCTGGTGAATACCGCAAGAAAAACCGTTAAGGCTAAACTATTTTGAACCGGAATATCGCTCTTAAACAATTGTGAAAAACAGCACGATCTATGAGAAGATATTTTCTTAGATCGTGCTGGGTAAATGAATCATTATTTTTATGCGTATCTTTAGTTATGAAAGGATCAACCTTTGACAGAGCCGACCAATGCTCCTTTCACAAAGTATTTTTGAACAAATGGATAAGCAATCAACATCGGTACCGTAGCAATGACGATGACAGCCATTTTGATCGTTTGTGCAGGTGGGATGATATCGACCGCACTACTTTCAGCTTGCATCCCGCTCGATACGATCACGATTTGACGTAATAAGATTTGGATCGGCCATTTAGAGGAATCATTGATATATAAAATAGCTGTCATGTAGGTATTCCAATAGGTAACCGCATAAAAAAGTGAAATCGTCGCAATCGAAGGTAAAGCAAGAGGCAACATGATTTTAAAAAAGACCCCAAAATCCGTACAGCCATCCATTTTGGCAGATTCTTCTAAACTATTAGTTAAAGCTTGAAAAAAGTTCCGCATGATGATCATATTCATGGCGTTGACAGTCACAGGTAAAATCATCGACCAATAAGAATTGATCAATCCTAAGGAACGGACGACTAAGAATGTTGGGATCATTCCCCCGCTGAAAAGCATAGAAAAGACGACCATAAAATTGAAAAATCCTCGTCCAAAAAGATATTTACGTGATAACCCATAGGCCATCAATGAAGTGACGCACATGCTGACGATCGTTCCAAGACCAGTAACACCAATGGAAACAGCCAAGGCACGAAAAATCGTTGGTGTAGATAAGATGTAGCGATAGGCATCTAAAGAAAACGTCGTAGGGAAAAGAATGAATTTTTTTGCGACGACTTCTTGAGTAGAGGCAAATGAGGTGGCGATGATATTCAAAAACGGTACGATACAGATCAAAGCTAATAATAGTAGGAAAATCGAATTAAAAATCGTAAAGCTTTTTTCTCCAAGCGAAACTTTTTTTTTCATTTAGAGAGAACCCTCCTTCAAAACATAAGTATTTTTGTACCTCCAATCTATCATCTGCCTGAAATTACGTACATAATCATTTTTTAGGGAGTATCGATCGGGCGGTTTACAAAAGATGTAAAAGCCATTTCATTAAAAATCGGACAAATGATGCCAGTAAGCGTTGAAATAAGTGATGATAAGTAATTGCCTATGTCAGTGAAAATGATTATATACGGAATCGCTTTCATTCATTTATGCTGTGGATAGCGATTAAAGTCACACAACGTTTATCAAGGAGGGCTTATGGAAAGTGTAAAAAAAGAGTTAGGTTCATTTACTCTATCAAAAAAGGAAGAACGAACAAAAAGAAGAAAAAAGACGCTTGCTGGAATCAAAACGAATAAATTTTTGTACTTGATGATTCTCCCGGGAATCCTTTATTTCATTGTTTTCAGATATCTACCTATGGGAGGTTTAGTGATTGCCTTTCAAGATTATCAACCTTACCTAGGGATCCTTGGCAGTCCGTGGGTTGGCTTCAAACACTTCATTCGTTTATTTACTGAGCCAACATTTTTTATGCTATTGAGAAATACATTGATTTTGTTTGGTCTGAATATTTTTGTCTTCTTCCCGATGCCGATCATTCTTTCGCTTTTACTGAATGAAGTAACGAACAAGCGATTCAAGAATAGTATCCAAACGATCATTTATATCCCGCATTTTATGTCTTGGGTCATCATCGTATCGATCACCTATGTCTTTTTAAATGTGGATGGCGGAGTCATCAATGAATTTTTAGCAAGTATCGGACTAGACAAAATCAGTTTTTTGACTTCTCCTGATTGGACACGAACAGTCTATATCGGACAGGTGATTTGGAAAGAACTAGGTTGGTCGACGATCATTTATCTTTCTGCGATCACCGCAGTAGATACGCAACTATATGAAGCAGCTGAAATGGATGGGGCAGGACGTTTACGTAAAACATGGCATGTGACATTGCCGGCGATCCGTCCAGTGATCATCACTTTACTGATTTTGAAGATTGGACAAACACTTGATTTAGGATTTGAACATATGTATTTACTCCTCAATTCATTGAACCGTAGTGTAGCAGAAATTTTTGATACGTATATCTATACTGCTGGATTGAAAAACGGACAATTGAGTTTCAGTACCTCAATGGGCTTATTCAAAGGAGTAGTAGGCTTGTTTATGGTCGTGCTTGCGAACAAGCTTGCAAAAAAACTAGGTGAAGATGGTGTGTACTAGAAAAGGAGTAAGAGCATGTTGCAAAAGTTAGAAAGCACAAATAAAAAATTGATCAGACTACTGCAACTCGTTTATTTGAATTTTCTGTGGGGATTATTAGTCGTTTTGGGACTCGGACTATTCACTTTTGGTCCTGCTTCTTATGCAATGGTTGCAGTCATCCGCAAGTGGTTACGCTCATCAGAAGATTTTCCGCTGACACGTACTTACTTTGATTATTTTAAAGAGAATTATAAAGAAACGTTGTTGATCAGTTGGTTATATCTTGCAGTTGCCTTCGTTTTGTACGTGGATCTTGCGTACATCCAAAACTGGTATTTACGGGTAGTGATTTTGGTCATCAGCTTTTTTTACTTACTGTCTGCGCTCTATATTTTTCCAATTATGGCCCATTATCAGTGGCAAGGAATGTTTTATAAAATCAAAATGGCTTTCTTATTCGGTTTTTCTCAGTTACATTATTCACTCGTTTTACTATTGATCATTATTGGCAGCTACGCGGCAATCATTCGCCTAGTACCTGGCATGTTGACGTTCATGGGGAGTAGCTTCTTCTTTTTTGCCATCACTTGGACAGCGGTGCAACTATTTGATCGCCTAAAAAAGAAGGAAGTAACAATAGATAAAAATACATTCAGTGAAGGAGAACAATTATGAAGAAAAAAACGTTAGTAACAGCAGGGATCGGTTTGCTCAGCATACTTGCCTTGTCAGCTTGTGGCAATGACTCTAGTGATACATCCGCAGATACAGAGGATGGGAGAACGCGGATCACGTGGTTGAATATTTTACATACAGCTTCGCCACCGAATGATACGATCGTTAATAAAATCGAAGAGAAGACCAATACAGAATTGACGTTCAACTGGATCCCTGATGCATCAAAAGAAGAACGGTTGACCACTGCATTAGCTTCAAATGAACTAGGTGATATCGTGACCTTACAAATTGCCATGCTAAAGAATTCCTCTGTGCGAAATGCCTTGAAATCTGGAGTATTCTGGGATGTTTCTGAGTATTTAGCTGACTATAAAAATTTAAGTCAAATATCAGAAGATCGAATCGAAGCGGCGAGTATCGATGGGGCGTTGTACGGTGTACCTATGCAAAAAGACTATGCTCGTGCAGGTTTAGTTATCCGTAAAGATTGGCTAGATAATCTAGGTTTGGAAGTGCCAGATACATTGGATGAGCTTTATGAAGTAGCGAAGCAATTCACAGAAAATGATCCAGACGGTAATGGTGTCGATGATACGGTTGGTTTTGGTGATCGTGCCCCAAGTGATATCCGTTATACGAGTTTCAAATTATTTACTTCGTATTACGGTGCCCCAAATGGCTGGAAAGTAGAGAGTAATGGGCAATTCACTCCAGAATTTGATACGGATGAATATATGAAAGCGATGAATTTCTCTAGAGATTTATTTGAAAACGGTTACTTGGCGCAAGACTTTGCTGTGACCCAAAAGACAGACCAACAGGAACAATTTGCTCAAGGGAAAACGGGGATCTATACCGGGATGATCGATATCAAAAACTTAAAAAATATGGGGAAAGATATTCAACCAGATATGGAACTTGTACCAGTAAATAAAATCTCAGATGGCGAAGATGGCGATTATCATGTCTGGTCAGAAGGAAATGGCGTAGGTGGATTGTTGGCGTTCCCTAAATCCTCAGTCAAAGACGAAGCGCAATTGAAGAAGTTGCTTCAGTTTGTGGATGAATTATTAGAAGAAGATATGTATAAGTTGATGACAGGTGGTATCGAAGGAACGCATTACCAATTGCAAGATGATGGCGCAATCGAATATATCGACATGGACCTTTGGCAACAAGAAGTACAACCATTGTCTAGTTCAAGACCAAGTGAAGTCACATTTTCGTTTAAAGATGCGGATCCAGAAAAAGAATTATCGAATCAATTAGTCAAAGAAAATGAACAGTTTGTCGTGTTAGATCCAACAGTTCCATTAGATTCAGAGAAAAATAATGAAGTTGGTTCCGAAATTGAAAAAATCATGATCGATGCGACGGTTCAATATATTATGGGACAAATAGATGAAGATGGCTTTGAACAAGCAATCAGCAACTGGCGTGCCCAAGGTGGCGACCAAATCGCTAAAGAATACGAAGAGGCATATAAAGCTGCACAGTAATAGTAGATGTATCAAAAAATGAAAGAAAAAGGGCTATCATCGTTCGAATCATAGTCCTTTCTTTCTTAAAAAGCATTGATCGGAGGAAGAAGATTGAATTGGTCAGAGAAATTAGCAGAGAGTATCATGGCGCGTACACCCTATTTGTATCAGGATAAAGGATATGATCGGAAATGGTCTTATGATTATGGCGTAGTTTTGAAAGGATTTCAGTTATTATGGCTGAAAACAAAGAAGAAGAAGTATTTAGACTTCATTCAAACAAACATCGACTACTTTGTACAAGATGATGGCACGATCAAAGGCTATGACTGGGAAGAGTTTAATATTGATTATATCAATACTGGAAAACTGTTCTTTATACTTTATAAAGAAACGGGAGATGTGAAATATCGGAAAGCAGCAGAAACTTGCGCCAAACAATTAGTGAGCCATCCAAGAACCTCTGAAGGGGTGTTTTGGCATAAGGCAATCTATCCTTGGCAAATATGGTTAGATGGATTGTACATGGGGGCGCCTTTTTATGCAGAATTTATCCAAACGTTTCCATCGAAAAAAGACTATCAAGATGTGTTACGTCAATTTGAGGTCAGTTATCAGCATTTGTTCGATACAAAGACTAATTTATTGTTCCATGCGTGGGATGAAAAGATGGAGCAGCCTTGGGCGGATGCAGAAACGGGGTTATCCCATCATTTTTGGAGTCGTTCGATTGGTTGGTACTTGATGGCGGCTGTCGATACTTACGAGTTGTTGCATGAAGAAGTAGATTGTCGCTTATTGGTGCAAATTTTGACAACTACATTAGAAGCATTACTCCCTTATCAATCAGAAACGGGGACATGGTATCAAGTAACAACCGAAACGACTCGTAAAGGGAATTATTTAGAAGCTTCAGGTAGTAGTATGTTCGTTTATGCGATGGCAAAAGGGATTCGCTTAGGAATATTGGAAAAAGAAGCGTGGCTTCCTCAGTTGCAGAAATCTCATCAAGGATTATTCGATGAATTTGTTTTAGAAACAAAAGAAGGTTGGTTGAATTTAAACAAAAATTGCCAAGTGGCAGGACTAGGTGGTGCGGATCAACGAGATGGTTCCTATGCCTACTATATCAGCGAGCCAATCGTCTGTAATGATCAGAAAGGTGTCGGCGCCTTTTTACAAGCTTTAGTTGAAGTGGAAGGTGTATCGGAGTGATCAATATTTTAAGCTTAGGTGCATCCGTCGATATCCTCAATACGACAGTGATCCAACAAGCGATCGATCAAGTCGCTGAAACAGGGGGCGGTAGAGTAACCGTTCCAAGTGGGCAGTTCTTAACGGGGCCATTGTGTCTGAAAAGTAATGTAGAGCTATATCTTTCTCCTGGTGCAGTGCTAAAATTTTCGGACGACCCGACACATTATCCAGAGATTTTGTCTAGCTGGGAAGGTGTCCCTAAAAAGGTATACGCTTCATGTATCTATGCGCAACAAGCAGAAAATATTGCCATCACTGGATTTGGAAAATTAGATGGTAACGGACAGAAATGGTGGCACGTTTTTCGAGACGACCATGAATCACTTGAGTATCCTCGACCAAAATTGATTGGTTTTGATCATTGCCGGCGAGTAACGATCCGTGATGTCCAGTTGATCGATTCTCCGAGTTGGACCATCCATCCAAATCATTGCCAAGATGTCACTGTCGATCATGTAGCCATCTGTAATCCTGCTGATTCGCCGAACACAGACGGTATCGATCCGGAATCTTGTAATAATGTGCATATCAGTAATTGTCATATCGATGTTGGTGATGATTGCATTGCCATCAAAGCGGGTACAGAAGATGCTGTTGATCAGGTGCCATGTCAAAATATCACGATCACCAATTGTACAATGGTCCACGGTCATGGTGGCGTAGTTTTAGGAAGTGAAATGAGTGGTGGGATTCGGAATGTAACGATTTCCAACTGCATATTCCAACAAACGGATCGTGGGATTCGATTAAAGACCCGCCGAGGTCGAGGTGGGATCATCGAAGATATTCGAGTAACAAATGTGATCATGGATCAAGTGCTTTGTCCTTTTGTTATCAATCTCTATTATTTTTGTGGACCTCGTGGAAAAGATCCATACGTCTGGGACAAAGAAGTATATCCAATCGATGAGCGGACACCACAAGTTCGGCGCGTTCATTTTTCAGCGGTCACTGCTCGAAATGTTCATGCTTCGGCTGGTTTTATTTATGGGTTAGCAGAACAAGCAGTCCAAGATATTTCGTTCGACCACATCGACATCTCAATGGCAAAAGATGCAAAAGCAGGAGTGCCTGCTATGATGACAGGCTTAGAACCGATGCGCCAACAAGGATTTTATGTGCGGTTTGGTAAACATATTTCTTTCCAACAGATAACGATCGAGCAGCATGAGGGACCAGCATTTATGATTGAAGACTCTGAAGATATCCCAATCAAACGTATGCGGGCGACAGAGGTGGATAAGAAAAATGTATCTATTATAGAAGGAACGCAATGAAATGCCGTTGATCGATTATTTAGGAAGAGACGCTCGTTCCTCCGAGCCAAGTGGTAATTGTTTATCGCAAAGAGTTACCAATGACCAAGTGATTGAGTACTATCAACTAACATTAAATGACCTTGAACCTGTGCCAGCTATTTATGTGTATCCGACAAAAAAGGAAGAACCTTTACCTGTTGTGATCTATCTGCATTCACATGGCGGTGATTTTTCGCTTGGAAAAAGTGAATTACTAAAAGGTGCGTCCTATTTTGTGGAACCTTCGTTTGCGCAGGCTTTGACAAGTATGGGGTATGGTGTGTGGACGATCGATGCTTGGGGATTTGAAGAACGCGGAGGCGTTGCTGAAAGTGAACTTTTTAAGCGGTTCTTATTAACAGGACGAACGCTTTGGGGGATGCGGCTCTTTGATGTGCTTAGTTTGATCGATTACTTGGAAACACGGGAAGATATTGACGCACAACGTATTGCAACGATCGGTTTATCAATGGGCGGATTATTGAGTTGGTGGACAAGTGCATTAGATGAGCGTGTGAAAGTATGTATTGACTTAGCCGGTCAAGTGGAAGTCGAATCTTTATTGAAACACCAGATGTTAGACTGCCACGGGTACTATTATTATGTTCCTGATTTATTGACGGAATATACGACTTTAGCGATCCAGCAGAAAATAGCACCTCGTAAACGATTAACTATAGTAGGAAAAAACGATCGCATGTGTTTAGCAGAAGGTGTCACTCACTTGAATAAACACTTGGCGCTGTATTATCAAAAACTTGGAGTACCGACGAATTTTCAAGGATACGCTTTGAATGGCGGTCATTTTGAAACACTTGAGATGCGGAGCAAATGGCAAGCATTTTTAAAGGAGCAGCTATAGATGAAAACGGAAATCGTGATCGATCCAGTCCCAGGAAAAGCAGATTACCAGAGCATCCAAGCGGGGATCGATTATTTGGGCTCGTTGCCGAACAGCACAAAAAAGACCCTGATCATTCGAGAAGGTCTCTATCGTGAATATATCGAATGCCGATTGTCTAATTTTCAAATGCTTGGGCAAGGAGAAGTACAAATCATTGGTTATCGGTCTGCAAAACAAAAACTTTCATCTGGTGAAGAAAGAGAAACATTTCGGACAGCAACAGTATTTCTTGAAGGAGAAAATGTTCATATCGAAAATCTACAGATCATCAATCAAGCCGGCGCAGGAGATCAGGTGGGGCAAGCAGTCGCACTGTTCAATTACGCGCATCACGTCCGGTTGGTGAATTGTCGCTTATCTGGGCAACAAGACACGCTATGTACGGGGCCGTTGCCTCCGACACAAAAAGATGGTCGCCTCTTTCTTACACCAGTAACGAAGGAACGCAAGTATTGCCGACAATATTATGAAAGATGTTGGATCGAAGGAACGATTGATTTTATTTTTGGTGGAGCAGATGCGGTATTTGACCATTGTATTATCAATAGTTTGCCTTGTTCTTCTAATGGCTATATCACAGCCGCTTCAACGACAAAGGAACAAGAACAAGGGTTTTATTTTTATGCCTGTGCCATTGTCGCAGATGTTGACGTATCTGCTGTCTATTTAGGACGTCCATGGCGTTCTTATGCACAGGTTACATTTGAAAAGTGTGAGATAGGCGCACACGTCCATCAACATGGCTGGCATGATTGGGATGAAGAGAAAAATAGACATACCGCTCGTTTTTATGAAAGAAATAATAGGTATCAAGGCTGGGTCTGCCGAGACGCATGGCTGACTATCGAAAAGGGAGAGAATAGATGACAAAAAAATGGGAAATTAGTTTTGGCTTGATCGGTGGTTCTACCGCTTTGTTGTTTTTTGGTGGAATCGCTGTGACGATCAATCAAATGTCACTTTCGAATTTTCGGGAAACATATCATGCTCTTGCTCTAGAAACCTTTGGTAGTGCAGAGGAAACGTTTGAGCTATTACGTAAGATGACAGGTTTGTTTAGTGTAAGTCTCTTCCTCTCGTTGGTTGGATTATGTCTGGCTCTTTATATTTCGTTAAAGGGAAAAGCAAGTCTCGTGGCGGCAAGTATTTATTTAGTGTCAGGAATCCTTCT
Organism: Enterococcus sp. DIV2371; assembly: GCF_050498525.1. NCBI lineage: Bacteria > Bacillati > Bacillota > Bacilli > Lactobacillales > Enterococcaceae > Enterococcus > Enterococcus sp. DIV2371. The sequence goes on along the minus strand of NZ_JBIPAJ010000001.1, from coordinate 2,916,513 downwards.
ATTGATTGGTACGCAATTAATTGCTTTCCCATTTGTCTTTTTCTATCTATTAGCAGCAGGTTCAAGTATGTATCGTCAAAAAAAAGAGCAGAGGTGGGAAGCTGATGTTTCAAAGTAAAGTAGTCAATCCAATCATTCGAGGATTCAATCCTGATCCGAATATTTTGAAAGTAGGTGAACATTATTATGTGATCGTTTCTTCTTTTGAATGGTTACCAGGTATTCGTGTCTATGAGTCGACGGATCTAATCAATTGGGAACATAAAACAGATATTTTAACGGATCAAGTATCCTTAAAAGGGAATCCAATCAACGGAAGTATTTGGGCGCCGCAAATCAGTTACTCAGATGGACGATTTTATCTTGTTTATACAGATGTTAAAAGCGTAGCACGTCCCTTTAAAGATGCGCACAATTATATGATGAGCGCAACGAACATCGAGGGGCCTTGGGAAAATCCAATTTATTTAAATAGTAGCGGCTTTGATCCATCGCTTTTTCATGATCCACGCACAGGTAAAAAATGGCTATTGAATGAAAGATGGGACTTTCGACTAGCTACACCAAATAAATCGGCAGGGATCATCATCCAAGAATATGATCCAAAGCAAAAACAAATGATTGGACCAGTTCATATGATTTTTCCAGGTACGGAACTCGCAAAAACGGAAGCTCCGCATCTTTACTATATCAACGACTACTATTACTTATTGACTGCTGAGGGAGGAACTGGAAGTGGTCATGCTGTAACTGTTTGTCGCAGTCGTGATTTATTAGGCCCATATGAGGTCGATCCCCAAAATCCTATGTTGACAGCTAGGGGCTATCCAACATCAACCTTACAATGTGCGGGACATGCAAGTTTAGTCCAGACAGAGTTCAACAGCTGGTATATGGTCCATCTTTGCACTCGACCAATCGAAGGATCTGCTATTTTAGGTAGAGAAACAGCGATCCAAGAAGTGTATTGGACTGAAGACGGATGGTTACGGATAAAAGAGGGTGGGAATCAACCAAAAGAAATAGTAGTTATTCCAACAAAAGAAAAAGTGATCCAAAAAATCATTCCGCGATTTTTCGACGATTTTAAAGGGGCGATGAATAAAAGATGGAATGCTCGACGTTGCATGCCAGATAGAACTTGGTGCGATTTGACTAGCCGAGATGGCTATCTAAGGATGATTGCAGGTGAATCACCACAGTCGACGTTTGATCAACATTTATTAGCGATCCGACAAACCGCTTTTTCATTTGTTGCCCAAACACAGTTAGAATATCAGCCTAGTCACTTCAACCAGATGGCAGGATTACTTCTTTTTCTAAATGAAGAAAATTATTATTACTGTTGTGTGACGTGGGATGAAGAGGTAGGTAAATGTCTTCGTGTACTCAGTGCAGTGGAAGGTCATGTCACGATTAGCGCTGACACTTATCCGCTAACAGAAAAAGAAACAATACTTAAAGTAGTTGTTGAAGGAACGAGTGGACAATTTTATGTGAAAGGTTCGCAATCATGGGAAAAGGTTGGTGCAAGGATCGATGTGCAGACCCTATCAGGTGGCTTTACGGGAAACTTTGTTGGCATAGGTGTTCATGATCTGGCACTAAAGGGCGGAAGCTATGCTGATTTTGCTTATTTCGATTATCAGGAAAACGAAATAAAAGAAAGGTGAGTAATAAAAAAAGATTAGGTGAAGTGAAAGTGAAATTTTACCTTGACCAATCTTTTTTTTAATGATAGTATAGTCAACGTTGCTAAAACATGAAAACAATCATGAAATTTGTTTAAAAGTTTTATTGACAATCATATTTTAGTATGATAATATAACGAAGTTGGTTAATTGGTGACTATTTATAGATGTTGATTTCGTAAAGAAAAAAACAAAAAAAGTTGTTGACAAATAACAAACAACGAGTTATGATAAGTGAGTTGCTAAAACGACCTCGTGAAAAACGAGTTCGAAAAACTTTTAAAAATTAGTTGACAATCGTTCGAGAATTTGCTAAGATATAAAAGTTGCTACGGCAATCACAAATGATGAATTGAAGCAGTTGTGTTTCATTTATCAGGTAGACCTTTGAAAACTGAACAAAGTAAGACAAACCAAATGTGTAGGGCGTCTTGATTCAATTCAAGACAACAAACATTTTTAACAAGCAAGCAATATGCTAGCAAACAAATTGAGCTTAACAAATGAACTATTATGATGTTCGAAAGTAAATTTCGAACTACAGTTCCACATCAGCTATTGCTGTGAGGAACTAGCATATTATGAGAGTTTGATCCTGGCTCAGGACGAACGCTGGCGGCGTGCCTAATACATGCAAGTCGAACGCTTCTTTTTCCACCGGAGCTTGCTCCACCGGAAAAAGAGGAGTGGCGAACGGGTGAGTAACACGTGGGTAACCTGCCCATCAGAAGGGGATAACACTTGGAAACAGGTGCTAATACCGTATAACAATCGAAACCGCATGGTTTCGGTTTGAAAGGCGCTTTACGGTGCCGCTGATGGATGGACCCGCGGTGCATTAGCTAGTTGGTGAGGTAACGGCTCACCAAGGCCACGATGCATAGCCGACCTGAGAGGGTGATCGGCCACATTGGGACTGAGACACGGCCCAAACTCCTACGGGAGGCAGCAGTAGGGAATCTTCGGCAATGGACGAAAGTCTGACCGAGCAACGCCGCGTGAGTGAAGAAGGTTTTCGGATCGTAAAACTCTGTTGTTAGAGAAGAACAAGGGTGAGAGTAACTGTTCACCCCTTGACGGTATCTAACCAGAAAGCCACGGCTAACTACGTGCCAGCAGCCGCGGTAATACGTAGGTGGCAAGCGTTGTCCGGATTTATTGGGCGTAAAGCGAGCGCAGGCGGTTTCTTAAGTCTGATGTGAAAGCCCCCGGCTCAACCGGGGAGGGTCATTGGAAACTGGGAGACTTGAGTGCAGAAGAGGAGAGTGGAATTCCATGTGTAGCGGTGAAATGCGTAGATATATGGAGGAACACCAGTGGCGAAGGCGGCTCTCTGGTCTGTAACTGACGCTGAGGCTCGAAAGCGTGGGGAGCAAACAGGATTAGATACCCTGGTAGTCCACGCCGTAAACGATGAGTGCTAAGTGTTGGAGGGTTTCCGCCCTTCAGTGCTGCAGCTAACGCATTAAGCACTCCGCCTGGGGAGTACGACCGCAAGGTTGAAACTCAAAGGAATTGACGGGGGCCCGCACAAGCGGTGGAGCATGTGGTTTAATTCGAAGCAACGCGAAGAACCTTACCAGGTCTTGACATCCTTTGACCACTCTAGAGATAGAGCTTCCCCTTCGGGGGCAAAGTGACAGGTGGTGCATGGTTGTCGTCAGCTCGTGTCGTGAGATGTTGGGTTAAGTCCCGCAACGAGCGCAACCCTTATTGTTAGTTGCCATCATTTAGTTGGGCACTCTAGCAAGACTGCCGGTGACAAACCGGAGGAAGGTGGGGATGACGTCAAATCATCATGCCCCTTATGACCTGGGCTACACACGTGCTACAATGGGAAGTACAACGAGTCGCGAAGTCGCGAGGCTAAGCTAATCTCTTAAAGCTTCTCTCAGTTCGGATTGTAGGCTGCAACTCGCCTACATGAAGCCGGAATCGCTAGTAATCGCGGATCAGCACGCCGCGGTGAATACGTTCCCGGGCCTTGTACACACCGCCCGTCACACCACGAGAGTTTGTAACACCCGAAGTCGGTGAGGTAACCTTTTGGAGCCAGCCGCCTAAGGTGGGATAGATGATTGGGGTGAAGTCGTAACAAGGTAGCCGTATCGGAAGGTGCGGCTGGATCACCTCCTTTCTAAGGAATATTACGGAGACTACACACGTTTGTCGATACTTTGTTCAGTTTTGAGAGGTCTACTCTCAAAATTTTTGTTCATTGAAAACTGGATATTGAAGTAAAAAATGTAAGTAATACAAACCGAGAACACCGCGTTGAATGAGTTTTTTAATAAGTTCAATTGCTTATTTTTCTTGATCGGACTTCTATCGCTAGAAGAAAGATCAAAACCCAACCGCAAGGTTGATAAGGTTAAGTGAATAAGGGCGCACGGTGGATGCCTTGGCACTAGGAGCCGATGAAGGACGGGACTAACACCGATATGCTTTGGGGAGCTGTACGTAAGCTATGATCCAGAGATTTCCGAATGGGGGAACCCAGCATCTTTTATAGGATGTTACGTATACGTGAATACATAGCGTATACGAGGTAGACGCAGAGAACTGAAACATCTAAGTACCTGCAGGAAGAGAAAGAAAATTCGATTCCCTGAGTAGCGGCGAGCGAAACGGGAAAAGCCCAAACCAATGAGCTTGCTCATTGGGGTTGTAGGACTCCGATCTGGTAGTTCTTTCAGATAGTCGAATGACTTGGAAAAGTCAGTCAAAGAGGGTGAAAGCCCCGTAGACGAAATTTGGAAGGCACCTAGGAGGATCCTGAGTACGGCGGAACACGAGGAATTCCGTCGGAATCCGGGAGGACCATCTCCCAAGGCTAAATACTCCCTAGTGACCGATAGTGAACCAGTACCGTGAGGGAAAGGTGAAAAGCACCCCGGAAGGGGAGTGAAATAGAACCTGAAACCGTGTGCCTACAACAAGTCAAAGCCCGTTAATGGGTGATGGCGTGCCTTTTGTAGAATGAACCGGCGAGTTACGATTGCATGCGAGGTTAAGTTGAAGAGACGGAGCCGCAGCGAAAGCGAGTCTGAATAGGGCGTTTGAGTATGTAGTCGTAGACCCGAAACCATGTGATCTACCCATGTCCAGGTTGAAGGTGCGGTAAAACGCACTGGAGGACCGAACCCACGTACGTTGAAAAGTGCGGGGATGAGGTGTGGGTAGCGGAGAAATTCCAAACGAACTTGGAGATAGCTGGTTCTCTCCGAAATAGCTTTAGGGCTAGCCTCGGATTTGAGAATGATGGAGGTAGAGCACTGTTTGGACTAGGGGCCCATCTCGGGTTACCGAATTCAGATAAACTCCGAATGCCATTCATTCATATCCGGGAGTCAGACTGTGAGTGATAAGATCCATAGTCGAAAGGGAAACAGCCCAGACCACCAGCTAAGGTCCCAAAATATATGTTAAGTGGAAAAGGATGTGGGGTTGCACAGACAACTAGGATGTTGGCTTAGAAGCAGCCACCATTTAAAGAGTGCGTAATAGCTCACTAGTCGAGTGACCCTGCGCCGAAAATGTACCGGGGCTAAACATATTACCGAAGCTGTGGAGTACACCTTTAGGTGTATTGGTAGGAGAGCGTTCTAAGGGCGTTGAAGGTAGATCGTGAGGACTGCTGGAGCGCTTAGAAGTGAGAATGCCGGTATGAGTAGCGAAAGACAGGTGAGAATCCTGTCCACCGAATGACTAAGGTTTCCTGGGGAAGGCTCGTCCGCCCAGGGTTAGTCGGGACCTAAGCCGAGGCCGACAGGCGTAGGCGATGGACAACAGGTTGATATTCCTGTACTCGTTGTTTTTGTTTGAGCAATGGAGGGACGCAGGAGGCTAAGGAATGCAGACGATCGGAAATGTCTGTCCAAGCAGTAAGTCTTGATAGGAGTCAAATGCTTCTAACTTTAAGGACAAGCTGTGATGGGGAGGGAAATAATAGTACCGAAGTTCCTGACGTCACACTGCCGAGAAAAGCTTCTAGTGAGAAAACAACGACCCGTACCGCAAACCGACACAGGTAGTCGAGGAGAGAATCCTAAGGTGAGCGAGAGAACTCTCGTTAAGGAACTCGGCAAAATGACCCCGTAACTTCGGGAGAAGGGGTGCTGATCGTCAGATCAGCCGCAGTGAATAGGCCCAAGCGACTGTTTATCAAAAACACAGGTCTCTGCAAAATCGTAAGATGAAGTATAGGGGCTGACGCCTGCCCGGTGCTGGAAGGTTAAGAGGAGTGCTTAGCGTAAGCGAAGGTACGAATTGAAGCCCCAGTAAACGGCGGCCGTAACTATAACGGTCCTAAGGTAGCGAAATTCCTTGTCGGGTAAGTTCCGACCCGCACGAAAGGCGTAACGATTTGGGCACTGTCTCAACGAGAGACTCGGTGAAATTTTAGTACCTGTGAAGATGCAGGTTACCCGCGACAGGACGGAAAGACCCCATGGAGCTTTACTGTAGTTTGATATTGAGTGTCTGTACCGCATGTACAGGATAGGTAGGAGCCGTAGAAATCGGAACGCTAGTTTCGATGGAGGCGCTGGTGGGATACTACCCCTGCGTTATGGCCACTCTAACCCGCACCACTAATCGTGGTGGGAGACAGTGTCAGATGGGCAGTTTGACTGGGGCGGTCGCCTCCTAAAGAGTAACGGAGGCGCCCAAAGGTTCCCTCAGAATGGTTGGAAATCATTCGAAGAGTGTAAAGGCAGAAGGGAGCTTGACTGCGAGACCTACAAGTCGAGCAGGGACGAAAGTCGGGCTTAGTGATCCGGTGGTTCCGCATGGAAGGGCCATCGCTCAACGGATAAAAGCTACCCTGGGGATAACAGGCTTATCTCCCCCAAGAGTCCACATCGACGGGGAGGTTTGGCACCTCGATGTCGGCTCGTCGCATCCTGGGGCTGTAGTCGGTCCCAAGGGTTGGGCTGTTCGCCCATTAAAGCGGCACGCGAGCTGGGTTCAGAACGTCGTGAGACAGTTCGGTCCCTATCCGTCGCGGGCGTTGGAAATTTGAGAGGAGCTGTCCTTAGTACGAGAGGACCGGGATGGACTTACCGCTGGTGTACCAGTTGTTCTGCCAAGGGCATTGCTGGGTAGCTATGTAGGGAAGGGATAAACGCTGAAAGCATCTAAGTGTGAAGCCCACCTCAAGATGAGATTTCCCATTTCTTTAAGAAAGTAAGATCCCTGAGAGATGATCAGGTAGATAGGTCAGAAGTGGAAGTACAGTGATGTATGGAGCGGACTGATACTAATCGATCGAGGACTTAACCAAAATAAAATGAAAAACTCGGAGAGTTTCTTACTGATACTTCAAATCCAGTTTTGAGTGAACAAGATTTACTCAGAAATAGATAACACCAAGTGTGGTGGCGATGGCGAGAAGGATACACCTGTAACCATGCCGAACACAGAAGTTAAGCTTCTTAGCGCCGATTGTAGTGAGGGGTTGCCCCTTGTGAGAGTAGGACGCCGCCGCGCAAATGAAAAACAGTTGAACGAAAGTTCAGCTGTTTTTTTTGTACGTATGCGAACAAATTTTCGGTTTTTTGCTGAAAAAAAGTAATGGAAATGTTATGATAAACCGTGGATAAACAAAAAATGCCAACAGATGTCGATCTGTTTTAGTAAAGTAATATAGTCAAATCTGTATTTTATTAATTTATACATTGGGAGGAAGTAACAGAATGGTCAAATTTATTCATGCGGCAGATTTGCACATGGATCGTTCGTTTGAAGGATTAGTTGGAATCGATGAAAAAGTTCAAAAAAAATTACTACGGGCCAATTTGACCGTACTTGAAAACATTGTGGAACAAGCAATCCAACATCAAGTTGATTTTGTATTACTTGTAGGAGATAGCTTTCATCAACATCGTCCTTCATTAAAGATCCAAAAGCATTTTTCAGAACAAATCAAGCGCTTAGCAGAACAGAATATTCCGGTTTTTTTAACATTCGGGAATCATGATTTTTACCAAAAAGAGCGGTATTGGTTTGAATTTCCTGAAAATCTTTCTTTATTTACCTCAGAAAGTGTCGAGACACAACAAATGACGACAAATGCTGGTGAAACTGTGGCACTTAGCGGCTTCAGTTATACAAAACAGTGGATCACTGAGGAAAAAGTCCAAGAATTTCCAGCACGTTTTTCTGTTGATTACCATATTGGACTCTATCATGGTGAAATTGGAACTATTCAAGGAAATTACGCACCATTTCAACCTACACAAATGGAAGCAAAAGGCTATGATTATTGGGCGCTAGGGCATATCCACGTGCCCACTAAATTGAATGAAAAAGGAACGATTCTATATCCTGGTGCTCCACAGGGACATACTAAAAAAGAAGAATCGTCTACTTCAGTCGTTCTAGTTGAACTTCATGGAGCGACTTGTCAAACGACTCCTTTAAAGGTTGCGGAAGTTTATTGGGAACGCAAGCAACTTTCTCTCAAAGAAGTGAGAGAAACGACGGATGTATTGAAGAAAATCCAACAAGAATTGATTGAACCAAGTACTATGACGCTTGTTGAAATTGAATTTATTGATTTTGAACATTTAAGCCAAGAGATATTGGAACGTATTCACTCTGGAGAATTATTAGATTATTTGAAAGAAGAAATGAAACGAAAATTTTTGAATTTGGTTATTTGGCGTATATCTACTTTAGAAAGAGAAAATGATGCAAAAATTTCTTTATCCGCATCGTCGCTGATGTTTGACCAATTATTTGAAAATTACCAAGCGAGAGAAGACTTTCAGCATATACTCCAAGAAGCCTATACAAATCAAGAGGCAGTGAAAGTGTTGAATCTACTACCGGATTTTCAAGAATCTACGTTACAAAAGGCTCAAGAAATCATTCGCCAAGACTTTTTGTTCGAGGGGGATACTGAATGAACATATTAAAGATCGAAATAGCAGCTTTTGGAAAATGGCGACAACAAACTTTTGATTTTAGCTCTGGCAATCAGTTGATTTATGGAGAGAATGAAGCGGGAAAATCGACGATCTACCAATTTATCCAAGCAATTCTTTTTGGCTTTCCTTCTAAAGGAAAGAAAAAGAAAGACTATACGCCTAGAGATGGCTCTGCATATGGTGGGAAAATATGGTTGGAACATCCTATCCATGGAGAAATCTATGTTGAAAGGTATAAGCAACAGAATCGAGGGAAAGCGAAGGTCACGTTCAATGGTCAAAGTGGGAGCGATGAACTCTTGGAAAAACTACTATCACCTTTGACAAAGGAGTTGTTCCAACAGGTTTTTACGTTTCAACAAGAGCAACTGAGTGAACTCGCCCACTTAACAGAAAAAGAATTGCATGATGCACTGATCTCATTAGGAATCACTGGAAGTTCACATGTCTTTCAAAAAAGACAAGAATATTATCAATCAGCAGATAAGCTGTTTAAGCGAAAAGGGCAAAAATTAGTGATCAACCAGCGTCTGAATGAATGGAAATACCTCCAAGAAAAGATTCGACAGAAGCAAGAGCAAGAGGCGATCTATAGTGAATGGATCATGGAAGAGCAACGACTGGCAGAACAGCAACAGCTCTTGTTACGTGATATCGAACAAGTTGATCAAAAACTTACCTTATATCATCAACAAGAATTGAATTTTTCTTTATATGAAGAATGGCAATCACTGAAAAATAGTATGCTGGCAGAAGTACCAGATGAATCATTGATACAAGACTTAGAAGTATTTACCAAGCGTTATCAACAAATGAATGAACGTCTGGAGGAACTCGAGGCTTCCTTAGAACGACATAGTGGAATGGATCAGCAATCTGCACGCTATTATTTCTACTTAGAGCAAGAACAAGAACTAAAAGCACTCCAACAAAAGCAATTTTCCACTGAGCAATTAATGAGTGAATGGCAAAGACTGCAAGTAGAAACGAGAGAAACCGAGTCTGAATTGAAAGTCTTAGAACAGCGTTGGCGTTGGGATCGATTGCAACGACCACAAGAATTTCTTGAAGATGAAGAGTGGCGATCTTTGTATACAATGTCGCAACAATTAAACGATCAATACAATCAGTTAGCGATTCGTTTTGATATTGTGAAGGAACAGCAGCAAACGCTAGAAGCAGAGATCAATGACTTAGAAGTTGCCCACCCGCTGTTGATTCAAGCAAGACCAATTCAAGAAAAACCAGAAAAGCAGTCCTTTTTGAAATTTTATCTTGGTGCTGTAGTGCTAGCTGTAGTGGGCTTATTCTTACCTATGCCATGGAAAATCTTAGGGCCGTTGCTTGCTTTAGGAGTGGTTGGCTATCCATTGACTCGTAAAAACGCGAAGACAACGACTGATCAAGGATTGCCAGAAATCAAAGGGAAATGGCAAGAGAAGTTAGGACAGCTGGATATCGTATTGGCACAATTAGAAGAAATCAATCAAACGATCAATGAGAACAAACGTAAGCGACAAAACTTGGCACAAGCAGTTGCTGATTTTGCGTATACTCATTCATTAGGGTCGATGAATACGGTTGAAACGATGAAAAATGAGGGCCAAGAAGTAACAGATTACCAAAAACTTTTTGCTGTTTTTCAAAAGAAACAAGAACGGGAACGAGAAATCCAAGAACAGCTCTTACAGATAGAAGGGGCATTTGACCTAGCAAAAGAGTGGTTACCACTCCAACATCAATCACTTTCTGAAAAAATGGATCTGTTAGCAACGTTTATCCAAGAAATGGAACAAATGAAGTATGCTAGAAGCTATCAACAAAATACTTTATTGAAACAAGAAATCAACGCCCTGAAAAAGAAACAAAAAATGTGGTTGGAAGAACACAAGGAGCAGTTTATTGCGGCGAACCTTTCTTATCCGTCAGAAGTACCGATCTTTTTACAAAAATCGGAAAAAACGAAACAACAACAAGCTCGTTTTGAAGAACTGAATCAGATCCTTTCACCAATATTTAAACACACGATAACTTACGGACAGTTACAAACTCAGCTTGCTCGTGAATCCGAACGTTTACAAGAACTAAAACGAGAAGAAAGTACGAAGAGTGAACAACGCCAACGATTGCAGCTGCAAATCGAGGGTCTACAACAAGATGGAACATTAGATGAGTTGTACCAGCAAGAGAGTTTACAAAAAGCGCAACTACAAGCCTTGTTTGAGGAGTGGGGAGGCTTGGTGATTGCGGGGACATTTTTAGGTGATCTTTCAACGGAATTAAGTGAGAGACAGCTACCTCAGTTACTTAAATTAGCTGGTGATTATCTCAGTGTCCTTACTGACAGACAATACCAAGAAATAAGCTTGAAAAATGATACATTGACGCTAATGAATGGTACGGATGAGTTTCCGATCTATGAACTCTCAACAGGAACAAAGGACCAGATGATCATGGCGATGCGGTTTGCTTATCTTGCTTTGGAAGCCAAACGAGCGATTTGTCCAGTGATCATTGATGATGGTTGGCTACACTACGATCATAAGAGAAAATATCGTTTAGCTAAATTATTAGCTGAATTTAGTAAAACCTATCAAGTAATCTGCTTGTCTTCTGACCAAGAAATGGTAAGCTATTATCATGAGCTAGAACAATCTGTGAGAAAGTTAGAAGGTGCAAATAGTGAAAAAAATACGTGAATTAATCGTTGATGAACAATTCGAGCAATTTGTTTTGATCAAAAATGCAGATGTCAGAATCGCTAAAAATGGCAAGAAATTTATCGCTTTTACGTTTCAAGATACATCAGGAACGATCGATGGTAAATATTGGGATGCGTCAGAAGATGAAATCAAAAAATTTACGCCGGGAACAGTCGTCTTTTTAAATGGTAAACGAGAGGTCTATCAAGGGAATCCTCAAGTAAAGATCTTGCACATGCGTTTAACGAGAGTCGATGAACCAAGTGATCCAAGTTTGTACATGGAACGAGCGCCATTGAAAAAAGAAGAAATGGAAGAAGAAATCAATCAATTGTTATTTGAAATCACAAATGCACATTGGAATCGTATCGTGCGTTACTTATTAAACAAATATCAAAAACAATTTTTTGAATATCCCGCAGCGAAACGAAACCATCACGCATTTGCTAGTGGCTTAGCATTCCATACCGTATCAATGTTACATTTAGGGAAAGCAATCGCAGATGAATATCCTGAGTTGAATCGACCGTTACTTTATGCAGGGATCATCCTACACGATTTAGGGAAAGTGATTGAATTATCTGGTTCAATGGCAACAGAATACACGTTAGCCGGTAATTTAGTAGGACATTTAGTTTTAGTGGATGAAGAAATCACGAAGGCTTGTTTAGCACTGAAAATCAGCGAAGATGAAGAGGATGTACTGATTTTGCGTCATATGGTGCTATCACATCATGGGTTACTTGAATATGGTTCACCCGTTCGTCCTAGGATCATGGAAGCTGAAGTTTTACATCAAATCGACACGATCGATGCTTCGATGCAAATGATGACTACTGCGATTCGTCAAACAGAGCCAGGAAAGTATACGGATCGGATATTTGGCTTAGATAATCGTAGTTTTTATGTACCGAAATAGAAATACAAAGACGGATTCAATGAGTGACGATTGCAAAAAGTTTCTAAAAAAACAATTAGTTGTTTATTTCAATAGTTTAGAGATGTTGGCGTACTATGCCAACATCTTTTTTTTGATCTCTATCAAAGAGAGTAATCCAGTTTAGAATAAATTCGTTCGATAAGATGGATGAACATTCAATCTATAGAGAGAGAAAATGATGAAACAATATAGTAGTTTCGTTATGCGAAAAAAAATACAAATAAAAAAGCTGTATATTAAGTCAATCGGAAATAGAAAAGAGTTATCTATAAAGTTAGAAAATGATTTGAATTATTAAGGTTAAGTTCACTATTTAAAGAATGATATGACTTTGGATTTGAATTATTTTTATTCTTAATGATGAATAAAAATAAATCGAATCCAAAAAAAATTCAGTTGTTGAGAAAAAATATAAATTTAAAAGTGAGAATATATCTGGAAGTATAAGCTATAAAACTGTTAATATTCAACATATGGCTTGATTTAGGCAAATTATTAAATAACAAAAATTATTAAACAGTGTATTAACCTCTGATTTAGTAATGAATATACCCCTTTAATCTCTTTTTTTGAATTATATCAAAATAAAAAAAAATTAAAATCTGAAAAATTTTATTATAATTTAACTCGATAACGATTAATCAAAGTAAAAGAAGGGAGAGTCAGATGAAAAAAAGTTTATCCGTTATCGTAGTATTGTTTCTATTTGTAGTGACTGCTGTAAGAACGGATGCAGTAGAAAATAAAAGTGAGTCGATTGGGGAGACAAGTTTTTATGGAAGCTATGAGTATGAAAAGGAAGATCAACCTACCGCAAGCGGCATTGGGTTATACCATTCAAAGTATTTGAATGATGGACGAGTAGCTGGCATGGTCGTTTTACCGAGGACAGGGGACTATCTTCCCCCGATATACGAGCAAATCGGTTTTATTCTGCTTAGTGGGCTGTCAATTTTGATTATTAACGAAAAAAAGAAAAAGGGGTATAAATAAAATGAAAAAACAAATTTCTATGTTATCAACTATTGTTTTATTAGGAATCGTCGCTGGGAGCCTTCAGGTTTCTGCGAATGATGTTTTTCCGAAAGAATACAACACAGAGGGAACAATCACATTTGAAGCAGGCGACAACGAAGTCACACCGCCAGTTGATCCAGAAAATCCGGATCCAGAAAAACCAGTAGATCCAGTAGATCCTCCAGGACCAGGAACAGGTGGCGCCTTGTCGATCGATTATGGTTCAAAATTCAAATTTGGAACGCAAAAGATTTCTTCAGCTACGCAAACTTACTATGCAGCTCCAGATGAGATGCAAGATGGTTCTAAGAAACCGACGTATGTCCAAGTAACAGATAAGCGTGGTACCTTAGCAGGTTGGAAACTAAGTATTGCTCAACCAGAACAGTTTAAAACAAGTGCAGGTGTTGAGCTTGTGGGTGCAGAGTTGAGCTTTACTAAGGGACAAGCAGCATCTATTGTAGATTCTCAGTATACGCCAACAACCGTCAATAATAAATTGACCTTGACTCCAGGTCTGAGCGGGACGTTGGCAATCAATGCAGCTGCAGGAACAGGTGTTGGAACTTGGGTTTATCGATTTGGTGCAGATGAAGCAGACAATAAGGACGCTGTTCAATTAACAATCCCAGGGAAATCAGTTAAATTGGCGCAACAATATACAACTAAATTGGTTTGGTCATTAGAAAATACACCAAATTGATTTTTTTTAAGGGACAAACCATTATGAGAAGAGTTTTATTGTATGTCTCAATTTTAACTTTACTAGGAAGTTCAGTTTTATCGATCGAAGGATTTGCCGAAGAGAAGACACAGTACGAATCAAACAGTTTAGTCGAGTTTATTCCAAACTTAGAGCCGACATATCCTGTAAATCCAGAGAATCCAGATCCAGAAAAACCAGTAAGGCCAGTTGATCCAACTAAACCAGATGGGCCAGATCCAGGAACGAGTGGTCCTTTATCAATTGATTATGCTTCAAGTTTGAAGTTTGGCAATAATCGTATCTCAAACAAAGATCAAGTGTATTTTGCTAGAGCACAAGCGTATCAAGATAACCAAGGAAATACAGCGAACTTTGTCCAAATTTCAGATAATCGTGGAACGAATAGCGGTTGGACCTTAAAAGTGAAGCAAAGCGAACAGCTGACTGCAACAAGCAAAACATTGAACAATGTTTTGGCGGGGGCTCAAATCATGTTAGCAAACCCAACTGTGAACAGTAATGCAGTGAGTATGCTCAAGCCTGAAGCGATGGAGAAAGTCATTTTAGTACCAGGTGAAGAGTCCGTGCTTGTCGCAGCAAAAACAGGTTCCGGAGCAGGGACGTGGTCGACTTATTGGGGGGAAGTTGTCGAAATAAAAGAGCGAGACGAACACGGGCAAATCCAAACGGTCAGTGTCACAAAGGATATCCAATTGGCCGTACCTGGATATACTCCGAAAGATGCAGTGACGTACCAAACGAGTCTCATTTGGACATTAACAGATGTTCCGGAAATTTAAAAAGTAGGGGGGAAAAAGATGTTACGAGGAAAATTATTCACACTTGTTTTAAGCACGCTATTAACGGCGACGATTTCTTCTTCTTTTCTAACTGAGGATCAGAAACTTAAGGATCCCTCCTCTATGAGTGAAACTTTGGAAGAACATGAGCAGACTGTCACAAGTGAAGAGTTATTCGAAATAACCAAAGAACAAGAGACAAGTGATCACCCAGTAGAGACGGAATCAAGTGATTCTGAAGAGAAGGAAAGTAATCAAGAAGAAAATTTGCTTGAAAGAGATCCAGAATTTGTCCGTTCAAGCATAACCCCCTACTCAATAACCTTACCAAATGATCCGAAAATCATTCCGATCGATGAGGTATTCCAATCTCCAATCGGGGCAAGTACAAGCTTGTTAGAAGATGGTAAATTACTGCAATTGAATCCAGCAAGAACTTCACAAATCGGGGCAATTTGGTCTAAGGATAAAGTGAGCTTACTCTCAGATTTCACCTTTAAAAGTTACTTGTATTTGGGCAATAATCTTGAGAACGCTGGAGATGGGATGACCTTTACTTTGACTAATGATCCAAGAATGAATACGGCACCTCAGCAGGTGATTGGATCACCTGGAATGGGTATCGGAGCCTATGCAACAGCTGCCAATCGTCCATTTATTAGAAATGCGCTATCGATTGAATTTGATACGTACAAGAATACCGGAACTTCGAATCGAATGGATCGAGAAATCAGCGCAGATACAGGATTTGGTCACGTAGCATTTGTTACGCCAAAATCAAATAACAATCATTATACGGGGGAACACTCTGGAGTGACTGTCGCTCCTACATTTTTATCGAATGGGACTTGGCGCATGTTAACGGTCCAATGGAATGCGACAGAGAGAAGATTATCGTATGATCTAAGTGGCGTAGGAAGTAACTCTCATGTGGTTTCAAATCTAAATACACAATTTGGAGGAAATGAAGTTTATTGGGGATTCACTTCTTCTACAGGGACATTCGTACAAGAAAATGCGTTGGCAATGACGCAGTTACCGACGAGTGTCTCATCAGAAGCACATGTCAAAGTAAATGACGGTGAATATGGTTTGACAGGAGAAGCAGTAAAAAACGATCAAATTTTTATTAGGAAAACACTTAATGTAGAAGGTACTTTTATCGATCAAAGAAATCCTAAAGCGAGTATTGAGCTTCCAGCCGAACTAGGACCTAATCCTCGTTCGATCACCCTTGACGGAAAGCCAATAAGTGATTCAGAATTTACGGTTACAGGAAATCGGCTTACCGTGGATTTAGCAAAACATCTTATTTCAAAACAACCATTATTGCTAGAGGTAGAAACCGTATTGGATGATGCTACACCAGAAAAAGTAATAACGACCAATTTTGAATATTTAGAAGAATCGGTTCTTATTAAAAAATCAAATGAAGTAAGTATTACTATAGCGCAACCAAAAGAAAAGACGATCCAAGTCTACTACAAAGATATCGATACACAACAAGATGTTGCACCACCGAAAACGATTATAGGAGTAATTGGAGATTCGTATAAAGAAGAGCCTTTAGTCATCGGAGGATATGTTTTTGTATCTGATTCAGGAAATACCGAAGATGTATTTTCTGAAACTACTGATGATATCTATTTTTATTACCGAATCGGTCGCCTGTTTCTATCTGAAGCACCCACTCGTTTTGATTTTGGTAGCCATAAAATAGCGGCAACAACATTGACTATTTTTGGACAACCGACCGGACAGTTGAAAATCATGGATGAGCGGGATTCGAGTAGCTGGCGTTTACAATTAAAACAACATACACCGTTAACAAATAACGGGTTCGAGATACCAGGTGTTCTGTCTTTTATGACGGCAAATGGTTCCATGGAAATCGGTGAATCGAGCATAGTCATTAGCGATAGTACTCAAAAAGGCGAAACAAACTTGTCACATTTACTAGATCCGCAAACTAAAAATGGGATCAAAGCAACAGTCCCTGTCGAATTTCAAAGAGTCGGAACATTTGCAGGCACGTTATCTTGGACGCTTGAAGACGTACCATAACTAAATGAATGGAAGAATGGAGAAAATAACAAATGAAAAAAACATCGAAGTTTATTATAGCAACAATTGCATTGGGCACATTGGGCGTTTCCACAACTGCTTTTGCAGCAGATGGGGGCGTATACACTTCAAATGGGGTAGTTCAATTTGTACCAAATACTGATCCAACAACGCCAGTTGATCCAACGAATCCAGTAGATCCAGTAGCTCCAATTGACCCAACGGAGCCAGGAGGTGGTGATCCTGATCCAGGAACAAATGGGCCTTTGTCGATCGACTATGCCTCAGGTTTAGACTTTGGGATGCAAAAAATCACTTCTAAAGATGAAACATATTTTGCTGCATCACAAAAGTACAGAGAGCTGGATGAAAATGGCAACCCCTTGGCTGATATCAAAGAAGGCCCCAATTACGTACAGGTGACAGATAATCGTGGAACAGAAGCAGGTTGGACACTCAAAGTGAATCAAGAAGGTCAATTTACTTCATCTAGCGGAAAAGTCTTAACAGGTGCAACGATCCGTTTAAGAAACGGGAATGTGGTCACTGCTTCAACATCTGGTGCACCAGATGGAGCGGCGGATATCGTACTGGATGCAAATGGTGCACAATCAACCGTGATGACTGCTCGTGTTGGTAACGGAGCAGGCACATACCTATTTGCTTGGGGAAGTGTTCCAACAGCAGATACAAGTATTGAATTAAATGTTCCTGGAGCAACGACAAAGTATGCCGAAAAATATGCGACTAGATTAACTTGGACATTATCAGATACACCAGGGAATTAATCAATGGATCAAGGAATTTGAGATGAGATTGGGACCGCATCGTCCATTATAGAAAATAAGAAGAAATTCACAAAAATTGATTTTAAATTTTTGTGAATTTCGGTTTCTAGTCAAAATGCTTCTTACTATTTTAGACATGGTCATGATGTGTTCATGACTATCATTATTAGTAGCTTTTGGATGATGACGTATCCTGAATGCCTTACATACCGTATAGGAGGAAGTAAAGTGAAACAAAAAAGAAAGATAAAATGGGTCCTATTATTTGTTTTAATGGCTCTCTTTTCCAATATACCTGTGTCTGCGAGTGAGTTCAATTTTGCTATCACGACTACACCCCCAGACAGTCAAATAGATGGAACTAAAACCTATTTTGATATTAGACTTGATCCCGAACAAACAGAAGAGTTATCCGTTGAATTAAGAAATGATACAGATAAAGAAGTAAAAGTTGATGTTTCTTTAAATAGTGTGACCACCAATTCAAATGTAGTAGTTGAATATGGAGAAAACAATATTGAGAAAGACGATAGTTTAGATATTGATATTGCAGATTATGTTGAATACCCAGAGACAGTGACGTTAGCACCGCAAAGCAAAGAAACAATCGTCTTTCAAGTCAATATGCCAAAAACAATCTTTGATGGTGTCTTAGCAGGAGGTATCACCTTTAAAGAAATCACGGAAGAAGATCAAAGTGGAGATGATCAACAAGGTCTCTCCATAAAAAATGAATATTCGTATGTTGTCGCATTGCTGATGAGACAAACGGAAAATAAAGTAGCACCTAACTTGATACTTCATGAAGTAGAGCCAGGTCAGATCAATGCAAGAAACGTGATTTTGGCAACTCTTCAAAATGATCAAAAAACCTATATCAATCAAGTGAACCTCCAAACAAAAATCACAAAAAAAGGGAATGATACAGTATTATATGCAGAGGATAAGGAAAAATTACAGATTGCACCTAATACGCGATTTGATTTCCCCACTTCTTTAAATGGTGCTGCGCTCGAACCAGGTGAATATAAGATAAGAGCCACTGTTTTTGCGAATGAAGATGAATCAGGTGAATTTGTTAGAGAAACTGAGGGGGGACCAATCAAATACAGGAATTATTGGACTTTTGAAAAAGATTTTACAATTGATGGGCAAGTGGCAAGAGAACTAAATGCAAAAGATGTCACGATCCCAGAAGATCATACTTGGATGTATCTCTTAATAGGAGCATTGCTCTTATTATTAGTAGTGTTGTTGATTCTTTGGCTACTTTGGAGAAAAAAGAAAAATGAGGAAAAAGAAGATTAAATTTGTGATTCATCTACTTTTCGTGATAGGTGTAAGTTTGCTTTCATTTCCTGTAATAAAAAACACGCTAACCCTGATCAGGATTCAAACGACTAAAGTGGTAGTCTCGTCAGAATTACCACCTCAAAAACCTAATGAAATCATTCATTTACCTACATTAGAGAATTATTTGTATACTAGCTCAGAAAGTATAGGAGAAGCGATTGGAGAAATCGTTATTCCAAGTCAGAATATCAATACACCTATTTTTGCAGGATTGAATAATGATCAGATGCTATTTGGTGTAGGATCGATGTATCCGGAAAGAAATCCAGAAACTGAAAATATGTTGTTGTTCGGTCATCATTTGGGCATGGCAGAAATTTTACTAGGGAATGTCACGAACTTGGAAGTAGGTGATAAGATTTATGTAAAGTACTTGTCAAAGGGTCTGAACTATGAAGTTGTTGAAAATAAACTTGTTATGGAAACAGATTTTAGTGTATTGGAAAATACGGATCATGCACAACTAACAATTATTACTTGTAATCAGCCAACAATCACTGACAAGAGGATCGTTATTGTGGCTAAGTTGCTAGATGAGGTAGAAGAACATATTGAACACATACAACAGAGGAATGAAAACAATGATAGAAAAATAATGAGAAGGAGTATTGTGAAATATAGTGTAGTTCCTATTCTAATCATCCTTTTCATTTTAATGATAGGAAACTATACGATTTGGCGATATGTGTGAAACCTATGAAGAGATATAAAAATATTTTATTGTGGAGTACCTTGCTCTTATCGTTTTTTCGGCTGGAGACGAGCGTTTATGCGGAAGAAAACCAAAATCCAATCTATAATCCAGCGGATCCTAGCCAACAAATTGAGCCTTTAGACAATACAAATCAGGTGGTAGAAGCCATTTTAGAAGAAAGTGAAGAACCTCAGGAAAACGAGGAAGAAGAACATACTACAGAAACAACTGAGGAAGAAACAGAGAAGACAAAGCGTAATAAAAGACTAGATCTTTCAGAAGATTTGTTCAATGATTACTCAGTAGAAGCAATCATGAAAGATGATCCAAGCGGAGCAGGAGGTAAGCCAAGAACTAATTTTTATTTAGACCTTGTGAATGAATTAGTAGGAACAGTAATTTACGGAAGAAAGAGTTGATTTACTAATGGATTATGAATTTTTACTAAATAAAGAAGATAGAAGAAGCTACAACTTACTAAAGTATCTTGAAAGAAGTGTCACTTTGACTGAATCATTGTCAAAACTTCAGGAGGAACTAGAATTGTCTCCTTTTCTTGTGAAAAAGACCATTGACAATTTGAAAAGTGATATTAGCGACTGGGATTTGAGTGAAAGCTTTAAACTATCGACTGAAAATGTAGAAATTATTTTAGAAATCAATGGTGATTATACAAGTAATTACGTTCTATCCAAGTACATTAAACAATCATTATCCACTGCATTACTTATTTCTATTTTTAGTAGAGAATTTACCTCGTTAGAAGATTTTATGGAGGAGCACCACGTCAGTTATTCAGTGGCGTACAAAACGATAAAACGTCTACAAAAAGAATTAAACTACTACAATATCACACTTGAAAAAGGAAAGATGATTGGCAGTAGAACAAACATTTTATTTTTTATGTATCATTTATTTTTACTGATCAACCCGTCTTTTGAAGATGTATATGAACAAAAAATAATTTCGGAAGTTGAACAAATAATGGATTCATTACAACAGATGTTTGTATTTTCTAATTATGAAAAACAGAAATTGTTTCATTGTTTAGCGCTTGGAAAAATAGAGAATACTAGAGAAGAGATCAACATTAAAGATGAAATCGTTCATTTTTTTGATGAAGCAGAAACATTAAGATTAAAACAAACACTTTCTCTACGTTCTATCAACTATACGTACTATCTTTTAGCATGGTTATATAGCTACAATAAGCTAGATGATAGCTATATCAATAGGAATGAAGATAGTAAGATCCAATTATTAAATCAATTGTTTGTGAATAAAGTAGAAAAGAATTTTACTCGATTAGCGCCCGCTATAAAAAGTGAGCTATTGAAGGGATTAGAAAGAGTACATTTTACGAGTAAATATTATCCGATAGAAAAGTTCAATAGAATAGAAATAGATACTCAATTCTTTTATCAAACCTATCCAGAATTCTATCTTTTTTTACTAGAATATACGAAGAATATCATAGATGAATTTAGCGATTTCTCAAGAAATAAAAGTATTCTTTTTTTTAATTACTTGATGTTACTGATCCATACGGTCCCAGTAGATCATTTGAAAGTACCGGTCAAAATTGGTATCGATTTTTCTTATGGAGAACTTTACAATGAGTTTATCAAAAAGAATTTAGCGATGTATGTGAATTTAAATGTGGCAATCATTGATCCAAATCTTCATCATGAGGCAGATATCGTGATCACCAATATGAATGATGTCTATGATAGTGAATCAACGAATGTCATTGTATGGCTAGATCCTCCAAGAGTGGTCGATTGGGCGAATTTAACAAAAAAGATCCTTGAGCTACAAACGGGTGATGAAGCTGATTTGATTGATTCTGTCTAATTCTTCCCATCATTAGAATTAGTTAATTAGTGAGTAAAAAGAAAAAGAATGGAAATTAAATTAGGTAGAAGAGCTCTAGCCACAATCGGGGATGAATGCTGTTTGAGTTGTCCCTCTAATTTACCTCTATGCCATCCTCAACACATCAAACAGAAGACAAACAATGCTCTCTATTCAAAAGTTAGGTGAACTTTTTGGAGTGACTGGTGCAACATAGCGATGCCACTTTCTTTTATTCGATGATAAAAATGGACAGGAAGAGAATTCTCTTCCTGTCCATTTTTCCTGTAAAAGTCAAAGGATTATTCGTTTGTAGATTCAGTTGTACTTTGCTCTGTTTCTGATGCTTCAGTAGAATCAGTAGATTTTGTTTCAGAAGTCTTTGTTTCAGAGCTTTCTGTTGCTGAGTCTTCAGTTGAAGTTGTATTTGTTGTAGCTGTAGTAAATGGTGTCAAGATGTTTTGGAATGCGTCATCTTTGATTTTCACATTAGCTTCTTTTAGTTCTTCACCGATTACTTTTGTTGTAAATTCACTGTCATTTACTTTTGCTTGAGTCGCAATTTCTTCTAATTGATCTTTGAATTTATCCATGTCGTTACCTTTATCTTGGTTTTTGACCATTTTCACGACATAGTATTCTGTAGCATAAGTAGAAGTGTTTGTTGCAGTGATCACATCTGAGATCTCACCGTCTTTAAGTTTGAAAGCAGCTTCTTTGACTTCTGCTGGAACAGTTTGTGTTTCTGAATCAAACTTGATGTTCCCACCATCGTCTTTTGTTGTATCAGTTGATTTTTCTTTTGCTAGCTCTTCGAAATCTTTGCCGTCGTCAGCTGATTTCTTCACTTCTTTTGCTTCGTCTTCACTAGCAACTTTGATGATTTGTGCTTCTACTTCTGGATGGAATGTTTCCCAAGTTTTCTTCAAGTCTTCGTCTGTCAATTTTACGTGAGATTCAATCCCTGCTTTGAAGACAAGGTTGTTGCGAAGGAAGTCTTTGTAGCTTTCTTCAGTAAAACCAGCTGCTTCTAATTGTGACTCGAAGCTATCGCCGTAAGTTTCTTTCGTTTTATCGAATTCAGCATCTACTTCTTTATCAGATACTTTATCGCTGTATTTACTGTTAAATACATCATAGATGACCATTTGTTGAAGTAATTGTTGGTTTGCTGATTCAGATTTTGCTTTCTCATAAAAATCAGCGACGGTGATCGTACCGCCTTTCATGGTTACGATATCCTTATTTGTATCCCCGCCACCAGAACAAGCTGCTAGTGTTAGAATAGCTAACGCACTTGTCGCAGCTAAAATTATTTTTTTCTTTTTCATTTAAAATTTGCACTCCTGTAATTTATTATTGGTTTTCACAAATATAACTATACCATAACTACCGGTGAATAAAAACGTTCTGCCCGATAGTTTCAAACAAAATTCAAATTTTTGTCACATTCCAATCATCTTGATACATAAAAAAGACATATACATAACAAAAGTGCTTGGTTTTTGCTCATTATTGCACGTCTGTCAAGGATTCAGGGAAATGCGAAGACAGTTTTTCTGCTTGCTCTTGAATCTGCATAACTCGTGGCTCAGCTTGAAATTTAAAATTTTCAATGTCTTTTTCAATCGATTCTTGAAAAGTTGGAATAACGGTTTCAGCTGTTCTTTTTGTTTCGGATAACGCTTGTTTAAAATGATTCAAACTGTTATTTAATTCGTTGGTCAATTCCGTTGCTTCATCTAATTCTTCAATCAATTTTTCTCTTGTTTCATTTCCACTCCGCGGGGCAAATAATAATCCAGCTGCGGCACCGGTAACGGCACCGAAAGCTAGTCCTTTTAGAAAATTTTTAACCATGCTTCATCACCTGCTCTTTGATTTGCTCTTGGATGGCAGTCATCTCTTCTGCTGTATAATCTGCTTGATGGTTCCCAAAGTGGATGGAGAAATCATCTTGTTTGCTATAGCGCGGAATCAAATGGATATGGGAATGGAAAACGGTCTGATAAGCTAACTCTCTATTATTGTTGATAATATTCAACCCTTCCATTTCAGGAAATGCTTTTTCAATTGAACGAGCGATTTTGGGAATGCGAGCAAAAACATCACTCGCCAATTCTTCATTGTATTCAAAGATATCAGTGACGTGTTCTTTAGGAATAATCAACGTATGACCTTTAGTTGATTGAGAAATATCTAAGAACGCATAGATTTTTTCATCTTCATAGATCTTGTAGCTCGGGATTTCTTGTTTGATGATTTTACAAAATATACAATTGTCCATATTAAAAACACCTTTCTTCCGTTCAAATTTCGTTACCTCAACTTTAACATAAGTTCATGAGAATGTGCGTAAAAAATAATTGGACGTGATTTTCTTCGTGGTATAATGAGAACAGTATATTAACGGAGGAAGAAAGATGAGTTTAAATATTGAACATGTTACAGGTGGTTATGGACATTTACCTGTTTTGAAAGATATCAGTTTTACCGTTCAGCCAGGAGAGATGGTTGGATTGATCGGGTTGAATGGCGCCGGGAAAAGTACAACGATCAAACATATCATTGGTTTATTGCAACCGACGAAAGGGAAAATCGAAATCAATCAATTAACTCTAAAAAAGGATGTTGAAAGCTATCGTAAGCAAATTGGGTATATTCCAGAAACACCTTCATTATATGAAGAACTTACGTTAAAAGAACACATCGAAGTGACGGCTATGGCCTATGATATTCCAATGGATGTTGCGATGAAACGGGCAGAGAAGTTGTTACAGACATTTCGTTTGTCCAACCGTTTAGAGTGGTTTCCTGCCAATTTTTCAAAAGGGATGAAACAAAAAGTCATGATTCTGTGTGCTTTTTTGATTGAGCCATCATTGTATATCATTGACGAACCATTTCTCGGTCTGGATCCACTGGCAATCAATGCGTTGCTGGAATTGATGGTTGAAATGAAAAATGAAGGATCAGGTATTTTGATGTCTACGCATATTTTAGCAACTGCTGAAAAATATTGTGATCGTTTTGTCGTTCTCCATGAAGGAGAGATCCGAGCAGATGGCACGTTGGCAGAGTTACAGGTTGCTTTTCAGATGCCAGAAGCGTCACTAGATGAAATCTACATCGCGCTGACGAAGGAGCAAGGCTATGAGTGATTTTTTTCAAAAAAGACTAGCAAAACATCATAAAAAAATGATGAAATATTTACGCTATGTGTTCAACGATCATTTTGTATTGGTCTGTTTGTTTTTGATTGGGGGATTAGGGCTTTATTATTCTAACTGGTTAAAAACACTTCATGCACCTTTCTCAATTGGAGGGGTCATCGTTTCAGTGATCTGGTTGCTTTGCTTATTCGTTGGAAAAATTGCGACTTTTGCGGAGCCTGCGGATCTCGTTTTTCTTTTACCAAAGGAAAACGAGATGAGAGGATATTTGCAACGAGCATTTCGCTATTCTTGTATTTTTCCGCTGGTTTTTCTAGGGCTTGTAGGCGGATTTGCGATGCCGTTGGTCGTTGTTTCGACGCAACAACCTTTTTCAATGTTTTTTGTGTATCTACTTATATTATGGAGTTTGAAGTCTAGTCATTTACAAGTGAAACGTGCTGATTTTTATCGTTTGGAAGAAACACGAAAAAATCTGTTCAAACATGGTTGGTGGCTATCGTCTTTCGCTATCTTACTGCTCTCTTTTTATGGGAATATCTGGGCGGGATTAGTTCTTTCAAGCGTGCAAGCGGTCGTTTATTATATGTTCTTGTGGAAAAATATGTCCGCCCATTTGGATTGGGAAAAAATGATCCAGTTAGAAAAACAACGGTTGCACCAAATCTATCAATTCATCAACTTGTTTACAGATGTGCCGGAGATCACTGCGAAAGTCAAAAGACGTCGCTATCTTGATCCTGTGTTACAAGGAATCAAAAAAGAAACAAAAAACACATACCTTTATTTGTTTGCTAGACGTTTTGCCAGAGGGTCAGACTTTATCGGCTTATATATGCGTTTAACAGTGATCGGTTCGATCATTATCGCAGGAATCAACGATCTATACTTTACTTTAGGTATTGGTTCACTCTTTCTGTATTTGATCGGGTTTCAGTTATTACCTTTATACAGTCAATTTCGCTATATGATCTTGGTCCAATTGTATCCTATTCAGGAAAGTCAAAAACAAGGAGCAATCCAACGTCTCTTGACATGGCTTTTGACTTTTGTTGCTTTATTATTCGGTTTGATTGCTGCGGTTGTCCTTGAAGGAAACGAAAGATGGCTGCCAATCTTGGTCTATCTTGTTGTCACTGGACTCTTAATCAAATGGTACGTGCCAACTCGTTTAAAGAAACTTGCGGAGTAGTAGTTGAAAAATAAGCTGAAAAACTTCATTTTTTTATAATGACTGTATATGTCATGTAGGAAAGTCCGAAATCACTTTATGTTTTTTCGAACTTTCCTCTTTTTTGATCCTGTAAAAATCGTGTGTAATAAACCTAAAGTATGAGAATAAATCGCCCGACACTTTTTTATTTTGATAAAAGTTGGTTTTTTAGAGAGTAAAACATGGAAAAAGAACGTATATGTGCTTGACGTTCAAGACTTGGGCGACTAGAATAATAGGTACTGCAAACATATAGTAGAGGACGGGAGAATGCGCGATGGAGTTTCAGTTAGACCAAGAGTGGCGGTTACGCCCCATCAAAGGTGACACAGGAAAAACATACATAGGCATGCGTGATAAAGACAAAGTTTTTATCAAGAGAAACACAACGCCAATGCTCGCTGCACTCTCTCGTGAAGGCATTACGCCGAAATTAGTGTGGACAAAGCGAACAGGGGATGGCGATACGTTGACCGCACAAGAGTGGCTAGAAGGCCGCTTGTTGACGCCTAATGAGATCGGTCAAAGAAATGATGTCATAGATGTGCTGTATCATTTACATCATTCGACGTCTTTAAAAACGATGCTTTCTCGGATCGGTGGTAGGGTATTGACACCTCAGAAAATGCTTCAATATTATGAACAAGATTTACCCGATAGCTTAAAAAATAATCAATTTTTGCAACTTGTTTATCGCTATTTATGCCAACAAGTCCCTTCTGTGGACAAAGAGAAACTAGCAGTCGTCCATGGCGATGTCAATCATCGGAATTGGTTAGTCTGTAAAAATTATTTATATCTAGTTGATTGGGATTCGATCATGTTCGCTGATCCTGCTGTGGATATTGCGACTATTCTAGGAAATTACGTGCCTTTGTCTAGCTGGAACCAATGGTTGATCAGTTATGGTATCCGACCAACAGATGAGATTTTAGAAAAGTTACATTGGTATGCGGTGATGAATTTATTACAAGAAATCACCCGCTACTGTAAACGTGAAGATTATCGACGAATGAATGAAGAGATTTTACAACTTAAACGTATTTTTAGTGGTTAAGCTCGGATATTCAGTTGATTTTTTTGTTTTTAGGGGCAAGACTCCTAGCAATTTAGGCTAAAATAAGTAGAATCTAAGGAACAATCTTTGATAGGAATAGAGAGGAAGAAAAAGATGCGTGTTCGTAACCGACCAAATGCAGCAGAAATGCTAGCCGCTCATCCAGAGATCGTCATCAGTGAGCCAACGAAATGGCGTGGGAAATGGAAAGAATTGTTTGGCAATGATCAACCAATCCATATTGAGATCGGTATGGGAAAAGGCCAGTTTATTACTGGGATGGCAAAAGCTCATCCAGAAATCAATTATATCGGGATCGAAATGCAAGTGAGTGTCGTTTCCATTGCGTTAGACAAAGTATTGGAAGAACCACTACCTAATTTGAGATTATTGCATGTGGATGGTTCCGCTTTGACTGAGTACTTTTCAGAAAATGAAATCGATCAAATTTATTTGAACTTTTCGGATCCGTGGCCTAAAAAAAGACATGAGAAACGACGGTTGACGTACCGTACATTCTTAGCTGTCGATGAAGAAATCTTAAAACCAAATGGTGAGATCCACTTCAAGACAGATAATCAAGGATTGTTTGAGTATTCATTGGCTAGTTTTTCACAGTACGGCATGCGCCTGAAAAAAGTCTGGCTTGATTTACATCAAAGTGATTTTGAAGACAATATCATGACAGAATATGAAGAGAAGTTCTCTTCTCGTGGACAACGGATCTATCGTGTAGAAGCACAATTTGTAGATAAAAACAAATAGAAAAAGAAGAGAATGGGAACAACAAGTTCCTTTCTCTTCTTTTTTGTTCTCATTTTTACTCTTTTTGGTCACAGACGGAAATCAAGTCAAATTTTGAAAAAGAGAAGAGACCCATATCGGTGATCTTCAATTCAGGAATAACTGATAACGTTAGAAATGAAAGTGTCAAGAAAGGATCGAATGATTGGCTTGCTCCTAGCTTGTGCGCTTGCTCAGTCAAGTTCAGCAATTGTTGATTGACGGTTTCAAAAGGTTCTAGAGACATCAATCCGCCAATCGGTAACGGTAAACAAGCTAATTCGGTTTCCTGATCTACAACGATCATTCCGCCGCCACGTTCGATCAAACGTTCAGCAGCATAACGCATGTCTTCATCATTCGTTCCTACGACGACGATATTATGTGAATCGTGAGCCACCGTAGTCGCTAAGGCACCACTTTTTAATTGAAATCCTTTGACGATGCCAAGTCCGATATTTCCTGTGCGATGGTGACGCTCAATGACAGCGATTTTTAGTTGATCATCTGCAATGGAAGGAGTGAAAGCACCGTCCTCGACTTGGACTTGCTCCAACAAATCATTTGTCAACAAGCTATTTGGGATGATCTCAATGACATGAGCAGTTGATGAAGCTAAAGCCAATTTCAAAGAATTTGAATCGAATGGCGCAACTGCCATTTTTGGTAATGCGTCAATAGCAGGCTGATTGTTTGTTTCTGTAGAATCAGGCACCAACTGTCCATCTACCACAACCGTTTCTCCTTGATGGAAAACCGTATTGATCGGCAATTTGTTCAAGTCATCAGTTAAGAAAAAGTCTGCTTGATAGCCTGGCGCAACTGCTCCTAAATGTTGTAAACCAAAACATTCTGCCGCATTCAATGAAGCCATTTGGATTGCTTGTAGTGGGTCCATACCCGCCAAGATTGCTTCGCGGACGATATGATCGATCGAGCCTTCTGCTACTAGATCATTGATCAGTTTGTCATCAGTTACAAATAAACAGCGTCGTGAATTGTCCGGTGTGATCGCAGGTAACAGAGCATGTAGATCTTTTGCTACGGTTCCTTCTCGAACCATCAAATACATACCTAGTGCTAAACGTTCTTTTGCTTCTTCGGCGGTCGTTGCCTCGTGGTCTGTACGTATGCCAGCAGTCAAGTAGACGTTTAGATCGTCCCCGTGGATACCAGCAGCGTGGCCATCGATTTTTTTATTGTTTTGGTGCATTAGTTGCAATTTATCGATAATCGTTTGCTCATTTGAAGCGACTGCTTGATAGTTCATCACTTCGGCTAAGCCAAGGACTTCAGGATGCGTAAGAAATGGCGCAAGTGATTTTGCATCTAAGAC
This sequence comes from Enterococcus sp. DIV2371, assembly GCF_050498525.1. Classification (NCBI taxonomy): domain Bacteria; kingdom Bacillati; phylum Bacillota; class Bacilli; order Lactobacillales; family Enterococcaceae; genus Enterococcus; species Enterococcus sp. DIV2371. The sequence goes on along the minus strand of NZ_JBIPAJ010000001.1, from coordinate 2,887,410 downwards.
TGCACCACTAGTTTCAAATGGTGTGACAGGCACACAAGAAGGCAACATGATAAATATATTCATCGGTGTCTCTTTCGCATCTGTCAACATAAATTCAAGACCTAAGCTTCCTGCCACATTTCCGATTTCATGAGGGTCAGTTACTACTGTCGTAACCCCATGTAACAGAGAGATTTTCGCAAACTCTTTTGGCGCTAACAAAGAGCTCTCGATATGCACATGACCATCGATCAAACCAGGAACTAAATACTGTCCTTTTGCATCATAAATGGTCGTACCCTCGTATTCCCCAATACCTACGATCTTTCCGTCACAGACAGCGACATCACCTTCCATGATCGTTTTGGTAAAGACATTGACGATTTTTGCATGTTTGATGACCAAGTCAGCGGGTTGTTTTTTTCCGGCAACTGCAATGTGTTTGTTTAAATGCGAATCCACTCTGAAACCTCCCAAAATAAATTTTTACTAGTATAACATAAATTCGGATTTAACCAACGATTTTCATTAAATTTTGTAAAAATAAACGATTTATTTGAAAAAGACGTATATTTTTTTGGAGGGAGAGAGATGAAGATAAAAGATTTAGCAAACGAGATCATCCATGGAGGGACTAAAAATAAAGTACAAGATATCTATATCTTACCATTTCCAGAAGATTTCAAGGTTTACTTTCGAATAGGTAAAAGCCGAACATTTCAGCGCGCACTTTCTCTTGAAGCTGGCCAGCAATTGATTGCTAGTTTCAAATATCTAGGACAAATGGATATTGGTGAAAAAAGAAAAGCGCAATTAGGCTCACTTACTTATTTATTGGGTCAGCAAAAAATCAGGTTAAGACTCTCATCAGTAGGGGATTATTTACAAAGAGAAAGTTTGGTCATCCGCTTACTTTACGCATTGAGTGAGAAACAATTTCGTTGCTTCATTGCCGAAGACTTGCAAATCATTGAACGCAGTACGATCGATCGGGGGTTGTTTTTGTTTAGTGGGCCGGTCGGTTCGGGGAAAACTTCGCTGATGTATCACCTTGCTCGTAGGAACGAGGAACAAGTGATCACGATCGAAGACCCAGTAGAAATTGAAGAGCCTTTGTTTTTGCAGTTACAAGTGAATGAGAAAATTGATCAGACTTATGATCAGTTGTTAAAACTTGCTCTACGCCATCGCCCTGATTTATTGATCGTTGGTGAAATCAGGGATAAAAAGACAGCAGATGCAGCGATCCGAGCAGCCTTGACAGGACATCGAGTGTTTGCCACCGTTCATGCCCGAGATCTGCATGGAACATTGGCACGAATGAAGGAATTAACGAAAAATGATGCTTTTGACGAATGTTTAGCCGGAGTCATCTATCAAGAGCTATTGCCTGATTTCAATGGTCACCCTACAGCATTGTGGTCCTATTATTTCTCTGGTAGTGAAATCAAAAAAGAATGGAGGTCTAGTTATGAAGAGGCGCAAAAGAGTGTCTGGCAATCCCATCCATTTTAAAAAAATGCCTCCTAAGCAACAAGCGCGTTTTATCCAAACCATTGGTGAACTATTGTCAAATGGTTTCAGCTTACAACAAGCACTGGATTTAGTGGATTTGCTTCAGCTAGTGCCACAAGTCTATATCCATTTCGCCAAAAAGAATCTGCAAGCTGGCGAATCCTTTCACTCTGTTTTACAGCAATTGGGGTTTAAACAAGAGCAACTCGTCCAGGTAGAATTGGCAGAAATCCATGGAAATTTGGTGGAGACTTTAAAAGGGATCGCCGAGCAATTTCGACTAGTTGAAACATTCCGTAAAGAACTAAAGAAGGTCATCAGCTATCCACTTCTATTACTTATTTTTTTACTAGGTATCTTTGTCAGTCTACGGGAGTTAGTCTTGCCTCAATTGCTTCAAACTGAGATGGTATCAACGACACATTGGGGAATTTACTTGCTTCAATCGAGTCATTGGCTGTTCTTGGGCGTTTTTGGTAGTTGCTTTTTATGTGGATCTGCGATTTTTTTCCGCTTGAAAAACTGGGAAGCCATCAAACGAAGTGAGTGGATCAGTAAACAATGGGCGATCGGAAGGCTCTATCGCTCTTATCAGTCGGCCTATCTGGCACTAGAAATAGGAAAACTTTTTTATGAAGGACTTGATTTGAAACAAATCATACGTTGCTTAAAGGAAACAAAAGAGGGAAGTTTAGTCCAGTCTTTAGCGTATCAGTTGATGCAAGGACTCGAAGTAGGTATTCCGTTGGCGCAACAATTTGAACAATACTCTTTTTTGACGACAGAATTCAGTCGTATCGTGCTACAAGGGGAAGCAAAAGGAAATTTAGGTAAGGAATTACTGTTTTACAGTGAAATCACACGTAAAGAATTTTTTCAAAAGATCCATCGTTGGTTACATTGGATCCAACCAGTTCTTTTCTTAGGGATCGCTGCATTGATTCTGTTGATTTATGCAGCCATTTTATTACCAGTATATGGAAATATCGAGGAGGTTCTACTATGAAAATCAAAAAAAGAGTGGCTCGCCTAAAAAGTTTTACTCTGATAGAGATGTTGATCGTCTTGTTAGTTATCAGTGCGCTGGTTTTATTGTTTATCCCAAATATTTCTCGTTATCGTGACCATGTCAACAAGGAAGGACGTGAAGCAGTCATGCAACTGATCGATGCGCAAAGTGAATTATACGCACTACAAAATGACGGAAAGGTTCCAAGTATTGATGAGCTTTTACGAGAGGGCTACATCAAACAGGAACATGCCGATGCATATCGCAAAAACTAAAAAGCACAGCGCTGAAGCGTATACTTTGGTAGAAACAATCACCGTTTTGGTCCTCTCCCTGTCTTTCTTTGTCTTTCCTGTCTTATCTTTCCGCTCTTTAGAACACGAGCAGTCGACCCAACGTTTTTTTGATCAGTTAGAAAAACGGATCGATCTGGCACAACAGAGCGCGATCATCCATCAACAAGCTACCCGTTTTTACTATGATCCGATCCGACACAGTCTTTTATTTGATGTCCCTGCTTACTCGTCCATGGAATGGCAAGTGGTACCGATACCTGAGACGTTGACTGTCGAGCGTCATGCCATGATCACTTACGCTGCAAATACTGGCAATGAAAGTTCATTGAAGGCATATGAATTTTATTGGGTAGAAAAGCAGCAAAGAATCATTTATCAATTCCAATTAGGGGGTGGTCGTTATATCAAAAAAGTCCAATCTAGCTAGCTTTGTATTGCTAGAATCATTAACAGCATTGATGATCACAGCAATGAGTATTTATATTATGAGTTCTGGGAATTTATTTTTGATCCAACAAGAAAAAACAAAGGATCGAGAAATACTTCTGTTACGGACGTTGTATGAAGATGTGAGAAACTATCGTCTGCATGGAGAGTTGCCAAAAAGACCAGTGGAATGGAACCAAGAGACTACAGTAATAAATAGGCAAGATCAGAGAATAAACAAGATCTCAATCAATAATGGAAACGAAGTGATCGAATTTGAACGGAAGAACTAGACTAGCTGCGTTTACGATGATTGAATGCTTGATCGCCTTACTTGTCTTAAATGCGATACTTTTATCATTTGGTTTATTTATCCGGCAAACTGAGAAGATGAATACATTCTTACAAAAAGACGAACAAACAGAATGGTTGATTTTCTTAACTCAATTCGAAAATGAGCTTGCTTCTAGTCAACGTGTTTCGCTCGTGGGGGATCGCTTGTATTATGAAAATGAGAGAACGTTCATCATTGAAGGCTATCAGCAAATGATCAGAAAACGTGGAACTGCTGGTGGACATCAACCGATGCTGACTGGTGTCGAACGAGTGCGTTTCAAAGAAGAGGATCAAATGATTTCTCTGCATGTCGAATTTATGAATGGAGAAACTAGGTATGGTATTTGGACAAAACCAAAAACATAAGCAATTGAGAGGAAATGTTCTATTTTCGACCTTGGCTCTATTTTTGTTGTGTGTATTCCTCATGCATGGATTCCTCGAAAGTTATCGTCTAAAGATAGACAGCTATGTACGTATCAAAAAATATTATCAAGCAAAAATCATCAAGCAAATGTTTCTGATGGAAGCCGATCAGTTGAAGGAGCAGAGCAAAGGGGAGTATGATTACAATGTAGGTACAGTCCAGTATAAAGTAACACAGGAACAAGTGGAATTAGTGGTAACTGTCTCACCTTTCCAATTTGAATTTAGAGAAAATAGGAGCGCTAGTACAGAAAATACTACAGATTAGGGGATTACAAAGCAGTAATCCCTCTTTTCTATAATACAGCTGTTTTTGCGGTGTTGAATGTTCGCAATTTCACAAAGAAAAAGGATGAAAACGATTGAAATTTTGGCAATTGTTCGTTAGAATTAAACAGGTAAAATAATTGTTATAATATATCTAGAAATGAGGCGCACGATGTTACCAGAAAAAATGGAACAAGGGTTTGAGCAAAACCTGGAAGCTATTCAGCTTTTACAAAATGCATTGGGAACTTCTTTTTTAGAAGCTTATGTTGAAAATGCCGAAAATTTACGAGACAACTATCAAGTACGTGTGGTAGATGGCGTACCAAATGAACAGACAGCTGAACAGATCTCAAAACTTTATCAAAAATTGAGTGAGTTGTCTTTTGAACCGGAAGAATGGCGTCGTTTATCTCAGCTTCTTTTGTTAAAGGGCAGTCAGACGGAACACTTGCAAGCCAACCATCAATTGACACCAGATAGTATTGGTTTCTTGTTTGTTTTCTTGATCGAGCAACTATTCTCGGATCATAAAGAAAAAATCGGTGTCTTAGATATTTCAGCAGGTATGGGCAATTTGTTATTAACAGTTCTTTTAAACCTAAAGATTGCCGGATACCAAACAGAAGGTTTTGGTGTGGATATCGATGATACGCTATTGTCTGTCGCCGCTTCTACAAGTGAGTTGACACAAGCGAATGTTCAGTATTTCCATCAAGATGGGTTACAAGATTTATTGATCGAGCCAGTCGATGTCGCTATCAGTGATCTGCCAGTCGGATTTTACCCGAATGATCAAAAAGCAAAAGACTTTTTGACCAGCGCAACAGAAGGCCATAGTTACGCGCATCATCTGTTACTGGAACAGGCAATGAAATACGTCAAGCCAGATGGATTCGGTTTATTCTTGATGCCAAGCAATTTCTTGGAAACAGAGCAAAGCGACCACATAAAAAAATGGTTTAAAGAAGAAGGCTATCTTCAAGGAATGATCCAATTACCTGATGAATTGTTCCGAAATAAGCAATCGCAAAAAAGTATTTTGATTTTACAGAAAAAAGGAGAACAGGCAAAGCAAGTCAAAGAGGTATTGCTTGTTAAACTTGATTCACTAAAAGAACCAGAGAAGGTGACGAAGTTTTTCAGAGAATTTGAAAACTGGAAATCGTCTTCGTTATAATCATTCACTAAAAAGGAGAGTAACATGTCAAAAACAATTGCAATCAATGCTGGAAGTTCAAGTTTAAAATGGCAATTATATCAAATGCCAGAAGAAACTGTAATCGCTAAGGGAATCGTTGAAAGAATTGGTCTAAATGATTCAATTTTTACAATCAAGTATGGTGAAGGTCAAAAATTTGAACAAATCTTGGATATTGATGATCATGAAATTGCTGTGAAAATGTTATTGGATCAATTGATCGAATTAAATATCTTAGGCGCATACGATGAAATCACAGGTGTTGGACATCGTGTTGTTCATGGTGGAGAAACTTATGGTGACTCTGTAGTCATCGACGAAGAAGTAATGACACGCATCGAAGAATTAGCAGAATTTGCGCCATTGCACAATCCTGCAAACTTGATGGGAATCAAAGCATTCAAGAAAATCTTGCCAGATATCCAAAGTGTAGCTGTCTTTGACACTTCTTTCCATGCGACTATGCCAAAACATAATTATTTATACAGCTTACCAATGGCTTACTACGAAGATTTTAAAGTGAGAAAATATGGTTTCCACGGAACAAGTCATCGCTACGTTTCTGAACGTGCAGCTGATATGTTAGGTAAACCGATCGAAGACTTGAAAATCATCACTTGTCATTTAGGTAATGGCGCTTCGATCACTGCCGTTGACGGTGGAAAATCTGTCGACACATCAATGGGCTTCACGCCATTAGCAGGTGTAACGATGGGTACTCGTTCTGGTGATATCGATCCAGCGATCTTACCTTATCTAATGGAAAAATTATCAATCGATATCAATGAGATGGTTGATATCTTAAACAAAAAATCTGGTCTTTTAGGGTTAACAAATCTATCTAGCGATATGCGTGACCTTGAAAATAACTATGATAAAGAAGAAATCCGTTTAGCCTATGATGTGTTCGTTGACCGTATCCGTAAATATATCGGTGGTTACGTAACAACAATGAACGGTGTCGATGCAATCGTCTTTACTGCTGGTATTGGAGAAAACGACGGTCATGTTCGTAACGAAGTCATCAAAGGTATGACATGGTTTGGCTGTGAAATCGACCCAGAATTGAACAAACTACGTGGCGAAGAGTTAGATATCTCAACAAAAGACTCAAAAGTCAAAGTATTAGTTATCCCAACAGATGAAGAATTAATGATTGCACGTGACGTAGAGCGCTTGCGTTAAGTTGCTTCAAAATAAAGAAGTAATGGATTTTTTCATGTGATTTGGCTAACGGTAAGAAATTAGCCAGATTAACATAAAGGGTTTAAAAAAAGAGTTGGACATTGTCCAGCTCTTTTTTTGTGTGGGTTTTTGTTGGAGTACGTACGTTATAGGTCATTCCTTTTTCCCACATTCTCTAAAATCGTATAAATAGTGTTCCAGAAATAGCTTCTTCGTAAATAAGAGCGAAGTCGAGCAACGTTCGCTCAAATAGCTGATTATCTCATGTCGTGCTGCCTTGGATCAATTTTACTGGTAATACATAATTGGATTCAAGTGCTTTTTCCGGATCTTGGATACGTTGGAGCAATAAATCGACTAAAATATCAGCAATATCTGTAATTGGTTGTGCGATCGTTGAGAGTTGGGGAAAATAATTTTGGATCATTTTTGTTCCATCGTACCCGATGATTTTTATTTCTTCAGGAATTTTGATGTGTAACTCTTGGCAGAGATTGTAGGCTAAAATAGCGGTTAAATCATCTGTACAAAACAGAGCATCAATTGTTTCCATTTCTAAAATGCGTTTGATTTCTAAATTTTTTAAAGCAGTTGAACGGGCAGTGGAATGAAAATGAAAAACGTGCGGTTCTAATTGAAATTCTTCCATAAATGCCAAATATCCGTTCAGTCGTTGATTGGTAGGCGAATTTGATTCTTGTGAGCCAGTTAGGATGGCAATGTTTCTAGCGCCTTTTAAATAAAGGTTTTCAGTAGCTAAGTACCCACCACGTAAATTGTCACTACTGATAATTGGAATTCCTTCTGCCAAATAGCGGTCGAAGGAGACGATGGGCAGTTCGATATTTTCGTATTCTTGGATCCCCAGATTATGTGCTCCAGCAAGGATACCATCGACTTTATTTGCAGCTAACATATTGAGGTAGTTCCGTTCTTTTTCTTTATTGTTTGCACTATCACATAGTATTGAACGATATCCTAGGTCAAATAGCTTACTTTCTAATTGTTCGACTAATTCACCAAAGAAAGGGTTAGCGACTGTAGGAAAAATCAAGCCAATCAATTGGGTGTTTTTTCCTTGAAGAGAGCGAGCCAACGAATTAGGTTGATAATTCAATTCTTTCATTGCTTGATTCACTTTATCGATTGTTTTTTGGCTCAATGAGCCGTAGTTATTGATGACACGTGATACAGTGGTCGGCGAGACTCCAGCCTTTTTGGCTACATCGGTTAATTTAACAACCATTTAACTTATCCTCTATTCATTCATTTTACGTAACTTCCAAAGCGACCCTGAGAAGGCTTCATCACATTCAATCCAGAGTGTGGTTTGTTCACTTGAAGGGAAAATGCGGGCACTAGCCGTTTGTTTACCGTCATTGACAAAGATTTCGACTACGGAAGTATCGACAAAGATTTGTAAAGACAAAGGTTCTTGCGTAATTGTAAATTCCCTTGTCACACCAAAGTCTTCTGCAAATACTTCTCCTGATAAGCTACGATCTATTTTCATTTTACCATGACTGCGATCGAAAGAGAGGATAAAACCGTTATTTTGCGTAGAATCACTGCACAAATAAATCTCTCCAGTTTGGTTCTCTTTAAAATCTAAATTGAGTTCGTAGCGATTCTGTCCAGCGTCAATCTTTGAGGTTGATTGGTTTAAGAAAATCGGCGAATCAATGCGTAATTGCTTCATTTCTTTGACGGGTCTTTGATGAAGAATCCCATGTTCAATTGTCAACTCTTTAACGATGCTAAGACAATGGGCCCAACCGAATGAGTCAGTCGGATAATTGATTTCAGGTAACCCAATCCAACTAATAGCCAAGGCACGACCATCAGGAGCGTTGAATGCTTGAGTAGCATAAAGATCAAAGCCTTCGTCAAGATTTTTAAGGTCTGAAGGTCGCGTTAGCTGATTCGTTTCAATGTCATAGGCTTCTCCAATGACGTAAGTATTCGGATAAATATTTTGATAGTCCAAACTAGAATGTACTAAGCCTTGTGGGCAAAAGAGTAATAGTGGTTTTCCGACAATGAATACTAAATTCGGGCACTCAATCATAAATCCCATTGATTGTTGAGTAAACTGTAAAGGACCTGCGTAAGACCAAGTGTCTAAATCAGGACTACGATAAACTAAAATTTCTCCTTGTTCGTTTTGATTTTGTGCACCTATCAATAACAAATATTCATTTTTAAAAAAAATCACTTGAGGATCTCGAAATTCTTGTGTATAGCCGAAAGGTGGCTCAGAAATCAGCGGGTTGGTTAATTTTACGATTTCTCCATCAGGTTGCATCCATGCCCCTAACTGATACGAAGTGCGTGTCCAATTTTCATCACGGACATTTCCTGTATAGGCCAAAAATAATTTGTCGTTAACCGGAAGTGCTGAACCGGAATAGACGCCATGACTATCAAATGGAGTACTTGGTAGAAGCTTCAATCCTTCTTCATGCCAGTCCACTAAATTTTCAGAAGTCAAGTGATACCAAGACTTTAAGCCATGAACTGCTCCCATCGGGTAAGTTTGATAAAATAAGTGCCATTTGCCATTAAAGAAAGAAAAGCCATTTGGATCATTCAATAGACCAGTAGGTGGTTGAATGTGGTAATCCAAACGCCAAGGAGAACGAACTATTTGTTCCTTTAATATTGTTTGATAATCTTGAGGCCATGCTTCATAAGCTTGATAACGTAGTTGACGTGTCCAGTTAAAATTGTTATTCATAAGTACAACTCCTTGTAAACGTATTCTTTCATAGGATAGCCCCAAATACCTGAAATGTCAAACGTATATCATTTGTTGATTATTTATATTTCTATTTATTATTTATATTAAGGCAAAAAAAGAAAAATAAAATTGATAAACGTTTGACATTTTTCGTAAGTCGTGACATACTCTTCCTATAAAAAGCGGTTACAAAAAAGATTTTATTTTTAGATCATACAAGGGAGGATAAAAATGGATTATAAAAAAGTAGCAAAAGAAATTGTTGATGCACTCGGAGAAAACAATATTCAAGCAGCAGCACATTGTGCAACACGTTTGCGTTTAGTATTAAAAGATCAAACAAAAGTAAATCAAAAGGCATTGGATGCTATTGATGAAGTAAAGGGGACCTTTGAAGCGAATCATCAATTTCAAATTATTATAGGTGCAGGTGATGTGAACAATGTTTATGATGAGCTGATACAGCTGACAGGTACAAAAGAGGCTTCGACTGCTGATTTGAAAGCGGTAGCACAATCAGGACAGAAAACAAATCCTTTCATGGCTTTGATCAAAGTATTATCGGATATTTTCGTCCCAATTGTTCCTGCTTTAGTTGCTGGCGGGTTACTAATGGCAATCAATAATGTTTTGACTGCACAAGATTTATTTGGTCCTCAATCAGTCATTGAGCTTTATCCCGGATTGAAAGATGTGACTGGTATTATTAATTTATTAGCTTCTGCACCATTCGCATTTCTCCCAATCTTAGTGGGTTTTTCAGCGACCCGAAGATTTGGCGGTAATCCTTATTTAGGGGCAGCGATGGCAATGGCAATGGTCATGCCAGAACTAGTTAACGGATACAGTGTAGCAAATGCTGTGGCAGAAGGAACAATGCCGTATTGGAATATTTTTGGCTTAAACATTGCTCAAGCAGGGTATCAAGGATCAGTTTTACCGGTTTTAGCAGTTTCGTGGATTTTAGCAACTTTAGAAAAATTTTTCCATAAACGGTTACTTAACGCATTTGATTATACATTTACACCGATGCTAGCCATTATTATTACCGGTTTTTTGACATTTGTTGTGGTTGGTCCAGTGATGCAAACAGTTGGAGATAGCTTAACAGCAGGATTGAGTTGGTTGTACCAAACAACTGGGGCAGTTGGCTTAGGCATTTTTGGTTTATTCTATTCACCAATAGTGATCACTGGTCTTCATCAAAGTTTTCCAGCGATTGAAACATCTTTATTGGCTGATGTGGCTCGCACGGGGGGAACGTTTATTTTCCCAGTTGCTTCAATGGCGAATGTGGGGCAAGGTGCAGCAACGCTTGCAATCATGTTATTGACTAAAAATGCAAAGCAAAAAAGTTTAGCTACTTCAGCTAGTATCTCAGCTTTATTAGGAATTACAGAACCAGCAATTTTTGGTGTCAATCTTAAATTAAAGTTTCCTTTTATTTGTGGAATGATTGCAGCAGGTGTTTCTTCCATGTTCATCGGGTTTTTCCATGTACTGGCTATTGCATTAGGTCCTGCCAGTGTCATCGGATTTATTTCAATTACACCTAATCAAATTCCTTTTTTTATGGTGGGAATCCTAATTAGTTTACTTGTTGGTTTTACTACGACGTATTTTTATGGAAAAAAACACACATATCTGTTTGCTGATGAAGAACAGGAAACAGCAACTGATAAACCGACTGTTACCAAAGAAAATGAACAAGTAGTCGAAGAGGTCATCGTAGCTCCTGTTTCTGGTGAGATTGTACCTCTGCAAGCAGTAAATGACCCTGTGTTTTCTCAAGAAATGATGGGAAAAGGAGTAGCAATCAAACCGTCGGAGGGGGTTATCTATGCACCGGCTGATGGTGAATTGACAGTTGTTTATGAATCGCAACATGCTTATGGTTTGACAACAGATACTGGCGGAGAAATTTTGATCCATGTCGGTATTGATACAGTTGAATTAAATGGTCAAGGATTTTCGACAGAATTTCAGGTAGGGGACAAGGTGAAGAAAGGCCAGGTGTTAGGACGTTTTGATCGGCAAAAGATCAAGCAAGCCGGCTATGATGATACGGTAATGGTGATTATTACCAATTCGTTATCGTATGAATCAATTACTCCTATTGCAGAAGGCACAGTAGATAGCAAAGAAAGATTGCTCATGCTGAGTCCCAAGGTAGTAGTTGACTAATAAAAAAGCATTGAGAAATCTTTATTTCTCAATGCTTTTTGCTAAACAATCACTTATCTTCTTTTTTCGGTAATTGGTTTTCTAAGTTCGTGCGTACGACTAGGACATCACATGTTGCGTTACGGATGACATATTCTGAAACAGAACCGATAAACAGACGTTCTACGGCATTAAGTCCAGTTGCACCTAAAAGAATCAAATCTACTTCTTTTTCTTCAGGGATTTCTTTAGCGATGATATGTTTCGGCGATCCGTATTCAATCACAGTTGTTACTTGAGGTAAGCCAGCTTTTTTTGCTTTCATTTCATAATCGGCTAGTGTTTGCTTTGCCATTTCAGTTGCTTGTTCCGCTAACATGCCATCAAAGGATGAAACGGTTTGAAAAGATCGTGTGTCAATGACATGAGCTAATAAAAGCTCACTGTTATTTCTTAAAGCAACGTTTACTGCTTTTTTAAACGCTAATTCGGCTTCGGCAGAGCCGTCGACCGCTACCATGATTTTTCTATACTGTTGTAACATCGGCATTCACTCCTTTATAAAAGATACGTGGGTTACAATTCTATTGTAAAGCAATTTAAAAAAAATGAGAATTATTTACTGTCAGGTTTCGTCATTTTTTTGGCAAATCCTATACTGAAGACAGAGGCGACAACGATCACGATGACCAAGTAAAGCAATGCAAAAAAACGGTGGTTGATGCCCACGACAACGAGTCCTAATAGTCCTAAAAATGCATAGATCGATCCGAAAATCCGAAGAAAATCTTGATTCTTTTTATTCTGCTCGATAAGAACAAAAAAGATTGGTTGTTTTTTGAATAAATAATAACTGACAAATAATAGCAATAAGGCGGCAATCGCCATCAATAAACGAATCATCGTATTCACTCCTATTTTTTTCTAAAGCTAATCATACCATAAAAGAGGCAGTACCGACGAATCGGTACTGCCTCTTAAAAGTTAAAAAAAATGGTAATCTCCGTTAATGCCGTTGTTTGTCCTGTAGTATTGATCCCGCGAATTCAAGCAGGTGGGTCCCATGGTCGTCGCATTGAACTACCAAATGATAAGGCATGTTACCAGCTGTGACACAAGACAGGTCCCAAGATATCAATAAAAATGTTCGGTCAACACACAAAGAGGACAATTCGAACATCACAGATTTCCCACTTCTATAGTAGCACATGGTTTCAAAAAGAGCAATGCGAGCGCTCATTAATTTTGAGCGCTTTCAGTGACAGTGGTTATTTAGACTTTTTCTGCCATTCTTTGATTCGCTGATATTGTTGGCCTAATGCTTGTTCATATTTCCCTGTATTTTTTGGTTGATAATACTGTGTATGTTTCAATTTTTCTGGTAAATACTGTTGATCGACCCATGCATTTTCGTAGTTATGCGGGTATTGATAGCCTACGCCTCGATTCAATGCCTTAGCACCTTGATAATGACTGTCTTTCAAATGATCAGGTACTTCGCCTGCTTTCCCTGCTCGGATGTCTGCGATTGCTGTATCCAATGCAATGTAAGCAGAATTGGATTTTGGCGAAAGACATAAATCGACGACGGCATCTGCTAAAGGAATGCGTCCTTCTGGCAAACCTAAACGTTCGGCAGCTAGAACAGCGTTAACCGTTCGAGCCGCAGCAGCAGGATTGCCTAAACCAATATCTTCATACCCAATCACCATCAAACGTCGACAAATACTTGCTAAATCGCCAGCTTCGACTAATCGCGCCAAGTAGTGTAGTGCCGCATCGACATCACTCCCACGAATGGATTTTTGAAATGCGGAAATGACATCGTAATGGGCATCACCATTTTTATCATGGGTTAAGGCTTTTCGCTGGATGCATTCTTCAATAATGGAGAGTGTCAGATGGATCGTGCCGTCTTCTTGCTTTTTAGTGGAACGGACAGCAAGCTCTAACCCATTGAGTGCGCTTCTTAAATCACCGTTAGTTGCACGAGATAAATGGAGCATGGCATTATCGTCTAATTCGATCGGCGTTTCACCTAAGCCATTTTCTTTGTCGGACAAGGCGCGATGAATCGCTGATTGGATATCTTCTTCGTCTAAGGGTTTTACTTCAAAAATCTGTGTTCGACTGCGAATCGCAGGGTTGATTGTGATATACGGATTTTCAGTCGTTGCACCGATCAAGATGATTCGGCCATTTTCCAAATGTGGCAGCAAGAAATCTTGCTTTGTTTTATCTAGGCGATGAACTTCATCAAGTAAAAGAATGACCGTACCGCTCATTCTAGCTTCTTCAGCGACGACTTGCAGATCTTTTTTTGAGTCAGTCGCTGCATTCAACATCCGAAAGGCAAAATTAGTCGAGCCAGCAATCGCACTAGCGATACTGGTTTTCCCTGTGCCGGGGGGACCATATAAAATCATGGAAGATAACATTTCTGCATCAACCATGCGGCGAATGATCTTACTGTCACCAACTAAATGGCGCTGGCCAACGACTTCATCGATATTTTTCGGACGCATCCGATAGGCTAATGGTTGTTGCATCAGTTTGCCTCCTTTGGATTTTTCGTTCGTTTATTATAACATATTTCGTAGGATAAAGGGTCGATGAAGGCGGGAGATTAGTCAGAATATGGAAAGAAACTAGAAATAGTTTTCGCTAGTTTAGCAACGGAAATCGTCAACTTGTTGACCCGCTTTTTTCATAGCTTCTTTGACTAATATTGTGTATGATAAAGGTGGTGAAGCAAATGACAAATCAAAAACAATTAGATGAACTTTTATTAAATAAAACAACGGCTGAAGTTGCGAAAGATCTATTAGGAATGTATTTGGAATATGACACGCCAAATGGACACTTAGGTGGATATATCGTAGATGCAGAAGCTTATTTAGGACCGGAAGATTTGGCCGCTCATAGTTATGGAATGCGGCGTACGCCTCGAGTGCGTGCCATGTATGAAGAACCAGGAACGATTTATCTGTACACGATGCACACCCACTTGATCTTAAATATCATCACACAACCTGAAGGAGTACCACAAGGAGTGATGATCCGTGCGATCGAGCCGGTGGAAGGGATTGAGCAAATGAGTCTGAATCGCAAAGGGAAGGCAGGTCCTGAGATTAGTAATGGACCGGGGAAGCTAGTAGCGGCTTTAGGTCTATCACCAGAGTTATATGGACAGTCGATTCGTGATAGCTCGTTGCGGTTCGTTTTTGAGAAAAAACGGACACCAAAAAAAATCTTAGCGTTACCAAGGATCGGTATACCGAATAAAGGAGAATGGACGGAAATGCCTCTGCGGTTTGTAGTTGCTGGAAATCCATATCTTTCGTTACAAAAAAAGAACCAAGTCGATGAAGACTGGGGTTGGAGGAAACAAAATGAAGAAAACAACCATATTGGACTATCTTGATGCAGCAATCGAAAAGAAAATCACAGACTATGATGTGGCGTTAGATTGGGATACAAAAAACCATACGATCGAAGTCGTTGTCCGTTTATTTGCGGAAAATCAAGCGCACTTTGAACTAGATGATGCCGAAGGTGTTGTCTCAGAGGAAGATATTATTGAATTTGAAGATGGTGTCTTGTTATTCAACCCAGATAAATCAACATTTGATGAGCAAGATTATCTGGCGGCGATTCCTTATGAAGGTAAGAAAGGGTTAACTACTTCCGTAGCCGATGCATTGATCGACTACCTGAATGATGTTTTAGCACAAGGTCAAAGTAATCTGTTAGATTTTTTAGATGCAGAAGACGATTCAGCTGTCTTTGAATTGAAATGGGACAACCATGTATTCGCACGTTTAGTCGAAGAAAAACAACAAAATGGTAAAGAGGTATATTTGCCTTATCCTAGCTATTAAGGAGCAACGTATATGAAATGGAATGAAGTCAAAATCGAGACGGCAAGTGAAGCAGTCGAAGCAGTCGCAAACATTTTAATGGAAGCAGGTGCGAGTGGTGTCGCAATCGAAGATTCATTAGATGTCGAAAACTTTAAATCTGATCCTTATGGGGAAATCTTAACAAAAGAAGATTTTACAACGATCGAAGAAGGGGCCATTGTCATGGCTTATTTTCCAGAAACGATCTTTTTACCAGAAGTATTGCCTTTTATCAAAGAGCGTGTTACAAAATTGCCAGAGTTTGGTTTAGCGATCGGCAAGAACATCGTCACAGTAAGCGAAGTGGAAGAAAGCAATTGGGCAACTGCTTGGAAAAAATATTATCATCCGGTACGGATCACACGTCTACTAACTGTCGTACCAAGTTGGGAAAGTTATCAAACAAATGATCCATTAGAAAAAATCATCACATTAGATCCAGGGATGGCATTTGGTACGGGTACACACCCAACAACTTCTTTGACACTACAAGCCTTGGAGTCGACTTTACGCGGCGGAGAAACGCTTTTAGATGTTGGGACAGGTTCAGGGGTGTTGAGTATTGCAGCGAAACATCTTGGGGCAAAAGAGGTCTACGCCTATGATCTGGATGAAGTAGCGGTTCGTTCAGCGAAAGAAAATATGGATCTAAATGAAGTAGCAAAAGACGTCCATGTGGCAGCAAATGATCTATTGAAAGGAATCGAGATCGAAAGTGATGTGATCGTGGCCAATATTCTGGCAGATATCATTTTATTGATGATCCCTGATGCGTGGCGTTTACTCAAACAAACCGGCACATTGATCGTTTCTGGAATCATTGAAGAGAAAAAAGAGATGGTTCTTGCGGCGATGGAAGAACAAGGGTTTGTCGTTGATCAAGTGTTCCAACAAAAAGATTGGTATGCTATTATGCTAAAAAAACCTGAGGTGGATTAAATGCAACGATATTTTCTAGATGAACCTTATCGCCCACAAGAACGTTATGTATTAGAAGGCGAAGCCTATCATCATATGGCAAGAGTCATGCGAATGGCAGCGAAAGATCACGTCTATTTAGCATTTAACGACCAAATCGCGATCGTTGCGGAAATCACTGAAATGACCGAAAAAGAAGTCTTCTTAGTCGAAGTGGCAAAAGAGAGTGTTCAAAAAGAATTGCCATGTAACATCACGATTGCTAGCGGTTATCCTAAAGGGGACAAGTTAGATTGGATCGTACAAAAAGGGACGGAATTAGGCGCTCATGCGTTTGTAGGATTCCCTGCTGCTGCTTCTGTCGTGAAATGGGATGCAAAAAAACGGAAGAAGCGCCAAGAACGGTTAGCTAAGATTGCGCAAGAAGCGGCGGAACAGTCGCATCGGCAAGTGGTACCGCAAGTGACATTGATGGAAACAGAGAAAGAATTTTATGCTAGTCTCACTTCTTATGATGTCCTTTTGATTGCGTATGAAGAATCAGCAAAACAAGGAGAAGCTGCTAATTTAGTGAAGATACTCCAATCTGTTATGCCAGGTACTCGAATCCTCGCAGTGTTTGGACCAGAAGGCGGACTTTCCGCAAAAGAAGTTGCCTATTTCGAAGAACAAGGTGGTATTCTTTGTGGTCTAGGTCCAAGAATCCTACGAACGGAAACTGCGCCATTGTATTTGTTAAGTGCGGCGAGTTTTCAATTAGAACTACAAGCCTCACAAGAAAAATAAGTGCGCGACAATCAAAAAAGATTTTACGCATAAATGAACGAAGAACTATTTTCAATTTTTTGACCGATTACAAAAGAGTGAGCGGCTCATTCCTAGTTGAGAAGGAATTGAAAAACACTAAGACAATCGGTATAATAAGAACAATTATTTAATCCTGATCCGTAAAGGAAAAAGAGGATTTTCACGATAAAGATCGTTTCATGATTTGATCAATTAGTAGAAAGGGGGATGTTTCCCATGCCAAAAGAAGAAATATTGACGGGACCTGCTGTCATTAAGATGGTTAGCCAATACATGGGCCCTGAGCATGTTGCTTTCGTGCAAAAAGCGTGTGACTATGCGACGGCTGCACATGAAGGACAGTTTCGCAAATCAGGGGAACCTTATATCATCCATCCAATCCAAGTTGCAGGCATTCTTGCAGACTTACGGATGGACCCCCATACAGTGGCAACAGGTTTTTTACATGATGTAGTAGAAGATACAGAAGTGACCTTAGACGACTTAAAAGAAGCCTTTGGAAATGATGTCGCAATGTTAGTTGATGGTGTGACGAAGTTAGGTAAAATCAAATACAAATCCCACGAAGAACAATTAGCAGAAAATCATCGTAAAATGTTACTAGCTATGGCTCAAGATTTACGTGTAATCATGGTGAAATTAGCCGATCGTTTACATAACATGCGTACGTTGAAACATTTGCGAGAAGACAAACAGCGACGCATTGCACAAGAAACCTTAGAGATCTATGCACCGCTTGCGCATCGTTTAGGGATCAGTCGAATCAAATGGGAGTTAGAAGATACGGCATTGCGTTATCTTAATCCAAAGCAATACTACCGAATCGTTCACTTGATGCAGACAAAACGAGAAGAACGTGAAAACTATATCAGCGGAACTGTTGAGGATATTCGTTTAGCTACGGAAGAATTAGGGATTTTTGCGGAAATCTACGGCCGTCCAAAGCACATTTATTCCATTTACAGAAAGATGAAAGACCAAAAAAAGCAGTTCAATGAAATTTACGATCTACTTGCAATTCGGGTCATTGTTGATTCGATCAAAGACTGTTATGCGGTGCTAGGGGCGATCCATACGAAATGGAAACCAATGCCAGGTAGGTTCAAAGATTATATTGCCATGCCTAAAGCGAATATGTACCAATCTTTGCATACGACTGTCATCGGACCTGCAGGCAATCCTGTCGAAATCCAGATTCGTACACAGGAAATGCATGAAATCGCCGAGTTCGGGGTTGCTGCTCACTGGGCGTATAAAGAAGGTAAAGGCGATAAAGTTGAACCAGATGGGATGACGAAGCAGTTAAGTTGGTTCCATGAAATCATCGAATTGCAAGATGAAAGTTACGATGCTTCAGAATTCATGGAAGGTGTGAAAGGCGATATCTTTAGCGATAAAGTCTATGTATTCACTCCAAAAGGCGATGTCACTGAGCTTCCAAAAGGTTCAGGACCGCTAGACTTTGCTTATAGCATCCATACAGATATTGGAAACAAGACGACTGGTGCTAAAATCAACGGGAAAATGGTCCAATTAGATTACAAATTGAAAAATGGCGATATTATCGAAATCTTGACATCTCCAAATTCATTTGGGCCAAGTCGAGATTGGTTGAAGTTAGTCGCTACAAGTAAAGCTAGAAATAAAATCAAGCGTTTCTTCAAAGGACAAGATCGAGACGAGAATGTGACAAAAGGTCATGAAGCTTTAGTGAAGTGTATTACAGATCTTGGCTTTGTACCGAAGGAGATCCTTTCGAAAAGCAAATTAAATGAAGCATTAGAACGTTTGAATTTCCAAACAGAAGAAGACATGTATGCTGCGATCGGTTATGGCGAAGTGAGTCCATTGACGATGGCCAATCGATTGACTGAAAAAGAGCGAAAAGAACAAAAAATCGAGCAACAAAAACAAGAAGCAGAAGAGCTGATGAACCAACCTAAAAAAGAGCCTGAAAAAATGAAGGTTCGTCATGAAGGTGGCGTGGTCATCCAAGGCGTTGAGAACTTGTTGATCCGAATCAGCCGTTGTTGTAATCCTGTTCCAGGTGATGATATTGTGGGCTACATTACAAAAGGACGTGGGATTTCGATCCACCGTAAAGACTGTCCAAATGTCCAACCAGATAAGCCAAATGTGGAAGAACGTTTGATTGACGTGGAATGGGAAGACACTTCAAATACGAACAAAGAGTATGATGCTGATTTGGAAATCTATGGCTACAATCGTTCAGGCATGTTAAATGACGTCTTGCAGACGGTGAATGCCATGACTAAAAATCTGAACAGTGTTGAGGCACGAACGAATAAAGACAAAATGGCAACGATCCATTTAACAGTAGGGATACGGAACTTGTCTCACCTAAAAAGTATTGTCGATAAAATCAAGACCGTACCGGATGTATACAGTGTACGCCGGATGAATGGCTAGGAGGTAGAATTTTGCGCGCAGTGATCCAACGAGTAAGTCAAGCGGCTGTATCGATCGATGAGCAGGAAGTTGGTCGTATCAATCATGGTTTGTTGATTTTACTAGGTGTTCATGAAACAGATACGCAAACAGATGTGGATTATCTGATCAAAAAAATCGCCCAGATGCGTATTTTTGAAGATGAACAAGGGAAAATGAATCTAAGTATTGAAGATGTCAAAGGTGCGCTGTTGAGTATTTCTCAGTTCACGCTTTTTGCAGATACAAAAAAGGGCAATCGCCCAAGTTTTATCGCAGCGGCTCGCCCGGAAACAGCGATTTCTTTATACGAAGCCTTTAATGATGGGCTAAGACAACGAGGAATCACAGTGGAAACAGGCGAATTTGGCGCAGATATGGCTGTGTCTCTGGTCAATGATGGGCCAGTGACGATCATCATCGATTCTCAAAACAAATGATTTTTATAAAAAGAACAAGCCTGATTTTGATGGAATATTTCAAAATCAGGCTTATTTTTGTTTGCTATGTTCTCAATTTGAGAATGCGCTTTCTGTTTTTGTTCGTCAGGAGTACGTAGATAAGTTAAAATAGAGGCTAGGAGGTGCTTGCCAATGGCTAATAAGAATCAAGCAACGATAGACGAAATCCTTTCTCATCGCTACGATAATGGCTTTGATTACTGGGCAACACCAGATAAAAAGTTGATCAAAGGCGCCCCTTTTACTACGTTAGAATGCCCGTTGTATCTTTTAGATGCCGGTGTTTTACCTGGAGAAAAGGTCATGCAAGAAACGGCGAATTTGATCTTTGAAACATGGCGGGAAGATGGACGGTTCAAAGTTTCGCCAAAGGGTGCGATCTACCCCTGCCATACGGCCGCTGCACTTCGAACATTGTGTTATTTGGATCATGCAACAGACAAGAGACTCAAAAAGACATTTGATTATTTTCTAGCGACTCAAGAAGATGATGGCGGATGGAAGTGCAATAAGTATAGTTATGGCAAAGGTCCTGAAACTGAATTTTCTACACCGATGACGACCTTAACAGTTTTAGATGCTTTTCGTTTCTCCGAATGGATCAACAATGATGAGCAGTTGGACCAAGCAGTGGAATTTTTATTGACGCATTGGACGATCAAACAACCGATCGGACCTTGCCATCATGGGATTGGTACACTATTCATGCAAGTAGAATACCCATTTAGAAGCTACAATTTATTTTATTATGTCTATGTTCTATCTTTTTACAAATATGCTAGAAAAGACGTGCGATTTAAAGAAGCACTACATTCGTTGGCTTCCCAATTAGACGAGGGGATGATTCGAGTGGAAAGAGTGGTACCTAAGTTAAGAAAATTATCTTTTTGTGAAAAAGGACAAGTGAGTGACAGAGCGACGGAACGACGGAACGTTATAATGAAATTTTATTTAACTTGAATGAGTCGTGAGGAAGTCATTTATTCGAGGATAGGCGGCACAAGAGGAAAAATGATCGAGTTTTGCCTCAAACACTTCTTTTGTCAGTTCTATCTGACAAGGAGTATCCTAATAATATCTAAAGTTATTTATTAGGAGGAATAAAAAGATGCAAGAAATTCCAGTGGTCGATATCAAAATGACTGAAATCAAAAAATACTATAACGAAGGCTACAAAATGCTAGGAACATTAAGAGAAGAAGCCCAATCACCTGTTGTGAAAGCAAAGATATTCAATAAGGAAGCTGTAATCATCTACGGAGAAGAGGCAGCGAAACGTTTTTATGATCCAAGAAATTTCAAAAGAGAAGGCGCAATGCCTAAAATGGTACAAAAAACATTGTTTGGTAAAGATGGGGTGCAGTCTTTAGATGGTGCGGAGCATCATCATCGTAAAGCAATTTTTATGGATTTGATGACGCCAGAGCGAATGGAAGACTATCATCAAATATTAGATCGAGTGTTGGCGCAAGAGTTGGAACAACAGCATGGTACCTTTGAGTTATTTGATCTGAGTAAAAAAGTACTTTTTACCGCCATTTGTGAATGGTCTGGAATCAACTTAGCGGATTATTCAGAAGAAGAGATCAACCAATTGGCAGATTATCAAATCGCCATGATCAGTGGAACAGTGACTTCGCCGATCGATCATTTTAAAGGAGTAGAGAATCGAAAAAAATCAGAAAAATGGGCGCAAGAGTTGTTAGAAGAAGCACGAGAAAATCCAATAGCCGGAAAAGAAAATGTAGCGCTCTATGCTTTTGCGAATGCGACTGACCTTAAAGGGAATCTTTTGCCTTTGGATATTGCAGCGGTGGAATTGTTGAATATCATTCGGCCGACTGTGGCATTGACAGTATGGGCAGTATTGATGGGACATGCGCTATTCAGTCGTCCAGATATCTATCAACAACTAAAAAATGATTTTACTCAGTTACAAGATCCTTTTATCCAAGAAATGCGTCGATACTATCCATTTTTCCCAATGTTACCGGCATTTGCTTTACAAGATGTTGAAGTAGATGGTTATCGCATCCCTAAAGACAGCTGGGTGATCTTAGATTTGTATGGAACGAATCATGACGAACGAACGATTGATTCCCCCGAGGCGTTTTTGATCAAACGATATATCGACAAAGCGAAAAAAATTTCCTATGAAGAAGAGTACGAAATGATTGCTCAAGGTGGCGGTGATTTCCGACGAATGCACCGATGCGCAGGTGAATGGATCACTTTGCATAGTTTGCGCGTCTTTTCTGATCAATTAGTGAATCGTTTTGCCTTTTCTGTTCCAGAACAAGATTGGACGATTCCATTCAATCAATTTCCCACTTATCCGAATAGTCGAGGATTGTTATATAAAGAGTAACGTAGGTTTTCAGCTTGAGCTGATCATTGAGTGAGAGACAAAAGTATCATTCACTTTTCTCTCACCTTAGAATCGATTAGGTAGTGGAAGAGAAGAAGCCTCTTAGGTGATAGAGACCTTCTCTTCCGACCTCGTTCTAAAACAATACACAGAAGGGATAAATGAATGAGCAAAATTACCATTCGGGTATCAGAGGAACAGCATGGATATTGGCAATGGCTGATTTGAAAGGACTGACAATATCGGAATTAGCCAGAACGATGATATTAGGTACGCTAGAAAAACAAATTGACTTGGCGATCTATAATGAAGCGATGAAGGAGCATCAGAAATTTGATGAAAGTGTCTCGCATGACGAAATGAAAAAAGAGCTAGGATTATGCTGAAACATCTTGTACATAATAAAAAACAACCACCGCATTTTCTTGCGATGGTTGTTTTTGGGTACTATTCAAACTCTCGGAATAACTGATCGATTGTTTGGGCATCTTCTAAAGATAAATGAATATCCAAAGCTTTGGCATTATCTGCGACTTGTTCTGGTTTCTTGGCACCAGGAATGACAAATGAGATACGTGGGTGCGCGATGTACCATGCTAAGACTAATTGAGCAGTTGTTGCTTGATACTTTTCAGCAATTGGTTTTAGCTGGTCGACCGCTGCAATGATACGTTCATAGCGCTCACCTTGAAAGTTTGGTTTGTTTTTTCTAGGATCATCAGCAGAAAAATGTTTCGGACTTTCTAAATCATACTTTCCTGTCAATAAACCTGAGGCAAGTGGGAAATAAGGCACAAAACCAATTGCATTGGCTTCAAGATAAGGGAATAACTCTTTTTCCGCTGTGCGATGGATCAAACTGAATTGATCCTGTACGATATCGATATAGCCCTCTTGATTGCCTTCTTTCAACTGCTCTAACGTGAAATTCGATACACCGATCGCACGGATTTTCCCTGCCTCTTTCAGTTCGTGCAAAGCGGCAACTGCCTCGTTTTTAGGCGTCTCTTCATCTGGAAAATGGATATAAAAAATATCGATGTAATCTGTCTGCAAACGTTCTAAAGCTTCATCGACTGACTTTTTCAAAAATTCAGGAGAATTATCAAATTTTTTCGGTTGATCTGGCAGGTGTGCCGCTTTGGTGGCAATGATGATGCGGGAACGATCATAAGCTGGTTCTTGCAAGACTTCTCCGATCAATTGTTCTGAACGACCTTCACCATAAATATAAGCAGTATCGATGAGGTTCAAGCCATTATCTAAGGCGGCTCTGACAACTTCTTTTCCGGTTTCATCCGCTAATCCAGAAAAAAGATTATGACCTCCGACTGCATTTGCACCTAAGCCGATTGCTTCGGCATATACTTGAGAATGACCAATTTTTACTTCTGACATTTTTCTACCTCCTTTTTTATTTAGTCTAAATCAAAAAGAACAAAAGCTGAATCAAAAAGACTTTGAAAAAGAAATCAGCAAGAATATACTTGACTTTAAGCTGTGTTTTTAGTAGGTTATAATTAATATTTAAATATCGATGAAAGAGCGAGTAAGTAACTAAAGGCTTTATAAGAGAGGATCGTCGTGGCTGAGAGCGATCTAAAACAAGTAGTTTCTGAAAGACACTCTGGAGATGGACGCGTGCAAAGCCGTCCCGTAGACGAGCGTTAATCGTGAGAGGAAAGAGCAATCTTTCAAATATAGGTGGTACCGTGTATGAAATAATCATTCACCCTTGTTCATGGCGAACAAGGGTGTTTTTTGTTTGCATTGACTACATAGTGTGAAGAAAAGGAGAGAAAAAGATGAACTTCCAAAGACCAAAAGGAACAAATGATATTTTACCTGGAGAATCCGAAAAATGGCAATTTGTTGAAGAAACTGCCCGTTTATTATTCAAAGATTATCAATATAATGAGATCCGCACGCCGATTTTTGAACATTACGAAGTGATCGCTCGCAGTGTAGGCGATACGACGGACATCGTTTCAAAAGAAATGTATGATTTTTACGATAAGGGCGAGCGTCATGTGACGTTACGACCAGAAGGAACTGCGCCAATCGTTCGTTCGTTTGTTGAAAACAAATTATTTGGGCCAGAATATACTAAACCTTACAAAACATTTTATATGGGACCAATGTTTCGTTATGAGCGTCCCCAAAAAGGCCGCTTACGTCAATTCCACCAAATCGGTGTAGAAGCATTTGGCTCTGAAAATCCTGCGACAGATGTTGAAAGCATGGTGATGGCGTTAGACTTCTTCAAACAACTTGGGATCAGTCAAATCCGCTTAGTGATCAACTCTTTAGGGGATCAAGAAACACGTCAAGCCTATCGCCAAGCGTTGATCGATTATCTTGTCCCATTCGAAGCTGAATTAAGTGAAGATTCACAACGCCGCTTACACGAAAATCCTTTGCGTGTATTAGACAGCAAAGATAAACGTGATCAAAAATTTGTCGCAGAAGCGCCATCGATCTTAGATTATTTAAGTGAAAAAGCCAAAGCGCATTTTGAAACAGTGATTGCCATGTTGGATGCGTTAGATGTGCCGTACGAAATCGACAGCAACATGGTTCGTGGATTGGATTATTATACGCATACGATTTTTGAAGTAATGAGTGACGCACCTAAAATGGGCGCACAAGCAACGATCTGTGCTGGAGGTCGTTACGACAACTTAGTTGAAGAACTAGGCGGACCAGCGACACCTGGATTTGGTTTTGCGATGGGGATCGAACGTATTCTATTAACGATGGAAGCGGAGGAAGTCGCTGTCCCTGTATTGAATTCATTAGATGCTTATGTTGTCGCACTAGGTGAAGAAACAAATATCGAAGCATTGAAAATCGTTCAAGCAATCCGTGATTTTGGTTTTTCTGCCGATCGTGATTTCATGGGACGTAAAGCGAAAGCCCAATTTAAGACAGCAGATAAAGCCGATGCGAAGTTGGTCTTAGTGATCGGCGCCGACGAATTAGCAAATCAAACAATCAACGTCAAATCAATGGCTAATCGTACAGAGAAAAGTTATGCATTAGAAGAAATCTATAACCACTTTGACAAAGTTTATGATGAAATGACGTTATCGACTGAACAGGAGGAAAAATGATGGCACAACGAACAGTATACTGTGGACTTGTTTCAGAAAAGCAGTTAGGACAAACAGTCACATTAAAAGGCTGGGTACAAAAAAGACGTGACTTAGGTGGCGTGATCTTTATCGATCTACGTGACCGTGAAGGAATCGTTCAAATCGTCTTTAATCCAGAAATCAATAAAGAAGCATGGAAAATCGCCGATAAATGCCGTAGTGAATACGTCATTGAAGTAACTGGAACAGTCAAAAATCGTGATGAACTAGCAATCAATCCTAAAATGGCAACTGGTGAGTTTGAGATCATTGCGGATGAGATCATTATCTTGAACCAAGCTAAAACACCGCCTTTCTTGATTGAAGATGAGCAAACGATCAACGATGAGATCCGTTTGAAATATCGCTATCTTGACTTACGTCGTCCAAAAATGACGAAAAACATCAAATTGCGTAACGATACAACAAAAGCGATCCGTCACTATTTGGATGACCATGATTTCTTGGATATTGAAACACCATATCTAGGTAAATCAACACCTGAAGGAGCAAGAGATTACTTAGTTCCTTCACGTATCCATGCAGGGCATTTCTATGCATTGCCACAATCACCACAACTATTCAAACAATTATTGATGAACGCTGGATTTGATCGTTACTATCAAATCGTTCGTTGCTTCCGTGATGAAGATTTACGTGGCGATCGTCAACCAGAATTTACGCAAGTCGATATCGAAACAACGTTCTTGACCGCTGAAGAAATCCAAACGTATACAGAAGGTTTGATTGCTAAAGTGATGAAAGACGTACGTGGCATCGAAGTCACTTTGCCATTCCCACGCATGACGTATGATGAAGCAATGAGTCGCTATGGAAGTGACAAACCTGATACACGTTTTGACATGGAATTGATCGACTTGAGTACTGTTGTGAAAGACGTTGAATTTAAAGTCTTCCAAATGGCACTTGAAAATGGCGGAGTGGTCAAAGCATTGAATGCGAAAAATGCAGCAAGCAAGTATTCTCGTAAAGACCTAGACAATCTTGGCCAATATGCCACTCAGTTCGGTGCAAAAGGCTTAGCATGGTTAAAAGTGGAAGAAGATGGCTTGAAAGGTCCAATCGCGAAATTCATGGGCGAAGCATCTGAAGCACTGATTGAAGCAACCAACGCTGAAGTCGGCGATATTTTATTATTTGGTGCGGATAAAGAAGAAGTCGTTGCCGCAACGCTTGGCGCGATCCGTTCCCGCTTAGGAAAAGAATTAGGCTTGATCGACGAGTCAAAATTCAATTTCTTATGGGTGACAGAATGGCCACAATTTGAATATTCAGCTGAAGAAGGCCGCTATGTTTCCGCTCACCATCCATTTACGATGCCAAAAGCATCAGATGTTGAATTATTGGCAACTGATCCAGCTAAAGTCTATGCAGAGGCATATGACATCGTCTTGAATGGCTATGAGTTAGGCGGAGGATCATTACGTATCCATACGAGAGAATTACAAGAAAAAGTATTGAAAACACTAGGATTCTCTGAAGCAGAAATGGAAGAACAATTCGGGTTCTTGTTAAGTGCGTTAGACTATGGCTTCCCACCACACGGAGGAATTGCTTTAGGACTTGATCGCTTTGTGATGTTACTTGCAGGTGAAGATAATATTCGTGAAGTGATTGCCTTCCCTAAAAATGGTAAAGCAGCCGATGTGATGAGTGATGCACCAAGCACTGTTTCTGATCTTCAATTATTTGAATTGAATATCGATGTTACAGAAGTTGAGTAACAAGCAGTAAAGTTAAATTCCTTTTTTAGAAATTTAGAGGTTGTGAAAGTGTCACAGGTAAGTCGCGATTTATTCGTGCGTGTGACGCTGACACAACCTTTTTTCTATTATTTTGGAAATTACAATCTTTTTTTCAAAGATGTCTCTTGATTAAATCTTAAAAGATCTTATAATAAGGGCATACCAGATAAAGCGAGGCTTTTCTCATGAAAAAAACTTTCGAAAATTGGGCGTATCATGACTATACGACCAAACTTTCGGTGTCGATCGTCTATGCGCTGATTGCTTCAGTCGCATTGAATTTTTTTTATCAACCAGGAAATATCTATTCAAGTGGGATAACAGGTCTTGCGCAAATCTTAACGACGCTGTCAAAATCAGTGATTGGTTTTGAGATCCCTGTTTCAACTACACTGTATTTGTTAAACATTCCATTGTTTTTTTTAGCTTGGTTCAAACTTGGAAAAAAATTCACGATTTTTACATTTATAACTGTGACCTTAACATCGCTTAGTATTCATATCATGCCGCAAACGATTCTTTCGACCGATCCAATCATTTGTGCAATATTCGGTGGTGCAGTCACGGGCGTTGGGATTGGCTTAGCGTTGAAAAACGGCTTGTCTTCTGGCGGATTAGATATTGTGAGTATCACGATCCGCAAAAAAACCGGTCGATCAGTCGGTTCGATTTCCATTTATTTCAATGCGTTGATTGTTTTCGTTGCGGGCTTGCTCTTCGGTTGGCAGTATATGTTTTATAGTGCATTGTCGATTTTTGTAAGCGGCAAGGTAACCGATGTCGTCTATACAAAACAAAAAAAGATGCAAGTCATGATCGTGACAAAACATCCCGAAGCAGTGATCGAAGCAATCCAAAAATGTATGCGTCGTGGCATCACGATTATCAATGAAGCAGAAGGCGCATATAAACACGACAAACAAACGGTCCTAATGACGATCGTTACTCGCTATGAGCTTCCTTTATTACGTGAAGCAATGAAATCATCCGATCCACAAGCATTTGTCAGCATTGCGGAGAATGTCCAAATCCTCGGACGTTTTTATGAAGAGGGAATTTAGTAAAATAGTTAGATAAAACACAGTGGATAACTGAATGGTTATCGCTGTGTTTTTTTGTTGTTTTGTTAAATTTAAAGCACTTAAAAGTTATTGGTTTTTATAGTTTTTATATAATCCTATCGTCCAGATTCTAACATTTTTAGCGGTTTTGCGTTTAAAACGACACTTCATTAGAGAGTTGTGATTATTTAAAAATAACGTGATATATTTAAGTGGAAAGTAGGAAAGACAAATTTATGGATCTTGTATAAAAGAAAGGGGACAGTATCTTGAAATTAAAAACGATTCGTTCTATCAGAATAGTCAAAGTAATACAGTTCTTCCTTAGTTGCTCAGCTGTCCACTTACTGATAAGAGGACCTAAGTATACAGTTTTGATACCATTATTATTTGGCTTTCTCTTTGAACTAACCCTTCCAAAAGAATATGGTGGAGGACTAGTAAAAAATAAAAAGAATGTATTTATTAAATCAGAAAAAATTTGGATTGAACCACTTGTTGGAATTTTACTTTTGTTATTATTTATTATTTTTTCAACTATTATTTAATTGCCCTGGGAAGAATAAGGTGAAAAGAGGTATGTAGGAAATTTGTGTTTATTTTTTTTAACATTTAAAGAATTTCAAGCATGGCAGAGTATTTGTATATCAAAATTTCGTTATCAACATAGCTATATAAACAACATTGTTGAGCCAACAGGGTATACCCTATTGCCCAATCTTTTTGATGAAATATATATAATATTATTAGTGGCCATGTAGGTTGGGCAAAATCATTTCTCGAATCATAAAATATCCAAGGTTAATTTTTTGAGAAAAAGTGTACAGAAAACATTGTTTCTAGATACTCTTTTTTTGATCAAATTTCTATGGGGATTATTCAATATCGTTTACAGAAACTTGTAACAAAATCTATGTTAGGCTAAAAATAGTAGTCATTGTATTTTAGAACAATCCATTTGAAGGGTCAGAAACTTAACAGTTTTTTGATCTATTTATATTCCTCATTTAATAGCTCTTCCAGTAATTAACTCAGTTGAGAACAGTTGAAAATAAACATACTAGATAAAAAAGTATACTCTGTATATCAATGGGTATCTAAAATATTAATTGAAGAATAGTATATTTTTCTTGAAAAGGAGAGCTGAAATATATAAGCAGAAAAAATTTATGGTAGTATGAAGAGAGAATAAGCTATCTGGAGGGATAGATTTGCGAGATCTTCAAATAAAATTCATTACCAATACGGTTACTCGACGATGGATGCGTATTTTATCGGTAATTGAACAAGAAAAAAAATTTACAATCGCTGGTTTAGCTGAGCGTGTAGATACATCTAATCGAACTATTATAAAAGATATTGCTAAGCTAAAAAAATATTTTTTTAATATTGCTGAATTCATTCCTAAAAATACTGGATATATTTTTAAAGAAATAGATCGTGTATTGTATAGAGAAAAGAAAACACTTCTTTTGGAAGAAGAGTTATGGTTTGAAGTAATAGGTAATATATTTTGGGGAGACTTAGAAAATTTATCTAATTTAGCTGATTACTATCATTATTCAGAGAGCCAGATACAACGCTTTTTTCTTCAAGTAGAGCCTATTTTCACAGATTATGGAATAAGATTAACACAGAATCCAGTAAACCTGACTGGAAAAGAAGCAAATATAAGAAAGTTTTTTTATGATTTTTTTTATGAGGGCGAACAAACTCCCTACACTGTATATCCTCCGGAAGGCTTGCATGAGATAGTATTATCACATCTATCAAATGATTTAGGGAATTATGAGATTGATACGGGAGCTATGGCGCAATCATTTTATTATTACTTATTCATTTCTATGATAAGAAGCTCTCAAAAACAATTTATAGAATTGCCTCAAATCGTTAGGCAGATGATATTTGATCATAAAAGGGATTTCGTATTGCTAGAGTCTCTAATACCACTTATAAAGAAAGAATATGGTATTAACTTATCAAAAGATGAAGTTATAGGAATTCACTTATTAACCGCTAGTCAACGTACCTCAGATAATTTGGTAGCTGAGAAATTATTTTATGAGCGTTTTAATCAATGGCCTCAGATCACAGTTCTAGTCAATGATTTCATTAAAGAAGAGCAAATACTGAATCAAGGAAAACAAGAGATATTCACTTTTCTCTTATCGTTTTTTTTATCAAGGAAAATAAATGAAGTAATTAGTCCTATATGGAACAAGCAATTAAAAGAAGAGAAACAAATAGTGAAAGAATTCTACCCTATTGAATATAATCGCTTTGTTAATTTCATAATAAAGCGAAATAAGGAACTACGATTGTTTGATGATAATATCGAAGATATCGCAACTAGCTTAACAATGTTAATGGAGATTTTGTTAACAAAGTACTCGGTTTCTAAAAAAATCATATTCATTTTGGAAGGAAATCATTTGTTGATTCAATTAATACGAACCCAAGCTCAGATATTCTTACAATCAAAGTACGATGTATTTTTTGTTCCAATCGAGTGTCAGACAGAGAACTTTCTTTCTGGACAAGATGTTGATTTGATTGTAACAAATTATCGACCTTATCTTTTAGATTATGTTATAAAAAAAGATTACTTATTAATCAATAAGGTTCCTGATAAGCAGGATTGGATAAATATTATTACTTACTTGAATCCGCTGATGAGTAAAGTCTTTCATAACTATTAATTATTTAAAGCATACAAAAAGCCTGTCAGGCAGCTTTTTGTATGCTTTTTTAGTTATTGACTTTAGTCAGTTTCGTTTGCGTAGCGTACAAAAAAAACGTACGTTTCTACGCGTGGACGAAATAGTTTTAGCGATAAAAGTTTAGTACATACGAGATGGAATTGTAAGGTTCACATAGTCTTTAACCCGAAGTATCGACGAAAAATGATTTATGGAAAGTTAAGAGTAAGTATTGGTCAGATATGAAGAAAATTGTGTGAGATGAAATACGTTGAAATCATTGAAGCTCATGCAATGCCTGACCACATTCATATGTTAGTAAGAATACCGCCAAAGATTAGTATTCTAGTTTTATGGGCAACTTAAAAGGACAAAGTACAACCTTAATCCATGAAAAACATGCGAATTTGAAATATAAGTATGGGAATAAAAGCTTTTGGTCCAAAGGATACTACGTGAAAACGGTTGGATTAAATCAAAAAACAATTGAAAAATATATTCGAGAATAAGAAGCAGGTGGTCGAATTAGAGATAGTATAAGTAAACAAGAGTATGTAGATCCATTTAAATAGTTAAAGAGAGATAGGGGTGTGAGAGATTGGTGGTCATTTAAAAAGTCCCTTTTAAGGGGCTAGCGAATGGTGAGCCCTTCTAGGGCTATTAAATTATAGTAAAGTGGGTTCACAACTGGGTGAAAAACATGGATTTCCTATTTTTTTTTATTGTTGTAATCTTAATCTATAAACTGATTGATTTAATAAGTTTAAATTTAAGCTGTAATAGGAGGGATAAAATTTTGAGTTTTTAATAAATATTTTAAACCGAGGTTTCTTGGGGTGATCGTATGTTATGTGATTTTAATTTTTTTCACGCTAAATGCAAAGGCCGTAGAATTAGATGTAACGAAAACAGAAGGTACGATTAGATTTTATGGTATTTACGAACCAGTTGGAAAACCATCCCCTCCCCCTCCCGATTTAACATCCCAAAAAATTTGGAATAATGGCCCGCAGAATCGAAAACATTTACCAAGAACTAATTTTTTCAGTTCTTATACGAATTTTTGGATAGGCTTAACTTTAATTATTTTGGGATACGAATTATTAAAGAGGAGAAATAAGACCTAAAGCAACAAACATTTAATAGAAAGAAAGTAGGAATATTTTTATGAAAACCATACGTTTATCACCTATCGCTCTACTACTATCCACTATCCTAGTAGGAGGACCGATTTCAGCTTTTGCAGATGAGACAAGATTGGTAATCACGGAGGGGGAAATTCAATTTGTAGCGGATGAAGATGGCGAACTAATAGTTATACCACCAGTTGGACCGGAAGGCGGCGGTCCAGATGTTGAGCTTGAACCAGAAATTCCAGGTACGACAGGGCCTTTATCAATTATGAAAGCCGCAACAATTAGCTTTGGTTCGCAAGTAATCTCAAACCAAGATCAAACCTACAGTATGGTTGCTGAATTACAACCTCTTAAAGAAACGGGAGAATTAGTACCATATGTTTCATTTGCACAGGTCCAAGATTTGCGTGGAACAAATGCGGGATGGGATTTAAAAGTTAGCGTAAGTGACTTTAAGTCAGATACACAAAACAATGTTTTATCCGGAGCAGAAATTACTTTTGTAGATTCAATGGTTCGTTATGAAGGACTTAATCAAAATAATGCCCCTACTGGTCATACAAAAGGATTAAAGTTAATTCCTAATGTTGGATCAGTTTCCGTAATGACTGCTGAGACAGGAAAAGGAGCCGGATCCTCATCTATTGTATGGGGAAATCAAACAAATTTAAACGAACAATTTTCATCTTCAAATGTAGAGGTTGTTACTAATAATGCTATTCAATTATCTGTACCAGGTTCAACAGCAAAAGATGCTACAAGTTATGAAGCCAAGTTAACTTGGGAACTAATAACAACACCAGAAGAAGACGTTGAAGATGGTGAAGACGGGGGGGATGACGTAGACAACACTGTTGTAACAAATAGAAATATTTGAGTACGGGAGAAATAATAGAAGATAGCAATATAGATTTATGTGGAGGATAACGAATATAGTAGTATTACAAAATTTGTGATACTACTATTCTCAAAGAAAGAGGTTGAAATTTAAGTGAGAGATATTGATACATACGAAAGATTTTATTTTAAAAGTTATATAGGTGGAATTCTTTTAATATTGACAGCTATATTTATTCCGCTGAAAGTAGTAGCTGCTGAAGAGTCATTAGACTTTTATGTTACTCCAGAATTTTCTGAAAGCCAAGTTGATGGAAACGTAAGATACTTTGACATGAATGCTGAGCCAGGAAGTGTTCAAAAGTTGACTCTAAATCTAAAAAACGGTAATGCTAGAAAAAAGAAAGTACAAATAACAGCACATACTGCATTTACCAATGTATTAGGTTCTGTGGAGTACGGAAAAAATGCTGAGTTTATTGACCCTACGTTAGAGCATTCTTTAGAAGATTTGATTGAGCCAATTGAGCCAATTGAGCTTGCTGCCAATGAATCTAAAAATGTTGAAATTACTTTGAATATGCCTACCGAACAATTTAATGGTTTATTAGCCGGAGGGTTGAGAATTGCAGAAATAAATGACGATATTGGAGAAGAGACTAAGGAAGATAGCCTTACACTTACAAATGAGTTTGTTTATATCATTGGAGTATTAGTAAGCAACAACCGATCATCTGTGCAACCATATTTAGAATTACAAGATGTTTTTGCAGATCAACTTAATTATCGTAATGTAATAAGCGCACAAATACAAAACATAACACCCACATTTATTAATAAATTAGTAGTTGATGCAACTGTAAGACGAAAAAATGAGAATGAAATTTTGTATCGCACTCAAAAGGAAAATATGCAGATGGCGCCAAACTCTAGTTTCAATTTTCCGATTTCTTTAAATGGTGAAAAATTTGAAAGTGGAGACTATATTTTAGAACTAGTTGCTCAGTCTGGAAAGGACATTTGGGAATGGAAAAGAGAATTTGAAATAGAGACGGATGTTGCAAGGGAGCTAAATCGCACAGATGTAACGGTTACAGATAATAATGAATTAAATACATTGGTTGTTTCCATATTACTTATTATTTTAATTCTTACAATTATATGGTTATTTTTAAAATCTAGAATAAAGGAGTAGACTATAAAAAATGAAGCTACGAAGAATCATAGTAAAAGTTACAATACTATTTGTTTTTATTCAAAATATAATACTCCCTATAAATTTTACTGTAGGTTATTTGTATGCAGATGAGAATAAACCTATATTAGATGAAATGCTAGATTCTTCATGTCCTTCAAAAGATCATCCAGAAAATAAAAAAGAAGACTTTTATTTTGAAGAAACACAATCACAATACTTAGCTGGTGAAGAATTTACTTTGATTGTTAAAACAAGAAACGTGACAACAGAGTTTGAGATCAGTATTCCATTAGATTCCAAAATAATAAATGATAAAACATCAGATCAAGCAATAACCAATACAGGCGATGGAAAATGGGTTATACAATCAAGTATACCTAAAAATTTATTTGAAATCAGAATTAATATAGAACATTCTGGAAAACATACTTTTTCTATTGATGAAGTAAAACATAGTATAGAAGTTCAAGAGTGGAATGATAACAAAGATAGAGAAGCCGCAGCTCATAATAAGGACCAAGACATTAATATAAATGAAGATAGAAATGAAATGAACAGCAGCATTATACAAGAGCATGAAAATTACTCGAATCAAATAGGTTTGGAAGAAAATAGTGATTTGAAAGATAATAAGAAGAATCAATCGAAGGTTAACGTTATTGGAAATCCAACTATAAAGGATGTTGCTAGTTGGGAAGAATTCATTAAGGCTTTTTCAAACAAAGAAATTCATACAATAAACATAATTGCGGATTTTGAAACACCTAATAATCCTAGAATAGGTATTGAGAATATCACTGAAGGAAATACTGACAATGTACCTAATTCCGAGCGCTTTGTTCGGTTAAGGGAAGCTTCCATATCTAGAAAAGTTATAATTGAAGGGAATAATCATCAAATAGATTTTCGGTCTATTATGTTAGGATTTGAAAATAGAACTGTAAGTCAGATTTCTCCATGGGATATAGAAATAAAAAATCTAACTATTTACCACGGTAATTGGTATGGACCTATTTCGTTGGTAAATTTGAGTGATTCCAATCAACGTACATCCAAAATGACATATTATAACATTACAAATTATGGGAATCAGCTATTACATGCTCCGTATACAGATATATACATCAAAGGAACAGTTGTAAATCATCAAGTACAATATTATACATCCAAGTTTCGAGAAAACTGGCAAATATATACTACCCATCAGGCAAATTTAGAGGTATCTAATGTAGAGATTTCAGAAAATGCTACACTTGATGTAAAAACAATTGGTGCTGGGAATATTGATGTCTTAAATGGTGGAACCTTGACTTTAAAAAAGAATTCGACTTTACTAGCTGAAGCAAATGGTCATGCGGGAGAAATTGAAGGGGTAAATATTCTTCTTAGAAATGGAAATTTTATAGTGGAAGAAAATGCTCGTGTTGAATTGAAAACACAAAATAAAAGAGGAGGGATTAGTCTTTATTCATCGAATTCAAAGGTCAGCATTGGAAAAAATTCCTATGTAAGTGTAGTTTCTTCAGGTGATAAAGATAATAGAAATGGAGTATGGTGGAATGCTATTTTTATGAATGGAGGTAGTAAATTTGAAATAGATGATGGTGGGAAACTGCATATTCAAGGAATAAATATGGGAGCATCAAGTTCAAATATTATTGAAGTACAGGGTAGTGCAGACTTTAGTGTTGGCAAGGATGCAGTTATAGATATAACAAGTGATAGTACGTCAAATAATCAAAGTATTATGAATTTTACTAGCTCAAATTCAAAATTTAAATTTGTAGATGCAAAAAGAATCAATTTACAGCGTGTAAGTGAAATATCAGGTACATCTACGGAAAATGGGTTGATAAGAATAGCAGGAGATAGCGGTTTACTAGAAATTGATATTCAGACAGTTAAAATGTGGGCTAGAGGGAACTATAATGCTGTGCATCCGACCTATACATGGACACCAATCTTTAATTTAAATTTAGTTTATTCAAATTTTACATCTAGGATAGAAAGTGTTTCATCAATTAACCAAAATATAATTACGGATTTTGAAAGGTTTTTTACCACTCAGAATGTGCAAAGAGTTTTGTTTGAAAAGATACCTGATGTAAAAGTAACAATAGATGCTTTGTCGGAAGATTCTGTAGCTTCAAATTCAACTACTATTACTGGAAAATCGAATCCATTTAGTTATATACGTTTTTCAGGAGATTCATCCATACCTTCAGGAAGTATTCTATCCCCAAATACTTCTGAAAGTGAGAAATTTCATACTATCGCCGATCATAATGGAGATTATAATTATACTTTACCGCAAGGATTAAGATTTTCTGCAGGTAATGAAGTTACGGCCTACGCTTTTTTAAACGGAAAAGATGGTATCGCTAGTACTATAGTAGAAGGAAAGAAAGCTACTCCGGATCCTATCGACCCAATCAATCCTGAAAATGAGGTCAATCCTGAAAATAAACCAGAGGTTCCTGAATATCAAGGATTGTTGAGTCTCGATTTTGTTTCTCAATTCGTATTTGGAGAACAAAAAATTTCTGCAAATGATAAAATTTATTATGCTAATTCACAAAAAATTTTAAATGACATGGGAAATAATTACATTGGCAGCCGTCCTAATTATATCCAGATAAGTGATCGTCGAGCTAATAATAGTGAAACAGGTTGGGAATTGTCAGTAACACAAAACAAACAATTTACAGATTACAGAGGAAATGAGCTTTTAGGAGCAAGTATAGGTATGACTAATCAACAGCTAGTTACTAACATT
Source organism: Enterococcus sp. DIV2371 (assembly GCF_050498525.1). NCBI lineage: Bacteria > Bacillati > Bacillota > Bacilli > Lactobacillales > Enterococcaceae > Enterococcus > Enterococcus sp. DIV2371. Next base: position 2,850,356 of record NZ_JBIPAJ010000001.1, on the reverse strand, counting down.
GGAGGAAATAGTCCTTCATTACAGGAAACGGATGATATAACTTTAGTCCCTAACGTAAAGCATGTATTATTAAAAGCTCAAGAAAATACAGGAAAAGGAACCTGGATTTATCGCTTTGGTGATTTGGAAACGGCGAATAAAAGCGTATATTTAAAAATCCCCAAAGGTTCAAATCCGGATGCAACGGCATATAATACTAATTTATTGTGGACTTTAAGTATAGTTCCTTAAAATTGAGGTTTAGTGTATACAAAATAAAATTAGAATTTAATGTTATACACGATAATCTAAGAGAAAAGAGATACTAAAATGGATTATATTTATGGCTACCCTAAGTATATTGAAGACTTTTGTAAAGAATTTAATAGATACGAAATTACCTCAGGCCCATTTATTGAATATATAGAGCAACAGATTGGGGAAATTGAGAAGTGTATTGAACAAATTTCTCAAGATAATTTTTGGAAATCTATTTCTATAATATTAGGAATAGATGCAAAACTATGTTTAGTATTAGAATTACTGGAAATTTGTGACTTTTCAGATGAAGAGATGATAAGAATTATAAGTAACGATTATAAATCTTATTTTAAAGAACTTAGTGGATATAATTTACGTGAAAAAACAAAACCGTCTCTTTTTTTTAATATTTTATAAATATTTTTAAATATATGAATGAAGATAACATAAAGTCAAACTATATCAAATCCAGCATAAAATATTGGCAAGCACTCTTAACTTATATCGAAAAAACGACAGTGATAACAACTTCCACTTACTCAAAAGAGTCATTAACGAAATATGGTGATGCTGTTGAAGGAGTCCTTATGAACAGCACATTAAATGGAGTAGGAATTCCTCAAAAAAATATGAAGTGGATTCATTTCTCTCAAGTAAATCGTACAACCGATGAACGAAGAAAAGCATTCTTAAAAGAATTACCTAAGATGCTCTAAACTAAAATGCAGTAGAATATTATGTATCAATTTCTATAGAAATTAGTTTTCCTAATCACCATATAAGTGAAGACAAATGAATTAAAATTATGCCAACTAATTTAGTAAAAGAAAAAATATGTTTTTGTATAAGAGAGTTTTACTTCTTTTAAGAATAGCCTAGTTTTTTTGAAGCGAGTTGCCAAAAAGTATAACATTAAAAGAATGTACACGAAATAGGTTCAGATCTCTTTTTTGATACGGTAGATTGTTTGTCTTGTAATATTGTAGTCTTTCGCAATCTTTGAAATAGCAACCCCCTTATTAAGATCCTCAACGATGCTTTTATAAACAAGGCGACGTTGGGGATCTTTTGCGTCCGCACTGTATAGCTTAGGACGGCCTTTATAAACACCATTAGCCTTAGCAATCTTAATTCCTTGTGCCTGGCGTCGTTTGGATTCTTTACGTTCCTGTTCGGCAATCATGGCCAATATTTGAATGATTAAGTCTTTAATGAATTTATCCAGGAGTGGATTTCCAATTGCTTCCGCCATTATAGGTAGACTAGTAATGATCAGCCGGATGTTATTATTTTTTAGGTAATTAACTGAAGCGATAATTTCATCATAATCTCTACCTAATCGATCAATGGCTTCTACAATAAAAGTATCTTGTTCACGTACAGAATCTAAAGCCTTTTGAAAAATTGGCCGTTCTGAAATTGTGGCTTCAGATTGTTTTTCAATAAAAATTTTTTCTGCTCCAAATTGTTTCATTTCTTCAATTTGGCATTGTTCATTTTGATCAAGAGAAGAGACTCGAATATATGCAACTTTCAATTTTTTTACCTACTTTCTCGAACTATTTAAAATACACCCTAATCACACACTAGAAATCGAGATTTTTCAATGATCCGCTAGTGTATATTTAGGGTACACTGCCTTGAAAAATAAGGAAACACCCAAGGGTTACTTAGGTGTTTCCTTATTTTTTTCTTCTATTTTGTTGAGGTAACGATAAATAGTTGTTCGAGAAACATTCCAACGTTCCGCAATTGTCTTAATAGGAGTACCGTTATCAACTAAGGTTTTTAGTAAGTCTGAATCTTGATCAGTTAGTTTTTCAGGCCGTCCACCAAAACGACCTCTTGCACGAGCAGCTTCTCGACCAGCAGCCGATCTTTCCAAAATCAAATTGCGCTCAAATTCTGCAAAAGCCGCAAATAAATGAAACATAAGTTGTCCAGTAGAGCTAGATTTATCCATTGTAATATTTTCTTGAAGACTATGGAAACTTACACCACGTTCATTCAATCGATTGACGATCGAAATCAAATCTTCCATATTTCTTCCTAGCCGATCTAAACGCCAAACTACGAGAATATCTCCAGAACGAACAAAATTGATGGCCGTTTCTAATCCTGGTCGATTACTTTTTGCACCGCTCATATGATCGGTAAAAATTTTCTCACAACCAAATTTGTTTAAACTATCTTCTTGTAAATCTAAATTTTGTAATCCAGTAGATACTCGAGCGTATCCTATTTTCAAAATAATCACTCCTCATTAAAATCTATTGTACCATAACTTTATTTATATAGTTTAATTGAACATAGATTTTGGCATGGGTTTATGAACACGGAATGAATTGTTTTTTTGAAAAATATAGACAAAAAACAAAGTGTTCAGAAACGGACGATATTCTGGACACTCTGTTTTTTAGGTTCTCGCATATTTAAACTTTTGAAACTTTAAAAAAAGTATTATAAACTTCATTTTATTGTAGAAAAAATTATTGATTAAAGATACTCAATTTATTGAGTAATTTCTTCAATTCTATGGCGTCCCAAGGTAAATATTCTGCTATAGTTAGTCCTACAATTTCATTATTATCAAATAGACTAGTTAAAATAGTTGTGACTTCTAATAGAGACATATTTCCAGCGCTTGATGGGAACTTGTCTTGTCCAGGTTCTGAGAAATAAACTGATCGGAATATATTTGGATCTAAAACATCCAAATCGAAGTGGATTGCAATTTTTTTGAATTTATTTTTATTAATCCATTCTTGGATTTCAGCATAATTCAAATGTTTATCTTGTTGAATCGTATAATTAATATCTAGGTCAGATAATATATTTTTTTCTTCAAAGTTGGGTTCTTGCAAACCTACATACAGAATAGAATCTGATGATAGTGGATTTTCTACTATTTTTGACAGTTCTGGATCTCCCATACCCAATAGGTTGCCTAGAACCATTGCATGTTCATTGTAATATATTTTTGGAGTTGATATATCTGGATGCGCATCAATCCAGATCACACCTAATTCCTCTTTGTATTTACCTTTTAAATAATCAAGTGGAGCTTGAGATACTAAGCAAGTCCCTCCTAATGTGATGATTTTTTCAGGTTGCTCTTTTTCCAGGATTCTTTTTGAGACTTGAACATTCTCTTTCACAACTTTCTGTGCGATCACATTATTTTCCTTTAACAATGATGCAGTATTAGGATACTCAATTGGCAGCCGAACTTCTTTTTGATTTTCATTTTTGGGGGCTAACCAAGATAAAAGTTCTGCGCCAAAATAATATTCTGGCTTATTCCCACCTTGCCAATCAGCAGCTAGTATTCGTAAAGTTTTAGTCATAATATTCTCTCCTTTGTGTTAAACTACTTTTACAATAAACTATGACGTTACTAGAGGGTCAAGAGGAGAGACTTTGTATGAAATATTTATCAATTGGGAAAATGTCAAAACTGAGTAATATCTCTATTCGAACTTTAAGATACTATGATCAAATCAACTTATTTAAACCAGAATATATAAATAAAGAAAACAACTATAGATATTATTCGATCCAACAATTATTCTATTTAGAAATAATCAAGTATTTGAGAAAATTAAAAATGCCTATTAATGATATTAAAAATGCCATGTCGCTTTCGCCTAAACAATTAAATTATTTTTTAGAAAAACAGGAAAAAGAAATAAATAGTCAAATAAATGAGTTAAATCATATAAAAAATTTACTTGAAAATCAAAGAATAGAACTTAGTTTTCAGAATGAATTGTTAGATAAGACTGAAGGAAAGATTTATCGAAGGATGATTGAAAAGAGAACAATTGTAAAGCAGATTTGTAATGGAAAAATTACACCTTTGACTCAACCAGATCTTTATTTTTCAGAGTTATATCATCTACTTGAAACGAATAGTTGGGTTCCAAAATCTTATCAATACAATTGTTCATTTACTTTAAGAAACTATGACTCATTGGATGAAATAAATTATAACTATCTTTTTATCAATGTTTATCCAACAGAAGATCCATCTCTACATGGTATGACAGATGAAATAGCTGAGGGAGAATACTTATGTGTTAAATTTAATTGGAATGTGCAGAACTATTTGAAGAACTATCTTGTCCTTAAAGAAGCATATGAAAATTTAGGTTGTAAGGGGAATCCAATTGTTTACGAGGTTTCTATGGCAAATCATTTTGATAGTTCACATGATGGGGAATTTGTTAGTGAACTTCAAATAAAAATTTAAGTATGATTATTATGAATATTATTAAAAAATAAATTATTCTTGTCCGTACCATATATGTGAAAAATATCCAATTAATGTCTATCTAGGGTACACCCAAATTTTACAACGATAAACCTCTTGTTTGTATCATTTTTATACCTCACTATTTCATACGAATGTTCCATGCACTCCAATTACAAAGAGGGCTAGAAAAAATTATATATCATGTTAAATGTTAAATTTAATATGGTTTACTAATTGTTAATATAACTATGATAAAATTAGTAAACGTTAAAAAGGCGGTATTTATATGTATAAGAAGAAATTTAAAATTTTGGTAGTATTTTTATGTATCTTATTCTTTTCTATTACTTTTTATTTTATTAGAAAGAAAGCATACGAAACAAAGTTAGAAGATGGAATGTTTTCTTATGCAATCCAACAAGGTATTCCTAAAGAGAAAATAAAAAAAACTAATATGAAATATTATCCAAAAGGTCAGCGTTACGAATATGAAATTTATATCAATAATCTTGATGACAATAAATATTTTATTTTTTCTTATGTTTTAAAGGAAAGTCCATTTAAAGCATATTTATTTCAAGAAAAAATAAATACTACTTCTATTGATTCTAGTGCATATATAGATGGTTCTGTCGTGGGACTAGAAGATAAAATAGCTAAACCATTGCTTGATAAAATTCAGTGATGATAACTAGATATAATTTAGGGTTATGTCGACTAGATGATTAAATAATATTTATAGGATGGTTTTTATGAATAAAGAGGAAATGAAAGAGTATTACGAAAAAAATAAAAAAAGAAGATGAAGTGGATCTAGATTGGTTAATTGCATTGAAAAGAAAAACAATTAGGCTATAGTTTCTGGAGACGTCCATAATACGGATTAGAACGAAGAATGGCTGTATTGATCGATTGTGATTATGGTGAGCTGATTCAGCTCAATATTCAAACGAAACAATATCCTTGTAAAAATTGTGGGAATTGTTACCAATTTATTGATCAAGACTTTCAACTACTAAACGAAAAAAATAAGTAGGTATCTTATAGTCGGGCAGTCGTCTGGCTATTTTTCTATTTAGAGAAGAGCCTCGTTGCAAATACGTAAAATAAGATAAAAAAAACTCCGTCAGTTTAAACCTGACGGATATTCATTATTTAAATTCTACATGCAATTCCTTACCAACTTTTGTAGCAATTTCATATAAAATTTTTATACTTGGATTCATGCTTCCATTCTCTATGCGTGCAATCGTACTCTGCGGTTTCCCAACTTTTTCAGCAAATTCTCGTTGGGAAACCCCTAGTTCGCTTCTTAATTCAGTAACTGCTACTGCAATTTCTAAGCGCTGTTTTTCTGCTTCAAACTCTTGAGCAAAAGTCGGACTTTCCGCTTTTTTCTTTTCAATTAGATCTTTAATGCTCATATTAGTTCTCCCTTCAAATATTTTTCTCTAACACTTTTTGCATGGTTTATTTCTTTTTGTGGGGTCTTTTGAGTTTTCTTAGTAAAACCATGTGTGATAAGAAATTCATTGTCGATTTTTTGAAAATATATTGCTCGTTGAATATTTTTTCCTACTTTAGAACGTAATTCATACAAATCATTATCTAATTTTTTTACCCACTCCATTCTTTGAGCAATGAGCAATCCTTTTTCTTCTGTTATTTCAATTATTGCTAATAACTTAGAAGAATCCTTTTCAGGTATAGAGTTCAAAAAATCTTCAAATTCGCTTGTTCCGTCTTTCCGTTTAACGTAATCAAATTGTGGTTTATCCATACCTTTATGATAGCTTATTCGCTATCGAAAAGCAAACGAATATTCCTTTTAATGAAAATAAAGGGAATTGATGTGTGATAGAATAAATAGAAAGCTATTTGAAGAAAAAATTTATTATGTGTAGATAATATACAAAAGGAGTAAAAGAATTGAATCGATCAGAGTACAAACAAATGCTGACAATGAAATATTTTTACGAGGAGAAATTGCAAGAAATCAAAAAGAAACATAAGTCTGATCCGGATTTGTTTCATCCGATTGGTAAGGATCGTTATTGTCTATACTGTGAGAAGTATCAAGAAATCCAAGATAAGCTACAGCCTACTTTAAAACAATTAATGCAGTATGAAAAAACACACGAAGTGAAACAACCAGTGATTCAACAGTTGGCCGCAGTCCCCAAAAAGGAAAAGGCGAAGCCAAAAAAAGTGTATCAAGTCTATTCTCTCTTGTTCAAAGATGGTTCAGAATATTTGGTTTATACGTTCGCCCAGGAAACTGGTTGTCGATTATTAGGGAGACAGATTTCAGAATTAAGTAAGGCAGTTCCTATCTCTAAGGAGTATTATTCGTCCATTTATTTAGAACAGGAAGATGGCTCGATTATTTCAGTAGAAGCACGCTTGCAAGAGCATTCGACTAAGAAAAGTTGGTTATTAGCAGAAAAACAGCAAACGAGAATAAAAGCGACAGGAATTTGTTTCAATGAAAAACCTTTTGAATATTTGAAGTATACTAAAGGACAATACAGCTGTTTGATCACTTTTTGCGGGAATACGGCGATTAAAAAAACAAAGAAATTTTCAAAAAATGGGAAAGTAGCTTTTGAAACAGCCCCAAGGCATGATTGCATTAGAGTATGGATAAGTCCTTCTGAAGCTCTTTCCAGGCACGTTTATGGTGATTTTATGTACACACTAATAAAATTATTTATTTTTAATTTATAAAATAATATATTTTTATTCTACTATTTTAAATAATAAACTAATTAGTTTATTATTGTTTTGTGAAGACTACCCAAAAAAGTATGTTTACCAATAGATAAATAATGGACTATAGACAGAATTGCGACAACTGCTAATTTTAAGGATTATACAGAGTCTTAAAAATCCCACATAAACTAATGTTAATCAAATAGGATTTAATAAAAATTTCAAGATTAAAGCTAAATATAAAAAGAGACGAACTCAGCGTTTGTCTCTTTTTATATTTAGAGTATTGCCTAAATATTAAATTCAAGTACAGTTAATTATATAAGATTTTAGAAGAATAATAATCTGTAAATTCATTTAAAGCAATTCCTGTTTTTGTTTATTTCTCTTTTTTCTTTAAGTAGATCTTTGACAAAAGTATCTATATCTGTATATTCTTGTCCTAATTTATCATGTCTTTCTCTAATCTCCGTCTTCTTTTTTTTAGCAGCATCAATTTTATAGATTTTCATTACTATTTCCCACCTTTATTGTTTAGTTTGATGTTTTTTTGAAGCGTCGTTCATGTATTAAATAGGAAAGTAAAATTAAGAATTGGCCAAAAATTAAGAAGCCGATTAATACGTAAACATTTTCTGCTAAATTAATGCCTTCCAAACTGATAATACTTCTCAATCCTCTTATTGTATAGGTCATTGGAATACAAGCATTAATTTTTTCAAATAGACTATTGGTTAAGAGAATAGGATAAACACCAGCTGCAGCTGACGTTTGGAGCATAGTTAAAATTAAAACAATTAAAGATCCAATTCCTGGAATCAATTTATTAAATCCTACAATTATACTCAAGAATGTTGCAGAAGTTAAAAATAAGAAAGCCATTAATTGATAGAGTGAGTTAACTGGAATATGGATAAATAAGAAATTCCCACTTAGTAATAAAAGTACTTGAACTAAACCAATTATTACAGGAAAAACATATTGTTTTGTCCAGTACGTTGTAAATTTTTCTCCTTTTTTCTTCAAATTACGCATTGTAAATTGGTTGACAAATATCCCAGCAACAAAAAGTGTTAATGAAAATAAATATGGAGCCATTGCTTCACCATTATTTTTTACTGGATGAATATTTTTGACTTGTAATTTAACGATAGAACCAGTTGAATCTGGAATATTCATGCCTTGCATCTTGTCAATAATTTTAGAAGATAGTTCTGCATTAACATGTTGTACAAATTGGTTCATTGTACTAGTGATGACTTTTGAAGAAAAGGAATTAAGTCCTTCAGAAGTTATCAATTGTAATTCAGCGTTTTCTTTTAGCTTTGGAAAAGTTGTAATTTTACCTTGAAAATCTTCACCAAAACTTATAATGGCATATACTTTTCCGTCTCTTAACTTTTCCATCGCGCTATCCATGTTTGTTTCTTCTTTTAAATCAAATAATTTTTCTTCAACTAATTTATCTTGAATTATATTTTTTTCGGAATTGACTAGAGCTACTGGTAATTGATCCATATTACCATATGGATCTAATGATGCACCTAAAAACAATCCAGAATAAATCATAGGAATAAGGGATAAGAATATTAATACAAATCCTAAAACAATTTTCTTTTTCATAATAAACACCTCTTTATTTTTATAACCCACGTAAACCGCAGATATCTTTTGACTACAGACATAATAAATCTATAGATTTTATTTGTCAACAGAAAACACGAATTTTATAAATTGGAAATTTTTAAAAATTTAAAATGACAGAAACAAAGAAAAAGAATTATAGAAGTTGATAAATTAAAGGATTTTATTGTCAGGTAGTTCTAACTTATCATTTTAAGAATAATAGAATTTAAAAAATAAGTTAGAGATTATATGAAAGGATATGAGGAATTAAAATATTTAATTGATTTGCTCTTATTAGAATAATCTTTAATGGGGGATGTCTATATTTTCTACTTTATTAAATATAAGCTATCTTAATGTTTAAAGATTTTTTTACACATTATATTTATTTGATTAAATTGAATATACTATTAATAACCTAAATTAATGCTTGTATCTTAAATATCTTTTAAATTTATTTTTTATAACCTCTAAAAATAAAAAAGTCAATAAAATTGACATAGAATATAGTCATAAAAAAGGAGGTTAATATTATGACATTTAGAGAACAAATTGATAAATTAAAAAAAGAAGGAGAAATTTTAGGTGGTATGTATAAAAAAGAAGGTAAAGATATAGGAAAAGAATATGCTGAACTTGGTAAAAAAGTGGGTGAACAATTTAAAAAGAAGGCAGAAAATAATAAAGATAGATTTAAATAGTTTACTTTAAATATATATAAAGATAGAGAAAAATCTAGGTTCTACTTACTCTAGTTTTTCTCTATTTTTTTATAAAAGACAAATTTTTAGTCCATTTATATTGAAAGAATAACTAATATGGTCTATATTAGATGTGCGACTGTAGACATTAAAAGTCAATAGATTTTAGAAAGGGTGTAATTGTTTGAAATTAAGTAATTCGTTTATCCAATCTGTTGCTATTCTTGTAATGCTAGCTGAATTACCGGAAAAGTCTCATTTAAAATCTTCTGAAATAAGCCAGCGAATGGGAGTTTCCCACACATATTTACAGAAAATTGCTAAAAAGTTAAATAATGCTGGTATTATTCAATCTGAAGCATCAAAAACAGGTGGCTATTCTTTAAATAAGTCAGTAAGAGATATCACATTCTATGATGTCTTTAAAGCAGTTGAAAATTCAGATAGTTTTTTAAAAAATGTCAAAACTGATGTTATACATACAATGTTTTTATCTGATAAACTTGTAGATAAGTATGGTAATCTAACATTAGATATTTTAAAAGAAGCAGAAAATAGTTATCTTTCTGTATTAAAAGAACATTCAATTGAAGAAATTGTACCTAAAAATTCTAAAGGAGAATTATTGATAATTGACTGGCCATTGTTTCTGAAGAATAATTAAAAATATTAAAGGAGGATCATTGCATGAACATTGGTAATATTGCTCAATGGATTGCAGTAGTTTCTAAAATAGTAGCAATAATTAGTGCTATTATTTATCCATTAATACAAGAAAAGAGAAAGAGAAAAAGCGGAACAGAACGTTTGGCTAGAAGGGAGTATGCACTAGTATATGACGTTATTATGGAACGTAAAGAAAAACAAAGTGCTAGTGCTAACCTTGAATCTTTTAAGCAATTAGAACATTACAATTCATTGCTAATGATTATTAATGATGACGTAGAACTAACAAATATATCTAATAAAATTAGTTATTTATTAAAAAATAATAGTAATTTTGAATCTTCCGATAATGAAGTAGAGCGGTTGCTTAATAAATTATCAAAACGTTATAACATAAAATAATAAAAATAAAAAATTAATTTTTTGAGATAGAGAAGATATTTTAGCATATGATTAATATGTTACTTCAAAGAAAATATAAAAATTTAGTCAGCTCAAAAAAGTTGCCCGTTTATTAACAATAATTAATTATGTAAATAATCGCTATTTTTAAAAGGCAATGCTTCAGTATTGAAAGAAAATAAAGAATAGTCTATATTAACAATTAATAGTTAAATAAAAATTATTTTAAATTTTATTCTTAAAACAATACTGAAGGGGGTCTGAAAATGGAGCTCGGGAGTATGGCAGAGTGGATAATTGGTATTTCAAAGATAATTGCTATTATTGGGGCTATAACTTTTCCAATCATACAACAACGAAAAAAAGAAGAAAACTCCGTTAAGCGACTTGCTAGAAGAGAATATGTATTAATAAAAGAAGCTATATCCATTCAAGACAAAGAATCGTATGAACAACTTGAAAGTTTTAATTCAATGTTAGCAATTGTTAGTGATAATCAAATACTAGTTGCGATTTCGGAAAAAGTTGGTAATATATTAAAAAAAAATATTGGTAATGAAGATAAAAACATTGAACTAACAAAAATACTTTATACATTGGAAACCACTTATAACTTATAAAGGGGAGAATACGAATGGAATCTGGAAGCCTTGCAGAATGGATAGAAGGGATCGCAGAAACAGTCGCCTTAATTGTTGCCCTTTTCTTGCCAATAATTTCTGAAAGAAGAAGGGCTAATAGAATAAATACTAAAATGAAAAAGATTGGATTACGGCTTGCTAAAAAAGCTTTAGAACAAAAATTACATCAAATTGATATTCCAATGACAAATTTAAGTGAATATAAGGCTTTTAAAAAATATATTGGTGTGGTTTTTACATTTAATGATAGCCAAAGTCTATTTAATATTTTATGGGATGTTGATACAGATTTGAAGTATGCAACAGATGAAGAAGATTTACTAAATAAAATACAAAAAATCGATCAATTGTTAGCTATTTAAAAAACTTCGTATTAAATATAGTGTCTAAAACAGAAAAGTATAATAAGAAGCAAAAATAATTTTATCAAATAAATTTTAATTTTGGTGAAATTATTTTTGCTTACTTTTATTTATATAGTTTTAGATACATTTAAAAATTATAATCATTTTCGTTCATCAATTCAGCTTCTCCCATTAAATAACCAGCTCCAACTTGCGAAAAAAAATCATGATTAGATGTTTCAATAGATATACCATTGATAACAATCGGATTAACATCGTTTACCGTAGCTTCATCAAAATAAGTGTCAAAGCCCATATTTTGTAAAGACTTGTTAGCATTATATTTAACAAATATATTTATATCATCAACTAAATTAAGATCATGATAAACTTCTTCAGTATAAGCAAACTCATTTTCTAATAAATCATTTAGAAAATTATACATCCAAATCTTAAATTGTTCTTGTTCTTTTTTTGAAAGCTCATCGAATCCTTGTCTAAATTTATATCCAAGGTAGGTACCATGAACTGATTCATCACGAATAACTAATTTTATTAATTCTGCTACATTAGCTAATTTATTCTTCCCACGATACCAAAGTGGTATAAAAAAATTACTATAGTAAAGTATACCTTCTAAAAATATACTAGCAACCATAACTTGTAAACCTGTACCATTTTGATAAATATCATTTATTCGTTTTGCTTTAAACTGCATTCTATGATCATTATTCATCCAAGTATAGATTTTCTCGATTTCTTTATAATTGTTTAAGGAGATTAAGATTGTTCCGTATGTTTTTGCATGGATCGATTCCATAAAAGCAAAATTACTTAGAACAGCTACTTCTTTTTGAGTTCTAGCATTTTTTTTAATAGCATAAAGTCCTTCTTCAGATTGGAGAGTATCAAGTAAAGCCAGTCCACCTATTGCTTTTTTTACGATTTCTTTTTCTTTTTCAGATAGATTCTGCCAATCTAATAGGTCATTAGAGACAGGGACGCGTGTGTCGAGCCAAAACTGAGTAGTTGCTTTATCCCACACATACTCATCTAATTCATCTTCTATTTGTTGCCAATTCATTGTTTTATTAAGCACATTAGATCCTCCTAAAAATTATAGTCTTCATTAATCATTTCGTCATGTATAGAGATATTTTTTTTAAAGTTTTTAGATATTAGAGAATGTTTACAAAGTTTGTTTAACTTATTATTAATATTTAGTATAGTTGTCTTATCTACTTGATAAACTAGAGGTATATCTAAACCTTCTAAAATTTTATTTGCTTCTTGTCTAACAAGATTTATTGCTATTGTTTTATTTGCTGCTAAATTGTAGTACTGATTAATTAGCTGATCACAATATTGTATGATAATATTTATTTGATATTTTACCCATACTTTAAATTCGTCTTCTTTATCTTTTTCATAAGTAGATAGTAAAATATTGATTTTGTGCCTTAAATAAAAACAATGGAGTGATTCATTGCGAATAATCATTTCTACAATTTTCCCAAGATTATTAAAGTGTTGACTAGTCCATAGATCTAAAGGGTAAGCAAGGTACGCATAATTTATAATACCTTCTATACAAATTGCCATAAACCGTTTTTTTAAAGGATCATCACTTTCTATATAAATAGAATCAATATCATGTAAATAGCTTATTACTATAGGATCGTTATCTATATAATTGAACAAACTAGTTAAATCAATATTTTGATTAAAAGTTTTTAATATACGATTATAGGCCTTGGTGTTAACCATCTCAGTAAATTGCAAATTATTTACTATAGCGATCTCTTGTTGAGTCTTTTTATTGTCTCGAATCATTTCACCTGCTTTAATAGATTGGAAAGTCGAGAGATTAGCTAATAAAGCAAGTAGTTTATTTAATTGATCTTGTTCATTGTTAGTTAATTTATTCCATTTATTTTTATCTTCTTCAATAGGTATTCTATTATCTAACCAAAAAAGAGAAGTTGCTCTTTCCCATGTAGCATTATCTAGTTCATCTTCTACGACATTCCAATTGATTGCTTTGTAGTGTAAATAATTACTCAAAATAACTCCTCCTTTAAATCATACAAGATTCACAATTATTAATACTTTCAAATTCATCATCTTCTGTATAAGTTCTTACATAGTAAAGTGTTTTTATTCCTTTAGCCCATGCATAATTACGTAATTTACTCAAATCACGCGTAGTTAACTTGGATTGATTTTCATTTTTCCAGTCATATAGATTTTGGGGAAGTACTGATCGCATAAACAGTGTTAAACTCAGACCTTGATCAATATGTTTCTGCGCAACAGCATAGACATCAATAATTTTTCGCTGATCCATATCATATGCATTTTTATAATAATCAATAGTTGAATTTGATAAATATGGCGCAGGATAGAAAATAGAGCCTACTTTTTTTTCTTGCCTATTTTCTATTAATTGAGTGATTGGATGAATGGATGCACTTGTTTCATTTATATATGAAATAGAACCATTAGGAGCTATGGCTAGGCGGTTTCTATGATATAGCCCATGATTCATGATACTATCTTTTAGCAAAAGCCAGTCCTTGGTAGTGGGAAGTTTGATATGCTCAAATAAATTAGCTACATTTTTGAATTGGAAAGTAAAATCATTATTTAAATATTTATCAAAATAACTACCATTTGCGTAAGTTGATTCTTCAAATTCATGAAATTTCATTTCTTTTTCAATAGCGATTTGATTACTAATCTTTAAAGAATAGTAATTTAATGCTAGGAAGAAAGCATCGACAAATTCTAAAGCTTCTTTAGAATCATATTCGATTTTATTAACAGCTAGTGCTGTATGCAAGCCCATTGCACCTAACCCAATAGTATGATAAAGGCTATTACCTTTAGCAATTGATGGAACTTCATTGATATTCGCACTATCAGTTACGGTTGTAAGGGCTCGTACAGCACATTCAACTGATTTTTCAAAATCTGGTGAATCCAGTAGGTTTAATATATTCATCGAGCCAAGATTGCAACTTATATCTGTTCCAATATTTTTATAGCTCAAATCAGGGTTTAGTTCTGATGGTTCCTGTGGTTGTAAAATTTCAGAACAAAGATTACTCATAATTATCTTACCTTTTACAGGATTATCTCTATTGACGGTATCAATATTAATAATATATGGATAACCTGATTCTTGCTGTAAACGTGAAATTTCCTGTTCTAATTCACGTGCGGGAATAGACGTCTTTTGAATGTCTTTTATTGAAACAAGTTTATCGTATTCTGAAGTTAAATCTATATAAGAAAAAGGTTTCCCATATACTCTTTCAATGTCCTGGGGATTAAAAAGATACATTGGTTGATTTGTTTTTAATAGTTCATAATATTTATCTGGAACTATTAAACCAAGCGATAAAGTTTTTACACGTATTTTTTCATCTGAATTTTCTTTTTTTGTAGATAAAAATGAGATAATATCTTGATGAAAAACATTAAGATATACCACACCTGCTCCATTACGCTGTCCAAGTTGATTACTGTAACTAAAGGTATCCTCTAATAGTTTCATCACTGGTAATATTCCAGAGGAAGCATTCTGAATTCCTTTTATCGATGAACCAGTAGATCTTAAATTTGATAAATTAACTCCGACACCACCACCAATTCTTGAAAGCTGCAGAGAAGAATTGATCCCCCTACCAATAGAAAGCATAGAATCATTTATATCAATCAAAAAACAAGATACCATTTCTCCTCGCTGTTTTTTACCTGCGTTTAAAAAGGTTGGAGTAGCAGGTTGATAACGTTGGGAAAGTAATTCATCGATTAATTTAAATGCGAGATTTTTATCACCATTGCCTAAATATAGTGCATTAAAAATTACACGATCTTCAAATGTTTCAAGATAATAATTAGAGTCATTACTCTTTAGTGCATACTGAGTGTAAAATTTATATGCACTCATAAAACTTTTGAATTTGAAATTGTATTTATAGGCATGTACATACAATTTTTTTATAAAAGATTTATCATAATCATTAGTATTAAAAGTACATTTTGAATATTTTTGCAATACGTTAACATCTATATACTCATTTTCAATTAAATAATTAATTTTTTCTATAATGCTATTAAATTTAAGTGTTTTAGGTTCTATTTCTGTCTCCAGATACTTTTCAAGAGCTGCTTTATCATATTCTAGAGGAATCTTACCGTTAATTGGTAAATTTAACATGTTGTTTAAAGTGAAATAATCTTGATCATTTGCTCTAGTACTCATTTTGATACCTCCAATTGATTATTATTAATTATAGTAATTAATTTATTACCAATTCTTTTGATATCTTCATCATTTCCCCTTAATTCAAATTCATCTATCATTGGAAAATTAAACTGGGATGAATATTGATATGCTGTTAAACAAAACTGTTTATTGAAATTACGATTTCCACTACCCACGATTCCATAACAAAATGTGGCATTATTTTTATAAGCTACTAACTTTTTTAATGGTGTAGTTAAAATTTCTTTAAAACCATTATTGATTCCATTGCCACCTTCTAGATATGCAGGGAGAAATAGAAAATAAGGATCAGTTATAAGAAAAATATCTTCCGGATTTTCCTTAATAATATTACGTACATTTGTATATAGAACTTTATATCTGTATTTTTTCATGATATAACCATCTAATCTTTCAATAAAATTAGTAGTGTTACCACTGAGACTAATGTAGAAAATATTTATAGTTCTTATTGGTTCCATAGATTTCCTCCTAGTGTATAATTTATTAACAATATATAGTATTTTTATTTTTTTCTAACACTATATATTGTGTTTTTATCTTATATCAGTTAAAGTTTTATTCAATTGATTCCTAATCAATTTTTGTTAATTTTATAAAGATAAAATTGTATTGGAGAAAATATTATGAAAGAAAAAATAAGCTGTAATATACCTATATTTAATCATCTGATGAAAAATGAGAAAAAGCGTATTGAAAAATTATTTTTATATAAAGAATTTGAAAAAAAAGAACTAATATTTTCACCTAATTCTCAAGAGCAAATATTAATTGTATGTACTGGTAAAGTGAAGATCTATAGACTGTCTGATTCTGGAAAAGAACATTTATTTAGAATTATTTCAGAAGGAGATTGTGAAGGAGAAAATTATTTATTTAATGGAAAAAATACTATGTTTTATGGTGAGGCAATAGAAAACTCCAAAATTTGTATGATTTATAATTCTGAATTGAGAAAAATTTTATATGATTACCCACAACTTAGTTACGAATTACTAAAAATTAATACAAAGAAAACTATGGATTTAGAAATACAAGTCAAATTATTATCGATAAATAGCATTTCTAATAGAATAGCCTTATATTTAATCCATTTATCGAGAATAACTAATTTTGTAGAAGAAAGTTATACAGTAACATTACCGATGACTCAAAAAGAAGTTGCTAGTTACTTATTTATTTGTCCAGAAACATTGTCTAGAAAATTAAAAGATTTCGAGAATAAACAATTAATCAAACGAAAAAAAAATAAAGTAACACTTTTGAAAAAATTTGGTGAAACATATAATAATCTTATTTAAGTATTTACTGCAATTACTATCTCCTCAGTATTTTATTCTGAAATATTAATTTTAGTAAGTTAATGTATATAATAGTCCTTTATCTACGCATTTTAAAAATATGACTCGAGAGACTTCTTTTATTAAATAATTTAGCACTTGTAAACTTAGATCAAGTCGTACTAAAATATATTGATCTAGCAAATAGCAAATTTAGAATAACAATTATTCCAGATAAGAGAATCTATATAGAATATAGAAAATGATATGGTATTTAGTGTTCATACGATGATTCTAAGGTCATTTAGGATTTATAGGTTATATAGTTGGTCAAACAGGTCGAATTAGAACCTACTTACTAATAGCTAATCTAGTTGAGTAAAGAAAAGTCAGACATTTTTGTCTGATTTTTTTTCGGTAGTTCCCCTTTACAAAAGCGAACGTACGGTTGTTTAATTGTGTTGAAATAGGGGAGATTTATTATGCTTGATTACTCAAATGAACCAGTAAATGATTACTACTTAATTGATATGAAGTCGTTTTATGCGAGTGTTGAGTGTGTAGAAAGAAATTTAAATCCATTAACAACTGCTTTAGTCGTTATGAGTTGAGCAGATAATACAGGGGCAGGGCTTAATTTAGCAGCGTCACCAACTGCCAAAAGTAAATATGGAATCACAAACGTTAGTAGACCACGTGATTTACCTTATCCTTTGCCCAAAGAATTACACATTGTACCCCCAAGAATGAACTTATATATTAAAAAGAATATGGAAGTAAACAGTATTTTTCGGCAATACGTCGCAGATGAAGGCTTATTGATTTATTCGATTAATGAGTCGATTCTAAAGGTAACAAAATCGCTGAACTTATTTACGACACCTGGTACAAGAAGTGAGAGACGAAAACAGCTCGCAAGATGGATACAGTTACAGTTACACGTTTACCGTCAAACTGGTTTGATCGCGACCGTAGGTATTGGTGATAATCCTGTTTTAGCTAAATTAGCCTTAGATAATGAAACCAAGCATAATAAGGGATTTATAGCGGAATGGACGTATCAAAATGTGCCAGAAAAAATTTGGGCGATTAAAGAAATGACGGACTTTTGGGGTATCGGATCACGCATGAAAAAAAGATTGAACTACATGGAGATTCTGAGTATTAAAGATTTAGCCAATTTGGACCCATACGCGCTCAAGAGGCAACTAGAGGATATTGGACTACAGCTCTATTTTCATGCGAATGGGGTTGCTCGAACGGATATCGCAGAACCAACTAAAGAGAAATCTTATGGGGATTCTCAGGTGCTACCGAAGGACTACACGAGGAAAGAAGAAGTTGAGATCGTGGTGAAGGAAATGGCAGAACAAGTGGCTGCACGTATTCGACAGTATAATTGTTTTTAGGTTAATAAATGTAATATCTAGTTAGTAATATATTGCATTATCATTTCAATTATATAGAAAATTTACGTTTTCTATACAGTTGAATGCAAATTAATATTTAATAATAAAAACACATACAAAGTCGACTAACTTGGCTTTGTATGTGTTTTTATCATAATCAAGACTTCTTCTTTTAATTGATCAAAGTCACCATCATAAATAGCAATATTTATCACTAAATCAATTGCTTTTTTCTCTGGAATAGTTAGAACGTAACCATTAATCTTTAGGAATACAAATAATGCTAAGAAAGCAGTTCTCTTATTTGCATTATGAAAGGGACGTTTCTTAATCAATTGTATCAGTAGCATCGTTGCTTTCTCATAAATGGAAGCGCTAATTTCCTCACCAAAAGCAGTTACTTGTAGTTGGCCAACACACATTTCTAAAGCATCAGGATCTTTTACACCAATTGGTTCATTAGGAGAGTATTTCTTTATCTGGATCACATTCATTTTTATGATATCTCTAGCTTCAAGATACTTTACGGTCATTTATCCACCAGTTCTTTGAAAGTTGTGTCATAATCCATTAATGCTTGGGCGATTGCCACATCGATTTCATCAGATATAGGCTGTTTCTTTGTAATTGCAGCCTTCAGTTTCTCTTCATCTAAAAAAACTGTATCCCCAGGTTTCAATCCATTTTCTTTAAGAAAGTCTTTTGAAATAGTCAAGACCACTGAATTTCCTACTTCTCTAAATTTTCTTTCTTTAATAGGCATATGAATCTCCCTCTCTTTTTTTGTATATACAGTGTATACGAACAGTTTTTCGAAATCAATTTTGTAGAATCCTTTATTTTTAATTTGTATAGAAAGGTTAAATAAAACCACTAGCCCGCTACTAATATAGATTAATTATATAGAAACTGACTTATCTTACATATTAAGATGTTGTCACTAAAAAAAATGTAAGAGCATTTTTGAAGTTTCGTTGAAGGTATAGTGTGTACCTTTACAGTACGCCCAGTACGTGCTACTATATAATAGTCAGGAGGTATGTGCAATGCCCATGACAATCAGAGAAGCAGAAAAGCTACTGAAAGATGCTGGCTTTGTTGAAGTGAAAGGTGGGAAGGGCTCACATAGGAAATTCACTAAAAAGGATTATCCTAGACCCGTTATCCTTACTAGCCATTCAAAAGAGTTATCTAGAAGAGTAGAAGATTCTGTTCGAAAAGCAGTGGGCATTTAAGCCCGCTGTGCTTTTATGAAAGAAGGGGAGATGAATGAAAAAAGTTTATCCAGCTATTTTTGAAAAGGATCCTGTTGGATATGGAATTTATTTTCCTGATATCGAAGGAGCAGTGACACAATCAAAAGATATTATCGAGGGGTTAGAAGTTGCATCGGATGCTTTAGGGATCATGCTCGGAGATTTAGTTGAGAATAATAAACCTTTGCCAAAACCAACTAATATCAATGATCTTTCGATTGATTCTGAGCGTGAATTTGCTACTTTGATTTCTGTGGATCTAAATGATTACTTAAAAGATGTCCAACTAGATAAAAAGACAATAAAAATTCCTCATTGGTTGAATGTGCGTGCAACAAACGAAGGTATAAATTTTTCAAAAACAATGTCTGAAGCCTTGGTCCAAAAATTAAAGATATGACACAAAAGAGAACAATCATCTGTCTGCTAAAGGACAGGTGATGTTTTTTCGTAATAAGTATTCATAAGTGCGTAAAGTAATCATAGAAAAGGAGTGACAGGGTGCTTACAACGAAATCAAGACGACAACGCAGTTCTGTAATAATTGATCTACCTCCCGAAAATCAAGTATATATTGTCGTCTATTCAGAAGATGGAACAATTACTCTGATTCCCAAGATCAAAGATCCATTCGAAGGCAAAGAAAAGGCGGAGTATTATGAAAAAGATCAATGGCAGGCTTTATCTTGTAAAGGGAAAGAAATTGTTTTCTAATGAAGCTAATATCAGTTGATTTGGTTTCTATTATTCAAAGTAAATAGTTTTTGTTTACGATTTTTTGTCTCCTTCATACGAAATAATAAGTCAACTTGTTATATTTGAAATTTTGTTAAGGTTGCTAAAAAAAGTGTTCTTTTTAGACAAACTATGGGATTATAGTATAAAGTGGCAACTTTTATGAAGTTTTTGCTTGCTATTTTTTTGTAATGCACGTATATTACGAATGAAAAAAGTTTATGAAAAGTTGGAATATTGAATGGAAAAACAAAAAAGATTAAAAAGTAGCCGGTATATCACTGGCTTCGATGGGATTCGTTCATTAGCGGTCATCGGAGTTATTTTGTACCACTTGTTGCCAACAAGTATGAAGGGTGGTTACCTCGGAGTTCCGATATTTTTTGTCGTTTCAGGTTATTTGATTACCGATCTCTTGCGACAAGAATGGGAACAAAATGGTAAAATCAGTATTTGGCAATTTTACGTGCGGCGAATGAAACGATTGTATCCTGGACTCGTTTTCTTGCTTATTACTGCTTCAGCATATATTACGATATTCCAGCGAGGATTATTGAATAATCTTCGGGGCGTTGTACTTAGTAGTTTATTTTATGTCAATAACTGGTGGCAGATCAATAATGGTTTATCCTATTTTGATCGATTTGCAAATGAGTCACCGTTTACTCATATTTGGTCATTAGCAGTAGAAGGGCAGAACTATCTGATTTGGCCGATCATCTTTGTTTTTTTGATGGCAGTTGTCCGTAAGAAAAAATGGATTTTTTATACGATCATGGGAACAGCGATTGCTTCAGCTATTTTGATGATGGTGTTGTACTCACCAAATGGTGACCCGACTCGTGTCTACTATGGAACTGATACTCGTTTATTCTCGATTTGGATGGGGAGTGCGTTGGCTTTTATTTGGCCAAGTACTCGATTGAAGAAAAACATTCCGAAACAAGCAAAGAAGGTACTGAATATAGCGGGGTTCACCTCATTGATCACATTGATCCTCTTTTTCTTTTTCTTAGATGATCATTTGAGCTTTATCTACTATGGGGGGCTATTTTTAGTCAGTCTTTTATGTATGGTTCTTGTAGCAGTTACAGCGCATCCAGGTGCGAGCTTGAATCGCTGGTTGACCAATCCGATATTTACTTGGATCGGTAAGCGAAGTTATGGGATTTATTTGTACCAATTTCCAGTGATGATTTTTTATGAAGCAAAGGTATCAGGGATCGCGGATCATGTTTTCTTGCATACCGTCATTGAGATCACATTGATCTTATTGATCAGTGAGTTGTCCTACCGCTTTATTGAACGTCCATTGGCGCGTTTTGATTATGGTCAAACGTTTCGTGTTGTCAAAGGTTGGTTTACTAAACCTATCTTCAGCTGGAAAAAGCCTTGGGTGGTTCCTGGAACATTAGTCGTAGCGATTGCGTTAGTAGGGTTCGTAACCGCACCTAAAAATGCAGTGACAGCTGATCAGGAGCAATTGCAAAAAAATATTGCTGAAAGTAAAAAATTAGCTGAAAAAAGTCAGAATAACCAAGGAAACAACGTAGCGCCTATTGACCAAGCGATCTTGGATAAATACGATTTGTCCAAAGAGCAAGGTGAAAAAGCGCAACAATTAGAGTTGACTGCATTTGGTGATTCAGTCATGTTAGATGCAGCAGCGGATTTAAAAGAATTATATCCACAAGTAGTCGTAGATGGTGATGTTGGTCGTCAATTATACACAAGTCTTCCGTACATCGAAGAATTAAAAAATCGCGACTTGTTGAAGGATACGGTATTAGTTGGTTTAGGAACAAATGGTTCTTTCTCTGAATCGCAATTCGATAGTTTGATGAGTGCGATCGGGGATCGTAAGGTTTATTGGGTCAATGTCCGCGTTCCAACGAAACGTTGGCAAAATGAAGTCAATGCGATGCTGGCAGAAATGGAAAAGAAATATGACAATATGACAGTGATCGATTGGTATTCGTATAGTAATGCTCATAATGAGTGGTTCTATGATGACCAAGTCCATCCTAATCCAGATGGAATGTTGAATTATATCCATTTAGTCAGCGAAGCGCTATTAGGTGAAACAAAGGGGTCTGAGACAAATCAAACGAGTGAGACTTCTTCAACTAGTACGAGCGACACGACTTCTGATAGTACTCAAGCAAGTGAATAAAAGAGACGATGTTGACCTGAGCAGTCAGATGAATCTCTAAAAAAAGAATGCCTCAACGAAAAATCGTTCTTCGATCTTTTGTTGAGGCATTCTTTTTCTCTAAAAATTTCTTTTACGATGTTTGATCTGGCAAAGGTAGGGAAGGATGGGTCTTCAAATAGCTTTCTTTTTGACGTCGCGTTTGTTTCTTGAATGCTGCTTCGGCTTTTGTGGCTTCACTTCTTGTGGCGTATGCTTCCGCATGGATCATTTTTACAGGACGTCTTTTTTGCAAACGTGTGTATTTAGCACCTGTGCCTTTATTATGTTCTTGTAAACGGCGAGCTAAGTCAGTGGTATATCCGCCATAGAACGTATTGTCTTGGCAATGCAGCACATAAAAGTAATGGTTACTTTCCATAAAGCATCTCACGGAGTTCAGGTGTATACTCACCTTGCGCATCATAAGTAAATAAGGGAGGAGCGACTTTAAAACCGTCTGCTTTTCCTTGTTTGATTCCTTCAATCAGTAAAATATTGGCTTCTTTTCCTGCTTTAGGATAGACGAATTGGACGCGTTTTGGTGCAATCTGATAGGTTTGGATAAGTGCCAAAATCTCCAAGAAGCGATCTGGCCGATGTACGAGAGCAAAACGACCATTTGTTTTTAATAGTTTACTGGAGATTTGGATCACTTCTTCCAGTGTTGTGTGGATTTCATGTCTGGCGATGGCTAAATGTTCATTTGGATTTTTTTTGTTAGTAGGCAACCCTTTGAAGTAAGGGGGATTACAAACGACTAAATCACAAGAATTATGCCGCACAACTGATAAGCTCTCTTTTAAATCAATGGTATGCACGGTCATTTGTTGTTCTAAGTGGTTCAGTGAGATGCTGCGGCGCGCCATATCAGCTAAACGTGGCTGTAGTTCGATCGCATCGATCTTTGCTTTTGTTTGTTTGCTTAAAAATAGTCCGACTGCACCATTTCCTGCACAGAGGTCAACGACTTGTCCTGTTTTTGGGACACGAGCAAAATTGGCAAGTAAGACGGCATCTATAGAAAAGGAAAAAACTTGGGAACTTTGAATAATCTTAATATCTTTTGCATATAATTGGTCAATACGTTCATGTTCGTGAAGCATCTGATTCCCTCCAAATGAAAAAACTAATCGTATGTAGTATACTATTTTTGATCAAAAGAACCAAGAGAACTTGTCAAATCAGTCTTTTTTAGGCATACTATAGGAACGAGAACCAAAGAAAGGAAGAGGTTATGTTTTATCGATTTATGCGCGGGGTCGTTAAAGTGATCTTAGCTGTTATCAACGGCAATGCCCGCTATGAGAATAAAGAAGTCTTACCTAAAGACGAGAACTACATACTCGTTGCCCCACACCGTACTTGGTGGGATCCATTGTATCTGGCTGTGGCTGCATCACCTAAATCATTTAGTTTTATGGCAAAAGAGGAACTGTTCAAAAATCCTGTGCTGCGATTTATCTTGACCCGTTCAAATGCGTTTCCAGTTAAAAGAGAAAATCCTGGGCCAAGTGTGATCAAGACGCCAGTCAAGATTTTGAAGTCCACAGATCTGGGATTGATCATGTTTCCAAGTGGAACAAGACATGCGACTGAATTAAAAGGCGGAATGGCGTTGATTGCCAAAATGGCAAAAGTAAAAATCGTCCCCGCAGTGTACCAAGGGCCACTGACATTGGGTGATCTATTCAAGCGAAAACGTGTGATTGTTCGCTTTGGTGAACCGATCGACTTGTCAGACATCAAAAAAACTGACAAGGAAGGGATGGCGGAAATCGAACGACGTACTCAAGCGGCGTTTGATCAATTAGACAAGGAAGTAAACCCTGATTTCAAATATGAAATCATTAAAAAGAACGAATCAGAATAAATGAAGATGAAAGCGATAAGAGAAACGGGGCGTCTAAGACACCGTTTCTTTATCGCTTTTTTGTTATAAAATGCTCTTTTTCCAAATGATTCTAGCTGTCATGTCCTAGGGGGAAGTGTTATAATAGTTAGAAGGATATTTTTTTGAGGTGATGAGATGCGTTTTTTACATACAGCAGATTGGCATATAGGAAAGAAATTGCAGGGCTACGATTTACTGAAAGAGCAAGAACACGCATTATCTGAGATTTTAGCGATTGCCAAAAGAGAAAAAGTGGATGCGATCGTCATTGCAGGTGATCTATATGATCGAAGTATTCCAGCTGTAGAAGCAGTAGAGATCTTCAATCGTTTGATGATCGATTGGAACTTGAACGAGAAATTCCCGATTTTTGCCATCTCAGGAAACCATGACAGCAGCGTGCGGTTATCTGCTGGAACAGAGTGGTTCAGTCAAACGAAATTTTTTTTACAAACACGTTTTGCTGAAGCTTTTGAACCCATTGAATATCAAAATACTCAATTTTTCTTATTGCCTTATTTTGAGCCAATCTCCGCTAGAAGTTATTTTGAGGATGATACGATCCGGACGATCCAACAAGCGATGGAAAAAGTGATTGAGCGGATGCAAGGTGCGTTTGACCCTGAGAAAAAACAGGTGTTGGTCAGTCACTTTTTTGTAACTGGCAGCAAGAAGTCGGATTCAGAAACAAAAATCGAGGTGGGCGGTTTAGATGCGATTCCAGGTGGATTATTAGCTCCTTTTGATTATGTCGCATTGGGACATTTACACAATCAAGCAGCTTTGCAACAAGCCAATGCCAGATATAGTGGTTCGCCACTTAAATTCTCACTTTCAGAGATCAATCAGAAAAAAGGTGTTTGGATTGTTGATCTCACTGACGAATTGGTTTTGGATTTTCAAGAAATCACGCCTTTATATGATATTGCGGAAGTGACTGCCAGTTTTAAAGAATTATTAGACCCAACTTTTTACCATACGATCAACCGCGAAAACTATTTGCAGATTTATTTAAAAGACCGCGCAGTTATTCCCAATATTATGAATCAACTACGAGCGATCTATCCACGAATACTGGGTGTCGAACGTGTGAATGGTCGTCATCGTTCCACGAACAAACGACAGACACTTGAAATCAAACAGCCAAAAAAACTCGCGGAAACGTTCTTCGCCGAAATGGTCGACGAGCCGATGACAGAACAACAGATGAGTTGGTTAGAAGAAACGTTGCAAGAACTCACAGAAACGGAATGATCAAGCATGAAACCACAGACGTTACGATTGAAAAATTTTGGCCCTTTTATCAATGAAACGATTGATTTCTCAAAATTGACCCAAGCTTCCTTGTTTTTGATCACAGGAAAAACCGGAGCAGGGAAAACAACGATTTTTGATGGCATGACTTATGCGCTTTTTGGGGAAACATCGGGAAGATTGCGTTCAGGTAAAGAGATGCGGTCGTTGTTTGCGACACCAGAAGATGAAACGATCGTCCTTTTTTCGTTTGAACATCAACAGTTACGTTATGAAATCGAGCGTAAGCCAGAACAGCTGTTAGCGAAACGCAAAGGCGAGGGAATGAGAAAACAGGCAGCAAAAGTTAGTTTGACGATTTTTGATGAAAAAGGAAAAGAGATCCGACAACTAACAAAACGCAGCGAAGTGGATCAAGAAATTAAAGAATTATTGCACTTAGATGCGAAACAGTTTGCACAAATCGTTTTATTGCCGCAAGGAGAATTCCGAAATTTCTTGATTTCCTCTAGTAGTGAAAAAGAAACAGTTTTACGGAACTTGTTTGGCACACAATTTTTTCAACGATTCAACGAACAATTGAAAGAAAAGGCCAAGAACAAGCAAAAAGAACTGGATCATTTGGAACAAGAATTAGTCTTATTGCAAAGGCAATTTAGTTCCCATGATGAGCAGCAAGAGGCTGGCTTACACTCTTTTGAAACAGTCATCAATGAGTGGGAAGAGCAACAAGCCCAAATTGCAACAAAGATTGCCACAGAGCAAGAAGTGCTCGAGCAACTGAAAGAAGAACAAAAAATCAGCGAAACAGATTATTACCATGGGAAAAATCAACAATCTGCGTATGAAGAAAAGCAAAAACTGTTAGGAGAACAGCAAGAACTCAATGAACAACAGCTAATGATCGAGGAGAAACAAAGATGGCTGACGCGTTATGAACTTGCTCAAGAATTGCGGATGCCACTTGAACGTAGCGAAGAGTACCAAGGATCACTTGCGGAACAAAATGAGGAAAAGCAACAACTGACGACACGTTTCAATGAAGTGGCAAGTGCTTTACAGAACTGGCAGGAACAGCAAGAGACACGAGAAAATCTCGAACAAAAAATAGCGAAAATGAGCCAAGCGCTCCAAGATAAACAACGATTGATCCCAGTTGCCGATGCTTTTAGAGAAAAACAATCGGCGCTTTCGGAATTAGAAAAAGCGTTTAGTGACTTACAGCAACAAACCCAACAGTTAGCAACAGAGCAATTGATCCTCCAAGAAAAACAGCAAGAGAGTCAGACAATCTTAGCTACCCAAGGGAAATTACAAGAAGAACAGTTAGCCTATGAACGTTTACGTTTAGAAGAGGAGCGGTACTGTGAACAACAGCAACGTCTCGAACAACTCGAGAAAGAGCTAGGACAAAATCATCAACAATTGGAACAAGCTACAGAGCAATTATTAGCAAGTCAAAAATTATTAGAGCAACAGACACAAGAATTCAAGCAATGTAAAAGTGATTGGGCAAAGTCCCAAATTGCTTATTTACAAACATTGCTAGTGCCTGGTGAACCATGTCCGGTTTGTGGTGCTACAGAGCATCCTTTGACACCGGATCATCATGATTCCGTTGAAGAAAACATCGCTGTGCTTGAAGAAAATATGACGCGAGCAGAAAAAGCGATTGAAAAAACGCACCAAGAAATTGGTCGAAAAGAAGCGGAAATCGAAGAAATGAAGCAACAGCTTGCTCGTTTGAAGCAGCAACAATTGGAAACGAGTCAACAGTTGGAGCAACAAGCCGTTTATTTAAGTACAGAATTAAAAGCAATCTTTCAAATTGATGCAAAAGAGGATATTGTTCATGCGTTTGCAGAAATCGAAAAAAATCTCAAGGATCGTTTACAGAAAATCAAAGAAGCAGAAGAAGCGCAAGTGACGATCGTGGAAGAGCTCGCAAGCAATCAGGAAAAAAGCGAGCAAGTGAAAGCCCAACAAACTCGCCATAATGAAAAAATCCAACGAATCCAAGGTGAACTTGCAGGATTGAGTCAACAATTAGGGACAGAGAATATCGATACTTTAGCAAAAGAAGCGGATCAATTAGTTGAACAGGTAGTCGTAAATAAGAAAGACTTGGAAGCTCAGCTCACACAAGGGGAGAAACTCCAACAAGAATCAGCGATTTTGACAACTAAAATCGACACGTTGACCGAACAAATTGCAAAGACAACTGCTCAAGTTGAAAAAGAACAACGCAAAATCACTGGTTTCTTGGAACAACATAGTGATTTTTCTTCACAAGAAGCAGTAGCCGCATTGTTACAAGATACAGCTACTTACGAACATGCGAAAACAATGATCAAGGAGTATCAAACAAAGCAATTAGTGCTTTCTACTCGTTTGGAACAATTGAAACATGTGACCTTCGATGAAAATGCCCAAGATCTAACTGTTTTGAGTGAAAAAATCGAAAAAATCAAACAAGCGATTGAAGAACAGCAACAACTGATTTATCACTTACAACAAGAACATCGGAATAATCAAAGAGTGATGGTAGAATATACGACATCTTATCAAAATAGTCAGGAACAATTAGATGAGTTGGTTGAGTTGCAACAATTATCACAGACGATGAATGGGGAAAATCCTAAAAAAACGAGTATTGAACGCTATGTCTTACAAGTTTACTTACAAGAAGTGTTACAAGTAGCAAATGAACATCTGATGCGATTGACAAAAAGCCGTTATCAGTTTGAGCTAGATGAAGAAGTAGGTAGTTATCGTGGTAAGACTGGTTTAGAGATCAATGTGTACGATGATGAAGCAGGAACGACTCGAGGATCGCATACATTATCTGGTGGCGAAAGTTTCATTGCAGCGTTGTCTTTAGCCTTAGCTTTAGCAGAAGTCATCCAAGCACAGGCCGGTGGTATCACGATCGAAGCCTTGTTTATTGATGAAGGTTTTGGTTCTCTCGATGAAGAAGCGTTAGAAATGGCCATGGAAGCATTAGAAACAGTTGAAAGTGAAGGCAGGATGATTGGGATCATCAGCCATGTACGTGAGTTGAAAGAAAGAGTCTTACAACAAATACGAATTGATACAAAAGGTAGTGGACAAAGCGAGATACGCTATCATTTTGGTTAAGAAGGGAGATTGATAACAAATGAAATGGAGTATTCCGGAAAAAGTCATTGCAAGAGGGCGTCAATATTTGCAAGAAGACCGTGTGTTATCGGTTGTCCCAGATCCAGAAGAATATGTGTGGCATGCAGAGGTTTTAGGTAGTGAGCTGTATTTAGTCGATTTAGATGGCACGGCAAAAGAAATCGACTACTGTCAATGCCCTTACTGGGAAGAGCATCATTATTGCAAGCACACTGTTGCAGTAGAGTTGTATTTACGATCAAAACAACTGTCTCGCATCATGCAGAAAGATCAAAAAATGATCGAACCGACGAAGAAAACGAGTGAAGGAGAATTATTGACAAAAGGATTTGCCCGACTAAAAGGGAAAAGTTCTACGAAAGCTTTGCAACCTTTAGTGATCGATTATCATGTCGAGCAGATCGAAACCAATCAATACCATCCAGAACTTTCGATTTTAGCGGTGTATCTACGTATCGGCTTTTTAGAAACGCCGAAGAAAACATATATCGTAAAAAATATTTATGAGTTTCTACAGGCTTATGCAGAAGGGGATACCTATACCGTCAATAAGCAATACCAATTTCGTTTAGAACGTCGCGTCTTCCAACAAGAAGATCAACGACTAATGGATCTACTGGCGGGGATTGCCCAAACGCAAACATTATTAGGGGCAAATGGAGTCTTGGTAAAAGGAAAATTGGACAAACGTTACTTGCTTTTGCCAATCGATCAATCGAAATCTTTGTTAGAGCGAATGAATCAATCCACACGGTTGCAATTACAGATCAATGATCAAAATTACCATGGCATCCAATTTTCTGAAGAGACTAAACCGCTAAGTTTTCAAGTCAAAAAAATTGACACGCAGTATCAATTGACTGCTGTGAGTGATTTTGATTTGTTCTTGTCTCACTATCAGTGGGGAATCAGGCAAGGGACCTTTTACCATTTGACGAAACAACAACAGGCAGTCTACTTAACTTGGAAACAGCTGATGAAACGATTTGAAGAGCCAGAAGTTGCCTTTCGAAAAAAAGAACTGTCTTCTTTATTCAAAGAAATTTTACCGCTGTTAAATCAAATAGGGACAGTTGACATCGCAGAAGAAGTGACAGCCGAAATCGCTGATATCCCTGTGGAGTTTGTCTTTGTTTTCAAAAAAATGAAAGGAAAGATCCAAGCAAGAATCGACTTTGTATATGGTGACGTTGTGTTTTCGACGGATGAACGCCATGAAACACACGCTAAGCAAACCACCGAGATATTAAGAGACACAGCGCAAGAACAGCGCGTCCTTGATTTGTTCCGCATGTATCGTTATCGGAAAAATCAAACCGGGTATGAACGTCCATTACCCGAAGGCGAAGCATTGTATTTGTTTTTCCGAACAGAACTAGCTGTTTTTCGTCAATTTGGCGAAGTGCGTATAGGTAAAAAATTACGCGAATTATATCTAGATGCGCAAAAACATCAACCACAGATCGAAGTAGAAGAAACAGGCTCCTGGCTAGATATCCGCTTTGATGTGACGGGTATCAATGAGCATGAAATCGACAGTGTCTTGCAGAGCTTGCTACGAAATGATGCGTTTTACACGTTAGAAAGTGGGCAAGTGCTATCGTTTGATTCAGAAGAGTTCCAACAAACGAGCAAAATATTGCAACAGTTTAGAGAAACGATCCGTTCAGAAGATGGCATCATCCAAGTACCTAAAAATCAAGGATTGCTGATCAAAGAACAATTTTCTGGGAGTAATGCCAGCTTTGGTGACTCTTTCCAACAAATGACCCGTGACTTGATCGATCCTACGAATTACGAAGCCGCTTTGCCGAAAAATTTGCAAGCAGAGCTTAGAGATTATCAAAAACAAGGGTTTCAATGGTTGAAAATGTTAGGGCATTATCAATTTGGTGGTATTTTAGCCGATGAAATGGGTCTAGGGAAAACTTTACAGACAATTGCTTTTCTACTTTCAGAGAAGGAAGAAAAAGGTTCACTGGCTGCTTTGATCGTCGCACCGGCGAGTTTAATCTATAACTGGCAAGCGGAAGTGAAGAAGTTTGCTCCGACCTTGAGTGTCCAAGTGATCAATGGGAATAAGAAAGAACGAGAAGCTTTGTTAGCTGAAAAAGTAGATATTCGTGTGACTTCTTATGCGAGCTTACGCCAAGATCTTGCTGAATATCAAGCATCGACCATCAATTATTTAGTGTTGGATGAAGCGCAGATGGTGAAAAACAGCAGTACAAAGACTGCCCAAGCTTTAAGAGAATTGCATATCCCTCAGCGATTTGCTTTGAGCGGTACACCGATTGAAAATAGTCTTGAAGAGTTATGGTCGTTATTTGCTACGATCATGCCAGGATTCTTTCCGAATCGGACACGATTTAGAGAGTTGACGACAGATGAAATCGCACAAATGATCCGTCCATTTGTTTTAAGAAGAGATAAACAAACCGTTCTCAAAGATTTGCCAGAAAAAACAGAGATGAATCTTTATTCTGCATTAACAGAAGAACAAAAAACAGTGTATCTTGCGTATTTAAGACAAATGCGTGAAGAAGTATCAGCGATGGATTCAGAGTCATTCAAAAAGAATCGGATCGGTATTTTAGCAGGATTGACACGGTTACGTCAAATTTGTTGTGACCCTCGTTTATTTGTCGAAGACTACCAAGGGGGATCAGGTAAGTTAGAACAAGTGAAAGATTTGTTATTAGCGGCAAAAGAAAATAACCGTCGTGTCCTTTTGTTCTCACAATTTACAGGGATGCTGACGATACTGCAACAGGAATTAGCCGATTTAGGTTTGAGTACATTCTATTTACGAGGAAGTACAAAAGCACAAGACCGTTTAACGATGGTCGATGCTTTTAATGCAGGTGAAAAAGACGTCTTTCTGATTTCACTCAAAGCCGGAGGCACTGGATTGAATCTAACGGGAGCAGATACAGTCATCCTTTATGATCTATGGTGGAATCCAGCAATCGAAGAACAAGCTGCGGGAAGAGCGCATCGTATTGGGCAAAAAAATGTCGTTGAGGTCTGGCGAATGATTGCCGAAGGGACCATTGAGGAACGGATGGATTCTTTACAGCAAGAAAAACGGGAATTATTCCAAAAAGTGATCCAAGGAAATGAAGAACAATTGACGAAGCTGACAGAAGAGGATATCCGTTTGATTCTAAGTATTGGTGAAACGGACGAATAAAAGCCAAAGATAGTTATTGCTTAATTATTAGTATAGATTGTAAATAAACCAAGGGAGTTAGCTTCGCAAACCTGCGAAGCTTGCTCCCTTGGTTTTATGATTGTTTCAAGGGTTGAATCCTTTTGTGATCAGACAAGCTGAGCTTCGCCTAAAGCGACTTTGATAGCTGGTAGCAACTGATCGAACTCATTGATCTCGCTATCACACACTGGACATTCATTGATTGAACGTTTCCGGTGATTGAACCACAAGGTCTGCCAATTGGCACTCTTCGCGCCTAACACGTCGTTTTCGTAATTATCACCGACGTATAGTGTTTCATCTGGTGACATATTGAACGTTTTTTCCGCTAATTGGAAAATCTCTTTCTCTGGTTTTTGAAAGCCAGTTGCTTGTGAAACTAACATGCAATCAGCAGGAATCCAATTTGTTAATTGAAGTTGATTTAATTTTTTGGTTTGGTGGTCCGTTGGGCCGTTCGTGATGATCCCTAATGGAACATTATTTTCTTTAAGATAATCAAGTGTTTTTTTCACTTCAGGGTGAAGGCAGATATTCGCCAACTCCTCTTCGTACACTTCTTGGAAAAAGAGGCATTTGTCATCTGGGATAGGTGAATAACCTAAATCGATCAATGATTGGCTGATCCGGTGTGCACGCATATAATCAAGTGTCCATTCTCCAGCCATGACTTTCGGGAAATTCTCGTCACTATGATGACGGAAACGGATATATAAGTCATGCATATCTTCATCTGTTACTTGTGGTATTACGTTTTTGACTGAATTTTTAAATGGTTGTTGCTGATCATACATTGTATCGTCAACATCAAATACAACTGATTTAATCAAATTATTACACGCCTTTCAATATTCTATCTTTTCACAAATCCTCGCTTATTGTATCAAAAAAAAGGCGGTAAAAACGTTGAAATTTAAAGGTTTTTCTTACTATATTTCTAATTGCTTGACAGAGTAAGGTTTATCGTTTTTAGTTTTTTTAACTAAAAATAATTAATTTTATTATAAAGAAATCAACAAATCCATTTCGTCTTTATCAAATGGATTATAATTATAAAAATAAATAAAACAAAAGATAACTTGTTTTTTTAATACAGAAAAAATAAAATTAGTAAAATATAAAATAACGTTAACGCGTAAGATAACGAGTGATTTTTGACTTTTTGATCGAATGATTGTGTACATACGATTTTGTTGTAGCGTTAAAATAAGCTTTTTTTTAATTTCAATATTTTCTGAGTTTTTTAAATTGTTTGTTATTAAAATAAATAAAAAACATTTAATGTAGAAAAAACGTTCTCATTTTTTGAGATTTAAAAAAGATTGGTACAGATTTATATGCTGTTATATATATATTTAACATTGTGAAAGTATTTGAAAACTCTAATTTTTTAACTGCGAATAAAGGAGAAACCTTGGTTTAACTGTATATCTATCTTAGATAACTTTCATTTTTTTAAAAAATAATTTTAAAAAAAGCTAGCTATTTAAATGTTGATTAGGTATAATAGGGACAGATAGAGGAATTTCATGATCCTCTGTTACAAAAATGTGGCTATAATCACAAAAAGGAGTGATGCACGTTGTTAACACTATATACTTCCCCAAGTTGTACTTCCTGCAGAAAGGCTCGTGCGTGGTTGCAAGAGCATCAGATTCCATTTGTAGAGCGAAATATTTTTTCAGAACCACTTAATAGCTCTGAGTTAAAAGCGATCTTACAAATGACGGAAGACGGAACAGAAGAAATTATTTCTACACGTTCGAAAGTTTTTCAAAAATTAAACATGGATCTTGATGAGTTACCATTACAAGAACTTTTAGAACTTGTACAAAACAACCCAGGATTGTTACGTAGACCAATCATGATCGACAACAAACGTCTACAAGTTGGTTTTAATGAGGATGAAATTCGTCGTTTCTTACCACGAGATGTTCGTCAGTTAGAATTACGTCAAGCCCAGCTAATGGCTGGCTTATAGAAAACACAGATCAAGCTTAGGAAGATAAGAAGTCTTCCTAAGTTTTTTTTTATTAAAAATAGATTGTGTTTTTTGAGGACTTAATTATTTTTTCTTTACATTTATTCTTATTTCGCTACAATTAATCTATATGGATAGTTGGGAAAAAGTGAGGTGTAGCAAATGGAAATGGAACATATCAATGAGAATACGATTCGTGTGATGATCGGTCATGAGGACCTAGAAGAACGAGGTGTCTCATTTTTAGATTTATTAGGTAACCACAGAGAAATAGAAAACTTTTTTTATAGTATCTTAGAAGAAGTGGATATTGAAGAGGAGTTCCAAAGTAGCGAAGCTGTCACTTTCCAAGTTTTGCCAAAAGGAGATGGCCTAGAACTGTTTATCAGTAAGAATATGCCAGACGAAGAGCTGGGCCAAAACAATGAATCGACATTGAATAGCGCAGATGTTAGTGAGTTTCTTCAAGGGCAAATGCTTGCGAATGAAGAGGAAAGCGACTTAACAGAATCTACTACTGCAAGTGAGCAACGAGCAATCTTTGTGTTCAGTGACTTTGAACAAGTGATCCAGCTTGCGAATGACGTTCAGTTAGAATCAGCTTGGACAGATCTATACCAATTAGATGGACGCTATTATTTAGTCGTTCACTTCTGGATGGAGAATCTAAACCAAACGGACGTTGAAAATCAATTTGCACGTATTTTAGAATTCGCCGAAAAAAGTACACGAACCGCTGAAGCATTGAATGAATATGGGCAACAATTGATGGAACGAAATGCTTTGGAACGTGTGAAATTTTATTTTGAATAAAGCAAAGATAAGTTACCATAGCGACAGTTGGAACTGCTAGGTAGGCTTTATCGTGGAGACTGAGACAAAAACCATAAAGAGTCTCTGCTTGACCAAATAATTCGTTATCAATAATGACTGAAGTGTTTAATCGAAAAAGATCCGGAAGAAAAGTTGTTTCATTTTTCTTCCGGATTTTCTATGTTATAAAGGAGATCAAAGTAAATAGACACGTACCATTAACTATATACGACGCATGGGAATCTCGTTATTAGCAGGTTTTACGATTAAATATTGTACTACATCAATATTACTTGATTGAAACCCGGCTGCACTGGCTTGTAGATATAGATCCCACATCCGATAGAAAGTGTCTCCCTTCATAGAAATCACTTCTTTTTTGGCTTCATGGAAATTACTTATCCAATGTTCTAATGTCAATTGATAGTCTCTTCTCAAGCTTTCGAGATCAATAACATGAAGATTATTTGTAGTGATTGTATCAACCAATTCTACGACCCCAGGAACATATCCCCCTGGGAAGATGTATTTGTTCAACCAAGCATTCGTTGCTCCACCTTGTTGCCTGCTGATGCCATGGATAAGTGCTGTTCCCTTTTCTGCTAGTAATTGATCAATACTCATAAAGTATTCATTCAACCCGTCTTGACCAACATGTTCAATCATTCCGACACTTGTTATATGATCAAATTTTTTCCCTTTTAGTTCACGATAATCTGCTAAAATCACTTCACATTTATCTTCTAATTTTTCTTCTTTTATCCTTTGTTTAATATAGTGATATTGTTCGCTACTCAATGTAACCCCAGTTGATTTCACATGGTATTCCTTCGCTGCTTTAAGAATCAATGTTCCCCAACCACATCCTATATCAAGTAAGGTATCCCCTTTTTTTATAAATAATTTATCTAAGATACGTCCAATTTTATTTAATTGAGCAGTTTCTAGTGAGTCTTCAGGATTTTTGAAGTATGCACATGAATAAGTCAATGTGGGATCTAGCCATAAGCGATAAAAATCATTTCCTAAATCATAGTGATGTTCAACATCCTTTTTATTCTGTGTTTTGGTGTGTCTAGCTAATTTAGGTAGGAATTTCATATATTTACGTGATCGCAAGAAGCTATTTTGTTGAAGATAAGCATCAGCAATAATTTTTTGGATGTTCCCATTTATTTCAATTTTCTTATTCATGTATGCTTCTCCAAAAGTAATCGATGCATTGTTGATCACTTCTTTGATAGCTATTTCTTCATTAAAAGTAATTGATGCTGCTAAATCTGTCGTTGGTGATCCGTATCTCTCATTACTGCCATCCCAATAGGTTACTTCTATAGGGATTGAAAAAGATTCCGAAAATAATTTTCTATATATCTGTTTATCTAACATATAATTTTCTCCCTCGCTCTATTAATGTATACAACTAATTTTATTTAGAAGACTACTTTTTATAGTTTAGAGGGTAGAGTGGCTCTAAGGTCAAATGATTTTATGAACCATTTCTAAAATTGCTTACTAGTATGAGTATGATTTTAATGGCTTGCGTATTTACCCAGTGAAAGGGAGTGAGTAGATGCTGCTTGCAAAAGACAAAGAAGGTTCTGTTTTTTTAGCAACTGAGGCGAGAAAAGAGCGCAAGTACTATTGTCCAAGTTGTGGGAATCAAGTCTTTTTAAAAAGAGGAAAGAAAAGAATCGCCCATTTTTCTCATCATGATCCAACGAACTGCCAAGTGTTCAGTGAGGCAGAATCTGAAGAACATCTTTATCTGAAAAAACAATGTTTTGGCTGGTTAAAAAAAAGCTATCCAAGAGTAGAGATGGAAGGTTATTTATCACCATTGGCACAACGACCTGACATTATAGCTGGACATCATGTGTTTGAGATTCAATGTTCGCAACTATCCTATACTCGAATGATCGAACGGACAACCAACTATCAAGCAAATGGTTATATTGTCTGGTGGCTGTTAGGAATGAAGTTTTTCAAAAAGAAAGATCGGTTGATTCCAGAAAAAAAGTTCTGTTACTACGACCATTTACGAGGTCTTCATTTTTGGCAAATCGATTGGTCCACACAGATGATTTATTTATATAGTCAGATCATTACAGGTTTATCGGGAAAGATCAGATTTGAACAGTTTTCTTGGGCCTTTTTTGAGAAGGATCTATTAACGGTGTTAGAACGAGGAAGTGAATCCTTGCGAAAAGCAACAAACGCACATTCAGTGAAAACAAAAGACTGGTTAGCAAAACAAATTCTTCGCAAAAACAAAAGAGTATTAGCAGTGCAAGAACAGTGTTACCTAAGAAAGAAGCACCTGCTTTATCTTGAATCATGGATCTACAAAGAAAGTGACTTCTTTTTCTTTTTTACTGAACAAGTCTTCTTTTATCGGCTGTTGTTTTCACAGGTTATAAGTAAAAAGACTGATTTAACAACAAGTTATTTCAATACGTGGTATCAAAAAATCAAGGAGTATAAAAGCGAGTGGTTATTTCCTTTGATCGAGGAAGAAAACATTTATCGTTTATTTTATGAGGAATGTAAACGATTGGTAGAAAAATAGGAGAAGAATTCTCTATACAAAACATTAAGGAGTTATGATAAACTCAAGAGAGTAAATAAAAAAGTAACTGATATTTTCTAGGAAAATAAGTCTGGTTACAAAGATGATCAAAAGGAGTGGAACAGATGAGCGAAACAACAAAGTTACCAAAAAGAGAAGATTTGCCTGAGAAATTGACGTGGGATCTAACACCGATCTTCTCAAGTGATCAAGAATTTGATAAAAAATACCAAGAATTGACTGAAGAATTAAAAAATTCTGAGCATTACAAAGGTACATTGGGTAATGGCGCAACAGCATTTTTGGATGCGCTTGAATTTGTCTTAGCGATGTATCGTAAAGTTGAGCTTATTTATGTCTATTCCCATTTGAAAAATGACCAAGATACGACAAACACAACGTATCAAGCACTATACGCACGCGCAGGAAGCTTACTTTCAAAAGTCAGTGAAGCGATTGCTTGGTATGAGCCAGAAGTACTACAACTTTCTGACGAGCAAATTTGGCGCTATTTTGAAGAAGAGCCAAAATTAGAGGTTTATCGTCATTACGTCAAACAAATGGTCGATAACCGCAAACACGTCTTATCAGCGGACCAAGAAGCGTTACTTGCTGGAGCTGGAGAAATTTTTGGCGCCTCAAGTAGTACGTTTGCAGTATTGAATAATGCTGACTTAGAGTTCCCAACGATCACTGGTGAAAATGGTGAAAAAATCCAGCTATCACATGGTGTATATGGTCAACTATTAGAGAGTACCGATCGTGAAGTACGTGAAGCGGCATTTAAAGGTCTATACAGCGTATATGAGCAATTTAGAAATACCTTTGCTTCTACGCTTGGCACACATATCAAAGGGCATAATTTCAAAGCAAAAGCACGTAACTACACTTCTGCAAGAGAAGCATCATTGAGTAATAACCATATCCCTGAAAGTGTGTATGACACATTGGTGACTGTTGTAAACAAACATTTGCCACTATTGCATCGTTATATGGAATTACGTAAACGTTTATTGGACGTAGATACATTACACATGTACGATCTATATACCCCAGTATTAGGTGAAGCGCCAATCAAATTCACGTATGAAGAAGCAGTGGAAAAAGCGATTGAATCACTTGCACCAATGGGCGAAGAATATCTTGCGGTTGTCAAAGAAGCTTTTTCAAGCCGTTGGATCGATGTGGTTGAAAATAAAGGAAAACGCAGTGGCGCTTATTCTTCTGGCAGCTATGATACAAATCCATACATCTTGATGAACTGGCATGACACGTTGGATCAATTATTCACGTTGGTCCATGAGATGGGACATAGTGTTCACAGCTATTTCACACGTTCGAATCAACCTTTCGTCTACGGTGATTACTCAATCTTTTTAGCAGAGATTGCCTCAACTACAAATGAAAATATTTTGACTGAACATTTATTAGCAACCGAAGAAGATCCTCGTGTCCGCGCCTATGTGTTGAATCATTATTTAGATGGCTTCAAAGGCACGATTTTCCGTCAAACACAATTTGCTGAGTTTGAACATTTCATGCATCAAGAAGATGCAAAAGGAACACCTTTGACTAGTGAATATCTAAGTGAAAGCTATGGCGAATTAAATGCCAAATATTATGGTCCAGCTGTTGAGAAAGATCCGGAGATCAAATATGAGTGGGCACGTATCCCTCATTTTTACTATAATTATTATGTCTATCAATACTCAACTGGTTTCTCTGCGGCATCTGCTTTAGCGAAAAAAATCTGGGATAAAGAACCAGGTGCGTTAGATGCTTACCTAACTTATCTAAAATCAGGAAATAGCGATTATCCAGTAGAAGTAATGAAAAAAGCGGGTGTCGATATGACAGAAGCTGCTTACATTGAAGATGCGATGGCTATGTTTGAACAACGATTGAATGAATTAGAAGCATTAGTGGAAAAGCTATAAAAAGCTTGAGCTGAGGGATTTTGTTGATTTGATCATTAATCATTCTTTTTAATCTTAGCAAAAAACGGAAAAGTATGGAGTGAGGAACTCGCAGGCTTTTCCGTTTTTGCATCATTAAAAATAACATGAAAATCTAAAAATTAAGGTTTGGATTTTTAGTTTGTAGTATACTGACAAAGATAGTATAGTTTATGCGGTGGCTAGCCTTTAAGAAAGAGGTGATGCCTATGTTGATCTATGGCTTTCTCCTGGAAAGGAATAAGCATGTCTGTGTTTGAGGCATTGATGTTTGCATTATCATTTGCAACATTGGTTCTGATAATCAGCGACAAAGACAACAAAAAATAACCGCCACTTAAACTTTGGAAGGTTTAACGGTTATTTTTTGTAAATATCTAAACTAGCCATTGTTTTAAACGATGCTATCTGAAGGGGAGTTGTTGATGCAACTCCTCTTTTCAACGTCATGATACCATAGTTGCTACATAAAAGCGAGTTCACTTTCTTTTGTTCTGGTAGAAGAACAAAAAGAGGTAGAAATCGCAATACTAAAAATAACAAGAAAATTTAAAAATTAAGGTTTAGATTTTCAGTTTATAGTATCCTGACAAGGATCGTATAGTTTATGCGGTGGCTAGCCTTTAGAAAAGAGGTGATGCCTATGTTGATCTGTGGCTTTCTCCTAGAAAAGGAATAAGCATGTCTGTGTTTGAGGCATTGATATTTGCATTGGCATTTGCAACATTGGTTCTGATAATCAGCGACAAGATAACCAAACTAGTCACCAGTAAAACGGTGTTATCTGAAGAGAGAGTTGTTGGCGCAACGCTCTTTTTCAAGGCCATAATACCATAGCGAATACATAAAAGCGAAGACATTTTCTCCCGTCTCGTTGGTAATAAGAGGATTATAATTGTTTTCATTTGACTTGGAGTTGACTCAAGGGGCTATACTAGAAGCAATCAATCGAAGGAGTGGAAGCTATGAAAGCAACAGTATTTTTAGAGCCAGGGAAAATGGCCATTAAAGAAATTCCAAAGCCAGAGTTGCAACGAGAAAACGAAGCCATCATTCGTGTGGTACGAGCGAGTGTCTGTGGTTCTGATCTATGGTGGTATCGGGGAATCTCTAAAAAAGAAGCAGGTTCTTCAGCAGGTCATGAAGCGATCGGTGTTGTGGAAGAGGTAGCGAAAGATGTAACAAATGTTCAGCCAGGAGATTTTGTCATTGTGCCATTTACTCATGGCTGTGGGGAATGCGAGGCTTGTTTAGCTGGGTTTGATGGCGACTGTTTATCAGATACTTCGGGTTCAACAGGTTATCAGGCAGAATATATTCGTTATCGTAATGCGAACTGGGGATTGGTGAAGATCCCAGGAAAACCAGAAGATTATTCTGAAGACATGTTAAATTCGTTTGTTACGTTGGCGGATGTCATGGCGACTGGCTATCATGCAGCAGTGAGTGCTGAGGTGAAAGAAGGAGATACGGTCGTCGTGATCGGCGATGGTGCTGTAGGTTTATGTGGCGTGATTGGCGCAAAATTGTTAGGCGCATCAAGAATCATTGCGATGAGTCGACACGAAGACCGCCAAAAGCTAGCTTTGTCATTTGGGGCAACAGATATCATTGCGGCTCGCGGGGAAGAAGCAATCGCTGAAGTCATGAAAATGACAGGGGCTGGCGCAGATGCAGTGTTAGAATGCGTTGGCACGCAACAAGCGGTTGAAACGGCAGTAAAAGTTGGACGCCCTGGTGCGGTAGTTGGACGTGTAGGTGTTCCTCATGTGGATGAATTGGATACGAATGCTTTGTTCTATCGAAATATTGGCTTACGTGGAGGGATCACTGCGGTGACGACCCACGACCGAGCTTCACTATTAGAAGCAGTCTTATCAAATGAAATCGAACCAGGAAAAGTCTTTACGCAACAATTCGAGTTAGATCAAATCCAAGCTGCTTATGAAGCGATGGATGAACGAAAAGCAATCAAATCCTTGTTGGTCATCTCGTAATCCTTAAATTTGAACAGTTGAGGAGTTAAGGATCTTGTTGCTTAACACACTTCATCAGCCCTGAAATCGTTTGTCAAACGGTTTCAATCATGATAAACTGAAAGTATATTAGAGAAAAGGAGCGATGTGACATGTGGTTGTTTTATTTGGATCAAGTATTTTTAAACAATTAATTGAATCGTTTAAAAACAACTTGTAAATGACAATTCACGGGAACCTTGCTGTTTTTCTATGCTTATTTTAGTATGGACAAATTTCTTGAAGAAGTAGTCTTTCACAGGCTGCTTCTTTTTTGTGTTTCCGTCAGAAAGCTGTTCATTTGCACAAAAGGAGTGCAAACAATGGAAGCATTAGCAGTAAAATTAAAAGATATTGAGATTAGTTATGATGGAAAAGAAATTTTAGCAATCAAAGAACAAGCAATTTATGAAAATGCGCGGATCGGTATCGTTGGGGATAATGGCAGTGGCAAATCCACGTTACTTAAACTGTTAGCTGGAGAAATCGATGCTGAAAAAGGAAGAGTGGATCGAAGGGTGGATTTCCACTATTTTGCGCAGATTGAAGCGTTGGAGCAAAATCCAATCGCAGAAATCGATTTTGAATTGCTTAGTCGTTTCCAAGTGCCCGATCAAACTGCTCATTTTAGTGGCGGAGAAGAAACAAAATATCGTTTGGCACAAGTATTATCTACGTATACACCAGGTATTTTACTAGATGAACCGACAACTCATTTAGATCAACGAAGTGTGCAAATGCTGATTGAGGAACTCCGTTATTATTATGGAACCTTAATCTTCGTGAGCCATGACCGCTTATTTTTAAATGAGTTGGCTGACAAAATATGGGAAGTATCGGAGCAGACGATAAAAGAATATCAAGGCAACTAT
Organism: Enterococcus sp. DIV2371; assembly: GCF_050498525.1. Taxonomy (NCBI): domain Bacteria; kingdom Bacillati; phylum Bacillota; class Bacilli; order Lactobacillales; family Enterococcaceae; genus Enterococcus; species Enterococcus sp. DIV2371. The sequence goes on along the minus strand of NZ_JBIPAJ010000001.1, from coordinate 2,807,878 downwards.
GATGATTATCTCAAGCAAAAAGAGCAAGAAGCAATTGCGCAAGAAAACGCGCATGACGACTATTTAAGAGAACGAAAAAAGTTAGAAAACAGCATCATCAAAAAAGAGCAGCAAGCGAAAAAATTAGCGCAATCGGCTAATCAAAAAAGCAGGAGTAATAAAAATAGTCGTAAACCTGATCGTTTGTCAGGGACCAAGCAAAAAGAGAGCAGCCAAAAAAGTGTAATGAGAGCGGCTAAATCAATCGAGAAACGTTTAGAAAAATTAACGGAAGTAGCAAGCGTACAGAAAGACCGTCCGATTGATTTTCCACAATCTAAAACGACCGTCCTACACAATAAATTTCCGGTGGCAGGAGAATCCGTGATCCTCCAGTACGAAGAAAAAATCTTACTTGATCAAGTTGATTTTGCTTTTGACCGAGGGAAAAAAATTGCCATTATTGGATCAAATGGGAGTGGGAAATCTAGTTTATTGCGTCATATCTTGCAACAAAAAAATGGGGTCAAAGTAAGTCCTAAAGTAATCTTTGCTGTCTATGAACAAATGGATTATCACCTTGTTGAGGATGTGAGCGTTTTGCAGTATTTGCTACGTCAAACGGAATATCCAGAAAGCTTGATCCGCAGTATGCTTCATCATTTGGCTTTTTCATCAGAGACGATTCATCGATCTGTTTGTGCGCTAAGTGGAGGAGAAGCAACACGATTATCCTTGGCTGTGCTATTTGCAAAGCCCTCGAATGTTTTGATTTTAGATGAGCCAACTAATTTTATCGACTTACGGACAATGAATGCCTTAGCGTATTTTTTAAAACAATATCACGGAACTGTTTTGTTTACTTCACATGATCCGTATTTTGTTCAACAAGTGGCAGATCAAATTTATGAAATCAACGACCAGAAATTGATTCGACGAGATTGAATGAGTCATGCTAGAGAGGTCTAGATAATAGAAGCAGTGGAATCCAAATTAGGAAAAAACTACTTTGGATTCTACTGCTTATTTCAAAGAAAATATTTTGAGAAATTTCATTTTTGTTTTTATTTTTAACGTAATCACGCATGATTGATTCTGTTCGGTCCATCGAAATAGAAAGTCAGGAATCAAACTGCGCTGAAATGTGATAGCGTTTCCAACGGAGAGATACTATAGTTGAAATGGGGGGACGGGAATGATCAATTACCGCTTGAGTTATCTGTTTGAAGAAACAAATCTACAGAAATTGATAGATCTAACGAAGTTGGAGGAAGAAACACTAAAAAAGGAATTAACAAGAATCCATGTTTTTTCTGAAAAAACGTTTGGGCAAAAAATAAGAATCAATGGCGACGAATTACTGATTCCAGAAGGGATTAGACGACGATGGTCGGAAGTCCTTTTCGAAGTATCGAAGCAAGAGCTGTACTTTTCAGAAGAAGAAAGGCAAGCCATGATTTATCTTCTTGCATTCTCGATGGTCGATGACCTATCCGTATATTATTTTCAAGAATTCTTTAATGTAAGTAAGAATACGGTTTTGAAAGATGTCAGGAATTTAAGAGTCAAACTTCAAGAGGAGCATATCCGTTTGCTTTATTCGAGAAAAAAAGGCTTCTACTTAGACGGGGATGAATTTGCACTGCGACGTGTCGCTTCTTCTACCGTTGGGCTACTAACAGATACTAAGACCGGTCACTGGTTACTTTTTGAGGGAATCTATGGTAGTTCAAGAACGAACTATGTTGTAGTGAGAGATCGACTGATTCGCATTTTAGAGGAATTCGATTTAGTTATCGTTCCTAGTCGATTTGAGGAAATGTTGTATCTGATTAGTTTCTTATTGTCACGTATCACCAAAAAAGAAGTTTTTCTAACTGAAAAAGACAAGCAAATGTTGACTTCTTTGACTGTCTATCAAGCCAGCAAGAAATTTTTAACAGACTTTGGACAGATCAAAAACCAAGCAGAAGAAGAATGTTACATGACTGTGCTATTAAAGACCGTGATCCAAGGAGATATCGAGGACCATTCTGTAGAGTTTCTATTGGAATGTGCAAGAGAGATCATCCACGAGATGGAACGTTTATCAGCGGTACGGTTTGTCGATTATCGGAAATTGTTGATGAATTTCTTTTATCATCTTGTCCCAGCATATTTTCGTATCCGCTATCGATTCACATTGAATAATGTGTTGATCGATGAAATCAAAAATCAATATCATGAATTATTCGAATTGACTCGTTTAGCCCTTTATCCGCTCAAACAATTAGTTGGTGAGATCCCTGACGCAGAAATCGGCTATTTTACGATTCTGTTTGGAGGAGAGATCAGAAAACAAAAAGAGCGACACCATTATCAGCGATTAAAGGCGATGATCGTGTGTCCAAGTGGCATCAGTTCTGGTTTGATCATGGAATCAGAATTACAAGAGTTGTTTCCACAAATCGAGTTTTTGCCGGCACGATCGACAGAAGAATATCAGATGCTTCGTTTTTCAGAAGATATTGATATGGTCTTTTCCAGTGTCCCGTTGAAAACGCCGGTGACAAGTTATGTCGTGAAACCCATCATGACACCTTTAGAGAAAAATGAGTTAGTAAAAAAAGTCCAACAAGCATTTTATGCTTCAGGAAGAGGCGTTCATTCAATCGAAGAGATTTTGGAAGTGATTTTTCCTTATATCGAATTGAGAGAAGGAATGACAAAGACGAAACTACGACAGATCGTCGAGAGAAAAATAAATAAAGAATTGAACAGAAGGGAAGATCAACGGCCGATGTTATCTGAATTATTAACAAAAGAAACGATCCAATTTACGAACGAACAACTGACATGGCAAGAAGCTATCACTGAAGCAGCACAGCCTTTGTTAGCGACCAATAAAATTGAAGAAAAGTATGTGGGAGCAATGATCGAAAAGGTCAATGAACATGGGCCTTTTATTCATATTGGCCAAGGGATTGCTTTACCTCATGCACGACCGGAAGAGGGGGTCAAAGAAATCGGTATGTCCTTATTGAAGGTAGTCGATCCAGTCTTGTTGAACGATGATGAAAAACATCCGATCCAGTTATTTATCTGCCTAGCCGCAGTGGACAACGAGATGCACTTGAAAGCTTTAGCTAGCTTGACGAAAATTTTGTCGAATAAAGAACGTTTAGCGTTATTACTCGAAGCAAAAGATGTAGAAGAAATAATCAATGTGATCAAAGAAGGGGAAGATGAAAAATGAAATTTGCAGCAGTATGTGGGTCAGGATTAGGATCAAGTTTTATGGTGGAGATGAATATCAATTCAGTATTAAGTGATCTAGGCGTGAGTGGCGTGGAAGTCGCTCATTACGATTTAGGAAGTGCAGCACCAGAATTGGCGGATGTCTTTTTTGTAGAGAGAGACCTAGCAGATAGTGCCCAGCATTTAGGAGAAATCGTCGTGTTGGAGAGTATCATCGATCTAGATGAATTGAAAGAAAAAGTAGCTGAGACATGTAGACAAAAAGGATTACTATAAACAATTTTTTTGGGGGAGGAAAAATAAATGAGTAGTATTTTAGATGTGTTAATCGATATTGCAAGTACACCAGCGATCTTAGTTGCATTGATTGCGGTACTAGGGAATATGTTGCAGAAAAAAGACGTTGCAACGATTGTTAAAGGCGGAATCAAAACATTTGTAGGTTTTCTTGTTGTCACAGCTGGTGCGGGAGTCATCGAAAGTTCTTTGGCGCCATTTGGAGAGATGTTTCAAGTAGCGTTCAACATGCAAGGGGTTGTTCCCAATAATGAAGCCATCGTGGCTTTAGCGCTAACGACTTATGGAACGTTAACTGCTCTTATTATGTTAGCGGGTATGGCATTCAACATCTTGATTGCTAGAATCACTCGTTACAAATATATCTATTTGACAGGACATGCCACACTATATATGGCATGTATGATCGCAGTTATTTTAAATGTTACAGGGATGAGCACTTTTAGTCTTGTTTTATTTGGTGGATTAGCACTAGGGATTTGTAATACGATTTTCCCAGCAATTGCCCAGCCTTTCACTCGTCAAATCACCAAAAATGACTCTGTTGCTTTAGGACATACAGGGAATTTCGGTTATGCGTTGAGTGGGTTGATCGGTAAATATGTGGGAAATAAAGAAAAATCAACCGAAGACATCAACTTTCCTAAAGGTTTAGCTTTCTTACGTGATTCAACAGTAAGTATCACGATTACGATGGCGATCGTTTATGTGATCGTTGCGTTGTTTGCTGGAAGTGACTATATCACTAGCACATTGAGCGATGGCACGAATTATATTATTTATGCCTTACAACAAGCAGGTTCATTTGCCGCAGGTGTTTTTGTCATTTTAGCCGGTGTCCGTTTGATCTTAGCAGAAATCGTGCCTGCATTTAAAGGAATCTCTGAAAAATTAGTGCCAAATTCAATTCCAGCATTGGATTGCCCAATCGTATTTCCATATGCACCGAATGCTGTCTTGATTGGCTTTTTAACAAGCTTTGTTGGTGGCTTGGTAAGTTTGGTGATCATGGTCTTCACAGGAACAACAGTGATCATTCCTGGCGTAGTGCCACATTTCTTCTGCGGAGCGACAGCAGGCGTTTATGGAAATGCGACTGGCGGTGTACGTGGAGCGGTCATCGGTTCATTTATCCACGGGATCATCATTAGTTTCATGCCAATTTTGTTGATGCCAGTAATGGGCGATCTTGGTTTCCAAGGATCGACTTTCTCAGATACAGATTACGGTGTTGCAGGAATCTTTTTAGGAAACTTAGCAAATATGGGCGGACAAATTGCAGTTATTTCTGGTGTGGTCGCTGTACTTGCTGTCTTGATCGGTTTGACGCTTTTAAAGAAAAGTAAAAAAACAGATACAGTAGCAGAGTAAGGAGGAATTACTTTGACCGTCAATGAGGAACAGTTAAAAGAGCTGGAACGATTAGCGACAAAAATACGATTAGATACGTTGATCAGTATCAAACATATGGGGCAAGGACATCTAGGTGGATCATTTTCGATTGTTGAATTGCTAGCGGTTTTATATGGCAAACAGATGAAGATCGATCCGAAAAATCCACAGTGGGAAGAACGTGATCGATTAGTCTTATCTAAAGGACATGCAGGTGCCGGTTTATATAGTGCATTAGCCAATGTTGGATATTTCGACAGAGAATGGTTATTGACGATCAATGAAGGTGGAACACGCTTGCCTTCTCATCCAGATCGCCAAAAAACGCCTGGTGTTGATGCAACTACGGGTTCTTTAGGACAAGGCACTTCTATAGCTGCGGGGATCGCTACCGGTTTTAAGCACGCAAAAAAAGATAACTATGTATACTTGATCGTGGGCGATGGAGAATTGAATGAGGGGCAATGTTGGGAAGCATTCCAATATATCGCTCACTTTAAATTAAATCATTGCATCGTGATCATCGATGATAATAAAAAACAATTAGATGGGGAAACAAAGGACATCCTTGACCCGTTCGATATACAGAAAAAAATGGAAGCATTCGGTTTCTATACCTTAAAAGTAAAAGGGTCAGATCTACAAGGAATCGATGCTGCAATCAACGAATGTAAAGAAGTGATTGATCAAGCAGTGTGTATTGTACTTGATAGCGTGAAGGGACAAGGGATTCCTTATTTTGAAACGTTAGATGCCAATCATTCTGTAAAATTCAATACGGAATCAGTCAATCAAGCCGCAGATGACGCCATTCGAATGCTTGAAGAAAAAATCGAAAGGATGAGATAAGGGATGTTCCATTTAAGTAAATCAACTGCTATTGAAAAAGAATTACGAACTTGTGTAGTAGAAACAATCAATGAACTGATGGACATCGATGAGCAAGTCATTGCGTTAGATGCTGATTTAGGTTCGGCAAGTGGCTGGACTGCAATTGGGAAAGAACACCCTGACCGTTTCATCAACATGGGCATCGCCGAAGCAAATATGGTAGGTGTTGCTGCTGGATTGAGTTTGACGGGATACACACCATTTATCCATACTTTTGGTCCATTTGCGACACGGCGGGTATTTGATCAACTGTTTATTTCAGGTGGTTATGGCGGAAACACGATCAACATCTACGGTTCAGACCCAGGATTTGCAGCCGGCCATAATGGTGGGACTCATACGACTTGGGAAGATGTTGCATTGATGAAAGCCATTCCTCATTCCGTAGTCTGCGATGCCGCAGATGACGTCCAAATGGCATGGATTCTCAAAGAATTCCATCAAATGTCAGGCATCCATTATATTCGTGGAAATCGTAAAGGTGTCACACCTGTGTATGAAAAAGGCTCAACGTTCGTGTTAGGAAAAGGAAATGTTTTACGTAAAGGTACCGATTATCTGCTGATTGCGGCGGGACAACTTGTTTCTGAAACGTTGCAAGTAGCCGAACAATTGATGGAACAAGGAATCAGCTGTGAAGTGATCGATATGTTTACGATCAAACCAATTGATCGAGAGCTGATTCTCAGTGAATCAGTCGGTAAGAAAAAAATCGTAACCATTGAAAACCATTCGATCACGGGCGGGTTAGGAAGTTCAGTCGCTGAAGTTCTTGCAGAAGAAGGGGTTGGCGTTCCGCTGAAACGAATCGGCGTCAATGAACGTTTCGGTCAAGTGGGCACACCAGATTTCTTGCAACGAGAATTTGGGTTGGATGTTGCGAGTATACAAAAGCAAATCATTGAATAAGTGAACTATTATTTGATAGCGAATGAGGAGTAACAAAGGAGAGCTGATCCTGTGTTACTCCTTTTTTGTCCTTGTTGAGTGGATGATCTACTAGTTATATAATGAATACGTATAAAAGAAATCTATTGCATACGTCATAAAATTTGGGAAATGAAAGTGTGTTGACTAACTGATAAGAAAGCGGGTAAGTAAATGTTCGATCAACAAGTATAGGTTATTAATCTAAGACGGAAGTATGTACATATGTTTTTTTTAGTAAAAGGTGAAATTGATTTCTCAGTGGAGAATAAATCAATAAACACTAAATGGAGGAATAGGCGTTGTCGAAATTAACAAAGAATATCCTTATAGTAGGATTTGGGATTGCCATGTATTTATTTACTGAGTACGTTTATCGACATGTGAGTGTGTTTGTAGAGCCTTTGGATCAATTGTATCAATCCGATTCTGCCATTGTTCAGGGATTTGCCAATTTGATGATCGTACTATTGTTTACTCCTGCGCTGAGAATCATTAGTATCATCATATGTTTGATTTTATTAATTGTTGTCAATAAAAAAAGAAAGTTGAATGATTCTGCTAATTCAGATAGATAGTTTGGTAGCTATTTGTATCATTTATAACTTAATAGAAGCCTTTGGAGAATCGTAGGTGTGTCAAGAAGCCGACGATTCTCTTTTTTATTCAGATTCAAAAAAATATATATTTATATTTATAGAATAAAACAAAAAGAAGAAAAAAAGGATAGAATTCAATCGCTTTTTATCATAATTAACACACTTATTAAATATAAAATAAATAGTGTTGTATTACCATTCAAAAGAAATTTAACAAATAAAAACATGGCATACTATGTTCAACAAATCGATTTGTATCAAATAAAAACAAAAAGGGGAACTAAAAATGAAAACAGTAACAAAATTTATTGTAGGAGCATTTGTAGCAACGGCGTTAGGTGTAGTAGGAGGAAGTCAAACAGTCTCGGCAGATATAGAAGAAAACATACCTGGTCATGATGTTTCTAATTACTTTAATAACAAAGTAGTAACGATTTCAAGTGAAATGGATAGAAGAGTGGCATTGGACTGGGATCAAGCGAATCTTGATCAAGTAATCTTGTACAATAATAACGGCTTATGGAATCAAAAATGGAACATGTTTTATGATTTTAATGCTAAGACATATACTATCTCAACTGATCCTCACCAAATTAATGGCTATATCAGATCAGCACAGTTGGCTGTATCTGAAAGAGTTTTTGACAGTCAAGGAAATCCAAAGATTGCTACGACTGGATTAAGAGTGAATTGGAAATTATACAAAGTAGGCAAAGTCGATGAGGGTGACGTATATGTATTAAAAAATATTGAATCGGGTAAAGTTTTAGATATGGAAAACAGAAACCCTTACGATGCTAAGGGACTAGTTGCCCGTGAAGGCCAAGGAAGAGGAACAGCTAGTCAACGTTTTGTTATTAAAATAGTAGGTGACGTTTAATCTTTAGACATATATTATTTCCTATAAATCGACGAAAACTGAAAAAATACATAAAATAAAAGGGGAACTAAAAAATGAAAACAGTAACAAAATTTATTGTAGGAGCGTTTGTAGCAACGACATTAGGTGTAATTGGAGGAAGTCAAACAGTTTCGGCAGATTTGGACCCAAATATACCAGGATCTAATGTTGGCAACTTCTTTAGTAACAAAGTTGTAAGAATTGAAAGTGGTATGGATTTGGGAAAGGCACTTGATTGGGATCAAGCGAATCTTGATCAAGTAATCATGTATAATAATAATGGTTTATGGAATCAAAAATGGAATATGTTTTATGATGATATTTCTGATACGTATAGTTTTTTAACCGATCCTCACCAATTCAATGGTTTTATCAAAGCAGCATCCTTGTGTGTATCTGAAAGAGTGTTTGACGGTCAAGGAAATCCAAAGATTGCTACGACTGGATTAAGAGCGAATTGGAAACTTTATAGAGTAGGAGATGCTGTTGGCGCTGGTGTTTATGTTTTAAAAAATGTTGAATCGGGTAAAGTATTAGACCTACCAAATGGTAACCCATACGATGCACAAGGACTAGTTGCGCGTGAAGGACAAGGCACCGGAACAGCTAGTCAACGCTTTATTATTAGAGTAACAGGCAATCTTTAATCATTAGCTATTTAAATCAAAAAAAACGAAAAAAGACATAAAACAGTTTACCTTGTTTTGTGTCTTTTTATTTTGTGTGATACACACATCTATGATTTAATTTGAAAGCAAAGATAAATGGCTATTTCCGGAATGGAGTTGTGCATTCGTTGCTTGTAATGAGTGGCTGTCAAATAGGTGATAATTGTCTTCGCCTTGACAAATTGCTTTGATTTGGCGAACGCTATTCAAGCCTTCTACTAATACACCAAAATTCTGTTCACGATCATAATTGTAAATAACAGCTGATGGATGTTTCTTTATTCCCATTTCACGGGCCATTTTTTGGTCTGAGAAAAATGCTTCTTTGACAAACTCAGATTGACGATCTTCCTTGAACATGTTTAGATCTCCGATTTCTGAAAATATCGATTCAGCAAGATGTTGAGAATATGGAATTTTTTTACAGCTGACGGCTTCTTGTAATCGACTAAGAAATTGTCTTCCTTTTTTCTTTCCTTGGAAATGCGCCGCTTTGCAATCTAATGCGGCTGAATAAGTCGTTGAAAATAGTTTGTTACGCTCTTCTAGATTAGTTTGAGAAATTCCGTTAGTTTGCATGACATCCCCGATTGTCTGCAAGTTAACTAGTGGAAGAAAACGAAATTGTATTTTGAATTTAGGTTTCTTAGTATATTCCTCATCAATAAACTGAACAAGCTGTTGCTCTAAATGAAAGCAGTTTTTCCCCAATGGATTAACAAAAAAATAGATTTCGATCATACGAATCTCCCCCAAATTAGATTCTATGCAAATGATGAATAATATTCACATCGTATAACTTACCAGAAAAACTCGAAAAAATGAACTCAAGTGCCTTGGGAAAATGATAGAATTCTAATTTTTAGCCTCGAACATTCGTTGGATTTTATTTTTGGAAGGATGATAAGGAATCGATTGTCGCTGAAGAAAGTGCTCAAATGCTTTTTTACCGCTTTTAGCATCAGTGACTTCTAGTTCTAATTCATAGTCGTGAAGTTGCTCTCCCCAACTTTCGTCAATCGCTAACAAGCCTTCTTCAATAGGAAATTCGGCACGCTTCGTCGTGAGATGCCCAATGTTGATCAGTTGGCTTGAATCGATCGACAACTCCTGAAGTTTTTGAAAGACAGCTCCAGTTCGTGGCAACCTGTGTTCTTCGATCATTTTAGTGGCTTCTTGGACCGTGTAGGAATCCGTTGTTTCCAATTTACCTTCTATAGCTGGCGTTTTTAACGTGTATTCTGCATAATTATCTAACACACGAATACGTAAGCCGCAGCCATTTTGTTTTAGTTGGAAATCGGGCGTGTCGTAATAGAAGTTCGTTTGGCTATGGAAACGGTCTGCTGTAAGCTGATAGTGCGAAAGCAAACGCATGTAATCCTCTTTTGTTAGTAGTGTTTTAAATTCGATCTCTACCATTTCTGTCATTGGCTTCGCCCCTTTCCTTTTATTTTGCCTAATTTTTTGTTTTTGGTCAACTTCAAAGACAGAAGGTGCAAAAAAACTATGTTTATATGTTAGAATAACTATGAATGTTAACAAAGTAGAGGTAACGATTATGGAACGAGACTGGGAAGAGTTTTTAGCACCTTATGAACAGACAGTGTCAGAGTTAAAAGTAAAATTACGAGGAATACGAAAACAATTCAGAGAACAAAACCGACATGTTCCGATTGAGTTCGTGACGGGACGGGTTAAACCGGTAGAAAGTATCATTACTAAGTCCCAATTACGCCATATCCCAATGGCACGTTTAGAAGAAGAAATGTCAGATATCGCTGGGTTGCGGATCATGTGTCAATTTGTGGAAGATATCCATCAAGTGGTTGACATCATCCGTAACCGTAAAGATATGAAAGTCATACAAGAACGAGATTATATCACCAACAAAAAAGCGAGTGGGTATCGCTCGTATCATTTAGTGATCGAATATCCAGTCCAACTGATCAGTGGTGAAAAGAAAATCTTGGCAGAAATCCAAATTCGCACATTAGCCATGAATTTTTGGGCAACGATCGAGCATTCCTTGAATTATAAATATCAGGGAGTATTCCCAGAAGAGATGAGTGAACGATTGCAGCGTGCAGCTGAAGCCGCTTATCAACTGGATGAAGAAATGTCGAATATCCGAGAAGAGATCCAAGAAGCACAACGATTATTCTCTCATGGAAGAGGACGATCTGAAGATGCCTATTACCGATCTTTGATCGACCAAGAGAATAAACAAGAGGAGGCCAAAGATGAAGGTAGCGATCGTTCATAACAAAGAACCGAAAACATTAGCAGTCACCGAACGATTGAAAAATCTTTTGGCTCAAGCAAATATCAAAATCGATGACCAACAACCAGAATTAGTGATCTCTGTGGGCGGTGATGGGACGCTGTTAGCGGCGTTCCATCGCTTTAGCCATGCTTTGAACGATGTGCGTTTTTTAGGCGTCCATACGGGCCATCTAGGCTTTTATACGGACTGGCGCGACTATGAGTTAGAAGAATTAGTCGATAGCTTGAAAACTAATCGTGAACAAAGCGTTAGCTACCCTTTGTTGGATGTCCGAATCAGCTATTTAGATGACAAACCCGACCAACATTTTTTTGCGTTGAACGAGTCCACGATCAAACGTTCCAACCGTACAATGGTCGCGGATGTCTATATCAAGAACGAATTTTTTGAAAGCTTTCGGGGAGACGGCTTAGCATTATCTACGCCTACAGGATCGACTGCTTATAATAAAAGTGTGGGTGGAGCCGTGATCCATCCAAGTATCAATGCGTTTCAATTAGCAGAAATTGCTTCATTGAATAACCGTGTGTTTCGTACGTTAGGTGCGCCGATGGTCATCGCTCAAGATGAATGGGTAGAGATCCGTTTAGAGAATACAGCAGATTATTTAGTTACGATCGATCAACTGGATGTCTCAAAAGACAATATCCGAGCCATTTATTATCGGATCGCAGAAGAAAGAATCCACTTCGCTTCGTATCGGCACATGCACTTTTGGCATCGCGTGAAAGATGCCTTTATCGGTGAGGTCTAGCAATGGAGTTTACATGGACCTACGAAAAAGAACAGCCGCAGCAAGTGAAATATTTTTTGAAAGAAAAAGGGATATCGAAAGGCTTGCTAGCAAAAATCAAGTTCCAAGGCGGTACGATCATGGTCAATGATCGGGTGGAAAACGTCTTGTTTTCTCTGACGCAAAATGATAAGGTAACCATTGTGATTCCGGCTGAAGGTGAACATGAAACTGTTCTGTTAGATGAAACACCGATCGTGATCGTTTATGAGGACGAGCACATTTTAGTCGTGGATAAACCAGCTGGGATATCCTCGATACCAGCACAGTATCATCCGAATGGAACAATGGCGAATCGAGTGAAAGCATATTATCAACAACAAGACTATGAGGATCAGGTGATCCATGTGGTGACTAGACTGGATCGCGATACTTCAGGGTTGATGCTTTTTGCAAAGCATGGATTTGCTCATGCCAAGCTGGATGTACAGCTTCGTGAAAAGAAATTCGTCAAAAAATATCAAGCATTGGTCAGTGGGGTTGTAGATACTTTGCAAGATCACGGGCAAATCGATTTACCAATTGCTCGGGATATGACATCATTATTGAAACGCAAAGTTTCTCCTACAGGAAAAAGTGCGCAGACGGAATACTGGTTAGAAAATAAATCAACGGATGTAGCATTAGTGGATATCCAACTGCATACAGGTCGCACGCACCAAATCAGAGTGCATTTCTCTGAAATCGGCTGCCCTCTTTTAGGGGATGACATGTATGGCGGAAGAATGGATCTAGGTATTGCTAGACAAGCTTTGCACTGCTATGACTTACGGTTCTATCATCCGTTTACAGAAAAATTATTAGAATTCAAACAGCCTTTAGCAAAAGATATGGCGACAATAGTGAAACGATTTGAAGATTAAGGTGAGGTGAGATTGGTTTGGACGAAAATCAAGAATTAGAGGAAAGATTTGCCCAGTTGGCTCTGGATCTAAGAGAAAACAACATCCAGGATTTTAGAAACAACTTCCTAGAGATGCACATCTACGAGCAGGGGCAATTCTATCAATCCCTTAAGGAAGCAGATCGTCAACAGATTTATACCTATCTTTCGCCTAAGGAATTGGCGGATATGTTCGATGTCATTGAAGAAGACAATGAATACATGAAAGAATATTTGGCAGAAATGCGCCCTAATTATGCAGCAGACATGCTTTCTGAGATGTATACCGATAACGCGGTCGACTTGCTGAATACATTAGATAAGAAACAAGTGGCGAAATACCTTAGCCTGATGCCAGCAGAAGATGCAAGCGAGATCAAAGACCTCTTACATTATGAAGATGAAACAGCAGGGGCGATCATGACGACCGAATTTATTTCGATCGTTGCTAATCAAACGGTCCGTTCGGCGATGTATGTCTTGAAAAATGAAGCTGATGTAGCAGAAACGATTTATTATATCTATGTCGTCAATCAAGACAATCAACTGGTTGGAGTTATCTCATTACGTGATTTGATCGTTAATGATGATGATGCCATGATTTCTGATTTAATGAGTGAGCGGGTGTTGTCTGTTCACGTAGGCGACGACCAAGAAGACGTAGCACAAACCTTCCGTGACTATGACTTTCTTGCTTTGCCCGTAACTGATTATGATGATCATTTGTTAGGGATCGTTACGGTCGATGACATCATCGACGTTATCGATGATGAAGCAGCGAGTGACTACTCCGGGTTGGCGGGGGTCAATGTCGAAGAAATCAATGAGAATCCAGTGAAGTCTGCTTCTCGGCGATTGCCTTGGTTGATCACTTTGTTATTCTTAGGTATGTCAACAGCTTCTTTGATCAGTCACTACGAAGCTTTGGTCAGTGAAGCGAGCATTTTAGCTGTCTTTATCTCTTTGATCACAGGTACTGCTGGGAATGCCGGCACGCAATCGTTGGCGGTCGCTGTGCGGCGTTTAGCGATCTCTGATGATAAAAACCATGGCTTTGTCCGCTTGATCGTAGCAGAAGTGTTGACTGGATTAGTCACTGGTGCTGTGACTGGTTTAACGATTTTCTTGATCGTAGGGATTTGGAAACAAAACTTTATTTTAGGCTTTGTCATTGGTATTGCGATGCTCTTTGCGATCACAGTGGCGAATCTTGCGGGAAGTTTGATCCCTATGTTGATGGATCGCTTAGGCTTTGACCCTGCCGTTGCGAGTGGGCCATTTATTACCACTTTGAGTGACTTGACCAGTGTGTTGATCTATTTCAATATCGCTTCTTTGTTTATGGGGTATTTTATGTAAGAGATAAAAAAGATAGGCGAAGCTTCTCTTGTTTGAGACAAGGAGAGGTTTCGTCTATCTTTTAGTTTTACTCAGATAAAGGAACGATCTTTGTGCCATGGACTTCGTGGACTTCTAAAGCATCTGCAACTGCTTGTGCGTTTTCAGAAGTGATCCCACCGCCAGGTAAAATGATGATCCGGCCATTTGCATGAGCAATCAATTGTTTTAAATGCTCCAAATTCTCTTCGATGTTCGTGCCGGCAGCGCCACCGTGTGTCAAGATGCGATGAACACCATGTTCCACTAACCAATCGATTGCTTCGAATTGACGCTCTTGAGGAATCGCATCGAAAGCCATATGAAAGGTGATCTGCAAGCCTTCTGCGGAATCTATAAGGACTTCCAAAGCTTCTTCGTCTAACCAGCCAGAAGGCGTTAAACAACCGATGACCACACCGTCAGTTCCTAGTTTTTTTGATTCAATCAAGTCAGTGTGCATGATTTTCAATTCGATATCGTTATAAACAAAATCACCGCCACGTGGTCGGATGATCGTCATGACTGGTACGCTTTTTTCACTCGCGTAGCTTAGGACTTCTTCGATCACGCCAGTACTTGGCGTAGTGCCACCTACTGCCAGATTGTCGCACAATTCGATTCGACTCGCACCTTTAGCAATCGCTAAGGGAATCAATGTATAATTCTCCGCACAAAATTCTTTGATCATATTCTTACTCCTTTGTGATGCCTACTTTTTTGAAAGTATACCATAGTTTTTACAGTTGCTAAAGCGTTCATCAAACGGTAAGATGAAGTGAATAGTACAATCGCACTAATACGTAACGTATGTTTTAAAAAGCTATTTTGTCTTGTTATTGCTTTCTCACTAAGTTTTTAAAGGAATGAATAATCATTATGTTAAAAAAAATAGACCAAGGTAGACTATTTTTATCAGAGAATGCTCAGCTGTTTCGCTGTCCGTTGTGTCATGAAGCGATTACTTCAACAACGAACGGGCTCATTTGTCAAAATAATCATCGTTTTGATTTATCAAAAAAAGGGACGTTGTATTTTTTGTCCCACGCTGTTAAAACGGACTATGACCAAGGAATGTTTGAACCAAGACGGCGAATGATCCAAGCGGGTATGTATCAGCCTGTGATCGAATTATTAGCACAACATCTGCCGGCTGATGCAAGTGTGTTAGATGTCGGTTGTGGAGAAGGCAGCTTTTTGACTGCCATCGATCAATTACAGCCGTTAAAACAAGCAATCGGCTTTGACATTTCTAAAGAAGGCGTCTATGCAGCAACTGAACAGCCAATAAAGGCATTTTGGTGTGTCGCAGATTTAACGAATCTCCCTTTTGCTGATCAGCAATTTTCGACGATATTGAATATTTTTTCGCCTTCTCATTATCAGGAATTTCACCGAGTGCTTGCAGATGACGGTGTGGTGTTGAAAGTTGTTCCGCAATCAGGCTATTTAAAAGAATTACGCCAAGCCTTTTATCCCGATCAACCAGAAAAACACCATTATTCGAATCAGCGTGTCGTTGACAAATTCATGGAATCAATGGAGTTGGTAGAACGTCAGCGTGTGACTTATGAGTTTTCGATCCCTGAACAGAATCGACGAGATCTCTTAGCAATGTCGCCACTCGAATGGCAAGTAACAAAAGAAATAAAAGAGGCACTTATGGCAGAACCTCTTAGAAAAATTACAATTGACATAGAATTGTTAAAAGGAAATAAGAGAAAACGATTCCAATAAGAATATTGTAGAGTTAAGGTTGCAAAATGCGTTTAATGGTGATATAGTAGCAACAAGTTGTTTTTTCATTGGTTTTTATCAGGTTCCTGTTCTGATAAAAGATAGTGAGAAGAGCTTCACTAACGTAACGACTCGCAGTGACTGACACCGAGTTGATACGTTTTTTTTTATGCAAAAATCAAGATTTAGTCTAAAATGGATTTCACATATACATGAGAGGATGGATAGTATGAACCATATTGTTTTATTTGAACCTTTGATCCCTGCAAATACAGGAAATATTGCGAGAACGTGTGCGGCAACGAACACCCCGCTACACTTGATCGAACCACTAGGATTTTCAACAGATGATAAACAGTTGAAACGAGCAGGGCTTGATTATTGGCATGATGTAGATATTACGTACCATGCAGATCTACCAGCTTTTATGTCTTATTTAGGAGATAGGAAGTTGCATTTGATCTCTAAGTTTGCGAATAAAGTATATAGTGATGAAAATTTTGCGGATGGCGAAGAGCATTTCTTTTTATTCGGCAAAGAAACAACTGGATTACCGGAATCCTTTATGCGCGAACATGCAGAAAAATGCTTACGCATCCCAATGAATGACACCCATGTCCGCTCATTGAATCTATCGAATACAGCTGCGATGATCGTGTATGAAGCATTGCGCCAACAAGGCTTCCCAAATTTAGAGTTAACACATCACTACGAAAATGATAAGCTAGACTAAAGGTTGTGAGAAAGGATTTGCTCCTAATATCAAGGCGAAGTGAAGGACTTTTTGACCTTCGCTTGGCGTATAGTAGGAGCTTCCTTGCGAACACCGTTTATCGACACTGAGAATGAAGTGTTGCTTCTTGCGTATCGCTGATTGAAAACGAAACTACATAATTGGCAGGGGAGCTTCTTTACAATTGATTTCAGTGAGCATCGGTTGGCGAAAGCTTCTATTTTTTTGAAGAAATAAGCTTTTCTACACAATCCACTGGCAAAATCCTATATGATAGATAGTATAGCGAAAAAAAGGAAGTACAGAGTGAGGAGTCTAAAACCTATGGAACTATACTTTACAAGACATGGTAAAACGGAATGGAATCTTGAAAGACGCTTTCAAGGGAGCCAAGGAGACTCACCGTTGTTACCTCAAAGTTATGAGGAAATCAAAGCATTTGGTCAAAAGGTCAAGTCGATTCCTTTTGAAGCCATCTATTGCAGTACAGCAAAGCGTGCGAGAGATACGGCAAAAGGAATCAATCAAGAATTAGTACATCCGACAGAAATCATTTATACAGATAAATTAAGAGAACTAGGGTTAGGAAAACTGGAAGGGCAATCGATCGAAGCGATGTACCAAAAATTTCCAGAGAATTTACCTAACTTACGTAACCATTTAGATAAATATGACCCAACACCTTTTGATGGTGAGCCGATCACCGAAGCGATCACACGGATCGAAGCAGTCGTTGCTGATGCGGTATGTCAACATCAAGGGCCCATTCTCTTCGTTGGTCACGGGGCGTCATTGACGGCTGCGATCCAGTGGATGACTGGGAAAGACTTGAGCCAATTGCGAGAAATGGGCGGACTGTTTAATAGTAGTTTGACGATTTTAGAAACAGGAGAACCCAATAACCTTTTACCATACGAGCTGAAAGTATGGAATGAGGTCGATTTTTTAGGTAATGGACAGCCAGAGCCTTTACTATAAATGAAGGAGGCGGCCTCGATGCAGCCAGAAGAAATGCCTTATTTTGTCGGCACAGTTGCCGCTATCTTTTTTCAAAATCCTAGCAACTTTTACAAAGTCTTGCTGATCCAAGTCAGCGAGACAAGTGCCGATTATCGAGAAAAAGAAATCGTCGCAACGGGTAGTTTTGGCGATGTGCAAGAAAACGAGTTGTATCGCTTTTATGGCGAGTTAGTCGATCATCCCAAGTATGGCAGACAGTTGAAAGTAGAACGATACGAACAGGAAAAACCAACGACAGCAAATGGGATCGTCAATTATCTATCAAGTGACAAGTTTCCAGGTATTGGTAAAAAAACCGCAGAAAAAATCGTGGAATTGCTTGGTGAAGACGCGATTGAAAAAATCATCGAAGATCCGTCACAATTACAAGAGATTTCTGGGTTAACAAAACCAAAAAGAGAGATGATTGCTGAAACGATCCGCTTAAATCATGGGATGGATCAAGTGATCATGGGGTTGAACCGCTATGGTTTTGGTAGTCAACTGGCCTTTAGTATTTACCAAGCCTATAAAAACGAAGCGTTGGATATCATCCAGGAAAATCCTTATCAATTAGTTGAAGAGATTGAAGGGATCGGGTTCAAGCGTGCAGATAATTTAGCAGAACAGATCGGTATAGCGGCGGACTCGCCGCGTCGAATCAGGGCTGCGATCTTACATCAGATCTTTCAACAGGCGATCCAAACGGGTGATACGTATGTCCCCGCAGAATCTTTATTGCAGCAGACGATCAAAATCTTAGAATCGAGTCGTCCGATTGAAATCGAACCGGATCAAGTCGCAACGGTCATTATCCAATTAGTCGAAGAGGGAAAGATCCAACAAGAAGAAACAAATCTATATGAAAATAGTTTGTATTTTTCTGAATGGGGCATCGGTAACTCGGTCCAGCGCTTATTGAGTCGGAAAAAGGAAATCAAATACGAATCAAAAGAAGTCAAAAAAAATATTCGACGAATCGAGAAAATGTTCGGCATCCAGTATGGAGATTCGCAAGAAAAAGCAATTTCTGAAGCCATCCGCTCGCCACTGTTCATCTTGACGGGGGGCCCTGGGACTGGGAAAACGACAGTAATCAATGGGATCGTTCATTTGTTTGCCGAATTGAATGGCTTAGATCTTGATCCCACAAAATACACGCAAGAGATTTTTCCGATCTTATTAGCGGCGCCAACGGGACGAGCCGCTAAACGAATGAATGAAACCACTGGATTGCCGGCTAGTACGATCCATCGCCTCTTAGGTTTGAATGGACGTGAAAAAACGCCTTCGATCAGTACGAAAGAGTTAGACGGAGGCTTATTGATCGTCGATGAAATGTCGATGGTCGATACTTGGTTAGCGAACACGTTATTCAAGGCAATCCCCACAAATATGCAAGTCATACTAGTAGGGGATAAAGATCAATTGCCATCAGTAGGACCAGGTCAAGTACTACATGATCTATTAGAAATCGACCAGATCCCTAAAATCGAACTGAATCAGATCTATCGACAAGGAGATGGCTCGAGTATCATCCCATTAGCGCATGAAATCAAAGAAGGGAGATTACCAGCGGATTTTACCAAAAATCAAAAAGATCGCTCGTTCTTTGCAAGTGATGCGTATCAAATCGAACCACTGATTTCTAAAATCGTGGAAAAAGCCAAAAACAAAGGGTTTACAGCACAAGATATCCAAGTGTTGGCACCAATGTATCGAGGGGCAGCTGGTATCGATGCTTTTAATAAAATGATGCAAAATATTTTCAATCCAGGTGGAGGAAATCGCAAGGAAGTTCACTGGAATGATACGATTTATCGGATTGGCGATAAAGTCCTTCATTTAGTCAACACACCGGAATTAAATGTGTTCAATGGGGACATGGGCGTGATCACTGGGATCGTTTTAGCGAAGGATTCGGAAGATAAAGTAGATGAACTTGTCATCCAGTTTGATGCCAATGAAGTCACCTATAAACGAAATGAATGGAATAAAATCACCCTTTCTTATTGTTGCTCGATCCATAAATCGCAAGGTAGCGAATTTAAGATGGTGATTTTGCCGATGGTCCATCAATATCAACGGATGCTTCAACGAAATCTGTTGTATACAGCCGTGACTCGAAGTAAGGAGTTGTTGATCCTATTAGGGGAAGAGCAAGCGTATTTGACTTGCGCTAAAAACGAATCAGCCGTTCGTTTGACGACACTAAAAAAACGGATTGAAGACAACGAAATGACGCTTCATTTGCGGACGAAACTAGCCGCCTATGAAGATTCTTTGACAGGTGATGATCCATTTGAAGAAGGAACATATTCAGCCTCCATTGAACAAGCAGCTGAGCCTAAGAAACAACTGGTTGACCACAATGAGACCACAGAACCAGCACAAGAAGTGTCACTTTTTGCTGTGGAAGAAGAAAAAAATGAAGCGAAAGAAGCTGAAGCGCCACAGTTGCCTGAAAACTACATCCTGACAACCGAAGCTGTAGAAAAACAATGGATCGATCCGATGATCGGTATGGAAAACATCAAACTACAAGCGTAAGTTGAGATTGTAAATCATAAAAAACGAAAAGACATCCGAAACTATAAATTTCGGATGTCTTTTTTAGACGGTATGATTAACAAGCAATCTTAGGACTGAGCGTATCAAGAATTTGGATCTTCCTCACGGATGACTATTTTTTCACACCATAATAATTGCGTTTTATTCGCTAATTGTAGATCGAAAGATTGTTTTTCCAAATCCTCGCCATCTTCTTGGCCATATTGAGGAAGGGTGGAAACGATTCGAAGCTTACTTGTTGTATAGTGATGAAAATACTTAGAGTTCATTTGCTTTTTTTGGAGTAACAAAAGAAACAGCCAGATGATTTTCAATGGGTTGATACGTTCAACTACGACAAAATCAATCGTCGGTTTTGTGATATCCGCCGTAGGAACGATTGAGATCCCCCCACCAAAATAGGGATGATTGGTAGCTGTACATAAGAAAGCTTTTTTAAAATTAACCCGTTTCCCACCGATATCGACAAGAATCGGAAATCCTTTTTGTGTGAAAAGGACATGTAATAAAGAAAATAAATAAGAAAGTGAGCCTAGATTGTATTTATTCAGTCTTTTTTTTGCATTCGAATGATTCGTTGCATGGACGATCGCTGCATCTAAACCGATCCCAAAATTATTGAGCGCAAGACCTTCTCGATCGCTGACTTTTTCTTCATAGTGCAAGACATTTATTTTTTGGGGTTCATTGGTCGATAAAATCGCTTCTAATGCTTTTTCAGGGTCTCGACTGATACCAATGCCCCGAGCAAAGTCATTACCTGAACCGGCTGGAATGAAGCCTACAGGAAATGATACACATAACTGATGAAAAGTGTTCAGTACTTGATGAAGGGTGCCATCGCCGCCAACAACGATTAGAAGTGGAAACCACCCTAAAGAATCAGTAACTTGTTCCGCCTCCCACTCCATAAGTGTATCTTTTGCTAATTGTTCCGCTATTAGAGCGTCGTGTCCTTTATATTCACTGTAGTGGGCAGTATAGGAAAGTTGCTTTTTATCGAGAATCGGTAAGATCTTCTCAGCTGTTTTCTTTCCGTTCCCGCTGCCAGCGGCTTCGTTAATTAATAGGTGATAATGAAAATTCATTTTTTCCTCCTGGAATACACCAAAGTATCGAACGTACGGTTGGTGGAAACAAGCCTTTTAAGATTTTTCGTTGGCATACGCTAACAACGTAGCAAAAGGAAAAGCAATCATTGCCCTGTTTATTCAGCATCCGTGAATACTTGTGGTTTTAATCATGTAAATAGATTGACGAAACTTCGATCAATGTTTTCGCAACAAAAAAAGCTTTAAGCTTTTAAGGGTGAATCGGTCATTGAATAGTTAACGATACGCCTCGTCAATGTGATCAAAAGAATTACAATCTTGGTTATTATAGCAGAGGTTTAGGCAAATGAAAAAGAAGTTCAATTAGAAAACAGAATAAAGAACAAGCAAAAAACGTAGGTAAAAGAAAGGACTGGAAAAATCATTCAAGTGTCGTCAGCCAATACTTAGGCTGATTTTTTTGTCATGTATACTAACATCCCTTGACTTAGCAAGCTTTGCGCTTTGCTTTGTGTATAGACATTCGTTTTGACATTGGCTGATCATTAAGAGTCACTGCTCGTTGTTGCTTTGCTTTTTATAACATTTTTCACAAACGCCTGTTTTTGCCTCACTATTTCTGCCAATTTTTGGTCTGAGAAATGTGCGAATAGTCACTGGGATAATTTTTCTGAATGAAAAACATACAAAGAATCCCTTTTTAGAGTGAAGGTTGTAATCTTCATTTGGTGTGTTATAATACGCCTTGCGGTTCGTCGACCATCCCGCGTTAACAAAACTAGGAGAAATGAGGAATAGAAAATGGAGAGAACAAAAAGTAGGCAACGACTGATGGTAGTAGTTGTCAATGGGCTGATCATGGCCTTATATCTAGCTTTAACGATTTTGGTTGCACCAGTGTCTTCAGGACCAATCCAATTTCGGATTTCAGAGAGTTTAAATCATTTAGTTGTATTCAATCGGAAGTTATTATGGGGTGTCTTAGGTGGCGTGATCGTCTATAATGCGATTTATGGTTTTGGTGTCATGGATGTGATTTTTGGCGGTGGCCAAACATTGTTGGCATTGGGATTGACTGCACTTATCCAGAATAAAGTAAAAAATGTCAAAGTCCGTTTAGCATTAAATACAGCTTTCTTTACAATCAGTATGTTTATGATCGCTTATATGTTAGTACCAACCGGAGGACAAGCATTTTGGACGACTTACGGTACGCTTGCATTAAGTGAATTTATCGTGATGGCTGTCTCTGCACCATTGATGTATTATTTAGATCGAGCAGTAAAATTCAACGATCGAGTATGATTGTTTGCAAAAGACTAAAAAAGCCAGGAATTCCAAAATCTATCGATGATTTTGGGGTTTCTGGCTTTTTTGGCATGCAATCAATAACTATTTGTGATTGTTCAGATTCTTATTTTTCAGAATCTTGTAAGTTTTCAATTTCGATCACTTTGTAATTTTTCTTCTCTAAGTGATTAACGATCGAATCACAGACACTTTTTTCTGTATCCGCAGGCAGTGTGATCAAAGTACGACGGATATATTCGTCTTTTTCGACATCTAAGGTGATACAACTAGCAATACTGCTATATTTAGCGATGATTTTTGAAATCGCCGCTAAGTCGCCTTGTTTACCTGTTGAAGCAATCGTCAAAACATAGCTACCTTGCTCTACACTCCAAGATTGAGACAACATGCTCAATAACGTGCTGTGTGTCAAAATCCCATAGAAATGGTTTTGGCTGTCAAGTACAGCGATGTATGGAAGCTCTTTGATCGTAAAGAATACTTTAAAGAAAGAGGTATCCAAATAAATGAATTTTGTTGCGTTTTTCAATAGGTGAGTGACCGGTAAAGTCATATCGCCACCGTTTGCTTTATGACGATAGATGTGCATTTTATAGATGTTCCCACGGAAAATATTACCGGAAGTATCAAGGATCGGTACACAACGGTAACCGGATGATTCTAAAATTTCTAGTGCTTCTTCTAAGTTGCTTGTCTCAGAGACAGTCGTCAAATCTTTTTTCTTGTAAACAAGTGTTTTTAATAGCATAGTCATACCTCCAGATTGCTCATTTTTAAAATCCTTTAAGTAATCATATCATAACTAAAATAAAAACAGTAGAGCGTACGATCACTAATTGACATAAAATAATTTACATGATAATGTAGTATGGTATAAATTTGGATTTCAGTGAGGAGGGGAAACGGATGGCAAAGAAAAAAGCGGCATTAGCATGTTCCGTTTGTGGTTCTCGAAACTATACGAAGTCGATTAGTGAAGGAAAAAGCGGCGAACGTTTGGAAATCAATAAATTTTGTAAATATTGTAATCAATACACATTACATAAAGAAACAAAATAACAAGGAGGAGGATTACGATGAAATTTCTTAAAAGTGTAAAAGACGAAATGAAACAAGTAACTTGGTCAAGTAAAAAACAACTACGTAAAGATACGTTAGTCGTTATCGAGACTGCGATCATCTTCGGATTGATGTTTTTCGTGATGGATACAGCGATCCAAAGTTTGTTTGCGTGGATTTTGCAATAATTAATACTAATCAAATAAAAGGCGAGCTATCCATGGTTATTAATCGATTGGAAGCTCTATTTTTTTATTATCTTTTTATGATAGTAGCCGTGAAAACGTAACGAATCATTTGTGAATCGTTGATCATTATTTTGCTCTGTTAGTTGATAAGATAAGGAGGAATTTATGGAAGTCCATGAATTATTAAAAAAAATGCGTGTTGATAGAGGCATCTCTCAAAAAAAGCTAGCCGATGGAATTGTTTCGCGCGAATCGTTAGCCAGATATGAAAATGGCCAAAGTAATTTACCATTACTAGTGTTTTTAGAATTATTGGAACGACTCAATATGAATATTGATGAATTCATCTTTTATCTTGATGGTGACAGAGTCTCTAATAAAAATATGAGTTTAAAAAAAATGTTTCGTAAATTAGAACAACGTAATGGTGCAATTAGTTATCAATTAAAAAAACTAGCACAAGAATTAGAATACTCAGATGATTTAGTAGTCATGAGAAATTATCTTGTTGTTAAAACTTACAAGTGGTATGAACAGATCGATGGGATAAAAAAATTAAATAAAAAAGATACGAGTTATCTCGAAAGATTATCCGATTATTTGGAAAAAATCGATGAGTGGGGAAGATTTGAAATGACTACCTTTGCCTCTCTCCTCTATTTATTTGAAACAAGTTACATCAAGCAGCGGTTGAAAGAAGTAGAAAAAAATGTAATGAAAAAAGGAGATTTTGAGGTATTCCATTCTATATTATCAGGTATTTATAATAATGTGTTTTTACTGATGGTGGAAAGAGAAGAGCTAAAATTAGCGAAGTATTATTTGGAAAAACTATTCGAGACTCGGCGCAGAATTATTTTTCAGCGAGAAACTGAAATATATCATCGGTTTTATCAACTTTTACTTGCCCGTATTGAAGGAGAGGCTGTCAGTAAAAATTTAAAGGATTTTTTCAAGGGGTTAGAATTGATTGGAGCGACCAAGCTGAGGAATGAATTTTTAGCTGATTTACATAAATTTGAATCACAATACAAGATCGAACATACCTTTAACATAGAAGACTAAAAAAAGATATTTCTTGGAAGTAAACAAAAAACCGAAAAGATAGCAAACTTTTCGGTTATTGTTTGTTTATTTTGAATGTTTTTGAAAAACATCCTTTAATTCCTTGATTTCTTTTTCCAAAGATGAGACCTCTAAACTTAAAAAGAAAACAGTGATACAGCAAAGAATCAATGCGAAAGAATCTAACCAACCAAAAATCGATGCAATGAGTTGTCTTATTGTCTCCATAGGGATATCTCCTCAGCTGAATTTCTTTAAAGCCTGATAAGGCTCCTTACCACTATCATTGTATTTGTTAGAAATAAATAATATGGATTTTGGTATATATTTTCGTATGGTTTTTCGTATAATAACAAATATAAAAAACTTATTCTTGATTTATCTCTATAAAACAAGGTTTCTGTGTTGTTGCTCTTTTAAAAAAAACAGTAGATAAAATGATTTTTTTGTTAAAACAAGAATAAATAACGTTTTACGGATCGTATTGGAGCAAAAAATAAGCTACTAGTAAAAACCAACAAACGGTGCTATAATCAAGTAGAGGAAAAACTTCGGGGAACTGAGGTTTTTTTATTTTACAAATGAAATGAGGAACCTTCAATGGAATCTTTTGAAAAAAATTGGTATGTATTACATACATACTCTGGATACGAAAACAAAGTAAAAGCAAATATCGAGTCACGTGCGCAAAGTATGAAAATGGCTGATTTTATTTTCCGTGTCGTTGTTCCTGAAGAAACAGAAACTGAAGTAAAAAATGGGAAAGAAAAAGAAATCGTTCATAAAACATTCCCTGGTTATGTCTTAGTAGAAATGATCATGTCAGATGCTTCATGGTATGTTGTCCGTAACACACCTGGCGTTACTGGTTTTGTTGGTTCTCACGGTGCAGGAAGCAAGCCAGCACCTTTATTACCAGAAGAAGTCAATCATATCTTACGTTCGATCGGCATGAGTTTACGTCAAAACGAACTTGAAGTAGAAGTTGGCGAAGTTGTGAAAATCATCGAAGGTGCATTTGCTGGTTTAGAAGGGCAAGTGACAGAAGTCGATGAAGAAAAAGAAAAACTAAAAGTAAACATTGACATGTTCGGTCGTGAAACAAGTACAGAGCTTGATTTTGATCAAGTAGACAAGATCGACTAAACAGTGATCAGGATAATGGAGGAGTTGGGATGCCTAGTCATCTCAGCTCTTTTTGTCTTGTACGAAAGGAGTGAGTGAAATGGTGCAACGTAATAAAGGAAACATCAATCTCGTGTTGAGTGGTGTGGTGTTGTTTGTGTTGCTGTTCCTAGCGGGGTGTCAAACGCAAGAAAACACAACCTCAAAAGAAACTACATCCACTGAAACAACAACGACAAGTCAAGTAGAGTCAGTAGAAAAAGCGACGGTACCGACGCTTTTTATTCATGGGTATAAAGGAACAGTCAATTCATTTAAAGGAATGCTGGAGCGTTTAGAGACGGAAAACAAAGGGCAGCAAGAAATCGTTTTGACTGTGGATGTCAATGGAAACGTACAAGCGCAAGGTGCATTATCAAAACAAGCAACGAATCCAATGGTCCAAGTGCTTTTTGAAGATAATGAAAATAATGAATGGAATCAAACGGAATGGATTCGTGCTTGTCTGGTTTATTTGCAGACAACTTACCAAATCGACAAAGTTAACATTGTTGGACATTCTATGGGCGGTGTCAGTGGACTGCGCTATCTGGTCACTTATGGACAAGAGCAAGCTTTACCGCAAGTCCAAAAGTTTGTAGCGTTAGGTGCGCCCTTCAATGATTTCGTGGATGATAGCGGTCAGGGGTTGGCGGAGCTACTCGAAAATGGACCGGCTGTAGTGTCTTCGCGGTATCAAGACTATCAATCATTGATAGGAAATCTCCCTAGTGATACACAATTTTTATTGCTTGCAGGGCAGTTGAGTGAAACGGACCTAAGTGACGGAACGGTTCCGTTAAATAGTGCATTAGCGGTTAATGCTTTATTGAAACAGCATGGAAATCCTGTAACGGAAAAGGTCGAAGAAGGCGAAGGGGCTTCACATAGTATGCTTCATGAAAATGAAGAAGTGGATCGAGAAGTTAGCCAGTTTTTATGGAATATCTGATCGCGATAAAAAGAGCAATTAACGAACGTTTTTAAATGAATGTTCGTTAATTGCTCTTTTTGCTTTTTCATTTGCTTATTTTTTAGTTTCGATTGCGATGTATTTCTCAACACTTTTGATAGTTAAATCGCATATTTGATAAATAATCGTTTAATAAATAGAGTTAGATTACAAAAATCCAATAAAACTCTCAAAAGTGTACCTGTATAAAACGGATAAATACAGGATTTTCAGGATTTATTTCATATAACTAGTGTTTTTTCTGAATAAATTACAAAGTTTTCTTGAAAATGTTCGTATTTTTTCTTATAATGAGACAGAACACGAATGAGGGGGAGAGAAATGAAGAAGAATGTTCCGTATTTGATCATTGCACCTGGAACGATCTTACTATTATTTTTTATGATTTTGCCACTGGTCAATATTATATGGCCAACCATTTTTACTGAAGCAGGAGCTAGTCTGAGTGCTTATACTAGTTTTCTGACAGATGATTTCAATTTGAGGATCTTTCTTCGAACGATTCGCGTTTCGGCGATCGTGACGTTGATTTCTGCCGTTTTAGGAATTCCAACTGCCTATTTTATTGCAGGTGTGGGGAAAAAGTGGAAAAGCCTATTGATGGCGATGACGATGTTTCCATTATTGACGAATTCAGTTATCCGCAGTTTTGCCTGGATCAATATTCTTGGAAGATCAGGAGTGATCAATAATTTCTTGATGCGAATCGGACTGATCGAACAACCCATCGCCTTACTATACACAGAGTTTGCAATTATTATCGGTTCTGTTTATTTATTCTTACCTACCATGGTCATGACACTTGTAGGTGTGATGGAAAATATTGAGAAAGAAACACTTGAGGCTGCTGAAACATTAGGGGCAAGTCCGTTTAAAACGTTCTACAAAATCGTGATGCCACTTTGTATCCCTGGCGTGATCGTTGGCAGTATTTTAGTGTTCACAGGAACATTGACTGCTTACACGACACCGCAACTTTTAGGTGGAAACCAAAATATGATGATGGCGACTTTCTTATACCAGAAAGCATCGACTTTAGGTGATTGGACTTCAGCCAGTGTCATTGCATTGATCATGATCGTGACTACCTTGATTGTGAATAAAGGCTTGAATATGATTGCTGCACGTTTGGATCGGAGGGAAATGAATCATGCGTAAGCAAAAAGGGATGACGATCATCGCAGTATTAGTTTTTGCGTTTTTATTTTTACCATTAGTGATTATTGTTGTGACTTCTTTCGGTCAATCATCAACGATACAATTTCCTATTGATGGATTTTCATTAGAATGGTACACAAAAGCACTAAGTTCTGAAACATTCATGAACAGCTTTAAATTGAGTTTAAGTATTGGGGTAGGTGCGACTTTGTTAGCTTTACTAGTCGGTGTGCCAACTTCTTATGCCCTTTCTCGTTACCACATGAAAAGCAAACAATTATTTAAAAATTTCTTTTTATCACCAACGATGATTCCGGGAATAGTCGTCGGCTACTCCTTGTTCCAATACATCGTGATCAAGTTTAATCTACCGGTGATCCAAGCTTTATTGATTGGCCATTTTTTGATCAGCTTACCGTATATCATTCGGGTGGTCGGTTCAAGTATGGAGCAGTTAGATTTTTCGATTGAAGAAGTTGCGTGGACACTAGGATGCACCAAAACACGCGCATTTATGCAAGTCGTTTTACCAAATGTTTCCTCTGGAATATTTGCTGCTTTTATGTTGGCTTTTGTAAACTCATTCAATAATGTACCAGTTTCGATGTTTTTATCTGGACCTGGAGTAACGATGTTGCCTACTTCATTATTGAGCTACATTGAATATACGTATGATCCGACTGTGTCGGCGATTTCAGTGATGATCATGGTATTAACAGTTTTCTTGATGTTTATTATTGAGAAAACGTTAGGTTTAGCTTCGATCGCTTAAATG
Source organism: Enterococcus sp. DIV2371 (assembly GCF_050498525.1). NCBI lineage: Bacteria > Bacillati > Bacillota > Bacilli > Lactobacillales > Enterococcaceae > Enterococcus > Enterococcus sp. DIV2371. The sequence goes on along the minus strand of NZ_JBIPAJ010000001.1, from coordinate 2,778,862 downwards.
TGAAGGAATCGAAGAATACTTGAGAATGACTGGAAATTATGAGGGGGAGAACCGTGAGTTTTGTAAATTTGAACAACATCCGTGTGAGCTATGACGGAAAACAAAATATATTAGAAGATTTATCGATTTCAATGGAAAAAGGAGAGCTAGTATCTTTATTAGGTCCTAGTGGTTGCGGGAAAACAACGACGCTACGTGTGATTGCCGGCTTGATTTCACCAAATGATGGCTCTTTTGTTCTGGAAGATCAAGAACTAGTGAAAGTTCCTGTGCATAAACGCAATTTTGGTATGGTATTTCAAAGCTATGCGTTGTTTCCTCATTTAACAATTGCTGAAAATGTTGCTTTCGGTTTGAAATTGCGTAAAGAAAACAAAGCAGATATTGCGAAGAAAGTAGCAGATATGTTAGCGATCTGTGGCTTAGAACAGTTAGGTGATCGTTACCCGAAACAACTCTCAGGTGGACAACGCCAACGAGTGGCCTTAGCCCGAGCATTGGTTATTGAACCTAAGTTACTATTGTTAGACGAACCATTAAGTAATTTAGATGCGAAACTACGTGTCCAAATGCGGATCGAGATCAAACGTATCCAACAGCAACTTGGTATTACCACAGTTTTTGTGACCCACGATCAAGAAGAGTGTTTCTCTATTTCTGATAAAGTAGCGGTCATGAATAATGGTGTAATCGAGCAATATGATACACCTGAAATGATCTATCGCCATCCCAAAACACGCTTTGTTGCACATTTTATCGGCTTTGAAAATTTCTTTCCAGTTGAGCAGATCGAAGGTATTCGCTATCAAGCTGCCGGAAATGTCATTGAAACACCTTATGAACAACCAGTAGCGGAGCGATTGGTAGCGACGATCCGTCCCGAAGATATCGAAATTGCTTCTGATGCGACACATAATCTTGTAAAAGGTGAAGTGAAAGTCAGAACATTTCTAGGGAAAAGTTACCAGTATGAAGTAGCGACAGATTTAGGCAAATTCTTAGTAAACGGTACGGATAAACAAATTTACCAAGCAGGAGATCAAATCGACCTGCATTTCCCAAAAGATAAAATCGTTCTTTTGGAAGATAAATAAGTAAAGAAAAGGGGAAAAAGAAGTGAAAAGAGGCTTTCTAGTAAGTTCAGTAGTTTTAGCAAGTATGTTTGTATTAACAGCTTGCGGAGGAGGATCTGAAACCAATTCTTCAGAAGCAAAAGAGTCAAAAGATTTAGTTGTATCGACATTTGGATTAAGCGAAGATATCGTGAAAAGCGATGTCATGGATCCTTTTGAAAAAGAATTTGATGCGAAAATCACGATGGATCTAGGGAACAGTGGCGATCGCTTCAACAAACTAATCAGCAATCCTAGAGGAATTGATGTGATTGAGTTAGCACAAGCAAATTCAGCGGATGGTGCTTCTCAAGAATTATTTGAAAAACTAGATGAATCAAAAATCCCGAATTTAGCAGATTTGACTGAAGGTGCGAAGGAAGTCTTTGATAGTGGTGCGGGTGTGCCGATTGCGGTCAACAGTGTGGGTATCGTTTACGACAGAGAAAAAGTCGGTAAAGAAATTACTAGCTGGTCAGACCTTTGGGATGCTGCATTAGAAGGAAAAATCTCGATTCCTGAAATTACAACAACTGCTGGCCCATTGATGATGTACATTGCAAGTGATCATGCAGGTGTAGCGATCGAAGATGACAATGGTGAAGCAGCATTTGAAGCTTTAGAAGAATTGAAACCAAACATCGTTAAGACCTATGCACGATCTTCTGACTTAGCAAACATGTTCCAAGCAGGAGAAATCGAAGCTGCAATCGTCATGGATTTTGCTTATGATATTGTCAAAGGAGACTCCGATACGATCGAATACGTTGTTCCTGAAAGTGGCACATACGCAAACTACAATACGATCAACATTCCAAAAGAAGCAGCGAATAAAGAACTAGCATACTCATTCATCAACTACAGAATTAGTGAAGAATCACAAAAAACAAAAGCACTTTCATTAAATGAAGCACCGACAAATGATAAAGTCGAATTAAGTGAAGAAGAAGCTGGCAATATGACTTATGGCGCAGTTGCTGATCGTGCAAAAAATATCGACTTTGATTTCGTTAATAGTCAAATGACTGATTGGATCGATCGCTGGAATCGTTTGATCAACCAATAAACAGTTTCCTAACAACGGAAATCATTGAAAAAATACACATTGGGGTGGTTGTGACGAAAGCGCACAACCCCCTATTCTTGTCTAACGGGAATAAAAGAGAGGAAGACAAAGGTGAAGATTGACTTACTGATTAGAGATGCTCAAGTATTCAACACAGCCAAACAATGTTTTGAAAAGAAACATGTCACTGTCAGTGGTGAAAAGTTTTATTACGTTACAGCAAAGGATATTCGTCACTTGGAGATTCTTCAAGAAATAGATGGACGAGGCAAATACATGATTCCTGGTTTGATCGACAGCCATATGCACATTGAAAGTTCGATGACTACGCCAAGCATTTTTTCAAAAGCTGTTTTGCCGTTTGGTGTGACGACGGTGATTGCGGATGCGCATGAGATGGCAAATGTTTTTGGGCTTGAGGGCCTGACTGAATTCATGAATGCCGAAACGGAGCTTGATATTTTCCATGCGATTCCGTCATCTGTTCCTTCCACCACACCGGAACTAGAAACAACTGGAGGAATCATCGGGTTAGCTGAAACAGAAAAACTGTTAGACAATCCAAAAGTGATCTGTTTAGGAGAAGCAATGAACTTCCATGGTATTGCACATGAACCAACATCATTGATCCGCCAAATCATTGATCTATGTAAAGAAAAACGACCAACGATGCCATTGGAAGGCCATTGCCCTAAAATTTACGAAGAAGAATTGGCCGCGTTTATGTATAGTGGGATTTCTTCCGATCATACGCATCAGTTTCCAGAGTCTTTAGCAGAAAAAATTGAGAACGGCATGTTCATCCAATTTCAAAACAAATCGATCACACCAGAAAACATGGCGGTGATCACAGAAAATGAGTACTATGACTATGCGTGTATCATCACAGATGATGTGATGGCGGACGATCTGCTAACTGGGCATTTAAATGAAAATCTGAAAAAAGCAGTGGAGGCAGGCCTACCGATTGAGCAAGCAATCTATATGACAACTTTTACGCCAGCTCGCAGAATGGGGTTGAATGATCGTGGATTGATCGGTCCGGGTCGATTGGCTGATTTTATTCTGTTAGATGATTTAACGTCATTCTCTATTTCTGCGGTCTTTAAATCGGGAAAAGAAGTCTACCAGAAAGGTGACACGATCCGTTATCCAGAAAAAATCGAACAGTTTCCTGATTCATATAGTCAAACAGTTCATTGTAAACAACTTTCGTTAGACGATCTCCGCTTAGCGGTCAAAACAGAGTTGCCAAGTATCCGTTGTAATGTCATTCGGAAACATGAGATTGGAACATTTACGGAACGAATCACGAAGGAAATTCCGGTCAAAGAAGGGTATCTCGATTGGGAAAATTCGGACTGCGCCTTGTTGATCGTCATGGAGCGCTATGGAAAAAACGGCAACGTTGCTTATGCTTTGATGGAAGAACCTATTTCAAAACCAGGGAGTATTGCGACAACTTGGGCGCATGATCATCATAACGTGATGTTGATGGGGAATAACGCTCAAGACATTCTGTTGGCGCAGCAAAAATTGTTGGAATTACAAGGGGGCTATGTGGTAGTCAATGATGGGGAATTAGCAGCGACCTGCCCTCTGCCGATCGGCGGTATCGTTTCGCAAGCGCCGATTGAAGAGTTAGGACAAGATTTGAAATCTGTGCGTAGAGAAATGCAAAATCTAGGCTACAAAAATATGAATGAGATCATGTCGTTTTCTACATTGTCATTGCCAGTTTCGCCTGCAATCAAAATGACTGATAAAGGGATGATGAATACGAAAACACAAGAATTTTATCCATTGATTTTCCCAGAAGATGGGGTTCTATTATGAGAACCTTGATAAAAAATGTTCATATCCTAACAATGGATGATCAACTGACTGAATATAAAAATGGTTATCTGTTAATAGAAGAAAACCGTGTACTTGAGTTGGGCATATGGCAAGAAGGGATCGCCTCTGCGGAAGAAGTAATTGATGGAGAGGGTGGTATCTTATTGCCAGGGTTCGTGAATACACATACGCATGCTGGCATGATTCCTTTTCGATCTTTAGGTGATGATGTCCCAGATCGGTTGCGCCGTTTCTTGTTTCCATTAGAAGCTTACATGACGCCAGAGCTAGTGGCAGCAAGCACCGCTTATGCAATCAGTGAAATGTTACTTAGTGGTGTGACTGGTTTTTGTGATATGTACTATTTTGAAGATCAAGTCGCGCAAGTGTGCGATCAGTTTAAGATTCGTGCGGTCCTTGGCGAAACGATCATTGATATGCCTGTCTGTGATAATCCAGAGCCATCTGGCGGGTTGACCTACAGTGAAACGTTCCTGCCGAAATGGCAAGGGCATCCGTTGATCACGCCAGCTCTTGCGCCACATGCGCCGAATACCAATACGTATGAAGGATTGAAACAGACAGTTGAATTGAGTAAACGATTCGATGTGCCGATCACTTTACATGTCGCAGAAATGGATTACGAAATGAAAGAATTGGCGGAACGTTATCAACAAACGCCTTTTGAGCTATTGAAAGAACTGGGTTTTATGGAACGACCATTGATCATGGCACACTGTATCCATATGACAGAAGCAGATATTGCTTTAGTTGCTGCAGCAGGAGAGAAAGTCGGTATTGCCCATTGCATCGGCGCGAATACAAAGTCGGCTAAAGGGGTAGCGCCAGTAAAAGAAATGCTTTCTGCTGGCTTGACTGTCGGTTTAGGTACAGACGGCCCAAGTAGTGGCAATACGTTAGATCTCTTTACGCAAATGAAGCTATTTGCTAATTTCCATAAAACCTTTGAAAAAGATCGCGCACTTTTTCCAGCGAAGGAAATCGTCCGCTTAGCAACAAGAGGAGGGGCAGAATTGCTGGACTTTAAAGAAACTGGCCAGCTTGCCGTAGGGAATAAAGCCGATTTTATTATCGTTGAAACACAGTCTGTGAACATGTTTCCGATTTTTGATCCTTATTCTGCGTTAGTTTACTCAGCGAATGCTTCCAACGTGGCACATGTATGGGTGGATGGGAAACAGCTCGTACGTGATCATCAATTGGTCCATCACGACTTAAAAAAAATCAAAGCAAACCTTTATGAACAGATGGAGCAATTTGTTTTTGAAGCAAAGCAGAGAATGTAAAAAGAAACCGAATGACCATGGGAAAAGCAAATCTGCTCCCATGGTTATTCGGCATGTCTTTAGGAGATAAAAAACTTGTTGTGCAGTCTTTGTTCCAACTTGCAGAAAAAGGATGACTATACTTGTCTTTCTAAGATTTCTTTCGTTAATCGTTTCGCTGTAGGGGTCACTGCCAGTCCACCTTCTGCGGTTTCTTTAAAAATAGAAGGCATTTGTCGACCCACTTGATACATGGCAGCCACCACTTCATCAGGTGGGATCACGCTTTCGATGCCAGCTAAAGCCATATCAGCTGAAATGAAAGCTTGTGACGAACCTAAAGCATTTCGTTTCACGCAAGGCACTTCTACAAGCCCGGCAACAGGATCACAGATCAAGCCCATCATATTTTTCAATGTGATCGCCACCGCTTGAGCCGCTTGATGAGGCGTACCGTTTTTCGCACAAACTAAGGCAGCGGAAGCCATCGCACTCGCAGAACCGACTTCTGCTTGACAACCGCCTTCAGCTCCACTGATCGACGCATTGTTTGCGATGACTAAGCCAAAAGCACCAGCTGTAAACAAAAAGTCGAGTTGCTGTTCGTGTGTTAATTGCAAACGATCACGTACGGCCATCAAGACACCAGGAACGACCCCAGCACTACCGGCAGTAGGGGTTGCACAGATCAACCCCATTTTTGCGTTGACTTCATTCACCGCAATCGCATTACGGACGGCTGTCAAAATCGTTTCGCCGCTCAGAAAATCATCATGAGAAAGGTAGTCGTCCATTTTCTTTGCGTCACCACCCGTGATCCCTGTAACGGAGGTCACTCCTTCATTGCCTTCTGCAATCGACTGTTCCATTACCGCTAGATTTTTTTCCATGATGGAAATGATCTGTTCACGAGAACGGCCATTCATCTCCATTTCGATCGCAATCATCAATTCAGCAACGCTAGGGTAGTGTTGTGCTTGTTGGACTAATTCTTCAATTGATAAAAACATACCTCGTCTGCTCCTTTACTCGAAATAATTGACACTGTCAATATTTGGCAATTGCTTCAGTTTTTTTACTGTGTCTTCTACTTGGCGATCATCTACTTCAATGATCATGATGGCATTTTCCCCTTTTGATTCACGGGTAACCGTCATTGTTCCAATGTTGGTGTTGGTTTCTGAAAGAATATTCGTCACTTTAGCGATCATTCCAGGAACATCTTGGTGAACGATGATCAAAGTTGGCGTTCCCATGCTTAATGAAATCTTGAAACCATTCAATTCAGAGATCTGGATATTGCCTCCGCCAATGGAGATACCTGTCACAGACAATTTTCGATTCCCTTTTTTTAGCAACATTTTGACCGAATTGGGATGATCCGCTTTCTCATTTTTCGGCACAAACAAAACTTCCATGCCAGCTTCATGTGCTAATTTCAAAGAGTCAGCTAAACGAGAATCATCTGGTTCCATACCTAACAACCCGCCGACCAAGGCAATATCGGTGCCATGTCCACGATACGTTTTTGCAAAAGACTCATAAAGGTAGATGTCAACAGAATCTGGTTGCTCACCAAAAATACTTCGAACGATCTTTCCGATCCTTGCAGCCCCAGCGGTATGCGAGCTGCTTGGCCCAATCATTACAGGGCCGATAATATCAAATACACTTCTGTACTTTAATTCTTTCATTATTTCACCTCATTAGAATAGAAGACTTGGTTATTTTCGTATATATTCGCTTCATACAGGCGTAAGTTTAGCATAAATAAGCGATTTATAAAGACTTTTATACATGTTTTAACGAGAAATTTAGCTTTTATTTGGAGGAAGCTGAAAATAATTAGAAAAAAATGTTGAAAAAAAAGAAAAATTTGCTATACTGTATCAGTGTGCATTCGTTATGTACATGATATGTCGATTGATTTTAGGATCAACTGACAGTGCGTGGGAGGAGAAATATGCATCTCCAATTAACCACATCACGGACTTAAGGAGGTATGTCTCGTGGCAAAGAAAGTAGAAAAAATCGTTAAATTGCAAATCCCTGCAGGTAAAGCAACTCCAGCTCCCCCAGTAGGTCCTGCGCTAGGTCAAGCGGGTATCAACATCATGGGATTCACAAAAGAATTCAATGCTCGTACAGCTGATCAAGCAGGTTTGATCATTCCAGTTGTGATTTCTGTATACGAAGATCGTTCATTCACATTCGTTACAAAAACACCACCAGCTGCAGTATTATTGAAAAAAGCAGCGAAAATCGAAAAAGGTTCAGGCGAACCAAACAAAACTAAAGTTGCTAAAGTTTCTAGCGATCAAGTAAAAGAAATCGCTGAATTAAAAATGGAAGACCTAAACGCAGCTAACGTTGAAGCAGCAATGCGCATGGTTGAAGGAACTGCACGAAGCATGGGGATCACTGTAGAATAATCTTCTGCACCCTAAGAAAGTAGCTTCTCAGTTGGCTCTGTATTGAAAGATACGGAACACGTGGGAGGTACAACCGTTATAACCACAATCAAGGAGGAACCAAAATGGCTAAAAAGAGCAAAAAAATGCAAGAAGCATTGAAAAAAGTTGATTCAAGTAAAGTTTATTCTGTTGCTGAAGCAGTAGCATTAGCAAAAGAAACAAACATTGCTAAATTTGATGCAACAGTTGAAGTTGCATACCGTCTAAACGTAGACCCTAAAAAAGCAGACCAACAAATCCGTGGAGCTGTTGTATTACCAAACGGAACTGGTAAAACACAAACTGTTTTAGTATTTGCTAAAGGAGACAAAGCAAAAGAAGCTGAAGCAGCTGGTGCAGACTTCGTTGGTGACGACGACATGGTTCAAAAAATCCAAAATGGATGGTTTGACTTTGACGTAGTTGTTGCAACACCTGATATGATGGCTACTGTAGGTCGTCTAGGACGTGTATTAGGACCTAAAGGCTTAATGCCAAACCCTAAAACTGGTACTGTAACAATGGACGTAACAAAAGCTGTAAACGAAGTAAAAGCTGGTAAAGTAACTTACCGCGTTGACAAAGCTGGAAACATCCATGTACCAATCGGTAAAGTTTCTTTCGACAACGAAAAATTAGTTGAAAACTTTGCTGCGATCCATGATGTATTAGTGAAAGCTAAACCATCAGCAGCTAAAGGTCAATACATGAAAAACATTACTGTAACAACAACATTTGGACCTGGTATCCATGTAGACCAAGCTTCTTTCTAATCCATCGATTAGGACGTTGATTGATCCAACTGAAAAATAATTCTTGACTCAACTAGTTTAGCGTGCTAAGCTAGTTGAGGTTAATAATTAACTTGTACCGAAGACAGTAGGTGGCTTAGCCTTAATTTCCTACCGAGGACGTTTATTGAATATATTCAATAGTCCCTCTATGTCTACGGTGGCATAGAGTTTTTTGTTGTGAATCACTAAGAACGAAGTGATTAGATGATGAACAATACTCGTTGAGTGGAGCGAAAGGAGTGTCCTTTCGAGGCAAGCGAGCTGAATCACTAAGAACGTAGTGATTAGATGAGGCACAAATGATTCAATCGTAAGAAACTCTTCCATCAAAATTCAGGAGGTGAAACTCAAAAATGAGTGAAGCAATTATCGCAAAAAAAGCAGCAATCGTTGATGAAGTAAGTGCAAAATTTACAGAAGCAGCTTCTGTAGTCGTAGTTGACTACCGTGGATTAACTGTTGATGAAGTAACACGCTTACGTAAACAACTTCGTGAAGCGAACGTTGAAATGAAAGTTATCAAAAACTCTATCCTTTCACGTGCAGCTAAAAAAGCAGGCCTAGATGGCATGGACGAAGTTTTCACTGGACCTACAGCCGTTGCATTCAGTAACGAAGACGTAGTAGCACCAGCGAAAATCATGGACGAATTTGCTAAAGAAGCAAAAGCATTAGAAATCAAAGGCGGTATCATCGAAGGTAAAGTATCTTCATTGGAAGAAATCACGGCATTGGCAAAATTGCCAAACCGCGAAGGACTTCTATCTATGTTGCTATCTGTACTACAAGCGCCAGTCCGCAACGTGGCTTACGCTATCAACGCAGTCGCAGAAAAAGAAGATGGAGATGCAGCTTAATCGCCGCATAGCATGATCAATAAATAAAAAAAGAACATTTAAAATGGAGGAAACAAAAATGGCATTGAACATTGAAAACATCGTTGCTGAGTTAAAAGAAGCAACTATCCTAGAACTTAACGACCTAGTTAAAGCTATTGAAGAAGAATTTGGCGTATCTGCTGCTGCTCCTGTAGCTGCAGTTGCTGCTGGTGGCGGTGCTGCTGCTGAAGAACAAACTGAATTCACTGTAGAATTAACTGCAGCTGGAGACCAAAAAGTTAAAGTTATCAAAGCAGTTCGTGAAGCAACTGGCTTAGGCTTGAAAGAAGCTAAAGCAGTAGTTGACGGCGCTCCTGCACCAGTTAAAGAAGGCGTTTCTAAAGAAGAAGCTGAAGAATTAAAAGCTAAACTTGAAGAAGTTGGCGCTTCTGTAACAGTTAAATAATTTTCATTAATTATTATGCACCGGAATCCTTGATATGAGAGGATTTCGGTGTTTTTTATTTTTTTGACCATACTTCTAGAAACTTAATCTATTGTGCGAATTTATCGGCGGATTGTTTTTTGTTTTTTGATTGCATGGGTGTAAATATTCATTGTTGTATGAATATCTGAATGGCGAAGAAGTTCTTGTCCCTCTTTTAAAGATAAAGCAGCTGCAAATAACAGACTACAATGAGTATGACCAAATCCATGAATATTATTATCTTTTGAATTTATTTATTTTTCAGTAGGATACGTATTTAGGAAAAGTTGATATAATTTCAAAATAGCAAATTTTTTTGAAAGTTAAGTAGATACTCTAGATTTATTTTTAATAGTTGATCTATAATGATATACTTCTTTTAAGTACTCAGTGAAAAATTTATCTATAACTACATCTATTTTCATGGAGAAAGGAAATCAATGATGGATGATAAAGTCAAACAAAAATTATTTACTGTTAAAGAAGCATTAGAAGAGAAGGGAAAGAATGAAGCAATACTAAGACATCCTAAAGCATCTTTTGAGGACCTTATAGATGAGTTAGTTTTAAAGGGGATAGGATTTAATATAATGAATAAGAGTGAGGCTAAGAAAATTCTAAGCAACTTAAATTACTATTATAAATTGACTGTGTATAGGCGAAATTTTAAAAGAGATGCAGATGGCAAATATGTAAATTTAGAATTTAGCTATCTAACAGATTTAGCGAGTGTGGATATGCAATTAAGATATATACTTTTAACAGCAACTTTAGATATTGAGCATGCGATGAAAACTTTCCTAATAACACATATCACTGAAAATCTAAATGAAGATGGGTATAAGATAGTTAATAAATTTTTTCACTCTACTTTAACAACTTCTTACGAGATGAACAGAGAAAAAATTTTACATAAAATTAAAGAGAAAAGTCATTATCAAAGGAAATTATACGAAGCACATAAAGATTCCCTTTCAATTTGGGTTCTTGTAGAGGTAATGAGTTTTGGTGAATTTACTAGATTATTTGAATTTTATTTTAAAAAATATTCTATAACTGAATTTGAAATCCGACGCATGAGTGGAATCATACACGCTGTAAAAAGAATTAGAAATAGTTGTGCTCACAATAATCCATTACTATTTTATTTAAGTAGAAATGAATTAGAACATCCAAATAGGATTATTAGTGATTATTGTAAAAAAGCCAAGATAGGCGAAGCTTTTTATAGATGTGTAAAAGTTCATGATATTGTAGCAGTTCTTTATGCACATGATTTTTTTGTTAAAGGTATAGGGACTAGAAAATTTCGTCATAAAGAATTATTAAATTTAACTATCAGAAGTATCGATCGATTTGATTATTTACCTAAGGATAATGATATCTATTATTTTTTCCGTTTATTAAGGATGTTGCTTAATTCATACAAAATCGAGTGATTTTCTCTTGACAATACATATGTATAGCGATAACATAAAATATGTAGAAACAACGTGTTGGAACGTTGGGCGTGGAAGGATTTATTCTGAAATGCTTAAATAATTTTATTATAAAGGTGTTAACCTCAAGAGGTTAACACTTTTTTTATATAATGATAAACTAACAATGAGTATGACTAAGTAGAAGGAGAAGTCGTTATGAAAAAGCAACATATTCGCTATACATTGATTGGGATAGGTTTACTGTTGATTCTGTTTGTTGGTTATCATCTTTATTTACAATATCGAACAGATATCCATTTATTGCTCGATCCACAAGCAAGTCGGAAAGAGTGGATGACGGAGATCCGTTCTCATGGGGTTACAGCAGCAATCATTTTGGTTGTGCTGATCAGTTTGATGTGCGCGGTTCCCGGTATTCCAACTTCTGTGATTGGCGTACTCGTCGGTTTAAGTTATGGACCATTGCTAGGAACAGCGATCAACGTATCAGGCAATGCACTTGGAAATATACTATCAATCGCCTTGATGCAACATGTATCTTTTGTGGACCATAGCAAAAAAGAGAATCGTTGGGTCAAAGCAATCAGACGGATGAAACATCCAAAAATAGGTGTGATGATCGGTTATATGGTGCCGGTGATCCCATCTTCCGTGGTTAATTTTGCCGCCACATCTTTAAATCTTTCGATTCGTGAGTTAGTCTTGTCGATCCTTATTGGTGTCGTACCATCCTCACTTTTATACGCGTGTGGCGGAGAAGCATTGTTTCATGGGAAACATATAAAAGCGATTCTGTTGGTAGCTAGTGTGTTAGTTTTAACTGTTTTAGTGATTATTATCTATCGAGATCGTAGAAAACACGCTGTTAAATAACTTATACTATTTTATTTAAGCCTTCCTGTTTTCAATTATTCTTAGAAGTTGTAAACTAAGAAAGGAAATGGGGGAATCTGATGGAAACAAATAAGCAAACACCGCTTTCGAAATCATTGATTTTATTATTAGCGATCACCTGTGGGGTAGTCGTTGCCAATATGTACTACATCCAACCGATTGGCACTAAAGTAGCGGCGAATTTGTCAGTCAGTACGAGTGCTGTCGGTTTATTGACCATGCTGACTCAACTTGGCTATGCTTTAGGTTTATTATTTTTAGTTCCACTGGGAGATGTCGTGGATCGACCTAAATTGATCATTCGTATGGCAGGGTTATCTGCGCTATCTTTGTTAGCCGCTTTCTTTGCACCAAACTTTGCTTTATTTGCGGTTGCATCTTTCTTGATCGGGCTATTGTCGATCGTACCGCAAATCATTATTCCTTATGGAGCGGTACTTGCTGGACCAGCTGCACGAGGAAAAACGATGGGCGTCTTACTGAGTGGTTTACTGATGGGAATCTTGCTTTCTCGAACAGTCTCGGGATTACTTGCTAGTTGGTTCTCATGGCGTAGTGTTTATCTGTTTGCGCTTTTCCTAGTCGCAGCGTTGACTTTTTTACTCTATTTAAAACTGCCGAGAACACAAGGGACGTTAGAAAAAGAATCAACAGTGTCTTATCTTGAATCGTTAAAAAGCTTACCGAAGCTTGTCAAACATCAACGATTGTTACGTGAAGCAGCGATCAATGGCTTTTTTATGTTTGGTACGTTTTCGCTTTTTTGGTCGACCTTGATTTTTTATATCAGTAGTCCAGCTTATGGTTGGGGAACCTTTGAAGCAGGAATCTTGGCGATTTTTGGCTTATCTGGTGCGGTAGCTGCACCAATCGTCGGTCGATTGGCAGATTCATACTCTGAAAGAAGAATCGTTGGAATGGGCTTAGTGATGCAGACGATCAGTTTTCTTGCCCTATTCATTGCTGGTGATTATATCGCTGTTTTATTAGTTGCAATCATATTGTTAGATGTCGGCAATCAGTTTGGACAAGTAGCGAATCAAAGTAGAGTGCAAGGACTTGGGGAAGCAACGAGCAATCGAAACAACACGATTTTTATGTTTATGTATTTTATTGGCGGAGCGACAGGTTCTTTATTAGGTTCAGTGATGTGGCAACATTATGGTTGGACAGGAGTAACTGTTACAGGATTGGTTTTTCAGTTGTGTGCTTTTTGCTTTCAAGCAGTTGTCTATCCTAATAAAAGAAGATAGAGATAGAATAAGATCGGTATAATAAATCTAGAATACCAACTAAAGTAGAGGACCAACCCTTTGTTTAGTTGGTATTTTTTTTTAGCATAATTATGAATTTATATGTAGATTACTAAACCAATATTGCAATCTATTTTAATAAATGCTATTTTTATTAAAATAGATTGAGGGAGAAGTGATAAAAATGAGCTATAAACCATTAAAAATTACTTTTTATGAAAATAGAAATAAGTTTGAGGAAGAATATCAGCTTAGGTTTAACTTTTTTTCCACTTTTAAGACTGGACTTAATATCCATCCTTTTGATCGGCAGCAGCGGATTACAACAGAAAGTTATGAGTTGTTTTACATACCATTATTAGAACATGAAAACCTGAAAGAAAAAATTCAAAAAAATTCATCAGAAATTGAAAGATATATTAGTATGCTTCCCCCAATTATCCAGAGAAATATTTTTAATTCTCAAATTATTGATGAAATAAAGTCAACAAATGATATTGAAGGTGTGCGAAGTACAAGAAAAGAAATCGGAACAGCAATTAGGAAAAGAAATAGTGATGAAATAGTTAGATTTAAAGGAATAGTAAATATGTACATGAACTTGGGTGAATCTGGGTATGAAGAAATTCACGATATTGTGAAAATAAGAAATATATACGATGAATTATTTAGTAAAGATATTCCAGAAGAGGATCAACCAGATGGTCAGTTATTCAGAAAGGAAGTAGTCTATATAGGATCTGAGGATAAACGAGTTCATCAAGGTAATCCTAATGAGGAAACAATAATAAGAGATTTAAATAATCTCGTTTTATTTATGAACAGGAAAGATATTCCTTTTTTATTAAAATGCGTGATTACACATTACTATTTTGAGTATATTCATCCTTTCTACGATGGTAATGGTCGGATGGGAAGATTTTTAATTTCAAATTATCTTTCTAGAAAATTAGATTTTTTAACAGGAATCACAATTTCAAATGCGATCACACATGACAAAAAAACTTATGGAAAGTTATTTGCAGAAGTTTCAAATCCGAGAAATAAAGCGGATTTGACTTTGTTTGTCCAAAATATGTATCAATTGATTATTAATGGACAAACAAAAGTAATCGAAGAGTTACAGACAGCAAAAGCTAAATTAGATAATGCAGTTAATGTCCTTAATAAATTAGATTTGAAAGACAAAGATACGGTTGAAGTACTATTTGTACTGATTCAAGGTCATTTATATAATGAGGTAAATGAATATATTACGGATATAGAATTAAGAAAGCACCTTAACATATCTTATCCTAAACTAAAACAAATCAGTCAAAATTTAATCGAAAAAAAACTAGTTGTACAGATAAAAAAGAAACCATCGATCCATATTCTTTCAACAGAATTTCAAGACCAGCTAGAGTCATTCTCTTAACTAGAAGATTATGTGATCAGTTTTATTTATCTACTATTAATTTTCAAATTATCAGGTAATTATTATAGTAAGGGAAATAATGCTAATTACTCGTGTAATAAATATTTTTTCTCTATTTGGTCTATACAGATATTGTCATTTTGAAATAAAGATGCTATAATTGGGCTATACCAAAATAAAAGGAGTAATCGTTATGGAAATCATTCGTGTGAAAAATGCTGAAGAAGGCGGAAAAAAAGCTTTTGAGATAATTAAAAATGGAATGGAAAATGGTGCGAAAGTTCTAGGTTTAGCAACAGGAAGCACGCCAATCACTTTATATAAAGAAATGACTTCAAGCGACATGGATTTCAGTAACATGACTTCTGTTAACTTGGATGAATATGTAGGATTAGGCGGATCAGATGATCAAAGCTACCGCCATTTTATGAATGTTGAATTATTCGACAAAAAGCCATTCAAAGAAACGTTTGTACCTGATGGAAAAGCAGCTGATTTAGTTGAGGCTTGCCAATCATACGATCGAATCATTGAAGAACATCCAATCGATATCCAAATCTTAGGAATCGGTCAAAACGGCCACATCGGGTTTAATGAACCTGGCGCGCCATTTGATGGAAAAACAAGCGTTGTCGATTTAACAGAATCAACGATCAATGCGAACAAACGATTCTTTGACAAAGTAGAAGATGTACCAACAAAAGCCGTTTCTATGGGGATTGGTTCAATTTTAAACAGCAAAAAAATCGTCTTGATGGCGTATGGAGAAAATAAAGCAGAAGCGATCAAAGGGATGATCAACGGACCGGTTACAACAGAGATGCCGGCAAGTGCTTTGCAAAATCATGCAGATGTCGTAGTCATTATTGACGAAGAAGCAGCAAGCAAATTATAAAAAAAGACAGCAGTCACTGGGAATCATCTGATACAAATCAGATGATTCGCCACAGTGGCTGTTTTTTTATTTGATCAATAAACAAATAGTTATATTTTGTTTGTTTTTTTTACTCGTGCTATATTTGATAAGGGGAGGGGATAGTTATGGAAGATATGGTTTTATCGATACCAGAAATTATTATACGATTAAGTATTGCATTGCTGTTTGGCGGAGCAATTGGTTTTGAACGTCAATATAAAAATCGACCAGCAGGGATGCGTACACATATTTTAGTTTGTATGGGTGCTTGTATCATTGCGTTGATCCAAGTTGAAATTGCCAGTGGTGCGTTGAGAAATGCGTTAGAGTATCCTGAATTAGTAGGGACCCTCCGTTCAGATGAAGCACGTCTGATCGCACAAGTTGTTAGTGGCGTCGGCTTTTTAGGAGCAGGTACGATCATTGTCACGAAACAATCAGTGACCGGCTTAACGACTGCAGCATCTCTTTGGGCAATTGCAGGCTTGGGGATCGCGATTGGCATGGGCTTTTATGCGATCGCACTCATTAGTTTTGTGGGCATCGTCTTTGCGTTGACTGTGGTGAAACGAATCATCCACGTACCAACAACAAAAAAATTAGTCATCCAATTTATTCATCGAAAAGAAACAAAGGATTTTCTGAATGAATACTTTGAGAAAAGAAACATCACGATCGAGGATGTCAATTTTGATGTAAAATTTATTGATGATTACCGTATTTATAAAAATGTTTATACGATCGATTTACCAAAAGGTTTGACTTATGCAGAAGTGATCGAGGAATTATCCACCTATAAAAATATCACCAAATTACATCTGGTTAGTCTGACAAAGTGAGTAATCACTTTTTTTAAATAACAAGAAATTAATGGAAAAATAGCGCTTTATCGATGGATAAATGATAAAATAGAAGTATCTGTAAGAATGAAATTTGGAGGATATCTATGTATTCAAGGTTCAAAGAGTCAAAATTATTGTTTTGGACAGTGGAATTAGTCTTAACGATTATTGGCGTTTTCTTTATTTTACGTATGCCAAATGTGTTTCACCCTATCCTAAGAATGGCATCTGCAATCATCATGCCATTGATTATTGCTGGATTTTTTTATTACATGTTTAATCCAGTTGTCTTGTTTTTAGAAAAACATCGAGTTCCTCGAGTGTTGGGCTATATCCTGACGTTGATCGTTTTATTAGTGGTCGTCTTTTTGACAATCATGAACGTCTTACCACAGTTGGCAGATCAAGCGGTGCAATTGACTAGGAGCATCCCTGCGTATGCTGATGAAACCAGTCGTTGGTTGACTGATATCATGCAACGAGAAGAATTTCGCTCATTGAATCTGGAAGAACAGTTTGCTTCTGCAAATTTATCGTTAAGTAACTTGTTCAATATTCTGTTAGTTAGTCTGACAGGTAGTGTTTCAAGAATCTTTTCCTTTATGATGCAATTTTTCATTTTGTTGTTTACCGTACCGTTTATTTTGTTATTTATGTTCAAAGATGGACATAAATTCATTGATGCGTTATCCCCGTTCTTTCCACAAGCAATACGAGGAGAGTTGCGACAAACGGTGAGAGAGTTGAATGAGACATTGTCCGCTTATATCAGCAGTACGATCGTTGATGCGGTGATCATTGGCGTCATGAGTTTTATTGCGATGACGATCTTCAAGCAACCTTATAGTTTGCTGTTGGCAGTTATTTGCGGGATCACGAACATCATCCCGTATGTTGGCCCTTTTATCGGCGCAGTACCAGCCATTATTGTCGGCTTGTTTGTTTCACCATTCCAAGCACTTTATATGGCACTGTCTATTCTCGTGATTCAACAATTGGATGGAAATGTGATCAAACCGTTACTATTTGGAAAAACGATGAACATCCATCCGCTCACGATCATCTTGGTATTGATTGGTGCTGGAAGTGTTGCTGGAATCATGGGAATGTTGATTTGTATCCCTGTGTATGCGGTAATCAAAACGCTAGTATTGAATATCCGTAAGATTTACTTATTACGCAAATTCGAACAAGTGCCAGAAGAAGAGCAACCGAAGAAAATTGAATTAGAACATGAGTAACTGATAGTAAAAAAAGACGAGGATCATCCAATGGTTAGGATGATGATCCTCGTCTTTTTTGCTTTTCTTTATTTATCGCTTTGTTCAACTTTCGGTTCTGCCAGAAAATCCAATGAGTGGATCTCAACGCCTTCTGTTTCGAAAATCACTACTTCATTTTTTCCTTGATTAAGAAAATCTTTTGGACAATAAAGCGAATAGATCGGTCCGCGGTTCCAATAGCGACCAAGATTGATCCCGTTGACAAAAACTACTCCTTTACCATAGGCGGAACAATCAATATACGTATCCACAGGCTCTTTTACGTCAAATGTTACTTGGTAAAACGAAGGATGAGCCGGATTTTTACCAGCTTGATAGTCGATCAACTGAAGTTGGTCGGCTGTTAGTGGTAAAGGATAGTGAAGATACCCTTGATGGAAATGGATATCTTGCATGATTCCACCACGGATCCCTTTGGTTTGGGTCGGATTATTCAATTTTGAGCCATAATTGACTCTTCCATGATTTTCTACTAAGGCATCTAATTGAATTTCTTCGTTTTCTGTCTTTCCTTGGATCATGAACTCTTCACCGATCGTTGTTTGGTCTTGTGTCAATTGATAGGTTTCGTCCACATAAACAGAAACTCGATCACTTGCTTCGATGATCCGAACTTTATTTTCATGGTGATAGTTTTTCAGTGCTAAGGAATATAAGACGTAGCCATACCCATTACTGACTTGCTCCATCGTTAAAGGATAGGCAGCAGGTACAGGTTTTGTTAGTTGTTCTTTTGTTTTGAATAATGAAACACTTGCATCCACTGGATAACTTCCAAGAGAATCTAATCTTTTTTTTCGTGGCTCTGATTGCCAAACGTCTGGGCAAACTTCTTTGATTGCTTTTTGGACAGCATAATATTTTTCTGTAGGCTCACCAGCTTCAGTGAGTAACGCATCGTAGTCGTAGCTAGTCAATTGTGGCAAATCGGTATTTCCACGAGCGGAACAGCCATTATTAAACCCAAAATTGGTACCTCCATGGAACATATACAGATTCAATGAACCAACTTCCAACATATCTTTGACTTCATTAGCTAGATCCTGCGCTTCTCGCTTGATGATCGGCTCACCCCAACGGTTGAACCAACCATCCCAATATTCCATACACATCAATGGCCATTTTTTTCCATGTTTATCAAAAAAGGCTTGTAATACCGCGCTGTTCTCCTTTGAATGACTACCAAAATTACCAGTGACGAACACATCATCTTCAATCAAAGTTCCAGCGTCCAATACTTCGTTCCAAGCGCCATCGGAAGTAAATAGCGGAACAGTGATCCCTGCATTTTCCAGTAGTTTTTTCGTTTCACGAAGATACGCTTTTTCCATTCCGTACGAACCATATTCATTTTCGATTTGGAACATGATGACAGGTCCACCGTTTGTGATTTGTAAAGGAACGATTTTCGGTAGTAACACATCATAGTAATTTTTGACTTTTGCCATGAATCGTTCATCAGTCGAACGTAAACGGATTCCTGGTTCCTTTAATAACCAAGCGGGTAGACCGCCAAATTCCCATTCTGCACAAATATATACAGAAGGGCGTAAAATGACCATCAAGCCGAGTTGTTGAGCTAGTTCAACAAAAACAGTAAAATCGTTCATTCCTTCGAAGTCGAATTGTCCTTCTTTTGGCTCATGAATATTCCAAGGAACGTAGGTTTCGACGGTGTTTGCTCCTAAAGCTTTCAAGTTATACAAGCTATCTTCCCATTGTGAGCGGGGAAGACGGAAATAGTGAATCGCGCCACTGATCAATTTGATTGGCTGACCATCTAAAAGAAAGTCTTCTTTTATTTCAAAAGTTTGCATGTTGGGTTCTCCTTACCAATATTTTTTCCACGAAGGTTTTGCTAAACGCATCAAGGCTTCTAAATAGAAATAGTCGCCCCAAAGATTTGGTTCATCGATTCCTTTTCCTTCTGCATGTGCATAGACACCATGTAGTAATAAGCCTTCATTATCAGGTTCTGACTGTGAGGAGTAGTGTTCGCCTAATTGATAGACCATGCCTTTGGCTAGTGCTTCCGCGTGAGGATACGCTTCCATTTTTGCGGCTTCCAATAAGCCACAGGCGGTGATCGCTAAAGCGGAACTGTCTTTGTCAGAAGGCTGCTCGTCATTGAAATCAAAATCCCAATAAGGAACAAGATCATTTGGCAAATGAGTTAAAAAGACATCGACGATTGCTTCGTAGTTCGCAGGAAGAGCCGAAGATTTCAAGTAACTTTCATTTAAAGGAATACCAAGTACAGCCCAGCTTTGTCCACGAGCCCAAATCGAGTTATCGCTATTTCCTTGATGTGTAGCGCCGTGAGTAGGGTTGCCAGTTAAAGGGTCAAAATAATACGTGTGGAAAGTTGTTGCGTTTTCTCTGACCACTGTGCGCAATACTGTTTCGTAATGTTTCTTAGCTGTTTCACGATAAAGATCGTTCCCTGAGATTTCAGAAGCTTGGAATAATAAAGGCAAGTTGATCAATGAATCAATGATCAAACGATATTCTTTCGGATCACCGTAGGCACCCCATGCTTGAATGAACTGCCCTTTTTCTTGAAATCGTGCCAGTAAAACGTCTGCGGCTTGCAGTAGTTCTTCCTTGCATAATAAGCTCTCGGTTAAGCGATACCCTGCGCCAGCAGATAAACTATATAAGAATCCGATATCGTGATGATCTAATACGTGATGTGTCGTTAAACGATCTTTAAAACTATGGATGTTTTCCATTGCACGCACAAGGAATTTTTCCTTGCCCGTCCATTCATAAGCTAACCACAGCATGCCTGTCCAAAAGCCATTCGTCCAGTCATCGTTAGGTTTGATCCTGTAGATACCATTTGTTGCACAAGCCGACGGGAAATCGAGTTCGTAGCGAGTCATATTATGTTCGATTTTTTGGCAACACCAATCGATTTGATTCGATAGCCAGGTGTCGTCGATAGACTTACTTAGGGAAATAAGGGAATCTTTTGTTTGTTGTAGTCCCATCATACCACTCCTCTTAATTTGTTAACATATTAACTTTAAACTAGTATAACCTAAATAATCAGAAAAAGCGAATGGCAAAATGAAAAAAACATAAAACTTACCATATAAATAACTAATAATTTTTAAAAGAGATGAATTTTATAGTATAAAAAGAGTAAGAAGGAATCGACGAAAAAGCTCTGAGAACGATTTCGTTGATTCCTTCTAGTGTTGTTAAAAAAACAGTGATAGTCCATCGTCTATTTAAGTCGAGAGGAAACAAGAGGACCAAGGCTTAGCCTTGATTATTCTGCTTCTACTTCGATTTTTGTTTTGAAATATTTCCAGTGTTTGTAGCTAATGATATATTCGGCTACGCTGCGGTCAGCAAGGTAAGAATGCTTGACTTGTTTGACGACTGGTTCGCGAAAGCTTAATTTCAACAAATTCAATAACTCAGGATCATCGGGAAAGACGATCTCATTTGTTTCGACAGAAGAAAGCGAGAAGAGATCGATGCCGAAATCTTTTCTCACCCTTTCATAAATGCTTGAGTAATGAGCTAAGTCTTTATTGATAGGTTCCTTGACCAAACGTTTTGGCAGATGAGTGATATGCACAAGGAAAGGGATATCATCAAAATACCGTACTCGTTTGATGCGATAATAAGAACCGTTTTTAGGTAATCCTAGTTCCTCTAAGATTTCAGGTTCCTGCGCTTCTTCGATTGAAACGACATTCACCTTTTCTTTATCTAATGAGTGTAATTCGATATCAGAGAATTTGACGGATTGAGAGACTTTTGATTTTGACACAAAGGTCCCTTTTCCTTGCACACGATAGAGATAGCCAGCTGTTGTTAGTTCGTTCAATGCTTTTACGGCGGTGATCGAGCTGACAGAATATTTTTTCTTGATATCTGCTTCTGAGTAGAACTTATCTCCAGGAACAAATAGATGGTTTTTGATTTCAGCTAATAATTCTTGCTTAATTTGTTCATATTTAGGAATCACCAAATAAAACCTCCTTTTTTAGCGGTATCCAATTAATCATACCATAACATGTTAACTTATTTGTGGCAACGTATTTATTCTCGAACAAAATTTTCTTAGAAAAAAAATATAATATGTTAAGATGTTAGGTTTACGTTTCAGTTGATATGTGATATAGTGTACGTAATCAATAGCTAACATGTTAAGTAGCTGAGATGTTTATTTAAGGGGGAAGAGAGATGAGAAATATCTTATTGGTCAGTCATGGCAGCATGGCCGAAGGAGTCAAAGCCAGTTTAGAGATGATCGTAGGCGTGCAAGAACATGTCCATACGCTTTCTTTAAGACCAGATGGCGATAATTTACAATTTGAAGCTGAATTAACAGAGAAAATGAAAGCCCTTAACGGATCGACCTTGATTATTGCGGATCTATTAGGTGGCACCCCATGTAACACTGCACTGAGACATTATTTAGAGGATGAAGAAGTGACGATCATTGCGGGGATGTCGTTACCTTTAGTTATGGAAGCGACGCTTAATCCACAAGCCACTTCGGAAGCGTTGATCGACC
Source organism: Enterococcus sp. DIV2371 (assembly GCF_050498525.1). Classification (NCBI taxonomy): domain Bacteria; kingdom Bacillati; phylum Bacillota; class Bacilli; order Lactobacillales; family Enterococcaceae; genus Enterococcus; species Enterococcus sp. DIV2371. The sequence continues at coordinate 2,756,426 of NZ_JBIPAJ010000001.1, read as the reverse complement.
TGGCACGCGGCGGTATCGTTGATGTCAAAAATAAGATGATCGCAACTGAGGCGGAAGAAACAAAAGCGGCAGAGGAAGACTTGGATCAATACAAAGAATTTAAAGGCAAAGCGAATATTGTCAATGTGCGGATCGATGAACGCTTGATCCATGGACAAGTGGCAGGGATTTGGTCTACGAGTTTGAATACACAACGGATCATCGTGATCAATGATGAGGCAGCAATGGATTCGTTGCAAAAATCTTCATTAAGAATGGCAGCGCCTACATCTATGCGCCTATCCGTGTTAACGATCGCTGCAGCAGCAAAAAACATTCAATCTGGCAAATATGGAAAACAACGTATATTTCTACTTTTTAAAAACCCGACAGATGTTTTACGGTACTTAGAAGCGGGCGGCGAGCTAGCAGCAATCAACGTAGGAAACATGAGTCATAAAGAAGGTGCAAGAGAAATCACGAAAAGCATCAAAGTTATGAAAGAAGAAGAGGCAGTGTTTGAAGCAATCGCCGCCAAAGATGTAAAAGTGACTGCTCAATTAGTGCCAAATGATCCAGTCGTCGATTTTATGGAAAAACTAAGAAAGTGATTTAGGAGGAAATAATCATGCAACATTTAGCCATGTATCAAATTATTCTTATTACAGTTTATGCTTTTATTGCAATCAATGATTCACTTATTTCAAATACGTTGACACAACCAGCAATTGCGGGAATGATCGCCGGTATGATCATGGGAGATTTAGAAACTGGATTGATGGTAGGGGGAACCCTTCAATTGATGCGGTTAGGGATCGCGGCTTTTGGTGGCGCTTCTGTACCTGACTTCTTTACAGGTGCTGTCTTAGGAACGGTTTTTGCTGTGATTTCTGGCAAAGGTGCCGAGTACGGTATCGGTCTAGCAGTACCAGTATCACTACTAATGCTACAGCTGGATGTTGTTGCACGTTTCTGTAATGTCTTTTTACTCCATCGTGTGGATCGTGCGATTGAAGATATGCGTATCAATAGCATTCCACGTTTAGTATTATCTGGCTCATTCCTATGGGGGCTTTCTCGAGCGATCCCGATCTTGCTGATGTTATTAGTCGGTGATGCGGCAGTATCTACGATCACCGAAAATACACCTGAATGGTTGATGAACGGATTACGTACAGCAGGTGGCGTACTACCAGTTGTCGGGGTAGCTATCCTATTGCATTATTTACCAGCGAAACAATATATTCCATACTTGCTTTTAGGTTTCTTCTTATCCGCTTATTTACAAGTACCAATGCTTGGTATTTCGATCATCGGTGTCATTGCTGCAATGTTAGTATTCAAACGTGATAACGAAAAAGAAGCAGTTGCTCAAACAGTAGCAACGACTGGAACACTTGAAGGAGGTTTTGATGGCGATGAGTAATCAAAAGTTAACGAAAAAAGAATTGAATGTTATCAGTTGGCGTTATATCCTAGGAAGCCAATTGAACTGGAACTATGAACGTATGATGAGTACAGGGTACCTATACGGGATCTTACCTGTCTTGAAAAAATTCTATGGCGACGACAAATCACAGTTACAAGATATGATGAATACCCACAATCAATTTTTCAATACGAATGCGATTTTCGGGAACTTGATCATGGGGATCGACGTGGCGATCGAAGAAGAGGATGGATACAAAGCAAAAGATACAATCGTGGCGTTGAAAACAGCGTTGATGGGTTCACTCGCAGGGGTAGGCGATTCATTATTCCACGTCATTTGGGGAACGATTTTTGGTTCGATTGCTGGTACGTTGGCGCAAAGCGGATCAGTCGTTGGCTGTGTGATTTGGATCATCGCAAATATTGCGTTACTCTTTGGTCGAGCAGCGTTATTGCCACTTGGGTATAAACAAGGAGTAAAATTAGTTACGACATTAAAAAATAAACTAACTGCATTCACGAATGCCGCAACTGTTTTAGGGATCACTGTTATTGGTGCGTTGATTCCTTCTGTCATCAAAGCAACGGTTCCTTTCGTTTACAAACAAAACGGCGTAGAGTTGGTTGTTCAAGATACACTAGATGCCATCTTACCTTCATTAGTACCAGTTTTATTAGTCTTATTGACTTACTGGATGTTAGGGCAGAAGAAATTGAACTCTACACGTGTGATCTGGATCATTTTGATTCTTTCGATTGCATTAAGCGCAGCTGGAATTTTAGCTTAAACGATCTGTAAAAAATGAATGAAGTACTCGTAAGGTCGTAATCAGATCTGCAAGAAAGAATCGTTCGTAATAAGAATGCGCCTTTCTTGCAGATCTTTTTTGCTTCAAAAGTATACTTAATAACCAAAAAGGAGAGAAAAATGAAGAGTTGGTCAGCTAAATTAGCAGTTACATTAGGGTGTAGTTTATTAATTGGTATCGGGTTGGGGAACAATCAACAAGTAAGTGCAGAAGGAATACAAACTGAAGTACAAAAAAATGTGAAATCAGCAAGCTATGAATCCAATTTTTCACAGCAATTAGGCAATTGGCAAGATATCGTTGGCAAAGCAGAGAAACATGCCAATGGGAATGGATTGCAGATCGCAAATCAGAAAATCAATCAACAATTTGAGTCCGTCTCGCTGTTATTAGATGCTGGTGTTCGCAATTCAGGCGATTTAGAATACACATTTTTATATGAAGGACAAACCAATTTTGGCCTAGTCTTTCGTGGCGATCACCAAGCAACATCGAACTGGCAATCTTTCGCCTATATGCGTGAGGGTGAATGGCAGTTGGGACAGCCTGGTGGGAAATGGGTGACATCGATCAAAGGTCCGACACTGATTTCTGGACAGACCTATAAGTTGCTGCTTAGATATGAAGGAACCTCGATCCGAGCATATTTGAATGATCGTTTACTCTATGAAACCCAAGAAGTCGTTTATCCTGATGGGACAACGATCAATGGGGATTGGTCAGGGTATTCAGGGATTCGTTTATTCGGAAATGAAAGCAAATTAACGATCTATTCTATGCGTAGCGGAGAAGTCAACAGCCTACAAGTGGAAGAGCCAACAGAAGAATTCCAAACAATGAAAGCAAACTGGAAAGAGCAACTCGTGTCAACAACGACTGATCTATCGAATCCAGCGATTGCTAATTATGTAAGCACTTTATCAACTGAAGCAGAAAAACTTTATAATACCATGAACAAAGAAGCTGAACGCACCTATTTATGGCCATTAGAATCTGGGAATACCGCTTCGGCAGATTTAACGACACAATTTACAAAACTTCAAAAATTAGCATTAGCGTACGGAACGAAAGGCACAAGTTTTTATCAAGATAAAACCATCAGTGAAGTGATCCAAGCAGGGATCGATTTTATGATTTCGAAAAAAGGCTATGACGGCACAAAATATCATGGGAATTGGTGGGACTGGCAGATCGGTGTCGCTCAAAAATTTGTATCGATTTTGATGGTTCTGGATGAAGAAGTACCAGCAGAGAAGCTTCAACAGTATACAAGTATATTGAGTAAGTATGTACCAGATCCATTCAAACAACTCTACACGAAGCCTCAAGAAAACTTTGTAGCACTGGATTTTATTCCTAACTTTTCAACTACAGGTGCGAATCGAACGGATTTGGCACAGACAGTTTTGGGACTCGGTCTTTTACAAAATGATCCGGCGAAAGTCACACAAGCAGTTGCAAGTATTACTGATGTCTTCAAACTAGTAACACATGGCGATGGATTTTATCAAGATGGTTCATTTATTCAACATGAAACGATCCCTTATACAGGTTCTTATGGGAATGTATTAGTCAAAGGCGTAGGACAGATTTTATCGATCGTCAAAGAATCACGCTATACTTTAGCAGCAGATCAGGTGAAATCTTTTGTTGATAACGTACAAGCTGCATTTATCCCTTTAGTGTATCAAGGTGAAATGTTGCCTTTAGTAAATGGTCGCTCGATTTCCCGTGCGGCATCTGCGACAAAAAATGGTTATGGTTCTACTACGATGTACAATTTGTTGATCGTGGCGAGATTTGCGCCTGAAACCCAGCAAAAAGCATTAAGAGAAGCAGTGAAATATTGGATGTTAGGTAATCCAGATTATTATTTAACGAATACAAGAGATTACAATGATTTGATGATGACGACGAAACTATTGGATAATGCAACGATCATGGGTGATCAATTGCCATTTATCGGAACGAAGATGTATCATGCCATGGATCGCTTTGTGCAACGTACAAAGAATTATCATCTAGGATTAAGTATGTATTCGAAGAGAATCTCTTCATTTGAAGCAGGGAATCTGGAGAATCAACGTGGTTGGCATACTTCAGATGGGATGGTTTATCTTTATAATGATGACCAAGTCCAATTCGGTCCAAGTTATTGGCCGACAGTCGATCCTTATCGTTTACCTGGTACGACAGTTGATACAGTTCCTTTAGCAGATGAAGTGTCAGCATTTACGACAGTGACCTCAAATGAAACCTGGGTAGGCGGTGCAGCGGCTGAAAATCAAGGCGTGGTCGGTATGGCGCTTAATAAAGCAGGAACAAAGAATAACGGCACGCTCTTACCGATGAATGTCCAAGGGAAGAAGTCATGGTTTACATTGGATGGGCAAATCATTGCCTTAGGAGCTGGTATCACGGGAGACACAACTGCTTCAATCGAAACAATCGTCGATAATCGTTTACTAAATGACTCATACTCCTATCAAGTACTTTCGGATAAGGGAATGATCGAACAGTCACAACAAACGACGGAGACATCTTGGCTGCTGCTAGAATCAGACCAGCAACACGCATCGATCGGCTATTATTTCCCACAAAAAGAAACAGTGGATGTGATCAGCGAAACACGTACCGGAACGTATCGAGAAATCAATGAAGCATTTCCTAGTGACACGCAATATACTGGTGAATATCGTACGTTTTCGATCAACCATGGACAGCAACCAAAAGAGGCAGATTATGCTTACGTGATGTTGCCAGGAACAACTCAAGCGGACTTAGAAGCTTACGTAGCAAAACAACCGATTGCTATTTTACAAAACACCAGAGATATCCAAGCGGTAGAAGTTCAAACAGCTGGTTATTTAGGCATCAATTTTTGGCAAGAGCAGGGAGGAGAAATTGCCGGGATCAAAACGAATAAACCAATTTCTTTGTTGAAACAGACAAAGGCAGAACAAACGGTTTATACGATTGCTAATCCAACCCAACAAACGGAAGCAGTAACCCTTAGCTTACCAAGTGACTTTACTGACGTCGTTTCGATGAGTGACGGAGTTGTCTATGATCGTCAAGCCAACACATTCATCATCGACTTCGGTCAATTTGAAAGTAAAGAGATAATTGTTAAATAAAGCAATCTTTCTGGATCATAGCGACACGCAAATCAATTGAAAAAACAGAAACTCCCCAATCGTTTTCTAATTGGAGGAGTTTCTGTTTTTTTGTAAAGAAGTTCTTATTTTAAGCCCACTTGAGGTCACCGATAAAGTTGATATTCAGCCATAAAGAATACTCAGAAAACCCTTCTGTTACTTTCTGATTGAGTTCTTCTCGTAGACGATCTTGCGCACGGATACTGTCCATCGCACTATCGGGTAAAATCACGATATCCAATTCAAGAATGACTTGATCGCCTACTTTTGCGATTCGTAAAACTGACGTTTCAATCTGAATGTCTTTCAATATCTTATCAACTAATACTAGTATTTTTTCGCGTAACTCATACTTCGGCGGTGCATAAGTAAGCTCTAATGTTGCATTTTTGATTTCAGTGACTGAAAGATAAATATAAAAAATGGTAATACCAATGGAGATCACAGGGTCGATCAGTTGTGCGATTGCAATATAAGATGTTTTTGCGAGTAGTCCGGAGACAATGATGGAAACCACTACCCCTAAACTAAACAGAAACCCGAAGCGCCATTGTTCCAATTCCACTTTATAAAAGGAATGGTTGATTGGATTTTTTTTCAAATAAACATAAAAAGCAAAACTAAAGAACATCCCAAATAAGGAAAAGGGCAAGCCGATCGATAGATCAACGTAAGTGTCTGCATAAATCAAACTGAAAAAAGACTCAATCAGACCATAGGAAGAAATCAATAAGATGACACTGTATTGGATAAAAACAACTAAAGGCATCAGAGATTCCTTACCAAAAGGAAAGCGTTCAAAATCTTGTGTCTGGATAAACTTAGCAATATATAAAGCAATCAGGGACATCAATGCACCGACCATCGTGTAGACCCCATCAAGCAAGAGGACGTTGTAATTGACCATCAAACCGGTGAGTAGCGCCAAGAGACCATAAATCGTCCCAGCGATGGTGGAGGCGGTCAATAGTTTTTTGATTTTTTGCGTATTTTTCATATAGATAAAATCCTTTCTGGAATAACTGCTTTTTTGAGAATAATACTCATTATAATAAAAAATTCGAATAAATACTTGCGGTTAGAGTCGTTCTAAGCCTTACACTTAACTCATCTTACCAAAGGAGGACCGTTGTACAAGTTAAAAAATTAAATTAGAGGTGGAATAAATTGAAAAAGAACGTATTGATTCTTGGTGCATCGGCACCAATTGCTAAATATAGCTATGAGTTTTTAAAAAATGATCCGAATGTGAACTTGACTTTATTCTTGAGAAATCCGGATAAAGTATTTGATAAAGAGAGAAGCATCATTGGTGATGCGATGAATCTAGAAGATTTAGTCCATGCAATGAAAGGCATTGATATCGTCTATTCTTGTTTGGGCCCATATAATATGGTGCCTTTAGCTAAAAATGTGATCGAAGCGATGAATCAGAATAAGATCAAACGTGTGTATTGGATGGCAACACTTGGGATTTACGGTGAAGTTGACTTCAATGATGAAGAAGCTATTTCAGAGTTAGGTGATTATCGCGATCCCGACACTTACCTAGGTGATCAACGTATTGCAGCAGATCTGCTTGAGAACAGCAATCTAGATTTTACCATTATCCGCCCCAATTGGCTAACCGATAAAGAGATCATTGAAGATATTCGCATCGAGAATCGCAATGGCATGAGCTTTATTGGTGAAATTAGTCGCAAAACTGTAGGAAAATACCTGGCAACTTTGATCAATGAACCAACTACCCATATGTATGACTCCATTGCATTGACAGCAAAAGGAGAAAAAACAGAGTAAAAAAATCAATTGAGATTGACAAAAATGTTTAACTTTGAATAATAAGGCAGGATCCCCAGAAATCGTTCTTCAAATTTTTGGGGATCTTGCTTTATTCTCTCACACATCGATAAAGAAAAGAGGTGATGACATTAGTTAGCTCATACCTCCAAAAATAAGCGCGAAAGCCCAAAAATTTGAATGATTTTTGGTTTTCACGCTTATTTATCCGAGCTGGATAATTCTTACAGAACTTCAGGGTAGCTAGTTCTTTGCTATAGACATTCCAGTTTAAACGGACAGTGTGTTGGCACAGTCTAATTGATTGAACATTTTATAAAGGTTGTCAAAACTTGTTTCGACCATATTAGATACTGCTTCATCAGTATTAGAACCGATATGTGGTGTAACGATCACTCGCGGATACATATCGATCAGCGCTTTAGCTGTTGCATCGATCAATAATGGATCTTCATCAAAATTTTTGTTGAAAATCAGCGCTTCATTAGGCAAGACATCTGTGCCAAACCCAGATAATTTTTTGCTCGTCAACGCATCAAGGATTGCTTGATTATCCTGTAATTCCCCTCTAGCAGTATTGATCAAAATCGCATCATCCTTCATTTTGTCGATGAACTGCTTATTAATGAAGCGTTCATTTTTACCGGGGATGTAAGGGATATGGATACTGACGATATCACTTTCTGCCAGTAATTCATCAAGCGACTTAAATTCGATGAATGCTTTTGCTTCTTCACTTGGATACAGGTCGTTGCCGATCACCGTTGCGCCTAAACCTTTAAAAAGTTTTGCTTCTGTTAAACCGATGTTGCCAACACCAATGATCCCAACTGTACAATTTCGGACTTCTTTACTGAACATAAAGCGATCGATCGTAAAATTATAAGAAGCTGTTTTATTGGTAGTGTGGGTCGTTCTGCGTAAAAGCATCATCGCTAAAGTAACAGATAATTCAGCAATTGCGTTTGGTGAATAGAATGGCACATATGCTACTTGCATACCGTGTTCTTTCGCTGCTATTACATCCACGTGATTTGTCCCAACTGTACGTGTGAGTAAGAACTTGATGCCAAATTGGGCAAAGCGTTCGATATTTATGCGATTTGCTAAACAGTTTCCTCGAACGATGACGGCATCCATGCCTTTTGCTTCTGTGTAGTTTGTCTCATTTAATAAATCTTCTACTAGTTTCAAGTTGAATCCGTGAACGTTCAACTGCTGAAAGAGGGATCTTTCAGCAGGGCGAACACCATAACATACAACGTTTAAATTTTTCATAGTAAAATTTCCTTTCGTTCAATTAATTATATAATGTGCTTTAATTTCCAATCAAGTTTAAGACAATGATCCAGATGGGGATCAAGACGATTGAGAAGAGTGTCGAAAGCAACGAGGCATTTGAAGCAAGAACAGCTTCTTTCTCAAAGTTGATCGCATAAGCGACTGCAACTGTTGCGGCAGGTGTAGCCATCATAATGATCATCGTACTCAAACCAACCGAATTTACCGGTAAAATATTCATTGCGTTGAGCAATAAGAGTGAAAGTAAAATCACAAGTGGGAAAACAACGACTTTGATGAATGAATAGTACCAAGAGGTTTGACTGCTGAGGGTTTTTCCGAATGGCAGATCGCCTAATGTGATCCCGATTGCCAACCAAGCAAGTGGAGAAGCTAGACTAGAAAGGAACGTCAAAGGTTTAAATAACCACGGTAACGTCTGATCTATTCTTAAAAAGGCAACAGATTCAGAGCTAGACTGAGCAATCTGTGGTAAGCTATCTTGGAAGAGCCAAATAAATAACCCGATAAAAGTAGCCAACACGATGGGATTCAAAATCATTTCTCGAATATTCTTGCGTGCCATCTTCAATCCGCTCATTTTTAGATAAGCATAAGAGTATAAGAAGATGCGGTAGCCGATATTAAATATCGATGCATATAAAATTCCTTCTGCACCAAAGACAGCGCCAACGACAGGAATCCCGAAAAACGTTGTCGATCCGAAAATAGAGAGTACGCGCAACGTATCTTCTTTATTTGGTGCATATCTGAAAAAGAAGAATTTACTTAGAAAAATCAAGAAAACGTGGACTAATATCCCAAGTATCAAAATGTTGATTCCTTGATTCAATACTTCATCATTTAAATCCTGCATAAACGAATTGAAAGCTAGTGCAGGGATAGCGACAGTTAAGACAACTTTCGATAAGGTCTTCCCGACATCTGATGAGAAAACCTCACGCTTTCTTAAAAAATACCCTAGTAATATGATAAACAGTGTGGAAGTGATCGCACTGATGATTTCCATGTTAATGACATTGCTTAATGTTTCTGATAGTGACATTTAATTTTTCCTCCTCGATTTTGTGAATGTTTTAATTAGTTTATTTACAATGGCTGTGCATGTTTACCAATCCCCCTCAACCACATGCTAGAGGGTAGAATGGTTCTAAGGTCAATACGATTTATAAATAAAATTACAAAAGTATTTTTTCTTCTATATAAGTACTTTTTTTTCTTCTTTTGAATGTAAACGTTTTTAAAAAAATATCAAAAAAAGATTGACCTTAGAGTTGTTCTACCCTTTAGTCTTAACTTGTAAACATGAAAGACTAAAAAGGAGAGAGTATTATGAACAATCGAAAGAAAAAGTATTTTTGGCATCCTATGACTGATACAAGAGCAAGTGAAGAGGAAACGATCGTTATCGAACGTGGAGACGGAAATTTTATCTATGATGATACGGGAAGAAAATTACTTGATGGCGTTGGTGGATTATGGTGTATGAACGTTGGTCATAATCGCCCTGAAATGAACCGAGCGATTTCTGAGCAAATGGAAAAATTATCTTATTATCAATTGTTTACGAATATTGCCCATCCAAAGGCATATGACTTGGCAGAAAAAATCATCCAAATGACGCAAGAAGAAGAGATGGCGAAAGTATTCTTTACTTCTGGAGGAAGTGATTCAGTAGATACTGCTTTGAAAATCACAAGACAATACTGGCAAGCGGTGGGTAAACCAAATAAGAAAGTCTTTCTTTCCTTGGAAAAAGCCTATCATGGGATGCATTATGGTGGAACATCGGTAGGAGGCAACCCGATCTACCGGGAATTTATCGGTCCTGGTCTACAAGATTGTGTACGTGTTTCTTCCCCGCATTTGAAGAAAAACAAATGGAATTGCCAAGATCCAGAAGAATTGACAAAATTATGTATCGCTGAATTAGTTGATACGATCGAGCAAGTTGGCGCAGATAATATTGCTGCATTTATTGCTGAACCGATCCAAGGTGCTGGAGGCATCATCGTTCCACCAAGTTCTTACTGGCCAGCTTTACGTGAGGTCTGTGACAACCATGATATTTTATTGATTGCAGATGAAGTGGTGACAGGATTTGGCCGTTCGGGTCATCTATTCGGAAGTCGCGGCTGGGGTATCAAGCCAGATGCCATGATTTTAGCAAAAGGCTTGTCTTCCGGTTATGTCCCATTAGGAGCGGCTGTGTTCAACAAGCGAATCGTTGAAGGCATCGAATCAGCAACTAACGGAGCAAATGTTATCATCCATGGTCATACGTATGGTGGACATCCACTAGGCTGCGTGGCTGCATTAGAAGCTTTGCGGATCGTTGAAGAAGAAAATTTAGTTATGAATGCACGTGAAGTCGGTGCTTATTTATTGGAACGTCTAAAAGCACTTGAAGGAAAATACGACTGTATCAGTGATGTGCGTGGAAAAGGCTTGATGATCGCCATCGATTTTGAGAATACAGGGAAATATGATGTGGAACAAACATCAAAGAATGTACAAGCCGTTGCTGATTATGCTATTAATGCAGGTGTCTTGCTACGTGATGAATTACAAACGATTATCATTTCACCATCGTTGACATTCTCAAAAGAAAACGCAGATCAACTATTTGATGCGATCCATATGGGATTTGAGGAGTGGCAAAAGCAACAATAATTTAAAGGAGGATCAATATGACAATCATTGGCGTACCAAAAGAAATCAAAAATTCAGAGAAACGTGTAGGTTTAACACCTGCAGGAGTCAAAGAGTTAGTAACAGCAGGTCATATCGTTTATGTGGAAGAACGTGCAGGGGAAGGCTCAGGCTTTACAGATGAACAATACCGCGAAGCTGGCGCTCAAATCAAAGCGAATCCACAAACAGTCTGGTCGGCAGAAATCGTCGTCAAGGTCAAAGAACCACTAACATCAGAATATCAATACTTTAGAAAAGATTTGATTTTATTTACGTACTTGCATCTAGCCGCAAATCTTGAATTGACTGAAGCATTGATCAAGTCTGGGACAACCGCGATTGCGTATGAAATGGTAACGAAAAACGGAGCATTCCCATTACTCGCACCAATGAGTGAAGTCGCTGGTCGTTTAGGTGGTCTATTAGGTGCTGAGATATTAGCGAAGCAAAGTGGGAAATTGATTTCAGGTGTAACCGGCGTTTCACCGATTCAAGCAGCCATTTTAGGCGGTGGGATCGCTGGTGTGAGTGCGGCGCATTACTTGCACGGATTAGGGGCAGATGTGACGATCTTAGATATCAATGTCGATCGCTTACGTGAACTATCTGAAATGTTCAACGGACAAGTTAAAACCCTCTATTCAAGCCCAGCGAATATTGAAAAAATGGCGTTAACGAGCGATATCGTGATTGGTTCAGTTTTATTGCCAGGTAAAAAAGCACCACATCTTATCACCGAACAATTAGTGAAGCAGATGAAAGAAGGAACAGTCTTGGTTGATATTGCAATTGACCAGGGTGGCTGTTTTGAAACAAGCTATCCAACCACTCATGAAGAACCAACTTTCGTCAAACATGGCGTGATCCATTACTCTGTAGCAAATATGCCAGGATTAGTGCCACAAACATCTACGCTTGCTTTGACGAATGTCACGATGAGATATATCAAAGGACTAGCCTCTCAATCACTGACTGACGTGATCCAAACCTATCCAGAACTGATACCGGGTATCAGCACACTAGACGGGAAATTGACCTGCCTTGAAGTAGGCGAAGTGTTTGAGCGAACAGTTGCTGATGTTCGTGAATTAATTTAAAGATTTTAAAGAAATGTGAGGGAAATGAAATGCACAAAAAGATTCGTATGGTACAAGTCGGCTGTGGAAAAATGTCGAAAGAGATTATCAAATATGCCATGGCAAAAGGAATTGAAATCGTTGGAGCGGTTGACAATCGCCCCGAAGCAATCGGTCAGGATCTAGGGCTATATTTAGGATATGACCAAGCTTTAGGAGTGAAAATCTCTAACGATCCCCACGAAGTATTTCAAAATTGTGATGCAGATGTCGCTTTAGTAACGATTGCTAGTTATATCAAAGACTTCATGCCAAGTTTAGAGATTCCTTTAACCTATGGCGTCAATGTTTTAACGATTAGCGAAGAAGCCTTGTATCCTTGGACGACTTCTGTTGCAGAAACTAACCATCTAGATAAAATCGCAAAAGCCAACAACGTCACAATTTCAGGTACAGGAATGCAAGATATTTACTGGGTATTGTTCCCAGCGTTGATGGCTGCTGGAATGAATGATGTCCAAAAAATCAGTGGTGAAGTTAGTTATGATGTCGAACACTATGGTAAAGCGTTAGCTGAAGCCCATGGGGTAGGCTATGATCAAGAGAAATTTGCAAAAGAAATTGCGAACGCAACAGATTTACCTTCTTATTCTTGGATGACGGCAGAAGCAATCTGTTCGAAAATGAATTGGTCGATCAAACGCATTTCTCAAAAGAATGTCCCAATTGTTTTAGATAAAGATATTCCATCGAAAACAATGGAACGTACGATCAAAGCAGGGGAAGCAATCGGGATGTCTGCTGTTGCGACTGTTGAAACGATCCAAGGACCAATCGTTGAAGTCGGTTGTACTGGAAAAGTGTATCAAGCAGGCGAAGGCGATCTATGTACTTGGTCGATCGAAGGAACACCAAGTATGCAATTTGAAGTAACAAAACCAGATACACCAAAACATACGTGTGCAACGTTGATCAACCGCATACCAACGGTGATCAACTCTGCCGCAGGTTATGTCACGATCGATCAATTGGCACCTGTTCAATATATGACTTACCCAGCACATCTTTATTTGGATAATAAATAAGAAGAACTACGTTTGTCAGTTAAAGAAAAAGAAACAAAAAAAGAGCGAGGATTTTATATCCAAGCTCTTTTTTGTTTAGTCTAAACCAATCAAGTAATCTTCATCTTTCATCGCTTCGACATTACCTAATAGGTAGCCATTTCCGACTTGTGAGAAGAAATCATGGTTACTTGTTCCAGTAGAGATCCCGTTCATAACGATTGGGTTGACATCGTTTGCTGTATCAGGAAATAGTGGGTCCATTCCTAAATTCATCAATGCTTTGTTCGCATTATAGCGTAAGAAAGTTTTCACTTCTTCTGTCCAACCGATTGGGTCATACAGTTCTTCCGTATAGCGCTCTTCATTTTCGTATAATTCATATAAAAGATTGTACATCCAATCTTTTAATGTTTCTTGTTCTTCCTCAGGTAATTCGTTATATCCTAATTGGAATTTGTACCCAATATATGTGCCATGGACAGATTCATCACGAATGATCAACTTGATGATCTCTGCTACGTTGGCTAATTTATTATTCCCTAAATAATAAAGTGGGGTATAGAATCCTGAGTAAAATAAGAAAGTTTCTAAAAAGACACTCGCGATTTTTTTCTCTAAAGGCGTACCGTTTTTATAGATCTCATTGATACGCTCTGCTTTTTTCTGTAGATAAGGATTCGTATTCGTCCACTCAAAGATTTCTTCGATTTCTTTTTTTGTATTCAATGTACTAAAGATCGAAGAGTAACTTTTCGCATGGACAGACTCCATAAATTGGATATTGTTCAATACTGCTTCTTCATGAGGCGTGCGGACATCTTTGCGCAATTGATCCATACCGCTTTCTGATTGGACTGTATCAAGTAAAGTCAGCCCACCAAATACGTGACCGACTGTATCTTTTTCTAATTGAGAAAGCGTACGCCAGTCGTCTAAGTCATTTGACAAAGGGATACGTGTATCTAACCAAAATTGCTCGGTTAATTTCTCCCAAGTCGATTTATCGATGATATCTTCAATTTCATTCCAGTTTATCGCTGCATAATAAGTTTCTGACATGAGAATGCTCCTTTATTAAAATCCAGTAACGGTTCCGAACACTAAGTGAAATTAGATCACACAGCTTTCACATTGATTGCTGCCGATTTCTTCTGCGTCATCTGTAAATGTACGTACATAATAAATCGATTTGATTCCTTTGTGGAAAGCATAGTGTCTTAAAATATTCAGGTCACGTGTGGATTGTTTTGTCGTGTCTTTCCATTCATATAAACCTTCTGGGATTTCTGAACGCATAAACAACGTCATACTCATACCTTGATCCACATGTTTTTGTGCTGTTGCATAAATATCGATCACTTTACGCATATCCATATCATAAGCAGAAGTATAATATGGGATCGTTTCATTTGATAGATATGGTGCTGGGTAATAGATCTTACCAATTTTCTTTTCTTGACGTTCTTCGATCATACGAGTGATTGGGTGGATACTTGCGCTCGTATCATTGATATAAGAAATAGAACCATTAGGCGCTACCGCTAAACGATTTTGGTGATACAAGCCATCTTTCATGATTGCTTGCTTCAAGTTTTCCCAGTCTTGCGCAGTAGGAATAAAGATCCCTTCAAACAAAGCAGCGACTCTTTCCGATTTTGGCTGGAATTCGCCAGTCACATATTTATCAAAATACGTACCATCTGCATAAGCTGATTTTTCAAAGTTATGGAAGACTTGTTTTCTTTCACGTGCGATATTGTTACTTTCAACAAGTGTCCAGTAATTCAACAACATGAAATAGACATTCGTGAAATCAAGCGAATCTTCAGAACCATACTCCATTTGTTCTTTAGCAAAGTAAGTGTGAAGTCCCATTGCACCAAGTCCGATCGTATGATTCAACTTGTTCCCGTTTTGGATTGGAGGAACGACATCGATATCTGAAGCATCAGTGATATAAGTCAAAGCACGAGTCATCGTGCGGACAGAACGACCAAAGTCAGGACTTTCCATCAAGTTGACGATGTTTGTCGAACCTAAGTTACATGAGATATCTGTTCCCAACTCTTCGTATTCTTGTTTGCCATTGATGACAGAAGGTGTCTGTACTTGTAAAATCTCAGAACATAAGTTACTCATGATGATTTTACCATCTACAGGATTTTCACGATTTGCTGTATCGATATTGATGATATATGGATAACCAGATTCTTGTTGTAATTTAGAGATCTCGTTTTCTAGATCACGCGCTTTGATTTTTTGTTTGCGGATATTTGGGTTTGCCACTAAGTTGTCATATTCCGCAGTGATATCCACGTAAGAAAACGGTACGCCGTATTCTTTTTCGACACTGTATGGGCTGAATAGATACATTTCTTGGTTTTTACGCGTCAATTCATAAAATTTATCTGGAACGATCACGCCAAGAGATAAAGTTTTTACACGGATTTTTTCGTCCGCATTTTCTTTTTTAGCTGAAAGGAACATCATGATATCAGGATGGAAGACATTTAAGTAAACGACACCTGCACCTTGACGTTGACCTAGTTGGTTCGAGTAACTAAAGCTGTCTTCAAACAACTTCATTACTGGAACAACACCGCTGGCTGCACCTTCGTAGCCTTTGATCGGAGCGCCGGCTTCACGCAAGTTCGAAAGAGTGATCCCCACACCGCCACCGATTCGTGAAAGTTGTAAGGCTGAGTTGATCGAGCGACCAATCGAATTCATGTCATCCGTTACTTGAGTCAAGAAACAAGAAACCAATTCACCACGACGTTTACGTCCAGCATTCAAGAATGAAGGAGTTGCCGGTTGGTAACGTTGATGGATCATTTCGTCAGCTAAAGCCAAAGCTAGTTCTTCATCACCATTCGCAAAGTACAATGCGTTGAACGCTACACGATCTTCATAAGATTCTAAGTAAGCAGAACCATCATTTGTTTTTAAGGCATATTGGGAATAAAACTTATATGCCGCCATGAATGATTTGAATGTAAAGTTTTGTTCGAATAGGAATTGATAAAGTTTTTCAATAAATTCACTACTATATAATTGAACAAATTCAGCTTCTAAATACTGATTGTCGATCAAATACTTGATTTTGTCGATCACTGTCGGAAAAGTCATGGTATTTGGTTTGACATTTTCTTCAAAAAAAGCAGCTAAAGCTTCTTTATCTTTATTTAAAGGGATTTGCCCGTTGACTGGTCGATTGATTTCATTGTTCAGCTTAAAGTAGCTGACATCTTTTAAATTTTTAAGACTCATACATACGCCCAACCTTCTTTATAATTTTGATGATACGTGTTTGACCACAACATATAGTGGTATTCACTGCTGTAAAAAAGGATTTGGGGAGGTTACGGTCAAACACCGTAAGTCCATCAAATCCAAGGTAGTGGAAGGATCAAGTTGATCCTCGATCTATTTGACAACTGTTTGAATTATTCTTAGCTAGCTAAGTGACGTAGTTGGTCTGGTCTGAAGCCGATGACAGTTGCTGCGTCAGAAGTGATGACCGGAACACTTTGGAATCCTTGGTCTTTTAACCATGAGATTGCTTCAGGTTGCTCGTCGATATTTACTTCTTCAAAGTCGATTTTATTTTCAGCTAAAAAGCGTTTCACCATTTTACATTGCATACAATTATTTTTAGAAAAGATTTTTACGTTCATTATTGTTTGCCTCCTTGTCCATGTGTTTTCTCTATAATCAATAGTATAAATCTATTAGTAAAAAAGTCAATCAACAAACACTACATCTTGTGTTGTGGATATTGTGGAATACTATGTTTTGTGGTTTTTGAAAAACAATGAAAACAAGTATCTCGTGCAAATCAGCTTGTATTAATACAGAAAAGCTTGTGGAAAACTCCGTTAAAAAATATTTTTTTAACCATATCTTATTAATAAATGAATGTTCGATCGAAAAATCACAAATGAAAAAAATATGCAAGATGACAGTAAAAACAAGCAGAATAAATAGTGTCAAAACTTAAAAAAGCAAAAAGTTTATACATTTTTTTATAGAAATTATTTCACAAAAGGCAAAATAGTAGAAGAGTGTTTGAAAGGATCAACTTGGAATTTAGAATAAAAAAATAGTAGAAATCGTAAAAGCACATACTATATATAGTAGTCAAAGCATCATTTGAATGAACCGTAACGGGCGATATTTTTTTAATAACGATGTTATGATTAAAAATTATTAAATTGTCATGTTATTTGTTTTTTTATCACTAGGTTTTTGGTTAAATAGAGCCAACAGGACGTCTTGTTGATGCTTTGAAAATTCAATAAAAGGAAGCGATTCAAGATGGGTACAATGATCAAATGGATAGGTGTTATTTGTTTTACTTTATTGGTTTTTACCGGAGGAACAGCACATGCCACTTCACTTGCGATCAAGCCAACGATCACTGAAAAAAATCAACATGTACTAGGTAGTAGTCAACTTCCAGAACTAAGCACGCGGACTGTGACGGATGACTCCGGCATATCAGCAGCAGAACCGGGAAGACCAGCCAAAGATTTTATTGATATTTCTTCTAACAATGGTCCGATTACTGTCGAAGAGTTCCAAACGATGAAAAACTACGGCATCAAAGGTGTAGTCGTGAAATTGACTGAAGCAGACTCGTACAAAAATCCGCTGGCTCCTGAACAGATCGCTGCGGCAGTTGCAGCAGGGTTAAAAGTGAGTGTCTATCATTATGCATGGTTCAATGAAGAAGCAGATACCAAAGCCGAAGCACAATTTTTATTGGATTATATGAAAGAACTGCATCTGCCAGCCTCAACTGTTGTTGTCAACGATAGTGAAAATCCAAAAATGAATGTGGAGAAAGCAACAGACAATGCGCTGATCTTCCAAAAAATGATCCAACAAGGCGGTTATCAACAAGTTGTCCACTATTCCAGTGCTTCTTGGTTTACCGAAAATAAACTAGATATGACACGTCTCGGAAAAGAGAACTGTTGGGTTGCGCAATGGCCATATGATCCTTCTGATAAAAATCCATTGCATACGGATACAGCAGCTTGGCAGTGGGCAAGTGATCTTTATTTCCCAGAATTTCCTACCAGATATTTTGATGTAAGTAGTGATTATTTAAAAAAATTTACAAGTTAAGCTTAGTTTTTAGCATAAGGAACAAAGCGGCAGCTACGAAGATCTGTGGATTTTCGTAGCTGCTGCTTTATTTTTGTCGTGAGTGATATGCATGAGCTCATTCGGTGAATCAACTATAAATACAGGATTTTTTACGATAGAAGAAAAAAATAAAACCAGTTTACTTTTGCTTCTTTACAAATACCATAGTAAGATGTTAGCTGACAAGTAGGTGAAAGAGGGGGATAAAATGAGCGAAAAAACCAAGGTGGTGCGCCCACGTTATCAACAGATCGCCGTTGATTTAGCTGAACGAATCGTCGAAAATCGCTATCAGATCGGTGAGAAGATCCATGCAAGATCAACTTTAGCAAGCACATATAACGCTTCGCCGGAAACGACTCGTAAAGCAATCAATGTTCTGGTCGATCTGGGTATCATGGAAGTGCGCCATGGGAGTGGTGCATTTGTAGCTTCTAAAGAAAAAGCAAAGGATTTCTTGTTGCAATACCAAGATGTGCAATCGATCCAAGAAACGAAAGCAGAAATCATGGAAAGTGTGAAGAAACAACAAGAAGAATTGAACCATTTTTCGCAACTGTTAGATCAACTCGTGAGTCAAACGAAGCGAATACATAAGATGAACCCACTTCTTCCTTTTGAACTTGCGTTGACAGAAGAAGCGGCTCACTTAGATCAATCAATCAGTGAATTGAATATTTGGCAAGCAACTGGTGCCACAGTTATTGCGATCTCCCATGAGCAAGAGCTATTAGTCTCGCCTGGTCCATATGCTAAATTCTCAGCAGGAGATACTGTCCACTTTATTGGGAACGAGTACACGTTGCAACGAATGACAAACTTTTTTTACCCAGATGGGCAGTGAGCGTACCTATAAAAAAATTCTCATTTTATTCTAATTTTGGTCAATCCCTATAGTGATAAGGGATTGGCCATTTTTTTGTGTATGCTGATTAATAATGGAGATACTTCAATTTTGACAAAGTGACTACATGGTGTTATCGTAGTGTGGTCACTTTTTTCAGAAAGAAAAATGAATTTACATACAAAGGAGAATTTGTTTGGTAAAAGTAGAAGTCAAAAACTTAACGAAAATATTTGGTAAACGAACACAAGCTGCTTTGGAAATGATGAAAAAGCATCAACCGAAAACAGAGATTTTACAAAAGACCGGCGCCACTGTCGGTGTATATGAAGCAAGTTTTGATGTACAAGAAGGCGAGATATTCGTAATTATGGGACTTTCAGGGAGTGGGAAATCAACCTTGATCCGTTTATTGAATCGCTTGATCGAGCCGACATCAGGAAACATCTTGATTGACGGAGAAGACATCTCGAAATTGAGTAAAGAAGAACTGCGCGAAGTTCGCCGTCACAAAATCAATATGGTTTTCCAAAACTTCGGTCTCTTCCCTCATCGAACGATTTTAGAAAACACAGAATACGGTCTTGAAGTTCGTGGTATTCCTAAAGAAGAACGTCAAGAAAAAGCAGAAAAAGCGTTAGAAAACTCAAGTTTGCTAACCTTTAAAGATCAATACCCTAGTCAATTATCTGGGGGGATGCAACAACGTGTGGGGTTAGCCCGTGCATTGGCAAATGATCCAGAGATCCTCTTGATGGACGAAGCTTTTTCAGCACTTGATCCGTTGATTCGTCGGGAAATGCAAGATGAATTGTTAGAACTACAATCAAATGTACAAAAAACGATTATCTTCATCACACATGATTTAAATGAAGCGTTGCGTATCGGGGACCGCATTGCGTTGATGAAAGATGGCGAAATCATGCAAATCGGTACTGGAGAAGAAATACTGACAAATCCAGCCAATGATTACGTGAGAGAATTCGTTGAAGAAGTGGACCGTTCGAAAGTCTTGACAGCTCAAAACATCATGGTACCAGCATTAACAACAAATATTGAATCAGATGGACCAAACGTTGCGTTGACACGTATGCGTAATGAAGAAGTCAGCATGTTGATGGCTGTCGATAAGAAACGCAACTTGAAAGGGATCATTACAGCAGATCAAGCATTAGAAGCAAGACGTCAAAAACGTCCACTAATCGATTTCCTTGATGAAAATGTTACAGTGATCGGCAAAGATATGCTTGTTAGTGATATCTTCAATATTATTTATGATTCGCCAACACCATTAGCTGTGGTTGACAACGGTAAATTAAAAGGCGTTGTTATCCGAGGTAGCGTGATCGAAGCGTTAGCAGAAACAAGTGAGGTGAGCGAACATGAATAATCTATTAAACTATCAGGTACCCGTCGCTGACTGGGTCGAAACGATCACTGATTGGTTGACCACAACGTTCGCAGGACTGTTTTCATTCCTACAAACGATTGGTCAAGCAGTGATGACAGCTATCACGAATCTTTTATTAGTGATACCAGCACCACTATTTATTCTTTTAATGACAGTTGCAGCATTCTTTATTTCAAAAAAACGTCCTGGGTTGACATTATTTACTTTGATTGGGTTATGGTTCATCTATAATCAAGGGCTATGGACAGATTTGATGAACACCGTCACATTAGTTTTACTGTCTAGTGTGATCTCGATCATCATTGGTGTGCCACTGGGTATTTTGATGGCGAAAAATGATAAAGCACAAGGAATCATTAAACCGATCCTTGACTTTATGCAAACAATGCCAGGTTTTGTCTACTTGATCCCAGCAGTTGCCTTCTTCGGAATCGGAATGGTTCCAGGGGTATTTGCTTCTGTGATCTTTGCATTACCACCAACTGTTCGTTTTACAAACTTAGGGATTCGCCAAGTGCCAAGAGAGTTAGTCGAAGCTTCTGATTCATTTGGTAGTACGAGTTGGCAAAAGTTAGTGAAGCTGGAATTGCCTCTAGCAAAAGGAACGATCATGGCAGGGATCAACCAAACAACCATGCTTTCTCTTTCAATGGTCGTGATTGCTTCAATGATCGGAGCACCTGGTTTAGGTCGGGGCGTTCTTTCCGCTCTACAACGTGCACAAGTCGGAAATGGTTTCGTCAATGGGGTAGCATTAGTTATCTTGGCCATCATCATTGACCGTTTTACACAACATTTGAATCAACCAAATGATCAAAAAGCAGCAAGTACTTCGAAACAAAAAAATAAAAAGCGTCAAGGACTGATCATCGGTGCAGTCGTAGTAGTTTTACTAGGTGCAATCGGTGTCGGAAGTTTTACTTCTTCAACCAAAGACACAAACACGATCAATCTTTCTTACGTGGAATGGGATACAGAGGTAGCTTCAACGAATGTTGTAGCAGAAGTCTTAAAAGAGATGGGCTATGATGTAAAAGTGACGCCTTTAGATAACTCGATCATGTGGGAATCTGTCGCAAAAGGAGAATCAGATGGGATGGTTGCCGCTTGGCTACCTAAAACGCATGGTTCTCAATATGAACAATACAAAGATCAAGTTGATGATCTAGGTGCAAACTTGAAAGGCGCTAAAGTCGGATTAGCTGTTCCAGCATACATGGACGTAAATTCGATTGCAGATCTAACCGATGAAGCAGGTAAGAAAATCACAGGTATCGAACCTGGTGCAGGTGTCGTGAATGCAGCAGAAAATACGATTGCCCAATATCCTAATCTGGACGGTTGGACAGTTGAGACCTCTTCTTCAGGTGCGATGACGGTTGCTTTAGGACAAGCAATCAAAAATCAAGAACCAATCGTCTTTACTGGTTGGACACCACACTGGATGTTTGCGAAGTATGACTTGAAATATCTAGAAGATCCAAAGAATGCCATGGGAGATGCGGAAGAGATCCACACGATCGTTCGCCAAGGCTTGAAAGAAGATCAACCAGAAGCATACGCTGTGTTGGATAAATTCAACTGGACAGAAAAAGATATGGAAGAAGTCATGTTGGAAATCAACAACGGCAAAGACCCACAACAAGCAGCCAGAGAATGGATCGATAAGAACCAAGAAAAAGTTGCTAGTTGGAAAAACTAAGTACACGATAATAAACGGCTTTTTCGAAACACATCGTTGGTTTCGGAAAAGCCGTTTTTTGTATGAAAATTATCAATAGCAAGCAAGGTCAAAAGGCGTATGGTGATAAATCAGCCAGTGAAGACCTAAAACGATACTGGTCTCTAAATCATCCAGATAGATAAATAGAGGAGAATTAGGTTGTTTTGCTAAATAAAGGTTTTGTGCTAAAGATTCCTCTACAAGAGGCTTGATATCTGTGTCAATTGCCAAGACGAATTTATCTGGGGCAATCAACGCATTATACGTAGCAATCAAAGAAGAAAGATTTTCAGCTAGTTCGCCAGGCGTTTCAGGACTTCCTTGATCTAAGAACATCGGAAAATATTTCGCTTCGCCAGCAAGCGAGTCATGGCCTTCGATCAAAGAGGACTTGGCAAGCAATGTGACACCCGGCATGCTATTTTGTGGATAGTAGATGCCAACGATCGTTTCAGACAATGGCAGTTGTTTTAAAAGACAATGACCGATCGTAAAAAGGTGGGCATCATTTTGAATATGATAAGGAAGATCAGTTACTTCCTCAATCAACTGATGAATCGGCCAATGATCCATTTTTTCATACCAACTAGAAGTGATTATTCCCTCTGAAATTTTAGCAGGAATCGAAAATCCAAGAGAGGCAATCGTTGATGCGCTCTTTAGATGATTAGCAATCAGCAACTGAAAGGCAGAAGGAGAGACATCAAAAAAAGGGCGTGTTTGTTTTGCCAATCGTTCACCTTTTAAGTCAATCGTAAAAATATCTACATATAATTGTTTGTTTTTTTCTCGAAAAACAAACAGCAATGAATGCTTTCTATCATAATTGAATTCATATTGTGTTGCCGGACGCCCGATTTCTCTTGGTTTGTTAGGATGTTCAAATAAAAAGCCATCATCCACCAACTCCTTCACTAAAGAATTGATCGTCACCATACTAATCTTTGTTGCTTCAACGATTTCGGATGAATATAGCTTTTGATGTTGATAAAGCAAGGAAAGTACGCGATTTAAATTGGTTTGCCGTATTAGATTTTTCTTAGTTGTCATCATTCATTATCCTTTATTAAGACATTTAATTAAGTATATCGGATGCCCATCTAAATGTAAATCTATAGCTAAAATAGGCATATTTGAGTATTTTATTCATTTAATACTTGACGTAATCTTATTAATTGATAAACTTAATAAAGGAACTTAATTAAAGCGTTAAGGAGGATCACATATGATTAAATTGATCTTAACAGACTTAGATGGCACGTTTTTAAATAGTAAAGGGGAATTTGATAAAAAATTATACACAGAAGTGAAAGCGCTTATGGACGAACAACAAATATTTTTTGCACCATGCACAGGAAAACAATGTGAACGTGTCGAAGAGTTATTCGGACCTGAGCTTTCCCAGGATTTATGGATTCTCGGCGATAGCGCTACTCGAATCAAGCACCAAGATGAATATGTTTACGAATCTTTATTACCAAATAAAGTCGGAACTGAAATCCTTCAAAAACTAGAGGAAATCTCTGATGAATACACGATCATCGCTTGCACACCAAGTGCAGCAATCATCAAAAATACCGTACCTGAAGAAGAAGCCAAAGTGGTTCGTCGCTCCTATGCCAGGGTCAAGACGGTTGAAAGTCTAAAAGAAATAACAGAAGACTTTGTAAAAATCACCGTGTTTGATCCGCAAAAAAAATGTTTTGAACATGTCAAACAGTTAGAAGAATTTAAACAACAAGCCTATATCGTTGCTTCAGAAGCTGCTTGGATCGACATCTCAAATTATAATGTCCATAAAGGAACAACAGTAGCAGAATTACAAAAGATCCTAAACGTCACACCAGAAGAAACAATGGCATTTGGTGACGGCCTAAATGATATCGAATTATTAGAACGCGCAGCTTACAGCTTTGCGATGAGCAATGCCTTTGAGCAAATCAAAGAAGTTGCACAATTTGTAACAAAATCAAATGACGAAAATGCGGTGCTCCATACGATCAAAAAAATGATTGCCTTACAAGCGTGAAAACCAGTTTGTTTGATTTTGGAGAAAGAGCCTTCAACCATTTAATTGGAAGAAGGCTCTTTTTTATTCAAATTATAGGGAAATCAAGAGTATGCCCGAGCACAAAAAAATGCCACCACGCACACTCTTTTCCAAACTACCGTAGTAGCCAAGAGTGTACTGGTGACGTGGGTTTGGCACCCAATGGGCCGTGAGGGGCTCGAACCCGCGACCCGCTGATTAAGAGTTCGTTATTTTATTGTATTTTAAAAGAAGATGTGCGAACTTACAGCATTTTAAAAACCTTATATTCCGTAGATTTTTACAACTTTTTATATATCCTGCCCGAGTTTATACCCGAGAAAATAATTTTTTTAAGTTATTTAATGTCTTCTTTTAACAAATTTTCAAATGCAGTAGTCGCTACATCTTTTTCTTTTCGTAAGACATGGCCATACACATTCATCGTCGTGTTAAAATCTCTATGACCTAATCGTTTTTGAAGCTCTTTTGGGGTCATATTAGGATCACTAAGTAAATAGGTAGCAGATGTATGCCTGATGTCATGAAAACGGATGTGGCGTAAACTGTGGCGTTTGGTGAATCGTTTGAACTTCTTATACAGATAACTTCCCCGTGGTAAAGTTCCATCTTGTTTTGTGTCGAATATAAAATAGTGGTTTAATTTCTTTACGTTTAATTTCCAACGAATCTTTTTATTCTCTTTGATTAATTCATCTAGCATATCAAATAAATAGGCAGGGCCGGTTACTATTTTTTCATCATCATCATTTTTTAAGCCTGGCAGCAACCGAATATCTGATTTTCCATCTACTTCTGATATCCGCTGATGAAATCTTATTTCTTGTTTGTCAAAGTCAATATCTTTTTCTTCTAAAGCTGCAATTTCCCCTTGTCTTGCTCCTGTAATAAATGCTAGAACAATTAAAGTTTTGATTTCTATACTTTCCTCAAATGCTGCTTTTAGCATTGCATGAATTTCTTCTTCCGAATAAGGTTCTTCAATATTTTTTTTAATACCTTTTTCTTTTGGGATTTTTACATTTTCTATTGGATTTTCTTTGATTACACCATATTCATTTTTAGCTATCAAAAATAAGTTATTAACAGCATAGAGCATACGAAGCTTTGTATTTCTCGATATAGGCTTGTCGGAATTTCTTCCTGGCTCTTTTGTGTTTATTCTTTGAGCGTTAACAACAATTTGTTTTATCATGTATGGCTTGATATCAATTAGAGGGATAAAGTCAAATTTATCAAGAAATCTATTTTCAATCATGCGCTTATAATTATGATAAGATTTTGGCTCTAAATTTTTTTCAGCTTCCTTTAACCATATTTGTCTGTAAAATTCACCAAATGTGATATTGAATAAATCTAATGAATCATCATTCACACCTTCGAATTGTTCTAACCAAATATTTAGTTCTTTGTATGCGGATCTTTTACTATTAGCTTTTATAGTTTTACTTTTTCTTTTTGCTGATCCGTCTGGCTTATATCCCAATACGGCTCTAAGTCTATATGTTTCGTTGTCTATTTGCTCTAAGTATCCTGTTACTTCTGACATAATTGAATCAGCTCGCTTTCTCTGATACAATAGACACGTAAAGAAGCCTATTGTATAGGTTTAATATCTCACGTCACTCAAACTTTGCAGGGGAGAGGGCGTGTTTTTTTAGTTTTGTTTTAGAGTTGGTGTATTTATATGCCAATTGTCTGGGAAACCCAAACTTTTTAAAATAGTATTAATACTGATAGTATTCAGTCTGTTATCCAAAGTCAAAATTCTTTTTCTGATAGTATTGTGCAATTGAGCGTATTGTAGTTTACTGAGAAAGCACTGCAGACAAAGAAAGACGTTGTAAGTATTGTTTCTTTGGGAATTTTTGGAAATTCCATATATAGAATGTAAATCTGGATAATATTTAATATCGGATTTACATTTAGAATCTAATAATCTGTTATTATGGGCGCAAATATTACGTATCTGTCTGATATTTTCTGTAAAAGATATCATTATTTCAGGCGTAAAAGGGGCTGTCATATGAATATTTTCTGATACGAAACTGCAGATATTTTTTGCTATGTTGTTTTGTAAAAAAACTGGTAGATTTTTAATTAAGGTATTCATTTCTCCAAAATCAAGATAATCTATAAGAACCCATATGGGTACGTCATTATGTTTTTTTATATAATGCTTTATAGAATTATTTTTTTTACTCTTCTTATTGGAATTAATGATTTTCGTTAACCTTGAGATTAACCATCCTAACTCTAAAGTTTTTGAATTATCATAACAATTAATATCAAGGTACGCATATGGCTTATTATTATAAACCTCTGCAAAACGATATGACAAAATGCTTTTGATATGGTTTTCTGCCTCAGTAATTGCGCGGAAAAGAGCGTGCTTAATCTCTTTGTCAAAATAATATAAATGAGTTATTTCGTCAAAAGTAGTACCTGGCAAATAATTATTTTGATTGCTCATAAAATATTTACTATATCCATTAATTATGTTGTAATAATTGTTTGTAAGTAGATATTGTTTAGCTTTTTGGTAATTTGGAATAATAACTCCACGGCTGTTTAGTATTGTTAATTGCTTATGCAAATTTTCGAAATTTTTCAACAAAAAAACCTCCATCCATATAGAATGAAGGTTTTCGCGTTGGTCCCCGTAGAGATTCCAACACTTATCTCT
Organism: Enterococcus sp. DIV2371; assembly: GCF_050498525.1. Taxonomy (NCBI): domain Bacteria; kingdom Bacillati; phylum Bacillota; class Bacilli; order Lactobacillales; family Enterococcaceae; genus Enterococcus; species Enterococcus sp. DIV2371. The sequence goes on along the minus strand of NZ_JBIPAJ010000001.1, from coordinate 2,729,242 downwards.
TAATTTCATTCTATAGGGTTTTATTTAATAAATCAACTGATTTGCAAAAAAAGTGTAACTTTTTTGTGATCTTGTAGGACACGCTCTCGTTTTGGTCGGTGGGGCGTGTGTGTATTTCTATTTTTTTTAGATATTGATTTGAAAAATTGTTGATGTAAGTTATAATATTTATGAGTTAAACATTAACTTCTCATATCCCGTTTGAGCCGACCTCTTGGTAGGTAACATCTTTTTGTTGGTGTTATTGTTCCATGGTTTGCTCTTTTTTATTTGTATTTTATGAAGTCATAAATTCGAATTAACCTTCGGAGTTCTCCATTAGTTTTGAAATTATCTTTATTTAAAGTTTTCCTTAAGTAATCCCCAAGTTCTTCGATATTTTCTTTTCTGTAATGAACTAAGGAGAGGTTTTTCATTCGATCATTTTTAGGTCCTTTCAAAGCATCTCTTACTGTCATATCTTTAGGAGATTTCTTCTTTTCCAAATTGTATTTTCGAGATAAGAATTTACTGATATCATTAAATCTATCTATATTATTCTTAACAATTGTAGGTATTAATGTCTCTTCAATTTGAGAAGTATATTTTCTGATAGGTAGATAGCCTGATGTTTTTAATAGTGCATAGGGTAAAGTCTCTTGAACAAATAATGTTGATTCGTAGTTACCGTCATTAAAAACAGTATCCCTAAAAATCTCGTCTGGAGTAATCAAACGATAACCATTCTTCGCTCTTTCCATCATCCCGAATCCATAATAAAATTCTATTTCAGATAACTCCTCTGAAGAAAGCTCTCTATCTGGTAATGACAGCATCATCCGATTTTTTGGGTCATTCGTTAGAACGATGTTATACATATCTTCTTTGACATAACGTAGCATTTTTATAGGATATTTGGCTTTATTTTTACCTAAAGCTTTATATAGAAGAGAATAATCATTAATTGCAATTTTTTTGATAGTTATTGAACGACCATTATCAAACGAAATGGTATATGTTGAGTCGATATAAGTTTCTACTTCAGGATCCCAAACTATATAAAATAGTCGATCTTCAATTTCTTTCAATTGCTCTTGAGATAAACAAGCTTGGATATCATTTAGAATTTGACGAATATCTTCGTCACCTATAGAATATCCAATAAAAAAAATTGGATGTTCGACAAATATTGTTAGTAATTTTGCGGCAATATATTTATGTTTCTTTGCAATTAAATCATAATCTTTAGTATTAATTAAAATAGAATTCGGATCAGACATGCTTCCATGAATCTTATATATTTCTCCTAAATCATATTTTGTATGGAATAATAACTCTTCTTGAGAAGAATAAACTTCATAATCAAATAGATCTTCTTGCAAATTATCGTAGTTGGTAGTAATTATACCTGCGATAGAACTGGGTGTTATTTTTTTTAGAGCCTCTATCTCATGATCTAATCCAGGAAGAAATTTTGTGAAAGATTCTAAATAAGTAGTGATCTCGATTTTTATAGGAGGTGTACCTTTTTCTTCAATTAGACTCCAATATTTTTCTCTATTTTCTTTGAATCTATCCTCGTCGTACCATACTTCATCAAGATCATCTGAAATAATATCACATAGGTAAGTCATGTAACTGTTGTATTCAGTTTCTATATTGAATTTTTTTGCAGCCTGTCTTTTTGCTTTTTGAAATCCAGTTTTATTTTGATAAGTTAAATCTGCAATATATTCAAGAAGGGATAACCACGTAGGAATATTAAGATATCTTCTTGAAAAGCCAGATCCAAGAAAAAGAAAGGGCATTGAATCAGCTTTACTTAAAAAAGGAGATAAAAAATTATCCATATAATAACTTCCTCTCAGTGCACATAGCACTTTTTTATATTAAGGGTTTTTCTTTGCATAAATTTTCCATTGTGTTATGGAATGAAGTTTAAACTAGTGACTCAATATATGTTCTGCTATTTTGAGGGTAAAAACCTTCCCACCGATTGGGATCGAAAATTTAGAAAGAGCATTCTTGAGTCAGACTCATCGACTCCATTTAGATGAATATATCAAATTATTTTCTAAATCGGCAATTAGCTATTACTTTGGTCGGTGGGGCGTGTTTTTTATTTAAACATTGTTATCAGGAACCATAAACATAATAACCCTATTGGCAACATAAATATAAAACAACCAACTTGAGAAATAAAATTTCCGGTTTGTCCTATACGTTCACCAGATTTCTGTATTTTTTCTCCAGCTTGATATAGTTTAGAGTTCACTAATCTTGATTCATGGTTGTAAAAAATTTGATGTATCTCTTCAGGAGGAAACTTTCCTCTGCAATTAGGACACTGATTTGTGTGGAAAGTTAAAATGAAATCTTTCTTACAAAAATTACAATTTACTTTAATTCGTTCTTTCTCCAAGTCCATGTTTTTAACTCTCATTTCTATGATATGATTTATTTGTAGGATCTTAGAAATGAGATCTTTAGTCCGTGTTGCTGCACGGGCTTTTTTTCTTTACTACATATGAACAATATAAACAACAACTTTTCCATAAATTTGCAAAGTTTTTGTGTCTTCATAATTCACTACAATATCAGTAAATGAGATGTTATCTGAATCCGGTCTGAAGATTATTCGCTTATTCTGTTCATCGTTAATGTATCTTTTGACAGAGAACTCATTATCATTGCTAAAAACAACTATATCCTCGTCCTTTAACTCTTCACAACTATTTATTTTTTTAACGGCTATCAACGAACCGTTTGGTATTACATTATTCATTGAATCTCCGTTTATTTTTGTAAAGAAAATTTCTTGGTATCCAGCGTACTTGCCCATAGCGCAGTCAGGAATTGCAATTTGTTCAATATAATCTTTATCAAACGCTTCTACAGAAGTGGGAACTCCCGCAGCAACTGATGTATCAAAAAAGTTGTACTCTTGGATATCACTCGAAAGAATTGACATGATTTTTCCTCTGTCCGTCTTGGTTCGGGTCAAGTTCATCCCTGTTTCATTTGCTTTTTTGGCTAACTCTTCAAATTTTTCAGAGACAAAATTTTCGTTGTTCTCTTGTAATCCGTCAAGCACCTCTTTTTTTAAATTTAAATAATTGTATTCTCTCGAATATCTTGGATCAATATCTGATTTATCAACGTTAAATGCCTTGGCAATTTTAATTAAATTCTCTTCTTTGATTGTTGATCTTTTTGCAAAATACCCAGAAATTGTAGAAGTTGGAATTCCGGTAATTTCAGAAATTTGTGCCTGAGTCTTACCTTTAGTAATTCTTTTAAGATTGTTTGATATATCTTCACGTAATTTTTTTTCGAAGTTATTTAATGTTGGTCTTCCCATGAATTATTAACTCCTTTCGATATTGGTATTAATGCGATTATAACGAATATTCTCGTTTTTTTCAATGAGTAAACATTTAAATAACCTCGTTTTTTAATTAAAAAAACGAATTTAAATCTTTACAAAACGAGTAAACTCGTTTATCATTTAGTTAACGAAAGGGGGGTTATGATTTGAGTAAAAGAATCTCACTAGAAGCGGCCCGAGTGTTAGCTGGCCTATCTCAAAAAGAAGCTGCTGAGAAATTCGGTGTGAATTATCAAACTTTAGCTAGTTGGGAGAAGGATTCAAATAAAATGAAACAAAAATATGTACAGATGATCCCGAGTATTTATTACGTTAATACATCTGATATTTTTTTTGGAACTAAAAACGAGTTTACTAGTTATTTTAGAAAGAAAACATAAAAAATAAATTAAAATAACTGAAAAATAAACTATTTTATTCGTTTTTAGAATGAGTGAACAAATGAAAAAATTAATCGAAGTAACAACAACGAGAACAATGACCAATTGGTAAGCGGTAGAGAGTTGCATGACTTTTTAGAGGTGGCAACACCATACAAAAAATGGCTTGAACGAATTATAGAATATGGATTCGCTGAGAACGTTGATTTTACCGTGATTACCAAAAATGTACATGACGATACAGAGTTTGGAGGATCAAGGAAAATTACTGTTCATACTATGAAATTCGACATGTCTATTTGTCTGTAGTGAAGGACTTCTCCATTAAGTATGGAGTCTGGAAAGAAAAGTAGTTCAGATAGGAGGTTAACCGATGGAACATCTAACTTTAGTAAACATCGCAGATCTCAAAGCTTCTTTAGCAGAGGCTGAGATAAAAAATGAAATCTGGGATACCAAAGAAGCTGCTGCATACTTGAAAACTACCACAAGAACACTAACTAAAGATGCTGAGCTAGGAAAAGTTCCTGCAGCAAAAGTTGGAAGAGAGTGGCGATTTAGCAGTATAGCGTTGTTTAGATATTTGAATGGAAGGGAAGTCAATTATGCAAATAAGAAAACCAATCATTGAGCGTTCGAGTAGCAAAATGCTGCTTGCATCAATTGCTGAGCACAAAGAACCAATTTACAAAGTTCGTCAGCTACAAGCACTTTGCTATATCAGTTTAGTTTTAAACATCATTTTATTGTCAGTTGTTTTTGCCATTTTATAGAAAGTGATGATTTGATGCACACACTAAAAAAAGACACGACCGCCGGCAAGCATGATCGTGTCCTGAAAAATACTAATTACAAGGAGAGTTTATCATAATGAATGAAAAAATCAAAAATTTAATTAAAGAGTTAGTAGATGAGCTAAAAACAGAAAATGCAGGTATGTCACTAAGCATCGTAGATTCAGAAGGAAACATAGCTATCGCCCAAGGCGGTCACGAATTGTTGACAGGTATAGGAGTTCTAGAACAATACGAACAAATGGAAAAAGTACTGCAACAGAGCGATTGCGATTGTCCGGGACATCGAAATATTTGTGAGAAATTCGGCATTGAACAAGAAATGACTGACGAGGATGCAGAAAAAATATTTGATGACTTTATAGGCTTTTTCGAGGAACTAGCTAAAGAAATAAGAGGTGTCCGCAAATGATCTCAGTAAAAGGTTTAGGCGATGATATTTTTGAAGCAATGATGGACAAAGCTCAACAAGATATCCAAGAAAAGATTTTGACTGCTGCAAGTTATGGTCAAACGAGTTGCACGGTTCGTTCAAAAGGGCTAACACCTTCATTTTTAGCAGCATTAGAAACAGAGGGTGTATCTAGCATTGAACAAGACAATGACACGTTGAAACTATTTTGGGAATTTTAGGAGGTAAGTAAATGAGTGCTAAGGACGTAGCCAAAAAACAAATTTTAAAAATGGAGCATATTATTGATCAAATCAACGAAGCAGAAGACCTACTTATCAGTTTTAAGTCGCCAGCACTGAACAACCTCAATGAGCTGATGACTGATATTGAAGTCGGTATTCCAACACAATATTTAGGAAGATCTTTTTTTCAAGGTGAAATGCAAAGTAGATGGCACAAAGTTCAGCTTGAAGGTGACTTAGGCATCAAAGATATTCAAGAAGAAATAAGGAAGATTGTTATCGAATCAGTGGAGAAACGTATTGAAGAACTTGAAAATGATCTAAGAAAAATGATCTATTACTCTGGTGAAAAATATGAATGATTTTGATTCATTAGGTGCAAGGCAACAACCATTAACAGCTAAGCCAGTAGCCACAGATTGGCAAGACAATCCTTTGCATCAAGGCGATGTCTGCTATTTAACTGAAGATGGCTATGTACAAGAAGAGGATATTCTGGAATACGTTCAACAACATTTTCCAAAAATTGTACTGGGAGGGAAATAAATATGGCTAATGATTTAACACAAACAACACAACGCTCACTAGATGAACAGGTGATTGGAAACCTAGAAAGGCTTCGAGAGCAAGGTTTAGAAATGCCACCAGGATATAGTCCACAAAATGCTTTGAAGAGTGCTTTTTTCGAACTGACAAATAATACAGGCGGAAATCTGTTACAGATGGCGGCAACTAATCAGGAAATGAAAACATCGATTTCTAATGCACTTCTAGATATGGTCATTCAAGGATTATCTCCGGCGAAAAAACAATGCTATTTCATCAAATATGGAAACAAGGTTCAGCTGATGCGTTCGTATTTTGGAACGATGGCAGTTCTTGACCGTGTGACTGGCGGAGCTGATATTACGCCTGTAGTAGTGCGACAAGGTGATGATTTTCAGGTTGGCATGAATGGACCAAACATGGTTGTCACTAAACACGAAACGAAGTTTGAGAATTTAGACAATGAAATTGTTGCGGCTTATGTAGTTATCAAGTTAGCGAATGGCAAAGAAATTACGACAGTCATGACCAAAAAACAAATCGATCAAAGTTGGACGAAATCCAAAATGAAAGGTTCAGGACCTCAAAAGGAATTTCCGGAGGAAATGGCTAAACGAACGGTAATCAATCGAGCAGCTAAATCATTGATCAACACAAGTAACGACAATGATTTAATAGTTCAAGCAGCAAAAGACACTTTAGAAAACGAGTTTGATGATGAACGTAAAGATGTTACACCACAGCCAAAACAAGTTGTAGCGCTTGAAGAGAAGCTATTCTCTAACAAAAAGGTTGAACCAATTCAAAGAGAAGCAGAAGACGTCGTGATCCCTGCCGATTTCCAAGATGAAAATACTCGTATTGCGAACGTACCTGGTCATCCAGAAATCGAACAAGCTCTTCAAATCATAGAAAAAGAAGTTAACGAACCAATTCAAGAAGAATTATTAGATGTTCCAAATTTCGGACGTGAGGAAGGTGTAGACGATGGCCCTGAATTCGATGACGACGACTACCCTTTCTAATTTTTTACTCACTGAAGATAACTATTATTCCAACGAAGCGGATTGGCACCATATGTCGACTTCTCAGTACAAATCATTCATAAACTGTGAAGCGGCGGCATTAGCAAAACTCAAAGGCGATTGGCAACCGATATCTGATCCTAAAGCTTTGCTAGTTGGGAATTACGTGCATTCGTATTTTGAATCAAAAGAGGTACACGAAGCATTCAAAGAAGAAAATAAATCAAAGATGTTTTCTAGTCGCAAGCCTTTTGGACTATTAAAAGATTTCCAGATCGCCGAACAAATGATTGAGCGATTGAAACAAGAAGAAGCGTTCATAAATATTTATCAAGGCGATAAAGAAACAATTGTAACTGGCGAATTATTTGGGGCGACATGGAAAGGAAAAATCGATTGTCTGAATGTCGAAGAAGGGTATTTCGTTGATATCAAAACAACGAAGGATATGCATGAACGCAAGTGGAATGAAAATTACGGATCAAGAGAAACGTTTATCGTCAACTTTGGATATGCGCTTCAAATGGCAATCTATCAAGAGCTTCTTTTACAGCAATACGGAAAGATGTTCATGCCAATCATCGCTGCGGTATCGAAGCAAACGCCTAGTGAGGCAAAGTTGATAACGATTGATCAAGATAAGATGAGCTACGAGCTAATCATGCTAAAAGAAAATATTGAAAGAATTGTCAAAGTGAAAAATGGCGAAGAAAGGCCGACACCTTGCGGCACATGTGAGTATTGCAGAGGTAACCTTTCAATTACTGAATTCACCAGCATGGACGATTTATAGAGCGGTGGTGAAAAAATGACCGGAGGATGGATAAAGCTTTATCGCCAACTACTCGCAAAACCGATTTGGCAAGAGTCTACACCTGAACAAAAAGTGATCTTGATTACTCTTCTTTCAATGGCTAATCACGAAGAACGAGAGTGGGAATGGCAAGGAGAGCCTTACAAAGCAAATCCAGGTCAATTCGTCACCTCGCTTGAAAGCATTCGAAAGAAATGTGGTAAAGGCATCTCAATGCAGAATGTCAGGACTGCGCTAAAGAGATTCGAAAAATATGAATTTCTAACAAATGAATCAACAAAGCAAAATAGGCTTATAACCATTGTCAATTGGGAGATTTATCAATCAAAAGAAAATGATCTAACAAAGGAAGTAACCGTCAACCAACAAACGACTAACAGTCAACTAACAACTAACAAGAATGTAAAGAATGATAAGAATGTAAAGAATAATAATAATAGTCCTCGCAACACTCGAAAGTCACGAGTGTATGCAGACGATGATCCAAATAAAAAATTAGCGATTCTTTTATTAAAACTCATTCGAAAAAATCAAAACATCAAAGAACCTGATTTGGATAAATGGGCAAATACAATTCGTTTGACTATTGAATCAGATAAACGGACCGGAAAAGAAGTTCAAGACATGATTGTTTGGTCAACTAGCCATGAGTTTTGGTCCACTGTGGTTCAGTCACCCACTAGTCTTCGGAAACATTTTGACAAGATGACGGCTCAAAAAGACAAACGAAAGCAACAAACAATTGCAACGGAAGATTTACCAGAAACAGGTGAGGAATGGTAATGGATAAAAAACTAAGCGCAATGGCAGCGCAATATGGTGGACTAACTATCACAGAATCCAAATGCCCCAACTGCAGTGATTCCTTATATGTATGGAAAGCGAAGAACAAAGATGGCACAGATCGATGCGGCCCAACTTGCATTAACAAATCTTGTGGCTATCGGGAAATGGTTTCGAAGAATCAGAAACAAGCCATTTTGAAAGCAAATGAAGCTAGAAAGAAAGATGCAATCAATCGAATGTTGAATAGCTCAATGATTACGGACGATGCCATTTGGACCTTTAATTTCGATAATTACAAAACTGTTGATGCTGAAACTTTGCAAGCGAAACAGATGGCTCAAGAATGGGCTACAAAAATTGTAGACAGTAGCACAATTCATGCAGTGATAACCGGTAGACCAGGTTCGGGTAAAACACACTTAGGTGCTGCGGTTATTCAAGAAGTGATGAAAAAATCAAATTACAAAATATCTTGTTCGTTTATCAGCTATCGAGAGCTACTCGAGCAATTAAAGTTTGCGATGAATGATCCAGAAGCAAGAAAAGCGATCACAGGTTCATTGATGGCTGAAATAAAAAAATCTGATTTTGTCGTGATTGACGATTTAGGGGCTGAACTTGGACGAATGGAAGAAAACAATCAAGCAACTTCTTATGATGTCGATGTGCTTACATCGCTCACAGAAGCTCGTTTAAGCAAAGCTACCATCTTCACAACTAATTTATCGTCGAAACAATTAAAACATGCCTACGGCGAGCGTGTATTCTCTCGTGTGATGAATGGGACGAAAGGCAACATTGCAGTATTCAAAAATACCGAGGACAAGAGGAGGAATCCAGTGTGACATTTGTAGTAAAGAAAATGTGTTACTTAGACAAAAATGGAAAAGGTGTCATTTCAGCAGAGCATGCACATCACCACGAGAGCTACGAAGCTGCTGAACTAGTTGCGAGAACATGTGGTGGCGAAATATTCAAGACAATTAAGCGTGAGCGGAAGCATGCAAAAACTAAAGTCGTAGTTGCTCAGAAAAAAGTGACACCAAAGAAAAACAATCAAGATTGGATGAGAGGTGCAAAATGACTTGTTTAAGATGTAATGATGAACTGATGATTTGGTACAAGACATCGCTTGGTTGGTCAACTTGCGAACCTTGTCCAGCCTGTAATAGGAATGGTGAGAAAGTGAAAGACCGCATCGCCAGATTAAAAAAGGAGCATAGCCAATGGCAACAAGAAGCAAATACGGAAACAAAAAACACGAAGTAGACGGTATCATGTTTGATTCAAAAGCAGAAGCACGTTATTACATGAAGTTAAAACGAAACGGTATGAGTTTTATGCCCCTATCAGAAACTTATTGCTCGATGCAGGAGAATGTGTTGCTTCAAGAAGGATTTCTATGTAATGGACGTAAGATTGCGCCAATCCATTATAGAGCCGATTTTGTAATCTATGAAAATGGTCAAGTAAAAAAAGTCGTCGATGTCAAAGGTTATCAAGATGCAATCTCCATGTTGAAAATGAAGATGTTTGCACATCGCTACGGTTTTCCAGTCATCTTTGCAAAGTTTGACTCGAAAATAAATAAGTTTATCGAAGTCGATTGTTTTGAATCGGCAAGACAGCAACGGAAAAGACAATCTGAACGTAGAAAGAAAAAAATGGTGGAGGAAAGGTAATGGCAGTTCGAACGTTGTTAGAAATGAATGATTTACCAGAATTGATGGTATGGCTTCAAGCAAAAGGTTATCGCATTGAACAGCCAAAAAATGAGTGGGAAGTGTTACGAGCTTTTAAAAATAAAAGCAAGAAAAATATTCTTCTCCACAGACGGAATCATGGGAGAAAGGACAGCGTGACAGTTGCTGATCGGGATGTAACTATGATTCGTCAATTCATCAAGGAAAGAGAAACATGGACAAAAATTTTAGTTAAATAATTGGAGGAAAAATAAAATGACAAAACAAGTAAATTTCAGACCTGAATTAAAGAAAGTAACATCCAAATCAAATGGAAATACAGAAGTGCTACTAGTTGTCAGCAATGGATCTCTTAGAGGAAGTACAGAAAACCTGACAGAGTTTTTAGGCTCGACTGTGACTGTTGTCATTCAACCAGAAACAATCGAATACAGTGTGCCAGTAAACAAGCAAACGAAGAAACCGAACATTGAGTATGTTGTTCATGCAGACGGTACAACTGAAATCAAAAAAGAAGAACAAACTTCTCTGGATGTGGGTGACGATGTAGAAGAAGTTGAAAACGTGAAAATTCTTGTTTCAAAAGAAACGATCGATGAATTTATCAAAAAGGCGACAACACTTCAACTGCCTGAAAATGTAACTGTGAATATCAGAGACGTTCTAATTCGTTTAGAAGACGGTGACAGCATGAATGAAATTGCTGCTGATCATGAATTGTCTGAGACTGCTTTAATCGATCAAATAGAATTAGCTCGCCAACATTTTGCACCATTTGCGGATAGCTGGTCCAAATCAAAAGATGACATCATTTTTCCTGAAGAATAATGCGCTTGAGAGAATACAACATCATCCTTGAGAATGCAAAATTCACGTGGACTGATGAAGAGATAGAGCAAGCCCGCTTGCTCTTTTCTCAAGGAGTGAAACCCAGTGTAGTCGCTGAAATAACGGATCAAAAGATTATTGATGTCAGCTTGTTACTGATCCATTTAATCAACTAAAAAATGATTTGAGGTGAACAGGATGATTCAAGTTGCAGGAATACAAACTGGAAAAATTTATTTCACTGGCAAGAACAAAAGCGAAGCGAGTCAGTGGTTGCTGAAAACATTTACCAATAATAAAAAACTAAGAAAGCATTACTCAAATGAATTTTTGAAAGATGATCAAATTATGCCAGAACCGATGATTTTGACTACTAAGGAGGCTAACAAATGAAAGCAAAAGAATAAGTACCAATTCTGCAATTTAATCCAGAAGCGGAAGTTTTAGTATCAACCGTGGGTTATTACGAAAAGACCTATTAGGATGCCGGATATGAAAGAGGGAGCAATCAAGCGGTTGAAAGTGTAAGTCTCAATAAGAAAACTGGGATCATTTATTTAGAAGGTGGAGAAGAGAGAAGAATTTGAAGGAGGTTATACAAGTGGATTTACCAATTAATGAGTGCCCGCATTGTGGCGGAGTGGTATTTTACCGCAAGGATTACATGAGTGGTCCTTCACATTATTTTGCAAGCAACACAATAGAAGTAGAAAACGGATCTATGTATGACAGCGTAAGAGTTACTGAAGGTAAATGGTGGTATTGTGATGATTGCCATAAGAGAGTTTTTGAGAATGAAGACCTTGAGTAATTCCACTATCCACCAAAATAACCAACTGAAGGGAGAAGGATAAATTGGCAAAGAAAGCAATAACTTACTATCATGATTTGATGCATGGTGGAGTGAGAGATGTAGTAATACACAATTCAGGGAAGGAAGCTGTGGACTATCTCGTCAAGAATTGCGGAATGTATTTTTCACTCCCACCTATATGGAAAAAGCAACCAAAATTGACAGGAAAAGGTGCAGTAACAGGTGGCTTCGCATTTCGAAAAATGGTGGCTAGATTCCTTAGCGAAGAAGAAGTGGCAGTCTACCAAAAATATGGAGACGAGACCCATATTAGCCATGAAAACCAAACTTTGATAGAACCGCCAGTCGGCAATCCGACGAAATAGCTGAAAAATATTATATCAACATGTGCAATGTTAATACTTTGCCTATTTCGTAAAAATATGACAATAGGAGGTCAGCACGATGCTGAACATGAAAGTTCTTGATTATCGAATCATTAGTGATGCAAACCAAGTCACTGTAAACAAAGTACGACGAAACGATCAGGAATCGATTTTGATGAATACTGATAAAGACGGCACGCAAAGAGAGTCGCAAGGACTTGTGGGGCATTACAGCAACCTAATGAAAGCTCTCGTAGCCATACAGCGTGACTACGTGCTTGCAGAAGGTACAGATATACAAACAGTCAAGGAATATAAAAAAGCGCTAGAAACGATCACTAGCACGCTAGAAAACAAATTGGAGTTAGGAGAGAAATTTTAAATGGGAAAGACAAAATCCAAAGTGAAAAAGAAAAAACGTCGGCTCCAGCAAAAAGCAGAGGCGAACGGAACCGCAAAAAAGAAATAAAAAAAGCCACTCCCCTGAGGGTAAGTGACCACTGACATGATTATTTTACCATAAAAGGGGTGGCGTTTGTGAGATTTCAGTGGCTTAAAAATTATCAAGACCTAGAAGAGCAAATTCTCTTCATGAAATGGAATCTTAACAAGAGTAGGTTGGAATTAGATCGATGGGTCAACGGTGACTTGGCAAACGTGCGCCTTGAAAAAAATTCAAGATCATCATCGTTGGAAGAAAGCATCAGAATCATAGAGGATGAACTGGAACTGCTCGAAAAAGATAAAATTGAACTGATGGAATTGATTGACTCGTTCAGTGGAGCAGACAATCAGATTGTAAAGTTAAAGTATATCGATGACATGGATGTTTACGATATATCAGATGAGACAGGCTACAGTGTATCTTATATAAGAAAGCGGCATACTGAGATTCGAAAGACATTGTCATTTGTTGATGAGTATGAATCACGGCGAGAGGAACGCTTGAAGAAGCAAGAAGAAATGGACTACTATTCAGCAGACCAAGATCAGTTGAGCTTGTTTTGACATTGCCACAAAATGCGACCTCAAAGCCTGTGTATATTTCTTGATTTAAACGGGTTATAGTAATAGCGTAGAAGAAACGGAGAGCTGGTTTTGGACTACTCACAACAATCCAAAAATCGAAAGGGGGCATAGTCCCCTCGTCGCTTATTCTTCTTAACTTGACTAGAAAGACAGCACAATTTTTTGAAAGAGGTGGATCATCTCATTTCAGAATTCGCTCGTGCTGTCTTTTTGTTTTGGAGGAAATCAATGGAAAAGCTTTGTGAGGATGAAGTAAGATGGATGATCAGAAAATACAAGATAAAGACGCGCAAGCAATACAAGCGGCAATTGTTTTTACAACGTTTGATCAAATCGTATTTTCCGTTTAGAACTATATATACTAGCCCTTCCCTTCGAATGTACGAAATAAACTTGGACGTTACAGAGTCTTTTTATCGGTCTATGCGTAAGGCATAAACCCACAAAACAAACACGATAAGCGAGGTGGTGAGATGAATTGATCGCATGGAATAAAATCAGACAGGAATACGAGAATGAAGATATAAGTTTGAAGGCGCTAGCTGAAAAATATGATCTTAGTCCTTCTACTGTCCGAAGCCGGAAGAATCGAGAAGATTGGCAACGCAACGAAACAGGAAATGTTGCAACGCATCGCAACGCAACGGACGCACCGGGAGGACAACGTAGCAATAAAAATGCGACAGGCAATAGCGGAGGGGCACCACCGAAAGGAAACAAAAATGCCTTCAAGCATGGCCTATTTGCCAAGATCATACCTAAGGAATCCTTAGAGATTGCACAGGAGCTTATAGACAGTGATCCGGCAGATATCCTTTGGAACAACATCATGATCCAATACGCTGCTATTATACGAGCGCAGGAGATCATGTTTGTGACAGATCGGGATGATCTTTCTAAGGAAGAATCAGGATGGACGTCTGGTGACGGTGGCAGCAGTTCTACGATGCAGGTCCAATATGCATGGGACAAACAAGCGAATTTCTTAAAGTCCCAATCAAGAGCAATGATGACCTTGTCGAACCTTATTAAGCAGTTTGTCTCATTAGCTGATGAACAAGACGAACGCCGCAGAAAACTGGATCTCATGGATGCGCAGATTGCTAAACTCAAAGCAACCACACCAGAAGCAGGTGATTCTGACGATGAACCAATTATCATCGTGGATTCTTGGGGTGATGATGAGTGAGTAAGATGTTTAAAAAGTTTAAACAAATCAATCGGCACTTTCAACCGGTTTGGGAGGCAGAAAAACCCTATAATATTTTGAAGGGTGGTCGTAACTCGTTTAAGTCTTCCGTGATTGCCTTGTTGTTAGTTTGGCTTTGGATTCCTTATCTTAATTCAGGGAAGAAAGCAAATATCGTTGTTATTCGTAAGGTAAGTAACACAATTCGCGATTCTGTATTCAATAAGATGCAGTGGGCATTGAAAAAATTTTTCATATTTAAACGGTTTGACACCACGGTCAGTCCTTTCAAAATTGTCCATCGCAAGACTGGAAGTACGATTTATTTCTATGGTCAAGATGACTTCCAAAAGCTCAAATCAAACGATATTAACGATATCATTGCCGTATGGTACGAGGAAGCAGCTGAGTTTAAGAGTGCGGAAGAGTTTGATCAGTCCAATACGACCTTTATGCGGCAAAAGCATGAAGATGCGGATTTTGTTCGATTTTATTGGTCTTATAATCCACCACGCAATCCCTATGAGTGGATCAATGAGTGGGTAGAGGAAAAAGAGACTGATCCGGATTATTTAGTTCATCATTCTAGTTACTTAAATGACACCTTGGGCTTTGTTACTGATCAGATGCTCAAGATGATCAATCGCATCAAAGAAAATGACTACGATTATTATCGCTACCTTTACCTTGGTGAACCTGTGGGTCTTGGCGATAACGTTTATAATATCCATAATTTTAATCCATTGGATGAAGTACCAAGCGACGATTATATCGTGGCTCTTTTTTATGCCCTTGATGGTGGGCACATCAATTCTGCAACGACTTGTTTGTGTTTAGGACTGACCCAGAAAGGGAATGTCATTCTACTGGATACCTATTACTATTCACCTGCAGGTAAGGTCGACAAGTTAGCACCTACACAGCTATCTCGTATCTTGTACAAGTTTATTGATCGCACGTCTAAGATGCCAGTGTGCAATAATGCGCCGATTGTAAACCTAACGATCGATGGCGCTGAGGGCGCTTTGAGAAATCAGTACTACTATGATCATGAAATCAGGTGGAACCCAGTGGCTAAATTAAAAAAAGAAGCCATGATCGACTATGCAACGAACCTATTTTCCCAAGGGCGTTTCTTTTATGTCGACAACGAGAACAACAAAATTTTTGTCGAAGAGCATAAAAAATACCGCTGGGATGAGAAAAAGGTCGCTAAAGGCATCCAAGAAGTTGTCAAAGAAGATGACCACACTTGCGATGCTTTCCAGTACTTCTGCATTGATAATGCCAAAGAATTAGAGTTGATGGTTTAGGAGGTGAGCATTTGAGGATCGTAGACAATATAAAAAAATGGTTAGGAAAGGGGGCGGCTCTTATCAATAAGCAAGAGTTTCAATCTGTATTTGATCATCCTAAGATCGATGCAGATCCGAAAGAGTTTGAGCGTATCGCTGAGAGTTTTCGATATTATCGTGGCGAGTACGGCATCATCAATTACACCAATAGCAAGCAGAACCAGAAGACCCGACGGTTTTCTACGGTCAACATGGCCAAGAAGGTGGCTGCAGAATATGCAAAGGTTTTGTTCAACGAGCAGGCGGAGATCCTTGTCGGTGAAGTGAAGGACGAAAACGGCAAAGAAATTGCGAATCCTTTAAATGACTGGATCCAACATGTTCTTGAGCATAACGATTTCAAGAAGAACCTCAGCCGATACTTAGAGCCTGCAATGGCGTTAGGTGGATTAGCTGTTCGGCCATACTTCAATAAGGATTCACAAGAAATTGAGTTTTCTTGGGCACTTGCTGATGCATTCTATCCATTACGAAGCAATACGAACAAGATTAGTGAGTGCGCAATCCCATTCCGGACTACTGAAACAGTAGGAGATACGACTTACTACTACACCAAGCTAGAATTCCATGAGTGGAAGAACGGTAACTATGTTGTCAGTAACGAACTGTATGAGAGCGAGTCACCGGATATTCTAGGTAAGCAGATCAAACTAAGTAAGCTCTATCCTGAGATGGCCGAACGTGCTGTTTTTTACAACATGTCACGACCACAATTTGCCTATTTAAAACCTGCAGGATTTAACAACATCCATCCATATAGTCCATTAGGATTAGGGGTTTATGATAACTCGAAAAACACACTGGACCGCCTGAATTTAACATTTGACGAGTTCAACATGGAAATCAAGCGTGGTAGACGTCGAATTGCAGTCAGTGAGATGCTGATGAAAGGCAAGGTTGATCATCGGAAGAACGAAATCACTGAATTCTTTGATGACGATGAAGATGTCTTTGTGCCAGTGCCCGGTAGCAAGATGGATGATATGACCATCAAGGACCTGACATCGGACATTAGAACGACCGAATACGTTGCAGCTATCAATCATCATTTGCGTACGTTGGAGATGGAGACTGGTCTTTCTACTGGCACGTTTACTTTTAACGGTGAAGGGATCCGTAGTACAAAAACAGCTACGGAGGTGGTCAGTGAGAACTCACAGACCTACCAATCACGCAACATGCATGAGAAGGAGCTGCGAAAGTTCATTCAAGAGCTGATTATCTCGATTTGTGAGCTGGGAACCAACGTTAAAAATGCTACTGGCCAAAAAGTCTATACCGGAGAAATACCTGCAGCTGAGATCATTGGCGTTGACTTAGATGACGGTGTTTTCCTGAATAAGGATGCCGAAGTAAATCAATTCCTGCGTTTGAGAAACGCTGGCATCATACCGGGGTGGTATGTGTTGGCCAAAACGAAGGACATGCCGGAAGATGTAGCCAAACGTCTTTATGCCGAAGCCTTGAAGGACGAATTCAATATGATGACTAGGAGTGATCTGCCAACAACAGGAATCGATGAATACGAGGAGTGATTGAATGACAATTACGCCAAAGCAATTAGAGATTGAAGCTTCTTACGTTCAAGATGCTTATATGGCGATGGAAGACGAGATTATGAAGCTCCTTGTCCGTCAGTTAAACAAGCCAACTAGAACGCCACTCACAGAAGATAATGCATTTCGATGGAAGCTTGAAAAGATGCAGCAACTAAATTTGTTGAATCAACAATCACTGCAGCAGGTAGTTAGTGAAACAAGTCAGTATTCCTATGATCAGCTACGTAAGATCATCGTGGATATGGGATTTGAAGTTGTTTCGGATCTGGACAAGAATTTGTCTAAACAAACCGGAAAAGAACCGCCACCACGAACGGAGATCGACAATGTGATAGAGTCATATCTTAATCAGCAATGGCGAGATCTAGACAATCATGTCAACCAAACGCTGATCGACACCAATTACCCGAATAATCCACTGGCTAAGATGTATCAGCAAGTCCTTAACGATACTGTGGCCAAAATCATTGGCGGCGCTAAAACGCCACAGCAAGCGCTCAGGGAATCGATCTATGCGATGGTGGAAAAAGGGGTGATGACGACTTTTGTCGATAAGGCAGGGCGTGAATGGAGCCTTGAGCGTTACGTCCGGATGGTTTTGAAAGCCACAACTCACAGAGTCTATCAGGATCTGCGACTTAAGCGAGGGCTCGAGCATGGCATTGTCACTGCCTTAATGAGTAGCCATATGGCTGCACGACCACACTGTGCGCATATCCAAGGTGGGTGGGTCTTGCTTGTCCGCACAGAGGATGCACTAGAAGAGTTGAGGCATATTTCGTCAATCTATGATCATGGCTATGGTGAGCCTGATGGAACCCAAGGAATTAATTGCCGGCATCGATTGTATATCCAAATCTATGATCCGAATCTTGACGTCCATATGAATCAATATGATCCAAAACAAGCGATTGACAATGCGGACCTAGTTGCCAAGCAACGCCGCATGGAAGTCGCTATTCGTCGTGCCAAACGGCAATTGGATGCTGCAACAACGATCGACAACAAAGAAGATATCCAACACTTCAAACAACTGATCAGACGGCGACAAGCATCGTTGAGATCATTTATCAATGAACATGATCAATTGTTGCGTCGAGATTATTCGAGAGAACAAGTTTATTCGTAATACCAGACCTGCACGGATGTCTCAAAAAGACGGACTCACAGTGGTAGTTGCCACTCAAAAAATTCTTAGGAGGAACCAGAAATGAAGAAAGAAGAACTGATCAATTTAGGTATTGATGAAGAAACCGCAAAAAGCGTAATGGCGCTGCACGGAAAGACTGTGACGCAACTGAATGCGCAAGTAGCTACCGCTGAAAGTGAGCGCGACAGTGCCAAGCAGGAGTTGAAGGACAATCAATCGGAATTGGACACGTTGAAAGAGTCTGCAAAAGGCAACAAAGAACTTGAGCAGCAATTTGCGGATTTACAAGCCAAATTTGACGAGTCAAAAGCAAATTCTGAAAAGCAATTAGCTGATCAGCAAAAAGACTTCGCAATTCAATTAGCCCTCAAAGAAGCAGGAGCACAAGACGAGGCTATCGTTCTTGGTTTATTAGACCGTGACACGATCAAAGTTGCCGATGGCAAGCTACAAGGCTTTGAAGAACAAGTCAAAACATTGAAGGAACAAAAATCTTTCTTGTTTCAAGACGATTCAGGAAACAACGATCCCGACTTTGTTTCGTCAGGTAATGCCGGAGGACCATCTAAAAATGGCAGTACGTCAATGAAACAAGAAATGAAGTCAGAGAACTTTAATCTGACAGAATATCTACAAAAACAACAAGAAGGAGAGAAATAGAACATGGCAAATGAAATTACAAAATTATTGGACGTTGTAACCCCGGAAGTCTTCAATGCCTACATGAACAATTTTACTGAAGAAAAATCAGCAATTATCCAGTCAGGTGTTGCTGTAGCAGATCCTACTGTTGCTGCGAATATTACAGCTGGGGGATTATTGGTAAATATGCCTTTCTGGAATGATCTTGATGGTGAAGAAGAAACATTAGGTGATGGCGATAAGGCGCTTAAAACAGGAAAAATCACTGCATCTGCAGATATTGCGGCAGTTATGTATCGTGGTCGTGGATGGTCAGTGAATGAGTTGGCAGCTGTTGTTTCTGGAGATGACCCTCTGGGGGCTTTAATGGGAAAAATTGCTTCTTGGTGGATGCGTCGAGAACAAGCAGTTCTTATTTCCGTTTTGAATGGCTTGTTTGCAGAAAATGGCGCATTGGCAAGTACTCACTTATTGGCAAAACCTACAGAAGGCATCTCACCTGAGTTGGTCTTAGATGCGAAACAACTTTTAGGTGATTCGGCTGATCGATTAAGTATGATCGTTATGCATTCAGCTGTTTATACAACATTGCAAAAGCAAAACCTGATTGCATTTATCCCGAATGCGCGCGGCGAAGTCAACATTCCAACTTACTTAGGGTATCGAGTAGTTGTTGACGATGGTGTTCCATCACAAGGATCAGGAGCTACGAAAGTTTATACTTCTTATTTATTTGCTTCTGGATCAATTGGTCGTAATACAGGGAACCCAAGCAAGCTAACGACGTTTGAAACAGCTCGGGTCGCAAATAAAGGAAATGACGAAGTCTATACTCGTCGAGCATTTACGATGCATCCTTATGGTGTCAAGTTTACAAATACCGAGCGTGAAGAAGGTGAAATTACGCCTACAAACAACGATTTATCTGATCCAACTAACTGGAAAAAAGTTTATGAAGACAAACAAATCGGTATCATCGGTATCCAGCACGTATTGTCAAAGTAACGCCCCCTGAAGGACCGGGGGAGCCTGATGAAAATGAGGTAGAGGGTCAGTCGTTGGTTATCGATGATATGAAGGTCGATGAGCTTAAAGCCGAGTTGGATCGCCTCGGAATCGAGTATCTATCTACTGTCAAAAAATCAGAATTAATTAAGTTGTTAAAAGAGAGTGAATAACCACTCTCTTTTTTCATGGAGGTGAAACCGTGGAACGAATAAGACGTAAGCCGTTGAATGAAATCTTTGACGATCAGGAAAGCATCGAGCCATGTGGCTACTTGTCTCTTAAAGAGTACAAGCGACTCGTGGATCGTGACACGGAACTGACTGAAAAAGACTTCCGAAAGCTTCTGAGAAAAGCCAGTGCATTGTTGGACATCCAAACGAGACGGTTCTATCAACGCAACGATCTTGAATTAGATATTCCGATGCGCCGCAATGCCTTTAAGTTGGCTGTTGCTTACCAGATTGAGTACATGCATGAGGCTGAGGCCACTACAACGTTTGGAATGCAAGAGCCTGATAGTTGGTCCATTGGGCGGATGAGCGTTTCTAAAGGTAAAGGTGGTTCGTCATCGACAAACGAAGTATCTCTGCTTTCTGGGGACGCTATGCTGCAGTTATCTGGCACAGGCCTGTTATATCGTGGGGTGAGTCGATGAGAATGCCACCAAAACGTTTTTTCCCTCATGCAATGATCTATCGGAAGAAAATTGGTGTAACCCCAAGAGGTGAGCCTATTCTTGAGGATGAGCTTGTCATTGAGCATGTCCGCTTTGATGACACAGTCAAGTTTGAGCCGAGGGATGTCGATGGGAAAGTACAAACGCCCAATGCATTGATTTCTATGGTGAAGAAATACACTGGACCATTACCAGAATTTTCAGTTGCAGACCAAATTGAGATCTTTGGCAAACATTACACTATCGCAAAAGTTGTACCGCTGAATGCTGATTCACCTGATCCTTTCGGCTATGAAATTGAGGTGGTCTGATGAGTGGGATCAAGATTGACATTGATCTAGGTGGTGTCCGATCAAAGCTTAGTGAAGATAACTTGGGGCTTGGTCAGTTGAACATGGCCAACCGGATGCTACAAACCATGAACGAAAATGTGGTGCCATGGGACACGATGCATTTGCGTGACACTGGCCAAGTATCTGGTCGGGGAAGTCAGCTGATATTTGATGCGCCATATGCAGGTCCGCAGTATTATGGCGGCCGAAAGCATCCAGTAACTGGTGTATGGATCCCATTTGTCAATAAGCAGCCCGGAACCGGTCCATTTTGGGATGAAGCAGCGAAACCCTTATTCATGAGTGATTGGTTACAGGCATTTAAGATTGGAGCGAAACTATAATGGATTTTATAGATCGGCTACAGGAAGTAGCCAGTAAAATCGATGTGCCGGTGATTATCCAAGCCATCGATCAGGAGGAGTCAATTCGGTTGGTACCACTACCGGGAGGCCGAACAGTCAAATCGTACATGAATGGGGACAAGGTCAAGGAATTGCCGTTTGAATTTCGGTTCAAGACCCAAAACTTTTCTGGCGACCGTGTCATCTATCAGCTTTCTGAGATTTTAGAAAATGTGAAATCTATCCCATCTGAAGATGGTTCTTATCAATTCATGGCTTTGACAATTTCCAATGAACCCTTTTTGCTTGGTCAAGACGATAAAAAGTTCTTCTATTATCGATTAGTCGTCCAAGCAAAACTCTATTTTAAAAATAAACCACAGGAGAGTGAAGACTAAATGAAAAATGTAAACAGTGAACGTGGTCATTTTATTGCGCCATTTACGAATATCGCTACACCACCAACAGAAGCTGCGTGGGTAGAATTGGCAGATGGAATTGAAGACATTTCTGATGCGACAACGGAAACAACAGAGGAAAAAGCTTACTACAACGGCGTGAAAACAAACATGGTCAATAGTGTATCTGGAGCTTATAACGTATCTGGTGACTATGATTCTGAAGATAAAGCACAAAAAATTATTGCAGACATGAAGTATAAAACCGGCATTGGTCGTAAAGTTTGGCATCGTGTTGTCAGTGCTGACAAGACAAAACAATGGACTGGACATGCGACAGTGACGGACATTGTGGCTGGATCTGGTGCAGCGGATGCAACGGAAGATTTTTCTTGTACAATTACCTTCGATGCAACACCGACGGAAGGTGTTCCGGGATCCGGTGGTAATAACGCAGATGTGTCTTTGAATTCTGCACCAACAAACACTAAAGCAAACAAGAAAGAAGAGACTAAGTAAGAGGAGCGATTATCGCTTCTCTTTTTTATATACCAACGAATGGAGGAAACAAACATGGTAAAAATCCAAGTGAAAAAAACACAACTACCAATTGAGATTGGCGAACACACATTTTATATTGATACATCCGAAAAAGGAGCAGAAGCCTTTTGGAAATTAGTTTCAAATTATGCGACAAAGTCTGCAAAGATCACTGAAAAACTGGAAAAAGAGATGATCAAACCGGAAACAGCTGACAGGAAGGCGCATGAAGAATTAGAAAAAGTGATGGATCAGCTTTTAGGAGATGGCGCATTTAACAAGTTGTTTAAGCTTTCGCCTGACTACACATTGATCTCTGAGTACTACATGGAGATTTGTTCCGCAGTAGGAGAAGAGCTTGGCGGACGAAAAAAACAATTCTTCGATAAAATGCAGCGTTACTTAGAAGGATAGAGCAATGAAACTACAGTATCGATTAGAAGACACGGTGGAAATCGAAGGCGTTAGTTATCCGATCGATCTTTCTTTCGATACGGTGCTACGTCTTTTTGACTTGTTAAAGGATCCGATTTTGACGGAACCAGAAAAAATTGTTCTGGGTTTACAGCTTTTATTAGGTGTTTCGTTTTTGTATGACATTGAAACACAAAATACGATTTTTTTATCAATCTTGGAAACTTTTGATATTTGGGAAAAACCAAAGCCACGTTATGACAAGAAGGGCAACCAATTAAAACCAAAAATGAAAGAGATTGCGGACCAGCATTTTTCTTTTGATTATGATGCGCCAAATATTTACGCAGCATTTTATCAATCATACGGTATCGATCTATTTGAGGAACGAGGGAAGATGCGATGGGAGAAGTTTATTGCCTTGTTTGGAGGATTACCAGATGAAACTAGGTTTAGACAGATCGTGTCGATAAGGACGAGGAAAATGCCAACAGGAAAAGGAAATAAAGAAGCAAAAGATGAACTAAGAAAATTGAAGAAACTCTATGCACTACCGAAAGAAGGTGAAGAAGATGAGTCGAAGTGATGGTAAGGTAACGATCGACATAATCGTCAACGGCAAACAGGTCACGAAAGAAATTGACACGGTCGAACAAGGCTTTTCCAGACTGGGTAAAAATGCCGATGATGTCATGAAAAAAGTCGGGTCTGACATGGGTGCGAATACTGAATCAGGAGCAAAATCGGCAAATCAAGCAGTAGATTCTGTCGAAAAGACCGTATCAGGTTTAGGAAAGACGACCGAATCTGCAACAGCTAAAGCTGGTAAGTCAATCGGTGATAACTTTGATACAGGTGCCAAGGATGCCAATCAGGCCAATGAAAGTGTCGTTAAATCAGTCACAAGCTTGGTTTCTTCTGTGGAATCTTCTGCACCAACAATGGGGCGTAGTATTAGTGAAACTTTTCTAAGTGCTGCTAAGGATTCTGAAACTTCTACAGATTCTATTACGAAATCTGTGAATCAAATGGTACCGCAAGTCGATTTATCAGCCACAAAAGCCGGGAAAAGCATTGCTGAAAATTTTGATTCCGGAGCGAAATCATCAATTGCAGCTCTTGATAGCGTTGGTAAATCAGGAAGTTCGTTACTAAATAGTGTGGAGAGTTTTTCTAACAAATCAGGTCGAGCAATTGCTGAATCGTTTGAATCTGGCGCTAAACAAGCCAATAATGCCACGGAAAGTATTGGGAAAACAGCTTCGAAAATGGTACCGCCTGTGGAACTGTCTGCTACCAAAGCCGGGAAAAGCATTTCAGAAAGTATTGAAGCCGGAGCCAAACATGGATCAAGTGCATTAGGATCTGCCGTTGATGCTATGAAGGGGCATTTATTGGCCCTACAAGAGTACGCAGATACCACTGGGAGTAAGTTAGGTGATTCTTTTGAGAAGCCTAATCCTAGTGCCAATCTGTTAACTGGTAGTGTTGGGAAATTAAGCGCAGCGATGTTGATCACAAAAGGAGCAACTACAGCACTAACGATGGCTAAAGGTTCATTAGATGGTGCATTTGGTCGTATTGATACTTTGAATAACTTTGAAAATACGATGACTCGATTAACTGGTAGCTCAGAAGAAGCCGCTGCAGGGATGGAAGGCGTTCGAGATGTCGTTGTTGGTACAAACTACATGCTTGATAGTGCGGCACAGACCGTTCAACGTTTAGTTATGCAAAATGGTTCATTAGAACAATCGACGAAAAGTTATCAAATCTGGGGTGATGCAGTTGCCATGTATGGTGATGGCGCTGCAGAAACAATGGATAATGTGATGGATGCCATGATCCAGATGCGAGCCACCGGTACCGTAAACATGGCTCAAATGGATCGGATGGTCCGTCGTGGTGTTGATCCTTGGAAAATCTATGAAGATGCAACTGGCATGAGTATGCAGAGTATTCGAGATGCGTTGCGTGATGGCGAAATTAGTGCCAATGAGTTTTTTGATACGGTTGAACAGGCGATGCGTGATGGTGGGAATGAATTCACCTCGGTTTCTGGGATGGCTCAACAAGCTGGGGATACTTGGGCAGGGTCGTTTGCCAATATGGCTACTGCAACAAGTCGAGGAACAGCAAACATTATCGCATCTATGGACGAGGCATTTGGCAAAACTCGCTTTGGCTCAATGAAAGAAAATATTCAAGGGTTTGGTAAAACTTTTGAAGGGGCGTTGAATAGTATCGCTGGTGTCATCCCTCCGGTTGTTTCGGCTATTGATATGATGGCTGGTGGGGTTATTGCTGTGAAAGACGCAGCTGTGACGGCAGCGCCTGTAATTATCGGATTAGGAACTGCATTTGGTGGACTACTGATTGTACAGAAAGCAGCAGTTGCTACAGCATCTTATGTTCAGATGTTGAAATACCTGACCGGTGCAACTTCTGGTGCGACGATGGCTAAAAAAGTTGATGCAGTTGCTACAAAACTGGGAATCAGTCTCAACTTACAGAACGCCACCACCACTAAAGCGGTTGTCGCAGCAAACATTTCCAATGCAGCTTCACTAAAAGGGGCAGCAGCTGCCCAAAAAACCTATGCGATTGCTGCTGGTGCTTCTGCAGTAGCGAAGAAAGCATTAGCGGCTGCTAGTATTCTGTTAAATCCTGTGGTCGCAGGCACTGCGGTTGCACTTGGTTTAGCTGGAGTTGCGGCCGCAAAAATGGGCATAGATTTCTTTGCAGCTCGTAAAAAAGCCAAAGAATTAGCTAGTGAATTAGATGGATTAAAAGGCGATCTTGATAGCGTAGAAAAGTCAACCCAGTCCAGTGCAAAAGAATTTGAATCACAAGCTAAAGTGATCGAGTCGAATACAGAAAGAAACAAGGATCTAGCAGCTGAATTACAAAGGCTTTCAGCAATTGAAGATAAATCGGCTGCGGATAAAAAATTGATGGCTGATACAGTTGATGAACTGAATAATTCAGTGACTGGTCTAAATCTCTCTTACGACGAAGAAACAGGCCTGCTTAATGCAACCACAGAAGAAATAAACAAACGGATTGAAGCTTCTAAAGGAATGGAAGAAGTCAATCGGCTAACCGAACGACAAA
Source organism: Enterococcus sp. DIV2371 (assembly GCF_050498525.1). Classification (NCBI taxonomy): domain Bacteria; kingdom Bacillati; phylum Bacillota; class Bacilli; order Lactobacillales; family Enterococcaceae; genus Enterococcus; species Enterococcus sp. DIV2371. Next base: position 2,703,434 of record NZ_JBIPAJ010000001.1, on the reverse strand, counting down.
AGACGTTGAATCAAGAAGCTGCAGACATTGAATCCTCATTAACTGAAGTAGCCAAAGAACGTATGAGATTGGAGCAAGAAGCCTCAGAATCTGGCGTTGATGGAAAGAAAAAAGTCAAAGAATCACTGGAAGGACTATCCCAGAAGGAAGATGAACTTCAAGGTTTACTTGTTGAAAATCAATCCGAACGAAATCAATTGTACGCGGAGGAGCAAGAGAAAAGACGAGCAGTCGCAGAGACAGTCTCAGAAGCTAATTCACAGATGATTACTTCATGGAATGTTCTATCTGATGCACAACAAGCTGCCTTGGAATCTATGAATAGCATGTACAAAAAGCTGGTAGAAGAATCAGGAAATGCTTTTAAGCAGATTGAACAACAAGAAGCGATAAGCTTGGATCAAATGAAGGAAAATCTACAAAAAAATGCTGAAGCTATGAGAACGTGGTCGACCAATGTTGCCATTTTGGCGAAGGCCGGTGTAGATGATGGCATTATTATGCAACTTGAAAAGCTAGGTCCGGCGGGTGCGCTTCAAACACAGCAAATGGTTGATGAGATGGGACTGAATCTTGGTTCATTAGCGGAGTTAGGTGGAGAACATACAAAAAGCCTTCTGGAACAAATGGGTCTTCATATGGAGGACCTACCAAAAATGTCAGCTGAACAATCGGCGTGGTTTGTTGAAAATTTAGATCTTGAATTAGGTAAATTACCAGAAACAGCACAACAGCACATTAGTGATTTAAATGGGACTGCGGATGCGACGATGAAGCAAGCGATGGCGAGTATGGCAAATATTGTTGGTGAAGAAACGGAGACTGTTTCTGAAAAGTTTGGATTAGTTCCAGAAAAAAGTGAGGCATCTTTACGCAGAGGAACAGAGGGGCAAGACTTTGCACAGTGGGGACGTCAACCTGTCGAAGAAATTGGGGATGGGATGGTAGAAGCAACCCCCAAAGTAGAGGAAGCAGCAAAGGAAGTTGCTCAAACGCCAGAGAGAGTGATGGGCCCTCACCTAGAACAAACGGACTACGCCGCAATGGGTGTAGCACCACCAACAAAATTTGGACAAGGAATTTTAGATAATATTACTTCAGTAGAAGAAGCTTCTAAAGAAGTAGCTAATGTTCCGGAACAAACGATTAGAGAAACCGTGGGGATCGATAAATATATTTCTCTGGGGCATCCTGTTGGTGAAGGCACAAGTCAAGGTGTACGTGAAGGAAAACCACAAGTAGAATCTGCAGCAAAAGAGATTGCGATGGTTCCAGAAAATATTTTAAACAACGAAATGACTGCTAGTAACTACAATAAAAATGGTCAAGATGTTGGTGCCGGATCTGCCAAAGGAATAACGGATAGTCAAGGAGCTGTCCAAAAAGCAGCAAAAGAAATTGCACTAGTACCAGGGAATGAAATTTCCACACACATGAATCAACAAGAATACCAAAAACATGGAGAAAAGGTAGGTAAAGGCACAAGTCAAGGTATAGCTGATGCCGCTCCTCAGGCAGTTTCTGAAATCAATAAAATGACGGAAGAGATGGTCAGAGCGTCCAATGAGGGATCTAAAAAAATGCAGGAAGTTTTTGAAAAACTGACTAAGGAAATAGATAAAACTTTACAAAGTCTTCCTAAGATTGCCACAGCAGCTATGCGTGAATCAAATCAGGCCTATCGTGATGGGATGCAGGGTGCAAATGACATTATCCGTGAGGGTGCACAACAGATGCCTAATCAAATGAATCATCTACCTGATCAGTTTTATCGCATTGGTCAAAACTCTATGATCGGTTTAAACAATGGATTAATTGCCGGGCAAGCTCAAGTTCTTAGCACTGCAGCTTCCATCGCTAATCAAGTGGCACAAACGATGCAACGAGCTTTAGATATCAATTCACCATCCAAAGTGATGGAGATGGATGTGGGACGGTGGATCCCTGCCGGAGTTGGTGAAGGGATTGAGCGATTCAAGCATTTAGCGTTAGATGCCATTGAGGATTTAGGTGCCCAGCTTGTCTTGCCGAATATTCAAGCTGAGTCGGTGGCGATTGCCGGTAATGCTGGGTTTGGATTGTCGTTACCAGCAGTTAAGAGCGAGACAAAAACCACCACCCAAACGATCCATAATACACCGCATATCGATATTCATTTTGATGAGATTACAATCAATGACAAATTAGATATTGCTGAATTGTCGGAATTACTCGCAGAACACACGGCAGATGAAATGAGGAGGAGATTAGAGTGAAAGCTGTACAACCCTATTTTGAATTTAATGGCCATAAGTCGATTGACAAGAACCTCTATCTCCTGAATGAGATGGAGTTGACGATTCCTGAATCAGATTTGCGATTTGATGAGGTCGATGGTCGACAAGGGGCAATCATTTACGACAATGAACGAGAAAAAGATATCATCAAAACATTTCCGATGGAATTAAGGAAAGAAGCAGACAAGTCGCTTTTCCAGCAAGTCAGAGAAATTACGCACTGGCTGAAGGAACCAAAGCGATACAGTCGGCTTCTTTTTTCTGAGGATTCGGAATACTTCTACGAAGGCATCTTTCATTCGCAAGTTCGAATTCTCGATCGCTGGCGTGATCATTTTGACTTAGCGTTGCCTTTTCAGTGCAAGCCAGTAATGTATCGGTTGGATGGTCAAACAGCTGTTTCCGTTTTATCCGGACGTACACTAGACAATCCTGAATCGATTCCATCACTGCCGATAATCCAATTTCGATACAGTGGGACGGCAGATGCGTCCCTGACCATCAATGGTCGGCAGTTTCGAATTCTGAGAGCTGCCGGTGCTGGCATGATTACGATCGATAGTGAGTTAGGGACAGCGTATCGTGATGGCACAGTCAATATATCAAGTGCGATCTTGATGCAAAACGATGGGTACCATGTTCCGCAGCTGCGACCAGGAACTAATACCATTTCATTCACTACACAAATCACACAGGTAACAATTACACCAAGATGGAGGTCGATTGCGATATGAGTGTGCCAATTCTTTACAATGAATCGAATAACGATTACAGCACGCTCGGTCTAGGGTTATTGAATGAAGCAAGCAGCGTATTGGCTGTAAGACATAGAAATCAATTTCCATATCTAACCTTTAATTATCCAATCAACGGACAGTTATTTTCTCAGTTGAAAAAAGGGAAGAAAGTAGTAGTTGATGTTGGTCCGGGTACTCGATCGAAGCGACAACGATTTGAAATCACTAAGATTACTAAACCTCAACACGGCATTATTTCTATTAAATGTGATCATATTTCACTTTTAACCGAAAAAACAGCACTAAACAAAGGACAGAAGCACACCGCCATTTCGGCGCAAGAAGCGTTGAATCAGTGGCGCGCTCTTTTAGTTCCTCAGCGTGATTTTAGCGTGTTTACGGATCTGACGACGGTCACCGCGATGGACTTTTCCGAAGTTGGCCATTTCGAAAGTGCCGCCGATGCCTTGGGCGGAAAGGAAGGTTCGATACTTCAAAATTACAACGGTGAATATATTTTCGACAACAACGAAATTCGTTTGATGCGAAATGGTGGAAGAGACACCGGTGTTGTCATAGCTTATGGCAAGAACTTGGTGGATCTCGTGCAAGAAGAATCAATCGAAAGTACCTACACATCAATTCGACCTTATGCTCGAGCAAATGAAGAAGGTGCCAGTGAGTTAGTTCTTCCGGAAGTCATTCTAGATAGTTCTCATGTCGACAAGTTTCCGGAACGTCGGGTACAGACAGTGGATCTCAGTAGCCGTAATCCTCAAACGGTCGCAGAGTTACGCCAGTTCGCTCAGTACTATATTTCTAGCAATCAGGTCGGGTTGCCTCGTGTAAATCTGAAAGTGAAGTTTGCGGATCTGTACAGTGCGACTGGTGAGGAACAACATCGGCTGCTCGAGCAATTGGAGCTGTATGACACCGTCACCGTGGCTTTTAACAAGCTAGGTGTCAACGTCAATGCGAAGATCAATCAGACGGTTTGGAACGTGCTGTTAGATAAATACGAATCGATTGAGATTGGCGATTCAAGAGCGACATTGGGGTCCAATCAAAAAGAACAGGATCGCGATCATGAGGAACAGATCAATCGCCCCCCCATTATTGGCCCTGGAAACATAGCCAACGTTAGACCTGGCACAATTACAAATCTTGTTGCTTATGGTGGTTTTAGCCAAGTTCTTCTGCATTGGGATATGCAGGGACTGACCGTTCGAGAATATGAAATTTACGGCTCTCAAGAAAAAGGGTTTATTCCGGGACCAAGCAATCTGTTGGGGACTACAAATGTGAATGCCTATACCCATGGAACAGAAACCAAATTGCAATGGTACTACCGTGTTCGGGCAGTTAATCACCACGGTGTCGCTGGCAACTTCAGCGAGGAAGTTTTTGGGCAGACTGCCAATACGAAGGAACTAGATGAACTAGAAGGAATCTTGGACGATTTAAATGATCGGATTCTTCCGGAACTGGATGAACGTCTGACAGAGAACGATCAGCTTCTTTATGATTTAAAGCAGAACATTTTGCCGGATCTTGAAGGCCGGTTAAAAGAGCTTGAAGTTGAAATGGACATACTCACCACCGTTAAGTTGCCGGGACTTGAGCAGAAACTGATTGACAACGAGCTAGCTTTGAATGAATTGAACAATATTTCGTTACCTCTACTGGATGATCGCTTGAAGTCCGCCGAACAAAATTTCCTTGATGCACAAAAGCGAATCGATGATGCAATGTCTGATATTCGAGAGGTTGAGGATCTTCTTTCTGATTGGCAGTGGCAGGACACAGTCGAGATTGATGGTGGCAAGATTCGAGCAAACACGATCCAAGCCTTGTCGATTGTTGCTGGAACTATCACCACCACACAAATTAGAGCAGGGAGTATTGTCGGGAATGATTTAGCCATAAATACAATCACAGCCAGAGAAATCAACGCTCAAACAATCACTGCGAACGAGATTGCGACCAATGCGATTATCACAAGGCACATATCCACGAATGCGGTCACTGCGAATGAGATTGCCGCACGAACCATCACAGCAACGGAAATTGCGGCAGGAACGATCACAGGGACACAGATTGCGGCAGATACCATTCGAGGAAGCCATATCTTTGCTGGAACAATTACAGCAACAGAGATTTCTTCCGGAGCTATCACTGCAGTGAAAATTGCTTCTAATGCAGTGACAACAGTGAAGTTAGATGCTGAAGCTGTCACAGCTGCAAAGATTGCAGCAAACACGATCACAGCCGCTCAGATTGCAGCGAATACAATAACTGCAAACCAAATAGCCACAAATGCCATCACTGCTGATCGGATTGCTTCAAATGCCATTATCGCTCGTCACATTACCGGTAGCACAATTACTGCGGATAAATTGGCCAGTGGATCGGTAACAACCGCCAAACTTGCAGCAGGTGCAGTCACAGCCACGACGATTGCAGCACGAGCTGTTTCGGCAGATAAGTTAGCTACTAATGCCATTCAAGTAGGGTTCAACTCAATGGGAAACACCTTGCGTTTGACACCAACCACCTTGACCTTTAATCGATCTGCGAATATCCGCTTTATGGAACTGACTGGTACTTCTTTACAATTCTACAATACTGCAACTTCGAATATTGGTGGGTTTGAACGAAGTACAACTTCTGCTGGAAACCCTTGTGTTGCCTATCATGCTAGAAACAGCGCAAGCTTAATTCTAGGGCGCGGAACAAATACAGGAGGAATAATCCTTCTTGAAATCAGAGCAAATAGTGGGATCATTCAAATGTTTGGTAATTTGAACATGAATGGTTGGTCGATCACCAATCAATCTGATATCCGTCTTAAAGAAAATATCGAAGATACGATCGTCAATGGCATTCAAGAAACAAAACGGATTCACATGGTTGATTTTGAGTGGAAACAGGGTTATCGAAATCAGAGTTCCAAGGTCAATATTCCGAGTGGGAAGCAGTTCGGAATGATTGCACAAGATGTTCCGTTTCTTCAAGCACCTATCGAAGAGGATGATCATTATTTGAGAATCGACATGAACAAACAGGTAAATCTGAATACGAAAACGAATCAAGAATTGATTGCGATTGTTGAGGACCAGGAACGACGCATTCAAAAATTAGAACAAAGAATGGGGAAAACAGCATGAGAATTACTCTTAAAAATGAAGAACTAAACGCAGCAATACGCTTTTTAACGAATATGAAAATTGAAGGGACAAGGAAAAATCGGCAACGTTCAAAACTTAAAAATGCGCTATTAGATGCTGCAAAGGAACTGCATGAATCACAGATGGAGCTTTTTGAAAAATATGGACAAAAAGACGCTTCAGGAAAGCTGATTCTCAATGAAACACAAACAGGCTATGAGTTAAAAAAAGAAACTAGACAAGAATATGTCAAAGAAATGAATATTTTATTGGCAGAGGTAGTTGTCATTGATGGCGGAGTAAATGCCAAACTAATTGAAGCATTTGGCGAAACATTAGCCAATTATGAAGGTGTATTATCTGGTGAAGATGCAGAAATTTGTGACCGGCTAATGGATGAATTTGAAAAGGAGGAGAATCAACATGTTAACGACTAAAACAAGCAGCACATTTGCAGGACAGGTCATGATCGATGAAAAAATGGTTGTCTACCTCTCTGCGTCGATTGATGGAGATCAAGACGTTTCAACCTCATCTAGTATCAGTATTCAAGATCCTGAGTTATACCAAAAAAACAAAAAAACTTGCCGTGAAGGAATTCAAGAATTTTTGAAAGAACTGTGGGCGTTAGAAGACAAAGTTTGAAGGAGGACGAACGATGGAAAATCTCTACGTAACCAGTGAGATCACGTTAAACAAAACGGCGGAAAAACGTTCTTCTCCTATAACGACCAATACAGAATTCTTCAGTTATGACCAACGTGTCGCAAAAAAGACGATCAACTTTCAGTTTAATGGGGAGCCTTTGGACCTATCGGAAGCCAATGTCATTTTGGGCTTTGACTTCGTGACTGCAGGACAGTCAGTCATTTTTGAAAGTGATGACGGCTCAATCAAAATTGTGGATCCCGCAGCTGGAAAAGTAAATGTGATGTTGCCAAATGATATCTATGCCTATACAGGGGACGTAGTGATTTACGTCTTTGTGGAATTTTCCAATGGTCAATCGTTAGACTATCCGGCATTTAGTACTGAGTTCCAAGAGTCTTGGTTAGACCAAGACTTGGAAGAAATGGCGCAGTTTTATGTTAAAAGATTTGAGGATCTACGAAACCTCGTTCTAGAACAAGCCTCGGGGATCGATCACGATCTTATTGAATTCGAAGAGAGGATTCGAAACATAGAGTTGGCCATTGATTCCTTTGATGTAGATCAGCTGGCGCAAGAAATTTCTCAGGAATTAAAGCAACAAATTGCGGATCAACTGGATCCTATGAACAAGGAAATAAGAGAAGCCCAACAACAATTAGAGACTTTGAAGCGAGGACTGAATATTAGCGAAGCTTGGTCATGGTCAGAGGATGGGACGGATCGATTCACGACTGTCTATCCTAGAAAAAATTTATGGGATGGAACATTGACCACAGCAGGGTTTGTAAGGAGTAATGATGGTCGTCACATCCAACGAACGCTGCCTGGTGGCCTTACAACAATGTCTGTTGCTGGTAATCGGTTTATGGAGGCTAATGGGACACGCCAACATCGAACGCATACTGGTTTTTTGTTTTTAAATGGTGAATGCTTGACGGCTGATCAAGTGCCTACAAGATTTGCAGGGACGACTAGTACGAGTAATGGTTTTCGTCTGAACTATAACAATTACGATCTTCAAACCGGCTATTTTGAGACGGCTTATCAAATGTTCCATGCCAACAACAGCAACATTCTACAAGTACTTTTCCCAGCTGGTGTACTAAAAGCAGGTGACGTAATTGATATTTATGATTTGAAAATTGAAGAGACGTTTGTAAATGATTTTCGTGCACAGGGAGTTTACACAACCCCAGAAGCACTAGATCCAGTGAACGCATTCCCTCAGTATCATGCGTATGCATTGCAGCGATTCACAACACCTGCACGTTATTCACGATTTGAGTTTACTAGAGAAGCTATTGCACTAAGAGAAAAGAAACAAAATGAAAAAATGAATCAGTTGGCGCAACGAATAACTGATCTAGGAGGATGAAAACCATGGACGGACATAAAGCAATTTATGACACAAGGAATTTACAGGATCTACGGCCATTATACACACCTGAAGATCGCACCGTATACCATCCCTACACGGAAGTCGCACCACCTATTGATACACACGTGGTGGTTATTGGTTTTGATTTTAATCGTCAACGATGGAACGTGGTGAGTGCTGCCACACCAGAAGAAGTCGAAGAGCTGCAAGAAACAGCAGATTCCTTAGGGCGATCGGTGGTACAGCTGACGTTACAAAATCTTCAACTGTCACAACAAGTAAGAGAACTGACTCAAGGAGGGCAAGAACATGCTTAATTTTGAGACAATTCAAGATTGGTACAATCGTGGATGGATGACAGATGATGATGTTCATCAGTTTCTGGCACTTGGTGCGATCACAGAGGAACAGTCAAAGATAATTTTAGAGAATGAGGATTAGGTAGGTGACTTATGGAGGCATTAACCATAGCTGAGTGGATCGCAATTGTTTCACTGGCTTTTACATTGATTTTTGGTATTGCAAAATTTTATGCGATGTTCACGAAAATGGATCACACACTAAGTGAATTGAATGAGACCATCAAGGAACTTAAAAAAAATCAGACAGAATCTAGCAATCGGCTTTCAATTATCGAAGAACAAATCAGATCTATTTTTAAGCAAATTGGAAAGGAGAGAAAATAAAATGACTGAAATCTTAGCTGCTTCAAGTATTATTACACCACTAGTCGTCGGTGTCACAGGGTTAATCAAAACACAAATGAAGGATTACAAACTCTTACCCTTGATCAATGTGATTGCGGGTATTTTGTTAGGCGTGCTATACGCAGTGACTCTAGCACCACAAGATTTAGCGATCTACGCATGGGCTGGAGCTGTTTCAGGATTAGCCGCTGGTGGATTATTTGATTTAGGAAACAGTGTCATCCATTTAGATGAATAACTTAACAAGAAAAATGATAAATAAAGAAAAAGAGTAGCCAAACGGTTACTCTTTTTTATTAGAAAATTGGAGGAATTTACGATGGGAATTTCAAGTTTAGCAACAAGATATCAGTTTGAAAACTTTGGAACAAAATGGTCTGGCACTCGAACCAATGCACAAATTACAACGGTCGTGGTCCATCATCAAGCGGGGACAAATTTTAACAGCATGCCTGAAATCTGGCGAAATGTCGAAGCTTCCGCACACTATGGTATTGGTCCAGATGGGACAATTCGAGCATACATTGATGAAAATAAGATCGCTTGGCACGCTAATCAGGCGAATAATTATTCCATTGGGATCGAGTGCACAAACACGACAGGAGCGCCAAATTGGCAAGTGTCGGAGAAGACTATCGATTCGTTAGTCCGTTTAATTCAGGATATCGAGAAACGACTTGGGAAAAAAGTTGCAGTCATTGGTCATAGAGATGCCCCAGGCGCCGCTACTGTTTGCCCAGGACCATTCTTGTACTCAAGACTAGGTACGATTCGAAATCGAGTGAATCAGACCAATAATGTAAATACTGTTCAGAATCAACCGCAGACACATGATCAAATTATCTTAGCGAGCCCACCAAAAACCGTTGGTAATTATGTAGGGAAGTTAGAAGTGTTTAATGAGCTATCTCTTGGTATTTTTCGAATTGGTGCTTGGTTAGTGCCAATCAATGGTGCAGCGTATTTAAATCAAGGATATGTCTTCTGGATGGATGCCGACAATCCGGATGTTGAAATTGGGCGTTGTAAATCAGCCGGTATTATCAGAGATGATGTGAATGCAGCATATGGATTACCTAGTGGCCTGCGATTTGGTTTGGATGGCACACTAGATATCCGTAAATTTGCAGGAAAAAGAGTCTTTCCGATGTTGCGACGAACAAACGACCCGAACGGAAATACAATCAATGGACAAACAGTGGATATTCGTTTTCCAGAGTATGTTTTGACTATTCCTAAGCGATAAAAAAGCCCCTCTTTATGAGGGGAAATACATAATCATAATTAATTCGTAAACTGTGTATCTACTTCAATGAAATATCGATATTTCATTTCTTCATCAGAAAGAATCGTATTCAATCGTCTTGTTATCTAATAAATGAAAATTAGTGTTGTATACCCGAAAAACATACCCGAGCACAAAAAAATGCCACCACGCACACTCTTTTCCAAACTACCGAAGTAGCCAAGAGTGTACTGGTGACGTGGGTTTGGCACCCAATGGGCCGTGAGGGGCTCGAACCCGCGACCCGCTGATTAAGAGTCAGCTGCTCTACCAACTGAGCTAACGGCCCATATGAAAAAGTACTTAATTATAGTAGCACTAAGTATTTTAAATTGCAAGAAGCGAATAATAAAAATACGTCAAAACTTTACTACTTCCTAGAAATTCATTCATAGTTTATTCATAAATAACCGCTAAGATAAAACTATCCCAACCAACAAAGTTCTTGCAGAGGAACAACCCATAACACTTTTTCATTTTTTACTCCTTTCCCGCCGTTTTACGGCGGGTCTTTTTTGTATTTAAAATAACTAATATATCAGCTGTTTAACGTTTATAAAAAACGAAAGTTCTTGTTATTAAATAATCTAGTCAAAGAAACTAGATTGCATGTTTTTTGAAACTTTGATAAGATATTAATGAGAACATTAAAGGAGCTTTCATAATGGAAAAAATGCGACAGCAGTTAGTCGATTGGGGAGAGAATCTCGAATCCTTTCGATTACCTCATTGGGAAGAGCTTCCCGACCTAGAGCTTTATATGGACCAAGTGAAAACATTGGTAGATCGCTATCTCTCACCAGTGATCCAAGGAGAAAAACATCCTTTGCTGACTTCATCCATGGTGAATAACTATGTGAAGTTAGGGATGATACCGGCGCCAGTCAAAAAAAAATACAGTAAACAACATGTGGCATTTTTGATTGCGATCACGACGCTCAAACAAATCTTAACGATCCCCGAGATTAAAGAAGGGATTTTATTCCAAGGGAAAACGATTGGGATACGAGAAGCGTACAATCTTTTTTGTGATGAGCAAGAAAATGCGATACGAATGGTTAGTCAATTAGCCCAAGGAAAACAACATGAACAATTATTAAATAAAGAAATTCCATTAGAATATGTTGCTGTTCGTTCAGCGACGATTTCTTTTGCAATGAAGCTACTAGCGGAAAAAACCATCAGCCTGGAAAGCGAATATTTACAAGAGGCAAAAAAGGAGAAAGAAAATGAAGAATAAAATTGCAATTTTAGTAGATTCAGGAACAGATGTGCCACAAGAAATCATTGATATGTACAATATTTATGTGATTCCTTTGAAAATCATCTATAAAGATAGAGAATATACAGATAAAGTTGACATCACTCCTGAAGAAATTTATAAGCGTTTACCTGAAGAAATTCCAGGCACATCTTTACCCGATGGAGAATCAATCACCAAAATTTTTGATCAAATCAAAGATGATGGTTACGATAAAGTACTCGCAATCACTATCTCAAGTGGTTTAAGTGGAACGAACAATGTCGTTCGTCTTGTTGCACAAGAACAAGAAGGACTACAAACGCATGTGTTAGATACAAAAAATATTGGTATCGGTGCTGGATTCACAGCAATCCAAGCCGCGAAATGGATCGAAGAAGGCATGGAATGGGAAACACTGATCGATGAATTAGTTGCATTAGCAGAACGTACGAAAGTCTTCTTCAACGTAGCAACACTTGAATACCTACAAAAAGGTGGACGTATTGGTTTAGTTGCTTCAATTTTGGGAAATGCTCTAAAATTGAACCCAATCATCTCTTGTAATGAAGAAGGTATCTATTATACAGTAGGTAAAGCACGTGGAAGAAAGAAAAGTTTAGAGAAAACGATGTCCTATGTGAAAGAAGTAGTCGGAGATGCGAAAGTCTTTAACTTAGCGGTTGCACATGGTGATGCAGAAGAAGAAGCAATCGAAATGAAGGCACGTTTTGAACGTGAATTTCCAAATGTCCAAGAGATTTATTTTGGACAAATCTCACCGGCATTAGTCGTCCACACTGGTCCAGGTCTATTGGGTATCGGTATCCAAATACTTGAAGCATAGGATGACCAACGACAAGTAATCGTCAAAGAATAGATTTATTTTTTATCGTTCACAACTAGAGATAAAAAATAAAAGAATACTAAAAGAATTGCAAATGAAGACCCGCTCTTTAGAAGTTAGATCAGCATCTAATTTCTAGAGGGCGGTATTTTTATAGGCAAACTTAATTTTGGATTCAAATGATAAATTCTTCAAAAGTAGCTTGACCTTAGAATCGCTCTAACCAATATCATTAAAGTAGACATAGAAATACGAATCATATCGATTGATCACTATGTCAGTTTATTTATAGGTAGAAAGAAGGAGTTTCAAAATGAATTATGTAGAATTAAGTGCTCACAGGGAAAATCCGGCGGTGACGATCATGTTAGGGATGCCAAATGACGAGAAAAGTGCTGAAAAATATAAACTAGTGTTAAAAAATCTTGTAAAACAGATTATTTTAGAGTTGGAAGAAATGGCAGGAACAGCGGCGAAAACAATGATTAATAAAATTGATCAATTGCTAGAAGACTTTCAACCTACGCATAAAAGAGGAAGTATTGTCTATTTTGTTTCGCCAAGTATCAATGAACAAATCGAAGTACCATTTGTGTTGGAGAGTCAATACGTTATCGATGAGTATTTCCATACAAAAGAAATCTTAAGAAGCGAAAGTAAAATGAATCACTATTATGTGTTGACGATTGGGATGGATTGTTCACGTCTACTAGAATATGTCGATCATATTTTAGTACAAGAAGTGAAAGATGCGCATTTCCCAATCAGGAATAAAGGCTATTGGACAAAAGACCGTGTATTGAACTCAATGGGAAGCGTACAAACGAATTACAAAAAAGAGTTCTTTAAATGGATCGATTCTGAGTTGCAACCTTATTTGAATCGTACGCCACGGCCAATCATTTTAGCTGGAACAACTGAAAATATTGCTGCGTATAAGCAGATTTGCCATAAAGATGAACTGATCGTTGGGGAAATCTATGGAAACTTTACCGCTGATAGCGGCGAAAATGAGTTGGCAATAGGAGAGCAAGCAAATCAGGTGATCCAAGAATATATTCGTCATCAAAAAGAAACGTTGTTGTACACTTTAGCAGGAATGGAAAATCAAGGACGTTTAGAGCGAGATGTAGCCAATATCTATAGACAAGTAATCAAAGGAAAAGGACAAAAATTGATCGTTGACCACGATTACTACCAAGAGGCAGTGATTGTCGATCATCAAGTCAAATTATTAGATATCTCCTCAACCGACGAAGGCTATGTCGAAGATATCGTGAATGAGATCATTTACGAAGTAATGCGATACGGAGGAGAAGTTATTTTCGTTGAATCGAAAGTGTTAGAAAATCAATCGCCGATCCTATTGCAATTACGCTACTAAAATCAAATGATACAAAAGTAAAAAAAAGCCTAGAAGGCGAGGTCCAAAGCCCAACATTCGAAAATAGTCGGAGGTTGGGCTTTTTTTATGAACGATGAAAGAAAGGCTAAAAAGGTTATAATGGTTAAAAAACACCAGTAATATTAAAAGATAGTATAAGATTCTTTTCAAATCAGCCTTGAGGCGTAGGTTATCTTATAGACCTTATAGTACAATGTTTAAAACAGAAAACAGCTACATGGAGGTTATGTATGAAAAAAACAAAAATAATTGCCACTCTCTTGGTCTCAAGCCAAGTTTTACTAGCGACACCAATCGTATTAGCAGAAGAAACGGCGACAACACAAAGCATTGTTCCAATTTCAGGAACTGTTGACCCGGCAGTCGCAACGGACTCTTCTGAGACAGGTACAACACAAAGCATTGTCCCGATTTCAGGAACTGTTGACTCGACAGTTGCTACTGATTCTTCTGAATCATCAACATCAAGTAGTTCGAGTGAACGTTTGCAGATCAATGCAGTAGCAATCGGTAATGCGTTAACGAAAGAACAAGAAACTTATACATTAGACAAACTAGGGATCAAAGGTGAGACGCCGATTTATAAGACATCTGGTACAGATTTAATGACCTATATCCCTGATGGTGGATTTACCGCAGACTGGGCAGTTTATAGCTCTGTCCGTATGCAGACACTTTCTGAAGGTGAAGGAATCACTGTCGATATCGCGACACCAGAAAATATCACACGAATCACTGCTGCGCAATATCAAAATGCAGCGTTGACAGCTGGGATCACTGATGCGAAATTGACGGTCGCATCCGCAGTGCCGATCGATGGCTCAGGAGCTTTAGCAGGCGTGTATAAGATCGTTGAAGAATCTGGTGGGATCATCAATCAGGATAGAGTATCTGTCGCTCAAAATGAAATGGATGTTTTATCTTCTATCACAGAAGAAAACAAAGATAAAGACGGCTATTCTGACGAAGCGTTAAACAAAGCACAAGAGCAAGCAAAAGAAGAATTGGCGGCTAAAACTGCTGATGGAAAAGAATTGACACAAGCAGATATTCAAACGACAGTTGAAAAAGCACTGAAAGATAATGGATTAGAAGATGTCATGACAAGCGATCAAGTCACTGAAATCACTTCATTGATGAGCGAGATGAAAGATAAAAACATTTTTGAAGACTTCGTGAAAGAATTAGACTTAACTGAGGCACGCAAACAAATTGAAGAAAGATCAAAAGGTCTTTGGGAGAATATCAAAGGATTCTTTAGTGGGATATGGGATTCGATCACTGGCATGTTTTCTGGCAACTCCCAATAATTGAAGGGATATCTTGCCCCGAATGAAACAACTATTTTGATCTGTCTTATGTGGATCATGGATAACAGAAACATAAATAAACCGCTAAAACTTTAACGAGTTAGCGGTTTATTTTTATCCGCATCCATGTTTTCTGTCAGGAGATTTTTATTAATAACGTGCTATTTTTTAAGAAAGATGAAACCTGATAAGAAATGCGGTATAATGGAACAGAATGACAATACTAACTAAGAGGTGGCTCTTTATGAAAAAAATACTAGTTGTCGACGACGAAAAACCGATTTCGGATATCGTCAAATTTAATTTAGCAAAAGAAGGCTATGATGTTTATACAGCGTATGATGGGGAAGAAGCTTTAGCAAAGGTAGCTGAGGTGGAACCTGATTTGATCGTCTTAGATTTGATGTTGCCAAAAATGGATGGCTTAGAAGTGGCTCGTGAAGTGCGAAAAACGTTTGACATGCCGATCATCATGGTGACAGCGAAGGATTCTGAGATTGACAAAGTTCTAGGTTTAGAACTTGGAGCAGACGATTATGTGACCAAACCATTTTCTAATCGGGAATTAGTGGCTCGGGTGAAAGCAAACCTTCGACGTGGGGCTTCTGCTGCCAAAGAAGTAGAAGAAGTAACTCCTTCTGAATTGGTCATTGGTGATTTGACGATCCATCCCGATGCCTATATGGTGACAAAACGTGGCGAAACGATCGAATTGACTCATCGCGAGTTTGAACTTCTATTTTATTTGGCAAAACACATTGGTCAAGTAATGACACGGGAGCATTTGTTACAGACCGTTTGGGGATATGATTATTTTGGAGATGTCCGTACAGTAGACGTGACCGTTCGTCGTTTACGTGAAAAAATCGAGGACAATCCAAGTCATCCTAGCTATTTAGTTACACGCCGAGGCGTAGGATACTACTTGCGTAATCAAGAACAGGAGTAATTGGATGAAAGGAAAAGTCCGTTTTTTTCGATCAGTAAACTTCAAAATAGCGATCACATTTATTTTGATTTTACTGATCTCAATTGAAATCATTGGAGCGTATTTTATCAGGGGATTGGAACGTTCAACGATCAATACCTTTATCAAAGATATGAACCAAACAGTAGAAACGTTAGCGACAACGATCAGTCCGGAGCTGAACCGTAAAGGAAATGACAGCGCAGGTATCGATGACGCCAATACGAATATCAAACGTTTTATTGAGACCAGTGCCTCAAGCGATATTATCGAGATTCGTGTCGTGGATGAAAGAGGGATCATTCGTGCAACGACAGAAGTCAGTGAACAAGGCTCGGTCGGCAAAAAGAATGACTATGTCGATATCAATGATTTTACAACCAAACGATATGTCGCCTTAGACGACGATGGAAAACGAGTAAATATCAATATCCAACCCATTTTGTCCCCGACCGGCGACGCCGTTATCGGGGCTCTTTACGTCAAAAGTGATATTGAACAAAAATATTCAGAGATCACTAATACAGCGTTGATTTTTTTCACTGCTTCATTGATCGCCGCATTCATTTCAATGATCGTTTCTGTCTTGGTTGCGCGTTCGATCACGCAACCGATTGGGGAAATGCGTGAACAAGCGATCCGCATTGCTCGTGGTGACTATAGCCGCAAGGTAAAAGTCCACGGACAAGATGAATTAGGGCAACTCGCTGAAACGTTCAACCAGTTAGCAGAACGGATCGAAGAAGCGCAAGACACCATGGAAGCCGAACGAAATCGTCTTGATAGCGTCTTGTCACATATGACGGATGGTGTTATCGCAACCGATCGTCGTGGGAAAATCATTACGATCAATGATATGGCTGTCTCATTATTAGATTTGAAAAAGGAAGAAGCAATCGGTCAATCCATCTTGACACTATTAGCGATCGAAGAAGAATACACGCTACGTAAGCTTTTAGAAGACCCGAATGAAATGATCTTAGATCGCTCGACAGGAGCGCGAGAAGCAGACCAAATGATCTTACGTGTCGATTTTTCGATGATCCGACGAGAATCTGGTTTTATCAGTGGGTTAGTTGCAGTGTTACATGACGTTACAGAACAAGAGAAAACGGAACGGGAACGTCGAGAATTCGTTTCAAATGTCTCGCATGAATTGCGTACGCCATTAACTAGTATGCGTAGCTACATCGAGGCACTAAGTGAGGGCGCTTGGAAGGACGAAGAAGTCGCACCGAACTTCTTGAAAGTGACCTTGGATGAAACCGACCGTATGATCCGTATGATCAACGATTTGCTGAATCTCTCTCGTATGGATACAGGGAATACCCAGTTACAATTAGAGTATGTGAACTTTAATGAACTCGTCAATTTTGTGTTAGATCGTTTTGATATGATGGTAGGGAATCAAGAGAAGAATTATACGATCCGTCGAGAGTTCACTCAACGAGATCTTTGGGTCGAGATCGATACGGATAAAATCATCCAGGTCATCGACAATATCATGAACAATGCGATCAAATATTCACCTGATGGAGGCGCCATTACCTGTCGCTTACTTGAAACCCATAACAATGTGATTTTAAGTATTACGGACCAAGGGCTCGGTATTCCGAAAAAAGATTTGAACCGTGTATTTGAGCGTTTTTATCGAGTGGACAAAGCAAGAGCTAGAGCACAAGGCGGAACAGGACTCGGTTTAGCGATCTCTCGTGAAGTAGTGAAAGCACATCGTGGCGCAATCTGGGCAGAAAGTAAGGAGGGACAAGGTTCAACCTTCTATATTTCTTTACCTTATGAACCGTATGAGGAGGAATGGTGGGAATGAAGATTTCTGAAAAATTTATACGAATTGGTTTGATCTTGATGGTTGCATTAAGCTTATATTTCTCTTATGCGATTTGGCTAAGTCCAGCTGGGAAAACCTCAATCAACTTGGAGGAGACCACTTCACAAGTGGTTGAATCACAAAGCTATCGTAAAGCATCAGAAATTTATCTGCCTTTACACCTCACTTGGTTCCAAAAAGAGACAGCGAAAGAAACGAATAGCGAGAACTTGATTTCTAGAATCCATGGATTGATCGAAGGCGCACGTTTCGGCAAGTTGACAGAAGTCGTGGAAGCAGATCAAGAAAAGTTCGATCAGAAGAAGGCACTCAATGAAGGAATCGAATTCTCATACAATGCTCCATATCTGCTGAGCGGCTATGTCAAAGCATTTGGATTGAACATTGATCTAGGAGAAGTTCAAAACGAAGATGTCTACTTTACGAGTGTCCAGTTTGATGAAAAAGGAGACAAAGTCAGTTTTATCGATTATGATCAACAAACGATTTATGAAGCTAGTCTATCAATGGATTGGAATGTGGTAGAACATGATTTAAATTCTTCGGATGTCAACTGGACACCTGTCTTCAACACACCAACAAATATCGAAACACAGCACAGCATTAAAGAACCAATGAAATTGAAAAAATACAGTTATATTTTATCTCAGCAACCGTATACGGTCTTTCGAAATGCCTTCTTTTCTCAGGCAGATGAGGTAAAAAATAATGATGAAAGTACTGAATTGATCTTTTATGATGGCAATGAAACGATGACGATCCATTCTGAGAATCAAATCGTTGATTTTAGAGGTGAGTTGCCGACGACTGAAGAACCTAACAATATTTTTACGGATAGTTTTCCTTATGTCAGCAAATTAGGCGGAGCTTTAGGAAATGTTCGTTATTTCGATCGCAATAAGAATCAAATCGATTATCGTATTTTTGTGGAAGGTTTCCCTGTTTTTGGTTCAGACAGCAAAGGGAAAGTCGGGATCGAAATCGGTAATGAGCAAGCGAGTAACCAAGTAAGTATCCAAACAAGCTTAAATACCATTCAAGTTCCTATCCCTTCAGATGAAGAAGTCGAGTTGCCTAGCACGGATGAAGTCTATCAAGAACTGATTGATAAAGGAGCGGAAGAATCGAAAATCGAGCTGATCATCGTTGGTTATACATGGCAAAATATCGAGGAAACCAATCGCGTCGTTGATCTCTTCCCAGAATGGTATGTGAAATATCAAGGAGAATGGCATTCTGCGAATGAATTGTTAGCCAAGTTACCTGAGAAGGAGGCTGAGTAATATGGATTTCAAAAAAATTGAATGGATTTTCTTCGTCGCCTTTTTAGGATTGAATGTCTTTTTGTTTAGCAGCTATCATGAAGCAATCAATCAAGAGCATACAGTTATACGATCGGATCAGACTGAAACGATCCAAAAGCGTTTAGCAAATGATGATATTACCTATACTGGAGATTTTTCTTCAGAAAGTAAACAAGGATACTATTTAAGTGCAGAAGAAACAGAACTCAGTCAAGCATTATTTAAGCATCGTCAAGAAAACAATCGACGTGGCCTTTTAGAGAGTGGGGTTTCGATCAACGATAATATATTGACTAAAACATTAACGGACTCTGAAGGGGAAAGTAACGCACTTGATCCAGATCGTATGGCGAGCTCACTCAATGACTTTTTGGATAATGAAGAAGATGTTTTATTTGGCAGCGAGTATATTTACATGAAAAATTTTTCTGTGTTAGAAGGTGATTCTCCTGAAATCACGGCAAGTCAAACCTATGAAGGGCTACCATTTTATGATGATACAGCGAAGATCATTTTCTCGCTCGAAAAAAAGGGGGATGAGTATCGTATTTCAAAGTTTACACAAACCCACTTATCGAGTATTGAACAATTGCGGGAAAAAACAGAATTACATACAGAAGAAGAAGCTATCAATACATTGTATGTAAATAATAAAATCTCCCGAGGTTCTAAAATTCTTTGGCGTCAGTTGGCTTACTCTCGTATTTTGAAAGTACGTGAGAAAAATGTGTATGTCCCAGTATGGTATGTCGCAATTGAAACCCCGGATAAAACGTATCAGATCGAAACGGTCAATGCGTTCAGTAATACGATTATTACAAATAATGCGATCCCAAAGGTGGAAGATCATTAAAAAAGTAGGTATAATGAAAAAAGTTTACAAAGTAAGAAGGGAAGTAGTAGTAAAATGGCTGAAGGAAATACAGCTTTTAAAATCAGTATCCTTGCAAGTGGGAGTTCAGGAAACTCATTATACATCGAGAGTGACAAAAAGCGACTCTTAGTAGATGCAGGACTGAGTGGGAAAAAAATTACTTCCTTGATGGCACAGATCGGACGGACACCGGATCAATTAGACGGTATCCTTGTTACGCATGAACATCGGGATCATATCCACGGTGTAGGTGTTTTGGCTCGTAAGTACCATTTAGATATCTATGCAAATGAAAAAACATGGGAAGCCATGGCACCGATGATCGGGAATGTTCCAATCGAACAAAAGCATCTGTTTCAGATGGGAAAAGTCCAAACATTTGGTGATTTAGATATCGAAAGTTTCGGGGTGTCTCATGATGCAGCTTCACCACAATTCTATCGCTTCCATAAAGAGAATCGTTCGTTTGTGATGTTGACGGATACAGGTTACTGTAGTGATCATATGCGAGGAATCATTGAAAATGCCGATGGCTATTTGATGGAAAGCAATCATGACTTAGAAATGTTGCGCATGGGTCCTTATCCATGGAACTTGAAACAACGTATTTTAGGTGATCGTGGTCATTTATCCAATGAAGACGGCGCACTAGTCATGACAGATGTCATTGGAGATCGTACAAAACGTATCTATCTAGGACATTTAAGTAAAGAAAACAATATGAAAGAATTGGCTCATCTGACGATGGAAAATATTCTTAAAGAAAAAGATCTGGGCGTTGGATACGATTTCGATGTGTATGATACGGATCCAGATGCTGCAACAGAATTATTCTCCATTTAATCAAGAGGCTGTAACGGTAAATATCAGCGCCTATACAAAAAGCGGTAGATCCGAAAATTTTAAGGAAATTTCGGATCTACCGCTTTTTTTGTTTTTGTAGAGTTACTTAGATCAAACCTCTTTGTATCGCCAGCTGAACGAAGACAACTAAAGTGTTCATACCAATGTGTGTGATCATTGGCGTCCAGATTCGACCAGTCGAACGATATTGTAAACTAAAGAAAAATCCTAAAAAGAAGTAGACCAATAAATGCCCATCATTATGTGCCAAGGCAAAAAGGAATGAGCTGACACCCGCACCTACCCAAAAGTTTGTATAATGGCCGACGATTCCAAGGATACTCCGACGGAACACAAATTCTTCCATGATTGGTCCTGCTATCGTAGTGGCGATAATAAAAGCAGGGGTGTCTAAAATCAATTGAATGATATTTTGCGTATTTTCAGATGGAGACACTTCTCCAAAAAAGAAACTCTCGATCATCACAGCGATACTTTGTAAAATCAGAGCAATAAAGATGCCGATGATTCCATATAGGAAGATTTTTGAGCGAGAAGCGACAGGTACTTTTGCTTCGATATCAATCGGTTCTTTATGCTTGTAGTATAAGAACCATAGAATCACTGCACCCAAAATATAGGTGATCGTTGTTGCATTGATCAAACCCGATGTTGAATTGACAAGTCCAACCGATGTCAAAAGCAAAGGTGAAACAAATACTAGACCGTAACAAAAAATGCTAAAAAAGCTGTATTTTTTTAATGACATAAAAAACCTCCTTGAGACAAGTGGATAACCAAGTGTAGTCATCTTCCTTGCTCGAATTAAATATAGGTGAAGTAACTTTTCGTCGAACTTTAGTGATTCAATGAAAATATATGTTACTAAACTTTATCTATTTTTCATTATACCATATCGGATTATTTCTCTGATTAGATAGTACTGATCGGTTTTTTAAAAGTTTGATCAGCAGTGTTCCCAAGCCAGCTCCTTCAATAGTAAGTCAAAACTTGAAAAAATATGAGAAGCTATTTTCCCGCGTTCTGCCTTAATACTTGGAGCTGGACGGCTTTCTCACAACCTGTGATAAACGGTGTTCAAGAAGCAACACTTCAATAATAAGCCAAAAAAATCAAAAATGAAAAAGCCATTTTCGATTTTTCTGTCTTATTACTCAGTGCTGAGCGCTTCTTTCACAACCTTGATAAACGGTGTTCGCAAAGCTGACCTTCAACATTAAGCTGAAAAATCAAAAAATATGAAAAGCTATTTTCTGATTTTCCAGCTTACTGCTCAGGTCAAAACGCTTTTCTCACAACCTTGATAAACGGTGTTCGAAAGCCAGCTCCTTCAATATTAAGTCAAAACGTGAAAAAATATGGGGAGCTATTTTCCCACGTTTTGCCTTAATACTTGGAGCTGGACGGCTTTCTCACAACCTAGTAAAAAAAATTTTTTTCTATGATTTAAAAAGCTTGCAAATGAATAGGAGAATGAGTATTATTAAAAATGTAGGTTAGCACTCGATGTGATAGAGTGCTAATGGATTCAAAAAAAGAGTTATCGGAGGGATTTATCGTGTTAAAACCATTAGGTGATCGCGTCATCATTGAAGTCGCGCAAGAAGAAGAAAAAACTGTTGGAGGAATCGTTTTAGCTTCATCAGCGAAAGAGAAACCTCAAACTGGAACAGTTGTAGCAGTGGGTGAGGGACGTTTGCTAGAAAACGGTGAAAAAGTTCCTACAGCTGTCAAAGCAGGCGACCAAGTAATGTTTGAAAAATATGCCGGTACAGAAGTGAAATTCGAAGGAACAGAATATTTGATCGTCTCTGGAAAAGATATCATGGCGATTGTTGAGTAATTACGAAACAAAAATAATTGATGAGGTGACGAAAAAATGGCAAAAGAATTGAAATTTGCAGAAGATGCACGTGCAGCAATGTTACGTGGTGTAGATAAATTAGCGGATACAGTAAAAGTGACATTAGGACCAAAAGGCCGCAATGTCGTTTTAGAAAAATCATATGGCTCTCCATTGATCACAAACGATGGTGTGACAATTGCAAAAGAAATCGAATTAGAAGATCATTTTGAAAACATGGGTGCAAAACTTGTCTCAGAAGTTGCATCTAAAACAAATGATATCGCTGGTGACGGTACAACAACTGCGACTGTATTGACACAAGCAATTGTTCGTGAAGGCTTGAAAAACGTAACAGCTGGTGCGAACCCATTAGGTATTCGTCGTGGGATCGAATTAGCAACTAAATCAGCAGTCGAAGAATTACACAACATCTCAACTGTGGTTGATTCAAAAGAAGCAATTGCACAAGTTGCGGCTGTTTCTTCTGGTTCAGAACAAGTAGGTCGTTTGATTGCAGATGCAATGGAAAAAGTCGGCAACGACGGTGTTATCACAATCGAAGAATCTAAAGGGATCGAAACAGAATTAGATGTCGTAGAAGGTATGCAATTTGACCGTGGTTACTTATCACAATATATGGTAACAGACAACGACAAAATGGAAGCTGTTTTAGAAAATCCATACTTGTTGATCACTGACAAGAAAATTTCAAATATCCAAGATATCTTACCTTTATTAGAACAAATCTTACAACAATCACGACCTTTATTGATCATTGCCGATGATGTAGACGGAGAAGCTTTACCAACATTGGTATTGAACAAAATCCGTGGTACATTCAACGTTGTCGCTGTAAAAGCACCAGGATTTGGTGACCGTCGTAAAGCAATGTTAGAAGATATTGCTGTCTTGACTGGTGGAACAGTGATCACTGATGATTTAGGGCTAGAATTGAAAGATGCAACAATCGAAAACTTAGGGAATGCTTCAAAAGTAGTTGTGGATAAAGACAACACAACGATCGTTGAAGGTTCAGGCGATAAAACAGCCATCGATGCACGTGTTCAATTGATCAAAAACCAAATCGCTGAAACAACTTCAGACTTTGACCGTGAAAAATTACAAGAACGCTTAGCAAAACTTGCTGGCGGAGTAGCTGTCGTGAAAGTCGGAGCAGCAACTGAAACAGAATTAAAAGAATTGAAACTACGTATTGAGGACGCGTTGAACGCTACTCGTGCTGCCGTTGAAGAAGGTATGGTCTCTGGTGGTGGTACAGCATTAGTGAACGTGATCAACAAAGTAGCAGCAATCGAAGCAGAAGGCGACGTAGCAACAGGAATCAAGATCGTTACTCGTGCGTTAGAAGAACCAATTCGTCAAATTGCTGAAAATGCTGGTTATGAAGGATCAGTCATCGTTGATAAATTGAAAAATGTTGATTTAGGAACAGGATTCAATGCAGCAACTGGTGAATGGGTAAACATGGTGGAAGCCGGAATCGTAGACCCAACAAAAGTAACTCGTTCAGCATTACAAAATGCAGCATCTGTTTCTGCATTACTGTTAACAACTGAAGCAGTTGTTGCAGACAAACCAGAACCAGCAGCACCTGCTGCACCTGCAATGGACCCATCAATGATGGGCGGCATGATGTAGGAGTACTGGTAAAAACATCATATTATATCGACCTGCTAGAGTCAGCTCTTGACTCTAATAGGTCGATTTTTTTTGCTAAGCAAGGCTATTACAAATTTGGTATCTTTATGGGCAAAAATTTAGGTTTTAGGATTGCTTTATATTACCATGCATGGTTTAATATATGAAAAGATGTTACTGTACGATAACAAATTATCTCTTGTGGAGGAGGTTCAGAGTGGTAAATACTGATTTGATGCTCGTTAAGAAAAAGTACACAGTAGAAAAATTCTTACAAGAATTAAAAAAAGAGTATATCGCAGGAAATTTTCAGTTCATCAGAAGAAGAAATCAAAAAATTGATTACTTGAGAAGTTTTGGATGGACACCAACCATCTTTTTTGAGTATCTTTGCGATAATTTGTCTTACAAAGATTTTTTGAATGGTCCAGTATGTGATTATAATGGAACACCAGGGGATATATGGGAGTTTGGGAAGTACATAAATGAAATCGAATTTTACATAAAAATCAAATCTTATAAAGGAATGAAATGTCTTTCTTTTCATGAGGCAACTATGCCTTGTATTTATCATTTGAGAGGGGTGTAGTAAAGTGAATAATTATTTTTGTGAAGCGTGTGGTATTGATTCAAGTTTTACTAGGACGACGCTTGTAGAGTATACGACGGTAAAAGAATTAGATTTTAAAAATACACACACATATTATAAGTGTGATAAGTGCGGAGAAATGTTTGAACCATTTGATAATTATGATTTAAATTATTTATCTGATTATGAAAAATATAGTGAAATCAAAGGTTTATTGACTTATAAAGAAATAAAGGCAATTCGTAAAACTTATGGTCTTAGTCAAAGAGATCTCAGTAAACTTTTAGCAATTAGTCATGCAACTATTTCAAGACTAGAAAAAGGTGAAATTCTATCTGAGCAACAAGATGTATTATTCCGATTAGTCGCTGAACCTTATGCGTTTTATAAATCGATAGTTAGAACTAGAAAACATGTATTAAAAAAAGAAGTAGCTGAAAGGTTAGAAGAAAGATTAAAATATTTGATTGCCGATGACTATGTAAAACACAGAGAAGAAGCTGAAAAGTGGTATGAGCAAGTAAACGAAAAGAAAAAGATTATCTAAATTTTTCATTTGCAAGTTTCTACAGTGGATCTTGTGATATAGACGAGATGATTTATAATGATTCGCAAAAACTCTGTACAAGGATTTTTCCTCATTTGAATTTAAAATCGAGTCTGATTATCACTGGAGAAATAATCTTTAGATATAATAAGAAAAAAAGATTTATCTATTGTGTGAAAATAGATAGATCTTTTTTTGTGATTATTCGTTATAAAGTCACAAGCGATTGGTATTTTAAATGCGGGATAATTATCAGCTAATACAAATCTTTTAAGTAATAAATCGATAGAATGCCGCTTTAATTTGTCAGTTTTTTTGTCTATTTATTTCGCATATATTATCTATGCCAGAAAATTCATTTCTCATCACTTTTCTTTTGTTATTTCTCTAGCGAATTTCACAAAGTTATGCTATATTTGTAATATCATTATAATGTATGCGCATTCATATTGATAGAGATTGAATTATAGGAGGATTAAGATGAATAAATTAATGGAATGGATGGAGAGATATATCTTGCCAGTTGCCACGAAAATTGGTTCGGAAAAGCATCTAGTCGCTTTACGTGATGCGTTTATCGGAACCATGCCGGCAACGATGGCGGGAGCTATTGCTGTGTTACTGAATGCGTTTATGCGTGACTTTCCTAATACGTATTTAGGAGAAGGAAACGCCATTACGACTTTCTTTACACCGGTTATTGGCGTCAATGGTTTGATTTGGAATGGGACGCTAGCAATCATGGCTGTCGTATTCGCACTGTCTTTAGGTGCAAACTTAGCAAAAGCATATGAAGTGGACCCTGTATCAGGAAGTATCGTATCATTAGTTGCATTTATTATTGGATTACCTGATGCTGCCACAGCTGTTTTGACGTTACCAGAAAAATTGTCACAAGATGCGATGGACATGATCACTACAGCAGGTGGTGTGATTGCTGATGGTGCCGATGGTGGACAGACCCTTTCTATGGGCGCATGGGGTTATTTCAACTTTGGAAAATACATGGGCGGTTCTGGTCTATTTACAGCCATGATCTTTGGTTTTATTTCTGTCATCATTTTTGCGATATTGATGCGTAAAAAAATTATTATCAAAATGCCAGAATCAGTTCCACCGGCAGTTGCTCGAGCTTTTGCCGCAATTATTCCAGCAGTTGTTTCTTTATATGTTGTAGGTACAATCAATTATGTCTTTAGACAAACAGCAGGCGTACCATTGATCGACTGGATTTCTGAAGCGATTCAAAAACCTTTGATGAACTTGTCGCAAGGTTATGGGGCAGTCTTTATTATCGTATTATTGGTTCATGTTCTTTGGTTCTTTGGATTACATGGAACAAATATCATGTCGCCAGTGTTACAGACTCTTTATGGTACAGCGATGGTCGAAAATACCAACGCCTTTCAAAATAATGAACCGATCCCGTTCAAATGGGTAGCAGGTTCTTTTGAAGCATTTGTATGGCCTGGTGGTGCGGGTGTAACATTAGTACTGATTGTCATGATCTTATTTTTATCAAAACGAGCAGATTACAAAACGGTCGGTAAATTAGGGATTGCACCAGGTTTGTTCAATATCAATGAACCAGTAATGTTTGGGCTACCAGTCGTATTGAATCCGTTGTTGATGATTCCATTCATCTTGGCGCCGCTTGCAACTGCTACGATTGCTTACTTTGCGACAATGGCCGGTCTTGTTCGTCCGGTAGTAGTAAATGTGATTTGGGTCATGCCGACGATCATTAGTGGGTTTTTAGCAACAGCTGGTGATTGGCGCGCAATCGTCTTGACGATCGTCAATCTTTTAGTGGCTGCACTAATTTGGGCACCATTTATCTTGGCTGCTAACCGCTTAGATCCTAATCTAGGTGAACCAGAAGAATAAAAGAAGCAAACTCCTTGCTATGAGACGCGTTTCATACCGTATACTCAAAGCATAAATAAAGGAGGGCTTCTTATGAATACCTATATCAAAACAACACAAGGCTTAAAGAATCAATGTTTCTACGCATTTGTCGAGTTTAAAGATTCCATGCTCGTGTTATCTAGTTTTCAAGGTCTTAATCGATCAGTAATCAGAAAAATCAATTTAGCAGATATTTCTGGCTTGACCAAGGATGATTATTGGGGCGGTCAACGAATCAGTTTTTACGATCAAGGAACGTTGTATCAATTTTTCGAATGTGGGCCAGCTGTGGTAGACTATCTACAAGAAAATCTTTTTGTATAGGTGGCGAACAGCAGTCATGGCAAACATCCGCGATATAGCCAAAAGAACAGGCTATTCTGTTTCAACGGTCTCTCGTGTAATCAATCAACATCCGTATGTTGATGAGACAAAGCGAGCAGAGATCTTGAAAGTGATCAAAGAATTAAATTATGTACCGAATGCGAATGCCAGACAACTAAGTTCTGGAAAAACAAAAAATATCGGTGTCATTTTACCATACACCAATCACCCATACTTTGATCAGCTATTAAGTGGAATCATTGAAGTCGCTTTTGGCGAAGGGTATAAAGTGACGTTATTACCAACAAACTATCAAATAAAACGTGAGCAACAATATTTGGAAGAGTTTGCGGCAAAAGCATTTGACGGATTGATCATCACATCAAGAGCGAATCCTTTAGAATTGTTGCTTGATTATCAACAATACGGTCCTATCGTCTTTTGTGAAAAGATCGAAGGGTTAGAGGCTATGAGTGTCTATATTGATCGAAAACAATCAATTACTGATGGGTTAACCTTTTTAAAAACTCAAGGAGTCAAACGCTTAGGTGTTACTTTGGGAAGAACCGGACGATTAAGTTATAATTCGAAAATCACGTTGAAACTATGTAAAGAGATTTTTCCTGATTTTAACGAGACGGATGTTTACTGGCAGTGCATCGATACCGAACAAGGAAAACAGGCAGGAAAATTTTTTGAAGAACGAGGAATCGATGGTATTTTTACGAATTCAGATACGGTAGCGGCTGGGATTCTCCAAAGTTATCAAAATAAAAAAATTCCCATAGTTGGTCGGGAAAATATGCTGATCAGTGAACTGTTGAATTTTTCGACGATCGACCATCATTTGAAACAATGTGGTGAAACCGCTTTTCGTTTGTTTTTGAATGGCACAATTAAACAGGTGAAAATTCCGTATACTTTTATTCAACGTTAGTAAAAAAAGACAAATCTCAAAAAAGATTTGTCTTTTTTCTTTTACGCATTTGCTTGGATGATTTCATTCAATGCTTCCGCTGCGCCTTTGCCACTGCGAGAATCATAGTATTCAGTGAATCGTTCATCAGAGATATAAAGTATACCTAATCCTTTATGCGCTTCTGCTTGATAGGTTGGCCAACTAAACAATAACCATTTTTTATGTGCGTCAAAAATTTCTTTAGCGAGTGCCTGATTAGATTTATCAGACAGGTAAGTTGTTAAATCACTTAGTAATCGTTGTTCCACTGCTTGCATCTCTTGATACACTTCTTGCGACATGTTTTGCCATTGTTCGTTTGCTTTATCGATGGTTCCTTCTCCGTACTTCTCGCGGATTTCTTCACCATAATTTGTTTCGTTTTCTGTTAGTTTTTGTTTTTTAAAGCCTTCAAATTTTTCTTGATCAGTCATTTTTTTTCCTCCATCGTATTGTGCTAATGTTTGTTGGACCGTTGCCAGGAGAGTATCGATTTCTGCTCGTTTTTCCAATAGCTTTCTCTGATGATCGATGAGTGCACGTTGATGATCGAACGTAGGATCATCTAACAATTCTCGAATTTGATTCAATGGAAAATCTAAGGAGCGATAAAATAAAATTTGTTGCAGGCGGTCGATTTCATTAGAACCATAGATGCGGTAACCTGCTGAGTTGATTCGTTTTGGTTTGAGGAGATCGATTTCATCATAAAAACGAAGTGTCCGACTGCTCACTCCTGAAAGCTGCGCCATTTTTTTGATTGTGTATTCCATTGCTTTCCCTCCTGACAAAACTAGCATAATCCTTGACGTAACGAGAAGGTCAAGAAAAAAATCGTCTTTTTTATCTGCTTGATTATATGTTATACTATTATCAAAAGAGAGGGAAATGGAATTGTTTTTTTAACCATTTATGAAAGCGATTCATTTTAAGCTAAAAAGAGAGAAGAGGATCACTATGAAATTGATTGAAACGCCGATAACAAGCAACTTGAATATCAAAACCTTTTATCCTAAAATCGTTGATTTCTTTTTTAGAAATTCTGCCATTCGATTTTATAAACTGTTTTCTCTTGATCGTACGCAAATTTTGTTGATTGATACGTTCGATCAAGTCCAATTAGTAATGATCAATACGAAAAAGAAAATTTCTAAACAAGAGATTGATTATGCAATCAAAAAAGTACTGAAAACAGAACGAGAATCTGTCAATATCCATGTAGGTGTCAAGCAAGAATTAGAACAAGCAGGGGTGAAGTTCAAGCGACCGAATAAGGACATCGTCATTGTAGAACAAGCGATTGCTGCGATCGCCTAGCAAAATAAATATGGCTAAGCTACTAGATAACCCCAAAAATGAATACAATAAAAAGTAAAGCGCTGAGATCCCAAGATAGTAGAATCTTTTGGGATTTTGGCTTTTTTTTAAATTTATCTTTTTACTCAGGTCAAAGCGCTTTTCTCACAACCTTCTGTCTTATTTCTTTACTTTATACAAAATAAAACAAGATTTCTTTTACCAGGGTATTTTTTTGTTATAATAGATAAGAAATGAAAATTGGCTTAGAGGAGCAATAAAAAGATGACGACAACTTACTCAGATGACAGTTTGACGCTACATACTGATCTTTACCAGATCAACATGATGCAGACATACTGGGAACTAGATAGAGCAGATAAACATGCAGTATTTGAATGTTACTTCCGCGAAATGCCATTCAATCATGGTTACGCTGTTTTTGCAGGGCTAGAACGGTTAGTAGATTACTTGGAAAATTTGACATTTACTGATACAGATATTGCGTATCTTCGTGAGATGGATGTATATCCAGAAGGCTTTTTGACATATTTACGTGAATTCAAATTCAAAGCGACTGTTCGTTCAGCTCGTGAAGGCGAGCTCGTTTTTGCGAATGAACCGTTGATCCAAGTAGAAGGTCCATTAGCCCATTGTCAATTAGTGGAAACAGCATTATTGAATATGGTAAACTTTCAAACGTTGATTGCAACGAAAGCAGCTCGTATCAAATCAGTGATCGGTGATGATCCATTATTAGAGTTTGGTACACGCCGTGCGCAAGAATTGGATGCTGCGGTTTGGGGTACTCGGGCAGCTTACATTGGTGGTGCTGATGCGACGAGTAATGTTCGGGCAGGAAAAATTTTCGGGATTCCGGCAAGCGGTACTCACGCTCATTCTCTTGTTCAAAGTTATGGGAATGACTATGAAGCATTTATGGCGTATGCAAAGACGCATAAAGATTGTGTTTTTCTAGTGGATACCTACGATACCTTGAAATCGGGCGTTCCTAGTGCGATCCGTGTGGCGAAAGAACTTGGTGACAAAATCAACTTCCAAGGAGTGCGTATCGATAGTGGGGACATGGCGTATATCTCAAAAAGAGTCAGAGAACAACTAGATGCTGCTGGTTTTACAGAAGCGAAAATCTATGCCTCAAATGACTTAGATGAAGCGACTATTCTAAACTTGAAAATGCAAAAAGCAAAAATCGATGTTTGGGGCGTTGGGACGAAGCTGATTACAGCTTATGACCAACCTGCATTAGGTGCAGTCTTCAAGCTAGTATCGATTGAAAATGAAGAAGGCGAAATGATCGATACGATCAAATTATCCAGCAATGCAGAAAAAGTAACCACACCCGGTAAGAAACAAGTATGGCGTATCACTCGTAATTTTGATGGAAAATCAGAAGGTGATTATGTGACATTATGGGATGAAGATCCTCGTCAAGAAGAAGAGATTTTCATGTTCCATCCCACACATACATTTATCAATAAAACTGTTCGTGACTTTACTGCTCGGCCAATTTTACAAGATATTTTTGTGGAAGGAAAGAGAGTCTATGACTTACCGACTTTAGCAGAAATCAAAGAGTATACTAGAGGAAACCTAGATTCTCTTTGGGAAGAATACAAACGTGATTTGAATCCACAAAAATATCCAGTGGATTTATCAACAGATTGCTGGAATCATAAGATGGCAATCATGGAACGAATGAAAAAAAGCGTCACACAATTAACTAGTGAACTATAGGAGGAAGAGAAGATGAATCATTTACAACAAGCAATCATTGAAGAACTAGGCGTGAAATCGGTCATCGATCCTCAAAATGAAATTCGTGTCAGTATCGATTTTATGAAAGAATATTTGAAGAAAAATCCCTTCTTAAATACGTTAGTATTAGGGATCAGTGGCGGACAAGACTCTACTTTAGCTGGACGTTTAGCGCAATTGGCGATGGAAGAAATGCGAGAAGAAACGAAAGATGACAGTTACCAATTCATCGCTGTACGGTTGCCATATGGCGAACAGGCGGATGAAGAAGATGCGAAAGCTGCGTTAGAATTTATCCAACCAGACGTCCAATTACGTGTAAATATCAAACCTGCAGTTGATGCACAAACACAAGCATTGACTGAAGCAGGTGTGGAAATCAGTGATTTCAATAAAGGAAACATCAAAGCACGTCAACGTATGATCACCCAATATGCGGTTGCTGGACAACGTGCAGGGGCTGTGATCGGTACCGACCATGCAGCTGAAAACATTACTGGGTTCTTTACAAAATATGGGGATGGCGGAGCAGATATCCTTCCGTTGTTCCGTTTGAATAAACGCCAAGGCAAAGCGCTATTGAAAGTCTTGAATGCACCAGAACATTTATACACAAAAATCCCAACGGCTGACCTAGAAGACGGCAAGCCAATGGTTGCGGATGAAGTCGCATTAGGCGTCACTTATGATGAAATCGACGACTATTTGGAAGGAAAAGAAATTCCAACAGATGCGCAACAAAAGATCGAACAATGGTGGAATAAAACACAACATAAACGTCATTTACCAATTTCGATCTTTGATGATTTTTGGAAATAAATGAAGTGAAAAAAAATCAAATAAACCGTGAATCCTTTGTTGAATAAGGGAATCACGGTTTCTTTTTGTTTTTGAAATTGATTAGGTTAAAACGCTTTTCTCACAACCTAGATAAACGGTGTTCAAAAAGCTGACCTTCAACATTAAGATGAAAAATCAAAAAATATGGAAAGCTATTTTCTGATTTTCCATCTTACTGCTCAGGTCAAAACGCTTTTTTCACAACCTCAACTATAATACACCTTCATCTTTATATCTTGGTCGTAGTTGCCGAAGCCTTTGCCAAATAAGGTGCAGCCGCCGACGTTTTTTGCGTCTTCTTTGACTTCGATGCGGAAAGTCCAGACATCTTCGTTTCTTGGGATGTCATTGATTGTGATTTCAGATAAAGGTTCACCGTTGATATTGGTCAAATGTTTGGTGATGCGGATCGTTTTCAACAATCCATACTGATTTAAGTTATCTGGATACCAGTCAGGTGTGTGTTTTCCGCGAATGTCTGCGAAATCTCCCGGACTTGTCCAGTTACCTAGTTCCACACCGTTTAAGCTAAATGTGATATCAGATGGCCAATTGTCATTGGAAAATGGAAATTCAGAAGAAAGTTCAACAGATAATTCTAACATTTCCAAAGTATCTTCTTCGTTCAAAAAATTCGGAGTTTGATATTCTACGAACCCGCTTGTAAACCATAAGATCCGTGCATCCATTCGACGGGGATCGGCAAAGTAACGTGGTTCATCGACTTTGCCAATAAAATCATGGATCGTTGCCAGACCGCATGTCGGCTCGATTGAATAGCGAGTGTAATGACCAATAGGGATCGATGTTTCTTTTGTGTCAAACGCATTGAAGATTTTTTCTGGAAACGTGATGTTGATTTTATCGACACGTAAGCTGGAGATTTTTTTTTGGCCGATTTTCTCAGATTTGATGATGTTCGCTTCCTCAAGTTTTTTTACATGCATCGTCGTAATGGCACTACTGATTCCGAGTGCTTGAGCGAGCTCTTTGATATTCATTTTATTCTTTGAAAGCAGCTGGATGATTTTTATCCTTGTTTTACTAGCTAATGCTTCATAGACCGGTAACGATTCTTCGTTGATTTGTAGTTGCATGGTTTACACCTCGTACTTAGGTTTTTTATTTAGTTTTATATTAACATAAATATTAATTTGTAGCAGTTAAATATAATATAGATATTTATAATTAATAAATATATTAATTATTATACAATAATAATTTTGTATTTAACAATATTATTATTGACAACGCTTTCAAAGAAAGATATGATTCACTTATGAATTAAAGGAGGGGAATACATGGATGCTGTAATGTCAGTTAGTCGTGGGCAAAAGATAGGGGAAATCGATCGTCGTTTGTATGGCTCGTTTATTGAACATATGGGACGTGCAGTATATGGGGGGATCTATCAACCGGATCATCCTACTGCAAATGATCAAGGATTTCGCCAAGATGTCATGGAGCTAGTCAAAGAATTATCTGTACCACTGATTCGTTACCCGGGTGGGAATTTTGTTTCTGGCTTCAATTGGGAAGACAGTGTGGGACCTGTAGAGGGGCGACCGAAAAGATTAGACCTTGCATGGCGTTCCTTAGAAACGAACCAAGTCGGTGTACATGAATTTGCTGCATGGTGTCAAGAAGTGGGTGCAGAGATCAATATGGCGGTCAATCTTGGGACTCGTGGTTTAGATGCGGCAAGAAATCTAGTCGAATATTGCAATTATCCCGGTGGTACTTATTGGAGTGAGAAAAGAAAAACGAATGGACAAATCGAACCGTTTGCGATCAAGACTTGGTGTTTAGGAAATGAAATGGATGGGCCTTGGCAAATCGGTCATAAGACAGCAAAAGAGTATGGAAGGTTGGCAGAAGAAACGGCGAAAGCCATGAAACTTGTTGATGAGTCGATTGAAGTGGTTTTATGTGGCAGTTCCAATAGTCAAATGCCGACATTTGGCGAGTGGGAATTAACAGTCCTTGATCAAGCCTATGACCAAATCGATTATCTGTCATTGCATCAATATTATGGCAACCCTACGGATGATCTTGGAAACTACTTAGCTCGTTCACTGGATATGGATCAATTTATCTCAGGTGTTGTCGCGATGTGTGATGCGATAAAAGCGAAAAAACACAGCAAGAAACAAATCAATCTATCCTTTGATGAATGGAATATTTGGTACCATTCTGCGGAACATGATTTAACAGTCAAGCCATGGCAAGTTGCTCCGCCATTGTTAGAAGACCACTATAATTTTGAAGATGCCTTGGTGTTAGGCTGCTTGTTGATCACCTTATTGAAGCATGCCGATCGGGTGAAAATTGCTTGCCTGGCACAGCTTGTCAACGTGATTGCACCTATCATGACAGAAGAAGATGGTGAAACTTGGCGACAAACGATCTATTATCCATTTATGCAAGTTGCTACATTAGGGCAAGGCGTGGCTTTACGACCTGAAATCACTGTAGATACGTATGCGACAAGTGAATTTGACGCAGTCCCATATTTAGAAAACATTGCGGTGATCAATGAGGAAAAAAATGAGTTGGTGATCTTTGCGGTGAATCGTGGAGAAGAGGAGATGCACTTGGATCTACATCTTCCTGACTTAAAGATTGCGGAAGTTATCGACTTTTCAGAGATGAGTGGGCACGAGATCAAAGCGGTCAATCAAGCTGGAAATGAGCAAATCAAACCAGTATCCTCTCAGGCGTATGAACGAAAAGAAAATCAGCTTCACTGTTTATTGAAACCGTTATCATGGAATGTGATCCGAACAAGCTTGACCCCGAAAAATTAAGGAGGAAATTCAACATGCGAGGAAAAAAATTCATTATTGGTTCATTATTGTTAGCTGCGACTGGAATATTAGGTGCTTGTGGTGGCGGTGCTTCATCTCAAAGTAACGAAGAAGGAGATGTCACCTTGACTTTTTGGAATGGATTTACTGCTTCTGATGGGGAGATCTTGCAAGAGATCGTTAACGATTTTAATGAAAGTAATGACAAAAATATCAAGATCGAGATGGACGTGATGACTTGGGCGAACTTGAATGAAAAATTGCCAACGGCTATTTCTTCAAGAAAAGCGCCAGATTTTGTCGCACTGAATTACGCTGATTTTGCGCAATACGTTGAAAATGGTGCGGTGCAACCTATTGATGATTTCTGGGAATATGAAGGGGTGGATAAAGGAGACTTTCAAGACACCGCCATTGATCTAGGGACGGTCGATGAGCAACAATACTTCATCCCGATGCAGGTACAAGGGATGTACATGTATTGGAACAAAGAGCTATTTAAACAAGCAGGTATGGATGAAACGACACCACCAACGACTTGGACAGAATTGACAGAAATGGCACCACAACTAACAGATAGTAGTAAAAATGTTTCAGGTTTTGTTTTCAACAAAGATGGTACTGCTCCTCTTTACAACTGGATGTTGGCAAATGGAGGAAAACTTGTCAGCGATGATTATACAAGATCTGAGTTTGCTTCACCAGAAAACTTAGAAACATTAAAAGCAATCCAAAAAATGATCCACGTTGATAAAGCAGGGCCAGAATCGATTTCAGGAGCAGAAATGGATAATTTGATGAATGCTGGGCAGTTGTCGATCATCATCAATGGACCGTGGTTGAATAATGGTTTGAAAGCCAACGAGATCGATTATGGAGTGACGAACTTGCCACAAGCTAGTGCTGACGGTGAGAAAACCGCGATTTTAGATGGTGTGGGTTATGCAATTCCAGCAAGTACAGATAGCAATAAAAAAGAGGCGATTTACGAATTCCTAAAATATTGGAATACAAGCGAAATCGGTAAAAAGTGGAGCATTGAAAATGGCTTCCCTGCATATCTATCCTCTGTTGCAGAAGATGAAGAAGTGAAGAATGATCCTATCGTTTCGGAACTATCGAAACAAATGGAATATGCTGAACCTTTCCTCCCAGGATTCACGAAGATTGCAGCGATCAATAATGATATCATCAATCCGTTGATCGAAAAATTATTGGCGGGTGAAGATCCAGAGAAATTGATGAATGATGCAGATGATAAGATCAATGACTTATTGAAAGAATGATCGAGGAACAACTTCCCATGGCATCGAATCGACGAAGAGAACAGAAATGACCTCGTAGTAAATAAGGCGGAAGAGATTAAAATGGAAAGCAGTTTTTATCGCTTTCGCCTTGTTTCATATAGAACACATTTCCTATGTTTTTTTCTGGGTTTTATAGCTAGAGATGTTTATTTAGGAAATCATTCAAATAAAAAAGAGGGGCTACAATAGCTAATTTAAATCTATAAATACCTATAAAATTAGTGGGTAATCTTTTAAATATGCGTATTTTAGTTTTGAGAGGAAAAAGTAGCACTCGATTTTGTTGAAGAATTTCCAATGAAAATGAATATACCAATTTACGAATTTCTTTCGCTGGTAAACTATCCTAATATCAAAGCTAGAGCAGTTCTATCGAATGGCAGCATCTACAAAAGCATTGACTAAATAGAAACAAATAAGCAAATTGAGCGCTTTTGCGTGGTTACAACGCAAAACTTCTCAAAAATACAAGATGAATAAGGAGGGAAACCGATTTGTCAAACTTGTAACATCTATAAATTAAAAAAATCGACAGATACATCGAAAACTAGCAAATCTTCGTCAGAACCACAGCCAGCCATCAACGACAAAAATCGTGAAAACCAAACGATCAAAAATCGTTGTAGAAACATTGGATGACAATACCAGTCTGAACTTAGCGAGTTATCGTGCTTGATCTACATGTTTTTAATCAAATTAAAATCGTAGAATGATAGGATTCGTTGTATCCGAATTGACGCCTGTGGAGTGTTAAATCAAACGAGAGTAGCGAGAACATGGCAAAATCGGACACAGAGAAACAGGAAATAAACATTGATCTGACAACTTTTATAGTTGGTTAGAAATATTTATAGATTTTTGGCAACGGGGAATAGACGAAAATGAAAGCATTATCCAGATATTGGAACCGACCGGATCGAGCGGCGTATTTGTTTTTAGTGCCATCCTTTTTGATTCTACTGTTATTCACAGTAGTACCGCTGATTGGTACATTCGCAATCAGTTTTACTGATTTGAACATCTTTTTTACTTCCAGAGAGTTTGTAGGCATGAGTAATTTTTTACGGATCTTTGAGGATGAACGTGCAGTCAATTCACTTTTGCATACATTGTATTTTACCTTACTTGAAACTCCTACACAGATTATCGTTGGCTTATTAGCAGCGGTTATTTTGTCGAAAAATACCCGTTTCAATCGTTTTTGTCGGTCAACATTTTATATTCCTGTGATTTGCTCGCTCACTTCTATTGCGATCATCTTTTCGATGTTGCTTGATCCAAACGTTGGAGCGATTCCTTATCTCTTTTCACAAGTAGGTTTGCCGATTCCGCAATTTTTCCGTGACCCAACCTTAGCGATGCCAACGGTGGCGCTTATGACAGTTTGGAAAAATTTCGGGGTCACCATGACGATCTTGATTACTGCAATTCAAGGGATTTCACCTTCGCTTTACGAATCGGCTCAAATGGATGGCGCAACGAATCGTCAACAATTCTTTAATATCACATTACCGCAGATCGTTCCATCCCTTGGTTTTTGTATATTGACTAATCTGATTGGTTCCATGCAAGTATTTGACCAAGTCTATGTGGCGACGAACGGTGGTCCACAGTTCAAAACGGAAACAGCTGTCCAATATATTTATAGTCGAGGTTTTACTGCACCGTATGAATTGGGCTATGCGTCCGCATTATCTTCCGTATTGTTTGTCATCGTTGCGGCGATCGCCATTTCGACAAACTTGTACATGGGCAGAAAAGAAAAACAAATGAAATAGGGGGAAACAAGATGCTTTCGGAAAGTTATACAGCAGTTGAAGCGAATCGACGGAAAAAGTTCGATGGGAAGAAATGGCTACGTGTCGTGGGAATGTTGCTTGTATTGTTGATTATTGCATTTCCTTTTTTATGGTTGATCATTTCCTCGTTCAAGTATGAAAAAGACATCATTTCATTTCCCCCGAGAATTTTTGCAGATGAATATACGTTTGACAATTATATCAAGGTCTGGACGACGATTCCGTTATTGGACTATATCAAAAACACTGTAATTTTTGCAGGTGGGACAGTGATCACTTCTGTGTTCTTTGATTCTCTCGCAGGATATGCGTTTGCACGAATGCGTTTCAAAGGGAAATCGGTGTTGTTTTACTTTGTTTTGTTAACGATGATGATCCCTTTTCAAGTCTTCATGATCCCACTGTTTATCCAAGCGAATTTTCTAGGCATGTTAGACACGTATGCCGGATTGATCATTCCTCGCATGACTACTGCTTTTGGGATATTTATGATGCGGTCGTTCTTTGTGACCTTACCTGATTCATTGGAAGAGGCCGCACGTATCGATGGTTTGAGTGAGTTCAAGATTTTCTTGAAAATCATGTTGCCGTTGAGTAAGCCGACACTGTTGTCATTGGCGATTTTCACGCTGATGAACAGTTGGAATGACTTACTTTACCCATTGATCTTGACAACAAGTTCGAGAATGCGGACGTTGCCTGCGGGATTGGCGTTATTCACAGGACAAAACATCTCGTTTTATGGACCAGTAATGGCTGGAACAGTGATTTCGATGTTACCGTTATTGATTATTTATGTTTTTGCTCAAAAATACTTTGTACAAGGAACTGCTATGTCTGGCATGAAAGAGTGAGAAAATGAAATTAGTCGAAACAAAGTGGTATGGTCAATTGATCCAAATTTCCGATCATATCTTATTAGGTATTTTGTGGGTAGTCGTTTCTTTACCTTTGGTCACAGTGGTATCTGCTACTACAGGAGTGTTTACGACGTTGAATAAATGGAAATATGGGGAATCCGGTCATGTTTGCTATTCGTTTTTACAAGGTTTCAAAAGAAAGTTTATTCTCCAATCATTGATGAGCGCTTTAACGATCCTCATTTTTTTCTCGATCAATCGTATGTTCCAAGAATCTGATGTGCTTTTAGTGATTAGTGGTTACTTGGCAACGATGGTCTTTACGATGTTCTTGCTTTCATGGAGCTATCGTCTGGCAAAAGATGAAACGATTTCTTTGAAGCAGCTCTTTCAGGAAAGTACGTTATGGGTATTGCTCAACTTTTTGAGAAATCTGCTTTGTTGTGGGGTGTTGTTGGTTTTTATGGTACTTGTTTTTATGTTTCCCCCGATTATTTTTGTGTTAGCCGGTGGGGTTTGGTGGTTGATCGATCAGTTGATGGGGAGTAGGAAGAGAAAAGGAGTGTGGCAATGAAAAAAGTAGAGATAGACGTGCGGAAAGGTTTCTCTAAAGGGACGATCAGTCCAAGACTTTTCGGCTCATTTGTCGAACACATGGGAAGTGTGGTCTATAACGGGATCTATGAACCAGATCATCCAACCGCTGATGCGAATGGATTTAGACAGGATGTGCTTTCTTATGTGAAAGAGCTGTCTTTAGGTGTGATCCGTTATCCTGGAGGAAATTTCACGTCAGGCTATGATTGGCAAGATACGATCGGACCAATCAGTGATCGTCCAAAAAAAATCGATCTTGCATGGCAAGGGATCGAACCGAATACATTCGGGCTACATGAATTTTTCCAATGGTTAGACATGGTAGAAGCGGAGCCGATCATGACAGTGAATCTAGGGACAAAAGGGATCGATGATGCGCGTAATCTAGTAGAGTATTGTAATTTTCCTGAAGGTACCTCGTGGAGTGAGTTACGGCAAAAAAATGGGCAGCAGAAGCCTTTTGATGTGAAGCTTTGGTGTTTAGGGAATGAACTAGACGGGCCGTGGCAAATTGGCGCAAAAAGTGCATATGAGTATGGTCGCTTAGCTAATGAAGCTGCCAAAGCGATGAAATTAGTGGATGAATCCATCGAAACGATCCTAGTGGGCAGTTCAACACCGCGTTTAGCCTCTTATCCTGAATGGGACCGAATTGCTTTAGAAGAAGCCTATGAAAATGTGGACTATATTGCTTTACACAATTACATCGATAAATATGATGAAGACGATTTGACGAAGCCACCGAAAAACGAACGAGCGGATACGAAGATATACTTAGCGAAAGCCGAGCGATTTGACCGACAGATTGAAGAAATCATTGCGACGTGTGATTACGTCAAAGGCTATTTGCGTAGCGATAAGACAATGTACTTAGCTTTTGATGAATGGAATGTCCATAGCCAACCAGACCAAGTCCATCAAAAATTTCAAGTCGGCTCACCGATCGATTGGTGCCATTTCACAATGGAAGATACCTTATTATTTGGAACGTTGGGCCTTGCGATTTTGCGACATGCTGACCGTGTGAAAATTGCTTGTCAATCCCTCCTAGTCAATACGATCCCGCTTATTCTAACGGAAAAAAATGGCAGTGCCTGGGTGAATCCAACGTACTACGTAATGCAGCACTTGGCAAACTATGCGAAAGGGCAAGTATTAGACCAACAGATGGTTTGTCCTACTTATGAGTGTGTGGATGGGCAAGTGGTTTCGATCATTGACAGCGTAGTGGTCGAAAACGATCATGAAATCGTATTGTTTCTAGTGAATCGCACAGAAGAGGAAGTAACGATCACGACAACGCATGATTTTGATCTGGAAACTAAGGCGGTCCAACTCGTCTTAAAGAGTAATGATCTGCTTGATAAAAATACGAAAGAAGCACCGGATACGATTCAACCATTGCAACAAGAAATCGCTGTAAACGAAATGAACAAGATCCACGTAGTGCTTGAAGCATATTCTTGGAATGTCATCAGACTAATAAAATGCGAGGGACCTTTATGAAAAAAACAATGTATATGAATCCAATCGTTCTTGAAAGAGCTGATCCTTGGATTTACAAGCATACGGACGGATACTATTATTTTACGGGTTCTTTACCTGGTTACCAGTCGATTGAAGTGAGACGTGCGAAAACGATCGATGGCTTGAAAGAAGCAGAAACGTTACTGGTTTGGCATGCGCCGGAAACTGGACCGATGAGCCAGTTGATCTGGGCTCCGGAGATCCATTATATCCAAGAAAAATGGTACATCTATTTTGCAGCGAGTGATCATGCAGAGATACGTGACCGAGAGCATCACCATCGAATGTTCGTCCTTGAGAACTCTTCAATTGACCCTATGAATACCGATTGGGAAGTGAAAGGACAAATCATTACTGCCGCAGACACATTTAGTTTAGACGGGACGACTTTTACACATCAAGGGAAGTTGTATTATGTGTGGGCGCAATTAGATCCTCGGATTCCTGGGAACTCCAACCTCTACTTATCAGAAATGGCGAATCCTTGGACGTTGACTGGCAAACAATTGCTGTTAGCGATCCCAGAATTTCCTTGGGAGAAACGAGGATTCTCAGTTAATGAAGGCCCCGCCGTATTGATTCGTAATGGGAAGATATTCATCACTTACTCAGGTAGTGCCACAGATGAAAATTATGCGATGGGGCTATTATGGGCAGAGGCGTCAACTGATTTATTAGACGGTTATTCGTGGCATAAACATTCTGAACCGGTCTTTGTTTCTTCTGAGGAAAATAAACAATTTGGACCAGGACATAACTCCTTTACTCTCTCAGAAGATGGTCAGGAAGATGTATTAGTTTATCACGCACGACCAGAAAAAAATGAAGGAATCGATCCACTGAATAATCCGAATCGCCATGCCAACGCACAAGTATTTTCATGGGATACAGAAGGATTCCCGGTTTTTGGTGAACCAGTAGCATATGCGGCAGATGTGCGCGCGTCATTTCAAGCAAAGTGACAGAAGAGATCAACTTCGAGAAATAAGCGGTAATAGCCGAATTTGTTCTTCAAATTTTGGACTATTACCGCTTATTCTTTGTGTTGGAAGAAGCCGAAGACAGCGTTCGATTTTTTTTGTTTTCTATTTATTTTTTTATAAAATTGATAGTAAAAATTGTTTGTTTTTTGAACTTTACTTTCATTTGAGGAGCGACTAGAATAAAATAGGCGTTAAAGTAGTTTAGAAAAAGTGAAGGAGCGCTCTCTTGAAAAGATATTTAGATAAGCTTTCAACCAAACAACAAAATATTCTACGAATCACTACTCTTGGGGTAGTAACAGTCTTAGTGATCCTTTTAAGTAATTTATATTTGCAATGGTGCCAGAATAATCTTTCTGTTGATCTAGCCTTGAAATTTTCTTTTTCTTGGCACACAGAAAAATTCTTACTTGCTTGTTTCGTGTTACTCACGGTCTTTTTATTTATGGTCGCTTTTGCAGGTTCTTATATTTTCGGTCTGCTTTTTTATCTCGTAAGTATCGGTATTTTAGGTTTTGCGAATTACTTGAAAATGAGCTATCGTCAAGAACCGATCTATCCAGATGACCTCAAGATGATCACAGAGTTCAATTTATTAAAAGACATGACAGGAACACCGATTTTTATCGGGTTGATGCTAGTAGCGGCACTCGCCTTTGGTGGTGTAGTTTGGGCAATTGTCCGTAGTTTCAAAAAAGACCGGACATTCCAAATCTACCGTGTGTTAACTTTAGTCATGACAGTCGCAATGATGGGCTATTTCAGTAATTTCAATAATCCAAATAATTTGTTGCGTAAAGCCTACAATCAAACGGCGTTATGGATTCCATACAGTCAGAAAATGAATTATTATAATACAGGATTTATTGGTGGCTTTTTGTATAATCTAAGAGTCGAGCCAATGGAAAGACCTGAAGGCTATTCAAAAGAAAAAATCAAAGAGATCACTGAGAAATATCAAGCAAAAGCAGATGAAAAAAATCAAACGGCAAGCGATGAGCAGCCAAATATTATTTATGTGATGAGCGAAAGCTTTTCAGATCCAAGTCATCTAAATGGTGTAACAGTGACAGGTGATCCGTTAGCTGACTATCGTGAAGTGGCGAATCAAACCTATAGTGGCCGGATGCTTTCTCAAAATTATGGTGGTGGAACAGCGAATATTGAGTTCGAAGCGTTGACGGGTCTATCAATGGCATTATTCAATGGTCAAATGACCACGCCTTATACGATGCTCGTTCCAAAGCTTGATCAATTACCATCGCTTGTGTCGACACTCAATGCA
This sequence comes from Enterococcus sp. DIV2371, assembly GCF_050498525.1. Classification (NCBI taxonomy): domain Bacteria; kingdom Bacillati; phylum Bacillota; class Bacilli; order Lactobacillales; family Enterococcaceae; genus Enterococcus; species Enterococcus sp. DIV2371. The sequence continues at coordinate 2,659,662 of NZ_JBIPAJ010000001.1, read as the reverse complement.
CAGAACTATCAAACAACGGCGATCCATCCGTACAATACATCTATGTATAAGCGTGAAGATGTCTATCAGACATTAGGTTTTGATTCATTTATCAGTGAGAGGAATATGACTTATACGGATACCATTGATAATAATCCTTATATTTCCGATGAATCTGCCTATAAAGAAATCTTGGATTTATTGAAAGATGAAGAAACACCGCAATTTATCCATCTAGTCACGATGCAGACGCATATGCCTTATGCAGGCAAGTATTCGCAACTAGATTTTTCTGCTACGACAGAAGATAATAATGGAACGGATACCCTCAATAATTATTTGCAAGATATTGCTTATAGTAGTGAAGCGTTGAAAGCATTCACTGAAGCGCTGAAAGATACTTCAAGGAGAACATTGGTCGTGTTTTGGGGCGATCACTTACCTGGGATCTATTCAGATGAGATCAAAAATAAAAATGAGAAGCAGGCGTTACATCAAACAGAGTTTTTAATGTTTGATACAGCTAGCAAGTTAGAGAAACGAGATACAAATGATGCAGTCACTAGTCCATTTTATTTTGCAGCAAGTCTACTAGAACAAACGAATCTAAAGACCACTGGATTTTATCAATTATTACTTGAAATGGAGTCAGCCATCCCAGCATTTGAACGCGAACTGTATTTTCAAAATGGCCAGTGGGGAAAAGAAGCTCAGCTGAATCGGGCACAAGAGGAAGTCTACGAGGCGTATCGCTTGATCCAGTATGATCTAGTTTCAGGGGAACAATATAGTTTGGATACAGGTTTTTATGAGAAATAAACGATAAAAATAACATTTTATTTATAGAATGACTTGTTTTCTACTAGAAAAAGCAGGTAAAATAGAGAAAGAAAATGAAGAAAGTAGGAGAACCTATGTTACCGAATCTCGGTTATTATGTGCAGACTGTCGATAAAATCGTCAAAGAAACAGAAGCAATCGGCGAAACGATGCACCCTAAATACGAAAAAATCAGAGAAGCAATCGATCAAAACAAAACAGCTGATCTCACGCGAGAAGAGTTAGTTGAGACTGTCGATTTATTTGAAAAAGGCACTGAAAAATATCGCACGATGCTGAAGAAAATCAGTACATTGCGTCCGCCAGCAAAAGTGATGGGTATCCATAAGAACTTTGAAAAAGCGTACAAAAATTATGTAGCTGGTTGTGAAGAGATGACTCAAAGTATCGAACCGGAAAAAGGCATCGATACAGCACAATTTGATGCGTCAGAAGCAAAACAAGACCAAGCAACAGATGATATTTCAGCAGCTATCCAAAAAATGACTAATCTATTAATGAAATAATCAAAAATCCGAGACGACTGAAAATAGGTTTCCTATTCTCAAACGTCTCGGATTTATTTATTCTTGATGTTTTTCTTCGTAAAGAGAAGAAATCGTGGTGTACCACTCAAAGATGTGAGAAATCAATACTTTCGCTGCGGCATAGACAGGAATCCCTAAAATCACCCCGATCACACCAAATAATTTTCCAGATGTCAATAAGACAAGTAAAATCGTCACTGGATGGATCGACAGCTGATTCCCTAGTACAAGCGGCGAAATCAAACGGCCCTCAATCGTTTGTTCTAATGCAAAAACGATCAGTACTTTGACTAACATGACTGGACCTGCGACAATCGCTAAAAAGACAGCAGGTATCATGGCTAGGAATGAACCGAGATAAGGAATCAAATTCAAGAAACCAGCAATGATCCCTAAGGTAACAGCATATTCTAAGCCGATGATCGCAAATCCGATCATAAACATGATTGCAACCGCAAAAGCGACAGTCAGCTGTCCTCGAATGTAAGAAGAAACCTGATCATTCATCTCACCTAATACTTTCAAAGTTGGTACTCTCATCCGAGTAGGCAAGAATTTCACCAAGTAAGGCGCTAATTGTTTCCCATCTTTCAACAGATAAAACAAAATAAACGGCATCGTCAAGACAGCAACGACGATCGTTGCTACTGCACCAACAAAGCTACCTAAGCTTTGGACAGTCGTTTTCGATAGATTCTGTAAAATATCTCCGGCAGAATTCATAAACTGATCGCCAGTTTTTTCGAGTTGTTCTCGAAATTGATTGAATAGTGGGTCACGTAAGATCTCTGTTAACTTGTCATCGATCGTTTCAACATATTGTGGGAAATTGCTAACAAAGCTGACGGTCTGTTCCTGGATTTTAGGAATGATCACGACACTTCCCCATACGATCAAAGCGACTACGAGTATAAATAGTCCGATGATGCTATAAAGTCTGGGGATCTTTTTCTTTTCCAAATAATCGACCACAGGATTCATCAGGTAATATAGGATACCCGCTAAAATGATCGGTAAACCTACAATTGCTAGAAACTGCCAAATTGGTTCGAAAAGATAAGAAACTTTAGTGAATAGGAAAACAATCAGTAGGACTAAAAGAACAACTAATAAAGCTGTGACTACTTGATTGTTTAAGAACCAACGCCAAAACCAAGAGGCAGGTTTGATTTTTCTCTTTTTGTCCTCTGCCATTTATTTCACCTGCTTATAATTGATTATTGTGCCAACATTGATTTCTGGCAATTGATACGGGGACAGGTAGATCCCATTGACGATTTTGTCCCCTTTTGGCGGTTCTTCAAAAACCAAAGTCACGTGGCCAACCGTTGTTAGATTTTCATTGGCTAACGGACCAACATGTTCGATCGTATATTCCTGATGATCAAAAGAAATCCAATCATTTGTTTCAAGAGAAAAATTCTCTTTTGTGCTAAATTCTTGAATGATCGTATAGTCACGCAGCGCAGAGGTTGCTGACTGATCAAATAAAATCAGCATCGATTCTTCTGGGTTGATTGCTGATGTCCCTATTTCTGTTATTGTTGCTTGAGTCATTTCATTTCTCTCCTTTACTCCTACAAAAATCAATGATTCTATCGCTACAAAAACAGTATAACATATTCTCTTTGATTACCGTCATGAATGGATGTATGATAGAATAAATTAGAATTCTTATTTTGAGGAGGATCAAAATGTTAAAAAAAATCATTCTAGGAACATACACAAGACGAAAAAGTGAAGGCATTTATCAAATCGAATTAGATACAGATAAAGGAACTTTAGAAAATCTAACATTAGTGACAAAAGAAAATAGCCCCACTTATGTAGCAAAAAGCGAGGCAGGAAATCTTTACACGGTAACAAGTGTCGATGGCTTAGGTGGCGTAGGTGCGTATGATCATTCGTACAATTTTTTGAATGCGGTAACAGAAGCCGGTGCCCCATTGTGTTACGTGACAGTTGATGAAAAACGTCAACTTGTTTATGGCGCAAATTACCATAAAGGAGAAGTCAATGTTTATCGTATCTCTGAAGACGGTAGTTTAGAGGCGACAGATGCAGTCTTTCATCAAGAACCAACTGGCCCACACAAAAACCAAGATCATGCACATGTCCATTACACAGATTTAACACCTGATCAACGATTGGCAGTGTGTGATCTAGGAACGGACCGCGTATACACGTATGATGTAGATGAACATGGCAAATTGACTATGAAAGCAGTTTTAGAAGTAGAGCCGGGAACAGGGCCACGTCATTTAGTTTTCCATCCGAATAATCAATTCGCCTATTTATTTGGTGAGTTAGATAGTACAGTCCGCGTACTTTCATACGATGAAGAAACTGGCGAATTCAAAGAGGTACAAAAAATCAGTACATTACCTGAAGGATTCACCGATGAAAACGGTGGTGCTGCCATCCGTATTTCCAAAGATGGACGCTATGTCTACGCATCAAATCGTGGACATAATTCAATTGCCGTATTCGCTGTGAATGAAGATGGCTCACAGTTAGAAAACGTACAAACAATCTCAACTGAAGGGGATTTCCCAAGAGATTTTGCATTAGATCCAGCGAATGACTACGTGGTATGTGCGAATCAGAATACAGACAATCTTACTTTGTACAAACGTGATGCTGAGAATGGAAAATTAACATTGATCCAAAAAGACATTTATGCACCAGAGTGTGTCTGCGTTTATTTTGATTAAGGAGTATTGACATGAATAAAGAAGAAGTATTAGACCGATTACGTGAAGAATTAGAGATTCCATTTTTTCAAGGAAAAATAGAAGACAAAGAGTATAGCGAAGAAGAATATCAAAAAATCAAAAATGATTTGATCAAGTATTTTGATGACTATGTTCGCAATGTTGAGAATTAAAGCGACAAATATCGTTTAAAAGAAAGTGATTTTTTCTTATCTTGAACTAACTTGACCCTATAGTATAAAAATGGAGGACATATGAAAGAGTGGAAAATGATTTTTTGCGCTTTTCTTTTAACATTGCTCTTAAACTTTGGGCTAGCTTATTTGTTGGATAGACCATTCAAATGGTGGCTCACTTTAGGTATGTTCATAGGTTTCTCCATTGCCTATTTACTTGGTTCAAGAAGGAATAGCAAAAAGAATTAGTTCTGTTAGAAACACTTTATTTTAAGTATCAAAAATCACGATATTCTTCCTTGAAAAGCTAGATAAGGAGCATAAGTAAATGAGTAATCTAAGCTGGTTTTCTGGTGGAGACGATCGACGCAAAAAAGCAGAAGCGTTAATAACGGAATTAATCGATGACTTAGAGGTAAATTCGGAAAGCCAATCGCTTAGAGTGGTACTAAAATCCAATCTAAGAAATCTACAAAATGAAGGAGCTTCAGCGCCATTACTACTAAGCCGTATGAATGTAGAAATAGCGAATGCAATAAAAAAAGATGGCGTCTCGTTAGATGAAGCTTATTCCAAAAAACTGCAGGAACTGATATCTCTATCAAATATTAGATATGGTTAATCGTTTTTTAGATCAATCAACTCTGTCTAACCAATAAAAAAGACTTCATGAACATTCGCAATGAATGTTCATGAAGTCTTTTTTTCTCCACAAGTTCAAGAGAAACAGTTAATCGATCGTGACTAGAAGTCTTTACCGAATGCGGTTGCTTTATCTAATGCAGCTTGCATCAATTCTTCTGCACGATCCGGTGTATAGTCGATACCTTCGATAAATAATTGGTCGACTTGTTCGATGCCGACAAAATTCAAGATTGCTTTAACATATTGAGAAGCAAAGTCTTGTCCATTGTAGACGCCGCCATTTGATTGGATGTGTAATGCTTTCTTTCCAGTAACTAGGCCAACAGGACCGTTTTCTGTATACTTGAAAGTTTTACCAGCAACATTGACCGTATCAAACCAAGCTTTTAATTTTGTAGGAATATTCAAATTCCATAAAGCGTTGGCAATAACGATTTTATCTGCTGCTAGGAATTGCTCTGTCAATTCGTTGAAACGAGCAATTTTTTGTTGTTGGTTTTCAGATAGACTAGAGAAATCTGCACCTGCACGAAGCGCTTCCCATCCAGAAAGCAATTCTTCATCAATTTCTGGGATATCATCACGATAAAGGTCTAAAACAGTTACCTCGTCGCTTGGATGTTTTTCTTTGTAGCTAGTTAAAAAACTAGTTAATGCGTTAACTGAACGTGATTCTTGTGCAGTTAATGGATGTCCTTTGATTACTAATACTGATGCCATAATCTCTCTCCTTTAGTCGTAATTGTTAACTTTACCGCTAACAATACCAGTTTACTTTAAACAGAAAAGGCTATCAAGTATTTTTACTGATAAAAAGTAAGTTATTTTTTTGAATATCAAAAGGAGCTAGTTAGTTCGCGGTTTTCAAACAACTTCATGTTGTCGATAACATACGTCGCTTGAAACCCATTTTTTGATAGATAAGCAGCAATTTGTTGTGCCGTATCATTCGATGCCCCAACGATATAATAATTTTTTTTTACATCCAGATTATTTAATTGTGCGGATAAACTGGTAACAGGAATGGATATGGAATGGCTTAAGTGTTTTTTTATATACTCGTTTGTCTTGCGGATATCTAAAATCATGACATCTTTTTTCTGATAGACAAAATAGAGTTCATGGACGGTTATTGATTTGATCATGGCGTTCATCCTTTTTTTATAATGATCCTATTTTAGATGCAGAGAATAGGAGAAACAAATCTTTTTACTCAACTTATTCTTTTTTTAATAAATATGAAAAAAAGTTGTAAATGACTTGCAAAACAATCGGATGGTGTTATAATGACAAGGTGTCATATGACAGTGTGTCATTTTTATGTGGGGAGGAATCAACGATGCCGACACAGACTTTTTTTCATCTACCAGAAGAAAAACAGCAAAGATTATTAGAAGCTGCCAGGGTTGAATTTTCAAGAGTACCATTGAATGAAGCTTCGATTGCTCAGATCGTGAAACTTGCTGGGATCTCTCGTGGTAGTTTTTATCAATATTTCGAGGATAAAGAAGATCTCTATTATTATTATTTTGAAACTGTACGTAGTGACAGTACAAAAAATATGATCCAATTGATCAAAGAGTCAAAAGGAGATTTATTTATCGGTTTTGAGCGGTATTTTGGAAAAATGATCCGAGATATTCTAGAAGGTGAAAATGCCGCGTTCTATAAACATCTGTTTATGCATATGGATTATCGGGCTTCACGAAAAGTCGTGCCGCATCCACAAGGACATCGGCCATCACCGCATAAAAATCATCAAAAAACGTCTAAAGAGTTGATTGGTTTGATTGATCGTTCCAAGCTTAGAGTAAAAGACGATCACGAAATGGAATTATTGTTTCAATTAGTCATGAGTACAGTATTTACAACGATTGCCCATGCCTATAAATCACTTTCAACTTCTGAGGAGTATTCTGTTGAACAAGCCATTGCAGAATTCAATCTAAAACTGTCATGGATAAAAAATGGCGCTGATAAATAGAAAGAAGGGGAACGAATGCTAAAAATTGTCAAACGAATTTCATTGACCTCAGCGATCGCTGCCACGGTCTTCATGGTTATTCAAGTGTTAGCAGATCTTTATTTGCCAACATTAACATCCAACATCATTGACAAAGGAGTAGCAAAAGGTGACGTAGACTACATTTGGCAGACGGGATTTGTCATGATCGGATTTTCTTTGATCAGTATTTTTGCCGCTATTGCTAATACCTTTTTTGCTACACGCGAATCACAAAAATTAGGGAAACAATTGCGAACAGAAGTCTATCAAAAAGCCGAAAATCTAACGAAAGACAAATTCGACAAGTACGGCACTGCTTCATTGATCACTCGTACGACCAACGACGTGACACAGATCCAACTTGTGATGCAAATGTTTTTACGCATGATGATCAATGCACCGATCACTCTTGTTGGAGCAAGTATCCTTGCTTATCAAAAAGATCATGAATTAACAAGAATATTCTTAGTCGTGATTCCTGTGATGGTTATTTTGATCGGCGGAATCATGTATTTTGCAGTTCCTCTATTCAAAAGTATGCAAAAGAAAACTGACCGTTTAAACCTTGTTTTTCGTGAAGGATTAACAGGTGTACGTGTGATCCGAGCCTTCGACAAAACGCGTTTTGAAGAAAATCGTTTTGATATGGCGAATAAGGATTATACAAATACGGCAATCAAAGTCAACACGATCGTCGCATTGATGATGCCGTTGATGACATTGATCATGAGTGGAACGAACGTAGCAATCACTTGGTTTGGTGGGCACTACATAGCAGATATGACATTAGAGGTCGGAAATCTGATTGCCTTCATGACCTATGCGATGCAGATCTTGATTAGTTTCATGATGCTGTCCGCCATCTTTATCATGGTTCCTCGTGCCCAAGCATCGGCTGATCGGATCAATGAAGTGTTGGAAGAAGATGCTGGTATCGTTGACCCAGAACAACCAAAAACAGTCGGTTTAGCGGGCAAAGATGCAACGTTGTCATTCAAGCAAGTCGATTACCGTTACCACGGTGCAGAAAAACTAGCATTGGAAAATATTGACTTTGACGCATCATCCGGAGATATCGTCGCTATCATTGGCGGAACAGGTTCAGGAAAAACGACATTAGTGAACTTGATCCCACGTTTATATGATATCGAATCTGGTGAGATCGCCATCAATGGAACGAGTATTTCTGACATGACGCAATACAACTTGCGTGAATTGATGGGCTTTGTCCCTCAAAAAGCTGTTCTGTTTTCCGGAACGATCCGTGAAAATATGCAATACGGAAAAGAGGATGCAACAGATGAGATGATCTGGAAAGCCTTAGAGATCGCTCAAGCAAAAGACTTTGTCTCTGAACTTGAAGATGGATTAGACAGTCACGTAGAACAAGGTGGCGGGAATTTCTCTGGTGGTCAAAGACAACGTTTAGCAATCGCTCGCGCCTTAGTAAAAGAAGCAGACATCTATGTGTTTGATGATTCATTCTCCGCATTAGACTTCAAAACAGATGCGAAACTTCGTCAAGCACTAAAAGAAAATATGAAAGAAAGTATCACTGTCTTAGTGGCTCAACGAGTAAGTACAGTCATGGATGCAGATACGATCTTAGTACTAGATGAAGGAAAACTTGTCGGAAAAGGCACGCACAAAGAGTTATTAGCGACAAATGAAACCTACAAAGAAATCGTCAACTCACAATTGAGAGAGGAGGATTTAGCATGAGTAAAACAAACAACCGACCTCCTCAAGGCCCAATGGGTGGTGGACCAGGACGAAACATTGGTGCTAAAGGAGAAAAAGCAAAAAACTTTTGGGGGACTGTTCGACGGTTATTTGGCTATATGTCTAAGCGTTCAGTAGCGATCATCGCTGTATTTGTCTTAGCGATTGCAGCTGTCGTCTTCCAGATCCAAACACCAAAAGTCTTAGGGAAAGCAACAACAGAAATCTTCAACGGCGTCATGCTTGGTGCAAGACAAATGCAAGAAGGGCAACAAGTCACGAAATTCCCGATCGATTTTGACAAGATTGCTCAAATCATTGCGACAGTTATTGTGATGTATTTGATTTCGGCAGTGTTCAACTTCTTACAACAGTTCATCATGACGCGCGTGTCTCAACGTACAGTCTATGAGTTACGCCATGATTTAGAGACAAAAATGAACCGTGTACCGATCTCTTACTATGATACACATACGAATGGTGATATCATGTCTCGAGCAATCAATGACATGGACAACATTGCCAGCACTTTACAACAAAACTTGACTCAATTTGTTACAAGTGCAGTCACACTGATCGGGGTCATCGTCATGATGCTATCCATCAGCTGGCAATTGACATTAGTGGCATTGTTGATGATTCCATTAAGTTTGATCATTGTCATGGTCATTGCACCGAAGTCACAAGTTTTCTTCGCAGATCAACAAAAGAGTTTAGGGTTGCTAAACAACCAAGTAGAGGAAACTTATGCAGGACATACGATCGTCCAAACGTTTAACCATACAGCAAAAGACCAAGCAGTCTTTGAAATTGAAAATCAAAACTTATATGCAGCTGGTTGGAAAGCGCAATTTATCTCAGCGATCATCATGCCACTGATGAACTTCGTTAAAAATCTAGGTTACGTCTTTGTGGCTGTTCTTGGTGGGATCAAAGTAGCAAATGGGAATATGGCATTAGGGGATGTACAAGCATTCCTACAATATACGACACAATTTTCTCAACCAATCACACAATTGGCAAGCTTGATGAATACGATCCAATCAACAGTCGCTTCTGCCGAACGTGTCTTTGAAGTCTTAGACGAAGAAGAAATGACGAATGAAAAATCTGGTCTTCCAGTCGAAGAAAACACACCGTACAAAGTTCGTTTTGAAAATGTACAGTTTGGTTATACACCAGACCATTTATTGATGAAGGATTTCAATCTGGATGTGAAGCCGGGAGAAATGGTTGCAATCGTTGGTCCGACTGGTGCTGGTAAAACGACCTTGATCAATTTATTGGAACGTTTTTATGATGTTTCAGGCGGAAGTATCCGTTATGACGGTGTCGATACGAGAGACGTTTCTCGTGATGTTTTACGTGCCCAATTTTCAATGGTCCTTCAAGACACATGGCTGTTTACTGGAACGATTTATGATAATATCAAGTATGGGAACGATGATGCGACAGATGAACAAGTGATCGAAGCCGCTAAAGCTGCCCATGTTGATGAATTTGTTCGTAAATTGCCTGATGGTTATGATACGATATTAAACGAAGATGCAAGTAATATCTCACAAGGGCAACGTCAATTGATCACGATTGCTCGAGCTTTCTTAGCAAATCCAGATGTCTTGATCCTAGATGAAGCAACATCAAGTGTTGATACACGTACGGAGATCTTGATCCAAAAAGCGATGAACCGCTTATTGAAAAACCGTACCAGCTTTGTAGTAGCTCATCGCCTATCAACGATTCGTGATGCGGATAATATCATCGTGATGAATCAAGGCTCGATCGTTGAAACAGGCAATCATGATACGCTCATGGAAAAAGATGGGTTTTATGCAGATCTATACAACAGTCAGTTTACAGAAGAAGCTTCATAATAAGATATAATAGGTTATAATAATCCTTATAGGGTTATCAAAGCGGCGTTTGAAAGATAAAAAGTTTTATCGAAAAGACGCCGCTTTTTTTACATAAAGAAGATTTTTTGTCTGCCGAATCGGATAATTAGATGAAAAATAAGACAATCTGAGAATTAATTCAACAAAAACTAAGATATTGCTTGAAAGAAAAGAGAAGCATCGTTAAAATAAAGCTTAACGTAGAGGGGAGCAAGAAATTATGAAAGTTTTTGATTTGGGGTCTACTACTTATTTGAAAAGTATTGCAATACGTGTAAAAGACCGTGATAAAATGATCGAATTTTATAAAGACACGATCGGTTTTGATTTAAAGAGGGAAGAAAATGAATTAGCGATTTTCGGTACGGTAGAAAATGACAGCGAGCTGTTATTATTAGAGGAAAGTCCACGAGCAAATGATCACTTTGGGGAAGTCAAAAAGCTCAATCGTTTTTCTTTGATCATTCCAACGTTAGAGGAGATGGCAGATGTGCTTTACCGCATTCGTCAAACGAATCAAACGATCGAAGAAGCATTGGAAAGTGACGGACGCATCGGTATCTTATTAAAGGATCCTGAAGGTAACTTTTTAGAGATCTATCATGAGGCACCAGAAGCTTTACAGCAACAAGTGGTGGAACAATTAGATCAAGAAGCACTATTGCGACAATCAAATGAGCGCTTCACGAAATTATCCGCTGGTACTTATTTCCAAAAAGTCCACCTAAACGTCTTAGATATGGAAAAGGAACAAGAGTTTCTATCAGAACTTTTAGGTTTGACCGTCCATAAAGAGGAAGAAAAAGAATTTATCTTGAATAAAGGTGATTTTCATGTAGGACTGACTCAATCTGACAGCCCAGTGATCGCCTTACCGACGGATGAGGTCCTAGGATTAGACTTTTTGAAATTTGTCATTGATCCAGAAAGTATGCAACGTTTGATTGAACATTTGAACAAAGAAACGATTGATTTTTACATCGACAAAAAACAAAAAGTTTTGACTTTGTATGATGCTGTCGGCATCGAATGGTGGTTCGTAGACGAAACAAAAGCAACCAATATCATCCAATGAACAGTTGCTAGGCTTTGTCGATTGCTCGACCGTTGGAAAAAGCAGGAAAAGTTCAGCTGAGGCTGAGGATTTCCTGCTTTTTTTATTCCAGAAGTTAAATAGCGGATCAAACATGAAAAACAATTGATTCTGATCGAAGAAAGAATTATGCTTGGATAGAAAAATAAGTACATCCAGAGACAAACAAGGAGAAACTATGTACCCTAAAACAAAAGAAGCGATACTAAAAAAAATGAATGAGGGATATTACCCAGGAATCGTTGCCGCTTTTATCAAAGGAGAAGAGGTTGAAAAGGTGATCGCAGGTGATGCACGAATCATTCCGACAACTAAACCGATGACAGAAGACTTACTCTTTGATGCGGCTTCACTGACAAAAGTGATAGCAACGACAAGTCTTGTCTTGCGATTGCTCGAAGATGGAAAAATCGAATTAGATGAACCGTTGCATACGTATTTGCCAACTTTTGAGAATCAAACGATCACGATTCGTCATTTGTTGACGCATACCTCAGACATCCAAACATTTATTCCGGATCGAGATCGTCTTTCACAATCCGAGTTGATTGCAGCTTACTTAAAACTTCAACCTGGCGATCAATTAGGGATAGACGTCCGTTATACGGATGCAGGCACGATTTTATTAGGCTTGATGTTAGAGGAGATTTTTCAAGAAGATGCAGTCGTGCTTTTTGAAGAACAAGTATTGGCACCATTAGGCATGATGAACAGCTTGTTCTTACCCCGTCCTTCAGAAAAGATCGTTCCGACTGAACAACTCCCTTCTGGTGAGGTGATCCATGGCTTGACACATGATCCAAAAGCGCGAGTATTGGCAGAACATGCGGGAAATGCAGGTCTATTTATTGATCTGGCGGATTGTCAGAAATTCGTCCAAATGTATCTCCGTTATGGCAAACTTGATGCAGGCCATTTTTTAGAGGAAACAACGATCCGTTCGTTATTAGCGGATCATACCCCGACTGGAAAAGGTGGTCGTTCACTAGGATGGGATCTAAAACAAGATAAAAAAGATGGACATCCACTATTGTTCCATACAGGGTATACAGGAACCTTTTTCCTGATCGATCCGATCGACCAAGAAGCGTTCATCTTTTTATCGAATCGCTTGCATCCAAACGATCATCGTGAAGCATATCTTCAATGTCGCGATGAAATCATTGAAATTTATTTAGAAGAGAAAGCGTTACACTGAAAATAATGCTATAATAGCATTGAAAATCGAGAGGAGTTTGACGTATGCAAGAACCATTATTTTTAAAACCTGTTTTTCAAGAAAAAATCTGGGGAGGCAGTCGATTACGTAGTGTTTTTGGCTTTGATATCCCAAACGATAAAATTGGAGAGGATTGGGCGATCAGCGCACATCCTCATGGCGTCAGTGTCGTTGAAAATGGCCCATTCAAAGGTTGGAAATTAGATGATCTATGGAAAGAACATAAAGAATTGTTCGGTCAACCAACGGAACCTGTTTTTCCTTTATTGATCAAGATCCTAGATGCAGAAGATGATCTATCTGTCCAAGTACATCCTGATGACGCTTATGGTATGAAGCATGAAGGCGAGTTAGGAAAAACAGAATGCTGGTACATCATTGATGCGGAACCAGGAGCAGAAATCATTTATGGTCACCATGCAAAAACTCGAGAAGAGCTAGCTGAAATGATCAAAGACGGTCGCTGGGATGATCTGTTGAAAAAAGTTCCTGTCAAAAAAGGTGATTTTTTCTATGTTCCAAGTGGAACGATCCATGCCATCGGTAAAGGGATCATGATCTTAGAAACACAACAAAGCTCAGATACGACTTATCGTGTATACGATTATGATCGTAAAGATGACCAAGGGAACACACGAGAATTACACATCCAACAATCAATCGATGTGACAACCGTGCCAGCACAAGCCCCTGAATTGCAGATCAAAGAGATCCGTCAAGGAAACTCTTCGATCGTGACTTATTTGGAAACAGAATTTTTCAATGTTTACGAATGGGACATCAAAGGAATCACATCCTTCAAAAAACAAGCGCCTTATACATTGATGACAGTGATCGATGGGGCAGGCGAATTGGTCGTAGACAATCAAACATATCCGTTAGAAAAAGGAACAAGTGCGATTTTACCAAGCGATATCACAGAGTGGAAAGTTCAAGGCGAATTGTCGATCATCGCTTCTGAACCAGGAGAAAAAGAATAGGAAAAAAGTTGTGACAGAAGTGTTCAGCTCCGAGAACCCCGAAAATCGATTTTCAAATTTTCGGGGTCCTCGTTTTTTTTATCAATAAACCAAAGACAGTGAATGAAATTTCATTGGAAAAATATCACTTCTTGAAATCACTTACAAAGTATGTTATATTCTTGTCGTAGAGTTAAAACGTTTTAATAAAACGTTTTAAAGATTTTTCCAAAAGGAGAGGGAAACGATGAATACTGTTACAGTTATCGGAAGTATCAATTTAGATCGGACGATTCGTGTGACCTACATGCCAAAACCGGGTGAAACGATCCACACGAAAGAAACTTTTTCAGCTGGCGGAGGTAAAGGAGCGAATCAGGCTGTTGCTGCCAGACGTTCTGATGCAAAAACTTACTTTATTGGTGGCGTTGGAAGAGACGAAGCAGGAAAAACGATGACAGAATTGCTTGAACAAGAAGAAATCGATATAAGTGGTGTAGCGACATTAGACAATCAAGCGACTGGTCAAGCCTATATCATTGTTGATGATCAAGGCGAAAATAGCATCATGATCCATGCTGGTGCAAACAACGCGTTTACCGTAGCACAAGTTCAAGAAAATAAAGAAATCATCCAAAAAAGCGATTTTATTATTGCACAGTTTGAAAGCGCTATAGAACCAACGGTCGAAGCATTTCGGATTGCCCGGGCTAATGGAGTGAAAACGATTTTGAATCCCGCACCTGCTCTAGAAAACGTTCCTGACGAGTTATTAGCAGTGACAGACATGATCATTCCAAATGAAACAGAAACGGAAATCTTAACAGGTATTACCATTACCGATGAAAAGAGTTTGAAAGAGGCGGCACAAGTCTTTCATGGATTAGGAATTGAAGCCGTGATCATTACGATCGGCAGCAAAGGCGCCTACTACGATATTGCTGATGGTGCAAGTGGGATCGTGCCAGCTTTTAAAGTCCATGCGGTGGATACAACGGCTGCCGGTGATACATTTATCGGAGCGATGAGTAGTGTATTAACGAAAGATTTCAGTAACTTAGAAGAAGCTATCCGCTATGGAAATCAAGCCTCTTCTTTAACGGTTCAACGTTTTGGCGCACAACCTTCGATTCCGTATAAACATGAATTAATTTGATTGACGAAAGGATGAAACAACAATGAAGAAAACAAAAGTAATCAATTCAGATATCTCACGAGTGATTGCTCAAATGGGACATTTTGATAAATTAAGCATTGGGGATGCAGGGATGCCTGTACCGATGACGACTGAAAAAATCGATCTGGCAGTCACACAAGGTGTTCCTAGCTTTATGGAAGTTTTACGCAATGTATTATCAGAATTAGCTGTACAGCGCATTTATTTAGCAGAAGAAATCAAAAAAGAGAATCCTGCTATTCTTTCAGAAATCCAAAAAGAAATGCCGGATACACCGATTACTTTTATCCCACATAGTGAAATGAAAGCAGAGTTAAACAATTGTCACGCGTTTATTCGCACAGGTGAAATGACGCCGTATGCGAATATTTTATTAGAAAGTGGCGTCGTATTCTAAAAAAGGAGATGTAACGAATGAATGCAACAGCATTATTGATCGGTTTAGGGCCATTATTAGGGTGGGGGCTTTATCCAACGATTGCTTCGAAAATCGGCGGCCGTCCTGTAAACCAAATTCTAGGATCAACGATAGGAACTTTGATATTTGCACTTATTTTTGCCATGATCAATGGGATGGCATTGCCATCTGGAATGGATCTAGTGTTTTCTATTCTTTCAGGTGTTGGTTGGGCAACTGCTCAAATCATTACCTTCCAATCCTTCACATTGATTGGTTCGTCTCGCGCGATGCCGATCACGACAGCTTTTCAACTACTAGGAGCTTCCTTATGGGGCGTGTTTGCATTAGGAAATTGGCCCGGAACAACAGCTAAAGTGCTTGGTGGCTTAGCATTGGTGTTGATAATTTTAGGCGCATGGATGACTGTTTGGACCGAGAAAAAAACCAAGGAAAACAGCAGTTTATTGAAGAAAGCTGTTTTATTATTAGCAGTCGGCGAAATTGGTTATTGGGCATATTCAGCCGCACCTCAAGCAACATCGATCGATGGAATGCACGCTTTCTTGCCACAAGCAATCGGTATGGTTTTGGTAGCAGTCATCTATACGGCCGTATTAAGTATGAAAGGACACGAAAAATCAGCTTTCACTGAAATTGTTTCTTACAAACAAATTTTTTCTGGCTTCTTTTTCGCTTTTGCCGCTTTGACTTATTTGATCTCAGCACAACCTAATATGAATGGTTTAGCTACTGGCTTTATCTTGTCTCAAACTTCGGTCGTTCTAGCAACATTGACCGGTATCTGGTTCTTAGGACAAAAGAAAACGAAAAAAGAAATGACCGTCACGATCATTGGTTTGGTCCTTATTTTAGTAGCAGCCACAATGACTGTTCTTATTTAAGAAAAAATCAGTGTCATCAAGTAGTGATTATTTTCTAGAATCGAATAAAAGCTTTATTACAATTTAGACAAATACCTCGATAAACGGTGATCAAAAATATACATCTTCGCTAATCACTGCTTATCACCACCTCACCATAGATCCTATTTCAAAGATTGGGCAGTAACAGATGTTACTTGCCCAATTTTTTTTGTGGAAAAAAGATAACAGAAACTGTTAGAATAGAGCTATCTGAAAAAAGCAAAAGCGCAGTCTGCTGAACAAGAAAGGGCAGTTGGTCAACGTGGGGGAGAATTTGAATGCGCTTCCTGCTCATTATGGCTCGAAATTGAAAGGATTTCGCCAGTTATTACATTATTTTAAACAAATGATCATGCCAAATCTTAGTATTTTTATTGCTTGGGGTTTGTTATCGATTCTGACAACGATCACATCAGGGGATTTAAAACAGACACTGGTTCATGTTACTGACTGGTTGATCTATCTGTTACTGCCCATTTTGATCAGTTATTCTGGGGCAAAGCTTTTTGATCAAAAAGCGGCGGTAGCAGGCGGTGTTGCGGTTATTGGGATGGTCGTCGTTTCTGATCTGCCACAAATATTTGGCGCGATGATCATCGGTCTGATTACGGGAGCCATTTTTTATCGGGTGGATCGCTGGTTGGTCCCCAAAGTCAAACCTGGCTATGAGATGTTAGTGAATAACTTGATGATTGGACTAATTGGCGGTGTTGTTTGTCTTTTAGGCATACTAGTGATCCAACCACTTGTGGAAGGAAGCTTATCCTATGTTGGTCGCTTTGTTCATTGGCTTATTGCGCAACATTTATTGCCTGTCGTCAGTTTAGTACTAGAACCGTTAAAAATCTTCTTTTTGAATAATGTCATCAATCATGGGATCTTGACACCTTTAGGGATGGAAATGGCGCAACAGGAAGGACATTCGATTCTATTTTTGATGGAAGCCAATCCTGGTCCTGGAATAGGGATTTTAAGTGCATTTTTATTTGCTGCTGATCGAGAAAAAAGTCTCAAAGCAGGCGGTGCATTGATGATCCAAGCCATTGGAGGAATCCACGAGATTTATTTTCCTTTTGTCTTGATGCAACCCGCTCTTTTTTTTGCAGTCATGGTCGGTGGGGCAACAGGAACGTTTGTGTTCCAACTATTTGACAGTGGTTTGAATGCACCCGTTTCCCCAGGATCATTGGTGATTATTTTAGCAAATACGTCACCTTCACAATTCGCAGGTGTCATTTTGGGGATTGTTCTTAGTGCGCTTGCTACATTTATATGTGCCCTACTATTCATGAAAAAAAGAAAACCTGGGGAGTCAGTCATTCCGGAAAGGAGCCAACCGATGAATCAAGAGCCAATCAATCAAATCATCTTTGCTTGTGATGCTGGGATGGGTTCTAGCGCAATGGGCGCAGCTATTTTGAAGAAAAAGCTGATGGCACAAGGGATAAACATGCCTATTGATTATCGATCGATTTACGATTTAAGGAATCATGAAAAACAATTGGTGATCGTCCAAAAAGCACTTCTCCCCACAGCAAAAGAAAAAGCGAAAGAGAGCCAGCTCATTGCTGTTGAGCATTTTTTAGAAGTTGAATCGTATCTACCATTGATCAAACAACAACTCCATCAAACGATCGCTGAAGAACAGATCAAAGAGAAACGAGAAATCAAAAAACAAGAGGGAATCACAGTTGTTTTTCTGTATCAAGAAAAGCGGCGAGGCTCACAAACGATGGGGATGACGATTTTAATGGATCTAGCAAAAGAATATCAAATCGATCTAACCGTGAAAAAAACAGCTGTTGAAGATTTGGTACCTGAGGAAGAAGCCATCTATCTTGCGAGTGAAAGCTTGGCAAAAGCGTATCAGCTTGAACAATTCGTGGATCATTTGTTGATCATTGATCATTTTGTCAGTACTAAATCGTATCTATCATTAGTAAAGGAAGTGGATAAGGATGTATTTGTCACCAAGAGAAAAACAACTATTGACAGAACTCATCAATAGTCCGACGCCCGTTTCCATCCAAAAAATGGTCAATGTTTTACGTGTCAGCAAACGTACCGTGTATCGTGAATTGGAGCAGCTAGAGCAATCTTTACACGAAGCAGATGCTTCATTGAAAAAAATAGCGCGTGGCTCATTTGCGATTGAAGCAACACCAGAAACAATGGCACAACTGCGTCAACTAGTAAATGAAACAGAGTTGGAATTATCGACAACTGAAAGACAACATGCGATTTTATTGGAAATATTACTCACCAAGGAACCTTTATCTTTAGGTTATTTTTTAGAAAAGTATTTGATTAGTAACACGACTTTTTATGCTGATATCAAGCAACTGGAAACAAGTATGCAACAACTTCCATTAACGATCACGCGCAACCGTGGCTATGAAATCACTGGACCGGAAAAATATCGAAGATTATTGATTGCAAATATCTTAGAGTTGGAAATCAATGCGTATGAAGTGTTTCATTTGCTGCAATTTGAGCAGACAACCAATTTCTTTTTTCAATTCATCACGACAGAGAGTTTACTCCTTGCGCGTCAAGTAGTACGTGAAGAATTGGTTCAGCAAAAGAAAGAGCTAAGTGACCGTAAATTGGAACATTTAGTTTTGATCCTCAGTATCACGATCGATCGTGTCAAACAAAATCAAGTATTAACGAATGAAACCTACACAGGGCTAGTAAATAAAGAGTTATTACGTATTGCAAAAGCTTTATTTTCCAAAATTGCAAAGGAGACCCAACAACTCTATCCAGTAAATGAAATCGTCTTTTTTGCTAGTATGTTAAATGATTTCTCCAATTCGTTTGATCAGAATTTCTTTGAAGAAACCTTTGATACGCAACTCGCTTATCTTGTGAAGCAATTGATCCAAGTCGTGAGTGAAGCAACGAATAATCCATTTTATCAAGATGAAACACTATACAAAATGTTGTTGACGCATTTATCAGGCGTATTTTCTCGAGCAGTCCTTCAAGAAGAGCAGTTGACTAACCCAATCTTAGAAAAAATCATGGTCCAGTATCAAGACATTGCACAAGCAATCCGTCAAGGAATCGAACGGATCTTCCAAGAAAAGAAACTATCTGAAGAAGAAATTGCTTATATGGTTCTTCACTTTGCCAACTCATTGGAAAAAACGCCAAAGGACAGTACGATCAAAATCGCAGGTTTTTCCCCTAGTGGCTTAGCTTCGACAAGCATGCTTGAATTAAAACTAAAAAGATATTTCCCATTTATTCAACACATCCATTTTTATCGAATCGCTGATTTAAAGAAAATCAATTTAGAAGAAGAATATGACCTGGTCATTTCTACTTCGATTTTAAGTGGCTATGACGGGAAATATCTGTTGGTTTCACCATTGCTTCTTGAAGAAGAAATCAAGCAATTAAAAGCAGAATTTGCACGTTTGACCGAACACCGAACGGCAAACGTCCGGTTAGGCGATCAGCCTACGGTTATCGAAGATACGTATGAAGAGACGGTATCGATGATGAGTAAAATCAATCGATTACTCCAGCATTTCTTCATTCAAGAGCTAGACAATCCAGCAACAGTCGAAGCGACTTTAAACAGTATTTTTGACTATTTACCTACAGGATTGGTGCAAGATAAGGACAAAGTTTTTCATCGTTTAATAAAAAGATATCAACAAGCGCCAATTGGATTACCTCATACCAACATGGGACTGTTCCATACGTCTAGTTCTGAGATCACGGCACCATTATTTTGTATCTTTCAATTGAAACAGGTATTAGAAATTGAAGGAATGGATAAAACAAAAGTCGATTTATCAAGAATGCTTGTGATGTTAGCACCGTCCCCGATTGACGAAGCCACAGGGAAATTACTTGGAAAAATCAGCGGTGCATTGATCATGAACGATTTGAATACAGAGATTTTTCGTTCAGGTAATGAAGCAATCATTTATCAGTTATTATCTAAAATTTTGATCGACGAAATTAAAAAATAAAGGGGGGATAGAGATGCTTGAAATTCCAACGGAACACATTTGGCTGAACCAACAGTTTAGTAGTTGGGAAGACGCGCTCCAGACGATTGGCGAGCAGTTACTGGAAAAAGGAGTCATCCAAAAGGAATATATCGATGCGATGATTGCCCGTCAAGAAGCAACAAGTGTCTATATCGGCAATTTTGTGGCACTCCCTCATGGAAAAGTACAAGATGAACAGATTGTTAAAGAAGGTATTTTTTTGTTCCAAGTGCCTGATGGCGTTGATTTCGGGATAAATGGTGAAAAAAAGATCGCAACGATTTTGTTTGCTGTGATCATGAGAGAAAACCAACAATTAACAAGTTTACAAGAACTTGCATTCTTTTGTTCCGATGTCGATCAAGTAATGGCATTGAGTGATGCACAAACAGTAGAGGAAATCCAACAGATTTTAAAACAAGCTGAGGAATTTTGACGTAAAATACGCGACGACCAATCATTTGATTGGTCATTTTTTTTCGATTTTTTTGGGAGAATCTCGCCAAAATCGTAATTATATAGTGAAGGAGGTGCTCCGAAACGAGGTGAGATTTCTTACTTGATTTCAATAAGCAACAGCTGGGTGATTGAATCAACTTTCTCACTTTACAAGATCAAGCGACCACTTTATCAAATGAAAGGAGTTAAAAAATGAGGAGATACTCTAACTTGCTATTCTTGATTTTACCACTCATCATTTTATTTTCTATGATGACTCAAGTAAAAGGCATACCAGTCTCAGCAGAAACGTTGACTGGTGTCCCCGCCTATCAACCAATCACTGCATCTTTCCCCAACTATATGACACGCACGAGCTTACAACCAACCGCACAAGAAGACACTTGGGAAAACTTCAAGAAAGACCACCAACTGATCCAAGGACCGAACGGAAAATTGATCACCATAAGCTCTACGAATTATATCGAAGAGGCGATTCATAAACGCTCGCCAAGATTGCTTGACCCATTTGCCAATGAAAGTGTCGTTGTTGATCCAGCGATCCATATCCCTAATATTGATATCCAGCTATCAAACGGTGGCAGAGAATACGGGTGGTATGGAAAACGAGTGAATGGTGAGATTGCTCTATGTTTGGAGCAGGGTGTGGCTCTCAATATCGGTGAAAATAATGGCTACACTTCAAGTATCCAGAATACAGAATTATTAAAGAAAATCTCTTTGATCAAGTACTATGGCGTCATTGCGACAACTTACACGATGGAAAAAGAGTTGATGACTCAACTACTTGCTTGGGAGCAACAAGGGATCACACCTATCAATATCTCCGGCGTTTTGACCATGAGTGATTATCAAACATTCAAACGAACAGTGATGGAACAAGTGGAACGGTTCTATACCCAACCTAGTTTTCATGGACATATTATGAATATAAAAGTCGGCGAAAGCCAAACATTCACCGATACGTCTGGAGCATTTTCAAATTATGCTTCATCTCCCGTGCAATCAGTCAATGGAGTCACCATTGAAAAGCAAGGGAATCAAGTAACCGTTACTGCGACTAAAGAGGCATCAGAAGCAAGCGAGATCGCATTTGATTATCATATCCCTAGTAGTTATCAAGGCGCGATCGTCGTGTACCAACACCCTTATACACAAAATATGGTGGTAGGCAGAGTGCCACAGCTCACAAGAACTTCCTTTCAGCTTCGCGTACAAAAATATGGCCATGCAGCTATCCGAAAAGTCGATCAACAAACGAAACAACCATTAGCTGGAGCTGTTTTTCGTTTCACGACTTCAGAAGGACAGCAAAAAGAATTGACGACAGATGTCGAGGGAATTGCTATTTGGCATGATTTGTTGGTCGATACGATCGTTACGATCCAAGAAATCAAAGCGCCAGACGGCTATGTTTTAAATCCAGCCCCCCAGACAGTCACTGTAAAAGTGAATGAATTGACCAGTGTCACGTTAGACAATCAGGAACAGACCGCCAATTTGATTGTTATTAAAGAAGACGAAGAAACCGGTGATCTGCCTCAAGGAGGTGCTCAGTTGATTGGAGCAGTTTATAAATTAACGGATGAAGATGGTCGAACCGTGGCTGAATTGACGATGGAAGAGATGGATGGGCAGGCATCAGCTGAGCTCAAAGGATTGAAACTAGGAACCTATCATTTACAAGAAATCATTCCACCAAAAGGCTATAACTTAGATCCGACGATCTACCCGATCCATTTGACTTATGCAGGACAAAATGAAACAGTAGCTATCCATCGAAAAACAGTCACAGACCGTGTCATCAAAGGTCATATTGAAGGGTATAAATTTGGATCAAAACCACTTATTCCTACTTCTATCTTCGAGGCATTACAAGCATTGACAACTAGTCAAACGAACCAGAAACCACCACTTGAAGGCATTGAGCTGACAGCCTCCGCACATGCGACAGGAAAAGAATATGTCCAAATCACTGAAAAAAATGGCTACTTCAAATTTACAGATTTACCCTATGATACGTATACGATTGCCGAAACAAAAGGAACAGATGGCTATTTGATCATCGAACCTTTTGAAGTGACGATCAGTGAGGAAGGTTATACCCATTTCTTTTTGTTAGAAGATGAAATCATCGAATCACGCGTACATCTCATCAAGATTGATCAAGAAACAGGTGAACAAATCCCATATGCAGGTGCACAGTTCAAGATTTTTGATACTTGGGCAAATGAGGGTCAAGGAGCATTTGTATTCATGACCCGTCCGAATGATACAGAAAAAACTGAGATTTTTGAAACCAATCAAAAAGGAGAACTAGTCACAACCGAGAGTCTACCCTGGGGCGTCGATCGCTATGAGCTTCATGAGATCAAAGCACCAGCAGGTTATCTGCCAATAGAAGAACCATTGATTTTCAGTGTAACGGCAGAGCACCATCACGCGTTGATTCGTATAGAAGTTCCGAATCGTTTAGCAAGGCAATCGATTGCGTTGATCAAGCGGGATCGGTTGAATGAATCTCCTTTGGCGCATGTACCATTTGGTTTATATCAGTTAGGAAAAGCAGAAAATGGCGAGCAAACACTTCAATTCATTGAGGAATATTTAACGGATGAAGAAGGCCGAATCGACGTAATAGATTTGCCTTATGGAGAGTATCAATTGATCGAAGGAAAGCCCTTAGAAGGGTACTTACCATTAGAAGAACCGGTTGATTTTTCAGTGACTGTTGAGAAAGATGGGGAGTTGATCGTATTAGAAGCTTATAACGAACGAGAAAAATTAGCCTTAACGAGTTTGTTCACCTCCATTGATGGAACCAAGGAACTTGATCCGACAAAAGACAATCGCTTGAAAGATGTGGTTTGGGTCGAAGGACCAGCCATCGAAATCGGTCATGTATATACCGTAGTGACGCAGTATCGCAAAGTGGACACAGAAGAACTCATCGCCGAAGCAATCTCAACGTATACATCAAAGAGTAAAGAAGATCAGTTTGAAGTGTTTTTTGAACTGAAAGCCAATACGCTAAAAGACAAGGACCAATTGATTGCCACGCATATTTTATACTATGAGCCTGAGCAAGAAAACGAAGTTGCCAGAGAAGATGACTTAACCAATAAGGAACAAACGGTTCACTTCAAAACACCAAAAGAAGAGAAAAAAGAAGAGACTAAAAAGCAGGAAAACACTCGAGAACTACCGAAAACAAACAGCAGGAGCTCTTCGTTTCTTGTAGGGATAGGTACCCTATTTCTAGGAATAGGTGGCGTTGTATTCTATAAACAAAAAAAGGAGTGAAATGAATGGCTAGGAAAAACACACATATGAGGTTCGGATTATTCCTATTGAGTTGTTCAATTGTATTGCTGATCAGCGGCTGCAAACCAAGAGAAACAGAAGTCCCGCAAACGGCTGACTCCACAGTAAGCAGAAAGAATCAAGAAATCAGAGTGAAGAAATCAGAATCAAGCGATCTAAAAAAAGAGGATCACACTGCTCATTTGTTTGAGTTTGCTGCTCAATTGAGAAGGCCAATGAATCAACCCTCTGAAGCCGCGATCAGAGATGAAACAAAGCGGCTAAGAATCGCGTATCTTGAAGCAACAACAGTACCTCAGATCGTCGAAAGCACAGTTGTAAGAAGTAACCAAACGCATCAGCCAAGAGAATTCGAGCAAACAATGACTCCTAATATACCTGTTACTCCAGAGGCATTAGATCAGTGGCAAGGGCCTATCGTTCATGTCAATGCCCCCTTGCACATTTTACCTAGAGGAACAGCGATTGATCCATTTGCTTATTTTACTTTCGTTCAAGGGAGCGATCCCAATCCGCAGATCCATTATACCCCCATCGATCCGAACCAAACGGGTTATCAAACCATGCAGATTTCAGCAATTGATTCAAAAGGAAACGTGAGTGTTGCGACTGTAACTTTTCTTTTTAATCACTCGCCAATCATTCAACAGGAAAAGAAAAGTCAACACGTAGCGATCGGTTCGAGTATTGATTTATTGGCAGGGGTTTTTGCTTACGATGAAGAAGATGGTGAATTGACCGCAGAAATCCAAGTAGAAACGACACTCCAAACAGAAAAAGAAGGAAGTTATGAAGTCATTTATTCTGTAACAGATCAATTTGGTGCAAGTACCAGTTTGACAACCAATGTGACGATCACGAATGAAGCACCAATGATCGTTGGCCCCAATCAGCTCGTCTTTCCTGTCAATCAGTCATTCTCTTTATTGGATTATTTCTCAGCAAGTGATCAAGAAGATGGCGCGATCAATCTTACTTCGGAAAATATCTTGGCATCTGATTTTGATCCCCAGGTGCCGGGAAACTACTCTGTAAGAATCGGGAATGTGGTGGATCGTTATGGCAAGCGAGCAATTGAACGCACCGTCCATATTCATTTGACGAACGAAGCGCCCACAGTCACAAATACGCATATGACGCTCCCTGTTTTTAGTGAATGGAATAAAGAAAGCTATTTGGCAACACTGATTCTGGGAGATCGTGAAGATTCGGTAGATCAACTACAAGTGATGATCGATGTGCCACTTTGGCAGAAAGTCGACACTTCACGATCAGGTATCTATCGTTTTCCTCTTCAGGTCCAAGATACACATGGAAAAATCACTCGAACTTTTGGGAGCGTCCACGTAGTCAATGAGCCTCCTGTATTTTCTGGAATTGAGGATAAGAGAATCGTTGTAGGTGAAGAGAAACTGGATTTACTAGCAGGTATCTCCGTGACCGATCGTGAAGAGAACTTGAGCATAGCAGATGTTGAAGTCATAGAAGAAATCGCTTGGGACATACCTGGAAGCTATCCTGTTTATTTGTCGATCAAAGATTCGTTTACAGAAACGCGAGTGTCTTTTCATGTCATCGTGTTAGAGAAGAATTCAGAAATATCAGAGATACCAAGCGAATAAGGAGAAACGAATGGAATATTTCAATCAAGCAATGTCACTATTTTCCAATGGAATCATTACCGCAGGCAGTTTACTGACTGTCTGGGGCATCATCCAATTAGGCGTTGCAATCAAGGAACACAATGGTCCAGGTATGCAACATGCCATTTTTCAAATCGTTGGTGGAGCAGTGGTTTTAGCTGCCGGTGCGTGGATCACGAATATTTCGATGTGAAAGGACAGAAGTGAATGGACGGTGCGATAGAATTTCTACTACAAACAATGGCAGAACAATTAAGTTTATCGACGAATCATAAAAACAGTCTGTTGCAAAACCTAGAACATTATTTGCCGGAAATCTATCGTTACAGCGTGACGATCATGGAAAGTGTCGTCAAACCTATCGCGTATTCACTGTTAGGTTTCCTACTATTGATCGAATTCCAGCAACTCACGCATCGCTTATACGGGAAACAGTCAGAATTTGGTGGTCTGGATCTATTCTTACCATTGTTTATCAAAATCGGCTTGACCGTATTGCTTTTACGGCATTTGATGGTTTTTCTCAATGCCATTATGGATGTGGGTATCTTTGTTAGCCAAGGCATCAATCAATTGGAAATCCCAGGTGTTACGGATCAAACAATGGATATTGTCGGTGTGATGGAGCAAATTGCTCAGTTAGGTTTTTTCGAGAAAATGACGTTGTTGATGATCTTACTCGTTCCATTAGTCCTATCGATCATTGTCAGCGTCCTTGCGCAAGTGCTGATCTTTTTACGCTTTTTGGAAATGTATCTTTATTTGAGTATTTCACCTTTACCGATCGTTGCTTTAGTAAACACAGAAATCGGACATGTCGGAAAGAATTTTTTAAAGCTTTTTGGCGCGGCATCTTTACAAGGAGTCTTGCTATTTATCGTGTTGAATATCTATCCGCTTCTAGTGAGTACTGTTTTTTCATTTGATGAGAAGCAAGGAATGATTGCCGTGATCAGCGCAATCGTTGGCAATTGCCTGGCACTATCTATGTGTTTGTTCTATACATTGAAATGGTCTAAAGCGATCATCGTTGCAGCATGAGTGAAGAAAGGCGTGGAAATATGGCAGTAGAAGTAGTAATTAGAAAAGAAATCAAAGAATACCAAGAAAAAATCTTTTTTGGTTTCTCACTAAGGCAGATCATCGTGATCGCTTTAACACTAGTAGTGATTTTGCCGATCGGTCTGCTCAATCATTTTGTTTGGGGATATTCTATCGATGATCTGGGCTTTATATTGATGTTTTTTACCAGTCCGATTCTATCTGTTGGTTGGATCAAAAAAAATCAGTTACCTTTGGAAAAATATCTCTTTATTCGTTGGCGTCATTTTATCGCAACAAAGCACTATCCTTATCAAAATGCTCGTTTGGAGGAAGAACATGAGGGGATTTCAACGAGGAAAAACAATAAAACAGAGAAACATCGAAGTGAACAAGGGAACTAAGAAATCTTCATTAGCCAAATTATTACACAAGCAAAAGAAAAAAAGAGGAAAAAAAGAGCGGAAATCAGCACCTCCCAAACATGCACAGGGGAAGATCCGTTATGAAAAAATGTATGAAAGTGGGATTTGTGAACTTCCTTCTGGCTACTACTCCAAAAGTATCCAGTTTTCTGATGTCAATTATCAAATTGCACCGAAAGAAGAACAACAAGCTATTTTTCAAAGGTATTGTACCTTGCTAGATAGCTGTGATGAGCGAACGCACCTAACGATCACCTTGCGAAAGAAGCGCATCGAACAAAAGGACCTGGAAAAGCAATTGTTTTATGAAGAAACAGGGGAAAGACAGGATATCTATCGACAGGAATTGAATGAAATGCTTCGGCAAACAATGACAGAAGGCGGCAGGAACTTTAGTAAACAGAATATAGTAACATTCACCACACAAGCCACTGATTATGCTCAAGCCAAACGTTCGCTTGAGCGCATCGAACAACAACTCAGCAATAGCCTGTCAGAAATCGAGTCGAGTAGTCAACTTCTTTCTGGAAAAGAACGGTTGCAGCTTCTCCATGAATTGATCAAGCCCAATGAATTATTCCAATTCAATTATATAGATTTGGTTTATAGCCGTTTATCCACAAAAGCAGTTGTGACGCCATCAAGTTTTAACTTTAAAGCAAAAGACTATTTCGAACTCGGTTCAAATTACGCCCAAGTACTTTATTTGAAAGAGTATCCCACTAAGCTGTCTGATAAGCTGATTTTAGAATTGATGGATATTGGTGAAGAGCTATGTTTATCG
This sequence comes from Enterococcus sp. DIV2371, assembly GCF_050498525.1. Classification (NCBI taxonomy): domain Bacteria; kingdom Bacillati; phylum Bacillota; class Bacilli; order Lactobacillales; family Enterococcaceae; genus Enterococcus; species Enterococcus sp. DIV2371. Next base: position 2,631,702 of record NZ_JBIPAJ010000001.1, on the reverse strand, counting down.
ATCCACATTGATCCAGTGGATTCCGAAAAAGCGAATCAACTGATCCAAATAAAAAAAGCGTACATGGAAGGAGATAAAACGGCTGCGGAAAGAAGAGCAACACAAAAAGGGTATGATCCTTATTCGAGCATTCCCTATGAATTGACCAATAGTATCAAGGAAGCTGAAGCTTTATTAGATGACTTAGTCAAAACAGGACAGAAATTATATTTTGTCACCTTCTTAGTTTATTTTCGCGCTCAGTCAAAAGAACAACTTGCTGATATTGCGGAACAAGTACAACATATCGGACGTAAAAATCGTTGCACTTTCAATGCGTTGGACTATCTACAAGATGAAGGGTTCAATTCAGTTTTACCTTTAGGCAAGAATTGGATCGAGCAGCAACGAACGCTGACGACAGAAAGTACAGCAATCTTTATCCCTTTTTCCGCACAAGATCTCGACCATAGCGATGGGAAATACTATGGGCAAAATCAAACAACCAAGAATAGTGTCAGAATCAATCGTAAATTGCTAAACACGCCGAGTGGCATGATTTTAGGTAGTTCTGGTTCAGGGAAAGGTGTAGCCAAAAAATATGAAGTAATCACGACGTTACTTAAAAATCCAGAAGATGAGGTCATTTCGATTGATCCGGAAGACGAAGATACGGTCATCGGTAATGATTTTGATGCTCAAATCATCAATATCGCCCCAAATACAGATACATTCATCAACTTATTAGATAGTTCAGAAGACTTAAAGGGAGAGGCTGATCCGATCAAATTGAAAGCTGATTTTTTGTTGACTGCTTGTGAAGCATTGATTGGTGGCCCCACTGGGTTAAATTCAGCACAACGTTCAATCATCGATCGAGTCACTCGCTTGACGTATTTCAATTTCCAACCAACCTTAGAAAAGACAGCGCCGACACTCGCGGAAGATTGGTTTCCACTTTTAAAAGAACAACCAGAAGCAGAAGCGCAAACACTAGCGTTAGATCTAGAGTTGTACATCGAAGGTTCACTGTCGATTTTCTCTCAAACAACTAACGTTTCTTTGAATAAACGTTTTGTGATCTACAATACGAAACAACTAGGAAGCCAATTGAAAACATTTGGGATGATGGTTGTTTTGGAACAAGTATGGAATCGAGTTGTTCGTAATCGTGACCGAGGCATCACTACTTGGATCTATATCGATGAAATGCAGCTACTGCTAAATGATCCTTACTGTGAAAATTATTTTTTTGAACTCTGGAGTCGAATCCGAAAATGGGGAGCGATCGCTACCGGGATTACTCAAAATGTTGAAACATTATTATTGTCAGATAAAGCCCGCCGGATGTTAAGTAATACGGAATTTATCATCATGCTCAAACAAGCAAAAAGTGACCTAGATGAGCTGTCTACTTTATTCAGTCTTTCTTATCAGCAACAAAAACAATTGATCAATCCAATTAAAGGAGCCGGACTGATACGTGCGGGGAATGCGATCGTTCCTTTCTCAAATACTGTGGACGCAACAACAAAACTTTATGAATTGATCACCACCGACCCTGTTGAACGCCATAAATTGCGACAGGAAGTATCGCCATGACTCAATCTAAGATAACGACAGAAGCGGACAAGAGAGAAAGAAATCAACGAAGGAATATCAGTCATTTTCTGCGTAGAAAAATTGGCGATCCTATAAGAGGGATGAGTGGTTCCCATCAAAAAAAAGCTGACTTTTCTTTGGTGGAAAATAAAAGCCTACGCATCAATAAAGTCACTCCGTATATATTTATTGGTGCAAGTAGCCTAATATTTTTTCTTTTCTTCAGCATGATCGGGTTTGTTTCGTCTGCCACCGTCAAAACTAATGAGTTTGAATTGACACATGTCTGGAAATACTTAACCGAATTAGACGCTGAATTGACATTGGAATTAAAAACAACAGAGAAACCGATTTTAGTGAATGATCGAGTGGTAACTTCAAATGAAGTTGTGATAAGAACTGATATAGATGAGGTGTTAGTATATTTAGATTTGGCTTATGGGGATTACCGATTGGACACACCAGATGGACTCAAAGAAACGATCAAAGAGCTACATCAACAGTTGTGGCAAATAGATAGCAAGGAGGAACAAGTGAAAGTAATGTCACGACCATTGTCTCAAGTGATCACTTGGACGCCAGAGTGGCAAGAAAGACGGCAGTTGTTAGCGGAAATTGGTCTTTATGCCAGTTTGACTGAATTGAGTAATCCATTGAAAGAGGAAGATTCAGTGCGTATAACACAACGTTTTGGGTATTACGCAACGGATCGGGAAAAGCGACTATTTGAGGGAATAGTTATCCAGACAGAACCAAACGAGATCTTAGTCGCTGCCATTGGAGGAGATATTACAAGAGATCAAGAGAATGTAACAATCACAACAAATCACCAGAAAATTACTTATCACGATGTCGTCATTACAGCAAGTGAGGGACAAACTGTTTCGAAAGGTGAAGAGATCGGTCGCGTGAAACAAGATGAATTGCACTTGTCTTATCATAAAAAAGGTGACACAGTCAATCCTGCGTTTTATTTCCCCAACGTAATCGATAACGATCAGGGGCTGTTCGATTCAAGTGGCATAGGGACTACCTTCAATGAACAGAAATTTCGAGAAGTGATTTTGCTTCATTGTCATGCATTTAGCGATCAGGCAGAGACGATCATCCAAGCAGCTAAAGACAATGAGATTTCACCAATCGTTTTAGCTGCGATCATGATCCACGAAACTGCTTGGGGGACGAGTGAAGGGATTCGTGAAAAGAACAATCCAGGGGGCTTGATGCGAGAAAATGAGTTGCTTTCCTATCACACACTTGAGGAAGGGATCGCGGCCACTGCCCGAACGCTGAATCAATTGATCGTCGTTCAAAGACTGCTGACAGTAGAGCAACTTGGAAGTGTCTACTGTCCTGTAGGTGCAAGCAATGATCCACTTGGCTTAAACCAATATTGGGTACCAACGATCAAAGAATTATTTGTCCAACTAGGCGGCAGTAAAGATATGAGCTTACTCTGGCAAGCAGATCACACGCTTCGTCAACAGGTGTTGGCGCAAGCAAGAACATTGTATCGTAAAAATGTTCAATACTCGCAAGGATTTGAACGCGGAACCTTTCCTTATCATGATTGCTCCTCTTTTGTTTTCTGGGCGATGAGAGGCGTAGGTCTGCCTGTTCAACTTGGGAGCACTGAGACATTATATTCTTTAGAAGGAACGCTCCTAATGCCAATCAGTCGTGAAGATGTAAGAGCGGGTGATTTGTTTGTTTGGGGAAAGAAAGGACACTCTTTAGGCAGTTATGGTCATACAGGCATATTTTTGGATGAAGGAGGCAAAACGATCCTTCATTGTACTCCTGCTACTTCTCGCGGCTATGGTCAAGAAGGAGATATCGTCATCACACCATTTGAAGGATATGCGGGTGACTTCCAATTGGCTCCTGTTTATTTCTATCGATTGATGGGAGAAATCAAATGAACCTAACATCCAGTTTTCGTTCTCTTGTTCTTGTTATTTTACTGATAGGGGGGATTACTTTTAGCATTGGCTGGTCTGTCGGTTCTCGTTCACAAGAAAAAAGGCAAGAATCTGAACAGAAAGCCGGCCAACTTTCAGAAGCACAAGTGAAAGAATTTTTGCAAGCATATTATACGTTTGAAACAGTCGGTGAGAATTACACCACATACGTTGATTTTCTATCGAATAACATGCAGGAAAAGGCAAAAGCAGAACAGCTTAAAAAAGCGCATATCCCGCAACGTTTTGGATTTAGTCGATGGCTGACGAGCGAGCATTATTTCAAAAAAACAAATGATGAAGTGATCGAAGTTCTGTGTCTGGTTGATTTTACGACCTCTTTATTGAATGAAGAAGGGGATGTTGTAAAAAAAGAGATCCGCCATCGTGTGGGCGTAAAACTAACGTATCTTTATGAGACTGACGATCATCGCTTTTTATTAGATGATCTTGAGCAGTTGGTTTTGTTTCAAGATGACGTGACAGTTGGATGATGGACACGATGTACGATGGAAGAAACAAAATGAATAAGGGAGGGCAGCGTATGGCGAAAGAAACTGCAATCATCGACCAGATTCATCACTTACAAGTAGAAGAAACCCAGTTAGATTTGTTTCAGGCTTTGGAATATTTAGAAACTGAAAACCGCCGGGTCTTGATGGCAAACATACAAGGACATTGTCGCCTACGTATTTATGATCGTAAGGGAGTACTTTTGCTGGAGAAGATTCTACAATTTCCATTAACTGAGGAGATTGAAGAAGTATTAGATTCAGACTGGGAGAAAGTCAAAGAAACAAATAAAACAGAAAAGAAGATGCTTTTCACTGATCCAAGCAATAGGTGGAAAAAGTATCAGTTATCACGAATTGATTGGAAAAAGATCATCCAGCGATTACTTCTCAGTGGAGTAATCGTTTTTGTTGTTATACGAGGTGCCAGCATGTTTGTCGGACAAAGTGCAAATAACGAACCAAAAGTAACTGAGGACTCTCAGAACATTTCATGGCAGTCACTAGTCGAAGCAGGAGCATATGACGAAGCTGCTGAAAAATATCCGGATCAGTATCAACAATTGCTCGATCATTTAGTGGAACAACAGGAATTTTCTTGGGTTGAGAAGCTGAACGAGCAAAGACCAACAGGAAATGCGACGTTCGATCTAGCTTTTTATCAGAAAGATTGGGAAACAGTGATTGTGACCCACGTGGAACAATTAACAGAACAACGCCAAGTCAAGTTGGCAATTGCCTATTTGGAACTTGAACAAATCGAAGAAGCAGTTGTGTTGAATCGCCATATAAACCAGCCAGAGATTACTTTGACAATCGATCAGTTTTATTTGCAAGAAAGTCTTGATTGGTTGAAAGAAAAAGAAATAGACAAGGCGAAAGAGCTGTCTCAAAATATCCAGACGGAAGAATTGAAAGCGGTGATGGCGGCTTATATCGAGCAAGCAGCCATTATCTTAGATTTTATTCGCTTCTATGAGGATTCTTCTGATCGTTCTGACAGTGTAAAACTTTGGGAAGAGCGATTGGCTCGTTTGGGGGAATCAGTAGAATGAGAAGAATGCCCGACAGCACAACAATGCTACAGCCTGTTGGATGAGGTTTTTACAATATACCCAAAGATAGAAAAAGAGCTATTGTTTCTATGTCTTTAAGAAATGTCAAATATCTTGCATCACCACAGTCCTTTTCAATCCTCCATATTTTGGCACAAATGATCGTGCCAAAGTCCGACTATTTATCTCGTTCGTAAGCGGATACAATTTGGTTAAAGAAAGAGAAAAAGGAGCGGTTGAAGTGGAAAAGACGATGCCAAAAAATAAAATTTCATTCAAAGCAAAAGTACAAAAGTTAGGAAGTACCTTATCCAGTATGGTGATGCCAAACATTGGAGCATTGATTGCCTGGGGTGTCCTTACGGCATTATTTATTCCAGATGGCTATTTACCAAATGAAGCATTTGCTTCGATGGTAGGCCCGATGTTGACCTATCTGATCCCGCTATTGATCGGCTATACCGGAGGGAAAGTCATCGGTGGTGATCGTGGTTCAGTCGTAGGAGCCATCGCAACGATGGGTGTGATTGTCGGAACAGATATCCCGATGATGCTTGGTGCGATGATCATGGGTCCATTAGGTGGCTATGCCATCAAGAAATTCGATCAAATTTTTCAAAAGCATATCAAATCAGGGTTTGAAATGTTGGTCAATAACTTCTCTGCAGGATTGATCGGTTTTGCGCTAGCATTGCTTGGCTTTTCTGCCATTGGTCCAGTGGTCGATACATTGACGCAAGCGATGGCAACAGGCGTTGAAGCAATTTTAAATGCAAATTTGATTCCATTGACAAGTATTTTTATCGAGCCAGCTAAAATTCTATTTTTGAATAATGCGATCAATCACGGTATTTTGACACCTTTAGGCACAGAACAAGTAGCTTCCGCAGGACAATCGATCCTTTTCTTATTGGAATCAAACCCTGGACCTGGGCTAGGTGTATTGTTAGCTTTCACAATGTTCGGTAAAGGGGCAGCAAAATCTTCTGCACCTGGCGCAATCATCATCCACTTCTTAGGTGGGATCCATGAGATTTACTTCCCATACGTGATGATGAAACCGTTATTATTCTTATCAGTGATTTTCGGTGGGATGACAGGCAGTTTCGTTTTCCAATTGATGGATGCTGGATTACGCGCACCGGCTTCACCGGGTTCGATCATTGCAATTTTAGCAATGGCACCGCTAAGTGCATACCTACCAGTTATTCTAGGGATCGTCGCTGCAACAGCTGTTTCTTTCGGGATCTCTGCGGTCATTCTAAAAGCTGATGCAAAAGAAACCAGTGAAGACTTTGAAAAATCAGTTGAAGCGACTCGCCAAGCAAAACAGCAAGCCAAAGGAACTGGAACAGCAACTCAAGGACAACCCGCGCTTTCAGCAGTCAAAAAAATCATTTTCGCCTGTGATGCTGGTATGGGATCAAGTGCAATGGGCGCTTCCTTATTAAGAAAAAAAGTACAAGAGCATCACTTACCTCAAACAGTGACCAATCAAGCAATCAGTCAACTGTCTGATGAAGCAGACGTATTGATCGTCACACAAGTCGAGTTACAGGAACGGGCAAAACAAAAAGCGCCAAATGCTCATTTCGTTGCAGTTGAAAACTTTTTGAATTCACCAAAATATGATGAAATCATTCAAGCTTTAGGGAGTAAAGAAGAACAACAAGTCACGGAACAAGCCGCGCCTTCACCGGAAGATCTAGATTTAGCTGAACTTAAAAACGTCAAAGAGATTTTACTTGTTCATGATGATCGCTCCGGTTCTGCCACAATGGGACTATCATTACTAAAAGATATCTTGAAGAAAAACCAATTAGAGATTCCTTTGAAAAAAATCAATATCGATGATTTGACGGAACATCCGAACACGTTGATCGTATCAAAAGAATCGTTATCTGAGGAAGCACGTTCAGTGGCTCCGCATTCGCTTCATTTTTCTGTCGCAACAATGGTCAGCCCGCAAAAATATGAAACGATTGCTCATTATTTGAAAAAAGTAGCTTAGAGGAGGAAGTAAAATGTCTGAATTAGCATTTGATATGATCGAGTTGAATAAGTCTTTTGCAACAAAAGAAGAGGCAATCAGATACTGTGGTAGAAAATTAGTCGAAGCAGGTTGTGTCGAGGAACCTTATATTGACGCGATGGTGGAACGTGATGCAATGTTGTCTGTTTATATGGGGAATTTCATTGCGATCCCTCATGGAACAGATGAAGCTAAAACCTTTGTCAAAAAATCAGGGATTTGTGTGATCCAAGTACCAGATGGCGTCAATTTCGGGACAGAGCAAGAAGAAAAAATCGCGACCGTTCTGTTTGGGATCGCCGGAGTAGGAGAAGAGCATTTACAGTTGGTCCAACAAATCGCTCTATACTGTAGCGATATGGATAATGTCGTCCAACTGGCAGATGCGTTGAGTAAAGAAGAAGTCACACAAAATCTAGCAATTGCCTAAGGAGAGAAGAAGAATGAGAGCAGTACACTTTGGGGCCGGTAATATCGGCAGAGGATTTATAGGTGAGATTTTAGCAGAAAATGGCTTTGAGATCACATTTGTTGATGTCAATCAACCACTCATTGATGCTTTGAACAAACAAGGACGTTATAAGATCGAATTAGCCGATGAATCTAAAGAGCAGATCATCGTTGAACAGGTTCGAGGATTGAACAACCAAAAAGAGCCTGAACAAGTAATCAAAGAAATTGCGCAAGCAGATCTTGTCACTACAGCAATTGGTCCAAATATTTTATCATTCATTGCAGAGTTGATCGCAAAAGGTATCGAACAAAGAGAACAAGTGGGCAATGAGCAACCCCTAGACATCATCGCTTGTGAAAACATGATTGGCGGCTCACAGCACCTAAAAACGGAAGTATATAAGTACCTAACTGATAGTGGATTTGCGGATAAATGGATTGGTTTCCCAAATGCAGCAGTGGATCGTATCGTACCGATGCAACACCATGAAGATCCTTTATTCGTGCAAGTGGAACCGTTCAAAGAATGGGTCATTGATGACACTCAAAGAAAAAATAAAGAGATTTCGTTAGATGGCGTACTATACGTCAAAGACTTGGAACCTTACATTGAACGTAAACTATTCAGTGTAAATACAGGACATGCGACAGTGGCTTATACCGGTGCCTTATTAGGATATGCCACGATCGACGAGGCAATGCAAGATTCACTAGTTGTTGCTCAACTAAAATCAGTACTTCAAGAAACAGGAAGTCTACTTGAGGCAAAATGGGGCTTTGATAACAAACAACACGAAGCATATATTGAGAAGATCATCCAACGCTTCCAAAATAAATATATCTCAGATGCGATCACTCGTGTTGCACGAACACCTTTACGTAAATTAGGGTATCAAGAACGCTTTACTCGTCCCGTTCGTGAGTTGCAAGAATACAATTTGACTTGTCCGCATTTGACAGCTACGATGGGCATCATTTTTAACTACTATGATCCAGAAGATGAGCAAAGTCGTCAGCTACAAGAGATGAAAGTCCAAGAGAACATGGAGCAGTTGATCCAAGAAGTCACAGGTATCCATGATCCAACGACCATCAGTAACATCAAACAAAATGTGATGCGTTATGCGAAACAAGTTGCTTGATGATCGAGAAGATCGATAGGCGATAAAAGTAGACAGTGAAGAAACCTCCCACAATATCTCAGATATTTTGGGAGGTTTTTAGCTGTTTTATTTTTTCCAGTTGATCATTCAGTACCTAATCATTTGATCGGGGCTGCGGCAACGGTTGGTAGATCAAGTTCTTTTCCATAACGATTCTCTAACGCTAAGCGAACCAGACGTTCTGCTAAATGCTCATTGCGGGCTAAGATCGGACCATGGAAATAGGAGCCGAAAACGTTGCGGTAAATGACACCTTCTGATTGATCTTCGCCATTATTGCCTTGACCTTTGACGATTTTTCCAAGTGGGCGTTCGCCTTCACCAAGAAATGTTCGACCATTATGATTTTCAAATCCATAATAAGTTTCGTTGAATTCTTCGTTGTGGATCACGATGTCACCGATAAAGCGATTATTCTCTTGGCTCAACGTATAATGATCCAACGCACTGATTCCTTGGATTTTTTCGCCGTTTGCGCCCATATAATAATGGCCAAGAAGTTGATAACCGCCACAAATGGCAAGGATCACACCATCATTTTCAATATAGTTGATCAATGATTCTTTCTTTTCTTGAATGTCTTTTGAGATGATCATTTGCTCAAAGTCTTGACCACCCCCAAAGAACACTAAATCATATTTGTCTGCCTCAAAGGGTTCATGGATGCTGACGATCTCGGTGTGAGAAGTGACGCCCATTTTTTTGGCGATATATTGGAGCATCAGTAGATTCCCGTTGTCGCCGTAAGTATTCATCAGATTCCCATAGAGATGGGCAATACGTAATTCATAGTTAGCCACGATTCATGCCTCCTTTGATAAAGCCTTGACTCGCTAATTCTTTTCGTAATTGTAAAACGGCTGTATATGTCGCTAAGATGTAGACATGGTCTGTCGGTAGTTGTTTGATTTTTTCAATGACTTCCGTCAATTCTTTTGATTGTGTCAATCTGTCTTCTGCGATACCAGCTACTTTCAAACGTAGTGCCATATCGGTGTGGCGATCACCACCAGCAATCACAGCAGGAATCTCCATCTCTGCAAAACGTTCGAATTCACCATCCCAGATCCAGCTTACATCGATCCCATCTGCGTAGTTCGCATTTAGTAGGGCGACTAATGAGAATGGATAAGGCGCATGTCCCATCATATCGATGACTTGGTTGATCCCTACAGGATTTTTGACAAGGACTAATGTGCAAGATTTGCCGCCGATCTGGATCACTTCTTGACGACCAAATACTTTTTCATCGTAGCCTAAGCCTTGTCTGATTTTTTCTGGAACGACCCCATAATATTCAGCAACCGCTGTAGCCGCTAAAGCATTATAGACATTGTACATCCCACCAACTTCGATGCCATATTCGTTGCCGTCGATGACGAAATCAGCTGATTTATTGTCCATGCGTTTCATTTCTGTCAAACGATAATCCAGTTCTGGACGTTTGAAATCACAATTTGGACAGTAGTATTTACCTAAGTTTGCATAAGTGATCATTTTGTAATGCAAGATATGATGACATTTTGGACACAACACGCCATCTGTATTGTAATGCGCCATCTGTTCGCGGTCTTCTTCGTGATCAAATCCATAATATTTTCTAGGATTGACTGTCTCGACTGAATTGAAAATCGGTGAATCGCCATTACTGATGATCGTTGCCTCTGGTGATTTTGCCGCACCATCAACGATCATTTTATAAGTAGTATAGATTTCACCGTAACGATCCATTTGGTCACGGAAAATGTTTGTGAACAAGAATAGCTCAGGTTTGATGTATTCAGTCACTCTACTTAGACTGGCTTCATCGATCTCTAATACTGCAAATTTCTTTTTCCCTTTTCCAGCTTTTGCTTGTAAAAAAGTTGAAACGATTCCTTGGACCATATTTGCGCCAGTAGGATTCGTCAAGACTTCATCAAATTGTTGTCGTAAAATATTGACCGTCAAAGCGGTTGTCAACGTTTTGCCGTTTGTTCCGGTTACGACAACGACTTGATAGTCTTTTGCTAATGTATCTAAAATGTGAGGATCGATCGATAAAGCAAGTTTACCGGGTAAGCTTGATCCTCCCTTGAAGAATGTTTTTAGTCCCCATTGTGCGGTTTTACCAACTGCAATCGCAAACTGACTGCGTATTCCCATTATGTAACCTCCAAAACGTCATAATTACTAATAAATTCAACTAATCATACCATATGTTGAAAAAAAGGTTAAATTGCTTTGTCTTATTTTACAAAACTTTATATTGTTAGCAAAACAAAAAAGAAAGAAGCGAGAAAACGAATAATCATCGCTTCCTTGCTTCTTACCATCGATTTTTCCGGACGAATCATAGGTTTGCTTAACCGATAATGATTTTCTCGGTCGGATATTCATAACCTAAATCTCGTGTTTCTTTTGGTACAAATAACATTAGTGTGTACAACATACCGATACGCCCAATGAACATCAAAGCACCGATCGTGATTTTACCGAGTGGCGATAGATCACCGGTGATACCTAGTGAAAGTCCAGTTGTTCCAAAAGCAGAAGTGACCTCCACGATAATCGAGATGAGCGGTTGCTTCTCCGTAGCGGAGAGAAAGAGGATACAGAAAAAGCACATCCCTAAGGAAAGCATAAAGACGACCACTGATTTTCGGACATCATCTTCATCGATTCGGCGACCAAAAATATTGATATTGTCTTCACTTTTCAAAAACGAGTAAAGATACAAACCAATGATCGCTACCGTCGTCGTTCGGATACCCCCGCCGACAGAACTCGGACTACAACCAATAAACATCAATAAAGAAAAGACGATCAATGTAGTGATTTGGAAGTCACCGAGATCATGGATCTGTAAACCGGCATTTCGAGTTGTCATGGAATAAAACATGGAATTGATCCACTGGACACTCGGATGCAAATCTTGGAACAGATGATTTTTTTCAAGTAAATAAATCAAGACAGTCCCACTTACGAATAAGATGACAAAAGCCAACACCGCAAGCTTCGTAAATAAGGAAAACCGAAAAGGAATCTTCGCTTTTGTTTTTCGATACAAAAGCCATTCTCTAAATTCCATCAATACTGGAAAACCGATCCCACCAATAAAAATCAGAAACATGATCAAAAATAAAAAAGGGTAGTCATGTTCAAAGGGTTTGATCGAATCGCCAGTGATGTCAAAACCGGAATTGGTGACTGCAGAAATGGCTTGATAAAATCCATGGAAAACAGCCTCATGCCAATGATCAAAATAACCTCGCAGATAAAAATAGACTGAGAACAAGGCACCAAATAGTAACTGGAACCAAAGCAGTATGACAAAAGTGATCCGAATCAAACGAACGATACCAGACAAGCGTGGTTGGTTCATATCTGTCATGATCAATTGTCTCTGACGTAACGTGATCCGACGTTTAGAAAAGATAATAAATGCTGTTGAGATCATCATGATCCCGAGACCGCCTACCTGAAACAAGACCTCAAGTAAAATAATACCGTTATTGTTAAAAATCGCATGGATGTCAAATGTTGAAAGCCCCGTTACACTGATCGTACTGATTGCCATAAAAAGCATATCGATAAAAGGTACGTGACTATCTGGGTTTCGAAAAAATGGGACGTAAAACAAGCCCAAAGAAATCAATGTCATTAAAATATAATAAAATACGATGATTTGGATAGAAGAAAAGTGACTGGAAGCGTATCTTTCGCTCCGCCTTCGCCATTTTCGAAAAAAAAGATTCAATTGCACAAATTCGATCCTCCTTGTTAAGTGTTTCTTCCAGTATACCGACATTAAAATAAATACACAAAGAAATAATAAAACTAAAATTTACCAGAATGTTAGTTATTGGAAAAGTCGCTTGTAATGAAGAGGATTTTGCTAGAAAACTTCGAAGGCAATCAGTGATATAATGAGAGTTATCAACAAATAAAAAGTGGTCTAATCACTTTTAAAAAGCTCAGCGAGTAAATCTACACAAAAGTTTCATGAAAAAATAAGAAAAAAATAAGAAATTTATGGTAAAACTAAAGAAGAACTGTGAGAAAAAATAAACTTTTGCCAGAAAATCAGGACTTTAAGGGCAACAAGAAAAAAGGATGAGAGAATATGCGGAAAGTAGCACCTATATTAAAGCCGATCGCTGTATTGACGATTTCGACGATTGTTGCTACCACGACAGGCATCGTTAATAGTTCCAGCTATCGTGCGCCAAGCCGTTCGACGACAGAGACTACCACGACTTCCACAAATGAAGGAGTAGGACAAACGACTGATACGGTGGAAACAACACCGACGACGGTCGAACAAGAAACAACTAATTCAACATATAATCAACACTCAATACCGGAAAGTTCGGTCAACGAGGGTGATTCAAGCTATACAACCGACTCGATACCTCAAAGCCAAGAAGAAAATGATATCGATTCACAGACGACACCAAGTGAAACAACACCAAGTAGCACAACGCCAAGCTCTTCTACACCAAGTGAAGGCAACATGAATGAAAATAATACACCTACAGAAAATTCAGCTGAAACACAGATGTATAATCAACAGGCAGGTGACGAAGAATGACGTTTATATTAGATATCATCAACGGGATACACAAGTTTTTAGGCTATTTAGATATCAGTCCTAAATATTTGAACCGAGGCTATACTGTATTAAGTGTGATTCCAACCGTCTATCTTTTACGAATTGTTTACGGGTTATGGCAAAACCAAAACTATTTGCAATTCTTTTTATATGGATTAGGCTTTTTAGCACTTTTATACTTCACCGTTTTAAATGTGTTTTATTACTTTTTTGATAAAAACTCAAAAGCCGATGTGACCCAAGTGATCGTGAAGTATCTACCCGATGAAGCGTTCAATATCGAAGGGGAAACCGTTCGTGGGAATAACGGAAGCATCGACAAAGTCAACACGGAAAAAGCAAATGTTCTATTTGATGAAGACTACCAATTGAAGTTAGCAGAGAATATGCACTATTTGATTGAAAAAGGGGAAATCAGTGTCAATGAACTTGGACGGATGGACGGATTTTTGATCGATAGAAATACACTTTATCCGTATTATTACGTGAAAAAAGTCTCTGACAAAACCTATCAGTTAAGTATCGGTCGTAATTATTCCAGCATGGAAAAAGTCGGAACGATCAAGGTCGACTCTCCAGAAGATCATATTGAGCCAGTTGGCTTGTTCATTGCGGGTGGTGATTTCGTCAAAGATGGTCTTAGATACCACGAGCCTTATCGTTTGAAGTTGATCATCAAGAAAAATCAACCACAAGAACAAGAAGGTGAAGTCACTTATAGTCGAAGCCAACGAAGAAAAAAAGCTAAGATATAGTTTGGGATTCGCCCCATGAACGTTTATTCAGCTCTTGTACGGAGAATACAGGGTAAAGCACACTGCTTTCACAATACTAGGCTCATTATCGATACATGAGCTGATACTTATTCTTTCTTTTAATTGATAAAAACTGTAAAATAGAGAATAGTTAACAAGTAAATAAAAATAACATATGAATCTTTGATTAAATAGGAGGTACAGAGTGAAAAACTTTTTGAAAAATTGGGGCATCCTCATCGTTGTGTTAGCAGCCATCATCTTGGCAAGAGTCTATGTCTTTACACCAGTCACAGTCAGTGGTCACTCAATGGATCCCACATTACATGACGGACAACGTTTGATTTCATCAAAAATTTCAGATCTTGATCGTTGGGATATCATTACAACAAAAGAACCTGGGGACGAAGAACGGATGATCGTGAAACGAATCATTGGTATGCCAGGCGATACGGTAAAAATGGAAAATGATCAGCTATACATCAATGGGGAAAAGCAAGATGAACCTTATTTAGATGAGTACAAAAAAGAATTTTCAGAAGATAAACTGCAAGATGAATATTCGTATAATTCAGCCTTTCAATCTCAAGCTGAAAATTCTGAAACATTCACTAGTGATTTCGAATTCACTGTTCCTGAAGGACAATACTTGGTACTTGGGGACAATCGCTTGATTTCAAAAGATAGCCGTATGTTTGGGTTAGTCGATGAAGACTTGATCCAAGGAAAAGTCGTTTTCCGTTATTGGCCATTGAATAGAATCAACATTATTTAAAAAAATTTAGAAGAGCGTGGAACGAACGACTAGGGCATTGATAACCCTCAGATGTTTGTCCACGCTCTTTTTAGTATGCACACTGATTTTAAAATTTCGATAAGATTGACTCATCTTCAAATTTTGTTCAAAAATTACATATAAAGTAATAAAAGAATCAATGTAATTATAAATAGTTAATAGGAGTGACCGCATGAAAAAATTTATTTCAGTATTAGCCGTATCATCAGGATTAGTTTTATTTTCTGCATGTACACCAAATTCGACAAATCAAGCCGCAGTGACCTATAAAGGGGGTACGATCTCAGAACAAGAATTGGTCGACCAATTGAAAAAAATAAATGGTGCAGAAACAGCCGTCCAAAATTTGATCATTTTCCAAATTTTTGAAGAAAATTATGGCGACAAAGTTTCAGCTGAAGATGTGGAAAAAGAATACAACGATAGTAAAGAAGCACTCGGTGATTCCTTTGATTCTCAATTGAAATTAGCCGGATATACGACTGAAACTTATAAAGAAGAAATAAAAAAAGGATTAGCTTATAAAGCAGGTCTACGAGCAAATGTCGATTTGACTGATGAAGATCTTAAAACAGCCTGGGAATCCTTCCACCCAGAAGTAGAGGCGCAATTGATCAAAGTAACGAGTGAAGATGACGCCAAGGAAATCAAAAAATCACTTGATGATGGTGGCGACTTTGCGAAAATAGCGAAAGAAAAATCGACGGATGAAGCGACAAAAGAAAATGGTGGCACCATCACCTTTGATTCGCAGTCCACAAGTGTGCCGACGGAAGTCAAACAAGCGGCATTCAAGCTTAAAAATGAGGAAGTGTCTGATGTCATCACCGCAGTCAATTCCTCTACGAATGCAACGGAATATTATCTAGTGAAAATGGTCAAGCAACAAGAAAAAGGCAATGATATGTCGAAATATAAAGAAGAACTAGAAAAAATAGCAACAGAGACAAAAATAGCAGATCCAACATTCGTACAAGAAGTTGTGCGTAATGAATTGAAAAAAGCAAATGTTAAAATCAAGGATGAAGATTTCAAAAATGTATTAAGCGGGTTAATGACAGAACCATCAACAAGCGGAAATTCAACCGATGCGTCCACAGATTCTTCAACAGAATCGTCAGACTAGTTGATCCTCGCGATGACAACATTCAACTTAGGAATGTATATATAAATACGCAAAAAGCCGAAAATATAAGAAATTATTTTCGGCTTTTTGAGTATTGTTTAGATATTTCGATTTTTCCTCTGAATAAAAAATCCCTATTCTTTGTTAGCTATTGCTAAAAACAAAGAAGCATCTTGTTTCATAAACAGTTTTTTTCCGTGATGGAATGTTTGGATAGAAATTGAGTTGAATCCAGCGAGTTTTAATTGTTCGCTCAACTCCTCATGGTCAAAGCCATTATGGACTTTTGGATGTTGGATGTTTTCGTTCTTATCGAAGTCAACGATATAAAGTTTTCCACTTGGCTGAAGCATGTGAAAAAGCTGTTTTAAAATGACATTCGTTTCTGGAATATGCAACAAGACTAAAGATAGTAGAAGGATATCGGCTTTCTCTTCCGGTAACTCCATTGTGGCATCCACTTCGACCGTTCGCACATTTGCTTGATTTGTCTCTTTGATTTTTTTGTCAGCCATTGCCAACATTCCTGCGGCTGAATCAATGATGATCAGTTCTTTAAAACATGAGGCAAGAGGTAACGTGACGAGACCAGTTCCTCCACCGTAATCGATCAATTTCTGGTCATGAGTCTGTTCAGAAAATTCTTTTTCAATCGCTGAACGAATCGTGGCTGCTAATTGGATTCGTTCGGGGGTATCATAGTGGTTCGCCATTTGGTGGAATATTTCGGACATAAGTGTCCTCCTTTATTTTTCATTCGATTATACCAAAAGAATCGCGTCTGAGTTCTTTTTCTATAATATAAATTTGGCTATTTCTTCCATAGAAAATCCCTTTCAAAAATTCTCACTGTAAAAATGATTTAAAATCAAGTATAATACCATAGGAACAAACTGGAAGGTGAATGAGGACATGGCACAACTATTTTTTAAGTATGGCGCAATGAACAGCGGCAAGACAATCGAGATTTTAAAAGTTGCACATAATTATGAGGAACAAAATAAACCGGTTGTTTTGATGACCAGCGGAATCGATACGAGAGATGGCGTTGGCGTAGTTTCAAGCAGAATCGGCCTGAAACGTGAAGCAATCCCTATTTTTGAAACGACCGATGTATTTAAAGTCATCCAACAGATGGAACATCCACCATACTGTGTGTTGATCGATGAAGCGCAGTTCTTAACAAAAGGACATGTCTTAGCATTCACGAGAATCGTTGATGAACTAAATATTCCGGTGATGGCATTCGGATTAAAAAATGATTTTAGAAATGAATTATTTGAAGGATCGAAGTATTTATTGCTTTATGCAGACAAAATTGAAGAAATGAAAACGATCTGCTGGTTCTGCCATAAAAAAGCAATGATGAATTTACACTATATAGACGGAACACCGGTATACGAAGGCGACCAAGTCCAAATCGGCGGAAATGAAGCCTACTATCCAGTATGTCGGAAACACTATTTTCATCCATTGATGATCACAGAAGGAGATTAAGCATGTACGATCAATTACAATCAATCGAAGACCGTTACGAAGAGCTTGGGGAACTACTGAGTGACCCAGAAGTGATTTCAGATACGAAACGTTTCATGCAGCTGTCAAAAGAAGAAGCAAACACACGTGAAACGGTTGAAGTCTATCGTCGTTACAAAGAAGTTGTTCAAGGTATCAAAGATACGGAAGAACTACTTGGTGAAAAGTTAGACGACGAAATGGCAGAAATGGCTAAAGAAGAATTAGCTGATTTGAAAAAAGAAAAAGAAGAGCTAGAAGAAAAAATCAAGATTTTATTATTACCAAAAGATCCAAACGATGATAAAAACATCATCATGGAGATTCGAGGAGCTGCTGGAGGAGACGAAGCTGCACTATTTGCTGGCGATCTATTCTCGATGTATCAACGATATGCGGAAGGACAAGGCTGGAAAACAGAAGTTTTAGAAGCAAGTGTTACAGGGATCGGTGGCTACAAAGAAGTCATCATGATGATCTCAGGTGAGAATGTTTACTCGAAATTAAAATATGAAAGTGGCGCACATCGTGTCCAACGCGTACCTTCAACAGAATCTCAAGGACGGATCCATACATCAACAGCGACAGTCGTGGTCATGCCTGAAGCAGAAGAAGTAGAAATCGAATTGGCGGACAAAGATATCCGTATCGATATTTACCATGCTTCTGGAGCTGGTGGACAGCACGTCAACAAAACAGCATCTGCGGTACGTTTGACACACTTGCCAACAGGGATCGTGGTAGCGATGCAAGATGAACGTTCACAATTGAAAAACCGTGAGAAAGCGATGAAAGTCTTACGTGCGCGCGTCTATGATAAAATCCAACAAGAAGCGCAAAGCGAATATGATGCGAATCGTAAATCTGCGGTAGGAACTGGCGATCGTTCAGAGCGTATCCGTACCTATAATTTCCCGCAAAATCGTGTGACAGACCATCGTATTGGTTTGACGATCCAAAAATTAGATCAGATTTTAGCTGGAAAACTAGATGAGATCGTTGACGCATTGATCGTGTATGATCAAACATCTAAGTTGGAAGAGATGCAAAATGGATAAAACCTATCGAGAAGTCCTCACACGGGCTTCTTCTTTTTTAGAAGAACAAGGCGTGGAAGGCTATAATATCCAATTTGTCTTTCTCGAAAGAAAGCAGTGGACAAAGCTTGATTGGCTCATGCGGATGAATGAACCAATCACAACCGAGGATCAAGCTATGATCGATGCAGATATGAAACGACTAGCGCAACATTATCCGCCTCACTATTTATTAGGTTATGCTGAATTTTTCGATCACCGCTTGAAAGTCACGGAAGCAACCTTGATCCCTCGACCAGAAACGGAAGAATTAGTTGCACTTTGTTTAGCTGAAACAAGTGAAAAAACATTAAATGTAGTAGATATCGGTACAGGGACAGGAGCAATCGCAATCAGTTTAAAAGCCGCAAGAAAGAACTGGCACGTCTCAGCCATTGACTTATCTTTAGAAGCACTAGCTGTAGCGAAGGAAAATGCAGAAAATGAACAAACGACCATCGATTTTTATCATGGCAATACGTTAGAACCTGTCATGGATCAAACCTTTGATGTCATCATTTCAAATCCCCCATACATCAGTCACTCGGAATGGGCAGTGATGGATGAAAGCGTGCGAACCTTTGAACCCAAGATGGCATTATTTGCTGAAGAAGAAGGTTTAGCGATCTATCAAAAAATCGCACAGGAAGCTGCACAAGTCTTAGCCAGTGATGGACAACTATTTTTAGAGATCGGTTTCCAACAAGGAGAAGCAGTCAAAGAAATCATGCAACAAGCCTTTCCTACAAAAAAAGTACGGATCAAAAAAGATCTGTCAGGCAATGATCGCATGATTTTTGTCACTGATTGATTTGTGGATGAAAAAATTTTTTTCTGTTTTTTTATAATAAAAAAACACTGATTTGATAAGGATGAAAACGAATATTTTAGTTATCAACATACTTATCCACTATTGACAAACTAGTTATCAACAATTTGTGTATAACTAGAAGAAGAAATGGGATAAAACAAGGATTTTGAAAAAAGAGGATGTGGATAGACTGTGGAAACAAGAAAATATGATGAAACACAACTGAATGAAGCTGCCAAGGAATTAGCAGCAGGAAATCTAGTCGCTTTTCCAACGGAAACTGTCTATGGACTAGGCGCTAATGCTCTTTTACCAGAAGCGGTCAAGCAAGTATTTACAGTGAAAGGTCGGCCACAAGACAACCCATTGATCGTCCATGTGGCTTCGTTTGAACAAGTAAAAGAGTTTGTGGACAACTTTCACCCACTAACAGAGCAAATTGTGAAAAACTTCTGGCCAGGACCACTGACTTTGATCTTTCAAATCAAAAAAGGGGGTTTACCGGGGATTGTCACAGGAGGGTTATCCACAGCTGCATTTCGTATGCCAGATAACAAAAAAACATTAGAATTGATCCAATTAGCAGGTGTACCACTTGTAGGTCCAAGTGCCAATACTTCAGGGAAACCAAGTCCGACCACAGCAGACCATGTCTTTCATGATCTAAACGGAAAAATCACAGGAATCATTGACGACGGGGCAACAAGAATCGGTGTGGAATCGACAGTGATCGATTTAAGTGATCCATCTGCACCACCAATGATCTTACGACCAGGAGCGATCACGAAAGAACAGCTAGAAGCAGTAGTCAAGAGTCCAGTCGCAACAGATCGGCATTTAGTAAAAGAATCAGAAACGCCAAAATCTCCTGGAATGAAATACAAACATTACTCACCAGATACACGAGTATTGATGGTCGAAGAAGAGGATTGGTCAGAGGCGATTGCCTGGACAAAAGAACAAGGATTACGTACAGGAGTTTTAGCTGGACCGATGATTGCTGAGAAAGTCCGTAAAGATGTCGCAGCAATTTACATGTATTACGATGATTCAGTAGAAGCTGCCACAAAAGGACTATTTGCAGGATTACGTGGCTTGGACGATGAGCGATTAGCACTTGATTTGATTTTAGTGCAAGTCGCACCTGAAGAAGGTCTAGGAATTGCGTATATGAATCGGCTGAAAAAAGCCGCAGGACAAAATTATTTTAAAAAATGATCCAGAAGTGATTGCTGCAAAATCATTCTATGATACAATCTAGGAAACAAACTAAAATTGCTATTTGAGAATTAATGTTCGTATTCTTAACTAGTAAGCACAGGTTAGCATCAAAAAAAGTCAAATATACTGAACATTCATTTGAAATTTAGAGATGTTGACACATAATGAAAAGGAGTTGTTGTTTGTGGTAGACTACAAAACGTTTGACCCTGATCTATGGGCGGCAATCGCAAAAGAAGAGGAAAGACAAGAATATAATCTGGAACTGATCGCTTCTGAAAACTTTGTCTCTGAAGCTGTGATGGCGGCACAAGGAAGTATTTTGACGAATAAGTACGCAGAAGGTTATCCAGGTCGTCGCTATTATGGTGGCTGTGAATTTGTGGATATCGTTGAGAATCTGGCAATCGATCGCGCAAAAGAATTATTTGATGCGAAATTTGTCAACGTCCAACCACATTCTGGCTCACAAGCCAATACAGCGGCATACCTTGCTCTAGTTGAACCAGGAGATACGATCCTCGGAATGGATCTTTCAGCTGGTGGACATTTGACACATGGTTCTCCTGTCAATTTTAGCGGAAAAACCTATAACTTCGTGGCTTATGGCGTAGATCCAACAACAGAAGTCATTGACTACAACGTTGTACGTATCTTAGCTAGAAAACACCAACCCAAGCTGATCGTAGCAGGAGCAAGTGCATATGGCCGAACGATCGATTTTGAAAAGTTCAGAGAAATCGCCGATGAAGTCGGAGCAAAATTGATGGTCGATATGGCACATATTGCAGGTCTAGTGGCAGCTGGCGTGCATCCAAGCCCGATCCCTTACGCAGATATCACAACAACGACTACACATAAAACATTACGAGGACCTCGTGGCGGGATGATTTTGACTAACGATGAAGAATTAGCGAAAAAAATCAATAGTGCCGTTTTCCCAGGAATCCAAGGTGGACCTTTGGAACATGTGATTGCCGGAAAAGCAGCCGCATTCAAAGAAGCATTGACTCCCGATTTTAAAGAATACAGCGAACAAATCATTGCTAATGCAAAAGCGATGGCAAAAGTATTCAATCAATCGATCGGTACACGCGTGATCTCAGGTGCTACAGATAACCATTTGATTTTGATCGATGTACGTGACTTAGAATTGAACGGAAAAGAAGCAGAAGCTATTTTGGATAGTGTCCATATCACTGTCAATAAAAACTCGATTCCGTTTGAAACACTTAGCCCATTCAAAACAAGTGGTATCCGTATCGGAACACCAGCCATCACTACTCGTGGCTTCCGTGAAGAAGATGCAGCAAAAGTTGCTGAGTTGATCGTCAAAGCCCTACAAGCAAAAGATGACGAAGCTCAATTAGCAGAAGTCCGTACAAGCGTACGTGAATTAACAGAGAAATTCCCTTTATATAAAAAATAAATCGTATCAAACAATAAAGATGTTAGAAATCAGAAAAGGTGAGTCGATCAAACATGCAGATGTTCGATTGGCTCACCTTTTTTTCTGTCTTATGCCTTGGTGTTGATCGCTTCTTTCACAACCTCTTCAATCTGATTTTTTGACTTTTGTTTGGTTGCTCTCTAGTATATGAGGTGTAATTTTATTTGTTGCATTCAATTTAGGGAGGAATCCGTATGACTGATCGAATTTCATTAGAAAAAGAAGCAATTGAGTTTAGTGATGCTAATGCACCGCACCCGCGAATCTATGAGTTACCTCCAGAAGAAGGACGTGATCTTCTAGAAGAAGTTCAAGGCTCCTCTGTGGAAAAATTACCTGTGGATATCGAAGATTTGAAAATCGATACCAATGAATGGGGACAAATCAATGTGCGCTTTATCCGTCCTGAAGGAAATGTTGAAAAATTACCTGTCATATTTTATATACACGGCGCTGGTTGGGTATTTGGCAGTGCCAAGACACATGATAAATTGATTCGAGAATTGGCTGTTCGAACGAACTCGATCGTGGTTTTTCCTGAGTACAGTCGATCACCAGAAGCAAAATATCCGATTGCCATTGAACAAAACTACGCTATTTTACAAAAACTTGCGGAGCTCGCTGAGTCGAAAGGCTTGGATCTTGAGAACCTGACAGTCGCAGGCGATTCCGTTGGTGGGAATATGGCAACAGTAATGACGATTCTTGCAAAGCAACGTCAAGGATTACCAATCAAAAAACAATTATTATACTATCCAGTAACTGATGCGAATTTTGATACCGATTCTTATAACGAATTTGCAGAAAATTATTTCTTAACAAAAGAAGGAATGCAATGGTTCTGGGATCAATATACGACAGACGAAGAGAAACGAGCAGAAATCACAGCCTCTCCTTTACGTGCAAGTAAAGAAGAACTAACAGGGCTACCACCTGCAATGATCTTGACAGGAGAAGCAGACGTGTTAAGAGATGAAGGAGAAGCATATGCTAGAAAACTTCGTGAAGCAGGTGTTGAAGTGACACAAGCACGTTTCCAAGGTATCATCCATGATTTTGTCATGGTGAATGCGATGGATCAAACAAATGCGACACGAGCAGCGATGACTCTTTCGACAGAATGGCTAAAAAAATAGTTGTTTTTTTGTCATCTTTATCCAGTAATAAAATAAAAAAATAACAAAAAACGTCTGATTTTCAGGCGTTTCTGTTATTTATTGGTGATTTTTAAAAGAACACGCCTTTGTTTTTTTATTTCTTCGATTTTCTTTAGAAAAATGACGGGTAATACTAGTCAAGCCAGTGATTTTGTTTTACAATTAAAAAGAAACGAGAGAAAAAGGAGACAAAAAAATGGGCAAATTTCAAGTAATCGACCATCCATTGATCCAACACAAATTAACGATTATTCGCGACAAAAATTGTGGTACAAAAGTTTTCCGTGAGGTTGTTGATGAAATCGCTATGCTGATGGCATATGAAGTATCACGTGATATGCCACTTGAAGATATCGTCATCGAAACACCAATCACAGAAACAACACAAAAAACATTGTCTGGTAAAAAAGTAGCCATTATCCCAATCTTGCGCGCAGGTATTGGAATGGTTGACGGAATCTTAGAATTGATCCCAGCGGCTAAAGTCGGTCATATCGGATTATACAGAGACGAAGAAACATTGGCACCTCATGAATATTTTGTTAAATTGCCAGAAGATATTGATGCACGCCAATTATTCGTAGTTGACCCAATGTTAGCGACAGGTGGCTCAGCGATCATGGCAATCGATGCCTTGAAAGCACGCGGCGCTTCAAACATCAAATTTGTGTGCCTTGTTGCAGCTCCAGAAGGTGTTAAAGCCTTGCAAGAAGCACATCCAGATATTGATATCTATACTGCTTCATTAGATGAAAAATTAAACGACAAAGGTTACATCGTTCCTGGTTTAGGCGATGCTGGCGACCGTTTGTTTGGCACTAAATAAGAGAAATCAATGACAAGAAAAATCTGGGATTCCTCCCAGATTTTTTTGTCATTTATATAATAAAAACCATCCAATTGCTGGATGGTTGAAAAACTAAATCTTATGCATATCTTTGTAATTGATAATGATGACACCTTTACTTTGGGTCATCAAATCGGCATTCTCGTTCGTTTCATCAATTGCAACAACAGCAGAATTTTTCAATTGCTTGGAAATCGTTCCGGTTTGCGTTTTTCCATGAAGCATAAAGGTAACATGTGTATCAGTGGTAAATTTTTCTCCAAATTCTGACGGTTCGACCTTTGTCTCAAATTTTCCAAAAGTTGCCATTTTCATAAAACCTGCCTTTCATTTATAATTATAGCACATTTGTTGAAAAAAATCATGAAAGCAGAAAAAACTTCCAGATTACTCTTTACATTTTCTAACATAACGACTATAATTTCATTTGGAAACGCCAGCTTAGCTCAGTTGGTAGAGCAACGCACTCGTAACGCGTAGGTCGTAGGTTCGATCCCTATAGCTGGCATACGATAAAAGCAGTCATATCAAGGTTTTTACGCCTTTGATTTGACTGCTTTTTGTTTTTGTCGAAAAGGGAATGACTAAAAATGCCTACTTGCAATAATTTTATTCCAATTGTTCATTTTGATTGATTAATGAGACAGGAAAAGAAACAACTCTCAAAATTTTTACCTGTTCTTCTTGATTATTTAAAACGAACCTTAATCATAGGTCGGAAAATTTTTTTAATGTTTTATTAGTGCCCATTTTATAGACATATTACGGTATTCTATTCACACAATTCACACCAATTAAATGTTGACATCCGACCTACATTTAAATTTTATGTTTTTTTTAGGTTGACACATATGAGCTTTAAGAATATACTCTAAACGAATTGAATATTTCTTCGGGGCAGGGTGTAATTCCCGACCGACGGTGACGAGTTTACTCGAAGTCCGTGAACTACATTTTTGTGGTTGAGCCAGTGAAAATCTGGCACCGACAGTTAAAGTCTGGATGGGAGAAGAAAAATCGACTGAAGATCGGTTTTATTTGTATTAAAATCGATTATCTTTAGGTTTATTTAGTTATGCCCTGTGATTAATTTCACAGGGCATTTTTTGTTGAAAGGGGGAATTGATATGCACCAGTCTTTCATGTTAGCTGCAATTGAAGAGGCAAGAAAAGGAAAGGGAAAGACCTTTACCAATCCATTAGTTGGAGCGGCGATTGTCAAAGAAGGAAAGCTAATCTCACTAGGTGCGCATTTACATTATGGCGAAACTCACGCTGAAATAAATGCTATGCAAAATTGTAGTTCCCCCGAAGAACTGTTTGATTCAACTTTATATGTTACTTTAGAACCTTGTAACCACCAAGGAAAGCAGCCACCTTGTACGCAAGCCATTGTTCAGTCTGGTATTACAACGGTAGTCATAGGCCAACTTGATCCAAATCCTTTAGTAGCAGGAAAAGGCAGAAAATTTTTACAAAAGCATGGAATCAAAGTAATTGTAGGAGTAGAAGAAGAGAAATGTAGAGCACTGAATCCTTTTTATAACCATTTTTTTGAAATGGATCGTCCTTACATCACATTAAAACAAGCCGTTACACTAGATGGGAAAATTTCTATAAAGAAAGATTCTCGATACTCAATAACAGGTCAAGAGGCAATCTCAAGAGTACGCAAAGAGCGAGGAGAATATCAAGGAATCGTGGTGGGGAGCGAAACTGTTCTAGTTGATAACCCTCGTTTATTACCTGATGCCGCAACGATCTTCCCACCAGTACGCATTGTTTTGGATCGTAGAGGACGTATCATTAAAAGTCCTAAACTCGATCTTTTTCAAACGAGAACAAGTCCGGTCTGGATATTTACGGAAAATTCTAGGCTAAAGGAACGATTTCCCCATGTAACCATTTTTTATACACCTAAGTTTTCTTTTGCATTCTTTATTGAGATCATGAGAAAGAAAGGTGTTCAGTCGTTATATATTGAAGGTGGAGCGAAAATCCATGATGCTTTTTTAGCAGAAAATCTCTGGGATGAAGTCATCAGTTATATTGCACCCAAACTTTTTGGTGGAAAAAGTCCGATGTCCTTTCATAGTGAACGTTTAGATTCTAAAGACCAACAATTGGAATTTTTGGAAGTTGAACAGCTTGGAGAAGACATTCGAGTTAGGGGGAAACGAAAGCGATGTTCACAGGATTAATCATTGAACAAGGAATAGTCAAAGAAATTAGACGAAACCAACAAATGATCCAACTCACTTTTCAAGCTTCCAACAGTGTCCTACGTGATTATAAAATTGGTGATAGTATGGCAGTCAATGGGGTATGTTTAACGGCTATTGAGGTCTCAAGTACTGTTTTTAAAGCTGAAATAATGCCTGAAACCTTTAAACGTACCACTATCTCCACCATAAAAGTTGGAGATAGGGTAAATTTAGAACGAGCAGTTTCCATAACGCAACGCTTTGAAGGTCATTTTGTTGCAGGACATATTGATACTGTTACAAGGTTGATCAAGAAAGTAGAGAATCAAAACGCATTAGTTTTGACATTCGCGTATCCAACCAAATATGCAGGCGAGATCATTCCACAAGGATCAATTGCAATTAATGGAGTAAGTTTAACAGTTACGAATACAACAACAGCAAGCTTTTCAGTTAGTCTGATTCCACATTCCAAATCTTTGACAAATCTGGGGAATTTAGGTGTAGGACATCTTGTGAACATAGAAACGGATATCGTTGGAAAATATGTAAAGGCACAGAGTAATAAATTTGAGATGTACAAGGAGAAGGACTTACTATGAGTAATATTAATGAAGCAATAAATACTTTGAAAAAGGGTGGACTAATCATTGTAGCTGATGATGAAGATAGAGAATCAGAAGGGGATTTGGTTGGTTTAGCCGAATATGTGACACCAGAGTCGGTTAATTTCATGACCAAATTTGGTCGAGGATTAATCTGTGCACCAATATCTAAGAACATTGCGCACCACTTATCTTTAGGAGAAATGACAACTCATAATACTGATGCGTTTGGTACAGCTTTTACGATTAGTGTGGATCATAAACATACGGAGACTGGTATTTCAGCATTTGATCGAGCTACTTCCATTAAAGCATTGGCTGATCCTCACTCGAAATCAAATGATTTTCTTAGACCGGGACATATTTTTCCTTTGATTAGTGTAGAGGGTGGAACGCTTGTACGTCGAGGACACACCGAGGCTGCAATTGATTTAGCCAAATTAGCGAATAGTCTAGAGGCCGCTTATATTTGTGAGATCCTGAAAGAAGACGGGACCATGGCAAGGATGAAAGATCTGACACGTTTATCTGAAGAATGGCAATTACCCTTGATCACTATTGATGAGTTGGTCAATTTTTTAGAAGAAAGTAGTCATATAACAGTAAATTTACCGACAGATTATGGTGATTTCAAATTGACTATTTATGAAGATGGAGACAAACTGGAGCATTTATTGCTAACAAAAGGAGATATTCAAAATAATCAGTCGCCTACATTGGTCCGTGTTCATTCAGAATGTTTAACCGGTGATGTCTTTGGTTCTCATCGTTGCGATTGTGGTGAACAGTTGCATGAAGCGATGAGAATGATTGCAAAAGAGGGGACTGGAGCTATTCTTTATCTTCGTCAAGAAGGTCGTGGAATTGGGTTGAAAAATAAGTTAAAAGCTTATCAATTGCAGGAACAAGGATTTGATACGTATGAAGCAAATATTGAATTGGGCTTTGCTCCAGATGAACGGGATTATCATTTTGCAGCAGATATATTAAAAACAATTGGTGCAACTTCTGTTCGGTTACTAACAAACAATCCCGATAAAGTAACAGAATTACAACAAAGTGGAATTACGATTGTAGAAAGAGTGCCAATTGAAACCACTCCGCAAAAGGAAAACCAAGCCTATTTAAAAACAAAAAAAGATAAGTTCAATCATTACTTATCAGTATAAAAAAGGAGTAAAGACATGACGATTTATGAGGGAAATTATTCGACAAAGGATCTTCGAATAGGAATAGTAGTCGCGCGATTTAATGAATTTATCAATCAAAAATTGTTACAAGGCGCATTGGACAATTTAAAAAGACATGGTGTGAAAGAAGAGCAAATCGATATTTATTGGGTACCGGGAGCTTTTGAAATCCCCTTTATTACTAAAAAACTCAGCAAAAAGGAGAGTTATGATGGATTGATCACGTTGGGGACAGTTATCAGAGGTGCAACTACTCATTACGAATTAGTTTCCAATGAGGTAGCCAAAGGGGTCGCACATATTAACTTAGAGTCCAATATTCCAGTGATGTTCGGTGTATTAACCACAGAAACTATTGAGCAAGCAATTGAAAGAGCAGGCACGAAGGCAGGAAATAAAGGTAGTGAAGCTGCTCAAGGGTTAATTGAGATGATTTCTCTATCACACCAAATTTAAGAACTATTATTTTTTAAATATAATGATTTTACTGTGGATATACTAACCTTCAGTTTACTGAGTATATTAAAAGCAGTTGTTAGTATTAAAAATACCTGGCAAGAATTGTCTTGACAGGTATTTTTAATAAGTAAAATTGTTACGTAGGTAATAATGGTTTCTGTCCAATTTTTTCTTCAAAAAAATCACATCTAGATTTTTCAATGATCTGCTAGTGTCTATTTAGGCTACATCAAAATAGACGAATTGTTTTATGGGTATCAAAAGAAAAGTGATATACATTATAGGAAAGAATTATTCATAACTTGTATAAGAACTAATAAAAAAATTATTATGTATTGGTATTCTATTTTTAGGATACAATTACAGTGTCGATATTAAATATTGTCATACGTTAAATATAGCATTAAAAAATAAAAAAAGAGTATCTTGTTTTTGTACGTGATATGAAACAAATCATAAATTCGCTAACTAGTTAGTGATGCTCTGAAAAAGAAAGAAATCAGAGAAAAGTATATGTAAAGGAGGAAATGTATTGGAACTTAGATTACTGAAATACTTTTTGGCAATTGCCAATGAAGGAACCATATCTCAAGCGGCAAAAGACTTAAACATTACTCAGCCGACATTAAGTAGACAATTGAAGGAATTGGAAGAAGAGTTAGAAGTCACTCTATTTACTCGCAGTGGTAGAAAAATGATTTTGACGGAAGCCGGTTTCCTTCTGAAAAACCGAGCAGAAGAGATACTCTCATTGACAGCACAAACAGAAGAAGAATTTAGAAACCACAAAAATGAATTATTGAGTGGTAAATTACTGATTGGTTGCGTAGAAGCTGATAACTCTGACACTTTGGCTATGATGCTGGAAGAATTTATCAGTGATTATCCTCAAGTGTCTTTTCATTTATACAGTGGAACAAGTGACGATATTAGCGAAAAGCTAGATAAAGGATTATTAGATCTTGCAATTTTATTAGAACCAATAAATACTGCAAAGTACTTCTCTTTGCAACTACCACGTGCCGAACGTTGGGGCTTACTTGTGTCAAAAAATTTATTTATCGCACAAAAAGACAAGATAACCCCAGATGATCTTTCTGGAGTACCATTATTGATTTCTCAACGAGCAGAGGTTCAGAAGATGCTAGCCGAATGGATGTGTGAACCACTTGAAGAATTAACAATTGCGGGCACCTTTAATCTTATTTTTAATACATTTTCTCTGGTTGAAAACCAGGTGGGAGCTGCACTTACAATTGAAGGGGCAGTCCTTGATCGTATGACAGAAAGTACTCGATTTATTTTATTGGAACCGGAAATTAAAACAAATTGTGTGTTGGTATGGAGGAAGAATCGTGTGATTTCACCTTTAGTCAAACAATTTATCGACACCTTTAACCATGCTTTTAAGGCATAGCTGATTTTATAATAGGTATTGGATATATGGATAAATAGGCTGTAACATAACTTGTATAAGAGATATGTTACAGCCTTTTTAGGGAGTGATAAGTTGCCAATTGTTGTTTATTTTTCTCATAGAGGAGAGCATTTAATCAATGGGAAGATTCAATCTATTCAAGTAGGAAATACCGAAACAGTCGCTTATAAAATCAGCCGTCAGCTGGAATGTCCGTGTGTAGAAATTGTCCCCGTTACAGCCTATCCACAAAAATATACCGAGTTATTAGTGAAGATTGAAGCAGAGAAAAAACTGAACGATCTGAATGACCGTGGGGCTATCTATCCGCTTGAAAAGGATATTGCTTCCGCTTATTCCATTTTTTTAGGATACCCAAATTGGTTAGGAACATTGCCGAAGCCTATTGTGTCTTTTTTACAAGAAACAGATTTGGCTAATAAGTTGATCTATCCTTTTTGTACCCATGAAGGAAGTGGCTTTGGGCGAAGTTTACTTGATTTAAAAATACTTGCTCCCGCCAGTACGATTAAAACTGGATTGCCGATCAGAGGCTCACGAGTACTTCGGTCAGATAAAGCGATTGAAAATTGGCTCATTCAATTTTATGAATCAAATAATAGACAGGAGGATTTAAAGCA
This sequence comes from Enterococcus sp. DIV2371, assembly GCF_050498525.1. Classification (NCBI taxonomy): domain Bacteria; kingdom Bacillati; phylum Bacillota; class Bacilli; order Lactobacillales; family Enterococcaceae; genus Enterococcus; species Enterococcus sp. DIV2371. The sequence continues at coordinate 2,601,081 of NZ_JBIPAJ010000001.1, read as the reverse complement.
TGCAAAAACAAACAGCTGGACATGATATTTTAGGTGAATTTGCACCCAAATTTGCAGAGTTAAATGATGAAGTATTATTTGGTGAAATATGGGCTCGGGAAAAAGAAATGGCACCCCATCAACGTAGCTTGATCACTATCTCAGCGTTAATAGCTGGTGGTAATTTTGAGCAACTACCAGCTCATATGAAAATAGGAAGAGACAATGGTATTACAAAAGAAGAAATTTCCGAGATGATTACACATTTGTCTTTTTATGTTGGATGGCCCAAAGCATGGTCAGCGTTTAATTTAGCAAAAGAAATTTATAACGATTAGAGAAGAGGAGACAAGAATGATCAAAAATGAAGAAATAAAAAATGACAGTATTTTTCCAATCGGTAAAAAAAACGATGAATATGCGCAATATTTTATAGGCCAAAGTTATTTGGAAATGTTAGTGGCTGATTCAGAAATCTCAGTGAATGTCGGCAATGTGACATTTGAACCAGGTTGTCGTAATAATTGGCATATTCATCATGATGGTTATCAATTATTGTTGGTCACCGGTGGCGAAGGTTGGTACCAAGAGTTTGGTAAAGAAGCACAACATTTGAAATCAGGTGACGTAATCGTTATAAAAGACGGAGTTAAACATTGGCATGGGGCTACTAAAGATAGTTGGTTTACACATATTGCGATCACAGCTGGTAGCTCTGAATGGTTAGAAGAAGTAACAGATGAGGTCTATAATAATTTATAAGGAGTGATACGAAATGTTACAAGAGTACTATACACTTTTCAATGGGAATAAAATCCCTAAATTGGGATTGGGTACTTGGTTTATTGAAGATCAAGAAGCTGATAAAGCAGTAAAAGATGCCATGAAAGTTGGTTATCGTTTGATTGATACTGCGCAAGCTTATGGAAATGAAGTGGGTGTCGGTAAAGGAATCCGTGAAAGCAATATAGCTCGTGAAGAAATCTTTGTGACGTCCAAAATAGCTGCGGAAGAAAAAAGCTATGATAGTGCAGCAAAATCAATTGATGAAACTCTTGAAAAAATGGGGTTGGATTATCTTGATTTAATGATCATTCATAGCCCACAACCGTGGAAAGAATTTCGTGGAGCAAATCGCTATTTCAAAGAAAATATTGAAGTGTGGCGAGCGTTAGAAGATGCTTACGATGAGGGGAAAGTTAGAGCAATCGGCGTATCTAATTTTTTAGAAGATGACTTGCAAAATATTTTAGATAATAGCAGAATCAAACCTATGGTCAATCAAATTTTAGTTCATATCAGCAATACACCGTCCTCATTAATTGAATTTTGCCAACACAATGATATTTTAGTGGAAGCCTATTCTCCAATTGCTCATGGAGAAGCATTGAAAAATCCAGCGATTCAGAAAATAGCAGAAAAATACCACGTCTCAGTTCCACAATTGTGTATTCGCTATGATCTTCAACTTGGAACTGTTGTTTTACCAAAAACGGCTAATCTTGCACATATGAAGATGAATGCGGAGATTGATTTTGTGATAAGCGAAGAAGATATGGAAAAATTAAAACATATCGAGCAGATTCAAGATTATGGTGACTCTAGTTTTTTCCCGGTTTTCGGAGGGGAAATTTAAAAACTATTTTAGACTGAAAAAGACCTAGGTTCTGCCTTTATCAATCTTCGGCAGAATCTAGGTCTTTTATCAAGTTATATAAATCTTCAATCTCTAATGTTACTATAAATGCTTCTGAAAAAGCTATCAGGCTCTTCATGAATTTCTCACAAGTATCCCATGATATCATATAATACAAAATAAAAAATCCTTGCCAACGCTCTTCATTTGATTCTTACTCGGTAATATAACTGCTAAAATGATGTCCATACTAGTAATAGTATTTGTCCTAATTACATATCCTGAACTTAATTTTTGCCTAAACTATTTCTACAGACTCAAATTAGTTATGAAGAGGGAGATAATCACTAGTCTTCTATTGTTATTGATGATTCATTTCATTATCCTTAGGAAGTGTAGCATCAATTCCTTTTACAACTGATGATATAAAAGAATTATCCTCCAAAGCAAATAGACCGGCGTTCAAGCTACTTGCTATTTTTATAGGCCTAAAAATGTCTAAATTATTTGATGAAAAGTAAATATAAAAAAATATATGTGATAAAGTAGTTGTTTTATCAAAGTTAAGATTTATAAATATAGAGGTTAGTTAATCGTAATGCGTAGGTTGTAGGTTCGATCTCTACAGTTGGTATACTAAATAAACACCGTCCTATCAAAGATTATTTCGAGATATTGACAGTATTTTTTACTTTTTTTAGGTTTGTGGGCAGAGATTTTTGAAAACGAAAAGTTCATTCATTTGATTCAATGAATGTTTTTTCTTTTTACTGTAGTTTCTGCAATTTTATTGGTGCTTTTGAGTTGAATTGTTTAGCTGCTTTTTCTTCAATATTCATGATTGAATCGATTCTATTTAGTACAATAGGTGTGACAAAATAAGTCTATTGTTTATTTATATTTGAACGGAGGGTCGAAAATTATTTTTTATTGCTAGTTTCAAATATATTTCCACAATCAGTACAATGCCATTGATTATTTCCTTTCTTCCCAGCAAATCCAGCTAGAGTCCCAATGCCACCCGTTAAAACAGCCCCGCCGATTGCCTTACCTACAGAAAAATTTTTTCGATTATTTTGCATAAAATTTAGGTTCATTGATTGGCAGTTTGGACATGTAACAACCTGATTTGATCTAGTGCTTATTGTCGAGGGAACAGCGCCGAGATCATTAGGCTTTTGAACAACTTCAATATCTAAGAGATTAAGAAAATCCCAAACCGAATCTGTTTGTTTTTTTGTAAATTTGAAAACATTTTTTGTAGTTAATTTTGCTGAGTCGTAATCTTCGCCATTTAGCGAAAAATAGACTGTTCCCCATTCATTTTTTGAAAAATTAAAAGGACGGAAATATACACAAACTATGTCTTCTTTAGTAATATCAAAGTTTCCTATGCTCACTACTGATCCGTCAAACTTAACTGTTTTTTTAGGTATAAAACCAAATTTTTGATTAAACATACATATTACCCTCACTTCTTAATGATGTATTTTAATTAGCATAAACGTGTTGTAAATCCTAGCAAATTTTCTAAACGATTCTCTTTATTTGATAAAAAAACTATTTCAGATTACTTAGAATCGTTTTCTTTTTACGCCGTAAATTTTGACAGTTATATTATTTTATTGATTGATGATTAGTTTTTTACCTTACTATTCCCTATAATCGTAGCAAAATCCATCAGTTATGTAAAAAAAATAGATAAGAAATGGTTGTTATTTTTTTGAGATATTTCAATTAAAATGTTATGTATATTTTTGTTTTGAAAAGTAGTTTTAAATAAATTTTTGAAAGAAAACAATCTATTACAAATGCATTGGAGCAAGATGATACAGATGTTATAACAACAAATAATTGTTTTTTATTCTTTAAAAATTCTATTTAACAGAAAACGCTACCAAAAACGCCCTCAGACTGTTAAACTTTAACTAAATGATTGATTGAAAGGAAGTGTGACAGCAATGGATTTAGTGATTGCAAAAGATTATGAAACACTTAGTGAAGTAACAGCAGGGATCGTCTTAGAGAAGATGTTGAAGCATAGAAGAGTGAACTTGTCTTTGACAACAGGAAATTCGCCTAAGATGGCTTATGAGATTTTGGTTGATAAGCTTAGTAAATTACAGATGGATACATCTATGATCCATTATTATAATTTTGATGAAGTGGCGCTGAAGGATAAGCAGTATGGATTGACTATGTCAGGACTAAAAAAAGCTCTTTATGATCCGATCGGAGTTGCTGCTGAGAATATTCACGAATTGACTATTGAGAATTATCAGGAGATTGACAAAAAAATTGCTCAAGTAGGTGGCTTGGATTTAGTTTTGATGGGGCTTGGTGAGGATGGTCATTTTTGCGGGAATATGCCAGGATACACGGATTTTAGCAAGGAAACATACAGTATTCCAGTCATTCCTGGAGATCAGATGTACGAATCGTTGCAAGAACATCTGGGAGAAGAACCTGGGGATTACTTCGTGACATTTGGACCAAAGACGGTCATGGCAGCGAAACAGTTAGTATTGATCGTTAATGGGGAACATAAAGCAGAGATTATTAAACAAGTCATTGAAGGACCAGTAACAGAGGAAATTCCTGCATCCATTTTGATGACTCATCCAAATATCACAGTGATTTTAGATGAAGCAGCAGCAAAATCATTAAAATAATAGACAAGAATCCACGAAAATCTTTTTTAGATTTCGTGGATTTTTTATTTCTAGAACGTTTATTTTGAACACTCGTTTTTTATTGGTTTCTTGGGTACAATAATAAGAAAACAGAACCTATAGTGAATAGGCGAGAGACTGCCGGAATGGGAGAAAACGATGAACCAATTTTATAAGAGGATCCAATATAAATTTTCTGAATTGAATCAAGTGGAAAAAAATATCTTAGATTATTGTTTACATCAATCAAAAAAAGTTTCCTCAATGACAGCCGAAGAATTAGCGACCGAGACATTTACGAGTCAATCGACTATTACGCGGATGGCAAAAAAACTTGGCTTCAAAGGCTTTCAAGAATTTAAATTCGCACTAAAAAGTTATCGATCTTTAGAAGAAACGAGTGATCCAACTGATTCATCAAATGAATTCAAGCCGTTGATCAATGAGATTCTTCGCCAGTTTACGGAGACTTTAGATAAAATCGAGCCAAAACAAATCGATCAGGCAAGCAACATGATTAGACAAGCACAACGCATTGAACTGTTTGCCTTAGGACAAAGCATACCTGTCGCTGTTTCGCTTAATCGAAAATTGCATTTTCTTGGTAAAAATGTGGGGCATTCAACCGATTGGGACGAGTTGCGGGCAGTGAGTAAACAGCTAGGAAAAGAAGATCTTGCGATTTTTATTAGTCATAGTGGTGAAACATTAGGAATGCTCGATTATGCCAAACGATTAAAGGAGCGAAAGGTTCCGTTACTTTCCTTTATTGGTCAACCCACAAGTTCATTAGAAGAATTATCGACGGTCGCGTTTATTGCGGAAATGTTGACGATCTATCATCAAAATATTGATTTAAGTCCAAGAGTTTCATTGGACATTTTATTAGATATTTTGATGATCCACTATGCGAAACAAGTGGCCTCGCAGAATGAAGATTCTAATTTATGAATGCTTATTCTACATGTACAGGAACTATTGCAACCGCTTTTGTCATCGCTTACATTTTAAGGGTAAGAAATAGAGTAAGGGGGTCAAAGGAATGCAAAAAGGAAAGAAAGCAAGTTGGATGGAGATTTTTCAAGGGTTAGGAAAAACGTTTATGTTGCCCGTCGCACTGTTAGCCTTCATGGGATTGTTCCTCGGAATCGGGAGTGCTTTTTCCGCTGAATCAGCAATCACTGCTTTTCCATTTTTAGGTGCTGGTTGGTTACAGGTGATCTTTCGGTTTATGTCCACGATCGGCGGGTTTGCGTTTAGCTATTTACCTGTGATGTTTGCGATGGCGATACCATTAGGCTTAGCACGTAAAGAAAAAGGTGTGGCTGCTTTTTCAGGTTTTGTCGGGTATGTAGTGATGCAATTATCGATCAATTTTTATTTGCAAGAAACGAATCAATTGGCAGCGAGTGAACAATTACGTGAAGCAGGTCAAGAAATGGTTTTTGGCATCCAAACTTTATCCATGGGTGTATTGGGTGGGATCATTGTCGGGCTGATCGTTTATCAGCTGCATACGCGATTCTACCAATTTCAATTACCAGATAGTTTTGCCTTTTTCTCAGGAACACGTTTCGTGCCTATCATTACCTCAGTAACTTTAGCAATCGTTGGTGTGTTGATTCCAATGGTTTGGCCAATTTTTGCCATGTTGATCACTGGGATCGGAAATTTGATCCAACGTTCTGGGGCTTTTGGACCATTCTTATTCGGTTCAGGAGAACGGCTATTGTTGCCATTTGGTTTACATCATATTTTAGTATCGATGATCCGATTTACAGAAGCTGGCGGAAGTCAGGTCATTAACGGACAAGAAGTCTTTGGCGCACTAAATATTTTTTATAATGAATTGCAACAAGGACTGACGATCTCGCCTAGTGCCACTGCTTTTCTTTCACAAGGGAAAATGCCAACATTTATGTTTGGGCTTCCCGCCGCGGCTCTTGCGATGTATCAAACGGCAAGGCCAGAGAATCGTTCGAAAATCAAAGGCTTGCTGATTTCAGGTGTGATCGCTACCTTTGTAACAGGGATCACCGAACCGATCGAATTCTTATTTCTATTTATCAGTCCGCTTCTATGGGGCTTCCACGTATTGATGACTGGTGCCGGGTTTATGGTCATGAGTCTATTAGGGGTAACGATTGGTAATACCGATGGTGGCATCTTAGACTTTATTATTTTCGGAGTTATGCAAGGCTCTTACACCAAATGGTGGCTGGTTTTACTTGTGGGGGCTTGTTGGTTTGGGATTTATTATTTTACGTTCAAAACAGTGATTTTACGCAAAAACTTGAAAACACCAGGACGTGAAGAAGCGACTGCTGAGACAGAATATACGGAAGAAGAAGTCTCCTACAAAGGAAAAAGCATAGTTGATGCACATGGGATCTTGGCTGCTTTAGGCGGTGCTGAGAATATTACTTCTTTAGATAATTGTATTACGCGTCTACGGTTAGTGGTGAATGACGGATCGATCGTTGACGATGACCGACTGAAAAAATTAGGCGCATTAGGTGTGGTCCACTTGGATGATACGAATGTGCAAGTCATTATAGGAACAAAAGTGACGACCGTAAGAAATCAATTGGATGATATCTTGTCGTTCTAAGGTCAGGAGAGTGTAGAAGATGTCATTCAATGAACAGATCGATCGGAAAGGGACGTATTGTACGCAGTGGGATTATATTGAAGATCGCTTCGGTAAAAATGATCTCTTGCCGTTTACGATTTCTGATACCGATTTTAAAGTACCAACAGGCGTTGAAGTTGCGCTCCTAGAAAGGTTACAACATCCAATTTTTGGTTATACTCGTTGGAATCACTCAGATTTCAAAGCAGCAGTTGCTCATTGGTACAAAGAGCATTTTGGACACCAGATCGACGAAGACTGGTTGGTGTATAGTCCTTCCGTTATCTATAGTATCAAACAATTGATTTGCTTATTAAGTGAATCTGGCGAAGGCGTCATTATACAGACACCGGCTTATGATGCCTTTTATAAACTGATTGCTGGAAATGATCGTAAGCTAGTAATGAATGAATTGATCTATCAAAATGGCACCTACCAATTGGATTTTGAAAATTTGTCCCAGTTACTTGAGCGACCTGAGAATAAAATTTTGTTGTTGTGTAGTCCCCATAATCCAACAGGTAGAGTGTGGACAAAAAAGGAATTAGTGAACATCATCGAGCTTGCCAAAAAAAACGAGGTATTCATCATTTCGGATGAGATCCACATGGACATTCTAAGAAAAGGACAACAGCATCGACCATTGACAGAATTCATCCAAAAAAATGTCGCAGTCGTCACATCAGGAAGTAAAACCTTTAATTTTCCTGGGTTGATTTTTTCTTACGGATTGATCCCAGATCCATCTTTACGTCAACGATTTTTGCATCAGATGAAAGAAGCTGATGGACTCAGCTCAACGAGTATTTTTGGATTAGTTGCGACGATTTCAGCATATGAAAAGGAAGGCAGTTGGGTCACTGAACTCAATCAGTACATTGATGACAATATTGCTTTTGTCACTACGTACCTCAAACAACATCATCCAGAAATCATCGTGACAAAAAGCGAAGCCACCTACTTGATGTGGCTCGATTGTTCGCAAGTACCATTCAATATGGAACAGCTTCAACAACGCATGATCGAACGTGGAAAGGTAGCAATCATGTCTGGCGAAGTGTATGGAGAAACCAGTCGTAATTTTTTACGATTGAATGTGGGATGTCCACGGAAGAAATTGGAAGAAGGATTGCGGCGATTGACAGAGAGTTTAGGATAAAAGGTGAACTGCAATCGATAGGGAGTTACAAGTCAAAATCACTTTCTTTATAAATACGAGATAAAAGGCAAAAATAGGAACATATATTTTTGCCTTTTGTCATGCATGATTCTAAATTCTTGTTTCATATCACATGTACATAAAAGTAGATAACTTGAGCAGAAATGAATAGAAAGTATGTAAATATTAAATAACTAATATTACATATTTATATTTATGTAAATGTACATAATAAGAAGATGGCGCCCATTTTTATGCTCTATTATTTTGGTGAAGAGAGTTTCTGAAATCAAGGATAAAAAATTGGCAGTGAATTAATTGAAGGGAAGTAGTCAAAGGGATTAGTAAAAATTTAGCACACGTTCTAACTTGTAAAGCATGAATCGATAAAGCAATTAGAGAAGTTTTCAAAATAGTGTTGTACGTAGAACTGATTTTACAAAATTGGATTATATCAATTAACTATTTGAATAGGCTATTAATAATTTAACTACTTTACTGTTTGAAACGAAAGGAGAATAATCAAATAGAATGAAGAAGCGAATAATATCCACTCTACTATTTCTATTACTAATGGTCGGTTGCAGTAGCGAAACAAATACAAAACAATCTGAAATGAGTGACAACATTCCAGAAACAAAAGAAAGCTCTCAACCACAGGAAATAGCTGATTCAGAAGATCTAACATTCGAGGAATACAAAAAAGCTTTTCCTGTCTCTGGACAAGTCGATGAAGCATATCAGAAATTAAAAATAAAAAGTGATATCTCCCATGATCAGTTACAAGATCTCTTGATCAAGTATTCCTAGAAACTGGAGGGTGGAGGTATCTTGATCTTCAATGAATTAGGTGAAGTACAGCGAATCAATCTGTCTGGGCTGATAGAGTATGCTGGAATATATTCAGTTAATCAAGATAACTTCTATTTAGAACCAAATCCAGCAAGTGTGAACTATGCAAATGTGATCAAAGATCATAAGTACAGGATCGAAGCAGATAAATTGTTTTTATTCAGTGAGGAAGTGAAAGAGCATCAAGTGACTATGTATCCTATGAAAAAAATAATCGCATAAACAAGTATTTTTGTACTAAAACTATTTACAAGTCATGAATAAGCGATTTTAAAGTATTTGCTTCTTTATATTAATAGATTAGACGTATATAAATATGCCAAAATTTAAAGAGGAGAGTAAAAAAAGCTACCCTCTAATTTAAAGGATAGCCTTCTTCATTAATTACTTGTCTGTTTGCTCACCAAGTTGGTGGGCTTTTTGTTTTTCAGTTTCCCGTACGATATAGACCGGACGTTTTTTTGTTTCAAGGAAGATTTTCCCGATGTATTTCCCGATGATACCAAGGCAAAGTAGTTGGATCCCGCCGATGAATAAAACGATCGAGACGAGTGAAGGCCAACCGGATGTTGGATCGCCAAATAATAATGCTCGTAGAATAATAAAGAGGATAGCGATTCCTGAACCGATACATGACAATGCGCCAACAAATGAGGCAATCGTCAATGGAGTGTCAGAAAAATTGACGATGCCGTCGATTGAATAATTGAATAATTTCCAAAAAGACCAAGAAGTTTCGCCGGCTACTCGTTCACGATTTTCAAATGAGAGATATTCCGTTTTAAAGCCTACCCAACTGAATAGTCCCTTTGAAAAGCGATTGTATTCAGCTAATTCTAAAACGGCATCCACCATTTGGCGAGTCATCATGCGGTAATCTCTTGCCCCATCGACCATCTCTGTGTCACTGATTCGATTGATCAGTTGGTAAAATTTCTTCGCAAAGAAACTACGGATTGCTGGTTCACCTTCTCGAGTGGAACGGCGCGTACCGATACAATCGATATCGGAGTGGATGACTTTATCGATCATTACTGGTAACAATTCCGGAGGATCTTGTAAATCGACGTCCATGACAGTGACTAGATCTCCTGTGGAAGCTTGCAGTCCGGCATATAGTGCGGCTTCTTTTCCAAAGTTTCGTGAAAAAGCGACAAAACGAACGGATTCATGTGCGTTTGCTAATTCTTTAATAGCTGCCAATGTACCGTCGCTTGATCCATCATCGATGAACAAGTACTCGAATTCATATTCGCCACGAAATTTTTCGACTTCATCAAAAAAAAGTGGGACAGTTTTTTCTTCATTAAAACAAGGGATGACAATTGATATTTTCATATTTTCGTTCCTTTCAAGCATGTTTTTCTCATATATCTTATATAAACAAAAGTATGCTTAAATAACAAAGATAATAGATGTTATAAGTGCCTTATTCAGTGTACCATCTCTGTGGCATTAAATAAACTTTTAGGTTGCTTTTTTTTTACGAATCATAGATGATTAGGGAAATAACCGATGAGGAGGAACGCCCAACTTATGAGGATGGGCGGACAGAGATGAGAATCGAAACTATGATCGGCCCTTTGTGGCTGGATGCAGATCAAAAAGGGTTAACTGCTGTCTCTTTTGAATGGATTCCCGAAAATGAAGAAGCAGATGCTGAAATCCTATCTTTAGCAAAACAACAGCTTGAAGAATATTTTTCAGGTGAAAGACAAGTGTTCACTGTACCTTTATCTTTCAAGAGAGGGACAGCTTTTCAACAAAAGGTTTGGCGAGTCCTCACAAGGATTCCTTATGGACAAAGTCGAACGTATAAACAAGTAGCAGAAGCCATTGGCCAACCAAAAGCGGCTCGTGCCATTGGACAAGCCAATCGCTTGAATCCTCTTCCAGTCGTTATTCCTTGTCATCGAGTGATCGGACAAAATGGTCAATTGACTGGGTATATGGGAAAAGCTGAGAACGGGTTAGTGATCAAACGGCAACTATTAGTACTGGAAAATGTATTACTTCATTGATTGTGACGGAAACGTATAACTAAAAAACATCAACACGCTGAACTTATTTTACTTCAGCGTGTTGATGTTTTTTCGTCTTATAGTTTGATCAACCAAATAAAGAATAACGCCATGATCGTTTGTAAGAGTCCAACAGTTAAGCCATACGTCAAGAAACGCGTGCCTTCTTTCATGAATTTTGCGAAATCCAAACGCAAACCAATGGCTGCTAATGCAGTGACTTCGAACCATCCGCTAATAAAACTAGCGCTTTGATCGATCACATGGGGAATGGTGAAAAAGCTGTTGATCAAGCAAACAATCAAGAAGCCTAAGACGTACCATGGTAATGGTAGTTTTCGTCTATTGTTTTTCGGCGTATACGCAGAAGGGGCAACCGGTTGTTTTTTTGTCATAAATTTTTCAAAGAGATAGACCACGACCACGAGCATCATGATCCTCATGATTTTAAACAGCATCGCAAATTGCACGACTGAAGCATCCAATAAGCTTGCACCAGCAACAACTTGTCCGACCGATTGCAAAGTTCCACCAAGAAGGGCACTTTTCTCAATCAAATTACCACCGAATAATTGTAGTCCTAAGAAAGGAAGTGTCAACATCATCACCGTTCCGAGCAGATTGACTAATGTGATGACTTGGCCTTTTTCTTCATCATCGGCATGGATCACGGGGGCGATCGAGGCAATGGCTGAAGAACCACAAATGGCATTCCCGCCAGCCATCATCAAGGAGAAGGTGTCACTAAACAATAATTTCTTACCAATAAAATAAGCGCCGATAATCGTAACGGTCATTTGTAGAAGTACAAAAGTAACACCTTTGATACCAATTTGTGCGATGGTTTGGATCGTGACAGTCGCACCAAGTAAGAAAACGGAACATTCCAATAGTTTACTTTCTGCAAATTTTGTCCCAACCGCAAGTTTAGGTTGCTTGAAAAGTGTGTTTCCTAAAATGATACCAAGTAAAATCGCAACTGTCCCGGCACCGAGATGAGGGACGAAGGGCGCTAGCAGCCGACTGATGACGGCGACAGAAAAGGCGAGTAGGAGGCCAGGTAGAATTTTCCGGGCACCAAATTTTTTCAACGTTTTTATATAAGTTAATAAAGCATTCATCTGATTGTTTCCTTTCATGTAAGAAGAAGTCTGTCTAAAATATAGTATCATTTAATCCTTTCTTAGTGAATGTAAAAAAAACTTCTGCCTTTTTACCGAACGAAAAAGACAGAAGGGGAGGTTTATTCTATCAATCCCTTTGAAAGGTGATGTTTATGTTGACTATGTTATTTTATTAAATAGATGGTATAGTGTCCTAAAACGTAAACGATCATACCGCAAGCAATCAAGCATTCGATGACTTTCAATCCGTCCAAGATCCCTGTCGCAAAGCCTAATTGATGGAAATAAGCTGTCGCAGTAAATATTGCTGTTGCAGAGATCACTAGTGGGAAAGTAAATGCTGCGTAACTTGGATAAAAATCGAGTAATAATAAACGTGGCAGCATAGCTAAAACGATAAAGTAAAGAACTTGAGAAACAAGGAACAGTGTGACCACTAAGGCAAGATTTGGATCTGCAAAGTTTTTTAAGTAACCAGTGAGACACAATGAACCGGGTGCTGCGAGAATCGCAATCAATGGCAAGGTTGGCTGTGCCATTTTTTTAATAAAGAAAATCCGGTGGATGATCACTGGCAACAAGATGACATAACAAGCTAAAGAAAGCCAAAAGAAAATCTTACCAATCATAGGAGAAAAGTTTCCTGCGGTTACTGTGATGACACCAAAACCAACATACACGATAAACCAGCTTGGATAAATAGCTTCCAATGACAAATCAGCTTTTACCACATGATGATAATTAAAGTAAAGAACCAAAACGATTTGGAAAATCACTGCCGCTAACCAAATCAACTTCACAATGGGCGCAATTGATTTGAAAGAAATAAAATAGGTGCAGATGACCATCAAAGACATCGTAAAGGTTGGCGAGACAGAAGCGACGATTGGGTCATATAAATGTTGTCTCGTGTGTTCAAACAAAAGAACCAGTTTGCCGATGATCAACAGCATCAATAGCATACCGATCGCGCCAACGAAATTCCCTACATGCGTCAGATGATAGTCTTTTAAAAGATTCCCTAAAGAAGTTAATCCAAGGATCAACCCACAGATCGGGATCGGAACAATCTTCAAGAAATGCTTCATACATTACTCTCCTTTTCGCTAAAAAATAAAAGACAAGCTCGTTGCAACGATAAGTAGCCAACGATGAAAACTGCTTGTTACGAAGAATAGTAAAGTTTTTCAATGGGAAAAAACAAATCGCATGGATACTTCTCCTTATCGTTGCAGTAAGCTGTCTGGAAGGTTGTGCGGTGTGTGTAACTGAAGGTCTCACAACCGTTTCCTTACACTGTTCATTATAGAGTCTTTTTGATATATTTAAATCAAATAGTTATTATAGTTACTATAAAAAAAGATAATGGAAGTGGTTAGATGTTTAAATTATTAACAACTTTTCGTGTCGTCTATGAAACAAGAAATTTTTCTCGAACCGCTGAATTGCTCTATTTGTCTCAACCTGCTGTGTCAAATCAGATCAAACAATTGGAACGAGATTTAGGGGTGGAGCTTTTCCAACGCAATGGGCGACAGGAAATGAAGCCGACAAAGCAAGCTGATTTACTGTATGAACGGACACTGGTCTTATTAGAAGAATGGGAGAAGACGCAGCAACAATTAGCGGATGAAAAAAATGAGGAGGAAATGTGTCGGATCGTTGCTTCCCATACGTTTGCTGTTTATGTATTGCCCCAATTGATGAAAGAATTGCTCGTGCGTTTTCCAAAAATCAACTTCTCGATTGCTTTTGCAAATTCTCATGAAAGTTTGGATCAAGTGGCAAAACATGAAGCTGATTTTGGTTTTATCGAAAAACCTTTAGAGACAACAGGGGTCCAACGATTTTCTTTGCTTGAAGACGAATTAGTCGTCGCAGGTGACCCCAAGAGCGAACTGTGGTTAGTCAGAGAAACGTCTTCAGGCGTGTTTCATTACACGCAACGCTATTTTGAAGAAAAGAATATCCAAGGAAAGAAAATGCGCGTAAAAAGCAATGAAGTGATTGTGGCAATGTTGAAAGAAGGCATTGGTCGTTCTTTGTTATCTAAACGAGCAGTACCAGCAGGAGTACACGTTGAACCGTTAGCTGAATCTCGGCAGTTTTATTTGATTCAGCGGACCCATCTGACATCTGAACGCCTATTAGAAGTAGGAAATGAGATCCTGAACTTTTATGAGAAGGAAAAGATGATTTAAAAATAAAGAGAACTTAGTCCTTCATTCTTGTGCTTCTCTCGCTTTTATCTTAAGAAAGAATAAAGAGAAACGAATAAGATTAATTTTTCGCAAATCTCATTTGCTTTGGCTTTCATTTATAGAAGGAGACAGCTATAATATAGGGCAGTATGGTTTTTAGGAAAAGGGATGAAAAATGGAAAAAAAAATAAAAACTTCAAATGATAACCGTATCGATTACGGAGTCATTCTACCGGTATTTTTATTATGTTTGATTGGGATTTTATCCTTATATGTTGCATTGACACATGATCCAAACGGGCCTTCAGTGGCTAGAGGTGTGGGCATGCAAATTATTTGGTACATCGTTGGCGCAATCGCGATTGCTGTCGTCATGCGGATCAACTCGAAATGGATCTGGAAATTAACGCCTTATCTGTATGGGGCAGGGTTACTGGTCATGGGGTTGCTTTTGAAGTTTTACGATCAGAACTTAGCAGCAAGTACCGGTTCAAAAAACTGGTTCCGCTTCGGTAATGTCACTTTCCAACCAGCCGAGCTGATGAAGATTGCCTATATTTTGATGTTGGCATTGATCGTAACGAAGCACAACACGCAAGTCAAAGTTCGGACACTCAAATCTGATTTTTGGCTGATTGCGAAACTGATGATCATTTCGATCCCTGTGATCACCTTAGTCATGGCACAACGAGACTTCGGAACGATGCTTGTCTTTCTAGCAATTTTTGGTGGCGTCTTTTTGATGTCTGGGATTTCTTGGAAAATCATCGGACCGGTTTTTGCTTTTGCATTTATTGTCGGTGCTGGCACGATTTTTCTTGTAACGACAGAATCAGGAAGAGAGTTTCTTTATACTGTAGGGTTTAAGTCTTACCAATTTGCTCGGATCGATTCATGGCTTGATCCATTTCATGATACGTCAGGCTTTAGTTTCCAACCGGCCCAAGGGATCTTAGCGATCGGGACAGGTGGGATGTTCGGAAAAGGCTTCAACGTCAGCAACATCTATGTGCCAGTCAGAGAATCAGATATGATTTTTACTGTCATCGGTGAGAATTTTGGGTTTATCGGTGGC
Source organism: Enterococcus sp. DIV2371 (assembly GCF_050498525.1). Lineage (NCBI taxonomy): Bacteria > Bacillati > Bacillota > Bacilli > Lactobacillales > Enterococcaceae > Enterococcus > Enterococcus sp. DIV2371. The sequence continues at coordinate 2,585,730 of NZ_JBIPAJ010000001.1, read as the reverse complement.
GCGTTTGTCATTTTCTTGTATTTTATTTTGATTTATCGTATGATACGTGTCTGTTTCGATACCAATAATGAGTTTTATGCGTATATCGCAAGTGGTTTGATCATGATGCTCTTATTCCATGTGTTTGAAAACATTGGGGCAAATATCGGTTTACTACCATTAACAGGGATTCCATTACCATTTATCAGTCAAGGTGGTTCATCGATCTTAGGAAATATGATCGGGATCGGATTGATTTTATCTATGCGTTATCAAAACGAAGCACCGGTAAAAAAATCTAGGAGGTAACGCAAGTTGTTTACTTTTTATGAGTACCCAAAGTGTTCGACTTGTCGAAAAGCTAAGGCTTGGCTCGACAACCATCAAGTGGCGTATCAAGCGATCGATATGGTCAAAGATACCCCGACAGCAGAAACGATCGAATCATGGTTGAAGCATTCAGATGTTGCGCTTCGCCGTGTCTTTAATACAAGCGGGATGAAGTATCGTGAACTTGGTCTAAAAGATCAAATCGACGAACTATCGATCGCAGAAGCAAGTCAGCTGTTAGCGACAGATGGCATGTTGATCAAACGACCATTGATCGTCAAAGACAATCAATTAGTCACAATCGGTTTTAACGAAAAAATATATGAAGGAGCATTTAATTAAAATGGCTGGGAAACACTTAAAGAAGAAAGATAACCTTTGGATTTTATTTAATGGAAAAGAATACTGCGTAGGTTTGACAAAAGAAGCGCAAGAAGATCTAGGCGAGATCACATTTGCTAACTTACCGAAAATCGGCAAATCCTATCAAGCAGGCGATGCACTAGTTGAAGTAGAAGCAGAAAAAGCAGTGACTGAATTTGCAAGTCCATTGTCAGGAACAGTTTCATCTGTCAATGAAAAAATCGGCGAAAATATCGCAGTTTTGAATGATGAAGATGAAATGACTGCTTGGTTATTGAGTTTTAAAGATGTCGATGCAGCAGAATTCGACGCATTATAAGAACGAAAGTGTTCAAATAAACGTTTGACACCGATTCTTGTAACTGCTATAATCATAAACAATCATAACGAAAGCTTTGATAAGAAGAGTACATGTCACAGATGTTTCAAGAGAGCCCGGTTTGCTGTGAAAGGGTAACGGAAATGAGATGGAAGATGGTCTTAGAGCAGAGTGAGTGAGCGCAAGCAAACTGACTACGGGAGTGCCCGTTATAGCACAGCAGTATGCGACTAGAGTCAAGTACTGATCGAGGTTGTTATTGTGAAATAGCAGCGAATCAAGGTGGTCACACGGAAGTCTAAACTTTCGTCCTTTTGCTAAGCGCAAAGGACGGAAGTTTTTTTGTTGCCTAAGAGAAAATCAGAAAAGAAAGATGTGAACGATATGTCATTGATCCAATTGACGAATGTCAAGAAAACATTTGGCGGAAAACATGGTACGATCCACGCTATCAACGACGTTTCACTACAAGTGGAACAAGGTGATATTTACGGTATCGTCGGTTATTCCGGTGCGGGTAAGAGTACCTTAGTCCGTTTGTTGAATGGCTTGGAATTACCTACGGATGGTCAAGTAATTGTCAACGACCAAGACATTACCAAATTAAAAAACAAAGAATTACGAGTATTTCGTAAAAAAATCGGCATGATTTTTCAACATTTCAACTTGTTGTGGTCACGTACCGTATTAGAAAATATCCAGTTACCGCTAGAATTAGCCGGTGTACCAAAACAACAACGGAAAGAAAGAGCGGAAGAATTGCTCCGTTTAGTCGGTTTAGAAGGACGAGGCCAAGCCTATCCTGCACAATTATCCGGTGGACAAAAACAAAGAGTCGGGATTGCTCGTGCCTTAGCAAATGACCCGGAAATCTTACTTTGTGATGAAGCCACTAGTGCGTTAGACCCGCAAACAACAGAAGAAGTTTTAGATCTATTGTTGGCAATCAACAAAAAATTGAATTTAACGATCGTGTTGATCACGCATGAAATGAACGTTATCCGTAAAATCTGTAACAAAGTAGCAGTAATGGAACGTGGGCAAGTCGTTGAAGAAGGCGATGCGCTATCCGTCTTTCGTCATCCACAACAAGAAGTGACGAAACGCTTCGTCCAACAAGACATCGAACCAGAAGCCGAATCTACGGAGTTATTGGCAGAGTTGATCAAAGAAAATCCTGATGGTCGTTTAGTGACATTGACTTTCAATGAAACGAATGCCAACGAACCAGTGATTTCTCAAGCGATCCGTCGCTACAATGTCGATATCAACGTCGTTTATGGGAAAATCAAACAAACGAAAGAAGGCTCGTTTGGTTCACTGACTACCTTGATGATCGGAGAGGAAAAAGAATTGGACCAAGCAGAAACTTTCATTAAAGAACAAGGCGTCGGAGTGGAGGTGATCCATCATGGATAAAAGCTTCACAGAAACGTACCTTGATTTCAGCCAAATCAACATGGAAACGATGCAACAAGCCATCATGGACACGTTATACATGACGTTGATCTCCATGGTTTTAGTGACACTTATCGGGTTGATCCTCGGCTTAATCCTTTATTCGATCGGTCGTAAAAACAAACCTTATGCACGGATCATTTACGGAATCGTTTCGATCATCAGTAATATTTTCCGTTCGACACCATTCATGATCTTGATGGTCTTGATCATTCCCTTTACGAAAGCTATCGTGGGAACGATGCTAGGCGCACAAGCAGCGATTCCAGCGCTAGTCTTATCCGCTGCACCTTTTTATGCTCGGCTTGTAGAAATTGCCTTTCGAGAAGTCAGTCCTGGCGTGTTAGAAGCCGCGGATGCGATGGGCGCGAGTTATTGGGAAATCATTTGGAAAGTCTTGATCCCTGAAAGTGTGCCAGCTTTGATTTCAGGCTTGACTGTTACCACGATCTCGATGATCGGTTTCACTGCCATGGCAGGAGCAATCGGTGCCGGCGGTCTAGGTGGCTTGGCTTGGCAAGAAGGTTACCAACGTGGTAATTTAACAGTGACTTTTGTCGCTACCTTGATTATTTTAGTCATCGTATTTATTGTTCAAGGAATCGGGGATTTCTTAACGAAGAAAACAGATAAAAGATAGTAGGAAATAGGAGGATATAGGATATGAAAAAGAAAATTTTTGGATTTGCAGCAACACTTTTACTGACAGTCGGATTAGCCGCATGTGGAAACGGCGGAAGCAGTAGTGATTCATCAAACGCATCAGACGATACAACCTTGAAAATCGGCGCATCACCAACGCCACATGCGGAAATCTTAGAGCATGTGAAGCCAATCTTGAAAGACGAAGGCATTGATTTAGAGATCGTCAAATTTGACGACTATGTCTTGCCAAACCAAGCATTATCAGAAGGCGATATCGATGCGAACTATTTCCAACACATTCCTTACTTGAACAAAGAAATTGAAGAAAAAGGGTACGATTTTGTCAATGCAGGTGCTGTCCACATCGAACCAATGGGCTTGTACTCACAAAAAATCAAAGACATTTCTGAATTAGAAGATGGCGCAACGATCATCACATCAAATTCAGAATCTGACTGGGGCCGTATCATCACGATCTTGAAAGACGCTGGTTTAGTCACAGTCAAAGACGGTGTTGATTTAGAAACAGCAACATTCGATGATATTGATGAAAATCCTAAAAACTTGAAATTCAATCACACGATCGATCCAGCATTATTGGCTTCTACTTACCAAAATGACGAAGGCGATCTAGTGGCCATCAACGCAAACTTTGCTTACGGTGCAGGATTGAATCCGTTAGAAGATGCGGTATTACTAGAAAAAGACAACTCACCATATGTCAACATCATTGCGACACGTAAAGGCGACGAAGACAGCGACAAGATCAAAAAATTGATCGAAGTGCTACACCAAGAAGACGTTCGTCAATGGATCGAAGAACAATGGGAAGGCTCCGTGAAATCTGTCGATGCGGATGCGAAATAAAACAGGTAAAGTCTGGGAATTTTTCCCAGACTTTTTTTGAGAAAAAACGAACAGAAATTATTTTATTTAGTTTATAAAGATTATCAATTAAAAACGATGATTTATTTGAAATAAATCGAAATTATGACATTTTTAACTGGTTGAGGCGTTGCGCTTCATTCTCAATTAGTCTAAAATAAGTGAGAACGAATCAGAATATGGAGGGAATTTGCATGTCTGTCTTAGAAATAAAAAACCTACATGTGTCAATTGAGGACAAGAAGATCCTTAAAGGCGTGAATTTAACAATGAAAACAGGGGAAATCCATGCCATCATGGGTCCGAACGGAACAGGTAAATCGACCTTGTCTGCTGCGATCATGGGAAATCCGAATTATGAAGTAACTGAAGGCGAGATCCTTTTTGATGGACAAAATGTCTTAGAGCTAGAAGTAGACGAACGTGCGCGTTTAGGACTGTTTTTAGCCATGCAATACCCAAGTGAGATCCCAGGAATCACCAATGCCGAATTTATGCGTGCAGCCATCAATGCGACTCGTCCAGAAGACGACAAGATTTCTGTCATGTCATTTTTGAAAAAATTAGATGAAAAAATGGCACTTTTGAATATGCCAGAAGAAATGGCTGAACGTTATTTGAACGAAGGCTTTTCTGGTGGGGAGAAAAAACGAAATGAGATCTTACAATTATTGATGTTAGAACCAACATTTGCGATTTTAGATGAAATCGATTCTGGTTTAGATATCGATGCACTGAAAGTCGTAGCAAAAGGTGTGAACGAAATGCGTGGCGACAACTTTGGCGCGTTGATCATCACGCACTACCAACGCTTGTTAAACTACATCACACCTGACGTGGTCCACATCATGATGGAAGGTCGTGTCGTGATGACTGGCAGTGCAGATCTAGCAAAACGCTTAGAAGCCGAAGGATATGCGGGCATCAGTAAAGAATTAGGAATCGACTACAAAGAAGAAGAAGCGTAAGGAGGAGCACATCTATGAAAGACAATAAATGGCTCGATCATCTTGACGCTGTCACAGATTTTTCATTCAGTAAAGGCGAACCAGAATGGATGACGACGCTTCGTCAAGAGGCATTGAAAAAAGCAGATGAACTACCCTTGCCACAAATCGAGCGTGTGAAATTCCATCGTTGGCCATTGTTTTCAATCAATGAGTTGACTGACAAGATACCTGAAACAGGGAATGTTGCTGCATTCGATGCGATGAAAGACAACCCCTTAGTCGTGCAACAAGGTACCCTGACTGTCTTTGAACAATTATCTGCCGAACTTGCGGAACAAGGAGTGATCTTCACAGATCTATTCACTGCGATGCAAGAATACCCTGAATTAGTCCAAGAGTATTACATGACAAAAGCTGTGGAAATGGATGAAGACCAATTAACTGCGCTTCATGCGGCATTCATGAACAGTGGCTTGTTCTTATATGTACCAAAAAACGTAGTGATCAAAGAACCGATCGAATCCTTGTTTATCCAAGAAGGCACAGTAGCGCAACACTTCTTTAAACACGTATTGATCGTCGCAGATGAACATAGTGAATTCTCTTACTTGGAACGTTTCCAAACAACTGGAGAAGAATTACAAAAAATCTCTGGGAACATCATCGTTGAAGTCATTGCCAAAGCTGGCGCAAAAGTCAAATATGCAGCAGTCGATCAATTAGGCGTAAACGTCACGGCTTATATGAACCGTCGTGGCCACATTTTACGTGATGCCTTTGTAGACTGGGCGATCGGAGTCATGAATGACGGCAATATCGTCGCCGATTTTGATTCAGATCTAGTCGGTGAAGGCGGACATGCTGAAGTCAAGATCGTTGCGATCAGCTCAGGAAAACAAACGCAAGGAATCGATACACGTGTGACAAACAAAGCACCACATACGATCGGTCATATCTTGCAACATGGCGTGATTCGAGAACGCGGAACGTTGACGTTCAATGGAATCGGTCATATCTTGAAAAAAGCCAAAGGCGCCGATGCCCAACAAGAAAGCCGTGTCTTGATGCTTTCAGACAAAGCACGAGGCGATGCCAATCCGATCTTGTTGATCGATGAACACGAAGTCACAGCAGGACATGCCGCAAGTGTCGGTCGTGTCGATCCAGAAGAAATGTATTATTTGATGAGTCGCGGCTTACGAAAAGAAGAAGCAGAACGTTTGGTCATTCGTGGTTTCTTAGGCTCTGTCCTAACTGCGATCCCAGTAGAAGCGGTGCGCAAAGAACTAGTGGCAGTTATTGAAGGGAAGTTAAATGTATGATTTCTCCAGAACAAATCCGTCAAGATTTCCCAATCTTATTTCAGGAAGTCAATGACGAACCCTTGGTGTATTTAGACAATGCAGCGACTACGCAAAAACCAAAACAAGTGTTAGCGACCATGACTCATTATTACTCCGCCAACAATGCCAACGTCCATCGTGGCGTGCATACGTTAGCCGAGCGAGCAACCCATGATTATGAAGCTGCCAGAGAAAAAGTTCGCCGTTTTTTGAATGCCCAAGAGACTGCCGAGATCATTTTCACACGTGGAACAACCACCAGTTTGAACTGGGTAGCGCAAAGCTACGGTGACGCCTTTGTCAAAGCCGGTGATGAGATCGTGATCTCTTATATGGAGCATCATTCCAACATCATTCCTTGGCAACAACTGGCAAAACGAACTGGCGCCATTTTGAAATACATCGAATTGACCGAAGAAGGATTTCTTGACCTCGAACATGCTGCATCGATCATCACAGAAAAGACAAAGATCGTATCTGTCGCCCATGCATCCAATGTGTTAGGTGTCATCAATCCGATCCGAGAGTTGGCAACGATCGTTCATGCAAAAGGCGGGATTTTGGTTGTCGATGGTGCGCAATCTGCCCCACATATCAAAATCGATGTTCAATCTTTAGACTGTGATTTCTTTGCCTTTAGCGGACATAAGATGTGCGCAACGACCGGAACAGGTGTATTATATGGAAAACGGAAATGGTTGGAACAAATGGAACCCGTTGAATTCGGTGGAGAAATGATCGACTTTGTGGGCCTACAAGACAGCACATGGAAAGAACTTCCATGGAAATTTGAAGCAGGCACACCGAACATTGCCGGTGTGATCGCACTCGGCGCAGCCATCGATTATCTTGAATCCATTGGTTTAGCAGGCATCCATCAATATGAAGCCGAACTAGTTGGGTATGTCTTACCTAAACTACAAGCAATCGAAGGCTTGACGATCTATGGACCCAAAGACCCAGCGCATCGTACAGGCGTGATTTCCTTTAATTTAGAAAATCTACATCCTCATGATGTAGCGACAGCCCTTGATATGGAAGGCGTCGCTGTTCGTGCCGGTCATCATTGCGCCCAACCATTATTGAAGTATCTAGGCGTTGCTGCGACAGCTCGTGCTAGCTTTTATCTTTATAACACAAAAGCAGATGCCGATCGTTTAGTCCAAGCAATCCTTGCAACAAAGGAGTTTTTCCAATATGGCGCTATCTAAATTAGACAATCTTTACCGTCACGTGATTTTAGATCATTCATCCCATCCACATCATCGTGGCAAATTGACGGAGTCTACGAACACGATCGAAATGAATAATCCCACCTGTGGGGATGTCATTGAATTACAAGTCGAGATCAAAGACGGCAAAATCAACAATATCGCCTTTGACGGTAGTGGTTGTTCCATTAGTACAGCCAGTGCTTCGATGATGACAGACGCTGTCATTGGCAAAACAATTGCAGAAGCAGAGCAATTGACGGACGACTTTTTACTACTCGTCCAAGGAAAAGAAGTCGCAGACCTTGAACCACTAGGGGACGCCGCCATGTTAAGTGGCGTCGCAAAATTCCCTGCTCGCATCAAATGCGCGACACTTGCCTGGAAAGCACTAGGCAAAGCAATGGAAGAAGACGGTACTGCAACCGTCCATCATGAGCACAAGGAAAAGGAGTGAGCAAATGGGCGTACCAGAATTAGAAGAATATAAATTTGGTTTCCATGACGACGTGGAACCCGTTTTTAGTACAGGAGAAGGCTTGACCGAAGAAGTCGTTCGGGAAATGTCACGAATCAAAGAAGAACCAGAATGGATGTTAGAGTTCCGTTTGAAATCCCTAGAAGCATTCAACAAAATGCCCATGCAAGATTGGGGACCAGACTTATCTGACATTGATTTCAATGCGATCAAATACTATCAAAAACCAAGTGACCGACCAGCCCGCGATTGGGATGACGTACCAGAAAAAATCAAAGAAACCTTTGAACGAATCGGTATCCCAGAAGCCGAACGTGCTTACTTAGCCGGCGCTTCTGCCCAATACGAATCAGAAGTCGTGTACCACAATATGAAAGACGAATTCGAAAAACTCGGCATCGTCTTTACCGATACAGATTATGCACTAAAAGAGTATCCTGAACTATTCAAAGAATACTTTTCAAAACTTGTGCCACCAACAGACAATAAACTAGCCGCATTAAACTCAGCTGTTTGGTCAGGCGGTACCTTTATCTATGTACCAAAAGGCGTCAAAGTCGATGTCCCCTTACAAACCTACTTCCGAATCAACGCCGAAAACACCGGCCAATTCGAACGTACGTTGATCATCGTTGACGAAGGCGCAAGCATCCACTATGTCGAAGGCTGTACTGCACCAACCTATTCAAGCAACAGCCTACACGCAGCCATCGTGGAAATCTTTACCCGTAAAGACGGCTACTGCCGCTATACAACAATCCAAAACTGGTCCGACAACGTTTATAACCTCGTAACCAAACGAGCAAAAGCCTACGAAGGCGCAACCGTTGAATGGATCGACGGCAACTTAGGAGCCAAAACAACCATGAAATACCCAAGTGTCTACTTAGACGGACGAGGCGCACGAGGCACCATGCTATCCATCGCATTTGCCGGAGCCAACCAAATCCAAGACACAGGCGCAAAAATGATCCACAATGCACCAAACACTTCAAGCTCGATCGTCTCAAAATCAATTTCAAAAGACGGCGGCGAAGTAAACTACCGAGGCCAAGTCACCTTTGCAAAAGACAGTGCCGGCTCGATCTCTCACATCGAATGCGATACCATCATCATGGACGAATGGTCCAAATCGGATACCATCCCATTCAACGAGATCCACAACAGCCAAGTCTCGTTGGAACACGAAGCAAAAGTCTCCAAAATCTCAGAAGAACAACTCTACTACCTCATGAGCCGCGGTTTGACCGAATCCGAAGCCACAGAAATGATCGTCATGGGCTTCGTCGAACCATTCACCAAAGAACTACCGATGGAATATGCGGTAGAGTTGAACCGGTTGATTAGTTATGAGATGGAAGGCAGCGTTGGTTAAGGTTAAATTACCAATGATTTCAAGCTTTTCATGGGGTGGGTGATTGACATTTGCCACAAATTTGCCACAAAAATAATAAAAAAATTTAGGAGTGCTCTTTGAGTGCTCCTTTTTCGTTCATATAGTTTTGGTAGAGTTTTAAAGAATCATCTTCGATTTTTTCTGTAATGTGCATATAAATGTCAGCAGTCACACTTATAGTGCTGTGCCCAAGTCGAGTACTGACATACTTTATGTTTGCCCCGGATTCTAGTAAATGAACTGCATGGCTATGCCGCAAAGCATGAGGGGAAAGTACAGGGACATTCGCACGTTCACATGTTTTATAGAAAAATTCTCTAACAACTGAATGGCGCAAATAGTTGCCGTTTTCGTTTGAAAATACCATAGATTCATTTATTGGGCTATCGTATGATCGATACCTCAAAATACATTCATTCTTGTTTATTTTATGTTTCTTTAGCAGGTGAACAAGACGATCATCAATTTTGATCGTACGAATACTTGTTTTTGATTTAGGTGGCGTAATTATGGAATTGTTATGATCATCGTAAGATAGTGATTTGTTTACTGATAATTTATCTCCGTCAATATCTGACCACTCTAACGCCAAAGCTTCGCCTAATCGGAGACCAGTACTCGCTAACAGGTAGAATAAGACGTAATATTGAATAGAATGAGCGTATTTACCTAATTTATAAGAGGATAAGTATTCTAACATTTGAGCAAGCTCATTTTTAGAATAGAATTTCAATTTCTGTTCTTCTTTAGCGGTTGGGAGTTTTATTTTTTTGGCAACATTTTTTTCAAGATAGTTGAGTTCATAGACTGCAGTCTCTAATGCATCGTGTAACACATTTAGATTTGATCGAATTGTGTTTCTTGTTTGTTGCTTTGTTGTGTCTAGGTCATTTACCCACTTAACAATATCTGTACGGGTTATTTCCTTTAAACTCATCATTCCAAACGTAGGTAATATATGAAGTCTTATGGAACGTTCTAACCTAAGATAAGTTGATTGTTTTATATTTGGTTTTTTGTAAACTTCGAGCCAGTCCTCCAAATAGTCGGCCATCAATATGTTATTAGCTCCAATCTGAATACCGTTATTATATTGTCTTTCAAGTTCATTTGCCGCAGCTTGTGCATCCCTCTTTGTTCTAAACCCACTTTTCGAAACTTCTCTAAATTTTCCGTTATCTTTATATCGAATACGAAAACGCCACTTTCCGTTTTCTTGTTGCTTGATACTAGCCATGATAATCAACACCTTTCTTAGACATTCTAGGACTCTAACACTGCTAACTCTCTATCTTAAAAGTCTGTTGTTTTTTACTAACGCAATATCTCCTTCGGATATTTCTATTTGAGACAAAACATCATTTGTTAGTATTAAATTTAAGTAGTTATCCATGTCAATATTAAATTTTGCTTCATTCTGTAGTAAAAAACCGTTTGGTATAATCAAATTTTTTTCGGACATAATGAATCCCTTCTCAAGAATGTATGTTCGTTTTTCGGGCAAAAAAATAATAATTAAACTGCAACTTCGTTTCTTACCATTTCTAAAATAAGATTTCTGATAGTAGATTCGCAATTGTAATCTAGTTCATAGTAGTCCATAAATGAAAAAATGTTTATTTGATATGGATCGATATGACATTCAGATAAAAAATCGTAGAGTAAATTCTCAATCATAAATCGATCAGCTTCATATTCCATTTTAGTTCTGAAATAAAATATCTTGTAGAGCTCAATAAATTCTTTGTGATCTACAACATGCTTTATTTCATGATAAATTGTTCTTCTTCTGTCTTCTTGCGAGAGGCTGCAGTTAACGAAGATAATATGCTCTTCTTCGATATAGCAGCCATCTGATTCCATTTCAACATAAGCAATACCTACGCCACATTCATTAAGTACCGTTTCTAATAACTGCATACACTCACCTCACTTCGAACTTTGTCTACCTTCTATATAAGCGCGAATTGCCGCTCTATCTATCTCGGTTAGTGGTTTACCACCAAAAGTCATAGCGTTGTCGAGCATCTTGTCTAAATCGTCAGGCACACGTTCCTGTATCGGATTAGGGTTGTCTGTGCGTCCTAATAGGTAGTCAGTTGTTACGCCGAAGTAGTCAGCGATAACTTTTAGATTATTGCCACTAGGTACTTTTTTCTTCCAAGAATACAAGTAATTTTTACTGAATCCAGTTCGTTCTTCTAAAGTATTTATAGAAATTCCTTGTTTATCAGCTAGTTTTTTTACTCTATCAAATACCGTCATCTCAAGATTCTCCTCAATAGAGAACACAGGCGATTAAACTTTTGATTAAAATTAATTTGACAATTAATCTATAGTCTAATATACTGTATTCATAAGCTAGTTATTTAGCTAGAAACAAAACTAAATAGTACCAATAAAAATCAAAAAATTTCGAGGTCGGCAAACTTAGAAATACTGATTTATAGGCTTTTTTTCAGTCTTATTTAGCTATGGTTTTATTTTACACTATAGTTTAAAAATGTCAATAATTAGTTTAATTTCTAGCTATATTTCTAGCTTAAATATATGAGAAATGAGGTGACGTTATGGTCATTGAAGATTTTCATGAAATGGTCCTGATTCAAATGAAACGTCAAGATAAAACCTGGAAATACCTTGGCGAATTAATCGGAACTTCACCGACATACGCCAAGCAAATTGTAGAAGGTGTTCAAAAAGGCCCTAAAGCCCAGGAATACAAACGTAAAATTGCCAACGATTTACAGATTGCAATAGTAAAGGGGGCGTAATCTATGTTTCCACAACAAAAACAGTCAGTGACGGTGGATATTCAGGTTAATGACGCTTACTGGAAAGAATATGCAGACACATACCTCAAAGAATTGTTCGAACAGTATTTACGACCACAGTTTTTAACTATTGCTGACATGGAAAAAATTACTCGTAGAAAACGAGCGTGGATAATGGAATACATCGTCGATGACCCATATGTTCGGAAAAACAAGTTAGCTAAAAAAGACACAGATGGTAAATGGCTTTTCGATGCCGAGAATATCCGCCCGTTTTTAAAACGATTATTTGATGATTTACCAGATTATTAGAGAATAGAGGCAACACAATGAATCAACCACAAATTTTTAATTTCGAACAAAACGAGGTTCGAACGGTTTTAGCAAATGATGAACCATACTTTGTAGGGAAAGATGTTGCAACAGCGTTAGGGTTTAAAGATTCGAATAACGCTTTAAAACAACACGTTGAAAATGAAGACAAAATCATAGGGTGCCAAAACACCACCCCATCTTTTAAAGATAAATTAGGAAGGAACCAGTATCCAACTTTAATAAACGAAAGTGGAGTTTATGATTTGATTTTTGGTAGCAACTTGCCGTCAGCAAAAAAGTTCAAACGCTGGGTGACAAGCGAAGTCCTACCAGCAATCCGTAAACACGGTATTTATGCAACAGATGAGTTGCTAAATAACCCAGATTTACTTATCGGAGTAGCAACCAAACTTAAAGAGGAACGTGCTTTACGATTAGTCGCTGAACAACGGGTAAATGAGTTACAACCCAAAGCGGAGTACTATGACAACATTTTAAAAAACAAAAGCCTTATGACAATCAGTATCATAGCTAAAAATTACGGCATGAGCGCAACCAAGATGAACAATCTATTGCATGATTTAGGTGTTCAGTACCGTCAAGGTAATGCTTGGTTACTTTATCGCAAACACCAAGACAAGGGCTACACACATACCGAGATGATCCCAGTACAAGGTAGCGAGAATTTGAAACCTAGTACTAAGTGGACACAACAAGGTCATATTTTTATCTATCAACTTTTGAAGGATAACGGAATACTTCCTTTAATCGAACAAAAACAACTCGCATAGGAGGTAACAGAATGAAAATCAATAAAAAATTAGAGAAAAAATGGCAAGTGTGGGAAACGATGATGGAAGGCGCTGAGATGTTTCTAAATGCTGCAAGAGATTTGGGTTCAACTGTCATAAACGAGGATGATGCTGTTGTTTGCCTAACTAGTGAAAAAATCCAATTAACCATAGAGCAATTGAAAGATGCAAAGGAATTAGTTGAAAAGCTAGAGTTTGCAGAAGAAATAGTAAAAACGCTCCCTACTATTAGAGGCAGTAAGGAGCATCATGAATTGAATGTTGAAAAAGTAACAGATTCTGATGAACAGTCATCTATTTTTTCAGGAATGACTTTTGAAAGGCCGCCAATTTCAAAAAAAGAATACATCGCTCTGTACGAAGATTATGTTAGGCGAGCGAGATTCTAGTAGTTACGGGATTCAAGTTCACTCATAAAACCATCGTTTATGAAAATCTTATCAAATTGTGCAATTGAAAGTCGTACATTTTTTAGCTCTGATGATAGATACGAGTATATTTCTTCAATATTTTTTTCAGATTGAACTAACAATTGATTTTCCAAAACGTGAATCCATGTATCGGGTGACAAAGACTCAATCTTTGCGCGAATCTTGATAGCTAGCTCTGGGTCAGCGACTTCAAGATAACGAAAGCTTATTATATATTTTTTCAATTAGTATTCTCCTTTCGATTATTTCAGCATTGCAGTGCTGATAATTAAATTATACCAAAAAGAAGAATCTCATAGGCACAACAATAACGAGAACCTGCACAAGCAGGGATGAGGAGGAATCAAATTTGATGTCGTAGATAGAATTGCGAATTTTCGACACTGAATACGGATATATAGGAGGTAATTTGATGGCATACACAGTACAACAAGAACACCAAATTCTCAATCTTATAAGGCTACGTAGAAAAGAATTACAGGATGATCGTGCAGCACTCAGAAAAGCCGATGAGCTTTCAGATAGACAAGCAGAGCTGATTGCGAATGAGCTTGAAGATTTACGCAAGTTAGAAATTAAAAATAGGGAGATAAGACTATGAAAAAGACAGACACGCTTTTTATCGGAGTCATTTTAGGTTTACTCGTACTAGTAGCGCACTACAGCGTAGTGGGAGGGAGTATTTTCGCAAGTTTAATGGTTTTGATGAACCTATTAGATTCGAAAGAAAGGAGAACGTATGGATCGAAAAGAAGTTTTGAAGAAAGGAAAAATGATTGCTGATAGATGGTGGTGTGGCAATAAACCAACTTTCTTAAGCCAACAATACATTGACAAGCAAAAAGCATGGAGGAGATAAAAATGAACGAAAAAATGTTAAAACAAATTTTATTTGAACTAAAGAAAACAAATGATTTGCTCCAAGTTATCGCAAGTAACTCAGAGCAAAAAACAACAAATATATCATCGTACAGGCCTGTCACCGTGGAAGAAAAATTTGATAATTGGGAATTATATGAAGAAGAGTACAAAAATTAAAACGGTAAAGAGTCGTCTTCTATAGAAATGAGAGTATTTTCAGAATTATTATTGACTGAAGACATGTCTGTCCATCTAGTTTGCTTACATCTTTTTCGTTCGGCCTCTTGCTCTAATTTTTTCTGTTTCATAATAGCTAAGTTGTTTTTTTGAAAGGCTAACTCAGAAGCACCAAGAATAACTTGTCCATATGAATAGTTATCGTGTTCACTATTTTGAACGATAGACAGAATTCGCCAACCATCTTTTAATAACTCATTTATTACTTTCTTATCTTTGTCGTGGACACTAAAAGTTTCGATATGAAATATATTATCATACATGTATTTTTACCTCTTTCTCTAAAATTATCAAATTGTTTACTTCTAAAGTATATCAAAAAAGGGGAAATATATTAATGCGAGAATTGACCATACTAAAAAAAGACACGATCGCCGGCAAGCAAAATCGTGTCCAAAAATAAATCATAACTAAGGAGATTTTAACATATGGAAAACGAACTTTCCACTCTAGATCAATATTTGACTAACCCCGTTTGGGGAAAAGTGAATATTAAAGAAACAAACAACCAGAAAATCAGACGAAATCTTTTGACGGATGAAGAACTAGCATGTGATCAAGATGATCTGGGAAACTTTATGAGTCTTTGGGATCATATCTATCTTATCCATCTATCAAAACATTCAAATAAACCAGAATATATCTACGTCATCGAAGATGGCTTGATTGATGCGCTTGAAGAGTACGAGAGAGGAAATTTGATCGATATCTCATACTACGGGCAAGGAAAAAAATATATCGCTGATATGGAGGCGAAGTTTTATGAGTGAAGCAAAAAATATCACGAATTTTGAAAAACTATCAAGTAAAAAGTTAGATAAAGTTTTAAAAAAGAAAGGACAGTTTGATTATTTATCGTGGGCACGCGCTTGGGAGATCATGAAAAAAAGTGATCCAAAATCAAGAGTAACGATTAACGAATATAAACACTTTAGTGTTGTTTCAGGAACCCATCAAGATTTTCTTGTGGAAGAGTTTAAACCCTATTTATTAGATGAAACGGGTGTCTATGTTTCGGTGTCTGTAACGATCCATGGAATCACAGAAACTGAGCTTTTTCCAGTAACTGATTATACGAACAAAGCGGTCATAAAACCAAATGCTACTCAGATAAATAATGCACTTAAACGATGTTTTGTTAAGGCCTTAGCGTTACATGGTTTAGGATTGTATGTCTATCAAGGCGAGGATATACCTGCACCACAGAGAATCGACATAAAAAAATTAAATATGTTGGAAGAAATCCTAGGGATATTCAACGAAGAAATGGGAGAAGATATGACTCCGATGTTAATTGATTTTGTAAACGAGCAGACTGCGAAACTAGGGCTGATTGCTGACAATGTGGAAAGTCTTGAACAGTTATCTTATGAACAATGTGGGCTGTTGGAAAGAGCAATTGCTAAAAAACGAAATGAATTAAACAAGAAGAAGTGATGTAAGTGTTTAATTCATTAATCGATTCCTATTCAGCAGTTCTTAGAAAGTTCAATAGAAAAGACATTGCCGCAACAATCAACGAAGAAGTAAACATTGAACGACTTAAAACGATGTACGAAGGCTATGAAGGTGATCGGATCATTGAAATTCGCTTTATTGATCCACGTCGCTTCACGATCCAACAAAGAAATTTCATCTATGTGCTCATAGGGGATATATTCATCGATACGGGCACACCAACGGACTTCTGGAAGGAATTCTTCTATTTCCGTTTTGAAGGTGTCACAGGGCGCAAAATAAGCCTGAAAGATGATTCTAGTACAACCGTGAGCGATGCGAATATCTTAGCGAACATCATTATAGATTTTATTTTTGAACATCATATTCCATTCAAAGAAGGCTATGAAATCTTACCAGCGAATCAAGAATACTACTTCTACAAGTGTATTACGAAAAGAGTCTGTTGTATTTGTGGAAGAACAGGAGCTGACATTGATCACTTCGATAAAGCATTGGGTAGACGAAAACGTAAAAAAATTGATCATTCAGAATACACTTACGCAGGACTTTGCAGAATACACCACACAGAAAAACATCAAATCGGTGTAACTAATTTTAAAAATAAGTACCAAATCAAAGGGATTAAGTTAAATCAAGAAACGATCAAAAAGTTAAATATTGGAGGATAAAAAGTGGATCACAGAGGATATTACGCTATCATACCTGCAAATGTTAGATATGACGATTCATTGATACCTAGTGCAAAACTTCTTTATGGAGAAATCACAGCTTTGTGTAATGAAAAAGGTTATTGCTGGGCTAGTAATGAATACTTTGCCAATCAATACAAAGTAAGTAAGCCAACAATTCAGAATTGGCTAAAGTCACTTGAAGAAAAAGGCTATATCTACCGAGAAGTTAAGTACAAAGAGGGTAGTAAAGAAATCGAGGCTAGGTATATAAGAATTCTTGGTGGGGGTCACCAAGAAAATTTGGCGGGGGGTCATCAAGAAATCTATCAAGATAATAATACATCTATTAATAATACATTTAATAATACAAAAGAATATATAAGAGAGTTACCGCCTTCGAAAAAATCGAAGGCTAAGCCCATCCGTCATAAATACGGGGAATATAAAAATGTTCTCTTGTCAGATGACCAAATGGAGAAACTCAAAACAGAATTCCCTAATGATTATCAAGAAAAGATTGAACGGTTATCCGAGTATTGTGAATCAGCTGGTAAAACTTATAAAAATTACTTGGCCACTATTCGAAGCTGGGCAAGGAAAGAAAAAAGTGAGCCTAAGAAGATTAATAGTAGCTACAAGCGCACAGGAAGACGAGAGACACTTCCTGAATGGGCAATCGACCAAGAAGCCTATCAAAAGAAAAAAGCGCTAGAACGATCAAATAAGCCCCGATGGGATGAAGCGTAAGGGGGAGAAGATTTGGATATTAATTTTGACTACTTAGGATTAATTAAAGAAATCGCTAAGTACAAAAAAGATGAGGAGTATGACATTTTAGGAATCGTACATGATCAACTGGCAGCAGTTAATCTCGAACAGATCAAAAATGATCGTAGATGTTGGGCGAAATTACGTCATTATTATGCTTTTTACATTGATCGTACAAAACTAAGGGAAACAGCTTATATGAAATTGCTTTTTTGGGAATGTATCAAAGGACTAAAAGCACATTTAAGAGAACTCGAAAGATAAGGGTACTGTCATGGAAATTAATGAGTTGAAAGCCCAAGTGGAGCTAATGCACAAAGAAGCGATGAGGCAAAGCGCTTCGTATGAAGACAAATGGTTAAATACATTTCACGGCGGACGTGAGAGCGCACTTGATCAAGTACTCAAATTATTGAAAGGAGACTGTCAGGATCGATAAGAAAGCAGCAATGAAACGAATTGCTGAATTAACCAGTACGGAATTTTGGCAAGAAGATGAAAAAATCATCGTAGAAGTACAAAAGCTTGGTAAAAAGATATGGACTGAGAAGCTTAGAAGAAAAACGCCGAGGAAAATTGCAATTTGGCATGGCGACAGAATTCTAGTTACAGGCACAGCTGAACAGTTAACAGAAATTACTGGGCTGTCAAAAAATATCATATGGAGTAGAGCGAAGCATATGGATATTGATTCTAAGGGGCGGCAATTTAAATACATGGAGGAAGAAAAATGAACGAGCTGACAATGAATATTGAGAAATGGGCTAAAAATAAAGGTTTGGATCAGGCACAACCAGAGAAACAGATGTTGAAGGTAATTGAGGAACTTGGAGAGGTCGGCGCTAGCATGGCTCGTGGCAATTTAGAAGCCGTAAAAGATGGTATCGGAGACACGCTTGTTACTCTTATCATTTTAGCTATGCAACATGGGTTGACTGCTGAAGAGTGCTTAGAACAGGCATGGGGAGAAATCAAAGGACGTACTGGGCAAATGATTGATGGGGTGTTTGTGAAGTCTAGTGATCTGGAGGACAGCAAATGAAAAAACTAATTATGCTCATTGTGACTATAGGAATGGTTTTTAGTTTATCGGCATGTCGTCAAGCTACGAAAGTGTCTCATAATGTAAGCCAAGAAGCAGATAACTTCAATGTAATTCGTCGTGTCGCTGTTATGAACACATTATCTAACACGGTAGAGTTTGAGGTTATTGGAAGAATTTCGGTAAACACTAGTAATTCTGAAAAGCTTGAGATACTAGTCGAAACGGAAGAAGGAGTTTACAAAAAGCATTTAATCAATATGACGCAGTTCAATATGTACGTGATAGAAGATCTCGCTGGCGCTGAAGTGAACCAATACAAATATGAAGTCAACTATATGCCTGAGAGCATTGTACCTTTCACCATGACAGAAAATAAGTAGGAGGAACAATAAATGGATGCACCAAAAGAATTATATTCAGATGCATTAAGAGGTGCTCGAAATCACCTAAAGGGTGCAAAAAGAGCATATAAAATACAACCTACGCTCGAAAATGAACGCAGAGTAAAAGCAATTCGTCGTAGATGTTCCATTTATGGTGAGTTACAGAAAGAGGACAGCAAATGAGTGATTTGGCTGAATACTGGAGAGACATAAAACCCTATCTTAAAGAACGTCGAAAACAGCATGTTAAAAGAATGGGGGATTCAGCTACAAAAAATATTAAAGCGCTGGGATTCGAGTTTACCCATTACCAAAGCAATCACCAATTTTCAATCAATACACATAAGGGGACCATTGACTACTGGGGAACAACAGGAACATGGATTGAACGTAAAACGAAAAAACGTGGAAAAGGGCTTCGTAGTTTAAGAAAGTATCTTGAGTTGGAGGACAGCAAATGATACCAAAGTTTAGAGCATGATTGAAAGATGAACAGGAAATGCAAGATGTTTTAGCATTTGATACACGAGGGCATAGTTTCCTAGGGATTGAAGGTCCTCATGTTACCGTGGACGACTGGTGCGATGTTTTTGAGGTTGGTGAACAAGCTGAACTCATGCAATCCACAGGACTAAAAGACAAGAACGGTGTAGAGACTTTTGAGAGGGATATTATAAAAAACTCAAATGGATTAACCGGCTATGTAACTTATCTGCAACAAGAAGCTGGCTTTGTAGTTGTATTAAAGAAAAGTGATTACAGATTAGGTCATAGAAATACTGGGGAATCATATGCAGAAGCAACTAACCACGAAGTTATCGGAAATATATACGAGAATGGTGAATTATCGAAGCAATAGACTAAGAAACCAGCCATAAAGACTGGTTTAGTTGTTACTTTTTAAAGCGATAGATTAGATATGCGATAAAAGTAACAACTGCGAGAAATAGGCCAATCAAATATCTAATAAAAACAGATAACGATTGATCAAGTCCATAGTTAAATATTTTAATTATAAAATAAAAAATCGGACATGCAAAAAGAAACATTGTGTAACATTGAGCATTACATTTTGCAAATCTACAAATAACTAGGACGAAAAGAATAACTATCACCCAAAAGATAACTTTTGCAGTTATAAACAAATGAGCCACCCCCTAAATCCCCCACAAATTAACGCTAACACGTTAGAGATTTAGAGACGAATAATAAGATTGAAACTCTGATATATTCAAGCAAGTGAACAAAAACACATTGGTTAGTTTTTATGAAGGAGGAACATCGATGAAAAAAATACGTATCGATATAGAGACTTGCTGGGCTGGCGTTGGGGCGGTGGAGTATTTCGAAGTAGAAGACGATGCGACAGAAGAAAAAATTGTAGAAGAGGCAAAAGAAATTTTTTACAATTACTGCAATTACGGGTATGAGGAAGTGCAGTAAGTAATCGATCAGGAGAAACTATAAAAGACCAACTGAAAGTTGATCTTAATTGTCAATGATCATATATAAATATCTTTTTTATAGAAAAATCTAATCTGGTTTTCCATAGGTGAATTAACAATTTTGCCAACTACTTCATAACCATGTTTTTCATAAAATTTTGGTGCATTAAAACTCATTGTTTCTAAGAAAATATAAGATTTGTTCTGTTGCTTAGCGATAGACTCCACATGATTTAGTAGTTTTGTACCTATCCCTTGCCCTTGAGTATTATTGGAAACATAGAAAAGTTCAATTTGTAGATGATCCCAGTGGATAAAACCAACAATTCTACCCAAAACAACACCTTCTGATTCGTAAACAAAGCTAATTTGTTGATATTCTTGCTCTAATTCAGGGACAATTTTCTTTGTATATGACTCTAATTCAGATAAAGTTAATTCTTTGTTTTTTGTATACTCCATTTGTTTAATTGACATAGCTTCACATCCTTTTTCTGATTAACAACTGAGAACCACTTATTATAGCGTCTAACTTTAGAATGTCAATAATAGCTTTATACAATAAATCAAAATATTGGTAAATATCACTAGTTTAGGATGAAATAAGATAAACGCTTGTTATCGTTTACATCGAGGGTGGACTTGCTAGGTCAATTTACAAAATAATCTAGATGAAGAGGGGAAAATTTATGAAAATAAATAAGCGTGAAGTAAATTTTATTTATGTAATCAGAATCCGCGATCCTAGTATATAAAGATTGAAAATACAAATGATTTTTATATAAATAAAAAAATATCATAAAATTAGGAGTGAACAATTATGAGTTCAAATATTAATAAAGCAAATGAAATAATCTATCTATCCCCTTCTGAAATGAAACCAACTGACCTAGATACGAGAACACCATCGGCAGATGCTGAAAATTTACAGAATTTGTTAAATGATTTAGGAATGCAAGGTGGAGGAACTCTTCGACTAGGAGCAGGAACTTTTATTATAAATCAAACCTTGTTTGTTCCATCAAACGTAACAATTGAAGGTGTTGGTGATAGAACAATCTTAGATGGTCGTGGGTTAGCACATGGAGACATTAATCAACGTCCTTTTCTATTGAGAGCTTCAGGAAATCAGGTAGGAAACTTAAAAGTATCTACTGATTTGGGTGAAGGGCAAACGAAACTTTCAGTTACTGGAGATATTTTTGAAGCGAGAACTGGACGAATGGTACAAATTATCAGTAATGAAAGACAGGGTGAAACAGAAGTTGGACTTCTTCCATTCAAAGAAGAGATTCAAAAAATTGTAAATGTTGATATTCAGGATGGAACAATTGAGATAGATGGTGGGCTACTCTTTGATTATATGCATGATGATAATCTTCGAGCAGAAATATATGAGCCAGTTAGTAATGTGGAAATTAAAAAGCTAAAAATTATATTAGGTGGTGTCGGTAGTGTGCATTCAGGTATTAATATCAACTATGGCCTGAACACAAAAATTGATCAAGTAACTATCGATGGTGCGGAGCACATTGGTATACAGATGACTCGAACATATTTATTTTCCATTATGAATAGCTACTTGCTTAATAGCACAAGTCCCTTATTTGATAACTTTAATAGTGGTTATGGTATAGCTGTGATTTCTTCGTCATGCTATGGACGAATTGAGAAAAACTTTTTTGACAATTGTAGACATGGAGTAACAGGAGGAAATCATGCACCGCATCATATTAGTGTTAGTTCTAATATATGTACCAATTGCCGAGTGGGCTATGCACTGGGGTGCCATGAACCTTGTATGTACTGGAACTTTAATGGGAATACTATTCAAGGGTGTGCTAGTGGGATAAATACTCGTGGAATGCATATGACTATTTCTGATAACTTTGTAAAGAATATCACGGGTGTAGGTATTTCAACAGGAGGAACTTCGGGAACTAACCTTCCAGTTGCTAAAGAATACGTTATTACAAACAATCGTATTACCAATACTAACGGAAGAGCAATAGAATTACGAGGTCATTTTGGACGTATAGAAGGTGCGATAATTGAAAAAAATACCTGTATCAAAACTTTAGGGATAGTCATTCGAAATGGTGAAAATTTAATTATTACGAACAACTTGATTGATCAAACTAACAATGTAGAAGATACAGTCTATGGAATTCAGCTTTCTTCGGCAGAGGGAATCACTCTGTTAGGAAACCACCTCATAGGTGCAAGAACTCACGGAGTATTTCTCGCAGAATGCATCGATGTGAATATCTCTAATAATATGTTCTATGTTAATAAAAGATTATGGGATACTGATAATGCTGTGATTCGTGTAGCAGTTGGCAGTAAAATTAGTATTAATAACAACCATTTTCAGTCTCTTACAAGAATTTCAGTATTCACAACAAACGCAAATGATATCATTTTCGTGAGCAACATCATAAGTTCAAGTCGAAGTAGCAATACAAACTTTTCAGGGGCAAGCAACCTTATTAGTAAGGATAATATTGAAACCAACTAAAGATAGATAAATTATCTAATATCAGTTTCTTTTACCAAATACTATGCTCTTTAATGTAGTGTAGTATTTGGTATTAAAAAAGCCGGATTCCTCCGACCTTAAGTAATAATTCCGACACAGTTATTATATCATAAATGGAGGAATCAATGGATGGTACTTTTCGATGTAAAGAAATATGAGACACCAGAGGCAAAAGATGTGGATATGGATAACACAAAACATAATGTTGGTGTTTTTCTTTCAGCATATCTGTCAGCTAGATGTAGGATAGGTCAACCTCGGGAGCCTAAAGTAACAGCATCTTACTCCTTGGTTCCACCTTCTACAGCAAATAATACATTTGAAGCAGAACGAATGTTGATTGAAAAAGAGGAAGCGCAAGAAGAATTTGAATATTTGCATAAACTGTTCATTCGTGGTTATTCCGCGATTCAGCATCCGCATAAGCCTGATGTAACGGAAAGACGGAAAAAGATATTTTATGATCGCTATATCAACGGTATGTCTATTTATGTAACTGCTCAAAGAAATAATACGAGCGAGGAATCTGTAAAAGTAGAATCGAACAAAATCATCATTCAATTTGCTTCTTCCTTAGAGCTGGTTGCTTTTAAGTAGCCAGTTTTTACACTTTTTATACCCATTTACTACCCAAATGCTTTCCTTTTTATACCAATCAACTACCTAGAAAATGATTTATTATGATAGTGTCGAAAGATTAGGAAACAGGACATCGACAAAAACAATTTGAAGGGAGGAAATCTCCCTCATCGTTGTAATTAAGCTTTGATAGACAGCAACAAATAAACTAAAGTATGTGGGGTTTAGCTCCTGCGGATAGTTCATCTGTTGCTGTCTATTCTTATTATGTCGCTGTGGCGGAATTAGGAGACGCAACAGTCAATGGTGAATAACCTCGTGAGAACTTAGTAAGTTCTTGTGTGTGGTGCAATCCCACTCCAGCGACTTTGGGAGGACTTATTTAACACCGGTCAGTGTAATAAGTATCTGACCCATAACAATAGCAACTGAGAATGTGGTAAGGACGAGAAGCAGACGTCAGGCCTGTGTAAGGTTGTTTGATTTGTTTATATCTACAATGTGAATATACTTTACTAATTATCAAAAGTTGTTTATCCTGTATAAAAAATGTTCTCAGAGGTGTAACGATTTATGTTCGAAACTAGTGAATTGAAAAAAGATGGCATCTACATGGCTAAAGTAGTCGGAGAAAAAGAACTTTATAAAATCAAAATTCGTAATATTATAGAAAGAACAGCAGTCGTCGAGTTAGTGGACGACAGCAATAAGGTAGCAGTAGTTAAGTTAAAAGATATTAGAGAAGCTGTTCTATAAAGGATAGCTTTTTGTTTTGAGATAAAAATTTGCCGGTATCAAATCTGGCAGATTGTAGGGCCTATTTACTTATAATTCGAGTTTTGCAACAAAAGCTACAAAATAAAAATTCGTCTGAGGGTCTTTTTAAGCTAATAGAGAGAAGAGCATCATTATGTTCTGTATGATACCCGATAGCAGTGATTTCATCTTTCTGTTTAATACGAGGGCAAGTGCATTCGTGAATGACGAATCGATTATTCGATATTTTTAACTTTTTCTTTTTGATCACATAGTAAGGCATTTTACTTACCTCTCTTTTTTACTCTATTATACAGCGAAAGGATAAAAAGTCATGAAAAAGTTAAATCAGATGAATGATTAGAAGGTACAAGGTAAAGACTTGTAAGTAATACAATATATATTTTTTTACAACGCTTGATCAACTCATATCGTCTAGGAGAAAGTCCATCACTTAGAGTGTATGAGACAAACTTGGATGCTACAAAGTCTTTCTACCATTATCTTAGGAGGAAATTATGAAAACTAGGTAAATATTTTAGAGGTAGATTACACGCTAATCCAAGATGTGTCACAGGCCAAAAATCAAATTATATCAAAAAAGCATATACTAGTTTCTGCTAGTATAAGTAAATGATTATAGTAAAAAAATTACAAAAAACGGACATTAATAGCTAGTAAAATCATTATTGACACTCATAAGAAAATCAGCAACACTTCGCCAACTTAGTTACATAATGAGAAACTCCTGATACTGATAACTAATCAATAGATATTCATAGCCAAATGAAGATAATCCAACTAGAGTAGTTCAAATATTATAGATAAAAAATAGTATTCGAATAGTGAAATAATACGAGAATCAATAATGTAAATTAAACTTTCTTAAATTTCTACTAATATCTCACAGCAAAATAATAAATGTGACATTTTTGATAGTCTGTTCGATGGAAATTTAAAGTAAATAACTTTTATACTAGTTATGTAAGTGCTTACGAAAAAATCAAGGAGGATAGATTTATGACAACGATTATTAGTCCACTTGCTACACCTTATCAATTTGAAGAGTTTGTTAACGATGGCGAGGAAAGATGGAATAGTCGAAATGGCACTGAGATTACAACAGTTGTTATTCATCATATGGCTATGACTAATTATGATGGTGTACCTGAAGTTTGGCGTGAGCGAGAAGCATCAGCTCATTATGGTATAGGACCGGACGGAGAAATCAGAGCATATGTCGGAGAAGAAAAAAGAGCATGGCACGCTGGAAAAGCAAATTCTTACTCTATAGGTATTGAGAATTGTAATACTTCAACAGCACCAGATTGGAAAGTAAGTGACAAGACGGTAGACTCATTAGTTAAACTAATTAAAGATATTAATAAGCGGTATGGTAGAAAAATGAGGATCGTAGGTCACCAGTGTGCCGAAGGAAACTCTCCGTCATCGACAGAATGTCCAGGGCCATCATTGATTCCTCGTTTATCTGAGATAATTAAAAGAGTAAATGGAGAATAAACTATGTAGCCATCGTGATTCGGTGGCTTCTTTATTATATATTAGATCACTCGTTGAGTGGTCTTTTTATTATGCATTAAAGGAGGAATAAACTCATGAAACAATACACTGATAAAGATTTTGAGGAAATGTAACAATTAAAGAAGGGCTTTGAAGAAGTTGGTCAAGGTCAAGTATTTACGATTGGAACTATTCAACGGAGATTACGTGTTGGAAAGGAACGAGCTACTGCTCTTTACAATGATTTGATCTCAGATAGAGAGAAGGCCACGTGATGAGAAATTACTGGTACGTATCACTATCTAATAGGTATCCGCAACCTAGCCAAGATGATCCATCACGCATTGTCTTATCCATTCAGATTAAGAATAGATATTCCATTATCGAAATGACTAGAGAAGCTACACCTATCGAAATTGATGGTTGCAAGCTTCGCTATTGTGGTCATGGAGTCTGGAACGATGAAAACATTCAGAGGAACATAAGGAGATATGTAAGGTGAAAGAAAGCAATGATTACACTAAGTTGCTCAAACTAGGAAGCTATTAAGAAGTACAGATGCAGTATTGACCGTATAATTTTATGAAACAAAACTTAACCAGCAAAGAATGTGAGGTGGTGTGTAGTGTGAAAAAGTGGGAACTAGCATACATAGATTATCAAAGCGGCATGAAGTACAAAGACATAGCCGCTAAATACGATGTATCTATCAATACAGTTAAGTCTTGGAAGTCTAGAAAGTGGGATGGTTTTCCTGAAAAAAAGGGTGCAACAAAAAAAGAAAAGGTTGTACACAAAAAAGAGGTGCATCCAGTAATAGATAATAATGATCTGACAGAGCAGCAAAAACTGTTTTGTCTTTATTATCTACAAAGCTTCAACGCTACTAAGGCATATCAACAGGCTTATGGATGCGATTATAATTCCGCTAGGTCTAACAGCATAAGATTGATAGCAAAAGATAGCATAAAGATCGAGTTGAAAAGACTGAAGGCAGAACTGCAGCAAGATATGTTTCTTGATGTAAAAGATTTGATAAAAGAATATGCAAAGCAAGCGTTTGCTGATATCACTGATTTTGTTGAGTTCTCATCATCCGAACACAAACTATATACCTATGATGATAAGGGTGAAAAGCAAGAAGTTTATAACGAGTTCACTGGAGATTTGGAAACATACAAGTCATCTCAAGTTGCATTGAAAAATAGTGAAGAAGTAGATGGCACACTTATTCAAGAGGTCAAAAAAGGCAAAGATGGTGTTTCTGTCAAACTTTATGACAAACAAAAAGCTATGTCTGAACTACTGAAGTTCTTCACCGTTGATGAATTGAAACAAGCTCAGATTCGCAAAGTTCAATCTGAGGCTGATATTATCGAAAATAAAGCATCTAAGCTGGTGTTAAATGAAAAAGAACAGAGTAAAGTACAAGGCCTTATTGATATCGGCCAATCGCTTATTGGTCCAATAAAGAAAGATGAGGAGAGTGATGCAGATGAGCCAGTTGAAACTATCGACTAAGCAAAAAGAGAATATTTTCCAATCGCTCAAGGGAATTCGGATGGAATTGAACGAGGGAACGATTCGTTCTGGTAAGACGATGTCAGATGCTCAAAAGATGGCGTTAATATACGCAGGACATCCCGATACGAATCATCTTGTGCTTGCTTATAACCAAGAACAAGCCTACAGAATGTTTATGGATTGTGAAGGATTCGGACTGGAACATATCTTTGCCAGCTGTGCTGAAATTCGACACGATGAGCATGGAGATCATTTATGGATCAATCTACCAGAGGGAGAAAAGCGGATCTATTATAAAGGCGGCGGAAAAGTAAATGCTGTCGGTGCCATCACTGGTATGTCATTTGGAACTGTCACTTTTTTGGAATTCAATCTGCTTAACAAAGCAGTTATAGATGAGGCTTTTCGTCGGACTAAAGCTTCTAGTTTTCGTTATCATCTCGCTGAACAGAATCCGCCAGCACCAAATCATCCGAACATAGAAACTCTTAAACCCTTTATAGAAACTGGGTCTTTTAAGTTTCGTCATTGGCGACCACAAGATAATCCTATTTTAACGAAACAAGCTTTGAAAGAATGGGAAGCGGAATGTAAAGTCTCCGAGTATCTTTACAAACGAGATTGGCTAGGTGATCGTGTGATGCCTGAAGGTGTGATCTATTCAATGTTTAACGAAGATACTCATCTGTCGAAGGGAATCATCGGCAAGCCTGTAGAAGCATTCTTTAGTGCAGACGGCGGACAAAGTGATGCAACTACCTGTTCCTTAAATCTCGTTACATGGAAAGACGGAAAATATTATCTCTATCGGATGGCTAACTTCTACCATAGTGGTGCCGACACGGGTGTCACGAAAGCGATGAGTGAGTATGCCAAGGAAATTAGGCAGTTTAAAGAATGGTGTTATAAAGAGTGGTCATGGCTGCCTAAGCATTCAAAATTCTTTGTCGATCCAGCTTGTAAGTCATTGAGTGAGGAATTACGTGTGTTAGGAATCGTCACAACAAAAGCAGACAACAACTCAAAAGACAAAGTAACCAGCAATGGCACTAAAATTGAAATAGGTATCGAACGTATGCAAAGCGCCTTGTCAAAAGGACGCTTTTTTCTTTACGATCATGATGGCAAGTATGGTCACTATCATTTCATCAAGGAATTAGGAATGTACGTTCGGAATGATTCGGGCTACCCAGTGGATAAAAACAACCATGCATTAGACGAATGTCGTTATGCGATTAATTACTTTACGAAACGCTATGTTCTTTAGCAGGAGGTGATCGGGTGTCATTTTGGCAAGCAATAAAAAGAGTTTTTGGAAAGGGGGCGGTTGCAATAGGAGCGAAAAAAGAGCTTCAAAGTATTTTAGATCATCCAAAGATTCAAATGAGTCGTGAAGAATATGATCGTATTCAAAACAGCTTGCTCTATTACCAAGGGTACATGCATTGTAATTATGATCAGATAGCAAAGGCGAATATCAATATGGCCCGCAAGGTTGCTTCTGAATATGCGAAGGTAATGTTCAATGAACAGGCAGAAATCACGATCGGAAAAGATGATAAATCAAAAAAATATGATGAAGCAAGTGCTTGGATAGAGTCTGTGTTTCAGCATAACGACTTCAAGCGTAATCTCAGTAAGTATCTTGAACCAGCAATGGCTCTTGGTGGCTTAGTTGTGCGACCTTATTTCAATGACCAATCAGGACAAATTGAGTTCTCATGGGCACTGCCTGACGCATTTTACCCATTGGAGAGTAGCACCAATAAAATCAGTCAGTGTGCGATTGCGTTTAAAACCATCAAAACTGAAGGCTCCAAAACATTCTTTTACACGCTACTTGAGTTTCACCAGTGGATCGACGGAGAGTATTGGGTGCTCAATGAGCTTTATGAAAGTGAAAAATATAATGTTTTAGGAATGCAGGTATCGTTGGACACTTTGGAACAATATGCAGAGTTGGATCCAGCGAGGCATGGGGAAGAAATTGAACGCCCTATCTTCTCTTATTTCAAGACAGCTGGTTTTAACAATATCAACCCATACTCACCACTTGGTGTTGGTGTGTACGATAACTGTAAACGAACACTTGATCGACTAAACAAAGCGTTGGATGCGTTTGATCATGAAATTGATGTGGGAAAACGGCGAGTTGCTGTTCCTGAATCGATGCTGGATGGTGTACCCAACAAAGAGACTGGAAATATTGATTTGACCTTTGACCCAAACGATGATTTCTATGTGGTTATTCCCGGATCTAAACCAGATGATTTTAAGATTACGGATTTAACTCATGAAATTCGAACAGAACAATACATTGGAGCAATTAATCATCGCTTGCGACTTCTAGAAATGGAAGTGGGGCTGTCGACTGGTACGTTCGTTTTCGATGGTGCCGGGGTACGTACTACGAATAAGACGGCAACTGAGGTAATCAGCGAGAACTCGCAAACGTATCAATCAAGGAACCAACAAACAACCGAATTAGAGGAATTCATTCGGGATGTTGTGCTAGCGCTGTGTGAGCTAGGTCGAGCCACAGAAGTTGACGGGAAACCACTATTTAGTGGTGAATCTCCAAATCGTGAAGAGATCGGTGTGAACTTTGATGATGGCATCTTCTTAGATAAAAAGTCAGAATCTGATTATTATCGTGAACTGAAAAATGATGGGCTGATTCCCGGATGGTTAACTTTAGCCAAAATAATGAAGTTGCCTGAAAGTAAGGCAAAAGATCTTTACCGACAAGCGCAATTAGATGTAGTTGATGAGACTACTGGTAAAATACGAGATTCTGGATACGAAGACTTCGAGGAGTGATTGAATGGCCATTACACCTAACCAGTTAGATATTGAGGCTTCTTACATTCAAGATGCTTATATGGCGATGGAAGATGAGATCATGAGGATGCTTGTCAAGCATTTGAAAATGCCAACTCGAATGCCTTTGAATGAGGACAATGCTTTTCATTGGAAAATTGAAAAGATGCATCAATTAAACCTTTTGAATCCGCAATCGTTGCAGCAATTGGTCAATGAAACAAGTCAGTATTCTTATGATCAGCTACGTAAAATCATAGTGGATATGGGGTTTGAAGTCATTTCAGATCTTGACAAAAACTTATCTCAACAAACTGGAAAAGAACCGCCATCACGAACTGAGATTGACAATGTGATGGAGTCGTATCTCAATCAGCAATGGCGAGATCTTGACAATCATGTCAATCAAACGCTGATCGACACTAATTATCCGAATAATCCACTGGCTAAGATGTATCAACAAGTTTTAAACGATACTGCGGCCAAAATCATTGGCGGCACTAAAACGCCACAACTGGCGCTTAGAGAATCGATCTATGCGATGGTGGAAAAAGGGGTGATGACGACCTTTGTCGACAAGGCAGGGCGTGAATGGAGCCTTGAGCGCTACGTTCGGATGGTTTTGAAAACCACAACGCATCGAGTCTATCAGGATCTGCGACTTAAGCGAGGGTTAGAGCATGGAATTGTCACAGCGCTAATGAGTAGCCATATGGCTGCACGACCACACTGTGCCCATATCCAAGGCGGATGGGTCTTGCTTGTCCGTAAAGAGGATGCGCCGGAAGAATTACGTCATATTTCATCGATCTATGATTATGGATACGGTGAGCCTGACGGAACCCAAGGTATTAATTGTCGACATCGATTGTACATCCAAATCTATGATCCGGATCTTGATATTCACATGAAGCAATATGATCCAAAACAAGCGATTGACAATGCGGACTTAGTTGCAAAACAGCGCCGCATGGAAGTCGCTATTCGACGTGCTAAGCGGCAATTGAACGCAGCAACGACAATGGACAACAAAGAAGATGTTCTGCACTTCAAACAACTGGTCAGACGACGTCAAGCAGCACTGCGTACTTTTATCAATGAGCATGATCAATTGTTACGTCGGGATTATTCGAGAGAGCAAGTGTATTCATAGAAGGAGAAAGTATGGTGGAGGATTAAAGCAAATTGAGCTTATCTGAAATCTTACTAACATTTTATGAAATTGGTCTTGCTTTGAAGTTTGAGGATTTTGATTTGTTTAGTCTAGCTTGCTAGGCTTTTATTTTGTCCTGAATATGACATTAAACTGTTTATCTACCGAGTGAGCGGTATAACTCACACTCTAAACTGGTACCAACCAGAATAAAAAGGAACGGAGAATGAATCATGGAATGGATCAAAGAAATTTTATCAAAACACGTCGGAGAGGATGGGAAGTTTGATCTAGACGGAGCGACAAAAGAAATAAAATCAGAATTCCCGAAAAATGCTGTGCCTAAAGCTGATTTTAACGATAAGTCTCAAAAGCTAAAAACTGCAAACGAAGATTTAACCGCCGCAAATGCGCTTGTTGAGCAGTTGAAAGCATCAAACAGTGGAAATGAAGATCTGCAAAAACAAATTGATGACTATAAAAATCAGTTAGAAACCGTAACCGCTGAAAGACTAGCAGATCGTAAGAACGCTGCGATCGAATTAGCTTTAACACAAGCTGGAGCTAAGAACATTACAGCTGTGAAAGCTTTGTTGAAGGCAGATGAATTGGAAATGACTGACGAAGGGGTCAAGGGATTAGATGATAAAGTAGCCTCACTGAAAAAAGATGAAGGCTATTTGTTTCAATCAAGCGATCCTGCACCACAGCCAAAGAAAAAGCAGTTTGTGGCTGCTGGTAATACAGGTGGTGGTGAGCCACCTAAAGAAAAAAGCTGGAAAGATAATCTAGCAGAGAATATTGCAAGAACAAAAAATAATTAGGAGAGTGGTTTAAATGCCAGTAATTTTAGACAGTAAAGATTTAGCGAAAATCGACAAGGAATTTGCAGCTGAGTCGCAAGTATGGGAAGTATTGACCCAAGGGGCAAAAGATATCACGGAAGCTGATTTTGTGGGTACTCACGAAGTACGTGTAAATGAAATGCAAGGATTTACGGCTGCCGATTATAAGCGGAATAAAGAAAACGAACGGAACAATATCTCCGTTGAGAAATCAACTTTAAAATTGGAAAAGGAACGTTGGATGGGCTACGACATGGATCGCTTAGATCAATCGGAAAATGCAGCTTATCAAGTAGGTGCTGTCATTGAAGAGCACACTCGATTGGTTACGATTCCTGAGAAAGATCAAACCGCTGTTGCACGTTTACTTGAAGCCGGATTTGATACTTCTGATAATGTTTACAAAGGAAAAACGGTCAAAGAAACAATCACTAAATCTAATATTTTAGATAGCTTCGACGATGCTGAAGCGTACATGACTGACACAGAAGTCATTGGTCAGTTTGTGGCATTTATGTCTAGTGATGCCTACAAAGCATTGAAGAATGCAGATGGCGTTTCTAAAACTTTTACCACCAACACTGTTCAATTTAATGGTATCGATCGTCGTGTCGAGATGCTTGATGGCACGAACATCATCATCCAAAAGGTTGCTAAAAATCGGTTGCAGGTCGATGAAGACAAGCATATTAATTTCATTATGACACCTATCACCGTTGCTAAGCCAATCGAGAAGTACAATACGATTGATTTGGTCCCTGCTGACCAGGATCGTGGCGGTTACCGTGACACCATCAAAGGGTTGGATTATTACGATTGCTTGGTACTTAAGAAAGCACGTCCAGCAATCTATATCTCTTATGATGACCCAAAAGCATGACCCCGGAAGAACCGGGGAAGTCTGGGGTAGAAGGTAAATCATTTGTCATCGATGACATGAAAGTTGATGAGCTTAGAGCTGAGTTAGATCGTCTTGGCATTGAGTATCCATCAACTGCCAAGAAACCAGAATTAATTGAGCTGTTAAAAGAGAGTGAATAACCACTCTCTTTTTTCATGGAGGTGAAACCATGGAACGAATAAGACGTAAGCCGTTGAATGAAATCTTTGACGATCAGGAAAGCATCGAGCCATGTGGCTACTTGTCTCTTAAAGAGTATAAACGCTTGGTGGATAAAGAAACAGAACTGACTGAAAAAGATTTCCGAAAGTTTCTGAGAAAAGCTAGTGCATTGTTGGACATCCAAACGAGACGTTTTTATCAGAGGAATGATCTCGAGTCAGATATTCCGATGCGGCGCGATGCATTCAAGTTGGCTGTTGCTTATCAAATTGAGTACATGCATGAGGCTGAGGCCACTACAACGTTCGGCATGCAAGAGCCTGACAGCTGGTCCATTGGTCGGATGAGTGTTTCTAAAAGCAAAGGTGGTTCGTCATCGACAAACGAAGTATCCCTGCTTTCTGGGGACGCTATGCTGCAGTTATCTGGCACAGGCCTGTTATATCGTGGGGTGAGTCGATGAGAATGCCACCAAAACGTTTTTTCCCTCATGCAATGATCTATCGGAAGAAAATTGGTGTAACCCCAAGAGGTGAGCCTATTCTTGAGGATGAGCTTGTCATTGAGCATGTCCGCTTTGATGACACAGTCAAGTTTGAGCCGAGGGATGTCGATGGGAAAGTACAAACGCCCAATGCATTGATTTCTATGGTGAAGAAATACACTGGACCATTACCAGAATTTTCAGTTGCAGACCAAATTGAGATCTTTGGCAAACATTACACTATCGCAAAAGTTGTACCGCTGAATGCTGATTCACCTGATCCTTTCGGCTATGAAATTGAGGTGGTCTGATGAGTGGGATCAAGATTGACATTGATCTAGGTGGTGTCCGATCAAAGCTTAGTGAAGATAACTTGGGGCTTGGTCAGTTGAACATGGCCAACCGGATGCTACAAACCATGAACGAAAATGTGGTGCCATGGGACACGATGCATTTGCGTGACACTGGCCAAGTATCTGGTCGGGGAAGTCAGCTGATATTTGATGCGCCATATGCAGGTCCGCAGTATTATGGCGGCCGAAAGCATCCAGTAACTGGTGTATGGATCCCATTTGTCAATAAGCAGCCCGGAACCGGTCCATTTTGGGATGAAGCAGCGAAACCCTTATTCATGAGTGATTGGTTACAGGCATTTAAGATTGGAGCGAAACTATAATGGATTTTATAGATCGGCTACAGGAAGTAGCCAGTAAAATCGATGTGCCGGTGATTATCCAAGCCATCGATCAGGAGGAGTCAATTCGGTTGGTACCACTACCGGGAGGCCGAACAGTCAAATCGTACATGAATGGGGACAAGGTCAAGGAATTGCCGTTTGAATTTCGGTTCAAGACCCAAAACTTTTCTGGCGACCGTGTCATCTATCAGCTTTCTGAGATTTTAGAAAATGTGAAATCTATCCCATCTGAAGATGGTTCTTATCAATTCATGGCTTTGACAATTTCCAATGAACCCTTTTTGCTTGGTCAAGACGATAAAAAGTTCTTCTATTATCGATTAGTCGTCCAAGCAAAACTCTATTTTAAAAATAAACCACAGGAGAGTGAAGACTAAATGAAAAATGTAAACAGTGAACGTGGTCATTTTATTGCGCCATTTACGAATATCGCTACACCACCAACAGAAGCTGCGTGGGTAGAATTGGCAGATGGAATTGAAGACATTTCTGATGCGACAACGGAAACAACAGAGGAAAAAGCTTACTACAACGGCGTGAAAACAAACATGGTCAATAGTGTATCTGGAGCTTATAACGTATCTGGTGACTATGATTCTGAAGATAAAGCACAAAAAATTATTGCAGACATGAAGTATAAAACCGGCATTGGTCGTAAAGTTTGGCATCGTGTTGTCAGTGCTGACAAGACAAAACAATGGACTGGACATGCGACAGTGACGGACATTGTGGCTGGATCTGGTGCAGCGGATGCAACGGAAGATTTTTCTTGTACAATTACCTTCGATGCAACACCGACGGAAGGTGTTCCGGGATCCGGTGGTAATAACGCAGATGTGTCTTTGAATTCTGCACCAACAAACACTAAAGCAAACAAGAAAGAAGAGACTAAGTAAGAGGAGCGATTATCGCTTCTCTTTTTTACATACCAACGAATGGAGGAAACAAACATGGTAAAAATCCAAGTGAAAAAAACACAACTACCAATTGAGATTGGCGAACACACATTTTATATTGATACATCCGAAAAAGGAGCAGAAGCCTTTTGGAAATTAGTTTCAAATTATGCGACAAAGTCTGCAAAGATCACTGAAAAACTGGAAAAAGAGATGATCAAACCGGAAACAGCTGACAGGAAGGCGCATGAAGAATTAGAAAAAGTGATGGATCAGCTTTTAGGAGATGGCGCATTTAACAAGTTGTTTAAGCTTTCGCCTGACTACACATTGATCTCTGAGTACTACATGGAGATTTGTTCCGCAGTAGGAGAAGAGCTTGGCGGACGAAAAAAACAATTCTTCGATAAAATGCAGCGTTACTTAGAAGGATAGAGCAATGAAACTACAGTATCGATTAGAAGACACGGTGGAAATCGAAGGCGTTAGTTATCCGATCGATCTTTCTTTCGATACGGTGCTACGTCTTTTTGACTTGTTAAAGGATCCGATTTTGACGGAACCAGAAAAAATTGTTCTGGGTTTACAGCTTTTATTAGGTGTTTCGTTTTTGTATGACATTGAAACACAAAATACGATTTTTTTATCAATCTTGGAAACTTTTGATATTTGGGAAAAACCAAAGCCACGTTATGACAAGAAGGGCAACCAATTAAAACCAAAAATGAAAGAGATTGCGGACCAGCATTTTTCTTTTGATTATGATGCGCCAAATATTTACGCAGCATTTTATCAATCATACGGTATCGATCTATTTGAGGAACGAGGGAAGATGCGATGGGAGAAGTTTATTGCCTTGTTTGGAGGATTACCAGATGAAACTAGGTTTAGACAGATCGTGTCGATAAGGACGAGGAAAATGCCAACAGGAAAAGGAAATAAAGAAGCAAAAGATGAACTAAGAAAATTGAAGAAACTCTATGCACTACCGAAAGAAGGTGAAGAAGATGAGTCGAAGTGATGGTAAGGTAACGATCGACATAATCGTCAACGGCAAACAGGTCACGAAAGAAATTGACACGGTCGAACAAGGCTTTTCCAGACTGGGTAAAAATGCCGATGATGTCATGAAAAAAGTCGGGTCTGACATGGGTGCGAATACTGAATCAGGAGCAAAATCGGCAAATCAAGCAGTAGATTCTGTCGAAAAGACCGTATCAGGTTTAGGAAAGACGACCGAATCTGCAACAGCTAAAGCTGGTAAGTCAATCGGTGATAACTTTGATACAGGTGCCAAGGATGCCAATCAGGCCAATGAAAGTGTCGTTAAATCAGTCACAAGCTTGGTTTCTTCTGTGGAATCTTCTGCACCAACAATGGGGCGTAGTATTAGTGAAACTTTTCTAAGTGCTGCTAAGGATTCTGAAACTTCTACAGATTCTATTACGAAATCTGTGAATCAAATGGTACCGCAAGTCGATTTATCAGCCACAAAAGCCGGGAAAAGCATTGCTGAAAATTTTGATTCCGGAGCGAAATCATCAATTGCAGCTCTTGATAGCGTTGGTAAATCAGGAAGTTCGTTACTAAATAGTGTGGAGAGTTTTTCTAACAAATCAGGTCGAGCAATTGCTGAATCGTTTGAATCTGGCGCTAAACAAGCCAATAATGCCACGGAAAGTATTGGGAAAACAGCTTCGAAAATGGTACCGCCTGTGGAACTGTCTGCTACCAAAGCCGGGAAAAGCATTTCAGAAAGTATTGAAGCCGGAGCCAAACATGGATCAAGTGCATTAGGATCTGCCGTTGATGCTATGAAGGGGCATTTATTGGCCCTACAAGAGTACGCAGATACCACTGGGAGTAAGTTAGGTGATTCTTTTGAGAAGCCTAATCCTAGTGCCAATCTGTTAACTGGTAGTGTTGGGAAATTAAGCGCAGCGATGTTGATCACAAAAGGAGCAACTACAGCACTAACGATGGCTAAAGGTTCATTAGATGGTGCATTTGGTCGTATTGATACTTTGAATAACTTTGAAAATACGATGACTCGATTAACTGGTAGCTCAGAAGAAGCCGCTGCAGGGATGGAAGGCGTTCGAGATGTCGTTGTTGGTACAAACTACATGCTTGATAGTGCGGCACAGACCGTTCAACGTTTAGTTATGCAAAATGGTTCATTAGAACAATCGACGAAAAGTTATCAAATCTGGGGTGATGCAGTTGCCATGTATGGTGATGGCGCTGCAGAAACAATGGATAATGTGATGGATGCCATGATCCAGATGCGAGCCACCGGTACCGTAAACATGGCTCAAATGGATCGGATGGTCCGTCGTGGTGTTGATCCTTGGAAAATCTATGAAGATGCAACTGGCATGAGTATGCAGAGTATTCGAGATGCGTTGCGTGATGGCGAAATTAGTGCCAATGAGTTTTTTGATACGGTTGAACAGGCGATGCGTGATGGTGGGAATGAATTCACCTCGGTTTCTGGGATGGCTCAACAAGCTGGGGATACTTGGGCAGGGTCGTTTGCCAATATGGCTACTGCAACAAGTCGAGGAACAGCAAACATTATCGCATCTATGGACGAGGCATTTGGCAAAACTCGCTTTGGCTCAATGAAAGAAAATATTCAAGGGTTTGGTAAAACTTTTGAAGGGGCGTTGAATAGTATCGCTGGTGTCATCCCTCCGGTTGTTTCGGCTATTGATATGATGGCTGGTGGGGTTATTGCTGTGAAAGACGCAGCTGTGACGGCAGCGCCTGTAATTATCGGATTAGGAACTGCATTTGGTGGACTACTGATTGTACAGAAAGCAGCAGTTGCTACAGCATCTTATGTTCAGATGTTGAAATACCTGACCGGTGCAACTTCTGGTGCGACGATGGCTAAAAAAGTTGATGCAGTTGCTACAAAACTGGGAATCAGTCTCAACTTACAGAACGCCACCACCACTAAAGCGGTTGTCGCAGCAAACATTTCCAATGCAGCTTCACTAAAAGGGGCAGCAGCTGCCCAAAAAACCTATGCGATTGCTGCTGGTGCTTCTGCAGTAGCGAAGAAAGCATTAGCGGCTGCTAGTATTCTGTTAAATCCTGTGGTCGCAGGCACTGCGGTTGCACTTGGTTTAGCTGGAGTTGCGGCCGCCAAAATGGGCATAGATTTCTTTGCAGCTCGTAAAAAAGCCAAAGAATTAGCTAGTGAATTAGATGGATTAAAAGGCGATCTTGATAGCGTAGAAAAGTCAACCCAGTCCAGTGCAAAAGAATTTGAATCACAAGCTAAAGTGATCGAGTCGAATACAGAAAGAAACAAGGATCTAGTAGCTGAATTACAAAGGCTTTCAGCAATTGAAGATAAATCGGCTGCGGATAAAAAATTGATGGCTGATACAGTTGATGAACTGAATAATTCAGTGACTGGTCTAAATCTCTCTTACGACGAAGAAACAGGCCTGCTTAATGCAACCACAGAAGAAATAAACAAACGAATTGAAGCTTCTAAAGGAATGGAAGAAGTCAATCGGCTAACCGAACGACAAAAGACGTTGAATCAAGAAGCTGCAGACATTGAATCCTCATTAACTGAAGTAGCCAAAGAACGTATGAGATTGGAGCAAGAAGCCTCAGAATCTGGCGTGGATGGAAAGAAAAAGGTTAAAGAATCACTGGAAGGACTCTCTCAGAAGGAAGATGAACTTCAAAGTTTACTTGTTGAAAATCAATCTGAACGAAATCAATTGTACACGGAGGAGCAAGAGAAAAGACGAGCAGTCGCAGAGACAGTCTCAGAAGCTAATTCACAGATGATTACCTCATGGAATGTTCTATCTGATGCACAACAAGCTGCCTTGGAATCTATGAATAGCATGTACAAAAAGCTGGTAGAAGAATCAGGGAATGCTTTTAAGCAGATTGAACAACAAGAAGCAATCAGCTTGGATCAAATGAAGGGAAATCTACAAAAAAATGCTGAAGCTATGAGAACTTGGTCGACCAATGTTGCCATTTTGGCGAAGGCCGGTGTAGATGATGGCATTATTATGCAACTTGAAAAGCTAGGCCCGGCGGGTGCGCTTCAAACACAGCAAATGGTTGATGAGATGGGACTGAATCTTGGTTCATTAGCGGAGTTAGGTGGAGAACATACAAAAAGCCTTCTGGAACAAATGGGTCTTCATATGGAGGACCTACCAAAAATGTCAGCTGAACAATCGGCGTGGTTTGTTGAAAATTTAGATCTTGAATTAGGTAAATTACCAGAAACAGCACAACAGCACATTAGTGATTTAAATGGGACTGCGGATGCAACGATGAAGCAAGCGATGGCGAGTATGGCAAATATTGTTGGTGAAGAAACGGAGACTGTTTCTGAAAAGTTTGGATTAGTTCCAGAAAAAAGTGAGGCATCTTTACGGAGAGGAACAGAGGGGCAATACTTTGCCCAGTGGGGACGTCAACCTGTCGAAGAAATTGGAGGTGGGATGGTAGAAGCAACCCCCAAAGTAGAGGAAGCAGCAAAGGAAGTTGCTCAAACGCCAGAGAGAGTGATGGGCCCTCACCTAGAACAAACAGACTACGCCTCAATGGGTGCAGCACCACCAACAAAATTTGGGCAAGGAATTTTAGATAATATTACTTCGGTAGAAGAAGCTTCTAAAGAAGTAGCTAATGTTCCGGAACAAACGATTAGAGAAACCGTGGGGATCGATAAATATATTTCTCTGGGGCATCCTGTTGGTGAAGGCACAAGTCAAGGTGTACGTGAAGGAAAACCACAAGTAGAATCTGCAGCAAAAGAGATTGCGATGGTTCCAGAAAATATTTTAAACAACGAAATGACTGCTAGTAACTACAATAAAAATGGTCAAAATGTTGGTGCCGGATCTGCCAAAGGAATAAAGGATAGTCAAGGGGCTGTCCAAAAAGCAGCGAAAGAAATTGCATTAGTACCAGGGAATGAAATTTCCACACACATGAATCAACAAGAATACCAAAAACATGGAGAAAAGGTAGGTAAAGGCACAAGCCAAGGTATCGCTGATACCGCCCCTCAGGCAGTTTCTGAAATCAATAAAATGACGGAAGCGATGGTCAAAACATCCAATGAGGGATCTAAAAAAATGCAGGAAGTTTTTGAAAAACTGACTAAGGAAATAGATAAAACTTTACAAAGTCTTCCTAAGATTGCCACAGCAATCATGCGTGAATCAAATCAAGCCTACAGTGATGGGATGCGAGATGCGAACGACACAATCCGTAATGGTGCGCAGCGCATGCCGGATCAGATGAGTCATTTGCCTGATCAATTTTATCGCATCGGTCAAAACTCTATGATCGGTTTAAACAATGGATTAATTGCCGGGCAAGCTCAAGTTCTTAGCAATGCAGCTTCCATCGCTAATCAAGTGGCACAAACGATGCAACGAGCTTTAGATATCAATTCACCATCCAAAGTGATGGAGATGGATGTGGGACGGTGGATCCCTGCCGGAGTTGGTGAAGGGATTGAGCGATTCAAGCATTTAGCGTTAGATGCCATTGAGGATTTAGGTGCCCAGCTTGTCTTGCCGAATATTCAAGCTGAGTCGGTGGCGATTGCAGGGAACGCTGATTTTGGTCGAGCTCTGCCAGTTTCTACAAATGAATCACGTACTACTAATCGAACGATCCATAACACTCCTCATATTGATATACATTTTGGCGAAATCACAATCGTTGATGATCGTGACATCGAGGAGTTAGCAAAAGATTTAGCTCAGAATACAACTGATGAATTAAGGAGGACGTTAAGAGATGTCTAACGAACCCTATTTTGAATTTAATGGACAGTCATCACTACAACACCGAATGACATTTTTGGATGACATTTATTTTGTTTCACCGGAAGCAGCACTTCAATTTGAAGAAGTTGACGCTCGACAAGGAAGCTTGGTTTATAGTGAGAACCGTTACAAAGATATCAAAAAAATATTTCCTGTTGAAATACAACGACAAAATGATCAATCACTTATGCAACAACTACAAACAATCAATCGTTGGGTAAAAGAGCCCAAAAATTATCAACCTTTCTTTCTATCATTAAATCCTAATTATATGTATCAAGCGATCTGTTATGAAGAAATAACTATTGCTGATCAGTCAAAAGATTGGATGGATATACGAATTCCTTTTCGCTTTGCACCTGTAATGTATAGCATAGCCGGATTGCAACCTAGAAGTATTCAAAGTGGTATTCAGCTTGAAAATCCAGAGCTAGAAATTGCATATCCCCTTATTCAATTCCACTATAACGCTACTTCAGATGCGACATTAAGTATAGGTGGGAGACAATACCGTATTTTGCGTTCCGCAGGAACAGGTTTAGTCACAATAGATAGTGAGAACGGATTAGCCTATCGAGAAGGAAATATCAATCTTTCAAGCAGTATCCTTATCCATACAGATGGCTACCATCCGCCCATATTAAACCCTGGGCTGACTACGATCACATTTACTAATCAGTTGACTAATGTGCGAATCACACCTAGATGGAGGGCGATAGCTATATGAGCATACCTATTTTATATAATAAGAACAATAATGACTATACAACATTAGGAATCGGACCTTTAATTCATGCAGGAAAAGTGTTGGTAACGAGGATTAGAAATGATTTTCCATTTTTGACTTTCACTTATCCAATGTTTTCTCCTTTGTTTAAAGAATTAGAACCAGGGAAAAAGGTTGTAGCAGATGTAGGTCCTGGAAAACGATCAAAAAGCCAACGATTTGAAATTGTAAGGGTAACTAAACCACAAAATGGTATTGTAACGATTTATGCTGAACATATCAGTGCAATCGTGGGTAAAACTGGCATTCTGAAAGGGAGCCAGTTTTCTGGAGTATCTGCTCAATTCGCTTTAAATCAATGGCTTAATTTATTAGTACCCCGACGAGATCTATCAGTATATAGTGATGTGGGAACAAACGCTTCAATAGATTTTTCGGAAATTGGCCATTTTCAAAATGCACAAGAAGCTTTAGGTGGAAAGCAGGGTTCAATCTTACAAAATTTCGGTGGAGAATATATCTTTGATAACAATGAAATTCGATTAATGAGTAGTGCTGGGAAAAACTCAGGAGTGGTCATTTCTTACGGAAAAAATCTGAAAGATTTGGTTCAAGAAAATAGTATTGCAAGCACATATACGTCGGTCTATCCCTATGCAAGAGATCCTGAAAAAGATGGAGAAGTATTACTACTTCCGGAAATTTATATTGATGGCCCTCATCTAGATAAATTTCCGGACAGGCTAATTCAAATGGTCGATTTCAGTGATAAAGAGCCTCAATCGGTCGCAGAATTAAGAACGTTAACAACGCAATTTATTCAAAATAATCAAGTTGGCGTGCCACATGTGAATCTTAAGCTAAAGTATGTCGATTTAGCTAAAGCGACAATGAATGAACAACATGCTTTATTAGAGGAATTAGAGCTTTGCGATATAGTAACAGTTGCATTTAATGAACTTGAGATTAATACCACAGCAAAAATAG
The DNA here is from genome assembly GCF_050498525.1 of Enterococcus sp. DIV2371. NCBI lineage: Bacteria > Bacillati > Bacillota > Bacilli > Lactobacillales > Enterococcaceae > Enterococcus > Enterococcus sp. DIV2371. The sequence continues at coordinate 2,542,748 of NZ_JBIPAJ010000001.1, read as the reverse complement.
TTGGCACAGTCTGGAACGTTCTTTTAGATGAGTATGATTCATTAGAAATAGGTGATATTAGAGGCACGATGAGTTCATCCATCAAAGAACAAGAAAAAGAGAGAGAACGATTAGAAAATGGAATAAAATGGCTGCAACAGGCACAAAAAGAAGCTTCCAATATTTTAAATAATCCACCAAAAGGACACGTGGTTATACATCCGTCCTTATCGGAACCGCAAGAGATACTTATCATGGATACGGAAAATATCAATACCGCACGTAATGTATGGCGATGGAATGCTGGTGGATTAGGATTTAGTTCAACAGGATACAATGGTAATTACGGTTTAGCAATGACCAATAATGGTGCGATTGTTGCAGATAGAATAACTACAGGAACGCTAAGGGCAATCAACATTATAGGGGTGGCAATTTCAGGAAGTACTTTTGAGACAACCGGCAGTTCTCGAAGACTGTTATTACAAAATGGAGAAATCACGTCATTTATTTCAAATGTTCGACAGATGTTGTTGTCAGGAAATTCGTTTACTTTTTATCATGCAAATAACAGAGAAGCAATGAGACTAGGTAGGGCTAGTATCACCTTTTTTAACGAATCAGGCGTCCAATCGGGTCTTTTAGCAGCAGGAACCAATGCCGGAACTGGTCAATGGCAGATGCATTTTTCTGCAGTCAATGGGAGTAATGTAGCTTTGGGTTCACAGTCAAGCAACAATAGTCTTTATACAAACCGTTTAATTGTTCACAGTGGTAGTAATGCGCGAATAGATCAAACAAGAACACTCTTTAATAACCATCACATTGAAACAGCACAATTGTTGAATTGTCGAGTTCGTGCTGGAAGCTTTACGGTTTCCAATAATGTGAATTATCAAGTGTATTCCAATATTCATATGAATGGTTTTTCTATTACAGGACAATCAGACATTCGATTGAAAAAAAATATTACCCCTTCAAAAGTAAATGGAATTAAAGAAACTAAAAAAATTAAAGTGATAGATTTTGAATGGAAAGAAGATTACAGGCCAAGTCAAAAGAGAGTAGTAGAAGAAATTGGTGTTGATGATAGTCCAGAAGTTTCCATTCAAAAAAATGTTGTAGCCAGAAAAAATCCTCAAGGAAAACAATTTGGTATTGCGGCACAAAGTTCTGCATTTTTACAAGAACAAAATGTAGAAGAAGGTTCACGTTATTTACTGATCAATCAAACAAAGCAGATCCATTTAAATACAAAAACTAATCAAGAATTGATTGAAATTGTCGAAGATCAAGAAAAACGTATAGAAAGCTTAGAAGAAAAATTGAATTTTATTATGGAAAGAGTGGAGGGGTGAATAATGAAATATGATCTATATTTAGACATCGCTAAAACGACAATTGACTATCGAGTAAACCCGATTATTTATGGACGCATAGGTGACAATGGAATGAATAATGTACGTGTCCATATCTTTAATAAGGGGCAACCTTTTAATTTAGCGAACACAACGATAAAGTTCGAAGGTATGACGCCCAGTGGTTCGAGGATCTCTAATACAGATGGCGTTTCTTCAATAGACGCTCCCTCAGGAAGATTTACCTACACATTTCCAAAAAATGGTTTTGATCATATTGGTTTTTATCATCTAGCTCATTTTTCTATCATTCAGCAGAATCAAAAAGCGACCACACAAGATTTTTCATTGCAAGTTTTAGGCACTGTTGACATGACAGCACCAGAAGCAGAATTAATTATCGTTGAATTCAATAAGTTGATTGAAGAAATCAGACAAATTCAAGAGAAAGAATTATCTTATGTAAGAGAAGCGTCCAAGGAAACGTTAGATGAGTTGAACACACAAGTCGAAGAGTTAATGAAGGAACCAGCTTGGGAACAACTGAAAGAAATATTAGATGATTTAGAAAAAATTCAACAAGAAATCCAGAGTTTGGAAATAGATAAAATCACAGAAGAAGTAGGAGATAGGATAAAAGATGATCTGATACAACGATTAGCGATAATCGACGCAGAAATAAATAATCTTGAAAAATTAATGCATTCCTATGAAAATAATATTCAACAAAAAGTAACACAAGCTGATCAAACAATAGATAAGAAAGTAACAGCTGCGAAAGAAGACTTAGCGAAAGAGTCAACTTCGATTAAAAATTCGTTAAATGATACGGCTACTAATGCAAAAAAAGAGATTGATGTAATAGCCAGTAATGCAGCAGACTCTTTAGAGAAAGTTCAAGACCAACTAGATGAGATTGAGAAAACAGCCTCTCAATTTCAGCGAGTAAAATTGACAGCTGATAATGGTCGATCATTAAGTCTAAATAATTTAACGCCGACGCCGACATCATATCTAATATTATCGAAATTTAGTGGAACGTTTTCCTTAAGTATAGAGGAATCTAAGTTGATGACAGACTATGATCAATTACCCGAAAACTTGAAAGAGAGTGGAATTATTGTTACTTCAGTTCCAGGTAAAGAAGCGGGACAACAATCGGCGGATAGTATTCAATTTGTTTATTCGGACAAAGATATGCAGTTTGCAGCACGCAGATTGACATTAAAAGATGGAACAATTTCGCCTTGGATAGAGGAAATGAGGGCGGAGAATTATGTGAATACAGCGGAACCTCAAGAAATTAAAGGGAGGAAGAACTTCCTTGAACGCCCTTTACACAATGGTAATAGCTTAGCCCAAGAAACCTTTGGTATTACGTTAAATGGTGGACGATTAGCAGGAGTGCCTGTTTCAAATGGCACTGTTTTAAATTGGGGTAGACCGTATGCTTATGATAATAATCGTTCCAAAAATAATAATTTTTTTTCATTATCTGAAGATACTAAAACCTTAACGATTTTAAAAGATTGTACACTCCAATTCACAGGGAAATTTACATGCCAAACGAACAATGCCAGCTATTATGCTTATCTTGGAATGCGTGTGAACGGAGCTAGTGACTGGCGTGTAGCTGGTATAGCAGGAACGTTAAATTGGCGGAATGATGTTGGATGGTTCATGGCAAGAAAATTTAATGCCGGCGATCGAGTAACGCTTGTGACAGAAACTAATTTTACGACCAGCTCAGTGAATGCATGGGGCGTTGATCAAGTATATATTAAAGAAGTTCTAACAGCATAAGGATAAATGTTGAGAAAGAATAATAGGTTTTACAAAATAAGATTTGAAAGGAGATGTAAGATGGAAGAACTCTATATAACGAGTGAGATTACTCTAAATAAAACGACTGACGAACGTGTTTCTCCAATACCAACCAATACGGAATTTTTCACTTATGATCAACACGTGGCAAAAAAAGTGATCAACTTCCAATTAGAAGGAGAACCGCTGGACCTGTCTGAAACAAATGTTATTTTAGGCTTTTACTTTGTGAACGCTGATTGTTCATTTTTGTTAGAAAGTGCCGACGGATCGGTCGCAATTGAAGACGCTAAACAAGGTAAGGTAAGTGTAATGTTGCCCAACTATATGTACGCCTATTCTGGTCAGGTCTTGGTTTATGTTTATGTAGAATTTCATAATGGACAATCGCTGGATTACCCAGTGTTTAGCACTCAGTTTCAAGAATCATGGATTGATCAAAAGCTTGATGAGATGGCGTCGTTTTACGTGAAAAGATTTGAGGATCTACGCGAAGCTGTGAAAGAAGTTATCGATAAATCAAATGAACAATTATTTCAATTACAGCAAAAAGTAGAAAAAATTGAAGATAAAGTAAATGAGACAAATCAAAAAATTGGTGAACTCGGAAAACTTAAAAAGATGTACTCAAACAGTATTGATTTTGGGAATTATGACTATTCAGGGAATGCCAATTTATTACCAAAGATTACAGCTGCTCATTTTACATCGGGAAATGGAGCTACAGTTGAAGATGGACCAGATGGCGAGATCATTTTCATATTGGACGGATCTGCGCAACTAACTAAATTTAATACAAGCATGCGCTTACCTGCTCTTCAAAATGGAAAGAGATACACAATTAGCGCCGAGATTATGCTGCACGAAGGTATAGAGGGAGATGCCTCTAATATTCGATTAACTACTAATTATTTGCCTGGGGGACAGGTTATGTTGGCTACAGATAGACCAACACCTACCTCTACTAATAGCTGGCAGACAATCAAGGGTACGCAAATAGCAACTTATGCTACGACACTGCCTCAACAATGGTATGTAGTCTTACAAGATGTTACAGCCTCGAGTCGAATTAAAGGGAAAATCTCTCTTCGAAATATAAAGGTAGAAGAAGGATCGATTGCTACACCTTATCAACCCAATCTACTTGTTGAACCGTATCAGATGTCGAAGATTTCCTTGAACGAAAATCTAGCAAACAAAGAACAAAATTTCCCGATAAGTAGTCGACAGTATTTAGTTTATTCTGCTGAAATGATTGAACCATTTATTGCTGACCAAACATATACCTTAACTTTGAAAGGGACCAAATTAGGTCCGCAATCATTTAGGGTATACACGACTGGTCCGAATAGTACCTCTAATATTGGGGACATGGAAATAGTAGAAGGAGTTGCGGATACTTGGCGACTGGCATTCACTCCTTCAGAAGTGAACTTGAATGGGAGTGTTTCCCCTAGTACGTTACAAATTTATCAGTTTCCTCAGGCTACAATGGGGCAAGCAACGATTGAATCATTAAAAATAGAAAAAGGTGATATAGCCACTCCAAATATTTCGGAATATAAATATTTTGGTGAAGGTTTGAAAGATAGTAGTAACCCAAATGATTATAGCTGGGATGTCACACCGGAATATATTAACGAACGTATTTCTGACTAATTTATTAGTTAAAAAAGAATAGGAGGGTACTTATGGAGGGGATTACAATCGGAGAATGGATCGCGATCCTAACACTCGGTGGATCGTTGATGGTGGGCGTGGCGAAATTTTATGCGATGTTCACGAAACTTGATCACACGTTAGGAAAATTAGAAAATACGATCATCCGGGTAGAAAAAAGCCAGGCTGAGTATGGCAATCGGCTTTCAATTATCGAAGAACAAATCAGATCTATTTTTAAGCAAATTGGAAAGGAGAGAAAATAAAATGACAGAAATCTTAGCTGCTGCAAGTATTATTACACCGCTAGTCGTCGGTGTCACGGGGTTAATTAAAACACAAATGAAGGATTACAAACTCTTGCCCGTGATCAATGTGATTGCGGGTATTTTGTTAGGTGTTTTATACGCAGTGACCCTAGCACCACAAGATTTAGCGATTTACGCATGGGCCGGAGCTGTTTCAGGATTAGCCGCTGGTGGATTATTTGATTTAGGAAACAGTGTTATTCAGTCGGAAGAATGACAAATTAGCAAAGGAAAAACACAGCCAAAGGGCTGTTTTTTTTATATAAAAAATTAGGAGGAATTGATTATGACAAAAATCCAAGATTTAAGAGGCGATTCAAGAATTTTAGGACCAACCAATGCCAAAAGAAATGTTTCTCAAGTAACTAAAATTGCTCGTCACCATTCCGCAACACCTACTGGAGACGTTTGGGCATTTCAGAATCATTGGAATGGCACATTAGGCTGGGGGACAGGTGGGTATCATGAAATCATTTTACGCGATGGTACCGTTCAATGGTGTTACTTCGATAATGATGTGACAAATGGTGTGGGCGGACATAATACACCAACTTACCATATTTGCCTTGTTGGGAATAGTTCATTTACAGCTGAACAAGAAAAAGCATTTGAAGAACGAGCAAAGGCGGCGATGCAACGTTTTGGTTTATCCGTCAATGATGTATTAGGTCATAACGAATTCAGCGGTCATGCCTCGAATATCTGTCCGGGTATCAATATGAATACGGTTCGTGAACGATTACGAGCGGGGAATAACTTAACACATGATCAAATTATTTTAGCGAGCCCACCAAAAACCGTTGGTAATTATGTAGGTAAGTTAGAAGTGTTTAATGAGCTATCTCTTGGTATTTTTCGAATTGGTGCTTGGTTAGTGCCTATCAACGGTGCAGCTCATTTAAATCAAGGATATGTCTTCTGGATGGAAGCCGACAATCCGGATGTTGAAATTGGACGTTGTCGCTCAGCCGGTATTATTAGAGATGATGTGAATGCAGCCTATGGATTACCTAGCGGCCTGCGATTTGGTTTGGATGGCACACTAGATATCCGTAAATTTGCAGGGAAAAGAGTCTTTCCGATGTTACGACGAACAAATGATTCGAACGGAAATACGATCAATGGACAAACAGTGGATATTCGTTTTCCAGAGTATGTTTTGACTATTCCTAAGCGATAAAAAAATATCCCCTCGTTTTGAGGGGGATACATAATTAGTATATAGCAACTGTTAGGTTGTGTAATTTTTATAAAGATTGTAAAATGATATTATGACAATTTGATCGGAGACTAGGTCCATGCAAGAAGTATATTTGTTTTTTGATGATTCAGGAGTTTTACATAGGAAAGCACCTAACAGATTTTTTGTATATGCGGGGTATGCTTTCTTTAATAAAGAGAGCAAAGAAATTGCGAAAAGAAAATACAAGGGCGTGGTTAAAAGGATAAAAAAACAAAAAATGATAAACGGAGAATTGAAAGCTTGCGTATTAGAGAGAAAAGATAAGTATGAGTTATACCGAGTTTTAAAAAATGAACATAGTATGGGCCTAAGTGTGGATATAAGCAGAGTACAAGATAGTATTTTGGATAATAAGAAATCAATACATAGATATAAGGACTATGTACTGAAAAGGTTAGTCAAGGAAAAAATAAACTTATTTATTAATAAAGGTTTATTAGATCCTGAGGGAAATTTAAAGTTATTTATATGTGTTGATGAACAAGCAACAGCAAGCAATGGTTACTACAATTTTGAAGAATCTGTTTATGAAGAATTGAAGAATGGAATACACAATTTTAATTATGGAGTATTTTATGAACCAATTTGGCATGGAGCTCTTGAAGTGGAAGTTAGTTATTGTGATTCTAAATGTAACTACTTAATTCAAGCTAGCGATATTTTGGCAAATAGATTATGGACATCCTTTAAAATTAATGATCCTGGGATGAGAAATATGCCTCAGCATTCATGTTTAAGATTGCCATAAAAGTTATATTTTTATTTGTAATATACTTGCATTTATTTGTTGACTGATTTATGATATGGTTACAGATAGAACTATTCTATACTGCCGACACGGGAGATACGATAATAGCTATTAAGCGTAATGGAAGTACGCCGTACTCTGTGGGCCACTCTTATCAGAGTGGTTTTTTTATTGAATATATATTTTTATTAGTTTAATAAAGATAGTGGACAATCTTAGGAATCTTACTTTAAAAATTATAATGTATAAAATACATTGAAAAGAAGTGAAGATAGTGGCAAATGTGTTGAAAGTAGCGAAAAATCATGAAAATTTGATTTGTGAATATACCCCATACGCAGAGAATACATCCTTTATTTTTGAAAAAATAAATCAGGATGGCTCTTATACTGTAAAAAGAACGTTTACCATCTCAAATAATGAGATATTAGAAGATAAGGAAAATTCTATTGAATTTGAAATTGGAAAAAAAGATGGAGACTATTATCATTTAAATAATAAAGTATTAGGAATAGAACACAATATTTTTATTTATGAAGATATGAAGACGGATATATCTTATTTCGTAGCGCATGAAAATATATCTATAATGAAAAAAATAGATGATATACTCGATGAAGATTTATTTATAGGTGGTAAAAACGGAAATTTACCTGAAAATATTTTTGAAGAATTAATAAAAAAATTTCCAAATAAACATGAATTGTATCTATATTCTTATATGAGAATTGGGGTTCTAATACAAGATTATTTATTAACTAAAAAAGAAAATCATATTGTCTACGAAAATTATATGTCAAAGAAAAATAAGAACACTTTTATTACAGATCATAAAGATATAATAACAGAAAAAGAAATAGCAGAAAACGAATACTTAAAGTATCTATATATAAAAAATAAACTGGTAAAAATGTTAGAAAATGAAACTATTTATTCAGAAAAAGATTGGCAAAATGAAATTGCAAAGATTCTTACTCTTATTTTTCCAATGTATCAATCAGTTGTTGAAGAACCAGTCATAAAAACTGATGAGGGTGATAAAAGACCTGATTTTATTTTTATTGATGTAAACGGAAATATAGACATAGCTGAAATAAAAAAATCATATAATATTCCTATAATGACAAAAACTCAATATAGAAATAACTATTATGCTTCTAAAGAACTAACAGGCACATTAATGCAGATAGAAAAATATATTTATCACCTATGTAGAACTGCAAAAAATTCTGAGAAACTAATAAAGAACAAAATATTTAATCAAACTCAAGAGGAACTTGACATTTATATAAGAAATCCTAGGGGAATAATTATTTTAGGGAGATCAAACAAATTAAATGCAGATCAACTAAGAGATTTTGAAATTTTAAGAAGAAAGTATAAACATATTGCTGATATTATTTCTTATGATGATTTAGTTCATCGACTAGACTCTTTATTAAAGAAATTTGAATATAAAACAATATAGATTGTTGCGTATCTAAATTAAACTACAAAAATATTTTAAATTCTAAAAAGGACTTATCCATCTAATTATGAATAGGTCCTTTTTTACGTTCGTCAATTAATTTTAGCAACTCGTTTATATTTCGAATCAAGGCCTAACCATTGATAATATAGCGAGTTTTTCTCTGATCAAAAAAGCACATGACTTGAACAATAAATAAAATCATAGTACCCTTAATTTATCCTCAGTACTAAGAATTCGTTTTTTAATACCCGCCCACTCTTCGGAGTGGGTCTTTTTTGATTAGAATTAATCAAAGTTTAAGAATTCTTAAACAAAAGAAAAGCGCTTGCAATAATTTTAGACCAGGCTTAAACTACCCGTAGGCGCCATCATAAAAAGAGAGTATCGACAACTAAAAACTTCTTGGGGGAAGTGTATAGTGGGTATATCGATACTCTCTTTAATAATTATATCATACGTATTTTAGGCAGCAAAATGATTATATCAGTTGAATAATAGATAAAAAGATAGTAATCTTATTGTATCACCCTAACAACATTGCTTTTTTTACATCCCGCTCTTTGGAGCGGGGTCCATAAAAGAACATATTATTTGAACATAGCCTGAAATGGTAGTAAGCTTTACTTAGCTTCACTAATGCGGATTGAATCCTTTAGTGGCCCGCTCTTTATGAGCGGGTATTTTTTTGTTTAAAATAAGATTCGATCAAAGTTTAAGAATTCTCAGATTAAGACAAGGTACTTGCAATAATCACTGGTTACCCATAAGGTGTGAATAGGAATCATTCTAAAAAAAGAGTACCAATGGACAAAGTTTTAAAAACTTGGGGAAGTTTTCAGCGTGCGCATTGGTACTCTTTTTATGATTCTATCACATGTGTTTTAAACAGCAAGGAAAGCGTATTACTTGAATGCGGGGTCAAACTCTAGTAATGTGAACTTGACCATATATATTCATATGTTAACGTCCGTGCCACTCTTCTGAGTGGTATACATAAAAAAACATATTATTTGAACCTAAAGTAAAATGATAGTAAGATTTAAGTATCCACATCAGACATTCTTTATCCTAAGGTAGCCCGCTCTTATATGAGCGGGTGTTTTTTTGTCTAAGTGAATCTGATTCGATTTAAATAATCTAAAGTGAATAAGCAACAGCTTATACTAAATCGACATCTCTAGGATTGATAAATAATCGTTTTTTTTATTATATCTACATGAACTCCCGTTTGCTTCTCACTACTATTGGGATGTAATAAGAATGAAGAATGTATGAGTGTTTGTAAATTTAGATTAAGGAATAATCTGTGACATTGACAATAACAAAAATTATTCGATACAATTTGGCTATAACTATTTCATTATTTATATTTACGATTATATATATTGAAGTAATAGTGGCAAGAAGCTTGTTACCACAATAAATAAATTATCTACCAGATAATAGTTTTGACGACTCTTTTGACAATAATTTGTACCCTTAGCTCAGTTAGGCAGAGCATATGGCGAGTTAATAACTGTCCGGTCGTAGGTTCGAGTCCTACAGGGTACATATAAAAAACCTCGCTCATTTATCGTGAGCGAGGTTTTATGTTCTATAATATAAATTTTATTATTGGACGATTTATTGAATACCGTACTCTATAAATCCTCTTTGTATTTCTCCAGAGGATTTCATATCATTTGGTGTGCTTTGTAAAGCTTCTTCTTCGCTCATGCCTTCATATTGCATTTTATAGGCAACTGGAGACATCCCATATTTATTGATGAATTCTGTCAAAGTTGATGGTTCTGCAGATTGAGCTGCTTGTGTTGCAGTAGCCTGTTGTTCAGCTTCAGCTTGAGTAATGATGTTGCCAGCATCGTCTAAAGCTAATCCATTTTCGTACAATGCCATTCCAAAAGCTTCCCATTCTTCATCGCTCCAACTCGCTCTTTCAGCATGCGTAGAATTTAGCGTACGTTGTTTCATTTCTTCATAACTTTCTTCTTGCACGACAGTAGTCGAAGTAGTTGTATTTTGGACAGTAGTTTGAACTGGTTCAGTAGAAGTTGTTTCTTCAATGCTTGTTGTCTCAGTAGTTTGTGTATTTTCAGAGGTTGTTGAACTTAAAGTAGAAGATGTTTCAGAGCTGTCGTCTTTCTTATTAGTTGAACAACTCGACAACATCAGTAGAAATACCCCAGATAAAACTAACCAACTAAACTTTTTCATTTTTATTCCTCATTCCATAATAATTTCCGTTACAAAATTATCATATCAAATGAAATGGTAGCAAGGAAGAATAAATATTGAACAAAAAGAAACTCGCCCATCAATCGTGGAAGAGGTCTTTTTTACGTTCTTCAATTAATTGTAGCAACTCGTTTGTATTCCGAATCAAAACCTAGCCATTGATAATATAGCTAGTTTTTCTCTGATCAAAAAGTACATGACTTGAACAATAAATAAAAACAATACTTCCAAATAGTCATCGTCAATTTTTGAAGATTCATAAATATAAGGAAGTGCAGGTATTAACCAAGTACCCATGATTGCAAAGTCTAATATTAATAGCGAAAATAGTATACAACACATCGTGAATACGCTTCAATTCGATTGATCAACATCAAGTTTTTTCTGATGAATTATCCAATCGGTTGTAAACCTCGTGAAACTTAAAAAAGTATAGAATAAAAATCAAGAAAAAATCAACTCAAATCATATAACAATATTTTACAACTTATGGTTAAATTATCTCAAATTTCATATAAAATTCTTAAATCTATCATATTATTTGAATGTATAAGAGGAGGTGCGTGCTATTGAGTATTCTAAAATCGGCAGTGAAGTACAAAGTTACCAAAAAGGCTACAGATAAAGTAATGGGTGACGGTTTGTTATCAAGCGTTGTTGCTGCAAAAGCAGTGAAGAAAAGTAATCAGCGTAGTAAGCAAAGAACAAAAAAATAAAAATACTAGAAGTCCTGTCCTTAGTTAGATAGGAAATTTTTGTTTTTTAATCGATTGTAGTAACTCGCTCAAATCTTCAATCGGCACCTAACCATTATAAGAGAACAAGCGATAAGAAAAGCACATGACTTGAACAATAAATAAAATCATAGTAATCTAAAAGTGTCCTTGAAACCATTGATTAGTTTTTTTTTATATCCACCCGCTCTCCGGAGTGGGTCTTTTTTTTGATTAGAATTAATCAAAGATTAAGAATTCTTAAATAAACAGTAAGCGTTTGCAATAATTTTAGGCCACCCTTAAACTAACAGTGGGTATTGTTATAAAAAAGTATCGATACTAAAAAAATGATGTCAGCAAAAAATAAAGATAGGAGAGGTTTATATGAAAAAATATTTATTTATTTTCCTGGGTTTAAGCGTTTTCTTAGGTGGTAGTCTTTTCGAGAGCGTTAATAAGGTAGAAGCGCAAACTCAAACACCAACTAGTTACGAAGAAGTACGAGATGTTGAACCGTTTATAATCACAGGTTCTATGAAAATAGAAGGTAATACTTATAAATGGATGGAAGCATCTTTTGGTGGAACAAACAGGAGATACGAAATTAATCCGGGGAAGCATAGATATCAACTAAGTCCGAATCCCCACAATGATCCGTGGTATAACAAAAACCAAGCAAAATTTTATGGTCAGGGCGCAGCACAAATAGAAAAACAAGCAAATAGCGGAAAGTGGAATAGTAAAGGATGGCCAAGTACGATTAGAAATGTTACTATCCATGGGATCAATTATACCTTAACTAAGTAAGACTATGGGAGAAAACTTATACGATCACTAAATCAATAATGTTTTTTTACAGCCCATTCTCCGGAGTGGGTCTTTTTTCTGTATTATTCAGTAACTCGCTTATTAGTAAAAATGAACTTAAAAAATCTTAAAAAATTAACACACCGCCTCTATGAGATGGTGTGCTAAAGTATCGCTAATTAATTCGAAAAGTCATTGAAGCTTCTCTTCTCTGATTCCATAGAGCATCTCTGTACGATACATCTATTCTGAAATATTCAAAATCTCTAAAATTAGGAATTGTAACTTGATGAACAACATCAAATACTATAGAACCTCCCTCAATTTGACCATTATTAAGTAATACATGATCTCCTCGAGAAGTGACACCAGTTAAGGTGTTTCTATCAAAATGATGGATCCCAGGATTTATAGGATTAATCCCATATCTAAAGTCAAATCTATTAGTTACTTGGTTAAAATTTATAATATTAGGTTGGAAGGCGTCTGAAAAAGGACTAAATCCTTGTTGAGATTCAATAGAAATCATACTTCTTATATTCAAATTATAGTTGTTTTCATAATTATTTTCTGCTGCATTAGCATGAGTAGCATTGAATACAAGAAAAGAAGATAGAGCAAGTGCTGATAAACTTAAAGAAATAAATTTTTTCATTGTAATCTACCTTTCGTAATATAATTTAGAGAAGCGCTTCTCTATTATTAGGGTAGACCAAACTACAATAATTATCTAATGATAACAAAAATAATGAATGTATTTTAATTTTATATAACGTTTACATATGATTTATATAGGGTGATTCCATATATAATATACTGATTTTACAGATTCACAAAGCTTTTTGTTCTTTATTTAATAAATTAAAATTTGATTATACAATAATAGAATAAAAGATATAAATTAGAAGAATGTGTATACCTTTTTATATTAATCACAGCATATATATGCTGTGATTAAGGTAATTTTTGTTATCAAATAAAAATGTTCATCAGAACCTAATCTTCGTGATTAGAATTATTTTCTAACGCGAGATTAGTTAAATGTTAAGAATTTCTAAACACGTATCAAGCGTTTGCATTTTTATTAGGTTAGCCTTAAAATACATGTAGGTGCCATTATAAAAAGAGAGTATCAATAGCTAAAAACTTTTGGGGGAAGTGGGATAGCATGCATATCAATACTCTCTTTACTAATTATATTATACGTATTTTAGACAACAAAAGAATTATACAATCCTAACCATACGGTTTTTTTAATACCTACTCTTTGGAGTAGGTATTTTTTTTATAATAATATAGTTAGTTTTACAGAAAATATAATGTCAATTGGACCACTTATTTAAAGAAAAATAGTAGGTAAATAATTAGAAGTGAAAAAATTAGATTTAATAGGAGTAAAAATATTGAATCTTATTTTAAATTATTTTGTTTAATATTTATTAAGAGCATAATAACTGGAATCGTGATTGTAAGAACAATTAGGGCTAAATATATTTGATTGGCTGAAAAAAATAAAAGGTTAGAAGCAGATACGGATAAGATATGATAAAAATTATAGACATATATTGGTATCGATGGTTCTAATATTCCTACATCAAAAACTAGAAAATCAGCTAGATTAAAAAAAGAAAACAGAGTACCTAATCCACCGATAAAAAATAAGATGATCGGTGTAGACGAAGTATTTAATCGATTAGCGTTCAATACAATAACCTCCTCATTTTTCTTTGTAAAAGTTTAGAGCGAATAAATCATTTTGGTTAGAAAAAACCAAATTTAGGAAAATTGTTTAAAACTAAAAAAAGCTCATAAAAAGTTCATGTTTTGTAAAAATGTTAATTTTTTTTTACTCTACAGCGTACTAAATTGAAATAATCTTAATCATTTAAACGTATCTATGGATGATTAAAAAATGTTGTGACAATACTGTAAGCGCTTCTTATTGATGACTTAAGCAAATAGACATCGTTTAATTTATTCTTTTTAATACACTCTAAGTGTACCAAAAAAATGATAGGAGTGGTCAATATGAAGAAATTTTTATTAGCATGTCTAGGAATTTTAGCAACAGTTAGTTTTGCAGCGTGTGGTCCTAAAGCGTCGGAAAAGCCAAAGAGCCATTCGCCAAAGCAATCACAACAGATCCCTAGAAAAAAACAAAGTAGTGACACAAATGGTACTAAGAAAAAAGAAAAATCTAATAACAAGAGAAATGAACAGGAGAATAAACAGTCAAGTGATAGTAAAGAAAAGAAGAGCCAAAAAGTAAAACCAAAAAATGAAAGCAATTCTCAAAATAGAAAAAAACCAAATATTACGAACAAAGAATCAAATCATAATAATCTAGCAAATGTAAGCTAGATTAGCCTGCGATGATCTAGTAACCCAGCATTGCCGTAAAAAAAAGAACATCGATAACTGAGTATTTTTGTTATCGATGTTCTTTTAGCGAGATTAATGACTTGAACTTGCTGTTATTGTTACATAATTAGAAATTAAGTAAAGACAATCCTTTTTTGTAATATTGAGCCATTTCTTCTTCTGGAACCATATTACCACCCGTTCCCCAAATTATGTGTGTGCCAGACTTTATCCAAGTTTTTTTCAATGCGAATGCTCGATTTATATTCACAAATGATGCAATCCCAGCAGCGGATGAAGGTTCCACATAGATGTTTTCACTATCCGCAAGCAATGTTAGATATTGATATAATCTTTCATCTTGAACAGTAGAACTAGCATATAAAATCGGTTCTATGATCTTGCCGACTAAATGTGAGGGGCGCCCGACGGCTAATCCATCAGCAGCTGTCTTACCATCGATTGCAATATCTTGCACTGAAATTTTGTCGTGTAATCCTGTGTACAGGCCAAGTAACATTGACGGAGCGTGAGTAGGTTCTACAAAAAATATTTTTACAGCATCACCAAAAATGCAGGACAATCCAAAGGCAATTCCACCTGGACTACCACCTACACCACAAGGAAGATGGACATATAGAGGATGATCTTCAGATACTTCAATATTTTTTTCTTTTAATTGAGTTTGTAGTCTCAGTGCAGCTACAGAGTATCCTAGAAATAAATCTTTTGAAGCTTCATCATCGATGAAATAACTGTGGAATTTGTTTACTGTTTCTGCTCGCCCTAAAGCTACAGCTTTGCTAAAATCACCTTCGTACTCTTTGACAACAACGCCTATTTCTCTCAACAAACGCTTTTTCCAGCTTTTTGCTTCATTAGACATGTGGACAGTCGTCTGAAACCCTAACTTTGCTCCCATGATTCCGACACTAAGACCTAAATTCCCTGTAGAACCCACAGCGATTGAATAATTAGAAAAAATATTTTTGAATTCATCATTTGCTAGAATAGCATAATTACTATCAATTGTTAGTTTTCCAGAATCCAGCGCAACTTTTTCAGCAAACGTCAAAACTTCATAGATTCCACCTCTGGCTTTAATTGAACCAGATACAGGGAGATTATTGTCACATTTAAAATATAGTTTACTGTTTGTTTCGAAATGTTCTTTTTCTTTTATTTTATCCAACATGTTAGGAATCTCAACTAATTCTGACTCGATGATACCACCAGTAGCTTTAGTCTCAGGAAAAACTTTAGCAATGTATGGAGCAAACCTTTGTAGCCTTTTAGAAGCGTCTATCACATCATTTATGGTAAAACATGAAGTTTTTCTTTCTCCAAAATTTGGATTTATCCAGCAAACTTCTTGATATGACTGCAATGCAATTAATAAACGATCTGTTTTATTAGTCATTTTGGAACCCTCTTTCTATTTCTTAATTTGTGCTAACAATGGAAGAATTACTGATTCATCCCCCATGCAACGAAGAAATAAAAGAGTGTAGGGAGAGAAAAAAGTAAATTTATTCCTAAAATCCAAATGGAAATCAATTTATTATTATTAGTGAAGATATTGAAAAATAATCCAATAATTGAAAAAATGATAAATAACGAGAGAGATGATAAATAAAGATTGTCGGAAGAAATGTGAAGGATAGATGAAGTAGCAGAAGCAAATTTTTCAAAAAATCTAAACAGAGGGATGTTCGGATCTGCAACACCCATATGAAAGATATAGATACAAGTGATGTGCAATACCGATATAGCTGTGCCAAGAGCACCGATTACTAATAAAGAGATTGCTTTTAAAGGATTAGCAGATTTGAGTATTGGCATATAAATACCTCCTAATTTTGATACATTTAATTATCTATAAAAAATTTTTTTCTAACCATTTTTTTGTCCGATTTATTCATTACATTTTCGTAAGGAATTAAAAGATAAAGAGGTATGTATGATTGGAAAGCTTCATTTGAGAGTCACTAGAATTGTTATAGCTTAAGACAATTTACTTATTTCGAAGGTCTTAATTTTCAATGAGATAGCTACTTTTCAGAGTGATTGTCTTTTAAAAAATAGATACAACCACTGAAAACCAAAACAGTTGAATAATAATTAAAATGATAGTAACCTTATTGTATCACCTAACAACATTGCTTTTTCACAACCCGCTCTTTGGAGCGGATTACATAAACGAACATATTATTTGAATCTAAATTTAAAAAGATAGTAAAATGTAAGTATCCACATTCAGAACATTCTTTATCCTAAGGTAGCCCGCTCTTTTCGAGCGGGTATTTTTGTTGGACTAAAACAGCCACCAATGTTTCTTGACTACGGCAAAGGCATGTAGTCATAGTGACTTAAAATGAAATCAATAACATTATTTTTGCCACAAATTTGCCACAAAAAAATATAAAAGCAAGTAAATTCAGGGGAACGTATTTTCTGTTTTGGCATAAAAAATACTGTTAAATAGGGACTTTTATTAAATTGAAATCAATTGACACTACCTATATATATTTAGTTATGAGATGGAAGGGTCAGTTGGGTAACCATGTTATAGGAGCTAGAAACCTTGATATATAAGGGTTCTAGCTTTTTTGTTTTGGCTGTATACTAGAAATGCCCCAGCTTAATTGCTTTATGAATACTTGGGAACAAGCAATGATCAGATGTATAAACAATGAAGTCCGAATAATTAGATTGGTTTATACGGTTTACAACTCCCTGACTCGGTTCTTAATAACAATAAATGTGATAACACACCAATAGTTTTAAACTGGTCAGAAAGTAGTGAAAAAGAATCAGGTTATTCTTTAGTAGTAGTTTATTTGGATGCAGATACACAAGATTTCTTACCGAAGCATGTTTACTTCTTTACCATTAATTCAGGAGTAGCCAAAGTATTAATAACTAGTCAGAATCAAGGGAATCCGAATAATTACTTATACTTTAAAGAAACAGAGATTAAAGAACTTAGAGATGGTTTTAGTAATATTGTGAATAGTAGTATAGGGTTTGATGATGTGAAATCAAAAGTGTCCAAAGATGAGTAACTCAGCTACTTTATCAGTAACTATGGTCATTAGCCTTATAAAGTCCATCTAACAGCTGTAAATGATAGCAATGGTACAACAAGGATTACTTATTATGTTGATGAGTCTATTTCAAATGATAAGCAAGCTATATCAGAAGCAATTGAATATCTGAAGTCAATTAGTTTATCTGTTCAGCAGAAAGTGGGAGAAGAGATAACAGTAAGCTTAAAAAAGCCACTGAAAACGGATTACGCTCTTACTTGAGTTGATGGACAACCAACTCAAGCTGATCATAACTTTGGTAGAATTATAAGATGAATAGAATGAATAGAATAGATAACCACACCTTGTTGTTATTTGACGGTACTAAGGGTATCCTTTAAAAGATTTATATGGCTCACCTGGATTACTCTTTTTTTGGCTTTTGAAAAAGGTTAATAAATTTTGATATATGAAACGAAATGAAACACAGCTTTATAAATATTGATATACAAGGTTTTTTGTGTTTCATATGTAAATGAAACGAAAAATAGATTTTGGTTGAAAATCATTAAAAAGTATTACATAGTCTTTGGAGTTATTACAGCTGAAACAGATCTACAAATATTTCATTTTAATATTATGGTGTTTTTTTTATGTTTTTCTAACTTGTGTTATTTTACTATTAATGAGAGAATATATTTAACAAAAAATGTGAGGATAGTAATTATGAACAAAAAAAATAAGATTCAGAAAATATTATCTTGTAAAATATCAGAAGCTAATTTTTATTCCTATCATATTGATTTTGATATTTGTGGAAAAGACATCTTGCAGCAAAGGATTGATGATTTTGTACAAATCATGTGTGAAGAAATACCAAGTTTTGCTTTTGGCTTCCATAGAGGTGAAAATGTTCCTCAAGATGAGATTTTAAATACTCTAGTTGAGGCAGCAATATCAATATATAAGATAACTGAATACAGAGAAGTAGCAGAAATGTATAAAAAAGGTGAGTCTATTGATGATAAATTTGATAATAAATATTTAAGAAGAGGTGAATTTGGGGAATTATTTCTTCATTCAATTTTAAAGTATTTATTTAATACTAATCCCTTGATAGCTAAAATCCATTTTAAAGATTCATTCGGACACGCTGTTCATGGCTTTGATTCTATACATATTAATACTGAAAGTATGACTCTTTGGCTTGGGGAGTCTAAGATATACACAAGTGGAATAAATGGAGTTGATGCACTAGCACAAGATCTTTTTGAACATTTTAATACGGATTATTTTAATAGTGAATTCAATATAATATCCAAAAGAATAACAGATTCATATGAAATGCTGGATTCTATGGGATTTGATTCTGAACATTGGATTGAATTGTTGAATAGATATACAAGTCTCTCGGAGCAACTAAATAATATAGTAATTCCGATGTTTTGTGCATACGAAACATCGACACTGGATTCATATGAATTAGATTTTGAAAAATTTTCTAAAGAGTTTGAAGATGAAGTTTATAAATTAAAAAAAAGATTTGATGAAAAAAGTAAGGAGCATCCTCTTATAAATAAACTAAATATTATAGTGATATTGATGCCTTTAAAAAGTAAAAAAGAAATTATATCAAAGTTGCATTCAAAATTAACTCTGATTCAAGCATTAGGAGGTTAAATAAAGGTGAATTGGGATATAGTAAATATTTATGAAGTAAATAAACTAGACCTTAATGAGAGTTTTTCTCTTGCAAAATATGTATCGAATTTGTCTTTGTCAAATAGAAATAGTTATGCTAGAAAGATAATAATTCATATATACGAAATTTGGGATAGTGTTGATGATAATACAAAGGAAATATGGAGTGATTTAGCTGAAAGTCAGGGTTTCTATCCTTACATTAAAGAAAGAATGGATAACACGTCTGAAATTAGACGTTCTTTTCATCGATCCGAGTATATTGATAATATAGTTTTTCATAAAGAACAGAAAGCGTTATCATATTTGATAAAAAAGAAGCAAAATTTAATAGTTAGTGCACCGACTAGTTTTGGTAAAAGTTTACTGATTGAGGAGATAGTCGCTTGCAATAAACACGATAATATATTAATTATTCAACCTACACTAGCTTTGATTAATGAAACTAGGTTGAAATTAAAAAAATATAAAAATTATAACATGGTAGTTAATACTTCTCAGCAAGTTGAAGAGAAAAATATTTTCATTTTAACTGCTGAAAGAGTAATAGAATTTCCTAATCTTCCTAAGATTGATTATTGTGTTCTTGATGAGTTTTATAAAATAAGCTCCTATAGAGATGATGAACGATCTGATGTCTTAAACATTGCTATAAAAAAAATTTTGGCTAGACAAGATACAGCATTTTATTTTATTGGACCAAATATTGATAAAATTTCTAGAGGTTTTGAGAAAAAATACAATGCTAAATTTATTAAGACAAATTATTCTCTTGTAGACGCACAAGTCGAATTAGTAAACATCAATTACAAAAATGATGGGAAGCGCAAACAAGAAATGGAAAGAGAAGAAAAACTTTTTGAACTTTTATACTGTAAAAAAAATGAACAATCCATTGTATATACATCGTCACCTGATAGAGCATTTAGGTTGGCTACAAAGTACTATGAATTTTTAAAACTAAATAACTATCTGGAAGAAGAAGAGCTACTACCAATAAATGAATGGATTTCTGAAAATATCAATAGTAATTGGAGTTACAATAGGCTGTTATTACAAAAAATAGGTGTTCATTCTGGAACTATTCCCAAGCATTTAACACACTCCATAATTCAATATTTTAATTATAATAAGCTAAATGTATTATTCTGCACATCTACTATTATAGAAGGCGTAAATACATCAGCAAAAAATGTATTTATTTTTGATAAAAAGAAAGGTCCAAATGAAATTGATTACTTCGATTTTTCTAATATAAAGGGTAGAGCAGGTAGATTATTAGAGCACTATACAGGGAAAGTTTATGTTTTTCATAAAATTCCTCCAAAGACTGAAATAGAGTTAGATATGCCATTCTATGATCAAGAAAAAATATCTGATGAAATATTAATAAACTTTGATAAAGAAGAATTACTTCCCAAAAATATAAAGAGATATGAAGAACTGATAGAGTATGATAAGGAATTTTTGCCAATAATAAAGAAAAACGCTGTTTCTGTAGAAGGTCAAAAGAAAATAATTAATGATTTATATGAAAAGATACAGACACAGCCAGAGTTAGTTTTATGGACTGGAAAACCTTCTTTCAAGGCTATTAAATATATATTGGGTATTTGTTGGGATAATTTATTAAAAGAAACTGAGACTACAAGGCCAATGTCTCGAAATAAATTGCCAGTTGTTGCGTTTAAATATCTCAATAGTTCTTCATTTAACGAAATATTAAGTCAAGAATATATATATATTAAAGAGCAAAATCCGAATTGGCAAACTCAAAAAATACTAGATCAAACTATTAGTAATTGTTACCGAGAACAAAGACATTGGATTTCATATAAAGTTCCTAAATGGCTTGATGTTGTTAATTCATTGCAAAAAGAAATATGTAAAATTAATAATATTTCGAATGTAGGAGATTATTCTTATGCTTCATCTCAACTTGAAAATGAAGGAGTTGATGGAAATTTTTCGATTTTACTGGATATGGGCGTCCCTGCGAGTGCAATAAAAAAAATAGTACCAATGTTATCTGAAGGATTATCATTAAAAGAAGTGATAAATATATCAAAAAAGATTGCTAACTCGTCTAATAGTAATTTATTACAATATGAAAAAGAAAAACTAAGAAATTTATAAAATCTTATCTATTGAAAATTGAGGTTTGAATCAGTATTGAATAAAATTCATGAAGGAGAGAATATGTTAGACATAGAAAAGTTAATAAAATATGAATATATACCAAGTGAATTGCCTCCCAGTTTTAATTCAGATTTATTATCGGAACATATAGAAACTATTATTGAGAAAGTAAATTATGAAAAAGTAAAACCGTCAAAACCACTAATTTTTAATGGGTTTAAAACTATATCTTCAAGAAGACGATTTGCAGTTCCAAATCCATATCAATATATTAACGCTGCAAAAATATTAGTTGAGAATCAAACTGAGCTATTTGAAATTTTTGATAAAACCAGTAATTCGTTAACAGCACCTTCTAACCAGAGTACCAGTTATGGTAAAGCATATGATAGAAAGGTTACTAATTTTTCTGAGGTAAAGAAAGAAGTAAAAAAATTGTATAAGGATAATTTGTTTGGTTTGAAATTAGATATCCAATTTTTTTTTGATAGTATATATACCCATAGCATTTCTTGGGCTATCCACAGCAAGAAATTATCAAAATCAAATACTAGGAATTTAGATTTGTTGGGAAATAAAATTGATGCAAGTATTCAATTATTGAATGATTTACAAACAAACGGAATATTAGTTGGAAATGCTGTATCAAGAATAGTCTCAGAAATCTTACTTTGTTCTGTAGATTACGAAATAAAAAAAAGAGATATTAAAATTGACTATCTACGTTATGTAGATGATTATTTTATCTTTACAAAAGACAGAGCCCAGATTGAATCCATAATTTCTATTTTTAGAGAAGAGCTGGATAAATACGAGTTAGTTTTAAATGAGAATAAGATTGAAATAATTGAAAGCCCGTTTGTATATGGAAAATCATGGGTTGAAGAGATAAAAATTTACTCATCAGTAAATATTGAGAAATTACTTGAAAAATCAATTATCGAATATCATAAATATAAGGATATATCAATAATTAAATACGTATTAAAAATTATAAGAACGAATACATTTACAAAAGATGAGTGGGATTCTATTGAACCTATATTGTTCAACCTATTGATAAAGTTTCCGATTCTTACAAAAAATTTAGTAATCATTCTGAAAAACAATTTTTCTTTTGTAAGAAAGACACAACTAAAAAGGATTTTATATTCTGTTATTGATAACCATCTTCACCTGAGAAGTGACGAAGAAATAATTTGGATAATTTGGATGTTTAAATCGTTAGGTTTTTCTATGTCATTAGATTATATAAAAAAAATACTAAGATCTGAAAATTGGATAGCTATTATTATTTTGCTGGATGTATTGTCTGAGAGAAAAAACGAAATCGGTATTAAACGAGAATTATCAAAGTTTAGAGAAAAATTCAAAGAAGAATATTTTGTTGGAAACGCTGAAGAAAATATGAATAGTGAAGTTTGGCTTTTAGCTTATGAAATAGACTTTCATAAATGGTTAAACACTGGTGGAAATAAAAATGAACAATTTGTTGAAGCTCAAAAAAGTCCTTTTTTTAAAGAGTTAAAAAGAAAAAATATTTCTTTTTATGATTCAAATTATCAGTATGAACTAATAGCTCAAGGTATTTTGCAAAATAACACTTATGTAACAAGAAAAGAACTTATTAATATTTTAAACGAATTAGAAAAAGAACAAGAATTAACTGATGAAGAAATAGAAGAAATTATAATCTCTTCTATAGATATAGATGAAAATGACTATTAGAAAAAAATGAAAAACTGAGAATAAATTAATTGACTACAGATGTAGGATAAAAATCAATAGACAGGCCTCAAAGCATATCTATATTTGGCTCCCAATAACACATCAAAACTGACCAGGTTTTGACCATCTTAATTTGGTAATAGTTGATAAATATTGACTCTTTAACTCCTATAAGAACTTTTAATAACTGGGTTTGATAGTTAATGACATTGGTTTAGAAGCCGATTCCAATATGGAAGAGTCTGTGGGGTAAACAAATTGGTTATGCGGTCTCTTGGTCAATAAGGACTGCTGAAGAGTTCAATCAAGTAAAAGAGTGTGGAACGATCATCAGAAAACATCTGATAATCGTTCCACTTTTTTTCATTTTTTTAAATTTAAGGAACGAAAATTTTGTAAACTCATGATAAAGTTGAGTAAGATTGATATCGTTGATGTCAGTTAAATATATGGGAAAATAATTATCCTGAAAATATTAAAAGGTTTATTCTTTTTATCAAAAAACTGATGCAGAACCTTGTGTATAAGAGTTTAAGCAACTCGTCAAGGAACGTTTGGGAATAAGTCGTTGTTGATGTCGTAATGGGATACTGTTGCGTATCAAGTGAGTATTCTTGGTAACAAGAGGAAAGCCAGTGTAAAAGCATTGGAACGCAAAGAACGTGTGCAAAGTGTGACCAAATGTAAGGTAGCGAACTTGTCGGGACGACAATAGAAAGCTAAGTTGACAAGACTTAGCCTCTCCGTGAAGAGATTTGCTAAGGGATTGGCATTTCACACTGATGGAAACATCCAAAGAAGTCCTTCGCCGTGAAGTGATTAGAAATAATCTATAAGACAAGAAACGCGTGAGAGTAGCAGAAGGCGGTATATGTTGATACTAATCATAATCAAAATATACCGAATGCCCCTGTGGAATTTGTAGGCTGTCATGCCTGACCACATCTCGTAAAGCTACAATATGCCAGCGGTCGCTCCGACTGGTACGGTATTGTAGAATGTGTGACTGAACAACATTGCAATCGCATGGCGTAGAGAGAGACACTCCGCATAGTTTTTTGGTAAAGGGCGTAAGCCTTTTTCTTTTGCATTTTTTTACCTAAGAGCTACCCCGGCATTATCACATTTGATCTTTTACAATGAGATTTGGAATGAAGATTGATAGATTTCAACAAGATATCGACCACTTACAAATCAACTAAGAAAACGACACGAGTTCAACGCACAAACGAGTGGTTTGTTTGCTAACCGTATAAATAAGATAAAAATAATGTTGCAAGGCATATCATGATTTCCTACTTCAAGAAAATGTCGAATGAACGAAAACCCCCTTTCGCACGCACATTCCCTTTGACTTCTCCTTGACAAGTGCCCATATATTTTTGATAATGTAAGTGGTTGTGTCAAATGGAGAGATGTTTGAATGAAAAAAACGAAGGATTTTTCAGATGTTGGTCCGATGTACTCGATTGGTGAGGTTGCGAAGATATGTAATGTTTCCCGCAAAACATTGCGCTATTACGAGCAACTTGGTTTGTTGAAACCAGATCACGTGTGTTTTGAAAACGGTTACCGTTATTATACGGAGCAGACGATGAATAGTATCCCTGTGATCAAATACTATAAGCAGATGGGGTTCAAATTGCAGGAGATGAAGATTGCCCAAAATACAGAGAACTATTTTTATCATGAACAAGAAAATATTTTTTTGACGAAATTAGAAGAGCTAAAGCAAGAAGAAAGAAGAATTCGCAATAGTTATGGCGCAATCGCAGAATGGTTAGGGATGATTAGAGAAGGTAATATAGTGGCTTCTAATCAGTTACAAGAGATCAATGTGAAGTATTTAGAGGAAGAAACCTATGTCTACATAGAGCAAGAATTTAACCAAAACTATATGGACGCAGTCATCAATATTCCCTGGGTGAATTATTTAGAGTCCCACAATTGTGAGATCATGGGGCCGGTGATCCTTGGGTTTGAAGGATGTAAAAACAGGGAAGAGTATCACAGCTCAAAAGTGAAAATCATGCAAAAGCCAGTGGGTCGAGTGGCGGGAGAGATGCCGACTCAGTCGATTGGGGGGCAGTTTTTCCTTTCGAGTTATCATATTGGTGACTTATCGCTGATCGGTCAGCAGTATAAAAATATGCGGGTGTGGGCAAAAGAACATCGTTATCAATGTGAAGATAAGGTTTACGAACGTCATCTTGTGGATTATTGGTCAACAATGAACGAAGATAGCTTTGTTGTCGAGCTATTGATACCAGCAAAGAAAGTCAACAATTGAACACGGTAGATGGAAAGAGTAAGAGTTTGAATAAAAATAAGACGAAAATTACGAAATGACGGTGTCAGTTTGTAATTTTCGTCTTATTTGTTTTGCTTATCTCCGTCCTTTTAGAGAAAAAGCGTTCGATTTCTCCTTGTTTTGTGAATTTATTTGGAAGGTTGTCCTTAAGGGTAATTTTTCTATTTAGATCGAGTAAGTATTGGTAAATAAAGGTTTTTAGATATTTGCTTAATGATATGAATCGTTCTTTTACGATCTGAAAAGTGAAATATTGAGCAATATTGACGGATATTTTCTCTTTCTCAGTGAAGTGCTCTTTTATTTGTGTACTAAAAGGAAATTTTTTATTGAGGAGTAGTTAATTGAGAATAATTATCAAGTGTTGATTTATTAAGGGTTCTATAATGAATTTCCCTTTCTATTCTCAATTAGAAAAAAATATCTCAGAGTGGCAACTGTTACAATTACACATTTTTCTGTACTAGAACAAAAAAAGCATTGACTGTTCCCTTAAGGTAAGGAAATAAGATTGTGCTAGTAAAAAAATAAAGCGCTTTAATTAAATGCGAAAGGAATAAAAAAGATGAAGCATGATGCATTAGGAATGGTAGAAACAAGAGGATTGATTGGTTCGATCGAGGCGGCAGATGCCATGGTGAAAGCGGCGAATGTCTCACTGGTTGGAAAAGAGCTTGTTGGTGGTGGAATCGTCACTGTTTTAGTGAGAGGGGATGTTGGTGCGGTAAAAGCGGCGACGGATGCGGGAGCTGCGGCGGCAGAACGTGTGGGTGAATTATTGTCTGTTCATGTTATTCCTAGACCACATGCAGAAGTAGAATCGATTTTACCAAATAAATAATTTTACTGAAATTTCGATGAGAGGAAATGAAGAAATGGATACTGGAAAAAGTATTTCTTATGTCAGTGCGGCTACAAAAATGAAAGAGGCGAATAAAGGATTTCGCGTAAAAGGAATCACGAATGGGCTTGTTTCAGGGATTACTTACGGCATCTATTCGACGTTGGTCGTGGTTGCCAGTGGCTATGATCCGTTGGTCAGTGCGGCGGGGATTTTAGCAGCTCCGTTTGTTTGTTCAGGATTGAATGATTTTTTTGCTGGAATTTTTCTATTATTTTATAACGCAAAGCAAGGGAAGCTGAAAGAACTTCGCCGGATGTTAGCGACAAAACCAGGGAAAATGCTCGTTATTGGTTTTCTGTTAGGAGGACCTGTGGCGAATGGTGCTTATTTAGTCGGCCTAGCAATGGCTGGGGCGTATGCGATTCCTATCTCAGCTACGTGTGGGCTATTTGGGGCGTTGTTTTCCTGGATTTTCTTGAAACAAACACCGACGCGGCGCATCGTTTTTGGGATGTTCGTTGTTGTGGCTGGAGCAGTCATCATCAATATAGTGACACCAGAAGGCGCGCCTAACTTTACTTTGGGAATCATTTGCGCGTTTATTGCGGCGATCTCGTGGGGACTAGAGGGTGTCTTTTCAAGTTTTGGTGGTGCAATGATCGATACAGATGTTGCTGTGAATCTTCGTCAGTTGATCTCAGGCTTATTTGTCATCGTGATCATTTTGCCAATCATCGGTGGCTTGAACTTGTTTGCTGGCACATTGGCTGCGGGTATGCCTATTTTATGGTTATTACTGTCTGGATTGAGCGCTGGTGTGTCTTTCTTAACTTGGTATAAATCAAATGCAATGGTTGGAACAGCTGTGGGCATGTCATTGAATGTTACCTATGCTTTTTGGGGTGTGATCTTCAGTGTGATGTTCTTGGATCAAGCACTGACGCCAACAATGGTGATTGGTTCGATCATTATCGTTCTGGGAGCGATCTTAGTTACGATGAATCCACTTGATCTATTTAAAAAGGAGGAAGTCTAACATGCTTTTACCTAGTCGAACTGCCGTATTGAATGAGTTATATGGTGAAAAAGAATTGAATGTGGATCAAATCATGACGAGATTAGCTCCCACTTATGGTCAAGAAAGACAGTTCAATAAAAAATTATTTATCGAACATATCATGGCGCTAGAGGCGAATGGCTTAGTTGAGCTTACGAGCTATGAAGTGGACGAAAAAGAGGAGTTAGTTTGTTTTTATCGTATGACAGAAGAAGGCAAGGCAACGGTTGAAAAATATGTGGATAAGAAATATCGAACGGCATAAGGAGGAAATCACTTGAAGTATCGCGGGGAAGAAGCGTTAGGTTTAGTAGAAACGATTGGGTTAGTACCAGCTTTAAAAGCAGCAGATGAAATGCTAAAAGCAGCGAATGTCGAGTTGATCTCCTATGAGAACATTGGCTCTACGTTAGTGACGATCATGATCAAAGGCGATGTGGCAGCGGTCGAGGCTTCTGTCGCAGCAGGAGCAAAGGTTGCCAGTGAGATTGGTAAGCTGACGGCACAAAATGTGATGCCTAGACCTGTTTCGTCTGTTGGAGAGATCGTCTCTGTTCATGCAGTAGAGGCTTAAGTGAGGGAGGGAAATCAAGTGAAAACATATGAAGCGATCGGTGCGATCGAAACATTTGGCTTGGTCTTTGTTTTAGAAGCTTGTGATGCCATGTGTAAAGCGGCAGACGTCGAGTTGATTGGCTATGAAAATGTGGCCTCAGGGTATATCTCAGTGATTGTCCAAGGGGATGTTGCCGCTTGTCATTCGGCTGTTGAAGCTGGTGTTGCTGCGGTTGAAAAAATGAATGCCGAGGTTTATAGCTCAGTGGTGATTGCTAGTCCACATATCGATTTGAATAAAGTTATTGAGCGCTACCAGTTACTCGATCTTCTACCTGAAGAGGAGGGGGAGGCATCATAAATGCACAAGGTAGATAAAGATTTACTATCGATCCAAGAAGCGCGGATCGCCTTAGAAACAGCGAAAGATGCGCAGTTTTTAATGAAAGAGTATAGTCAAGAGTTTTTCCATAACATCGTACGAAAGATGATCCAGGAGATTCGACCGTTGATTCCGGAGTACGTGGCTTGTGAAATAGAAGAAACAGGTAAAGGCTGTCAGAAAGAGAAAGAAGCATTTGTTCTACAGTTTTTGAGGGCAATGGAAGCTGAGATTGGAACGAGAACATATATTGGTGCCACAGCAAAAGATTCTGCGGGGAAAATTTTGCAAGTGGGTGTGCCGTTAGGAGTGATCCCAGTCTTTCTACCTTCAGAAAATGTGGTGATCAACACTTTATATAGTCTGTTTGCAGGGCTTCAATCAGCGAATGCAATCATTGCTGTTCCGCATGAGAAAGCGACGAAAACACCCTCTCTGGTGATCAAAAAAATCCAACAGATTGGGCGAGAGATTGGACTTCCTAGAGGCAGTATCTGCTGTATCGATTATTTGACCGAATGTGGGGGAGAAGAGCTGATCAATAGTCCAATGGCATCTATGATTTTGGTTTTAGGGCAAAAAAAATACATCGACACAACCATTCCTAAACGACCAATTATTTATGGTGCTTCTGGTGCTACGCCAGTCTTTATTGAACGTTCTGCGGATGTTCCATATGCGGTGAAATCGATCATTGAAAGTCGTGCCTATGATCATGGGTTGTTGCCTGCATCAGAACAATATTTGATTGTCGAAAGTATCGTTGCTGAGCAAGTAAAAAACGAATTGCTCGAAAATGGCGCGTACTTTTTATCAAAAGAAGAAGAAGCGAAACTAGTTGCCTTATTACAGCCCATAAATGGGGACATTCAAGAAGCTTGCGTAGGAAAAAGTGCCGAATGGTTGGCGAGCAATGCAGGGATCGATTTACCAAAAGACATCCGGATCTTAGTTTCTGAACAAAGTTATTTACATGATCAAGATCCTTTTGTACATGAGATGAGTTGTCCAGTTTTAGTTTTTTATCGAGAACCAGATTGGCGACACGCTTGTGAGAAGGCGATCTATTTACTTCAAGAGAAGAATAATGGCCATACATTGGCTATTCATTCCAAGGAACAAGCAGTGGTGAATGAATTTGCTTTGAAAAAACCAGTGGCGCGAATGGTGGTCAATGCGGCTGCCAGTTTTTCAAGTATGGGGCTTGGTTCAACTTTACAGCTGTCACCTATTTTAGGCGGTTTTACAAGGGGGCATGGGATCAGTGCTGAGAATATCACAGCAGCGAACCTGACCTACACGCGTGAAATCAGCTATGCGTCTAATCCTTTTCTTGAGGAGAAGACGACGGTTGATCATGTGCAAGATAGTCAGGTGCAAGCCCAATTGCTTGAAAAAGTTTTGAAGAAAATGATGGAAAAACAATTTGTTGAAAAGTGAGGGAAAAAGATGGATATAAAAGAGTTCTCAGTAAAACTGGCTGAAGCAACGAAAGAGCTAAGTGTAGAAGAACGTCAAGCCTTAATGAAGATGTTTGCAACAGTCGCAGATCATACGGAATCCGTTCCTAAAAATGATCCAGTGTGCGATGAAACCCTAGTTCCAAATCAGATCACCCCACGTCTTCGTGCCTTGAAGGAAAATTATTTAAAACAAGTTCCAACGATCACGACGCATCGTGCAAGGGTCATCACGGAGCTGGCAAAAGAAAATCCAGGAATGCCTAAGGATGTCTTACGTGGAAAATCATTCAAGCGTTGTTGTGAGACAGCCCCTTTAGTGATCCAAGAGAATGAGTTGATCGTGGGTGCACCAAACGGCGCGCCTCGTGCCGGAGCATTTTCTCCAGATATTGCTTGGCGTTGGATGGAGGATGAAATCGACACGATCTCCTCACGACCGCAAGATCCTTTCCATATCTCCGAGGAAGATAAACGGATCATGCGCGAAGAGCTGTTCCCGTTTTGGAAAGGAAAATCAGTGGATGAACATTGCGAAGATCAATTTCGTGAAGCGGGTGTTTGGGCGCTTTCTGGTGAATCCTATGTTGCCGATTGTTCGTATCATCAATTGAACGGCGGTGGGGATTCGAATCCTGGATACGATGTCATCTTGATGAAAAAAGGCATGTTAGATATCCAAAAAGAGGCGCAGGAAAAACTAGCTGCTTTAGATTATGCCAATCCAGACGATATGGAAAAAATCTATTTCTACAAAGCGCAGATCGAAACGGCTGAAGGGGTCATGATCTATGCGAAACGGATGTCTGAATATGCAAGAACGCTTGCTGAAAAAGAAACTGATCCGAAACGGAAAATGGAATTGCAAAAAATCGCAGAGGTGAACGCAAAAGTTCCAGCGAACAAACCAGAAACATTTTGGGAAGCGATCCAAGCGGTTTGGACGATCGAATCGTTATTAGTGGTGGAAGAAAATCAGACAGGCATGTCGATTGGCCGAGTGGATCAATACATGTATCCATTCTTCAAAAATGATCTTGATTCAGGTCGTTTAACCAACCATGAAGCGTTTGAATTGGCGGGTTGTATGTTGATCAAAATGTCAGAAATGATGTGGATCACAAGTGAAGGAGGTTCGAAATTCTTCGCTGGGTATCAACCTTTCGTCAACATGTGTGTGGGCGGAGTGACGAGAGAAGGGCGTGATGCAACGAATGAGCTTACGTATCTATTGATGGATGCTGTCCGTCATGTAAAAGTCTATCAACCTTCGTTAGCGTGTCGCATCCATAACCGTTCACCGAGAGAATACTTGAAAAAAATCGTTGATGTCGTTCGTGCGGGAATCGGCTTCCCAGCATGTCACTTTGATGATACTCATATCAAAATGATGTTAGCAAAAGGCGTGTCAGTCGAAGATGCTCGTGATTATTGTTTGATGGGTTGTGTGGAACCGCAAAAGTCAGGCCGTTTGTACCAATGGACATCAACCGCTTATACCCAGTGGCCGATTTGTATCGAATTAGTCTTGAATCATGGTGTGCCGCTATGGCATGGAAAAAAAGTGACCCCTGATTTAGGAGCGATCTCTGCCTATCAAACGTATGAACAATTTGAAGAAGCGGTCAAAGAACAGATCCGTTATGTCACCAAATGGTCTTCTGTTGCGACGGTCATTACCCAAAGAGTCCATAGAGAGTTGGCACCTAAACCATTGATGTCGATCATGTATGAAGGCTGTATGGAAAATGGAAAAGATGTTTCAGCTGGGGGCGCCATGTATAACTTTGGCCCAGGGGTCGTCTGGTCAGGCTTAGCAACTTACGCTGATTCAATGGCGGCAATCAAGAAGCTTGTCTTTGAGGAAAAGAAATATACGCTGGAAGAATTGAATCGAGCATTAAAAGCGGATTTTGTTGGCTACGATCAAGTACGAACAGACTGTTTGAATGCGCCTAAGTTTGGGAATGATGATGACTATGCGGATTTGATCGCAGCGGATTTGATCCATTTTACCGAAGTGGAGCATCGCAAGTATAAAACATTATTCTCAGAGTTGTGTCATGGCACCTTATCGATCTCAAACAATACACCATTAGGTCAAATCACAGGGGCTTCTGCTAACGGTCGTAAAGCTTGGATACCATTATCCGATGGAATCAGTCCAACGCAAGGAGCCGATTTCAAAGGTCCGACAGCGATCGTTAAATCGATTTCGAAAATGGCAAACGATACGATGAATCTAGGAATGGTCCATAATTTCAAGATCATGACTGGGATATTGAACACTCCACAAGGGGAGGAAAGTTTGATCACCTTATTGAAGACAGCAAGTGTTTTAGGTAATGGAGAAATGCAGTTTAACTATTTAGATAATGAGACATTGTTAGCGGCGCAAAAAAATCCGCAAGAATATCGGGACTTGATCGTGCGAGTTGCTGGTTATAGTGCATTCTTTGTAGAACTTTGTAAAGATGTACAGGATGAGATCATCAGCCGGACAATGTTAACGAAGTTTTAGCAATGGGAGCTGAAGAAAATGGCCACACGAAACACTAGACTCATTGAGCGCTCGGCATTGGTCTTCAATGTACAAAAATATAGCTTGTATGATGGGCCAGGAATTCGTACGATCGTCTTCTTTAAAGGCTGTCCGTTACGTTGTCAGTGGTGTGCCAACCCTGAAGGCATCGAGCGAAAATTTCAAGTGATGTATAAAGAAAGTGTTTGTAGTGACTGCCGAGCTTGTGTCGATGTGTGTCCGATGGGCATCCATTATATGGACGAAGAAGGTACGCATCAAGTACGACGCGACATCGCATGTAATGGTTGTCGTGCGTGCGTCAGTGTGTGTCCGATGGCGGCATTGAATATCACAGGGGAAATCAGAACGATCTCTGAGTTGATGGAAGTCATCCACGAAGATGATATGTTTTATGAGCAATCTGGCGGTGGGGTGACACTCAGTGGCGGGGAATGTACCGCTCAACCAGAGGCAGCTCTGGCGCTCCTACAAGCGTGTAAAGCAGACGGTCTGCATACGGCGATCGAAACTTGCGGGCATTCAAGGATGGATCGGATCATGGCGATTGCTGAATATGTCGATTTGTTCTTATTCGATTTAAAACATATGGACCCAATCAGGCATAACGAACTTACGGGCATTAGCAATGAACGGATTTTAGAGAATTTAAAAAAATTGTTAGAAGAAGGGCATGAAATACAAATCAGGATGCCGATGTTGAAGATGATCAATGACAGTCGCGAAGAGATCCAACAAATCATTGATTTCTTACTTCCTTACAAGGAGTACCCAAACTTCAAAGGGATCGATCTGTTGCCATACCACAAGTTAGGAGTCAATAAAT
This sequence comes from Enterococcus sp. DIV2371, assembly GCF_050498525.1. Lineage (NCBI taxonomy): Bacteria > Bacillati > Bacillota > Bacilli > Lactobacillales > Enterococcaceae > Enterococcus > Enterococcus sp. DIV2371. The sequence goes on along the minus strand of NZ_JBIPAJ010000001.1, from coordinate 2,509,465 downwards.
ATGGTCAGCTTGGTATGGAATATCCTGTAGAAGGCGATCCGTCTCTTTTAGAATCAGACTTGGATCGCATTGAAAACTGGATCAAAGAGTACGATTTTCCTGTACAAGTCATTCGACACTAGAGAGGTGAGTAAATGTCTGAAATAATTGCGCAACGTATCATTGAAGAATCAGTGCCTGGGAAACAAGTCACTCTAGCACATGTGATCGCCGCTCCGATTGAAGTGGTCTATGAATCATTAGGTGTAGAAAATAATGGAGCTATTGGTATTTTGACGATTTCTCCTTACGAAGCGGCTATTATTGCTGCTGATATTGCTGGGAAAAGTGCGGATGTGACAGTTGGGTTTTTAGATCGCTTTACTGGTTCTGTTTTATTGAATGGCGATGTCCAAAGTGTCGAAGTAGCGTTGGAATCGGTGGTTTCTGGGTTGAAAAACTTATTGGGCTTTGAAGTCGTTTCTGTGACCCGATCATGAAAAAACGCCTCTTGATCATTGGTGCAGAAGATGAGGAAAATCGTCAGCTGGCCCAAAAGATCGAAGGAACCGATCAACCCATTCGAAAAGTAGCCAATCTTCTCTACACCAATAAAACCATCTTAGTACCAAGTGCTTACCTTGCGTGTCCGTGGATGCATAAACACATCATTGCGTTACAGCAAGATGCACAAAAAGTGCTGTTTTTAGTGTCATTAAACCATAAAAAACGCTATCCGCCAGGTTTTGCCCGCGTATTTAAACGACCTAAAAAAGGGGTCATCGTCACTCATGTATCAAAGGAAACGAAAAAAACAGTGGAACAAGCTGAACACGAGCTGGTGGAAATTGGTTGTTTGAAACCGTATTTGTCCATCAAGTTTGAATAGTTAGTGTAACAACACGTTCTACCAGCGGGGTAACGAACCCTGATTTATAAATGAAAGGAGGAGTTTCCTTGTCCAAACAATTCAAAATGCCTACAAAGATTGTTACAGGAATAGGGACCTTAAAGGAATTAGATAATCGACCGATTCGCCAGCCTTTACTGATTTGCGATCCATTCATGGTGGAAAATGGCACAGTTGGTCAAGTAGTTGAACGATTTGAAGCCAAACAAATCAACTGTCCCATATTCTCAGAAATTATTCCTGATCCTACGATAGAGGTCGTCACAAAAGGATTAGTCGAAGTGATCAAACATCAGCCAGATTGTTTGATCGCGCTAGGTGGCGGCTCTGCGATGGATGCAGCAAAAGTAATTAGACAAATGTATCAACTAACGGATCAGACGCAAGCAATCCAACTTATTTGTATTCCGACAACGAGTGGCACCGGCAGTGAAGTAACGGCATTCTCCGTGATTTCTGACCCACAAAATGAAAGCAAATATGCCTTGGTTGATGAGCAGATGATTCCGGATCTGGCGATTCTAGACCCTGAGTTGACAGTGAGTGTCCCGAAAGTTGTCACAGCAGATACTGGAATAGATGTTTTTACTCATTGCATAGAAGCTTTAGCATCGACAAAGGCCACTGATTTTACAGATGCGTGTGGCGAAAAAGCACTACGAATGATTTGGGAGAAACTCGTGGATGTATTTAACGATGGGGAAGACTTAGCATTAAGAGAAACGATCCACAATGCCTCTTGTTTAGCAGGTATCGCTTTTAGCGAAGCGTCGTTAGGTATTTGCCATAGTTTAGCTCATGCTTTAGGTGGGAAATTCCATATTGCACATGGCCGAGCCAATGCCTTATTACTTCCTCATGTGATCAACTATAATGCGGGATTAGCATTAGACAACGAGTGTCCGAGTCTTTTGGTTTATCAAAGAATTGCACAATTATTGGGCTTCACTGCGGGGACACCTAAAGGATCCGTCCACGCGTTTATCTCTGGTTTGAATCGTAAATTGAGACAGTTAGATTTACCAAAAACGATCAGTGAGTGTGGCATCGATCCTGAAAGTTTTGAAGCCGCGATCCCAGAGATGGCAGCAAAAGCGTTGAAAGATGCTTGTACGTCAACAAATCCTCGAAACGTAACACAAGAAGAATTAGAAAAAATCTATAGGGAGTTACTAAGAGGTGGTAATCCATGCATTTTATCACGGAAAACGAGCTAAGAACAATCTACCGAAAAGTACCTTTCCACGAATTTACGTTAAAGTCTGGGGAACGTTTGACCCCTGAAGGAAAGCAATTTTTGGCAGATAAAAAAGTAAACTTGATCTTGGAAGAAACAGGAGAAAAAGCATTACGATCCGTTGAGTTGGCGCCAGAGTTTTTCTTTTACAAAAATTGGCTTTCCTGTGAATTATATGAAGCCGCGATCCTAGCCATGGAGCATTCTGTGGCGATGAGCCAAGAGCTGTTGAAGTTAGGAGAAGCACTCAATGAAACGTTAGGACAAGCAGCAGATGATCAGAAGCAAGACTGTGGGGAGCCAGTCTTTGAGTCGCCAGCCTTTGAACTAGAGGCGGTCCATCTGTTTAGCCACCATGGGAAATTATTCATCAAACTAAAAAAAATTGACGCTTTCATTCATTTGTTCTATGCCAAATATCCGCAATGCCAGGCAGTGCTGCAAACGGTAGCTAAAAAGGTGAATGAATTAAGCAAACAATTAGTAGGAGTTGGCCAATGAACGAGTATATGGAGCAGTGTAATCGCTTTGTTGCTGCATTTGAAGAAACGATCCAACAACCGAAACGCCATCCTTCGCGTATTTATTATACAGGGGTCGATTTAGGTACTGCTTGTATTGTCCTAGCTGTATTAGACGAACAGCATCAGCCAGTTGCCGGGGCTTATCGTTATGCGGATGTCGTGCGAGATGGCATGATCGTTGATTATATTGGTGCGGTAGAGATCGTCAAAGAATTAAAAAAAGAGCTCGAAGAAAAACTAAACACTGAACTTGTTTATGCGGCGGCTTCTCTCCCACCAGGAACAGATGAACTTGATGGCGGTGCGATAAAAAATGTCGTTCAAAGTGCTGGTTTTGAGTTGACCAATTTATTGGACGAACCAACTGCGGCCAACCAGCTGTTGCAAGTGACGGAAGGAGCTGTCGTAGACATTGGTGGAGGCACGACAGGCATTTCGATTTTAGAAAATTCTAAGGTGGTAAAAATTGCGGACGAAGCGACAGGAGGCACGCATTTATCCTTAGTGATCGCGGGTTCTTACAAGGTTTCATTTCAAGAAGCAGAAACCTATAAACGAGAGCCAAAGCATCATGATGAGCTGCTGGTCACTTTAAAACCTGTCATTGAAAAGATTGCTTCGATCATCGTTCAGCAAACAAAGGGTTACCAGATACCTGCCATTTATTTGGTCGGAGGAACGGCGTGTTTAAAAAATATTGAGCAAGTCATCCAAACAACCACAGGAATCAAAACGTATAAGCCAGTAAATCCAATGTTTGTAACACCATTAGGCATTGCATTAAGTTGTACGGATCAAGTGATAGGATAGGAGTGATTTTAATGGATTGTCGAATCATACAATCGCCTGGAGAAGGCACATTAGCGATCATCAATCGACGAAAAGGATCAAAGGATACATTGGAAAAACCTGATGCTATTGGGCTAGTCCAAGGAAAACTGATCGAAATGGTCTGTGCGGCAGATGTGGCTGAAAAAACGGTCGGTGTGACCGTCGAAGATATTCGAGGAAGCTGTCCACAAAATGTGGTGATGCTCGCTATATTTGGTGATACAGCCTCAGTGACTGCTGCGATTGAAGGAATCCAGAAGAAAGAGAAGACCAGAAAATGGTGATTGCAACGTTGATCGATACGATATGGGCCACGCGTAAATCTGAAAAATTAAATGGCTTGAAGTTGATGATTGCAGAAATTTCTGGAGGCGCACGAGCGGGGGAACGATTGATCGTCTGTGATGTCATTGGTGCAGGAATCGGGGATCGAGTCATCGTGACCATGGGATCTGCCGCTCGCAGAATGCTTGAAGATGATCTGATTCCAGTTGATGCAGCAGTCGTCGGGATTATTGATGAAAGCTGTGAATCTGCCTAAGGAAAGTGTGACAAAATGAAAAAATTGATTAGTTTAAAGGAAGTAGCGAACTATCACGAAGAAGGTGTCAGATCGATCTTCGTTGATAGTCAAACGATTATTACGCCCGCAGCAAAAGATTTAGCAGAAGAATACCAGATTGAGTTGAAAGAAACAGCTTGCTCAGAAGAAAAGTGGCAAGAAACAAAAATAGGTGGATGTTCAACAGAAGACTTGATTGCTTTGTTGAAACGATTTTTAGCGGAAACGAAAGAGCAGCCCTATGAAGCGAGTTACCACAAGAATGGCTTGAAAATCGTCAAAGGCAACACTGTTAAGTTACAGCCTGATAAAGACAATAAACGGATAAAGAGGCAAGAAATCGTGCGCACGAAAGAGCGTGATTTGACCACAGAGCTGATTTTCTTTGAACAAACTTGCTTCAGTGAACAAAGCGACCAAGACTCAGTTGATTACATTATCTCAGGCGAGGTCGAACTGCTGATTTCTGGTGAACGGTTTGTCGCAAGTCAAGGAGATACGATCTTTATCCCACAAAATACAAGTTTGGACTGGATCGTGAAGGATAAGGCTTACGTGTTAGCAACTAAAGGTAAGACTCCATTAGTCCTCTAAAAATTGAAAACCAGCCGATGAGTAAAGCAAACCTGATTCAAGACTTGATCGATTTATTAATTATAAATGAATAGAGGGGCCCAGATGGAAATAGTTGATAAAGATTTACGATCAATACAAGAAGCGCGTGAATTAACAAGAAAAGGAAAAGTTGCAGCTAATCAGATCGCAACATTCACAGAGGAACAAATCGACCGTATTTTACAAAAGATGAAAACCGCTGCAAGTAAACACGCCGTTGATTTAGCCAAACGAGCAGTGAAAGAAACCGGATTCGGGAAAATCACGGATAAAACCTACAAAAATCATGCAGCTTCTACTTTGCTGTATGAAGAAATCAAAGATCAAAAAACAATCGGTATCATCGATGAAAATGAAGCCAATGGCACTTTCGATGTCGCTGAACCAGTTGGACTTGTGTTGGGGATCATTCCTTCAACAAACCCGACTTCAACAGTGATCTTCAAGGCGATGATTGCGTTGAAATCAAGAAACGCCATTGTCTTCTCTCCACATCCAGCCGCATTGGATTGTACAAAAAAAGCAGCCGACCTATTAAATCGAGCGGCTATTGAAGCAGGAGCACCAGAAGGAATCATTAGTTGCTTATCTCTTCCGACGATGGCTGGAACAAATGCACTTTTACATGCGGATGAAGTCAGTTTGATCATTGCGACAGGTGGGCCAGGAATGGTCAAAGCAGCCTATAGTTCCGGTAAACCAGCATTAGGCGTAGGAGCTGGTAACTCACCTGCTTATATTGAAAAAACAGCAGATGTGGCGTCGGCAGTAGCTATGATCATGGCTTCTAAAACATTCGACAATGGAACGATCTGCGCTTCTGAACAAGCAATTATTTGCGAACATTCTAACCAAGAAGCGGTGATCCGCGAGCTAAAAGCGCAAGGCGGATACTTTATGTCGAAAGAAGAAACAGCCAAAGTATGTCAACTACTGTTTAAAAATGGTCATACCATGAATGCCAAATTTGTTGGTCGGGACGCACAAGTAATTGCAAAAGCAGCAAATATCGCTGTTCCCGAAGGTACGAAAGTGTTGATTGGCGAACAAGGCGGTGTTGGACCAGACTACCCACTTTCATATGAAAAATTGACGACAGTCTTAGCCTTTTATGTGGTAAATGATTGGGAAGAGGCCTGTCAACTAAGTATTGATCTGTTGCAAAATGGGATTGGGCATACGATGAGCATCCATACAAATGATCGTGAAATCGTGTTGAAATTTGCCGCAAAACCAGCCTCCAGAATCTTAGTCAACACAGGCGGAAGCCAAGGAGGTACAGGGATCAGCACGGGGCTACCCATTTCATTTACGTTAGGTTGCGGAACATTTGGTGGTAGCTCGGTGTCAGAAAACGTTGGACCGAAGCATCTATTGAATATCAAGAAAGTCGCTTATGGACTGAAAGATGTGACCACATTAGCAAAAGATGATCCGACATTCCAAGAAGAAACAAGCAGTTCGGTTGTACCAATGCAACAACCGACCAGTCAACGATCGCCGATCCAATCCGATCCTGAAATCGAAGACTTGGCAAATATGGTTCGTCAAGTATTGGCGGCGATGAATCAATAACGAAGAGAGAGAAGACGATGGAAAATTATGAAGAGCTATTAGGTGTCTTACTAGAAAAGTTATCACCCCTGCAACAAACTCAGGAAAAGAGCCACGAAAACGACGAAATTCCAGTAGGGATCTCCAATCGACACGTACATCTTGCACAAGGAGATGTCGACAAGCTATTTGGGCGAGGCTATCAATTAACGAAATTAAAAGATCTCTCCCAACCAGGGCAATATGCGTGCAAAGAACAAATCATGCTTGCAGGACCTAAAGGCGTGATCCAAAAAGTCCGTATTTTAGGACCAGTAAGAAACCAATCGCAAGTTGAAATCTTGCAAAGTGACTCGTTTAAGTTAGGCATCAAAGCACCTCTTCGTTTATCCGGGGATTTAGCAGGCTCTGCCGGAGCAACCCTCATCGGACCCAATGGCTCAGTGGAGTTACAAGAAGGTGTGATCGTCGCGAAAAGACATATCCATATGTTACCTGAACAAGCAAGAAGATTTGGCGTCACAGATGGGGAAGAAGTAACAATCAATTTTGCAGGACCAAGAGGTGGTTCATTACATCATGTAGTCATTCGAGCAGTAGAAAATTCTGGGCTCGAATGTCATATCGACACAGAAGAAGCCAATGCCTTGGGTGTCACACCAAACACAAAAATTGTTATTCAAAAAAATTAATATAAATCGGAGGAAAATAGAATGAAATCAGATGCTTTAGGAATGGTAGAAACAAAAGGCTTGATCGGCTCGATCGAAGCAGCAGACGCAATGGTCAAAGCGGCAAATGTCTCATTAGTTGGAAAAGAAATGGTCGGCGGCGGAATTGTTACAGTCATGGTCCGTGGCGATGTCGGTGCAGTCAAAGCCGCAACAGATGCCGGTGCCGCAGCAGCTCAGCGTGTTGGCGAATTACTATCCGTTCACGTCATCCCACGTCCACATTCAGAAGTAGAAAGTATCCTACCCGTACAAGCGTAGAAATAAAGATTCGATATTCGATTTAATATAAAAACAGTAGTAACAGAAGGAATCTCTTCAAAAAATGAAACGGCATCCACAAAAATCAGAAGAATGATTTTTGTGGATACGCTTGTTTCTCGAAGCGAAATAATTCTGTATCAATCTCTTGGTAAAGGAGTAAGCACATGAAAACAGTAATCATCGGAGCAAACCATGCCGGGATCGCAACGGCAAACGTATTGTTATCTCAAGAAACAGACCATGAAGTAGTGATGATCGATAAAAATTCAAACCTCAGTTATTTAGGCTGTGGCACCGCTCTATGGGTAGGAAGACAAATCGATTCTTATGAAGAGCTATTCTATACCAATAAAGAAGCATTTGAAGAAAAAGGCGCTAAGATCTCATTAGAGACAGAGGTAGAAATGATTGATTTTGTCAACAAAAAAATCTATTGTAAAAGCCAAACAAAAGCTTACAGTGAGACTTACGACAAACTAGTCCTCGCAACTGGCTCTCGCCCCATCTCGCCGAATGTCCCAGGCAAAGACTTGAAAAACATCCACTTTTTAAAAAGCTTTCAAGATGCCCAGATTATCGATACCTTATTGGAGCGTAAAGATATCCAAAATGTGGCTGTAGTAGGTGCCGGTTACATCGGTGTCGAAATAGCCGAAGCCATGCAACGCCGAGGCAAAAACGTCCACTTATTCGATGGCGAAGCAGGCGCGTTACGCAGCTACTATGACCCAGAGTTTGCAACGCAAATGGATCAAAACTTAGGAGACCATGGCATCAAGTTACATTTTGAAGAACTTGCGAAAGCTTACAAAGGAACTGAAAAAGTTGAAGCCATTGTCACCAATAAACAAGAATATCCAGTCGATTTAGTCATCAATGCCATCGGATTCTTACCAAACAATGCGCTCGGAAAAAATCATTTAGAAACCTTCAGTAATGGCGCTTATTTTGTGGATGCAACACAACAAACAAGCGATCCAGACGTATACGCAGTAGGCGATTGCGCCACGATCTATTCAAATGCGATACAAAAAGATACCTATATTGCTTTAGCAACCAATGCCGTACGCTCAGGAATTGTTGCAGGACACAATATTGCTGGCAGCAAGCTGAATGCCATCGGCGTACAAGGATCAAATGGCATCTCCATTTTTGGGCTACATATGGTATCAACCGGCGTGACAGTCAAAGCAGCTAAAAAAGCAGGCATGGACGTATTGTATACCGATTATGAAGACAATCAAAAACCAACATTCATGAAAGACAACGAGAAAGTAAAGATTCGGATCGTCTATGAAAAAGCCACACGCCGAATAGTCGGCGCACAGCTATCCTCAAAGATGGATATCTCCATGGCTATCCATCTCTTCTCTTTGGCTATTCAAGAACAAGTAACGATCGACGAGTTGAAACTATTAGACATCTTCTTCTTGCCACACTTCAACCAGCCATACAACTACATCACAATGGCAGCGATGTCGGCAGAATAGGGCAAGAGTTGGTGTAAGAAGAATTATTAAAGAGGACGTTCATTTGGTCAATAGGGCGAAATGGGGGTTCTTTTTTGTATAATCAACTTAACTAAGAGTAACTATTTTCCTATAAGGTAAAGTAAGCAGGGAGTATGTTATTATTTAGAGGTGGTGCTTGCTTTTAATGGTTGATTTAAAAACTAAAAGTAGTGAATAGTTTATTTGAAAAATACATATAGAAAATAAATGGAGGAATAAATGACAATGGTAAATAGTTTGGCATTAAAAGATGATGTTTATCGTTTTCTTGAGGGATATGACCATATAGAAACATATAAACATTGTATAGCAGTCGGAGACTGTGCGGAGAAACTTGCTGTAAATTACAATATCAATAGCGAAAAAGCCAAAATAGCGGGTTATTTACACGATGTATCCGCAATCTATCCAAACGATCGTAGAATTACCATAGCAAAAGAAATGGGGATAGAACTAAATCAAGAAGAGCTGATATTTCCAATGATCATTCACCAGAAGATTTCAAAAAGAATGGCAGAAAAGATTTTTAAAATCACTGACAACGAGATATTATCGGCAATTGAATGTCATACAACTTTAAAAGGAAAGTATTCTCAACTAGACTTAGTTGTGTTCGTGGCAGATAAAATAAGTTGGGATCAAAAAGGCATTCCTCCATATCTAGACGGTTTGATGTTAGCACTTGAAGATTCTTTAGAAAGTGCTGCTTTGTATTATATTGAATATATATTGGATCAAGGTGTCAAAGTTGTTCATCCATGGCTAAAAGAAGCACATGAGACATTATCCAAGAAAGTTAGTAAAGTGGAGGATTGGAGCCAAAGAAGTACGATGTGCAGGAAATGGAGCGATACGTTGGCATAAAAAAAGAGTAAGATCCCGACGAAAGTTCTTATAGATGAGGACTTGCTGCAGTTGTTTTAATGAAATAAATCAAATAATAGATGGGTGAAACAACCAATGGTGTAATAGAAAAAATTGGCTGATAATCATTCCTTTTTGTTATGTACCAGTAAAGAAAGCGTTGACATTTCTGCGAAACACATTTATTATTAATTATATATCATCAATAAAAAGAAGAACCCATTTAATACGCGGCAGTATTAAATGCGAGTATGTTACTGCAATGCAGGCAGAACTCAAAAAAGATTTTAAGGCAGCGGCCCTTAAATCTTTTTTGAGTTCTTTTTTTTAGGAAAGGAGAATAGGGCAAGTGAAAATAATACAGATAATCAACAACAATGTGGCATTGATCAAAAAGGGCGGACATGAGGTCTTTATTGTTTCCAAGGGCATCGGCTTTCGTAAGAAAAAAGGCCAACAGGTTTCAGAAGATGAGATCGAAAAAATGTATATTTTGGATTCTTATGAAATGTTGGAGCATTTTAGTTACTTGCTTTCAAAGTCTGATTCAAATGACATTCTTTTGATTAGTCGGATCATTGAAAATGCAGAGAGAAAACTTGGCATCAAAGTGAGTGATTACTTAACACTAACATTACTGGATCATTTAGAGTTTCTTTTAGAACGAGCTGAAAAGAATCAGTTTATTGCAAGTCCATTGATTTGGGATATTCGCAGGTTTTATCCTCGTCATTTTGAGCTCGCACTGGAGAGTCTCCAGATGATCGAGAAAGAAAAAAATCTCAGTATTCCAAGTGATGAAGCGGCTTCTATCGCTTTGCATTTCATCAACTTTTGGGACAATAAGAAATCTGACCGGTTACTGGAGATGCAGACATTGAGTGATATTGTCTCTATTATTGAAAAACACTACACATTTAAAATTGATGAATCTTCGACAAATTTTATGCGGTTCTCAACACATTTACAATACTTTATCCAGCGGATCATCAAAAGTGAATTGGCACAGTCAGAAGGAAATATCTCTTTATTGTATCAACAAATCAGTCAGTTATATCCAGAAGCGTTCAAAGCAGTCCAAAAAATCAAAATCTATATCAAGCACCAGTTTAAAGCAGATATTTCCATGAATGAAGAAACGTATTTGATGATGCACATCAATCGACTAACAGAAAGGATTGGAAAAACAGATGAAATATGAAAAATTAAATAAAGCAATCATTGAATTGGTTGGCGGAAAAGAAAATATTGTAGCTGCTGCCCATTGTGTCACACGTTTACGTTTGACATTAAATAATCGCGACTTAGCAAAAACAGAAGAAATCAAAGAACTAGACGGCGTGATTGACGTTGTATCTAATGATGTGGCGTATCAGGTCATTATCGGTACGCATGTCACGGAAGTCTACAATGAATTTATGTCATTAGCAGGCTTAGGGAGTGGAAGTGAGGATACTCCTGAGAAAGAAAAATTAACATGGAAGAAAGTCCCGACAGCAGTGTTGTCGGTCGTTTCTGAATCAATGACTTCAATTATCGAAGTGTTGATTGCGGCAGGGATGATTGCTGGGATTTTGAGTTTGCTTTCTTTGACGGGAATCGTTTCAGCAGAAAGTCCAACGTACCAAATTTTCCAGACATTACAAACGTCGATTTTCACCTTCTTACCGATCTTTTTTGCTTTTTCATCAGCTAGAAGATTGAACGTCAATCCGTATGTCGCAACTGTTTTAGCCACAACTGTGATGTCTTCAAATATTACTGGTGCGGAAGGGTTAAGTTTGTTTGGCTATCAATTACCTGTGATTGACTATTCTCATACATTCATTCCGATTTTATTAGCGATCGCCTTGTTGAAATTTGTGACTACTCAGTTAGAAAAAGTAGTGCCGAAAGCGATTCAGCTGTTTTTTGTTCCCGCTGTTTCCTTGATGATCGTATTGCCCGTTCTCTTGACCGTTTTTGGGCCGGTCGGTATGTGGATCGGTTCAGGGATTTCTTGGGTGTTCACATTGTTGTCTGAAAATATCGGCTATTGGATCGTTGTGATGCTTTATGCAGCTTTCCAACCGTTCTTGATCGTCTTAGGTGCTGCGAATTTCTTATTCCCGATCGGATTGACTTTCTTTGCGGAACTAGGCTATGACCCTGTGATTACTGGAGCTGCCACCATTTCGGATATTGCCGTTGCTGGAGCGATGATTGGTTATTTCTTGAAGACGAAAAAAGAGAAAGAAAAAGCGACATTTGGAACGATTGGTTTTTCAGCGGTCATGGGAATCACAGAACCAGCTATTTTTGGTGTTTTCTTGAAATATCGCCGTCCGTTTATCGCCGTGATTGTTGGTGGTGGAATTGGCGGTTTGATTGCAGGATTAGCCGGTGTCAAAGCATGGACAATGGCTTGGGGGCTAGCAGGATTGCCCGCTTTCTTGATTGGTGGAACAGCCAACTTTGTTTGGATGATCATTTCATGCGTTACAGCATTTCTTCTAGCTGGAGCTGTTGCTTATGGGCTAGGGATGCCACAAGAAGATAAAGCAACTGAAAAAGAAAAATCTCTGACGAAAGCTGGTCAAATCGCACTGGAAAATGTTAGTTCAGGTGAGGTCATCCAGTTGAGTCAAGTTTCAGACAGTGCGTTTGCTTCAGGCGCTTTAGGTAAAGGGTTTGCAGTGATTCCAGATGAAGAAAATGGCGAAATTTTTGCACCGATTGCAGGAGAAGTCACCGTAGTTTTCCCCACAAAACATGCGTATGGAATCAAGACAGAAGATGGAGTAGAAGTATTGATCCATGTGGGCGTCGATACAGTAAACCTTGAAGGGAAAGGATTTACTAGTTATGTAAAAGTCGGCGATCAGGTAAAGACTGGCGATGTGTTGGCAACAGTTGATTTTTCTGCCATCCAAGCAGCTGGTTTTGATCCAACAGTGATGGTCGTTGTCACGAATAGCGCAGACTTTTTAGATGTCGTACCGTTGGCTGATGAAAGTACGAATCAAGTGTTAGCAGTGATTATTTAGGAGGTAAAAGGATGAAAACAGATTTTTTATGGGGCGGTAGTATCGCAGCCCACCAAAGCGAAGGTGGATGGGATCAAGGCGGAAAAGGAATTTCCAATATGGATCTAGTGACGAAAGGCACTCGTGACACACCACGAGAAATCCACAAAGAACTGAAAGAAGGATTCATTTATCCTTCTCATACAGGGATTGATTTTTATCATCGTTACAAAGAGGATATTCAACTATTTGCGGAAATGGGATTTACAGCACTAAGAATCTCAATCGATTGGACACGGATTTTTCCGAACGGTGATGATCCTGAACCAAATGAACAAGGCTTGAACTTTTATGAAAATGTAGTAGACACTTTACTTGCACATGGTATTGAACCGATCATCACATTCTTTCATTTTGAATTACCAGCTAACTTGATCGAAAAATACCAAGGTTGGACGAGTCGCAAACTAGTTGCTTTATTTGAAAAGTATGCTCAAACACTGTTTGAACGTCTGAACGGCAAAGTGACATATTGGGCAACATTCAATGAAATCAATCATTTGGACCCGAACTCAAAAGCTGCGGAATTTTTTACGTACTACATTTCTGGTCTTAAGTTTGAAGAACTTGAAAATCCAAAACAAGCAATCGCACAAATTGCTTACAATACGGCACTTGCTAGTGCAAAAGTCGTTAAGCTGGGACATCAAATCAATCCCGAATTCAAAATTGGGTGTGTCTTTGGTATCAATCCGCAATATCCAGAAACGTGTAAACCAGAAACGATGTTAAACAACTTGTTGGAAAATGAAAAAGAATTGTATCAAATGGATGTAATGTGTCGTGGCAAATTTCCACAATACAAATTAAAAGAGTTTTCAGCACAAGGTATCGTAATCGAACAACATGAAACGGATGCGAAAGATTTCCAACAAGGAACGATCGACTATATTGGCTTGAATTATTATATGTCCAGTGTCACTCCGAATGAACAAAAAGAGAACGAAGCATTCTTTGGGGGCATCCAAAATCAGTATCTTGAACTGTCAGACTGGGGCTGGGCCATTGATTCCGTTGGCTTACGTTATACGATGAATTGGTTGTACAGAAGATACCAATTGCCACTAATGATCACTGAAAACGGGCTAGGCGCTGAAGACGTATTAGAGCCAGGAAATATTGTTAATGATGACTATCGGATCGATTATCTTAACCTCCATATTTCAGAAATGAAAAAAGCAATCACCGAAGATTATGTCGAATGTCTCGGTTATCTCTCTTGGGGACCAATCGACCTAGTTAGCGCTTCTACCGGCGAAATGTCGAAACGGTATGGATTTATCTATGTTGACTTGGATGATGAAGGAAAAGGCACCAGGAACAGATACAAAAAGAAATCGTTTGATTGGTATAAAAGAGTGATTGAAACAAACGGAACAGAATGATAAAAAGAAAGAGCCCCCAAAATTGGAAGAACAATTTTGGGGGCTCTTATCTTTTTATATAGATGTTGCTTCTAAGGTATTAAGCATTAACTAAAAAATGTATTAATAAAAGCGATAAAAACGACGAATACAGGTATTGACCATGAAAAATCAGTCGTTTTATCAAGGATTTTATTTGACGAATGGTTGAACATTTTTAAAATTACTTGAATTAGGCAATAACCTAAAATCATCCCTAGTACATTTGAAGTTAAATCATCGATATCTGTTGCTCTAGCTACCGTAAACAGTTGACTCAGTTCAATCAATAAAGAAGTGCAAAAGCCAAATAAAAGAGAATAACTGAATTTTCTATACGTGGGACTAATTAACGGACATAAAAATCCGATTGGTATAAAACAAATAATATTGAGAATATATCCTGTATTTATTCCATCAATGAAAGGAACAAGATTGATGTTTGGATTGAAAATATTTTCGCCGAACCCACTGATCCTGTTTAATCCATAAAGCGTAGGAACACCGAACACATTGAAGAATGTCACACACATATAATAAAACAATAGAAGTGCTGATAGAATACTTACCAATTTAAAAGAACCTTTGTTTTTTCTGGTGAACCAAAATAAAAAACTTGCCAAAATTAATAGTCCTACCAAGAATACAGGTTTTAAAGTCAAGATATCTACGATAGATTCCCAGAATCCGATTTGTTTTATCATCTTTTTCGCCTTCTTTCCTTAAGTTAATGATTATTTAGTCTGTATAATCATCTCATAGAAGGAGACGCTAGCCATCAGCCTGTAGACTTATTTTAGGAGTGATATGAGCGTGCTGATAAACTGGTAAATGATACAAGATGAAGCGAGTTGGTACTAAATGATAATTATGATACGTAGAAACGATTGATAAAAAATGATTAAATAGCAAAATATAGCCCTAGATACTTATTGAATGCCAGTATCTTAGGGCTGTTTTTGTGTGCGTATAAGACTGAAAGTGTTCGTATACGACGTAGATGATTCTTATCCAAACGATTTTAATTTAAATAGGAAAAAATTACGTATAGTAATAATGAATGAAGTAGATGGGGGTAAATAAATAGAAGTACAGAGAGAAAATACTATCAAGTATTACATTAATAATAGACAGCCATCACTTATCTAATTGAAAGGACAAAAATTATGGGATTAATCTATTCAGCCACCGAATCTTCTAACTTAATAAGTAATATGACCACTAATTTATCACTTGCTCGTACAACGATCGACCAACTACGAACAGGTAGCCAACAAATTGTTCAAGCAGTTGACGGAAAAATACTCTCCGGAGCAGCTTATCAAGCCGGTAAAGGACTGTTTTCTGAATTGATCATTCCTACAGTCAATCGGGTAAACAATGCGGTACAAGGAATTCAATCAGATCTGAATCTTTACTCCGCCGCGCATCAAATCGTTTCTAGTGAAGGATACTTGGACGAAGAGAATTTAAGCGGACAGATTCGTGCTAAATCATTTGCTAAACAATCGATTGAAAACCATGCGCAGACGATCAGACACATCGCTAATATAAGCATCTTACCAGGCATCACAGAAATGCTGACCGACTTCCATCGCAACCTGATGAGAATGTCAGACAGCCTACAAGAAGACATCTACAAGTTGCAACGCAAACAGCAAAAACTCAATGCCTTTAACTCTCAAACCAGTGGACTGTTCAACAACAGTCTACTGGAATTAAAACTCGCCATGCAAAGTGTCTTAGTCCTGAATCAAACTACCGTAAAGGCAGATGGAAGTTATACATTGCCGAAAGGGGTGGATGGAAGTTGGTTCGAGAAGTACAAACCAAACGGACAGACATTGCTGGAAGAATCTTCAACTAATGCCTTCTTAGAACTGTATGCGGAAATTGAAAAATTAGTTCAACCTCTAAAAGAAGGGAAAACCCATGCAATCAAACGACTTGAAATGTTGCTCAGAAATTATCCTGATGCATTAGTAAACAAGCTGGCATCCAACGATGAATTTTGGATGCTTACCAATTATCTACCTTCGGGTATGAAAACTAGATTATTTAGTTTTCTTACAAAATACGAAATGTTAGGTAAAACTGTTGCTCAAGGAAAATGGATTCCTAAAATCGATACGATAGGTAAGGCCTATCAAAATTTTACTAAGTTTACCTCGCCCGTAAAAACCTACGTCAGCGAAGGCTTGAAGAACTCCCATTTGATACAAGGAGCTAAAAAATGGGGTATCGCCAAAGGAATAGGAACGGCAGGCCAAGTAGCTACTTATGCACAATTAGGTGTGACATTTGTTTCAAGTGCAGTAAATGAGTATGGAAAAACAGGTAGTGTAGGAAAAGCAGTAAAGGGCGGAGGGATTGATATGGTTAAAAGTATAGGACCGTTGGAGGGGATGACTATAGGCGCTAAAATCGGTGGGGTTGTGGGGACTATTGTACCAGGAGCAGGTAATGCTACTGGCGCTTTTGTAGGCTGTGTTGTTGGAGGGCTTTTTGGTTTAGGAAATTCAATTGTACAGTCAATATGGCCCGACAGATATGATAAATGGAAGAATTCAGTTTATCAAAAAGAAGATAATAAAAAAAGTAACAATAAATTAGAGTTGGATAATTTTAAGTTAAGAAGTATAAACTGGAATGTTAGTGCTTCTGGAAAACCTTTTGGTAAAAAACTGAATTCTGTATATATACCTAGTTATAGAGGAGTAGGACAATGAATATCAAAAGATTTTTTTCAGCTACTTTTGAGGAAAGTTTACATTTAGAAGATGATCGTTTTGTTAAAGATTTGTATGCTGGTATTAAGATACAAGAGCAAGAGAAAAGAAACCTTCATCCTCTATTTCAATTAATTATTTATATACTTATGATTTTACTTATCTACGGATTTTACTACTTAATTAATTCTTGGATGGAAAATGAAGTGTTACATCAATTATTTAAGGAACCAAAAGTTAATTTTGTTTCAATACCTATTTTTTGGTTTGGTTTGTTGATATTTTCAATAATTAGTATTTTTATGATCACTAAGATGAATGATGGAACGAGATTTTACTTTATTTTTATTAATTTAAACATCTACATGATTTGGCTGATGCTAAGCATAAATTTGTTCTTCATTACATTCTTTATCGAACCACTTACGATTTTTGGCATACTTATTTTAATTTTGTTTCAGATTTTAAGTGGTTATATCATTTTTGAGAAAAAATTGTATGGTCTTGCTAAACAATTATTCGGTAACCACGAGTCAAAAAATCAATTTTCAAAATTTATTGAAAGAATAATCACCTTTAGCTATAAACTTGGTGGAATCTTTTGGGCCATAATACTACTTTTAAATTTTATTTTTCCTAGTGGACTAAATGATTCCTCGGATATTACTACTATTTCAAGTACCGTAATAATGTGGATGATTGTAAATATCAGTTTTACTGCAGCAGAGGTGCATATTTCCTTTCCGTATTTATTGTATGGATACTATAAAAATAAGTTTCAAGAAGAGTATCGTGAGTGGGAAGGGAAAGGGCAATTAGAATGGTATGGAGAGAAATATTTCAACAAGCATATCAAAGGAACAGCCAAAGAAATAAAAGAGAAGAACTAGCCTAAAATTTTTGGTATCAACGTCTATCTAAATATAAATTTTGGCTTGAATATTAAAATGAATAGCCTTAATCTGATAAATCTTTTCTTATTCTAATGAATAACATATGAAATTTTTGCATGTTTTTTAACAAATTCTTGTCCTTTTACCTTACACTTACATGATAGGAATGCCTATCAAGAGCTTTGTTTTATTAAAATAAAAAACGTTAGATAAATCAACGAATGTTACAGTGTCATCAGTTTTTTATAATATAAATGAATGCCATTTTAAAAAACAGAAAATAATATATTTTTGTTGAAAGTAAGGTGTTTTGTAGCTCTTTTCGCTTGATTTTCGTATATCTTTTATGAAACCCATATGTTAAAGTATTGGCGGAGATACTTTTGTTGGTATAGCTAAAATTTTCCAAAAGATAAATGATTGAATAAAAGTAAATTTAAAAATAAATAGCCGATTAGATGTCAGGGAAAGAGGTGAAAGTCCTCTACAGACCTACCTACTGTAAGGGGGATGAAACCAACATGACCACAGAGCATTCTGGAAGGGTTGGGAGTAAAAAGAAGCCAAGTCAGGAGACCGGTCTAACGGCAATGATGTTCTTTTGTAGGAGAAAGATCAAGCGTTTTGTTGTGCGATGGATCAAACTGTCTTCTCCTGTAAAAGGAAAGGCAGTTTTTTATTACTTTTAAAAGAGTTTGCTTGATAAGGGTATGGAAATGAAAGGGCTATCGTAAACAAAGTGATCACTGGGAAAAGTAAAAATGAGTCAAGGAAAGTGGGAATAGATGATGAAAAAATTATCGAAATTAGTTGCTGTGTTGGGATTGAGCGTAGTCTTTGGTTTAAGTGCTTGTTCAAATAATAATGATCAAACAAGCGGAACAGCAGAAACAACAACAGCTTCAGAAGTTGCTCTACCAACAAAAGATCGTGGTGGCGAAGAAATCGAGATTCCAGAAGAAGTAGATAAGATGGTTTCTCTAGTACCTTCAGTAACACAAGTGATCGATGATCTAGGACGTAAAGATCAATTAGTAGCTGTTGACACACAAAGCCCAGCAATGACGAAAGATATCGATGAGTTGCCACAAATCGATATGATGGCTGTGGATGCAGAAACATTGATTTCGTTGAACCCACAAGTGATCTATGTTTCAGATATTAGTCTACATGGCTCTGAAAACGTTTGGTCACAAGTAAAAGATGCAGGAATTACTGTCGTAAATATTCCAACTAGTAATACCATTGAAGATATTGCTTTGGATGTCCAATTTATCGCTGACACTTTAAAAGAGCATGAAAAAGGACAAGAATTAGTCGATACAATGAACAAAGAGATCGATGAGATCAAAGAAATTGGCGAAACGATTACAGATAAGAAAAAAGTATTATTTGAAATCAGTGCATTACCTGAAATTTATAGCTTTGGTAAAGGCGTTTACTTGAATGAAATGATTGAACTTGTCGGTGCAGAAAATGTATTTGCAGATCAAGAAAGCTGGATTCCAGTAACAGAAGAAGCGGCGATTGCTAGCAAGCCAGACGTGATTTTGACAAACGTGAATTACTTGGATGATGCAGTGCAAGAAATCTTAGATCGTGAAAGTTGGAAAGACGTGCCAGCGGTGAAAAATGAAGCGGTATACTACATCGATAACGCTGCGAGTTCTTTACCTAACCATCATATGACAAAAGCCCTAAAAGAAATGGCTTTAGCAATCTACCCTGATGAATACAAATCGTTGGAAAATGAATAAACAAAGTCGGTTGCTGATAGCAGTTGTCTTAAGTATCATCGTAGTATTCTTTGGGATCAAAATCGGAAGTGTATCCATTCCTTTTGATATCTTGATCCAAGCATTATTTTCAAAAGGAGACAAACAGCTAGATGCAACGATCGTCACCATTCTTTGGCAGGTTCGCCTGCCGAGAGTGGTTTTGGCGTTTCTTGTAGGTGCTGCGTTGGCTGTAAGTGGAACAGTCATGCAATCCCTTTTAGGCAATCCATTGGCTTCTGCCTATACGCTAGGTGTGTCATCAGGGGCATCACTTGGCGCTGCGTTGATCATTGTCTCAGGGATCACTTTACCGTTGTTCCCGAATTTTACATTACCTCTGACAGGCTTTATTTTTGGTTTAGCAACTGTTTTTATTGTCTTGATGATGAGTCAAAGATTGGATCAGCAATTATCGAACCAAACAGTTATTTTAGTGGGAATGGTCATGACCTTATTTGTGGGCGCGATGTTAACGATCGTCACGGCATTATTCAAAGACCATTTACAGCAATTAGTCTTCTGGCAAATGGGTAGCTTTTCAGGAAGTACTTGGGCAAAAATCCAAATCTTTTTACCCATTTTACTGATCGGGACTCTCGCTCTATGGTTTTCTGCTAGTAGCTTAGATGTGTTATCTTTAGGTGAAGAAGAAGCAATGATTTCTGGTGTAGATGTCCGAACGATCAAGTTATGGGTCATGGTGCTTGCAGCATTGCTTGCAGGAAGTGCGGTTTCATTTGTCGGCGTGATCGGATTTGTTGACTTGATTGCCCCTCACGTCATCCGCCGCTATTTCGGGGCCAGTCATCGCTGGGTCATTCCAGGAGCAGCACTGTTAGGTGGTAGTATGATGGTCGTCGGTGATACGATTTCTCGAACGCTATTATCTCCCCAAGAAATCCCGATCGGCGCTGTCACCGCATTGATCGGTGCGCCATTTTTTGCCTATGTTTATTTCAAACGAAAGTGAGTGTTTTACAACTATGAAAGATATTTATCGCAGCCCATATGAGGCTTATCCATTTTTAGCAGACGATGCAGATGATTTACGATGTGATTATGAATTACACACCGATCGCTTATCGTCAGAAATCGGCTTGTTGCGCGCAAAATGTGCAAACTCTCCTTTTTACGAGGAGTTAGAGAAAATCGGTGAATTCGTTTACCATGCCAATGCATGCGTGCGTACAAAAATGACGATCACACAAGAAGAAATCGCCTGGTTAAAGAGTCGTGTCGATGAATTGAATGCAGAAAGAACAAACCAAAGCGGACCATTCTTCTTACCTCAAGGAAGCGAACGAGGCGCATTAGCACATATCTTACGTGTCGATTGTAAAGTAATCGTTCGTTTGTTGTACCGCCATCTTTATCAAGGCAAAAAAGTCGATTCAGGTTTGCTAGACTTCTTTAATTTATTGTCTGGTTATTTCTTCATGATTGCGATGAAATTCAACCGAGAAGACGAGGTAACAGAAATTCCTTTTGTCAGCAGAAATTACCGCTAAAGGAGGAAAAGTGATGACCTTGAAGCTATCGCAAGTCACAGCTGGCTATGGCTCAGTAAAAATCATCAAAGAAGTCTCCTTTGAGCTGAAAAAAGGTGAGAACCTATGTATCCTAGGACCTAATGGCTGTGGCAAGACGACCGTATTGAAATCAATTGCGGGCATTCTTTCCTACGAAGGATCAATCACGATCGATGGAAAAGAAGTCCGTACAATGAAACGCAAAGAAGCTGCACGCAAAGTCGCCTTACTCAGCCAGTTTTCAACCATTGCCTTTGATTACACCGTCTATGAAACCGTCATGATGGGGCGTTATACGCACATCAAACAAGGACTATGGTCAGTCACGACAGCAGAAGACCGAGAAAAAGTCATGGAATGTCTGGAACTAACCAATCTGTTAGAATTGAAAGACCACCCAGTCAACCAACTTTCTGGTGGCCAAAAGCAACGCGTCTTCCTTGCCAAAGTATTAGCACAAGACCCAGATATCCTATTATTAGATGAACCCAATAATCATCTAGATATCAAACACCAACTCGAACTCATCGGCTATTTAAAAGACTGGGGCAAGAACCAAGACAAAACAATCATTGGAGTCTTCCACGACATCCGCTTAGCCCTGTCATTAAGTGATCAAGTCCTATTCATGAAAGCAGGCCAAATCATCAAGCAAGGCCCATTTCTGGAAACAGCTTCAAGGAAACTACTCAAAGATATCTTTGATGTGGATCTAGTGAAGCATTTTCAGGAGCAGAGTGAGATTTGGGAGAAGTTGGGGGAAGGGTAAGGAAAAGTACAAAAGTTGATATGTAAAAAAACTGGCTCTTTGTCAATAAGGACTGATGAGTGCAATCAAGTGAAATCCGGAAGAAGAAGTGAACACTTCTTCTCCGGATTTTCTTCGTTATTTGACGTGAATGACTTGATTCGTCAAAAAGATTCGGATGCGCATGTTCTCAAATGATTTAAAGCCATAAGACACTCGTTTGAGTGTTTTGATGTGGGTGTTTTTTGCTTCAATTTTCCCATTAGAGTAAGGATAAATCAAAGAATGACGAATCCCTTCTTCATAGCTCAGAAGATTTTGTAGTTTTAGCCGAAATTCTTTATCTAATGTTTCTGGTAACTGATGCAAGAGAGTGAAAAATGACTCGTGGTCTTTGTCACGAAAGGCATCCGCTAGTTCATGGAACGCTTGATAGGCGACTTTCAAGGCAGTTGAAGCACTTAATAAACGGTCAAGCACCATGGCTTCTGTCAGGTAAGGATACTTTGGGGCACGAAAGCTACGCCAAGTTTTATATTCTGTGTGGTTGATATTCTTCCGATTTTTGGTGAGTAAGCGCCAATGGCTTTTTAATTTCCTTGGCATTGTCCGATTGCCCGAAGCAATCAGGCGTTTCATTTCACGGACACGAAAATCTTGGAACGCTTGATTCATGTGTTTGACCACATGAAAACGATCAATGACCAGTTTGGCATGAGGAAATACTTTTTTTGTTAGTTGAAAATACGCCGCATTCATATCAGTAACTAAATAGTCGACGTCAGATGGATTCACACATGTCTGGAAATAAGTGGTCAACCGAGACAATTTTCGAGTGGGTAAGATATCAACTAATTGCCCGGTTTCCCCATCGGCACAAATAAAACTCATCTTATCTTCTGAGGATACATGGGAACGAAATTCATCGACCATCAATACTTTGGGCAGGTGGCGCTTGGCTTGTTTTGGTAAATAGGTTTTTAACGACTTCAAAATACGCGTCACCGTTGGAATAGACACCTGGCAATGCTTTGCGATAAAAGATAAGGAGACCTTTTCGGTGAGTAAAGCAATGATTTTCATTTTTACATGCTCGGCAATCGAATGATTTGGCCGAACAAAATAGCTTTGGGCTGTCCAATGGGTATGGCAGTTTCTACAGTGATAACGTTGTTTCTTCAGCCGCATGATTAGCGGTAAATGGTTGAATTGATCGAAACGAATGCAGGTCATTTTCTTGCCATTTTTGACAATGACCGTTTTCCCCTTCGAATCTCTCACGGCAGAGCCACAAGTCAAACAAGCAGAAGTAGGAGGAGCTAACACTGCGTCAATAACTAAAGTATTGGTTTGATGGAACGTTTCGTAAGAAACATCTTGGATGGTTAAATATTTATCTGTTAATCGGAGCATTTTTTTGATAGAATTTTCCATAGAGCATATCGTCCTCTCAGTTGTTTATTTTGTGGTGATTTAATCATACTAGAGAACGATATGTTTTTTAATACCCAAAAAGAAAAAGTGGACTGACGAATCAGAATTGATTCATCAGTCCACTTTATTATAGAGCCAAAAAACTAAGACTTTGAGCGAAGTCTTAGTTTTTTTTATACATAATCGTTTTATCGTATTATTTGGCGTATATATAAGTGACACGATTATTTGCTATAATACAAATAAATCAGTTGAAGATAATATTTTAGGGAGTTGCCAAGTAAGAACAATGTTCGTTCGAGTTACATATGATCAGAATCAAGTATCGTGACAATTTTAGCAACTATTTTTATAAAATACAGGTGGAATCAAGAAAGGAGAACAATCAAATTGAATGAAATCCAATTTTTGATGTATGAAGAAAGTGGAAGTAGTGGTGCAAGATGAAACCATTTGGGCAACACAAAAGACAATTTCGAAGCTTTTTGATGTTGGCATTCCAGCAATTAGTAAACATCTGAAAAATATATTTGATTCTGGTGAACTGATAGAAGATCGAACTGTTTCCAAAATGGAAATAGTTCAAAATGAGGGGGGAAGGTCCGTAAAAAGGGCGACCACATTTTATAATCTTGATATAATTATTTCTATTGGTTATCGTGTCAACTCACAAAAAGCACCGAAATTTTGCATTTGGGCAACGGATGTCTTAAAAGACTATATTCGAAAAGGATTTAAAATTGATGTTGAACGAATGAAACAAGGTGAACATGCGTTTAGTAAAGACTACTTCCGAGAGTTACTCGAAACGGTTCGCTCGATTCGTGCAAGTGAGCGCCGTATCTGGCAACAAATCACTGATGTTTTTGCAGAAATTTCTTATGATTATGATAAAAATGCGGAGGTAACAAAGCAATTTTATGCAACTGTACAAAACAAATTCCACTATGCGATTACAGGAAGAACAGCGGCAGAAATCGTTTCCGATTTTGACAAAGAAGTGATGAAAATTAGGGGAGAAATGGAATAGTTGAAAATATGGAAATTTGAAGAAATAAATACTTTAATAACTGTCAACTAGAAGTAATAGTTATATTATAGTAATCAATGTAGTTGGTATTTTTTTAATTATTGAATTTGTAAAGATAAATAGTATGGCGTAAACCAGATCTATATACATGAAATACATTTAATTAAATACTTGACCAGTCAACATTTGGAGTGATACCCTTATTTTAGATGAAATGCCCCTTCCGAAAGGGTAGATAGTAACGGGTAAAAGCGAAGCTATTTTTAGGATTAATGATGTTAAAACTAAGTATTGTCTTTTGTACTTAGTTTTAACATCATTTTTTTTAAAAATTTATTAGTGCGTATAAATTGGCTCTTCGACAAGTAGTGTTGGTGAATTCAAATTGAAAGAATTTCATCGTGAATCAATCTAAGCAGAAAGAAGCTTAGATTGATTCTTTTTTGTATTGGATTGGTCTTGAAAAACTAATCCTTGAATCAAATAAATTCGGTCACGAAAATGGAGAAAGTTACGGTAACCATACGCAACGCGTTTGATTACCTTGATTTTATTGTTTGTCCCTTCTAACGCCCCGTTACTATAGGGTGTTTGAAAGGCATTCTCGATGCCTGTTCTATATTTATTGAAGAAAGTGAGCTTCTTACGAAACCACTCAGGAAGTTGTGTATCTAAGGTGTTCACTACTTCGAAAAAGTAGTTCGTATCCTTTTGTTTATAATGATAAAGAAGGAGTTGGCAGGTGTCATAAGCCAGCTTCAAGGTGGAATCATAGCTTAGTAGTTCATCAACAATTGCTTTTTCAGTCATTGGTCGCTTAAAGGAATAATCATAACGGTAATGAGAACTATTTAATAGATAAGAATCCTTTAGAAGCAACTTCCAGAAACGTTTGAATCGTTTGTACTTCAGGCGATCGTTTTTGCGAGAAGTGTTCATGATTTGTATCCGTAAATGGTTCAATGACCGGTGGATATGTTGGATAATATGAAACCGATCCGTGACAATTTGTGCATGGGGAAAAATACTTTTCGCTAATTCAAAATAAGGAGCGTTCATATCCATGACGATATATTGGACGTTTTCTCTTGCTTGACGGGTGTAGCGAGAGAAATAGGTACGTAAATAAGCAAGTTTACGACTTTCAAGAAGACCTAGAATCTGATTGGTTTGACCATCCATGAAGATAAAGCTCATTTTCCCAACGCAAGATTTCATCGCTTTAAATTCATCAAAGCAAAGAACAGAAGGCAAATAGTCAAAGCGGACTTTCACGTTCTTCACGGCTCCTTTCATGATTCGTAAAATCGTTACATCCGATACGAAGTACCGGATGGCAATGTCTTTTCTACTGGAGTTGATCGCTAATTCTGCCATGATTTTTCGTTTCAAGTCGACAGAAATCGAACAATTTCGATCGACTAAAGAAGTTTCAGCGGAGAAAGTTGCGCCACACTCTTTACATAGAAAGCGAGTTTTTTTAAGACTTAAGACAGTTTTGTTTGAACGAATCGGCAGTAAATGAATCGTGGTTTGGTGAGTACCATACTTAATTACTTGTCCTTCATTTTTAATCCCACATCTTGTACAACAAGAGGGAGTGTAATCTAAGCGACCATGAATCACATGGGAGGTAATCCCTCCTTCTTTCTTTTCAGAAAGCCAATCTGTAGGGAAAATGATATTTTCATCTGTTAAACCGAGTAATTTTTTAGTATGATAGTCCATGGAGATATCCTTTCTTGATGAGTTGGTTTTGGTCGACTTAATTCTATCAATTTGGATATCTCTTTTTCTATCTTTTTTTACAAAAAATAGTGTTAGCAGAAAACAAAATTGTTTTCCACCAACACTAGATATTATAGAACCTATAAATTTTGATGGTCGATTTAAGCAGAAACAAGCTTAGATTGACTAGTGTAACTTCTTTTCAAAGGATGTTGATTAAGAGGAATCTCAGAATGGTTCTTTCATATTCTTTCTTTTTATGTTTTAGAGAAATAAAAACTTGTTAAACAAGATAATAAAGTAATGATTCAAATAAAAAGATAGATTTATTACAATGATTTCACGAAGCGAACGTTAAAAAGATAATAAAAGTCAACTATAAGTATTAAGTGTTCTTTAAATGAATAATTTTTCAAAGATAAACAGCTTGGTCTAAACCAGATCTGCCCTTATATAGGTTTCTCTTGTTTTTTATTTTCATTATTTTAAAACCTATGTTTTGTATAAGCATGGTATAATAAAATTGTGTATTCTAACTCTCGCAGCATTACAGCGTAAGTTAAAATAAGTTGAAAATCACTAGAAAATTGAATAATAAGAATAGAAAGGAACGATGAGATGGCAGAGGCAAAGTTTGAGGCGGCTTTGATTAAAAAGCTAGAAGCTGAAGGTTGGACTTATCGAAAGGATCTGTCTAATACCAGTATAAAAACAATTGAACATCATTGGCGTGAAGTTTTAAATCAAATAAATGCACACAAATTAAATGGTGTACCTTTATCTGATATTGAATTTGGTCTGATTCTGCAAGAATTACAACGAATCAAGACACCTTATGATGCTCAACTTTTGTTAATTGGGGCAGGTGGTGTAGGATCGATTCCTATCACACGTGACGATGGTTCAAGTTTGGAAGTTGAAATTTTCTATGAGGACGATGTAGCAGGCGGTCGTTCTCGTTATGAAGTTGTGAGTCAAGTAAGTTTCACAGAATTGCCGAAAGGTTTATCAACTAAGCGCATCATTGATATTGCGTTGTTAATAAATGGTATACCAGTTTGTCATATTGAAGAAAAGGACGAACATCTACAAAATCAATGGCGAGCTTTTGAACAGTTAAAAGGCTATCATGGAGATGGATTATATCAAGGATTATTTGCTTTTGTTCAAGTACAATTTATTTTGAGTCAACATTCAGCTCATTATTTTGCAAGACCGAATGCTTTTGAAAATTATAATAAAACATTTGTATTTGGGTGGCGAGATGAAAATAATAGAGATATCACTGATGCATTTGAATTTGTGCATCAAGTGATGGGGATTCCTGCGTTACACCGATTGATTACTGTTAATATGATACCCGATGCCTCAAATGATAATTTAATGGTAATGAGAAGTTACCAAATTCAAGCAACACGGCAAATATTGCAACGTATGAAAGACATGGAAGCAAGCGGGCTAATCCAAAAAGAAGGTGGCTATATTTGGCATACCACTGGTTCAGGTAAGACGGTGACATCCTTTAAGGTGGCTCAGTTATTAGCCTCATCACCAAGAATTCGAAATGTATTGTTTATCGTCGACCGAGTCGATCTTATAGATCAAACACTGGAAAACTTTAAAGATTTTGCATATATCCATTTTAAAAAGCGCATCAAAAAAGTTAATGGGCATGAACTTAAACGTGAATTGCAACATAAAGGTGCTTCACAAATTTTATTGATTTCTGTTCAAGGATTAACAAAAGCAGTAAAAAAAGGATTGGAAAATGATGATTGGAACGTGATTATCATGGACGAAGCCCATCGAAGTGCAAGCGGTGATTCGGTTAAGTTGATAAAAAAAGCATTTAAAAAAACAACCTGGTTTGGTTTTACTGGCACACCAAATTTTTATAGCGATGAGATAAATGATATAAAGACAAGCAGGGAAATATCGACGCATGACATTTTTGGCAAAAGATTGCACACATATTCTATAAAAGATGCTATTGGAGATGGCAATGTTTTAGGATTCGATATAACTTACTTCAAGCCGCATTGGGTGATTGAAAACCCAGTTGAGGAGTTCTCTGAAAGAGACTATGAAAAAGAAATTTATCAAAGTGATGTCTATAGGCAAGAAGTAGTCCAAGATATTCTTGAGAATTGGAAGAAGACTTCAAGTGGTGCTTTAATCGCTGGACGACGTGAAGAAAATGCGTTTCAAGCAATGCTTGCTGTCTCAGGAAAACAAGCAGTCATACATTATTACAATATTTTTAAAGCTAAAGCACCATATCTTAATGTTGCAATGACTTTCTCACGGGATGAGTCCAATGAACACGGTACAAAGGAACAGAATGAAGCTCTAAAAAAAGCAATCAAAGAATATACTGAAAAGTACAGTGTCCCTAGTATTCTGGATGCAAAAGATCCCGCCCGTGCATATATGTTGGATATCACCAAAAGACTTGCTCGGAAAAAGCCATACAATCAAGGGAATTATCTAGATCGGTTAGATTTAGTAATCGTTTCAGACCAACTATTAACTGGGTTTGATTCTAAGTATATCAACATGATCTACATGGATAAAATGCTTAAAGAAGGAATGCTCATTCAAGCCATGTCTCGAACAAATCGAACGCTTGATCGTAATAGTAAGCCGCATGGAAAAGTGCGCTTCTATCGACAAGGAGATGAAATGCAAGGATTTGTTGAGAATGCTTTACGCATCTATACAAAAGGTGGTAATGATACTTTAGAAGAGGCAGAAAAAGAATCTGCTGATGAAGAAGGAAAAGATTTACGAAATGACGATATATTAGCTAAACCACAAAGTCATCAAATTCTTGAACTAGAAGAATTTATTGCAAGATTGAAAGAACTTGCTGGTAATGATTTTAGCCAAATTCCCCGTGGATTCAATGACTTAAAAGAGTTTGTAAATCTAGGGCTTTCTACTCAAAATAAGGTTCAAAGATTGATACAACAAGGGTATGAATTAGGCAGTGAAATCGAAGAATTAGATGCAGACAACAATCCAACTGGTAACATGGTTCGTCTAAATATATCTAGTATTGAAGAGTTTGGTGCGTTGCAAGCTCGTCTAAATGATGCGAGAGAACGGTTACCAGAAAAAGAGCGTCCAGATTTAACTGAAATAAAAGTTGGTATTGAACTGTATAGCCACCAAATTATTGATTATGACATGTTAGTTGAACTACTTAATACATTTATGGATGATAAAAGCACGACGAACAAAGAAGCAATTGAAAAACATATTACACCAATGGATGAAGAAAGTCGTCAAGAAATCAATGAAATTGTTGATGAAATTGAATCAGGTGAAATTACAAAACATTTTACAACCGAAACGCTTCAAAATACAAGAATGAAAAAACGTAATGAGCGTCGAGAACTGGAGATTCGTCGATGGGCTGCAAATAACGATATCAATAGTAATCTTATTTTAGAAGCATATGAGGCGTATATGCCTGGACACACACTAATAGAAAATCCCGAACTTGCAGATATTGTTCATCGAATTGAGCAGGTTGAGAATATCGGGTTTTTCGAGGCGTCGGAGTTTGAAGATTCTTTACTGAATTTTTTTGAAAGATTTTAAATAAAATAATGGAATAGAAAGAGGTCAAAAGAATCATGGCTTTATCTACAGAACAACAAAATAAGATGTGGGCGATGCTCAATCAAACACGAGGACAAATTGGTTTAACAGCATATAAGGATTATATTTTTGGACTTCTATTTTATAAATATCTTTCTGAGAAAGCTAAAAATTGGCTAAAGGATGTTTTACGTGGAGAAACATGGGAAAGTATTTATGCACAAGATCCAGTTAAAAGTTTGGACTACATGAAAAAAAATCTTGGTTACGCGATACAACCAGGTAATTTCTTTTCTGATTGGAAAAAAGCGATTGATGAAGATCAGTTTAGTATCGGACTAATGACAGAGACATTTGGGCATTTTAATCAGCAAATTGCTTTTGCTGCAAAAGGTGACTTTGAAGGTGTTTTTGACGGAATGCGTTTTGACAGTGCAGACTTAGGTGCCAATGCGCAAGCTAGAGCAAGTGTAATGATTTCAATGATTGAATTGTTATCTTCTCCTGAATTTGATTTATCAGGTGGCGATGATGCGATGTCCGATATATATGAATATTTGGTAAAACAATTTGCTACAGTCTTAGCATCTGATATGGGGCAATATTATACACCAAAAGAAATATCTGAAATCATGGCTCGGATTTTAACGTATGGTAGAGAAAATGAAGAACGTTTCTCTATATATGATCCAACAGTCGGGTCAGCTTCTTTACTTTTGACGACTGCTAGTTATATGAAAAATTCACATAAACGTGGCATGATCAAATACTATGGTCAAGAAAAAGATGCAACACCTTACCGTTTAGCTAGAATGAACTTGATGATGCATGGGGTCGAATATAATGATATCAGTATAAATCATGCAGACACACTAGAAAGTGACTGGCCAGATGGTGTGGTTGAGGGAAAGGATAATCCTCGAATGTTTGATGCAGTGATGGCTAATCCACCGTATTCAGCTCACTGGAACAGTAAAGACCGTGAAGATGATCCTCGTTGGCGTGAGTACGGAGTTGCGCCAAAAACAAAGGCAGATTATGCCTTCTTACTACACTGTTTATATCATTTAGAAGATAATGGACGAATGGCAATCATTTTACCGCATGGTGTTTTATTTAGAGGTGCAGCCGAAGGTAGAATTCGTAAAGCGCTAATTGATAAACATCAAATTGAAGCGGTTATCGGATTTCCTGATAAGCTATTTTTAAATACCTCTATTCCCGTTTGTGTTTTAATCTTGAGAAAAAATCGTACGGAGTCAGATGTATTGTTTATAGATGCAAGTAAAGAATTTGAGAAGTTGAAAAATCAAAAACGATTACGTTCAGAAGATGTGGATAAAATTGTTGACACAGTAGTTCATCGCAAAGAAATTGAAAAGTATTCGCACTTAGCTACGCTAGATGAAATCAAAGAGAATGAGTACAACCTGAATATCCCACGTTATGTCGATACTTTTGAAGAAGAAGAGCCAATCGATATTGTTGAAGTTAGTAAAGAGATCATTAAATTAAACGCTGAAATAAACCAAGTAGAATCAGAATTTTTATCGATGTTGAATGAATTAGCAGTTACTCCTGATACGAAAGATTTGATTGAAGCAGCAAAAGGAGTGTTTGAATAATGAGTAAGAAAAATGTTCCAATGCTTCGGTTTGAAGGGTTTAGTGATGCTTGGGAACAGCGTAAGTTGGGAACTTGTGTAAAATTTTTGAATGGTAAAGCATATAAACAACAGGAATTACTTGATGTTGGTAAATATAGAGTCTTAAGAGTTGGTAACTTCAATACTAATGACAAGTGGTATTATTCAAATCTAGAACTTGATGAAAACAAATATGCTAATTCAGGAGACCTATTATATCTTTGGGCTACTAGTTTTGGGCCTGAAATTTGGAATGAAGAAAAAGTAATCTATCATTATCATATATGGAAACTCGAAGTTACTGATAATTCGATTGATAAACACTATTTATATACATGGTTACTTACTGATAAAGAAAGAATAAAACAAAGTACTAATGGTTCCACAATGATCCATATTACTAAGGGAAATATGGAGGAAAGGGAATTTAAATTTCCAGTTGATATAACAGAACAAAAAAAAATCGGTTCATTTTTTCAGAAACTTGACGACACTCTCGCTCTTCATCAACGTAAGTTAGAGCAACTGAAGCGATTAAAGCAAGGTTTTTTACAGGTTTTATTTGCGAATGAAACAAACGTTCCAAAGATGCGTTTTGCTGGTTTTACCGAGGAATGGGAACAGCGTAAGGTTGTTCAAATTGCAAAAGACACTTATGGTGGAGGTACACCTAAAACTAGTATAAAAAAATTTTGGAATGGTGATATTCCATGGATTCAAAGTAGTGATTTAGAAACAAATAGGTTGTTCAATGTTTCTCCAAAAAAAAGGATTACAGACGAAGCTGTTCAAAAGTCTGCCACAAAAATTATTCCTTCAAATTCAATTGCGATAGTAACACGTGTAGGGGTTGGAAAATTAGCGCTGATGTCTTTTGAGTATGCTACTAGTCAAGATTTTTTATCACTTTCAGAGCTACAAGTTGATCCATATTTTGGAATTTATTCTTTATATACAATGCTCCAAAAAGATTTGAACAACATCCAAGGTACATCTATTAAAGGAATGACTAAATCAGATTTATTAGTAAAAAAACTAACGGTTCCTAAAAGTATTGAAGAGCAAGAGAAGATAGGCATCTTCTTCAAACAACTCGACGACACCCTCGCTCTTAATCAAAATAAACTCTCTCAACTGAAAAATCTAAAAAAAGCACTCCTTCAATCAATGTTTATCTAAAAAATTACCTTCCCAAATATACTAAACTTCCTAATAATTAAAGAGTAACATCAAAATTATTAGGAGGTTATTCTATTGAAAAAAAGAAAAATGCAGTTGTTTTACAAATATTTTGAAGAATGGATTGAATTATATAAAGTTGGCTCAATTCGTTCCATTACCTTAGAAAAATACTACATGAGTTTACAATGGGTCACTAAATTAGCTCCGGATATGCGAGTTTGTGATTTGGATAGAAGAAGCTATCAAAGCTTATTAAATGCATATGCAGAAGATCACGAGAAGCAAACTACGATGGATTTTCATCATCAAATAAAAGGGGCTATTTTAGATGCAGTGGATGAAGGTATTTTATCCCAAAATCCTACTCGGAAAATTATCATAAAAGGGAAAGCACCTAAAGAGAAAAAGCCAAAGTTTTTAAATCAACATGAGATTCAGTTATTGTTGAGAGAATTAGATTTAAGACAAGAATTAAATTGGGATTGGTTTATCTTATTGGTAACAAAAACTGGTTTACGATTTTCTGAAGCATTGGCTCTTACACCTGAGGATTTTGATTTTTTTAATCAGAAGATACTTATTACTAAAACATGGAATTATCGCAAGTCTACAGGAGAATTTCAACCAACTAAAAATAGTTCTTCCATTCGAAAAATACAGATGGATTGGCAATTAGCTATGCAATTTTCACAATTAGTAAAAGACTTAGACCCAGAGAAACCAATTTTTGTTAAGAAGCGGGTGTTTAATTCAACGATAAATAACCGACTAAAGATATTATGTACAAATGCAAACATTCCTGTGATCACTATTCATTCTCTAAGACATACACATGCCTCTCTATTGTTATTTGCAGGTGTTTCGATCGCAAGTGTAGCTAAAAGATTAGGACATTCTAGCATGACCACAACCCAAGAAACATATTTGCATATTATTCAAGAACTAGAAAATCAAGACAATGATAAGATTATGCGACATTTATCTTCTCTTGTATAATAAAAAAGGCGCGGGGCGCCTTTTTTATATAAACATTTTTTGTAGGAATGCTTTTTTTAGATTTTTTAATTGAGAAATTTTATTTTGGTGAAGAGTGATAGTATTGTCAAGGTGATTGAAGAAAGTACCGATTTTTTGTTGTTCTTTCATTCGATTTGGAAATGAGACATTAGTTTTTTGTAGATTTCCTTTGCTGATTGCCGATACTTTAGATCCTTGCATTAATCTTAAAAGTTGTCTGTGATAAATGTCTGAGTTTATATAATATCCCCAAAAAAAAGGAACTTTTTCTCCTTTAGCTCTTGCAACTATAGTATGGAGCCCTGATACAAGATTCTCATTGGTAATTCCACTAACTTCGACAGCTTTTCCTACACTTTCATCTTCAGCTGCATCTGCAAAAATTAAATCTTGATTCTCTAATAAATTAGATATATATTTTTCTAGCTCTCCTCCAGTAATATATGGAATCTCAGCTTTTTTAACATTCAGAATAGTAGAATATTTAATTAAAATATCTCCGTAGTGAATATTCATAATCTCTCCACTATCATAATTTAACATTGCCCGTGATAGTGAATTAGTAGATACAGGAAAATTAAAGCAGTCGTTAAACTTACGCTGTTCCCATTCCTCGGTAAAACCAGCAAAACGCACCCTCGGAACAGTTGCTTCCTTCGCAAATAAAACCTGTAAAAATCCTTGCTTTAGTCGCTTCAGTAGCTCTAACTTACGTTGATGAAGAGCAAGAGTATAGTCCAATTGCTCAAAAAAAACCCCTAGTTTATTTTGTTCATCCAGAGTAGGAACTTTTATGTTTGTATCAATAATATTCTTATTATACAACCGTTTAATTGTACTCCCCTCTAAACCTTGCCATTTAACAATTGAATAAAATTGCTGTAAAAATTTATTATCTAAGTGACCATTATGTTTTAACCAAACTATATTACTATCTTGAAAATACTCATCTTCTCCTTGATATACTACAGTTCTACCAATGCTTCCCGAAGCAGAAATCAATATATCTCCAACTTCAGGATACGGATATTTCGACTTATATTCTTCAAATAGTTCTCGAGATATAAAAGCATCAGGATAACTTCCAAAAGTCCCAATTTTAAAAAATGGAACTTCTCCATTTTCCGAAGTTTGATCTTTAAAAATTCGTTTATTCATTGCGACAGAACCTAAGTCCCCCAACTTACGCTGTTCCCAATCATCCTATACCATCAAAACACCCCACTTTCTCAAAAAATTCCTTAGATCATGCTACAATATAACTAAGTATATTTATAATCATAAGGCGGTGAAATTAACCAGTGAATGATTTTGAAATCAATCTGCCCACAACTACTGAGTTATCAATTAATGTAACAAATAAAGAATTATACAATTATGATTTTAGTTCGTATTCACTTCTTCCTCTACAAGAGGCTGTTGGTTTATCTATTATTAAGAGTATTAAAAATGAACTATTTAGCCATATATCAGAAGCTAAGTTACTAAAACAACTTTTAGAAAAGGGAGAGACAGAATATGTAGCGAACTTTTCTGATTTAGCAAAGAAAAAATTAACTTCAGGAGAATGGTCATTAGGAATACGTAAAAAAACCGGAGAAACATATGCTATCATCAAGGATACTTTGACGGGTAGAACGAAGAGTACGGTAACATTGGATGAACGAACGGTAAGAAAGCTAGGAAATTTACCAGAGCTTTCTGCAATTCAAGGGCAATTAGCAGCTATAACAGAGAAGATTGAGGATTTAAATAGGCTCGTTGAGCGTGTGGAGCAAGGGCAATATAATGATCGCTTCTCAGGATTCCACAGTGCTAGGCAACTTGTGATTGAAGGGCTTGTTTCGCACGATAGCGAGTTGAAGAAGGAACTTTTGATTTCTGCGATTAAAACTAATAATGATACAATCGCAAAATTAATGTTTGCTATTTATCAAGATGCTCATGATTTTACTAATATCAAAATAAAATCGAAAGACGCGAAAAGAATTGAACGATTGCTTCAACAATCTATTGGCTATTTAAACTCGGCTGTGCAACTGAATTTAGTTGCGTATAGTGCTGTAGCAGAGGATCAGGCATTATTAGCGACATTGTCAAATTACCATTCCTTCATCGAGCAGACCCTATTAAAAAAACTTGATGATTCGGGGCATACATTAGCATGGAAAATTGATAATGCGCATCAAGGTGATTCAGGATGTGTAAATGAAATCATGACGGATATTTCAACTAAGATAGATGTATTGGTTCATGAGATTCAAGGATATGAAATTGGAGGAAAGAGTAATGAAAAACTCACAACTGAAACTTTGTAAAGTACCTGGATGCAAAAAAGAAATATATGTAAATAAATCTTTATTTTGTGGAGAGCATGAACGGAAATTTAGAGAATATCGCAAGACAGCAAAGAAAAGTGCTTTAGGATTGAGTGTAATAGTGTTAGGTTTTATTGCTAATGTTAAGAAAAAAAGTTAAAAAAAGATAACTATGGCAAGAATTATAGTTTGTTTCTAATTACGGGGTGTTTATAAAAGAAAAAGAATCACATTCATTCGTTTAGCTATGAATAATGATTAATTTACAGTTTATCTCAATTGAGTCATAGCGGATAAAGTAAGTATGACGATTTGTTGAATAAATAATAAATGGGTAAGGATAATAGTTAGAAGATAGTGATTAAAAAGATGTAACATATCTTATTTAATGATGAAAGAATGAAAAAGCACTGGGACACCTCGTTGGCGTTCCAGTGCTTTTTTCTACTCCTCATCAACCCTCACCGACCCCCAAATATTCAACTCCGGTACGATCTGTTGGTGGATGATCGGCTCATCTGGATGATTGATGCGGTGTAACAAGGTTCGGATGGCGAGTTGGCCCATGAATTCCAAGTTGGTGGCAACGTTGGTCAAGCGTGGCACCGCCATACGTGTGAATTCTGTTTCGTCAAAACAAATGATACTGATGTCTTCTGGTATCGTATAGCCAGCGGATTGGAGATAGCTGTTGAGCATGAAGGCTAATCCTGAATTGACACAAAACCAAGCGTCGGGCATTTGCTCGATGCTTTTTAAGCGACTGAACAAAGCGCCTTGGGATTCTTCGATTTCGGTGATCTCGATTTCTGGCTCTCGTGAAATGCCGTGTTCTGCTAAGGCGCGATGGTAGCCGCGGTAGCGTTCGAGATAGCTTGGCGAAAAGGAGGTATCTCCGATGAATCCGATTCGTTTCATGCCGTTAGCAATGAGTAATGAAATGGCTTGGAACGTGCCGTCGGTATTTTTGGACAATATGGCATCCGCGAGTAATTCGGGATCGTGATGATCGATCAGCGTGACGGGGATTCCTGTAGCAATCACTTGTTTTATGTAGTCATTGTTACTATGAGAAAGTACTAAAATACCGTCATATTCATTGATGTGTTCTGGTAGGATCATTTGTTTTAGCGTTTCATCGGTTAAGGTATACGTGTCTAATTTGATATGTGCTTGTTGTGCGGCAGATTCTGCGCTTTTTACGATTTCGCCGAAGAAACTTGTTTGAGAAAATGCAAATTCGGTTGCCATCAAAAGAAACCTCATCGTGGTGTCTTCTGTGACGGTTTGGTAACGATAGCCTAGTTCGTTGGCTTTATTTTTTACTAATTGTTTGGTTTGTTGGCTGACACCTGGTTTGTTTCGGAGTGCTTGCGAAACGGAATTTTTAGAGATTCCTAGTGCATCAGCGATGTCTTGCATCGAAGCTTTTTTCATAAGTTCACCTAATTTCTCGTAATGTTTATATTGATTATAACATAGTACATCTAAAATAATCACCTAAAAAGATTACAAATGTAACTTTGTAATGTTAATTACGTAATGTTGACAACCGTAATTACAGATGGTATGATTGTCGCAGTTATAAGAAACCGTTTACAAACCAAGGAGGAAGATTCATGAAGATGAAGAAAATATTTTTGGGACTTACGACTGTATTAGCAGGAACTGTTTTACTTGCAGGCTGTGGCAATCAAACGACGAGTGGGGATTCTGGCTCAGAGGATGGGAAAACAAAAATTACTTTTTGGGCGGCACCTAATCCGACTCAGCTGAGATATTGGCAAGAAATGGCGACAGAATTTGAGGCGCAAAATGATGAAATCACTGTTGAAGTGACTCAGATGAAAGAAAGTCCATCTTCTGAAGCGACGATCCAAAGTGCGATTGCATCGAATACGGCGCCAACGTTGTCTGAAAATGTGAATCGTAGTTTTGCGGCGCAATTGGCTGCTAGTGAAGCGATTTTACCGTTGAATCAACATAGTGAATTTGATTCGATCGTGGAAGCGAGACACATGGGTAAGACGATTGAGAGCTGGAAGTTTTCTGATGATAGTCAATATGTATTACCGGTGTATTCAAATCCGATTTTATTTGGTTGGCGAATCGATTTGTTAGAAGAACTTGGCTTTTCTGAGGTTCCAAAAACGTATTCTGAGTTGTTAGAGGTTGTAGAGAAGGTTCAGGAAACAGATAAAGCTTTATGGGCGAAAAGAGACTTGGCTGATCCGACAGCTTGGATGCGTTGGTTTGACTTCTTCCCGTTGTACAATGCGGCAAGTGAAGGTGGTAGTTTTGTAGAGGATGGGAAGTTTTCTGCGGATGAGGCTGCAATGACGGATGTGTTTGAGTTGATGAGTGAATTAGCAGATGCGAATGTTTTGCGAACAGGTGAAGCGACGGATCCGTTTGAAAATGGGGATAGTATCATGACTGACTTAGGTCCATGGACGTTCCCGAATTGGGATGAGAAATATCCTGAGTTGACGTTTGGTGAAAACTATACAGTAACTACGCCGGTTGTGCCGGATGCGTTAGCAGATGTTGAAGAGGTGTCAACGTATGCAGATGCGAAAGGGATCGTAATGTACGCGCAAGCAACTGAAGAAGAACAAGCAGCTGCGATGGCTTTCTTAGAATTTGTTTATTCTGATGATAATCATGACATGAAGCTACTAGAGATGACGTCATTGATTCCGGCGAGAGATGATGCGAAAGAAAATGAAATATTTGCTGCATACTTTGAAGAAAATCCAGCGATGAAAGTATACGCAGAAAATGTACCGTTTGCTGTACCGGCAATGGATAATGAAAAATTCAATGAAATCCAACAATCGTTTGGGGAACAAGCTTGGGTTCCAGTAATTCGTGGAGAAAAGGATGCGAAGACTGCAACAGAAGACGCCAAATCAGCGGTTGAAGGGGCGCTTCAATAATGAACAAAAATACAAAGTTGGGCTGGTTATTTACCAGTCCATACCTGATTTTTACTGTGATTTTCTTTTTATTGCCGCTTTTTTGGTCGTTTTGGCTGGCACTGACGAGTTGGAATATGATTTCGCCAACGGTTGAATTTGTTGGGTTCAAAAATTTTATCGATGCGTTTCATAGTCCGGCGATTCGAGCGGCGTTTGTGGTGACCTATAAATTTCTACTTGTGTTTGTTCCGATGGCATTGATTTTATCGATGATGATCGCGCTGTTAGTGAATAGTTTGCCTAAGTTTAAAGGCTTGTACATGGTTGCCTTCTTTTTACCTTATCTTTCGAGTGGGGTCGTGACTTCATTGATCGTGAAAGGATTGCTTTCATATAATGGTCCTTTTAATACGTTTTTACGTACGAGAATGGGCTGGGATATTGATTGGTTAGGGAATCCTCAGACGTCGATTTTTATTGTTTCACTGATGATTGCTTGGAAGATGTCTGGCTATTATGGATTGATTTTGATTTCTGGTTTGGGAAATATCAATAAAGAAGTCTATGAGGCTGCGGCGATCGATGGAGCAAGTGCGTGGACGCGTTTTTGGAAGATCACGTTCCCGATGCTTTATCCGGCATTTTTCACGGTGACCGTTCTTGCTGTGGGAATTAGTTTTGGGATCTTTACGGAAGTGTATCAACTGACTGGTGGGGGGCCGAATTTTGCTACGAATACGTGGCAAATGGAGATCTACAATCAAGCGTTTGTCAATCTACGTTCAGGGTATGCTTCAGCGGTTGCGTTGATGGCTTCTGTCGTGACGTTTGCTTCGATCGGTGTGATTCGTAAACTATTAGAAAAGTGGGGGGAGAAAAATGGTTGGTCATAAACGGACAAAAGGTAAAAATGCGGTTCTTTATGTTGTAACGACGCTCGTGATGTTGATCATGACGTTTCCTTTTGTGTACTTAGTTATGCATTCTTTTGCAGCTTGGGATCAAGTGGATCGTCGCATTTTCCCGACAGAGTATAGTTTACGTTCTTGGACTTGGCTCTTCGGTGGTTCACCGACTTCTGCGGATGTTCCGTGGTTTGGGGCGTTTATCAATACGACGATCGTGGCGACAATAGCGACTGTTTTAATGATGTTGTTTGCATTGATGGTCGGTTATGCGTTGGCAAAGATCGAGTTTAAAGGAAAAAAATTAGTGAACAATTTTATTCTTTTCCAAATGTTTTTTCCGGCAATCATTTTACTGATCCCGCAGTTTTTAATGGTGACGAGAGTGGGCTTGCTGGATTCTTATGCGGGAATGATCATTCCTACAGCAATCAGTTTATGGGCGATTTTTATGTATACAAACTTTTTCAAGGCGATTCCTAATACACTGATTGAAGCGGCAAAGCTGGATGGTGCCACGGAGATGCAAGTTTTGTTCAAAGTCGTTTTACCGATGTCTAAATCGATTACGACAGTGATTTTCTTGTTCTTGTTTACCGACCGTTGGACGAATTTATTGTGGGATATGATCGTGTCGAAAAGTGATAGCACAGTGACACTGAATGTTTTGATTTCGCAAATGTTTGGCCCCTATGGCACATTTCCGGGACCGATGTATGCGGCGTCAGTATTGTTGACTTTACCATTGATCGTTTTGTTTTTGATTTTTTCAAAACGATTCCAAGATGGTATGCAATTTACATTGAAGTAAGAGGGCTAAACGATGTGGTGGAAAAATGCAGTTTTTTACGAAATCTATCTCGCTTCTTTTGCGGATAGTAATGGCGACGGGATCGGGGATATTGATGGTGTCCGAGAGAAGTTGCCTTATTTAAAAGAAGCGGGCATCGATGCTTTGTGGCTCACGCCGTTTTATCCTTCGCCAAGGGTCGATAATGGGTATGACGTTTCAGATTATTGTGCAGTTGATCCGCAATATGGATGTTTGGAAAATTTTCAATCGCTTTTGGAAGAAGCGCATGCGTTATCGATCAAAGTGATTATTGATGTGGTTTTCAATCACACATCAACGGCACATCCGTGGTTTATTGAATCCAGTGCGAGTCTGGAGAGTGCGAAACGTGATTGGTATATTTGGCGGAATCAACCGACTAATTGGGAAAGTTTTTTTGGTGGCAGTGCTTGGAAACTGGATCAACGGACGAATCAGTATTATTATCACAGTTTTGCAGAAGAACAGGCAGACCTGAACTGGCGGAATCCTGAAGTGAAGCAGGCGATTTATGATGTCTTGTCTTTTTGGTTGGCAATCGGTGTGGATGGGTTTCGTTTTGATGTGATCAATAATCTAACGGTGAGTGATACCTTTGCGGATAATCCAATCGATGCGGATGGCAAACAGGTGCATCTTTATGATGTCAATCAACCTGGCGTGATGGCAGTGCTTAAAGAAATGAATCAATGGCTCAAAACAGTCGATCCAGATATTTTTACCGTGGCTGAGATCAGTTCGGATCAATTATCAGTGATTTCTAGTTATGTGGAAGAGGCAGGATTTGATACGGCATTCAACTTTAATTTAGGGAGTATTGAAGATTTGGATTTGAAGCTATTGACGCATGAATTCCAAGAGATGAATGCACGCAACTATCTCCCTACTTTATTTTTCAATAGTCACGATATGAGCCGGTCATGGAATCGATTGGCACGAGAAGATCGTGGGACGTATGAATTGTTATCCGTCTTTCTATTGATCAATCGTGGCGTGCCCTTCTTATTCCAAGGGGAGGAACAAGGCGTCGGGGATTATCTTCCATCGCATATTTCAGAGATTCGTGATATCCAAGCGAAGAATAAATATCATGAACAATGTCTATTTGTAGAGACGCAACAGGCACTTTTATTTGCTAACGAAGTGAATCGCGACCGCTCACGGGGGATGATTCCTTGGGGAGCGAGTCAACAAACTGGGTGGATCGGGTCGAGTCCGATAAATCCAGAAGGGGAATTGATTTCTTCTGTCTATCAAGAATTGATTCGGTTGCGTAAAGCGGAGGGGCCTTTTCAAGTAGTGACGAATATTCAGTTGGAAAATGGATGTATCCGCTATCAAGTCAAGCATTTATCTGTGCTACTGAATTTTAGCGATTCGTCTGTAAAACAGAATATTTCAGAAAAAGTTCAAACGATTTATGGCAAAGGTGTGCTGAGCGAAGATCGTCAATGGGTCCAAGTGCCGCCAAAAAGCTGTTGGATTGGAAAGGAAGAGCAATGATCAAAATAAAAAACTTAATTGAAGACTATCGAAAAAGTAAATTTGAGCAAATGAAAAAAGCGGAATTTTTGACATTTACTGGTGTGGGGACGAAGGATGTCTACAACATTACCGCTCCATTTGAGTTAGCAGGAGAAGTGGTGCTAGCTGGGCGTGTAGAAGCTAGAGAGAGCGAGCATTCAACTGTTTACTTGTTTAGAGAAACAGCTAAAAATACATGGGCAAAGATTTCTGATGGCATCCAATTGCCGCTACAAGATCCTTTTTATACGGTGATTGATGGGCAAGTGATTTTAGGCGGAGTGGAAGTCATTTTCTTGCCAGAAGGTCAGGCACAATGGCGGACTATTTTTTATCGTTTAGAAGATACAGCAACTGCCCACCAATTGTTTGAAGGTCCGTGGGGAATGAAAGACTTACGGTTGAAGCAATTGGCCACTGGCGAAATCTTGGTCATGACACGTCCACAAGGAGAAAAAGGCGGTCGTGGCAAGATTGGGGCTTGTGTGATCGATCATTTGGCTGATTTATCGATCAAAAAAATCGAAGAAGCGCCATTATTAGCAAACCAATTTTCTGATGAAGAGTGGGGCGGTGCGAATGAAATTTTTGAGATCGATGGCAAGATTTGGGTCTTAGGTCATATTGCCAATTTTGATGAGCAAGGCGATCGTCATTATTATGCGATGCGTTTTTCTTTTGATCGCAGTACGCATGAGATGAAGCATGCGCGCATCATTGCCGAAAGAAAAGATTTTGCTAAAGGGCCAACGAAACGACCGGATCTTGTGGATGTGGTCTTTAGCGGTGGCTTGCACCTGATTTCTGAACAGGCGGTTTTATATGCTGGGATCAGTGATGCTGGCGCACAAAAATTAGAAATTGAAAATCCATTTAAGTAGAGGTAAGTGAAGATGAAAATAGAACGTTTTAAAGAAAATCCATTGATTACACCTGAAGATATCAAACCGTTACATGACGGATATGAAGTGATTGGTGCGTTCAATGGGGGAGTTGCTTATTACCAAGGGGAAGTCTTACTCTTGTTGAGAGTTGCAGAGCGACCGATCTCGGAAGATCCAAAGGTGATCAAAGCGCCTGTTTATGATCCAGTGACCCAAACAATGGAAATCTTATCTTTTGATCGTGAGGATGACAGCTATGACTTTGAAGACCCACGAATGATCCGTAAAAAAGATCAGTTAGATCGTTTTGAATATTTAACTTCTTTGTCTTACATTCGGATTGCGCGCAGTAAAGATGGTCATCATTTTACGATCGACGAAGAAGCGTTTTTGTATCCGTTTAATGAATATCAAACTTATGGTATAGAAGATGCGCGTTGTACACAAATTGGTGATACCTACTACGTCAATTTTAGTTCGGTTTCTCCGATGGGTGTTTGTGATTCTTTAGTTTCAACAAAAGATTTCAGATCCTATCAAGATCTAGGGAATATTTTTGCGCCAGAAAATAAAGATGTGTTGATTTTTCCCGAACAAATCAATGGGAAGTACTATGCGTTGCATCGCCCATCCTTAAAAAGTATCGGAAATTATGACA
The DNA here is from genome assembly GCF_050498525.1 of Enterococcus sp. DIV2371. NCBI lineage: Bacteria > Bacillati > Bacillota > Bacilli > Lactobacillales > Enterococcaceae > Enterococcus > Enterococcus sp. DIV2371. The sequence continues at coordinate 2,466,054 of NZ_JBIPAJ010000001.1, read as the reverse complement.
TCTGGATTGCTTCTTCACCCGATTTATTGAGTTGGGGAAATCATCATCATTTATTAGGTGTTCGAGAAAATACATGGGATAGCGGTCGGATCGGTGGCGGGCTAGTGCCTATCAAAACAGAGCAAGGCTGGTTGATCATTTACCATGGAGCGACTGCGCAACATCGCTACTGTATGGGAGCTGCGCTCTTGGATTTAGAAGATCCAACGAAAGTGCTTGCCAGAAGTCATCAGCCGATTATGGAGCCAGAAGCAGAGTATGAAAAGAATGGTTTCTTTGGAGATGTGGTCTTTGGTTGTGGGGCATTACTTGAGGGCGATCAATTGACGATGTATTACGGTGTCGCTGATACGTCAATGGCTGGTTGCACGCTTTCAATCAAGGAGATTTTAGATCAAATGAAAGAGGAACATGCATGACTTGGCAACAAAAATACCAAGAATGGCTTAATGAACCCTCTTTAGATGAAGCGATGAAAGAGCAGTTGGCTGCTCTTTCTGATCCGCTAGAAATCGAAGATCGCTTTTATCAGTACTTGACCTTTGGCACAGGTGGGATGCGAGGGGAACTCGGAGTCGGCACGAATCGGCTGAATGTTTATACGATCAAGCGAGTTGCTTTTGGTTTAGCTACTTACATTCTTGAAACAAATGCGGCGAATCAAGGAGTAGTGATTGCATTTGATAATCGTCATGGTTCAAAGGAATTTGCGGAATGGACGGCGCGTGTATTGGCAAGCCAAGGGATCAAAGTTTACTTATCCGATTGCTTACGTCCGACACCACAATTGTCTTTTCTTGTACGTCACTATCAAGCATATGCAGGAGTGATGATCACGGCTAGCCACAATCCGAAACAATACAATGGCTTCAAAGTTTATGGGCCAGATGGTGGACAAATCACTTTAGAAACAGCAGAGAGACTGACGGAACTTTTAGAAAATGGCCCGAATGAATTAGTGATTGAAGCAGATTCCTTAGCTGTATATAGAGAGGATCAGCTGATCCAGCTTTTTGGCGAAGAAGTTGATACTCTTTACTTGGAACAGTTGACAGCAGTCATTCAAAGTAAAGAAAAGATCCAACGATTTGGTTCTCAACTTAACTTGATCTACACGCCGTTACATGGGGCAGGCAATCGCCTTATGCAAAAAGCATTTAAGCAAATCGGTTTCTCTAACTTGCAGATCATCAAAGAGCAAGCTTTACCTGATCCGGATTTTTCAACGGTAGCGTCGCCTAATCCAGAAGATAAAGAGGCGTTTGCGTTGGCACTCACTGAAGCAAAAAAACAGGATGCACAGTTGATATTAGCAACAGACCCAGATGCAGATCGTTTAGGTGTCGTTGTCTTGAAAGACGGAGAACCGTATTTTCTTACAGGCAATCAAATCGGGGCACTCTTGTTGGATTACTTGATTCGAATGAAACAGCAAAATCAAGAATCGTTGGTGAACTACTTTATCGCTAAAACGATCGTCACTTCAGAATTAGGTTCAAAAATTGCGCAAGCACATGGGATAGAAACACGAAATACGTTGACAGGATTTAAATTCATCGGGGAACAGATCCAGCAATCAGAAGAACAGCATGGGAAAGAGTTTCTGTTTGGGTATGAAGAGAGCTATGGCTATTTGATCGCACCTTTTGTGAGAGACAAAGATGCGATCCAAGCAGCAGTACTATTAGCAGAAGCCGCACTTGATCAGCAACTATTGGGACAAGATCTAATCGACCGCTTGAATGTGCTTTATGAGGAATACGGTTACTATCAAGAATATTTGGAAACACAGGTTTTTTCTGGAAAAGATGGTATTTCACAGATGAATCGACGATTGGATCGTCTGAGGGCGCAATCCTTCTCACATTTGGGGGAGTTTAAGCTAGCGTGTACAGAAGATTATGCACGTTCACTAAGAACCACGCCAGATCAACAATCGACCCTCATTGAGCTACCTACTTCTAACGTGTTGAAATATATATTTACCGATGGTTCATGGCTATGCCTACGACCATCAGGCACAGAACCGAAGTTTAAGATCTACTACTCAGTGAAAGATACAAACCAAGCTTCTGCACAAGCAAAATTGCTTCGATTACAGAAGGGATTTCAGCAACTAGTGGATATTTTATAAATAATACGAAAAGCCAGGTTACACTTCTGAACGGAAGAGTCGCTTGGTTTTTTTGTAGAAAGAATGAACATACTAAAACATAACGTTATCAGCATGGAAACCTTACGTTCATAAAATTAATGGACAATTAGAAAAGAGAGAGCTTTTCTAATTTATTATAAATTGTTATCTAATGACTAGGTATTTTAGTCCTGTTTATTTTTTATTTTGTTATTGTAAATCAGAATTAAATGTGTATATATTTGTTTTTTTATCTTTTATATCCAATAATATAATCCTTTTTTTGAATAGTAATACAAAATGGATTGATTGATGGAGAATAATACTATTAATAACTTATCTAATAATTTTAGCTAGACAGATGCTTCGGTTTGTCTAAAATCAAGACGAATCTAATTCTTTGTTTTGACTGACATAACAATCTATCGTTTTATTCATAACGTTATGAGGTGATAAAATTGGAGATTCGATTGATTAAATCGGAAAAATTACCATTTTTTCCTATAAAATAGGCGTTTTTGAACGTTTTATATTTAGAAATTTCTGACTTTTTTCTTTCTTCAAGCAAATGATTGCACTCTTTCTTTTACTAAAAAAAAGTGGTGTTAGCAAAAAGTCGTTCGCTTATTAGGCAGTTTGTACAGTAGCTTTTTTTACATATATATAGGAAGAAAGTTCTATTTTTAAAACATAAAATAGCATATTAGTTGTTAACTACTCTCTTTTTTTTACTAAATTATTTGTTTTATTGCCATATAAATAAGGTTCGTAATTTTATATATGAGAAAATACTCATCTTCCAAACCGTTTCTTTTGTGTTATTGAAACAACGATTATATAGTGGGTGGAAGGAGGTTATTTTAAAAATGAAAAAAGTGTATAGAGTTCCATTGAATTATTTAGCTGTTGTTATGTTGTTGGTAGCTAATCTGTTGCCTGTTACGAGTGTGTTTGCAGAAGGCGTAGCACCGCCTAAAGAAAATGTGTTTGACTCTGAAAGGCTTTATGTCAAAGCAGATACTGAAACAAATGCAGAAAATCAGCAATTAGTAGATGTTCATTATGAGGTGACGAACAAAAGTACGACACCCATCAACCAGTTGATCATTCATCAAAAAAATGAAAACGATACACCTGTTAAATTTGATGAGCAAACACTAAAAAATGAACAGAAGGTAGTTGAATCGACTGATCCAATCGTATCGTTTGAAAAGATGGAAAAAGAAAAGGGGACGCAATTACGAATTGCTACGCTTCAACCAAATGAAACAAGAAAACTTTCCATTACCGGGGAACAAACGAATCGATCTGAGACTCAACTATTGGTGGAAATCAAAGAAGCAGAAAACAAATTAGGTGAGGTCAAGCTCAACTTTCCCAGAAAAGAATTTGCCCCAACGAGTAGTACCTCAATACCCATACAAGAATCTACCGCACAATCAGAACCATCAGAATCATCAATATCCAATCAACCGATCCAAGAATCAACCAAAGAAACCACGTCAGAACCAGAATCGACTGTGCAAACAGAAGAAACAAAAACAGAAGAGTCACAGTCAACAAGTGAAGAAGCAGAGGACCCCGACCCTGGAGTACCTCAGGCAGCTATGCCTCAAGGCCCTCGACTTGCACCAACACCAGGACGAGGCTTTGATAAACCAATCTATAATAGTGTGCACAAAGGAGAACTTTTTTCTACAGGAAATACTAATTTAAAAATTCTCGATGAAAAAGAGTATCGAGCAAATATTTTTTTAAATACTAGAGCTGCTAGTAGCGTCTATGCAATCAATAACTTTATATTAGAATTTGCGGATGTGGATGGCGACCCGACAACTTATAATTCTAGTCGCGCATATATTGATCTAGATGGTGCGAAAGAGATTGCCTGGGCGGGATTGTTTTGGAGTTCTTCCCGTTATAAAGGCCCTGCTGGAGTAAACCTTACAGATGAAGAAATCAGCGCACCAGTCAAATTTACTACGCCAAATGGTACATCACAAAGAGTAGCACCACAAAGATATCATCGGATTGACCAAGATGCGACGAACCCAGGACAAGGTTTCGGCTATAACAATACAGGTTTTTCAAATTACGCGGATGTTACTTCGATCATTCAAGGAGATAAAAGCGCAACTGGTGGGTACACTTTAGCCGATATTCCGATGACTAATAGTTTAAATGGAAAATATCAATCTTATAATTTCAGTGGTTGGAGTTTATTCATTGTAACAAAAGATCAAGCAAAGCATTCTCGAGCATTTAATGTTTACTATGGTGCTAGAGGGAATAAAGCTGGAACTAATAATGAGTTTGTTATGAAAGATTTTGTTACAGCCAAACAAGGGAAACTAGAACCAATTGTCACTTGGTTTACTGTACAAGGGGATAAATATTTTACTGGTGATAATGCGCAAATCAAAAATAGTGCAGGGAATTTTGTTAATATCATCAATACGATCAATCCAGCTGGAAATGTCATGAACGCCACAGTTTCGGATAATGATCAGCATATGGTTGACAAGTATCCAGGCCAATTCAATCCAGGACATCCGAACTTTTTAGATATCGATATCGATCGTCTCTCGCTACCCGAAGGACTGATCCGAAATGGCCAAAATCAAATCAGTTTCCGAACTACTAGTACAGGAGATGACTATTCTACCAATGCGATTGGTTTCTCTGTCAATGCTGAAATTCCTGAGCTAGAAATCAAAAAAGAAATCATGAATCCTAAAGAGACCTACAAAATCGGCGATACAGTTACGTATCGTGTGCATGTGAAAAACACAAAGGAAAATTCAGAAGCTGTCAATACATTGTCTAAAGACGTGTTAGATAGCCGTTTGGATTATGTTCCTGGCTCTTTGTCAGTCGTTAGTGGGCCAAATGCTGGTAAAAAAACAGATGCCTCTGGCGATGATCAAGCGGAATATACGTCAGCTAACCGAACAATGACTGTTCGTGTTGGTGAAGGCGCTAATGCAACCAACGGCGGTAGCTACAAAGGAACGACTGCTGAAACAGTGTATGAATTCCAAGCGAAAATCAATAATACAGCCGTTGCCGAGCAATTGATCCCTAATCGCGCAACTGTGCAAGGAACAGATGCAGCAACGAATACAGCACTTGAGAATCAATCAAATGTTGTTGAAGTAAAAGTAGAAAAAGAAGAGTTGCCAGGAAAGCTTGAAAGTACAAAAACAGTCAATAATCAATCACCGAAAATTGGCGAAGAAATCGACTATACGATCAACTTTAAGAATACGGTAGAAAATGGTGCTCTAAATCAAGTCACGATCACGGATAGTTTACCTAAAGGCTTGACGTATGTGGAAAACAGCATCGCAAGTAGCGGCAATGAACCTAAACCAACGTCACTGACTGTTGAAAATGGAAAAATAACTGCTGTATATCCAAGAATCGCTGATACAGCTACACGATCCATTACGTTTAAAGTACGTGTAAATGAAGAAGCTGTTGCAGGACAAGCAATCATCAATAAAGCAATCGTTGACGATGGCGAAAATCCACCAATTGAACCAGAAGTTCCTGTCACACCTGTAGAAACACCAGGAGAATTAGAAAGTACGAAAATAGTGAATAACCAATCGCCAAAACTTGGCGAGGAAATCGAATACCGCATCACGTTCCGCAATAAAATAACTAACGGCGTTTTAAACAAAGTGACGGTAACGGATACTTTACCAAAAGGCTTGACGTATGTAGAAGGCAGCTTAACGAGTCAAGGGGACGATCCCCAGCCAACAAATCTAACTGCTAAAGACGGTACAATCACCGCTGAATATGGCAAGATCAGCGATATGAAAACCCGCACGATCATCTTTAGAGTAAAGGTCAATGAGCAAGCGAAAGTTGGCGAAACGATCGTCAATAAAGCGACGATCGATGATGGCACGAATCCGCCAGATGAACCAGAAACGCCGGTGACACCGGAAGAAACACCAGGTGTATTGGAAAGCAACAAGTCAGTGAATGATCAATCACCAAAACTAGGAGATGAGATCGAATATCGTATTACGTTCCGTAATAAAGTCACAAATGGTGTCTTGAAACAAGTCACGATCAAAGATACTTTACCAAAAGGTTTAACGTATATCGAAGGTAGTTTGACCAGTGAGGGCGATGATCCGAAACCGACAAATCTAAGTTATGAAGACGGTACGATCACTGCTGAATATGGCAAAATCAGTGATACGAAAACCCGTACGATCGTCTTTAGAGTAAAAGTCAATGAGCAAGCGAAGATTGGCGAAACGATCGTCAATAAAGCAACGATCGATGACGGTACGAATCCGCCAGATGAACCAGAAACGCCGGTGACACCGGAAGAAACACCAGGTGTATTGGAAAGCACGAAAATAGTGAATCATCAATCACCAAGAATCGGTGAGGAAATCGAATACCATATCACGTTCCGCAATAAAATCCAAAATGGCGTCTTGAAGCAAGTCACGGTAACCGATAACTTACCTAAAGGATTGACGTATGTCGAAGGTAGTTTGACCAGCGAAGGGGACGATCCGCAACCGACGAAGTTAGTGATGGAAAACGGAAAACTGATAGCAGAGTATGGCAAGATTTCTGATACGAAGTCTCGTACGATCATGTTTAGAGTAAAAGTAAACGAAGAAGCGAAGGTCGGTGAAACGATCGTCAATAAAGCAACGATCGATGATGGCACGAACCCACCGGATGAGCCGGAAATCCCTGTCACACCGGAAGAAACACCAGGAGAATTAGAAAGTACGAAAACAGTCAATAACCAATCGCCAAAAATCGGTGATGAAATCGAGTACCGTATCACCTTCCGTAATAAGATCCAAAATGGCGTCTTGAAGCAAGTCGCAGTGACAGATAACTTGCCTAAGGGATTGACGTATGTTGAAGGTAGCTTAAAAAATGAAGGCGACGATCCGCAACCGACGAGTCTAGAGTATAAAGACGGGACGATCACGGCAAAATATGGCAAGATCAGTGATACAAAAATCCGCACGATCATCTTTAGAGTGACAGTCAATGAGCAAGCAAAAGTTGGTGAAACAATCATCAATAAAGCAACACTCGATGATGGTACGAATCCGCCAGACGAACCAGAAACGCCAGTCACACCAGTAGTAACACCTGGACAATTAGAAGTAACGAAAACAGTCAATCATCAATCGCCAAAAATTGGTGACGAAATCGAATACCGTATCAGTTTCCGTAACAAAGTCACTAACGGAGTGATCGACCGAGTGACGATTACTGATACGTTGCCAAAAGGCTTGACGTATGTCGAAGGTAGTTTGACAAGTGAAGGTGCGGATCCGCAACCAACGAGTTTAGGTATAGAAAATGGAGTAATAACCGCGGAATATAGTAAGATCTCAGACACTACTGTGCGTTCGCTTGTCTTTAGAGTCAAAGTCAATGAAGAAGCGAAAGTTGGCGAGCCAATCGTCAATAAAGCAACAATCGATGATCATATCAATCCGCCAGACGAACCAGAAACACCAGTGACTCCAGTGGAAACGCCAGGTGAGTTAGAAAGTACGAAATCGGTCAATCACCAATCACCAAAAATCGGTGACGAAATCGAGTATCGGATCAACTTCCGTAATAAAGTAACGAACGGTGTGCTGAAACAAGTGACGGTAACGGATAACTTGCCGAAAGGGTTAACGTATGTCGAAGGTAGTTTGACTAGCGAAGGGGACGATCCACAACCGACAAATCTAAGTTACAAAGACGGTACGATCATCGCAGAATATGGCAAGATCAGTGATACAAAAATTCGTTCGATCGCCTTTCGAGTGACAGTCAATGAAGAAGCTAAAACAGGTGAAACGATTGTCAATAAAGCAACGCTCGATGATGGCACGAATCCGCCAGATGAACCAGAAACACCAGTGACCCCAGTGGAAACGCCAGGTGTCTTAGAAAGTACAAAAGTAGTGAATGACCAATCACCGAAGCTGGGGGATGAAATCGAATACCGTATCAGTTTCCGTAACAAAGTAACGAACGGTGTCCTAAAACAAGTGACGGTGACGGACGAATTGCCAAAAGGCTTGACCTATGTTGAAGGCAGTCTGAAAAGTGAAGGGGATGACCCACAACCAACAAGCTTATCTATGGAAAATGGCCAAATGGTTGCTGAATACAAAGGAATTACCGATACAAAAGTTCGCTCGATCGTCTTTCGAGTGAAAGTCAATGAAGAAGCAAAAGTCGGTGAAACAATCGTCAATAAAGCGAAAATCGACGATCATATCAATCCGCCCGACGAACCAGAGATTCCAGTGACCCCAGAAGAAACACCTGGAGAACTGGAAACAACCAAAATAGTGAATAACCAAGCACCAAAACTAGGTGAGGAAATCGAATACCGCATCACGTTCCGTAATAAAGTGACGAACGGTGTCTTGAATCAAGTAACGGTAACGGATAACTTGCCAAAAGGCTTGACGTATGTTGACGGTAGCCTGAAAAGCGAGGGAGACCAGCCGGAACCGACAAGTCTAACATACAAAGACGGTACGATCACTGCCGAATATGGCAAGATCAATGATACAAAAGTTCGCACAATCGTCTTTCGAGTAACAGTCAACGAAGAAGCTAAAATTGGTGAACCGATCATCAATAAAGCAAAAATCGATGACCATATCAATCCGCCAGATGAACCAGAAATCCCAGTGATCCCAGAAGAAACACCGGGGGAACTGGAAACAACGAAAATAGTGAATAACCAATCACCAAAACTTGGTGAGGAACTCGAATACCGTATCACGTTCCGTAATAAAGTGACGAACGGTGTCTTGAATCAAGTAACAGTAACCGATAACTTGCCAAAAGGCTTGACGTATGTCGAAGGTAGCTTGACGAGTGAAGGTGATGATCCAAAACCAACCAGTCTAGACTACAAAGACGGTACGATCACTGCCGAATACGGCAAGATCAATGATACAAAAGTTCGCACGATCGTCTTTCGAGTGAAAGTCAACGAAGAAGCGAAAGTTGGCGAAACAATCGTCAATAAAGCGAAAATCGATGACCATATCAATCCACCGGATGAACCAGAAATCCCAGTGATTCCAGAAGAAACACCGGGGGAACTGGAAACAACGAAAATAGTGAATAACCAAGCACCAAAAATTGGGGAGGAAATCGAATACCGCATCACGTTCCGTAATAAAGTGACGAATGGTGTCTTGAACCAAGTGACAGTAACCGATAAGTTGCCTAAAGGGTTAACCTATGTGGAAGGTAGCCTGAAAAGTGAGGGAGACCAGCCGGAACCGACAAGTCTAACTTACAAAGATGGCACGATCACCGCCGAGTATGGCAAGATCAACGACACAAAAGTTCGCACGATCATCTTTAAAGTCAAAGTGAATAACGAAGCTGTGTCAGGAAAAGAAATCTTGAATATTGCGACAGTCGATGATCATGTGACGCCGCCAGATGAACCGGAAGTACCAGTTATTCCGGAAAGTCCAGAAGGAAAGTTGGCAAGTGAAAAAACAGTCAACAAGAAAACAGTCAAAATCGGTGAAGAGCTAGAATACCGCATCAGTTTCCACAACACGATAGAAAACGGCGTCTTGAACCGAGTGACAGTGACCGATAAGCTACCAAAAGGTTTGACGTATGTCGAAGGAAGTTTGACTAGCGAAGGGGACGATCCAAAACCAACAAGTTTAGACTACAAAGATGGCACGATCACCGCCGAGTATGGCAAGATCAACGACACAAAAGTTCGCACGATCATCTTTAAAGTCAAAGTGAATAACGAAGCTGTATCAGGAAAAGAGATCTTGAACATCGCGACAGTGGATGATCATGTGACACCGCCAGATGAACCAGAAGTACCAGTCATTCCGGAAGATCCAGATAAACCACAAACTTTAGATGGTAAACTTGTAAGTGAAAAAACAGTCAACAAGAAAAGAGCCAAAATCGGTGAAGAGCTAGAATACCGCATCAGTTTCCACAACACGATAGAAAACGGCGTCTTGAACCGAGTGACAGTGACTGATAAGTTACCAAAAGGCTTGACGTATGTCGAAGGAAGTTTGACTAGCGAAGGGGACGATCCAAAACCAACAAGTTTGACTGCAAAAGATGGCACGATCACCGCCGAATATGGCAAGATCAACGACACAAAAGTTCGAACGATCGTCTTTAAAGTCAAAGTGAATAACGAAGCTGTGTCAGGAAAAGAAATCTTGAACATCGCGACAGTGGATGATCACGTGACACCGCCAGATGAACCAGAAGTACCAGTCATTCCGGAAGATCCAGATAAACCGAATAAGCCAGACGTGCCAGTTGTACCAGGAAAAGACGTGCCTGATCGACCAGAGCCGAGAAAACCCACTCCAAAGGAAAAGGAGACAAGAAAGTCATTCCTACCTAAAACGGGAGAAGTTGTTTCTTATACACTGATTGCTCTAGGGGGGATCTTGGTAGTAGTTGTGCTGGTCATAGCAGTAAAGAAAAGAAAACAATAATATCGCTAAATGATAAAAACTGAATAACTAAACTGTATTTAATTTGTAACAGACGAACTTAGATTATTTGTTTCACTATCTTTTATCGATCACAAATTTAGTAGAGATAGTCCTCCAAATCGTTGTAAAGCATTATTTGGAGGGCTATTTTTGCTAGATATCTCGAGGCTATCAGAGTTTAAAAGAAAGAAGGGGTAACGATGTCAAGTTCAAAAATTGCGCTAAATTATGAAAAAATATGGACTGCGTAATCCTTCTTATTCCTGCTAAAATGAACTATAATAAAGTTAATGTCTATTCGTATTATCTCAATGATTGATAAAATATTTTCACTTAACGCTAGTTATTAAAAGCTGTCAAATGTCAAATATGAGATAAATAATCGTTATTACTTTATAAAAATTATTATTTTTTTAACAAAAAATTCATAACTTCCATGTATCTTAAAACTAACTAAAGAAAAGGATGAAAAAAAATTGAAAAAAAAGTCTACGTATAAGTTAGTTTCATTTGTATTTCTTTCACAAATGCTACTGACTACGCCTTTACAAGTATTAGCAGATGAACAAGTTTTCTCTGCAGAGCAACCAGCAACAACTGAAAACCATGAATCATTTACTTCAAATGATCAAACGGAAACAACAACTGACTCGTCTGACACGACAGGTGAAGATAACACAACAGATACAACAACGGATGGTTCAGAAGAAACAACTCCGCCATCTACTGGCGACTCTAGTGAACCAACAACACCTGATACTTCAGAACCGACTGAACCGAGTACGCCACCGGAAGAAACAAAACCAACGGAACCGACGAAGCCAACAGAACCAACGCAGCCGAGTCAACCGGAAAAACCAACAACACCACCAACTGGCGGCTCTACAGGTGAAACACAACCAACGCCACAACCAAGTCAGCCAACTCCACCAGTGACAGCTCCGGCTACACCTGTGGAAACAACGCCTGCTCCTGCGGCCCCGGTTGTTCAAGAGGTACGTCAACCTTCTGCAACAACACCGATCCAAGATCTTGTGCCATCAAGTCAAGAAACGGATGAAGGATCGATCCATTTTGAAAAAGATGAATCAGTTGAGAGCTTCATTCGCAAAATCGGTGAATCTTCTCGAGAAATCGGGCAAGAAAATGATTTGTACGCATCAGTGATGATCGCCCAAGCAATTTTAGAATCTGCTAGTGGTCAAAGCCAATTGGCACAATCACCGAACTACAATCTTTTTGGAATCAAAGGTACACATAATGGCAATGGTGTGACTTTTGCGACACAAGAAGATGCTGGGGATGGTACATTGTATACGATCCAAGCAACATTCAGAAGATACGAAAATTATGAGGAAAGCCTAGAAGATTACGCGAAATTAATGCGAGAAGGCTTGACTGGCGACAGCGAATTCTATTCTGGCGTTTGGAAATCTAATGCAGAAACTTACAAAGAAGCAACAGAATTCTTAACAGGTCGTTATGCGACAGATACAAGATATAACGAAAAACTAAATGGTTTGATTGAAACCTATGACTTAGAACAATATGACAAAGAAGTTGCTGGACCAGAGATCAATGAAGAAGGATATATCGTACCATTAAGAAACTTTACGATCTCTAGCCCATTCGGTCCTCGTGGCGGTGAATTCCACCGTGGGTTAGACTTTGCAGCACCTCAAGGGGAGCCGATCTATGCCAGCAAAGCGGGTACTGTCATCAGAGCAGAATTCCATCCTTCATGGGGGAACTATGTAGCGATCGAACATGAAGATGGCACGACTGCACTTTATGCGCACCAACAAGAATACATCGTGAAAGTTGGCGATGAGATCGAACAAGGACAAATCATTGGGTTTGTCGGTTCTACCGGAAACAGTACAGGTAGCCATCTGCACTTTGAGATCAGTCGTGACAACAGCTTAGCACAAGCGCAATTGATTGATCCTGCTCTAGTATTGTTCGGAAATAATAACTAAAGAAACAAGCGTTTTAGATTAAAATTTTACAAAGAAAAGATATTGATGGATTCAACAAGGTAAGTATTTGATTGTCTTACGTTGCTTGAGTTTTAGATATCTTTTCTTTTTTTTTATTGGTAAATCCATTTTAAAATCAATCTGGAAGAATCAAGATATTCTTTGAGTTCTAATTTTCAAACCTTTATACTTTAATTGAAAAGTAAAGGGGAGGAGGTTCAACTTCTGTTTGAATTGTATGCGTTTTCTTAGGGTGTGGGGATGTTGATTGAAGAATGTCTTTGTCGGTGTCTATTCGACTGTCAATTGCATGTTACTGTGGCGAATCAAAGAAATGGGGAAACGAATGTTAGAGCAGACTTTTTTAGTAAATAATCAAAAAACTAGCGTAACACAAGCACCAGGACCTAAAGAACCAGTAGATGAAATTGTTTTAGAGGATTTTACCCAAGATCGAGGGTGGGCGCTGACGAATGCAGAAATTGCGTACAGCTCTGTTGGGGCTAAAATCACATTAACTGATACAACTGCACGTTTAACGAAAGTGTTTACTTATTCTACTTGGCAATATTCTGACTTGATGGTTCAGATTCGTTCGGTGACGGAAGGATTGACGTGGGCATTATCTGTTCAAGATGTGGAAAACGGAAGTCAAGAGATCCTATTACAAGAGGAATCCTCCGCAGCAAATAGTCGTTTTCTAGAAAAGTTCAATTATTCAATCAAAGGGATAGCTGGGGCAGAAGCACTGTCTGATTGGAATGATCCAATCGTCATTGAAAAAACGTTCATGCTTATTTTTACTTTCCGAGGAAATGTTGGAGAATCAATTGATTTAGGCACGATTATCAGAAGTCAGCCAAGTTACGACATCCCATTAGCGCTACCGTCGCAAGTGACAGGAACGATTGCGGGAGTTGATTTTGGCGGAGATCCAACAATCAACGTGGATGAGTTGAGAAATGATGATCCAGTAAATTCAGCAACGATGAAGGAACATCGGAATTTGACCTTGCCATTTAGTCGCCTAGTGACGAATCCAGAATACAACTTTGATAATCAAGCGATCACACCAGTGGAAACCTCTTTTGACTTGCGATTTGGCGCTTATTACGGCATTCGCGGGAATGCAAACAAGACAATGATAAATGGTGAGTATATAAGAGAAAAGAAATCCGGGTTTCAGGACTCTTCGTTGAATGCCCTTTTGAGTATTGATGGGGTCCAAGTAAGTGAGGAGAGTCTACGATCTGCGTGGTATCCTCACAAAGTGATGCTATCGGGTGAAGTACCAGGTGGCGGGCAAATCGCCACAACTGATTTCTTTATTGACGAATCAACACTTGGTCGCATCATCACACTCAGTCAGGTTTCTGGTGATTTTTTTGAGATCGAAATGAGTGATTCGACGACTTCAGCGACCGATTATCAAACGAATAATTTGAAATGTACTTGGGAATCCTCGAATCAAGTTGTCGTAAAAAATGATACACAATTTGCTGATTGGCATCAGAATTTATTCCAAACGGCGATCAAAGTCGTTGCCTTAACAGAAAGTGGTCAAATCGATGCGGATGCGACAGCACAAATCATCCCACCAACATTTATAGAAGGTCGTGGGAAATATCAAATACCTACGACGATTTCTTCGATTGCTTTAGTTATCGGCTATGCCACAAAAGAAGAAGGTGTAACGATGGCAATCACACGAGCATTGCGTGGGGTCGGAATCGGAACGGGTGCGTTGTCGATCCAAGAACACTATGCTGCTCGAAAAACGTATTGGGATCAGTTATTAGCAAGTGTACCGGCTCCACAAACATGGGGTGTTTCAGATCCATCTGTTTATCATCATGAAGTAGTGACAATTGAAAAACATCGGGTACTGTACTATGCCGGCTGGACACATTTGATTGGGAATATTTTGGCACCTACTGAAGAAACAGGGTATGCTTTCACGCAACAATCGCTTGGAAAACCGAGTAGACAATGCGCGGGCGCTTCGATGACACCTGCGAACAATTGTTGGGAGGGACTTCTTCAAATCCAAGACTTGATGTATATCAATCCGTCGATTGCTTGGAGTGGGATGGAAGGGTTCATGTCCATGGTCGATGCCAATGGCTTTCTTTCTGGGGAAGTATTGCCTGTTCGTATGGCGCAAACGATTTGGATGATCCATTCGCTTTCACCCGATGCAGCAAGGCTTGACGCAATGTATCCCGCTCTAAAACGTCATCTGGAGTGGAAGCTTGATAATCCAAGATGGGTCTACGAAACAATCAATGTAGCAAATGAAGTTGATTCAGAGTTTATGATTTCTGCTATCTATGATACGAAGTTTATCATTGAAATCTGTCAGGAATTAGGCGGTTTGTATGCAGATGAAGTTGCGTATTGGGAAGCGCGTCACGAAGAAAGTCTGGCGAATTATTCCTATTGGATGTTTTGTGATCCATTGTCACATGAGGCGTGGTATTCTTATCCTCAAAATAGTACAAACAGTGACACGAATCGCAAAGTTTTGCGCAACGGAGCAAATCTTCCAGATGCCAACTATCAGCGTGGTATTTGGCAATATTTCTTTATTGGTTGTGTCGATATTGATCCAGACAACTTGGATGAGCGGAAATTCATCCATGGAAATAATGGACATCTTTCTGAGCCGCCAGTTTCAGGATCAACGACTGAGTTACCACATATGATCGGTAGTGGGCTAGTATTGCCAGACTTACCTTCAGCACAAGCTACCCAATTGACTCAGTTTGTGGTGGATATTATTGATCCGTCCTTAGCCTTGTGTGGTTTCCCTGTATTGAAATGGGCACCAAGCTCCTTGTTGACGTATGGGGTGATCAATCGAGGCTTCTATGACGAAGCGAAAGCTCTGATTGGCAGTTCACTTGTAAGGGCTATTGAGATTTGGCAGTTTTGTGAAAATTATTTTTGGAATGCGACGGGGCCTAAAGGAACATATCCGACTTCCTTTGGCGCGAGTCAAATCGTGGATAATACATGGATGATGAATGGCGTGATCAATGATGGCAGTGGCGTTCGTGAAATCCCAAATTGGCAAACAGGACAGAATAAGCCAACGAATCTTCCGCTAGAAATCACAACGGACCAGCCGATCGATCTTAATGACCCTGAAGGAACGCTTGAGCGCTTAGACTTGCCGCAAGAAATCCGTCAAACGTATGAACTCGTTAATGGAGCAGGAGAACCTTATCAAATCGGTAAAATTGCCGCCGTCACTTGGGATGCGGGTTCATTACAACAAGAAAGTACGAATAGCTATACGATTACTGGTGAAACAGAAGCGCACAATCCAGTTGAAGCACATATCACGAGTACGTCATAGTGAGACATTTACTGTGGTTGACCGTCTCAAACTGAGCCAAGTAGTACTTGAGATCGTAAGGACTTCGATAAAATAAACACATGCGACCAAATCAAGAAATCTTTCTTGAACTGGTCGCATGTTTTCGGTTTTAGAGCTGATCATCCAAGCAAGAGTCAATTAGTGGGGCGATCAGCCAATAATACGAATTTGAATGAATCAACTTGATGCCAGCTTTCTGTATATTGAAAGTGAGTATAATCGGTCAAATAGGCCCAATTCCTGACAACAAAGATATTTTTGTCATGTTTTCCTAAATCTAAATGCTGTGCAACAGGTGCGGTGATATTCTCAACGGAAATTTCCTTTTTTGAACAATTCAATTTCAAATGTAGTTGATTTTCAAGATAGCGATACAACGATTGGTTGATGATTTCTTTTGTTAGATCAGCAACGACAGCGGTACGCAGATAATCCACTTCTAAAATCAGTGCCCGACCATTCAACAGCCGGCGACGAAGCAAATACCAGACGGATTCCCCTAAGGTAAAACCTGAATTATCTCTAAGCTGCTCATCCACGATGATTTTTTTTAGGGACAAGATCTCTGTATCGAATGAATGATTTTCGGAATGATATTTTTCTGAAGTTCCTGACAGATCACTAACAAAAAAATCAATTTTATCATGTGCGACCACTTTACTGCCTCGTGCAGGGATTTTTTCGATATACCCTGTGGCTTCTAAACTCTTTAGTGCTGTACGAATCGTATCACGCGTCACCTTAAACTCAGTCATCAATTTTCTTTCACTTGGCAAGAAAGATTCGGGAGGATATTCTCCGTGATGGATTCGTTCGAGAATCAAGTTCTCTAGTTGTTCATATTTACTCAAATATAGTTCCTTGCCTTTCTATCGGGATTCATGAGGAAAAATTTATTCTGTGCTATTTGGTATGTATTATACCATACCAGTTTCTCAGAAGTAGCTGGATAAGTGGCTTATTTTAAGGTAAAAACTAACTTATAATCCCTTTTTGTTAGAAAATGATGATAAAAACTAATTTTTCTTTCATTTTGCGATTTGTAAGGGCTTTATTTTTCCGCTATAGTACGGGGTGTGAAGAGCTATTTTGGTTACTCAAGCGTAGCGTCACAATCGTTAAGATAGGAGAAGATAAAGATGAACGAATTTATAAATAATAAGATGTTGCCAATTGCTGCTAAAGTTTCGAATAATAAGATTTTGATTGCGATTCGAAATGGGATCACCCTTGCTTTACCATTGATTATTACCGGGTCATTATTTTTGATTATTTCTTCATTTCCAGTCGATGCTTGGACGGATTTTTTAAGTGCAAATGGAATTGATGCTTATTTGAATAAAGGGGTCACTGCTAGTTTTGGGATCATGGGTCTAGTTGCGGCTTTTGGGATTGCGAATGCGTTGGCTGTTCAGTATGAAAAAGACGGAGTATCCGCAGGTATCATTTCGATTTCTTCTTTCTTACTAGTGACGCCTAACCTTGTATCAGATGACGGTGTTGGTATTCCAACTGCATTTATGGGGGCACAAGGTCTTTTTGTGGCAATGGTGATTGCAATTATTTCAACATTGATCTTCAAATGGTTCATTGATCACAATATCCAAGTCCGCTTACCGGATTCTGTTCCACCAGCGGTTGCGAAAAGTTTTTCTGCTTTGATCCCAGGTGCATCGATCCTGACTTTTTGGTTGGTTATCTATGCGATCTTCCAAATGACTGATTGGGGTTCAGGAAATATCCACCAATTATTGATGGAAATCTTCGGTGGACCTCTAGGGTTACTTGGCGGAACATTAGGTGGTACGTTAGTGTCGATCTTCTTAGTTTCATTGTTTTGGTTCATGGGTATCCATGGTGCCAATGTCGTGAATTCTGTGATCATGCCGATCTGGTTGATGAATACAGATGCGAACCGTGTCGCTGTAGAAGCTGGGGAAAAATTACCCCATATCATTACACAACCATTTATGGAAAACTTTGTGTATATGGGTGGCGGCGGAGCTACGCTAGGTTTAGTGATTGCCGCAGCAATCGTTGGTTTGAGAAAAAATTCATCAAAAATGACAAAAACAATGGTTCCTTTGACATTGACTCCAGGTATTTTCAATATCAATGAACCAGCAATGTTTGGGATGCCGATCGTATTGAATGTAACATTGTTGATTCCGTTTATTTTGGCACCGATGGTCAATGCAGTCGTGACATATTTTGCAATGTCACTTGGTTTCGTTCACGGTACGGTAGGAATTGCTGTTCCTTGGACCATGCCACCTGTGATTTCTGGCTTCTTAGCTACTGGTGGTCATATCTCAGGTTCGATCATCCAAATCATTTGCTTGATTTTAAATATTTTGATTTATCTGCCGTTCTTCGGTGTAATGGAAAAACAAAATCGCATGAATGAAATGCAAGACATTTAAGGAGTGGAAAAAATGGTAAAACGATTTATTAGTGCGCAAGCATCAGAGATCATGGCAATGACTGGCGCAGAGTTGAAACAATCAATCAAAGCAAGTGAGGGACGTGTCATTTGTTCTGAAAACGTAGTGATCCGTGACAGTAACATTGAAGATGTCACGAACTCTGAAATTGCCCGTGCGTATGGTGCGGATTTGATTTTATTGAATGCTTTTGATGCGTTAGAACCAGTTGTTTCAGGTTTGAAGGGTAAAGATGGTGAGCCGATCATCCAAACGTTACGAGAAGTAGTTGGTCGACCAATTGGGGCGAATCTTGAGCCTGTTGATTTAGAGGCGAAGATGGCAGAAGACCGCCTGGATATTCCAGTTGGTCGTCAAGCCACTCGTAAAACAATGGAAGCTGCTAAGAAACAAGGACTGGATTTCATCTGTTTGACAGGAAATCCAGGAAGCGGTGTGACGAATGATGCCATTACAAAAGCCATCTCAATGGCAAAAGAATACTTCGGTGGTATGATCATTGCTGGGAAAATGCACGGTGCGGGTGTCGATGAACCGGTAGCGGACCTAGAGGCAATCAAGTCCTTTATCGAAGCAGGTGCAGATGTGATCTTAGTTCCTGCAGTAGGAACAGTTCCCGGGTTTGATGATAGTGAATTAAAAGCGGCTGTCAAAGTGATCCATGCCGCTGGCGCGTTAGTGATGTCAGCAATTGGTACGAGCCAAGAGTCAAGTGATTCTGACACGATCAAACAAATTGCGATCCAAAATAAAATTTGCGGTGTTGATATCCAACACATCGGCGATGCCGGCTATTCAGGAATCGCTCCTGTAGAAAATATCATGGCGATGAGCCGTGCGATCCGTGGGAATCGTCACACGATCGCGATGATGTCACGTTCGATCGTGCGTTAGGAAAAAGTTAGAAGCTCGAACATTAAGTTCATAAGTAAAAAATACGCCTAGAAAAGTAATTATTAGTGGTTACTTTTCTAGGCGTTCGTCTATTTAGTTGAATCGAGCCTGTGTACGACAATTATTTATCAAGTAGCCAATCAACGATGTATCGAATCGGTATCCCGTCTACTTGGTGGGTTTCATAATATTTACCGGTAATCACTATCTTTTTGTGATTATCTTTGATATGAAGTAAGTTGTCAGTTTCACGATTACTGTTGGGAAGTTCATAGGTTACTTGGATATAGAGTGTTTCATCCAATTTTTTTGCAACAAAATCGATTTCTTGATTATCAATACGCCCAACGTCTACTAGATAACCTCGTCTTAGTAATTCGATATATACAATATTTTCTAAGCGATTACTATAATTACCGTCTTTTCTTCCTACCGCATTTCTGCGTAATCCAGCATCGATAATGAAATATTTTCCATTCGTTCTTAAATATTCTCGCCCTCTAATATCATACTGTTGCGCACGATAAAAGAGATAACCATGTTCTAATAGGTCCAAGTAGCGATTGACAGTGTGCGTGCTCGTTGAGATGCCTTCACTTTTTAATGTATTCGCAATTCTTGACGCATTGACGAGTTGTCCAACATTGTCTGACAAAAAAACGAATCAATAATTTCAATACAGTTGCATCTTTTACGCTGGCACGCAAGGCAACATCGTTCAGGACGATCGTATCAAAGATCCCTGACAAAATCGTATCTTTGATTCTTTCATCTGCTAACACCACACTGGGAAAACCACCATATTTTTCATATTCTTGATATGCTTGATCGACGAACCGAGAATCTTTTGCAATGTCTTTTACAGATAGAAATTCTTCAAAGGATAACGGATAGATGGGAATCTCAATGTATCGCCCACTAAGTAAAGTTGCAAGTTCCCCAGACAACATATTTGCATTGGAACCAGTGATGACTAGCTCACAATCAAAGCTAGTTTTTATGCCATTGACAACACGTTGCCATCCGTCGACAAGTTGGATCTCGTCAAATAAAAAATAAATTTTTTTATCATCTTGAGGAATCAATGGTGTTAGCACGTTCCTAAATTTCTCTGCATCTGTGACTACTTGATAATTGAATGATTCAAAATTGATATAAATAATGTGGTTTGATTCAACACCTTGCTCCAATAGATAGCGTTGATAAAGCATAAGTAATACCGATTTACCTGAACGTCTAACGCCAGTAATAATTTTGATGAAATCAGTGTTTTGTAAGTGAATCAGTTGATTTAAATAGTGAGGTCGCTGAAACAAAGTAATCCCTCCTTCGATAAGATATTCTTAATATAAGTATAGCATATTTGAAGTTAACTTCAAAAAAATCATTATTTCTGATAAATTTGAAGTTAACTTCAAATTTTGGTAAAAGACGATGGATCTCAAAACACTTTTTCATCGCTGTAGCACAAGATTTATTTTGACAAACCTGAGAGAAGCGATTACACTGGTGAAAAGAAACACACAACGATGTGTGCGGATAAATATGGCAATGGCGCCTAAAAAAGTAGAGTTTATTCTGCTTTTTTAGGCTTTTTTTATGGAGGGAATCAATGAAGAGAATCATTTTGATGGGCGCGATTGGCTGTGGGAAGACCACTCTTTGTCAAGCCTACGTGGAGAAGCAATTGTTTACGATAAAACTCAAGCAGTAGAATTTCATCCTGAGATGATCGATACGCCGGGTGAATTTATTCTACATCGCCAATACTACTCTGCGTTGACTGTGACGGCGGCAGAAGCGGAAGTGATCGGTTTGGTCCAAAGTGCATTAGACCAAGAACAGATTTTTTCACCTGGTTTTGGGCATATCTTTCCAAAAGAAGTGATCGGGATCATGACTAAAGTGGATCTAGTCACAGACGAGAAAGAGTTGGCACGTGTACGTGAACAGTTGCTTGCAGCTGGAGCAACGAAACTATTTGAAGTATCGTCAGTAGAAAAAACAGGACTCGAAGATTTGGTTCAATATTTAGGAGGACAAACATGAAAATCTACACAAAAACAGGCGACAAAGGAATGACGAAATTAGTTGGTGGACATAGTGTATCCAAAGATTCAGATCGTGTGGAAAGTTATGGAACGATCGATGAGTTGAACTCATGGTTAGGCTATACGATCAGTCAATTGTCAAAAGAACAAGACGTTTTTAAGCAAGAGTTAGAAGAATTGCAACAACTATTATTCGATGTAGGAACGGATCTATCTACGGTGTTAGAAGATGGACGACCACTTAAAGTCCAACAAGAAAGTGTGACTTGGCTGGAAGAACGGATCGATTTCTATACCCAACAATCACCGGATATTGAGCGATTTATCTTACCTGGTGGTTGTCAAGGCGCGAGTATGATCCATGTAGCGCGGACGATTGCTCGCCGTGGGGAACGTCATATCGTTCGTTTAAGTGCTACTGCGGCAATCAATCCCGAAGTAATCGTGTTCGTGAATCGTTTGTCTGATTATTTCTATGCGTTGGCGCGTTATATGAACGTGCAAATGGGGCAAGAAGATGTTTTTTACACTAGAGGAGAGAAAGTTTTTCATAAAATAAAAGAAGAAGGTTTATAAAAAAAGTGTTTGATTTTTCACAAACAGTGTGATAAAGTGCATGTAGATTAATCAAATGTTTATGAAAGATACGAATGGAAGCCAGTGAGATGCTGGCACGGTCCCGCCACTGTGATAAAGCCTTAGAGCTTTTAAGTCAGGTCTTTTCTTATTTTTCATTATTGGGCAAACTGTTTCGAGGCAAAACAGGGTGTTGCTAAAAAATGACGTTTTTTGAAAGTCAGCCCAAGAATATTTGATTCAATCCCACACATAGCACGATGATGTGTATGGAATATTGGGCTGGTCTTTCAATGGGGAAAGAGATTTCAAGTACAATGGCGTACTGCTGATTCCCGGCGCATGTGTTAATCGATTGTTACAGAATAGACACCATACACTGTTGTATGGATTGTAAAAGAAGCAAAGGGGCTTCAAACAAATGGATGTTTTATTTCCATTGGTTTGAAGTCTCTTTTATTTTGGTTTCAAGGAGGAATGTTCGTGGAAAATATACAATTCTCGACACAGATCATTGTGGGCGAAGATGCGTTACAAAGTCTTGAAAATGTGAAAGAAAAGCGTGTGTTCATCGTTACTGATCCATTTATGGCAGAAAACGGCATGGTGGAGCAAGTAACGACTTATTTAAACCAGTACCATGTATTTAGTGATATTGTTCCTGATCCACCACTTGATAAGATCGTTTCAGGAATCAAAGAAATGGAAAGCTTCCAAAGTGAAGTGATCGTAGCAATCGGTGGCGGCTCCGCAATCGATGCAGCGAAAGCAATGAAGTATTTTGGACAAAAGACAATGGATCTTTTGACGGAACAATTTATTGCGATTCCAACGACAAGTGGGACAGGGTCTGAGGTAACAAATTTCTCTGTGATCACGATCAGTGAATTAGGCTTGAAGATCCCGTTAGTAACGGATGAAATTCAACCAGATGTTGCGATTTTAGATACAGGATTAGTCATGAGTGTTCCACCGAAAATCACTGCGGATACAGGAATGGATGTACTGACACATGTCATTGAATCCTACGTTTCAACAGAAGCAAATGGCGTAGCAGATGCCTTATGTGAAAAAGTGGTTGCTTTAGTTTTTGAATACTTAGAGCGAGCATACAAAAATGGTCAAGACAAAGAAGCCAGAGAACAAATGCACTTAGCTTCTTGTATGGCAGGCATGGCGTTCAATTCGACTTCACTAGGTTTGAACCATGGGATCGCTCATGCGGCTGGCGCTCGTTTACATGTGCCACATGGTCGCATCAATGGCATCTTACTTCCAGAAGTGATTGCCTATAATAGTGGTTTAGGCAACGGTCAAGTGACAGAAGTAGAAGTAGCTGAAAGATATGCGGCATTAGCGAACTGTATCAGTAACACACAAACGAAGAATCCTCGCTTAGGGGTACAAAACTTGATTCGTCTGATCAAACAGTTGCGAGAAAAATTAGACATGCCAGCGACATTGAGTGAGTATGGTTTGTCTTCAAAAGAAGTGTTGTCACATGAAGAAGCAATTGCGACTTCTGCCTTAGCAGATGGCTGTACGAGAACCAATCCTCGTCAAGCAGATGAAAAAGGCGTTAGAGCAATATTAAAAGCAATCTTATAAAATTTGACATCGTGAAATGGCTAACATATAATGAATGAGCACAACGGAGTGCTTCAAAATTTAAGAGCAATGATGCCCTTAATAACGAGCGTAAAGTAAATACTTTATCGCTTATTATTGAGGATTTTTTATTGCTTAAAATGAAGGAGCGAGTCTTGCTTGGAAGAAAAACAACGAATGATCCAAGAATACGTCCCAGGAAAACAAGTTACTTTAGCCCACATCATTGCAAGTCCCGACAAGGAAGTCTATACGAAATTAGGATTACCAGCAGGCACAAGCAATGCTTTAGGGATCTTAACGATCACGCCAAGTGAAGCTGCAATCATCGCTGTTGATATTGCAACGAAAAGTGGCGATATCACGATCGGCTTTATCGATCGTTTCTCTGGTTCAGTAGTTATCTCTGGCGACGTGAGTTCTGTTGAAGCAGCATTACATGCTGTACTGGATGGACTCAAACAGATTTTGCAATTCTCTGTGACGTGTGAAATTACAAGAACTTAGTTCGGGGGAGACAAAGCGTATTGAATATGAAGGGCAGAATTGTGATAGTAGATGATGAGCCAATCACACGATTGGATACTCGAGATATTCTACTGGAAGCTGGTTATGAAGTTGTTGGGGAAGCCGCAGATGGATTTGAAGCAATCGAAGTTTGTAAAGAGACTAAGCCGGATCTCGTATTGATGGATATCCAAATGCCGATTTTAGATGGTCTGAAATCTGGTAAAAAAATCATCCAAGATCAGTTAGCAGGTAGTATCGTGTTTCTTTCTGCTTACAGTGATCAAGAAAATACGGAGAAAGCAAAGAAATTAGGCGCAATCGGTTATCTTGTAAAACCATTAGATTCAAAATCTTTGATCCCAACTATCGAGATGGGGATCGCTAGAGGAAAAGAAACTCAAAACCTGTTACAACAGATCGACAAACTACAATTGAAATTGGAAGAGCGAAAAGTTGTGGAAAAGGCAAAAGGGATCTTAGCAAAAGAAAATAATATTTCTGAAGAAGAAGCTTATCAAATGTTGCGTACATTAAGTATGAACAAACGCGCACGTATGAGTGAAATCGCAGAATTGATTATTATGGATGATGAATAATGGAACGAATCAATACATTATGTCAGCGTTATACAAATCTAACCCAATCAGATATTCAAGAGCTTTGTCGGACGAGTGCTTATTTAACAGAGTCTAAGCATTATGAGACGGCAGATGTGTTCATCGATGTCTTTAATGAAATGACGAAAGAAGCATTAGTTGTCTATCATAAGAAACCAAAATGTATTCCCTCATTATATAAACATGAAGTTGTCGGAAAAGAAGCGTTATTAAAAAATGAACCTGGTGTTTTACGTACCATGGAAACAAGCTTGAACAGTATTGGCTTGTTAGCAGTCACACAAGAAAATCGCTTGATCAAGCAAAATATTTTTCCGATTCGAAATGAACAACGAACAATCGGTGTGATCATCGTAGAAGAGGGAGTCGAGCAACCGATTGGGGCAGTTGAACGACAGGAATCACAGTCAAAAGAACAAGGAACACTTGCGATCGAATCTACATTCGATCCGTTGATCATGGACCAGTTAGCTGAAGCGGTCTTGATTTTTGATACGGCCACTGGAAACTTAGTCTTAGCGAATCATCGCGCAAAAGAACTATACCGAAAACTAGGCTATCGTGAAATGATCAATGATTTGCACTATGACAATCTTTCTCTTGATTACACAACGTTCGAATATGTTCTTTATCAGATGAATGACCAAACCGAAAATCGGTTGATCGAATTAGATACAGCGTATTTAAATTATTACTTTAATATTCGAAAAGTTTGGATTGATGCAGGATCGAGAGTAGCAATGATTATTCAAGATAATACAGAAGTGAAAAAGAAAGAAGATGAAATCGTATCAAAATCGGTGGCGATCCGAGAGATCCATCACCGAGTCAAAAACAATTTACAGTCCGTCGTTTCATTATTACGGATCCAAGCACGCCGTACCACTAGCAAAGAGGCTAGTAAAGTACTGAAAGAAAGTGTGAACCGGATCATGGCGATTGCGACGACACATGAATTATTGTCCAAGCAAGTAGAGGATAATGTTTCCTTGCGACAAATGCCTGAGGCAGTGATGTACAATTTCCGCCATATTTTTAATCCGGAAAAAGTGCAATTGAATTTGACAGTTGATCCGACGATCACTGTTTCCAGTGACCAAATGGTTTCCATTTCGCTCGTCGTCAATGAGTTACTCCAAAATATCTTTGATCATGCCTTTGAGCCAGATCAAAGTGGAATGGTTGAGGTCAGCGGAGAAATCGAAAATAAAGTCATTACGATCACTGTTACAGATGATGGCAATGGCTATGATGTCAACCGAAACAAAGAAACAAGTTTAGGGTTGATGATCGTGAATAGCTATATCAAAGATAAGCTAAAAGGGAAAGTGAAAATTGAATCATCCAACAAAGGAACAAAAACTTGTTTCTATTTTGAACAGAACACCAAAGATGTTGTTCGGTGAAAAAGCAACGATGCTTAAAGATGCGTAGAAGAGATTCTAGGCTGTCTTTAAGCATTTTTTGTTTGCAGAAAGGAGAAAAAACGATGGCAAAAGAAAAAATTCTAACTGTAGGGATCGATTTAGGTACCTCGACGACGCAACTTGTTTTATCAGAGCTGACGATCGAAAATTTTGCCTCTGCATTTTCTGTTCCAAGGATCACGATCTCAGAAAAAGAAGTGATCTATCGCAGTGAAATCATCTTCACTCCTTTGATCAATCAGACAATGATTGATGATGAAGCAATCAAAGCGTTTGTTTCCCGACAATATCAACAAGCGGGGATCGAGAAACAACAAATCCAAATGGGTGCAGTGATCATCACCGGTGAAACAGCTCGTAAAGCCAATGCCAGTAAAGTATTACAAGCGTTGAGTGGTTTTGCTGGAGATTTCGTGGTCGCTACGGCTGGTCCAGATCTTGAAAGCATCATTGCTGGTAAAGGAGCAGGCGCCCAAGAGTATTCGAAAAAGCGTCATACTTCGGTCGTCAATATCGATATCGGAGGCGGAACGAGTAATTTAGTTGTCTTCACTGATGATGAAATCAATGATACTGCTTGTTTTGATATCGGTGGTCGACTGATCAAGGTCGATCAAGCAGGAAATATTTCTTACATCTCACCAAAGATCACAGACATGATCGGGCAGTTGGGACTACCATTAAAAATTGGTATGAAAGCTTCTGTCACAGCGATCCAACCGGTGATCGATGAGCTAGTAAAAGTCTTAGAAAACAGTGTGGGGATCGGTGAAAGAAGTCGTTTTTATGACCTATTTATCACCAATCGAGGGTTACGTTTAGATGAAGAAATCCCGATCGTTACCTTTTCTGGTGGCGTAGCGGATTGCTTGGTCGAAGAAGTAACCGATACGTTCAAGTATGGCGATATTGGAATGTTATTAGGGGCAGCGTTACGAAAATCCCAGATCTTCAAAGAAAAAGAAGTGTTACAAAGTAATGAGACCATTCGGGCAACGGTTGTTGGCGCAGGATCGCACACTGCAGATATTAGCGGAAGCACGATCGCTTATCATGAGCAGATCTTGCCAATCAAAAATATTCCGATTTTAAAAGTTTCCCAAGAAGATGAGTCTTTAGAGGCTGAGAAAATGGGGGAACGAATCGATGAAAAGCTTGCTTGGCATCGACTGGAAGAAACGCCGCAGATCGCTTTAGCGATGAAGGGGATCGTGAACCCGACATTTGCCGACGTCCAACGATATGCGGATGGGATCGTTCAAGGATTATCTGCCTTGATCACAGAGAATATCCCACTGGTCATCATGGTGGACGAAGACATGGCGAAAGCTTTAGGGCATGCATTACATGCGTATTTACCAGGGAATTATCCTTTCATCTGCATTGATTCCGTCAAAGTAGAAAATGGGGATTATATCGATATCGGGCAACCTGTAGCTGAAGGCGCAGTGTTACCGGTAGTTGTCAAAACACTAGTATTTAATTAAGGGAGCGACAAGAAAAATGATTTTAAAAACAAAATTATTTGGCAAAACCTATCAGTTTTCTTCAGTCAAAGAAGTGTTGGCTAAAGCAAATGAAGAAAAGTCAGGAGATAAATTAGCTGGTGTTGCAGCAACTTCTGCGGAAGAACGAGTAGCAGCAAAAGTTGTATTATCTCATCTGACATTAAATGACTTATTCAACAATCCAGTAGTTGATTATGATGAAGATGAAGTGACACGTATCATTATCGACCAAGTCAACATGCGCATTTTCGGCATGATCAAACATTGGACAGTTTCAGAATTAAGAGAATATATCCTTTCTGATAAAACAGGAGATTTTGAAATCAAACATATCTCTCGCGGATTGACTTCTGAAATGATCGCGGCAGTCTGCAAATTGATGTCAAATATGGACTTGATCGTGGGAGCTAAAAAAATCCACATCGAAAAAACAGCGAATACAACAATCGGTCGCGCCGGTACTTTTTCAAATCGTCTACAACCGAATCATCCAACAGATGATGTGGATGGTATCATGGCTTCTGTCATGGAAGGCTTATCTTACGGCGCCGGTGATGCACTGATCGGTTTGAATCCAGTTGATGACTCCACAGAAAGTGTGAAACGTTGTTTAGATAAATTTGAAGAATTCCGTAGTGAATGGGATATTCCAACACAAACCTGTGTCTTAGCTCACGTGACGACACAAATGGAAGCAATGCGTCAAGGCGCACCGACGGGTTTAGTTTTCCAATCGATTGCTGGTTCGGAAAAAGGGAATACAGCATTTGGGTTAAACGCGGAAATGTTGGCTGAAGCACAAGCTTTAGCATTGAGCAGTGGACAAGCAGCTGGTCCTAACGTGATGTATTTTGAAACAGGTCAAGGATCTGAACTGTCATCTGAAGCCCATTTTGGGGCAGACCAAGTGACGATGGAAGCACGTTGTTATGGTTTAGCGAAGAAATTCGATCCATTCCTTGTAAATACAGTTGTCGGTTTTATTGGACCAGAATACTTGTATGATTCAAAACAAGTGATTCGCGCAGGCTTAGAAGATCACTTCATGGGTAAACTAACTGGTTTATCAATGGGTTGTGACGTATGTTATACGAACCATATGAAAGCAGATCAAAATGATATGGAAAACTTATCTGTGTTATTAACATCAGCTGGATGTACGTATATCATGGGCATCCCTCACGGTGACGATGTGATGTTGAACTACCAAACAACAGGTTTCCATGAAACAGCTACAGTCCGTGAATTGTTCGGTTTACGTCCAATCAAAGAATTTGAAGGTTGGATGGAGAAAATGGGCTTGATGGAAAATGGTAAATTAACAAGCCTAGCCGGCGATGCTTCAGTATTTATCAAATAAGTGGGGTGCAAGAAAAAATGAACGAACAACAATTGAAAGAAATGATCACTTCAATGTTAAGTGAAATGGTAGCCGGTGAAAAACCAACGGAACAACCAAAAGCGCCAGTTGCTACAACAACTACGATGACAACAACAGCACCAGTAGTAGAAGAAGGCATGATCGATGACATCACAGAAGTAGATCTACGCAAACAGCTTTTAGTCAAAGACGCAAAAGATGAAGCAGGCTACTTACGCATGAAAGCATTCACGCCTGCTCGTATCGGTGTAGGACGTACAGGAACTCGTTATCTGACTTCTTCAACCTTGCGTTTTCGTGCGGACCATGCTGCAGCACAAGATGCGGTATTCTCTGATGTTGATCCACAGTTAGTGGAAGAAATGGGCTTCATTTCGACACAAACGATCTGTAAAACAAAAGACGAATACTTGACTCGCCCAGATTTTGGCCGTCAATTTGATGAAGAAAACAGCGCAAAAATCAAACAACAAACAACACCAAAAGCCAAAGTGCAGATCGTTGTTGGCGATGGATTAAGTTCTGCGGCTATCGGGGCAAATATCAAAGAAGTACTACCTGCGATCAAGCAAGGGTTAAAAATGTATGGCTTAGATTTTGATCAAGTGGTCTTCGTCAAATATTGCCGTGTGCCGTCAATGGATCAAATCGGTGAAATCACTGATGCCGAAGTAGTATGTCTATTAGTTGGCGAACGTCCAGGACTTGTAACAGCAGAATCGATGAGTGCGTATGTTGCCTACCGTCCAACAGTAGGAATGCCAGAAGCTCGTCGTACCGTGATCTCAAACATCCATAAAGGTGGAACACCAGCGGTTGAGGCCGGTGCATATATCGCGGAATTGATCAAAAAAATGCTAGATAAGAAAAAATCTGGTATCGAGTTGAAAGAAGCCGAATAGGAGGAGAATAATCGATGAAAAATGATCGTTTAGGCGCAAACGTCTTAAGTGTTCAAGTTATTCCAAATGTAGATGCTGCATTAGCAGAGCAATTTGGCCTGACACCAGGGATGCGCTCATTAGGTATCGTGACATCAGATTGTGATGATGTGACTTATGTGGCTTTAGATGAAGCAACAAAGGCTGCGGAAGTAGAAGTTGTCTATGCAAAAAGTATGTATGCTGGAGCGGCGAATGCCTCTACAAAACTAGCAGGTGAAGTGATCGGGATCATCGCTGGACCAAGTCCGGCAGAGATCACAAGCGGACTGTCCGTAGTGACACAAGTCATCGAACAAGAAGCAAGCTTTATCAGCGCAAATGACGATGATAGTATCGTGTACTTTGCCCATGTGGTTTCTCGTTCTGGAAGATATTTATCAAAAGAAGCAAACATTCGTGAAGGCGAAGCAATTGCTTACTTGATCGCGCCGCCTTTAGAAGCAATGGTTGCACTAGATGCAGCATTGAAAGCAGCGGATGTTGAAATCTGTAGTTTCTTCGGACCACCATCTGAAACAAACTTTGGTGGGGCACTTTTAACTGGTAGTCAATCAGCATGTAAAGCAGCTTGTACTGCTTTTGAACAAGTTGTTCAACGGATCGCAGAAAATCCGTTGAGTTACTAAGGGAGTGTCACGAATGAATGCGATTGGAATGATTGAAGTTCGCGGATTTTTAGGCGCAGTCAGTGTCAGCGATGCGGCTTTGAAGTCAGCAGATGTGAATTTGTTGAATGCGGAGATCATCAAAGGCGGCCTAACAACCGTCCAACTAAGCGGGGATGTTGCAGCTGTCAATGCAGCAGTCGATGCCGGTGTGGTTATAGCGAAACAATTAAACTGCTTGATCTCACATCATGTGATCTCACGTGTTGATGAACAGACACAAATTCTTTTTCAAAAACCACAAGCAGAAGAAAGTGTCACAGAAGTAACGCTTGAACACTTGGTAGAACCCGCAGCGCCAGTACAAGTTGAAGCTCCGGTCGAATCAGAGAAGGTCAGTGAAACAAAAGATCGTCGGGCAGAATTACAAGCAAAGCGTGTTGCTGAGTTACGAAAAGAAGCCTACAAATTGAATGTCAAACAATTAAAACCATCAGAAATCAAATCTGCAAGCAAACAAGCATTAGTAGAGGCGATCATGGCAGAAATTAAAGGAGTGACCCTATAGTGGATAAAGATTTACGCTCGATTCAAGAAACGAGAGATTTGATCGCAGCTGCAAAGAATGCACAAAAAGTATTAGAAACTTTTTCGCAAACGCAAATCGACCAAATCGTCAAAGCAGTTTCAGACGCAACATTCGCACAGCGTGAGCGTCTAGCAAAAATGGCGAATGAAGAAACTGGCTTCGGGATCTATGAAGACAAAATCATCAAAAATGCTTTTGCTTCAAAAATCGTTTATGAAGAATTCAAAAATACGAAGACAGTAGGTGTCATCAATGATGACCCACAGAAAAAGGTAACGGAGATTGCCGTACCTGTTGGGGTGGTTGCTGGATTGATCCCATCGACAAATCCAACTTCAACAGTGATCTATAAAGCCTTGATCGCATTGAAAGCGGCGAATAGTATCGTCTTCTCGCCACATCCAAACGCCTTACAATCGATCCAAGCGACAGTTGAAATCATCCGTTCAGCGGTTGAATCTGCGGGTGGACCAAAAGAGAGCGTGTCAGTGATCACGACACCAACGATGCAAGCAACAAAAGAATTGATGACGCATAAAGATACGAACTTGATCTTAGCTACTGGTGGTAACGCCATGGTCAAAGCGGCGTATTCTTCAGGAACGCCAGCCATCGGCGTAGGTCCAGGAAATGGCCCTGCGTATATCGAACGCAGCGCATTGATCCCAATGGCGGTGAAACGCATCATGGATTCTAAAACATTTGATAATGGCACGATCTGTGCATCAGAGCAGTCGATCATCGTGGAAAAAGTCAATCGTGAAGCAGTTAAAGCTGAATTGATCAAACAAGGTGCTTACTTCTTGAGTCCAGACGAAGCGGATAAATTATCTCGTTTCATCTTACGACCAAATGGCACGATGAATCCGCAAATTGTTGGCCGTTCTGTTCGCCATATTGCTTCATTAGTTGGCTTGAATATCCCATTCGATCGTCGTCTGATCGTGGCAGAAGAAAGCAATGTTGGGATCAAGTATCCATTCTCAAGAGAAAAATTAGCACCGATCATCGCCTTTTACACGGTTGAAAACTGGCAAGAAGCTTGCGATCTATCCGTTGAGATCTTAAAAGGTGAAGGTGCAGGACACACAATGTGTATCCATACTGAAAACAAAGAAGTCGTCCGTGAATTCGGCTTAAGAAAACCAGTTTCTCGTCTGTTGATCAATACAGCAGGTTCATTAGGAGGAATTGGGGCTTCAACTGGCTTAGTGCCGGCATTAACGCTAGGCTGTGGCGCAGTTGGTGGCAGTTCTACCTCTGACAACATCGGCGTAGAAAATCTATTCAATGTTCGACGTGTCGCTTACGGTGTCACTGATTTAGCAGATATCCGTCAAGAATTTGGCGCTGGCGCTCAAATGCCAACACAAGAAACAAACAACCAAGCGGGCAACAAAGATGAGTTGATCGATACACTCGTTGCCCAAGTATTAGCTCGATTACAATAATATGTAATATATATATTAATGATAAACATACCATAGGAGGAATTTATAATGTCAAGTACAAACGCTTTAGGAATGATCGAAACTCGTGGATTAGTAGGTGCTGTTGAAGCAGCAGATGCAATGGTGAAAGCAGCAAACGTAACATTGATCGGGAAAGAACAAGTTGGTGGCGGATTAGTAACAATCATGGTTCGTGGCGATGTTGGCGCTGTAAAAGCAGCAACTGATGCTGGTGCTGCTGCTGCTGAACGTGTAGGTGAATTATTATCTGTTCATGTGATCCCACGTCCTCACACTGAAGTAGATGCGATTTTACCAAAAGTTGCTGAATAATCATCGTAAGAGACGTCTAAAATGAAACAAGAGCCAAATGAACCGAAAATACTCCTTATATTTTTGGCTCATTTGGCTTGTTTCCAAGACGAGATCAATGCTTTGAAATAATCCATTGGAGAAAGGAGAGCGTCATATGGGTGTAATCACAGAAGACCAGTTACGGCACATGTTTCGGAAGAAAGAAATCCAA
Source organism: Enterococcus sp. DIV2371 (assembly GCF_050498525.1). NCBI lineage: Bacteria > Bacillati > Bacillota > Bacilli > Lactobacillales > Enterococcaceae > Enterococcus > Enterococcus sp. DIV2371. The sequence goes on along the minus strand of NZ_JBIPAJ010000001.1, from coordinate 2,432,912 downwards.
TCAGGAAGCACTTTCGTCGTTTCAAAAGATTGTCTTTTGACTCCCGCAGCTTCTAGCTATTTACGTGAACATCATATTCCGCTCATGCGAGAAAATCTCGTTTCTTCTCCAATGGGGCAATCGAAGCAACCTCTTTTTGAACAAGAAACGTTGCTGCCAAGTGTGCAACGAAAAATCTGTTTAGAAATAAAGAAGCTGAAAAATCTGCTGTTCTTTCATCTATTGGAAGAAAACGATATGTATGCTGAAGGTTGGTTGTATTTAGAATATCAGCAAGAGTGGTTAGCAAACTTTAGTCGATTCGATGGGAAAACGCTCTCAGCTCATCCACCTCGACTTTCAGGAATGATCTATCGTTCCCCCTTGCAACGAAGAATCTTGCGCTATTCAATCAATGAGATCGAGTATCAAGTAGAAAAAGTCAGTCAATTGTTGGAAGCAGAACTTCCAGCATACTTAGCTATTTTTATGTTATGGGCAGAAGAATTGCAAAGTATTATTCAACTGCCGAAAAACGAGTAGGAGATGAACCGATTGGATCATTTAAATGAAATTATCAATGAAGTAGTCCAACGTATCCAGTCACAGCAAAATTCTTTTGAAGTAGAAGCTTCAGGAAGACACGTGCATTTGAGCCGTAAAGATATCGATGCATTATTTGGTCCTGGATACCAATTAACGAAAGTAAAAGAATTGTCTCAACCCGGTCAGTATGTCTGCAAAGAGCGGATCACTGTCGCAGGGCCAAAAGGCTTATTCCAAAATGTCGTTATTTTAGGACCTGAACGCGCCGAGTCACAAGTCGAAGTATCGATGACGGATACACGTATTTTAGGTAGTCGCGTGCCTGTCAGAGAAAGTGGCAAAATCGAAGGATCACCAGGTGTTGTCTTAATGAACGGTGAGTCAGCTGTTCAACTAGATAAAGGATTGATCGTAGCAAAACGACATATCCACATGACACCAGAAGATGCAGATAAAAATCAAGTAGTCAATGGTCAAACAGTGAAAGTACGTGTGGAAGCAAGTCGTCCACTGATCTTTGATGATGTCGTGGTTCGCGTCAGTCCAGATTTTGCAACGTATATGCACATTGATTACGATGAAGCAAATGCTTGTGGATTGAACAAAGGAGATCGTGGCTATATTTGTAAATAGGGAGGGGATTTCGTGAAGGTAACGGAGATTGAAAAAGTGATTCAGCAAGTCACAGAAATGCTGATGAAACGATTGCCTCCAGCTGACTATCAGTTAGCGTTGACAGAGGCAAAAGCAGGTTATCCTCAAACGTTATTCGCTGATCTATCAATGGTCGATTGGATAGAAGGGCAAGATCCAACAAAATGTGATGGCTTAGTTGTCCCACACGTCAGTCTTTCTCAGTTGGCTGCTATCGCTCAATTACTTCCGACAGATCATCAAACGACGAGTATCCTTTCTTTTTTGTTCGCAGGAAAGCCTGTACTAGTTTTGCAAGCTGAGTCAGCGAATGATTCGAGCAAAATGAAGTATCACTTAAAAAAGAAAGTCAATGAACTAGCAAAGCAATGCGAACGCTACGGGATGTACTTTTTCGAACAGGAAAACACAGGCTACGACGCATTTTTAGCGAGTTGCCGGAAAAAGCCGTTAGCGAAGGAGTTGCCTAGCCGGAAGTATGTGACGGAGAAGCAATTGATCCAGCGATTGCAACAAACAAATGGAATAGATTTAACGAGTCAAGAACGGTTGACACCCTTAGCAGAGGAATATGCGCTAAGAAATCGTTTATTCAAATGAGGAGGGATCACGTATGCTATTAGGGAAAGTGACTGGAAGTCTATGGTCGACCAGAAAAGATGAAAAACTAAATGGTTGGAAATTACTGATGGTCGATGTATTAGATGAGAAAGAAACGAAAATAGGATTTATTGTCGCAGCAGACAATGCCGGTGCCGGTGTCGGTGACAAGGTATTGATCAGCAAAGGGCAAGCTGCCAGAATTTCAGCTGGTGATCCAGATACACCTATTGATGCAATGATTGTCGGTGTAATTGATTCAATTGAAGAATAAAGGAGATTTACGATGAGTATCAATGAAATCATTATGTATATCATGGTTCTTTTTATGGTTATCGGCGGGATCGATAAATGTATCGGGAACAAATTAGGATTAGGGGAACAATTTGAAGAAGGTTTGATGGCGATGGGTTCATTAGCCTTATCAATGGTCGGGATCATCACATTAGCACCTGTTCTTGCAACGGTTCTTAGCCCAATCGTTGTACCGGTATATGAATTTTTAGGGGCTGACCCTTCCATGTTTGCGACGACTTTGTTAGCAAACGATATGGGCGGATTTGCTTTGGCACAACAAATGGCACATGATCCACAAGCTGGCTTGTTCGCCGGTGCGATCTTAGGCGCAATGATGGGACCAACTTTAGTGTTCACGATCCCTGTTGCTTTAGGAATCATTGAAAAAGAAGATCAACAATACTTAGCAACAGGTGTATTGAGCGGAATCATCACAATTCCACTAGGCTTGTTAGCGGGTGGTTTAGTTGCGGGTATGCCATTGAGCATGATTTTACCAAACTTATTACCGATCGTGATCGTTGCAGCTTTGATCATTGTAGGTCTATGGTTAGCGCCACAAGGAATGATCAAAGGGTTCAATGTCTTTGGTAAAGGTGTAGTGATCGTTGCAATCGCTGGCTTGATCGTTGGTGCGATCCAACAATTGATCGATATCACATTGATTCCAGGAATTGCTCCAGTTACAGAAGGGATTGAAGTAGTTGGTGATATTGCATTGACATTAGCCGGTGCATTCTGTTTAGTCGCTGTGATCACGCGAGTATTCAATAAACCATTGATGAAATTAGGAAAAGTGTTAGGCATGAATGAAATTGCAGCTGCCGGCATGGTGGCTACATTAGCAAACAACATTCCAATGTTCCAAATGTTGAAAGATATGGATCGCCGTGGAAAAATCATCAACGTGGCATTTGCAGTGTCTGCTTCATTCATCTTAGGCGATCACTTAGGCTTCACTGCCGGTGTGGCAAAAGAAATGATTTTCCCGATGATGGTCGGAAAAATCGTTGGCGGGATCACTGCGATCTTTGTGGCAGTGTTCATGGCGAATCGTTTATTAGGAAAAGAAAAAGAAGTAACTGTAAAAGAAAAAACGACTGCAAAAGAGCAAACGATCGTAGAATAGGAGCGTAACGAAAATGGCAGAATTGGATCGTCAAATGATCGAAAACTTAGTACGACAATTAGTGATGGAAAAATTGATGCCGGCAAAACAGGTCGATCCTAGTGGAGTGGCTTCAATTAGACTAGCAGAAATGACTGTCTCTGAAGAAGATCGTCTTGATACAGGAAACCCTGCGGATCGAGTATACACGAAAGATCTCTTTTCATTACAAGAAAGCCCACGCCTTGGTTGCGGCATCATGGAAATGACGGATACGACTTTTGACTGGACATTGGAATATGACGAAATCGATTACGTGATTTCTGGTCAGCTAGATATATTGATCGACGGGCGTAAAGTCTCTGCAAAAGCTGGCGAACTGATCTTGATTCCGAAAAGTACGAGTATCCAGTTCTCAGTAACTGGGGAAGCACGTTTTATCTACGTGACTTATCCAGCAGACTGGCAATCACAATAAGCTAAGTGTTTCGGAAGCACCGCTTATTTGGTTTTATGAGTGATCGAACGTCATGACCTCAACAAAAAATGGATAGGTGCAATAATCAATTTAAGTGAGTGTTTATTTTTTATTTCAAGTATCGATACAAGAGATCATGAAAGTAGATCAACGAGATGTTAAAGCCGAATAAGCCGTGCTTCCGAATGGCTTTTCTTAGTGAGTCATGTGGTGCGTTTCGCGCGACAGTACTTGTTACATCAAATCAATCATAACTATTGAAAAGCTGTGGATGCTGTATTCAGGATCTACGGCTTTTTTAGCGTGTTCTCTTGTAGCATCATCACTTAGAATTTTCTTGTTTTATGTTATTGTAATAGAAAGAACAAACAAGAAAGGAAGAAATCGTATGAAAAAAGCATTGCTGATCGTTAACCCTAGTTCTGGAGGAGAAAAAGCAAAAGAATATGAAGAAATGGCAGAAAACAAATTGCGTACTCTTTTTGATGAAGTGACAGTTTTGCATACGGAAAAAAGTGGGGATGCGACGAAGTTTGCGCAAGAAGCTGCCGCCGATCAAATCCATAGTGTCTTTGCGATGGGCGGGGATGGTACGGTGAATGAAGCTATCAGCGGCTTGGCAGAACAAGCGCATCGCCCCAATTTTGGCTTCTTTCCATTGGGCACAGTGAATGACTTAGCCCGAGCGTTGGACATTCCATTAGAACCTGAAGAAGCGCTGGAACATCTTTCAATCGAATCAACCAAGTCGTTAGATATTGGTAAGATCAATGATCAATATTTTATGAACGTTGTTGCGATCGGAACGATTCCAGAAGCCATCAATGATGTTGATCCTGAAAAGAAAACCAAACTAGGCAAAATGGCTTATTTTGTTTCAGGTTTCAAGCAACTGACGAATACGCAATCCTATACGTTCCGTGTAGAAGTTGACGGTGTAGATGAAGAAATCGAAAGTAGTACACTGTTGATCGGTTTGACGAACTCAGTCGGTGGCTTTGAAACACTTTTACCAAAAGCCGAAATCAATGATGGTAAGCTGCACTTCGTATATTTGAAAGATCGTTCATTTATGGATACCTTAAAAGCCGTTCCTGATCTGATCAAAGGCGTCGATGCGACGACTGAAAATCTTGCTTATCAGACAGCAGAGAAGTTAGTGATCTCTTTAGTAGATGAAGAAGAGTTAGCAACAAATATCGATGGCGATGAAGGAACAAAGCTTCCGGTAACGATCCAAGTATTACCGTCTCATTTATCGGTTTATTGCTAAAAGTAAAAGCGAGTAAACTGTGTCTCAATCGCAACTAGACCAACGGTGTAAAATCAAGAACAGGACGATCGAAAATCGAAAAAGGACGATTGAGTGAGTGAACAAAATCACTGGATCGTCCTTTATTTTTGCGTTTTTTTGTAAATGTTCGATGAATTTGTTAAGAGGATCGCTTGAAGTTTTTCACTGATTTTTTTTAAAGAACAGACGTACCAATGTGTCTGGGTATCAAAGAAAAGAACCCTTGTTTTACAAATGATTTACAATCTTCATTTACTCCTATCGTGAAGTCCATTAGAAATTTACATTGAATCCATAAAATAAGAGATGTACCAAATAAAAAACAAGGGAGTTTACCACACATGTTTTGGAATAAAAGACGATTGAAAGTTATTAGTGCGATGTTTTTCATGACCGGTTTATTTTTATTAGCTGGGTGTAATTCCAATGCTCAAGCAGATGGCGAAAGTCAGAATTCTTCCGAACCAATCAAGATTGCTTTTTATCCAAATGAATCAGCAAGTGAATTTGAACAATCAAGAAATGAGATCCAAACGATCGTATCAGAAGCAACAGGTAGAGATGTCGAGATCGTTATTAGTACAGATTATAATATCGTGATCGAATCGATTGCGAACGGACAAGTAGATTTAGCGTATATGGGACCAGATGGTTATATTGAAGCCAATCGTAAAAATGAAAATGTTCAAGCGTTTCTAACAAATTCAGGCGCGAGTGGCACGCTGGAAGATGCTGTGTATTACAGTTTTATCGTAGTTAACGAAGAAGATACGGAAGAGTACCAAGAAGATGGCGAATATACACTTGAACCAATCGAGGGCAAAACTTTTTCATTTGTATCTAATTCTTCCACTTCTGGTTTTAGAGTACCAAGTCAAGCAATCGTTGATCAGTTTGGACTCGGCAGCTCAGATGAGTTGATCATTGATGGTGACTTCTTCAATAAAGTACTTTTCGGTGGTTCACACCAAGGATCTGCGGTGAACTTGCTTAAAGGTGATGCCGACGTAGCAGCATTTATGAACATGGCTCAATATTTTGATGTCGTGGAAGGTGAAGCAAATCAAGCGGGTGTCGTTTACCAAGTCAAAGCAGATGCAGAGGCACCATTTGATACAGTGAGAGGGAAAAAAGCACGTGTGATCCATTCGATCCCTGTGTTGAACGGTCCACTCGTTGCCAACAGAGATAATTTGGATGAAGAAACCGTCGATAAAATCACTCAAGCAATGATGAGTGAGGAAGTGACAAACAATGAAGCAATCTTTTCACCGAAAGACTCTGAATCAGTTGGGCTATTCCAGAAAGAAGCCGATGAACAGTTCGTTGAAGTCACTGACAGTTTCTATGACCCACTTCGCTAAGAAGTAGAAAGGACGAGCCATGCTATTACAAGTAGACTCGATTTCAAAAACGTATAGTAACGGAAAACAAGCGCTAAAAGATATTTCCTTTCAACTAGAAAAAGGAGAATTTGTTTCGATCATCGGACCTTCTGGTGCAGGAAAATCCACGATTTTGCGTTGTATCAATCAGTTGATTTCTGCGAATGAAGGAGCCGTTTACTTTGAAGAAGAAGATATGCAGCATCTAAAGAAGAAGTCGTTACGCTTGAAACGTAGAAGGATCGGTATGATTTTCCAACATTATAATTTAGTCAGTCGCCTCACAGCCGTTGAAAATGTCCTTCATGGCAGACTTGGATATAAGTCTGTCGTGAAAGGATCGATTGGAGTCTATAACGAAGCAGAAAAACAGGAAGCTTTCGATTTATTAGAAAAAGTCGGCTTGTCAGAGTTTGCGTATACGCGTTGTGATGAATTGAGTGGTGGACAAAAACAACGTGTCGGTATTGCTCGCGCATTGATGCAACGTCCTGCATTGATCTTATGTGACGAACCGATTGCCTCTTTAGACCCTAAATCCTCAAAAGTCGTGATGGATTATTTGCAACAAGTGACAAAAGAATTGGCGATTGCTTGTTTAGTCAATCTCCACCAAGTAGAAGTCGCAATCGATTATTCTGATCGAATCATTGGTGTGAACAGTGGCAATGTCGTGTTCTCAGGAAAACCAGAAGAACTGACAACAACAGAGATCAATCAGATTTATCAGTCAGACGAATTGTTAGTATAGGAGGGGTGTCGATGGATAAGGCGCTGAATCAAGATCTTTTTCGAAAAAAGAAGCAGTTGTTATTTGTGACACTCTTCAGCTTTGTTGTCGTGTACGTTGTCTTTTCGCAATTTGTTGGTTTTCAATTTGGGACGGCGGCTGTAGCTATTCCTCAGAGTTTTGTCTGGCTGTTCACCAATTTTATCCCGACAGAAAATTCGATCCAATCATTGCCATTGATTTTATCTAAATTAGTAGAAACGGTCTTGCTGTCGATCACAGCGACGATGACTGCTACAGTGCTCTCATTGATCACCGCAATCATCGGCTCGGAAACGACTGGTCTGAATAAAGCGACAAAAACAATTGCAAGGGTATTTGCTAGCTTTTTCAGGAATATCCCGATCGTCGTATGGGCAATGGTCTTACTATTGAGCTTCAAGCAAAATGAATTTACCGGCTATTTAGCGATCACCTTTACGACATACGGTTACTTGACACGCTCGTTTATGGAAACGATTGATGAGGTCGCTGGTAGTATCACGGAAGCAATGACAGCGACTGGTGCTTTTTACTTTGCGATCATTTTCCAAGGTGTCTTACCCATGGTCTTTGGTCAGCTGATCAGTTGGATATTATTCATGATCGAAAACAATATCCGTGATGCGACATTAGTCGGCATACTAACAGGAACAGGGGTTGGTTTTCTATTTGATCTCTATTATAAGAAATTTCGCTACGATATGGCAGGAATGGTCATCTTGACGATCGTCATCATCGTGATCGCATTGGAACTTTCGTCCAATAAAATTAGGAGGATGATTCACTGATATGGTCCAACGACAAAGTGAGCTTGAATTGGCGGTGACAGAAACCGTCTTGACACAACCAACAAAAATCAGACGAAACTCAAAAAAGAAAATCCGGATTCGTGTATGGAAAACGTATCGGGTCGTACCTTGGGTCTTGTTTACTCTACTGACCGGTGTATCGATCTATACGTTATTAACGATGGATTATGGAGAGGTTGTATTGCTAGATGCGACGAGACAATTTTTTACAGACTTGCAACGGATTTTTCTCCAGCCAAGACTTTCTGGACGTTTTTCATTGGAAACCTTGTTGCAAGCTTTAGGGGTGACAGTCGGTCTAGCAGTGATCACCACATTGCTCGGGGGAGTAACAGCTTTCTTGATGGCATTGTTCACAGCAAGGAATATCAGCCATTCGGGCATTTCAAACGCAATCCGAACAGTGATGTCCTTCATTCGGGCGGTGCCGACGATCTTATGGGTCATGATTTTCTCGATTTTGATCGGTTTAGGCGCCAATGCGGCAATCATTGGGATGTCTTTCCATACGATTGCTTATCTAACGAAAGTCTTTTCTGAGAGTATCGAAGAAATCGATGCTGGCGTGATCGAAGCGTTACGTGCGTGTGGCGCAAGTTGGTGGCACATTGTTTTCCAAGCAATCGTCCCTTCTTGTATGACAGCCTTACTTTCTTGGTTGTTTATCCGCTTCGAGATCAACTTTACGAATGCAATCGCTGTTGGTGCCGCCGCTGGAGCGGGTGGATTAGGCTTCCAACTCGCGATGACAAGTAGTTTTTATTTTGATTTTCATGAGATCGGTGTATTGGTGTATATGATTTTAGCAGTGGTAGCGATCTTGGAAGTCGTGGCGATCAGACTACGGAAAAAATATATCATCCATGCTTGATTGAGAACAAAAAATTGATTGGGAAAAGGAGAGGAGAAAGTCGAGTGAAAGCAGATTTACACATTCATAGCTATTTTTCAGATGGCAGTAGTTCGCCAGAAGAATTACTCAAATTAGCGTTAAAGCATCAAATAAATATCCTGTCCGTCGTGGATCAAGACACTTCGGCAGGATTAGCTCAAATCAGACAGGTCTTCGCTCCTTCTCCAATCAATTTTATTGAAGGTATCGAAGTGACTGCTTACGATTTCAAACGCCATCAACAGGTACATATCTTAGGATATAACTTGACGAATTATCAGTACATCGAGCAGCTGTGTGAACCTTTGCGTGCGGCACGCACGAGAAACACACTGCGCCAATTGAAACGAATCCAAACTGAAGGATTTCGTATCAAAGAAGAACAGGTGCGACAGTTTGCAAAACAGGCGCCTGCTCTTTACAAACAACACATTGTCTCTGCACTGATCAAAGCAGGATATGATACATCAATCAACGGGCATCTTTACCGCAAGTTATTCAAACAAAATGATTTTGGTCAAGAAGAGACCGAAATGATCGATGTCTATGAAGTCATCCAAGCCATCAAGCTAGGTGGAGGCATGTCAGTTGTCGCTCATCCAGGAAAATTGGATAGTTTTGATCTGATTCCTGAACTCGCTTCATTTGGCATCCATGGCATCGAAAAATACCATCCAGAACATAGCCTGAAAGATCAAAGAAGGGTACAGGAGCTGATTGAACGCTTCCAGATTCGTTGCTTCGGCGGTTCTGATTTTAAAGGGAAAAACGGTCCAGATTATTTTGGCGAATGTATGATGTCCAATGTGCGTGAATTTCCTGATGAGCTATTATTAGATGCTCAGATGCAAGCAAACTAGATTTTTATCTTCTATTTTTATCCGATACTTAGCCCCCCAGCTAAAAAGACGGTTCTTTCATTGGCGCGATTACCTTAGCGCTTTTGGAAGAGCGTTTTTTTATGTACATAAAAATCTCTGAGGTATGGATCATTTTTTCGACTGCTTAAAAAAAGATGTTGGCAGATTTTACCAACATCAAAATTGTAACGGTTAGCTGTGACTGAAAGACAGCAGTATATTTTTATAGTGTTGATCAATCTAGCGCATCAACAAATCGCTGCGTGATTTCTTGGGGGCGGGTAATGGCACCGCCAACCACGATTCCAGCTACGCCTAAAGTTTGGATCTCCTTGGCTTGTTGTGGAGTATGGATTTTTCCTTCTGCAATCACAGACACATCTGCTTCTAGGAGGCGTTTGATCAAGACCATATCAGGACCGTCTGTTTCTTCACTTTCTTCGGTATAACCGCTTAATGTCGTTCCGACAAAATCGATCCCGGCTTTATGTGCATTGATTCCTTCTTCAAATGTAGCAATGTCTGCCATGAACAATTGATCAGGATATTTTGTTTTGATTTGTTCAATGAATTCGTTGATCGATAAGCCGTCATGTCGCTTGCGCAACGTGCAATCAAGTGCGATCACTTCGACACCAGTTGCTACTAACTCATCCACTTCTTTCATCGTTGCGGTGATAAACGGTTTTTCAGGAGGATAGTCTCGTTTGATGATGCCGATCATCGGCAAATCAACTGTCGCTTTGATCTCTAAAATATCTCTGACTGAATTTGCCCGAATGCCAACTGCTCCAGCTTTTTTTGCGGCTAATGCAAAATAAGGCATCAAACCACCTTCTTCTGAATAAAAAACTTCGCCAGGTAATGCTTGGCAAGAAACGATCAATCCCTGATTGATTGTTTCTAAAAATTCTTGTTTATCCATTTGTCAAAAACTCCAATCTGAAAACAATAATAACCCATTTCTACCAAAAATATAGCATCCGCTTTCATAAGTGTAAAGGGAAAGGGCTTTAGTAAAATCGCCACTTATTGAAAAAAACAATAGTTTACAAAAGAAGAAATAACCTTTTTTCGTATATACTGAAAAAGTTCTTGATTTTTTCTTAAATTTTAGATATGATTTTAACAATTTAGGGTTATTTAAAAGAAAAGGGGAAGAAAAATGACGAAGTATCAACGAAAGGTATTATTATCAACATCGGCGGGTATTGCTTTAGAAAATATGGATATTATGTTTTTAGCTTTTTCATTATCTTCAATGATTGCAACTTTTAATATTAGTGGAACGCAAGCAGGTTTGATTGCAACGATCACTAATTTAGGGATGCTCGTTGGAGGTATTTTTTTTGGATTGATGGCAGACAAATACGGTAGAGTCAAAGTGTTTTCACAAACCGTCATTTTGTTCTCAATTGCTTCATTATTAATGTATTTTGCATCGAATATTTATCTTGTCTATCTCTTTCGCCTCATCGCAGGGATCGGCGCTGGTGGGGAATACGGCGCATGTATGTCTCTGATTTCTGAAAGCTTTTCAAAGAAACAAATCGGCCGTGCGTCTTCTGTTGCCGCTATTGGTGCACAAGTTGGGGCAGCTCTGGCAGCAATCTTAGCAGCGGTGATCATTCCTTTATTTGGATGGAAAATGCTTTACGTCATCGGTGTATTACCGGTCTTGATGGTTTTGTTTATTCGAAAAGGGTTAAAAGAACCAGAAGCATTTGAGGAAACAAAAGAAACTGGTAAAAAGACAAAGCTTAGTCATTTGTTCCAAACGAAGCAATTGGCGTGGCAAACAACAGGTTTAAGCTTAATGGTTACTGTACAGATCGCCGGCTACTTTGGGTTGATGAATTGGCTGCCTTCGATCATGCAAGCACAACTTGGTCTATCGGTATCTGGCTCCTCTTTATGGATGATCAGCACGATTTTAGGTATGTCATTAGGAATGATGACATTCGGGATCATCATGGATAAAGTTGGTCCAACATTAGCGTTTGGCTTATTCTTGATTTGTTCCTCTCTGTCTGTCTTTTTGCTTGTCCTTGCGCATAGTCAATGGAGTTTAGTTGCAGCAGCAGTAGTCGTGGGCTACTTCATCAATGGTATGTATGGTGGTTATGGTGCAATCATCAGTAGTTTGTATCCAACCGAGATCCGTGCAACAGCGAATAACTTTATCATGAACTTAGGCCGTGCAGTTGGTGGTTTCTCATCGATCGTGATCGGATTTCTAATGGATCATTATAGTTTGACGGCGGTGATTCTATTTTTAAGTGGTATTTATTTAATCAGTTTGGTTGTCTTGATGACTTTATCAGGAGTGAGAGATCTAAAAACGAGCTTACAACAATAGGAGATCGATCTAAACATAAGAACAGATTGAGGTTGTATCAGAAGCATTAAAAAGGGGCGAAATCAGCCCCCAACTTACATAACAAATATATTTACTATTTTAAAGCTACTATATGATGTTTCTTTTTTTATAAAAAATAGAATAGATTATTAAAATAAGTCTAAACTATTTTTTCTCTAAACATGGTATGATTGAAGTAACTCGATTTAAAAGTAGGAGAAGATCAATGGAAAAAAGTATGGCAAACATCAACCGCTTTAGAGATGATCGGAATTGGCGTCAATTTCATAATGAAAAAGATTTGGCGATTTCGATTTCTTTAGAAGCATCAGAACTATTGGAATTATTCCAATGGAAGCAACCAGAAGAAGTCACAACGGCTCAACTTGAGCGAATCAAAGAAGAACTAGCAGATGTGCTGATCTACTCTTATATGATGGCGGACAATCTAAATTTAGATATCGACACGATCATTGAAGAGAAGTTACAAAAGAATGCACGTAAATATCCAGTAGAAAAAAGTAAAGATAAAAAAGAAAAATATACGGAGCTATCATAGGTAGAGCATGATTGGAGGAAAAGAGATGAATAAAAAGGGAAGAGTCAAAAAGTGGCTCGTCAATTTCCTGTTGTTTCTACTATTATTAGTAGGATTAGCTTTGATTTTTAATGAACAGATCAAAGACTTTTTTGTTAAAAACACCGGAGATGCGTACGCCATCGCTAACGTATCTCGTGAAGATATCGTAAAAAACAATCAAAAAGACGCAAACTTTGACTTTGATTCGGTCGAGTCAATGAGTTCAGAAGCGGTATTGAGAGCCCAATTGAATCGACCAGATCTACCGGTCATCGGAAGTATCGCTGTACCATCCGTTTCGATCAACTTACCGATTTTTAGAGGATTGGATAATGCGAACTTATTATACGGAGCAGGAACTTTAGATCCGGATCAAGAAATGGGGAAAGGGAACTACGCCTTAGCCAGTCACCGTGCTAACAATCCAGAACTACTTTTTACCCCATTAGAAAATCTAAATTTAGGGGATAAAATCTATATCGTCGATTTAGAAAATGTCTATACGTACAAAGCGACATTTAAAGAAAAAGTCGATCCTTCGGCAACAGAATTATTGAATATCGAAGAAGGAAAAGAATTGATCACCTTAATCACTTGTGGTGACATGGATGCCATCACACGCTTAGTCGTCCAAGGAGAACTCGAAAGCATCACACCAATGAAAGAAGCAACCCAAGAAATGAAAAACGCCTTTGATATGCCAACGAGAACGTTTTAAGAGAGGTTGTGAGAAAGCCGTTCACCTCCAACTAATAAGGCAACTTTTGAGAAAATAGTTTTTTTATTTTTTCAAAAGTTGCCTTATTTTATTCGTATGTTGCCAAGATTGTTTTTATAGGATGCTGAAAAGTTATTCCTTTCTAAAAAAATAAAAATTATGAAAAGGGTTGCATAACTAATGTAATAGTGATATAGTAAATGTAGTTAATCGATGGATTGTTACTGTTCGGCAGGCAAAACCAGAATTCAGCTAGTACTTACGGGCGGATTCTAGGTTTTTTTTATTTTTTAGTTGGGAGGGCGATGTAGATGGTCATAGAAAAAGTCTTGAATAATAATGTCGTCATTTCAAAAAATGAATTAGGCGAAGAAATCATCTGCATGGGGAAAGGCATTGCTTTTCAAAAAAAATCAGGCGATACGATCCCTAATGAATCGATCCAAAAAGAATTTGTGTTAAAAGATTCTTTTACCACGCATCAGTTCCAACAATTGATGGCGGATGTCCCGCTAGAAGAAATCGAGCTTGTGAAACAGATCGTGGATCTCGCGGAAGAACAACTAAAAATACAATTGTCGCCAAACATCTATTTAACACTGACAGATCACATCCATTATGCGATCAGTCGGGCAAAAGAAAACATCGAATTACCTAACCCTTTACTATTTGAAACCAAAAAGTTTTATCCAAAAGAATATCAAGCAGCTAAACAAGCCCTTCAACTAGTTGAAGCAAAGCTTGGTGTGAGTTTGCCAGCGGATGAAGCAGGTTTCATTGCCTTTCATTTCGTCAATAGTGAACAAGGGAATGGGGATATGCAAGTAACGATGGCGGCAACGAAAATGGTGCGAGATATCTTAAGTATCATCAGTAAATTTTTCGGTATCGTCTTCGATGAAGATTCCTTGAATTATCAACGAATCATCACACATTTACAATTTTTCACGCAACGGTATTTAAAAGATGAAACATCGGACGAGAAAGACGAATTTCTTTATGCACTCGTCCAAGGAAAGTACCCAAAAGCGTTTCGCTGTGTGGAACGTATCAATGAATATCTTGTACAAACGCAACAAAAAGAGATGGGACCAGGAGAACAAATCTATCTGACGATCCACATCCAACGCGTAGTAACAGAAAAACAAACCCAATCATAAGGATTGTTACTGGATCAGGCAGGCAAAACCTAGATTGAAAATATGGACACGTCTAGACACGTGACCGTTTTTTCAATCTAGGTTTTTTATTTTTTATCAAAAAGAAAGAAGGAACGAATATGGATAATCAAGCAGTAGGACGGAGAGTCTGGGAAGCCGTAGGCGGAGAAAAAAATGTAAATAGTTTAGTGCATTGTGCGACAAGATTACGTTTCAAATTAAAAGATGAATCAATGGCAGACACACAGAAATTAAAAAATGATCCAGATGTGATCCAAGTCGTGCAAAGTGGCGGCCAGTATCAAGTCGTGATCGGCAGTAATGTGTCGGATGTCTACCAAGCAATCGTTGATGAACAAGGTTTAGGTGAAGGCGTAAATTCAGATAGTGAAGATACAAGTAAAAATCCGTTGAATCGATTGATCGATATTATTTCAAGTATCTTTACACCGTTTTTAGGTGCAATGGCAGCAGCGGGGATATTGAAAGGTTTCTTATCACTTGCGACAGTATTAGGTTGGTTGGCAGCTGATAGCGGCGCTTATCAAATCTTGTTTGCAGCAGCAGACGGAGTCTTTACTTTCCTACCAGTGATGTTAGCTTTTACGGCTGCAAAGAAATTCAAGACCAATCAGTTTTTATCGGTAGCGATCGCTATGGCGTTAGTCTATCCAACAATCACACAGTTAGCAGGTTCAGGGACGGCAGTTGACTTTTTCGGTCTACCAGTGATCTTGTCTCAATCTGGTTATACTTCTTCTGTTATTCCGATTATTTTAGCTGTATGGGTACAAAGTAAGTTTGAACCACTTGTGAAGAAAGTCATTCCACAATTTTTACAAATGATTTTTGTACCAATGATCGTCTTGTTAGTGATGGTTCCTTTAACATTTTTAGTATTAGGACCAATTGGAACCGTTATCGGTAATGCGTTAGGTGGCTTATTCAACTCGATCTACAGCTTCAGTCCATTAGTTGCTGGGGTCATCATGGGTAGTATGTGGCAAGTGTTAGTTATGTTCGGGATGCACTGGGGCTTTGTGCCAATCATCTTCTTGAATATTGAACAATATGGGTTTGATGTCTTGATGCCAATGCTTTTACCAGCAATCTTGGCACAAGGTGGTGCAGCACTAGGTGTCGCTTTACGCACGAAAGATTCAAAATTGCGTTCATTAGGGATCTCTTCTATGATCACTTCATTTTTCGGTATCACTGAACCAACTGTTTATGGTGTTACTTTACCATTGAAAAAACCGTTTATCGTTGCTTGTATTTCAGGCGGTATCGGTGGAGGAATCATTGGTTTTGCCGGAGTTAAAGCATTCTCTAGTGGCTTGATCAGTTTACTAACGATCCCAACATTTATCAGTACTGATCCAGCACTTGAATCAAGTGTCACAATGGCAGTTATCGGTACGGCTGTTGCCTTTGTTCTTGGCTTTATCGGTACTTACTTGATTGGCTTTGATGAGGAAGTACAGGACCAAAAATTAGAAAAAACAGAAACAACGACAGGTGATACGATCAGTACCGCACGTCACAACTTGAAAAGCCCATTGACTGGAAAAGTTTTGCCATTAACAGAAGTACCGGATAAAGTTTTTTCTTCTGGCGCAATGGGAAAAGGGATCGCTATTGATCCTGAAAAAGGCGAATTAGTTGCTCCAGCAGAAGGGGAGATCACGACGATTTTTCCAACAGGTCATGCAGTTGGTTTGACAACGACAGATGGAGTTGAGATTTTGATGCACATCGGGATGGATACTGTGGAATTGAACGGTGAAGGATTCGAAACGTTCGTCAAACAAGGAGATAAAGTAAAAGCAGGGGACTTGCTTGTCCGCTTTGATATTGAGAAAATAAAAGCAGCAGGCTATAGCGTCATCACCCCTGTTGTCGTAACAAATACTGATCGCTTTGCAGATGTATTAGAACTTGATCAACAAGAAATTATTGCTAATGAAGATTTTCTGGCAATTGTAAAATAAAAGGAGGAAACCAACAATGGTAGCACGATTCAAAAAAGACTTTTTATGGGGTGGCGCAACAGCCGCAAATCAATTAGAAGGCGCTTTTGACCGCGATGGCAAAGGCTTATCAGTAGCAGATGCAATGCCTGGAGGAAAACAACGTTTTGCGGTTATCGGCAGTGAAGAATTTGATTGGACGATCGATGAGGAGAAATACCTTTATCCAAACCATCGTGGGATCGAACACTATGATCGCTTCAAAGAAGATATCGCGTTATTTGCGGAAATGGGTTTTAAAAGTTATCGCTTTTCGATTGCTTGGACACGTATTTTTCCACAAGGGGATGAACAAACACCGAATGAAGCTGGCTTAGCTTTTTACGATGAGTTGATCGATACTTGTTTGAGCTATGATATCGAGCCAGTCATTACGATCTCTCATTATGAAATGCCGTTACACTTGGCAAAAGAATATGGTGGGTGGAAAAATCGACAATTGATCGAGTTTTATGAACGTTTTGCTCGTACCGTATTAGAACGTTACAGCAGTAAAGTGAAATATTGGATGACGTTCAACGAAATCAACTCTGCTTTTCATTTCCCAGCATTGAGTCAAGGGTTAGTTAAAAGTAATGGGGCAAGTGACTACCAAAACATTTTTCAAGCATGGCACAATCAGTTTGTCGCTAGCAGTAAAGCGGTGAAAATCGCACACGAGTTGCGTCCTGATATCCAAGTAGGCTGCATGATCATCTATGCAACGACTTATAGTATCGATGCAAATCCGATCAATCAAGTCGCTACATTAATCCAAAACCAAGAGTTCAACTTCTTCTGTACAGATGTGCAAGTACGTGGAGAATATCCAGCTTATACAGCACGTACGTATAAAAAATATGGGGTAGACGTTGACAAATTAGAGCAAACGGAAGAAGATTTCCAATTACTAAAAGAATATCCAGTCGACTATATCGGCTTTAGTTACTATATGTCATCAGCCATCGATGAAACGAATCCAGATGCGGACACATCGAATGGGAACTTACTAGGTGGGGTGAAAAATCCATTCCTTGAAGCAAGTGAGTGGGGATGGCAAATCGATCCTGAAGGCTTACGTGTGGCATTGAATGAATTATACAACCGCTATGAAAAACCACTGTTTATTGTCGAAAATGGTTTGGGAGCCATCGATAAAGTGGAAGAAGATGGAACGATCAATGATGACTATCGTATCGATTACTTACGTCGTCATATTGAAGCGATGGCCGACGCAGTTGCCGATGGCGTCGATTTGATGGGCTACACACCATGGGGCTGTATTGATTTAGTTAGTGCATCGACAGGTGAAATGAGCAAACGCTACGGATTTATCTATGTTGATCTCGATGATGAAGGAAATGGCACTTTAACGCGTTCAAAGAAAAAATCTTTTGATTGGTACAAAGCAGTCATAAAAACGAACGGCGAAGAATTATAAAAAATAACGACTGGGCCATTTTGATAGGAAAGCGTTTGAAGAAACGAAACCTTGCATATTTAACAATCGTATGCAAATATGAATAAAATTCTATATGTTTTTATAATTGACGATTATGTTATTAAATCAAGGATATAACAAAGGTACTAAAAAAGTATAAGAATAAGCTTAGACGTTTTGTTATGTCTAAGCTTATTATTTGTGCTTAGGTAGACCAATTATCAATATTTCTATTTTTTTTTCCGTTTATTTATGTTATTCTTTTACTAACATAAAGGTGAAAGGTGAAGCCATGAAAAGAACGCGTGTATTATATCTAGAAGTAGCAGACAAGATAAAAGAGGATATTTTTTCAGGAAAATATCCGGTGGGGAGTATGTTACCGACTGAAAATGAATTAGAAGAATTGTTCCAAGTGAGTAAAATCACTGTTCGTAAAGCGATCGAGTTATTAGCGACGGATGAATATGTCGAAAAGAAAAGTGGTCGAGGCACAACGGTATTAAGCAATCGTCCATATAATCGATTATCCAAAGCGGAAAGTTTTACACAGATCTTAAAGGATTCTCAATATGAAGTCCGTAAGGAAACGATTGGTTTAGAAAAGATCAGCATCAAAAAAGATGATCCGTTGTATTCGATGTTCGGCTCAGCTGCCGTATGCTTCAAGCGTTTGTACTACTTGAATGATCAACCGTATATCTATTTTGTTCACTATTTGCCAAAAGATATGAATAAAATGAAACAAAAAGAATTTGATAAAGAATCATTATATCGGTTGTTAACGCAAAATAACCATATCATCGACTCTTTTTCAGATGATTTTTCTGCTACGTTTTTAACAGATGAAGAAAAAGAATTGTTGAAGACAGATTCAGAAATCGCGATCAAGCGAACACGTCGCTCAACGACGGAAGATAAAGAAGTGGTTGAGTATTCAGAAGCGATTTATCATACAGATCTCCATCCTTATCATATCAATTATGAAACATAGACAATAGCAATGAGGTTGTGACAGAAGTGTCCAGCTCCGAGAAATAAGCCGAGACACCCGAAAATTGTTCTTCAAATTTTTGGGAGTCTCGGCTTATTTCTGAAGGAGTTGCTTCTGGAACACTGTTTATTCATTTTTAAGGTTAAAATCAAAATGTATTTTTGCCCCCGACACTTTTTTGTCAGAATAATCATATATTTTAATGAAAATGTTTACATTACATCGTTAATATGTTATCTTTTATTTAAACATTATAATGTTTTGGTAAAAGGGGGAGTAACACATGGATAAATTTGTAGGGTTGATTGAACAAAAAATTATGCCGGTGGCGAATCGGATCGGTACACAACGTCATATGACAGCGATTCGAAAAGGGATCATCGCGACGATGTCATTAACGATTGTCGGGTCATTCTTTACGATCTTATTGAATATTCCGATCGAGTCAGTCGCTTCGGTCATTGAACCATATCGTGCAATTTTAGATATTCCGTTTCGTTATACAGTGGGGATCTTAGCTTTATATGCTACCTTCGGGATTGCCTCTTCATTAGCCAAGAGTTATCGTTTAGATTCATTAACTGCTGGGATCTTAGCTTTGATGTCGTTTTTGATCGTCGCTGCGCCGCCAACTCAAGTGTTGGAGGACCTTGAAGGAATCTCAGCCGGTCGCTACATCAATATTGCTAATCTTGGTTCAGGTTCTTTATTTGGGGCCATCGTAACAGCTATATTATCCGTAGAAATCTATCGCTTCTTTATTGAAAAGAAAATAACGATAAAAATGCCAGATGGCGTACCGCCAGAAGTAACCAATTCATTTGTCGCATTGATCCCAGGAGCCGTGATCTTGATTTTCTTTTGGGTCATCCGTCATTTACTTGGTTTTGATTTAAATGGTTTCTTGAGTCAATTATTGATGCCGCTTAAAGGGGTATTAGCAGGAAATAGTTTATTTGGTGGACTACTTACAGTCTTCTTGATTTGTTTCTTCTGGGTGTTAGGGATCCATGGACCAGCGATCATGGGACCAGTGATCCGTCCGTTTTGGGATATCTCGATCGCTGAAAATATCGATGCATTCAATGCAGGAACGAATGCCCATGACATGCCCAATATTTTTACAGAACAATTTTTACAATGGTTTGTTTGGATCGGTGGAGCGGGTACGACGCTTGCATTAGTCGTCTTGTTCATGTTTTCCAAATCCAAATATTTGAAGAGTTTAGGTCGGTTATCGATCTTACCTGGTTTGTTCAATATCAATGAACCGATGATTTTCGGAGCGCCAATCGTTATGAATCCAGTCTTAGGGATTCCGTTTATCGTAGCACCATTAGTAACAACGACCTTATCTTATATCCTGACGGTAAGTGGATTAGTACCAATGATGGTTGCCCGATTGCCTTTTGCGATGCCAGCGCCTATTGCGGCTTGGATGAGTACGAATTGGAGTGTGGCCGCGGGTCTATTAGTAGTACTCAACTTCTTCATCACGCTTGCGATCTACTATCCATTTTTCAAAGTCTTTGAGAAACAACAGTTGGCACGAGAACAAGAAGAAGAAAAAGCAGAACAAGACTCAATCCAGATCACAAATGGTATCACAAACGAGTAAATAGACAAGAAAGCAGGAATAAATATGAAACGTTCACTAGGAATCTCTCTTTACCCTGATCATAGCGATCCCCAAGAAGATCGTGCGTATCTTGAAATGGCACATAAATACGGTTTTACTCGAATTTTTATGAGCATGTTAGAAATAACTGAAGATACAGAACAAGTCAAACAAAAATTTCAACAATTGATCGAATATGCTGCCTCTCTTGGCTTTGAAACGATTTTAGATGTGGCACCCTCGATTTTTGAACAGTTAGATATTTCTTATGATGATATGAGTTTCTTTCATGAATTAGGGGCAGACGGCATTCGTCTGGACCTCGGGTTTGATGGCAGAAAAGAAGCATTGCTGACTTACAATCCCTACCAGTTAGCGATTGAATTGAACATGAGTAATGATGTGGCTTATTTAGAAAATATTTTGAGTCACCAAGCAAATACACCATTTTTATACGGCTGCCATAACTTTTATCCGCAAGCAGGAACAGGACTTCCATATGAATTTTTTGAATCGTGCAGTCGTCGTTTTAAACGCCAAGGCATCCGCACTGCTGCGTTTATCACTTCTCAAACCGGAACGATCGGTCCTTGGGATGTGAATGATGGATTACCGACATTGGAAATGCACCGCCAGTTAGGCGTTGTTCCAGCTGCCAAGCATTTATTTGCGACCAATCTCATCGATGATGTCATTATCGGCAATGCCTATGCTTCAGAAGAAGAGTTGCAAGCTCTAGGTGCAATCGATCGATATCAGACTGTTTTGGCGATTGATTTTCTTCCTCAGATCAATGAAGTTGAGCGAACGATCGTTTTGGACGAGCAACACGTGCGTAGAGGTGATATTACGGAACAAGTGATCCGTTCAACTGAAGTAAGAAAAACGTATCAAGCGGATGCCAATCCTCCGCATGACAATGAAGAGCTGTTTCAACCAGGTGACGTAGTTATTGGAAATGATCACTTTGGGAAATACAAAAATGAGTTACAGATCGTATTAACGCCACATCACGATCCAAGAAAAAATAAAGTCGGTTCCATAGTTGCGGATGAACAAGTGTTATTATCTTTCGTCCATCCTTGGTCAAAATTCAAATTTAAAGAAAAGTAGGCGTTTGCGATGTTTGATTTAATCATAAGAAATGGCAGAGAGTTAGGAAAAGATCCAGTGGACATCGGTGTGAAGAATGGCAAGATCGCGCTGATCAGTCAGCAGATCGAAGAGTCGGCAAAACAAGAACTAATACTGTCAGATGAACAGTATTTATCCGCAGGTTGGATCGATGACCATGTCCATTGTTTTGAGGAAATGACTTTATACTATGATTATCCAGATGAAATCGGGATAGAAAAAGGCGTTGCGACGGTTATCGATGCTGGGACAACGGGTGCAGAAAACATCCATACCTTTTATGAACACGCGAAACAAGCAAAAACAAATGTTTTCGCTTTACTGAATATTTCCAAATGGGGTATTGTTGAACAAGATGAATTAGCAGATTTGTCAAAAATCCAAAATGAACTGGTTCATCAAAAACTAGAAGAATTGCCTGATTTTATTGTAGGGCTTAAAGCACGGATGAGTAAAACGGTCGTGGGTGAAAATGGCATCACACCTTTAAAATTAGCAAAGAAAATCCAAAGCCAAAATGATGGCTTGCCTTTAATGGTCCATATTGGTTCTGCTCCGCCGAACTTAGAAGAAATCTTAGCGAATCTGGAGAAAAATGATGTGATGACTCATTGCTTCAATGGGAAATCTAACGGCATCATCGATCAGTCGACCAACGAAATCAAACCGTTTGTCAAAAAAGCCATTACTGATGGGATCGTGTTTGATATCGGGCATGGCACGGATAGTTTCAATTTTGATGTCGCTGAAGCTGCACTTCAAGCAGGGATCAAAGCCGATTCGATCAGTACAGATATTTACATTAGAAATCGCAAAAATGGACCAGTGTATGATTTAGCGACGACTATGGAAAAACTGTTTGTCGTTGGTTATTCTTGGGAAGAAATCCTTGAAAAAGTAACAAGTGCGCCGGCGAAGCAGTTCAATTTGACAACGAAAGGTCACATCAAAGAAGGCTTTGATGCAGATTTTACGATCTATACTTTTCATGACCAAGAAAAGCAATTGACAGATTCGAATGGCAATACACGTACGACCATGCAGCAAATCATCCCTGTAAATGTGATTGTAGGAGGCATCAACTATGACTGTAACTTATGAAAAATTTGGTTTGAATGAAGTGATCAATGCTTCTGGTCGGATGACGATCTTAGGTGTCTCCACTTTGACCGAATCGGTGTTAGAAGCCCAACGTTTTGGGGGCGAACACTTTTTTGAAATGGCCGACCTGATGAAGAAAACCGGTGCCTATTTGGCGGAGCAATTAGAAGTGGACGATGTTCAAATCGTTTCTTCGGCTTC
Source organism: Enterococcus sp. DIV2371 (assembly GCF_050498525.1). Classification (NCBI taxonomy): domain Bacteria; kingdom Bacillati; phylum Bacillota; class Bacilli; order Lactobacillales; family Enterococcaceae; genus Enterococcus; species Enterococcus sp. DIV2371. Next base: position 2,409,923 of record NZ_JBIPAJ010000001.1, on the reverse strand, counting down.
TGCTGGCATCGCTCAATCGGTAGCTGCTGTCATCGGTCAAGGTTCGTTGTATCATGTGCATCATCCTTACGATGAAACAATCAAACGCAGAGAAATCATCTTACCAAAGGGACATAATGTCGATTACGGTGTGCCAGTAGAGTTGATGATCCAACAAGGTGGCGGGCATGTCATCGAGGCGGGGTATGCGAACCAATGTACACCTGAACATATCGAACAGATGATCACTGAACAAACAGCGGCTATTTTGTACATCAAAAGTCATCATACGGTACAAAAAAGTATGCTGAGTGTGGCGGAAGCCGTTGCTGTCGCTAATAAGTACGAGTTACCATTAATCGTTGATGCAGCAGCTGAAGAAGACTTGCTGAAATATACTGCACTAGGCGCTGATCTAGTGATCTATTCAGGTGCCAAAGCCATTGAAGGTCCAAGTGCCGGCATGGTGATCGGCAAAGAGCCGCTTGTTTCTTGGGTACGTCTTCAGTCGCAAGGGATTGGTCGCTCAATGAAAATCGGTAAAGAAAATGTTCTAGGATTTGTCCAAGCAGTCGATGATTATTTAACAAATGGCAGTGAGTCAGGCGAATCGATGAAAAAAAGAGTTCAACCATTTGTTGAAGCACTCGAAAAACTTCCGGGTATCGAGGCTAAGGTCGTTCAAGATCCAGCTGGTCGGGAAATCTATCGAGCGAGTATCCAAGTCATTAAGGGCTCAGCAATGGATATCATTAAGCAGCTAAAAGAAAAAGCACCAGTAATTTATACAAGAGACTACCAAGCGAACAATGGAATCATCGAGTTCGATATTCGCTCTGTGACACAAAAAGAGATGGATAAAATCATCTACCGACTAAAAGAAATCTTACAATCAAAGGAGTAATCATGATGTCATTGACCCCAAATTATCTTGAAGATAGAATTTGTCTAAATGTATTGGCTAATTCTGTCGAAAATGCGAAAGAATGTTACGAGGCAGCGGAAGGGCATATCCTATTAGGTGTCTTATCTAAAAATTATCCGAGTGATGACGAAGCGATTGTAGATATGAAAAAATACCAAGAAGCAACTAATAATGCTTTATCGATTGGTTTAGGTGCTGGTGATCCAAACCAAAGCCAAATGGTGACTCGCTTAGCACAAGTACTACAACCTCAACATGTCAATCAAGTATTTACAGGTGTGGGCGCTTCTCGGGCGGTCTTAGGGCAATCTGAGACGATCGTCAATGGTTTAGTTTCCCCGACTGGAAAAGAAGGCTACGTCAATCTTGCGACGGGTCCTTTGAGTAGCCAAGGTCCTGCCGCAATGGTTCCGATCGAAACAGCCATTCGTTTGTTACAGGACATGGGTGGCAGCTCGATCAAATACTTTCCAATGAAAGGCTTAGCGCATAAGAAAGAATATGAAGCAGTTGCAGCAGCTTGCGCAGCATTTGATTTTTATTTGGAACCAACAGGTGGAATCGATCTCACAAACTTTGAAGAAATCGTTCAGATCGCAGTCGATGCAGGAGTCAAAAAAATCATCCCTCATGTGTATAGTTCGATCATTGATCCAGAAACAGGTGATACCCGACCACAAGAAGTTCGTCAACTGTTGGATATGATGAAAAATTTAGTGAAAACAGGTGAGTGATCATGAAAATCGGCGCATTTGGTGAAGTGATGTTGAGGCTGACACCACCTGAAGCTCTCCTGTTAGAACAGACGCACACCTTGCGGATGGCGTATACAGGAACAGGTGTGAATCTAGTCGGAAATTTAGCACACTTCGGAGTAGAAAGTTACTTATTGACGGCATTGCCAGATAATCGTTTGGGAGATGCTGCATTGGCCAACTTGAAGAGTTTGGGTATCAATACAAGGTATGTGATCCAAAAAGAGCAACATATCGGTACTTATTTTGCTGAGATGGGATACGGAGTCAGACCAACAGAAATCACCTATCAAAATCGTAAAAATAGTTCTTTTGGTTTGGCAATGATCACCGATTATGCGATTGCGGACTTTGTCGAAACAATTGATCTGGTCCATATCTGTGGCATCAGTTTGAGCCTAAATGAACATTCAGCGGAAGTAGCGATCGCTGTGGCAAAAACTGCACATGAGCAAGGAAAAAAAGTCTGTTTTGATTTTAATTTTCGCCCTAGTCTAAACCAAGAGCCAGATAAAAAACGAGTGATGAAAGAACGCTATCAAGAAATACTTCCCTATTGCAATGTCATCTTTGGCTCCGTTCGTGATCTATCTGAATTGTTAGAGTGGTCGATGGATGTGTCCAGTCAATCGGCTAAAATTCGCTCATTCCAAGCATTCTTGAGCCATTATCAAATCGAGTGGTTTGCTGGAACGACGCGACACACAACCGACGAGAAAAAACAACTTAGTGGATATCTGTTGAGTCCAACAGAATGGATCGAAACAGAGAGGTATACACTCGATAGCTTAGATCGTATCGGGGCAGGTGACGCATTTGCTGCGGGGATTTTATTAGGCTATAGTGAAAATTGGTCATTGGATCGATCTGTTGAGTTTGCTTTAGGAAATTCCCGTTTAGCTCATACGATCCAAGGGGATGTGCCGTTGACGACTAGGAAGCAAGTCGACCAGTTATTGTCTCACCCAACGATCGATTTGAATCGATAATGAAAGTTATACAAAAAACTGGGAGAAAAACGGTACAGTTTTTCGTAGCTTTTCAGATTCGCTTGACTCTCTATCTGGGAATCAGTATCATAAGTGGCAGATAGAAACAGTTAAATAAAAAAAGGCCCCCCAATTTTTAGTGGCAGCTAAAAATTGAGGGCTTGAGTAGTCAACGCATTGACCAATCAAGTTTGCCATAGTCAATGGAAACCATCGACCGAGTTCATTGTATCGAATCTTAAAAGAGATTGCTAGCTTTTTTGTCGACAAAATGAATAAAATGTATGGGCTTTTATTTACTGTGCCAAAAAGAAGAGGGACAATCGTTCGCTCTTCTTTTTTTGTCCAACACGTATACCCAAGGACGATTGATCTTTGAGCGCAGTGGTGAAAAGTAAGAATTTGAATGACGCCATTCGCGTAATCTCTTATTGATTTTTCCAGACAGTTCTCAAGGATCAAGGCAAGTCGTGCGTCTGACTTCATCAATCATTTAGCTGTTTTCTATCCTTTGTAGAACCATCCTAGAAAAACTTGGTGAACGATAAAAATGAAAGATAACAAAAGAAAAAAAGAGCATTCGCTTTTTGTAAAGAAGTGAAATGTTATCCATAAGAAAGTCGAAAGAAAGAAAATAGTACGAAGTAAGTCATTACATATTTATTATTTTTAGTTATTTTAAAAAAGCCGTTCAACATAATCAGAATAAAAATCATTTGAAGTCAAAACACTATATATAGTGTTTTTTGTTTTATATAACACTAAATGATAACAAAATCTAGTCTTTTCTTTTAAAAAAACAAGAGTAGAATAAAGGTAGTTCTACAAGTGAGGATGTGTTTTTTTGAAGTTAACAATTTTTTGTGGTTCCCGTTTCGGACACGATCAGAAATATCTTCTTTTGGCTGAAACGATTGGAAAATATATGGTAGAAAAACAAATCGAATTAGTATATGGTGGCTCAAACTCCGGTATTATGGGTGTATTTAGTCGCACGATTTTAGAAAATGGCGGACAAGTAACGGGGATCTATCCTGTGGGGCTGTTTTCTGACGAATTACCTAAAACAGATGTAACGACGTTTATTCCAACGGAAACGATCGATAAGCGTAAAGAATTACTATTTGAACAAGGTGATGCAGTGTTGGTATATCCTGGTGGGCTGGGCACACTGGAAGAATTCTCACAATTGCTTTCATGGATGGCCATCGGTTTGATTCCAGAAAAGCCGATCGGTATCTTGGATGTTCAGGGGTATTATTCAAATTTGAAAGATTTGCTTGGGCATTTTGTGAATGAAGGATTCATGTCAGAAAAATGGCTAGATCAACTTTATTTTTCAAATGATCCTTTTATGTTGATCGATCAATTATGTGCAGTAGAAGAACAAACAAAATCAATGATGTAGGAGATTAAATAATGAGTTATATTTATTTAGCAGGACCTTTTTTTTCAGAAGAACAAACCGAGCGCATTGCTCGTGTTGAAAAGGCATTGACTGCCAATCCTACAATGGATAGTTTTTATTCACCAAGGCACCATCAACATAGTAATTATGAGATGTTCAGTGAAGGATGGGCACAAGAGGTCTACGAAAGAGATATGAAAGAGTTACAGGCAGCAGATTTGGTTGTGGGGATATTAGATTTTGAACATCAGACGATCGATCCAGGTACTGCTTATGAATTAGGCGTTGCCACGATGATGGATAAACCGATCATCATTTTCCAAGAAGAAAGTGTACCGACTAATTTGATGATCACACAAAGTTTGCATTCATATGTAAAATCGATCGAAGCAATCGAAACATATGATTTCAAGATGTTGCCAAAAAGCGTCTATAAAGGCGAATACTTATAGAATGAGAAGGGATTAGATGTCAGTGATATTGATTTCAGGAACAATTGGTGCAGGAAAGAGCAGTTTGACCGACATGCTTGCCAAAAAGATTGATTCAAAACCATTTTATGAAAATGTAGAGGACAACGAGGTACTACCTTTGTTTTACTCAAATCCAGAACAATATGCGTTTTTATTGCAAATTTTCTTTTTAAATAAACGTTTTTTAGCAATGAAAAATGCCTTGAACCATGACGACAACGTATTGGATCGTTCGATCTATGAAGACAGTTTATTGTTTCATCTAAATGCTGATCTAGGACGTGTATCAGACATTGAAGTTCAACAATACGATAACTTATTGGACACGATGCTTCATGAATTAGATGATGTTGCTCCTAAAAAAAGACCAGATTTACTCGTGCATATCAAAGTTTCTCTTGATACGATGCTGGAACGAATCAAAAAACGTGGACGTGAGTATGAACAATTGGAAAGTGATGAAACACTTTATCAGTATTACCGATCATTAAATGAACGATATGATCAATGGTATGAAGACTTCGATGTTTGTCCTAAGATCCAAATCGATGGAGATGCCTTCGATTTTGTCGAAAGACCTGAAGATGCACAAGTGGTGATTGAACAGATCGAAGCGAAGTTAGCTGAATTAGAAGAGCAACAAGCTGGAAGTTACTACACCGACAATCAACACGCAAAAGGTCAAAAGTTAGACTAGTGAATACTATGTAAGAGAAAAGTCGCCACTGTGGTCAGTGACGACTTTTTTTGATGCTTGTCTATTTTCTCGTTTCTTTATGCGCTTCTTCTTCCTTTATAGAAAAGTCAAAAGGTTGATTTGAGCCTTCGATCATTTTGTGACAATGGTCACAAAAATTGGCTCTTCCTTGGTCGTTGATTTCTGTATGTACGTTTTGGGGTGTCGTACAAGCACAGTAATCTTGAGTATTTGCTGTATGCATATTTTTTCTCCTTAATATATCAAGTGCTTCTTTACTATAGCAGAAACACAGAATAGAAACAAAATAAATTAAGAAAACTTAGAATTTTTTATAAATGATATTCGTCTATTATAGAAGAATGTAAAACGATAAAAGAAGCAGATAGACCGACTAATAAACTGTCAGTCTGCTGCTTCTTTATTGTGCAATGGTTCTATAAAGTATAGATATTGCCTTCCTCGTCTTCTATACGGAAGTTTCCGATTTTTCTAAAATGAAAAGTTTGGTTCTTATCATCTTTTTTACCAACGATCGTATACTGTTCATCTTCAGTCGTGATCTTGACATCGGTTAGAACGATTTTCTCTTGAGAAGAATTTGCCGTATCAGTTGCAGATTCTGCATACGTACGGGTCCATTCCATCGTATCGTCCTTAAAGATGATTTCCGCATTGGCTAAGTCCATATTTTTTCGGACCTTCAGCGTATAGGTACTATTTTTTATATCAGATTCATCCGCCTGAAAAGTGGTGGTATTCGTTGTTTCTTCAGTTGATTGATTTGCTTGGCTACACCCAGAAAAAGTGAACAAAGCAAAAATCAACGTAAAGCAAATCAGTGTTTTTTTCAAAATAATGCCCCCAGTAGATTGGATAAAGTGATTATACCATTGAATCCAGTAATATGAAATAAAGGGGACAAGATACGCCGTGCTATTTGGCAAGGGCGATTGGCTTTACCGGTAGCTCTAGAAAATGATTCTTGTATTTCAACGTTGGAGAAAAAAGCCATTATGCTCGACTTGTCAAATGAAAAAAGTGAGAAGATCACTTCGTACATTTTTTCTTTGAATTGGTCTAGTCTTTTTATAGAAAACGTTTTATAATAATGGTTGTAAACTGAGAAAACGTTTGCTATATTGAAAGTGCGCAACATAAAAAAACATAAATGAAAAAAAACAATGAGGTGCAAAGATGACAACTTATCAATTTCCAGAAAAATTTTGGTGGGGTTCCGCAGCTAGTGGACCACAAACAGAAGGACGCATACTTGGCGATGATAAAGGCGACAATATTTTTGATTATTGGTTTTCAAAAGAGCCAGAAAAATTCTTTGATCAAGTAGGTCCAGGAAAAGCGTCTCAAGTTTATACAAAATATAAAGAAGATGTGCAGTTGATGAAACAGACTGGTCATAATTCATTTCGAACATCTATTCAATGGAGTCGCTTGATTCCAGATGAAACAGGTAACGTAAATCCACAAGCAGTCGCATTTTATAACAGCTATTTTGATGAACTGATTGCTCATGGCATCGAGCCATTTGTCAATTTGTATCATTTTGATATGCCGATGTACCTTCAGGAAAAAGGTGGTTGGTTGGCTCGTGAAACTGTCGAAGCCTATGAGACATATGCTAAAACTTGTTTTGAATTATTCGGGACAAAGATAAAAAAATGGTTCACGCACAATGAGCCGATCGTTCCTGTTGAGGCTGGTTATTTATATCGTTGGCATTATCCTGAAGAATCAGATATGAAAAAGGCAGTCCAAGTTGGCTATCATGAGGCGTTATCTTCTGCTTTAGCTATCAAAGCCTATCATGAGTCTGAGCAAGATGGAAAAATCGGGATCATTTTGAATTTGACGCCTAGTTATCCAAGAGATGAAAACAATCCTGAAGATGTGAAAGCAGCCAAAATTGCTGATGCCTTTTTCAATCGTTCCTTTTTAGATCCTGCGGTCAAAGGGGAATTTCCACAAGAATTGATTGAAATCGTGACAGACCTCGCGATTCTTCCTGAGATGGAAGAAGGAGATTTAGCGATCATCAAAAATAATACTGTCGATCTATTAGGTATCAATTATTACCAACCACGGCGAGTAAAAGCAAAAGAATCAGCAGTTGATCACAAGAACGGTCCAATGCCAGAAGATTACTTTGATAACTATGAAATGCCGGGACGTAAAATGAATCCTTATCGCGGTTGGGAAATCTATGAACAAGGCATTTACGACATTTTGATCAATGTTCGTGATAACTATGGTAATATCGACTGCTTTATCTCAGAAAATGGCATGGGTGTTGAAAATGAAGCACGTTTTATTGAAGAAGATGGGATGATCCATGATGATTACCGCATCGAATTTGTTCAAGAACATTTAAAATATGTCCATCAAGCAATCGAAGAAGGAGCGAACTGCTTAGGCTATCATATGTGGACGTGTATGGACAATTGGTCATGGACGAATGCTTATAAGAATCGCTATGGTTTTATTTCAGTTGACCTAGCAGATGGCAAACGAACGATCAAAAAATCTGGATACTGGTTCAAAGAAGTATCTGAACAAAATGGATTCTCTGTTTGATTAGAAATTTGTTCTTTTTTGATATTTTTTAATTTAAAAATATCATCCCGAGATTGACGATGATCTCGGGATTTTTTTCTTTTAAAAAAATAATTTTTCGTTATTTTTTATCTTTTTCTTTAATTTCTACGCTTAATGTTTCATTTTTTGTATATAATAGATTAGGTAAATTTGAATGGGAGTGGAAGAAGGTATGCGAAAAAAAAGGCCTTTTCTTCTCTTTTGGTTAGTTGGCTTTTTTATAATACTTATATTATCCGCAGTAATTTCTGGTAAATTGACCGCTGATCTCGCTCATGAAGAACCAGAAAAAACCATTGCAAATAAAGCTTCAGTAGATGAATTCAAAAAAGAATTTTCAACCTATTGGTGGGCAGACTACGAAGTCGTAGCAAACTACGAAAAGGGTGAATTAGAGATTTATCTGCCAAAAGACAAGGAAAAAAATCAATTCATCAATGTGAATGATGTCTTAAGTGCCATTTCAATCAGACAAGTCCAACACGGGGATAAGCACTTGACCGTTTTGCTGTTGACTGATGATAAGCAAAAAGTCGCTCGGCTAAAAAACGGGAAGGTATCATCGAGTTATTCTGAAAAAGTAGACCCAGAGATGGTCGATCAACGTTTAGCTGAATGGCAGAAAACGACAGAAGAAATCCAAGAAATATCGGAAACGACATCAGATTCTGTTTCTGATGAGACGACCAGTACGACCAGTTCTGTCACAGTGACTGAACCTTAGCAGTGAGAACGGTGTAGCTACGTGAAAAAAGTTCAAAGGGCTATTGAGATTAGCCATTTGAAGAGCTTGTAATAGAGGGATTCATTACTAAGAAACAAGGTGGTATCTACAAAAATTTTGTAGATACCACCTTGTTTTAGAAGAAGTGGCTTTTTAAACGAGAAAAATCTAGCTAGAAAACGCAAGTTATTAATTTATAAAAAAGAGTAAAAAATCAAACTTTTTTAGCAAAAATCGAATTTTTAGGAGCAAAATAGACAGGAATAATAATTTAGAGAGAAGTGGTGACTTTGACACAGCTAAAAAAAATTGGCCAACATCAAGTACTAGTGGTTTTGATTGCTGGCTTTTTCTTTTGGATGAAAACGATTTTTGCTTACTACACCGATTTTTCTTTAGGGGTAGAAGGTAGTATCCAATCTTTTATTTTATGGATCAATCCGATTGCAACAACGCTATTATTCTTTGGGATTTCTTTGTATTTTAAAAAGATCAGAACAAGTTTGATCGTATTATTTATCATCGATTTTTTAAATACGTTATTGCTGTATTTGAATATTATTTTTTATCGTGAATTTACAGATTTTATCACCGTTAAATCAGCTCTAGGTTTCTCTAAGGTGTCTCAAGGGTTATCTGGTAGCTCTTTTTCTTTGATGAAACCACATGACATCCTTTATTGGGTGGATATCGCAGTCTTTGCTTTTCTGTTGATTCGTGTATTGGTAAAAAAAGTACCTCTTAAAGCACAGCCGATACGCAAGCCAGTTGCAATCGCGGTCACTTGTTTGTCCGCCTTGATTTTTTCTGGCAATCTTGCAATGAGTGAAGCAAATCGTCCGCAATTATTGCAACGAACCTTTGACCGTTCTTATATCGTGAAATATCTTGGACTTGATGCGTATACGATTTATGACGGGATAAAAACGGGAATCACTAGTAGTGTCAGAGCACATGCAAGTAGTAATGGACTAGATGAAGTCCTTGATTACACGAAATCGCATTATGCTGCCCCTGATCCAGAGATGTTTGGACTGGCAAAAGGAAGAAATGTGATCGTGTTGCATCTAGAAAGTTTTCAACAATTTTTGATCAATATGAAAGTCGATGGACAAGAAGTCACTCCTTTTTTAAATAGTCTTTTCACCGATCAAGGAACGATTAGTTTTGATAATTTCTTCCATGAAGTTGGGCAAGGAAAAACCAGTGATGCTGAGAATATGTTGGAAACCGGAACGTTTGGTTTACCTCAAGGTTCGCTGTTTACAGAATTAGGATCTGATAATGTGTTTCAAGCTGCTCCAGCGATCTTGGACCAAACCCAAGGGTATACTAGCGCAGTTTTTCACGGGAATGTTGGTAGTTTCTGGAATCGTGACCATGTGTATAAAAATTTAGGCTATGAAAATTTCTTTGACCGGTCTTATTTTGATGATTCAGATGAAATGCTCGGCTATGGGATTTTAGACAAAGATCTATTTCGGGAATCAGCAAACTATTTAGAACATTTGCAACAACCATTTTATGCGAAGTTTCTTTCAGTAACGAACCACACACCTTATTATACAGATGACAAAAATTTTGACTTTCCTTCATTGGATACGGGAAATAGCACGGTGGATAACTATGTGCGGACAGCCCATTATTTGGATCAATCACTCGAACAATTCTTTACGTATTTGAAAGCTTCGGGGATTTATGATCACTCGATGTTTGTGATTTACGGAGATCACTTTGGTATCTCAAACACAGATAATAAAGACCTTGCTTCAGCACTGGGGAAAGATCCAGAAACATGGGGTGATTTTGACAATGCCCAAATGCAAAGAGTACCCTTGATGTTCCATATCCCAGGTTACACAAAAGGAACAGTTAACCATGAGTATGGTGGCGAGATCGACGTTCTACCAACTTTACTCCACTTACTAGGAGTCGAAGACAATAATTACATCCATTTTGGTACAGATCTACTTTCACCGCAACATGATCAAGTCGTGGCATTTAGAAATGGGAATTTTGTTGCTCCAGATTACACAGTACTAGGTGGGAAAATCTACGATACGAAAACAGGACAGCTGCTTGAAGCGAATCAAACAGCCGAACAAAAGGTAGAAAAAGAACAAAACCAAGTAAAAACAGCTTTGAGTCTTTCGGATAAACTCAACCAAGAAAATCTCTTGCGCTTCTATGTGCCAAATGGGTTTAAAACAATCGATCCTACACAGTATGACTATAAGAACCAAGTAGAACGAAATAAACAAATCGAAAAAGAAAAGGGTTCCGCTTCAACGAGTGTCTATTCTAAAAATCATGATCAGACGACAACGAACCTATACCCAGCAGATAATGGGGCAGTGGATAATCCTTAGACTCGGATAAATACCGCTACTTTCACAACCTATGATAAACGGTGTTCGAAAGCCAACTCCTTCAATATTAAGTCAAAACTTGAAAAAATATGAGAAGCTATCTTCTCAAGTTCTGCCTTAATATTCGGAGCTAAATGGCTTTCTCACAACCTTAACAAACTTCTAAAAAGTTGAGTTTTCTCACTTTTTAGAAGTTTTTTTATTGATATTCAAATATTTTTTCATTTATGCGTACTTAATTAGTGAATGCAATAAATATTTCGATAGTTCTTTTCTTTTTACGATCGTTGATCTTACTAAGAGAATCTTATTGAAAAATGCACACACTAAAGGAGGCATCATCTTATGCACGATGGAGAATTAATCAAAAAATTACGGGTGAGTCGGAAGCTGACACAGTCACAATTGGCAGAGGGGATCTGTTCAAAAACTTCACTAGTTGGCATCGAGAGTCGAACGATCAAAAAAATTTCTTTTTTAACGCTAATGGCTTTTCTTGATCGATTGAATATCACGCTGACAGAATATGAATCTCTAAGAAACCAATTGGAAGAACCACGTAAAACGAGAAAAACACGCAATTTGTTGAACAAGGTACAGGAGGAAGATTTTGATCCTTACAAAGAAATCGCAGATAATCGCAAGCAATTCAAACGGACAGCTGATCTGTATTATCTCGTACTGAATATACATATGTATTGGAAATCACATGTGAAGCCAGACATCCAAGTGGAGTTTTTAGGATATGAGATACGGATGATCGAAGATTATTTTATGAAAATGAAAGAATTTGGTCGATATGAACTTGACTTGTTAGCAGAATTTCCGTTTATTTTCAGTGATTCATTTATCGAAAACAATTACTTGAAAATCAAAAAAAGAATGCGTAAAGCCATGAAGTCAGGATATGATCAGTGTTTGTTCCTTTTTTTGAAGAATTTGACTGTCTATTACATCGACAAAAAAAGATACAAAAAAGCTCGAAGTATCAATGAGGATATGTATCGTTGCCTAGCTTTAAAACCCAAAAGAGCAGCTATTTACGAGAGTTTGATGTCTGATTACTATCGGCATTTGATCGCAACTGCATTGGGGGAACCGACGGAAGAAGGGGAATGTCAGTCATTGTTTGCGGTGATCGAATATACATTAGGAAAAGAAGAACGAGAAGAGTTGGAAAAGAAATTATTGTCGATCCAAACCAAACGATAGGACGTTAGAGAGAGTAGATCCAAGTGGATATTTGGCTTAATGCAAAAGGAAAACCAGTACCTCTAGTATTAAGTCAAAGCTCTCGCTGAACGTGTTAAGCGTGACCTATCTCAGAAGTACTGGTAAAAAACAAAAATAAATTTCACGAAATCAAGCAGTCAACGGCCATAGACTTCATTTTTTTGGCTCTTCTACTTTTTTCGTATCGAATGGTGGAAAGAAACGTGTGATCTCAGTATTCGCTGCATCTCGTGAATCCGAAGCATGGATGATGTTTTCTGTACCAGGTAAGGCAAAATCGCCCCGGATCGTCCCAGGAACGGCATCTGCTGCTTTTGTTGCACCGACCATTTTACGCACGAGATCGATCACATCTTCACCTGTTAATACCAGAAAAACGACTGGTCCAGAAGTCATGTAGTCGATCAAGTCCTCGAAAAAGCTTCGACCAGAGAGATGTTGATAGTGTTCTTTCGCTAGTTTTTCAGTCATCGTAGCGAATTTCATTTCAGCTATGGCGAATCCTTTTTCTTCAAATCGCTGGATGATTCGACCGACCAGATGACGTCTTACCCCATCAGGTTTGATAATAACAAGTGTACGTTCCATATTCTTCACTCCTAACTGTTGTGATATGCTCATTATACCTAGAGAAAGAAAGCATGACAAACGAATCCCTTATACTTTCATTTATTTTTTGAAAATGTGTTTGACATTCCGTCAAATAGTTGTTACATTAGGTGAGGAAAAACTGAATAAGATTTGTTAGGTGAGGCTCCTATACAAACATAGGCTACTGCCCAAAAATGTCGAGAGACGCCAATGGGTAGAACAGGAATTGTCGAGATAAGGCTTTTCATAAGGTAGCTAAAAGCTCTTTTGCTTTTTACGTTGTATAGTGCCAAAACTCAACGAGTAGATCAACCACGCTTTTTTTTGTGCACTTTTTTGACCTTTCGCTGAGTTTTGGCGAAAGGTTTTTTGTTTGTCACCGACCAGTTTTTCAAATAAAGAAGTGTTTGAGGGTGATCTAGTTGGGAAGTTGAAGTATCAAGTAATCAGACAAGGAAGTAAAGTTAGTAAACGAAAGGAGATGAGAACAAATGGATGACAGTCAGGAGTACAAGGAGACAAAGCGTTGGTCTGTTGAGACTATTATCTATCTGTTCTCAGCGCCTTTGAAACACTCTGTCTCCGTTGATTAAGTAAAAATGGTTCAGGGGCATCAGTCTTGTTTGTCTCTTAAAACCAAATAAACGGTGTTTGGAAGTCAGTTCTTTCAATATCAAGTCAAAAAGTGAAAAAATGCGAGCAGCTATTTTTCTCAATTCCTGCCTTAATACTTGAAACTGAACGGCTTTCTCACAACCTAAAGATCAAAGGAGAATCACAAGATGGAAAAAAAGAAAGAAACAAGAAAAGTCTATGCTGGCTTTGCTAGTAAAAACAAGCAACAGTTATTCGACTTATTTCATACAACACAAAAAGGCTTGTCTACAGAACAAGTCGAAAGTCTAAGAGAAACTTATGGAAATAATAGTATTTCATATGGAAAGAAAACGCCTTTTATTGTAGAAGCGATCAAAGCGTTTATCACCCCTTTTACGTTAGTATTGATTGCATTAGGAATTATTTCTTATATCACCGAGTATGTATTAGCCGCTCCAGCAGATAAAGATTTGTTTGGTGTGATTATCATTTTCGCGATGGTGCTAGTCAGCGGCACGATGACTTTGATCCAATCCGTCCGTTCAAACCAAGCTGCTGAAAAGTTGAAATCATTAGTCAAGGTAACAGCGGCAGTTAAACGAGATGGTGGATACAAAGAAATTCCCATGGAAGAAATCGTTTGTGGGGATCAAGTACGTTTATCTGCAGGGGATATGATCCCAGCGGATATGCGGTTACTTTCTGCCAAAGATTTATTTATCTCACAAGCTGCATTGACTGGCGAAAGCTATCCGGTTGAAAAGCATGCAACTGTTTGCTCTGGAAGAACACAAAGTGAAACAAGTTATGAAAATATTGCATTTATGGGAAGTAATGTGATCAGTGGTAGTGCAGAAGGCATTATCATCTCTGTTGGAAACGATACGATGTTTGGTCATGTGGCGCAAAACTTATCACAAAAACCTGTGAAAACAAGCTTTGAACTAGGTATCCAAAAAACATCGATGTTGTTGATCAAATTTATGGCGTTGATGGCACCAACTGTCATTGTGATCAATGGTTTTACAAAAGGAGATTGGTTAGAAGCATTCTTGTTTGGTTTGTCAGTCGCTGTTGGCTTAACACCAGAAATGTTGCCGATGATCGTTACGACAAACCTTGTGAAAGGTGCTAGTGCGATGGCGAAAAAAGGAACAGTCATCAAAAATCTGAATGCCATTCAAAACTTCGGTGCGATCGATGTACTTTGTACAGATAAAACTGGAACATTGACGCAAGACAAGATTATTTTAGAATATCACATGGATTGTGAAGGAAATGAAAACGAGCGCGTATTGCGCCACGCCTATTTAAATAGTTACTATCAAACGGGCTTAAAAAACCTTTTAGATGTTGCGATTATTGACGAAGCTGTTGAGTCGTTAGATACAGAGCAGATCCGTTACCAAAAAGTAGATGAGATCCCCTTTGATTTTGAACGTAGAAGAATGAGTGTCGTGGTAGCAGATCCAGCTGGGAAAACCCAAATGATCACAAAAGGTGCGATCGAAGAAATGTTAAGCATCTCTTCTTATATCGACCTTGGTGGTGAAGTCAAACCATTGACCGCAGAACAAAGAGAAACAGTTTTGGCAAAAGTTAGAGATTTAAATGAAGATGGCTTACGTGTCATCGGTGTTGCACAAAAAACGAATCCAAGTGTAGTTGGGGAATTTTCAGTGAAAGACGAATCAGAGATGGTCTTGATTGGCTATCTTGCTTTCCTAGATCCGCCAAAAGAAACAACTAAGCAAGCGTTGAAAGCATTAAAAGATCATGGCGTTGCTGTCAAAGTACTAACAGGTGATAACGAATTAGTCACTCGCTCTGTTTGTCGTCAAGTAGGCTTGCAAATCAATGAATTGATCACTGGTGAGAAAATTGCTGAGATGTCTGACAAGGAATTAGGAAAAGTAGCTGAAGCGCATGATGTCTTTGTTAAATTGAATCCTCAACAAAAAGCTCGGTTAACGACAGCATTGCGTAATAATGGGCATACAGTAGGTTTCTTAGGAGATGGTATCAATGATGCGCCAGCGATGAAAGTTGCGGATATTGGAATTTCAGTAGACACAGCCGTAGATATTGCCAAAGAATCAGCAGATGTCATCTTATTAGAAAAAGATTTGATGATCTTAGAAAAAGGGTTACTGTCTGGTAGAGAAACGTTTGGTAATATTATGAAATATATCAAAGCGACAGCTAGTTCAAATTTTGGAAATATGTTTTCTGTCTTAGTTGCGAGCACATTCCTTCCATTTTTACCTATGCTCCCACTACAAATCCTATTTTTGAATTTGATATATGATGTTTCTTGTATCTCATTACCGTGGGATAGAATGGACAAAGAGTATTTGCATGAACCTAAAAAATGGGAAGCATCAAGTATTGGAAAATTCATGGTATACTTCGGACCGACGAGTTCTATTTTTGACATCACGACGTATCTATTGATGTACTTTGTGATTTGTCCAGCGGTCGTTGGTGGCAGTTACCATACATTGACAGGTTCACAACAAGTCCTATTTATCGCATTGTTCCATGCGGGCTGGTTCGTTGAGTCTTTATGGACTCAAACCCTTGTATTGCATGCGTTACGTACACCTAAAGTGCCATTCTTACAAAGTAATGCTACTTTTATCATGTTTTCAATCACCACACTAGGTATTCTAGTCGGTTCTGTTTTACCGTTTACTAATTTTGGTCAAGGACTAGGTTTACTACCATTACCAGCAAACTATTGGATTTGGTTGATCGTGACCGTCATCGCTTACTTAGGATTAGTTACATTCATCAAAAAAATCTATATCAATAAATTTGGCGAATTACTATAAAAAAGCATATTCTGTGCTTTTGTCCCAAAAAAGAGAATTTTTAGATGTATTTCTAGTGAAAAGACGATTCTCATTTTGATTATCTCACTTATTATATATAGAGTTTCGTGGAATGTGACAGGATAACTTCAAAATAAAAAGCTGATAGATTAGGTATTTTAGATGCCTAATCTATTTTTTTATCCGCCTTATTATAAAAGTCAAGCGTTTTCAATAGTTATATTTAAATGATTTTTAAAAAAATTGATAAATTATATTTAAATATAATGGAAACATGCGTTATACAATATGTTTGAGCGATTGTATAAACACAATCAAATATTACCCGTTGCCAGCTATTGCTAAGTTGGATAAACAATCTATTATGCGATGAATGATCAAATTGCTTAATTTAAAAAAACGCTAGATAACCATAAACCATTGATATCAGCAACTAGATCAACCATTGTATTACATAGATCATTTGTCTCATGTCTCTACTCGCAACGGGACAAGGAGGTGAAGGGCGGATAAAACGAAGAAATCCATTGGGGAAATGCTCTTGGAAGATACAATAGCAAGAGTATGCTTGAAATCGGTTATTCGGCAAAGGCGGGAATGATGTATCGATTAGAATAGATGCTATTAGTGAGTGTATTTGGGGATACGGACACAAATAGTTTTAATAGGTTTTACTGATTACGTCTGTTTGTTTAGATAGCAGAGAAACGTTCTGCAACATGTGTGTGAAAAGGTATTTACAAATATTTGAGTCAAGAACGTCAGAGATTAAAGGTTGAGCATATGAGCTTGACGTTGAAGTATCCAAACGGAATAAGCTATCATTCATGAAAAATTGTGTGTTACAAATTTTTATGAATGATGGCTTATTTCTGAAATCCTTGTTTCTAAAATGGTGTATTGTGTTTAAAGATAGGGGCTGATGGATGATTTTTAGAAAAATAGCAATCAACCGAAGAAAAATGCTGAAAGTGATTTGGCTGTCTCCTTATGTTTATTTGAGTGAATCTCTAGATTCTTAGAAGAGGTATCATGGTTATTTTTAAATTATTGATTAAAAAGAGTAACATAACAATGCTGAAATTGAATAAAAAAACAACAGAAACTTATCAAAAAAATCTGTGGTTAAAAAATTCATTTGTAAATTAATCCTTCATTATTCATGAAACTATCATTTTGTTTTCATGAATATAAATTAAATAAGAAGGAAATTAAAAATATAGCATATTCACCATGTTCGGTAAATATTGATATATCAGCTTTTTTTATATTTTTTTACCCTTTTAAAAATCACTTGTTATTTTTAAAAGTCAAATAATATGCTCAAAGAAAAATTAATCGTTTTTCTGAAACAGAGAAATTTTTTTTAAAAATAACCAGATCCAACAGTATACAATACAAAAAGAATCAAGCAAGCAATAATAATTATCAACAAGTTGATCTTGTTGTGTGAAGCAGAAGGGAAGATAAAATGAAAAAAAATATTGTTATGTGTGTTGCCGCAATGCTTCTCTTTGCAGGGGTAACTTCTCCATTGCCGGCAGTCGTACAGGCAGTGGATACTGAAAATACTCAACTTACTCAATCACCCACAACTCAAACAGATGAGTCAGTTGATTCGACTATGCAAAGTGAAGAGACAGTCACACAGACAACAGAAACAGTAAAAGAGGAGGTGAAACAGTCAGAGACGTCACCTTCTTCAGAGGAACAGACACAAGAATCTACGACTGAAGAAAAAAGTTTTACTTTAACATTCACAACAGACAGCAATCATTTATTCGAATCAGGTGATGAAGTCAAAGAACTGACAGTTAAGGAAAACGAAAAAATTTCAAGTAGTGATATACCAAGTTTGTCAGCAGAACAATCATTCAGTGGTTGGGAAATGGATGGCAAGCTTTACACAAATGAAGAACTTAGCCAAGTAACGGTGACGAAGGATCTCCAACTAAAAGCGATATTCAAACAGCAAGCAATCCGTGCATTGATAAGTACAGATGCTTCAATCAAAGATACGATTGCAACAGCAGATAAGACAAAAGTACTCGTTGTACCAAGTCCGACAGATGCTACTCAGCCGTACCAAACCTATGCAGCATCAGATGCTGGAGTGAAAACGGCGTTAAATGATTTGTATCAGGCAGGCAATATGCAAGATTATGTCATGTATGTCGGGGCAAACGTCACTTTAACAGCTGGTACAGTTGCGAACACGATTCCAAGTACAGTTGATGCAACAAATTCTACATTTGCTTCATTAAAAGATAAAGTGAACAACTTAGTGATCACTGGACATTCAGACGATCCGATCACACAAGATTTAACCGTGCCATCTGGCGCAAAAACACTTGCTTTTACTGCGAATGCTTACTTTGGTTCAACAATCACTTTACGAAATATCAATTATACCGGCACTTACTTCTATATGAACGGGCATAGCTTGAATCTAAACGGCGGATCAGTCGGTAACGGTATTTCAATTTATGGTGGAGCAAACTCAGGGGATGTCGTAGGAAATCCGGTCATTACGGTCAATACGACAGGTTCAGGTACGTGGAATATCTTTGGTGGAAACCAAAATGGTGGAACGCTGAAAGGAAACACGAGCATCATCATCAACAACACGAACAGTGGTATCGCTACACTGGCTGGGGGAGCGAACATCGGGACCGTTGATGGTAACGTCTCTACTGTGATCAATAATGCTGGCGGACGGATCACGAATCTATACGGTGGTGGAAATGGAACAAGTACGACGAATACAGCGAATGTTACTGGAAATGTATCCACGAATATTGCTATCAAAAATAGTGGGACAGCCTTTCAACTAAGTACTTATTATGGCGGTGTCATCTATGGGGACATTGGTGGAAAAGTAACGAACAACATTTCTGGTTATGGTCGCTGGTATGGAAATGGCGAGCGATTTATCGGTGGATCTTCTCGAGGAAATATCGGTACCAATCGTTCAACTGACGGAATCGAAACGAATTTAGATAGCAGCTCATATAGTGCTGGACGGGCAGAATTTGAAGGTGGCAATCGTTACAGCGGTACGGTCACTGGGAATATCACGAATACGATCAAAGCAGGCACCTCATCTGCCGGTGGAATCAATGATTTTAACGGAGGAGCGGGAAACAATGTCGAAAAGTTTAATAAAAGCGGTATTGGAGCATCGAATGAGGCAACCTATGACGCCTACACACCGGATCAAAGAGCCAATCTAGCAAAAGCTGCGGCTACATTTAAAGTATTTGGAAATATTACTTCAAAATTAGTTAGTGGTTCGTTTAATAATTCTTCTATCTATTCAACAGCAGCTGGGCGTGGTGGTTATATAGAAGGAAACACAACGATTGAAGTAGGTACAGCGAATGCGGATGGTTCTGCCGGAGGAGATGGCTTAGCTTATTCTGGTTCTAGACCAACTAGCTTTGATTATTCGACAACAAATAAAAGTCGAGGAAATAACTCTGGCTGGGATATTGTAGGTGGCGGTGGCTACCCTGCTACGAACAATACGTGGGACATCTACATCAAAGGAGATACCAAAACAGTTTTGAATAATACGATCGCACGTTGGACGTATGGGGGATCTTATTCTGGAGTTATCGAAGGAAATAGTTCTAATACGCTGAATGGCGGGATCACAGATACATTGGAAGGTACTGGATATAACGGAGCTCGTGTATACGGCAACGGACAAACGACTGTTTATAATGGGCAAGTAGACTGGTTCTTATCCGGCGGTGGTTGGAATGATGCCAAAGATATAGGGAATGTTGGTGTCACAGTCTATGAAGGAGTCATCAATGCATCGATGGGTGCTTCATATGGAGCTAGTGGTGATCATACGATTACTGGGAATTCAGATAATCGAATCTATGGTGGTAACTTCTCTGGTACTCCGCGGACGGGTTCTAATGGATTTTCCGGCGGTATTACGAACTCTGGTACACTACTTGGAAATGCAAGTCTACTCATTGATTTACGAAACTATGATGGTGAATTCAAATTACCGGGTAACACCTATATTACAGGTGGGCGACCTTATGGACAAAACACGACCTTGGGAACCAATACCGATAATACGATTACCTTGAATATTTTTACCAAACCAGGTGTTGATTCATTAAACGGTGCGAGCATTTATGGCGATGGCGGAACGAACGCTACGTACACTAAAAATGGGTCGATCAAGATGAATATCCAAGCGGACGGTTCTAGTATCGGTAATCTCTATGCTACACAATATTCAAACATCAGCAGTGGAAAAATTTTGAGAAATGTTACGGCAAATGTTCAAGGTGCTGCTAGCATCAATGGTTTATCTGGTGGTTCAGCAAGTGATAACTTTACAAATACGATTGCTAGTGCCAGCACAAACAAAGTAGTGTTCAATTTTGGTGAAAATGTGGACGGTACGGGCAAATATCAAACAGATCCACTCAATCTTACTGGCTTAGGAATCGTCAATTTTACTGAACTAAACGTCACGAACGGATTGAAATTGATGGCAAACGGCGGAAATATCAAAAATGGGTTATCTGCTACGGCAGCCAATCATGCAACGACCTATCATTCATTTGGGGATATCCATCTTTCAAAAAATGCAGGGATCGGCGTGTCAAATTCTAGTAATTTAGTTTCAGCAGCTAAATTGACTATTGAAGATGAAGCTACTTTAGAAACGATTCCGGGAACAGGAAAAGTCAATATTTCAGATATCGAATTTCCTGATCCAGCAAAAGATGAATTAGTCTGGATCAAACCAACTACTGGAGATTCAGCAACACAAGTAGATAGTACCGGTACGTGGTTCGGTGCAAATAAAGCGTATCAAGTCTTGACGATCAATCCAACGATTGCGAATGCCACGAAACTTACACCTTTGAATTTTAGAGGGACGGAAAAAGCAACTGGAAAAAGCTTCATCGGGGATAATGATGTTTCGAAAACGGGTAGTGGTTATGGTATCGCGATTCCTGGTTCGATCATCGATTATGAAGTAGAAAATCCAGGAATTGCGCAAGGTGAAGGAAGCATTTTCCACAATGTCAGTGAAGTGAAAGAAGGAAATGCACCGTTAGTCTTGAATGCTTGGGGAACCGAAACGGCGGGTACGAAAGTTCAAAAAGGACGTTTGCTGATTCCCTCAGGAAAGGGTATTACGCCAAAATTGAGCTTTGAGCCTGAAACACAAGCAACTGGTTCATGGTTGTACCAAGCTGAAATCACTAGTTCAAAAAATGGTGAGGCGCCTACAACGATTGGGGAACAAAAAGATTCTTCAACGATTGATTGGCAATCGCCAGATAGCGAATACAGCTATGAAGTCAAAGTAAAATATTCAAATGAAGCAGAGCTTTCAGCTAGAAATGTGATCATTTCTGAAAAAGAAGCAGCCGATTTAGTTGATGAACAATCCATCTTATCACTAATGGAAGCCAAAGGGCGTCCGTTCTTTACCGATTCAATCACAGCTGATGTGATGGATGAAATCAAACAGCCATTAGCGACAGATGAAGTTTCAAGAAAACATGTCATTGATTACAAAGTCGGCACGACTGGAAATGAAAAGGAACAACAAGCAAACTTGATCGTTGTGAAAAATGAAGCAGAGATTTCAAGCGATCGCTATTTTGCAGTCTATGCAAAGGATGTTCGTATGAGCTTAGCAGATGCCAATGCTTTGTCGGCACAACAAGATTTGGCTCAACGAACCATGGCGCAAGTCATTTTAGCAGACGGTAGTGCCAATCAAGTGCCAACGTTAGCGGACGCGACGTTTTCAGCGATCAAGAATACGACCGAAGCAGAAGTCTTAAAAAATGTTTCAACGACGTATAGCTATCAATTAAATGGCATAACGGCTGAAAAAACAGTCAATGTAGCAATTACCGGCACTTTGGAATTAAAAGAAGTACCAAAAACGATGAATTTCGAAACGCAAAAAGTCAAGTCAACGACTCAAACCTATTGGCCACTGATCGAAGGTGATTTGATTGTAAAAGATACAAGAGGTTCCGAACGAGACAACTGGCAATTGACAGTCACTGAAAAACAACCTTTGACTTCTGGAAACACCCAACTTTCTAACGCACTTTCATTCACAGATGGGACAACAAATACAGTGCTTGGACCAAATGCAGTGATCGTGGAAGAAAAGACATTAACGACAAATGGCGAATATCTTGTGAATCAAGAATGGGATCAAGCGAAAAACAAAGGGCTCAAGTTAACTGTTCCTCCGGAAAAACAAAAAGTCGGAAGTTACCAAGGAACATTATCATGGTCGTTAGTTTCAGCACCAGGTAATCCATAGGAAAAAGCATAACGTTAGAGAAAAAGGTGGGTAAAATGAAGAAAAAAAGGTGGAAGATCCTCTTGATGTTAGGACTACTTTTCAGTCTGACACCAATTGGTTTCGCAGAAGAGGATCAATCAATCAAAAGTGAAGGTGTTACAGGTTTTTATGGCACTTACGAATATCCAGAGGATGAAAGCAGTTCAAGTTCTGAAGAAGGAGTAGGTGATGTTACTTCGCCTAGTTCTTCCCAAGAAAATCAATCACCTTCTGGAGAAAATGAAATAAATGCGAATCCAAATGAAGTGTCGCAAGGAGATAGCAAACAGTTACCAAAAACTGGGGATTATGTGAGTAAACAATTTACGATGATTGGAAGCTTCCTTCTATTGATCGTATTGCTAATTATTGTTATGAAAAGGAGAAAAAGAGAAAAATGAAAAAGACAACGATGTTAACAGCGGGGATTATTTTATTCAGTACATTATTAGGAACAAGCACAGTGTTTGCTGCAGATGAAACTGCAAGCTATGAAACAAACGGTGTGATCGCATTTGAAGCAGATACAGATCCAACTGATCCAGTTGACCCAACTGATCCAACAAATCCGGTAGAGCCAGTTGATCCAACTGATCCAACTGGACCAAAGCCAGGTACAAATGGACCTCTATCAATTGATTTTGCTTCAAGCTTTCAATTTGGGAAACAAAAAATCACTACTGTAACTAAAGACTACTATGCACAGATCCAAACATTCAAAGATGGTACTGACGGTCCAAACTACGTGCAAGTAACAGACAAACGTGGAACACAAGAAGGTTGGACATTATCTGTGACTCAAGACAGCCAATTCAAAACTGCCGCAGACGAAGAATTATCTGGCGCGGTTCTATCATTAAGTAATGGCGCAAGCGCATCGATCATGGATGATCAATACAAACCAGACCTAGTGACTCAAAACACATTGACACCTGGTAGCGAATCAGTTTTGATGACTGCGGATGCAGGTAAAGGAATGGGGACTTGGATCTACAAATTTGGTACAGATTCTACAGAAGGTGCAAGTGCTGTAAAACTTAATGTACCAGGTAAAACAGTCAAATTGGCGAAAGAATATAGCACAACGTTGACATGGAGCCTTAAATCTACTCCTGCACCATAAACCAAAAGACTTAGGAAATAAATCACTTTGGAGGATCGCATGAAAAAAACAGTAAGTGGTTTAATGATCATTAGTCTTTTGACAGGAGTAACGACTACCGTCCAAGCGGTCGATCAGGCGAAGTACGAAAGTAATGGTACCGTTAATTTTGTACCGGATACTGATCCAACTGAGCCAGTCAATCCGATAGACCCAGATCCAGATAAACCGGTTCATCCAACCAATCCAGATGGAACGGATCCAGAACCAGGAACCAAAGGCCCTCTATCGATTGACTTTGCTTCAAGCTTTGATTTCGGTATGAATAAGATCTCGAACAAAACAGAAACGTATTATGCCAAAGCACAAACGTATGTAAATGACGATGGCTCACTTTCTGATCTAGTGACACCGGATTATGTTCAAGTGTCTGATCACCGAGGCAACAATGCCGGTTGGACATTGAAAGTATGTCAAAACGGTCAATTCCAGAATGATGAAACATTAAACAAAACTTTGACTGGTGCAGTGATCCAATTACTGGATCCAGTCGTTAAATCAAATGCAGAAGGTGTAGCTGCACCAACTGCTACCACTGAAATCGCCTTAGATCCAAATGGGGCAGAATCGATCGTACTAAGTGCAGAATCAGATGCTGGTTCAGGGACATGGATCGAAGCATGGGGTGACAAAGTGGAGACAGTCACAACAAAAGACCAAAGAAATAAAGATGTGTCCTCAGTGATCACAAAAAGTGTGTCATTGACCATCCCAGGTAAAACACCAAAAGATGCGGTCACATATTCAACAATATTAACCTGGAATCTATCTGATACACCAGGAAATTAAGAATGGAGAAAATCAAAATGAAAAAATCACAAATGATCTTATTATCAACAATGTTATTAGGCGGAGTATTCAGCACAGTTAGCGTAGCAGCAGCTGATGGTGGGGAATATACATCAAACGGTGTCATCAATTATGTACCAAATACAGATACAACTGATCCAGTTGATCCACTTGATCCTGAACAACCGGTGACACCTGTTGACCCAACAACACCAGACGGTAAACCAGAACCAGGTACAAACGGTCCATTGTCAATCGACTTTGCTTCAAGTCTAGCATTTGGGGAACAAAAAATCACATCTACAACACAAACATACTATGCTGCAGCACAAAAATATAAAGATGCAAGTGATGTTGAAAAAGAAGGACCAAACTTTGTTCAAGTATCTGACAACCGCGGAACTGAAACAGGTTGGACATTGAAAGTGAAACAAAATGCACAATTCAAAACAGCAGAAGATCAAGAATTGACTGGTGCAAAAATCACATTATCAAACGGTAATGTCGTGACTGGTTCACAATCAGCAAAACCAACAGGCGTTGCAACTTTCAGCTTAGACCCAAGCGGTAGTGAATCATTAGTTATGAGCGCAAAAGACGGTGAAGGTGCCGGAACGTATTTGATGGACTGGGGAAATTCAGTTGATACTGCAAAAAACAGTATTGCATTAGAAGTGCCAGGTTCAACAACAAAATACGCGAAAGCTTACAAAACAACTTTCACTTGGACTTTAACAGACGCACCAGGAAACTAAAAGAAATAATCGTGGTCAAAACAAGTGTAAAAGACTTGTTTTGACCTTAATCACGGCGAGAGGAAGAAGTGCCAGAAGTTGCCGTTCTCGGAGCTAGACACTTCTTCTATACCCTCACCTAACATCTAATTTATCAGGGAGTTAAAAAAATTATGAAAAAAAGATTTATCCTTATTGTCAGTCTCTTTGTTGCCATGATAAGTGTGTTACCAGGTCAATCAGCTTTTGCCTCAGAATTTAATTTTGCCGTGACGCCAGTCATTCCGGAAAACCAAATCGATAAAGAAAAAACCTATTTTGATTTATTGATGGAGCCCGATAAGCAGCAAACAATCGAAGTCCAATTACGCAATGATACAGACAAAGATTTAACGATCGAAACGACCATCAATAGTGCAACGACCAACTTGAATGGTGTGGTGGAGTATGGTGAAAATAAAATTGAACCCGATGACAGTTTAGTTTATAATTTAAAGGATTATGCGAAAGCTGAACCTGAAGTAACTTTACCAAAACATGCAGAGGTGACAGTGCCAATCACTGTGACTATGCCAGCAGAAAAATTTGATGGCGTTATGGCAGGCGGGATCACTTTTAAAGAAAAGTCTGATGACACGCAAGATTCTTCGTCAGAAGATAAGGGATTAGCAATCAAAAATGAATACTCTTATGTGGTGGCGTTATTGATCCGTCAAACGATGACAGCAGTCCAACCTGACCTGAAAGCAACGAAAGTGGAACCAGCACAAGTCAATGCTAGAAATGTGATCAATGTTCATTTGCAAAATCCTGAAGCAGCTTATTTGAATCAATTGAATGTAGCAACAACGATCACGAAACAAGGATCAGATGAAACGCTATATGAGAGTCAAACGGAAAGCATGCAAATGGCACCTAATTCTCACTTTGATTATCCGATTTCATTGAACGGTGAAAAGTTGGAAGCGGGTAAGTATACGATGAAGATGACTGCATACGGTGAAAAAGCAGAAGACGGGGAGTATAAAGTTAAAACTTCTAGCGGAACTGAGGAAACCTATAAATATAAATGGGAATTTGAAAAAGACTTTGAAATAAAAGGCGAAGTGGCTAGAGAGTTAAATGAAAAAGATGTGACGATCGAACAAGACAATACGTGGATGTATGTATTATTCGGTATCTTATTATTATTGCTTCTTTTACTGATTTTTATTATTTGGAAAAGAAAAAAACAAAAAGATGAAGAGAAATCTGAAAATAAATAATATCAATCCCTGATAAAAAAACGTCTGACTGATCAAATGGACAAGATCAGTCAGACAATTTTTGCTTGAATCACATAATTTTATTTATTTAAGACGACTGATCAAAAAAGAGGAGAAAAAATGAAAAGACAAAAAATCGCGATATTAGGAACACTTTTATTTGCTGTCGTCTACTTCGAATCTTCAGTATACACACATGCAGAAACGATCATTTATGATCCATTGAATCCGACAGAACATATCCAAATTGAACCATTCACTCCCGAATTACCTGTAACAGGCGAGGAAGAGACGGAAGTTGAACAAACTGAACAATCACAAGATATTGCAATTATAAATAACGATAAGCAAGAAGTGAAAAAACAAGAAGAAAATGAATTGTTCTATCCAAATCTTTCAATCCCTAAAGAAAAAAAATCACCTAGACCAAAATTATTGGATAACCAGAATAATATTATTAGCCAAATAGCTAGTACATCACGTAAAATAACCTTAGATGATGATTTTTTTTCTGATAACCACCCACATAATCAAGTGATGTTACCGCAGTCAAGTGGGGCTGGTTCCGCTAATTCAGAGAATGGTCAATTGGCAGCAATGAGTTATTTATTTTCAGGTACGATACTCTATGGAGAAAAACCAGAAGGTAGAGGAAATCAAAATGTTCAAACTATTTTTAGATAAGTCAGCACAACGCAAGTTAGAGTTGCTACGTTATTTGGAAACAAAGCCGCTTTTAGTTGAAAATCATGAAAAAGTGTTAGAAGAATTGGATATCTCTTATTTTTTGCTGAATAAGTCAATGGAAGAATTGTCGCATGATTTCGTGGATTATGGGCTAACGGATGAATTTCAATTATTTTTTGAAGGAAATAATGTGAGACTGATCGAGAGTGGTCGAGGAAATTCGACGATTCTAGGTGAAATGTATGTTCGTCATTCCTTCGGTTTTTTGATGCTGCAAGAAATCTTTTTTGAGACGTTCGAATCTGTGAACGACTATGCGATCAAAAATTATATCAGTCATCCGCTCGTCTATCAAAAGTTGAAAGACATGCGCACACGACTAGACGCTAAAGATTTAACGGTCACAAAGAAATTTTTGTTAAGTGGAGAAGAAGGGGCTGTACGTGGATTAGTGACGTTTTATTTCACTAAATTATACGGACGGTCTTATTCTCAATACCCAGCAGAAATCACGAAACAAGTAGAAGAATTGATTCGGGCACTAGAGCCGAAATTTGCCGCTTCATTTACTGGGTTTAGTGAATCCAAACTTCAGCATTTTCTTTCAGTGAGTTTGATTCGCATAAAGAATGGCTGGCGAATGTCCGATAATAAAAAAGCTCGATTGACGTTCAATAAAAAAACGTTACAAAAAAATGATTTCTTTGGGATCATTTATTCTTGGCTGGAAAAAGAGGCGAAGATCGACACGGAAAAAGAGCGGTTGATTGAAGCACAACAAATTTTTGCTTATCTTGTTGTCGAAGGAGCCATCAATGATCCTGAACTTATTGAGGGAGTAGCGCAAAAGGAAATACTCGCGTTGAACGAGTTATTTCTTGAAGAACTTGGGCAATCATTTATTCTATCAGAAAATCAGTTAAAGGAAATCAGAAGACAGTTGACGGTCTTACATTTGAAAATCAAATATTTCAAAGAGGAAAATGTGGATGACAATAACAATTTGGACGTCACTTATTTTTATGAAATGTATCCAGAGTACTTTTTGTTTTGTCGAGAGTATATTCAAAAACATAAAGCGAATAAGCAAATCTGGGCGGCAAAAGAATTTCTGTTTTTCCACTATGTGCTAGTCATGATGGATACATTACCGATCGATCAACAACTGAAACCACTTCGGATTTGTATTGATTTTTCTTTTGGTCCCCAGTTCAATGCGTTGATCAAAGGCAACATCCAGAAAATCTCGGATTTGAATATCATCTATCAAACGAAAGCAGATGAAGAAACTGACCTTCTTTTAACAGATAAAGAAATCTGCTCTTCTGGGGATTTGTTCCAGATCATTTGGTTAGTTCCTCCGCGAGCAGTCGATTGGGCTAATTTTACGAATCAATTATTAAGGATACGTAGAAATAAAATAACTAAAATGAATCTGAATAACTGATTTTCTTGACTGGCGTAATGATCGACCATAACAAAAATGCTACGAAGTCCATTGGTTTGGATGTGAAAACATGATACACTAGATGTATTGTTTTTTGAAAGGATCAGTGGATATGAAGGGTGCAATATTTGATTTAGATGGATTATTAGTTGATACAGAAAAGACTTACCGCGACGGATGGTTATGGGGCTTCAAGCAATTTGACATTGAAATACCTAAAGCAGTCGTTGATTCGTGGGGCGGAAAAAATTGGAAACAAAGCTATGATCTGTTGATAAAAATGGCGGGAACACCAGAGATGGTGCAAAACGTTCGTGAAAAAAGAGAAGAGTATTTTTATCAACAACTGCATAGTGGCGCAATCCAGCTAAAACCTTATGCAAAAGAAGTACTAAAAGAATTGAGGGAACAAAAACTTATCCTTGGTTTAGCAACCACAACAGTTACAAAACGAGCAACAAATATTTTGGATCAATTTTCTTTGAAGCCTTATTTTCATACATATACCTTTGGGGATGAAGTGTCTGAAAATAAACCTTCACCAATTCCTTACCTAACTGCTTTAGAGCGGTCTGGATTAATAGCGTCAGAAGCATTTGCAGTCGAAGATTCATTAGTTGGCGCAACCTCAGCATCACGAGCAGGAATGGGTGTCGTTTTGATTCCAGATTCAAGCTTTGATCGAGCCTATACTGAAAGTGAAAAGGCAGATTTGTCTATTTTAGCGGAAGGCAAGGATCTATTGACAGTGTTGGAGATGTTAGAGAAGCAAAAAGAAAAAAATTAAAATGCTGGAAATGTAGTATTATCAAGGATTTTATCCATTTATAGATCAAGCAAATGATTTTTTTTAAATTTCTTGCTTGACTTTTTGTTTTTACTTAGATAAAGTGTTCTCAACAACAAAATATAGATTCGTTGATAAGGAAAGTAAGCTTGGAAACTTCAAAGAGAGACTCTGGTTGGTGTAAAGAGTCAAGTAAGAAAAGTTGAAAAATGGCCTTGGAGAATAACTTGTCGATAAGTAGGCAAGTTCGGAAATGTTCGACCGTTAAAACGAACAGCCAATCTCTCGTTAAGAGATGTTGGATTGAGGGAAGGAAACTTCCGAATAAAGGTGGTACCACGATACGTCGTCCTTTTATCAGCAGATATATCTGCTGATAAAAGGATTTTTTTTATATATTTTTTGCGTTGAAATAGTAAGTACAGATACAAAAACCTTTAACAGAGAGCTTCGGTAGCTGAGAAGAAGCAAGGTGGAAGATTTGGAAAATGGCTATTGAGCAATTCACCCCGAGCAACTTTGTAAGGCGGTGACGGTCGCAACCGTTAGCTTGCTAGAGTATGTTTGTACTTGAAAAGGAGTTACATGTGAGTGTAACTTGAACATGAGGTGGTAACACGCAAAAAGGCGTCCTCAAGAAAGTGATGAGTCATTTTCTTGAGGATGCCTTTTTTATCGTCAAATCGAAGGAGGAGTAAAAATGATTGAATTACAAGAAATAAATGTTTCTTTCCAACAAAAAGAAAAGACGATCCAAGCAGTGAAAAACGTGGATCTTTCGATTGCGAAAGGAGATGTCTACGGCATCGTTGGGTATTCAGGTGCAGGGAAAAGTACGTTGGTCCGGGTCATGAATCTTTTGCAAAAACCCACAAGCGGCAAAGTTATTATCAATGGCACAGAGTTAGGGAAACTATCTCCGAAAGAATTACGAAAAGAACGAAAATCGATCGGGATGATTTTTCAACACTTTCACCTAATGGAAAGTCGTACGATTTTTGACAACGTCGATTTCTCGTTGAAATACACGAAAAAATCGAAACAGGAGCGTCGTCAAAAAGTCAATGAACTCTTGGCATTGGTCGGACTTGAAGAAAAAGCGACGGCTTATCCAAAACAACTTTCAGGAGGACAAAAACAACGAGTCGCCATTGCTCGAGCATTAGCCAGCGATCCACAAGTGTTGCTTTGTGATGAAGCAACGAGTGCCTTAGACCCAAAAACGACTCACCAGATTTTAGCTTTATTGAAAAAATTGAATCAGCAATTAGGCTTGACGATCGTTTTGATCACACATGAAATGCAAGTGGTTAAAGAAATCTGCAACAAAGTCGCTGTGATGGAAAATGGCGAAGTGATTGAACAAGGAAGTAGTGTTCAAATTTTCAGCGCACCAAAAGAAGTCTTGACGAAAGAGTTTATTCGAACAGCTACTCACGTTGATCAAGCATTAGAAACGATTCGCTCACACAGTGCTTTCGCAGATCAGTTGACCAATAAATGGTTAGTCGAATTAAACTATGTCGGTACACAGACAAATGAACCGTTGATCGCGCAACTTTATAGCAAATATCAAGTCAGTGCGAATATTTTATATGGAAATGTCGAACTGTTACAAGAAACGCCATTAGGACGTTTGATCGTCACTTTATCAGGAGAAGTCCATCAACGAGAAAAAGCATTGACTTATCTCATAGATTCAGGAGTACAAGCGACGATCCTGCAAAAAAATGGTGCAAGTAAAGAAATGAAAGTTATCCAAGGAGGCCGCTGATATGACTAATTTTTTTGAAACTTATTTACCGAATGTCTACTCGATACCGGATGAATTTATTGAAGCGACGAAACAGACGTTGTATATGTCTTTTTGGACCGCTTTGATCGGAGGCGTGATTGGTCTTGGCTTTGGGATCGTCCTAGTCGTGACACGCCCCAAAGGACTGCTTGAAAATCGGCTGCTTTATGAGCTTTTAGACAAAGTCATCAATGTTGTCCGCTCGATCCCTTTTATCATCTTACTTTCCTTACTAGCATTGACGACCCGCTTTTTAGTTGGTACGACGATCGGTGCTAAGGCTGCTTTAGTCCCCTTGATCTTTGGGGTTGTCCCATTTTTTGCTCGCCAAGTGGAAAATGCATTACTTGAAGTGGACCCTGGAGTCATCGAAGCCGCAGAAGCGATGGGAACAAGTCCTTTAGGGATCGTTTTTAGAGTCTACTTGATCGAAGGATTACCGGGAATCATTCGTGTCTCTGCGTTGACGATCATCAACGTCATTGGTTTGACGGCCATGGCAGGTGCAGTGGGTGCTGGTGGTTTAGGGAACTTAGCTATCTCTCGAGGGTATAATCGTTTTCAAACCGACGTGACCATCGTTGCGACGTTGCTGATCTTGATCCTTGTTTTTTTAAGTCAGTGGATCAGCAATTTATTGATCAAAAAAATATCACATTAAACTGGAGGAATCATCATGAAAAAAATCATTCGTTATACAGTACTCGCTTTTGTTGCACTTATTTGGTTGGCGGGATGTAGCCAAGGAAATGCCGAAACAGATACAACTAAACAAACCACAGTGAAGCTTGGAGTCATCGGAGAAGATACCGATGTTTGGGATGATGTCAAAGAACGGTTAGCAAAAGAAGACATTGAACTCGAGTATGTGAAGTTCACGGATTATAATCAACCAAATGCCGCATTAGCAGATGGCTCGATCGATCTCAATGCTTTTCAGCATCAGTTCTTTTTAGATAACTATAATACAGAACACGGAACAGATCTCGTTTCGATCGGTAATACAGTGAATGCACCTTTAGGGATTTATTCAAACACGATCCAATCGATCGATGATATAAAGGATGGTGCAAAAGTAGCTATTCCTAACGATGTAACAAACGGAGGACGTGCGTTGCTATTGCTACAAACAGCTGGTTTGATCAAAGTAGATCCAGCAAAAGAACAAACGCCGACCACTTCAGATATTACTGAAAATACCAAGAACTTAGATATTTCTGAATTAGATGCGTCACAGACAGCTCGTGCCTTGAGCGACGTTGATCTTTCAGTGATCAATAGTGGTGTCGCAGTAGATTCAGGTTTGACACCAACAAGTGATGCGATCTTTTTAGAACCAGTAGATGACAGTGCTAGACCATATGTCAATATCATTGTG
Source organism: Enterococcus sp. DIV2371 (assembly GCF_050498525.1). Lineage (NCBI taxonomy): Bacteria > Bacillati > Bacillota > Bacilli > Lactobacillales > Enterococcaceae > Enterococcus > Enterococcus sp. DIV2371. The sequence continues at coordinate 2,377,340 of NZ_JBIPAJ010000001.1, read as the reverse complement.
GCAAGAAAAGAAGATGAAAATAACGAAATCTATCAGAAGATCGTTGACACTTATCAAACCGAAGAAACAGCTAAAGTCATCGAAGAAACATCAAAAGGGTCGAGCGTACCCGCTTGGGAAACATTTGGTAAAAAATAAAAAATCGAACTGGAGGAAGTTACTATGACAACATCTACATTAACCACACATTCATTTAAGGAAGCAATCAATCAACGGTTAGCTGAATATCAAGCATTAGCTTTAGATATCCATGACCATCCTGAAGTAAGCAACTACGAGTTTTATTCTTCAGACGCTTTGATCAAACAACTGGAAAAAGAAGGATTTTCTGTTACAAAAGATGTTGCTGGTCATCGAACAGGGTTTGATGCTCGATACAGTTCAGGAAAACCAGGACCGACGATTGCTTTTTTAGCAGAGTTTGACGCGTTACCAGGGATCGGTCATGCTTGTGGGCATAACTTATTTGGCACCTATTCTGTATTAGCCGCAAGTGTTTTACGGGACCGAATCGCTGAGATCGGTGGAGAGATCCGTGTCTATGGCACACCTGGAGAAGAGGGTGGCGAAAACGGCTCTGCAAAAGGAAGTTTTGTTCGAGAAGGCTTTTTTGAAGATGTAGATGCGGCTCTATGTGTCCATCCAGCTTACCGTTATGGTAAAACGACTGAATCATTAGCTAATGATCCGGTGGATATCAAGTTTCATGGCGTAGCTTCCCATGCTGCTGCAGCACCGGAAAAAGGAGTGAATGCTTTGGAAGCGTTGATCCAAGTCTTTAATGGTATCAATGCATTGCGCTTGCAACTGCCAAAAGACGTCAATATCCATGGCATCATCACCGATGGTGGTGTAGCTGCGAATGTGATCCCCGAATATGCCGCAGGACGATTTTACTTGCGAGCAAAAAATCGTCAGACATTGAATGAAGTGTATCAAAAAGTCGAAAATATTGTAAAAGGCGCGGCTTTAAGTACGGGAACAAGTTATGAATTTGGGTTATTCCAAAATTCTGTGGATGATGTGATCGTGACACCATCCTTTGATGAACTGTTTTTCAGTCATGCCAATACAGCGGGCGTACCTGATAAAGAAATCGAAACGAAAGAACAGACAAGTCTTGGTTCTTCTGATGTTGGGAACGTGAGCCATGTGATTCCGACGATCCAACCAACCGTGTCGATTTCTGATGAATATATCGCCGGTCACTCCGAAGAATTCAAAGCGGCTGCTCGCAGTAAAAAAGGGTTAGCTTCCATTGCGATTGCTGCTGAATTGTTGGCAAACACTGCTTTGGATCTATTTGAAAAGCCAGAATTGCTAGAGAAAATCAAACAGGAACATCAAGCAATCCTTGCAACGAAATAAGAGAAGATAGCTATTGGATGAACGTGAATCAAAACATTTGTAAAAAAACATTTAGATTGACAAATTGCAAAGATACATGTAAACTTCATGAAAGTTCACTTTTCATCCAGTAGTAGGTTTGGTGTTTTGTTCAGAAAGTCGGTGGTTGCTGCGAACCGATCAAGCCAAATTTATGAATTACAGGAAAAGTTTTAACAATTAAATCATTCAAATCAAAGTGAAAAACAGATCTGTTTTTAATTAAGGTGGTACCGCGGAGAAATTCGTCCTTAGTTGAAAACAGATCTTTTTGTATTTTTATTAGGGAGGAAACGCAAAATGAATTGTGGCGGAGTCATTCGATATCTACTCTTTTTTAAGACTTAAGTAACTTAAAAAAGGAGAATGGATATGGAAAAAATAAGAAAACCTAGCTTTATTGAAGCAGTAAGTGTATTAATAATTATCGTAGCAACGATTGCAATTGGAGTAGTAGGATTTAAGATTTCACCGAATATCGCGATTTTGATTGCCATTGGTATGGTGATGGTGTATGCAGTAGTGAAAAAGCATCCAACAGATATGTTGCATGAAGGAATCATCAACGGACTAAAACCGGGTATCATTCCGATCTTTATCTTTATTTTAGTCGGCGCATTGATCGCTGTTTGGATCCAAGCTGGTATCATTCCAACATTGATGGTCTATGGGTTTAAAATCATTAGCGTTCCTTGGTTTGTGCCATCAGTTTTTGTTGTGTGTGCGATCGTCGGAAGTGCAGTTGGGAGTGCCTTTACAGTCATGTCAACGATCGGGATCGCCTTTTTCGGAATCGGTACAACTTTGGGATTGAATCCAGCATTAGTAGTGGGTGCCATCGTGTCTGGGGCAGTTTTTGGAGATAAAATGTCGCCATTATCTGAATCGACCAATCTGGCAGCAGCAATCGTTGATGCCGACCTTTTCAAACATATTAAACATATGATGTGGTCAACGCTTCCCGCATTTTTTGTTTCTTTGGTTCTGTTTGCATTTCTAGGGCACACAGATAAAGGTGCGAGTTTGGCGGAAATCCAAAATGTGACCACGATTTTAGAAAACAACTTTACGATTTCGATCTGGTCATTACTACCTTTATTCTTGATGCTGATTTGTGCATGGAAAAAAGTGCCAGCAATCTTAACGATCCTATTGAATGTAGCTGTCGCCGTTGGAATGATCTTTATCCAGACACCAAGCACTTCATTTACACGCTTAGCAACAGTTCTTGAATCTGGTTTTCTTTCTGAGACTGGAAACGCACAAATCGATGCGTTACTTAGTCGTGGGGGGATCGAAAGTATGATGCCGACTGTTTCGTTGATTATTCTTACGCTTTCATTGGGTGGACTATTGATTGAATTCGGCTTGATCTCTACGGTGATGGAGGTCGTATCGAAAAAAATGACAACGACTCCTCGATTGATTTTTACGACACTGATGACAAGTATCGGTGTGAATTTGTTTATCGGCGAACAATTTTTATCGGTGATTCTACCAGGAAATGCCTTTAAAGAAACGTACAAGAAAGCAGGCCTTGATTCAACTGTTTTGAGTCGTACGTTAGAAGATGGAGGAACAGTCATCAACTACCTCATTCCTTGGGGCATTGCCGGCAGTTTTGTCGCCAGCACGTTTGGTATCCCAACCATGACTTACTTACCATTCGTCTTCTTCAGCTTGCTTTCTCCAGTCTTTTCAATGGTTAGTGCAATGACTGGACTAGGGATTGCTAAAAAGAAAGAAGAAAAGGAAAACTTGAGCGTTGTGAAGGATACGATGTAAAAAAATAAAATAAAAAACAGTCACCAGTATGATCAGGTGGCTGTTTTTTTGACAGGAATAATTATTTTTACCTCAATCCAAGCGATCAATCAATTCCTTCATTTCATCGATTTCTTTTTCTTGTGCTTCGATGATTTTTTCTGCTAACTTTTTGACCTCAGGATCTTCTAGATTGGCACGCTTACTTGTTAAAATAGCAATGGAGTGATGAGGGATCATTGCTTTCATCCATGCCACATCATCAACCGTCGTTTGACTACGGACCATGAACAACGAACCACCAAACACCAACAAGCTGATCGTTAAGATCATGATATTCAGCTTCTTATGTTCATACATTTTCCACATAAAAAGTAACATGATGATTGCCATGACAGCACCCATCATCAAGGCCATAAAGACCCTTGTCCGACTAAAGAAAAGATGGTCGATCGAATAAACATTTAGATACATCATCCCGAACATAATAACTGTTGAAACAATGATCATTAACAAAAATTTCCCGTACTTTTTCATAAATAAAACCCCTTTTTACTTTTTACAAGACTATCATCTCAGCAATAAATGCACAAAGCAAATGAAGTGCACACAAAAAATGAGCGAGCAGTTTTTTTGTTGATTTGCCTATAAAGAAGCCAGGACTATCAAAAGTCAAGTGACTGACTTTTGATAGTCCTGGCTCGTTCAAGGGGAAGTTTTAATCATATTTCAGCTGTTTAAATAGAAGAGAAGGGTTCATTATCTATGACAAAGACATCCTTTTTCTTTTGATAGCTAAAGAAAATACCAGCATATAGTAGAGCAGTTAGTACGGTCACACCGATTGAATTTGTCATTAGGATCCCTATCAAAATCAAGGTCAATGCAACTAAAGCAAATAGGTTGAAGCCTTTTGCTTTCCAAGTGCCTTTCTTTAAAGCCAAACGAAAGGCGGCTGCACTGATCATCAACCAGATCACCAGTACCGTATAAGAAAGGGAACCAGCTAAATAACTAAAGAGTTTATCACCAACGAAATAAGAAAGGATAACGCCAAGGTATAAAACACTTGTACAAAATAGTACAGCACGCTGCGGAACCGAATGCTTATTCAATTTTGCCAGCTTTTTAGCTGATCCTTTATTGTCTTTCAAACGGAAAAACAATAGCCGAGAAGAGGCGTAAACCCCCGAATTGATTGATGAAAATAGTGCCAAGACAATGACAAAATTCACGATATCACTAGCAAAAGGGATATTCATCTGTTCAAAAACTAAGACAAAAGGACTAACCGATGAACCAGCTAAAGTATTCCAAGGAAAAAGAATCAGTAATAAGAAAAGTGGAATAATATAGAAGGAAACGATTCGGCCCATAACGCCTTTGATTGCTTTAGGTATCGCTTTTTTAGGATCATCTGCTTCACTGACTGTGATTGCGATCAATTCTGATCCGCCATATGAATAGATGACTACAAGTAAAGAACTAACAACCCCTTTTAATCCGTGAGGAGTGAAACCACCGTGATCAGTCAGCTGACTTAATGTAGGAAAAATCCCAGTTCCCAGCATTTGTTGTCCAACGAGATAAAGACCAAAAAGAATCATTAAAACAATGACACTGATCTTCGCAAAAGCTAACCAATACTCTGTTTCAGCAAACAAACGAACGGAGTAAAGATTGATCAAAGTTGTTAAAATCGCCAAAAGTAAAATGAAAAACCAAGCGGGGACATGCGGAAACCATAATTGTAAAAATGATGCCGCCGCTACAGCTTCAGCGATGATATTGATCATCCACATCGAGTAATAGACCCAGTCAACGAAGTCTGCGGAATGATTGCCCAAGTAAGGACGAATCAAACCAGATAAACCATGTTGCGTATCGCCACCGTCTAAAACCAACTTACCTAGGCCACTCATGACAATAAATAAAATGCCGCCACCAATCAAAAAAGCAAATAAAACAGCAGGACCAGCGATACCAATGGCTTCTCCACTTCCTTTAAATAAACCAGCACCAATCGCGCCACCAAGGGCAAGCATGGTGATATGTCTGGAACTAAGTTGTTTTTTTAACTTTGTTTGTTCTGTACTTTCCATAAACATCCTCTTTTCTAAAACATGAATGAAAAAAATCAATCGGTCGTAAAATAATATTGTCTATCATAACAAATTATCTGACAATTACAACTATTCTGAAAACTTTTTTGTATCTTTTAATGAAAAAATCATAGAACTCTTATTTGTTTAGATAATTATTGTTATATTTCTATGGGAAATCACTTAAAACGAAAGCGTTTCATTCGCTTTTTCCTTTCATACAGGGCTATTATTAGAGGAAACCCATACTTAATCGGTTTGATTCAAGGAAGTATAAATAAGGAGTTGATGACTATGACCCAACACGAACGATTACTTGTAGCGAAAAATAAAGCATTATATTTTTTCCCATCTTTGCAAACGATGGATGTCATCTCAGCGAAAGATTTAATGGATGATTCATTTATGTCATCGTTCCAACAGCAACTCAAGCAATATAAACTAATTATCTTTTTAGATTATGGGTTTGATGTCGCATTTGCTTCTCGTATTCGGCCACACACACAGGCGAAGATCATTCTATTCTTTTGGAACCATTTTAAAGAAGAGCATCATCAGTTATTGAAGAAAGCGGAAGCAGAAACAGCAATTGATGACATTTTCCATTTCGATATTTTAGAAGCCAAAAAATTGGGAATCAAGCATAACAGTTCTTTTTATTCAAAAGACATGCCTTTGCCAAAAGCTGAAGTCACGACTGATTTATTTTTTGGAGCCACTGATAACGGCAGAAAACAACGAGCAGATGATTACCGATCAGCATTTGAACAGTTAGGTGTCTCAACCAATTTTTATATTTTACCAAGTCGTGGAAATGATCAAGAGGGATATTTGACCTATACAGAATACTTGCAAAAGACGAATGGTTCTAAAGGGATCTTGGAATTGTTGCGGGAAGGTCAAAGCGGTGTAACTTTAAGAACATTCGAATCAATTTTCTTCAATAAAAAATTAGTTACTGATAACAAAGCGATTTCTGGTTATCGTTTCTATAACCCACAAAATATCTTCTTATTGGGAGAAAGAAACTTGGAAGAACTTCCGGCGTTTTTAAGTAGCCCTTATCAAACCGTCGATCGCGAAATCATTGAATTTTTTGATGCGGAAAATTGGGTACAGCGCTTTGTTGATGTTGATCCTGAAGTATTTTCAATCTATGAGTACAGTGGTATTGAAGCACGTTAGATATGATATAGTAAAAGAAAACACTTCATTCAATAATCACGAAAAAAGGAGTTTCAGTATGAAATTACTTGCGGCGATCGATTCATTCAAAGGCAGTGCAACTTCAAAAGAACTCAACCAAGCAGTATTGGAAGGTTGGGGTGAGGCAGAACAAAAAATCAATCAACCAATTGCTGATGGCGGTGAAGGAACTGCTGAAGCCATTTACGCTACATTAGGTGGTGAGTGGCGAACACTTTCTTGTCCAGATTTACTTTTTCGGAAAAAAGAGTGCCGCTACTTGTTGACACAAAAAAAGAACCGTAAATTAGCGATCATTGAATCCACAGAAGTGATTGGCTTAGACTTGCTGACCAAACCCACCGATCAAACGATCCGACTAGCCTCTAGTTTTGGGTTAGGAGAGCTGATCAAAGATGCCTTGAATCAGTTCGTCGATGAGATCATTGTTACACTAGGCGGAAGTGGATGTTCTGACGGCGGCTTAGGTCTGTTACAGTCTTTAGGAGCCAAATTAAATGGTGTCACAGAAGGGAATCCTCTATTAACGATCAATGAACTCGACTTGTCGCAATTAATGAAAATCAATCAAACTGTGACGATTGCGGCAGATGTAACGAATCCTTATACTGGCGGACAAGGCGCTACCCAAATGTTTGGCAAACAAAAGGGCGGATCACCAGAGACATTAGCTTGTTTAGAAGAACAAGCAGAAAAAATCGTTGAACAAATCAAAATAAAGACAGCAATCGATTTGAATCAGCTAGCTGGCAGTGGTGCCGCTGGTGGGATCGGTGGCGCTTTAGCGATTGTCGGAGCCGAGATGAAATCGGGCTTCACGCTTGTTTCTGAATTAGTCGACTTAGAAGCTAAAATCAAAGAGTCAGAAATCGTGATCACAGGAGAAGGCCGAATCGATCAACAAACGATCCATGGAAAAGTGCCATACGGTGTAGCATTGCTCGCTAAAAAACACGGCAAAAAAATCGTGGCGATCTGCGGAAGCCGTGAGAAAGAATTAGGTGAACTAGCGTCGGTTCTTCCCAGTGTATTTAGTATTCAGACAGGCCCGATCTCTCTTGAAAAAGCATTGGATCATCAGGAAACATTAGAAAGCGCCAGATTACTCTCACAAGCAATCAGCGGAATATTTCGATGATCTACCAGTTGACAGTCTTAAATCGTCTGTGGTAATCTAATGGCAAATAAAGACAAAGTGAGGGATCCGCGCATTGAAAAACTAAGTCAATTGTTTGAAGCTGCATTTTAACTATACCTTGTTCGATCAAGGGCGTAGTATGCAGATTTTCAGAATTGGCTAGTTTCAATGAGTGGGTCTCTTTTTTGTACTCATCTTCTTTGACCAGTTCTGAAAATAGGACTGGTCTTTTTTATAACGAGGTGAAGATAAATGTCTAAAATCGAAATAAAACAATTAACATTTGGCTATGATAGCCAAGAAAATATGCTATTCGATCAAGCTGAGCTAAATATTGATACGACATGGAAACTAGGGCTGATTGGTCGAAACGGTCGAGGGAAAACAACCTTACTGAACATTTTACAAAACAAATTACCCTATCAGGGACAAGTGATCCATCAACAAGAATTTGTTTATTTTCCGCAACAGGTAAAGGAAACAAACCAACTGACCTATGATGTCTTGTTAGAACTCTCAAACTGTGAGCTGTGGGAGATCGAACGTGAATTGATGTTGATGCAAACTGATCCCGAAATACTCTGGCGGCCGTATGCGTCCTTATCTGGTGGAGAAAAAACAAAAGTATTACTTGCGCTCTTGTTTACGGATGATCAACATTTCCCACTGATCGATGAACCAACGAATCACCTCGATGTCCTTGGTCGCCGTCAAGTAGCAGAATACTTGCATAAGAAAAAACAAGGCTTTATCGTTGTCAGTCATGATCGCCAGTTTATCGACGAAGTTGTCGATCATATTTTGGTCATCGAAAAAAGTCAGTTAGAAATCTATCAAGGAAACTATTCGATCTATGAAGAACAAAAGCGTAGAAAAGACGAATTTGAATTAGCTCAAAATCAAAAAATCAAAAAAGAAGTCACTCGCTTGAAGAAAACGGCAGCTGAAAAAGCTGAGTGGTCACGTTCACGTGAAGGAGATAAAACAAAAAAACGTGTCGGTTTTATTGATACCGAAGCACGGCGAGTCGACCGTGGCTCAATCGGAGCGGATGCTGCACGGACAATGAAACGATCCAAGGCGATCGTGAATCGTATGGAGAACCAAATTAGCGAGAAAGAAAAATTATTAAAAGATTTAGAGTATATCGATCCATTGAATATGTTTCCGAATCAGTCTCATCATAAACGCTTATTGACCGTGGAAAATCTACAGCTTGGTTATGAAGAGATGCTTTTTGAACCCGTTAGCTTTAGTATCGAGCAGCAACAATGTATCGCAATAACTGGGCCTAATGGTAGTGGGAAATCGTCGATCATCCAGTATTTATTAGGAGACTTTAACGGTCAAGCTAAGGGAGAAGTCCTGCGTCCAGCAACAGTTAGTATCAGTTACGTTCGTCAAAACTATGAAGATAATACCGGTACATTAACAAGCTTTGCACAAAACCATCAGCTAGACCTTGAACTCTTTTTAAATAATCTACGTAAATTAGGAATGGAAAGAGACGTATTCCATACGCGCATTGAAAACATGAGTATGGGTCAAAGAAAAAAAGTCGAATTAGCCAAATCATTTGCGCAATCCACTGATCTTTACATTTGGGATGAGCCATTGAATTATTTAGATGTCTTCAATCAAGAACAAATCGAACAATTATTATTGCAAGTCAAACCAGCGATGTTGATCGTCGACCATGATCAGCGATTTTTAGAAAAAGTTGCTACGCAAAGGATCGACTTACAAAGAATAAAATAAAGATACTATTAAATAACTGGTACTAGCTTAACCGAGACCGATTCTAAGCGGATGGTTCATTTCAATCGGGATTGTATGATAGAATTGAATGAGCATAAAACAAAGGAGAGTTATTTAATGTTATATATCACTAGACACGGAGAAACAACTTGGAATGCTCAAGGGTTAGTTTGTGGTCATGCAGATATCGAATTAACTGAAAAAGGCAAACAACAAGCAGAAAAACTTGCTGAGAAAGTGGCAGGATTGGAAGTGCCGATCACAAAAATCATTCATTCCCCTTTACAACGCGCGCGCGATACTGCGCAAGCGGTAGCAAAAAAAGTCAATCTACCAATGACAGTGGATGATCGTTTGATCGAGATGGACTTTGGCGATTACGACGGACGTCCTAGCGAAGACAAAGACTTTCAAGAAGCTCGCCAAAATTTTGCAGTACGGTTCCCAAACGGGGAATCGGTTTTAGATGTATATGCACGGATCACACCGTTACTAAAAGAGTGCTTAGAAGACGAGGAAAATGTTTACTTGCTTGTCTGCCATAATGCACTGATCCGAATCATCAATGCGTATTTTCACCCTATGCCGAATGATACATTCTTTGACTTTTTTGTTGATAATACGGAACTGGTTACCTTTGAATAGCTGTAATTTATCAGGGATGTAACAAAATAACTAGAGAATGTTATCGTAAAACTTTTTTCTAAAATAATTTATTTTTTCTTTCCATGAAGATTATTTCACATAAGTACGCTTTCATGGTATAATTCCATAGGAATACAAAAAGAGAGGAAGAAATTTCATGCTATCAAAAAAATTATCTTTATTAGGTTTAACTGCAACAGCACTTTTGGCTTTAGGAGCGTGTGGTGCTGACAACAATGATTCATCTAATTCTAGCTCAGCTTCATCAACAACAGAAGTAAGTACAACAGAAAGCTCAGCAGATGTTGTATCAACTGCTTCAATCAGTGATGACCCAACTGTTTTAGAAAAAGCAATGTCAGCTGACGGCAACTGGATCGTTGCAGCAACAGGTGATGTGACATTCTCAAACGATGTAACAATCGCGGGTGAATTCCATGACAAAGACGATGCAAGTGCAGACATCTACCGTAAAATCGCATTGTACTCACAAGACGATGACCGTAACGTAACAGCTGAATACACAGTGACTGTTCCGACATTGATCGTTGAATCAGAAAACACAAATATCGTTCACGGAACAATCAAAGGTGACGTACTAGTTAAAGCAAATGGCTTTGTATTAGACGGAGCAAAAGTTGAAGGTAACGTAACATTTGAAAAACAAGAATACCAAGATTCAGCAAAACTTGACGAAAACGACGCATCAGTAACAGGCGACGTAACAGTTAGCGAATAATCAGATTGTAATAAAGACATCTAAAGCAGAAATCCTTCTGTTTTAGATGTCTTTTTTTATTAAAAAACATTTGATATCAATCCTAGCGATACGAACTTATGAATCGTGAGAAAGATTACATAAAAACGATTCAGTAGAAAAGACGTACATAACTAAAAAGAGGATAACTCGATGCTAGAAAATAATATGGAGTAAAAGATGCTTTTAAATAAAGGAGGATATATGAAGAAACGGGTTTGGCTAGTTGTATTAGTGGTCATTATCTTAGGAGGAATCGGTGGGAAGATGTATATGGATAAAAGGGAAGAAGATCTCCAAGAATTGCTGGATATACAGAAAGATCTGGCGAATTATGTGTACAATAACTATCGAATTTATACGAGAGATAGTGAGAAACAAGAGGAAATCGTAGAGGAATATCAAAAAGAAGGAGGAATAACGACGGAAGAATATTTAGAAAAAATGTTGAGTATCAGAGAGTATTCAGATATTGAAAAGATAGAATTTACTGGATATTCTATTGACCCGATGAATTCATTAATTATCTATTTCACAGTAAATGATGTTTATCAAGAAGAAGTATGGTTAGACACAAGATCTGCAGAAACAGATAAGTTTATTTACAGAATAACTAGTGGCAGAGGTCAAGGACCTTATTTTATTAATGAAATAAAGGAAGAAAAAGGGATTGATATCTTAGATGATCAAATTGTTTATTATACAGGAGGAATAAATTAATGGATCAAAATAGATACTTATCTAAATTTATATATCAATTAGAAAGTGGCAAGGTAAATTATGGCGATAAACCTCTTGGAACAAACCATATCGTTATAGGAACTTTAAATACAGATAAAGACAAAATCGGCAATGAATCTAAACCAAAGAAAAATAGTACACAAGCAATGGTTGTTGCTGAACTTAAGGATCGTTATAAGGCACTTGATAATGAAGATCTAAAGAAAATCAAAGGCTTTCCCGACTCCGTCATCACCAAAAAACTTACGATTGCTTATGCTGGCACGACTTCGGTCAAAGATTGGCATACAAACTTCGTGGAAATTTGGGAGAACAATAAACACTCAAATGGAGTATTTTTCTTCACCTTGAACTATGTCGCCAAATTGAAAAGCATTACCCAAAGTTAGAGGGGGGATACGATTTTAACGACATGGTGATAAGTAGGTGGAGCTAAAGCACACTTCTTGTTGCAATAATCAAAGGCAATGACAAAGTACTTACTGAAATAATTAATTTTTATCGTGGCCATACATAACTATCAAAATCAGAGTGTTCAATAAAAAAGATTATATCTAACATAAAAAAATTCCAGAGTAAGTAAGGAGCTTATTCTGATTATATAAAAAACTAAATGAAGTCTGAAAGGAGGATATATGAAAAAACGGCTTATGCTAGGTGTGTTAGTGGTCATAATCTTAGGAGGAATCGGAGGAAAGATATATATTGATAAAAGAGAAGAAGACCGCCAAGAATTGCTGGAAATACAGAAAGATTTGGCGAATTATGTGTACAATAACTATCGGTTATATACGACGAATGATAAGGAAACTGATAGATTTACACAACAATATAGTAATGGAGATCTGACAACAGAAGAATATGTAGAAAAAGTTGTCAATGTTAGGAAATATATTGATATAAACAAAATAACATTTACTGGATATTCTATTGACCCAATGAATTCATTAATTATCTATTTCACAGTAAATGATGTCTATCGAGAAGAAGTATGGTTAGATACGAAATCTGCAGAAACAGATAAGTTTATTTACAGAATAACTAGTAGCAGAGGTAAAGGACCATATTTTATTGATGAAAGAAAGGAAGAAAAAAAACTAGATATCTCAGATGATCAAATTGTTTATTATACAGGAGGAATAAATTAATGGATCAAAATAGATACTTATCTAAATTTATATATCAATTAGAAAGTGGCAATGTACATTATGGCGATAGACCTCTTGGAACAAACCATATCGTTATAGGAACTTTAAATACAGATAAAGCCAAAATCGGTAATGAATCTCGATCAAAGAAAAATAGTACGCAAGCAATGGTAGTAGCAGAAATTAAAGAAGAATTCAAAAAACTTAATGATAATGAATTAAGAAAATTATCTGGCTTCCCCGACTCCGTCGTTACCCAAAGTTAGAGTATTATACGATTTCATCGACAGGGTACTCAGTAGGTGGAGCTAAGCACACTTCTTGTCGCAACAATCAAAGGCAATGACAAAGTACTTACTAAAATAATTAATTTTTATGTGGCCATACATAACTATAAAAAGAGTTATATCTAACATAAAAAAATTCCAGAATAAGTAAGAAGCTTATTCTGATCATATATAAAACTAAATGAAATCTGAAAGGAAGATATATGAAGAAATGGCATTGGCTAGGTGTGTTAGTAATCATTATTTTAGGAGGAATCGGAGGGAAGATGCAGATGGATAAAAGAGAAGAAGATCGCCAAGAATTGCTGGAAATACAGAAAGATTTGGCGAATTATGTGTATAACAATTATTGGCTCTATATAAACAACCGGGAGAAAGAAGAAGAAGTCTTCAGGAAATATGACTATGGACAAGGAGAAATGACAACGGAAGAATACTTGAAAGCATTATTGGAGGTCAGAGAGTATTCTGCGATAACTAAAATTGAGTTTACGGGTTATTCGGTCAGCCCAATGAATTTCTTGACCATTTATTTCACAGTAAATGGAGTATATGAGGAGGAGGTAAGTTTAAGTACTATTTCTGCAGAAATAAATAAACCTATATACATGATTTCTGATAGTACTGGAAATGGTCCTTATTATATAACAAAAAGAAAAGAAAAAATAAATTCGATTCTGGCAGATGAGCAAATTGTCTATTACGAGGGAGGGATAGATTGATGGAACCAAATAGGTGGCTATCTGACTCTGTATATGAAGTTGAACATGGATTAATAAAAGTAAATCATCTAGTAAAAGAAATCCCCTATATAGTTATAAACACAGTAGATACAAATAAAGACAAAATCGGCAATGAATCTAAGCCAAAGAAAAATAGTATGCAAGCAATGGTAGTTGCTAAAATAAAAGAGGAATATCTTGGTTATACTGAACAGCAATTAAGAAAAGTACCTGGTTTCCCCGACTCCGTCATCACCAAAAACCTTACGATTGCCTATGCTGGCACGACTTCGCTCAAAGATTGGCATACAAACCTTGAGGAAATTGGTCGAAGTAATAAACATCCAGATGGAGCATTTTTTTCCGCTTTGAACTATGCCCGTGAAATTGAAAAGCAGTATCCTAAGTCAGAGGGGTACACGATCTCAACGACGGGGCACTCATTAGGTGGAGCTAAAGCACTTTTTGTCGCAGGACTCAATGGTTATGACAGCGTGACGTACGGTGCGGCAGGACCAGGGCTTGCGCTAGCATTATTGGATAATCATCCCGGTACTTTGATCAATATCTACGACACCTCGGATGTTGTCACGAGTGGGATTTTGACTGGTGGGAAAGGGATGCTTCAAATCAATAGTATTGGAATCGATAATTCGGGCTGGGAAACATTTGGCCATTCGCTGGACCAATTCAAAACTGATGAAGAGGGAAATTATATCGATAAGCATGGCCAGATCATCGTATACGTCGATGCCAATGGAGATATCTTATTAGCCCCAACTTTGTGGCAACAAACACTTTTAAAAAACGAAGCAAGGATCAAACTACTAGCAGTCAGTGGCGAGCATACGCTAGATGAAATCAAGCGTTTGAAAGAAGAAAATGAGTGGCTTAAAGTTCAAATCAAAGAATTCTTGACATTACAAGAGTTACGGCAGAAGCTGACTGGAAGTGGCGGCGGGCTTTCTCAATCAGAAAAAATTTATTTAGAGGATAGTCAAGCGTTGGCTGTAGTGCGGACCGCAGCAAGTAAATTTGATGAGGCGATGGTTAATGTTCGCGTGATTTACCAAAACGGGATCACGGAGTTGGAAGAGTTGTGGAATGACTGGTTGGGAAGAATACGCAATTATACGCCCCATTTGACGTATAACGAGGTAATTGAAACATTAGCCGAAGTTGATTGTACAAAATGGGAGATCGTCGATGAGCCAACCCAGGAATTTAGGGATAAAATCCGCCAGATCGATCAGCTGTCGGAACAGTTTCAATCGCTTGCTGATGAAATTACCCAAAAAATCAATGAGATGGTGGCACGTGACAAAGAATTAGCGAATCAATTGTTTGGCGTATAAAAGGAGGAGAGGAAAATTGAGTAAGGAAATACAGCTTTATGAAACATATCAAGCAACGAAACGAAGATTATCAGAGCAAGAAGAAGTATTGGTTACAACAGAAAGAAAAGTCCATGAGCTAGCAGAAGTGACTTATAAAGATCTCCGATTGATTTTACAATCTTTTTCTGAACCACAAGAGGCGCTAAATTATGGTCGTATCATGATTTCTCGTTTAGAAGAGGATCTGGCGACGGAATTGATCCATCAGCGAAAAAAAATCCAGCTTGATTTAGAAGATAATGAGCAGAGCTATCGTAAGAAACTGGCGCAATTGAATTAAAAGAATGGAGGTCTTGAGATGTTTGAAATGATTGATCAATGGTGGGAGAATTATCAGAAAGATATGGAGAAATACCTAACTCGTTCACTTGGAATCGCACTGAAAAGTGAGAAGGGGGGCAGAAGGAGAAGCGTAAATCAATCTGGAAAGAACGAAACCAATAGAGCAAAACGCACGATTTCTTCAGCAAATAAGGGATTGAAGGAGGCGCTTAAAGGGCAATTCGGCGACAAAGTGTCGTTAGCTTTGGATGAACAAGAAAAAGCGTTAGACAAGGGTTAGTCAAAGAAATACAATCATCTTATAATTACATAAACTGAAAAAGGATTCTATTAGAAATAATCAACTGAATAATCGATCAAAGAGGTTGTGACAGAAGTGTCGAACTCTGAGAAATAAGCCGAGAAACCCGAAAATTGTTCTTCAAATTTTTGGGTTTCTCGGCTTATTTCTGAAGGAGTTGCTTCTGGAAAACCATTTATTCGTTTTTAAGGTTAGAATCAAAAATGAATTTTATTTTTGTTCCAGACACTTTTTTTGTGTGGAATTGTTATAGGATCTCGTTGGATAGTCTTTATTTTTTACACTCGAAAGAAATAAAATTTAACATATTTTATATTTAGGTTGAAAAATCATTTCACAAGAAGTATAATCAGTTTATAAATGAATGCGGATACATGAATGGGGGGGAGTACATGTTTGGATTTTCTGTATTTATGAATCAAGAAATGTCTGATGAAACGAAAGTGTATATCCATGAGATGGCGGAGAAAGGATTTATCGGTATTTTTACCTCGATGCATATTCCAGAAGATGATGCTTCAGCATATAAAAGGCGTTTGACGGAACTTGGAAAAGTAGCGAAATCACACGGATTGGAATTGATGGTCGATATATCGGGGAAGGCATTAGAGTTGGCAGGTTTCTCCTTAGAAAATCTTGCGCCACTAAAAGAGATTGGTGTGACAGGTCTGCGGATGGATTATCATCTATCGAATGAGCAGATTGCGAAGTGGTCGCATCAATTAAAAATCAGTTTGAATGCAAGTACGATCACTGAACAAGATGTGCAAGAGTTAAAAGAAGCGGGTGCTGATTTTAATCAGATGGAAGCTTGGCACAATTATTATCCACGTCCGGAAACAGGTTTGGACAAATCTTGGTACAAGCGAAAAAATCAATGGTTAGTAGAGCAAGGATTTACAGTCCAAGGCTTTGTACCTGGTGATGAGGTGTTGAGAGGACCGCTATACAAAGGACTTCCGACGTTAGAAGAGCATCGTAATCAACATCCTTTAGCAGCCGCACTAGACTTGGCTTCATGCGGAACAGATCTGATCTATATTGGGGACGGCGGACTTTCACTGACTGTGCGCGAACAATTTGCCTATTATCAAGAAACAGGCGGTATCTTATTGCATGTCGCATTGTTGGATACACAATTTGGACCAACCATTTTAGGCACACATACGAATCGACAAGATGAAGCTAAATCAGTCGTGCGTAGCGCGGATGCTCGATTTAAGGAAATTCCTCATATTCCTGTTCGTCAAACTGATGAGCGGATAAAGGGGACGATCACGTTAGATAATGAAAGGTATCTGCGCTACATGGGAGAAATCCAATTGATGAAAGAAGATTTACCAGCAGATGAAAAGGTCAATTGTGTGGCACGAGTGATCTCGGCTGATTTACCATTGATCCAACATATCCACGCAGGGACGATCTATAAATTTATATGTAAAGAAGGAATTGAGAAATGAATATCGATTTAGATAAATTAACAACAGAATGTAGAAATCAAAAAACATTTGGCTTAGATGAAATGAGTGTTGCAGAAGCGGCTCGTTTAATGAATCAAGAAGACCACGAAGTTGCTAAGGCAGTCGCAAAAGAATTACCAAGTATTGAACCAGTGATTGAAGCAGCGATTGCTTCTTTTAAAAAAGAGGGGCGCTTGATTTATATGGGTGCTGGGACAAGCGGTCGATTAGGCGTATTGGATGCTGCGGAGTGTGTACCAACGTTTGGCGTTTCACCTGAAATGGTCGTTGGTTTGATTGCAGGTGGCGAAGCGGCTATGACTGTCGCAGTTGAAGGCGCTGAAGATTCACTTGAATTAGGGAAAGAAGATTTGATCCGGTTGAACTTAACGGAAAATGATTTAGTCGTAGGTATCGCTGCTAGTGGTCGTACGCCTTATGTGATTGGCGGGCTAGATTATGCCCGTTCGATTGGTGCAAAAACAGCGACGATTTCTTGTAACAAAGAGGCTGAAATCAGTCAACATGCTGATTTTCCGATTGAAGTGGATGCCGGACCAGAATTTTTAACAGGTTCGACACGTTTGAAATCTGGAACTGCTCAGAAATTGATTTTGAATATGATTTCTACAATCAGTATGATCGGTATCGGAAAAGTATTCAATAATCTCATGGTCGACGTTAAGCCAACAAATGAAAAATTAGTCGAACGTTCGAAACGGATCATCATGGAAGCGACAGAAGCGGATTATGAAACAGCGGAAAAATACTTTCATGAAGCGGAACAAAATGTTAAACTAGCCATCGTTATGTTATTGACGAATAGTGACAAAGAAACAGCAAAAAGAAAACTAGCTGAGGCAGACGGCTTTGTAAAACGAACGTTGTAAGGGGGAAGTGGAAATGGGAAAAAATGAATTGACTTTAGCAGAACTGGCAAAACAAATTTATGCTGGAGCAGGTGGGATGGACAATGTAGACAGCGTTGTCCATTGTATGACCCGAGTTCGCATGAAGATCATCGATGAATCGCTTGTTGATGTATCAGAGTTGAAAGCGATACCAGGAGTGCTGGGAGTAGTAGAGGATGAACAGTTACAAGTGATCATCGGACCGGGAAAAGTGAACAAAGTCGCACAAGAAATGGTGGATCAAGCTGGTGTAAAATTAGGAGAAAAAATCCCTGGAACCCCTGATTCTTCTGTTGGCTTATCAGGGAAAGACAAAGTCAATGAACGGGCGCAAGCGATGAAAAATGCGCAAAAATCAAAACAGAAGCCATCGAAAATCAAATCAGTTTTAAAAGATATCTCTAATATATTTGTCCCAATGATCCCAGCTTTCGTTGGTACAGGGATCGTTGCGGGGATTGCTGCGGTATTGACCAATCTCGTAACAGCTGGAACAATTGATGGTGCGACTTGGCAACAGTACATCGATATCATGAACATTCTTAAAAACGGGATGTTTAGTTATCTTGTCATTTACACTGGGATCAATGCGGCTCAAGTATTTGGCGCAACTCCTACGCTTGGTGGTGTCATCGGTGCGGTTGTTATGTTGTTGGGAATGAATCCAGAAGCGCCTTTAACGAACTTATTCACTGGTCAGCCCTTAGCTGCGGGACAAGGTGGTATCCTTGGAGTGATTTTTGCGGTTTGGTTGCTTTCGATCGTCGAAAAGAAATTGCACCAAATCGTTCCCGATGCGGTAGATATCATTGTCACACCAACCCTTTCATTGATCGTGATTGGTTTGATCGAGATATTCTTGATCATGCCATTAGCAGGCTTTATCTCAGATGGCATGGTTGGTGGAATCAATTGGGTACTTAGCGTGGGCGGAGCCTTTTCCGGATTTGTGTTAGGTACATTGTTCCTACCAATGGTGATGTTTGGTTTGCATCAGATTTTAACTCCGATCCATGCACAGATGATCGATCAAACAGGCTATACATTACTATTACCTATTTTGGCGATGGCAGGTGCAGGACAAGTTGGGGCAGCTTTAGCATTATGGGTTAGATGTAAAAAAGACAAAGAATTGACTGAGATGATCAAAGGGGCTTTGCCTGTTGGGATTTTAGGAATCGGTGAACCGTTGATCTACGGTGTAACGTTACCTTTAGGCCGTCCGTTTATCACTGCTTGTATCGGAGGCGGTATCGGTGGTGCGGTGATCGGTTTGATCGGAAATATTGGTGCGATTGCCATTGGCCCTTCTGGTGCAGCGTTGATTCCTTTGATTTCAAATGGCAAATGGTTTGGCTACGTTCTTGGGTTATTGGCCGCTTATGCTGGCGGATTTTTAGCTACTTTCTTTTTCGGTATTCCAAAAGAACAATTGCTGAAAGAAGAAATCGCAGAAGAAACTTCTGATTATGTCGAATCTTCGACTGTTTTGCCTAGTCAAACACAAGCAGTTCAACTATATGCAGTAGCGGACGGTACGGTGCAACCAATCGAACAGGCGAGTGATCCTGTTTTTGCTCAAAAGATGATGGGAGAAGGTTATTTCGTTGAACCGATCAACGGTCAGATCTATGCCCCAACTTCAGGGGTCATCAGCTCGATTTTCCCAACGAAACATGCCATCGGATTGACCACTTCTGATGGGTTAGAGATCTTGGTGCATATGGGCATCAATACGGTTGAATTAGGTGGAGTCCCATTCGATATAAAAGTGAGTGAAGGACAGACTGTCACAAAAGATACGTTGTTAGCCGAAGTTGATCTAGCTGCGATCAAAGATGCCGGAAAAGAAACCGCTATGATGGTTCTATTGACTAATATGGAACATGTCCATACGTTTGTTTTGACACATACAGGTGAAGCAAAAGCAAAAACACCAGTAATGGATGTTGAAAGTGTGAAATAACAAAAAGCGCAAAATCCTTTCGATTTTGCGCTTTTTGTTATGCTTTATAACGGTCAACTAAGGCCCGATAGATTCTTTCGACATCTGTTGGTGTACCACGTAATTCATAGTCTTCTACCATAGGGAAGCCAAATTGTTCAGCATATTGTTTTGCTGTCAAACAATATTGATGATTAAAGTTTTTGTTCCCACTACCGATGACACCAAGACAAAGCGTATGATTTTCTTGGTATTCCAAATATTCACGCATAGTCTCTGTCAAAATCTCCTGATCACCGCTATCGATGCCATTACCTCCTTCTAAATAAGTAGGTACAAAGGTAAAAAAAGGTTCAGTTTCTTTTTCAAAGTCGCTATTTTCATGGATCTCCTTCAAATCGACTAAGGGAAGTGAAGCATCTATGTCATGCTGTTCCGCAGCAAATGCCGCTAATTTTTTGACGAATCCTCGGGTATTACCAGAAATTGAGATATATAAGATATTCATGATCTCGTCCTCCAATCATTCTTAACTAGTATAGCATTTTTTTGTTTCTTAGGTAGGGAAGAAAAATGAAATGAGCATTCACTTTCCTTGTATAATTAGAAAAAAGTAGTTACAATTAAATTTCAATTAGAATTTTTTTGAAAGAAATAAATGGAACGAAGATTTGCTATACTTTGCATATAAAAGCGTTTTATTTTGGAGGATGGGTACATGGACACAGAGCAACAGAGAAAAGGTATTGGGTTGATCCCGTTAGCGGCCTTAGTGATTGGGTCGGCGATTGGAGGTGGCGTTTTCGGTATTATGACCGACATCTCAGGATCGGCTGGTGGCCCGGCAATATTCAGCTGGGTGTTAGTTGGGTCTGCCATGATGATGCTCTCGTTGTCAATCAATAATATCAATAAAAAACGACCAGAGTTAGAAGGTGGTATTTTTAGTTATGCCGAAGCTGGTTTTGGTCGATTTGCAGGATTTATCAGTGGTTGGGGGTATTGGCTGACTTGTTGGTTAGGAAATGTGGCCTTTGCTACTTTATTGATGAGTGCGCTAGGTTACTTCTTTCCAATATTTGATGGCGGGCAAAATATTGCCTCAGTCATTGTCAGTACGATTTTTTTATGGGGATATGCTTGGCTTGTCAATCGCGGCGTCGAAAATGCAAGTTACGTCAATGCAATCGTGACGATCTGTAAGTTAGTCCCTCTGTTTTTATTTATTATCGTTGCAATCAGTACCTTCTCACTGCAACAATTTATCAATAATTTTTCAAGTGAGATCATCTTGAATGCGAATGGACAACCGGTTCCTTTCTCAGGACAGATTCTCAGTTGTATCATGGTGATGCTATGGGTATTTGTAGGGATCGAAGGAGCTTCTGTTGTTGGTTCACGAGCAAAGAAAAAATCAGATGTTGGAAAAGCCACGATTTTAGGTATTTTTGGCTTGATTGTTATCTATGTGTTAGTTTCCATGTTACCTTATGGCACGATGTCGATGCAGGAACTACAGACGATACAAACGCAACCTGCGATGGGCTATGTGTTTGAGATGATGGTTGGTAAATGGGGCGCCATCGTGATCAATGGTGGCTTGATCATTTCCTTGGTCGGTGTATGGTTGTCTTGGACGATCCTACCGATCGAAACGATGCGCAATATGGCGGATGACGGATTATTGCCGGCACGCTGGGGGAAAGTCAATAAAAAAGGGGCACCAACATATGCGATCGTATTAACGACTATATGTACAAATGCTTTTTTACTTTCTCTATTGTTTACCGATAGTGCCTATAACTTTGCTTACACACTCGGAACAGCAGCGATCTTCTTTACATGGCTGTTTTTAGGATTGTATCAAATGAAACTTTCTTATCAAAGAAAAGAGTGGGTCCAGTTCTTTGTTGGGCTATTAGCAAGTGCTTTTCAAGTTTGGGCGATGTTATTTGTCGCTTTCAATGAAGTGATGCTCGTTCTTGTATTGTTTTTACCAGGTATCTTGTTTTATCTCAAAGCAAGAAAAGAAAAACAACAAGCTACTCCACAGACAAAACTTGATTATCTATTGCTTTCATTAGTATCGATTTTTGGGATAGTAGCAGCGGCATTATTTGCAACTGGAGTGTTACATCTTTAGAGCAAAGTTAAGTTACTATTTTTGTTTTACTCAATAACATCTGAGAGATTGTCCAGATCATGGTCATTTCTCAGATGTTTTTTCGTGTCTGTTACCCGATAAAAGGATAAAAAGAAGGATCGTTCTCAGGACGATTGTAATGATTGATCAAACAAACAATTTTGTAAGGGAAAATATTGAGAGAAAGATGGTCGAAAGATAAGACGATTGTCTATACTTGTTTTGTGAGTCACAGAAAAAAGGAGGAAATATATGAGGGTAAAAGGGTTGACGAGCTATCAATTGAAATGGATAGCGATTGTCTTTATGGTCGTTGATCATATCAATAGTTATTTCGGGATGCAATTAGGGTTGCCTAGTTGGGTTTCATGGTTAGGACGTTTCGTTGCGCCATTATTTGTGTTTTTATTAGTTGAAGGTTTCAAGTATACGCACAGTAAATATCAATATGCAAAACGATTAGGAATGGCGGCTTTTGTAGTGGCTATTGGAAATGTTATCTATAATTTAGCAACAGGAAATTACATTAGTTCGTACAATAATCAGCCAAACTATTTTTTATTTTTAGGGCCACATAATATCTTTTTGACATTATTCTTACTATTTTGCTTGATGTGGGTTCTTTCTATAATGAATGGGACGATTTGGAGAAAGGTAATACTTTCAGTAGCAGCACTTGTGTTGATGTTCATCACTGTGGCTTTTTCTGAAGGGGGCATTTATTTAGTTCCGATGTTGTTGCTGATGTACTTCTTCCGTGAGAAAAAAGAACACGGGAAATTGATAGTAGGTATTTTTGTATATACGCTGATTCTATTTTGCTTAGCTATCTTATCTTATACACAAATGCCTGATTACCAATCATTGTATCAGTTTTTGACGTTCGATAACGAATTCATGATGGTAACAGTCATTCCGTTCATTATTTTGTACAATGGAAAACTAGGAGGGACTGGACGCGCATTTGACAAGTATTTCTTCTATTTGTTCTATCCGATACATCTATGGATCATTTACTTGATCTATACCTTGATCAACTAAGCTATATTCAATGAAACAAACGAGGTGATTAGAAATAGTTTTTTACTATTTGTAGTCTCCTCGTTTATTTTTATGATCGATATTAATGACTATATTTTAGTTAAGTAGTCAATAACAAAGGGTCGTTATGTAGTGTAAGGAAGAGAACAGCCGTAGAGTACGCATAAAATGGCTTCTTTGTTATAGAATTGACAGAATTTTTGCAATATAAAAATTTTTTTGTAAGATTTCTCTATATTTTCAGTCGATTTTATTTTATAATGAAAAAATATCATGTAATTTTTAGGAGGAAAACGGATGGAAAATTATCTTAGCCTTTTAGGCGTACTGATTGTTATTCTTGGTTTTGCTTTCAAGTTAGATTCGATTTTGATCGTCATGGTTGCGTTAGTCGTGACAGCTTTTACTGGTGGTTTAGGACTTGAAGGAATGCTAGAAACTTTAGGTACAAGCTTTGTAAATAACCGAGGAATGGCAATTTTTATTATCATTATGTTAGCAACTGGTACGTTAGAACGCAATGGTCTGAAGGAATCTGCTGCAACGTTGATCAAACGTTTCAAGAAGGTATCAGCTGGAATGATCATCGATATTTATGGTGTTTTCCGAATGATCTTTGCAGCCTTCAACGTTAGTTTCGGTGGTGTAGCCGGCTTTGTCCGTCCAATCATCATGCCGATGGCGTTAGGTACTGTGGAATCAAAAGGATTAACAGTTAATCCTGAACATGAAGAGGAATTAAAAGGGATGTCTTCAGCAATGGAGAATATCTGCTGGTTCTTTGGGCAAGTGCTATTTATCGGTGGTGCGGGTGCTTTATTGGTTCAATCCACATTGAAAGATTTAGGCTACGAAGTTACCCTTGGTCAGTTGGCGTTGGTGCAAATACCAGTCGCAATCACTGCGCTGATCGTAGCGAGTGTCTATTTCTATTTAAAAGAAAAGAAATTAGCGAAGAAATACTATCCAGGAAAGGAGAAATAAGATGGGTTTTTTAGACTTTTTTACAAATTCTGAAGTATTACTAAGTGAAAAATTATTAGAAATCTTATATATCTTGATGGGGCTAGTTTTGATCTATACAGGTCTTCGTAATGCTTTTGATAAAAGTAACCCTCATCGATTTGGTTCTGCCTTTTTCTGGACAGTTTTGGGTGTCGTGATTGCTGCTGGTCGTTGGATATCGCCAATTGCCAATGGGGTATTGATTTTCGCGATGACGATCCCAGCTATCACGAAAAAGGTGAGCAAGGGTGCAAGTCGTTTGCCATCAAAAGAATATATGGAAAAGATGTCAGACAAGTTAGGCATGAAAATCTTTATTCCCGCATTGAGTATCGGGATCTTTGCCATTTTATTCGCCCTGTTCACTGATTTAGGTGCTTTAGTCGGTGTTGGTGTGGGGGTATTCGTAGCGATGCTGATCTTGATGTTCTTTTCAAGAGACAACCGCCCAACAACCTTCTTAGATGATGCATCAGACATGTTAGGGACAGTTGGTCCTTTAAGTATGTTGAGCTTCACTTGGTGCGGTCTTCACGAGTGCAGGAGTTGGTACAGTGATCTCCAGTGCTGTCGGTACGATCGTTCCTGAAGGGAATGTCAATATTGGGATCATCATCTATGCGTTAGGAATGGTTCTATTTACAGTGATCATGGGGAATGCTTTTGCGGCAATCACCGTCATGACAGTAGGTATCGGTGCTCCTTTTGTCTTTAGTCAAGGAGCTAATCCAGCGCTGATCGGAATGGTCGCATTGACATGTGGTTTCTGTGGAACATTGCTAACACCAATGGCTGCCAACTTTAATGTGGTACCAGTAGCAATGTTGGAAATGAAAGATAAATACGGCGTGATCAAGAATCAATTGTTTGTTGCTGTATTCATGCTCGTTTTCCAAATCGTATATATGATTTTATTTAAATAAGTTTATTGAGCGAAAAAGAATCAACGATTTCCGTTAAATATGGAGAAGATTGATTCTTTTTCCGAACATCAAAACATTTCAATATTGTCCATTTTTTGTTAAAATGGACAGACACTGAACCATTCGAATAGGAACGAATGATTCCAAGTGCTGGATCGCGTCACAACTAACAAATTTTTGTTTGTTGGTTGAGTAAATCTTTTGATGATGAAATGACGTATTAAATTGATAGAATAATGGAGGAATGGAACATGAAAGTACTCGTAACTGGTTTTGATCCATTTGGTGGAGATAAAGTAAATCCTGCCTATGAAGCAGTCAAAAAAATGCCGTCTGAGATTGCCGGCGCAGAAATCATTAAATTGGAAGTTCCCACTGTCTTTGGTAAGAGTGGGCAAGTCGTGAAAGAAGCCATCCAAGAACATCAACCTGAGATCGTGATTTGTGTCGGTCAAGCAGGGGGACGTTCAGCAATTTCTTTTGAACGAGTAGCAATCAATCTTGCAGAAGCACGTATTGCAGATAACGAAGGCAACCAACCTTTTGATACACCATTAGAAGCAGACGGACCAGCTGCTTACTTTACCTCATTACCGATCAAAGCAATGACAAAAAATGTACAAGAACATGGATTACCAGCTTATATTTCTTATACAGCCGGTACATTTGTTTGTAATGACATCATGTATCGATTGCTACACTTGATCGAAACAGAATTCCCAACGATTCGTGGCGGCTTCATCCATGTGCCATTTTCACCAGATCAAGTCATTGATCGTCCTGTAGGGACACCAGCGATGTCACTTGATGATATTGCATCTTCATTGACTTATGCGGTAGAAGCGGCAGTAAACAACAAAGAAGACATTTCAGGCAATGCAGGAACAACTCATTGATCGCAAGTTGAATCAATAGAAGTGGCTGATGCGACTGAACGCTAGTTTAGAAATGTCACGTATGAGACAGCGAAAAGCCGAAACACTATTTTCGGCTTTTTTGTTGCTCTTTTGATTTATTTTACATCCCTATTTAGAAAAGCAGGTGCAAGCGATGAATGAAAGTTGGCAAGTCATTTTTGACGAGTGGTTTCCTAAAGAACTCAAGCAACACTATCCAATAAAAATCTCAAAACAGTATACAAGTAGCCAACGATGGGAAATCTACGAGCGGTTGACGAAAGAGCAACGAATCGTCATTGATCAACATCGCCGCTATTTGATCCATTCTCGTTTTTTGGAAGAAAATTATTTGGCAGCTACAGATTGGGTTTTTTCTGACTTCAAGATCAATCCTTTTTTTCGTACATCAAGAAGGCAACAGAAACTGTATTGTGAATGTGGGCGTGAATTGAAAGTGCAATATATCGTTCGTTCGTCGAAAACGGGCAAAGAGCTAAAATTAGGAATCAATCATTTTGCTGAACATTTACATGTTAGTCCTACAGTTGCAGCATCTATTAATCAAGGGATGACGAAAGTGGATCTGGCACTTGATGAGATCCTATGGCTAAAACAACAAAATATTGCTTTTCCAGAGCGCCTTTGGCAAGAATATTGTTTGATGCTGTATCATAATCGGCGCCTTAAACAGCCCATTCTTCCCGACAAAAAGCTGACTACACGAATCGCTGAATTTCGCCAAGCGCAATTACCGATTTATTTAGCAGACTATCAAGCAATGGAAAAATATATCCAGCAGGTGGGATATCAAACGAAAGATAAGCCGAAAAAATTCCTTGGGAAAAAAACATTGTTTGAGGACTTTTCAGAAGAATTGACGAAAGATGTTGAGAATTTCTTATCTAATTATCAACTATTTCTCCAAAAAGATTGGTCGTCTGTTTCATTTGAAGAAGCAAGCCACCCTTCTGTTGCTTTTTTTGAAAAGTTTATTGCTGATCTAAGAGAAGGATCAAGGGAAGAAAAGCATTTGGATGTTAACCGATTAGCAAAAGAGCAACGTTTTATCCAACCACAAATTTATCATTTTGTTTGGCAACAATATCAACGTTATGGCTTTACAACTGGTTTTTTCGATAGCATTCCTCGGGTAATGAGGAATGGTTTTCTAAAGACTTTACGCAAGGAACGTGAAGAAAAACAGCAAGCTGCAACAAAAACAGTGTCAGAAATAGAATGGCAAGAACTTGCAAAGAAACTCAAACAGCAATCCGTCCGCTCTTTGATGGAAGCATATGGACAAGCAAACTATGTATTTACTTCAGAACAACAGCTTGCATTGAAAAAATTCCAAGAATTGGAATCAGTGATACAAACGATGGATGAAGAGACTAGAATGTTGATCAAGGAATTGTTCTAGTGGTCTCGAACTATTGAGAGAATCATAACGTGTCGATACCTAGAAATAAGCGAGAAAAGTCCCAATCTATTTTTGGTGATTTTCTCGCTTTGCTAATGATTTTGAAAGAACAAATTAATTTCTAGTGCAAGTCTCAAGAAACATGATGTGAAAAGTATTCCGCTTCCATTCGTTGCATTCGTTCTCTTTCTTTTTTGTTGTACCAAGGGGATACAGTAAAGGCTAATAAGTCGTTGATCAAGTAAACTGAGCTATTGATAAACATCGCTAAACTAGCAGAACCATGAGTATATGAGACATACCAGAGAACCATTTGTGCAAGACCGGAAGCAAGCCACCAATAATATTGGTTGTTGTAGCGAAGGAAGCTAATGATACCAGCAGACAGACTAATTGAAAAAGCAATCGCATCGATCCAAGGACGAGGATCATCTGTATACGTGCCAATCAAATAACCAGACGCCAAGTAAACCAAAATAGTACCAGCTATGGCGATCAACCAACTTTTTCCACTAAATTGTCGAATTTTAGAAGCCATATTATGGTTCCATTCTTTACTTAACAATACAGGGATATCTAAAGTAACCATATAGGCAATCTGTTCACCGATACTCAAGTAATTTTTAGCAGAAAAACCAACGATAATAAAACAAAGAGCAGAAAGTATCCCTAAGATACCATTGACTGATTTGGCGGCGTTGATCGATAAAATACATAATACACCTAAATTAGTACCGATAAAGGTAATGATCGCTAACCAAGTGATTGGCTGATTGACTAGAGTCATCACTTGGCATCCTAAACTAAAGTAGAATAAATAATAATTCTGTTGAGGCCAGCCTTTCAATTGATGAGTTAAAAATTTTAGATAATTACGCATGTAAAAAACTCCTTGGAACACAATATATAGTGTTTTATTATTTTCTGAACACAAATTATTGTATTCCTTTAAAAAAATATTTCTAGTCTTTCATTTTAAAAAAATATATGTTATTATTCGATTTGATTGTTTTCTGAAAAAATACATTTGCATTACAAACGATGAAAAAGCAGGGGAAGCCACGCGATGTGGCTCCTGTTTTTTTGTGTTGAGGGAGAAAAATCTTTGTTCTTCCTATAAGTCCTGATAAGATAAAGGAAACAAAGAGATTGGAAGTGTAGAGATGAATTTAACAACGATCCACCATGTCGCAATCATTGTGTCAGATTATCAAAAGTCACGCACTTTTTACGTTGATTTATTAGGGTTTGAGGTTATCCGTGAGAATTATCGAGAAGACCGTGGAGATTATAAATTAGATTTGAAATTAGGTGAGATGGAGCTTGAGATTTTCGGCATTGAAAATGCACCTAAAAGACCAAGTTATCCAGAAGCTTGCGGCTTGAGACACTTAGCATTCAAAGTAGAAAGAATTGAAGAAACCGTAGCTGAATTGCAAAAACTGGGCATTGAAACTGAACCGATCCGCATCGATACCTTTACAGGAGAAAAAATGACCTTCTTTTTTGATCCAGACGGTTTGCCCCTCGAATTACATGAATAGGTAACAAATTTGTCACTTTTTCTTCCTTTCATTCGATTTTTTTCTTTTATGATTCTTGCTATTCTAAAAAGAAAACAGGGAGAGAATCGAATGAAAAAAATAATCATTGCAACGTCGATCGCCATCATTGTCAGCTTAGCCGCTCTATTAGGACTATTGGATGCAAACTTTTCCTTTGATGACATCAGTGACCAAGAATATCAAGTTTCATTGCAAAAAGCAGTGACTATCTTACGAGACGAATACCAAGAAGAGAAAGTCAGCCGTATCCAGTTCAACCAATTAAAGGAAGAACAAAGTAACAAAAAAATGTATGAGTATATTTTTTATACTCCTGATCGCGTCGTAACAGTGAACCCAATCTCAGGAAAGTCAAGAGTTGTGGAAGAAAGTCAGAAAGAGCCAGGGCAATTCTTTAGTTTAAAAACGATCCAGCAAGTGAAACATCCGCAGACTGCTATGAAAGAAGCGGTCCATAAAGTCGGAAAACAGCAAGGAAAAGCAAAAAGTTGGGAAATCACAACAAAAAGTGGTCAGTTGTATTATCGGATAGCCGTAGATGGCAAGAATCACTTAGAAGACGTGTTGATCAGCGCTTAAAAGAGAAGGGGTTTCACTTCTCTTTTTTGGTAGTTAAGAGTAAGCTAAAAGTGTAAAAAAAAGAAGGGATTGAGGAAATCATGCAAAAAATGATTTGTCCAAACTGTGGAAAAAAATTCACTTATGAAGAAGTAAACCATATCGTAGAACACGTAAAAAAAGAGATGCCGATCGTTTGTCCCTATTGCCGCTTTGAAGCGAAAACAATCGTTTCGAATGGGTACTTTGTGACACAAAAAATCGAGGATTATCTAAATTAGCTGTTTTGCTCTTAGATTTCATTGTGTTAGAATGAAAAAAAGGAGTGTCAGAAATGATTCGTAATGCAAGAAAAGAAGATGCGGCAGCGATTGCTCCGCTTATTTTAGTTATTTTGAAAGATATGGATCTACCCTTTCTTTTAAAGTACGGAGAAGAAAAAACATTGGAAATATTAGAAGAAGCAATCACAGATCCAGACTATCGCTACAGCTATACAAGAGGGATCGTTGACGAGCGAGAAGGCAAGGTAGCAGGGATTGCTTATGGTTATACAGACGAAGAAGAGTCGTTTATCGATCAACCATTAGAGAAAGTGTTGCAAAAACATGGTATTTATGAACAGGTGGAAATGTTTGCGGATAGAGAAACCTTTCCTGATGAATGGTATTTAGATTCGATCTGTGTTTCTGAAGAATTTAGAGGACAAGGAATCGGTTCCTCTTTGCTAGAAGCATTACCTCCGATCGTAAAAAAACAAAACCGCGATGCCATTGGACTAAGCTGCGATAAGCAAAACCCGCAAGCTAGAAAATTATACGAACGTCATGGCTTCAAAGTAGTGGGCGAACGTACGATCAGTGGGCATCTTTATGATCATATGCAAAAGAAAATCGTCGAGTGATTTTTTAAATGAATCGTTTGAAAAGAGAGGCTGGTACGAAATCCGTAAACAGCCTTTTTTGTTGTTCTTTTTTGTCAGCTAGAAGCAGGTAATCAGGAAGAACGATTATGACTCCAAAGCAGTAATTTCTGATCAATGTAAAAAATTATTTCTTTTATGTGATACAGTAAGATTGGTATAGATTTTTTACTAGGAAAATTTCACGGACCGAGAAAAGGATTTGATCGTTGGTTTTAGTAGATGCAATAAGCTTCGGCTTTTTTTATTGTACATAATCTGTACTAGCGACTGGATCAGTTTCGGGATTTTTGATGGATGAATGAAAGGAGAAGGGGGATTGGCGAAAAACTAGCTGATAAAAATACGATAGTAGGGCAACCATTTTTCACACATCGATTTTTAGAAAAGAGGAAAACGAATTGAAAAAAATACTCTTTTTCATTATAAATATGATATTTTTGATTGCTACTTTGATAAATGTTTTTTCTTTATTTTATGTTTATAATCAAAGAAATTTAGATTTTGTATCGAATCATTTTACTTCTAAAGACACAGTTCGTCTCATCGCTAACCAAAAGATAGATTCTGAAAAATGGCGAGAATTATTAGAGGATCAAAAAAATATTTTGGTTGTTAAAAATTTAGAAAGCAACTTCTATTTTAAAGCTATTTATACGAATTATGATTGGTATCTTCCGCTGATTGAAGGCAGAAGTTTTGTGCGAGAGGATTTTTATGATGGAAAAAACAGAGCAATCATTGGGGAAGGATTGGCAAATACAGATACAGGAACTATACATATTGAAGAAAAAGAATACGAAGTTATTGGTATCTTAGATAGCCGCTATGCAAAAAATTTATCAAAAACAGCTTTGGTAAATATCAATTCATTAGAAGGAAATCAAACCAATGGAGTGTATCAAATCAATTCTAATAAGGCAACGATGGAAAAGCTAAAAAGTGAGTTGATGAATGGTATAGCAGCTATTACTTATTCGGAGGATACCAGATCCTATAATGCGAAAAATTTAGAAAATAATAATCAAGTGTTGCGATATTCATTTCAAGTACTATGCTTATTAGCAATTGGGATGTGTGTCTTGTTTTATTTAACATTAACTCAGTCGACAAGATCGCTGAAAAAAACGATAGGGATATCGAGAAATACTGTGCTCTTAGAAGAAGTGAAACACTTATTCTTCTTCTGGGTAATTGAGAGTATTCTTGTTTTTGGAGGAGTCTATTTACCGTTCAAACAGTCCATTTATGATTCGATAACTATATTTGTTGTTAGTTATATTTCTTCGCAAATGCTTATCGTGGGATGTTCAGTCCTTCTGTTTAGTTTTCTTTTTATACGGAATTGGAGGAACATCGATGAAATTAAATAATCTTATAGTAGAGGTTCTTGAATCTGTAAAAAGAAAAAAGTATTTGCTATTCTTTTATGGACTGTTTTTACTATTTTCATTTTTGACACTATCTATTTCAACTGTCATGTTTCAAGAGAATCATAATGAAGAGCATAGGCTGTCTGTAGGAAACACAAAAACCTTTAAGTTGGTAGACACGCTTATTGGGGAAAAAGAAGAAAACTTTTTAAAGAATCTTCAGAGCGTTAATTATCTGAATGCTATGTACAAAGAATTAATGGACAGCCAAATAGGAAACTATCAGATAGTGAGTAGTCAAAGTATCAATTATTTGCAGGATAAAGATTTACCAACTCATTTTATCGAAAATTACGAGCAAATTGTTGGTTTTGATCGAAGTTTGGGTAAAGAAGAGATCCCTTTCAAATCTTTACAGATAAACGATCATGCGTTGAAACGCTTCAAGCTTAGACTAGCCACTGGAGATTCTTTTTCTCAGGATGATTATCAATATAGTAGTGGGAAAATCTCAGTTATCTTAGGGGATAGTTACTCCGATCATTTTTCTATGGGAGATAACATACAGCTATCTTATCTTTTTAAAGAATTTGAGGCAGAGGTCATTGGTTTCGTTGAAAAAGGAGAAAGGATTACTTTTAACGAGTACGAAGACTATGTGCTAGACCATTATATGATTTTGCCATTTATCGAACATGCACCTCAAAAAATCAGTGAAGAAGAATTTTCATTTTTTCAAAAACATTTTCTAAATGGGATCAATGGCTACTTTCAAGTTCCAGAATCGTTCTCTCAGGAAAAAGTTTATAAGTTAGTAAATGATATTTCTGCGACATATGAAGTGGGGACAGTCGATTTAATAGGTGAATCAGGATTTCATTTATCGTCACTCTTATTTACAATCACTAAAAACAATGAATTACTAAAATTAGTTGTCTCTTTTTCAATAATTATATTAGTGTTGATAACTATTGTTTTTTGTTGTTTAGAAATGTATCGAGATAAAAGAATATACCAATTACATTTGTTGTTTGGAGCGACAAAAAAAGAAATTCGTAATTATATCATGGGAGAAAAAATATTGCTTTTATCCTTTGTTCTATGTGTAAGTTTAATTTTAGCTAACTATTTAGGGGAAGTGACACTTGGTCTCTTTATTCGTTTACTCAGCTTGTCCTTACTTTTACTTTTTTTATTCTTTTTAATATCAACTATCATTCTTAGAAAATGGAGAATTACAAATGATTAGTATACAGGATGTTTCCCTTAAAATAAGAGATGGCCGGAATAAGAAAGAATTATTTCAACACCTGAATTTGGATCTAAACGAGGGGCAAAAAATAGCGATCATGGGGAAAAGCGGGAGTGGTAAAACCACTTTATTAAAATTGATTGCTGGTCTTATCAAAGCAGATACAGGAAATATATTCTTTGAAGATAAAAACCTTAGAAAAATGAGTGCGAATGAGTTGAGCGCCAATCGCTTAAATAATATTGGATTTATTTTCCAGAATAATCCTATGATCGAGAGTAAAAATGTATTTGATAATATTGCTTTACCTTTAAAATATTTAGGAATCGAAAAGAAAATAATTGACCAAAAAGTTCAGGCTGTTTCCCAAAGTTTAGCTATTGAGGATTTATTGTTAGAAAATCCTTTCTATCTATCTGGAGGGGAAAAGCAAAGAGTGGGAATTGCACGAGCACTTATTACGGAACCTAAGCTGATCTTAGCGGATGAGCCCACAGGTTCTTTAGATGCTGAAACTGAATCGATGGTTTTAAATATCTTTCAGAGAATTGAATTAACAAGAACTAGTTTTATTATGGTAACACACGATTTTTCCGTAGCTAATATTTGTGACGAAATATATACATTACAAGATAAAAAGCTTTTAAAAAAGTAAGAAACGATACTATGATAAATAATGATGAACGAGTGTGATTTTGACGTATGATGTTAAAATTTCGCTCGTTTTTTTATTTTGAATAGATGGAACAAAGCTAAAAACTTCTGGATTATTTTTAAACTATAACAAAGTAATAGCTATAAAAGTGGTGGTGAATAGGAATCATCTATAAACAAGATTTCAATAAATTGTTAATTTCTAGAAAAGTTTCAGAAAAGGTGTTTATTTTATTAACTTTTAGGACTATAATAACAAATGTTTTTATGTTATGGAAATTCATATATTTATGAAAAGAGATGAAATTATGTTTAAGAACAAGTTTTTGAATCTATTCCTACTATCGGCTTTGGTGATCAATCTGTGTTTTCCAATCCAAGTAATTGCCGAAACATTTATTCCACAAGATCCAGGAAGTGTCTATGATGATTTGACTGGTGATTATGGACTACTAGGAATTGCTTCTCAGTTCCATGTATTCGCAAAAGAAAAAACAACGATCAATGCGCATACAGAGGGCAATGTAGCAACGGGTGTGTTATCAGCCACAAATAATTTCGGTACCTCGATCACTACAGGAGATTTAAACAACGAGATCAACTATGCACAGGTTATAGAGAACATTAGCAGTTCAGTCGAGACCTCTGCTTCTGATACCCGCGTGAATGAATTTATTGTGGGTTCGGGAAATGTGGTCACGAGTGAAAATGATAAAGTTGTGGTCAACGGGACGAGATTGGATCATCTAACACAAGATGAATTCTATCAAGATCAACCAGGTCAACAATATATTGATTTTGAAAAGGAATTTGAACGATTGATTGAAGCTTCAGATAAGCTGATGACATCAGACTCATCAAAAACATATACAACTGCTGATTTTCCCGACATGAATAATCGTGTGATCGATTGTACAAGTATTGAAGGTGATGAACCTTTGATCATCAACGTGGATGCTTCGGTTCTTGCAAAGAACACACCATTGCGAATCAATAATCCTGATGGGAAAGTGATTGTCATAAACGTTGTGGATGTGCCAGAAGATTTCACTGTGCATTCACAAATCCAATATAATGATCGCTCAAACCATCAAACAGAAGATTTTTCTGATGCCAATATTTCTTGGAATTTTGGGACTAAAACTGGACAACTGACAATTGATGCACCATTTCAAGGAACGATTATTGCCCCTTGTTCGGATATCACGGTCAACCAAAGTCAGTATGGAACGATCATTGGGAAAAATGTTACTTTAAATGCCACAA
The DNA here is from genome assembly GCF_050498525.1 of Enterococcus sp. DIV2371. Classification (NCBI taxonomy): domain Bacteria; kingdom Bacillati; phylum Bacillota; class Bacilli; order Lactobacillales; family Enterococcaceae; genus Enterococcus; species Enterococcus sp. DIV2371. The sequence continues at coordinate 2,342,369 of NZ_JBIPAJ010000001.1, read as the reverse complement.
CAAACCGTTGGGATCCAAATGAAATTTTTCTTGCCACAGATACGGATGATAAGACAGGTGAAAGCAGTACCGAGCCAAGCACGAGTGAAAGCAGTACAGAACCAAGCACAAGTGAAAGCAGTACAGAGCCAAGCACAAGTGAAAGCAGTACAGAACCAAGCACAAGTGAAAGCAGTACAGAACCAAGTACAAGCGAAAGCAGTACAGAACCAAGCACGAGTGAAAGCAGTACAGAGCCAAGTACGAGCGAAAGCAGTACAGAACCAAGCACAAGTGAAAGCATTACAGAACCAAGTACAAGCGAAAGCAGTACAGAACCAAGCACGAGTGAAAGCAGTACAGAGCCAAGTACGAGCGAAAGCAGTACAGAACCAAGCACAAGTGAAAGCAGTACAGAACCAAGCACGAGCGAAAGCAGTACAGAACCAAGCACAAGTGAAAGCAGTACAGAACCAAGCACAAGTGAAAGCAGTACGGAACCAAGCAAGAGCGAAAGCAGTACGGAACCAAGCACAAGTGAAAGCAGTACGGAACCAAGCACAAGTGAAAGCAGTACGGAACCAAGCACAAGTAAAAGCAGTACGGAACCAAGCACGAGCGAAAGCAGTACGGAACCAAGCACAAGTGAAAGCAGTACCGAGCCAAGCACAAGTGAAAGCACCTCGGATTCAGGAAACCGGGGGCATCATTCAGACACTACTACCACTAGCAGTTTTTCATCAACAAATACCTCTGAAGAACCTGTGAACAGCGAAAAAGTGACAACAGAGAGCGATGGAGTAGATACTGTGGGGACCGATAGAAGTGAAAACAAAGTAGGGGTAGTTGTTGGATCAAACAGCAATAATGGTGGTCCTTCAGCTAAAGATGGACAATCACAAAACCAACAATTTTTCCCTAAAACAAATGGGGAAAGAAATAATTTGTGGATCATGGTAGGTACAATGCTGATTTATGTAGTGACACTTCTTTTCTATAGAAGAAAACATGTGTAAAAAAAAGAACGCAAGGGATTCCTTGTGTTCTTTTTTAGTTAACATCAAAGCGATAAGAAAGAGGTGTTTCTTTGTCTTTGTTTTTTCGATAGAGCCAATAATCAAGGACAGCAGCGATGCAGATACAAATAGGGGCATTCTCTTCATTGGGGATATCAAGAACATAGTAATCACCGGTAAAGAGCGTTGCTTTGTCCATTTCCATGATGGGTTCATTGAAATGTTGGATCTGATAGCGGTGATTATAGATATCTCCCTGTACAGTCCAATGTAATCGGCGGATATAATAAAAATCTCCTGGCCAATTGAAAATCTTTTGCATCGTACCGACTTTTTCGAAATCTTTGTAAAGTTCAAAGCGTGTACCAAATGTCAGGCTGATTTGCTTGATATGTGCTACTAGATCACCATTCATGGCATAAAGAGACAACGCATCTCCTTTCGTTCCCCAGCGGCCGACCATCAAAAAAAGTGATTTCCCTTTTTCGTCTTTGACGATCGTCCGAGTAGCACGACTCAGCTGTTTTTCCTGAATGAAAAATTCTGACATGTTTGTTCCCCTCTTTTCTTCAAACAACTATAGATTTTCGTTGATTGCGCGCAAGATGGCTTTGCCAACACCTGATTCAAGATTTGTATCTGTTACGTATTTTGCGTAATCTTTGACTTCAATTTCTGCATTTCCCATGGCGAAACTAACGCCAGCGGTTTGCAACATGCTGACATCGTTGAAATTATCCCCGATCGTCATCACTTCGTCTAAAGTGATACCACGTTCATGTGCGACGTGCGCCACTGCGATTCCTTTTTGAGCATTCTTATGATTGATCTCAATATTGTTTTGTCCAGAAGAAGTCACTGCCAGTTCGCCTAAACTACTGATTTCTTTCCCGACAGGTCCTAAAATGCGTGCCCCTTCTGTGTGGAAGCAGATGATTTTTAACACTTCTAATTTTTCATCAAGTAATAATTCACGTATGCTATCAACATAAGTGATGTGTAAAAGTTCAAGATTAGCGGAAGCCATGGCAATCGCCATTTTATAAGTCAAGTGAGGCATATGAGTCGCAATGGAAGAGGCGAAGCTTTCGATTCTCTTCGGTTGGCTTTCAGAATATAGCCCTTGATTTGTTGCTACTTCATAATAAATGCCATTTGCGTCTAAAATATCCATTACAGTCATTGCTTGGGGACTTGGAATCGGTACTGTAAAAAGCGATTTTCCTGATTTGTCATAGACTTGTGCGCCATTCAAAGTGATCATCGCACATTCGATTCCTACTTCATCTAAAGCTGCTCGTGCTTCTTGAGCGTTACGTCCAGTAGCTACCATAAATTCAATGCCTAGCTCGTTTGCCAAGCGGATCGCGTCAGTATTTTCTGTTGAGATACCCATATGTGCATCGAGTAAAGTGCCATCCATATCAGAGGCAATTAGTTTGATCATGTCATTACCGTTCCTTTCCTTTTCTCTTCCCTAGTTTAACATACTAATACGAACTAGGAGGGAAGATTTTGACTTGTTAACAAATAATTTGTGAGTTATTCTGGAAAATAGGAGGTGGGGAATTTGAAAAAAATCATCCACAATAGTTGGCAAGATCGATTAGCTGATGAGTTTGAAAAAGACTATTATCAGCGTTTACGAAATTTTTTGAAAGAAGAGTATGCAACTCAAAAAATCCATCCCGATATGTACCATGTGTATGAAGCGTTAGAACTGACCCCTTATGAAGAAGTGAAAGTAGTGATTTTAGGACAAGATCCTTATCATGGCGTGAATCAAGCACATGGTCTGTCTTTTTCCGTACAGCCAGGAGTAAAAACACCACCATCTTTAGTCAATATCTACAAAGAATTGAAGAATGATCTAGGGATCGAACCAGTGGGGCATGGAAATTTAGTAAGTTGGGCCAAACAAGGGGTTCTACTATTGAATACCGTACTAACTGTCAGAGAAGGACAAGCTTATTCACATCGTGGGAAAGGCTGGGAACAGTTGACCGATGCGGTGATTGAGAAACTGAACGAACGGGACAAACCGATCGTGTTTATTCTTTGGGGCAAACCAGCGCAGGAAAAAATGAAAATGATCGACAAGAGTCGTCACATTATAATAACAGCGCCTCATCCAAGCCCATTATCTGCCCATCGTGGTTTCTTTGGCTCAAAACCTTTTTCAAAAACGAATGATGCGTTGCTTGCATTAGGGGAAACGCCAATTGATTGGCAACTGCCTAAAACAGTGTAATGATACACCGCTTTCCTGTTATAGTGCAGTTTGTTCAGATTATGTGAAAAAGTTAATTATTATCCACTTTTTGACTGATACAGAAATTTAAAACTGTTCTTTTTTTTAATAATAGTGTATCATGGTAGTTAATAAAAATAACTGGAGGTCATCTTGTGGAATTGTTTGATAGTTTAAGATTTAAAATTGTACGTCGCGGGATCAAAATCGTGTTTCCAGAAGCAACGGATGCAAGAATTTTAGGAGCAGCAGCACGTTTAAAAGCAGAAGAATTAGTTGAACCGATTTTGATCGGTAGTAAAGAAGAGATTGAAGCAGCGGCCAACGCACGTGGTATCCAAACATCTAACTTCACGATCATCAATCCAAATGATTATGAAAAATGGGATGAAATGGTTGAAGCTTTTGTTGAACGACGTAACGGAAAAGCAACAAAAGAACAAGCTGAAAAAATCCTAAAAGATGTCAATTATTTTGGAACAATGCTTACATATATGGGCATTGCTGATGGTATGGTTTCTGGTGCGATCCATTCGACTGGAGATACAGTACGTCCAGCACTACAAATCATCAAAACAAAACCAGGTGTAAGCCGTACAAGTGGTGCAATGATCATGGTTCGCGGAAGAGATCAAGAAAAATATGTCTTTTCTGACTGTGCAATCAATGTAAATCCAAATGCACAAGAATTAGCAGAAATCGCTGTTGAGTCAGCAAAAACAGCTGAATTATTTGATATCGATCCAAAGATCGCTTTGATGAGTTTCTCAACAAAAGGTTCTGCCGCAGCTCCTGAAGTAGACAAAGTTGTTGAAGCAACTAGAATTGCGAAAGAATTAGCACCTCAATATACGATTGATGGCGAATTGCAATTTGATGCGTCATACGTACCAGCAGTCGCACAATTGAAAGCTCCTGACTCTAAAGTCGCTGGTCAAGCAACTGTCTTTGTTTTCCCAGAATTACAATCAGGAAACATTGGCTACAAGATTGCCCAACGTTTTGGTAACTTTGAAGCAATCGGCCCAATCTTACAAGGTTTGAACAAACCAGTAAGTGATCTATCTCGTGGTGCCAATGAAGAAGATGTTTACAAATTAGCGATCATTACAGGCGCACAAACATTATTAGATTAATCGAACAGTGTAAATAAAAGGAAAAGAGAAAGGGAGAACGGATGATTCCTGACTCTTTTCTTTTTTTTTGTTGGATTACACGTTATACTGACAAAAAAGAATGAGGAGAAATGAAGATGATTGAATTAACAAGTGTAGCGATGACTGATCAACTAGCAGAAATCATCGGAAAAGTTGCTCATCCAGGAGATAACCTAGTCTTGACTGGCGATCTTGGTGCAGGTAAAACGACACTGACTAAAGGAATAGCTAAAGGATTAGGGATCGATCAAATGATCAAAAGTCCTACCTATACGATCATTCGAGAATATACGCAAGGAAGATTACCTTTGTATCACATGGATATTTATCGTGTTGCTGCTAGCGGTGCTGATCTAGGTTTGGATGAATATTTTGAAGGTGAGGGACTATCTGTCATCGAATGGGGAAACTTATTAGAAGATGCTTTACCTGAAGATTATTTGGAACTGATTCTTGAAAAAAGTGATACAGAATTAGAAAAAAGGTATGTGAAATTCCAATCATATGGATCAGAGAGTCAAGCGTTTGAGAAGCGTATTCTTGAAGCATGGGCGGGTAGCTATGACAAGTGAGGTCGAATTGACGCTCAAAGAAGCCGATGAAAAGGATGCCCAAGGATTATTAAAGATGCTAAATCAAGCGAAACAAGAGACGGATTACTTTATTATTGATGAGCGTTCGCTTGGAATGAGTAAAGAAGTGCTCGCAGTTGAGTTGACCCGAATAAAAGAAAGCACAGAACACTTATTGTTTTTAGCCCTGATTAATGAACAAGTGATCGGTGTCGTTTCTGTTGCCCCTAAGTCTGAGTTAACTGAACAAGGTGAAATAGGAATCAGTATCTTGAAAGAATATTGGGGGATGGGCTTAGGAACGATCCTTTTAGAAGAGGCAATCATCTGGGCAACGGAAAATGAAAACTTTAATACGTTGGTTCTAGACGTATTGGCCGATAACCAGCGAGCAATCCACCTGTATCATAAAATGGGCTTTCAAGAAGAAGCACGAAGCAATATTGAATTAATCGAACAAGATAAAGTGCCAACGATCAAGATGAAAAGAACGATTGAGGCATGAAGTGAAGATGATTCTACAAAACAAGAACCTGAAAAGTCGACCACTTTTCAGGTTCTTGTTTTATTTTTAGACACATTGATCGTCCATTTAGCTAGTAGAACTATTTTACTGTCACTAATTTTTTCAAAGGGTCTGTCCCGAAATATTTTTCCTGATACAATAAGATCTCCGCACAAGCTCGGCTATCTTCTAACGCATCATGGTGATTTTTCAATGTGATATCTAAATTCTCGCAAACCGTATTTAATCGGTGGTTAGGCATTTCAGGAAATAATCGTCGGCTTGTTTTGACCGTACATAACGAAAGATAATTAGGTTGGGGCAGTTGGTAGTAATCCAAGCAACCAGCCAATACTTTTGTATCGAAGGCAGCATTATGGGCAACAACTAATCGGTTTTTTTGGAAATACTTTTCGATTTTATGCCAAACATCTGGAAATTTAGGTGCCTGACGTACATCTTCAGGACGGATACCATGGATTTGGATATTACGCCAGAAAAATGGTGTTTCTGGTTGGATCAAGGTATAAAATTCATCGACAATCTGACTGTTTTCCACTTTCACAAGTGCTAAAGAGCAAGCGCTATGGGATTGATGGTTCGCAGTTTCAAAGTCCATCGCGATAAAATTCATGTTCAAATAAGCCTCCTTTAAAAAATAAACCATAACATAAATTTCTAAAAAAAGAAATAGCGTTTAACATTATGTAAAAAAGTAAATTCTGTCAGGTTCAAGGATCTCAGGAAGAAATTGGGCTACCCAATTTCTTCCGTTGCTATCCCTATTTGCTATTCGATGATCAGTTCGACAGGGCAGTGGTCACTACCTAAAATCGTGGTATGGATTTTTGCATCAACTAAGCGTGACGTCAAATCTTCACTCGTCAAGAAGTAATCAATACGCCAACCTGCATTATTTTTTCGTGCATTGAAGCGGTAGCTCCACCAAGAATAGACACCCTCTAGGTCTGGATAGAAGTGACGGAAAGTATCCACAAAATCATTATCAAGTAAATGGGTCAACGCTTCTCGTTCTTCAATTGAGAAACCAGCACTTTTTTGGTTTGTTTTCCAGTTTTTCAAATCGATTTTCTCGTGGGCAACATTTAGATCTCCACAGACGATTACCGATTTCTGTTTTTTCAACTCTTCTAGATAATCGTAGAAAGCAGCTTCCCATTCTAAGCGATAATCCAGTCGTTTCAATTCATTCTGTGAATTTGGCGTATAGCAAGTCACTAAGTAAAATTCTGGATATTCTAATGTGATCAAACGTCCTTCTTGATCATGCACATCGATCCCCATGCCATAAGAAACGTTCAATGCCGGTTCTTTCGCAAAAATCGCGGTACCTGAATATCCTTTTTTAACCGCATAATTCCAATATTGATGGTACCCAGGTAAATCTAAATCGATTTGTCCTTCTTGTAGTTTTGTTTCTTGGAGACAGAAGAAATCTGCATCAAATTCCTTGAATGTTTCTAAAAAATTTTTATTGACGATGGCTCTTAAACCATTAACGTTCCACGAAATCAGTTTCAAAAAAACACGCTCCTTCTCTATCGTATCTATGCGATTATATTGTACCTCATTTTTATTAAAAATAGTGTAAGATAAGAGTAATAATAGATACTAGGAGGGAAAAGATGAAAATTGGTGTAGTAGGAGTAGGGAATATTGCTGAAAAAGCATATTTGCCCACATATGCAGAAAAACAAGGAATGATCGATTTTTATTTTGCGACACGTAATCAGGAAACAAAAGAACGTCTGAAGAGAACCTATGGATTTACTCATTTATATGAATCGCTTGATGAGCTAGTCGAACAAGGAATCGAAGCATGTATGATCCATGCGGCGACAAGCGTTCATTTTCAACTGGCAAAAAAATGTTTAGAAAATAAGATCCATGTTTATATCGATAAACCGTTAAGTGTTGATCTTCGAGAAATCGAAGAGTTACAGCAATTGGCAAAACAGCACCAAGTAACTTTGATGGTTGGCTTCAATCGTCGATTTGCGCCAATGGTCGAACAATTAAAAGCGATTCCAGAAAAGCGCTTGATCCAGTTACAAAAAAATCGCATTGCAGCAAAAGAAACGACTGCTTTTGTGATTTACGATCTATTTCTGCATCTGGTAGATACAGCAGTATATTTATTGGATGAGCCTATGATCAAAGCAAGTTCTCACATTCGAGAAAAAGAAGGCTTTATGGAAGTGGCGACGTTGCAAATTGAAACAGCGAATCAAACAGCGATCGTCACGATGGATCTTGCAAGTGGTGCAAATACCGAAACTTACCAAGTGACGAGTAAAGAGGGAACGTATGAGTTGAGCGATCTGACAGACTTAGTCATCCGTAAATCAAATACGACAGAAATGAAAAAATTCGGTGATTGGGAAACAACATTGAGCAAACGCGGCTTTGTGCCAATGGTCGAAAGATTTTTTGAAGAGATCCAACAAACGACACCAGACAAAGAAAAGTTGAAACAAACTGGCATTTACGACAGCCATGCGCTTTGTGAAGAAATGTTGAATAACCTTTATCGTCATCAGCTTTGAGCAAGACTGGCAAGATTGTTTTAAGCGTGATAGAATGATGAGGACGTTTGAAAAGAAAGGAAAGTCCTCAGTGAATAAAGAAGATATCGTAAGAAAAAATCCAGAGTTGAATCTGTTGCTTGATGAACCATTAAGACATTATACATTTACTAAAACCGGTGGTCCGGTAGATGTGTTAGCTTTTCCAAAAACAAAATCAGAAGTCAAGCAGCTAGTTGATTATTGTCGAGAAAACGAAGTCCCTTGGCTAGTGTTAGGAAATGCAAGTAACCTGATCGTCCAAGACGGTGGAATTCGTGGTGTAGTGATCATGCTGACGGAGATGAACCAGATCCGAGTAGAAGGCACGATGGTCATCGCAGAAGCGGGTGCGAAGTTGATCGATACGACCTATGCAGCATTAGCCGAGTCGTTGACAGGATTCGAGTTTGCCTGCGGGATTCCTGGAAGTATCGGTGGAGCGGTCTACATGAATGCGGGAGCTTACGGTGGTGAGATCAAGGACGTGTTTGCAGAAGTCGACTTATTATTAAGCGACGGTACGATCCAAACGCTGACAAATGAGGAAATGGCATTTTCTTATCGACATAGTGAATTACAGAAGATGGATGCGATCGTTTTAGAAGCACGCTTCCAATTGACACCTGGTGATTATGAGCTGATCAAGGGGCGGATGGATGAGTTGACACAATTGCGTGAATCCAAACAACCATTGGAATACCCTTCATGCGGCAGTGTCTTTAAACGACCTGTGGGCCACTTCACCGGACAACTGATCCAAGAAGCAGGATTACAAGGCTTGAAATGGGGCGGCGCACAAATCTCGGAAAAACATGCTGGCTTTATCGTCAATATCGATCATGCCACAGCGACAGATTATACTGAACTGATCGCCCATATCCAAGAAGTGATCAAAGAGAAGTTTGGTGTGACACTAGAAACAGAAGTACGAATCATTGGTGAAAAAAGAAGTTAAATGAAAGTGGGTGCAGCGATGTTAGATAAGCAACTGCCTTACGCTGAAATTTGGATGACGCGCCCCTTAGAGGAAGTGTTGCCAGATTATCCGCTGAATGAGCAGTATCACTTTGAAAAGTATCGACCAGGAGCAGAGAAAGATTGGGCGGCTATTGAGACTGCGGTCGGTGAATTTGATTCAATTGATGAGGCGCTAGCTTATTTTGATCAAGCCTTTGCACCTTATCAAGAAGAATTGACAAAGCGTATGTTTTTTGTAGTCAACGAAAAAAATGAACGCGTTGCGACATGCACTGCTTGGTGGAAGCTTCGTGAAGAAGAATATCCTCTGTTTCATTGGTTGGCGGTCAAACCGGAACATCAAGGAAAAGGGATCGCGCGAAGTCTGACGATCGAAGTGCTACGCCGCTTTCAACAGTTGACCTCTCAAAGCCCCGTTTATCTGCATACACAGACGTGGAGTCACCCAGCGATTAAACTTTATCAAAGCTTAGGGTTTACATTTATTCCTGATAACTTTGATGGCAGCGTGAATTCGGATTATCAGAAAGTAATGGATATCTTATCCTCGAAAGTAAAAAAATAAGGATGAGCAAAAGCTCAACCTTATTTTTTTTGTTTGTTTCCAGCAGTATCCATTCGCGTAGTTACTCCTTTTTTTCTAGGGATGAAGTTTCGAATGAACGTAAATTTTCGATAATCGTTTCGAGTATAAAGATAGCCGAAGATGCTGAAAACGAGTGCGCCAATAAAGTTGACGAATAAGTCTTTCATAGTATCTAAGATCCCGATATCTAAATAGCCATCATTCATAACAAATTCTTTGGCATTGCCATTTTCATCTTTGTAGGTCACGGTTGTTTGTTGGATATCTTTGATCGTATATACAGTATTGCCATCTTCACTCAGCTTGACGCTATTGATTTGGTCAACATAGTTGTCTTTTTGCATGTCCATCTGTAAGACTTGATCCGCTGAGAATTCGATAAATTCCCAAAAGACTCCTACGGTCATTGAAAAACAAAAAGAGACTAATGCGACTAGCAACGGGGTCAAATTCATGGTTTTGGTATTTTTGTTCAAGAGATAAACAAGCGAGAAACCAACACCACCTGCTAGAAAACCGCTCAATGCGTGTAAAGCTGTGTCCCAAAGTGAAAAATAGCCATAAAAGTCACTTAATTCACCCAAGACAGTGGCACTGAAAATAAAGGACAAGATAATGATTTCTAACGTATTGGGGATTTGGATCTTCAATAACTTTTCTAGTAGATAGGGGATCTCAAATAATAATAAAGTCAATAATAAGAGCATGATATTCCCCATATTACGGTCAATCACTTGGTCGACTAACATGACTACAACAATGACCCGTAAAATGATATAGATTGCATGAGTGACTTTCCCGGCTGACTTACTTCCTTTGGTAAAAAAATGTTTGATTACTTTCATAAATTAACTCCTTCGTGGTTCATACCGATTATACTTGTCTAGCGACAAAAGCCCAAATCTTCTGTTTGTAACGAAAGGAAAAAATTTTTTGGACTGGCTATTTATTCAAGAAATCCGTTTACTTTTTGATAGTTACTAGTTTAATATTGAAAACGTTGAAATATTACTGGTTATTTATAAAAGATGAAGATAACAGAAGTTCGAAAAAAATAAATTGTCTGTTGAATTTGTGAATGATATCACTTATGATGGAGTAAGTGTTAAATTTTAGGAGGACAACTATGAAGAAAACAATTAAAGGGTTACTGACAGTTACAGCAATTTTTGCCTTAGGTGCCTGTACGCCTGATGAAAGCAAATCTGCATCCAGTAGCTCTTCCACAAAAGAATCAACAGAAGTATCATCTGGAGCGTCTGCTCAAACTTACACAAATCCAGCTGAAATGAAAGACGAATACGATTTGATCATCGTTGGCGGAGGCGGGGCTGGTATGGCGGCTGCTATCGAAGCAAAAGATGCAGGCTTGAATCCAGTCATTTTTGAAAAAATGCCAGTTGCTGGTGGGAATACGTTAAAATCTTCAAGTGGGATGAACGCATCTGAAACCAAGTTCCAAGAAGAAGAAGGAATCACTGATTCCAATGATGCTTTTTATGAAGAGACATTAGCAGGCGCTAATGGAACAAATGACAAAGAAATGTTACGCTATTTTGTTGATCATTCAGCTTCTGCAATTGAATGGTTGGATGAAAATGGCATCAAATTAGATAACTTGACGATCACTGGTGGAATGAGCGAAAGACGTACACATCGCCCTTCTGACGGATCGGCTATCGGTGGCTATCTAGTGGATGGGTTATTACGAAATGTCCATGAACGTCAAATCCCGATTTTTGTAAATACAGAAGTGACAGATATCCAAAAAACAGGTGATACAGTCAACCAAGTAACGGTTCAAGTCCAAGGGGAAGAGCCAAAAGAAATCAGCGGAAAAGCGGTAGTTGTTACAACTGGTGGATTTGGTGCCAGTGAAGAATATATACAAACTTACCGCCCAGATCTAGAAGGTTATGTAACAACGAACCAAGTAGGATCAACAGGGGACGGCATCAAGATGATCGAAAAATTAGGCGGTCAAACAGTCGATATGGATAAGATCCAAATCCATCCAACTGTTCAACAAGACGAAGGGTTCTTGATTGGAGAAGTTGTGCGTGGCGAAGGAGCGATCTTAGTTGATCAAGATGGTGAGCGTTTTGTCAACGAAATGAATACTCGTGACAAGGTATCAGCGGCAATCACTGCATTACCAGAAAAATCTGCTTATTTGATTTTTGATCAAGGCGTCCGTGACCGTGCGACAGCAATTGAGTTTTATGATGAAAAAGGCTATGTCACTACAGGTGAGACGATTGAAGAATTGGCAGAGAAAATCAACTTACCAGCAGAGACATTGGCTCAAACAGTTACAACTTGGAACGAAGAAGTGGCGAATCAAGAAGATACAGCATTTGGTCGTACAACAGCAATGGAACACGACCTTTCAAAACCAAACTACTATGCGATCAAGATCGCACCTGGGATCCACTATACAATGGGTGGCATCAAGATCAATACGAATACAGAAGTTTTAGACAAAGATGGAGAACCGATCACTGGCCTTTATGCAGCAGGTGAAGTCACTGGTGGCTTACACGGAGAAAACCGTATCGGCGGAAACTCTGTAGCGGAAATCATTATTTTCGGTCGACAGGCAGGACAACAAGCAGCAAAATTTGTTTCTAAATAAGCATAGAAATAACGAGAAAAGAGAACCTAAGGCGCATGCCTTAGGTTCTCTTTTTAAACATCACTATAGTTGAATAAATGTCATTCCAGAGCTGACTCTTTCCGAACAAGCTCATTCACTAACTGTCAAAATAATCTTTCCGACATTTTTATTTGCTTCCATATATTCATGGGCTTCTTTTGCTTCTGCTAATGGGAATGTACGATCGATGATCGGACGGATTGCTCCGGTCTCAAAATAAGGATCGATAGTTTCCATAAACTCTTGAGTTAATCTTGCTTTGTATTCGTCACTTCTTGGAGTCAATAATGTGCCAATCAATTGGATTCTTTTTTGCAATAACACTCTTAGATCAAGAGACTCAACTGTTGTCCCTCCAAGTGTGCCAATCAAGACCCAGCGACCATCAATGGCAATCGATGCCAGGTTTTTTTCCCAATACGAAGCGCCGATAAAATCCAAAAGAACATCAACGCCATTGCCATTTGTCAGCTTACGGACTTCTTCCGCAAAATCCTGTGTTTTATAGTTGATCACTTCATCTGCGCCGAGCTTTTTACAAAAGTCTAACTTTTCAGTTGAACCTGCAGTCACGATGACACGGGCTTGTGAATGTTGTTTGGCTAATTGGATCGCTGCGGTACCAACACCGCTTGCGCCAGCATGGATCAATACAGTCTCGCTCTTTTGCAGTTTTCCTAACCAATACAAGGTTTGATAGGCAGTTAAGAAAACTTCAGCAATACCAGCGGCTGATACGTAGTCAAGCGAATCAGGTAAAATGATCGCTCGATCTGCGGGAATAACGGCATATTCTGCGTAACCACCTAAATTCACTAAACCATAAACTCTCGTTCCGATTGAAAACTCAGAATGATCGCTGGCATTCTCGATGACTTCACCGGCAACTTCAACACCTAGAATAGGATAAGGTGCTTGAAGCGCAGTGTTTTCCCGACGCATGATATCCGTCCGATTGACCGCAGCGGTGTGGACTTTCAGCAATAGTTCCCCAGCTTTTGGAACAGGTCTAGGGACATCGATTTCGGTCAAAACGTCTACCGAGCCGGGTTTTTTCATAGAAATTGCACGCATCATCAAGCCTCCTCAGCAAGTTGTTTGATTGCGTCTGGAACTGTAGCTGATCCTTCAGATAAAACAACGGTTGTTTTTGATATTGTTGGTTGATCCACTAACGCAGCTAATACTTCTGCTACCGTTTTTCTTGTAATTGTTTGAGCTGGTTTTTCATTTGGTTTCGTTAACTGGATCGTCATGACTTCTTCATCGTTGGTCAAAGCTACAGGTTGGAGGATAACATAATCCAATGCTGTTTGATTTTTCAACCATTCGTCAGCGTAATATTTAGTAATGTAATAATCCGTCATTGATTCAGGCCATTTTTCACGATTGTCTGCAAACGCCGCACTGATCATCAAATAGCGAGAAATATTTGCTTGCTCTGCTGCGATCATTGTTTTGATAGCGCCATCTAAGTCGACTTGTAAAAGATTCTTTCCTTGAGAACCAGCAGTAAAAATGACAAGATCACTGTCTTGAAAGGCTTCTGCCATTTTTTCTGAGGACCACGTTAAATCGAAGGGAACATAGGCAATGTTTTCTTCATCAAAAATTGCTTGGTTGGCAACATCTCGCACACCTGCGTAAACTTGATGTTCTGTTGTTCCTAGTTTCTGGATCAAATGACGACCGATTTGTCCATTTGCTCCTACTACAAAAATATTCATATTCCTCATCCTTTCACTACTTAGCTGTATTATTCATGGTAACATCAAAAGATAAAAAATTCAGGACTGAACACTTATCAATAAAAACCAAAAAAGAGCGGGCAGGATGCCTCACTCTTTTTTGGTTTTTCGATCGTATCATTAACGCATCATTCGCAGCAAAGCAGTAGAGACCGCAGCTGTGACTAAACCTGCAACGATCGCTTCTGGCACGCCACTAGTAAAGATAACTGCAAGAATGGCGGAGTAGACAGCATTGATGTTGCTTCCGATGACTTGGGCATAATCTTGTTGGAAAAGAAAGTAGATCAAGTTCATCACTAAAATCGTGTTAGTTAGAGAACCAGCGATCCCAGCAAGAAACAATGAAAGTGGACTAACTTTGTTCTTCGTCAACTTTTGGATGCCTTTATAAACAAAATACGGAACAACGCCAATCAAGATCCTTGGTATCAAAGCAATGATCAATGCTTTCCAACTTCCTTGATCAGTACCAATCACTGGAATAAACGGTGAGAAAACAAAAGACAGAGGTGTTGGAATGAACGTACTGCGGATCATACTGATCACGCCAAATGTCCCTCCGAGAAAAGCACCTAGTCGTGGGCCTAAAACGATTGATGCGACGATGACCGGGATATGCATCGTTGTCGCATTGATCGGGCCAATCGGGATAAAACCGAGAGGCGTAACAGCCAGTAAAATCATAATAGCTAAAAACATAGCAGTCAAAGTAAAGTTTTTGGTATTTTTCATCATAACTCCTTAAATACTAGACCGACCTCTGATTAAGCAGAAGTGTGATTTGGTCGATAATGATTTGGTTATCTGCTAAAGCACCTTTGCCGAAATCTCCACAAGCTAAAAGTGATTCTCGTGGTTCAATTTCCTGATAACCGATTTCTTTTAAAGTGGCGAGATTTCTTTGATTGATCGGATGTTGATACATATTAGTATTCATTGCCGGCGCAATCAATTTTGGTGTCTCGGGTAAAAGTGCCATGGCAACCGTAGATAGTAGATCATCGGCTAAACCATTTGCCAGCTTTCCAATAATATTTGCAGTAGCTGGTGCAATCAAAAATAAGTCGGCTTGCTTGGCTAGCTCGATATGGTTGATGACTGAAGGATCGTTTTCTTGCATGACATCCGTGTGGACAGGACGTTTAGATAAAGATTGCAAAGTTAAAGGTGTAATAAATTTTGTACTGCTTTTCGTCATGATCACATCGACTTGGTAACCGAGTTTGACAAGTTGATTCGTGATATCTGCGCTCTTATATGCAGAAATACTACCAGATACGCCCAATAGGATTTTTTTCATTTCTGGATTCCTCCTTATTTTAAGATCGTAGAGACGATACATTGCGCAATCTCTTGCTTAGTGTAGGCTTCTGTAACTTCTCCATTTTTAGACAACAAGTAGCCATGATGGCGTGTTTCATTGATCTGTGTCAAGTCGTTAGCTAAAATATAATCGGTTTGATTGGTGATCAAGCTCTTTTTAGCTACTTCTAATAACTGCTCTTTTGAGACATCGACTAATAATTTGAACCCAACGATCGTAGCTTTGGGTTGCCATTGGCGTAAAGAACGAATGATTTTTGGTGTTTTCTTCAAGGTCAAAACTAGATAGTCCGTATCCGATGAGATCTTCGCTTCTTTGCTTACACTTTGTTCGGTTGCTTCAAGCCAAGAAGACAAGGAATCGGGAGTCAATGATTCTTTACTCAAGCGCTCAGCCAACTGTTGCTCAGACAGACTGAAAGCCGGTGTAAAATCACTGACCGCCATGCTATGGATGATCGCGTCGTAGCTCTTTTCTTGCATCAATCGTTCGAATGTATCTAGTAATTCTTGTGTAGATTCGATGAGATGGAATGTCAAACGTTCAGAATCGCTAGGTTTTACAGCGAGTTGCGTCGTTACGTAGTCGATCGTCACAGAAGGGTGTGTCAGAAAGGCTTCTGCGATTGCTTTTCCTAAGCGTCCACTTGAATGGTTCGTGATCGAGCGGACTTGATCGATTCGTTCGCTTGTGCCACCAGCTGTGATCAATACCTTCATACCGTTTCACCTACAGTGACAAGCGTTCTTCCTTGATGTGTCCCTTCAAGGATTTTTTTGGTCGTTTCTTCCAATTGTTCTAAGGTGATCTCGTTCACGACTAAGTGATCAGTCACAGAAAGATCGGCTAATTGTTGCCAGATATTCAAGCGTTTTTCATGAGGGACGTTGACTGAATCAATACCGATCAGCTGGATATTTCTTAAAATAAAAGGTAACACAGTCGTTGTTAATTTGATCCCACCTGCATTGCCGCATAGTGCAGCAGCGCCATCATAGGCAATCAAAGGCAATAAGCGAGTGAGCAGTTCTCCCCCAACAGTGTCGATCACATAATCCACTTGTTGTTTATCCAAAGGTTTACTTTTTTCTGGTAGAAAGGCTTCAGGATGCACCACTTGAGTCGCCCCTAGTTTTTGTAGCCACGTTTGCGCTTCTTCTTTTCTCGAAAATGCAGTGATTTTTTTGAAGCCCATTTTGTGTAACATAGCAATGGCAACACTTCCTACTCCACCAGATGCACCTGTCACGACGATATGGTCATCTGCTTTCATTCCTTGACTAAGTAAGGCATTCACGCAAAGGGCGGCAGTCAAACCAGCTGTTCCTAAAACCATTGCTTGACGAAGTGTCATCGTTTCAGGGAGAGGAACAAGCCAATCTCCAGTGATTTTTTGATAATCACTATAGCCGCCAGGTTGGCTAACGCCTATTCCATAGCCAGTTGCTAAAACTTGATCTCCGGGCTGGAATCGTTTGTCTAAACTTTTCATGACGACTCCGGAAAAATCAATGCCGGGAGTCATTGGATAGGTACGGATCACTTGGCCATTTTCACTACAAGCCAACGCATCCTTATAATTGACATCTGAGTATGCGATTTTTATCCAAACTTCATTATTAGTCAGTTCGGGAAATTCTTTGTCGACAATGCTTGTATGGAAAGCTGGTTCATTGTTTACTTGAAACTGTTTGAATGTGTTCATTAGATAGAAGGTGCTCCTTTCGAAATTTTCCTTAATCATACCATAAAGCGTTTCATTTTCTAGTAGTTTGCTGATTAATTTCTATTAAAAAATAGTAGAAGCAACTGAAAAAAGTACGAGAAAATTTCAAGCAAAAGGGTTGTTTTTTTGGCTGAAGTTTGTATACTATTACAGGTGGTAGTAAACCTGGAGTTTACTATTAGAAAACTTCACGTAGGAGGAGACAAATGGAAATTGGTGAGAAGTTACGAAATCTGCGCATCCAAAAAAATTTAACGCAAGAAGAATTAGGGGAGCGGACGGATTTATCAAAGGGCTATATCTCGCAGCTTGAACGGGATTTAAGTTCACCATCGATGGAAACATTTTTCTCTATTCTTGAAGTATTGGGAGTTACCCCAGAAGCTTTTTTTCATCAAGAAACAGCCAACCTTCCTATCGTCTATACAAAGGAAGACCGTACCGTCTATTATGATGAGGAAAATGGGTACGAGCTAGAATGGTTAGTGACAGATTCAAATGAAAAAGAAATGGAGCCAGTGTTATTGACTTTTGATACTGCTGGTGAATATAAAACCTTTGAACCTTCCCTTTCAGAAACATTTATTTTTGTTTTAGAAGGAGAAATCGCACTAAGCTTAGGTGAACAAGAGTATGTAGCGAAAAAAGGTCAATCAATGTACTATCAGGCAACGACACAACACCAATTACGTAATCACCAAAGAAAACAAACAAAAGTATTGATCGTCGCAACCGAATCATACTTGTAATATAGGGGGCAGAAAAAGTGGGAAAACCAATCATATCATTCGATCAGGTCGTAAAAAGCTATGATGATGAAACAATTTTGAAGAAAGTCAGTTTTGAGATCGAACAAGGGAAATTTTATACATTGTTAGGGCCTTCCGGTTGTGGAAAAACAACGATTTTACGAATCATTGCAGGATTTACGGAAGCAACCGAAGGAGATATCTATTTTGAAGGAAAGCGACTCAATGATCTACCGGCGAATAAACGCCAAGTCAATACGGTTTTCCAAGACTATGCCTTATTTCCTCATATGAATGTATTTGACAACGTTGCTTTTGGCTTGAAAATCAAAAAAATGCCAAAATCGGAAATCGAAAAAAAAGTCAAAGATGCATTGCGCATGGTGCAATTACCAGGATATGAAACACGAGAAATCAGCGAAATGTCTGGCGGTCAGCGCCAACGGGTAGCTATCGCCCGAGCAATCGTCAATGAACCGAAAGTTTTGTTATTGGATGAACCATTATCTGCTTTGGATCTGAAATTACGTACAGATATGCAATATGAGTTGAGAGAACTTCAACAACGCTTAGGGATCACCTTTATTTTCGTTACGCATGATCAAGAAGAAGCATTAGCGATGAGTGATGAGATTTTTGTGATGAACAAAGGGAAAATCGTCCAAAGCGGTACCCCTGTAGATATTTATGATGAACCGATCAATCATTTTGTGGCAGATTTTGTTGGGGAAAGTAATATCGTCAACGGTGTTATGATCGAAGATAACTTGGTTGAATTTGTTGGTAAACAATTTGAGTGTGTCGATGGTGGGATGCGAGTGAATGAACCAGTGGAGATCGTCATCCGTCCAGAAGATTTGACGATCACTACACCAGACAAAGGAAAATTAGTCGTAACAGTGGACACTCAACTCTTTCGTGGCGTGCATTATGAGATCATTTGTTATGATGAGCAACAAAATGAATGGATGGTCCATTCAACGAAAAAAGCGCGTGAAGGTAGTCAAGTCGGTCTAGCTTTTGAACCAGAAGACATCCATGTCATGCGTTTCAATGAGTCGGAAGAAGACTTCGATGCACGTTTGGAAAGCTACGAAGAATAGGGGGAGAGAATATGAGAACAATGCGTAGGATCTATTCCATCCCTTATGTTTTATGGCTTGGATTATTCGTGATTGCGCCTGTTTTGATGATCATCTATCAATCTTTTTTTGATATGAGTGGTCAGTTTACATTAAGCAACTATGCCGCTTACTTTACTTCAGGGACTTATATCGCCATGACGATCAATTCGGTCTGGTATGCGTTCTTGATTACATTATTCACATTGTTGATCAGCTATCCGACTGCTTATTTTTTAACAAAATTAAAACATAAACAGCTTTGGTTGATGTTGATCATTTTACCGACTTGGGTCAACTTACTGTTGAAGGCATATGCTTTTATTGGGATTTTTAGTATCCATGGCAGTGTCAATCACTTTTTTGAGTTCATCGGTATCGGGCCGCAACAGATTTTATTTACTGATTTTAGCTTCTTGTTTGTGGCAACATATATCGAGATTCCATTTATGATCATGCCGATCTTCAACGCGTTAGAAGAAATGAATCCTTCGTTAGTAAGTGCCAGTAAAGATCTAGGAGCCAGTAATTTCGAAACGTTTCGCCGTGTGATTTTTCCGTTATCACTGAACGGGGTGAAAAGTGGGGTACAAGCAGTATTTATTCCTTCACTGTCCTTATTCATGTTGACTCGTTTGATTGGCGGAAACCGAGTGATCACACTAGGAACAGCTATCGAGCAGCATTTCTTAGTCACACAAAATTGGGGCATGGGTTCAACGATCGGTGTGATTTTGATCATTGCCA
The DNA here is from genome assembly GCF_050498525.1 of Enterococcus sp. DIV2371. Classification (NCBI taxonomy): domain Bacteria; kingdom Bacillati; phylum Bacillota; class Bacilli; order Lactobacillales; family Enterococcaceae; genus Enterococcus; species Enterococcus sp. DIV2371. The sequence continues at coordinate 2,322,663 of NZ_JBIPAJ010000001.1, read as the reverse complement.
TGTTCGTCGTGATGTTACTGACAGGTGAGAAGAAAAAAGGAGGCCGCTCATGAGAAAAAAATTCAAATGGTCATACCTTTATTTAGCGGTTGTTTTTCTGTTGTTGTACTTGCCGATTTTTTACTTGATATTCTACTCCTTCAATGAAGGCGGAACAATGAATAGTTTTACCGGCTTTACTTGGGAAAACTATCAAGCAGTATTCGAAGATACACGACTGATCATTATCGTATTGAATACGTTTATGTTGGCATTCTTATCCGCATTGATCGCAACGATCATCGGAACGTTTGGCGCGATGGGGATCTATTACACAAAAAAACGTCAGGCACGAACTGCATTATTGAGTATGAACAACATTTTGCTCGTTTCGCCTGATGTGATCATCGGTGCAAGCTTCCTGATTTTCTTTACGCTATTAGGCTTTGGCTTAGGATTTCAAAGTGTGTTGCTTTCACATATCGCCTTTAGTATCCCAATCGTTGTTTTGATGGTCTTGCCGAAGTTACAAGAAATGAACGACTCGATGGTAGATGCTGCGAGAGATTTAGGTGCAAACAATTTCCAAGTAGTAAAAAATATTATCTTACCATTTTTATCTCCAGGAATCATCGCCGGCTACTTTATGGCATTCACATATTCTCTGGATGACTTTGCGGTCACTTTCTTTGTGACAGGTAATGGCTTTACTACCTTATCTGTTGAGATCTATTCAAGAGCACGGCAAGGTATCAGTTTAGAAATCAATGCGTTGAGCGCACTGGTCTTCTTGTTCTCAATGGTATTGGTGATCGGTTATTACTTTATCAGTAAAGAAAACCGACCAAAACGATTGAAAAAAAATCGCCGCAACCGTGAGGAGGTGGCTCGTTTACGATGAAAAAATTACAATCTTTGCTTATCGGTATTATCTTGATCATTGGCGTATTGCTTGTGAGTGTTCGGCAATTAGAACGAGCAAGTGGAATGAGTGGGGCTAAAATCGTGACGATTTATAATTGGGGCGATTACATCGATCCTAGTTTGATCACGAAATTTGAACAAGAATCCGGCTATAAAGTGAATTATGAAACGTTTGACTCGAATGAAGCGATGTTTACCAAGATCCAACAAGGTGGGACTAATTATGATATTGCTATTCCGAGTGAATATATGATCCAAAAAATGATCGAAGAAAAACTAGTCATGCCTTTGGATCACAGTAAAATCAAAGGATTGGAAAACATCGATGATCGCTTTTTGAATCTAGATTTCGATCCGGACAATAAATATTCGATTCCTTACTTCTGGGGAACACTGGGGATCGTGTATAACGACAAAGTTTTCAACGAAGAAGAAATCAAGCACTGGGACGATTTATGGAAACCAGAATTAAAAGATAGTTTGATGTTGATCGACGGAGCGAGAGAAGTGATGGGCTTGTCTTTAAATAGTTTAGGATATTCTTTGAACAGTAAAAATATGACTGAACTGAATGAAGCGGCTCAAAAGTTGAACAAAATGACACCAAACGTCAAAGCAATCGTTGCAGATGAAATCAAAATGTACATGATCAACGAAGAAGCATCAGTTGCTGTGACATTCTCAGGTGAAGCAGCTGACATGATGTATGAAAACGAACATTTACATTATGTGATCCCAACAGAAGGATCGAATCTTTGGTTTGATAATATCGTCATGCCGAAAACAGCGAAAAACCAAGAAGGTGCGTATGATTTCATCAACTTCATGCTTGATCCGGAGAATGCTGCGCAAAACGCAGAATATATCGGCTACTCCACACCAAACAAAGCAGCCAAAGCATTATTACCAAAAGAAATCTCAGAAGATGAACAATTCTATCCATCCGATGAAACGATTTCTCATCTTGAAGTTTATGAAAATCTCGGGTCGGAATATCTAGGGATCTATAATGATTTATTCTTGGAGTTCAAGATGTATCGGAAATAGCAGTAATCCAATCAATGGTAATCAGACAGCATCAATAATTTCAGGGTGTCTTCATTTACCTTTGTCATCATCAGTTTCACGATTTTCTCTCAAAAACGGCTTTATAGCCGTTTTTTTGTTCTTTCATCTTTTTCCTCCAATATTTCTCTCACTGTTTAATACTTAAAAATCTTTATTTATTAGCTATTTCTGTGTCTTGTATAGATCACGAAAAGAGAAGGAATGAGTATATCTCGATTTACTGATGTGGTGTATTATAACAAGTGTACTCCACCTAGAAATACTAATGGATGAAGCAGTAGCGCCAATGAAGATTGGCATTCAAGGGGGAAGAGACCGGTGATAATTGAAGAGCAAACCTTCGTTTGCGGAGATAACCAAGGATAAAAAAACATCTTTCTTCCTAAATAAAATTTAGAAAACGCTTGCTTTTATGTAGATTTTATTATACCATTTAGTCAATTGAATGGGTAGTTACTGGTAAAGCAGGCTATACCTTAGTATGCGCGTATATAATTACGTGTGTGTTAAGGTATGGCCTTTTTTAGGAGGTGGAATCTTGTTTGAAGGTTAAAAAGATACTAAACAATAATTCGGTGTTGGTAGGTGAAGGGGCAAAAGATTATATCTGGATCGGTACAGGCATTGGCTTTAAGATAAAACCTGGACAAGAAGCAGATGAAAAGAAAATTGAGCGGGTTTTTGTGTTGCAGAAACAATCAACAGAACGTTTGATGAATTTGTTACAGGATATGCCGGTCGAATATGCGAAGTTAGCAGACGATATTATCCAATATGGAAAACAAAAAATCACATATGAGTTAAGCGATTCTATTTATATTTCATTAACGGATCACCTTTATAACAGTGTGAGACTACAAAAAGAAGGGTTACATTTGAATAATCAATTGTTTTGGGAAATTCGTAAGTTTTACCCAAATGAATTTTTGGTGGGGGAATATGCGGTTCAATTGATTAATCAAAAATTTAAAACAACACTCGATGATTATGAAGCAAGTAACATTGCAATGCACTTTATCAATGCACAATTAAATAGTGACGAGCGAGTTGAAAACATTCAATCATTAACCCACAAGATTCGAGATATTTTAACTATTATTAGGATGCATAACCACGTGGATGTTGATGAAACGAGTTTATCATTCGATCGGTTTGTGACACATCTAAGATTTTTCTTTAAACGCTTGGAAACTCGTACAACTGAAAATTCGAGTAACCCGTTATTGGTTCATGTGATAGAAAAATATCCTGAAGCGTATGAAACAACCTTGCTGATTGGCAAATATTTAAAAAAAGAATTAATTGATGAAGAACAATTATATTTAACGCTACATGTACAAAAATTAATAGAGAAATAATTCAAGGTGTTACTGGTCATGCAGGCAAGACTTGACGAAGTTGTAGTGAGACAACTTTGTTTAGTCTTGCTTTTTATTTATACAAATTTTTGGAGAGGATGTTTGTGATGGATTATCAAGAATTAAATGAACAAATATTAGAAAATATTGGAGGAAAGAAAAATATCAATGCTTTAGCACATTGTATGACTCGTTTTCGTTTCAAATTAAAAGATGAATCGAAAGCAAACACAGAGGCGATTAAAAAGATTCCAGGGGTTGTAACGGTTGTTCAAAGTGGCGGTCAGTATCAAATAGTCATTGGAAATCATGTTGGAGAAGTATATAAAGAATTTGTAGAGTTAGCTGGAATCAAAGATGCATCAACTTCGGAAAATGATGTAGATAAGCCGAAAGGGATTTTAAATAAATTCATTGATATTGTATCCGGCGTATTTACTCCAGTCATTAATGTTTTGATGGCCGCCGGTATGATCAAAGGATTATTAGCTTTACTAGCAGCTTTTGAATTAATTGATAAAACATCAGGAACATATTTGATTTTGAATGCTACTGGTGACGGTCTCTTTTATTTCTTTCCGTTGTTCTTAGGTTATACAGCATCGAGTAAATTTGGAGGGAAGCCCTTTATTGGTATGGCTATTGGTGCTGCATTAGTGTATCCATCAATTGTTGCAGCAAATAGTGCTGGAGGGGAAGCGTTATTCACTTTATTTCAAGGAACAGTCATTGAATCCCCAGTCTATATCAAATTTTTAGGATTACCAGTAATTTTGATGAACTATGCTTCAAGTGTTATTCCTATCATTGCAGGAACTTATTTAGCTGCTAAATTTGAGGATTTTTTAACAAGAGTTATTCCTCGTATGGTGCGTAGTTTCTTTGTTTCATTTCTAACATTGATTATTACAGTCCCTTTAATATTTTTAGTTGTTGGGCCTATTACAACTTGGGTGGGGTTGTTTCTTGGACAAATGTTATCAGCAGCAAATGATTTCAGTCCAATCATCGCAGGAATTGTGATTGGCGGCTTTTGGCAAGTCTTTATTATGTTTGGTTTGCATTGGGGATTTGTTCCAATTGCAATGAATAACTATGCAACGCTAGGATATGACGTAGTTATGATGGCTGGCCTTGCAACACCTTTGGCAATGGCAGGTGTGACATTTGCAGTTTTCTTCAAAACAAAGAACAAAAGACTAAAAGAAATCGCTTTTCCTGCAGCTTTGTCCGCAGTATTCGGAATTACTGAACCCGCATTATATGGTGTAACATTGGCTAGAAAAAAAGTTTTCTATACTACTTCGCTGGCAGTTGCCATTGCCGGCGCAATTATGGGGATTTTTAACACACGAGTGTACATTAATGGAGGAACAGGGATTTTTGCCTTGCCAAGATTTATCAACCCTGAAGTTGGTTTCGATAATAGTTTCATTGGATTTGCAATTGCTTGTGGAGTTGCATTTGTCGTAGGATTCTTAATTACTTACTTCTATTCTTATAATCCCAAATTGGATGAAGAAACAGATGAAGTTACTGAAAAAGAGAGTATTCCTGTCAATGCAGCTTTAGGTCAAACAGTTTTATATGAACTGGATACACCAATCAAAGGTGAAGTGATACCTCTAAGTAAAGTATCTGATACTGCGTTTTCGACAGGTTTACTTGGTCAAGGGGTAGCAATTTTGCCAACTGAAGGGAAAGTCTACGCACCAGCAGATGGTAAGGTGACAACGTTGTTTCCAACATATCACGCTCTTGGTCTAACAACCGATGAAGGAATTGAGCTATTGATTCATATTGGTATGGATACAGTGAATCTACAAGGAAAATACTTTGATCCAGCTGTAAAACAAGGTGATACAGTGAGAAAAGGTCAATTGCTATTAATATTTGATATTGATGCGATTGCAGCTGCGGGGTATTCATTGCAGACACCAGTAATTATTGCGAATTCAAAACATTATTTAGAAGTTGTAAGTTCAGAAGAAAAGAATGTAAATATTTCAAATAATTTATTTACAGTTATCGCCTAGGAGGAGTTTAAATGAGTGGCAAGAAAAATATCTTTTTGTTTGTAGCCGATCAAATGCGTAATGATTCGTTGGCACATATGGGGAACCCAGCATCCATTACACCTAATTTAGATGATCTAGTTTCAGAAGGAGTTTCTTTTGAGAACGCATACTGTCAAAATCCAGTATGCGTACCTTCTAGAAATAGTTTTTTAACAGGCTTATATCCACATGTGAGTGGACATCGTACGATGCATTATTTACAACGTGAAGATGAACCCAATATTTTGAAGGAAATGAAGAATAATGGTTACGAAGTTATCTGGATTGGTCGCAATGATGTGGTGCCTGCCGACCGCACAAAAACAGAATATTGTGATGAATATTATGATGGCATTACGAACGAGAATATGCGTGATGCTGAAAATAATCAGATGAATCACTCTGCTGAGATGAATGAAGAGAGTAAAAAGTTATACGATAAAATGTTATCAGGAGATACTTATTACTCTTTTTATATGGGGAAATTACCAGATGGAGAAGGCTATGGAAAAACAGATTGGAACTGTGTAGAAAAAGCATTGGAGTATATCGAACGTCGTAGTAAAGAATCTTCAGATAAACCATTCTTCGTTTACTGTACTATTTCATTTCCACATCCGCCATATGCCTGTGAAGACCCGTGGTATTCAAATATTGATCGAAGTAAGCTGCCTCCGCGTCGTCCAAATATTCAAGAGGTTCCAAACAAGGCTTCGATGCTATACAGTATTAATGAACGACAAGAATTAAACGGCTGGTCAGAGGAGCGTTTTGATGAATTGAGAGGAACTTATTTAGCGATGGTTTCTCGTTTTGATCATCAAGTAGGGTTGATTAAAGAAAAATTGAAAAAGTCGGGTTTATATGACGATACGAACTTGATCATCTATAGTGATCATGGTGATTATACAGGAGATTATACGATTACGGAAAAAGTTCAAAACTGTTTTGAAGATCCGATTTCGAATGTACCTTTATTGATTAAGCCTGCAAAAGGATTAGTAGTAGAACCACGTATTTCTAAAGCACAAGTTGAATTGCTGGATTTACCATCTACGATTGCTGAAATGGCAGAGATCGACTTATCGTATACGCAGTTTGGTAAGTCACTATTACATGTAGTAGCTGGTGACGAAGAACACAAAGATGCGGTCTTCTGTGAAGGAGGACGTATTCACGGTGAGAGACAGGCGATGGAGTTAGGTCATGGACCAGAATCTCCTTACTGGCCACGATTATCAACACAATACAGTGAAGGTCCAGAGCATACAAAAGCAGTCATGTGTAAAATGGGAGATTTTAAATACACAATGCGTCTGTATGAAACAGATGAATTGTATAATACTGCCGAAGACCCAATGGAAATCAATAATTTAGCGGTTTTAGATGAATACCAAGAGTTAGTTCAAAAAATGAAAAATCGAGTTACACAGTTTTATATGGAGACAACAGATTATGTACCTATGAAACGTGACAAACGGTAATAATGATTCAAATAAACAACCGAAGTATCGAGAAACATGGGTGAATTTCCAAAAAGTGAAATACTGGATGACATTTAATGAAGTTCATTCAGGCCTACATGCTTCGGTTTTGAACCAAGAGATGCTTAAACAAAGAGGTTCTGATGATTTCACAAATATGATTCAAGCTTGGCATAACCAAATCGTGGCAAGTAGCAAATTAGCAGAAATTGGGGAAATAAAAGAAGATTCTACAACTGGGGAAATGAGTAAACTCTATGGGGTTATTTGTATCGATTTATATTACCAAGGGAATGGTACATTGGATTGTTCGAAGAAAAACCATTTGATTGGTATAAAGAAGAATTGCGACAAATGGAGAAAATTTAGAAGAAAGTAGGGATATACCTTGAAACATATTTCCGTGTTGATCAAACCAGCTTCAGCGCTTTGTAATTTACGATGCAAGTATTGTTTTTATGCTAATGTCAGTTCATTACGTGAAGTACGTTCTTATGGAAAAATGAAAGCTGATGTTGCTGAACAAATGATTGCGAATATTTACAAAGATTTAGAAGATGGTGATGAGTTAACACTGGCGTTTCAAGGAGGAGAACCAACTTTAGCAGGGTTATCCTATTTTCAAAATATAACTGAGTTGATTGAAAAACAAGGTAGACGTGTGCATGTCCGTTATGCGATACAGACGAATGGTACAGTGATAAATGAGAAATGGTGTGTATTTTTTAAACAACATAATTTTTTAGTGGGGTTGTCAATTGATGGACATCCCCTCTATCATGACTTGAATCGAGTAGATCCTAGAGGTCGAGGAACGTTTCACCGTGTTCTTCAAACAAAAGAGCTGTTTGATCGTTACGAAATCGATTACAATGTACTTTGCGTATTAACTGATCCGTTGGCGAAAGAAGCGAAGAAAGTGTTTCACTTTCTTAAAGAACAACAGATTAGTTATGTTCAATTTATTCCGTGTCTGGATGATTTAGACGTATTGAAACGAAATAGCTATGCATTGACACCTAAGCGTTTTGCAAGTTTTTATCATCAAATCTTTCAATTATGGCTTGCTGAACTTCGGCAGGGGAATTACATAAGTATCAAGCTATTTGACGATATCTTGAATTTATTGGTTCGTCAACAAATAACAGCGTGTGGTATTTTAGGAAATTGTCAGGTGCAGTATGTTATTGAAGCTGATGGGAGTGTTTATCCTTGTGATTTTTATGTCTTGGATGAGTATCGTATGGGTTATATTCAAGAACAAACATTGCGGGAATTATTTTCGCAAAATGTTTCAAAAAAATTTCTTTGCGAAAGAGATCCTTTATCTGAAAAATGTCAAATCTGTCCCTTTATTAAAATGTGCCGCGGAGGCTGTAAGAGGATGAAAGATGCAATGTATGTAGATGAACGTGATTTTTGTGGTTATGCCTCTCTATTAAAAGAATTTGTTCCAAAAATAGATGAAATTTTAGGGATATTACAGGAGGTTTACGCATGATTGTTGGAATCATTTATTTTTTTGTGATTGTAACCGCCAATACGATCGGGGCTGTTTCTGGCATGGGTGGCGGAGTCTTAATCAAGCCGATTTTTGATTTTATCGGCGCGCACACAGTGGCGGCAATTTCGTTCTATTCGTCAGTTGCTGTTTTTACGATGTCAATTGTTTCGACAAGTCGCCAACTAATGAGTGGGCGGAAAATCAATTGGAAGATTGTTGTTTTGGTATCCACAGGTGCAGTACTAGGCGGAATTTTAGGCAATAGTACATTTGAATACTTCTTACGAATTTTTGCAAATGATGATGCCGTTCAGATGATTCAAATTATCCTAACGATAATTATGCTCTTATTTGCTTTTTTCTATACAACATACGATTGGAAAAACTTCCAATTAAGATACAGTTTTTGGTATTTATTTTGTGGTCTGATCTTAGGCTTTTTTGCTAGTCTTCTAGGCATTGGAGGCGGACCAATTAATGTTTCTTTACTAATGTTAATGTTCTCGGTTTCAATAAAAGAAGCAACGATGTACTCGATTTGTACAATTTTCTTCTCCCAACTCTCTAATCTAGTGACGATGGGGGTGTCTTCCGGTTTTGGCAATTTCGATCTAACTATATTGATATATATTGTGCCTGCTGCGATTATCGGTGGGATGTTAGGAGCGAAGTTAAGCAATGTGCTATCTGAGAAAAAAGTAACAACGGTGTTCCAATTAGTCATTATTTGTGTATTGTTGATTAATTGTTATAACGGTTTTCAGCTACTATAAGGAGTGACAAGAATGATAAAAATACCTGGTGGAAGTTATAACGTAGGAACAAATCACGTAGACGGTTTTGAAGCAGACCATGAAGGACCTCGTTTATCGGTTATAGTTCCAACCTTTTGGATGGATGAGACGACTGTAACGAACGCTGAATTTGCTAAATTTATTGAGGGAACAGGTTACGTAACTGAGGCTGAACGTTTTGGTTGGTCGTTTGTCTTTCACTATTTTTTGAGTGAACAAACACGGATGAAAAGTCAATTAGTTTCCAATATGGTATCGTGGTACGCTGTAGCTGGTGCTGATTGGCGTCATCCAGAAGGTCCAGATTCAACGATTGAAATGCGTATGGATCATCCTGTTGTACAAGTCTCTCGTAACGATGCGATTGCTTATTGTAAATGGGCGGGCAAACGTTTACCAAGTGAAATGGAATGGGAGATTGCAGCTAAAGGCGGGACAAATAATGAGCGGTATCCATGGGGCGATGAAGAATTTATCTTAGCTGGTAAACATCGAGCAAATATTTGGCAAGGGGATTTTCCACACACGAATACAAAAGACGATGGTTTCACGAATACAGCACCAGCCAAATGGTACGAGCCAAATGGACTAGGGATGTATCAAGCGATTGGAAATGTCTGGGAATGGTGTAGCAATCCAGCACGAGTTGATTTGAAAAAATTTCAAACAACAACGAGTGAAGAAATTTGGCAAGCATATCAACAAGTAGATGATAACTTTTACGCAACACGAGGAGGTTCTTTCCTCTGTCATTATTCTTACTGTAAAAGATATCGGATTGCAGCACGTAATGGGAATTCAGGTATGTCTGCTGCAAATAACTTAGGATTCCGTTGTGTAAAATAAGACGATGGCAGAAGTAATCAAATTCAAGAAACAAACTTAATAATCTACAATGATTCTTTTAGATTTTTGCAACTATTTAAGATATTTATGTAACTTAGTTTATTTGATTTTAGCATGTAGAATTAGAGTAAAATCACTAATCAAAAAATTCAATATAAGTTAGAGTTTTACTCTCTGGATGAAATACAAGCAAGCCTAACTAGTAATAACTAAAGAGAGATATTATAGAAGAGGAAGTAAAAATTTTAATACTCATGTTTTTCAAAAGAAAGCAATTAATTTTTCCAAACGAGAGTTAGAAAGTAGTCCACTCATTTCTTGCTATAAATCAGGATCATAGTTTCCATTATAATGGATAATTACCTGTTAAATGCATCTTGTTTCCATTATAATGGAAACAAAGAGGTGAGATTATGATTGTTAGAAAAAATTATTTAGAATTAATTATACCGTTTGTTGACACTGAACCGATCAAAGTGATGACAGGAGTTCGACGTTCAGGCAAATCCATTATGCTAGAGTTGATTCAAAACTATTTAAAGGCAAAAGGGGTAAAAGAAGAGCAATTTATTATTATTAATTTTGAAGAATTAATCTTTGAACCATATTTAGAATACCATGCACTAAATGACTATATAGAAAAAAAAATAGCTCAAACTAATTTGAAAACATACATTTTTTTAGATGAGATTCAAGAAGTTAATCATTTTGAAAAAGTGATAAATTCTTTGCGTGCAACTTATAAAAGTAGAGTAGATATTTATATTACAGGTTCCAATGCAAAACTGTTATCTGGTGAATTGTCTACTCTGATTAGTGGGCGATACGTTCAATTTGAAATTTATCCTTTTAAATTTTTAGAATATGTTGAAGGAAGGCGTAGTATTGGAGATAATAGGAGTGAAAATGATTTATTTCAATCTTATTTAGTTGAAGGTGGTATGCCCTTTCCAGTATTTCAAAATATACAATATCGGGATCGATTAAATTATTTAAGTGATGTTTATAATTCAATTATTTTGAAGGATATTATCGAAAGAGAAAATATCAGAGATCCTGAATTATTAAGAAGATTATTGAATTTTGTTTTAGGAAATGTTGGAAGAACTTTTTCAGCAAACTCGATAACAAAATATTTGAAAAATGTGGGTCTTAAAGTATCGCCAACGACAATTCTCAATTATTTAGGATTTGCTACTGATGCTTACGCAATCATTCCATTAAAAAGATATGACGTTCAAGGTAAAAAATTTTTGGCTTCTCAAGAAAAATATTATGTTGTAGACCATGGATTAAGACAAGCGATTATCGGTAGAAATGAAGAAGATCTTGAGCTTGTGCTAGAGAATATCGTATTGTTGGAATTGATGGCACGAGGCTATGAGGTGTCAGTTGGAAAAACGAATCAATACGAAATAGACTTCATTGCTGAACGCAAAACGGAAACAAAAATCGACCGTAAATATATTCAAGTTAGTTATTTATTAGCTTCCCCTGAAACACGTGAGCGAGAGTTTCGCCCCTTGAAGGAGATTGCCGATAATTATGACAAAATGGTTTTAACACTCGATCCATTTACAAGTGATGTCGATGGAATTGCGCATGTAAATTTGATACAGTGGTTATTGGATGATAACTACTGAGATCTAAATCAGTAGCAAGAAAGACAATCTTTGTATCAATAAGATATTAATAGGGACAATAGTTGCTTTTGTTTTGCAAATTATTTATTCCTATAAATTATTCCTAAAATATCAATCAGAATTTAAGAAGAAGCCGAAGCTGTGTTATAATAAAAACGAAAAAAGGAACTGCGTCAACAGCTCCCTTTTGACAGCACCGTTAAAACCGGTGACAGAATTATATTTTAATTTGAAATAGACGTCTCCCGGAAAAAAGTGACGGCTATTTCTTTTTGTCGTTTTTGTTGGTCAAGGTTAGGATGCCAAAGATCAGAGTTGCGGTAAATAAACTGAAACGAATCATTAGCTCTAGCGTTGATGCAATAGACAAAAGGCTTCTCCTTTCATAGATTTCAGTACTTATCTCCATAAAATCTGCTTAATAAAAAATCAGAATTGAAGAAGAAGCCGAAACTATGCTATAATAAAAACGAAAAAAGGAACTGCGTCAACAGCTCCCTTTTGACAGCACCGCTAAAAGCTAGTGGTAAGTGTAATAGTTAACTCAAAGAGAAGTAACCCTCGGCTCGCTAAAGTGACGGTTACTTCTCTTTGTCATTTTTCAGCATTGTAACAACCAAGCCAACTAAAGCGATGGTAAACATACAGAAAGCTAAAATTGTTTGGACTGTTTCATATGCGGACAAATAGGCTTCTCCTTTCATAGATTTCAGTACTTATCTCCATAAGCACCACCACCTTTTTCGAAGTCGCCACCGTCATTTCACTTTACTGTCTAAAAAAGTATAGCATATCGCCCTAGTTAGAGTCCTTGAACTTTGGATAATAACTAGGTTTTTTTATTTTTTTTCAAAAAAACTAAATTACAATTCTGCATTCAAAATCTCATTCGCGATCTCATCAGTTGTTATCAAATCAGTAATCAAATGATTGATACACGCATAGTAAATCCCTGACCACTTTTCTTTTTGATATGCAATGGCAATCACTTGTGGAATTTTCTTCAAATCTTCGATGCTGATACCGATCACATTGGTATTTGACAAGTGATTGACTTCTTTTCCTTGTTTATCGAAGAAGCGAGAATTGATATCACCAACGATATCCAGTTCAAGAAGCTCAGCGATATCTTTGTCTGTAATATAGCCCATGTCTTGCATCGTATTTCTGTGTTGTGGGGAAGAGATACTGACGATTGCCATATCGACATGTTTGGCTTCTTCCAACACTTCTTTGATGTTTTGATTGTTCTCCAGCACTTTTTTTGCAGAGGGATCATTGATCAAAGCGGGTGCATATAAATATTTAGATGAGCTTCGTGTTTTTTTCGCAAATTCATAACATAGATGATTCGAATGAACTTCAAAATTATCTGTACCCATTCCACCAATCAGGGGAATAAACACTTTATTTTGATAAGATTCAAATGGAAATTGTGAGACTAATGCTTGGATTGATTTCCCCCAAGACAGTCCAATCGAATGGACTGTCTCGATTTTATTTTTGATCGATAAGGCGGCTGTCTGACCGAGCAATTTTTTGATCTCAGAAGTAGATAAATTATTTGTATCGATAACAGTGGCTGATTTTAAACCAAATTTTTTTTCCAATTGATTTTCTAGATTGACGGAATAAACTTCTTCGCTATTGAAGAAGAATTCAATGAATCCTTGATTTCTGGCAGCAACTAACCATTTTGAAATCAAGGATCGAGAAACGCCCATTTTCTTTGATATTTCGACTTGTGTCAAACCTTCTTTGTAATAAAGGGTAGCAACTTTGATTAAGTTTCGTTCTTCAGATTTATTCATTTTTTTCTCCTTTGTGGTCACTGGATTCTTCGTAATATTACATCAATTTTATACCAAATAATTTAAAAATAAAAGAAAATACCATTTGACAAGAAATGTGTCACTTGGTATTATGAGTTCGAAGGTATCGAATGACACAAATCGTGTCTTTTGATATTAAAGAGCAAATTTTATCATAGGAGGAAGGTTATGGATTTTTTAGTAAAGCTTTCAGACGGTTTCATCGGGATGTTCCAAGCTGGAGCAGACACATTTATGGGGTTTCTGACTGGGATAGTGCCGCTTTTGATTACTTTGATCTTGTTTGTAAACGCTTTAATCAAGATCATCGGTGAAGACCGAGTATTTGGATTTATGCAAGTATGTACAAAATTCATGATTCTTAGATACACTTTGATTCCATTTTTAGCTTGTTTTTTCCTGACAAACCCGATGTGTTATACATTTGGTCGCTTTTTAAAGGAGGAACATAAAGCAGCGTATTATGATTCAACAGTTTCCATGTTACATCCGATCGTTGGACTCTTTCCTCATGCGAACTCAGCAGAGTTATTCGTTTTCCTGGGCGTCGCTTCTGGATATGCTCAAGTAGGAAATCAGAGCGAATTGGGCTTACGCTACCTCTTAGCGGGTTTTGTGATTATTTTGATTCGTGGGATTTTGACTGAAAGAATCGCCGCTGTATTAGCAAGTCGTGACAAGAAAAAAGCTGTGAATGCCTGAATGAAATAGGAGGAGAGCGAATGGGAAATAAAGTAATCGTTAATAAAGGAAATGGTGGCTGGGGTGGACCTTTGACCTTAGTTCCTGATCATAAAAAGAAATATATCATCAGTGTCACAGGTGGAGGCATCCATCCTGTAGCGGAAAAAATTGCAGAATTAACAGGAACGACCGCAGTTGACTCATTCAAAAATCCAGTTGAAAAAGAAGAAACACTTGCCGCTGTCATTGATTGTGGAGGAACCGCTCGATGTGGCACATATCCTCGCATGGGTATCCCAACAATCAACGTTAAATTGCAAGCGCCTTCGGGTCCGCTAGCTAAATTTATGACTGAAGATATCTTTGTATCAGGGACTACGGTGAATGATTTACAGCTAGTCGATGGTGAGTTGCCGGATGAAGCGATCCAAACTGCACCAACTACTTTAACTGAAGGCTTACAAGAGGAAAAGGCAGTCGATGAAACGGAAGCGCCTACTGCGGAAGCTTCGACAGATTCAACGAAAAGAAAAGGATTCCTCGGATTTATCGATATGATCGGGCGTGGGGCTGGGACATTTATCAATATCATGTACCAAGCAGGGCGTGAAACGATCGATACAGTGATGACGAATATTATTCCTTTCATGGCTTTTGTCGCTACCTTGATCGGGATCATCAATTACACTGGCATCGGAAATCTGATTGCTCGAGTCTTATCACCATTAGCTGGAAGTTTGATTGGTTTAGTTGTTTTAGGTCTGATCACGAGTTTGCCTTTTCTTTCACCACTACTCGCTCCAGGGGCAGTTATTGCATCTGTGATCGGCTTGCTGATCGGGACAGAAATTGCAAACGGTACCATACCGGCGCATTATGCTTTACCCGCTCTATTTGCTATCAACTCTCAAGTTGGCTGTGATTTCGCTCCAGTTGGTATGACTTTAGGAGAAGCAAATCCTGATACGATTTCTTCTGGCGTTCCTGCCATCTTATTTTCTCGCGTGATTACCGGTCCATTAGCAGTTGTAGTTGCTTACTTTATGTCGTTTGGACTATAAAAATAAAAATCGAGGTGGAAAGATGATTCCCAATAAAATAAAATTCGCATATTTAGCAGAAAAAGGAAATGCAAAAGTAACAGAAATTCCAATGCCAGAGTTATTAGATGATGAGATTTTGGTAAAGCAAGACGCATGCAATATTTGTACAACGGATTACCAACAGTGGCAAGGGTTAAGAGAACACCAAGGCTATCCAATGGCAGGAGGTCATGAAGGGGCAGGAACGATCGTAGCAAAAGGAAGTAAAGTCGGCGCAACGTTTGAAGTTGGAGATCGTGTGAGTGTGATCTATGATTACTGTGGCTATTGTGATGAATGTAAGCATGGAGAAGTCACTGGTTGTGAAAACATCAAGCAATTTGGCAAAAATTATTCCGATGAATTTTATGGGATCTTTGGATTTGCGAACTATTTTATCAGAAAAGCAAAAAGCTTTGTCAAGATGAGTCCGGATCTAGCGCCTTCAGAAGCAGCATTTGTTGAACCACTTTCCTCAGTGATCCAGAATATGAAAAAATTGAGAATCAAATCTGGTACAGATACCGTCGTTGTGATCGGCGGAGGGACAATGGGCTTACTCAACGCTGAAACAGCTCGTGCATTTGGTGCGAGAGTCATTGTTTCCGAGTTGATGGAAAAGAAAATTGAGATTGCTGAATCTATGGGATTTGAAGTGGTCAACCCTAAGAAAGAAGACCCTGTTCAACGAGTAAAAGAATTAACCAATGGGAAAGGTGCAGATATCGTGATCGTTGCAGTTGGGCTAACAATTGCTAACAATCAAGCACTAGAAATGGTCAAGCCAAAAGATGGGAAAATATCGATGTATGCAGCGGGGTACCCTGCGCCAGAAATGGATGTTGATCCAAACAAGGTCCATTATATGCGCCTAGAGTTGATTGGAACATATGGCTCTACATTAGAAGATTTTTACGATGCGGCACAAATGTTGAATACTGGCAGAGTCGATGTTTCAAAACTGGTGGAGACACACATCCCATTAGATGATATCCAAAAAGCTTTTGAGACAGCAAGCACACCAGGAAACTACCGAGTATCAGTCACGTTAGATTAATTCAAAAGGAGCGAGCAAGTGATGAAATGTTTGGCAATTGCAGATTTATTCATTGATAAAAAAATGATGGATGACGGTTTAGCGTTATTAAAGGAAAAAGGCATCGAAGTGGAAGTCAAAGAGTGGCAACATGCTGATTTGGAAGCCTTGCAAAAAGACAATATCACTTTGGAAAAACAAGGCAGTGAATCAGTAGATCTCCCGGACTATTTAATGGAAGGAATCGAAGCGTACGATTACTTGATCACGCAATTCGCTCCTGTAGGAAAAAAAGTCATTGATCAGGCAAAAAAATTAAAATTTGTTGGGGTATTACGTGCTGGTATTGAAAATGTCAATCGCGAATATGCGGAAGAAAAGGGAATCACCGTTTTCAACACGCCTGGACGTAGTGAGACAAGTGTTTCGGAATATACAGTAGGCTTGATGCTTTCTGAGATCCGTAATATTGCCAGAGCGGATGGGAAATTGCGTAATGGTGAATGGGAGAAACACTATCCAAACGGTGTTTTGACCCCTGAGTTGAAAGAATCTGTTGTCGGTTTGATCGGGTACGGGGCAATTGGTCAAAAAGTTGCGAACTTGATACGTCCATTTGGTGGGAAAATCATTTTCTTTGATGATTATTTCAAAGGAGAAACAGAGGATACTCAAGTTTCTCTAGACGAACTGATTGAACAAGCAGATATCATTTCGATGCACTATCGTTTGACGGAGCAAACAAAAAATATGATCAACAAAGAACATTTTAAAAAAATGAAAGACTCTGCGGTTATCATCAACAGTGCGAGATCAGGATTGATCAACGAGAATGATTTGATCGAAGCTTTGCAAACAAAAGAAATCACTGGAGCCGCAGTAGATGTGTTTGAGCAAGAGCCGTTGCCGGCTGATCATCCATACTTGGCTTTAGAAAATGTCACCATCACACCACATATTGCTGGATCGACAATTGGAAATTTTGCCAACTCACCGAAGATTTTAGCTAATCGCATGGTGAATGAATATCTTTAAAAGACAGGAGTGTGAGCTATGGGGGAAATTCGTTTAGTGCTGCTCGTCGTTATACTACTTGGTTTGAATGTTATGACTTCGATCAGACATTCTAATTACTACAAAAAGACAGTCAATCAGATCATTCAAAACAATTCAGAAGGATATTTCGGTATTGGTATGACGCAAAGTATATTCAAAAAAAGAAACATTGTGTTGATGGTCACCAGCCTTGATGGTGTGATAAAAGAGTGTCAAGTGATGTCTGGCTTAACGATCTTTGCAAAGTTCAAACCATTTGAAGAAGTAAATGGGCAAGCAATTACGGACATCCCTGAACACCTTCTGAACGGAAAATATGGAGAAGCACTCACACAAGCAATCGAGTTCATTGCAAGTGAAAGAAAATAAACTATTTTGGAGGAACAATAATGACGTTATATGGAAAGCTTTTACAAAGAGAAAAAGATGGTGCGCCAATCAAAGTGGGCGTCATTGGTGCAGGACAAATGGGGTTTGGAATGGTCTCACAAATCTCAACGATTCCTGGTATGATCGTTGGCGGAATCAGTGATATCAATCTGGACGCGGCAAAACGAGCAGCAGATGCATACAATGCGAGTGCAGAGCAGAAAATCAATATTCTGACCAGTACAGATTTCAAAGAAATCGTCAATTCCGATAATGTAGAAATTATTGTTGATGCCACTGGAGTACCGGAGGCTGGAGCCAAAATTGCTTTAGCAACATTGATTGCGAAAAAACACTTAGTTTTATTGAACGTGGAAATCGACATTACAGTCGGGCCATTGATGAAACAGCTTTATGATGCGGCTGGATTGATCTACACAGGATCAGATGGGGATGAGCCTGCAGCAACCGTTCAGATGTACGAATTTGCTAAGAGTATGGGGATGGAGGTATTAGTCGCAGGAAAAGGAAAAAACAATGCGCTGAAAGTAAACGCTAATCCTGATACAGCTCAAGCGGAAGCTGATGCAAAAGGAATGAACAGCCACATGTTGGCAGCCTTCCAAGACGGCACTAAAACGATGGCAGAAATGAATCTTCTTTCAAATGCGATCGGCTACTTACCAGACGTTGTGGGGATGCATGGGATTGCGGCTGATTTAGATGGCACTGTCGAGAAATTAGACTTGAAAGAAAATGGCGGGATCTTAAATAATTTTGGTGTGGTTGAGTATGTGGATGGCATTGCGCCAGGAATCTTCTGTATCGTTAAGGGACAAAATGAAGGCGTCCAGCATGAATTGAACTATCTAATGAAAAAAGGGGAGAGAGATCATCACCTCTTATACCGTCCGTATCATCTATGCAGTTTAGAAACACCATTGACGATTGCTCGAGCAGTCTTGGAAAACGATACAGCTATCGTGCCTATGGGCGCACCAATTTCTGAAACAGTTGCTGTAGCGAAGCGTGATATCAAAGCAGGTGAGAAAATTGATGGCATCGGTGGTTATTGTGTTCGAGGTGTACTTGAGACACATGCAGACATGAAGAAAAATGGCAATGTGCCAATCGGATTAGTCGGCGGTGGTTCAGTAGCAAAACGTGACATCAAAGATGGTGCGTTCTTGACAATGGACGATATCGAACTGGATGAATCGACAACAGTGTTCAAGATCCGTCGATTGCAGGACGAAACATTCGCGTAAGATTAGGAGGCTGACGATGCATAAAACGAAGATAACTCAGATTGGTCATATCGTTGAAGATTTTGCTGAAGAATTTTTATTGGTTCTTTTTGGACCTGAAGCACCACCTGAATTAAGAGATATTTGTGTGATCCATGAGAACGTGACAAAGCCAGAGAATGTGTTGAGAAAAAACGCTACGCTAAAAATTGGTCAAAATAAATATCGAATACTTGAAGTTGGCTCAGACGCGAATGCGAATTACGAATCACTAGGACATATCTCGGTTTATTTTAGAGAAACTGAAAATAATGAGATCCTTCCTGGAGCAATTTTAGTGGAGCCAAAAGTTTTTCCGACACTTGAATTAGGGGACGAGATCACTATAGAGTGACAATTGAAAAAGTAAATTTTGTTTGACTGATTGTTATGATATTTGATCAATGAAAAAAATGGTTGAAAAATATAATCAAGAATCACTCGAAGCTACAGTAAGCTTTGAGTGATTTTTTTGGTGTACATTAACCTGTTACGAGAGGGATTTAATGATGAAACTAAAATAACGATGATAAACTATCGGTTATTGCTTGAAGGAATAAATATTCGTGATTTCTGGATAATAAATCGATTATTCTCGATCACTTATTTGAAAAAAAATAGACCTTTCTTATCATTTTATTTCTAAAAAAAAGACGATACTTCAAATGTGGAGTGTTTTTCTATCATCTGGAAACATTATAATTTCCAATAGATACATTAAAAAAGAATGTTTATGGAAAAGTATTTTAACTGCGATGTAATCAGTAGCATATCGATAGTTTTTTATCCAAAGAATGTAAACGGATTTATTTAAATTGGAATCAAAGGAATGACATTAAACATAACAATATTTTAATATCAATCGTTGCTTTGTTTTCAAGGAAAGTAATATAAAAAAACTTTTTATTAAATATCAAATTATGCATAATAAATAAAAAACATAAAATTATAAAATGATTAGAGTTCTTTAATTTTAAGAGTTTATTAAATAGCTAAAAAATTCAATTTTAAATCAATTTATGAGATAATTAATATATAAATTAAAATAAGATTAGAATTAGGAAGGCGGATTATTATGGTTAAGTTGAACAAGAAAAAACTGATGGCAAGTGTGCTTTTAAGTTCGATGGTATTTGCGCAAACAGCGCCTACTATTGCAAGCGCTTTAGAAGAGAGTGATCCAAACAGGAAAACTGTGATTGAAGCAGAGTCAATAGATGAAAAAATAGAAAATAGTAACGATGAGACTTTGATTGATCAAGTGACACCCGACGAATTAGAGGTTCAGGAAGAAGCAAGTAATGTGGAAACCATTCCTGAAGACATTGACCAAGAAACAGTAGAGACAACCGAACAGCTGATTGAAGAGCAGCAGACATTGTTGGAAGAACTGGAAGAGCAAAATGAAACGGTGATTGAATCCTACTTTTCTGGAGCGGGTGATGGTTCGATCAGCGCACCATTCCAAATCACTACTGAAGCTGAATTACATGAAATGCGAAATGATTTAACGGCGCATTATCAATTGATGAATGATATCACACTCACTTCAGAGTGGATACCAGTTGGATATGGATTAACTTTAGCGACAAAATTCACTGGAAGTTTTACAGCTGAACCTGGGACAGTTATCCGTAATGTGAGAGTTAACTCTGGTGCGCAAGCTGGTGATGTGAGCAATCGAGGATTTTTTGGTGTAGTAGATGGCGCAACGATTTCAGGGATCACTTTGGAAAAGCCGCACATTGTGGGCGGGCTGAATGGGCTCAATACTGGAGGGTTGATTGGACAAATCAACGATCAATCTGGGAATCCAACAACCGTCACTGATTCTGCTATCAGTGGTGGAATTATCGAAGCGACTGGTGGGAGTGTTGGTGGGCTTGTTGGCTACATGGCGAATAGGGTCTCTGGTACTATGGTTCTTCGTTCTTCTTCTTCAGCAACGATCACAGTAAATGCGAATCCTAACATGTACCCTCAAGCAGTGGGCGGTTTGATCGGAATAAATGGGAATGTAGTAGAGGACAGTTATGCGACAGGCAATGTCACAGCAAACGCAACCAATACAGGTGGATTGATTGGTTTAAACAGTGTGGGGAATGTGAGTCGTTCATATGCCACAGGAAATGTCGATGGTCAAGGTAATAATAACATTGGTGGTTTGATCGGTGGGCAAGATTTCTATAGTACAGTAGTCGATTCCTATGCGACCGGGAATGTCACTGGGCGAGCGAATGTCGGTGGATTCATCGGAGCTATTGATTCTTACGCAATCGAAGTAGCACGCAACTATAGTACAGGAAACGTAGTTGGTACTAGTTATGTCGGCGGATTTGTCGGTAATGCTGGGTATTTGACAATCGAAAATAGCTTCGGAATGGGTGATGTAACGGGAGATGCCAATGTAGACCATTTTGGCTTAGGCGGTACGAATAGCAATAACTTCTACTATAATAATGCTGAAGTGCGCTCTCAAGGTATGCTAGTGACTGGACAAGTTACCCCAAACGTCATTGAGCCGTTAGATGTCATTGAATTGCGAACACAAAGTACCTATGAAGCGAATGGTTGGGATTTTGGTAGTACTTGGGTTTGGGATGCTGCATCAAATTATCCTAAGCTAGGGTTAGGTAGCGAAGTCGATACGTTACCGATCGATGCGTTAGGCGAAACGCTTCAAGTTCCGTATGGTGGAGCAGAAACAAGGATTCCGCTCATTGAGGCATTTTCTTTATTTGGTCGCGGCGGAAATCCAGAAGATTACCTTTTTGAAACAGATGCGGATGGGGTCAGTCTTTCAGATGATGGCGACTATTTGATTTTGGAGATCACGAGTATTGGTACCTATGAGATTACGGCTACACCAATCAGCCGTCTGACTGCGTTAGAACCTGGTCAGAATTGGAATAAAGCAATCGTTGAAGTCACTCCAAGCGAAATTGTTCTAGAAAAAGGAACGGTCTTTAGTCGTGCCTTTAATGGGACGACAGGAATCGATCATTTTGATGCGCCAACATTAAGTGGGCTAGCGCCAGGAGATGAAGTGACTTGGATAGAAGGAGACTTCCAGTATACGGATAGTGCTGCTGGCACAAATACGATTGAAGGAGCAAACTGGACACTTGATTGGGGAACGATCGACAACTCCAACTACGTTATTACAGGATTGCCCACTATTGGATCTGACGAGTACCTTGTCACCGATATTTTTGATATAGAAGCAATTACAAAAGCAAATGGTGCATTCTTGAAAATTGACGAAGAGCTAGCGGCACAAAACAATACCCATGAAGTGATCACGATTGCAGGAACAGCGCTTCTTCATCACGACGATACACCAGATACACCTGGTGAACAGTGGTACCATGACCATGCAGAGGAATTACTCCAAGATGTGACCTTCTTGATCTACGACACAGATCCACAAGCGAATCCATTGGCACGAGTGGTTGCTTATGCAGATGGGATAGCGGCAGTAGACGGCGCATTTGTAGGTTTAAGTGCCAACACCACGTATTGGATCACTGCAACTTCAGATGAGAGTGCGAACTTTAACGCAGGGGAAGAATCGGATCCAATCGTTCTTACTACGTCACTTTCAGGAGACAATGGAGGAAACAAAGATAATGGTGGAGATAACGGGGGCAATGGAGGTACCGGCGAAAATACCGGAAATACCGGAAACACCGGAAATACCGGAAACACTGGAAATAATATCAGCGCTCCTTCAGGCAACAACCAAACTGGGACGATTCCAAATGGTGGAAGTGTGAATACTTCTGGAAATGGTAATGGAAGTATTCCTACGAATGCTGCATCAGCCGGAAATAATAGCAGAAGTGGTAATTTACCGAAAACTGGTGAAGTAGCGAGTACATTCGCATTGCTTGGCTTTGGTGCGGTAGGCACAGCGTTAGCTAGTTGGCTGAAACGTAAGAAGAATTAAACGATAATATAAAGAATGAGATTGAGAGAATGGTGAGCAGATTCAAAAAATCTTCTTGTTGACCTATTTCTCAATCTCTTTTTTTATTTTCTGATGTATTTCGATCGATTTTTTTCTTATGTGTATCAGTTGAAAGGTTGGTATTTCCTAAAAATAAAATAACGAAATTCAGGTGTTAGATCATTTGTTGGAAGAATAAATATTCATGTCTATTGGATGGTATCTTAGTGTTAGACTCTCAGTGATATCAATAATATCAACGATCTGTCCAATCATTTAATTGTTTGTGGAATGGGTTGTTTGTTATTATTTTCTTGTTTTTTTTTGTTTTTGAAAAACATTATAACCATTATCAACTGGAATAATGGCAAAGGTTAATAAACAAGTATTTAGGAGTTGAGCGGTAAATGTGTTGCCGAGGATAGCTTCTGACTTATTTTTGTAAGCGGTTTTATTTAAGTGGATAATTGAGAGAGTCGAGTTAAATATAACAATGTTTTAATATCGCATGTTTTCCTATTTCCAAGTAACGAAAGGCTAAAATCTTTTCGATTAAATATTAACGATTACGTAATGAAATAAAAAACAAAAGGTTATAATATAATTAGAGTTATCTAATACAAAAAGCTTTTCAAACAGTAAAAAAATTCATTTAAAGAAAGTTTTATGAGATAATTTACATATAAATTAAAATATAATTAGAAAATAAGAGGTGGTTTTTTATGGTTAAGCTGAACAAGAAAAAACTGATTGCAAGTGTGCTGTTAAGTTCGATGGTGTTAGCACAAACAGCACCGACTTTTGCAAGCGTTTTAGAAGATATCGATCCAATCAATCACACAGTCACTGAAGCAGAGGAAACAATTGAAGAATTAGATGAAATGGAAAATCTTATCGATGAAATCATAGATGAAGAGGTGTCATCAAATGAACCAGATATTCTAGATGATGAGAGCAATATAGTGGTAGCGACTGAGAAAATCGAACAAGAAGTGCTAGCAGAGGATTTGCTACCTTCGTCTGACGAACTGGCAGAAACAAACTTGTCTGAAAGTGATGAAGTAGAAATACTGGTCGAAGAAATGCCTGAGTTGCAAGAAGAGAACGAAGACTTAGAAGAGGCTTCGATCAGTTCAAGATTTACCGGTGTAGGAGACGGAACAGCTGTCTCGCCTTATCAAATCACAAATGAAGAACAGCTGAATGCCATGCGTGACGATCTGACTGCGCATTATAGAATTATGAATGATATCACCTTAACGTCAGAGTGGATACCAGTCGGCTATTATTCTACATCGTATGATACTATAAATAGAAATTTTAGAGGTAGTTTGACGTCTGAACCTGGTGCTGTGATCAGGAATTTAACAATCAAATCTAATTCACCGGATACAGCAGCGACTCGAGGGTATAGAGGGCTTTTTGCAACAACTGATGGTGCGACGATTTCTGGAATCACTATCGAAAATCCAAATGTTATTGCGGGAGACGGTGCTGGAACAGGTGCGTTAATCGGACGTGTAATAGATTCGCCAAATGCTGTTACAATGGTGAGTGATACTAAGGTTATTGGTGGGAATATTGAGTCGACCGTACAGGGATATATTGGAGGGTTGATTGGTTACTCCGAATATAGTATTGTTTCTCGCTCCTCTTCCTCAGCTACTGTTACGTTAGCTGCAACAACAAGTGAAGGAACAGGTGGCTTGATTGGAGTAAGTGGTCGTGGTCAAATCATCGATAGCTATGCTACAGGGAATGTAACTAGTAACCGAGCACATACAGGAGGGTTGATTGGCTATAATCTTGGTGGAACGATCAAGCGTTCGTATGCAACCGGAGACGTAACTAGTGGTGGTGATTACACTGGCGGCCTTATTGGAGGAAATTCTTATACGGCATCTATCTATGATTCTTATGCTACAGGGAATGTACAAGGTAGTAGATATACTGGTGGATTAGTTGGAATGCTCGATACTGGGGTAATTGAAGTTGCACAAAGTTATAGTACAGGGAATGTCGTTGGGACAAACTACACAGGAGGCTTTGTAGGCAGAGTGTCTGGAGCATCAGTTAGGATCCGAAACAGTTTTGCAATGGGAGATGTGAGTGGAACTGGGAATGTCGATGTTTTTGGTATAGGCGGAACTATTGTCGATAATTACTACTATCATCTTGCGAAAGTTTTATACGGTGGAGTAGCCCCAGAACAACTACCGAATGATATGGGTAAACTTGAGCCTCTTGATGTCATCGAGTTACGTACGCAAACGACCTATATCGAGAATGTTTGGGATTTCAACTCCGTTTGGGTCTGGGATACAGAAACGAATTATCCTAAATTAGGATTAGGAACTGAGGTCGATACGTTACCAATCAATGCGATCGGTGAAACGATCCAGGTAACTTATGGTGGCTCAGAAACGCGCATTCCGTTAGCGGAAGTCTTCTCCTTGATTGGTCGAGGCGGCAATCCTGAAGATTTCCTTTTTGAATCGGATGGTGAAGCGATCAGTATTTCTGAAGACGGAAATGACTTGATCATGGCGATCGACAGTGTAGGAATTTACGAAATCACTGCGGTTCCTTTAAGTCGTTTAACGACATTAGAACCTGGACAAAATTGGGGGAAAGCAACGATTGAAGTAACGCCAGCTGAAATTACAGTAGAAAAAGGAAGAGTATTTGAACGTACTTTTAATGGAACAACGGAAGTTACTGATTTTGAGCTTCCAACGTTATCAGGGGTAGTCGAAAGCGATGAAATCGCTTGGCAGGAAGAGCTATTCCAATTTACTGATAGCATTGCGGGGACAAATACGATTACTGGTGATAATTGGCGAATCGATTGGGGAACCGTAAATCAAGAGAACTATGAAGTCGTTGGTGTATTAGCTGATGAAAGTGATAATTTCCAAGTGACCGACTTATTCGAGGTCGAAGGAATCGTCAAAGCAGCAGGGGCCTTTTTAAGAATCGACGAAGAATTAGCGGCACAAAACAACACCCATGAAGTGATTACGATTGCGGGTACTGCCCTTCTTCATCACGATGAGACACCAGATACACCTGGTGAACAGTGGTACCACGACCATGCAGAGGAGTTGCTTCAAGATGTGACCTTCTTGATTTACGATACAGATCCACAAGCGAATCCATTGGCACGAGTGGTTGCTTATGCAGATGGCGTAGCGGCAGTAGACGGGGCATTTGTAGGGTTAAGTGCGAATACCACGTATTGGATCACTGCGACTTCAGATGAGAGTACGAATTTTAGCTCAGGGGAAGAATCTGCCCCAATCATGCTTACTACATCACTTTCAGGAGATAATGGAGGAAACGGAGGAAATGGAGATAATGGTGGAGATAACGGAGGAACCGGTGGAAATACAGGAAACACAGGAAATAACATTGGCGCTCCTTCAGGAAGCAATCAAACTGGCAATAATCAGTCAGGGAACAATCAATCTGGAACTACCCCTACTCCAAATGGTGGAAGTGTAAATACTTCTGGAAGTGGTAACGGAAGTGTTCCTACGAATGCTGCATCAGCCGGAAGTAATGGCAGAAGTGGTAATTTACCGAAGACAGGCGAAGTAGCAAGTGCGTTTGCACTGCTTGGCTTTGGTGCTGTAGGTACAGCTCTAGCTAGTTGGTTGAAAGGTAAGAAAAATAATTAAACGATAATTTGAAAAGTGAGATTGAGATAATTATGCGTAGGCTCAAGAAGTAATCCTCAAATCCTTAAATCAGCTTTTTAGTTTTAGGTGTTGGACTATTTTTAGAAATTATGCATCCTTGTTTCAATCTCTTTTTTCGAGTAGTTTTCTGTTTTATTTCACTTGCCTCTCTTATTTTTATTAGGTGAATAATGATTTAAATCATAATTTGAAAGGTGGATTTTCTATGAGGAAGTTGAACAAGAAAAAACTGCTTGCAAGTGTACTTTTAAGTTCGATGATGTTAGCACAAACTGCACCGACATTTGCAAGTGTTTTAGATAGTGTCGATCCAATGAATCACCCAGTAGCTGAAAATGAGGAAACAGTCGAAGAGTTAGATGAAATAGAAAATCTTAAAGATGAAATCATGGATAATGAGGTTGAATCCAATGAGGTAGAGGCATTGGAAGATGCGAGCGATATCAGGGTAGAAACTGAGGAAAACGCAGAAGAACCATTTCCAGAAAAACCTTTATCTTTGTCTGATGAACCGGAAGAGGCAGACTTACCTGAGATGGATGAAGCAGAAACGTTTGCCGAACCAATAGCTGAGTCGCAAGAAGAGAACGAAGATTTGGAAGAAATTTCGGTCAGTTCAAGGTTTACGGGTGTAGGAGATGGAACAGCTGTTTCACCTTATCAAATAACGAATGAAGAACAGTTGAATGAAATGCGAGCGGATCTGACAGCGCATTATAGAATCATGAATGACATTACATTAACTTCAGCGTGGATTCCTGTCGGTTATTATTCTACGTCGTTTGACGCTGTAAATAGAAATTTTAGAGGCAGTTTGACCGCTGAACCTGGCACTGTGATCAGGAATTTAACGATTACGGCTAATTCGTCTGATACCGTGTCAGGGCAAGGCTATAGAGGTCTTTTTGCGACAACCGATGGGGCTACGATTTCTGGAATCACTATTGAAAATCCGCGAGTTGTGGCAGGAGATGGTGCTGGAACTGCGGCATTGATCGGACGTGTCAGAGATTCTACCGATTCTGTTACTAGAGTGAGTGATTCTAGGATTATTGGCGGAAGCATCGAATCAACGATGTATGGTTTTATTGGTGGTTTAATTGGTTACGCAGGAGCCAGTATTGTTTCTCGTTCCTCTTCTTCCGCTAGTATTAGGTTTAATTCAATCAGAAGTCAAGGAGTAGGTGGCTTGCTTGGCGTAAGTACTAGCGGGCAAATAATCGACAGTTATGCCACTGGAGATGTGACAAGTACCCAGGTGAATACAGGTGGTTTGATTGGTAACAATTCTGGTGGAAGGGTCACTCGCTCCTATGCGACAGGAAATGTCACTAGTAGTGGTGACTATACAGGTGGACTTATCGGTTTAAACGATTCTGATGCAGCTATCTACGATTCTTATGCCACCGGGAATGTAAACGGAAATGAAAATACAGGTGGGCTCGTGGGGATGATCGATAGTGGCGTTCTTGAGACGCAGCGAAGTTATAGTACAGGAAATGTTATCGGCACAAATTATACTGGGGGCTTCGTAGGTAGAGCTTTGGGAGCAACTACCATTCAAAATAGTTATTCAATGGGTGATGTTAGTGGAACTGGGAATGTTGATGTTTTTGGTGGTGGTGAAGGAAATAAGGTAAATAATTACTACTATCATCTTGCAAAAGTTTTAGACGGTGGGGCTGTTCCTGAACAACTACCAGATGATCTTGGTATACTTGAACCGGTTGATGTCATCGAGTTACGTACGCAAACGACCTATATCGAGAATGGCTGGGATTTCAACTCGGTTTGGCTCTGGGATACTGAAACAAACTATCCCAAGTTAGGATTAGGTAATGAAGTCGATACATTACCAATGAATGCGCTAGGAGAAACGATTCAAGTGACGTATAGTGGACCAGAAACGCGCATTCCATTGGCAAAAGTCTTCTCTTTGATTGGTCGAGGCGGCAATCCTGAAGATTTTCTTATTGAGTCGAGTGGCGGAGCAATCAGTATTTCCGAAGATGGCAATGACTTGATCATGGAGATTGACAGTGTGGGTGTTTATGAACTCACTGCGGTTCCGTTGAGACGTTTAACCACATTAGAACCCGGACAAAACTGGGGTAGGGCAACGATTGAAGTGACTCCAGCTGAAATCACTGTGGAAAAAGGCAGGGTATTTGAGCAAACGTTTAATGGAACAAGAGAAATCCTTGATTTTGAACGTCCAACGTTATCGGGTTTAATTGAAGGTGACGAAATCAATTGGCAGGAAGAGGTATTCCAGTTCACTGATCCTATTGCTGGAACGAATACGATCGAAGGGGATAGTTGGCAGATTGATTGGGGAACCGTGAATCAAGAAAACTATGAAGTCGTTGGTGTATCAGCAAATGAAAATGGTGAGTACCAAGTGACCGACTTATTCGAGGTCGAAGGAATCGTCAAAGCAGCAGGTGCCTTCTTAAGAATCGATGAAGAGTTAGCGGCACAAAACAACACCCATGAAGTGATTACGATTGCGGGTACTGCCCTTCTTCATCACGATGAGACACCAGATACACCTGGTGAACAGTGGTACCACGACCATGTAGAGGAGTTACTTCAAGATGTGACCTTCTTGATTTACGACACAGATCCACAAGCGAATCCATTGGCACGAGTGGTTGCTTATGCAGATGGCGTAGCGGCAGTAGACGGGGCATTTGTAGGGTTAAGTGTGAATACCACATATTGGATAACTGCAACTTCAGATGAGAGTGCGAACTTTAACGCAGGGGAAGAATCGGATCCAATCGTTCTTACTACGTCACTTTCAGGAGACAATGGAGGAAACGGAGATAATGGTGGAGATAACGGAGGCACTGGTGGAAATACAGGAAACACAGGAAATAACATTGGCGCTCCTTCAGGAAGCAATCAAACTGGCAATAATCAGTCAGGGAACAATCAGTCAGGGAACAATCAATCTGGAACTACCCCTACTCCAAATGGTGGAAGTGTAAATACTTCTGGAAGTGGTAACGGAAGTGTTCCTACGAATGCTGCATCAGCCGGAACTAATGGCAGAAGTGGTAATTTACCGAAGACAGGTGAAGTAGCAAGTGCGTTTGCACTGCTTGGCTTTGGTGCGGTAGGTACAGCTTTGGCTAGTTGGTTGAAAGGTAAGAAAAAAAATTAAACGATAATTTGAAGAATGAGATTGAGATAATGATAGGCAGATTCAATAAATATTCCTATGACCTTAAAATAGCTGTTTAGATTTTAAGTTTTGGACTATTTTTGAAAACTGACTGTGATTATCTCAATCTTTTTTAGTATTGTCTATTTCCTTTTTCCTAGGCATCGTTTTATATCAAGTGATTTGAGTGGAATACCAAGGAAAAATAATCAGTGAAATAAAGTCAATTGATCGATGGTCGCTCAATTATCTGAGGGATCTCATTTTTTTGTAGAGAATTAAATGAGTGGGGATAAACATTATGATGTTTTAATATCATTCGTTATCAAATTATTGCAGAGGCGCTAACCTAAATCACTACGATGAAATTTAAAAATTCACATAATAAATAAATATAAAAATGTTATTATATAATTAGAGTTATCTAATTATAATAAGCTTTAAAACAGCGAAAAAATTCAATTTATTATTATTTTATGAGATAATAATGTTGTTAATTAAAAAATAGTTAGAAATGAAAGGGTGGGTTTTTATGGTTAAGTTGAGCAAGAAAAAACTGATTGCAAATATCCTTCTGAGTTCTATGTTGTTGGCGCAAACAGTACCAACTTTTGCAAACGCTTTAGAGAATGATGAGATGGTAAGTCAAACAGAAAGTGGTAGTGGTGTACCGGGTGAAGCAACCGCTCAAGAGGAAGCGACAGATCGTCTAGAAGATCAGTTCTCACTGTCTGAAGAATTCGATGAGACAAATGGAATGGCTATTGAACCTTTATTTTCAGGGGGAGGTAATGGTTCTATCGACTCTCCATTCCAAATCACCACTGAAGCTCAATTAAATGAAATGAGAAATGATTTAACCGCTCACTACCAATTGATGAATGATATCACGTTAACTTCAGACTGGATTCCTGTGGGCTATGGGGCAACTTCAGCAACAAAATTCACAGGAAGTTTTATAGCCACGCCTGGAACAGTTATTCGTAATATGAGAGTGACTACGGGCGTACAATCAGGTGATGAAGACAATCGTGGGTTCTTTGGCGTGACTGAGGGTGCAAGAATTTCCGGAGTCACATTAGAAAATCCACTTGTCATCGGAGGAGGCAGCGGAGGTGCTACCGGCGGATTGATTGGCAGAATCAGTGATGTAACGAGACCAACAACTGTCGCTGATTCTGCTATTATTGGTGGAAGTATTGAAACTAGTAGTACCTATGTAGGGGGGCTAGTCGGATTTATACCGATTAATACTTATGGTACCGCTGTGATTCGTTCCTCATCTTCTGCGACAGTTACAGTTAATGGGGATGTAAATGACACTAACCAGGCTGTCGGCGGTTTGATTGGCTATAATCATTATGGGCATGTCAGTCGTTCATATGCGACAGGTAATGTCACTAGCTCAGGAGGCGAGGGACATGGTGGGTTGATTGGCACACAATTTACTTCTAGTACAGTGGTTGATTCTTATGCGACTGGCGATGTCACTGGAATAAATAAGGTTGGTGGTTTTATCGGAGAGATCCAGGCTCTTGCGAAGGAGGTCGCTCGGAGCTATAGCACTGGGCATGTCGTTGGGATCGATTTTGTTGGCGGATTTGTTGGGAAATCTAGTCAATATAGGCCAAAGAATAGCTACGCGATGGGGGATGTCATTGGAGAGACAAATGTCCACCATTTCAATTTAGAAAATTATAGTATTCGTAGTTATTACTATAATAATTCTAAAGTGTTAGCCGGTGGAGAACGTGTGGAGGGCAAAATCACCCCAGATGTTCTCGAACCGTTAGATGTCATTGAATTACGAACACAAAGTACCTATAAATCCAATGGATGGGATTTCGGTAGTACTTGGATATGGGATACTACGACAAATTATCCTAAGTTAGGAATAGGTAATGAAGTCGATACGTTACCGATTGATGCATTAGGTGAAACGATCGAAGTTCCATATGGTGGAAGAGAGACAAAAGTTCTCCTTTCTGATGCGTTCTCTGTATTTGGACGTGGTGGCAATCCTGCTGATTATCTTTTTGGAACAGATGCAGATGGGTTCCGTCTCTCAGATGATGGTCAATATTTGATTTTAGAGGTGACAAGTATTGGCACTTATGAAATTACTGCTACACCACTCAGACGTCTGACTGTGCTAGAACCTGGACAGCATTGGAATAAAGCAACTGTAGAAGTTACTCCAGCTGAAATTACGCTAGAAAAAGGGACGGTTTTTGCTCGTTCATTCAATGGAACGACAGACATCGATCGTTTTGATGCGCCAACACTGACTGGCTTAGCGCCAGGCGATGAAGCGACTTGGATAGAAGGAGACTTCAAATATAAAGATAGTGTTGCGGGCACAAATACGATCGAAGGGGCAAACTGGACACTTGATTGGGGAACGATCGATCTTTCTAATTATGATGTAACAAGCTTACCAACTAACGGAGAGGATACCTACCTGATTGAGGATCTCTTTGAAGTCGAAGCGATTACAAAAGCAGCTGGGGCTTACTTGAGAATTGACGAAGAACTAGCAGCACAAAACAATACGCATGAAGTGATCACGATTGCAGGGACAGCGCTGCTTCATCATGATGATACACCAGATACACCTGGTGAACATTGGTACCATGACCATGCAGAGGAGTTGCTTCAAGATGTGACTTTCCTGATCTATGATACGGACCCTCAAGCTAATCCTCTTGCACGAGTAGTTGCTTATGCAGATGGGATAGCCGCGGTGGATGGGGCGTTTGTGGGATTAAGTCCTAATACGAGCTATTGGATTACTGCTATTTCAGACGAGAGTACGAACTTTTCAGCAGGGGAAGAATCTGACCCAATCGTTCTTACCACAGCGCGTTCAGGTGGTAATGGTGGGAATGGCGGAAACGGAGGACCTGGTGGAAATACTGGGAATAACACTGGTGATCCTTCCGGTAATAATTCACCTGGGAACAATCAACCTGGTACAACTCCAAATGGGGGAAGCGGCAATGGAAGTGGTACTAATGCTGCAGCGACTAGTACTGGCAGAGGTGGTAAATTACCGAATACAGGTGAAGTAGTTAGTGCTTTTGCATTGTTAGGCTTTGGTGCGGTAGGTACCGCTCTAGCAAGTTGGCTGAAACGTAAGAAAGATAATGAAACGATGGTATAAGAAATAAGACTAAGATAGTCATAGATGCAAGCTGAAAAAACCCAAAAATGTTTCTTTTAGTTTTTGGGTTTTTTCTTATCTTCTAAAGATGATTGTGTCATACCCGATAACGATCAAGACCTGCTGACTCGTACTTCTATTTACCTATTCTTTCTAGTATACTAAAAAGAAAGAAGAAGTGTTGAGACAGAGATGACGATTCGAATGATTTAACCAAAAGTAAATTGATACACTGTTTACTCGCTTTTTCTCGCTGTACCTATTTGTTTAAAATAAAACATGGAGAATCGCTATGACAAAAATTTTATTAGTAGATGATAGTGCGCTGATTACAAGTGGCTTGAAAATCATATTAGAAAGTGCAGCAGACTTTCAAGTGGTTGGCATTTGTCATGATGGGGATTCAGCCATTCAATTTTGTAAAGAAAACCAAGTGGATATCGTATTGATGGATGTGCGTATGCCGGGAATGGATGGCGTTACTGCTACGAAGCAGATCACGGAAGAATACCAGATACCCGTCATTATTCTAACTACTTTTGATGAAGATCGCTACATAGATGAAGGAATATGCAATGGTGCGAGTGGTTATCTTTTAAAAACAACTCCTCCAGAAGCAGTGATCCAAGCAATTAAAAGTGTGTTACAAGGACAAACGATCCTTTCAAAAGAAATCCTTGTGAAAGCAACACAACACTTAGCCAAGAAGAACAATCAAGAAGCGAATCTAACTGTATTAACAGAGCGCGAGCAAGAGATCGCCCATTTAGTCGCAAAAGGTATGACGAATAAAGCGATCGCGCAAACACTATTTTTAAGCGAAGGAACTGTCCATAATAATCTTTCAATGATTTTAAAAAAATTGAACTTGGATCATCGCACACAACTAGCGATCTACGTTCTCACTGGCGAGGTAATGACATAGATGCAAGCAATCAGATTATCGATCAATTTGTTGTCGATCATTGGCTTGATCGGACTGACGATCGATCAAACCTCTTCACAAACATTGATGTTCGTGATTGGTTTAAGTATGGCATGGTTAGCACTATTCTTCTTAGGCGAAAGCTTTCAAAGTTATCGTCCTTGGTTTGTTGTTTTGCAATTGATCAGCGTTTTGTTAAGTTTGATTTTTGTCGAACAAGTGATTTTTTTGTTGCCACTTTCTCTGCTACAAGGCTATTTTTGTTTGGAAAAACCGTGGTTGCTTTTATTTATAGGGTTGATCAGTTATAGTGTGGGGAGTTTCTTTCTTTCTTCTTCGCTGTACTTTTTATTTGTTTTGTGGGTAAGTGGGATGATCAGTATCATTTGGTCTGCGGAAAAGATGACGAAAGAGCAAGAAGAACTGACTATTTCTTCGGATTATTTGCGGATCGAACGAAACAAGTTATCCAAACTTTTTTCGCAAAGTACGTTGAATGCGGAAGTCATGCAAAAAGAAGCAACATTAGTCGAGAGACAACGGATCATCCATGAGATACATGATCATCTAGGGCACGACTTGACGAGCTGTTTGATCCAATTAGAAGCAGCAAAAGTCACTAATAAAAACCAGCCAGAACAAGCGCAGCGATTGTTGATCCAGTCGAGTGATATTTTAAGAAAATCGATCCAAGAAGTGCGCAATCTTTTACATGATGAACGTCCTACAAATGAATCTTTCAATATCAATAAAGTCAAGGCGGAACTTCAACGTTTCTCCGATAGCCATCAAATCATTGTCGATTTTCAATATAGTGGCGCTTTAAATAAAATCAGTCGCTTCCACTGGCAAGTCATTGCTGCAAATTTGAAGGAGTTTTTAACGAATACGTTGAAATATAGTGAAGCTTCGACTGTAACGGTACGTTTACATGTCTATCAAAAATTTTTGCGTTTTGAATCTAAAAATAATGGAGCAAGTGCAGGAGACATTCGTAAAGGGCTTGGTATTTTAGGAATGGAAGAGCGAACAGCAGTGTTGAATGGTAAATTGTTGATTGATGGAACGAATGGGTTTCAGATCACTACGATTTTACCTTTTGAGCAAGAACATGAGATTTCTAATTCATAAATCATGAGGAACTGTACTACTGCAGTTCCTCTTTTTTTTATAGAATATAAGAAAGGAGTGATTAGATGAATGTATTGAGCGTGCAAAAATTGACTAAAAAGTTTGGACAGAAGGTTGCTGTGGACAATGTATCATTTGAGGTGCCTGAAGGAACGATTTTAGGATTGTTAGGACCAAACGGAGCAGGGAAGTCAACCGTGATCAATATGATCACTGGTCTGTTGAATAAAACATCGGGAACTGTTCAGTTGTTTTCAGAAGAGATGAGCGAACGAAAAAGAGAACTTAGAAGAAAATTAGGCGTGGTTCCACAAGACCTAGCGATTTATTATGATCTATCGGCTGAAGAAAATGTTCGCTTTTTTTGTGGACTCTATGGAATCAGAGGAGAAGAATTAAAAAATAGTGTAGAACAAGCACTGCGAACGGTTGATCTATATGAACGAAGAAAAGAACGACCGAGTGCTTTTTCTGGTGGGATGCAACGACGGTTGAATATTGCGATGGCGATTGCCCATCGACCTGCTTTACTGATCATGGATGAGCCGACGGTCGGAATCGACCCACAATCTAGAAATTATATCTTATCAGCAATCGAAAAAATGAAAGAAAACGGCACGACGATCATCTACACAAGTCACTACATGGAAGAAGTTGCGCGTTTGGCAGATGAGATCGTCATTATCGATCAAGGCCAAGTGATTGCTTTCGGCAGCGAGGAAGATTTAGTGAGTCTTGTAATAGATAAAATCAACCTACAGATCACCGTGGAGAATCCAGAATCGCTAAATATCCAAGAAATCAGTGATATCAATGGAGTTATCAATGTGTCACTCGAAAAACAACAATTGCAGATCATGACGTTGCTTGAAAGTAAATTGTTGAACCAGATTTTGATGTTATTGATCAAGCAGGAAGTCAGGGTAGTAGATGTATTACAACAAGCGCCGGATCTAGAAACAGTTTTTCTGAGTCTGACTGGACGCACGCTAAGAGATTAGGAGAAGCGATCATGAATAAAAAAATAATTATTCGAACCCTGATACAAAGTTTACGTGAAAAATCTAATTATATTTATTTTGTTGCTTTTCCGATTACGTTGATGTTCATTCTCGGGGCAGTGCTTCAAGGTGTGTTCAATAATGATTTTGTATCTGATATAGAACCCTTGACTGTACAATATCAAATCGACGATCCAGAAGTTCGGGGAATCTTCCAACAGGTGACTTCTTTTACTGACGGCACCATCCATTTTGAAGAAGTGGCAAATAAAAAAGAGGGATTAGCGAATATAAGAAAACAAACGGCGGATGCCTACTTGTCTTTTTCAGACCATGTCGAGGTACAGAGTCGGGAACTGTCCAACGTGGAAAAAACGATACTTCAAAGCTATTTAGTAGAAATCGTACAGGAAATCAAACGTCAAAGTATCATTATGGAACAACAATTACCACCAACCACTGGCTTAGTTTCAGCTGATCAGTTTACGGATGCGATCGTTATCGATCAGGAAAATCAACGAGAGACCGCCACATCTTACCAATATTATGCGATTGCGATGATCAGTCTCTTTGTATTATATTTTTCTGAAACTGGACTAAGCATGTTTCGCGAAGCACGGCAACATGGAACGGTGCAAAGAGAATTAGTCACGCCACTTAGCCGTAAAAAAATTATTTTATCGACATTTTTCGGCCATTTTGTTTTTGGGATGTGCGTCGTATTGCTCTTGATGCTCCTTTCTCAATTTTTATTTGATGTACCTTGGTATTTAAGATTTGGTTTTTCTTATTTTAATCTCGTTGCCCTTATGGGAAGTTTTTTAGCACTAGGTCTATTTTTAGAAACTGTTGGGGATCGTGGCGAAAAAAGAATTGGATCTAGCACAACGCAGATCTTTATCCAATTGACTGGCTTTCTAGGAGGCGCATATTTTCCAACGAATGAAACAATGATGAGGTTCTCACCACTAGGCTGTGTCTTAGCATCAGTAAGAGAAAGCCTATGGACGGATAATCCATTGCATTGGGTAGGTATTTATGGGAATGTTGGCATATTGCTCGTCCTACTCACATTGTCAGTCGTTATTTTAGATAAAAGGGAGGTATTCTAATGAAAGATATCTTTTGGGTCATTAGAGAACGGTTCGTTCTTTGGCGAAATCGCCCATTACAAATTTTATTTCTTATCGGGATTCCTTTCTTAAGTGTCGTACTTTATCTTTTTGCCTATGGCGATCAAGAAACGAATTTGCTGACGATCGGGGTAGTGGATCAAGATCGCTCATCCTACAGTGAGTTGCTTATTGAGAGTTTAGAAAAACGTGTGGCTGTTCAGAAAATTGCCTCGGTAGAAGATATCGATCAAGTGCTTTCACGACAAAACGCGGTGGCAGTCATTACGATTCCTGAGGGGTATCAAGAAAATGTTGCTGAAACTCCGGAACTTTCTCTACGGACATTTCAAAAAGGGGAACTGCTAAATAATGTGGATCGGTTAGTTCAACGTGCATTAGCAGAGGTTGCCAGCATCCAATCATTAGCAGAAGCAGGAGGAGAAGGTGAATTGCTTGACCGCTTGAAGGAACCGACAGAAATCGAGATCCGTCAAGTGGATCAAAGAGCCACGACTGAACAAATGTCGGTTCAAATCATCGGCTTTTTATTGATGATGCTTTTATTTCAAGCAGGAAATTTTGGCACGACGACTATCCAAGAAGAGCGACGGAATAAAATTTATACACGCTTGATGACTACTTCTATTGCTAAAAGTACTTATTTTATTGGCACAACGATCTTTGCGATGTTTGCTATGCTGATCCAAGTGATTTTAGCGGTCATCGTCATGACAGGTCTATTCGATATCGATCCTGGGTTAAGTGCGTTTGATTTGATTTTATTACTGACCCTATTCAGTATACTAGCGGTAGGTTGGTCGATTGCTATTGGTGTACTCGCATCAAGTACGAACGTTGCAGCGGCTTTACAAAGCATCTTGATCACTGTTACCAGTTTACTGTCAGGTGCTTTGATCCCACATGAGGTAATGCCAGAATTCATGCAGAAAGTTTCGATGATCACCCCACAATATTGGATTTTGACGATGATCAAAAATTTCCAATCGGGGCAAACCTGGGAAGGCAACCACAGAGAAATGCTCATCTTGATTATTTATATTCTATTCTTCCTTAGTTTGGCAGTGTATGGTTATACGAGAAGGAATAGACAAGAAGTGTATAGTTGATGAAATAAAAGAGTGGGGCATCGCCTCTCTTAAAGATGAAGAACAACAGATCATTCCATGGCGGTTTTTTTGGAATGATCTGTTGTTTACTTAAAAAGTATTGGCCATGTTTAATGAAACCCCCAAGTCATTTTTTTCAGTTTTAAGAAAAGAAGGGCGACCGGAACGATTTTCAAACTGTATACTCATTTTATCAACTAGAAATGAGGAGGGATACTATGGGAATCAGCCAACGTATCAGAAATATTTTTACTCAGACGCAAGAATCAGCGGTGACGATTGAAAGTCAACAGCCTTCTTTAGATCAATTTTCGGGGAATATCAGAGATGAATTAGCAAGGTATCAAAAGCGCCAGATACCTGGAAGTGTTCCATCAAGTAAGGAAGCGGCAATTGAGCGTCTGCAGCATGCACAAGAAATTGCGATGTCCTGTCAAAATGAAGAACAACCTGTGTTGAGTGCTGAAATGACCGAGTATTTTAAAGATAATTTCTATTTAACGGATTATCTGCATTTATGGTTAAATATCGATTCAGAGAAACTTCATGGATACCAGCAACAGAAAATTAAAACAATGGAAGCAAATGTTGATGCTGGGGTTCATACACAATTGATTCTATTACTGGAAGAAAAGATCGCTACACGAAAAGAAGTCCTCCTTATTTGCTTGGATAAGCCGGAATTTAATCTGCAGATGAATGAGGAGACAAGAGAAGAAGTAATCAATCGAGCGAAAACAGCCTTTTTTATGCTAAATCCAATACTCCAAAATCATTTGCAGAAAGTTGCAGCACAAGTAATGGATCCAAAGGAAGATCTAGTTTATAACTCGCCAACAGAACGTGCATCCAAAATAAATGATTTAATCGATCAAGAACCTAGGACTAGGCGAATGGGGGTAATTGAACCAGCAGTGGTTCTGAATCGAAAGATGACGATCATAGAAAAGCCTAAAGATTTTAATGACCGAGAAAAATTAGTATCAAAAGGCAATCTAAACAAACACAACCAATTATCGTCAGTGATTGCTGCTGGTAAAGAGAGTGCGAACGATAATAATAAAAAAGCAATGAAAAACAGCAACCCGAAAATAACCGTTTATAAAAATAATCAGAAATCAATGAAGAGAAGACGATTCGTCTTTATTCGACGCCAACTAAGAAAGCTTAATTTCAAAAATCGACAGAAAGTCAATCTCTTGATGCAGCAAATAAAAGCGGATAAGAAAGCCAGCAAAAGAGTAGGCGATTATTTTGGTTATCATCGTTAAGATGGTTTGTAAACACGTAAAAGTTATCCTATAGGATGATTCATTTATCAGTAAATAACTGTAATAATCGCTGTTTTACTTTTTCTTAAAGAATTATCCTAATAAAAGACAAAATTTATAGAGGAATTCTTCAAACTTATCTTCTATTCTATATACATACCAACCAACAACCCTATACTTTTTCATTTTTACTCCTCAAGTAAAAATAAACTCCTAGACCGCGGCTACCCACCGCGGTCACTTTTTTTATTCTCTGAAAAAATCCTGTGAATCTGCCACCGTTATCCTTTGTTTTTGCTATTGTAAACGCTTGCTGTAAATTAGAAAATATAGAAGTAGCTAAGAACAACAGATGATGACTGTTCCACATCAAGAAAAACAAATGGTGAAAGGGGAATTTAAATGTTTAAAAAAGCAGTAAAAATGAAATTGTACCCAGGGTATGAAGCAGAGTACCTGAAACGGCACAATGATTTGTGGCCAGAGATGCGTGAGATGTTAGCTGAACATGGCGCGCATTCCTATTCAATCTTTCTTGATCCAGAAACAAATGCACTTTTTGGCTATTTAGAGATTGAAGATGAAGAAAAATGGCGTCAGGTACCAGAAACAGAAATCAATCAAAAGTGGTGGGTGTACATGGAAGATCTTATGGAAACAAATCCAGACCATTCGCCAGTATCGGTCGAATTGAAACATGTTTTTGACTTACATCATCAAGTCTAAAAAAACGCTGAAGATGGCAGTATGGCCAGCTTCAGCGTTTTTTTTATCGAAGATCGAGAGAACGATCTTACTGAATCGTTTCGATTTCTTCTAACTCCAGACTTAAGTTTTCCCACTCAGTCAACTTTTCTTCTTGTTGTTGATGGGCTTCATCAAGCGCTTGATTTAGTTCATTCAATTTGACATGGTCATCTAAAACAGCAGGGGAGACCATCTGTTGTTCAAGCTCTTCCACAGTTTCTTCAAGTTTAGCCATGTCTTCTTCGATTTGTGTGATTTTACGTTGCAAGCTCCGAATCAACTTTTGTTGCTCTTTGCTTTGGAAATACGTGGACTTGTTGGTCGAAGGCGTGCTCACTTCGGGCTGTTCAGCCGCTATTAGTTCAGCAATCTCTTCTTCTTCTTTTTTCTTTTCTAAATAATAATCGTAGTCACCTAAGTAGACTTTGCTCCCATTTTCTGAAAGTTCAATCACTTTTGTGGCGATACGATTGA
Organism: Enterococcus sp. DIV2371; assembly: GCF_050498525.1. NCBI lineage: Bacteria > Bacillati > Bacillota > Bacilli > Lactobacillales > Enterococcaceae > Enterococcus > Enterococcus sp. DIV2371. The sequence continues at coordinate 2,281,888 of NZ_JBIPAJ010000001.1, read as the reverse complement.
TAAAGTAACGGTCATGGGAAACAAAGAGTAATGTTCCTTCATAGTCGATCAACGCATTTTCTAATACTTCTTTATTGTCGATGTCTAAGTGGTTGGTCGGTTCATCCAAAATCAAAAAGTTTTCTTGGTTCATTGCTAGTTTAGCTAGTGCAACCCGGGCTTTTTCTCCACCACTTAATAGGGGGATCGTTTTTTCTACGTCTTCACCAGAAAATAAAAAGGCACCTAAAATTGAACGGATATCTTTTTCAGGGACTGTTGGATGCTCATCCCAAAGTTCTGCGAGGATCGTTTTGTTGGTATTCAGCTCTGCCTGACCTTGGTCATAATAACCGATGCTGACATTTGTACCCAGTGTTTCTTTTCCACGAATAAAAGGTAATTTTTGTATGATCGATTTCAGTAACGTGGATTTGCCGATTCCATTCGGACCAACCAAGGCGATCGCTTCTTGACGGCGAATATCCAAGTTGATTGGTTCCGATAAGACCGTTCCATCATAGCCAATCGCGGCATCTTCTACTTGTAAGACGACATTTCCAGAGGGTTTTGCCACATGGAATAGAAAATGTGCTTGTTTCTCATCTCCTTGTGGTCGATCCAGACGTTCCATTTTCTCTAATGCTTTGCGACGGCTTTGTGCGCGTTTTGTCGTTGAGGCACGTACAAGATTTCTGGCAACGAAGTCTTCTAGTTTATTGATTTCTGTCTGTTGTTTTTCATAAGCTTTCCAATCTGAAGCCAGCTGTTCAGCTTTCATATCCAAATATTTAGAATAATTACCCTTATAATGACGCATCTTTTTGCGACTCAACTCATAGACTTCAGTCGCAACTTTATCCAAGAAGTATCGGTCATGGGAAACAATTAGCAAGGCACCGGTATAACCTTGTAAATAGTTTTCCAACCAAGCTAGAGTTTCGATATCCAGGTGGTTGGTCGGCTCATCCAGAATCAAGATGTCTGGGTGTTGCAAAAGCATCCTAGCAAGAGCTAGTCTTGTTTTCTGACCACCTGATAACGTGTCGATTTTTTGATCATAAAAAGATGGGTCAAATTTGAATCCATGCAATACAGAACGGATCTCATTTTCGTAACTATAGCCATTCTTATCAGAAAAATCATGCTGCAATTTATCATATTCTTTCAAGAAAGATTGATAAGCTGGTGTATCAGGCTCACCTTCACTGATGAACACTTCAAGATCACGCATTCGTTGTTCCATCAAACGCACGTCTTCAAATGCTTTTAGCATCTCATTCCAGACGGTTTCAGTTGAATCTAACCCAGTATCTTGGGCTAAATAGCCAAGGGTAGCTGTTTTATTTTTTGCAATATTCCCTAAATCTGGCGCTTCGATACCAGCAATGATCTTCAATAATGTCGATTTACCGGCACCATTTCTTCCAACCAAGGCAATACGGGCGCCAGTTTGGATCTCTAAGTGGATATTTTCAAATAAAATCTCTGCGCCAAAATGGCGGGCGATTTGATTAGCTTGTAATAGTATCATCGAATCCTCTTTTCTACTTTGTGAATTCTCCTAGAATTTTCTCTTGTTTTTTCTATTGTAGTCTACCATAAATTCATAGTTACTGCGAGATTCTAAGTGGATGCCAAAATGAGAATAAGAATAAAAATTCACAATATACGAGCAACGAAATTGATTTTTTTGTGCAAGTACTGATATGATGTATAAATCGAGAAGAAATACTGTGGAGGTAATGAAGTGAAAGACCATATAATTCCAAAGGCAACGGCAAAACGCCTTCCTTTATATTATCGTTATTTAAGAATTTTGAATAACGCAGGCAAGAAAAAAGTTTCATCAACTGAACTAAGTGAAGCAGTCCAAGTAGATAGCGCAACGATCCGTCGGGACTTTTCCTATTTTGGAGAACTAGGTAAACGCGGCTATGGATATGATGTAGAGGACTTGATGCATTTCTTTGCAAAAACATTGAATGATGATCAATTGACGAATGTCGCATTGATCGGGGTGGGGAATCTAGGAAGTGCTTTATTGAAATACAAATTCCACCAAAGTAATAGTATCCGTGTCAGCTGTGCGTTTGATGTTAACCCTGAAATCGTCGGTCGCATCGTGGATGGCATCCCTGTATATCCGATGGATGATATGATCGAACAAATCAAGATCCAGCAAATCGAGGTCGCAATCTTAACGATTCCTGCCGAAAAGGCACAAGAGGTTGTGAACCGCTTGACAGAAGCTGGTGTTAAAGGGATATTGAACTTTACATCTGCTCGTCTAAATGCACCAACAGAAGTATTGATCCAAAATGTCGATTTAACAAACGAATTACAGACATTGATCTATTTCTTGCATTCCGACTCGTCTTTGCATGAAAATGAAGAACACGAATAAAAAGAAGCAAAGAATGTTCAAATTAAGTAAACAAACTATTTTTTTCTGGTCATAAGAAAAAATAGTTTGTTTTTTTATATATTTTTTTGAAAATAATAAAGAAAAGAAATGAAAGCGGGGATTGCTTATATTCCTGAGATAAACTTGATTGGCAAAAGAAGAGTATCTTGAAAATATACTATAGGAATCCCTTGTTTCTATGTTATAATAATAGTTCACTAAAAAATATCAAGCGCATACGGGAGGATCAGCAATGCAGGAATATATCAAGATACATAATGCAAGGCAGAATAATCTAAAAGGTTTTGATTTACAGATTCCAAAAAGAAAAATCACGATTTTTACAGGGGTCTCCGGTTCAGGTAAATCTTCAATCGTTTTTGATACGATTGCGCAAGAAGCTGGTAGACAGCTCAACGAAAATTTTTCTAAATTCGTACAGAATTTCCTACCTAAGTATAGTCAACCAGAAGCTGATGCTATCGATAATCTCTCCATGGCAGTCGTCGTAGACCAAAGCCGTCTAGGGGGGAATTCTCGTTCGACATTAGGAACGATCACAGATATCAATCCACTGATCCGCCTACTTTTTTCTCGTATTGGTACACCCTACTTAGGCCCTGCTTGGAATTTTTCATTCAATGATCCTCACGGAATGTGTCCGGCATGCGAAGGAATCGGACGAATCGTGGGGTTAAATCTCGACAAAGCACTAGATCTAGAAAAGTCATTGAATGAAGGAGCAATCCTACTCCCGGGTTACAAAATTGGTTCTTGGTTATTGAAATCTTTCACGAACACAGGTTTTTTTGATAATGATAAACCTCTGAAGGACTACTCAAAAGAGGAAATGGCAAAATTCCTGTATGCTTCTGGAGAAAAAATCGATTCGTTATATATGGAAGGGATGAGTTCGACCTACGAAGGATTAGTGGCTCGTTTCAATCGTTCGAATATCAAAGGAGGAAATGAAAGCTCTGCGACAACTCAGAAAAAAATTGCCGCTTTTATGGACGAACAAACGTGTCCAGAATGTCAGGGGAAACGCTTCAACCAAAAAGTATTAGATTGTAAGATCAACGACTACTCCATCGCGGATTTCTTAGCGATGCAATTGGATGAACTTTTAGAAATATTATCCGAGATCACAGATGAAATGATCCAACCAGTATTGAAAAATCTACAATCACGTTTGCAAGACCTGATCAACATCGGTTTAGACTATGTTTCTTTAAATCGGGAGACAGCAACCTTGTCTGGAGGAGAAAGTCAAAGAGTGAAAATGGTCAAGCACTTATCTTCTAGTTTGAACGACGTCATCTATATCTTTGATGAGCCAAGCATTGGTCTGCATCCAAGAGATGTCCATCGGTTGAACGAGTTGTTGATCAAGTTGCGCGATAAAGGAAACACAGTGATCGTCGTAGAACATGACCCTGATGTGATCAAAGTGGCAGATCATATCATTGACGTAGGACCAAGAGCTGGAAAAAATGGCGGCCACATCACCTATGAAGGGAGTTACGAAGGGTTACTCGTTTCAGATACGTTGACTGGGAAAGCATTTGGTCAAATGGCAGATTTCAAATCTGAACCTAGAAAGACGAATGACTTTATCGAGACGACAAAATCTACCTTGCATAATCTGAAAAATACTTCTCTTAAAGTGCCTTTAGGTGTTTTTACAGTAGTGACAGGAGTGGCAGGATCAGGCAAGAGTAGTTTGGTGAATGGGGTGTTTGCGAAAGAATATCCAGAGGCGATCACGATCGATCAGTCAGCTGTTGCAGGGAATATTCGTTCCAATCCAGCAACTTATTCAGGGATCATGAATGATATCCGTAAGGTTTTCTCGGCAGAAAATAATGTGTCTGCCGGACTATTCTCTTATAATTCAGAAGGCGCCTGTGAAACATGTAAAGGACATGGCCATATCAAAATGGAATTATCTTTCATGGATTCTGTTGAGATCCTTTGCCAAGCTTGTGGCGGCAAACGGTTCAAAGAAGAAGTGTATCAATATAAATTAAAAGAGAAATCGATTGATGAAGTGCTGGCAATGAGTATTACTGAAGCTGTGGGATTCTTTGAAGAAAAATCGATCCAACGAAAACTAAAGCAAATTTTAGAAGTAGGATTAGGCTACATGACACTAGGACAACCATTGAATACGTTGTCTGGTGGAGAATGTCAACGTTTGAAACTTGCGAAGGAGTTAAGCAAAAAAGGGAATATCTACATTATGGATGAGCCTACAACAGGTTTACACATGGCAGATATCAAGAGTATTTTGGACATCATCGAACGGTTGGTCAATAAAGGCAATACAGTCATCGTCATTGAGCATAATCTAGAGATCATGAAGGCGGCAGACTGGTTGATCGACGTAGGGATAGATGGGGGAATACGTGGAGGAGAGATCCTTTATGAAGGAATCCCTGAAAATATCAGTACTTGTAAACAATCGATCACCGCTCGTTATTTAATGGGTGTTTAACTAAAAAAGCTACAAGTCATTCGTGTATGAAAATGACTTGTAGCTTTTTATATTACTCGAATAAAGTATCGTAGCTGACTTGATCACCGGATAGACTTAGTTGATCTAAGCGTTTTGTCAGTTCTTCAAAACGAATAAACCGTGCTTGGCGCTCGACTTCTTTTCCACGATGAAAGAGCAAGATCACTGGTGCGGTCAAGGCTTGAAATGTACCAGCAACTTCTGGAGTTTTAATGGCATCTAAATGGAACGCTGGAAAAGAATAATGGGTCAATAGCTGTTCTAGCTTTGGAACTACTGCATGACAAACGCTGCAATCGGGTGTGGAAATCGCCACAACGACAGTCGGTTCTTCTTGGATCGTCTTTTGGACTTCAGATAAATCAATCGTTTTTTTCATTATGATAGCTCCTCAAAGTTGCTTCTGGTAGTTCATTAATTCGTTTGTGAAAAAGGATTCAACCATGAGCAAATCAAAAAAGGTGACAAGGATTCGCTGATTTTTGGGATGAATCGATTTCTTGACTGTGCTAAAAATAAATCCATAAGAGGAGAATGTCAATAAAAAAGCTTATTTGATTTCTTAAACTTCTGAAAAAAATTTAAGGTTTCTTGTATTTTGCCGTAGAAAAGCGTATATTGATGGGCGAATGAAGTTCAAATGACAAGGAGAAATTATATGTTTTCATTTATTCCAAATTCGGTATTGCAGATGGGGACGATTTTTTTGTCGATCGTTATCGAAGCCTTGCCGTTTGTATTATTGGGATGTATCATCTCAGGCGCACTACAAGTATTTTTGACCCCCGAACGTGTGAAGCGGTGGCTACCTAAAAACCGCTTTTTATCCATTATCGTTGGTTCGATTCTAGGCTTTTTCTTTCCCTCTTGTGAATGTGGAATCATTCCCATCGTGCATCAGTTCGTTAAAAAAGGTGTTCCCGTGCACACCGCTTTTGCTTTTATGTTGACTGCACCGATCATTAATCCAGTCGTGATCTTTTCAACATTTATTGCATTCGGTAACACGTGGAAGATGGCGGGACTTCGTATGTTGGGCAGTTTCATAGTAGCGTTGATCGTAGGTATTTGGTTAGCCTATATCCAAAAAGGAACGATTTTAAAATTTCCGTTTGATCCAGAGGTAGTTGAACCTGCGCACCATACACATGAAGAAAACGAGTCAGTTGGCCCACGCAAATGGGGTCATCAAGTCTTACATGTCTTGACTCATTCGATTGATGAATTCTTCGATACAGGACGCTATTTGATCCTTGGTGGGTTGATTGCAGCGGCAATGCAAACCTACTTACCTACTCGAGTGATGCTGACTTTAGGATCAACAAAATTATTAGCTATTTTGATCATGCTGCTATTGGCGTTCACAATGTCACTTTGTTCCGAAGCAGATGCTTTTATTGGTTCTTCTTTACTAAGTCTTTTTGGTACAGCACCAGTTGTTGCATTTTTAGTTTTTGGACCAATGGTGGATATCAAAAACCTATTGATGATGAAACGTTACTTCAAGACTCGCTTCATCGTTTTATTGATCGGTCTGGTCACATTAAGTGTGATCGGCTTTACACTATTTATTTAGGAGGAGAAAGATGCTGCGATTTTTGATTTTATCTGGTTATTTTGAAATGATGATGTATCTTCAAGTATCAGGGCGCTTAGATCAATATATCAATGTCCATTATCGTTATTTGGCAGTATTGTCCATGGTTTTATCGGCTTTATTAGCTTTAGTCCAGTTATATCTTTGGGTAAAAGCAGATGGAAAAAAAGTAGCGCATGAGTCACATGATTCGCATGATCACGGATTAAGCAAACCGTATCAACGATTGATTGCTTATCTTTTATTGGCACTGCCAATCGTCGTAGGCACATTATTTCCGACTGTCAGCCTAAACACGACGATCGTTGAAGCGAAAGGCTTCAACTTCCCATTAAGTAAAGAATCTGTCGGTGATCCACAAATACAAACGCAATATCTGAAGCCGGATACCAGTATCTATTTCAATAAATCTGATTATCAAGACCAGATGAATGAGTTGAAAGATAAGTATGAGGACGAGCAAAAGATTGTGATCACTGATGAGAACTATTTGGAGATCATGGAATTGATCTACAATTATCCAAGTGAATTTATTGGTAAAAAAGTTTCTTATGAAGGCTTTATCTATCAGTCGAAAAATGACAATGTTACTGATACATTTCTCTTTCGATTTGGGATCATTCATTGTGTTGCCGATTCAGGCGTGTTTGGCTTGCTGACTCATCTGCCAGAGGGAATGACCGTGCAAAATGATGATTGGTACAAAGTTGAAGGAACGATCCAAACGGATTTTTACCAGCCATTCAAACGAGAGATTCCTTCAGTCGTTGTGACAAAAGCAGAGAAAATCACTGCGCCTGAAAATCAGTATGTGTATCGGGCATTTTAGCTGAACCTGTGAAACAGAGTTTTGATACGACTATCCAGATAAAAAAGCGAGAAAAGACAAAATCTTTGTAAGATTAGTCTTTTCTCGCTTTTTTCTGTAAAAATAAAATGCCGCAACAACTAAAAATCATTTTTTCTTGCGGCGTTTCAATACGATTGATTCACGTTTCAGCTTGAAACTGCGGATATTATGGTTGAAGACCTCAGAGATCACTAAACCTAAGGCAATCGCCCCTGCGATCATGATGGCTTGAACAGTGAAAAATGCCGCATCTTGATAAGCACCCGTAACTAAACTGCGAACTGCTTGATAGGCTAATCCTCCAGGAACTAGCGGTACCATGCCAGGAATATTGAAGATCGTGACCGGCATTTTCAATTGCTTAGAAAAAAGATCACTAGCAAAAGCAACACCTAATGAACCTAATAATGAGCCTAAAGCCGCTCCACCGCCCATATCCAGACACAACCAATAGATCATCCAACCGATTGCTCCAGCAAAACCACACCAGATCAAAGCTCTTCTGGGAACGTTGGTGATGATTGCAAAAGCCGCAGTCGCTAAAAAACTAAAAGAAAATTGAATGATTACATGCCACATGGATAAATTCCTTTCTTAGTAGAAAATTTGAAAGATAAAGGCGATCGCAAAGCCGATCATTGCAGCAGTCATCATGGCTTCGGCTCCACGAGAAACGCCTGAAACATAATGGCCTGCTAACAAATCGCGAATCGCATTGGTGATCTGAACACCAGGAACCAATGGCATGACACACCCAATGATGATCAAATCCTGATTGAGGCCGATCCCTAGACGCACACTCAAAATGGCGGCAATACCGATAATCAATGAGGATAGAAATTCAGCTAAAAACTTGATCCTAAAAAATCGTAAACTACAAAGATAAACAATGTAGCCAACGCCACCGATCAGCAAAGTAATCGGTAAATCCTGCAATTCACCACCAAATAAAATCATGATCGTACCACTAATGATCGCAGCACTGATGATTTGCAGCCATACTGGGAACATCCGCCGATCTTTCTCGACTTCTTGTAACTCTTGATAGAGTTCTTCCAAAGTCAATTCATTGGCGACATACTTTCGCGATAAGTTATTGACCTTGACGACTCTTTCTAAATTGATCGTCCGCTTAGTGATTTGTTCCATACGGATCGTAGAAGTCCGATCAAAGCCGATAAATAGCCCTGTTTGGGTCACATAGCTGACTAAGCGATAATTTCCTGAAGCTGAAGCGATCCGGCTCATCGTATCTTCTACACGGTACATCTCTGCATTGCTTTCCGTCATGATTTTTCCGGCTAGCAAACAGGTATTAAGTAATAAATCCAAATCTCTTTCTGGCATGATAAATTCTCCAATGATTGTTTTCTTGAATTTATTTTACTACAAAAAAACGATAAAACGTATAAAAAGAGAAATTGCCTTTTAAATATGAGAAGTATCTTCAAATGTTTAAGATAAAGAAAGCTTTCTTCTATATTGTTGACCAATCGTTCAAGAATATGGCATAATCAAGATATGGGAAGAACAAGAGAATTTAATGAAGAAACAGTTTTGACAGAAGCAGCCAAAGTATTTGCTAAAAATGGGTATGCAGGAACATCAATCAGTCAGTTGGTAAAAGCCACTGGTTTGCTTCGAGGCAGTTTATATTCTGCTTATTATAGTAAAGCTGGTTTATTTAGAACTTGCTTCAACTATGTGGCAGAATGTGACGCTAGCAGTGAAGAAGGATTGATTGATTTGTTGATCGTTGCTTTATTAGAACGGTCAGCTGATGACAAGGAAGTGAACAAACTCGCAACGAATGTCATCGCCGAATTAGAAAAGAAGAACAAGATTCCGATTGAGACGATCATTGCCAAGCGAATCATGCTTCGAGGGAATCTTATCAAAAGAGAGGAGAAGTAGAAAATGGCTAAAGTTGAAATCAAAAATGATCAATTGATCATCAGCATGGAAGGAGCAAGAAAACTTTGGGCGATGAAAAGTGAGATCGCTACCCCTTTGACCAATGTGATGGGGGCCACAGCCGATCCGGATGTGTGGGAAGATACACCAAAATTTGGTGAAAAAAGAGTAGGTGTTGACGCATATGGTCACTACTTTGCAGGGACGTTTGTCCAAGACTCAAACAAAATATTCTATGATCTGAAGAGAAAAGAAGATGCAGTCGTGATCACATTAAAAGATGAAGAATTCAGCCGTCTAATCATAGGTGTAGAAGATCCACAAGCAACAGTGGCGATGATTGAACAGGCAATGAACAGATAGTCATAGGAAAAATAAAGTATTCATTTGGGTGCTCAACTCCGAGAAATAAGCGTGGATTCTTGAAATTGCTCTGCCAATTTTGAGGATGCACGCTTATTTCTGATTGTCATTTTTTTAAGAACAGCGTTTCTCCAATTTTCAGCGACTTAACGTACGAGCGATATCAAATGTCCTTTACACGTTTATTTCAGTAACTTGTTAAAAAGTGCGTATCTAACTTTTGAAGGAGTTAAAGTACTTCTCTATTTATAAAAAGGGGAACGTATGTTAAGATTTATGGAGTTCAACGGAATAAAGGAGTAGATATATGAACAAAAAAACAACGAAAGCAATCGTAGGAGTCGCTGTTGCCCTTTTAGCGGGCGCATTAGGGATCTCCACTACCCAGAAAGACTCTGATCTCATTCAACAGATTACAGGTTTATTTGATTCAAAACCTCAAGTGTCACAAGTAGCGAATGTTCCAGAATATGATGGAACACATCAAGAAATCGAAATCAATCACAATAAACCAACCTTTACAGAAGAAGAACTGAGTTTAGAAAAAGGAACGTGGGAAAGCTATTCCGATATCGACCGCTTGAATCGCGTGGGCCAAGCAAATGCCATGTTAGGAAAAAAGATGTTTCCTAAAGAAAAGCGTGAGTCTCTTTATATCGATCCCACAGGTTGGAAGCAAAAAAAATTAAGTGATGGACAGTGGTTGTACAATCGAAGCCATTTGATAGGTTTTCAGCTGACTGGACAAAATAATAACATCAAAAATCTGATGACGGGGACACGTTCGTTAAATACCCCTTATATGCTTGCACATGAGAACGATATTGCCGCATACATCAAAGAAACAAATCATCATGTTCGCTATCGAGTAACCCCACATTTTGAAGATGATGAACTAGTGGCACGAGGTGTTCAGTTAGAGGCACAAAGTATTGAAGATAACCAAATCTCTTTCAATGTTTTTATTTATAATGTCCAAGATGGCTATACGATCAACTATCAAACGGGTCAAGCCAAGAAAACATAATCAATGCGTGTCCGTTATTTGAATATTTTGTGAATTTTTTGAAAAAACAGAGAAAAGGCTTATTTTTAAGTCAATATCACGTATACTGTAAGAAAGTCTACTCACAAATGTTGGAATCGATACAATCAAAATAAGAAATCATTATTATTTTTATATTTCTGACTAAGTTAGAATATTTATTTGTAGTTTTGCCACATTTCGAGTAAAATAAAGGGTGTAGAGGGTAATTTGACTACCCTGCGGAAAGAGGTGTAGAATCATGGGTTTTACAGATGAAACCGTACGTTTTGGTTTTGATGATAGTCGTAAAAAAGAAGTCAGCGAAACATTAGCGATCGTTTATCGGGCTTTGGAAGAAAAAGGCTACAATCCAATCAACCAGATTGTGGGCTACTTGCTTTCTGGAGACCCGGCCTACATTCCTCGTTATCGTGATGCAAGGAATTTGATCCGTCGTCATGAACGCGATGAAATCATGGAAGTGATCGTTAAAGACTATCTCTCAAATCATGGAGTGAATCTATGAGAGTGATGGGCTTGGATGTCGGCTCAAAAACAGTAGGCGTCGCTGTTAGTGATCCTTTTGGCTGGACTGCACAAGGCGTAGAGATCATTCGTATCGACGAAGAAAAAGAAGAATTTGGCTTCGATCGATTGGCAGAATTAGTCAAACAGTACGAAGTCGATCGTTTTGTTGTCGGTTTGCCGAAAAACATGAATAACTCAATCGGTCCTAGAGCAGAAAGCTCAATGGCTTATGGAGAAAAAATCAAAGAAATGTTTTCTCTACCAGTCGAGTATCAAGATGAACGACTAACGACAGTACAAGCAGAACGCATGTTGGTCGAACAAGCGAATACATCAAGAGCAAAAAGAAAAAAAGTCATCGATAAGCTTGCTGCGGTGATGATTTTACAAAATTATTTAGATGGTTCGGGGAAACAACTATTTTAAAAAATGGAAAAGAGGGGTTCTAATGGCAGAACACAATCATACACATGATCATGAAGGACATGAACATATCACATTAGTCGATGATCAAGGAAATGAAACATTATACGAAATCTTGTTGACAGTTGATGGACAAGAAGAATTTGGCCGTAACTATGTATTACTTTATCCAGCTGGTGTACCAGAAGATGAAGACGTAGAATTACAAGCTTATGCCTATGTGGAAAACGAAGATGGCACAGAAGGCGAACTAGAACAAATCGAAACAGACGCTGAATGGGACATGATTGAAGAAGTCTTCAATACATTCATGGCTGAAGAAGAAGAATAGTTCCGGAATGATAGCTGAACCCTTGATGGTAGGGGTTCAGCTTTTTCTTTTACTTTAGTAATTGTAAATTTTTATTCTCTTCGAAAGAGTGGCTCTTTGTCAATAAGGACTGATGAGTGCAATCAAGTGAAATCCGGAAGAAGAAGTGAACACTTCTTCTCCGGATTTTCTTCGTTATTTGACGTGAATGACTTGATTCGTCAAAAAGATTCGGATGCGCATGTTCTCAAATGATTTAAAGCCATAAGACACTCGTTTGAGTGTTTTGATGTGGGTGTTTTTTGCTTCAATTTTCCCATTAGAGTAAGGATAAATCAAAGAATGACGAATCCCTTCTTCATAGCTCAGAAGATTTTGTAGTTTTAGCCGAAATTCTTTATCTAATGTTTCTGGTAACTGATGCAAGAGAGTGAAAAATGACTCGTGGTCTTTGTCACGAAAGGCATCCGCTAGTTCATGGAACGCTTGATAGGCGACTTTCAAGGCAGTTGAAGCACTTAATAAACGGTCAAGCACCATGGCTTCTGTCAGGTAAGGATACTTTGGGGCACGAAAGCTACGCCAAGTTTTATATTCTGTGTGGTTGATATTCTTCCGATTTTTGGTGAGTAAGCGCCAATGGCTTTTTAATTTCCTTGGCATTGTCCGATTGCCCGAAGCAATCAGGCGTTTCATTTCACGGACACGAAAATCTTGGAACGCTTGATTCATGTGTTTGACCACATGAAAACGATCAATGACCAGTTTGGCATGAGGAAATACTTTTTTTGTTAGTTGAAAATACGCCGCATTCATATCAGTAACTAAATAGTCGACGTCAGATGGATTCACACATGTCTGGAAATAAGTGGTCAACCGAGACAATTTTCGAGTGGGTAAGATATCAACTAATTGCCCGGTTTCCCCATCGGCACAAATAAAACTCATCTTATCTTCTGAGGATACATGGGAACGAAATTCATCGACCATCAATACTTTGGGCAGGTGGCGCTTGGCTTGTTTTGGTAAATAGGTTTTTAACGACTTCAAAATACGCGTCACCGTTGGAATAGACACCTGGCAATGCTTTGCGATAAAAGATAAGGAGACCTTTTCGGTGAGTAAAGCAATGATTTTCATTTTTACATGCTCGGCAATCGAATGATTTGGCCGAACAAAATAGCTTTGGGCTGTCCAATGGGTATGGCAGTTTCTACAGTGATAACGTTGTTTCTTCAGCCGCATGATTAGCGGTAAATGGTTGAATTGATCGAAACGAATGCAGGTCATTTTCTTGCCATTTTTGACAATGACCGTTTTCCCCTTCGAATCTCTCACGGCAGAGCCACAAGTCAAACAAGCAGAAGTAGGAGGAGCTAACACTGCGTCAATAACTAAAGTATTGGTTTGATGGAACGTTTCGTAAGAAACATCTTGGATGGTTAAATATTTATCTGTTAATCGGAGCATTTTTTTGATAGAATTTTCCATAGAGCATATCGTCCTCTCAGTTGTTTATTTTGTGGTGATTTAATCATACTAGAGAACGATATGTTTTTTAATACCCAAAAAGAAAAAGTGGACTGACGAATCAGAATTGATTCATCAGTCCACTTTATTATAGAGCCGAAAGAGTATTTCATAAACTTTTTAGTGTTTTTTTGAATTAATACAAAAAAGTAGACACTTTCTCAGAAAGATTTACCTTTCCTTAAAAATATAATTGTTGTAGAAGTCGATGTAACTTTATAGGAACATTTGATATCTAATCTCCATTATTAACTGACAATAATATTATGAAAAATTTTATTCTTACTACAATTAACATTTGAGATAAAATAAAAAACCAACTATCATATTTGATAGTTGGCCTTACTCATGTATCCTAGCACTCTTTCTCATGCACGCATAAGTGTAGAGCGGCAGCATTACCTGCTCTTTCTTCACAAACTATACTATAGATTTTTTTACAAAAAGTCAATCAGTTGATAGAAAATCGTGAACATATATTTCAATTGCCAATTTTTTTGATACCATTCTTCATGTCTAAGTGAGCGTTTCAATAATTGAATTCCTTCCCTTTTTCGTAAAAATACTATATTTTCGGGTACGTAAGTTTTAAATAATGAGAATAAACATATTGCATCATGAATTTTTTTAAAACCTACTTGAGAATGAATCAAATACTATTTCCATAGAAAAAAACATACTATCCTTAGCTCAGTACATAAAACACAACAAAGAAAGGAAGGATCAAATGATTAGAACTGCTCGTTTGGAAGATGCAGAAGCGATAAATCAGCTTAATAAGGAAGAATTAGGGTATGAAATAGCTCTGGTGGAAACGACGAAACAATTGAAGAATATCTTAGCTCAACCAGAAATGTATGTCATTGAAGTTTATGAAGAAGATAGTACAAGGAAAGTATTAGGATATGTACATGCGCAGAAGTACGAAACGTTGCTAAGTCCAACGATGTTCAATATTTTAGCATTAGCGGTTTCTTCAAACGTCCAAAAACAAGGGATTGGTAGGCAATTGATGGATAGGATAGAAAAGCAAGGAAAAGAGCGAGGCTACCATGGCGTTCGACTAAATTCTGGCGAACATCGAAAAGAAGCGCATCATTTTTACGAGTGTATCGGCTATCATTCAACAAAATGGCAAAAACATTTTCTAAAAGAATGTTGAATCGTACAATATAAAAAAACTTCCCGACTACTGATCGAGAAGTTTTTTATTCATGAGAATCAAGAGAATAGTTGCATCAAAAATCCTGAAATAATCAAGACGATTGCGCCGCCTAAACGATTACCCATTTGAGCAAAAGCAATCAATTCCATACGATTTGCGGCGGATAAAACAGCAACATTTCCTGTTCCTCCCATTGAATTGTTACATAACCCTGCTGTGATCGTTGATTCGATTGGATAAAGTCCGAATAGACGACCAACAAAAGCAGAAACGAGTGAGATGACGATGACACTTGTTAAGCAAAGGACGACGAATTGCCATGTAAGAGCAGAAGCTAAAACATTTAAGTTCAATAAGGCAATCCCGATTCCTGCTAAGACAGCTGCCGTTAAGTTTTTAACGATCAAGTTGTTGAACATGATGGCTGCATCTTCATAATACTCAGGAAGAATATTGGTGATTTTACAAATTACTACGATGATGATCATAAAAGCATACGCATGAACTTTTGGTACAAAGAAATTACAGATTTGACCAAGGATAAAGAAGGTGATCGAAACCATTAGACCAACACCTAATTGTGGGATAGAAGGTTTCACGTCGCGTGGTTTTCCGTCGCCTAGATCTCCTTTTTCCATTAGTTTGCCGTTCCCGTTCAATTTTGGCATAGATTGTCCGGCACGAGCAACTAAAGCGGCACCGATGATGGCTAGCACATTTGTCATTGCTGTGGCAGGGATCAAACGTGAGATAATAGCAGAAGCATCTGTTCCTAAGACGTTTGCATAGATTGTTGATAGTGGAACAGCACCAGCACCTACACCGCCAGCCATTGCGGGTAAGGAGATGTACAATACTGAGTTTGCAAAGCCATTACCAATCAACATTCCGACTAGACCAACAGCAAAAAATGATACGACCATGGAAATAAGTGCAACAGGAATAAAACGGACGGAAGCTTTCATCAATAATTTACGATTCATGCCTAGAATACTTCCGGTAATCAATGCAGCGATATAAAAATCTAAAAAGCCCATGTTGTTGACAAAGTTTTCAGTTGATTTCACTACATAATCAGGCAAAATACCAAATGTGGCAATTGCTGCGGAAGCAAAGATCGCAAATACAGAGCCACCACCTAAATAACTTTTAACGATGGGGATCTTTGTGCCGATAAAATGGAATAGATTCCCAAAAATGACGAGTACGGCAATAGGACCGATCATGTTCGTTGGCAATTTACCTAATGCCATCGCAACAATCAAGACGAGAACCATGATCAAATAGAGCGGTAAGCTGACGCCACTGATCTTTGTGTCCCAAAAGCCTTCTTTTTTTGTTTTAGTGACTGTAGCAGTCGCTTTTTGTTGATGTAACATCCTTACAGATCCTTTCTTTGATTAACGAGAATTGCAAATACTTATAAAATCGCTTGCTTCTAGACGCTAATCATTTTCAATAGTTTACGGCAGAAAACACCCCTTGGATCTATTCGTTGAGAAATCGTTGTTTTTCCTATTTTCTCGTTTCGTACAGATCCAAGGCTTTGATGTATGCCGTATTTGCTACTTCAAGTCTTTTTTGATAAGAAATGTTTGAGTAGCAAATAGTTATGAAAGAGTAGTTAGCAGATCAAGCGAGTTAAGCTTCTAGATCTTGATATTCAGGTACCCATTTTGCTGCTTCGACAGTTACTTTGATGTCTGTGATTTCTTCACGGTTCAATTTTTGATCAACGACTGATTGAGCGACTGTTTCAGCAATTGTTTGTGAAAATTCAGTGATTCTTGCAACAGGAGGCAAAATAGCTGCGCCTGGTTTTGTGACATCAACGATCCCACCTAATGCACGACTTGCTTGTGAGATGATTTCAGCGTTGACACGAGTTGCGGTTGAAGCAATCAAGCCTAGTCCTAATCCTGGATACATCAATGCGTTATTTGCTTGTCCAATTTGGTAAGTCACTCCATTGTATTCTACATCATCCGCAGGGATACCTGTTCCGACTAATGCTTTTCCGTCTGTCCATTCAATCAAATCTTTTGCTTTTGCTTCTGCAAGTTTTGTTGGATTAGACAAAGGCATGATGATTGGTCGTGGTGTATGACTTGCCATTTCTTTGACGATTTCTTCAGTGAATGCTCCAGGTTGAGTAGATGTACCGATCATAATTGTTGGATGAATCGCTTTGACCACTGCTTCTAGATTTGTTAATTCTTCACTGTTGGCAAATTCAGAACGTTGACGTGCAAAAGGAATTTGTCCAGGAGTCAAGCCTTCAGTATCTTCGAATAATAGCCCTTGTTTGTCCACTTGGTAGAAGTGCTTACGTGCTTCTGTTTCGGGTACACCTTGGCGGATCATTTCGTCTAATAAGATATTAGCAATACCGACACCAGCAGTTCCGGCACCAAATGTTAGAATCGTTTGATCTTTCAAAGATTCACCAGAAATATTCAATCCACCTAATACTCCGGCTAGTACGACAATACCTGTTCCTTGGATATCATCATTGAATGTTGTGATTTTATTTTCATATTTTTCTAAGATCGTTGCGGCATTGCCACGACCAAAGTCTTCCCAGTGTAGCAATAATTCAGGGAATAATTCTGTAGCAGATGAAACGAATTGGTCGATGAATTCATAATAAGAATCTCCTTCGACACGAGCATGTTTGTTTCCTAAGTATAATGGATTATTTAGTAACTCTTCGTTATTGGTACCAGCATCGATCGATACAGGTAATACTTGCGCTGGATTGATACCAGCAGCTGCGGTATAAACCATCAATTTTCCGATGGCGATGTCAACACCGTTAACGCCCCAGTCACCCATACCAAGGATTCCTTCTGCATCAGTAACAACGATCAAACGGATATCACGACCGTCTGCGGCATTTTTTAAGCTTTCTTTGATCAATTCTGGTTCATCGATTGAAAGAAATGCAGCATCTTGTGGTTTTAAGAAAATTTCATTGTATTGTTCGATCGCATCTGCAACAACTGGATCATATACTACAGGCATGAATTCGACTAAATGTTGGCCCATCAATTTATAGAACAATGTACGATTAGTATTGAATAAGTTCATTAAGAAAATACGTTTTTCTAAATCAGTTTGTTTACTTAAATATTGTCCATATGCTTGAACCGATTGTTGTTCTAATGTTTGGACAGTACTTGGAAGCATGCCAGCAATCCCATATTTTTTACGTTCTTCTTTTGTAAAAGCAGTTCCTTTATTTAGAAATGGATTATTTAATAAGTTTAACCCTGTAATCATAAGTAATTCCTCCTAAGTTTTAATACATACGAAGTATAGGATTCACTACTGACTATAGTCAAAATAGGTAGTTATGATAAATTTTATTTATATGACAAAAGAAAAAAAGGAAACTGAGACAAAAGTAAAATTTACTTTTGTCTCGACCTCCTTTGATGTGGTTCTGATCGGGAGTAAATAAAAAGAGTCAGTGGAATTGTGTTGACTTTATGGAATCAGTCACCGTTGGAAGTGAATGATTTCTTTTTTGACGATCTCAAGCCCTTTTGTTAAAACTTCCAAAGGATTAGAGGATAAAGCAATTCGAATGAAAGGATCATCTTGTGGATGTGTCGTAAAGCGATGCGAATGATAAACACGAACCCCTTTATTTAAGAAAGCTTGTTCGATCGCTCGTGGAGATAGGTCATCACGAACAGCGATAGGCCGATAAAAAGGAAGTGGATTGGTCGGACGAGGCAAGTTGAAAAATGTATCGAATGTTTCGTTTGCTTGCTTTGTGTAATTGGCTTTTTTTTCAAGTATTTTCTGTGCGGTTTCTGAACATAAGATTTGCGTGATGATCTCAGCCTCTAAGCTAGAGGTTTTGACATTGATATTGAAAATCGCTTGTTGGATCTTTTCTTTGTATTTTTCAGGAAATACTAGAAAAGCGACACGCAATCCTGCACATATATACTTTGTCATTCCTGCAAGATAAATGGTTTGTTCGGGGAGTAATTGCTGGAATGAAGGAAGTAATGTCTTTTGATTGTAAGTGGTCATAAAAGAATGGATATCGTCTTCGATCACGATCAATTGTTCTTTCAAGATCACTTCTTTTAATTGTAGCCTGCGTTCTTCTGACAATTGAAAACCAATAGGATTATTACATGAAGGCATCAGAAAAATACCATGGATCTTCTTTTTGCGGCATTCTTGTTCAAGTAATTCGGGCAGCATGCCATTATCATCAAAATCGATTGGCACGATTTCCATATGATAAAGTTGAGCAAGCTCAATGAAATTCGAGTAAGTATAGCGATCAACTGCCAAACGATCTCCAGGAGAGAACAAAGCAGCGAGAGTGACTGCCAAGCCATTTTGAACGCCTGAGACAATGGCGATCTGTTCATTTGAGGTGTAGACGCTTTGTGTTTCCAACCAATTTTTGGCAATCGTCAATTGATAATTCGTACCTAAAGGCTCACGATAGCTAAGCAGCCCGCTGATCCCGTGGTTTTGTGAGGCTGCTTGGATAAATGGAGTAATCATTTCGTTGCATTGTTCAAAAGAACTAACTAAACCAAAATCAATGATATGATCGGGCACTTGGTCGGAAGAAATCGTGATCGATGTGAACGCATTTGGCGATACGAATGTGCCACTTCCGATGTTCGTATAGAGTAATCCTTTTTCTAATCCTAACTTGTAGGCTTGTCCCACCGTTGTAAAATTGATGTCTAAAAAGTCAGCGAGCTCTCTTTGGGAAGGTAACCTTGTATTCTTCTGTAATTTATTTGATAAGATATCAGTCTCTAATTGCGTGATGAGTGATTGATAGATTGGGCGATGTAATTTTGTTTTATCTGGACGCCAAGTCAGTGGATAGTTCTCATAAGAATTGATTGACATGCTCGTTCCTTCTTTCAAAAATTGTATTCCATACAATTATATCATTGAATGTATTGTTTTCGAGGATTAGGATAAAGAAAAAGGAGATGGAACATGAAAATAATCAATAGTAATGAAGTAATCACTCAGTTGAGTTTTATAGAAGCAATCAAAGTGATGGAACAGTGTTTTAAAGATTTTCAAGCAGGAACGATTTCTCAAGAAAAACGAATGGTCCAACAATTACCTGATGGAGAGAATCATAATGTATTTGCTATGATGCCTGCTTATTTAGGAAAGAATCGTTACTTTGGTTCCAAAATCATCACAGCTTTTCCAAATAACCACAAACAAAATTTGCCTTCTCACTTAGGAGAAGTTTTACTTTTCGATTCAAAAAACGGACAACCCGTTGCGATGGTCAATGCAAACGCCGTAACTTGGATACGAACAGCGGCAGTTTCAGCTTTAGCTACGAAATTTTTAGCAAAGAAATCAGCAAATGCGCTGACATTGATCGGAGCTGGGCAACAAGCGGCTTCACATCTAGCGGCTATTACTTGTGTTCGAGCAATTCAGCGTGTGTTTGTCTATGATTTAGATGAAACGCGACGAAAACAATTTATTTTACAGTACCAAGAAGATTACCCTGAACTAACTTTTATTGAGTGTTCAAAACTAGAGGAAGCCACGAAAGAAACAGATATTATCTGTACATTGACCTCAAGTAAAACGCCAATTTTGTCAAGAAAGAATATTCAACCAGGTACCCATATCAATGCGATCGGGACATTCACTCCCGATACACGTGAGTTAGCCAGTGATTTGATGGCGTTTGGCCAATTATATGTAGATGATTATCAAGCAATAAAAAGGGAAAGTGGCGATTACTTGATTCCCTTAGCAGAAGGTGTATTGACTGAAACAGCGATTCTCGGATCGTTAGGTGAATTAGTTACTCATCAGAAAAATGGTCGTACAGACGAACAAAGTATTACGATATTTGATGCTGTGGGCTTAGCAGTAGAAGATTTATGCTGTGCCGAATACATTTATGAAAAAATAAAGGAGTAGTTTTGAAATGAATTTATCTTATTATGTAGTTGATGCCTTCACAAATGAGGTTTTCAAAGGAAATCCTGCGGCGGTATATGTCTTGGATAAGTGGTTATCAGATGAGACCATGCAAAAAATCGCAATTGAAAATAATCTATCTGAGACCGCTTTTACTGTAAAAAAAGGGAAGAGTTATGAATTGCGCTGGTTTACTCCGGATCGTGAAATTGATCTATGTGGCCATGCGACTTTAGCAACCGCGTTTGTCTTATTCAATTTCTATGGCATCACGGAAGACACGATTTCATTTTCCACGCAAAGTGGTGAGTTATTTGTGACGAAGAAAGAGGAAAGATATGCGATGGATTTTCCAAGTATTCTACCTCAACCAATCGCTATATTACCAGAATATGAGCAAGCAATCGGTGTAAAAATACTAGAGGCGTATCTTGCTAGAGACTTATTTTTTGTTTTAGAAGATGAAGAAACCGTGGCAAATCTGTCACCTGATTATACTGCAATGACCCAATTGCAAGCAGGAGTTGGAGTAATTGTTACCGCCGAGGGTAAGAATGAAGATTTTGTTTCTAGAACATTTTTCCCAAAACTAACGATCAATGAAGACCCAGTATGTGGTTCAGCACATGCCAACTTGATTCCTTATTGGGCAAAAAAACTTGGAAAAGATCAATTCATTGCGCAACAGCTTTCTCCACGAGGAGGGTATTTGACGTGTCAGTGGTTGGGTGACCGAGTGATGATCAGTGGAGAAGCGACCTTATTTGCAAGAGGGGAAGCGTATATCTAGAGAATTCTAGAAATGGCTAGCTAAGTAAAAAATCTCATTATTATAGAAACAACTCCAACGTCAAAAGACATTGGAGTTGTTTTTTTGATTCTTCGGTTTAGTGGAAACGATTTTCACGTAATGTCACATTTTTGATGTCCTCTACTGTTTGAGTTCCCGCAAGTTGCATGACCATTTCGAGTTCTTTCTTGAAGAAGTCGAATACTTGGTGGATGCCTGTACTTCCTCCAAGGGCTAAACCGTAGATAGCAGGACGGCCGATAGCAACTAGATCAGCACCAGAAGCGATTGCTTTAAAGACATGCTGTCCACGTCGAATACCGCTATCGAAAACGATCGGCACACGTTTATCAACTGCTTCTGCTACATATTTTAAGGAATCAAAAGAGGCTGGACCACCATCTAATTGACGTCCACCATGATTGGATACCCAGATGCCATTTGCACCGGCATCTAAAGAACGAAAAACGTCGTCTTCTGATTGGACACCTTTCACATAAACTGGTAAGTCAGAATGGGTAGTGATAAACTCAATATCTTTTGGACTTAACTTTTGTTTGGAAGATTTATATACAGCATCCATCGTTTGGCCAACGCCTGATTGATAGGCTTGAACGATCGGCATTGGTAAAGGGAAGGTGAAGCCATTCCGCAAATCAGTTTCCCGATTTCCGCCAACTGTAGCATCAGCGGTCAAGACGATAGCTTTTGCGCCATTGCGTTTTGCCATCTCTAAAATATCGAGATTGATGGCATCATCTTTACTCATGTAAAACTGAAACCATTGCGGTGCATCTGGGCCACCAGCT
Organism: Enterococcus sp. DIV2371; assembly: GCF_050498525.1. NCBI lineage: Bacteria > Bacillati > Bacillota > Bacilli > Lactobacillales > Enterococcaceae > Enterococcus > Enterococcus sp. DIV2371. The sequence goes on along the minus strand of NZ_JBIPAJ010000001.1, from coordinate 2,259,729 downwards.
TCACGAATGTCTTCCAACGTACAGGAAGCGTAAGAACTCGCTGTATAAATCGTATGAAAATCTGCCACTCCTTTAGCTGAAGCCTTTTCTGCTTGTGTATGAGCTAAGCCATGAGCGGCAATAGGAGCCATGATGATTGGTGCAGTTAGTGTTTCTTGGTCAAAGTAGGTAGTTGTATCTGGTATTTCTACATCTTTTAAAACATGAGGAATAATCAATTGATGATTGAATGATTGCACATTTTCTTGATACGTATATAAATCACCAGCACCGCTACTGATATAGCCGTATCCACCAGTAGGAATCACTTGTGCCGCAGCCATTTCTAAATCTTCTGTGTTAATAAAATTAATCTGACCTTCTTGTGAGCCAGCTTGATAAATTTTTTCCATAAAACAATCCTTCTTTCCGAATATCGATCAATAAAAAATGTTTTGTCAGCGTTTACATTTTTATGCTACACCTTGTTTTTAAAACAGGCAAATAATCTGTTTTATTTTATTCTTATTTATTGAATAACTATTGCTTTAGATGAGTCTATGGGCGTTTAAAATACTTAAAATAAAAAATTGATTTAAATGGATTCTGTTTTTTATCTGTTGACTATTTTGTGAAAATTTTCTTTTATGACAAACTGACTCGAATAACAGAGACACCTAATTGTTCGATTTTTTTTGCAAGTTTGGGCGAACAGTATTGATCAGTGATCAAATAATCAAATGCTGAGATATCAGCAATCTTAAATTGTGCGGTCTGTCCAATCTTGCGATGATCTGCAACGAGGATGCGACACTTGATACTTTTTTTGATCATCCATTCGTTGATTTTAGATTCATTCAATATTTTTGTTGTAACCCCATTATTCAAGTCTATTCCGCTACACCCAATGATGCAGACATCAGCATTCATATCGGCTAATGTCCGAGCGGCAATATCACCCACCAACACTTCTTTAGGTACGCGTAGTTCACCACCAGTGAGGATATAACTATAATTGCCTGGTCTAACAGAGGAAACAACTTTCAAATTATTCGTAACAATCGTGACGTGGTTTGATTCCAGATAATCCAAGGTAGCTAAGGCAGTGGAGCTTGAGTTGATAAAGACGGTGGCATAATCCCCAATATACTGACTGGCATAACGAGCAATCTGATGTTTGATCCTTGTTGGGCCTGAAAGATCAAAATTCATTTGATTGTCATAGTTGAAAAGACAGTGACCGTGTTCACGTATGATTTCATTTTTCTCTTCTAATAATGTTAGATCACGACGGATCGTGCTCAGTGATACCTGGAGTTTTTCAGCTAGTTCAATCGTCGTCATCTGTTCACGTCCTTGTAGTAGATCAAGAATTTCATTCCGTCTTTTTTCAATCATCAACCGAGAATTTTTCATAGCATTCCTTCCTTTTCTATTGTGTTTTTTTCTATATGACTGATTATAGCTAAACGAGCATAAAAAAATTTGAAACAATCACATAAAGTAATAACAGTCATATAAAGCTATTCCAATCGTTATGATAGCGCTCTATTATTTATGTATACCGAACATAAAAGGGGGAAATGGCGCATGGATGTGACAGAAGTAACAAAAGAAAGTTGGCTACTGTCGACTTTCCCAGAATGGGGAACTTACCTGAACGAAGAAATCGAAATGGAACAAGTAAAAGAAAATAGCGTATCTATATGGTGGTTAGGGTGTACAGGTATTTGGTTGAAGACACATGAAGGCACGAATATCCTTTGTGACTTATGGTGTGGGACAGGAAAACGAACACATGGGAATGGACAAATGAAAAAAGGGCACCAGATGATGCGGATGAGCGGCACGGAAAAGATGCAACCGAATTTACGTACACAACCTTTCGTGATCGATCCTTTTGAAATCAAAGACGTGGATGCTTTAGTCGTGACACATATCCATTCTGATCATTTAGATATCCACACTGCCGCAGCTGTTCATCAAAATTGCCCAAAAGCAAAATTTATCGGACCAAAAGCAGTGGTAGAAACATGGCTTTCTTGGGGGATACCGAAAGAAAAGACAGATGTAGTCAAACCTGGTGATGTAGTCAGGATCAATGAAGTAGAGATCGTTGCGCTAGAAGCGTTTGATCGGACAGCTTTGATCACACATGATGATCCTGATGTCCGACTAAAAGAGCAGTTTCCTCAAGATATGGATACGATCGCTGTCAATTATCTGTTCAAAACTTCTGGCGGTTCAATCTATCATGCTGGAGACTCTCATTATTCCAATCTCTTTGCAAAACATGGGAATGAACATCAAATCGATGTTTGTTTAGGTGCATATGGAGAAAATCCGCGAGGTATCACAGATAAGATGACTGCCAGTGATTTATTGAGGATGGCAGAATCGCTAAGAGCTCAAGTAGTGATCCCAGTCCATTATGATATTTGGTCAAATTTTATGGCTGATCCTAGCGAGATCACTCAATTATGGCGAATGAAAAAAGATCGATTAGCTTATCAGTTTTCTCCTTATATTTGGCAAGTGGGGGGGAAGTATACGTATCCAGATAACAAACAAGATCTAGCATTCAATTTTGATCGTGGTTTCCATGATGTCTTCACCCAAGAAAATGATACGCCATTTCCATCATTTTTATAGTAAATCGAGCACTATATTTTTTAAAAAATCAGCAAAATCGAGATTTTTTCTCGATGAAAAAAAATGAGAGGAGGAAAAACGTATCAAAGTCAGTGATTGCAAGACAAAGGCTTCACGTAATGTGAACATATTATTGTCGCATAGTTTAAAAACTGCTTGATACAGTTTGTGGAGATGTTGAGATATTTCTATGAAAATGGATTAGTCAATTATGTAGAAACGGAGATCGATGATTGGCGAGTAGCAATTGAGGAGAGTGGTCGTCTCTTATTAGAAAAAGGCATCGTTGCTCCTACCTATATTGAAGAAATGATTCGTTGTGTCGAAGAATATGGTACATATATCCTGATTGCTCCTCATGTAGCGATGCCTCATGCCATGCAAGGGAACTCGAATGTATTCGATACAGCGATTGCATTTACCAAAATGAAAGTGCCAGTTTCTTTTGAAGATGACTCAAAGTCTGCCAGTCTATTTTTCACTTTAGCAGCAAAAGAACCAGAGCAGCATCTGAGTAACATCCAATCATTATCGGAATTGCTGATGCAAGAAGGATTGATTCAAGCACTACTTGCAACGGAGTCGCTGGAAGATTACCAAGTAGTCATGGAAGAATATGACCAAGCATAGGTAGAAGTAGCCCATTGCTTGTTGCATATGACTGATGGGAAAGCTTTAGTCTAACATAAAAATTTATAAACTAAAATAGGATGTAAGGGAGGGAGTCCGTCCAACTGAAAACCTACTCGCTAAAAAAATAAGTCAACGTTTTTGGAGGATTTAGGAGGGTTTTCGGTAACGGGAAAATATGGGAGATATCTTTATGGAGATATGGACGTATTTTGCGACAAACATATTGACGCAGCCAGCTTACTTGATCGGTTCGATCGTTTTATTAGGGTATATACTCCTTGGTCGACCAATATATGAATGTTTAGCTGGTTTTTTGAAAGCTACTGTAGGTTATCTGATCTTAGCTGTTGGATCAGGAGGTTTAGTGAATAATTTTCGCCCGATCTTGGTTGGATTAAAGGATCGATTCAACCTTGAATCGATGGTGACCGATCCATACTTTGGTCAAAATGCTGTAGATGCGGGATTGATGGAAACGTTCGGGCGAACATTCAGTGATGTAATGATTTTATTATTGATTGCATTTGTTTTGAATATCCTGCTAGTTCGTTTCCAAAAATATACAAAACTTCGAGCTGTATTTACGACCGGTAATGTCCAAATCCAGCAAGCAGCGACAGCGTTTTGGATTTTACTTTTCTGTTTTCCTGAGTTAGGGAGAGTAGAAGTATTAGTATTTATGGGTATTATTTTAGGTTGTTACTGGGCAGTTGCTTCTAATTTGACTGTTGGTGTGACGCAAGAACTAACCGATGGGGCTGGTTTTGCAATTGCTCATCAACAGATGTTTGGGGTGTATATCTTTTCTACGCTAGCAAAATGGTGGCAAAAAAATAGTCGTAAAAAATCGGGGAATAGAAAAGCCGATAAAAAACTGGAAGATATGGAACTTCCTGGTTTCTTATCGATCTTCAATGAGAATATGGTAGCGACTTCTTTATTGATGTTGTTTTTCTTTGGCATCATATTGTTGGTACTAGGACAAGAGTACCTGATCGAATCAGAGTTTATGGTGCAAGGACAAAGTTTCCTTTTCTATATCCTGACAACTTCTTTGAATTTTGCTGTATATTTAGCGATTTTGCAACTTGGGGTACGGACTTTCGTGGATGAATTGACACAATCTTTCCAAGGGATTTCGAATACTATTTTACCAGGTGCAGTGCCAGGGATCGATGTTGCTGCGACTTTTGGCTTTGGGTCACCAAATGCTGTAACGATAGGATTTTTATTTGGGGCATTAGGTCAATTCTTAATGATCATTTTATTGATCTTATTCCGATCACCAACGATCGTGATCGCTGGGTTCATTCCATTATTTTTTGACAATGCGGTAATAGCTGTGTTTTCTAACAATCGTGGGGGCTTTAAAGCGGCATGCTTGTTCCCATTCTTATCAGGATTGATCCAAGTCGGTGGTTCTGCTCTGTTTGCAACATGGATCGGGTTATCTCGCTATGGTGGCTATATTGGGATGTTTGACTGGGCGAGTGCTTGGCCAGCATTTACTGTATTGATGAAATTTTTAGGGTATGTAGGAGTCGTACTAGTCGTTATTGGTCTGTTGCTTATTCCTCAACTGCAATATCGAAAAAATCCAGAAGGGTATTTTTTGATCGTCGAGGATTATCAAAAATATAAAGAGAATTTTGGAGAAAACAATTGATTGGAGGAGATTTGATTGAGAATTTTAGTTTCATGTGCGAATGGCTCGGGTACAAGTTTAATGATGATGCGTAGTGTAGAAAAAGCAATGAGAGAACTAAATATTACAATTACCAAAATTCATCATTGTCCGATTTCTGAAGGGAAAAGCTCTGCGAGTCAGTATGATGTCGTATTTACACCACTTAATTTTATGCCGATGTTTATACAAGCAATTGAGCGAGGCGTGACAGTTGTTGGGATCAAAAATGTCATGTCACCAACGGAAATCTGCGAGAAATTCAAGGAAACAGAATTATACAATGAATGGCAATCAAAGGAGAAATAAATGAAACGACCAAAATTACAAATCGCTTTAGATCATAACAACTTAGCCTCTGCTTTAGCAGATGTCAAAAGGATCGGAGAAATCGTTGATGTGATCGAAGTAGGGACGATCCTTTGTCTTCAAGAAGGCAAGAAGCCGATCGAATGTATCAGAGAGATGTTTCCAGAAAAAACAATCGTTGCAGATACGAAATGTGCCGATGCTGGAGAAACGGTAGCTGAGAATGTAGCAAAAGCTGGAGCTGATTTCATGACAGTGATCTGTTGTGCCTCATTGCCCACCATGCGAGCTGCGCAAAAGAAAGTCAAAGAACTTCAAGTTGAATTATACGGGGAGTGGACGCTAGAGCAAGCCAGACAATGGCGAGAGATTGGGATTTCTCAAGTAGTCTATCATCAAAGTCGAGATGCTTTGTTAGCGGGTGAAGTTTGGGGAGAAAAAGATTTAAAGCTAGTTCAACAATTGATCGATTTAGGCTTTGACGTGTCTGTGACTGGAGGGCTTTCGATTTCAACTTTAGCGTTGTTCCAAGGGATGCCGATCTTTCACTTTATTGTGGGTAGGGGATTGACGGCAAGTGCAGATCCTGTTAATCAAGCTCAGGCATTCCAAGCAGAAATCAAACGTTTATGGGGAGAATGAGATGGTGAGGATCGGGATATACGAAAAGGCGTTGCCTAGTAACTGGACATGGCAAGAGCGGCTAGATGCAGTCAAAAACTTAGGGTTTGATTTTCTGGAAATGTCAATCGATGAAAGCGATGAACGATTGGCACGTTTAGATTGGTCGGATGAACAAATCACTCGTTTAAAACAAGCGATCGACGCTTCGGGTATCTCTATCCACTCCCTTTGTTTGAGTGGCCACCGGCGTTTTCCTTTTGGTTCAGCGGATAGAGACAAACAAGCACAAGCATTGGCCATGATGAAAAAAGCGATAAAACTTGCGTATCGGTTAGGTATCAGGATCATACAAGTAGCCGGATACGATGTTTACTATGAGGAAAAATCAATCGAAACAAGGGAGTCTTTTATTAGAGGGATGCGTGCTAGTATCAAAGAGGCAGCACAGTATGGGATCATTTTGTCCGTCGAGATCATGGATGACCCATTCATGAATTCGATACGTAAATTTATGTACTTAAAAAAACAAATCCCATCCCCTTATTTACAAGTATATCCTGATTTAGGCAATTTATCTGCATGGCCTGAAAATGATGTTTCTGTTGAACTTGAACAAGGAATCGAGTATATCACTTCGATCCATTTAAAAGATACGCAATCAGTAACTACTAATAGTCAAGGAAAGTTTCGAGAAGTAGTTTTCGGGCAAGGCTGTGTTGATTTTACTGGTGTGCTTCAAACGTTGAAACGCTTGAACTACGAGGGAACTTTCCTGATCGAAATGTGGAGCGGTGCGGATCACGATTATGAACAGCAAATTTTAGAGGCGAAGAACTATCTATTGCCGAAATTAAAAGAAGCTGGCTTTTAATTGTAAAAAAACACACAGATTTTTATTTTGTAGAGCCAAACGAACGATAATATTGTTTTTGAGCAGATTACTCCTCTAAAAATTTATCAAGCGATAAGATATGTTTATCACTTGATAAATTTTTAGGAGGTATTTTTATGTTTTTAGCACTAAATGAAATTATTCATTCAAAATTACGTTATGCCTTAGTGACAGGTGTGATGTTTCTAATAGCTTATCTTGTCTTTTTTTTGACGGGATTAGCCTATGGTTTAGCACAAGACAATCGTACTGCTGTGGATAAATGGGAAGCTGATACTATTGTCTTATCGAAGGATGCCAACACAAACTTAGGGATGTCAATGATCACGAAAAAGACAGCAGAAGAAGTGAAAGGTGATCAAGTTGCTTATCTAGCTCAAACACCTGGCGTAGTTACAAGTCCAGATCGTCCTGATGCAGATAAAGTCAATGTTAGTTTTTTCGGGATCGATCAAAATCAATTTATTATGCCCAATATCGTGGAAGGAGAAGAGTTCAATTCAAATGATGAAGCGGTTGGTGATATCAGTTTAAAAGAAGAATATGGGTTAGATATCGGTGATACGATCAAATTATCAGGAAGCGATAAGACGTTCAAGTTGACTGGTTTCACTGAAAATGCAAAATTCAATGTCTCGCCAGTTGTTTATACAACGATCAATGCATATCAAGAGATTCGATTTGAAAAAGAAGATGCGACTGAGAATGCACGTATCAATGCAGTAGTTGTCCGAGGAGATGTCGAAAACTTGCCAAGTGATTTGGAAAAGATCAGTATATCCAAATTTATCAATGAATTACCAGGATACAATGCGCAAGTATTGACTTTTGGTTTCATGATCGGCTTTTTGATCGTGATTGCTGCAATCGTGATCGGCATATTCATCTATGTTTTGACAATGCAAAAAATCAATATTTTCGGTGTACTTAAAGCACAAGGAGTCACAGGCGGATTTATTGCCCGTTCAGTGGTTGCACAAACATTCTTACTTTCGTTTTTCGGTGTGGCACTTGGATTATTTGGAACGTTCGTTACCTCGCTTGTTTTACCCGATGCCGTTCCTTTCCAAAGTAACTGGCTGTTTTTCGGTGTCATTAGTGTGATGATGTTGATTGTCGCCATTTTAGGGGCACTCTTCTCAGTGAGAACGATCGTAAAAATCGATCCATTAAAAGCAATCGGATAGAAAGGGGAATGGAAAATGAAAGCAATTGAATTTATAGACGTTGAAAAAAGCTTTAAAGATGGTGATCAAACCATCCAAGCGCTGAAAAAAACAAATATGAGTGTCGATAAAGGAGAATTTGTCGCGATCATTGGACCATCTGGTTCCGGAAAGAGTACCTTCTTGACGATTGCGGGAGGTTTACAGACACCCAATAAGGGAATCGTGAAAATCAATGGAGAAGATTTCAGTGAACAACCGGAGAAAAAAAGGGTAAAATTACGCTTCAAGGAAATCGGTTTTATTCTTCAAGCGTCCAATCTGGTCCCGTTTTTGACCGTCAAGAAGCAACTGATGTTAGTCGATAAAATCAAACACGAAAATCGACAAGACGAAGCGAAGCAATTGTTCGAACAACTTGGTGTCGATAAACTACTCAATAAATATCCAGAAGATCTTTCAGGTGGCGAACGACAAAGAGTTGCAATTGCCCGAGCACTTTATAATGATCCTTCCATCATTTTAGCGGACGAACCAACGGCTAGTTTAGATTCGGAAAAAGCAGTAGAAGTTGTGGAGATCTTAGCGAAAGAATCGAAGGAAAAAAATAAAGCAATCATTATGGTTACTCATGATACCCGACTTATTGACAGATGTGATAAAGTATTTATGATAGAAGATGGTGTCTTTCAAGAAAAAAAATAAGTCAGAGGGTGTAAAATTTGGTCCATCGATACAATAAGGATACACAAGAGAAAATTTTAAAAGAAGCGAATCGTTTATTTATGTCAAAAGGCTATCAAGGAACTTCAACACGGGAGATTGCCAAAAATGCTGGAATTACCCAACCAAACCTTTATCATTATTTTAGTGATAAAGAAAAATTGTATTGTGCAGTTTTAGAAGAGCATTTGAGTACTGTAGGTACAGACTTAAGAGCGATTTTAGAAGAGAATAAACTTGATTTTAAACAATCTTTGACTAAAATGACGAAGTATTTGATCGATACCCATCTTTTAGACCTTTTTATGATGCACCATGATTTAAAATCAAACCTTTCTGCCGAGACGAGAAATCATCTTTTTAGCTTGTGGAAAAAAAGTTATCGTGAACCATTTGAAGTGATCTTTTCGACAAATCAGCCTTTGATGCGTACGCATGTTACAACAGAAATAGCTGCAAAACATTTTTTTCTTCTGTTAGCACCATACATTACGGAATCGTCAAATTCACTTGAAAATCCATTTAGTGTCGAACAATTGATCGATTTATATCTTCACGGTGTATTAGCTGAGTAAAAACTTCAAAAGAGTCTTTTTGATTCTTTTGAAGTTTTTTTGTTATTCTTTTTTAGATGATTGTTATTTTTAGATTAGAATAATGAGTGATATCTAATTTATATGGTAATTGAGAAAAAGAGTTAAAAAATAAGGAATATAAAGATTTTTAATAATAACAATTATAAAATAGAAATATAACCATTGTGTTTTAATCGATTTATAAATTAATTTTAAGGAAACGCTTGAAAAGGCTATTATCAGGTGATAATATTTTTTTAGCAACACAAGCTTCATGAGTTTAACTCACTATTTGAAAGAAATAGAGGGGGAATGAATAACATATTTGTGTGTTTTTTGGTTACATAAACTGTTTTTTGAAAAGTGAATAGGGTAAAAAAAGGGGAGAGTTAAAAATGAAAAGTGTTAAAAAAATTGGGTTGGCAGCAATGTTATTTTCTTCTGTTGTTTCAACAGCACTTCCTACAGTTGGACAATTGTCTGTAGTGAATGCTGAAGAAATCCAACAGACTGAACAGCAAGCAAGTTATAGAAACGTAATGTACTATGGTGACTGGTCGATTTGGGGCGGCGAAGGAAACTTTTATCCAAAAGATATCCCAGCTGATCAATTGACACACCTGAATTTTGCCTTTTTAGATTTTGATAGTAATGGCGAGTTAGTCTTTACTGATGCAGACGCAGCGACTGGCGCACCTGTTGGATTACCGGGCGTACAATGGAATTCTGCTAGTTCTGGTATCTTAAATGCAATTCAAGATTTACGTGGAAAAAATCCAAACATGAAAATTGGTGTTTCATTAGGTGGTTGGTCTAAATCAGGTGATTTCTCTGAAGTAGCAGCAAACCCAACGAAACGTAAGAACCTTGTAGATAATGTCGCAAAATTTATTAAGTATACAAATATGGACTTTGTGGATGTGGACTGGGAGTATCCAGCCGATGTTCGTCAACCAGATTTAGTGGATAACAAAAATGACGAAGGAACACCACACGCAAAACCAGAAGACAAAGAAAATTACATAACATTATTGAACGAAATTCGCGAAACGATCGACAAACAAGGTGAAGAATTAGGTAAAACATATGAATTGTCTGTGGCATTACCAGCAGCACAAGGAAAATTAAATTCAGGAATCGACGTAAAACGATTATTTGAAGTTGTAGACTTCGCAAATGTCATGACTTATGACTTAACTGGTGCATGGGCGGACACAAGTGGTCACCATTCAGCACTTTATGGAAATCCAGATGATCCTAACTATGACAATGGTTTTTCTGTTGACCAAACAGTTGAATACCTACGTGAAAAAGGTGCGCCTTCAGAGAAAATCGTTATTGGTGCAGCATTCTATACTCGTGGATGGAACGAAGTAGCAAAAGGGGACAATGCAGAAACTCCAGGATTATTCCAAAAAGCAACACAATCAAATAAAGATGCGGACCAAACACCAAGTTATGGAGCAAAAAATAAAAATCCATTAACAGTAGGTGACGGTGGACGCGCAAGTGGTGTATGGCCATATCGAGATATCACAACTTTACTTGGCAATACTTCTGGCTTGAAAGAATATTGGGATGACGTAGCGAAAGCGCCATTTATGTACAGCGAAACAACTGGCGAATTCTTTACTTATGAAAATGAAAAATCAGTCACTTATAAAACTGAGTATGTGAAAGAAAATCAACTTGGTGGAATCATTTCATGGCAACAATCACAAGATAAAGAAACAACTGGAACAAAACGCGATAAATTGACCAATGCAATCAAACAAGGATTGTTTGGCAGTGAAAAACTTCCAGAATTTAAAATCAAGAGTACGCCATTGGATGTCGATGTTGAGATCTCAACGTATACACAATATGGCGTGAGTGGTTACGATGTAAAAATTACGAACAAGGAAAAAATGGAAGAAACTTCTTCTGTATTGAAATTAGTTGAATTTTCACAAGAAACAATCAAATTACCTAAGTTAGTGATTCCAATGGCGACAAATGAAAAACTTGGCGCTGGCGATTACAAAGCAGGTAAAGTAACAAACGTGGATGGCGCTGCAATCGTTGATTTGTCTTCTGTTTACGATGGGAAAGAAATCAAGCCAGGTGCATCTTATGAGTTCAGATTAAGCTCAAGCGCTGCTGAAGCAGATGTCGCTGTTGACAATATCGACTCAATCACTTTAAGCCAAAGAATTGGTGATGAAGGAATTGAAATCAATAAACAAGTCATCTTTGGTGAAGGCTCAACAACTGAACCAGGTACACCGGATACAGAAGCACCGTCAGTACCAACAGGTCTTACAACTACAACGATCGGCGAAACAAATGTTTCACTATCATGGACAAAATCAACAGATGATAAAGCAGTAGCGGGCTACTATATTTTCCGTGATGGCAAACAAGTAGGTCAATCAGCAACAACTACATTTACTGATGTAGGTCTAACTGAAAATACTGAATATTCATATACAGTAAAAGCATTTGATCGCGCGGGAAATGTGTCACAAGAAAGTAAAGCATTAGTTGTAAAAACATTAGAAAAAGCACCGGCAGATTTAGAAGCACCTTCAATTCCAGTAGATTTGAAAGCTTCAACGATCGGTGAGAAAAATGTCTCATTGTCTTGGACTCGTTCAACTGACAATGTAGCAGTAGCAGGTTACTATGTTTTCCGTGATGGCAAACAAGTAGGTCAAACAGCAACAACTACATTTGCTGATGCTGGTTTGACACCAAATACCGAATACACATATACAGTAAAAGCATTTGATGCAGCAGGAAATGTTTCAGAAGAAAGTAAAGCACTAGTTGTCAAAACTTTAGAAGAAACAACTCCGCCAGCTGAAGGTGAATGGGATCCGAAGAAAGATTACAATGCAGGAGACGTAGTGACTCATAAAGGCAAAACATACCGTGCAAAATGGTGGACTCGTGGCAATGAGCCAGGGACTGAACAATGGGGACCATGGGAATTAATCGATTCAGATGAAACAACTCCGTCAATCGAAGGCGATTGGGATAGTAAAAAAGGTTATGTTGCAGGAGAAGTAGTCACTCATAAAGGCAACAAGTATCGCGCAAAATGGTGGACTCAAGGTAACGAGCCAGGAACTGAACAATGGGGACCATGGGAACTGATTGGCTAATCTAGATTTAAAAAGAACAAGGCTGCTTGCCTTGTTCTTTTTTTACGTATCGTTATTCTATTTTGTTATTTATCTTATTTTCTAAGATTCATCTCAAAAAAAATGTTAGTTAAAATAAATGCAAAGTTCATTTAGTTAAAATAACTAAAAAAATAAATTTGAAACCGATTGCAAATATTTGCATTAAAAATAAAATAATGTTAAATTCATATTTGTAATAGATTTATAATATTTTTTTACTTAATTTCTAATGTGATAAGGAGTGGTAAAATAACTAAAAATCCATAATATTTAATCGTGTTTTTTTTCGCTAACAAAAATGATGAAAAGGGAGAAAAGAAAAATATGAAAAAAATAAAGAAAGTCAGTTTGGTCGCTTTGTTATTTTCTTCGGTTGTTTCGATGGCATTTCCAGCATTTTCTGAGGCGCCTGAGGTTCATGCTGAAGAGGTTCAACAAACACAAGAGGCTCCTTATCGTAACGTCATGTACTATGGGGATTGGTCGATTTGGGGTGGAGAAGGGAATTTCTATCCTAAAGATATTCCTGCCGATCAAATCACTCACTTGAACTTTGCCTTTTTAGATTTTGACAGCAATGGGGATTTAGAATTTACGGATGCTGATGCAGCGGTAGGTGCGCCTGTTGGACAAACAGGAGTTCAGTGGAACTCAGCAAGCTCGGGTATCTTGAATGCCATTCAGGATCTGCGTGGAAAAAATCCAAATATGAGAATTGGGGTTTCTTTAGGTGGTTGGTCTAAATCAGGTGATTTTTCTGAAGTAGCCGCTGATCCAGTCAAACGACAGAATTTGGTAGAAAATGTCACTCGATTTATCAAATACACGAATATGGATTTTGTCGATGTCGATTGGGAGTATCCTGTTGACGTTCGCCAGCCTGACTTGGTAGATAATGTCAACGATGAAGGAACGCCACATGCGATACCAGAAGATAAAGAAAATTATATTACTTTACTTAATGAGATTCGTGAATCCATTGATGAACAAGGAGAAGAATTAGGGAAAACCTATGAGTTATCAGTAGCACTACCTGCATCTCAAGGCAGACTAACTGCTGGGATCGATATTGACGGTCTATTTGAAGTTGTTGATTTTGCCAATATCATGACCTATGACATGAACGGTGGCTGGGGAGATCGCAGTGGCCATCATACCGCACTTTATGGCAATCCGGCTGATCCTAATTATAACCAAGGCCTTTCAGTCGATCAGACGGTCCAATTTTTACGAAATGAAGGTGCTCCAGCTGAGAAAATCGTAATCGGTGCTGCTTTTTACACACGTGGTTGGCATGAAGTAGCAGAGGGCAATGATCCTTTACTACCTGGATTGTTCCAAACAGCCGAACAAAGCAATCGAAACGCCGATCTTTCACCAACTTTCGGTGCGAAAAATAAAAGTCCATTAGTAGTAGGCGATGGTGGTAGAGCCGGTGGTGTTTGGCCTTACCGCAATATTCCAGATTTGATCAATGCGACAAGTGGATTGACTGAATATTGGGACGATGTCGCAAAGGCGCCTTACATGTATAGTTCAGAAACAGGTGAATTTTTCAGTTTCGATAATGTGCGCTCGATCGGATACAAAACGCAATATGTGCAGGAAGAAGAATTGGGTGGTGTGATTTCTTGGATGCAGTCACAAGACAAAGAAACCACGAGTACAAAGCGTGATGAGCTGACGAATGCGATCAAAGATGGATTATTTGGTAATACGCCATTACCACAGCATGAAATCGTCACTGCACCTTTAGCTATCGACGTTGAAATCATTCCTTATACTGAAAACAATGTAAGCGGATACGAAATCACGGTAACAAATAATGAAACATTAACAGAGTCATCTACTGTATTAAGCGCTGTTGAAGCGGCCCAGAAAACAGTTAAATTGCCTAAATTTACGATCGATCTGAATAGCAATGAAACATTAAGTGCAGGCGATTATAAAGCTGGAACTGTCACTATGGATGACAGCACAGTGACTGTTGATCTATCTTCTGTTTATGATGGAAGAGAAATCGCGCCAGGAGATTCTTATGATTTCCGACTACAATCCGATGATTCCGTCGTTTCGGTGGATCATTTCGACACGATGACTTTAAGCCAACGAATTGGTACGGATGGTATCGAGATCAATCACCAAGTGATTTTTGGTGCAGAAGACCCAGATCCTTCTGATGTCGAAGCACCATCGATTCCAACTAATGTGGCAGCAACAGCAATAGATGCGACAGAAGTGACATTGGGTTGGACAGCTTCGACGGATAATCACCGAGTAGCTGGTTACTATGTTTACCGTGATGGTCAATTAGTTGGACAACCACGTACACCATCCTTTACAGATACCGGGTTAACACCTGATATGGTATACACTTATACAGTCAAAGCCTTTGATGCGTCAAACAATGTCTCGGCTGCCAGTCAACCGGTGATCGTTCAAACGTTAGATACTGTTACGCCTGGATACCCGGCGTGGGATCAGACACAAATCTATGTTGCTGGGGACAGAGTCACACACTTAGGGCATACGTATCAAGCGAAGTGGTGGACACGAGGTGATGAGCCCGGAACGCAACAATGGGGACCATGGGATTTGATTAATTAACTTGTATTTTTGAGTGGACAGTTAGCTATATTTTTATGAACCGTTAAAAAAAACAAAGATCCTCGTTGCTGTTCAAACAATACGCAACGAGGATCTTTGTTTTAAATAGTGACGTAAAAAATCAATTGATTGATCCTGCAATTCTAATTGCAAGAGTTTTATAACAAATACTTAATTGGCAAGTTTTTTTGCTTTTTCCGTATTCGCAAAATGTAATTTTGCATAATTTGCCAATAAAGCTTCGCCATCTTTTTTTAGGATGGCTGCAGCTACTTGATCAGATTTTGTACCAGCGCCAGATGGGAGAGTGATCCCAAGTTCAGCGGAAGCTTTATCCAACTCTTCTAAAAAGCTTGCTCGACTAATGATCGAGGCTGCAGCAACCGCTAAATGATATTGTTCACCTTTCGTTACAAAGTAAAGTTTTTCTTGTATTTGATTTTTTTCTGAGCGGGCATATTTTTTAAAGTTAGCTTCCGGTGTGAACTGATCGATCAAAATGGCATCCGGTTTGACAGGCGCAATCTTTTGTAACAATAAGTGGATGGCTTGATTGTGCAAAGCAACTTTCATCCGCACTGCATTGTACGTGGGTTGGATCTCATTGTATTTTTTAGGCGGTAAAACCAATAATTGATAAGGGATTGTTTCCTTTAACACTTTGGCTAATTGGATAATCTGCGCATCTTTTAG
Organism: Enterococcus sp. DIV2371; assembly: GCF_050498525.1. Taxonomy (NCBI): domain Bacteria; kingdom Bacillati; phylum Bacillota; class Bacilli; order Lactobacillales; family Enterococcaceae; genus Enterococcus; species Enterococcus sp. DIV2371. The sequence goes on along the minus strand of NZ_JBIPAJ010000001.1, from coordinate 2,244,025 downwards.
TTTTTTTGAATCTTTGACACCTAATGTGCGTAATTCTTTAAGTTTTGTCTGGTCTACATAAGCAGCACAAACAGTCAATGGACCAAAGTAGCTGCCGTTGCCGACTTCATCACTACCCAACACAGAGAGCGTTTGTAAATCCTTTGGTAAGGAAGCAGAACCAGCGCCAGCTTGAGATGATTTTTTTGGCGCAAGGGGAGTTCCCCATTTGGCTGCTTCTTGTTCGGCGCCGCTTCCTTGGAACATCACTTTACCTGACGTATAGGCGGTGATCGTCGTTCCATTTTTCTTAGCTGAAAAATGGGTATAAGGGATTGGCTTTTGTACTAAAAACGCACGATAGGCGTCTTTCATCGTTGCTAGTTGATTTGGTGTTACTTTTAAGATAATATTACTCATTCGTTCCGTTGCCAAAAAATCTATAAATATTTCTAACCAACAATAAAAGTTGTCAGATCAATGTTTGATTCCTGTTTCTCCGTGTCCGATTTTGCCACTTTCTTGCTACTCTCGTTTGTTCTGACACTCCACAGGCGTTAATTCGGATACAACGAATCCTATCATTCTAGGTTTTTATTTGATTAAAAAACCGTAAATCAATTACGATAACTCGCTAAATTCAGACTGGTCTTACCTCGATCTATTGTATAACTTCAGTTCTCGTAATGATCATTGCGATCAGACATTTTTAAACCTATTTTCTTATGTCCAATCTTTGTGGCATCGTTTAGAACTTAGATAAAATCGATCTGCTTCTATTCACTCAAGGCCATCATTTTCAAATTTCTATTGAAACTGACGTTTGAATCCATAGAACTTTCGCTACTGATTTGGTTAAATGCTTATTTTTCATCATGACCTTTACATCCAATGTTTCAGCAACAATTTTTGATCATTTGGTTTTCACGATCTCTGTCGTTGTTTGATGAATAGAGTTCTGACGAAGATTTGCTTGTTTTCGCTGTATCTGTCATTTTTTTAATTTATAGATGTTACATGTTTTGACAAATAGGGTTCCCTCCTTATTCATCTCGCATTTTTGAGAAGCTTTGCGCTGTAACCGACACAAAAGCGTTCAATTTTCTTCTTACTATTTCGTCCCTCTTTTTGTAGATTCAGCTGTTTAGGCAACTGCTAAAGCTTTGATACTAAGAATAGTTCCCAGTCAAAAAAATTTGTAGACCGATGACTTTATTGGCAATTGTTCAACTAAATCGACGTTATCATTATCCTTTCATAACTAAAAATACGCCATATCTTGCAGTTTAGATGCTAATTTTATAGGTATCTATAGACTTAATTTAACTGTTGATTCCTCCTGTTTCGATCAAGCTGTGTGAAAAGGTTTTTTTGACTAGGTCCAGCTGATTTGAAATCAATGCACACATAGCATTTTTGCAAAGTTTATCATATAATAGTAAAGTATTTATAATGAAGCCTTATGTGTACAGTTAATTACTTAACTATATGGTACACTAGTTAATATTTTTGGCAATAGGAGGAGACGGATTCATATGTCACATGAAAAAACACGCTATAAAGCTGTGATTGCAGATCAAACATATACCATTATCGGGCAAGAGTCAAAACAGCATATGGATATGGTCACGAAACTAATCAATGAACAATTAGCTGAATTAAAAGAATTGTCCCCTCAATTAGACAATGAACAAGCAGCTATTTTATTAGCAGTCAATGCATTTTCAGATCAATTGAAAAGACAGGAAAAGAATCTGAAATTGATCAAAGAAGTCACTGAACTGAAACAAAAAATGGTCAGATACACAGAAATGGAGAATCGCATCAAACGAATCGAAGCGATTGAAAATGAAGCACGAGAAGTATTAAAAGAAAGTGGAAGCGACCATGAGATCAAAAATCATGTGGAAGCTCAACAGATTTTAAACGAAAAAAGAAAAGATCAAATCAAACAAAGATCTTCGAACTGATATAATAAGTATTATATAGAAGAGAAAGGAAGAATGTATGCTTAGTCTTTTGATTTTATTTATTTTGCTGATTGCATTTTTTTCTGGGGCAAGTCGCGGCTTTGCGTTACAAGCCATCTATCTGATTGGCTATTTTGTATCGTTTCTAGTAGCGCAAACCTATTACAAAACCTTAGCCAGTCATCTGCAATTATTTATTCCTTATCCTGCGGTAACAGCTAATTCTAACTTAGTTTTTTTTGATCAAGCGTTTTCGTTCAAATTAGATGAAGCTTTTTATGCAGGTGTGGCGTTCTTGATCATTTTATTTGTCGGTTGGCTGATTACACGATTCATCGGGGTTTTCGCGCACGGATTGACGTTCATTCCAGTACTCAAACAATTGGATTGGGTGGCAGGAGGAGTCTTGTCCGTCATCATTACCTATATTTCGTTGTTTTTAGTTTTGCGTTTGCTGACGTTTATTCCAGTAGGATTTATCCAAAATCAATTCAGCGGCAATAACCTGGCGACATTTATGGTCGAGCGAACACCGATTTTAGCAAATAGGATCTATGATCTATGGGTGACACAAGTGATCAATTAAGTAAGAGATTATTTCTTGTCAATGACAGAGGCTATGAAGGTGTCGGTTAGTCTTGTAGACTGCTTAGCCCTCTGCCTCTTTTTTAGTGAAAGTAAGGTGAAAAAAATGAATAAACGTATCCTTGAAACATTAGAGTTTGAAAAAGTAAAACAACAAGTGCGACAGTTCGTGATCACAGCACAAGGGCAAGAAGAATTAGCTCAACTTGTGCCAGTGAATGAAGAAGAAACGATCAGATACTGGTTAAACGAAACGGAGGATGGTCTAAAAGTCCAACGCCTACGTGGCGGTATCCCGATCCCTAAATTAGAAAATATTCGCCCCCATATGAAACGAATCGAGATCGGTGCTGATCTGAATGGGCTTGAACTCGCACAAGTGTCACGCGTTCTTTCTACCACTAGCGAATTACGTCGTTTCATTGATGATCTAGCAGATAGCGAAATCGAGTTTGAACGTCTTTATTTTTGGTCCGATCAATTAGTTGCGATTCCTTCACTAAGTCGTCGCTTGAAAGAAGCAATCGACGATGATGGCCGGGTGACAGACGATGCGTCTCCTGAGTTGAAGACGATCCGCCAAAATATCCGGAGAAGTGAACAAGCGGTCAGAGAACAACTAGATGGGATCGTCCGTGGAAAAAATGCCAAATACCTGAGCGATGCCATCATCACGATGCGAAATGATCGCTATGTTATTCCAGTAAAACAAGAATATCGTGGTGTCTTTGGTGGTGTCGTCCACGACCAAAGTTCTTCGGGTCAAACATTATTCGTCGAGCCAAAACAAGTCGTTGAATTGAATAATCGTTTGCGCCAGTACCAAATCGCGGAACGCAATGAGATCCAACGAATTTTAAGTGAATTATCAGCAGAGTTAGTCCCTCATCGTCAAGAGATCCTCCACAATGCATTTGTCATCGGTAAAATGGATTTGATGAATGCGAAAGCACGTTTTGGGAAAGAATTGAAGGCGATCGTGCCAACGATCAGCACAGAAAACATTGTTGATTTGAAGCAAGCTAGACACCCGTTGATTGATCAAGAGAAAGTTGTGCCAAACGATATCTCGATTGGGGAAAACTATCAAGCCATCGTCATTACTGGGCCGAATACTGGTGGGAAAACAATCACCTTGAAAACACTCGGCTTATTGCAACTGATGGGGCAAGCAGGTTTACCGATCCCAGCGGATGAAGAGAGCCAAATCGGGATCTTTGAAGATATTTTTGCAGATATCGGGGATGAACAATCGATCGAACAGAGTTTATCGACTTTCTCCTCACATATGACGAACACTGTGGATATCCTTTCAAAAGTCAATGAAAAAAGTTTAGTTTTATTTGACGAACTAGGTGCGGGAACTGATCCGCAAGAAGGTGCGGCTTTGGCGATCGCTATTTTAGATGATCTTGGAAAGAAATCAGCATACGTGATGGCAACGACTCACTATCCTGAATTGAAAGTCTATGGCTACAATCGTTCAAATACCATCAATGCAAGTATGGAGTTCAATGTGGATACCCTTAGCCCGACTTACCGTCTGTTGATCGGTGTACCGGGTAGAAGTAATGCATTTGAGATTTCAAGTCGTCTAGGGTTAGACAACCAAGTCATCGATGAAGCAAAGCAATTGATGAATGATGAAAGTCAAGACCTGAACGAAATGATCACTGACTTAGAAAATCGTCGAAAAATGGCAGAAACAGAATATTTAGAAATGCGTCATTATGTCGATGAAGCGCAACGCCTTTACAATGATTTGAAAGAAGCATACAGTTACTTCTTTGAAGAACGTGAACAAGAAATGGCAAAAGCAAAACAAAAAGCCAATGCGCTCGTTTCTGAAGCAGAAGAGAATGCAGAAAAAATCATCGCAGATATTCGCAATTTACAAAAACAAGTAGGACAAGGGACAGTGAAGGAGCATCAATTGATCGATGCAAAATCACAACTGGCAAACTTGCATCAAGAAGAACAACTGAAGAAAAATAAAGTCTTGAAAAAAGCGAAAGAACAGAAAACGTTAAAACCAGGTGATGAAGTGTTAGTCACGACTTATGGGCAACGTGGTACGTTATTACGTAAAAATGGCAACCAGTGGCAGGTGGAGATTGGTATCTTAAAGATGAATGTCTCTGAAAGCGAATTGACACCGATCGCGCCACAAAAAGAACCACAACAACGAGTGATCCATACTGTTCGCTCAGATGCTAATTCAGCGGTCTCTAACCAACTTGATCTTCGTGGGAAACGCTATGAAGAAGCACTGAATGAAGTCGATCTATATTTAGATGCGGCAATCTTAGCTGGCTATGCTCAAGTAACGATCGTCCATGGAAAAGGGACAGGTGCATTAAGAACAGGAATCACCGATTATTTGAAAAATCATCGCAGTGTGAAGAGCTTTGATTTTGCGCCAGGAAACCAAGGTGGTAATGGTGCGACGATTGTTAAATTTAAATAAAACTTACTAAAGGTAAGCAAATAGCTCGTATCTCAACATCAATAGTGCTATACTAAGAATAGACTAATAAATGGAGGTCTTTGATATGGCTCAAGTAATTACAGATGCAACATTCAACGAAGAAACAGATAAAGGATTAGTTTTGATCGACTTTTGGGCAACTTGGTGTGGACCTTGTCGAATGCAAGCGCCAATTCTAGACCAACTAGAAGAAGAATACGATGAAGATGAATTCAGAATCGTGAAGATGGATGTTGATGAAAATCCTGAAACGCCTCAACAATTCGGGATCATGAGTATTCCAACATTACTTTTGAAAAAAGACGGCGAAGTAGTCGAAAAAGCGATCGGTGTCCAATCAAAAGAGCAATTACGTCAAATGATTGCCCAACACTTATAAGATAAGTAACCACTAAATCAGACTGAGACAACAATCATATGGATTGCTGTCTCGGTTTTTTTGCGACTTAAAAACCATCTAAAGGGCTGGGGCTGTGAAATACAAAAAGTAGATCAAGCGAGCTAGAAGTAATTTTTTTGAAAAATCGGGAAGAGAAACAAAGTTTTACAGAACAGACTTTTAAAAAACATTCTTATTTCTCTTCCCTTGGTACTTCTCTTCCAACCTCTGTTATAATAGCGATATCGGAAATGTAAAGGAGCAGTCATCATGAATGAACGAATAAAAAATAAATTGGCATTACTACCTGATCAGCCTGGCTGCTATTTGATGAAAGACAAAAACGGCACGATCATTTATGTAGGAAAAGCCAAGGTCTTGAAAAATCGTGTGCGTTCCTATTTTACGGGAAGTCATAACACGAAAACCGAGCGATTAGTCAGTGAGATCGAGGATTTTGAATATATCGTCACAGAATCTAATATCGAAGCTTTACTTTTAGAAATCAATTTGATCAAAAAGAATGATCCTAAGTACAACATTATGCTAAAGGATGATAAAACATATCCTTTTTTAAAAATCACGAATGAAAAATATCCACGGTTAGTGATTACTCGGAAGGTCTTAAAAGATAAAGCTTTTTACTTCGGACCTTATCCCGACGTAGGTGCAGCGAATGAAACGAAAAAGATTTTAGATCGTTTATTTCCACTGCGAAAATGCAAACCCAGTCAGACAAAGGAACCTTGTCTTTACTATCATTTAGGTCAGTGTTTATGTCCTTATTATTTTGATGTAGATCCAGCGGAATATACCAGCATCGTGAATGAAGTCAAACGCTTTTTGAATGGCGGTTATGAAACAATCGAAACTGAGATCCATGAGAAAATGAATAAAGCGGCAGAAAATATGGAATTTGAAAAAGCAGCAGAATACCGAGATCAAATCAGAGCGATCGAAACGATCATGACAAGACAAAAAATGACGAATACCGATTTGATCGATCGCGATGTCTTTGGCTATGCGATTGACAAAGGGTGGATGTGTGTCCAAGTATTCTTTGTACGTCAAGGAAAGTTGATTGAACGAGATGTATCGATCATTCCTTTTTATAATGAAGCTGAAGAAGATTTCTTAACGTACATCGGTCAATTTTATCAAGAAAATGAACACTTCATTCCAAAAGAAGTCGTGATTCCTGATACGATCGATCAGCCAAGTGTGGAAGCATTGTTAGCGACTAAGGTCATCCAACCAAAACGTGGTGAAAAGAAAAAATTAGTGGAGCTAGCCAGTAAAAATGCAAGAGTCGCATTGAACGAACGCTTTGATTTAATTGCTAGAAAACAAGAACGAACGATTGGTGCCATCGAACGTCTAGGTAATGCTATGAACATTCCAGCACCTATCCGCATCGAATCGTTTGATAACTCTAATATTATGGGGACTGATCCAGTTGCTGCCATGGTCGTATTTATCGACGGAAAACCAGCAAAAAAAGAGTATCGAAAATATAAAATAAAAACGGTTGTCGGACCAGACGACTATGCCTCCATGCGAGAAGTGATCTACCGTCGTTACGCTCGGGTGATACGAGAAGAACTTCCTTTACCTGATCTTATTTTGATCGATGGTGGGAAAGGTCAAGTGGATGTAGCAAAAGATGTTCTCGAAAATCAATTAGGAATCGACATTCCAGTAGCTGGGATGGCTAAAAACGACAAACATAAAACAAATGAATTATTGTTCGGAAATGAATTGGAAGTCGTACCCCTTGAAAGAAATTCGCCGGAGTTCTTTTTATTGCAACGCATCCAAGATGAAGTCCATCGGTTTGCGATCACATTTCACCGCCAACTACGTAGTAAGAATAGTTTTGCTTCGCGCTTGGATGAAATTGAAGGATTAGGTCCAAAACGGAAAAAAATGTTGTTAAAAGAGTTCAAATCGTTAAAAAACATCACCGCAGCATCGATCGAAGAATTACAAGAGATTGGTCTACCGAAAAATGTGGCACAAAATGTATTCAATAAACTGCATGAAAGTTGAAAAAAATTTGGATTGAGGGCGCTTTACAAAAACTGTAAAGTGTCCTATCATTTTCATATGTACAATAAAAAACAATAACAATAGTTTTTGTTTCGCAATTATTTTTTTGTTGTCACGTAATGGATATAGAAGTTTAGGATAAAGGAGTGAAAAAATGTTAGAAGTAAAGGATTTAGTAAAGACGTTTGGCAGTTATACAGCTGTTGATCACGTTTCTTTTCAAATACCTGACGGGAAAATCATGGGATTGATTGGGCAAAATGGTGCAGGGAAGACAACGACTTTTCGGTTGATTTTAGATTTTTTGACGCAAGATCAAGGAGAAGTGTTATGGAATGGTCATCACTTGAGTGAAAAAGATTACGATATCATTGGGTATTTACCTGAAGAAAGAGGGCTTTATCCCAAAGTCTCAATTCAAGAACAGTTGATCTATTTTGCTGAATTGCGTGGGAAAACCAAAAAAGAGATTGAACCGAAGATCGACTTTTGGATGGAGAAATTCCAAGTAAAAGGAAAGAAAACAGATAAAGTAAAGTCCTTATCAAAAGGGAATCAGCAAAAAGTCCAACTGATTGCAACACTGATCCACGAACCTAAGCTGATCATTTTAGATGAACCCTTCAGTGGCTTAGACCCAGTCAATGCAGAGTTACTGAAAGATGGGATCATTGAGTTGAAGAAGAATGGCTCATGTGTCATTTTTTCCAGTCATAACATGGACAATGTTGAGAAGATTTGTGACCATTTGATCATGTTGCGTAATGGCGAGATGGTGTTAGATGGAAAAGTCCACGAGATTCGTGAAGCGTTTGGACGGACAAAGCTGTTTTTGGAATCTGGCTTGTCGCAACAAGAAATTGAAGAAATCGAAGGCGTTCAAAAAGTGGTTCTTCGTGAAGATCAATCGTTGGAGATCACGCTAGATCATCCAGATGTCGGAAAAGAGATCTTTACTCGGGCAACACAATTTGGTTATATCCCGATGTTCAATCAACAACCACCTACTTTAGAGGAAATCTTCAAGATGAAAGCAGGTGAGCTACATGCGTAAGTTTTGGATCATCACTAAAGATGTATATTTGAAAAATGTGAAATCGATTTCGTTTATTATTATGATCCTTGTACCATTTATCTTGATGGGTGTTATCTATTTGGCAGGGAATTTTGCGCAACAAAATAGCGAAACAGATAAAATCGGTGTGATTGCTGAAGATCAACAAATCACTGATTATTTGAGCCAATCAGACATGGGGGATTTCCACTTTGAAGCTTTCTCATCAGAAGATGAAGCTAAAAGTGAGTTATCTGATGAAAAAATCGATGCTTATATGGTCGTCACAACAGATAATGGCGAAGTAACTGGAGAATTATTCAGTGAAAACTCATTAGGCCAAGCTACACAACTGTTGATCCAACAGCAGTTGACGGGCTTACAGTCGATGATGCGGGCAAGTAGTTTAGGGATCTCTCCAGAAGAAGTGGCGGCTTTAAGCCAACCGGCGTCATTCTCAAGACAAAAAGTCAGCTTCGATGCAAATGGTGAAATGACAATTGGAGAAGATAACTCAGCGGTTCAATATGCAGTTAGCTATGTGGCTACGATCATTTTATTTATTATCATTTTGACGTATGCACAAATCATTGCACAAGAGATTGCTTCAGAAAAAGGCACAAGAATCATGGAAGTGATTTTATCTAGTACCACGGCTCAAAAACATTTTTATGGTAAACTGACCGGTGTACTATTAGTAGCCGTCACTCAAATGGCTTTATACGGCATCATCTTTGCTGTAGGGTTCAACCAGTTCAAAGATATGGAGATCGTAAAAAATGTACTAGATGGGATTTCTCTCGATAGTATTTTCGGTCCATTCTTATGGTACTCTCTACTATTCATGTTCTTTGGTATCTTGATCTACTCTGTCTTAGCGGCATTGTGTGGTTCATTAGTCAACAAAGCCGAAGATACAGCAAAAGCGATCCTACCAGTAACTTACCTTTCTTTAGGTGGGTATATGCTCGGCTTGATCCTTGGCGCATCTGATCCTAATAACATCGTGATTCGCATCACGTCATATATTCCATTTTTATCTTCTTATATCATGCCAATCCGCTTGGCAAATGAAACGGTTGAAATAAGTGGCGCATTGATCTCACTAGTCGTGTTAGTGATCATCACATTTGTATTGATGTTCCTATCTGCGAATATGTATAAGTCAAACGTTCTTGTATACAGTGAAGGTGGTATTTGGACTTCATTGAAACAATCGATTTCGATCATGAAGAATGAACGGAAAAGAAATAAAGCGTAAAGCTGTGACAAGTAGTGTTCAGCTAAAATAAGACGAGGCATCTGAAAATTTTAATAATTTTCGGATGCCTCTTTTTTATGAAGAAGTTAACTTTGCCATACCGATCATCTAAAGTTAAGGAGAATGCTGGGGCTAGTATCTCGGAGGCTTCTTTTAAGTATCTTTGACGGTATCTCATATACCTATTTATGGTTTTGTTTACTGTATTTGTTGAAATAAGTTGATATGTATCCTATAATTTTAGGTATACCAATTTTGGAGGCGTTTGGATGGATCAATATTTAGAGTTATTGTCAGAAAAATTTCCAACAAAAGAAGAAGTCATTACGGAGATCATCAATTTAGAAGCGATCTTGCAACTACCCAAAGGAACTGAATTATTTTTAAGTGATATTCATGGTGAGTTTCCCGCGTTTGATCACATTTTAAGAAATGGTTCAGGGAATCTGCGTGAGAAAATCAAAGATTTGTTTCAAGATTGTTTGAGTGAAGAGGAAATGAAACGATTAACGATTTTTGTTGCTTATCCAGAGTACGCACTAGCGACTGACTGGTATGAAAATGAAGACAAAGCGACATTGATCCATCAGTTGATCGAATTATTGCGATTCACTTCTATCAAGTATACAAGGTCAAAAGTAAGAAAAGGATTGCCTAAAGAATATAGTTATATTATTGAAGAATTACTGTACATCGATGATCGTGTGCAAGGAAAAAAATCTTATGTGCGTAAAATCGTTGATCAGCTGATCGAGATGAATGAAGAAGAACGCTTTTTAAAAAAATTAGCCCGTACGATTCAGCGAATGGTGATCGATCATGTCCACGTAGTCGGAGATATCTTTGATCGGGGGACACAAGCTGCTAAAGTGATGGATCGCCTGATGGAACTTCCTTCGACTGATATCCAATGGGGAAATCATGATATTTTGTGGTTGGGTGCTTATTGTGGCTCTGAAACTTGTTTATTGACCTTGTTGCGTATCGCTGCGCGGTATAATTATTTGTTTGAATTAGAAAAAGAATATGCGCTAAATCTTCGTCCTTTATGTTCGTTTGCGACAGACACGTACCAGACGAATCCGTTGTTTACGCCTAAAAATATGCAAGACTCGACGGAACGTGAAAGAGAAGAAATGGAGAAGATCCATCAAGCGCTTGCGATCATGCAATTCAAGTTAGAATCGCAACTGTTAGAACGACGTCCAGAATTTGAGATGGCCGATCGAGATTTACTCATGAGCATCGATTACGAAAAGAATCATTTACGATTAGATGATAAAGAATACACGATCCATCATCCTTGTTTCCAGACGATCGCCGTGGAGCAGCCAAATCGCTTGACGGAAGAAGAGCGACAAGTGATTGATACCTTGATGTATTCTTTTCAGCATTCGCTTCGTATGTAAAAGCATATGGCTTTCCTTTTAGAAAAGGGAAGAATGTACCTAGTCACGAATCAGAGTGTGCTATTCCATGGATGTATGCCAGTAGATGAGAATGGGGAGTTTCTAACTTTTAAATTAGGAAATGAGACTTATCAGGGGAAACGTTTGATGGCTTTCTTCGAGGAACAGATTCGTGAAAGTGCCCGATCACCGAGAGAAAAAGAAGATTTGGCGACTGATTTGATCTGGTATGCTTGGAGCGGTCCATATTCTCCGCTATTTGGTAAAAGCAAGATGGCGACGTTTGAGCGTTATTATTTAGCAGAAAAAGAAACACATGTAGAAGTCAGTAATCCCTATTATCGGTTACGAGATACTGAGTGGTTGAGTCAAAAAGTCCGGCGTGAATTTGGCGTTTCTCTTGTTGGTTCAGTGATCATCAATGGACACACCCCTGTCAAAGTAAAAAAAGGAGAGTCGCCGATCAAAGCCGATGGGACGGTCTTCGTGATCGATGGCGGATTATCCAAAGCATATCAACAAACGACAGGAATTGCTGGCTACTCATTGCTATGTAACTCTTATGGGTTTCAAATCGTGACGCATTATCCTTTTTTAGGGATCGAAGAACAATTTGAAACGGCGAATGGTTTAGCAGAAGTCAAAAAAGTCATTGATCAACAACTGCCACGAAAATTAAATCGAGACACCACAAAAGGAAATGACTTACAACGTCAGATCCAACAACTAAAAAAATTACTTGAATATCGCAAGAGTTAATGAATGATTGAGATTTGTTGCAGGAATTAAATGAAACGCCCAACTAGTCGAAACAACATGTTTCTTCTAGTTGGGCGTTTTATCTATTTTGTGTCGATCACAACGATTGAACAAAATAATCGAATAATTTTTGATCCAATGGATTTTTTTGGTGGATCAGTTCAGGGTGCCATTGTACACCAAGTATTCGTTGCTCTGCTTCATTGCTTTCAACAGCCTCGACTAATCCATCAGGCGAATACGCCGTTGCTTTCAGTGTGGGCGCGAGATCTCTTATTGCTTGGTGATGATAAGAATTCACAAAGTAAGAAGTAGGAAGTAACTCATGAAGCAAACTATCTGGTTCCACTGTGATCTCATGGGTCGCAAATTGTGGAGGAGTGGGTTGCTGTTCATGTTTTACTGACCAATTCGGATACAACGTCAAATCTTGATAAAGATTGCCGCCTAAAGCGACATTCAATAATTGCATCCCGCGACATACGGCTAAGATTGGTTTGTTCTGCTTCAAGGCTTCGTTGATCAACGCCTGCTCGAACAAATCCCGATCCAGATTCGTTTCTGTCAGTTTAGGGTGAGGCGCTTCATTATAAAGTGAAGGACTAACATCCTGTCCACCGGCAAGAAGTATTTTGTCGACCATCTGGATATAATCGCTAGCAGTCTCTGGGGAAGAAATAGGTATAAGTACCGGTAAGCCCCCTGCTTGCTTCACTGCATTAACAAAGCCTTGGGGAGTGTAAGTGACTTGATTCCCTTGGAAAGTTTCTGTTGCTCGTAATAACTGATTAGCCACGATACCGATTTTTTGTTGCATACATTTTCCTCCATTCATTCACTAGTATTATTTTAGCAATACTTTAGAAAAAATAAAAACATTTGTTTTATAAAACGTACGTGATTATATAATAGGAAAGAAGATTATCTAAACTTGCACATTTACTATCGGTAATAGCCTTTTTGAGGAAGAAACCTTATCAGATAGTTGAAATTTCCCCTCGTTTTGTTATAATTGTAGGTAAGAAATAAATAAAAAAGGTTGGGCGCAAGCTTCAAGGATCTGGTTCTTCAAGGGGTGAGAAGAACATGTTTTTGAAAGTGCCTAGCTTATCTAAAGTTATCTTTTAGAGGTACATACTTTCAATGAAAAAAGAAAGAATGTACCTCTTTTTTTTAGAGGAAGGATGTGGGAAATGTGCTAGAAGCCTTAGAAAAAATCAAACAAGCTGAAAAAGCAAATGAACAAACCATGCAAAAGCTTCAGCAAGAGCTAAAAGATTACCAACAAATCAAAGAAGCAGAATTGAATCAACTTCGTGCGGATCAAAAACAACGATTAGAACAGTTGCTTGAAGAAAAAAAACAAGCAGAACAGCAACAAGCGGCTGCTGAAAAAAATAAATTGAACGAAGATGCCAGACGGTTGCAATCCATTGTGCAAGAACAATATGAGAAGCAACGAAAGCAAGCGGTTGATGCGATCATTGAAAGGGTGAAAGAAACTTATGGCCGTCACTAAGATGGAAAAAGTCACTCTTATTTCCGATAAACGTAACCAAGAGGCATTGCTGAAAACGATCCAAGGGAACCAAAACGTCGAGATCCGCGATCTTTTTCAAGAAAAGACAAATAATGAATGGGTCGATACTTATTTTCCTAAGGCCACGATTTTTGAAAAAGAACCGGTCCTCAATGCACTCTCTAGCCGTATCATGCAAACCAGAGAAGCTGTTCAATTCATTGATCACCATGGAGACAAGCAACAAAAAAAGCAACATCTCAAACGAAGAGAATTGTCTTTGGAAGAGCTAGAAGCGGATTATTCGGAAGAAGATTTTACGAAGAGATTAACTGAAGTACTGGATTTGAAAAAACAATGGGAAACACTGTCAGAAAAACGAGAACAACTGTCAGAGCAAGAAGAATGGTTGACGCACTGGTCAAACTTAGACTTCACACCTCAAAATTTTAGTAGTCGGCAAACAACCGTCGTGATGGGAACGATCAGCGTTGCGAATGCAACAGAGTTTAGAGAAGAATTAGCAAAAGTCCCAGAAGTCTATGTGGAAGAAATCAGCGAAACCGATCATTTCGTCTACTTGACGTATGTTGTACTAAAAACAGTAGCAGTTGCTGTGGAAGAGATCGCTACTCGTTATGGCTTTGTGAAAGAAACTTATCCTTATGAACGCTCGCCTAAAGAACAATTACAGCAAGTCAAACAAGAGTTGCAAGCGTGCGATGAAGCACAAAAAAAATTAGCGATCAAAATCGGTCGTTGCAGTAGCTACATCCAAGAGTTGGAATGGGCGGAGGAGATTTTACTAGCAATGGTAGAACGCGAAGCGGTGAAAGATCGATTTGTCATGGCGCCTTACTTGATCGTCGTCCAAGGCTGGGTCGGAGAAGAAGAAAAACAAGAACTGATCCAATTGGTAGAAGCGACATTATCAGCGGATGAAGTCTATCTTAGCTTTGAAGAGCCGACAGAAGAAGAGATCGATCAAGAAGTCCCAACGAAATTAAAAAATCATCCAATCGTGGCACCATTTGAGCTGCTGACGGAAATGTACAGTTTGCCCAAATACCATGAAATCGATCCTACCCCATGGATGACGCCTTTTTACCTCGTCTTTTTTGGGATGATGGTGGCTGACATCGGTTATGGACTACTCATGTTATTGGGTGCGATCATTGCTCAAAAATTACTGGTATTGCCACGAGGCATGCAACGGTTTGTTAAGTTTTTCGAGATCCTAGCGATTCCGTCGATCATTTGGGGATTTATTTACAGTTCGTTTTTCGGACAAGCACTACCAACCGAAATCGCTGGCATTCATTTGCCGTTTCCACTGCTGTCGACGACTGAAGATGTGAATACGATCTTGATCTTATCTGTCATCTTTGGATTTATTCAAATCCTAGTCGGGTTGTTTCTGGCAGCAAAAGAACATATCAAGCGCAAAGATTATCTAGATGCGGTCAATGACGGGTTCGCATGGCAAGGAATCTTAGTCGGGCTTGTTCTAGTACTGATCGGCAGTATGCTTGTCAAAAATACCGCATTTGTGTATCTAGGTGCAGGACTGGCGATTTTTTCAGCGCTGTGTATTTTGTTTATTCCGATTTTTCAATCTTCTTCAAAAGTCAAAGGCGCCGCAAAAGGTGCGTACAATTTGTATGGGTTGACTGGTTATATCGGTGATCTAGTGAGTTATACACGTTTGATGGCACTCGGGATCTCTGGAGGGAGCATCGGCGCAGCTTTCAACATGTTGGTTGCTTTTATGCCGCCAGCAGCTCGTTTCAGTGTAGGGATCTTATTGATCATTGCCTTACATGCGTTGAATATGTTCTTAACCTTGCTGAGTGCTTACGTGCATGGGGCAAGATTGCAGTATGTCGAATTTTTCGGCAAGTTTTATACCGGAGGCGGACGAGCCTTCGATCCACTGAAAACAGCGGAAAAATATGTCAATATCAATCATAAGAAAAAATAGAAAAAAGTTGGAGGAAATTTAAAAAATGATGGATTACTTAATTGCTCAAAATGGTGGAATGGTATTTGCGGTATTAGCAATGGCAACAGCAACGATTTTTTCTGGTATCGGTTCAGCTAAAGGTGTAGGGATGACTGGTGAGGCTGCTGCAGCATTGACGACGAGTCAACCGGAAAAATTCGGTCAAGCGTTGATTTTACAATTACTACCTGGTACGCAAGGTCTTTATGGATTCGTTATCGCCTTCTTGATCTTCATCAATCTAAACGGAGATATGTCCGTTGTCCAAGGATTGAATTTCTTAGGCGCTTCACTACCGATCGCCTTTACTGGTTTGTTTTCTGGTATCGCCCAAGGGAAAGTGGCTGCTGCGGGTATCCAAATCTTAGCGAAGAAACCAGAACATGCAACAAAAGGGATCATCTATGCTGCGATGGTTGAAACATACGCAATCTTAGGATTCGTTATTTCTTTCTTATTAGTGTTGAATGCTTAAACGAGGAGGAAAATAAATGAACGCCATTGATAACATCATTCAGCAAATGAATGAAACAGCAGAAGCAGAACGAGCGGCGTTTGAAAAAGCAGAGCGTGAAAAAATCGATCAGCAAGTAACAAGCGAACGTGCGCGTTTAGAAGCAGAATACGAAAAATCAAAAGCGAGAGAACTTGAAGAAATCGAAAAAAATTATCGTCAATTAAGAAATCGCCAACAGGTCGAAGTACGTCAAGCGACACTTAATGAAAAACAAGAGTTTTTACATCGCTTGTTTACTGAAGCTCGGCAAGAATTAGAAAACTGGTCAGTAGAAGACCAACTTTCTTTCATGTTCGAGATGGTGCAGACATTATCTTTGTCTGGCGATGTTTCCTTATTTGCTGGAGAAAAGTCTGCTGCCATTCTAACAAATGAAGTGTTGGAAACGTGGAATCAAATCTTGCCCTTCACCTTGCACTTGGGTGAACGAACGATTGCAAAAGAAGCGGGATTTTTGATCGATGATCAAGGTGTCCAATACAATTTTATCTACAGTGATCTGGTTCAAGAAGTGCAAGAACAAATGCGCTTTGAGATTGCGAAACAACTATTCGAGTAAGGAGGGATCGTTGAATGGAATATCATGAATTAAATCCCTTGATTCGTGGAAGAGAGTTAGAACTCTTATCAAAAGAAGACTTCGAACGCATGATTCAAGCAAAGTCATTGGAAGCACTAGGGGAGATTTTAAAAACAACGATTTACCATCCTTACATCTATGAAGGCTTTGAACGCGATTTTGAGGCAAATCTGTTAGCGGAATCAGCTAAATTATTTACTTGGTTGAAAGAATCAGCACCAGAACCCGAAGTCGTATGGGTCTATACGATGCGCTATACGTTCCATAATTTAAAAGTCTTGACCAAAGCGGAGATGACTGGCAAAAATTTGGATCATCTCTATCGTAATGATGGGTTTTATTCTTGCGAAACATTGAAGCAGGCGATCCATACACAAACTTCTACAGAATTGCCACCGCAGTTGTTGGACAGTATTCGTGAAGTCCATGAATATTGTGAAGAATCATCGGTACTACAAGGGATCGATGTCATCTATGACCGCTATTTCTTGACGGAACAACGCCGTCTTGGAGAGAAACTCGGCTATCCGGAATTGCTGGAAGAAATCATCGCATTTATCGATTTGACCAATATCACAACGATGGCACGAGGCATCTTACAGCAACGTTCGAGCGGGTTTATGACGGCAGTACTATCAAGTTCAGGAAGCATTCCGAAAGAAGCGTTTTTAACTTTTGTCAAAAGTGATCTCGAGGCGTACCTATCCTTTTTACAAACAACGGATTATCGTGAATTGATTGAGCCAGCTGTCCGTGAAGGTGAATTAGATTTTGTGCAACTTGAACAAATCAAAGACAACTACTTGTCCTCACTTTATCAAGCAGCACAGACGCAAGCTTTTGGTCCGTTGCCTTTACTTGCTTTCTTGAATGCAAAAGAAATCGAGAGCAAAAATCTTCGGCTATTAGTGATCGGCAAAAAAAATCAGTTCGATAATGAAACGATCAGAGAAAGGGTGAGACAAGTCTATGACGCATAAAATCGGTGTCGTTGGCGACAAAGATTCTGTTTTACCATTTAAATTATTTGGATTTGATGTGCAATATGCGACAGAACCACAAGATGTGAGGAGCGCCATCGAACGAATGGCAAAAAACTCGTATGGTGTCATTTATGTGACCGAACAAGCGGCAACATTGACACCTGAAACGATTGAACGTTACAAAGAATCGATGACACCCGCAATCGTCCTTATCCCTAGCCATCAAGGAACGATGGGGATCGGTGTGGCAGAGATCCAAAAGAGTGTGGAAAAAGCAGTTGGACAAAATATCTTATAGAATGTAAAGGAGATAGTGCATTGCAAATTGGAAAAATCATAAAAGTCTCCGGCCCTCTCGTGATGGCAAAAAATATGTCAGATGCCAGTATCCAAGATATGTGCTTAGTGGGAGAGTTAGGAGTAATCGGTGAGATCATCGAGATGCGTGGAGATGTCGCATCAATACAAGTATACGAAGAAACTTCAGGGATCGGCCCTGGCGAACCAGTACGTTCAACAGGGGAAGCTTTATCAGTTGAACTAGCACCGGGGATCATTTCACAAATGTTTGACGGGATTCAACGTCCTTTAGATACATTTATGGAGTTGACACAAAGCAACTTTTTAAGCCGTGGGGTGCAATTACCTGCATTAGACCACGAAAAAAAATGGTGGTTCGAAGCAACTGCTGAAATTGGACAAGAAGTTCGCACAGGAGATGTCATTGGTGTTGTGGATGAAACGAAGATCATCAAACACAAAATCATGGTACCTCATGGTGTCAAAGGAAAAATCACTAAAATCGAAGCAGGCTCATTTACGATTGATGAAGTAGTCTGCGTGATCGAGACGGAAGACGGCTTACGTGAATTGACGATGCTACAAAAATGGCCGGTCAGACGTAGTCGCCCTATCAAAGAAAAACTGAATCCAGACGCACCGATGATCACTGGACAACGGGTCATCGATACCTTTTTCCCAGTGACAAAAGGCGGAGCTGCCGCTGTTCCTGGTCCTTTTGGTGCCGGTAAAACAGTCGTTCAGCACCAAATCGCCAAATGGGCGGATGTGGACATGGTCGTGTATGTCGGTTGCGGCGAACGTGGCAACGAAATGACGGATGTATTGAATGAGTTTCCAGAATTGATCGATCCTAATACAGGGGAATCATTGATGGAACGTACCGTATTGATCGCCAACACGTCGAATATGCCGGTAGCAGCTCGTGAGGCGTCGATCTATACAGGGATCACGATTGCGGAATATTTCCGTGATATGGGGTATGATGTGGCGATCATGGCAGACTCAACGTCTCGCTGGGCAGAGGCGTTACGAGAGATGAGTGGACGTTTAGAAGAAATGCCTGGCGATGAAGGGTATCCTGCTTATTTAGGTTCTCGCTTAGCAGAATATTATGAACGTTCAGGACGTGTCATTGCTTTAGGTTCTGAAGAACGTGAAGGAAGCATTACAGCAATCAGTGCAGTTTCGCCATCTGGTGGAGATGTCTCAGAACCAGTGACACAGAATACGTTACGTGTGGTGAAAGTATTCTGGGGACTAGATTCTAGTTTAGCGCAAAAGCGTCATTTCCCATCGATCAACTGGATTCAAAGCTATTCTCTTTACTCATCAGAAGTCGGACGTTATATGGATCAGATCCTACAAGAGAATTGGTCAGAGATGGTAGCAGAAGGAATGCGTATCTTACAACAAGAAGAACAGCTGAATGAAATCGTCCGCCTTGTCGGTGTCGATTCACTTTCTGACAACGATCGTTTGACTCTTGAAGTAGCCAAATCCATTCGTGAAGATTATTTACAGCAAAATGCCTTTGATGATGTGGATACATTTACTTCCAGAGAAAAACAATTCAAAATGTTGAAATTAGTTCTTTCCTTTGGCGAAGAAGCACGTCAGGCGATCTCATTAGGTGCTTATTTGAGTGAGATCATGAAAGGAACTGTCGTATTGAGAGAACGGATCGGCCGTAGCAAATTCGTGCCGGAAACAGAATTAGCCAAATTAGATGAGATCCAAGCAAGTATCAAACCAACGATCCAAGCAATCGTTTCAGAAGGAGGAATGACCGATGATTAAAGAATATCGAACGATTGGCGAAGTGGTCGGTCCTTTGATGGTGGTAGAAAAAGTCGCTGGTGTAAAATATGAAGAATTGATCGAAGTACGTATGCAAAATGGCGAGATTCGTCGTGGACAAGTACTCGAAGTACAAGAAGACAAAGCGATGGTCCAGATCTTTGAAGGAACGAGTGGAATCAACCTCAGAGATTCATCCGTCCGCTTTTTAGGACATCCATTGGAATTAGGGGTTTCTGAAGATATGATCGGTCGTGTATTTGACGGGTTAGGTCGACCAAAAGACAATGGGCCAGAAATCTTGCCAGAAAAATACTTGGACATCAATGGCGAAGTAATCAATCCAGTGGCGCGTGATTACCCCGATGAGTTTATCCAAACGGGAATCTCGGCGATCGATCATTTGAACACGTTGGTCAGAGGACAAAAATTACCAGTGTTTTCTGGCTCTGGATTGCCACACAAAGAATTAGCAGCCCAAATAGCAAGACAAGCAACAGTGCTGGATTCTTCCGATGATTTTGCCGTTGTTTTTGCAGCAATCGGGATCACCTTTGAAGAGGCAGAATTCTTCATGGAAGATTTCCGCCAAACAGGGGCGATCGATCGCTCTGTGATGTTCATGAACTTAGCAAATGATCCAGCCATCGAACGGATCGCAACACCTCGCATGGCTTTGACTGCGGCTGAATATTTAGCCTATGAAAAAGGAATGCATGTCTTAGTCATCATGACGGATATGACCAACTACGCCGAAGCGTTGCGAGAAATCTCAGCGGCACGTCGGGAAGTACCAGGTCGACGTGGATATCCAGGGTATCTTTATACCAACTTGGCAACTTTATATGAACGTGCTGGGCGCATTCGTGGCTTAAAAGGTTCTGTGACACAGATCCCAATTTTGACCATGCCAGAAGATGATAAGACACATCCCATCCCTGACTTGACTGGCTATATCACTGAAGGACAGATCATTTTGACGAGGGAATTGTATAAGAGTGGGATCCAACCGCCAATCGATGTGTTGCCTTCCCTTTCTCGGTTAAAAGATAAAGGGACAGGTGAAGGAAAGACGAGAAAAGATCATGCAGCAACCATGAACCAATTGTTTGCGGCATATGCTCAAGGAAAACAAGCGAAGGAACTAGCTGTTGTTTTAGGTGAATCTGCGTTGTCAGATGTGGACAAGATCTATGCAAAATTTGCGGAACGTTTTGAAAAAGAATATGTCAATCAAGGTTTTTATACGAATCGCTCGATCACTGAGACGTTAGACCTTGGCTGGGAGCTTTTAGCGATGCTTCCACGAACAGAATTAAAACGGATCAAAGACGATTTGCTTGACCAGTACCTGCCAGAAGGAGAGTGAGTGTCAGATGGTTCGATTAAATGTTAATCCGACACGGATGGAATTGACACGACTCAAAAAACAATTGACGACCGCGACGAGAGGGCACAAACTGTTAAAAGATAAGCAAGATGAATTGATGCGTCAATTCATCTTACTGATTCGCAAAAACAATGAATTGCGCCATACAGTAGAAAAAGAAATAACCGCAGCTATGAGCGATTTTGTCCTTGCGAAAGCTTCATTGCCTGAAGCATTCATTGATGAATTGTTTGTCTTGCCAGCAGAAAATGTCGAGTTATCTGTGATCGAAAAAAACATCATGAGCGTCAAAGTCCCAATCATGAATTTTGAATACGACGAACAGTTAGGCGAAGCACCTGTAGAATATGGCTATTTGAATTCAAATGCGGAATTAGATCGTTCGATCGATCGTTTCACCTCATTTCTTCCTAAGCTGCTTGAGTTGACGGAAATCGAGAAGACCTGTCAATTGATGGCTGGTGAAATCGAAAAAACACGTCGAAGAGTCAATGCATTAGAGTACATGACGATCCCGCAACTGGAAGAAACGATCTATTATATCAAAATGAAGTTAGAAGAAAATGAACGAGCGGAAGTGACTCGTTTGATCAAAGTAAAAAATATGGGGAACGATGATTAAGTAGTTCCAATCACTTTATCGTTCGATCGTACTAAACTCCGAAGAATAAGTTGTAGACGCTAAAATATTTTTTCTGTTTTGACGTTTATGGCTTACTTCAATAGGAGTTTTTTCTTATTTTGTATTTTTGTTTTTCCCTCGTTGGTTGAAAATTACTGAAAGCAAACGAAGCGATAGAAGGGATGTAAAAGTCTCAAATTCTTTGCCAGAATAACAAAAACAGGGTAAGATAAAGAATAAAAATAGGGAGTTATCAATAGATTTCTTTTTATATCTGTGGGAATATAGCTGCTTTTCTATGTTCTTTACGAAGAGGGTTAGTACCCTTAGAGGAGTGATTCGAATTAAACAGAAGTTCACAAAGCAACTGTCACCAGTCCAATTGATCGCTGTTGGCTTTTTTCTTTTGATTTTGGTTGGTGGCAGCTTACTTTCTTTGCCTTTTTTCAGTAAGAGCGGTGAAGCGACCAATTACATCGACGCATTGTTTACCGCAACTTCAGCTGTTTGTGTCACTGGGTTGACCACTTTGAACACGGCAGCACATTGGAACGAAGCAGGGCAGTTTTTGATCATGATCTTGATTGAGATCGGTGGTTTAGGCTTTATGATGATCCCTATTATTTTCTTTGCAGTAGCTAAGAAAAAAGTCAGTTTTAGTATGCGGATCTTATTAAAAGAAGCTCTGAACCTTGAAATCATGTCTGGCGTGATGAGTTTGATGCTTTATATCTTGAAATTTGCGCTGGTGATCCAAGCGCTGGGTGCTTTTGCATTGAGTTTCACGTTTGTACCGACCTACGGCTGGGCAAAGGGGATTTGGTTCAGTATCTTTCATGCGGTGTCGAGTTTTTGTAATGCAGGTTTTGACTTATTAGGTAATAGCTTGGCTGATGATCAGCCAAACGTCTATTTACTAATGGTGGTTTCTGCGTTGATCATTGCTGGCGGGTTAGGCTTTATTGTCTGGCGTGATTTACTCAGCTATCATAAGGTGAAAAAAATCACCTTGCACTCAAAAATCGCATTGATCGTGACTGGCGTGTTATTAGTGGGCGGTTTTGTTGTCTTTTTCTTTACAGAACGAAATGGCATCCATCTAGTTGAAGGAACTTATCTGGAACGTTTAGCAAATACGTTCTTCATGAGTGTCACACCAAGAACAGCCGGTTACTATTCGATCGACTATTTACAAATGAGTCATGCAGGATTGATGCTGACAATGATCTTGATGTATATCGGTGGAACATCAGGTTCAACAGCGGGCGGACTAAAAACCACCACGTTAGGTATCTTAGTGATTCAAATGCACGCGACGTTTAAAGGAAAAACAAGAGCAGAAGCTTTTGGACGAACGATTCGTCCAGCAGCAGTGCTTCGGGCATTAACGTTATTCTTCATCACATTATCTTTATGTATGTTAGCGATAATGGTTTTGTCTGTGACGGAGACGATCCCAGAGACTTCAGGCATCGAATACATCGCTTTTGAAGTGTTCTCAGCATTTGGAACAGTCGGTTTGACGATGGGACTGACACCCGACCTGACAGAAATCGGAAAACTGATCATCATGTCATTGATGTATATTGGACGTGTAGGCATTTTGACTGTCTTTTTCTCTTTACTTGTCAAAGGAAATCGAACAGAAGCAAAATATAAATATCCAGAAGAAAGTGTACTGATCGGGTAACTGTGACTGATCAAAAATAAAAGCAGAAGAAGCAAACACAACGTGTAAGCTTCCTCTGCTTTTTTGCAACGTTTTATTTTGTACGGATTACTTCGATCTTATAGCCATCAGGATCGACAACGAAGTAATAAGAAGGAGCAGTTCCAGGAAGTCCTTTCAAGTCAGTCACGTTAAAGCCTTCTGCTTGATGTTTTTCATGAAGTGCTTCCAAGTCATCCGCTGAAATAGCGATATGACCATAGCCGTTTCCTAAGTCGTATCCTTCATGGTCATAGTTGTAAGTCAACTCTAATTCGTAATCATCTCCTGGTAAAGTCAAGTAAACCAGTGTGAATTTGTTTTCTGGAAAATCACGACGGCGACTTTCTTCAAAACCAAATGCTTTTTGATAAAATTCTAAAGAAGCATCAAGATCTTTTACACGTACGCAAGTATGAGCCATTTTCATAAATAAATCTTCCTTTCTGTTTCTACCTTTTCCTATTTATCATATCAAAAAATACATGTACAATATGGGTTTGTGCTTGTTTATGAGAAAACTCTCATGTAGAATAGAAAGAAAAAGATGAGAGGATATAACCTATGGAAAAACCAATGTTTGGCGAAAAAGACGAGTCTGCAAACTACCAAGACCGTTATGCAGCGTATATCATTGTCGAATCACATGAGAAAATCGCAATGATCGAAGCGCCAAATGGTGCCTTTTTTCTACCTGGAGGTGAAAAAGAGGGAGAAGAAACCAACGAAGAAGCGATTGCTCGTGAATTGTTAGAAGAGATGGGGATAAGGGCGGAGATTGCTTGTTATTTAGGCGAAGCCGCAGAGTATTTTTACTCAAAGCATCGAAAAACATATTATCATAATCCTGGCTATTTTTACGTGGCAAAAAGCTGGCAGGAGGTGGGGGAACCAATTGAAACAGATCAATCGATCTGGTGGGTCACTCCTGAAACTGCTTTGGAGAAATTGAAGCGAGGGAGCCACCGTTGGGCAGTCGAGCAATGGCTAGCGCTGAACAATTGAACAGCAAAAAACAGCTCATCAGAGAGTCAGCATTTCGACCCTCTCAATGAGCTGTTTCTTATTCATTGGTCTTATAAGACATATTTTTTGATTGCTTCGGCAACACCGTGTTCATCGTTCGTTGCAGTGATCACGTTGGCAGCTTCTTTTATCAATGGCACAGCATTTCCCATTGCCACACCTAATCCAGCGTATTCGATCATCGACAGATCATTCTCGTTATCGCCGATCGCCATGATCTCATCTTGATTGATTCCTAGATGTTGCGCTAAGTTAGCAACAGCCGCTCCTTTACTTGCCTCTTTGTTCAAGATCTCAAAATAGAAAGGGGAACTCTTGACAGTCGTATATTTTTCGCGGAATGTTTGCGGTAAACGAGCGATTGCCGCATCTAAAATCTCTGGCTCGTCGATCATCATCATTTTCACGATACTCATGTCAGGGGTCATTTCATCCGCTGTCCGATATTTCAACGGCATATTGACTAAAAATGCTTCATGGACAGTGTAAGGGCTGATGTCACGATTTGTAGTATAGATCGTTTGATCATCGATGGAATGTAAATGACTGCCTACACGTCTTGCCATCACTTCGATCTCTAAGAAATCTTCGTAAGTCAAGCCATGACGAGCGATGATCTTACCTGATTTTGTTTGTTGGACCAAAGCTCCATTATAAGTGATCACATAATCATTATCTTGGTATAATCCTAATTCATTCAATTGATTTTTGACACCTGGAAGAGGTCGACCTGTACATAGGACGATCGCCACGTTTTTTTCCACAGCGCTTGCAATTGCTTCTTTGACTTCTTGTGTGATTTCTCTTTTTTCATTTAAAAGGGTGCCATCGATATCGATAGCGACTAATTTGATAGACATAATGTTCTCCTTAGTTAGTTTATTTCTTCAATCAATGCGCCATTATGGATATGACGCGCAAATTCTTGATAGGTTTCGTCAAAAAGATCATAGTGATTACGCAAGGAAGGATCAACCATTTCTTTTGGAAAGAAGAAACGTTCATCTCCTTGTTCTTGCCCTGCTAATGCAGCAACTAATTGACTGACCTCTGATAATTCTACCAAAGTTCCGTCATTTCGCAAGATTTCGATTTGTGTTCGATGTCTGCCTTCTTCAGGACGATAAAAGTCATAAGGAAGATCATAACTGGAATTGATCGCCGTATAATAGTTAGGATTGTAGCCCACTTTTTCAACTAAAGAAGTCAGTTCAGCAATCAATGGCGACTGACGATCACCAGAAAACATCGCGGATTTCAATGGTTTACGATTCAAAAAACGTTTGGCTAAATCACTGAGGATCGGATCAGACGAGTCCGTCCATTGCGTGAAACAAGTATTCAACACCCCATCATCTAGCTTGAGATATTCCTCTAAACTAAAGGTACCATCTAAAAATGGTAGAAGGAGCTGTGAATGTCGTGCAAAGCTATCATCTTCTTGATGATAAAGTTCATGGGCGCGATGCAATAGATGCTCTAACACAACTTCCATGCCACGGGAAACGGGATGGAAATACACTTGGACGTACATTTGATAACGACTGACGATATAATCTTCTACCGCATGCATCCCATTCATAGAAAAGGCGATGCCTCCTTGATAGGGGCGAATCACACGCAAGATCCTCGTTAAATCGAATGTCCCATATTCCGTACCGGTAAAGTAGGCATCACGTAAAAGGTAATCCATGCGATCAGCGTCGATCTGACTAGAGATCATTTGGACGACTTGTGGATTTGGATAGGTTTTTTGGATCACGCTAGCCACTTTTTCAGGGAAGCCTTCTTCGACACGATTCAAAATCTGGTAGACTTCGGTTTCTGGCGAAGTGATGATCTCAACAGTGATTGCTTCATGATTGGTTTGGAAAATATGTTCAAATGTATGTGAATAAGGTCCGTGACCAATATCGTGGAGTAAGGCGGCACATAATGTGACTAAACGTTCCCGATCATCCCAACCAGAAGGACCGATTTTTTCAATGGAGAAATTTCTTGAAAAAATATCACAGATGCGACGAGAGATTTCGTATACACCCAACGAATGAGTAAAACGACTATGTTCTGCGCCATGAAAAGTAAATGACGAAGTACCGAGTTGTTTGATCCGCCGTAATCGTTGGACTTCTTTAGAATTGATCAAATCTAAAATTACTTGATGCTGCACATGGATATAGTTATGCACAGGATCTCTAAACACTTTTTCCATCGGTAACATTTTATATTTATAAGGTGTTGTCATAAGCCACCTCCTTTAGTGCATTTCGTTGGTTCATACGTTCGATTTGTACTTGCCACTCATCGGGTGAGACATTGGCTTTTTGCCAAGCGTCAGAGTCCATCGAAATACTTGTTGGATACATTGTATCAAATGCCTTGATAAATGACTCTTTTACTTGCACGATCGTCAATGACGTAGCGAATAACTCTTCTAATGTCGCCATACTGGTTGGTCTCACGGCAGGGTAGCCATCCGTACCAAATTGTTCTTTCAACGCTTGTTGATAAAATTGCCGCATCAATTCGCCACGTCTTTCTTGGTCACCATTCACGCTAAGGTACATCATGACTGAAATCCCGTTTTTAATGCGACGTTGGGCAATCCCGGCAAATTTTTTACCATCGATACTAAGGTCATACGTACCTGGACAGTAGGACTCTTTGATTTCATAGGCTTCTATTTTGTCGGCGTAAACAGGAAAAGCTTGGCGAGTCAGAGCGAGCATCTTTTCGTAGCCTTCATCGATCGAGATCTTATTCTCATCCTCTTGCGGGAAAATCAATGAGATATTCAAGATTCCTTGATCCGAAATGATGCCAAGTCCACCGGCATTGCGGATCACTGGAGTAAATCCCGCATGTTGGATAGCCTTTATCCCATCAGCTAAAAAGGGTGTCCGAGTATCTTTCATACCAAGAATAACTGTCTGTTGATATTGCCAAAAATGTAGAAAAGTTTGTTGCTTTTTTTTTGAATTCTCTGTTAAAATATCCGTTAAAGCAAACGGAGAAAAATCATTTGTGTGGTAGACTTCTTGATCCAAAATGATGGATGTCATGTACTCAGCTCCTAGTTAAATCTGTTTGAGAACGGGTGCTTTACCTATCTTTTATTTGAACTTAGGTGTGACGAGAGGCTCATGTCACAGCCACCAAATCGTTATAATACAATAGGAGTATCACGCCCACTTCCTTCATTATACTCCAAATTATTAAAGAAGAGAGGAAAAAAGTTATCCGCTCTTTAGACCTGTCGGTTGACAAATCAATGGAAAGTGGGAACAATGTAGCTATGAGAAAAGGAGAATGTCTAATGGAACGATCTGGATTACCGATTTCGATACAATTACGTACGAAGGTGAAACAACAAGGAGAACAACAAGATTTTTATTTTGATCTGAAAGGACAGATGGTCAAAATTGGCGATACCTTATACATACGCTATAAAGAGATCCAAGAAGGACAGGAAGAGATTCCTGTCACGATCAAGATCATGCCAGATGGGCACGTACAATTGATCCGTGCTGGTGAAATGCGTATGCGTTTGAAATTTGCCTATCGTGAACGCCTGGAGACTCATTATCGGACCCCTTACGGAATGATTCAAGTCGACACATTCACGAAGGAATTACACGTCAGTCTAAAAGATCGACCAACCGCTGGCAAAGTCATGATCGAGTACGATTTATTCATGGGAATAGAAAAAATAGGTGAATATGAGATGGTCTTAGATTTTACTGCATAAAATAGCAAAGAAACGTTTGATTTTTTACCTGTGATTTTGTATGATAAGGAGTAGACTGTGAAAGGACGTGTCCTGATTGGAAATTAGTGTATTTGAAGGTGCAAACAAAAACGAATTATCAATGATCGAAGTCGCACACGCGATCTTAGAGCAGCGTGGTGATGTGATGGACTTTTCTGATTTAGCAAATGAGATCCAAACTTATCTTGGCAAATCAGATAGTGACATTCGTGATTCACTCGCACAATTTTATACTGACTTAAATATTGACGGTAGCTTTATTTCATTAGGCGACAATCGTTGGGGCTTGCGTTCATGGTATGCCATTGATTCAATCGATGAAGAAGTCAACCATGGAATCGACGAAGAAGACGAGGATACACCACGTCGTCGTAAACGCAAAAAAGTCAATGCCTTTATCAATGATGACGAAGATGCCATCGATTATAATGATGACGACCCAGAAGATACTGATTTGTCTGATGAAGACGATGATGATCTATTTGAAGACGAAGACGACGATGATGAAGAAATCGCTGCATACAACTCTGACTTACAAGAAATCGGTGCTGATACTGGTGATGATGAAGAAGAAATCCCAGGAAACATCGAAGAAGATCTAAGCATTATCGAAGACGATGATGATGAAGAAGATGAAGAGTTCGAAGACGAAGATTTCCCAGAAGAATAAAAAGGGAAACTACTCGAAGCTGCAAGTTGCTTATAACTAAGCATACTTGCAGTTTTTTTGTGTTTGACTAAGTAGTGCTTCTACCAATACTCGGTGTTCTTGATCATAAGAACTAGTTCATCTCAGCGAATCTTTTTTCATTTCCTGTAAAAAGGAGTATGATGAAAACGAAACTGAGACACGATAATCAAAATAGAAGGAGACGATCGATATGTTAGATGATCAACTAAAATGTCCCAATTGTCAGACGAAATTCTATTATAATGAAGTAAGTAACGTCGTGGAACACCAGGAAAAGGAAATGCCGATCCGCTGTCCTGAATGTAATGAAGTGGTCAAAAAGAAACTTTCTCATGGCTACTTTGTCACTTACAAAGAAACTGATTTTTCAAAATTGGACGATGAAGTTGAGGAAACGCCGAAGCAGTATAAAAATCTGAAAACTGGAGCAGTGATCAGTGCAGAGGAATATCAACAAATGATCCAGCGACATGACTTATCTGTGAATGGTCCGATGAGTTCGGAATTGATGGGCGGCATGAATATGTTGATTGAAAATGAGGAGTTGAACGAAGAAGAACGTATGGAAAATTATGTCCCATATGACTAAAAAGCGAAAAGCTGTTGAAGAGCCGAAGCAACGGCTCTTTTTTCTTGTGAAAAATCTGTTGAAAGGAGAAGTCAAAAATAAAAACAATTGTTTTATAAAAGTTTTCTTTGCGTCAGTGGCTATTTCCGATTATGATAATAGACAGAAGAATAACAAATAAATAGGAGTAATCGATGAAAAAATCAATACGAATAAAAGTAATCAGTTGTCTTGGTGTTTTATTTGCGTTGTTCCTGTTGGTCAATCTGTCACCAAAAGAGCAAACGTCTTTAAATCTTTCAATACAAAGTGAAGCAAATACATATCGAACGATGTCCAGTAATTTGGACTTTGATCAACTGCTTCGTGTCATTTCAAGAGAGTTTCAACTGACCGAAGAACAAGCAAGAAAACATATAGGCTATACTGAGCAAATGGCGCAAAGCGCAATACATAATGGCACAACCTATCGTGTCTTTTCTCAAAACATAACTGTTAACAGAGTATACCAACCAAGTTTGTTGTTGTACTGTGAAACGAGTGAAAGTGGAGATTTTCGGGCAATCAAGTCGATTTTGTCTGTCCAGTTGAAAACAACTAACCCAGGATTGGAGAAACATTTTTCGGGGGATGTATTTGCCTATTTAGAAGATCCTAACCGGATATTCTATACGATAAATGGTGATTTCTATGATCAAAAAACAGCAACTTTAAGAAACGGCTTAACACTTCGTCGAGGCGATGGTGTGACAGAGCGCTATGATCCTGGACCTTTATCAAATCATTTCTACTATAGTTACATAGAAGATTGGTTTACTTTTTAAAATCCCATGATGAGTAAGTTGATTAAAAGAAAAAACGAGTGATTAGTAACTCGACATACTGACGTATTATGTTACGGTATTTTGGTATCATGATTTTGTCCCCAAAAATACTAGTTAACGATTTTAGAAAATTAGTTTGATAATTTGAACACAAATGACTCTAACAGCCCTTTTTATGATAAATATTAAATTAGGTCCTTCTTTTGATAAAATTCTAAATGTAACACTATATTTAATCATAAACAGGAAGAAGGCGTTATCATGAAAAAAGTATTCAGTTTAAAAGTATCGTTTTTTTTTGTTATTGTTGATGTTAGGAAGTATAGTACCATCAGGAGTTAGTGTTTACGCTTCAGATAATTACACTGAAGAGGTGTATGTAGATTTGAAGTCTGAAGAGTCATTTGATGAAGAACAAGTAGAACAATTAGTTGTTGAAATATCTAAAAATTATCCAGAATTATCTAAGGAATATCTCCGAGATGGTGTTTATAAACAATTGCGAGGAGATTATACTATAGATCCAATTAGTACGGATCAAGGTGTATACATAACAGACCCATCATTAGCGCTGAGATCACCTTGGCAAGGAATTACTGTCAATCAAATGGGAGCATTTATTGATACTGCGATTGGGATAGCTATTGGTGGCGCTATTGGAGGACTTGCTGCGGCTATGAAAAAAGTTGGAAAACATGCTGCTATATCTGCAGTAAAAGCAGCGTTAATAAAATATGGAATGGTTGGTGGATTTATCACACAAAATGTAATTGATTTTGTGTTTAATTTGAATTCTCCAGGTGCTTATTTAGCCAAATATTGGGATCAACGTGATAAAGTCCCCAATAATGGACGTATTAATTTTTAATGTTATAAAGGTGGGGTAATTATGAAGGACCTTAAAATTATTTTGGGTGCTTTTCTACTAGTATTACTTTTTAACTGGGGTCTATCTCATCTATTAAATAGACAATTTAAGTGGTGGATAACACTAGGTATGTATGTAGGATTTTCACTCGTCTATTTTGCTAATTCAAGCAAAAAGAACAAGTAGGGATTTTTAATGAAACTGAAAAGTATCTAGGACAAAGGTAAAATTGACTTTTTACTTTATCATAAAATCGAATAAACGACGGCCTATAGAAGCAACATCCTTGAAAATAAGACGCCATCCACAAAATTTGAAGAACAATTTTTGTGGATAAGCGTCTGTTTCTCTGGGTAAAACACTGTTGTCTCGATCTCTTTATTAAGTATGCCAAGTGTGAAAATAAGTTAAATAGCAAAGAAACGATGATGGAATCTGATTTGTTGAAAAAGAGGTTAGTTCTATTATTCATATTTTTCATTGAAGGTCATATAAAAGAATAATATTTGGCAAATATAGAATGATGTATGGAAAGAAAGTCAGTCAGTCATCAAAAATAAATCAATCCCATAAAGAAATCAAAAAAAGCAGTTTTCCTAGATAGGAAAACCGCTTTTTTCTTAGAATTTTGAAAGCAAAATCCTTGCAAATATGCTAAGATAACATTAGACGCGTCCTGAGGGAATCGAACCCCCGTCTCAAGAACCGGAATCTTACGTGATATCCACTACACTAAGGACGCAAGCACTGCAACAATTGTATCGAAATCAAAAATAAATTACAAGGGGAATGGGCAAAAAAATGAAATTTGAACAAAATTTTTCACAAAAACAACAACAAACACAAAAACTTGCCATGACACAGCAACTACAACAGTCCATCCAAGTCTTGCAGTACAACAGCGAAGAGCTTTTAGCTTTTGTTGAAAACCAGGCATTGGAAAACCCCTTAGTAGAAGTAGTCGAACCGGATTGGCAACCCGATTATCAAAAACGAAGCACTAGTTATGATGGGGAAGAAACGAGTTATCTGAACCAAATTCCTGATACGACAGGTTCACTTTTTGAATCGTTGATCGATCAAGTCCATTTGAACTACCGAGATACTTTTTTACGAAAGTTGATTTTATATCTGATTGAATACATTGACCTGAATGGCTTTTTGACGATTCCTTTAGAAGAAGCGATTCATCAGACCAATGCGACACCAATCCAAATGCTTGATGCGTTGACATTGATACAACAATTAGAACCCGCGGGTGTTGGTGCCCGAAGTTTACAAGAATGCTTGATGTTACAAACAGAAAGAGATGATTATGCCCCCGAATTGGCTTACATCGTCTTGGAAGAATGGTTCGATCAGTTAGTGGATCGCAAATGGAAAGAGATCGCGCAACATTTTTCGATTCCATTAAGCGACGTGCAACGGATCTTCGACTATATCCAAACCCTTAGTCCAAGCCCTGGCAGAGTATTTGACCATAGTAGTGGCTTGTATATCATTCCAGATGTCAAAGTCATTGTGCAAGGTGAAGAAGTCCAAGTCGTCTCGAATCGTGGCAATCAACCGAATGTTCGCTTTCAAGAAGCTTATTTTCAACAAATGCAAAAAAAAGCAGACAAAGAAACGCAAGCCTATCTAAAAGAACGTAAACAAGAATTTGAGTGGCTACAAAAAACGATTTTACAGCGGGGCGATACGATCATGCGTGTAGCACAGATCATCGTTTCACGCCAAAAAGAGTTTTTTACGAACGTAGCACGTCCGATTCGACCATTGACCTTAAAAGAGGTAGCAGAAGAGATCGATGTCCATGAATCGACTGTCAGTCGAGCAGTGAATGGCAAATATCTTGAAACCGAGTTCGGGGTCTTTGAATTGAGAAAGTTTTTTACAACAAGACTGCAACCGACAAACACAGAAAGTTCCGAAGACCTATCCGCTGATACAGCTAAGAAAAAAGTCAAAGAATTGGTGGATGCTGAAGATAAAAGCAAGCCATTATCAGATCAAAAATTAGTTGAACTGCTTAAAAACGAGAAAATTTCGATTTCTCGCCGGACAGTTGCTAAATATCGTGACTTGTTAGGAATCCCTAGTTCATCGAAAAGAAAACGGTATGATAAGTAAAGGAAAGCAAGACTAGAAGAATCTTAAACATTTTTCTAGTCTTTTTTTGTTGATAAAAAAGGATAAAACTGGTAGACTAAGTCATGTGAGGTTGAGATTTTCCTATATGAGAACGTGCAAGTTGGAAAGTCCGATTTATTTTTTTAGATCACATGGGTCGTTTTGAGTCTACATTGGACAAAAAGTGTCCAACTAAGGAGATCGCTATGTTAGATGAATTGAAACTGATTGAAGCTGTTGCACCAGACATCATGGATGTTTTGCAAGAACGTTATAAGATTTTGCGCAATATTTACTGGATGCAGCCAATTGGTCGTCGTAGTTTATCGGAAAGCATGGGCATGACCGAACGTGTTTTACGAACAGAAACGGATTTGCTCAAACAACTTGAACTGATCAACGCCTCTAAAAGTGGTATGACGCTGACAAAAAAGGGAGAAGAAGTCTATCAAAGCCTCGAAAGCTTTATGGACCAACTTCTAGGAATGCATCAGATCGAAATGAAACTATCTGAGTATTTTGGGAATCAGCGCTGTATCGTTGTTTCTGGAAACAGTGAACAACAACCAAAAGTAGCAGATGCTTTTGGCGAAGCCTTGGACGAATCTTTGAATCTATTACTTCCAGAAGGTGATAATATCATCGCAGTCATGGGAGGAACAACGATGGCGATCGTCGCAGAGCAACTGACCAGCTTAGAAAATAGCAAACGCCATAACTTATTTGTACCCGCAAGAGGTGGGATCGGCGAGGCGATTACTGTACAAGCGAACTCAGTCAGTGCTAGAATGGCTACAAAGGCAAATGGAAAACACCGAGCATTGTATGTGCCGGAACAATTAAGCTTGGCTACTTACAATTCACTACTCAATGAGCCGTCTATACAAGAAGTGTTAAACTTGATAAGTGAGGCAAATTGTGTTATTCATAGTATTGGACGGGCGTTGCATATGGCAGCGCGACGAAAGATGAATGAAGAAGAATTGCTGATGTTGAAACAGGCCAATGCCGTTGCGGAATCTTTTGGCTATTTCTTCAATGAAAAAGGAGAAGTGGTGTATAAAGTCCCTCGAATCGGCATCGAATTAAAAGACTTAGCAAAGGTTCCCATCATTCTTGCAGTTGCAGGAGGGAAAGCCAAAGCCAAAGCGATTCGAGCGTATATGAATAATGCACCAAAACAAACGTGGCTCATTACCGATGAAGCCGCTGCAAATGAGATTTTAAAAGGGGTATCCCTTTAAAATAAATATTTTTTTGATTTTCATAAGGAGGAAATCTTAAATGACAGTTAAAGTAGGTATTAATGGTTTTGGACGTATTGGACGTCTAGCATTCCGTCGTATCCAAGATGTAGATGGAATCGAAGTAGTAGCAATCAACGATTTGACAGATGCTAAAATGTTGGCACACTTGTTAAAATACGATACAACTCAAGGACGTTTCAACGGAACAGTTGAAGTTCACGAAGGTTCATTCAACGTAAACGGAAAAGAAGTTAAAGTTTTAGCTAACCGTAACCCTGAAGAATTACCTTGGGGCGAACTAGGCGTAGATATCGTTCTAGAATGTACTGGTTTCTTCACTTCAAAATCAGCTGCTGAAAAACATTTAACAGCTGGTGCTAAACGTGTTGTTATCTCAGCTCCTGGTGGCGATGATGTACCAACAATCGTTTACAACACAAACCATGAAACATTAACTGGTAAAGAAACAGTTATCTCTGGTGCTTCATGTACAACTAACTGTTTAGCTCCTATGGCTAAAACATTGAACGACAAATTTGGTGTTGTTGAAGGATTAATGACAACTATCCACGCTTACACAGGTGACCAAATGACTCTTGACGGACCTCATCCTAAAGGTGACTTCCGCCGTGCACGCGCTGCTGCTGCAAACATCGTTCCTAACTCAACAGGTGCTGCTAAAGCTATCGGCTTAGTAATCCCTGAATTGAACGGTAAATTAGACGGAGCTGCTCAACGTGTACCAATCGCTACAGGTTCATTAACAGAATTAGTTACAGTTCTTGATAAAAACGTAACAGTTGATGAAGTTAATGCAGCAATGGAAGAAGCAGCAAACGAATCTTACGGTTACAACACAGACGAAATCGTTTCTTCAGATATCGTTGGTATGACTTTCGGTTCATTATTTGATGCTACTCAAACAAAAGTAATGACTGTTGGCGACAAACAATTAGTTAAAACTGTTGCTTGGTACGACAACGAAATGTCATACACTGCACAATTAGTACGTACTTTAGAATACTTCGCTAACTTATAAGATAAATCGTACAAGTGTAACCTATATCCATGTACACTTAAAAGCGGGGAAGCAATCGCGCTTCTCCGCTTTTTTTGATAAGATGTTTATTTAGGAGGAAATCAAATGGCTAAGAAAACAGTCAAAGATATTGATTTAAAAGATAAAAAAGTCCTTGTCCGTGTTGACTTCAATGTTCCTTTGAAAGACGGCGTCATCACTGATGATACACGTATCAAAGCAGCGTTACCAACAATCAATTATGTGTTGGAGCAAGGCGGAAAAGCGATTCTTTTCTCTCACCTTGGACGTGTGAAAACAGAAGAAGATAAAGAAGGAAAATCTTTAGCACCAGTTGCAAAACGTTTAGGCGAATTGCTAGGTAAAGAAGTGACTTTCGTTCCTGAAACTCGTGGTTCAGAATTGGAAACAGCGATTGCTGACATGAAAGATGGCGACGTAGTTGTTTTTGAAAACACTCGTTTTGAAGACATCGACGGCAAAAAAGAAAGCAAAAATGACGCTGACTTAGGTAAATACTGGGCTTCTTTAGGCGATGTATTCGTCAATGACGCTTTTGGTACAGCGCACCGCGCGCATGCTTCTAACGTAGGGATCGCTTCAACAGGTATCCCAACAGTTGCTGGATTCTTGATGGACAAAGAAATCAAATTCATCGGCGAAGCAGTCGAAGAACCAAAACGTCCGATGATCGCGATCTTAGGTGGAGCGAAAGTTTCAGATAAAATCGGTGTCATCGAAAACTTGATTCCTAAAGCAGACAAAATTTTGATCGGCGGTGGAATGACTTACACATTCTACGAAGCAAAAGGCATCAAAATCGGTAACTCTTTAGTTGAAGCGGATAAAGTAGCTTTAGCAAAAGAATTGATCGAAAAAGCTGGCGACAAACTAGTTTTACCGATCGACAACGTGTGTGCGCCTGAATTCTCAAATGATGTGGAAACACAAGTCATCGAAGGCGACATTCCTGAAGGCTTGATGGCATTAGACATCGGACCTGCTTCTGTTAAACTATTTGCTGATACATTGCAAGGAGCAAAAACAGTTGTATGGAACGGACCAATGGGCGTATTCGAAATGAGTAACTTTGCCAAAGGTACGATCGGTGTTTGTGAAGCAATCGCTAACCTTGAAGATGCAACAACGATCATCGGTGGCGGTGACTCAGCAGCTGCTGCTGAACAATTAGGTTTCGCAGATAAATTTACTCACATCTCAACAGGTGGCGGTGCAAGTTTAGAATTGCTTGAAGGTAAAGAATTACCTGGTCTAGCTGCGATCAACGACAAATAAGCATTAAATCAATGAACAAATAAAATGGTGAGAGGATAACCAACAGATTGCTCAAATCTGTGGTCCTCTTTCATTCTGAATAGGAGTGCATATCATGCGTAAACCAATTATCGCTGGTAACTGGAAAATGAACAAAACTGCATCTGAAGCAAAAGATTTCGCAGAAGCAGTAAAAAACAACATCCCTTCAAATGATAAAGTAGATTCAGTTATTGGATCTCCAGCATTATTCTTACAAGAATTAATGGCTTCAGCTGAAGGTACAGAATTAAAAATCGCTGCACAAAACTCTTTCTGGGAAAACTCAGGTGCATTCACTGGTGAAACATCTCCAGCAGCTTTAGCTGACTTAGGTGTTCAATATGTGATCATCGGACACTCAGAGCGTCGTGAATATTTCCACGAAACTGACGAAGACATCAACAAAAAAGCAAAAGCAATCTTCGCAAACGGCATGATCCCAATTCTTTGCTGTGGTGAGTCATTAGAAACTTACGAAGCAAACAAAACTGCTGAGTGGATCGAAGGACAAATCACTGCTGGACTTGAAGGCTTAACAGAAGGTCAAGTAAGTAATCTAGTTATTGCTTACGAACCAATCTGGGCAATCGGTACAGGTAAATCAGCAGATGCTCAAATCGCTGACGAAATCTGTGGCGTGGTACGTCAAACAGTTGAAAAACTTTACGGCAAAGAAGTATCAGAAGCAGTACGCATCCAATACGGTGGTTCTGTAAAACCTGAGAACATTGCTGAATACATGGCGAAAGAAAATGTGGATGGCGCATTAGTTGGCGGAGCTAGCTTAGAAGCGGATTCATTCTTAGCATTACTTGACGCTGTAAAATAATTCTTGAAAATTTGTGAAAAATGCAAGAAATGTTTGCACTAAGACACAAAATTAACTAAAATCGTATATGAGGGAAATCCCTTAGGAAAAAACCAAACTCAAAGGAGAGACAAAACATGTCAATTATTACTGATGTTTACGCTCGCGAGATTCTAGACTCACGCGGTAACCCAACAATCGAAGTAGAAGTATACACAGAAAGCGGTGCTTTCGGCCGTGGAATGGTTCCTTCAGGTGCTTCAACTGGTGAATACGAAGCAGTTGAATTACGTGACGGAGACAAAGCTCGTTACGGCGGTAAAGGTGTAATTAAAGCTGTTGACAACGTAAACAACATCATTGCTGAAGCAATCATTGGCTACGATGTACGTGACCAAATGGCTATCGACAAAGCAATGATCGCTTTAGACGGAACTCCTAACAAAGGTAAATTAGGCGCGAACGCTATCTTAGGCGTATCAATCGCTGTTGCTCGTGCAGCTGCTGATTACCTAGAAGTGCCTTTATACCACTACCTAGGCGGATTTAACACAAAAGTATTGCCAACTCCAATGATGAACATCATCAACGGTGGATCACATGCGGATAACTCAATCGACTTCCAAGAATTCATGATCATGCCTGTTGGCGCGCCAACATTCAAAGAAGCTTTACGTATGGGTGCGGAAGTATTCCATGCATTAGCTGCAATCTTGAAATCTCGTGGATTAGCAACTTCAGTTGGTGACGAAGGTGGATTCGCTCCTAACCTTGGTTCAAACGAAGAAGGTTTCGAAGTAATCATCGAAGCAATCGAAAAAGCTGGCTATGTTCCTGGTAAAGACGTTGTTCTTGCAATGGACGCTGCTTCTTCAGAATTCTACGACAAAGAAAAAGGTGTTTACGTATTAGCTGACTCAGGCGAAGGCGAAAAAACAACTGACGAAATGATCAAATTCTACGAAGAATTAGTATCTAAATACCCAATCATCTCAATCGAAGATGGATTAGACGAAAACGACTGGGACGGATTCAAGAAATTGACAGAAGTTCTAGGCGACAAAGTTCAATTAGTGGGTGACGACTTGTTCGTAACAAACACTGAAAAACTTGCTGAAGGTATCGAAAAAGGAATTGCTAACTCAATCCTTATCAAAGTTAACCAAATCGGTACTTTGACAGAAACTTTCGAAGCAATCGAAATGGCTAAAGAAGCTGGTTACACTGCAGTAGTTTCTCACCGTTCTGGTGAAACAGAAGATTCAACAATCTCTGATATCGCAGTTGCAACAAACGCTGGCCAAATCAAAACAGGTTCTCTTTCACGTACTGACCGTGTTGCGAAATACAACCAATTATTACGTATCGAAGACCAACTTGGTGAAGTTGCAGAGTACAAAGGTTTGAAATCTTTCTACAACTTAAAAAACAAATAATCAAATGATTGTAAAAATGCCCTTCTTGTGTCGTATGACATGAGAGGGGTATTTTTTTGGTTTTCTTAGAGATAAAAGCGACCAATCAACTATAAGTAAGGTAGTTCGTAGTCAATAGGTTTGATCATGGACGGTGAAAACAATCGCACTGTGAAAACGATTCGACTTTTTACGATATGAAAACCGAAAAATATATAACCTTTCTTTTTGGTTTCTACTATGTTATAGTCTATTGATACTCAACACGACGAACAATTCCTCATTATTTCATCCTCATCATCTGTTTTTCATCCTCAATCAATGCGCCAGCTATTATTGACGTCACTCGCACATGTGTTTAAATAAGCAAAAACATGTGAAATATCCTGTTCTAACAAAAATGAGTGTAAGGACTAAGATCAGCAGTCATCTACTGAAGCACCAGCAGTCATTTGAATTATTTTTGGCAACCATGACTGACAGAACAATTGAAATGAAAACTTCTTGAGTCAAAGACCTAGAGATGTGTCTTACAAGTAAACAAAAATAGTAAATCTAGTTCATAGGAAATGTTAAGTTTCGATCGTGTAACAAAGAATTATGGGAAGGATTATCCTTTTTTAAAAAAAGAGTTGAATGTTCGGATAAACCGTCCACGGGAATTTAATGTAAACTGATTTTGTGAAAAAAATATTAAATTCTGGGGGCTATCCAACAATGAAAAAAAAGGTATCAATGACAATTCTATTATCAACTTTGTTGTTAGTAGGTAGTAAACCACTCTTGGTAAATGCATCCGAGGTAAATAGTGAAAAACAAATTCCGATTGAAGTGCAAGAAGGAAAATTAGCGATCACTTTCGACGAAGGCACAACGAATAAAGTGGATTTCAAACTATCAGATTTTGACTTGAATTCAGATGTACGAAAACAAACGAAGACCTTGAAAGCAACCGCCACAGTAAATAATACAAAATCTGAAGATGTTTTTGTGAACATTTTTGCAAAACTTGACCAATATGGGAATGGACTAGATGTACAGCCTTCTAATCCGTATCTTCAAGCACAACAGGTAATGAGAATGAGCTCAACGAAAATTGAAAAAGATTTCGATGTCATTTTAGATGCAAATGATTATGTCTGGCGATCAAACAGAGATGATAGCGTCAAAATCATTTTAACAGCACAAGAAGTGAATAATCCTTGGGGGAGTAATCCTGAGTAAAAGTAATTATTGCCAGTTGTTAATGGAGTGATAGATAAAAAGAGCGGAAGGTACGAAGTAGACAAAATAGTATGGGGTGCTATATGGAATACTTACATCCTTTCATCTGTCCTATAGAATAATCAAAGAAGAAATGCTGATACGATCAATAAAAAATGTTCTTGTTGATTGGCGAATCAGTGTTCCTTCTTTTATTCTTTCATGCAGCAAGCTGTTTCCATTATAGTTGATTGATCTGACAGTAAGAAACTTAGTAGATATAAGTGGCTATTGTTAAAAACATCATCTAGTTAAAAGTTAGGGATACATGCTCAAAAATTCACGGTTTCAGCAACAAAAACAGTCTGTATATGGCAGGAAAAAACGCTAGCAATTCAAGTAGAACATGGAAACAGCGGCATCGTTCACGGAAAATAAAATGAAATATTCTGACTAAGTAAATTTCTCTTAGTCTAGAATCCTCTAACATGAAGGTTGGTAGAACACATGGAATATATAATGGATACATTTAGTAGCCATTACTTAACAAAAAAGCAAAGCGAAATGTTGAAGTTATTTACAGTTCTAGTAACAGAAAAATATTTATCATTAAATAAATTGAGCGTGGAATTAAACTTGACGATGTATCAAACGAAAATATTACTAGTTGAACTCGAAGAAAACTTCGAACAATTGGATTTCACATTTTCCTCTTTCTTTTTGCTAGAAAAAGGTACGATCGGTTTAATCGAAGGATTTAATCAGGAAGTATTGCTTCAAGTATTTGTCAATTTGAAGAAAAAATTTTTTAATGAATCACCTTATTTTCAATTGTTGCTGTATCTTTTGAAACATCGAAAAACTCGGGTAGTGGATATTTCTGATAAGTTGATGTTTAGTAAGTCTTATTGCTATAAATTGATCAGTCGGCTGAAAGACATTTTTCAGAAACAAAAAATCCCAATCACTATTCATAGTAACTTCGAATCAATTTCTTTGGAAGGAAACGAGAAGTCCATCAGAACGTATCATTATTTAGTACAAGTTATGGCATATAATGTTTTTGCGGATAGCCAGACAAGAGTAAACATTGATTTAGTGGGAGATGGCTATGGAAGTTTAAAAACAACTAAAGTGAAGCATGATATTCTTTTCTCGATACTTGAAAATGCAGTTTCTCGTGGGTATCTCGTGCAAGATTTAGAGAAAGAAGCGCTAGAGATATTCGATAATATGAAAGAGTTGTACGAAGATGATTCATTGACCAAACTAATACCAACTAGAAATATCGAAGATAGGGAAAAAGAAATTGCTTTCTTCTATTTTTGCAGACAACTTCTAATACCTGAAACGACAAGTAAGCGAGATAAAATATTTTTAGGTGAAAAATTCAAACGAATCAGTAGTAATGAGATCGTTGATTTTTCGATTGATGTCGTAGAAACGTTGTCAAATAAATATAATATAAAGCCTGAAGTTGAAAATGTGATTTTATATGAAAGTGTCATTAATAGTTGGGCATATAAAAATATTTATTTTGAAAATTTGAAAGGAATGGCCAATCAACATAGTCCTGACAGTAGAATCCAGGAAGTGAAGAATCTAGTATTAAAAATAGTTGAAAATAGGGATTTAAAAGTTGGCGATCGACAGATATTTGCGAATAAGTTA
The DNA here is from genome assembly GCF_050498525.1 of Enterococcus sp. DIV2371. Lineage (NCBI taxonomy): Bacteria > Bacillati > Bacillota > Bacilli > Lactobacillales > Enterococcaceae > Enterococcus > Enterococcus sp. DIV2371. The sequence goes on along the minus strand of NZ_JBIPAJ010000001.1, from coordinate 2,202,095 downwards.
GCGTACATCTTATCTTATTATTTGCCTATCCAAAATAGCGAGACAGTGATCATCGCTATTTCAATGTTACACCATCCTGAATATGTACCAGTGATCCAAAATAAATTACTGACTATATTTAATAGGAAAATCATTAACTTTACTTCTACTATTGAGGGAGCTGACGTTCTAGTCTCTGATGGCATTTTGTTTCATGAAGAATCACAGGATTTTGCTTTCTTTAGGGATATCCATAATAAAAATCACTGGGACAATTTAAATACAGTTGTTCAAGCAAGGATCATTGCAAAACTAGGTTAACAGGTTCTGCTAGTTCTTGCGCTACTAGGAAAATAAATACTTGAATACAGGAATACTGGATAGAAGCTGAGAAATGTTAGCAAAATCCAGAATACTGTTCTTGGTAGATTGGATAGGAGCCATGATGATAAAAAACAGTTTAATAAAAAAATATGAGTTATTTCGCGTTTCTTCTATTATTCTCGTATTATTCATAGGATGTTTATTTTACATACAACCGGTTGATGCTTCCGAGGAAAATCCAGCATCGATTCTAGTAGATGTACAACCTAAAGAATACGAGATCAGCGATAGCTATATACAATTTAGTCCAGAACTTAATAAGAACTATGAATTTACAGCAACAATTACAAATATAGGCGACAAAGACTTAGACATTGCCGTCTTTCCATCGGTTGCATTATCTACGATGGGAAGTGTCACTTATGTGGAAAACAAAGAAAATCTTTTAGATAAAAATTATGACTTAGCCAAATATGTGAAGATAGCTACTGAGAATGGTGAACTTGAAGATGGAAAAATAAAAGTTGAAGCGAATCAAAGCGAAACGATCATAATTTCGCTCAATATCACTGAAGAACTTGATGGGGAAGTTTTAGGTGGGGTGAATTTCTCTCAAACTCTAAGTGAGCAAAGTAATGAAGATTCCGTAGATATCGTTCATGTTTATGAGAAAGTACTCCTGTTTCACCTTAAAATGAATGAACTAGATACTGAAAAGGAACAAACATATGATGAGTTTGAATTTGTAAACTCACAGGATGCTATAAAACTTGATTACTATGTACTTAATAATAATCCTACGGTGACTTTTGCGGAAAATGGACCATATAAAGTAATCAATCCAAACGGGGAGATCATTTCTGAAGGGGAAATTGAGACACGCGCAATTGCATTAACTCCAATGACTAAAACAAAGCTGAATCTGCCCTTAGTTAGTGATGCAGAATTGGTATCTGGGGAGTATCAATTCATCATAACTGTTGATGGCAAGGAGAAAATAACTAGATTTAGCTATACAAAAGAGGCACTTGAACAATTGATTGAACAAACAAACGGCTCGAATCATGTTGTTGTCAATCAAAGCAACAATATATGGGTGATTGGTTTATTAATCATTTTTTCTACTCTATTGATTGTCATAAGTGTAATACTTTATCTTAAATATAAGAAAACGAGAATCAACAGCTAAGGCTGCGATTCTCGTTTTTCGCTATTAGGCGAAAGGCCAAATTTATAAATGATCAATAATGTGAGAAAAGAAATTCCGGTTCCAGCAAAGCCAAAATACATATCAATGATATCCGGCGTGTTTATAAACCCGAGTACAGTTTCACATAGCGCATTTGCTACAAGTAAAAGTAAAGAAAAAATGATGATATAATTGAACTTTGCACCCATCAATAACCAAAAATAAGGAATCAAACCTAAAATCAAACTAATTGAAAAGTTTGAAATATGAAGATAAAAATCCGAATAAATCGAGGTGAAAATCGTTATATCCCAATGTTTTGATAAATACATAAAAGATCCAGCAGCAATCACCACAAGATACAAAATAGAAGTCCATAACTTGGGTAAAAATTTAAAAGCAAGTTGGTTCTTCATGACGAGTCACCTCCGAATGATGTTTGAGTAATGAATATAGTGAGTTTTCCTGTGTATTGTTAAAAAGAGGTGGTCAAGTTCATTATAGCCTATTTACTTTATTATGTAATATATCAAACAGTAAAGGTCACATCCATATCAAAAAAGACAATACCAAGACATGTCTGGTATCGTCTACAAAACGAACAATCATTTATTTTTTTTATTTTCCGAAATAAACAGAGGCTCTTCTAACTGATCATAATACTTTGGATTTAATTTTGTATCCCCGTTGACGTCGTTTTTTCGAACGACTGATAATAGCATCGGGCTAAAACCTAAAATTCCTAGAACAATAGAACCAACTACTAAACTTGTTTTTCTTAACATAATTGCCTCCCTCTGTAAAATGGTTCGACGAAATAAGCATTTCTTTATGATCGTATAAGACTAAAACCATCCGTATACGACCTATATGCTTCTTATCCAATAAATTTTAATTTTAATAGACAAAAATTACGTATAGTAATAATGAACGAAGCAGATAAGTAAATAGTAGTACAAGTAGCAAATACTATCAAGTATTGCTGTGCTGTCAGAACATACACAAGAAGTATCCGAAAATTTGAAGAGTAAGGAATGAGGGAATATTCAATTGGAAAAGAAGAAAAAATGGTTGCCTCCAGTAAGTGTAGGTATACTATTAGTTCTTTTGACAACGATAGGAATTATTAGAATAAGCGAACCTACAGAAAAAGAAAAACAGATAACCTTTTTAAAAGCACATGAAAAGGAAATGACGGAGTATATTAATCAATCCGAAGGGGAAAAAGTAACAGCGATTAATTATGATTGGAATAATGTTAACCAAGTAGTTATCGGAAATGGTCTTCCTAGTGGAGCTGGCAAAAAAATTCAAATTTTTGGATTTGTAAATAATAAGCCATATATGGATTTCAGACTGGATATAGAATTAAATCAAAATAATATACCTGATATGTCAACTTTACATTATGGACAACAAATAAATAATGAGGAACTTAATCGCTGATATAGAGAATCAAGCTATATGCTGATTTTGCACAATTATATACCAAAAAGAATCTCGAATAAAAATATTGCTAAAATCAAAAACGCAGTTTTGTTAAAAAAATCCCTGATACAGATGATAGTATTGATAGATTGACTGAACATATACAAAAACATATCCAAAATTTGGAAGATCGAGGAATGGGGAATAATCAATTGGGAAAGAAAAAATGGTTGATCCTAGTAAGTATAAGTATAGTAGCAATCCTTGTAGCAACGATAGGATTAAAGAATATAAACGAGCCAACAAAAAGAGAAAGACAAATAGTCTTTTTAAAGGCTCATGAAAAAGAAATGACAGAATTTGTAAAGCAGCAAAATGAAATCGTTAATAAAGTTGTGTTTGATTGGGATTCACTAGAGCAAGAGATAGTGGGGAATGGACTTCCGCAAGGTGCCGGTGAGGTTTTTATTATTCGAATACAAATTATTGATCAGAATAACAAGGAAATAAATTCATTTGGTTTCGCTATAAATCCAGATGATGTTAATAGGCCTAAGAAGATAGAAAAAATGTATACGATCAATGCTAACTATGATTACTATAGTTGCAGTTAGAGAAGGGAGAAAGCCTTGTGAGGAAAAAGAAGATAATTATTGTAGTTAGTTTGACTATTACCTTAGTTCTATTAGGCACGCTAGGAATGAAAAAAATAATGGAACCGACGGAAAAAGAAAAACAAATTGCTTTTTTAAAAGAACATGAAGAGAAATTGTCTAAGTATATAAAACAAGAAAGTCATTCAGAAATCGAAATCAAATATGATTGGAAATCTGTAGAACACAGTCAAAGTATGGCATTCTCAAGGCCAACCCTGGCAATCAAATTTGATGTTATTGATAAGAAAAAAAGTAGTGCAGAAAACTACTATAATAAAGGAAATACTTTAGTCATTGATGTAAATAATGAGTATTCTGCTATAAATGATATGTGGACTACGAATGATATTTTAGAATAAAGATCTTGAATGATGTAGATAAATGACTAATCTCAAAATCAATTTAAATGTTTATGTAATTTGATTTCAAAGACCGCACAAAGTAAAACTAAATAGTTTTGCTTATGAATCTTTGGAAAAAAATGAGGGGATAATCCATTGGGGAAAAAGAAAAAATGGCTGATTCTAGTAAGCGTATGTTTTCTATTAGCCCTTTTTACAACAATAGGTATGAATAAAATGAATGAGCCAACAGAAAAAGAAAAACAGCTTGCTTTTTTGAAAGAACATGAAGAAGAATTAACCAAGTACATTATAGAGAAAAATTCACAAATCAATATAGCTATTATTAAATATGATTGGGAATCATTTAGGATAGAGGATAGCGGAGCTTTTACCCAAAAAATGTACATAGTTGATATTGAGTTATATGACATTGATAAAAATGAAATAGATGGTGGAGCAATTCAAGTTTTACCAAATAACTTAATAAAACCTACTAAGATAGAAGAGATAGCGACCAATAATTTTGAAGAAGCAATGGAGGAGTTAACTAGTGGTGAACTTAGATGATTCATAAAAATTTTTCCATTTTTACAAATAAAAAAAATAGTTATGAAAAACCTGTAAGCACAGTCTACTTTAACCCGATACTTATGTATGAAAGTAGTTAAAAATTGGAAAACCAGGGGATGAGGGATAATCAATTGGGAAAGAAGCAATGGTTGATTTCAGTAAGTATAGGTATATTATTAGTCATTTTGACAATGATAGGGGTGAATAAAATGAGCGAACCAACAGAAAAAGAAAGACAAATAACTTTTTTGAAAGAGCACGAGAAAAAAATTACAGCATATGTTAAGGAAAGAAACGATTACGTAATTTTAAAAAATTATCAAATTAAAAATATTGAGTATGAATGGGAAACAGTTCGAGTTGTACAGGGCATGGCGTTTAGGCCTAAATCCATAGCTGTCAATATCAGTCTTTTTGATGAAACAGATAAAAAGATTGATGGGTTTGAAATATATATTTATACTGATAATATTTCAAATCCTACTAAAATTAAAAGCTTTCAATAAGGTGAAATACAAATGAATATTAAATTTGGTATAGTCAGGGCATTTAATCGAACATCAAGAAGAAATGAGATCAAAAATATAACGTATGCTTGTAACTATTGATTACATAAAGATAAAAGCATAAATAGGTGGGGAAAAAGAAGAAAATTATTGTAGTAAGTTTGACTATCATCTTAATCCTTTTAGGCGTGCTAGGAATGAAAAAAATAATAGAACCGACGGAAAAAGAAAAACAAATCGCTTTTTTGAAAGAACATGAAAAAGAAATGACCATATATGTAAAGTCACAAAATGATAAAATCATAAGCGTTCAATATATCTGGGAAAGTGTAGAAGTTATTATGATTGGAAATAGACTTCCTTTTGGGGCAGGAGAAGCACTCACAATTGAAGGAAAATTCAATCATATTCCTGACTCCAGTTTTTATTTACAATTCAGTCTTGAAAAAACAAATAGAATGCCAGTGATAGGAAGTATGACTGCTTTTAATTCTTTTAGAATTGGGGGGATGCTTCTATGAGAAATCTAGAGAATTTCAATAATATTATGCCAATTTAGTCGAAAGTAGCTATAATAGTCCGCCTAATACTATTTAGAAATATTGAAATAGTATGAATCAAGTGGAATTTGATTATTCTATTGAAGAGATTGATTAATATAGGGATGTAACTGATGAGGAAGCAAAGTTACCAAATAACGGTAAAATTTATCCTCCAACTGATGCTACCGTAAAAATAGTCAAAGAGTTAGGAGAAATAGGTGTTCCAAAAGTAAACAGAGTAAAGTACATACTAATAAATGTTCTCGAATAATAGACAATGTTAAAATCGACAAAGTTGTTATGTTTTAAGGGCCCAATTAGGTGAAATATCGAAAGACTGTCAGAACATACACAAAAATTAGAAGATCAAGGAATGAGGGATAATCAAATGGTAAAGAAAAAATGGTTGATTTCAGTAAGTATAGGTGTATTATTAGTCCTTTTGACAACGATAGGAGTGAATAAAATGAGCGAACCAACAGAAAAAGAAAGACAAATAGCTTTTTTAAAAGAACATGAAAGCAAAATGACAGAGTATGTGAAATCTCAAAATGTAAAGATTCAAAGTGTTAGGTATGAATGGGATAGTTTAAAAGTTGAGGATATAGGTAATGGAACACCTATGGGAGCTGGAAAATTACTGACCATTAATGGGAAATTTAATGATATTGAGGAGTCAAACTTTATATTAAGTTTTGGAGTTGATGAAAAAAATATGCCTGAACTTGATACAATAGGGCTTCTAAGCTCATTATATGTAGGAGGTAGAATTTATGAGTAATTTAGAGAGTTTTGATAATATTTTTGCTAGCCTAGCAGAAAGTGCTTATAATAATCGACCCAATTCTTTTACAAATTACCAAAATATAAAGGTAAAAAGAAAATTTGACTTCTCTAAAGATAAAAAAATTAATAGAAAGTTAACAAAAGGAGGTAAACGGTTACCCAACAACGGTGTGGTTTATCTCCAACCCGATACCACCGTAAAAACAGTCAAAGAGTTAGGAAACATACGAGTGCCGAAAGTAAATGGAGGCTATGAAGTGCAAAGCTATGTGAAAAACACATATAAGCAAGGCCTTTTGACGGATGAGAAAGCTGGCTTCAATGCTTATTATGTAACGGACACGCCTAAGCTATCTATAGAGACCAAACACACTTACTTTGTCACTAGAGGCAGTGATGGTATTTCTTCAAGTAACTTGAATCTCAATGACTGGTGGCATAATAATCAGGCGTTTACCACAAAAAATGCCTATATTCCGCAGGCAAAATTAGCAAATCAAGCCATGCACCAGAAGATAACGGAAATGGCTACAGAAGCACCCAATGCTACAATGGCTGTCACAGGTCATTCTTTGGGAACGATGGTATCGATTCAAGCTGTAGTGAATCTCCCTGAAAAAGATATTGCCAAAATCGACAAGGTTGTTTTGTTTCAAGGACCTGATGCACGTGAAAGTATTAATAAAATGTCTGAACAGGCACAAAAAAATATCCAAATGTTGGAAGAGCAAGGAAAAATCGACTATTATGTCAACGCTTTTGATATTGTTTCGATGTTAAATAGAAATAAGCCTGGGGTAGATGAGATTGGTAATGTCCGCTATTTATTACCTAAATCGTTTAACACCACATTTGATATGGAAGATAAAGACGGCTCGAGTCATGATTTTGGACAGTTTCAAATAAATCCTGATGGGACACTTAAAGAGGCGAATTTAAACGAACATGGTTACATTTTTGCTGCAGGTATAAAGGTTTCTCAATTGATCGATAAATATTTGAATCGTTTAGTAAAAGAAACACCAGAAGGCGGGTTATCTTTTACAGAAGTCATAAAACTGTTGCTATCTGGAGAATATAAAGATTTCGAAAAAGAATATGCCAAGATTATTGCAGAAGCAAAAGTTGCTGGTGAGTGGAATGAGACAGTCAACGAATTACATAAAAAAATTTCTAAATCTTCAGGTTCTAAAAAAATCACTTTACAGTCCGAACTAGTTCAGACTATCATCCAAAAGGCAAAAAATATAGGGGAAGAGTACGAGATGATCTTCAAAAATGCACAAAAAGAATTTGAAGATGAAATCAATGCAATAGCGAAAGAATTATTAGATGGTGCAGGAATGATTAGAAATTATTTGACTTATTGGGAAGTGCAAGACATGATTTCACCTTATGGAAAAAATAATTTATGGGACAGTGGACAAGCCTCATTAAATACGAATCAAGTGAAGCAATACAAAGAGAAGTTGGGAGAGTTTAGTAACAAAATGTCAGTAGTAGCAAATAATCTCTCAGAATACGACAGACATGCAGGAAATAATTTATTTAAAATCAAGTGAAAGGAGTTTAGCGATGGAAGATAGAGAATTACAAGAATTTCTAGAGAGACTTGGACAAGAACAAAAAGAACGGGAACGAGTAGCTATAAAAGCACTTATTCTTGCAAAAGAAAGTCGAATCAGCCAGACAAAGTTAACCTCGATCGAATCCTTAAAAGAAATATCAGAAGGAATGTATCAACAAACAAATAGTGTTTTACCGACTAATTTGAAAGGCGCGTTAGAAGGGGAAAGTGCGGTTGCAGCAGAACAGTATGTGAAGCAAATGAAACAGCCAACATTGATCACACCTGTGAAAAGGGGATAAAAAATGGAGACAGTTGAGAAACAACGGAAACTACAACATTTAGAAGAACAGTTCTACCAAAATAAACGTCAGATACACCGTCAGCAAGAAGAAATAGATAATCAGCTAGTAAATTTTAGGAAAGAAACTGATCAATTGGTACAAAAAATCATGTATTTAACGAAGAATCATCATTGGGATAGTCGACAGTTCTATCATCAAATGGAGACGATAGATCATGATCTCATACGTACAGCTCAAAATTATGCGCAACAATTAGATGAAAAAGAGCAGGAGTTAACAAGGTCATATCGAACAGAAAGAGAAAGAATTCAAGAAATAAATTACTAGAAAAAAACTTCCATGTTTTTTCACAAATCGCTCTTCCTTATAGAAAGACGACTTTCTGGTACAATACGTGTAAGCACTTAAGTTCTAGGAGGAAAAAGATGAGCGAAGATGATGTGAAAGGACTAACCAATACAGGGTTACCATATGATGATATGGACTTAAAAGTTGTACAAGCAAGAAATCATGCGTTGAGACAATGTAGAAGATACAATTTTCTCGTGAATTCTGAAAATCATTACAAGTATATGATTTTGCGGGATCTGTTTGCTTCAATGGGTGAAAATGTCTATATTGAGTCGAATTTCCAATGTGAGTTTGGGTTCAATATTTCTATAGGAAACAATGTTTATCTCAACCATGACATGATCATTCTGGATTGCCATGAAGTGACGATTGGGAATGATGTTTATGTAGGGCCTAGAGTTGGTTTGTATGCAGCCAATCATGCAGAAGATCCGTTCGAACGCGCTGATCATGTCGTTTATGCGAAACCGATTCATATTGGAGATCGAGTTTGGTTGGGTGCGGGAGTGCATGTGTTGCAAGGTGTGTCGATCGGTGCAAATAGCATTATTGGCGCGGGAAGTGTCGTGACAAAAGACATACCAGAAAATGTGGTCGCTGCGGGGAATCCTTGTAAAGTTATTCGACCAATCAAGTACAAAGACCGAGAGAAGATGCTCAAAGACGAAGATAAAGCTTTATTGGTGGAATGATATCATAAGGCGTTTATGTTTTTCTATTCCAGTCAAACAGTATAGAAAGTTTTTGGATAAAAATTATACCCGAACGATAGCGAAGGGATTTCTGCTAGAATGCAGAGAAACTGTTCGATCGTTCGGGTATTTTATTTAACTGCCTGTGAGAAGCGTCATCTTGTAACTCATTGAATAAACGGTATTTAATAAGCAGTGTTTCTTATTACTTAGCGATAATCGTTTTTTCTATCACTTCATCAACGAGTTCTTGATTTTGCCACTGCTTGATTAGGTAGTTTCAAGACGACAAGTGAAACGACAAGGACGGATAGCAAACGATCTAAATAATCTGTTGCGGCTTGAACGATGGTGACACTGGCTGCTTGGTTTAGCCCCAATCCGTAAAGAAGTTGAACGATGGTGCTTGAACCAGATGAAGTGATACCACCAAATAATTGAATCGTGATAAGTGAAGCTAGAATGGTTCCAGGCGCTGAGATCACGAATGTCCATATTAATAATGAAAGTCGGCTTTTCAGTCCATGCTCATGCAACTTCTTAGGTAAAATCAAACCTGCGAGCAATCCTGTGATGATTTGGATCGGCGAGTAGTACAAAGAGAACATGTCCATTGTCACGCCACTAAGTAAGCTACTACTCAATCCTGTCAAAACGCCGGGAATTGGTCCAAGTAAGGCACCGGCAAAAATCGTGCCGATTGAATCAAGATAAATGGGTAATCGGAGCCATAAAGCGATCGTTCCGCCGAGAAAGTTGATTCCGATACTTAATGCCATGATTGTGATCATTCTTGTTGTGATTTTCTTTTGTGTCATCTTCATTTCATCCCATCTTTAATCTTTCCAGATCTTTTTTTATCAATTCTTCTTGTGCATTTAAAAGAACGGCTAAAAACTTCCGGAAAAAAAGAGAGGTGTCAACATCTGTCATGATCAGACTATTTGGTTTTTTCTGCCAAAAATCGTGACAATCAACTAAGGTTTGACCACGACTGATGCCTTGTGTTTCCACAGCGGTATAACTAGTAAAACCTTGGCATAGTTGTTCATCGATGAAATAAGCAACTGCTAAAGGATCATTGATGACACAACCGAGGATGCGTTCTTGCTGCCAATGAAAGTCGTAATAAAAACGTGTGATTGCTTTTAAATAGTTTCCTTCTTGTGGCGCAAGTTGGCAACAGTATTCTAGGATCGTCGGCGTAAAGACGATTTCTCGTGTGACATCTAAGCCAACCATCTCGATCATTTGCCCTAGATGTTCAAAGACATAGGCAGCTGCATCAGGGTCACACCAGTAATTGTATTCTGCTACAGGTGAACAATTGCCGTGGCTTTTGTATGTCCCGCCCATTGAAACAAACCGATCCATCTGGTTTCCTATTCGTGGGTTCTTCTGTAAAGCAGAGGCGACATTTGTGAGTGGCCCTAACGCAATCAACGAAGTATCTTGTTTCTCAGCAAAATAATTCGCTAAAAAATCAACGGCATGGATCGTTTCAGCTTGTTTATCTGATACTAACGGGAAATTTGTTTCCCCAAGACCATCCATGCCGTGTGTATCTTGTGCGCTGATAAATGGTGTGTTTAGAGGGGTTGCTGAACCTTGGTAGACAGGGATGTCTAGTCGATCGCAGCGTTCTAAACAACGGATCACATTTTCTGTTCCCAAATGAACGGGAACATTTCCACAAACGGTGGTGATTGCGACAACTTCGATTTCTGGTGATTTTAATGCAAATAAGAGCGCTAATGTATCATCGATACCAGGATCGCAATCAATAATAACCTTTCGCATTATTTCCAATCTCCTTTCTATAGAGACACTTAGTTTTTTATCCTGGGAAGTTTCCGAACCAGTCCAAGGGGTCCACCCTTGATTCCAATGCACGGCATTAGTATACTTATTTTTAAGACGAATGTAAATGTTATGCAAATAATTAATCTTTTTTTCAGAAGATCTGTATGTGAGAAGAACGAAGAGAATCTTCTCCAAATGGATCGACATATAAAAAAACAGAACATATCAATAGTTCGTTGTCTGCCTCTTTTATAGAAAATGGTACAATGGAAATGAACCGTGAATTGGATATGGTACAAACCTTAGAGTACCATGTATTAGATAAACTTGAACTAAGCGAAAAAAATGAAGTGAGCAATTTGAGAATAAGTGGAAGGCTATAAAATTCAAATGCCAGGCTTCCTGAGATTGCTTCTTTTTTATAGACTTGTTTTTTTGTTTGGCTGATCAAGTAGAAAGTGTGGGATGCAAGTGGTTGTTTTTTATATTTTACTAATTATGTTATTAATGATCGTTAGTTATCATTTTGTTGCTTATCTATATGCTAAAAAATTGATCAAAATAGGATTGCAACGAGGCTATCCTTGGTATGAAGAAACAGGGCATCAATTGATGGACCCAGCTTCTTTGACGACGGTCGATGAACAACGGCAAAAGTTAGAAGACTTAGCGGAAGACTTTTGGCAAAAGGGCGAAAGTGTGACGACTAAAAGCCATGAAGGATTGAAACTAAAAGGCAGAATGTTCTTTTCTTATGCAAACAAAGGAAAATGGGTGATCTGTGTTCACGATTATCGTAGTACAGGCAAAAAAGACATGTCTTACATTGGAAAGAAATACGCAGAGAAAGGTTTCAATGTTTTGATTCCAGATTTACGTGCGCATGGGGAAAGTGAAGGAGAAATCATTGGAATGGGCTGGTTGGATCGCTTGGATTTGATTCTCTGGATCAATGAAATCTTAAAAAAAGAACCAGAAGCTACGATTCTACTCCATGGAGGCTCCATGGGTGCTTCGACAATCATGATGGCTAGCGGAGAAAAGCTGCCGAGTGCGGTGAAAGGCTTGATTCTTGATAGTGGTTTTGTATCGGTCTATTCAGAATTTCGTTATATGTTAAGTAAGTTAACGGCGTTTCCGAAAAAAATCATCATGAGATATGCCAATCGATATGCCCAAAAGTATGCTGGCTACTCTTTGAAACAAGCTTCTGCTACGAGACAATTAGGAAGCAACCATTTACCAGTGCTGATCATCCATGGTGAACATGATCATTTTGTGCCAATGGAAGCAGCGTACACGATCCAAAATGCGACAGCAGGAGATAAAGCCTTATTGCTAGTGCCGGGAGCAGAGCATTTAGAAGCGGTCAGCAAAGATCCAGATACTTACTGGACAGTGATTTTCTCATTCATTGAACAAAGAGTGCAATTATAAGTACAAATGATTGTCTGAAAAAAATAGGACTGGTAAAATCAAAGAGTGTAAAAATAGTGTTCGTTATTTAAGAATAAGGAGCGTGAAAAAATGGAAATCAAAGAAGAAAAGAATCGTTTAGTACTGTTCGATGATGAACAAACAGAAATTGGTGAAATGACTTGGTCTGATGCCGGTCCGGATATTATGATCATTGACCACACATTTGTTGATCCAGCTTTTAGAGGACAGAAATTAGCAGAAAAACTGGTTGCGACCGGAGTGGACGTAGCTAGACGTACGGGTAAAAAAGTGATCCCACTATGTCCGTATGCGAAAGCAGAGTTTGAAAGAAAAGCTGAATATCAGGATGTTTGGCGTAAATAAATACCAAAGAATGCGGAAAAACTGAAGACTATCGCAGTTCCTTAGAGAATCAACTAGCGAGCCCTCCAATCGTGTGCTTTAAAACATCGACCATCTGATGAAACACTGTTGTCACAAGGCGTGTTATGTGATAAAGTTAGAAGGACGATATTTTGAGAAAGGAGGCTGTTTGATGTATAATATTATTTTAGGGATCGTTATCGTTATATCAATTATGATGGTCATCGCGATCATGATGCAACCAAGCAAACAAAATAGTGCAGCAAGTGCATTTACAGGTGGAGCAGATCAATTATTCGGAAAGCAAAAAGCACGTGGATTTGAAGCAGTAATGCAACGCTCGACAGCTGTTATGGGCGCTGTATGGATGATTTTGTTATTCGTACTTGCATTTTTATCTTCTAAGTAAATCGTTTAAAACCAAAGAGCAGAAGTGGTTCTTTGCTTAGAGCAGATTTAGAGGATAGATTGAAGGTTCATCGATTTTTCAAATAAATAGAGGGTCTGGGAAACGAAATTATCCCAGACCTTTTTTGTTGAATAGAAAAGGGACCGTTATATAAGAAGGTATTTGTTAACTATGGTAAAATAAGGCTAATGAGGTGAATTAAATGAAAAGTCTACCACAACCTATTTATGAAAAACATGGGAAGCGCGCAGTTCTCTTATTACATGCGTATTCGGGTAGTCCGAACGATGTACGAATGTTAGCTCGTTTTTTAGAAAAATCAAACTATACGATTTATGCGCCCACTTTTACTGGGCATGGGACGCTTGCACCAAACGAGATTTTAGATCAAGATGCTGAAACTTGGTGGCAAGATACAAAACAAGCGCTTCAATTTCTGCATGAGGAAGGATTTTCTGACATCGCCGTTTTAGGATTATCGATGGGAGGCATTTTTGCAGTTCGAGCATTATCAGAGATTTCTCTGGTAGGCGGCGGCTTTTTCTGCTCGCCGATTTCTCCAGTAGAAAACCATGTGCCAGAAAACTTTGAGAACTATGTACGTCATGTCTTGAAAATTGCTGGAGAATCTGAGGAAACGATCGAACAAAAAGTCGTCGCTTTCCGCCCACGTGTAGAGCAACAGTTAAGAGACATTCAAGAACAAGCAGCAATTACAGAAAGTAAGTTGTCAGATATCCAAACGCCTGTCTTCATGGCTCAAGCGGGTCAAGATGAAATGATTGATCCTTATGGTGTCTATGATACAGCCAAAAAACTTGCACATACGGGTATTTCCCTACATTGGTATCCTGAAAGCAAACATGTGATCACAGTAGGAGTAGCAAGAAAAGCCTTTGAAAAAGATGTGTTGGATTTTCTAGAGAACTTACCTTGGAATGAGGAGTAAAAATGACAAAAGAAACATTAAAAGAAAAAATCCTCTTCTTTATTGAAAGTAGTCGAAAGAAAAGTTTTTCGATGGAAGAGATTGCCGAAGGGCTAGGCTTTCAAAAAAGTGAAGATTTTAAATTATTAGTACAAACCATCGCACAGATGGAACGAGAACAAAGTATCGTCTTTACGAAAAAAGGTAAAGTCAAACTGCCGCTTCAGCCGATTTTGATCGAAGGGATCTTTCGCGCAAACGAGCGAGGATTCGGTTTTGTGACGATCGACCCTGAAGAAGATGATGTATATATCCCTAAGGAAGCAACAGGATATGCGATGGATGGAGACACTGTTGCGATCGATATCGTCAAAACGGCGGATGCTTTTACAGATCGTGGAGCGGAAGGGAAAGTTGTTGAAATTCGTCAACGAGCAACTACGCAAATCGCGGGAGAGTTCATTGCTTATACGGATGACGAAATGGCAGAAACAGATCTTTATGGGGTAGTCATCCCTAAAGATAAAAAAATGAATCAATTCAAAGTCTATGCCGCAGCAGAAGGTGTCCGCCCAGTAGATGGAAGCATCGTGTTGATCGAATTGACACATTATCCGGAAAAAAGCTACGCGACAAGTTTAGAAGGCATCATCAAACAAGTCATCGGACATAAAAATGATCCTGGAATGGATATTTTATCGATCGTCGTGGCTAACGGAATCCCGACTAAATTTCCTGATGACGTATTGAGTGAAGCCGATGCCGTACCAGATAGTATCAGTGAAGAAGATTTGATTGGCCGCAGAGATTTACGTGACCAATTGATCGTGACGATCGATGGGGAAGATGCCAAAGATTTAGATGATGCGGTCACTGTTAGAAAATTAGCGAATGGGAATTATTTTTTAGGCGTTCACATTGCGGATGTTTCGTATTATGTAACGGAAGGCAGTCAATTAGACCGTGAAGCGTATGAACGTGGAACGAGTGTCTATTTAACAGATCGCGTGATCCCAATGATTCCACAGCGGTTATCAAACGGTATTTGTTCGTTGAATCCTAAGGTACCTCGGTTAACGATGAGTTGCGAAATGGAGATCGATCCTACTGGGAACATTATTTCTCATGAAATTTTCCCAAGTGTGATCCAAACGACTGAGCGGATGACGTATACCGCAGTGAATCAAATCTTAGAGGAACAAGATGAAGAAACGATGACTCGGTATGAGTCTTTGGTCCCTATGTTCCAGGCGATGGGTGAGTTGCATGAGATTTTAGAAACGATGCGTATCCGACGTGGCGCAATCTCATTCGAGGATCGTGAAGCTAAGATTTTAGTTGATCCAGAAGGTCACCCTCAAGATATCCAATTGCGGAGTCGTGGCGTAGGTGAACGGTTGATCGAATCCTTTATGTTGGCGGCCAATGAAACGGTGGCAGAACATTATTCTCGTGGGAAGTTCCCTTTTATTTACCGTATCCATGAGCAACCAAAAGAAGAGAAAATGCAACGTTTCTTTGATTTTGCCTCTGCTTTAGGGATTTTGGTCAAAGGAACAAAGGGAACGATCACACCTAAGGACTTACAAAAAGTGATCGAAGACGTCGAGGAAAAACCTGAATCAGCTGTGATCAATACCATGTTGTTGAGAAGTATGCAACAAGCACGCTATTCTGAGGACAATTTTGGACATTACGGGTTAGCAGCAGAATATTATACGCATTTCACGTCACCGATCCGTCGTTATCCAGATTTGATCGTCCACCGTTTGATTCGTTCCTATGGTCAAGATCCAAGTGAAAGTAATCAAGAGTATTGGGAACAAACACTGCCTGACATTGCGGATCATAGTTCGAAAATGGAACGTCGTGCAGTTGAAACAGAACGTGAAGTCGATTCAATGAAGAAAGCTGAATTCATGATGGATAAGGTTGGCGAAGAATTTGATGGTATCATCAGTTCTGTGGTGAAATTTGGGCTGTTTATCGAGCTGCCTAATACCGTGGAAGGATTGATCCACATCAATGAATTGCGTCAAGATTATTTCCACTATATTGAAAACCATCTAGCCTTAGTGGGTGAGCGGACAGGATTGACATTCAAGATCGGTCAAAAAGTACGTGTCAAAGTAGTCAAAGCAGATCCTACCGAGCGTGCAGTTGATTTTGAATTAGTCGCTGCGGAGGAATTGGCGCCGCTGGAAGCACCGAAGGCAAGAAGAAAAGAACAAGGCAGACCTTCAAGAAAAACAAGTGACCGGCAAATGGATAAGAAAAAACGTCCAAAAAAGGCCGATAGTAAATATGGTCCAAAAAAAGAAAAGGGTAAAAAAGGGAAAAAACCTTTTTACAAAGGCATCAACAAGAAAAAGAAGAAAAAATAATCAAAAAATGAATTGGGGGAATGTAGAATGCCAAAAGGCGAGGGAAAATTGATTGCACAAAATAAAAAAGCTCGCCATGATTATTCGATCATCGACACAATGGAAGCAGGAATGGTTTTACAAGGTACAGAGATCAAATCTATTCGTAATAGTCGTATCAATCTAAAAGATGGATTTGTTCGTGTTAGAAATGGCGAAGCTTTTTTGCATAATGTCCATGTCAGCCCTTATGAACAAGGGAATATCTTTAATCATGATCCACTGAGAACTAGAAAGTTGTTACTGCATAAAAAGCAAATCGCACGTTTATCAAGTGAAACTAAGAACACTGGTATAACGATCGTTCCTTTAAAAGTTTATATTCGAGATGGCTATGCGAAAGTCTTGATCGGTTTAGCTAAAGGGAAAAAATCGTATGATAAGCGAGAAGATTTGAAGCGAAAAGATGTCGATCGTCAAATTGATCGAACATTAAAAAATTTCTCTAGATAATTTCATTATCCTTTTTCGCATATTCGGTGCTTTTAGATTTACTTAGTGATAAAATTTGTTAGCATTTAATCTGATGAAACATGATTATCAAAGGTTTTTCCTCGGTTTCATGGCATTGTATCATCCGTGTTTTTTATGATTTTTTGACTGAAATAAAAAAATGTCTAGTTTTCATGAAAATGCTTTGAAATTTCTGTTTCATGGTGGTATGATACCGTTTGGTTAGAAACCGATAAAGAAAAACCAGATACACACATGAAATTGATTTTATGTGAAATTTTGGGAAAAGAGGTGAAATGGATTGGATGAACGCTCGCTAACGTTCCATATTGGACCCGTTTGGTTTGATGGGACTGTTTGTTTGATGGTGTTGTTAACTTGTTTGATCGTTTTCTTTTTAGTTTACTTCTTTACTAGAAATCTAAAAATGAAGCCAACTGGAAAGCAAAATGCACTTGAATGGGTCATTGATTTTACACGAGGAATCGTTACAGATAATGTGCCTAGAAAAGAATTGAATAATTTTCACTTGTTGGCATTTACATTATTCCTCTTTGTTTTTGTGGCAAACAATATCGGTTTAGTTACAAAAATCGTCTTACCTGGTAGCGAAACGACACTTTGGAAAAGTCCGACAGCAGACCCGTTTGTAACTTTAACATTGGCATTTATTATGATCACACTTACTCATCTATTCGGGGTGAAGAAGCTCGGTTTCAAAGGTTATTTTGTCAACTCATTCCTAAAACCCTATAGTTTTATGTTTCCAATGAAGGTGATCGAAGAGTTCACAAACTTGTTAACACTTGCTTTACGTCTTTATGGGAATATTTATGCGGGAGAAGTATTGCTAACTTTGATCGCAAAAATGATGACAAGCTTAGGCTGGTTCTCATTGCCATTAGCAATTCCGTTAGAGATGGTCTGGATCGCGTTCTCATTATTTATCGGAAGCATCCAAGCATTTGTCTTTGTCACTTTATCAATGGTATATATGAGTCACAAAATCGAAGTAGAAGAGTAAAAAATATTTAATGACTATTTAAACTATTTTAGGAGGAAGTAAATTATGAATTATATCGCAGCAGCAATCGCAATCTTAGGAGCAGCTATCGGAGCTGGTTACGGTAATGGTCAAGTAATTTCTAAAACAATCGAATCAATGGCACGTCAACCTGAAATGTCAGGTCAATTACGTACAACAATGTTCATCGGGGTAGCCTTAGTCGAAGCCGTTCCTATTCTAGGTGTTGTTATCGCCTTGATCCTAGTTTTTGGTGTGTAATAAAAATGCTGAGGTTGCGTGATCGACAAAAAACGATCGAATCTTTATCGATAGTTACGCAACCTAAAAAAACTGGATTCTCAGAGAAAGGAAGGCTAACCTATGCTGAA
Source organism: Enterococcus sp. DIV2371 (assembly GCF_050498525.1). Lineage (NCBI taxonomy): Bacteria > Bacillati > Bacillota > Bacilli > Lactobacillales > Enterococcaceae > Enterococcus > Enterococcus sp. DIV2371. The sequence goes on along the minus strand of NZ_JBIPAJ010000001.1, from coordinate 2,183,642 downwards.
TCAATTGGCAATTGCAGAAGTTGGCAATCCGATGTTAGGTAATATCATCGTTGTCAGCGGCTCATTTTTGATATTAATGGTCCTATTAAAACACTTTGCGTGGGGACCAATCAGCGATATTTTGAAAAAACGTGAAGATAAGATCGCCAATGATTTAGATTCTGCAGAACAATCTCGCATCAAATCAGCAAAATTAGAACAAGAACGTGAACAACAATTGTTGGCTTCTCGCTCTGATGCTGCGGATATCATCAAAAATGCGAAAGAAAGTGGAGAATTAAGCCGCCAAAATATTTTGAAGGAAACACAAGAAGAAGTTGCACGTCTGAAAAATAAAGCGCAAGCGGATATCACGATGGAACGTGATACTGCCTTGAACTCAGTCAAAGACGATGTAGCCGATCTTTCTCTTCAAATTGCGGAAAAAATCTTGAATAAAGAATTATCTCCAGAAATGCATGAATCTTTAATCAATCAATATATCGAAGGTCTAGGTTCGTCAAATGAAACTAGATAAATATACAGTAGGTAGACGTTACGGAAAAGCATTATTTGAACTGGCGATCGATTCAAATAATTCGGAAGAAGTGTATCAAGAACTTCTTAGTCTACGTAAAATCTATTCCGATGTCCCTGAGTTAGGGAGTATCCTTAGTGATGTTCGTTTAGAGCCTCATGAAAAGCGATTGGTCATGGATAAATTAGTCAGTGGCTATCAAGGAATGGTTAAAAACTTTTTAGAAGTCGTGTTCATGTACAATCGTATGAACGATCTACCTTTGATGATCGACGAGTATGAACATCGTTACAATGAAAACAATGGCTTGTTACTAGGAAGTGTGACTACCGCAGTCCCACTTTCAGAGGAACAATTGAGCAGACTTGAAGCAAATGTCGCGAAAACAATGAACTACCAAACGGTTGAGTTGAAGCAACTAGTCGACTCTACGATCATTGGTGGGGCAATTGTGGAAGCAGATCATCAAGTGATCGACGGAAGCATTCGGACGCAGTTGGAAAAATTGCGTAATCAATTAAATAGATAGTACAAAGAGGTAGGTGAATCGAATGGCTATCAAAGCAGAAGAAATTAGTGCCTTGATTAAAGAACAAATCGAACATTATGAAAACGTGCTTTCAGTCGAAGAAATCGGTACAGTCACTTATGTTGGTGACGGGATCGCACGTGCACATGGACTTGAAAATGCCATGAGTGGTGAACTACTTGAATTTTCAAACGGTTCATATGGTATGGCACAAAACTTGGAATCAAATGATGTCGGAATCATTATCTTAGGAGATTTTGAATCCATTCGTGAAGGGGACAAAGTAAAACGTACAGGAAAGATCATGGAAGTACCAGTTGGTGACGCTATGATCGGCCGTGTCGTCAATCCTTTAGGACAGCCCATCGATGGTCTAGGAGAAATCGTGACTGACAAAACTCGTCCAGTCGAAGCGATGGCTCCTGGTGTTATGCAACGTAAATCAGTTAATGAACCGATGCAAACAGGTTTGAAAGCTATCGATGCATTAGTACCGATCGGACGTGGACAACGTGAATTAGTTATCGGTGATCGTAAGACAGGGAAAACATCGATTGCAATCGATACGATCATCAACCAAAAAGGTCAAGACATGATCTGTATCTATGTAGCGATTGGACAAAAAGATTCAACGGTACGTACCCAAGTAGAAACACTGAAAAAATATGGCGCAATGGATTATACGATCGTAGTCAATGCGGGGGCTTCACAACCTGCACCATTGCTATACATCGCACCTTACGCTGGTACAGCTATGGGTGAAGAATTCATGTATAACGGCAAACATGTATTGATCATTTTTGATGATCTATCAAAACAAGCGGTTGCCTATCGTGAGCTTTCTTTATTACTTCGCCGTCCACCAGGCCGCGAAGCCTATCCAGGGGATGTTTTCTACTTGCATTCTCGTTTGTTAGAACGTGCAGCGAAATTAAGTGATGAACTAGGCGGAGGATCAATGACTGCCTTGCCATTTGTTGAAACACAAGCCGGCGATATCTCTGCTTATATCCCAACAAACGTGATCTCGATCACCGATGGACAAATCTTCTTAGAAAGTGACTTATTCTATGCAGGAACACGTCCAGCCGTTGATGCAGGTTTATCTGTTTCCCGTGTTGGTGGTTCAGCGCAAATCAAAGCAATGAAAAAAGTTGCCGGAACATTGCGTCTAGACTTAGCAAGTTACCGTGAATTAGAAGCATTTACTCAATTTGGTTCTGATCTAGATGCAGCGACACAAGCGAAATTGAATCGTGGCCGTCGTACTGTGGAAATCTTGAAGCAAAAATTACATGCACCTCTTGCAGTAGAAAAACAAGTAGTCATCTTATATGCGTTGACACACGGTTACTTAGACAGTATCCCTGTTGATAGCATTTTAGACTTTGAACATGAATTATTTGAATATCTAGAAACAAACCATGCTGATCTCTTTGAAACGATCCGTACAACGAAAGATCTTCCAGAAGAAGAAGCGTTGAATCAAGCGATCCAAGAATACAAAGATATTTTTATGGCAACAAAAGGTAACAATTCTTCAACAGAAGACAAATTGAAATCCATTCAAAATGCATAGTGAGGTGAGATGAATGGGCGCTTCATTAAATGAAATCAAGACACGAATCGCGTCAACGAAAAAGACGAGCCAAATCACTCGTGCCATGCAAATGGTCTCAGCCTCTAAATTGACAAAATCTGAAGCTTCTTCACAGAAGTTCCAGATTTATGCCAACAAGGTCAGAGAAATCGTTACGCATCTAACAGCGACACAATTAACTGACATTGCTTCTTCTAATCCAAGAGGAGATGTCAATTATAATAGTATGCTGATCAGTCGACCAGTTAAAAAAACCGGATATATCGTGATCACAGCTGATGGTGGATTAGTTGGTGGCTACAATAGTTCTATTTTGAAACAGACCATGTCTATTTTGGAAGAAGACCATCAATCACCAGACGAATATGTCATGATCGCTATTGGCGGTACCGGAGCGGATTTCTTTAAAGCTCGTGACATCAACTTAGCGTATGAACTGCGCAATTTGTCTGATCAACCTAGCTTTGATGAGGTTCGTAAAATCGTGAACATGGCAACAACCATGTATCAAAATGAAGTATTCGACGAATTGTATGTATGTTATAACCATCACATCAATTCATTGACTAGTCAATTTCGTGTAGAAAAAATGTTGCCAATTTCAGACTTAGATCCGGGCGAAGCGAAAAGCTTTGAGCAAGAATATATTTTTGAACCTTCGAAAGAAGAAATCTTGGCTCAACTATTGCCGCAGTATGCCGAAAGTTTGATTTATGGCGCGATCGTCGATGCGAAAACCGCAGAACATGCTGCTGGTATGACCGCTATGAAAACCGCAACAGATAATGCTGCGAATATCATCGATGATTTGACGGTTTCATACAACCGTGCAAGACAAGGGGCGATCACCCAAGAAATTACCGAAATTGTTGCCGGAGCATCGGCACTAGAATAGCAAGGAGATTGGAGGAAAAAAGATGAGTTCAGGCAAGATTGTTCAAGTAATCGGTCCCGTTGTCGACGTGGAATTTTCTTTAGACCAATCCTTACCAGATATCAACAACGCATTAGTTGTTTATAAAAATGATGAGAAAAAATCAAAAGTTGTTCTTGAAGCAGCGTTAGAATTAGGTGACGGAGTGATCCGTACGATTGCAATGGAATCTACTGATGGATTGCAACGTGGGATGGAAGTCATTGACACAAGTAAAGCAATCTCTGTACCAGTTGGAACAGAAACGTTAGGTCGTGTGTTCAACGTATTGGGCGAAACGATCGATTTAGAAACACCATTTCCAGAAGATGCGCAAAGAAGTGAGATCCACAAAAAAGCACCAAATTTTGATGAATTAAGTACAAGTACAGAGATTCTTGAAACAGGGATCAAAGTTATTGACTTATTAGCACCTTATTTAAAAGGTGGGAAAGTTGGATTGTTTGGTGGTGCCGGTGTTGGTAAGACCGTTCTGATCCAAGAATTGATCCACAACATCGCCCAAGAGCATGGTGGGATCTCAGTATTTACCGGTGTAGGTGAACGTACTCGTGAAGGGAATGACCTATACTATGAGATGAAAGATTCTGGCGTTATCGAAAAAACAGCGATGGTGTTCGGACAAATGAACGAGCCACCAGGTGCACGTATGCGTGTCGCACTAACTGGTTTGACGATCGCGGAATATTTCCGAGATGTTGAAGGACAAGATGTGCTCTTATTTATTGATAATATTTTCCGTTTCACACAAGCAGGTTCAGAAGTATCTGCCTTGTTAGGACGTATGCCATCAGCGGTTGGTTACCAACCAACGTTAGCTACTGAAATGGGACAACTTCAAGAACGGATCACTTCAACGAAAAAAGGTTCGATCACGTCGATCCAAGCAATCTATGTACCAGCGGATGACTATACTGACCCAGCGCCAGCAACGACATTTGCCCATTTAGATGCAACGACGAACTTAGAACGTAAATTGACAGAACAAGGGATCTACCCAGCGGTTGACCCACTTGCTTCTTCATCCAGTGCGTTGTCACCTGAAATCGTTGGAGAAGAACACTACAAAGTAGCAACTGAAGTCCAACACGTACTACAACGTTACCGTGAATTGCAAGATATCATTGCTATCTTAGGGATGGATGAATTATCGGATCAAGAAAAAGTGTTGGTTTCACGTGCGCGTAGAATCCAATTCTTCTTATCACAAAACTTCAATGTAGCTGAACAATTCACAGGTCTTCCAGGTTCTTACGTACCGGTCGAAGAAACGGTTAAAGGTTTCCGTGAGATCCTTGAAGGTAAATACGACGATCTTCCTGAAGAAGCGTTCCGTAGTGTGGGCCGAATCGAAGACGTTGTCGAAAAAGCGAAAAAACTAGGCTACTAGAAAGGGGTGCCCCATGGATCAATATTTAACTGTTAATGTGGTTACTCCCGATGGTTTAGTTTATGATCACCATGCGGCAATCGTTGTTGCACGAACTACTGCCGGCGAACTAGGTATTTTACCGCAACATGCGCCCATCATCGTGCCATTAACGATCGATGAAGTGCGTGTGAAACGGACAGATTCAGATACACACGTTGACTGGATCGCTGTCAATGGCGGCATCATGGAAGTGCGTGATAACTTAGTTTCAATCGTCGCTGATAGTGCGGAACGTGAACGAGATATCGATGTATCTCGAGCAGAACGTGCAAAACAACGTGCTGAACGACAAATCGAAGAAGCCAAACAAAAAGAAGATAAGAATGAATTGAAACGGGCAACTGTTGCTTTACACCGAGCAGTGAACCGAATCAATGTATCGAAGCATAAGTAATTACTGATCAACTAAGTAGTAATTGAATGGAGTGAACAACTCCAAAAGAAGAGAACGAGATACCTTTGGATGCATCAGCTTCCATGAGTGTCTCGTTCTCTTCTTTTTTTTACACAGTGCTGATTGCTTGCAGTACACCATATTAAAAAACTCTAAGTTAATTTCGTTGCTATAACTCATCATCGCTAGTCCTTAATAATCAATGAATTTAAATTTATTATATATGATGTAAATGAATGTTTTTTTCATTCATTTTTCAGAGTTTGTCAAGAAAATTACAGATATTTATCATTTTTGCAACCAATAATTTCTACTTTTATAAAATTTATGGTATCATCAGTGTGTTAGTTATCAAAAAACATTTGTTAGAAAGGGCGTAATGATGCAAGTATATGGTATTGATGCAATCATTCGGATCGTTAGTCACTTGGCATTTATTTACTTAGCCTTTTGGTCTTTGCGTTCTTTACGCGTTGACGCTTTTTTTCGGTCAATGTATACGACACAAATTAGAATGGCAATTGTCCTTTTTTCAATTTTTTTAGGGTATACAGCGAGCAGTTTTTTCTTAGAGATCATTGCGCTATGTCGAAATCTTTTCGTCAGCCTATAATTTTAAAAAAAGGTACTATTTTAAAACAAGAAGTGATATAATAAAAAAGATTTTGAGCGAATGTATACTCAACGGATTTTTTTTGGGGGGAACAACATGGAAGAGATCATCGTAAAAGGTGGCAATCAATTAAAAGGAACAGTAAAGATTGAAGGAGCAAAGAACGCGGTTTTACCGATTTTAGCCGCAAGTTTATTGGCTGAAGAAGGAACAACCGTTTTAGATAATGTGCCAATTCTTTCTGACGTGTTCACTATGAATCAAGTGATCCGTCATTTGAACGTAGATGTAGCGTTTGATGAAGAAAATAATCGTGTGACACTTGATGCATCGAGAGAATTAGAAATTGAAGCACCTTATGAATACGTAAGCCAAATGCGTGCCTCAATCGTAGTAATGGGACCATTACTAGCTAGAAATGGTCATGCAAAAGTTGCGATGCCTGGTGGATGCGCGATTGGAAAACGTCCGATCGATCTACACTTGAAAGGCTTCCAAGCATTGGGAGCAAAAATCATTCAAAAAAATGGTTATATCGAAGCAATCGCGGATCAACTGATTGGAAATACGATTTACCTTGATTTCCCAAGTGTTGGTGCGACACAAAATATCATGATGGCTGCTGTCAAAGCAAAAGGCACAACGATCATCGAAAACGTTGCACGTGAACCTGAGATCGTCGATTTAGCGAATATCTTAAATAAAATGGGTGCAAACATTTATGGCGCTGGTACAGAAACGATGCGTATTGAAGGCGTGGATCATTTGCATGCAGTCAATCATTCGATCGTCCAAGACCGTATTGAAGCTGGAACCTTTATGGTAGCAGCAGCAATGACTGAAGGCGACTTATTGATCGCTGATGCCATTTCTGAGCATAATCGTCCATTGATCTCTAAATTGATCGAAATGGGCGCAACGATCACAGAAGAAGCTGGTGGCGTTCGTGTCATCGGTCCAAAACACATTTTACCGACAGATGTTAAGACAATGCCTCATCCAGGGTTTCCAACGGATATGCAAGCACAAATGACTGCTATCCAATTGGTTGCAGAAGGAACGAGCGTTGTGACTGAAACAGTCTTTGAGAACCGTTTCCAACATCTAGAAGAAATGCGCCGAATGAATGCACATGTGAAAATCGATGGCAATATTGCGATCATGGATGGCAATCATGAATTACAAGGTGCTGAAGTTTATGCAACAGATTTAAGAGCAGCAGCAGCACTTGTCTTAGCCGGTCTGAAAGCAAATGGCATCACACGCGTTCGTAATCTTAAATATTTAGATCGTGGCTATTATAATTTCCATATTAAATTGCAACAATTAGGTGCAGATGTGGAACGAGTAAACGTAGAAGAAACACCAATCGAAAAAGCACCACAAACAATCGCTTAAGGATGTGACGAGAGATGACGAATTCACGCTATATTTTAATAAGTATGGTAAAAATTTTAGCTGTCATATTACTTGTACTCCTGCTGTTCATCATTGGGACAATGATCGGATATGGTTTGATTGGCGGTGGAAGTCCATTTAAGGTCTTTCAACCGAGCTTATGGTTGCATATCTTCGATTTCTTTAGTTAAGTATGTACACTAAGAAGTAGATAAGATAAAATAAAGAGGCTGGCAGCTACTGTCTTGCCTCTTTTTTATGGAGATGAAAATATGAAAAAAGTTTTGATTTATTTAGTCCGAGGGTATCAGCGGTTTATTTCGCCTGCTTTTCCGCCAAGTTGCCGATACTATCCAACTTGTTCTAATTACATGATCCAAGCGATCCAAGTGCATGGCGCGCTTAAAGGAACACTGATGGGTACAGCACGGATCTTTCGTTGCCATCCATTTGTGAAAGGCGGAATCGATTATGTTCCTCGGAACTTTCGCTTGACTCGTAATAAAGAAGATAAAGAAATGCCAGAATACAAAAAATACACGAAAAAAAGGCACTGATTTTTCAAGATAGGAGAATAAGATGTTTGAACAATTGAACAAAAATGATTTGCCATGGGCGTTGCTATTAGAAGCAGATCCTGACAAAGATAAAGTGATGGCGTATGTCACAAATGGCGATGGTTTTATCTGGAAAGAGCAAGATGAAGTGATTGGTGTACTTGTTTATGAAATTAGAGACACAGAATTTGAGATCATGAATGTTTCTGTTGCTGATGCGCATCAAGGGAAAGGCATCGGAGGTAAGCTGCTTGATCATGCCATCGAACGCTTGAGCAAAGAAAGTGGGCAACAAACAAAAATCTTGATCCGTACAGGAAGTATCACCAATCCAGCGTTACATCTTTATCAGAAAAAAGGATTTGAAGAAGTATCAAGGGAAAAGGATTACTTTATCAATAACTATCCAGAACCAATCTATGAAGAAGGAATCCTTCTCAGAGATCAAGTAACCTTAGCCAAAAAACTGTAACTCAAAAAAGAAAGCGTTTCATAATAAGGGAAATCAAGTACTGAGGAGGAAGAAGTAAAAATGGGTATTTTAGCATTCGACTTTGGCGGTTCAGCTGTCAAGTATGGTTATTGGGAACAAGAAACACTTACGCACAAAGATCAATTCACGACACCGGCTACATGGGAAGAAATGAAAGCGCAATTATTATCGGTATTCCAACGATTGTCACAAGAAGTAGCAATCAGCGGGGTTGCTTTTAGCGCACCTGGTGTAGTTAATAGTGAGCGACAAGTGATTGAAGGCATCAGCGCGATCCCTTATATCCATGGCTTCGATATTTATACTGAATTGCAAGAATTATTTGGCCTATCAGTTGCTATGGAAAATGATGCGAATTGCGCGGGTATGGCTGAATTTTATGAAGGTGCTGCTCGTGACTATCAAAATGTTGCTTTCGTTGTGATCGGTACAGGAGTAGGGGGTGCAATGTTCACCAATGGCGAGTTGAATAAAGGTGCCCATCTATATGGCGGTGAATTTGGCTTGATGTTTCTGAATGGTGAGCATACCTTCAGTACGTTAGGGACAGCCGTCCAAATGGCGTGGCGATACTGTGAGCGCAAAGGCTTAGATAAACATACCTTTAGTGGAAAAGAAGTGTTTGAATTAGCTGAAAAAGGTGATCCAATCGCACAGGAAGAAGTTGAATCTTTTTATGATTATTTAACTAAAGGATTATTTAGTATCCAATTTTCATTTGATCCTGAAATAATCGTATTAGGTGGCGGCATCTCAGCGAAAGAAGGGTTATTGTCAGAAATCAATCAACGCATGAAAAAATTGACATCTCATTTTGGGTTAAATGATTTTGATCCGATGATTACTTTATGTGAATATCGCAATGATGCGAATTTAATAGGAGCAGCAGCTAATTATTTAGCACAACAAGAATCTATGAAATAAATTATCAGTTAGAAAACACACAGTGAATGTTTTCTGCCGTCAAATGTGATAAACTATTGAGGAGGTGGAGAATGATGTCAAAAAAGAATAAAGATATTGAAGTGCGTACCGAAGAGATCAAAAAAACGATCAAAGGGAACACATATGATGTAACACAGTTATTTATTGGTAAAAAAATGATTGGTGAAATTTTAGCTTATGGGCCCAAAGAATTTGAGATTTTCTTGGGCGAAGAAGATTTCGGTAAAGAAAAAAGTCTTGAAAATGCGATAGAAACAGTGATTCGTCATTGGAATCTACACGAATAAAAAAATATCAAAAAAATTTTCAATAAAGGGTTGCAATCACTTGGAAAATTAGGTATTATAACTAAGTCAGGTTGATACAAACCTTTCGGAGGAGTAGCGAAGTGGCTAAACGCGACGGACTGTAAATCCGTTCCTTAGGGTTCAGTGGTTCGAATCCACTCTCCTCCATTTCATTGGGGTATAGCCAAGCGGTAAGGCAAGGGACTTTGACTCCCTCATGCGTTGGTTCGAATCCAGCTACCCCAGTTTCTAGAGTGATCCGTCGAAGATCACTCTTTTTTTTGTGTAAAACACCTTGTTTCTTGCTGATTTTTCTATTATAGGCTAGAGTAGATATAAGAAGAAAAAAGGAGGCGGCACAAATGAAATGGAAACAAAAAGTAGATGAAACAGCAGAAAAAATTTACGACCTGATCAAATCAGAAAAGTACAATGTAGAGATCCAAGTACCGAAGAAATCAGAAAAGTTTGTCCAAATCAAAGCAAAACGTCCGACGAATCATACGAAGAAATGGTTGTCTAAAAATCGTTAAGAATAACAAAAGCTCTGAAGTTCACATAATCTTGTGTTCTTCAGAGTTTTTGTTATTTTTCAATCTCAATACCTAAGACGGTCAAGTGACCATTACCAACTAATTTGATGACTAAAGCGGCCAATTGTTTTGGTGTCATGTCCGTATCACTTGTGACCCACCAGTGTAAAGTGCCAGTGAAAATGGCAGTCATGTACTCCGTAATAAAGTCAATGGGTACCTCTAATTCGTTTTCGGTGATTCTCAAATGGTCAAAAATGGTGGCGTATTTATCCGACAAAAAAATTTTTAACTTCTTTCTGAAAAACTCGATCGACGTGCCATCTAACGTCGTTATAAATATCGCTTTGTTTTCAGCAATCAATTGATAAATTTGAGTCAATGCCCGATTGACCCGTTTCAACTTCAGTTTATTCCCTTCCATCAATGGTTCTAAGTCTAAGATCGAAGTAAAGGTCTGGATAGCGATGTGGAATAAATGTTCATAAAGATCTTGTTTATCTTTGAAATGGGCATAAAAAGTTGCCCGATTGATCATTGCTTCATCTGCAATCTCTTGGATCGTGATCTGTTCCATGCTTTTTGTTTCTAGTAAACGTAAGAACGCTTCAATAATCATTTTGTTGGTACGCTTCACTCGAAGATCATTTTTCTTCATCATCAAAATCTCCTCACTTTTGGTCGACAAATCGTTCACAATTGTTGTTTATCTCACAAACGGACGGTTATTGCTTATTGTAATCGATAAAAAAGGTTTTAAAATAGATATATGTAGTATAACAGACGGTTTGTTCAATATTCAACAAAGTGTCTTTTTTAAGAAGGTGGCGAGTCGATGAAAATGTACGGAGGTATCGATGTTGGATCTACGACAGTAAAATTAGTGATCCTGGATAAAGACGGAAAAGCTCTTTTTACTAAATATGAACGACATTATGCAGATATTAGAAAAGCAACCATCAATATATTAGAAGAGGCCCAAGCCAAGCTCCAAGATCAGGCGATTGCTTTTGCGATCACAGGTTCTGGTGGTATGGGCTTAGCGGAACAGTTGCAATTGCCATTTATCCAAGAAGTGATTGCTTGTACAAAAACGATCGAAGAAAGAATCCCTGAAACAGAAGTGGCCATCGAATTAGGTGGAGAAGATGCAAAAATCACCTTTTTTGGTTCTTCTTTAGAACAACGGATGAATGGTAGCTGTGCAGGTGGGACAGGGGCATTTATCGATCAGATGGCTGCACTCTTAAAAACAGATGCGAATGGCCTGAATGACTTAGCCAAAAACTATCAACAGCTATATCCGATTGCTTCTCGTTGTGGTGTATTTGCTAAAACAGATGTACAGCCTTTGATCAATGAAGGAGCAGCTAAAGCGGATATCGCCGCAAGTATTTTCCAAGCTGTCGTCAATCAAACGATTGCCGGCTTAGCAGCAGGGAGAAAAATCAAAGGGAAGGTCGCCTTTTTAGGTGGACCACTTTATTTTATGTCTGAATTGCGTCAACGCTTTATTGAAACGCTTGATCTTTCATCAGAAGATGTGATTTTTCCAGAAAATCCTCAACTATTCGTTGCGCTAGGTGCAGCGTATCACGCAAAAGCTTCTGAGGAAGAGATATTGAGTCAATTGATCCAGAAGTTGAAAAGTCAAAACAAAGAGTCGCTTGATAGTTCTCGTTCTTTAGCGCCTCTTTTTCAGACAGAACAAGAGTTAAATGAGTTTCACCTTAGGCATGAAAAAGCAACAGTGAAAGAACGTCCCCTCGCTACTCATCATGGGGTGGCATTTTTAGGCATCGATGCGGGTTCGACCACGACGAAAGTCACCTTGATCAATGAATCAGGAGATCTATTGTTCTCGTTTTATGGAAACAATGAAGGTCAGCCCTTAGAAACAACGATCAGTGTATTGAAAAACATGTACCAACAAATGCCTACAGGCTGCTTTATCGGAAAAGCAGTAGTGACTGGCTATGGCGAAGCGTTGATCAAGAGTGCCTTGAAGATCGATATCGGCGAAGTCGAGACGATGGCGCATTACAAAGCAGCGAATTTTTTTCAACCAGGTGTTGATTTTATTTTAGATATCGGCGGACAAGATATGAAGGCAATGACGATCAAGGTCGGCGCGTTATCCTCGATCCAGTTGAATGAAGCGTGCTCTTCGGGCTGTGGTTCATTTATTGAAACATTTGCCAAATCATTGGGATACGAGATCCAAGATTTTGCTAAAGCGGCGATCACTGCCAAACATCCAGTAGACTTAGGTTCAAGATGTACGGTCTTCATGAATTCGAAAGTGAAGCAGGTACAAAAAGAAGGGGCTTCGGTTGGAGATATTTCAGCTGGACTCTCTTATTCTGTGATCAAGAATGCGGTGTACAAAGTGATCAAAATCAGAAAACCAGAAGATTTGGGCAGTAAAATCGTTTGCCAAGGCGGAACGTTTTACAATGATGCAGTCTTACGAGCTTTTGAAAAAATCAGTAGGCGTGAGGTCGTTCGCCCGTCGATCTCAGGATTGATGGGCGCATATGGTGCTTCTTTGATTGCATTAGAAGCCTACCAAAAAGGCGAAAAGAGTGAACTACTCTCATTAGAAGAATTGTCGCAATTGACGACAGAAAAAGAATTGACGCACTGTGGGTTATGTGAGAACAATTGCTTATTGACTGTCACTTTATTTTCAGATGGCAGAAAGTTGATTTCTGGGAATCGTTGTGAACGTGGTGCACAGATCAAGATCAAAAAAGCGGATAAGAAAATCAATTTAGTGGCTGAAAAATCCCGACAGTTATTTCGTTACCGGCCATTGCGAAAAACGGAAGCTGTCAATGGCGAGATCGGTCTTCCAAGAGTGTTGAATATGTATGAAAACTTTCCGTTATGGCAGACGTTCTTTCGGGCATTAGGCTTTCGAGTGGTCTTGTCGCCTCGTTCGAGTAAGGAAATCTATGAACAAGGGATTGACACGATTCCTAGTGATACTGTCTGCTATCCAGCGAAGCTCGCCCATGGTCATATCCAATCATTGATCGATGCTGGTGTTTCTTGTATCTTTTATCCTGGTGTGATTTTTGAGCAAAATGAGAATCGCCAAGCGGACAATCATTTTAATTGTCCCATCGTCCAAAGCTATCCAGATGTCATTAAAAACAATATCGATGTGATTCGTGAAGGGCGAATCGATTACCGTCATCCTTTTTTGAATCTAGCAAATGAAGCATCTGTCGCAAAAACGTTACATCAAACATTTGCTGACTACGGTTTTTCAAAAGAACAAATAGCAGAAGCCTTACATCAAGGATACGAAGCATTAGCAAGGTTTAAAAAAGATCTTCAAAAGAAGGGCGAAGAAACATTGAGGATGCTTCACGAAAACAATGAACGGGGTATCGTCCTTGCAGGGCGTCCGTACCATCTCGATCCAGAAATCAATCATGGGATCGCAGAGTTGATCACACAAGAAGGTTTTCATGTCCTGACAGAAGACAGTATTGCCCATCTAGGAGATGTCGGTCAGTTACGTGTAGTCAATCAATGGGTCTATCAATCACGACTGTATGCCGCGGCAAGAGTCGTTGCCAAGTCCAACGAGTTAGAACTCGTGCAATTAAACTCCTTCGGTTGTGGCATCGATGCGGTGACAACGGATCAAGTCGAAGAAATAATGGCGCAATATGGCAAATTGTACACGGTATTGAAAATCGATGAAGGCGCAAATTTAGGCGCAATCAGGATACGCTTGCGTTCACTAAAAGCGGCGGTCAATGAACGAACAAAACAACAGTTCTATCCGACGAAGCAATTTGCGGAACCTAAGAAAATCACGTTTACCAAAGAAATGAAGAAAAAGCATACGCTATTGTTACCCATGTTAAGTCCTATCCATCAATCTGGCTTAGTCGATGTCGCATTGAATGCTTCAGGGTATCAAGTCGTTTGTTTGCCAGAAGAAAGTGGAAATGCCATTGATGTGGGTTTGAAATATGTCAACAATGATGCGTGCTATCCAGCGATTATTTCAATTGGACAAATAGTAGAAGCATTAGAAAGCGGAGCATATGATTTAGCACATACGAGTGTGATGATGACACAGACAGGCGGTGGGTGTCGAGCTACCAATTATATTCCACTTCTGCGAAAAGCGCTTGATGAAGCGGGATTTCCGCAAATTCCAGTCGTTTCTGTTTCTTTCGGCAATCAAGGAGTCGAGTCATCTCCAGGCTTTACGTTCACTTTGCCTTTATTGAAACGTTTAGCTGTCGCATTTTTATATGGCGATCTTTTTGAGCGGGTCGTTTACCGCACGAGACCTTATGAGATCGAAAAAGGGATAGTCGATAAGTTACACCGTGACTGGCTTGAACAAGTAAAAAGCAATGTGAAAAATGGTTCTCTGATACGATTCAACCGTAATATGGAAAAAATCATTCGTGATTTTGATACGATCCCGCTAACCAATCAAACGAAACCGAAAGTAGGGATCGTTGGAGAAATACTCGTCAAATACTCATCGACAGCCAATAATAATATCGTTCGTCTATTAGAAGAAGAAGGTGCTGAAGTCGTTGTACCTGACATCATGGGTTTTATGAATTACTCGCTATACAACCAAGTTTGGAAATATGAACATTTAGGTCATGCGAAAAAAAGTAAATGGGTCGCTCAATTTCTTATTCGATTGATTGAACAAGTGGTCAAACCAATGGATAAAGTGTTAAGACAATCGCAACGTTTCGATGGGATAACGCCGATCAGTCAATTAGCAGAGGAAGCAAGTCAGATTCTCTCCATCGGTAATCAGACGGGTGAAGGGTGGTTCTTGACAGGAGAAATGATTGAATTGTTGGAAAACGATGTCGCGAATATCATTTGTATGCAACCATTTGGCTGCCTACCGAATCATGTGGTAGGAAAAGGGGTATTCAAAGAATTGCGTTATCGTTATCCTAAAGCTAATATCACAGCAATCGATTATGATCCAGGAGCTTCGGTAGTCAATCAACTGAATCGTATTCGTTTGATGATGGCGACTGCAACGAAAGCCTTGAATCAATAGTTTGTAGGATGACTTCCGTGGATGAATCGCCTATTTACTGAGTAATAATCAAGCGCGCGTGTTACTTTAAACTGATACTTTAGTAGAGTTGATAATCAAGGAAACTTAGATAAAGGCTGGTACGTCAGTTTGTTTGTACTTTAGCGAACAGTGTCCGTTTACTCTTTTTGGTTGTGAATTAGGTATATACCAGTTATAATAAAAGAAATGAAAGGGCGGGTAGATGTTATGTCGAATCAATTACCGGTATATATACAAATCCATGATCAAATCAAAAGTGAAATCGAGCAAGGCGTTTGGAAGATCGGGGATCGTCTTCCTTCAGAAAGAGAATTAGCCATTAAGTTCAATGTCAGTCGAATGACTTTAAGACAAGCCATCCAAAACTTAGCAGACGAAGGGATTCTTGAAAGAAAAATCGGTTCGGGAACTTACGTTGCACGAGAAAAGGTTCAAGAAAAAATGTCTGGCGCAACAAGTTTTACCGAAATCATGGAGTCACAAAATCGTGTGCCATCCAGTCGAACGATTTCTTATTTTCTGACTTCACCAAGTTCAAGCGAAATGGAAAAATTGCAACTAAATAAAGAGGATACGATCTTACGAATGGAACGTATTCGTTTTGCTGATGATATTCCGATTTGTTTTGAGATTGCCAGTATTCCTCAAAAAATCATCAATGGGTACAGCAAAGCGGAGATTACAGAGTCGCTTTATCGAACCCTTGAAGAAAAAAGAGGGAATAAAATCGGTGCGGCCAAACAAACGATTTCAGCAGTCCTAGCTTCAGAAAAAATTGCTGAATATTTGGATGTCAAACGAGGAGATGCGGTCTTACGATTAAGACAAATCTCTTATTTCGAAGATGGTACACCTTTTGAATACGTACGTACGCAATACGTGGGTGATCGTTTTGAATTTTATTTAGAAAGATGATCGTACGCGAACAAAAAACCAGAGGATAGGAGGCTGCGATGCTATTGCCTACTCTCTGGTTTTTGTTATACAGTGCTTAAATCAATCTTTTGGTTGAACGAGCTGTTCATAATAGGAGACAGCTCCCTCAGTAAAGTTCACTTGACCACTCAATAGCTCAATGATCGACTCTTGAAATGCAGTGATTTCTTTTTCGTTGACCATACAAACAACGATCACTTTATCCGTATAGAGGATCTCTTTGACATTGACCTGCTGGAGCTCTAAAAAATTCTCTATTTTTCCTAACTGTGGATAGGCAAGATGAATCGACAACTCTTGCTGTAATGTCCCTTCAACGATTCCGATTTCCTGCAATGCGTGGGAAACCGAGTGCGCATAAGCTCGGATCAAACCTCCAGCGCCTAGTTTGATTCCGCCAAAATAACGAGTCACGACAGCCGCGACATTGATCAATTCATTTTTTTTGATGACCTCTAACATCGGTACACCGGCAGTCCCGCTCGGCTCTCCGTCGTCACTACTTCGTTGGATTTCATTTTTTTCACCGATGACGAAGGCACTGCAATTATGGTTGGCTTTCCAATGTTCTTTTTTTGTTTCTTGGATAAATTGTTTGGCTTCTTCTTCCGTTTCGACACGTTTCAGTGAACAGATAAAACGTGATTTTTTTATTTCGAGTTCACTTTGACCATTTTCTTTGATCGTATAATAACGTTCTAACATCTGTCTCACTACTTTCATTTGTTTGTTCTTCTCTCTTTTCAAGTATAGAGAATTTTTTTCTTCATTTCAATTATGTTAATAGTTGCTTAACGAAAGGAATATGGGATAATGAAGAAAAGAGAGGGGGCGTAAAAATGAAAGAACGAGTCAAAAAATATGATGCAATCACTCATTATTTAAAAACGAATGGTGGTTCTCAGATCACGTTGACTTTCACTCAAATCGATGAATTGCTTTTTCCAAGCAGTGCCTTGCCCCGTTCTGCGCGAGAAAGTACGGATTGGTGGGCAAATGATTACAAACATCCTGAAAAAGGAGCCTATGGTTGGATCAATGCAGGATATGAAGTCGTTGTGATCAATCTAGAAAAAGAATTTATCGTATTTAACCAATTAGTCAAATCCAGCTGGTTGTTTGACGAATAACTATTCTTCGACTCGATGAAGATCCAAGCACTTGCTTTTAGTCCAGTTCCAGGGACTAGCTACATATATCAGTATGATCTGAGAGGTCGGGACAGAAGTGTTCAGCCTCGAGAAATAAGACGGGAACCACGAAAATTGCTTTTCAAATTTTTGTGGTTCCCGTCTTATTTCCGAAGAGGTTACTTCTGCTCCCGCCGTTTATTCGTTTTTTAGGTATACAGCAAAAGTAAATTTTACTTTTTTCTCAGACTTCAGTTTCATACTTTTTTTGTATCTCTTTTGCACGTGAGAATCTTTTTTTTATCGTATTTATTTTACGAAAGGAGAGAATTGAACATGCAAGTGGAGGATTTTCATGGGCGCCGTTTATTGTCGAGAGAAGTCGACGGGAATGAACATCATTTTACGGAATCAAAGTATAAAGTGGTCGATGCAGTCACACTAAAAAGAAAGCAAGTTTACTGCAATCGTTGCAGCCAAAGAACGCCATTGCAAGAAGCAAAGATCAACGAATCTTGTTATTACTGTCCCCATTGTCTACTTTTAGGGCGTTGCGATACCTTGCAACAACTCTACTTATTCGAACAACCAAAGGGGCAGGAACGCCGTGTAAAATACTGCTGGGCAGGACAACTGACAGTGTTGCAACAACGGATTTCGAGTGAACTCAGTGAGCAGTCTGGTCAGCATTTGGTATGGGCAGTCACAGGATCAGGTAAGACTGAAATGCTTTACGAGAGTATCCGCAAGACATTAGAAAAAGGCAATAGAGTCGCTATTGCCTCACCAAGGATCGATGTTTGTCAGGAACTATATCTCCGACTAGTGAATGTGTTTCCTGAAGAAACGATTGGTTTGCTTCATGGAAAAGCAAAAGAACCTTATCGATACAGTTCCGTAGTGATCTGCACAACGCATCAGTTGTACCGTTTTTATCAGGCATTTGCCTTATTAGTGGTCGATGAAGTCGATGCTTTTCCATTTGTTGGTGATCAAGGCTTGAATTACGCAGTGAGAACAGCTTTGCAACCAAGCGGAAAACTGATCTATTTAAGCGCGACACCAGACGACCGATTATTGAAAAAAAGTCGAACCACGATGGCTATCCACCAGCTGGCTTTGCGCTTTCATCAACGGTTATTGCCGGAACCTAGCTTGCTTTTTTGGAACAAGTGGGCGAGTCGCTGTCTGCACCCAAGAAAAAACCGACCGTTGCGCCGTTTGATCCATGAACTGATCAAAGAGAATCACGTCTTGTTGTTTTGCCCAAGTATCCAATTAATGGAACAACTGGAAAATCAGTTGAAAAACCAACTTTCATGTCGCATTGTATCTGCCTCCTCAAGAGATGAGAGGCGTAGCCAAAAAGTCCAGAGTATGAGAGAACAGCAATACGATCTTTTTTTGACTACGATGATCTTAGAGCGTGGTGTGACCTTTGAGCGAATCTCAGTCATCGTTTTAGGTGCTGACCACCCTGTATTCAGCAAATCGTCCCTAGTCCAAATCGCAGGGCGGGCGGATCGAAAGGGAGGATTTACGAATAGCAAAGTCTATTTCTTGTATGAAGAAAAAACACTGGCGATTGCAAAAGCATGTAAAGAAATCAAGCAAATGAACCGAAAAGGAAAAGCGCAACGTGATGAAATGCGTCTATTGTAAGAAACCATCCATCAGAAATTTGCAATTAAGTGAATTGCTTGGGCTGGCAAAAATCCCTAGATGTTGCGCTGCCTGTCATTCCTTATTCCAACGTATCCAACAAGAAGACAACCGTCACTGCCAGGGATGTCAAAAAGGAGTGAGTAACCTTGATATTGCTCAGAGCAGGTATTGTCCAGACTGTTTGACTTGGATTGCGCGTCATCCTAACTATGCATTTTGCCATCGAGCTTTGTTCCATTATGATAAAGCGTTCCAAGCTTGGCTCAAACAGTATAAGTTTATGGGAAACATCCAGTTGGCACAGACATTTATCGTAGAATTGCAAGAATTAAAAAAACGCTACAAGTCGTTTATTTTTTGTCCAATTCCATTGTCTGAGGAAAGAATCAAAGAAAGAGGGTTCAATCAAGTCAGCGAAATGTTGAAAGCTGCAGGACTTCCTTTTCAAGAATTATTGCTGAGAGAAAAACACCAGACACCACAAGCAAAGAAGACAAGGGAACAACGTCTTGCTACGCCACAGCCGTTCGTATATCAAGATGATAAAAATAAAATCGAAGGAAAAAATATCTTGTTGATCGACGATGTTTACACGACTGGTCAAACAATGTTTCATGCAGCCTCATGCCTCTTTCCGCAGTCACCGAATAAAGTACAGACGTTCTCACTTGCTAGATAAGCTTTTTATAGAAACCATCGTAAAATGACAGCGATTTAGTTTGCAAAAGCCTAGGAGTTCGATATAATGGATATAAGAAGAGGGAAAGAGTGGTCCTTCTCCTTCTTGATTGTGGTAGATGAAAGGGGTAGTTTTTATGTTTAGATATAATGTACGCGGCGAAAATATCGAAGTAACTGAAGCGATTCGTGACTACGTTGAGAAAAAAGTAGGGAAATTAGAACGTTATTTCAGCGATGCTCCCGATGCTACGGCGCATGTGAATTTAAAAGTTTATACTGAAAAAACAGCAAAAGTGGAAGTTACGATTCCATTACCTTATCTCGTATTACGTGCCGAAGAAACTTCACCAGATCTATATGCAAGTATTGATTTGGTTGTTGATAAATTGGAACGTCAAATCCGCAAATTCAAAACAAAAATCAATCGTAAATCTCGTGAAACAGGCTTGAACACAGCGAACGCTGCGGTTATGTTCAACAATGAAGACGAAGAAGAAAACGAATCTGAATTAGATATCGTTCGCACAAAACGTTTGTCATTGAAACCAATGGACAGCGAAGAAGCAGTCTTACAAATGAATATGTTAGGCCATAACTTTTTCATCTTTGAAGATGCTGAAACGAATGGTACAAGCATTGTTTACCGTCGTAAAGATGGCAAATATGGATTGATCGAAACTGATTGATAAATAACGAAATAATAACATGAAAAAAACTTGCAGTGGCCTATGATGGCTACTGCAAGCTTTTTTTTCGCTTGAGCATATGAAAAAGAATATGAAATAATTATGAAGATATTACTTTAATTGACGTAAGTTATTTCATTTATCCACAACTAATGATAAAATAGGAAAAGAGTCTACATAGTTTGGATATTATATAAAAGGAGATTACACAACGCATGGCCAATTTTATTCGTTCGATTATCGAAAATGATAAGAAAGAACTAAAACGTTTAGAAAGTATTGTAAAAAAAATCGAAGCTCATGCTGATGAAATGGCAGCATTAACAGATGAACAATTACAAGCAAAAACAACAGAATTCAAAGAAAGATATAAAAAAGGGGAAACATTAGATCAACTTTTACCAGAAGCTTTCGCAGTGGTTCGTGAAGCAGCGAAGCGCGTATTGGGTTTGTACCCTTATCCTGTCCAGTTGATGGGGGGGATCGTCCTTCATGATGGGAATATTCCAGAGATGCGTACCGGTGAAGGGAAAACCTTGACTGCTACGATGCCTGTTTATTTAAATGCTTTGACAGGAGAAGGCGTTCACGTTGTCACAGTCAATGAATACCTATCCACTCGTGACTCCAATGAAATGGGTGAATTATATAACTTCTTAGGTTTGACAGTTGGTTTGAATATCAATTCAAAATCAGCAGACGAAAAACGTGAAGCTTATAATTGTGACATTACGTATAGCACGAACAATGAACTAGGATTTGACTATTTGAGAGATAACATGGTCGTATACCGTCATCAAATGGTACAACGTCCATTGAACTATGCAATCGTCGATGAGGTCGATTCGATCTTGATCGATGAAGCTAGAACACCATTGATTATTTCTGGACAAGCAGAAAAATCAACTGCTTTATATACTCGTGCAGATAACTTTGTCAAACGCTTGAAAGAAGAAGAAGATTATAAGATCGACGTACAATCAAAAACAATCAGTTTGACTGAATCAGGGATCGAAAAAGCAGAAGAAACTTTCGGTTTGGATAACTTATACGATATCGAAAATTCTGCCTTGACGCATCATATCGATCAATCATTACGTGCGAACTATATCATGATCTTAGATATCGATTATGTGGTTCAAGACGGTAAAGTAATGATCGTTGACCAATTTACTGGTCGTATCATGGATGGACGTCGTTATTCTGACGGATTGCACCAAGCAATCGAAGCAAAAGAAGGCGTGGAGATCGAAGATGAAACTAAAACAATGGCATCGATCACCTTCCAAAACTTCTTCCGTATGTATAAAAAATTATCTGGTATGACAGGGACAGCGAAGACTGAAGAAGAAGAGTTTAGAGAAATCTACAACATCCAAATTATTCAAATCCCTACAAATCGTCCAGTCATTCGTGATGATCGTCCAGATTTACTTTATCCAACATTAACAAGCAAGTTCAATGCAGTCGTTCAAGACATCAAAGATCGTTACCGTAAAGGTCAACCCGTTCTTGTAGGTACGGTTGCAGTTGAAACATCTGAATTGCTTTCTGATCTATTGAACCGAGAACGCGTCCCTCATGAAGTCTTAAATGCGAAAAACCACTTTAAAGAAGCCGAGATCATCATGAATGCTGGTCAAAAAGGAGCAGTGACGATCGCGACGAACATGGCCGGACGGGGAACGGATATCAAGTTAGGTTTAGGAGTCCGTGAGTTAGGCGGTTTAGCTGTTATTGGTACAGAGCGTCATGAATCAAGACGTATCGATAACCAGTTACGTGGACGTGCAGGTCGTCAAGGAGATCCAGGGATGTCACAATTCTACTTGTCTCTTGAAGATGATTTGATGAAACGATTTGGTTCAGAACGAATCAAAGCATTCTTAGAACGCATGAAGATCGGTGAAGAAGATGCAGTGATCCAAAGCAAGATGTTGACGAAACAAGTTGAATCTGCGCAAAAACGTGTCGAAGGAAACAACTACGATACACGTAAAAACGTTCTTCAATACGATGACGTGATGCGTGAACAACGTGAAGTCATCTATAAACAACGCCAAGACGTGATCATGGAAGAAACAAGTTTATCTGAACCATTGATGAATATGGTCAAACGCACGATCAGTCGAGTGGTGGATGCACATACACAACTTGAAAAAGAAAACTGGAATCTTGAAGGGATCGTTGACTTTGCCGGTAGTACACTTGTCCATGAAGACAGCATTTCAATGGCTGATCTAGAAGGCAAGACACCACAACAAATCAAAGATTTCTTAAATGAAAAAGCGCAAGAAATCTTTAACACGAAAGCAGCACAACTAAATGGCCCTGAGCAATTGCTTGAGTTTGAAAAAGTTGTGATCTTGCGTGTTGTCGATTCTAAATGGACAGATCATATCGATGCGATGGATCAATTGCGTCAATCGATTGGATTACGTGCCTACGGACAAAACAATCCACTTGTTGAATATCAAACAGAAGGATATAAAATGTTTGAAGACATGATCGGTGCAATCGAATATGAAGTGACACGTATCTTTATGAAAGCTGAGATCCGTCAAAACGTTCAACGTGAACAAGTGTCTCAAGGACAACCTGTTCAACCAACGGAAGGTGACGCGAAAGAAAACAGTCGCTTGAATGTGAAATCACAACCTGTCAACGTCAACAAAGTGGGACGTAACGACCCATGTCCATGTGGCAGTGGCAAGAAATTCAAAAACTGTCATGGTAAAAATGCTAATTAACCTTTAATGATCAGAAAAATAAATCATTGAGATTGATTAGCGCTACTTGAAAAATATAGAAGAGAAAACTTCGCTCACACCTTTCTGAGCGATTCTCTTTACACACAAAAATAGTTAGGGTATTCCTAAAATCCAATTTTCGATTGGTATGGATACCCTGAGATCAAGAAATATTCAGCCTCTAATAATAAGGTGGAATCCGCAAAAATTGTTCGTTGAATTTTTGTGGATTTCACCTTATTTCCGAAGAGGTTGCTTTTGGCACACACAAATCTCTACTATCTTATAAGAACTGGGTGAGAGGAAGAAGCACGTGCAGTCGCATCTTATTCTTTCTGTTCGCACAAGATTCTGGTAGACTAAACAATGAAGATTAGACAGAAAGAAGGAAATCGAAATGGAAATTTCTGAGATTCGAAACCTCCTAACCGAAATGCAAGAGAAAGTCACAAGTTTTAGGGGGTCTCTTTGACTTAGATCAGCTGGAAGAAGATATTGCTGAAGCAGAAGCAAAAATGGCTGAACCAGGTTTTTGGGATGATAGTGAAGCTGCACAAAAAGTAATCAATGAAAACAACGCAAACAAAGAAACCTATGACCAGTTCAATGAACTTGCTCAAGAGTTAGAAGAATTAGAGTTGATGGTGGAAATGTTACAAGAAGAGCCAGATGCGCAAATGCAAGAAGAGGCGCAAGAACGAATCAGCCTTTTAGCAGAAAAGATGACGACTTATGAATTAGCGATGTTATTAGATGGACCTTATGACCGCAACAATGCGATCGTTGAGCTTCATCCAGGTGCTGGTGGAACAGAGTCTCAAGACTGGGGAAGTATGTTGTTGCGCATGTACACACGTTGGGCAGAGCAACACAGTTACCAAGTAGAGATGTTAGACTATCAAGCAGGTGATGAAGCGGGTATCAAAAGTGTGACATTGTTGATCAAAGGGCATAATGCTTATGGTTATTTGAAATCGGAAAAAGGGGTGCATCGCTTAGTCCGGATCTCACCGTTTGATTCTGCGAAACGCCGACATACATCCTTTTGTTCGGTGGACGTGATGCCGGAACTAGACGACATGATCGATATCGAGATCAACCCTGATGATTTGAAGATCGACACTTATCGCGCAAGTGGAGCTGGTGGACAGCACATCAATAAAACTGAATCTGCGGTTCGAATCACTCATTTGCCAACAGGTACTGTCGTTGCCAGTCAGGCACAACGCTCACAATTAAAAAACCGCGAACAAGCGATGGGGATGCTGAAAGCCAAACTTTATCAACTAGAAGTAGAAAAGAAAGAACAAGAAGCAGCGGCGCTACGTGGCGAACAAATGGAAATCGGATGGGGTTCACAGATCCGTTCTTACGTTTTCCATCCTTATTCAATGGTCAAAGATCACCGAACAAATGTAGAAACAGGTAATGTTCAAGCGGTGATGGATGGTGAATTAGACCCGTTCATCGATGGTTACTTAAAAATGCACATTTAAGAGATGATCGTCTTGGCAGTAAATTGAAATAAAATTGTAAGATTTCGCAAGCAAGCTGAAACATTCCCATGCTATAATGACTAAAGACTGAAAAGATATGGAGAGAACGCCATGATTGAAATGAAGGATGTAATGAAGAAGTACTCAAATGGTACCACGGCTATCCGAAATCTCTCGATCGTCATTGACCAAGGAGAGTTTGTCTATGTAGTAGGACCATCTGGTGCTGGTAAATCTACATTCATCAAGTTGATGTACCGAGAAGAAAAAGCAACGAAAGGCACGTTGAACGTTGCTGGCCATGATCTAATGGAAATCAAGGATCGTGAAGTACCTTATTTACGTAGAGAAATTGGAGTAGTGTTCCAAGACTATAAATTATTACCTCGAAAAACGGTATACGAAAATGTCGCTTATGCGATGCAAGTAATCGGCAGAAAGCCTCGCGACATTAAAAAAAGGGTAATGGAAGTGTTAGATCTCGTTGGCTTGAAGCATAAAGTACGTGTTTTCCCAAGTGAACTATCAGGTGGGGAACAACAACGTGTGTCGATTGCACGAGCGATCGTGAATACACCGAAAGTACTGATTGCAGATGAACCGACAGGAAACTTGGATCCGGAAAACTCATGGGAGATCATGAAGTTATTGGATCGGATCAATGCACAAGGAACGACTGTCGTTATGGCGACACATAATAGTACGATCGTTAATACAATTCGTCACCGAGTAATCGCTATTGAGAATGGCCGGATTATTCGTGACCAAGCGGAAGGGGAATATGGATACGATGATTAGAACCTTTTTCCGCCATTTATTAGAAAGTATCAAAAGTTTAAAACGAAACGGTTGGATGACGATCGCCTCGATCAGTGCAGTAACGATCACATTGACACTAGTCGGTGTATTTATGGCGATCATCATGAATGCGACTAAATTAGCTGAAGATATTGAAGGCAACGTAGATGTCTCAGTATTCGTTGATATCGGAACAAGTGAAAAAGACATGGAAACACTCGAAAAAGAGTTGAAAGAGCTTGATCATGTCAAGAACGTTGATTTTTCAAGTAAAGATCAGGAATTAAAGAAAATCCAAGATCAAATGGGTGATTCATGGAGTTTGTTTGAAGGGGACGGCAATCCGTTGTATGATGTGTACGTAGTAACAACGACAGAACCTTCACATACAAAAGAAGTTTCTGAAGAAGCAGCGAAGTTGAAAAATGTTTTCCGTTCGGATTACGGCGGAACTTCATCTGACCGTATCTTTGATATCGCCGCTGCTGTTCGTACGTGGGGCTTAGCAGCTGCTGCATTACTATTGTTCGTTGCGATGTTCTTGATCTCAAATACGATTCGTATTACGATCATTTCCCGCCAAAGAGAAATCCAGATCATGCGCTTAGTTGGTGCCAAAAATGGCTATATCCGCTGGCCGTTCTTCTTGGAAGGTGGTTGGATCGGTTTGATCGGTGCGATTCTTCCTGTATTGATCATTACATTTGGGTATCAACAAATCTATGGTTTACTCAATCCAACCTTGTTGCGCTCAAATTACTCGTTGATACAGCCACAGGAGATCGTTTGGAAAATCGACGTATTGATGGCCGGTATTGGTGTCATCATTGGTTCATTAGGTTCGATTATTTCAATGAGAAGATTTTTGAAATTTTAATTTACGATATGAAACAGACCAGTGGGAGCGATCCTGCTGGTTTTTTTGTACGTAAAATTCTTCTTATTTTATTAGGGAAGTTGTTTGTCTAGGCTGAAAAACGCTCTGACCAAAGCATATAACAGGTAAATCGATACTTTTTCTTTACTTAACAAAACAACTTCGCTATCCTAGAGAAGATAGCCAGACAAGAGGTGAAACAATGGATATTATTTTTGATAATTTTTCAACGATCTTGCTACTTACGAATACACTATTATCTCTAGTAATCGTATTTACAGAAAGAAAAGAGACTGCTCAGACGTGGGCATGGTTGCTGGTGTTGACTTTTATCCCGATCCTTGGTTTTTTCCTTTACATATTCTTTGGGCGAGGCATTTCAAAAGATAAGATTTTTGATTTGAAGATCCAAGGAAAGATCGGGAAGAACTTAGAGATTGAAGAGGATCGGCAGGCATTGATGCGCGGGCTTTATCCGCACCCGCCTACTGGACAAGTTGATGTAAAACAGTTGATCTACATGTTGACTGTTGGTGAAAGCACCTTGTACACCACAAGTAATGATGTCACATTATTTACCGATGGTCGTGAGAAATTTGACCGTCTGATCGAGGATATCGATCAAGCGACCGATCACATCCATTTACAGTATTATATCTATCGTAGTGATAGCTTAGGCGTTGAAGTATGCCAAGCATTGACTGCGGCTGCAAAAAGAGGCGTTCAAGTGCGGGTCTTGTTAGATGCGTGGGGATCAACAGAAGTTTCGTCTAAGTTCTTCCATGAGTTGAAGGAAGCTGGCGGAGAAGTGGCTTTCTTTTTCCCGCTTTTTGTTCCTTATTTGAACCCGCGGATCAATTATCGCAATCACCGAAAAATCGTAGTGATCGATGGACAGATTGGTTATACCGGTGGATTCAACGTCGGAAATGAGTATTTGGGACTCGTACAAAAATTTGGTTATTGGCGAGATAATCACCTACGGATCTATGGTGAAGGAGTCTATGCGTTACAAAACCGTTTCTTGATGGACTGGAATTCCCAACATACAAAAGAAGTAAACTATGCGGCACGCTATTTCCCAAGCATTGCTTCAGGCGGGGAGATTGCTTTACAAGTCGTAACCAGTGGTCCAGACTCAGAACATGAACAGATCAAAATGACGTACCTTAAAATGATCTCACTTGCTAAACGAGAGATTTTGATCCAAACACCGTATTATATTCCAGATGAATCGATTCATGAAGCCTTGAAATTGGCTTTATTGTCGGGCGTGAAAGTTCATTTACAGATTCCTAACAAACCAGATCATCCATTAGTCTATTGGGCAACATATTCTTTTGCTGCAGAACTGATTGAATATGGTGCAATCATCGAAACCTATGAAAATGGTTTTATCCATGCGAAAACAATGATCATCGATAGCGGCATCGTTTCCGTAGGATCTGCAAATATCGACGTGCGTTCTTTCCGTCTAGACTTTGAAGTGAATACATTGATCTATGATGAACGACTCGCCACGCAAGTTCGCGGTGCTTTTTTTGAGGATGCGAAAGTTTCTGAGCGCCTGACAAAAGAACGCTATGAGGCACGAGGTTTGGTGATCAAGCTAAAAGAGGGCCTGGCTCGTCTTGTCTCCCCACTCTTGTAAAAAAGTGAACAAAAAAGGACATGAAATAGACTCGTTAGAGTAGATTTTCATGTCCTTTTCTATCGGGGCCATTTCTGTAGTTCATTACAAGAAATGGAGAAAGCGTCTCGCAAGAGCGGGAATTAACTTTTGGGGTATTTCTTGTTTTTTGGGGAAAGCAAGAAATAAGTTAATGCTTGCTTGGTACAGAGACACATTTCAATGCCAGTATAGCATAGAAAAATTTATTGAGATAGTATTTTTTTCAATTATATTAAATTATTTGTTATTTAATAAAATCAATTGATTTTCAAGTAATAATGAAAATGTTAAAATGGATTTACTTTAGGATTGAAGGAGATTTCTAATGAAAAAATTACGTTTATTATTACCAATGATTGTACTAGCCATAACAATGTCTGGGTGTTCAAACCTAGTCGATCAAGGAGAATCAATCACAGCGGTCGGATCATCCGCTTTACAGCCTTTAGTGGAGACGGTTGCTGAAACTTACCAGTCAGAAAATCCTGGTAAATTTATCAATGTACAAGGTGGAGGAAGCGGGACTGGTTTATCTCAAGTCCAATCAGGAGCTGTGGAGATCGGGAATTCTGATTTGTTTGCAGAAGAGAAATCAGGAATCGATGCAGCTGCATTGATCGACCATCGAGTGGCAGTTGTCGGTATCACACCGATCGTCAATAAAGAAGTCGGTATCGAAAACATTTCAATGGAAGATTTGAGAAAAGTTTTTACTGGTGAACTAACGAACTGGAAACAATTAGGTGGGAAAGATCAGCCCATCGTCATCTTGAACCGCGCAGCAGGCAGTGGAACTAGAGCTACTTTTGAAAAATGGGTCTTAGACGGCGAGACAGCGATTCGTTCACAAGAACAAGATTCTAGTGGAATGGTTCGTCAAATCGTTGCTGATACACCAGGAGCAATCAGCTACGTGGCCTTTTCTTATGTATCAAAAGATGTAGATACATTGAAAATCGACGGTGTGGAACCAACTGAAGAGAATGTAACGACAAATGATTGGACGATCTGGGCATATGAACATATGTATACACGAAAAGAAACAAGTCAATTGACGAAAGACTTCTTAGCTTACATCTTGTCTGATGAAGTACAAAACAATATTGTCGGTGATCTAGGCTATATTCCGGTTTCCAGAATGGAAGTTGAACGTGATTGGGAAGGTAATGTGGTGAATTAACCATCTTTACACAAAATTTACAAAGTTAGCAAAAAATTTACATGTTATTAAAATCAAATTGATATTCGCTTAGTAGACTGTATAGGTATGTTAAAGGACCAAGGAGGAATCATCTGTGGAAGATGTAAAAAAAGCACTAGTAACTAAATCCAAGCGCTCGAAAATGGAACAACGTGGAAAGTTTATCAGCTTTT
The DNA here is from genome assembly GCF_050498525.1 of Enterococcus sp. DIV2371. Lineage (NCBI taxonomy): Bacteria > Bacillati > Bacillota > Bacilli > Lactobacillales > Enterococcaceae > Enterococcus > Enterococcus sp. DIV2371. The sequence goes on along the minus strand of NZ_JBIPAJ010000001.1, from coordinate 2,154,259 downwards.
TATGTATTGCGTTGATCGTAGTGGTTGTTTTAGCAATATTTTATTTTGTTGCCAGCAAAGGGTTAGCGACCTTTTTTGTTGATAAAATCAATATCTTTGATTTCTTGTTTGGAACAAATTGGAATCCGAGTGCGTTAGGGCCGGATGGCAAACCAATGGTTGGAGCCCTACCGATGATCGCGGGCTCGTTTATCGTCACTTTTTTATCTGCTATCATTGCAACACCGTTTGCGATCGGTGCAGCCGTTTTTATGACGGAAATTTCACCCAAAAACGGAACAAAGATTTTACAACCGGTCATTGAGCTACTTGTAGGGATTCCTTCAGTTGTTTATGGTTTTATCGGTCTATCAGTCATCGTTCCATTTATCCGTGGCATTTTCGGTGGAACTGGTTTTGGTATTTTAGCCGGAACATTTGTCTTGTTCGTCATGATCTTACCGACAGTTACGACAATGACTGTCGATGCATTAAAAGCTGTTCCAAGACATTATCGTGAAGCTTCGCTTGCATTGGGAGCGACAAGATGGCAAACAACGTATAAAGTAGTTTTACGTGCGGCAGTTCCAGGAATCTTGACAGCAATCGTTTTCGGGATGGCTCGTGCTTTCGGTGAAGCCTTGGCGATCCAAATGGTTATCGGTAATGCTGCATTGATGCCAACAGGCTTTACAACACCAGCTGCGACGCTGACATCGATCTTGACAATGGGTATCGGGAATACGATCATGGGAACTGTTGAAAATAATGTTCTTTGGTCATTGGCTCTGATCTTACTCTTGATGTCATTATTCTTTAATATCGTTATCCGCTTGATTGGTAAGAAGGGAGAATTGAAATAATGAATGCAAAACGTTCTGATAAAATAGCAACAGGTGTTTTATATGTGATTTCAGGCATCATTGTCCTGATCCTCGCTGCGTTGCTTCTTTATATTTTAGTTCGCGGTATTCCACATATCTCATGGTCATTCTTGACTGAACCGTCAAAAGCGTATCAAGAAGGCGGCGGGATCGGGATCCAATTATTCAACTCTATCTACTTACTGATCATCACAATGATCATTAGTTTTCCAATCTCACTTGGTGCAGGGATCTACTTGTCTGAATATGCAGGGAAGAACTGGTTGACAGATGTGATCCGCACATCGATCGAGATCCTTAGCTCATTACCTTCTGTCGTTGTCGGTTTATTCGGTTTCTTGGTTTTCGTTATCCAATTCCAATATGGATTCTCGATTATTTCAGGTGCCTTAGCCTTGACAGTCTTCAACTTACCTTTGTTGACTCGGACAGTCGAAGAATCATTACAAGCTGTCCATTACACACAACGTGAAGCCGGTTTAGCTTTAGGCTTGTCTCGTTGGGAAACAGTGCTTCGTGTGGTCGTTCCTGAGGCGACACCAGGGATTCTAACAGGAGTCATCCTAAGTTCTGGTCGTATTTTCGGAGAAGCCGCAGCTTTGATCTACACAGCTGGTCAAAGTGCACCAGCCTTAGATTTTACCAACTGGAATCCATTGAGCATTTCCAGCCCGATCGGTATCTTCCGACAAGCTGAAACACTAGCTGTCCACATTTGGAAAATCAATACAGAAGGAACGATGCCAGATGGCGTTTCCGTTTCAGCAGGAGCTTCTGCGGTATTGATCATTGCAGTGTTACTATTCAACTTTGGTGCTCGAGCAATCGGAAAACGTCTGCACCGTAAAATGACTTCAGCTTAAGGAGAAGAAGCAGAATGAAAGAATATAATATGAATGAAACCAACATCATCAAAATGGGCACTGAAAAAGAAGTCGCTCTATATACAGATGATTTGCATGTATGGTATGGCGATAACGAAGCCATCAAAGGGGTCGATCTTGAATTTGAAAAAAACAAGATCACGGCTTTGATCGGACCATCAGGATGTGGGAAATCTACGTACCTTCGTTCGTTGAACCGGATGAATGATGGAATCGCTAATACGAAGATCACCGGAAAAATCATGTACAAAGAAGTTGATGTCAATGCACCGCAAATCGACGTTTACGAAATGCGTAAAAGAATCGGTATGGTGTTCCAACGTCCGAACCCATTTAGTAAATCGATCTATGACAATATCACATTTGCACTGAAACAACACGGTGAGAAAAATAAACAAAAATTAGATGAAATCGTTGAAACGAGTTTGAAGCAAGCAGCGTTATGGGATCAAGTAAAAGACAGTTTACACAAAAGTGCCTTGGCACTTTCAGGTGGACAACAACAACGTCTATGTATCGCTCGTGCGATCGCAATGAAACCTGACATCTTGTTGCTTGATGAACCAGCGAGTGCCTTAGATCCGATCTCAACAGGGACGGTAGAAGAAACATTAGTCAATTTAAAAGAAGATTATACGATCATCATTGTAACGCACAATATGCAACAAGCTGCCCGTATCAGTGATTATACTGCTTTCTTCTATCTTGGAAATGTGATCGAGTATGACAAGACGAACAAGATATTTACTAGACCAAAGATTCAGGCAACCGAAGACTATGTGTCCGGTCATTTTGGTTAAGACGGAGGACTTGCTATGACAAAAGAAATTATCTCATCAAAAGATCTTCATCTGTATTATGGGGAAAAAGAAGCCTTGAAAGGCATTGATCTAAGTTTCAATAAAGGCGAGATCACGGCGATGATCGGACCATCTGGTTGTGGGAAATCAACTTATTTACGTTCATTGAACCGTATGAACGATTTGATCCCAGGTGTGACGATCACTGGTAGTGTGGTTTATAAAGGCAAAGATATCTACAGTCCTAAAACGGATATCGTTGGCCTACGTAAAGAAATCGGCATGGTGTTCCAACAACCCAATCCTTTCCCTTTTTCCATCTATGAAAATGTCATCTATGGATTGAAGATCAAAGGGGAAAAAGACAAAAAAGTTTTAGACCAAGTAGTCGAAGAAAGTTTGAAAGCAGCATCTGTGTGGGAAGATGTTAAAGATAAACTGCATAAAAGTGCGTTGTCTTTATCCGGCGGACAACAACAACGTGTTTGTATCGCCCGCGTGTTGGCAGTCAATCCCGACATTATTTTGCTAGATGAGCCAACAAGTGCCCTAGATCCGGTTTCTACTGGTAAAATAGAAAGTATGTTGTTAGAGTTAAGAGAACGCTACACAATGATCATCGTGACACACAATATGTCACAAGCATCACGTATTTCAGACAAAACAGCCTTCTTTTTAGATGGCAATTTGATTGAATTCAACAATACGAAAAAAATATTTATGAATCCAGAGAAAAAAGAAACCGAAGATTACATCTCAGGACGATTCGGATAAGGAGGAAAGAGGATGTTACGAACACAATTTGAAGAAGAATTATTGAACCTTCATAATCAATTTTACGAAATGGGAATGATGGTCAGTAATGCCGTGCATAAATCAGTGCGCTCTTACACAAAACACGACAAGGTTCTGGCAAAAGAAGTGATTGAAAATGACATTTTGATCAATGATATGGAAACACGCTTAGAGAAAAAAAGCTTTGAAATGATTGCTTTACAACAACCAGTGACGACCGACCTACGGACGATCATCACAGTAATGAAAGCAAGTTCAGATCTAGAGCGTATGGCTGACCATGCTGTATCGATCGCCAAATCAACGATTCGTCTTAAAGGAGAAACACGAATTCCTGAAATCGAAAAAGAAATCTCTGATATGTCAGATTACGTTAAAAAAATGGTGGATAACGTCTTAGTCGCTTATGTTAAAACAGATGAGAAAGACGCACGTACGATTGCAAACATGGACCATCGTGTCAATGAATCGTTCAATCGCATCTATAATGCAACGATCAAAAACATGCAATCCAATCCGGAAACAGTGATCAGTGGAACAGACTATGTGAACGTGGCAAGTTATTTAGAACGTATCGGTGACTACGTAACAAACATCTGTGAATGGATCGTGTATCTAGCCACAGGTAAAATCACTGAGTTGAACACAAACCATAACGAAGAGTCTAATCAACGATAAAAAGCATCAATTGATTTTTATCAAATGCTGAGCAGGATTTCTGAGAGATAAAAGCCAACCTCCGAAAATAGAGTCCTATTTTTGGAGGTTGGCTTTTACATTAAGTAGGGAATGATTATTTGTAATTTGGTGATGACTGATGCTCATTGTTGACCATTTTATAAATTTCATGAATCTTGGACATAAGTGTCTTGTGCCCTTAAAACTGAAAAAATGGTGTGCAAGAAGCTGACTACTTCTTTCACAACCCAGATAAACGGTGTTCAAGAAGTAGCTCCTTCAGAAATAAGCGGGAAGCCCCAAAAATTTGAAGAACAATTTTCGGTTCTTCCCGCTTATTTCTCGGAGCTGACCACTTCTTTCACAACCTATGAAAGGAAGGCGTATGCAGAATAAAATTCGATTATTGATCAAATGTTTGATCCTTTGTAGTTGTTTCCTCGCCGCATGGGCAATCCAAAACACGACATTTTGGTATGAAGAACCAATCATGCAAGTCCAGCAAGCTTCGATAGAAGAGGAACAACAAGTGATCAAAGGGGAATTAATGAATACAGAAGCGAAAGGAACGATTCTTACTCTGGCTGTTCCGTATCAAGAAAATCAAATCGAACACGCGAAAGTCCAACCTGATCAACTTTATCTCGTAAGAAAAATCGGGGATGAATGGCAAATAATGAGCAAAAAGAATGATGGTTGGATGTTTCTTTTTACAAGTTTATTTATATGTGCGTTACTATTCATCGGCGGCAAAGCAGGGGTGTTCACTTTGGTCAGCGTGGGTCTCAATCTCTTTTTACTGATATTCCTTCTGCAAGGCTTCACACAGACACAAGGAATATCATTAGTTATGACGAGTATGCTTTTTGTCTTTTTAGGGACGATCATCGGTGTTTTTGCGTTAGATGGTTGGCAAAAAAGCGGACTGGTAAAAATCGTAGCGACTATTAGTAGTGTAGGTATCGCATTTCTAATTTGTTTATTGGTAATGGAATACTTAAATGATAATGGCTTGCGTTATGAGGAAATGAGCTACTTGACTCGACCTTATCGTTCCGTTTTTTTGGCTAGTTTATTAGTCGGAATGACCGGTGGTGTGTTGGATACGGTCGTAACTGTCACGACGACTTTGGATGAATTGGTGAGCAAACAGCCAAACCTAACCATGAAACGATTGTGGCAGTCCGGTCAAATGGTCGGGCAAGATGTGATCGGCTCGATGACCAATATTTTACTATTCGTTTATATTAGCGGCACGATCCCCATGTTACTTGTTTACTTTAGTAACGGTTGGCCTTTGAGAGATGCAATTGAATTGCATCTTTCGTTGGAATTGTTACGGGTGATCAGCGGGAGTCTGGGAATCGTCCTTTCGATTCCGATCTCCCTCTTGTGTTACTTAGGTCATTTGAACTATCGGAGGGCGAGTCGATGAATGTACTATTATTATTGACACTTCTTTTAGTGCTTTTGATTTTTTTAGTGGGAGGCAAAAATGGTCTGTATACGATTTTAGGATTGTTTGCCAATGTACTTTTGTTTTTTCTCTTATTGCTTCTTTACCATTTTCGTTTGCCAGTATTGCCAAGTGCTGTGGGTATCTTTTTATTGATCACTTGTGTGACGTTGTTTTTTGTTAACGGCTATAACTTAAAGATGAAAGCAGCATTTGTTAGTGTAGTATTCTTTCTAGTTGTCTTTTTATTCGTGACGCCACTTTTATCTGAATTGGCGATACAAGGTTTTACAAGAATCGAATTAGATGAGCTGACAGGTTTTGATTTACATGTGTCATTGGATTTTCTCGCATTGACCCGGGCGATTTTATTGATCAGTGTGAGCGGGGCAGTCTTAGATGCAAGTGTATCGATCGCCAGTGCGACCTATGAGGTATACCTTGCAAATCCAGTACAAACCTATCGTGAGTTAGTAAGATCAAGTCTGCGGATCGGCAGAAAAATCTTAGCGACCACAGTGACGACATTGGTCTTTGCTTTTATGGGAAATTGTTTAGCGCTGATTTTATGGTTTATCGATCTAGAATTATCTTTTGGACAATTGATCAACGAAAAAACGTTCGTTTTAGAATATGTAACAGTAATGATCACGACAAGTGCAGCAATCCTTGTTTTACCGATAACATCAGTCATTTCTTCATTTTTTTTCACTCGGCAAGAAAAATCATCCTAAGAATGAGAGAAAGTTACAACTTAAGTCCTATGACTTTTTCTTCAAACCATTGCATAATATGTATGTAAGGAAAAGCTTGCAAACAATTTTTGCTATAAGGAGGCAATTTCCATGAAAGAAAGAGAACGTATTTTAGAACTAGTTAAAAAGGGCATCCTTTCAACAGAAGAAGGCTTAGACCTATTGGAGAGTATGGCAACTGAAAAAGACGAAAAGCAAATCGCAAAAGAGGCAGATCGTGTACATGCTAATCATAAAGAAACAGATGAAGCGAGTCGCTTGATCGATGAACTTGAAAATGGCAGAGCTGAACGTGAAACGGTAGAAGCAGATCCAAAACAAAAAGAACAAGAAGATCAAGAAAATCTAGAAAAAATCTTAGATGAGTTGGCAACTGAAGCAAACAAAGCTTCTGCTCACTTGGATGAAGTCAACGCAAAACTTTTTGAAAATAAAATTGCACGCAATGAAAAACAGGAAACATTGATGCAATTGAATACAAAAGAAGAGTTAGATCAATTGTCTGAAGAAGAGTTAGCACAACGCCAACAACTTGAACAAGAAATCAAAGAACTAGAAGAAGCTGGCGATCTTTTATCAGAAGAACGCATCAAGCTTGAAGCTGAGTTGAAAGATATCCGTAAAAATCAGTGGAACGAGAAAAAAGATACGTTTGCTGAAAAATTTGACTTACCAGAAGATTGGAAAGAACAAGCCAACGATACGTTGAACCAAGTTGGCGAGAAAATGACTGAAGCTGGAACGCAGTTAGGTAAATTCTTAAAGAAAACCTTCCAAACTGTATCTGTAACAGTCAATGACAATATGGAATGGAAAGATGTCAGCTTACGTGTACCTGGAATCGCTACGACTAAATTCGAGCATGAATTTTACTACAGCGCACCACAAGCAAGTATCATCGACATCAAAGCAGCAAACGGAAACGTGACTGTGAAGACTTGGGATAGCGAAGACGTAAAAGTGGAAGCGAAAATCAAGCTTTATGGAAAAATGGGTGCTGAGCCTTATGAAGCATTTGCTGAACGTAGCCAGATCGAAGTCAACGATGAACACATTTCGTTCCAAATCCCGAACAAACGCGTGCGTGCTGATCTAGTTTTCTACTTACCAAAACGCACATACGACCACACAGCAATCAAATTGCTAAATGGTAATATCCAAGTTGAAGATTTAGATGTCAAAGATATTTACATGAAGTCAACGAATGGGAATATCGTGGTTGAACAAATGGCCGCAACGATGCTTGAGATTGGTGGAGTGAATGGGAATATCGACGTACGTAATGGCGATATCTTAGATTCCATCATTGAAACTGTCAATGGCACAGTTACTTTTGGGGCAACACCTGAAAACTTAGCGATTTCATTAGTCAATGGCGATGTTCGCTTGACTGTAAGAGAAGATCGTTTGAAAAAAATCGAAGCAAGCTCAGTCAACGGGAACGTAAAAGTTGCATTGCCAACGACTATCGGTATGGACGGACATGCAAAAACTAGCCTAGGTAGTATCAATAGTCGTCTTTCTGACTATGAAGTGATTCGTGAAAAGAAAGAGCGCACGAATCAAATGTTAGAATTCCGTCGTCTTTCTGAAAATGAAATGGCGAATATCCAATTGTCTACGACAACAGGTAGCATCTATCTAAAAGACACAGATAAATAATTTCTTTCGCTTCGACTTTCTGAAAAGGGGAAGCTCGAAGCGAAAATCGTACTTATATGAATCAAAAAGATTTACGATTCAATAAATCTTTTGAAGTAAGATTGTCAGACCAGTTTTCTTCCATTAAAATAGTAGAACAGAGGTGAAAGATAATGAGAAAAAAGTTGACAAAATCAAATAAAAATATCGTATTGACTGGTACTTTAGCAGGGATCGCTGAATATATCGGTATTGACCCAACAGTAGTACGTGTAATCTACGTATTTTTAAGTTTAGTTGCATTTGGAAGCCCGATTATTTTATATATTCTGTTGGCTTTACTTGTGCCGTCAGGAAAAAGAGATTCACGACGTTATGGACATGACAACGATTATTATCAAAAAAATAACTACAGAGAACAAACCAATAAACGAAAAGAGGCAGAGAAAATCAACGATGACGAATGGAGTGACTTTTAATGTCTTATCTTCAACGTATTGTTGTTAGTACGCTGACGTTTATCTCTCTGGCAGTCATCTTTCCAAATATGATTTTTGTAAATAGTATTTGGACGGCAGTCGTGGCTAGTTTTGTTCTTTCCGTATTGAATCTATTGATCAGACCGTTTATCATGTTTTTTTCCATCCCGATTACTTTATTGACTTTCGGCTTGTTCACTTTTGTTATCAACGCACTGATTTTACAAATGACCTCCTTCTTTGTCGGAGCAGCTAATTTCAGCTTTTCGTCATTTGGCTCAGCGTTGGTGATTGCAGTGATCATGTCATTCGTAAATATCGTGGTGAGTAAACGGAATTTCGACAAGAACCATTAGAAAACAATGCAAAGAACATTGTATCATCATAGAATAAGACAAATGAGGAAGTGGCAAATGTCGCTTCCTCTTATTATTTAGTGGAGTTTTAATAGCGCTTTCTTCTTTAACGACTGATAGAAAAAACGAGTGTAATGAAAAGGATATCCTTTGTTCTTTTTATTGGTAGTACTTTTTTCGATAGAATGATAAAATAAAAGAGAACAGTTTAATAGAAATGAGGGTACACGAATGGCAGAAATGGTAAAAGTTAGCCAATTAGTAGAAAAACTATCATTAGAAATCGTCACTGGTGACGAGCAAAGTTTAAATCGTGTCATCGTAACTGGTGATATCTCCAGACCTGGTTTGGAATTGACCGGTTATTTTAATTATTATTCTCATGATCGACTACAGTTATTTGGGAGTAAAGAAATCAGCTTCGCAGAACGTATGATGCCAGAAGAGCGTTTAATGATCATGCGTCGCTTATGTAGTGAAGATATACCAGCATTTATCATCTCTAGAGGATTAGCTGCGCCAGAAGAAATGATCCAAGCAGCAAATGAACACGGGATGGCAGTCTTGCGCTCGCCAATTTCAACTTCACGGTTGCTAGGTGAGCTATCAAGTTATTTAGATGGACGATTAGCACCTAGGACAAGTGTTCACGGTGTATTAGTCGATGTCTATGGGTTGGGTGTCTTGATACAAGGAGATAGTGGCATCGGGAAAAGTGAAACGGCATTAGAGTTGATCAAAAGAGGCCATCGTTTGATTGCAGATGATCGAGTAGATGTCTATCAACAAGATGAACTGACCGTTATTGGGGAGCCACCAAAGATCCTTGAACATTTGATTGAGATCCGTGGCATCGGGATCATTGATGTAATGAATCTTTTTGGAGCTAGTGCAGTCAGAGGTTCGATGCAAGTCCAATTAGCTGTCTACTTGGAAGCTTGGGCGAAAGATAAAAAATATGATCGTTTAGGTTCTGAAGATACCTCTGTTGAAATTGCAGAAGTTGGGATTCCACAAATCAAGATCCCTGTGAAAACCGGACGAAATGTCGCAATCATTATTGAAGTTGCTGCGATGAATTTCCGTGCAAAAACAATGGGATTCGATGCAACGAAAACATTTGAAGAAAGATTGAGCCGTTTGATCGAAGAAAATTCAGGCGGACAATAATACCAAGGAGTGAAAGCATGGTTGCACAAATCAATCGGGTCGCCTTTGACCTTTTAGGAATCCCTATTTACTGGTACGCGTTGATCATTGTTTCAGGCATCATCATTGCCATGTGGTTAAGCAGCCGTGAAGCAGTAAGAGTTGGAATGAAAGCCGAAGATGTCACTGACTTTATGTTATGGGGATTACCCCTTTCGATCATCGGAGCGCGTTTGTATTATATATTATTCGACTTGCCACAATATATCGAAAATCCCATCCAGATATTCAATATTCGCTCAGGTGGTTTAGCGATTTATGGCGGTTTGATCGCTGGTGGAATCACGTTATATTTTTATACCAAATATCACTTTATTGATATTTGGACATTCTTAGATGTTGCGGCACCAAGTGTTTTGTTAGCACAAGCAATCGGACGTTGGGGGAATTTCATGAATCATGAAGCATTCGGCCCAGATACAACGAGAAGTTTTTTAGAAAGCTTATACTTGCCAAATTTTATCATCGACAATATGTATATCGATGGCATTTACCGCCAGCCAACGTTTCTTTATGAATCGTTGTGGAGTCTTGTTGGCGTGATCATTCTCTTGCTGTTACGAAAAAAAACTCATCTTTTGAAAAAAGGTGAAGTCGCACTTGTTTATTTGATGTGGTACAGTTTTGGTCGTTTCTTCATTGAAGGTCTGAGAACGGATAGTCTTTACCTCTTTGATGTGATTCGAGTATCGCAGCTTCTATCCGCTGTACTTTTCATCGGAGCGATCGTGCTATTCATTTTACGTCGAAAAAAAGGAAATGTACCGGATTACGACCGATCTTTAGGGAAAAATCAATTGATTATCTAAGGTCCAAGTCGAAAAAAATGAAAAAATTTGCAGGAGTGGTAAAATGAGATATAGGGTAGCGGTTTTAGGTGCTGGCTCGTGGGGAACAGCATTAGCACAAGTGCTAGCTGAAAATGGTCATGACGTTCGACTCTGGGGGCATCGTGCCTCACAGATCACTGAAATCAATCAAAAGCATACCAATGAGCGTTATTTGCCAAATCACCAATTGCCCGAATCGATCATCGCTTATACAGACATGGCTGAGGCAGTTTCTGATGTAGACGCTGTGTTGTTCGTAGTACCAACCAAAGCGATTCGTTCTGTCAGTCAGGACCTTGTCCAAGTATTGCAGACAAAACCAGTGATCATCCATGCAAGTAAAGGTTTGGAACAAGGGACACACAAGCGGATCTCTGAAGTATTAGCAGAAGAGATCCCAGCAGAAAAAAGACAAGCAATTGTTGTCTTATCTGGTCCAAGTCACGCTGAAGAAGTGGCTCGTCGGGATATCACGACGATCACAGCAGCAAGTACAGAAGCAATAGCTGCTCAATTTGTTCAAACATTGTTTTTGAATCATTATTTCCGCATCTATACGAATCCTGATGTTATTGGGGTTGAAATGGGTGCCGCTTTGAAAAACATCATTGCTATTGGAGCGGGTGCAATCCATGGACTAGGTTTTGGTGATAATGCCAAAGCGGCCATCATGACAAGGGGATTAGCTGAAATCAGCCGCTTAGGTGTCGCAATGGGCGCGGATCCTCTGACTTTCATAGGACTAAGCGGTGTCGGAGATTTGATCGTCACCTGTACAAGTATCCACTCAAGAAATTGGCGTGCTGGTAATCTCCTTGGACAAGGCCATGAGTTAAACGAAGTCTTGGACAATATGGGCATGGTCGTGGAAGGTGTGCAGACCACACGAGCAGCTAAAGAATTAGCTGAGACCATGGGGATCGAGATGCCGATCACTCAAACGATTTATGAAGTGCTGTATGAGCACAAAAACATAAATGAAGCAGCAACAGAAATCATGTTGCGCGATGGCAAACAAGAGAATGAATTTCACTAACATTTTTAAGGGAGAGAAAAAAATGAAAGTAAAAAAAGCAGTTATTCCAGCAGCAGGTTTAGGAACAAGATTTTTACCTGCAACAAAAGCGATGGCAAAAGAAATGTTACCGATCGTTGATAAACCAACGATTCAGTTTATCGTAGAAGAAGCGTTGAAATCAGGAATTGAAGATATCTTGATCGTCACTGGAAAAGCAAAACGTCCAATCGAAGATCATTTTGACTCAAATATTGAATTGGAAACGAACTTAGGCGAAAAAGGAAAAACTGAATTATTGAAATTAGTTGAAGAAACAACTGACGTCAATCTTCATTTCATTCGTCAATCGCATCCTAAAGGGCTAGGACATGCTGTTTTACAAGCAAGAGCATTTATCGGAAATGAACCATTCGTTGTCATGTTAGGCGATGACATCATGGAAGATGAAATCCCATTGACACAACAATTGATCGATGACTACGAGCGTACACATGCATCAACGATCGCCGTCATGCAAGTACCACATAAAGATACGTCTAAATATGGGATCATCAATCCAGGAGAAGAATTAGAAGACGGTTTATTCAATGTAAAAGATTTTGTTGAAAAACCTGAACCAAGTAAAGCACCAAGTGATTTAGCAATTATTGGACGCTATTTATTGACACCAGAGATTTTTGATGTGTTAGCAGAACAAAAACCAGGTGCAGGTAACGAGATCCAATTGACAGATGCAATCGATACATTGAATAAAACACAACGCGTTTTCGCTCGTAAGTTTACTGGAAAACGTTATGATGTGGGCGATAAATTTGGCTTTATGAAAACGAGCATCGAATATGGATTGACGCATCCAGAAGTGGGTGGACCATTAAAAGAATATATCATGTCATTAGGTAAGTCTTTAGCAGCAGAGGCTCCTACATCTTTAAATAAACCAACAGAAACTTCTCAATCAACCGACAAAAAATAAACAAGCGAGATGCTTCAGCTGCTGATCAAACTGTAGGTAGTTGAAGCGTTTTGCTATTTTATATTTGTTTAAAAAATACGAAAATGCTATCCTTATAGCAAGAAGAGGAGAAGGGGGCTTGATTATGACAGTTGGAGAAATTGCTGGCTTGATTGCAGCAATTGCTTTTGCGATACTCGTGGTCTTTCTAGTACGCGTATTGATTCGATTAGCAAAAACGATTGAAAAAGCGGAACAAACCGTAAATGAAGCAAACACAACGATCGAAGTCGTTACAAAGGATGTTGATCTTTTATCGAGGCAAGTCGAGGGCTTGTTAGTAAAAAGTAACGAATTGTTGAATGATATCAATGGAAAAGTAGCAACGATCGATCCTTTATTTACGGCTGTCGCTGATTTGAGCGAGAGCGTGTCAGAATTGAATTCTTCAAGTAGAAACATCGTAACGAAAGTCGGTGGCATCGGGAAAACAACAGCAAAAGCAACTGTTGCCGGAAAAGTCGGTGGTACTGCAATGAAATTCTTCAAACATAAAAAACCAACAACAGATACGACAGGAGGAAAATGATCATGGCAAAAAAAGGTGGATTTTTACTAGGTGCAGTGATTGGTGGGACAGCAGCAGCGGTGGCAGCTTTATTACTTGCACCAAAATCAGGTAAAGAATTACGTGATGAATTAGCAGCACAAGCAGATGATTTTCTAGATATGGCTTCTGATTATACAGATATGGCAAAAGAAAAATCAACTGAATTTACAAGCATTGCAAAAGAAAAAGCACACGATCTTTCACAACAAGCTGGCGACTTAGCTGGCAATGTAAAACAAACAGTTTCAGACGCTACAGCAGATGCAGGAGATGAATCTGAAGATATTTTAGTTACATTGAAAGAACAATCAGCTGATCTATCTGATCGCTTCAAAAAATCTGCTGCTGACTTAGGCGATACTGCAGCATCTGCTAAAGACGATATCTTGATCGATGTCAAAGATACAGCAGACCAAGCGGGTAGCACGATCAAAGAAGGTATCGAAGAAGCGAAACCAGTTGCCGAAGATGCAAAAATCTTGTCTGAGATGGCAAAAGAAGATGCAGCGAGTGCAAAAGAAGACTTAAAAGATACATTTAAATAAGCAAGAGTAACCAGTAAAAGCAAAAAGGCGCGATCAGATGTCCATCTGTTTCGTGCCTTTTTTACTCTTCTATCATGAAGTTAAGGAAGGAGTTTATCGATGTTTGAAATCAAGAAAAGCGATACTGAAAAAAACGAAAAGAAAATCATTGCAGTATTGAACGAGCAATATACGCAATCTTTTACTGGAAATGAACCCTTAACAGCGAAGATAATTTCGATCAGTGCCATCAAGGATGAAAAATGGCTCGGAGGAGCAGTGGCATCTTTATTTTGGAATACCTTGCACCTCTCATTGCTCGGTGTAGAACAATCGCACCGTCATGAAAGCATCGGCTCACAATTGATCGAAGCCGTTCAACAAGAAGCCTTGGAAAATCAATGCCTGTATATGACGGTCAATACCCAAGATTATCAGGCACGAAGATTCTATGAAAAATACGGTTTTGACGTATTTGCTTCGGTCGAAGATATGCCTTTTGTGGGGACGACAAAATTTTACTTGAAGAAACAATTATCAAGTCAACAGCAAAAACCGAGTACATGATGAATCAGATATTTCTCATTGAAAAAAAGCGATGATCCCCGAAAATAGTTTCCTATTTTTTGGGGATTTTTCGCTTTTTTAAGGAGAAGCTATTTTCTCAAGTTCTGTCTTAATACTCGGAGCTGAACGGCTTTCTCACAACCTTACTCCACTACTAATAATTCTTTTGGTGTTGTTGTAAATGGCACGCAGCCGTTGCTTGTGACATAGACGCAATCTTCGATTCTTACGCCGACTTGATCTGGGATGTAAATACCAGGTTCCAATGAAAAACACATGCCTTCTTCAATCACTAGATCATTGCCAGCTACAAGGGATGGATATTCATGGACAGTCGTGCCGATGCCGTGTCCTAAACGATGATTGAAATATTCGCCGTAGCCGTAGCTTTCAATCACGTTTCGAGCGATTTGATCGAGTTCAGCGGCTGTTATCCCAGGACGAACTGCTTCTTGGGCTGCCAATTGTGCTTCAAGTGTGATTTGATAGATTTTTTCTTGAAATTCCGTTGGCTTTTGGTAAGCAACAGTTCGGGTGGCATCACTGCAATAGCCATCCCATACGACGCCTAGATCAAATAAGACCAGTTCATTGGGTTGGATCGTCGTGCTGCCAGGAGTTCCATGAGGGCTTGCGGCATTTGTCCCAGCTAAGACCAATGTATCAAAAGACATTTGAGAAACACCTTGTTTTTTTAATTGATATTCGATTTCAGCAATGATTGCTTGTTCCGTGACACCTTCTTTGATCGAACGAAAACCAATCTCAAAAGCAACATCTGCCCATTTTCCTGCGGCAATCAATTGATCTTTTTCTTTTGTTGTTTTGATCAATTGTAATCGTTGGATAGCAGGAGTCAGATCAGCATACTGAACAGTACCTGTCATTTGTTGTGATAACGCATCAAAGCGGTCAACCGTCAACGCATTTTTTTCGATCCCAATCGTTTTAAGTTGTGGATAACGTGTGCGGATCTCCTGACCGATCAAGACCCAAGGATCTTCACTATCAAGGTATCCACGTACATCATAAGACCAACTGCTATTTTGCGCATCTTCTACTTCTAAAGCTGGCGTGAATAAGAAAGGATCTTGCTCAAGTGGCAGGAACAGCGCGAGGACACGCTCATGTGGCTCACTTTCATAGCCGGAAAAATAGGCGATATGACCTGGATCACTGATATAAGCAAGGTCGATTTGTTTTTGGGCCATCCATTGGCGTAATTCGTTGATTTTTTCAAGATTCATTTGGACATCCTTCTTTCACATTTATGACATGTTTCGATAATTCATTGTACCACTCTTATAAAAAAAGACCAATTGACTAAAAGTGAAAAAGGTGTTTTTTTTCATGAAAACGCTAGTAAAACGGTTGCAATTTCTGTCAATCTTTGATATCCTGTTTTAGAAATGTAAATCGTATTTTCAGAAAAGATATAAAAACAGAATAGGAGAACAACGATGGAAAAACAAACTATCACTATTTATGACGTAGCGAGAGAGGCAAATGTTTCGATGGCTACTGTTTCACGTGTTGTCAATGGGAACCCAAATGTAAAACCTGCGACACGAAAAAAAGTATTGGAAGTTATTGATCGCTTAGATTATCGTCCAAATGCTGTCGCTCGTGGACTTGCAAGTAAAAAAACAACAACTGTTGGGGTTATTATCCCAGATGTCAGCAATATGTTCTTTGCTTCATTAGCACGTGGGATCGATGATGTTGCGACAATGTACAAATATAATATCATCTTGGCAAATTCAGACGGAAATGATCAAAAAGAAGTGAACGTATTGAACAACTTGTTAGCAAAACAAGTGGACGGTGTGATCTTCATGGGCCACCATATCACAGATGAAATCCGTGGTGAGTTCTCACGTTCAAAAACTCCTGTCGTTTTAGCTGGTTCGATCGATCCAGACGAGCAAGTAGGTAGTGTCAATATCGACTATACTTCAGCAACAAAAGATGCAGTGACTAAATTAGCTAAAAATGGCAACAAAAAAATTGCTTTTGTCAGTGGTGCATTGATTGATCCAATCAACGGGCAAAACCGTTTGAAAGGCTACAAAGAAGCATTAAAAGAAAACGGTCTGACTTACAGCGAAGGATTGATCTTTGAATCAAGCTATAATTTCAGAGATGGCTTGTCATTAGTCGATCGCATCTACAACAGTGGGGCAACTGCTGTGTATGTTACTGATGATGAATTAGCAATCGGTATTTTAGATGGCTTGATCGACCGCGGTGTGAAAGTGCCAGAAGAATTTGAGATCATCACAAGCAACAACTCATTATTAACAGAAGTTGCTCGTCCACGTTTGACAAGTATTACTCAACCATTGTATGACTTAGGTGCAGTATCGATGCGTCTATTGACAAAAATGATGAATAAAGAAGAAGTGGAAGAAAAAACGATCATCTTACCATATGGAATCGAAGAAAAAGGTTCTACAAAATAAGACGGTTGAGTTAGCGTTCCAAAGATTTATTTCTTAAAAACGATGATCAAAGTGGCTGAAATGACAAAAAGTTCATTTCAGCCACTTTTTTGTGTGAAAATAGAAGTGGGTTTCTGCTGTTTCCATAAAGAAAAACAAAAAAATGAGTCTGATTTTGACGTGTTTGATCAAAATCAGACTCATTTTATTTTGAGAAAGAGTAGTTACCTTAGACTTTTTTAATCGTCGTCTTTGTCGTCATCTTTGTTCTGTGGATTTTCACGTTCAAATGTGCCGACAGTGTTCCAGTAATCTTTATAGTTCTCATCCGTTCCACCTACACCAAATTTGAAGGTGCTTTTCTCAGGACCGTCTTTTGCCCAAAGTGATTCGACAGTTTTGCTCGGTGTATTGATGGATCTGCGGTCAACTGTTACTTTTCCAGGTAATTGTCCTGTAAAGGCAGCGACATCTTCTTTCTTCACATCAGAAGCGAGTGAGAATTTCTGATCAGTACCGAAAATCGACGGGTTGACTTGATACACTTGATTGATCAAGTTTGCGAGATATTTTGAAGAACGGAATCTCGCTTGAGAATCCATTCCGGTGTTATCGTCGTGTCCAGCCCAGCTACTGATCGTGATAGACGGTGTGGAAACAACTAACCAAGAATCACGGAATTCATTCGTTGATCCAGTCTTACCGATCCAGTCCGCTTGACCTAAACTTCCATTAAGGCTAGAGATATCATCTTTGAATGGTGTAGTGATCTTTTCATCGATGACGCTACGCATCATGTCATTGACGATCGAAGCAGCCGCTTCAGAAAAGACACGTACTGGTTTGTGTTCGTGCTGATAAATGACATTTCCATCGTTATCAGTGATCGAATCAATGATATATGCTTGCTGGAATTCACCATTGTTTGCTAATGTTTGGAAGCCATTGGTTTGTTGAAGCGTCGTTACATCAACTGTTCCAAGTGGTGCAGATTCAACGCCCCAGTTGGCATTTGTTGGATAGTTCATTTTTGATAAATATGTTTCATATGCGTATTGCTTTGAGCCACCATTATTCAAAACGTCTTGATATAAGTGGTAGGCAGGAATATTGTTCGACCATTCCAATGATTCACGCACTGTTTGGAAGGTATTTGAACCTTTGTTTGTCGCATTAACGATGTCTTCACCGGCATTCGCGCCTTCTTGCCAAGTGGTTTCATAATCAGAAACACGTGATTCAGAACCAACTAAGCCCATATCGATCGCTGGACCATAAACGAGCATCGGTTTGATCGATGAACCTGCTTGTCTTTGAGTATCAAAAGCATGATTATTTTGATTCAATGCATAATTACGACCACCGACAAAACCATACACGCGGCCTGTTTTATTGTCCATCAGAACGTTACCAGTCTCAACAGGAGTACCTCTTCCGTCATCAAGTAAGTAACCAAAATTGGCAACGCCTGCTTGCATCGCTTCATAGATGTCTTTGTCGATCGTTGAATGGATCGTGTAGCCTTGATTTTGGATCGTTTGTTCTGCGCGTTGATAGTATGCATTGTAGACATCTGCATCAGAAAGATCTGCTTCGTCTTTTTCTCCTAATTGTCTCGCAATGATATCTGTCGCAGCATTCATCACTGTGTAATATAAGAAGTCGCGGTCACTTTGTTCTGCCACTTGTTGACCTAAGAAATCTTGGGTTAAGTCATAGGCTTTTGCTTCTTCATATTCTTCTTTCGTGATTTGGTGTTCACGATACATGCTAAATAGCACGATGTCTTTTCTTTCTAAACCAGCAGATAGGTCTTCTTTCAATGCCCCTGTATTTGTGTACGGGCTGTAAGTGATCGGACTTTGTGGTAAGCCTGCGATAAATGCGGCTTGCGGTAAAGATAGATCACTCGCATTGACGCCGAAGATCCCTTGTGCAGCTTCTTGGACACCGGCAATATTTTGTCCTTTATTGTTTCTTCCAAAAGGCGAGACATTCAAATAAGTTGAAATAATCTCATCTTTTGTAAAGTGCTTCTCGACTTGAGCAGCTAACAAAATCTCATTTGCTTTACGTTTGAAGGTTGTTTCATCAGTCAAGATCTGTTGTTTCACTAACTGCTGTGTCAGTGTCGATCCACCGGATGAACCAATCCCAGTTGCTTCAGAGAAGAGCGCTCGGATCACTGCTTTAGGAACATAGCCTTTATGCTCTTCGAAATATTCATCTTCTGTGCTGATGATCGCAGATTTTAAATAAGGAGACATTTGATCTGAAGGCACAGTTGTACGCATCAAATCAGTTTGGATCGTCGAAATCTCTGTATTGTCAGCATAGACAAGTTTTGATGTTTCGGTTATATTGCCTAGCTCAGATTGTAACTCAGATTTGGAAGGAAGCTTTGTATCTTCAACTAGATACGCAAAATAGCCGGCGCCAACTCCCACACCTAATGCAGCGAATAGAATGATAAGAACCATGATAAAAACGGTTAATGATTGAAAAACGCGAAAAATGACCTTAGGAACAAACCACTTTTCTTTTGTTCGTCGTGCTTGTTTTCTTCGTGTATTATTACGTGGCAAAGGTTTCACCTCAACTAATGGTTTTATTTCGCTAATTATAGCAAATAATAGAACAAAAAAACAGACATGGCTTTTTTTCTGCTATTTTCGAATACTGATTTTGAGAAAATATTAATGAATACCATGGTTATTTTACTTATGCTCCGAGCAATGGACAGTTTTCAAACTTTTCTTTCAAATCAGTTTCAGTTAAGATAAAAGTAGAGTGAGAAAATCCATTCACTGAGCGACCAGCCGAGAGGGCTTTATAGGAGGTAACACGATGTTATTAGGTTCACATGTCAGCATGAGCGGTAAAAAGATGTTATTAGGTGCAGCAGAAGAAGCAGCGAGTTATGGGGCTTCTACATTTATGATCTATACGGGGGCACCACAAAATACCCGAAGAAAATCAATTGAAGAAATGAATATTGAAGCTGGAACAAAATATATGGAAGAAAATGGTCTGACAAATATAGTAGTCCATGCACCGTATATCATCAATTTAGGAAATACAACCAAACCAGAGATGTTTCCTTTTGCTGTCCAGTTTTTAAGAGAAGAGATCGTTCGAGCGGAAGCATTAGGTGCTACTCAGATCACTTTACATCCAGGTGCCCATGTCGGTGCTGGTGCAGAGGCAGGAATCGCAAGGATCATTGAAGGCCTAAACGAAGTCTTGACGAAAGAACAGACCGCTCAGATCGCTTTGGAGACGATGGCGGGAAAAGGTACAGAGATCGGTCGTACGTTTGAAGAGTTGGCACAAATCATTGATGGGGTAACATTGAATGAAAAACTGTCAGTGACCTTTGATACATGCCATACCAACGATGCCGGTTATGATGTGGCAAATGATTTTTATGGCGTAATGGAAACGTTCGATAAAGTGATCGGCTTAGATCGTTTAAAAGTCTTACACATCAATGATTCAAAAAATCCACAAGGTTCACATAAAGATCGCCATGCCAATATTGGATTTGGTACGATCGGCTTTGACGCCTTGAATAAAATCGTCCATGAGCCGATGTTCAAAGATGTTTCAAAGATTCTTGAAACACCATATGTGGGTAAAGATAAAAAATTAGCCTATGCTCCTTATGGCAAAGAAATCGCAATGTTCAAAGCTGAAAGCTTTGATCCGGAAGTATTCCCAGAATTATTAGCAGATGTAGAAGCCTGATCAGTCAGTAAAGTGTAATCTTACTGGAAAAAGTTCAGACAAAGAAAAAAGCCTAGGTAACCAAAAATGTCTAAACATATTTTTGGCTATCTAAGCTTTTTTTATTTAGTTTAAAAACAGCTGATCAAGACAACTCTTGTAATCGTTCGGCATAGCGTTTATTTCCCTTATAAAGATCCACGATCGTCCAAGCGAGTAAAGCGAGAACCGCCACGATGATGATGTAAGCGATCCGATCAGCAAGGGCGATAGACGCACTGGAAGCTTGATCGCCGAAAAAGGCTTCGATTTGTCCAGGGAGACCACGTAAGTTTAGGTACGTCAAACTGATAACGGAAAACCAGCCGAGTATTTTGACAATGAGTGAATTTTTAAAACGATTGCCCATTTCTGCTTGGCTGTTGGTCATCATCAATAAAGGAATCATTGAAAAAGGTAAAGCAAAGGCTAAGAAAACTTGAGATTCATTCATTAGATTGTTCAATGCTGTATGTTCTTCGATCGTACCTTTTGAGCTGGTGAACAAGACACAAAGAAGTACTGGGATGACGGATAATAGTCGAGTCACTAAGCGACGCAACCAAATCGGCATACGCATATGGATAAAGCCTTCCATGATGACTTGTCCAGTCAAGGTACCGGTAATCGTTGAATTTTGACCGGAAGCAAGCAGTGCCACTGCGAATAAGGTCGATAAAATTCCGGATTTTGCTACGGCGATCAAGACACCGTTACTCATGGCAGAAGGATCAGAGAGTGCTTCATACAAGCCGAAGAATGAAGGGTCTTGTACGGCGCCAGTTTTAAAGACCGCAACCCCCATGATCAACAGTAAAGCATTGACGACGAAAGCCATTGTCAATTGAATATTTGAATCCCAAGTAGAGAAACGAACGGCTCTTGCAATATCTTCTGGATCTTTTCGATCGATCTCTCGTGTTTGAGAAACAGCAGAATGTAAATAAAGATTGTGGGGCATCACTGTCGCACCGATGATCCCTAAAGCGCCTGTCAATGGTGTTTCTCCACCGATTTTTGGTTCTTCCGCAAATGTTTGGCTGTTAGGAATAAATCCTTTGAACAAACTAGCCCAATCAGGATTTGAAAGAGCGACTTGATAGACAAAGACAAACAGGATAACGAAAATCAAACAAACGACTAATGCTTCGATTTTCCGAAAACCGATCTTTGTCAAAAGGAGCAAGACAAAGACATCCAAAACAGTAATAAAGACAGCGATTGCCAAAGGAATATCAAATAATAAATAAAGAGCGATTGCGGCACCGATGACTTCGGCGATATCTGTAGCCATGATCGCTAACTCTGTTAAAATCCAGAGAATGACTCCTAATGTTTTGCTTGTCCGAGCGCGTATCGCTTGTGCCAAATCCATTTGGCTAACGATCCCAAGTTTGGCAGCCATATATTGTAGCAACATGGCAATCAAACTGGACATCAGGATGACTGACATCAATAAGTATTGAAAATTTTGTCCGCCGGTGATCGAGGTTGACCAATTGCCGGGGTCCATATAACCGACTGCGACGAGTGCGCCGGGGCCGGAATAAGCAAGCAAAGTGCGAAAGAAACTTTTTCCTTTTGGCACTTTGACTGTGCCGTTTACTTCTGAAAGGGATAACCCATTAGTATGTTCGATCCATTTATGATTCTTTTCGTGATTCTTCAAAGGAAAACCACCTTTCTATTTCTTTTCGAATTCATTCTACACCCAGAAACAAAAAAATAAAAGAAAAAAATTCGGTTAACCTAAAAATTAAATGTGGCTTACTTTCTAAATCAGGCCTTTTTGGATAATCATGAAATAAAAATGACTTTTTTTTACATATTATTAAGAAAACGCCTTTCTTTTTTTTGTAAGTTTTAGTAGAATGTATCATTGAGAGCAATTAGGAAAAGGAAAGGAGAGATTTACATGGTATCAACAGGAATCGTTGTACTTATTGCAGTTATTGCATTATTAATCGGCGCAGTCGGTGGATTCTTTCTTGCGCGTAAATATATGAAAGATTACTTAGAAAAAAATCCTCCCGTTAATGAGGAAATGTTAAGATCAATGATGATGTCTATGGGGCAAAAACCGTCTGAAAAGAAAATTCGTCAGATGATGCAACAGATGAAGAACCAAGGGAAGAAGTAGGTTCTTGGCCGACAACATCAAAAAGCGGGCTGATTGATTTCAGCTCGCTTTTTTCTTTTTCTCAAAATGAGAAAAGCGCATTCATTTACGCCGTTAAGCAATTATTTTATAAAAGTATGATGATCAGATTTTTTCGATTGTGATCAACGATATCAGAGGACGCAATTCGACCTCTGAAGTAAAATGAAATTTTTAGGAGTTAGAAGGAGGAAATATATGTCGATTTTCAGAAAATTGGGTTGGTTTTTTAAACAAGAGAAAAAGCACTATTTGATTGGCGTATGTTCTTTGTTCGCGGTCGCATTAGTACAATTGATCCCACCTAAAGTCATTGGGATCATCATCGATGAGATCGCCGATCAAAATATCTCGATGCAAATCATTTCATTGTGGATCGGGGTACTGATCGTAGCTGCTTTTTTACAATATTTATTCCGCTATATTTGGCGAATGAACATTTGGGGAAGTGCAGCAAGACTTGAAAAAGAATTACGTCAACGCCTATTTGCCCATTTTACTCGAATGGATAGTTTGTTCTATCAAAAATACAGAACAGGCGACTTGATGGCTCATGCAACAAATGACTTGAACGCAATCCAAAATGTGGCAGGTGCTGGAATTTTAACATTTGCAGATTCAGTGATTACTGGCGGGACGACGATTATTGCGATGGTTCTATTCATTGATTGGCGTTTGACACTGATTGCCTTGATTCCATTGCCTTTACTGGCGGTCACTTCAAGGATCTTAGGTTCAAAATTACATGATGCTTTTCGTGATTCACAAGAAGCATTTTCAAGTATCAATGATAAAACGCAAGAAAGTATCACAGGTATCAAAGTGATCAAAACATTTGGACAAGAAAAACAGGACTTGGAAGACTTCCAAGAAAAAATCGATGATGCCATCAAGAAAAATAAGCGTGTAAACTTTTTAGATGCGCTTTTTGATCCATTCATCACATTGATCATTGGCTTGTCTTATGTGGCGACGATCATTTTAGGTGGACGTTATGTACTGAATGGTACGATTTCAATTGGGCAGATGGTTTCATTTATCAGTTATATTGGGATGCTTGTTTGGCCAATGTTTGCGATCGGACGTTTATTCAACGTGTTAGAACGTGGGAATGCTTCCTATGATCGTGTCAATGAGTTATTGCATGAAAAAACACACATTGTCGAAAAAACTGGGGCAGAAAACACACCCGCTAAAGGGGAGTTGAATGTTGCAATCACGCAATTTACTTACCCTGACGATAAACAACCAGCGTTAGAACACATCAAATTTGCGATCAATGAAGGTGACACGTTAGGGATCGTTGGTAAAACAGGAGCCGGCAAGACTACGATCATCAAATTATTGATGCGCGAATATGACCATTACCAAGGAGAAATCAAGTTTGGCGGACGAACGATCAAAGACTACTCCTTGGATGCGTTATTACGCTCGATCGGTTATGTACCACAAGATCATTTCTTGTTTTCGATGACGATCTTAGATAATGTCCGATTCTCCAATCCACAAAAATCACCAGAAGAAGTGGAAGAAGCAGCGGAATTGGCGTATATCAATAAAGAGATCAAAGGTTTACCAGAAGGTTATCAGACCATGGTCGGTGAACGTGGCGTTTCTTTGTCTGGCGGACAAAAGCAACGTTTGTCGATCGCTCGTGCATTGATCCAAAGTCCAGAATTATTGATTTTGGATGACGCACTATCTGCCGTCGATGCAAAAACAGAAGAAGCGATTTTGCGTAACCTTAAAGCGGAACGGAAAAACAAAACAACGATCATTGCCGCGCATCGTTTAAGTAGTGTCATGCATGCCAATGAAATCATCGTTGTCGATCACGGACGGATCGTTGAACGTGGGACACATCAAGAATTACTAGCTCTTGGTGGGTGGTACGAACAAATGTGGCAGAAGCAACAATTAGAAGCAAAAATTGAAGGAGGCGGTGAATAATGGAAGATCAATATCAGTCAGAATGGTCAAAATCCATGACCTTCAAAGAACAAGCCTCGATCATCAAACGTTTGATGCACTTTGCGAAACCTTTTCGCTCGACATTCATCATTGCAATTTTATTTGCTTTCGCACTGTCAGTCATCAATGTTCTTTTGCCGAGGATCATCCAAACATTCATGGATGAGCATTTAGCCAAGCAGTCAGCGACAACTCAAGTCATTCTTTTCTTTGCTGGGTTATATCTTTTTGGGGTCATTGTCAAAAGTATCATTTGGTTTTTCCAATGGTATTTATATTCGATGGCTTCATTGAAGACGTATCAGCATATCCGTGTGAAGTTATTTGAGAAACTTCATACGTTAGGTATGCGTTACTTCGATCAAACACCCGCAGGTTCCACTGTATCTCGTGTGACGAATGATACTGAGACACTTTTTGAATTTTGGTATGTTTTTCTAATGGTTTTAACAGGTATTTTTGCGGTCGTCTCCTCATTTATCGCAATGTTTCAGATCAATGAAAAAATCGCGTTATGGTGCTTGATCTTCTTGCCGATCCTTGGTGTAGTGATTTGGTATTATCAAAAATTCAGTTCAAGGATCTATCGCAATATGCGTGAACGTTTGAGTCAATTGAATACAAAATTGAATGAATCGATCTCTGGGATGCGTATCATCCAACAATTCCGTCAAGAATCACGTTTGGCAAAGGAATTTGAGGAAGTCAATGAAGAATATCTTGCGACACGCTATGCCATGATCAAGACAAACTCGATTCTTTTGAGTCCGATCATCAGTTTTCTATATGCCTTAGCGATTGCTTTGACATTGACCTTATTCGGACTTGATGCATTGAATTCACCAGTTGAAGTCGGTTTGATCTTTGCCTTCACGACGTATGTGCAAGGATTTTTTAACCCGATGTCACAAATGATGGACTTCTTGAGTGTCTTTACAGACGGAACGGTCGCGGGTAGTCGTATCTTGAAGATCATGGATACGGAAGAATATGCCCCACAGCAAAACGAAACAGCGGATCGTACAATCACTGCTGGGAAGATCGAGTTTCGTAATGTCAGCTTTTCTTATGATGGAAAAAACAATGTATTGAACAATATCTCATTTGTTGCAAATCCAGGAGAAACAGTCGCATTAGTCGGTCATACTGGAAGTGGGAAAAGTTCGATCATCAATGTGCTGATGCGATTTTATGAGTTTTATGAAGGGCAGATTTTGATCGATGATCATGATATTCGTGAATATCCAATCGAGGAATTACGGAAAAAAATGGGCTTAGTTTTGCAGGATGCTTTCTTATTTTATGGTGATATTGCAGGGAATATCCGTATGATGGACC
Organism: Enterococcus sp. DIV2371; assembly: GCF_050498525.1. NCBI lineage: Bacteria > Bacillati > Bacillota > Bacilli > Lactobacillales > Enterococcaceae > Enterococcus > Enterococcus sp. DIV2371. Next base: position 2,128,169 of record NZ_JBIPAJ010000001.1, on the reverse strand, counting down.
CCGATATCACAGATGAGCAAATCAAAGCGGCTGCGGAGTTTGTCCAAGCGAATCAGTTCATCGAAGAATTGCCGAAAGGGTATCACTCAAAAGTGATCGAAAGAGGAGCGAGCTATTCGAGTGGTCAACGTCAATTGATTACGTTTGCGCGAACGATTGTTACTGACCCTAAAATCTTAGTCCTTGATGAAGCGACAGCGAATATCGATACGGAAACAGAAGTGTTGATCCAAGAGGGGCTTGCAAAAATGCGCCAAGGACGAACGACGATCGCAATCGCCCATCGACTGTCAACGATCCGCGATGCCGAATTGATCCTTGTCTTAGACAAAGGCCATATCGTGGAACGCGGCAACCACGAAACACTATTAGCTGAAGAAGGGCTATACGCCGATATGTACAAATTACAAAGTGAATAATAGCAGAACTGAAGTTTTTGTATATCACCGATCAATCAGGTGAGGAAAAATCAGTCAATGTTGACAAACAAGCTGCATCCTCCGAAAAATTTTTACGTTTTTGGAGGGGACAGCTTGTTGTTCTTTTATCGTTCCTTATTTTGATAGTGAAGTGGTAGCTTCTGAGTACACACGTAAAAATATTTTTGGAAATAGTAAAACAACAAAAAGAAAGCGTTGACATTTTGAAAATAGTTCGCTAATATGAAGAAAAGAATATAATGTTGGATAGTGATTGCATCACGCAAGCTAAACCTAATTAGTCACCATGAATAGACGCCATGGCCGACTTTTTGGGTTTTTTTGTTTTTATTGGGAGTGACAATCATAGAAAGGGGATATTATGCGGATTGAAAAAATTCTAAATAATAATGTCGTTGTCACAAGGGATAAGTTGAATCGAGAAATGATCGTCATGGGAAAAGGATTAGCATTTAAAAAAAAGATTGGTGATTCGATTTCAGAAACGTGTGTCGATAAGGAATTTTATTTGACAGATGATGGACTGTCTAGGCATTTTCAAAAATTAGCAGAGGATATCCCCATGGAATATCTCGAACTATCCTACGAAATCATTGAGTATACGAAAGAAACCCTTGATGTGACGTTGAATGAGTCAATCTACATTTCGTTGACCGACCATCTATACAATGCGATCAAACGTTATAAGACAGGGGTCGGGTTATCCAATGTTTTACTTTATGATATCAAGCAATTATTTCCTAGAGAATATCAAATAGGTAAAAAAACGATCGAAAAAGTCCACCATAAATATGGCTTTGATTTATCTGAAAACGAAGCAGGGTTCATTGCGCTTCATTTAGTCAATGCCCAATCTGAGCAAGACCGTATGAATAATATGTACCAGTTTACGAAAACCATTCAAGATATTTTGAATATCGTTCGCTATTATTATCAAACACCATTCGATGAAGAATCGATATATTTTTTCCGTTTTGTGACACATCTGCGTTTTTTTCTGAATCGTGTCATGAATACCTCTCTTACCCATGAGGGGGAAGTCGAAGAAGAGCTGATCCAGATGATCCAGCGAAAATACCAGACTGCTTCAGGTTGTGTGGATAAAATCGCTTTATTTTTAGAGGAAACATTCAATTATCATATGTCTGACGATGAAATTGTCTACTTAACGATCCATTTGGCTCGTTTAGCAGACAATGATCATTTGAAAAATCATTAAAAGGAGGGACGGATTTTTTATTGAAGGAGTAACAAAGGATAGTGACATTCAGTTGGCTAAACCTTCAATCAAACAATTGGAGGAAGAAAACATGGGAAAATATCAAGACTTAGCAAAAGAAATCGTCAAATATGTTGGCGGCAAAGAAAATATCAGTAGTTTGACGCATTGTGTGACTCGTTTACGGTTCCGATTAAAAGACGAGAGCAAAGCGGCAGATGAAGTATTGAAGAATATGGATGGTGTCGTGACCGTAATGAAAAGCGGTGGGCAGTATCAAGTAGTCATTGGTAATCATGTGCCAGACGTATATGCAGACGTATTGAGTGTGGCAGGCATTTCTGAAGATGCCGAATTAGCCCCTGCCAAGGGAAATATCTTTAATCGCTTGATCGATATTCTAAGTGGCTGTTTCCAACCATTTTTAGGAGCATTAGCAGCTGCCGGTATGGTCAAAGGGTTAAATGCTTTATTCGTTTTCTTAGGACTTTATGAACAGACTTCTGGAAATTATATCATGCTGAATGGGATCGGCGATTCAATCTTTTATTTCATGCCCGTCATTTTAGGTTATACAGCAGCCAAAAAATTCAAATTGAATCCAATGGTCGGGATCGTGATCGGTGCAGCCCTAGTCTATCCGACGGTTCAAGGACCCGTATTACAAAGTAGCTTTGAAGCAGCAAATCAAGGGGCAGCCGCACCATTTAGTCTTTTAGGTTTACCTGCCTATGAGAGCTTCTTAGGTATCCCATGGGTGGGCGCTTCTTATACATCCAGTGTCGTTCCCGTCATCTTTATTATTGCATTTGCGGCACAAGTCCAAAGATTAGCGAAGAAGATCGTGCCAGCAGTTGTTCAAACGTTCGTTGTGCCATTTATGGTCTTATTGATTGCATTACCGATCGGCTTTTTAGTTATCGGCCCAATCGTTAGCTTATTGACAGACTGGTTAAGTGCTGGTTTCGAAGCGTTGATGGCCTTTTCACCTGCCCTTTATGGTGGTGTTCTTGGCTTCTTCTGGCAAGTATTGGTCATCTTTGGTTTACACTGGAGTATCATTCCTTTAGCGATCATGCAGGTGACACAAAACGGCTCAAGCCAAATGTTAGTAGCTGTTTATGGGGCAAGCTTCGCACAGACCGCAGTTGTGTTAGCGATGTATTTCAAATTTAAAGATAAAAAAATGAAAGCTCTATGTATGCCTGCGTTTATCTCAGGGATCTTTGGTGTTACAGAACCAGCAATCTATGGAATCACACTTCCTAAAAAAATGCCATTTATCTATTCAATGATCGGCGGTTCACTTTCTGGGATCTTCCTCATGATGAGTGGTACGACAGGCTACACAATGGGTGGCTTAGGTATTTTTGGGGTAGTCAACTTCATTGATGGAAGTGATGCAAGTGGGATGTACAATGCCTTTATTGGTATCGTGATTGCTGCAGTCATTGGTTTTACTTTGACTTTCTTATTCTGGAAAGATACGGAAGAAGTCGTGGCTGAGAAAAAAGAAAGTAAAATCAAAGAAATCGTTAAAACACCGATTCAAGGCGGGATTGCTTCATTAAGTGAAGCAAAAGACCAGGCATTTGCCAAAGGTGCGTTAGGTCGTGGCATCTTGATCTACCCAGAAAAAGGCGAAGTCGTGGCACCATTTGACGGAACTGTGATGACCTTATTCCCATCAAAACATGCAATCGGTTTAGTTTCCGCAAGTGGTTTAGAGCTGTTGATCCATGTCGGTTTAGATACGGTACAATTACAAGGAAAGCATTTTGAAGCATTTGTGAAACAAGGGGATTCGGTGAAACAAGGGGACGTCTTATTGCGTTTTGATATCAATGCAATTGAAAGTGAAGGATACAGTGTAGAAACCCCTGTCATTATTACAAATTCAGCAGATTATCTAGATATCGTCGAGAATCAATCGAAGATCGTGACAAGTGGGGATGAGTTGATCACCGCCCTGACATAACTGAGTAAAAAACCTATAAAATCAAGGTTTTCTAAGGGATGAATAAAAGACACCAAGCATTTTTCCACAGATAATCATGTTCGGAAGGTCTCTCTCCGAGAATTAAGCCGTAACATCCGAGGAACTCCCTCATGATTTGGATGTTACGGTTTTTTCTGAGGAAGTCATTTATTCGTTGCTAAAGGAGTTGCTTTTCAGCTTGGCACACGACCTAATCACCTGGCTCGAGTGGATCAGTGAAGAGTTCTTCTTTCATGATCGACGAGCTGATTTGGCGGGTGTCGACTTTTTGACCGACTTCAATCAAATAATCGAGGTTTTCGCGGTAGTGTTCAGCGAAGACACAACTATACAGAACATCCAACAAATAGGAAATCGACGTATTGATCGTGAAACTACTGATCTTTGAGTACAACCGTTCTCGTGTGGTCAACCGCAGCACGACGTCACTTGCTGTTGATAAGCTCGACTCACCAATGCTTGTCAACGATAAAATCGGCACATGCTTTTCCTTCAATATTTCAGCAGTCCGCAACATCATCTGATTTTCACCAGTATAAGAGATCAAGATCGCACAGTTCTCAGGCTGACAATTGTAGGCGTCATAATAAGACTCGCCAGAAGTCGGAACAATGGTCACTTCCTGCTTGATGCGATTCATCTTCAATTTGAATGATTGAGCGATCAGTGTGTTGGTATCACTAGAAAATAAAACAATCTTATTGGAACGTAACAAAAGCTGTTTGGCTTGTTGGAGATCATCATGCAACAACAACGATAAGGTGTCTTGGATCGTCATTCGTTCAAGGGATGCAATTCGATTGGCGATCGTCATGATTCCCTCATTTTCGGAAAAAGGGAGGTTGGCATCTACTTCTTGAAAATTCCCTTGAAGGTATTCGGTTTCGGCAATGAACGCATCTCTAAAATCGACCCACCCGTGAAACCCCATTTTTTTAGCGATCCGAATCAACGTAGAAGGATGGACGTAACAAGTCGTTGCAATTTGTTGAATTGTTTGATCGGCTAACGTTGTTTCATTTGTTTGAAGAAAGCGAATAACTTCACTTTCTGAAGGTGAGAAGTTGATTTGTTTGAGCTTTTCCTTTAATAGCATGATTTTATCCTCTTTTTTACGTTTTTTATGAAAAATATGTAAAATAATTGTAAACGGTATTATTCGGTGTGTCAATAAAAGGAATCCCCTAATTTAAGAGTCTATCTTTTGAGGTTATGTAATATAAAATGTTGGTTAATCAAATATTTTCTCCGTAGATCAGTATTCTGTTATGCGCAATAAATTTACAAATAATCGCAAGATAATCGCTCATTTTGTAAATGAATATGCAAAGTAATTAAAAAGTATTGTGTCTTTTATTTACAAAAATGATAATAGAGTTGTAAAAAAGAAGAAGGAGTGAGGATATGAATCAAGGAATCAAGATTGCGACAATTGGTGGCGGAAGTAGCTACACACCAGAGTTAATGGAAGGATTTATCAAACGTTACGATGAATTACCGATTCGTGAGATCTGGTTAGTTGATGTTGAAGCTGGTCGTGAAAAATTAGCGATCGTCAGTGAAATGGCTCAACGGATGTGGGATGCTTCTCCTTACGACGTGAAAATCTACGCAACGTTAGATCGTGAAGAAGCGTTGAAAGATGCTGACTTTGTCACCACACAATTTCGCGTCGGTCAGTTAGATGCTCGTGTGAAAGATGAACGTATTCCTGCTTATTACGGCATGTTGGGACAAGAAACGAATGGTGCTGGCGGCATGTTCAAAGCGTTTCGTACGATCCCGATCATTTTAGCAGTCGTAGAAGATATGAAACGTCTTTGTCCGAATGCTTGGTTGATCAACTTTGCCAATCCAAGTGGTATGGTGACTGAAGCAGTCGTTCGTTGTGGAAAATGGGATAAAGTCATTGGTTTATGCAATGTTCCAGTCATGGCGATGATGACAGAACCGGTGATGATCAGTGAAAAGAAAGAAGATTTGATCTATAAATTTGCTGGACTAAACCATTTCCATTGGCACAAAGTAGCGGATGCCAATGGAAATGATCGGACAGGAGATCTGATCGAACAACTTTATGCCGAAGATAATGGATTACCAAAAAATATTTTTGATGTACCATTTTTCAGAGAGCAACTTGACCAAATGCAAATGATTCCTTGTGGGTATCACCGCTATTACTATCGTGAAGAAGAAATGTTGGCTCATGCGTTAGAAGAATACCGCACGATCGGCACTCGGGCACAGCAAGTCAAACAAACAGAAGCAGAGTTGTTTGAACTTTACAAAGACCCACAACTTGATCACAAACCAGAACAATTACAACAACGAGGCGGTGCCTATTATTCGGATGCGGCATGTGAAACGATTGCTTCGATTTACGGCAATAAAGAAACCCAAATCGTGGTCTCAACGAAAAACAATGGCGCGGTTCCTGATCTACCAGCGGACTGTGTAGTCGAAGTAACAGCCTATGTAGGAGCGCAAGGAGCAAGAAATGTTGCATTTGGATCATTACCACCAGCTGAACGTGGCTGGTTACAAGTGATGAAAAACATGGAATTGCTGACGATCGAAGCTGCTGTCACAGGTGATTATGGCACGGCATTACAAGCCTTTACGATCAATCCGTTGGTTCGTTCTGGCGCAACAGCAAAACGTATGATGGATGAGTTGTTTATTGCTCACCAAGAGTATTTGCCACAATTTAAAGAAGCAATCGATCGCTTGATTGCAGAAGGTATCGAAGTACAAGATGAACTGGCAAGAGAATTGTCAGAAAAACGTGTAGTGGAGGAAGTGTAACGATGGGATTTAGAAAAGACTTTTTATGGGGTGGCGCAACAGCTGCCAATCAATGTGAAGGAGGATACGATGAAGGTGGGCGTGGTTTAGCGAATGTAGACGTCGTGCCAATCGGTCCAGATCGTTTTCCGGTGATCACTGGGCAACAAAAGATGTTTGAATTTGATGATGAACATTTTTATCCAGCAAAAGAAGCAATCGATATGTATCATCGTTACAAAGAAGATATCGCTCTTTTTGCAGAAATGGGCTTTAAAACGTATCGTCTATCGATTGCGTGGAGCCGAATTTTTCCAATGGGTGATGAGAAAGAGCCGAATGAAGAAGGTTTGAAATTCTATGAAGATGTCTTTAAAGAATGTCAGAAATATGGGATCGAACCATTAGTCACCATCACACACTTTGATTGTCCAATGCATTTGATCAAAGAATATGGCGCATGGCGTTCAAGAGAATTAGTTGGTTTTTATGAAAATCTTTGTCACGTGATTTTTAACCGTTACAAAGGATTAGTGAAATACTGGTTGACGTTCAATGAGATCAACATGATCTTACATGCACCATTTATGGGCGCTGGCTTGTATTTTGAAGAAGGCGATAACGTCGAACAAATCAAATATCAAGCTGCCCATCATGAATTGCTAGCGAGTGCGATCGCCACAAAGATTGCTCATGAAGTTGACCCTGAAAATAAAGTCGGTTGTATGTTAGCGGCGGGAGCTTATTATCCTTACTCATGCAAACCAGAAGATGTCTGGGCATCACGCCAAGCAGATCGTGAAAACTATTTCTTTATCGATGTACAATCAAGAGGGGAATATCCTGCGTATGCGCTAAAAGAAATGGAGCGACAAGGAATCGAGATCAAGATGGAACCAGGAGATTTAGAATTATTGAAACAACATACGGTTGATTTCATTTCGTTCTCTTATTATTCTTCTCGGGTCTCAACAACAGATCCTAAACTACTCGAACAAACAGCCGGAAATATTTTTGAATCAACGAAAAATCCTTATTTAGAAGCAAGTGAATGGGGCTGGCAAATTGATCCACTAGGGTTGCGTGTAACATTGAACGATATTTACGATCGTTATCAAAAACCATTGTTTATTGTCGAAAATGGGTTAGGTGCTGTGGATACTCCAGATGAGAATGGTTATGTTGTCGATGACTACCGCATTTCTTATCTTGCTTCACACATCCAAGCGATGAAAGATGCAGTTGAACTTGATGGTGTCGATCTTTTAGGGTACACGACTTGGGGTTGTATCGATCTAGTTTCTGCTGGAACTGGTGAAATGAAAAAACGCTACGGCTTTATCTATGTTGATCGTGACAATGAAGGCAATGGTACATTGAAACGAACAAAGAAAAAATCATTTGATTGGTACAAACAAGTGATTGCCTCAAATGGAGAAAACCTGGCGAACGAATAAGATGTAATGTTAAAGTCTATTGTTTTTGTCTATCGATTTCGAGTATAATATATCTATTCGAGACTCGTAGGCAGAACAATAGACTTTTTATGTGATTGGCTGTAAAGTAAGCTTACTTGATTTTTAAAACGGAGGAATCTACATATGTATGATGTAATCGTAATTGGCGCAGGCCCTGCTGGAATGACAGCTGCTTTATATGCTTCAAGATCAAACTTATCTGTAGCAATGATCGAACAAGGGGCACCTGGCGGACAAATGAACAATACCGCAGAAGTCGAAAACTATCCTGGATTTGACTCGATCATGGGTCCAGATCTTGCTTATAAAATGTATGAAGGTGTTTCACGATTTGGTACCGAAAACATCTATGGTATCGTCCAAGATATCAAAGATCATGGCAATTACAAAGAAGTCATTTGTGAAGACAAAAGCTATGAAGCGAAAACAGTGATCATCGCAACTGGTTGTATCCATCGTAAACTAGGTGTACCAGGCGAAGAAGAATATGCCGGACGTGGTGTATCTTACTGTGCGGTTTGTGACGGAGCCTTTTTCCGTAACAAACGATTAGTTGTGATCGGTGGTGGCGATTCTGCTGTAGAAGAAGCGGTATATTTGACACAATTTGCTTCAGAAGTCATCGTTGTTCACCGTCGTGACGAATTAAGAGCGCAAAAGATCATTCAAGATCGTGCATTTGCCAATGAAAAAATCTCTTTTGTTTGGGATACGATCACTGATGAAATCATCGGTAATGAGATGGTCGTGACTGGTGTCAAAGGCCACAATGCAAAAACTGGTGAACCAATCGAGTTAGCAGCAGATGGCGTGTTCATTTACGTTGGGTTAGATCCATTGACAGAACCTTTCCGTAAAGCGGGACTAACAAATGATGCAGGCTGGATACCAACTGATCAAGACATGCGCACGAATATGCCTGGTGTCTTTGCTATTGGCGATGTAAGAGAAAAAGACTTACGCCAAATCACCACAGCAGTTGGTGATGGTGGGATTGCCGGACAACAAGTTTATAAATACTTGGAATCTTTAGAAGAAACAAAAGCGTAATAAGGTGTCTGGAACAAAAATAAAATTCATTTTTGTTTCTAACTTTAAAACGGAATAAAAGGTGTTCCCAAAGTAACACCTTTGCAGATAAGCCATACCATGACCGAGATAGGTAAAACTATTCTCGGCTGGCAAGGCTTATTTTTTTACCTCCCAGACAAAATGTGTTCCGGGCAAAGCGCTTCTTTCACAACCTAGATAAACGGTGTTCAAGAAGCAACACTTCGGACACAAGAGAAAAAAATCAAAAATGAAAAAGCCATTTTCGATTTTTTTCTCTTGTGCCTTAGTGCAGAACGCTTCTTTCACAACCTTTTCTTATGCTTTGCTATCTAAAAAGAGAATGCTATACTTAGAAAGGAACATATTTTTAGAAAGAGGTGTCAGCTTCATGTCTTGGAAACAAGTTTACGAGCAATGGGCAACTGAAGAATCATTAGAAGAAAATTTAAAAAAACAATTAAAAGAATTAAGTGAAAATCCTGAAAAATTAGAAGATGCGTTCTACGCACCTTTGGAATTTGGAACAGCAGGAATGCGCGGGATCTTAGGTCCTGGTATCAATCGAATGAACATCTATACAGTACGTCAAGCCACAGAAGGACTTGCGCAATTTATGGATGAACAAGGAACAGAAACCAAAAAACGTGGTGTGGCAATTGCTTATGATTCACGCCATCAATCGCCAGAATTTGCGATGGAAGCGGCGAAAACTTTAGCACAACATGGGATTCCATCTTTTGTGTTTGAAAGCTTACGTCCAACACCAGAGCTTTCTTTTGCAGTTCGTCATCTTAACGCGTTTGCAGGGATCATGGTTACAGCTTCTCATAATCCTGCGGCATATAACGGTTATAAAGTCTATGGCGAAGACGGTGGACAAATGCCACCTGCTGATGCAGACGCATTGACAAAATATGTCCGCAACGTAAGTAATCCATTGAAAGTGGAAGTTTTAGCGGAAGAACAAGCAAAAAATAGTGATTTGATCACGATCATCGGCGAAGAAATCGATCAAGCATACTTGGAAGAAATCAAAGCAGTGACGATCAATCATGAATTAGTAGAAACATTAGGGAAAGAGTTGAAGCTAGTCTTCACACCGTTACATGGTACAGGCAAAATGTTAGGCGAGCGTGCGTTGACTCAAGCAGGCTTTGAACAATTCGTTTTGGTTCCTGAACAAGCGGTCGCTGACCCAGATTTCACTACCGTCAAATCACCAAATCCAGAAGAACACTCTGCTTTTGAATATGCGATCCGTCTAGGCGAAAAAGAAGGCGCAGACCTACTGATCGCTACTGATCCGGATGCCGATCGACTAGGTGCAGCTGTGCGCTTGCCAGATGGTTCGTATAAAGTGCTGACAGGAAATCAAATCGGTGCATTGCTCGTTCAATATATTTTGGAAGCACATCAAGAAAAAGGAACGTTACCAGAAAATGCAGCAGTCTTGAAATCGATCGTTTCAAGTGAATTGCCAACAGCGATCGCCAAACATTACGGGGCAGAAATGATGAACGTCTTGACTGGCTTCAAATTTATTGCTGAAAAAATCCAACAATTTGAAGAGACAGACTCCCATACATTTATGTTTGGTTTTGAAGAAAGCTACGGCTATTTGGTCAAACCATTCGTTCGCGACAAAGATGCGATCCAAGCGCTATTATTATTAGCCGAAGTTGCAGCATTTTATAAAAAACAAGATAAGACGCTTTATGACGGCTTACAATCGATTTTTGAAACTTATGGCTACTATGCAGAAAAAACAATCTCAGTTACGATGAGTGGCCAAGAAGGTTCAGCGAAAATCGCCCAATTGATGGAGAAATTCAGAAACGATGCACCAACTGAATTTGCCGGAGCAAAAGTCTTACAAACAGAAGATTTCAAAGCACAAACAAGAACAGATGCAAATGGCCAGACAGAAAAATTGACGACACCACCTTCAGATGTCTTGAAATACACATTGGAGGAAGATGGTTGGATTGCGATCCGTCCTTCTGGAACTGAACCAAAAATCAAATTTTATATTGGTGTCAAAGGTGATTCAAATGAAGCAGCCCAAGAAAAAATCTCTGCGTTTGAAGCCAGCATCAAATCAATGACAGAAGAATAAATAGTTGAGACTGACGAAAAAAGTGGTACACTTTAGTAGTCAGTCTTTTTGACGGAGGTGAAGCTGTTGGCAATCAATCAACACATACAAGTAGATAAAGTGAGTCAACTATTCAAAGTATTAAGTGATCCGACACGTTTGAATATTTTACTTTATCTAAAAGATGGTGAAAAGAATGTTACGTCGATCAGTCAAGCAGTTCAAATGGAACAATCGGCTGTTTCCCATCAGTTACGTTTACTGCGTGAAAATCATGTGGTGAAATCCCGACGTGAAGGGAAAACGATCCTTTATAGTCTAGATGACTTCCACGTTTTGGATATTTTAGAGCAAACGATCAAGCATGTAGCGCATCAAAAAAATTAACTTGATAGACGAAAAACAGGATTTGATCCACGCATCAGCGGATTCAAATCCTGTTTTTATCATCTAAAGAGAGTTGAACTATTTTTCTTCAGATGTTTCCGTACCGTAATAGCTATGGTCTTCCAATTCCAACTCGTTTAATATCAATGAAGCCGTTTCTTCAATAGAAAGAGAGGCAACGTTGATGACCACACAACCTAATTTCTCATAAAGTTCATTGGCAAATTCCAGCTCTGCACGAATTTTTTCAATATCTGAATAAGCAGTATCCGGGTTAAGACCATACGAACGCATCCGTTCTTTACGAATGTTATTTAAAATATCTGGATTATTTGTTAAACCAACAATTTTTTTCGGATCGATTTCCCACAACTGTTTAGGGATATGTGCTTGTGGAATCAGCGGTAGATTCGCAACTTTTAGATTCTTATTGGCTAAAAACAAACTTAATGGTGTTTTAGAAGTTCTAGATACACCAAGTAAGACGACATCGGCTTCTAAAAAACCACGAGGATCTTTGCCATCATCGTATTTCACTGCAAATTCCATTGCTTTGATACGCTTGAAATAATTTTCATTCAAGAGATGAAGTGCTCCCGGTTGACGTGTCGGTTTGATGCCAGTCAAGCGCTCGATCTCGGCAATCGGAGGTGTCAATACATCAAAGCTGTATAACTTGTTTTTTTGACAAAACTCATTGGTCAGGTCGACTAATTCTTGATTGATCAAAGTATGAAGCACTAACGCTTTTTCTGCCAAGGCATCCGTTAGCGCACGCTGTAACGTATCCGGGTCTGTCACAAAAGTTCGTCGAAATAAACTAAATTCGATCGACGGGTATTGCGCCATCGTGGCTTGGGCTAATTTTGTCGCTGTTTCACCTGCGGAGTCTGAAATGACAAAGAAGGTAACGACTTCGTTTGATTCGGCAGTCATAAATAAAAAACCTCACTTGCTTTTTTTTTAGGTTTATTATACCATACTCAAGTATCCATACTTCGTAATCATTTTGATTTGGGGGATAATCATGAATAAACAAACATTGATCGAACAATCTTTAGAAACATTGAAAAATAACGGATTTAAATACACCAAAAAGCGGGAAGCATTGCTCGCTTATTTGATAAAACGCAATCGGTATGTCTCTGCAAAGGAAGTCTTTGATTATATGAGTCAGGAATTTAAAGGGGTCAGCTATGACACGATCTATCGTAATTTGCACGATTTTTCAGAGTTGGACCTTTTGGAAGAAACCGATTTAAATGGAGAGATGAAATTCCGTTTCCATTGTTGCCAAGGCGAGATCGGACACCATCATCACTTTATTTGTACCGTTTGTGGTGTGACAAAAGAAATCCATATGTGCCCAATGAATTACTTCGAAGAGCAATTAAGTGGATGTACCATTGAAGGGCATCGTTTTGAAATATTTGGTCGCTGTGAGAGCTGTCAATGATAATTTTCAATAAAATAACAATTGAATATTTAAAAAAAACATAAGATTCTCTTGACGGTCAAAACTGCATTAGCTATAATGTTTATAGAACAGTCTTGTTTCTTGAGATTAACATTTCAATAACAATTACGGTTACTTTTTAAGCTCGGAGGGAGGGAATTAATATGTCAAAAACAGTCGTTCGCAAAAACGAATCACTTGACGATGCTCTTCGTCGCTTCAAACGTTCCGTGTCAAAAGCGGGTACTTTACAAGAATCTCGTAAACGTGAATTCTACGAAAAACCAAGTGTAAAGCGTAAGAAAAAATCTGAAGCAGCTAGAAAACGCAAAAAATTCTAGTTCTTTGATGAATTGGAGTTGGTAGTGTGTCACTACTAAGTAGATTGAACGATGACATGAAGACAGCGATGAAAGCTAAAGATAAAGAATCTTTACAGGTGATTCGTATGATCAAGTCATCTATACAAAACGAGCAGATTAAAGAAGGTCACGACTTGACAGAAGAAGAAGAACTAACAGTGTTGTCTCGCGAAATGAAACAACGCCGTGATTCTTTGCATGAATTCGAGGAAGCTGGACGTGACGATTTAGCTGAAAAAGTGAAAAGTGAAATTGTGATAGTCGAAAAGTATATGCCAGAACAACTTTCTGAAGAAGAAATTCGACAACTTGTTCAAGATGCGATCACGCAAACAGGTGCTTCATCTGTAAAAGAATTTGGTAAAGTCATGGGAGTCATCATGCCTAAAGTCAAAGGAAAAGCAGATGGAAACCAAGTCAATGCTATCGTAAAAGAACTATTGCAGTCTTAATCTTAGCAAATGAAACTACGGACATGAAAATGTCCGTAGTTTTTTTGTGTTTCTATGAGAAATCCTCAATAAAACAGTTTTTTCCTTATCATATAAATTTTTGGCTCTTCGACAAGTAGTGTTGGTGAGTTCAAATTGAAAGAATTTCATCGTGAATCAATCTAAGCAGAAAGAAGCTTAGATTGATTCTTTTTTGTATTGGATTGGTCTTGAAAAACTAATCCTTGAATCAAGTAAATTCGGTCACGAAAATGGAGAAAGTTACGGTAACCATAAGCAACGCGTTTGATCACCTTGATTTTATTGTTTGTCCCTTCTAACGCCCCGTTACTATAGGGTGTTTGAAAGGCATTCGCGATGCCTGTTCTATATTTATTGAAGAAAGTGAGCTTCTTACGAAACCACTCAGGAAGTTGTGTATCTAAGGTGTTCACCACTTCGAAAAAGTAGTTCGTATCCTTTTGTTTATAATGATAAAGAAGGAGTTGGCAGGTGTCATAAGCCAGCTTCAAGGTGGAATCATAGCTTAGTAGTTCATCGACAATCGCTTTTTCAGTCATTGGTCGCTTAAAGGAATAATCATAACGGTAATGAGAGCTATTTAATAGATAAGAATCCTTTAGAAGCAACTTCCAGAAACGTTTGAATCGTTTGTACTTCAGGCGATCGATCTTGCGATACGTGTTCATGATTTGAATCCGTAAATGGTTCAATGACCGGTGGATATGTTGGATAATATGAAAGCGATCCGTGATAATTTGTGCATGGGGAAAAATACTTTTCGCTAATTCAAAATAAGGAGCGTTCATATCCATGACGATATATTGGACATTTTCTCTTGCTTGACGGGTGTAGCGAGAGAAATAGGTACGTAAATAAGCAAGTTTACGACTTTCAAGAAGACCTAGAATCTGATTGGTTTGGCCATCCATGAAGATAAAGCTCATTTTCCCAACACAAGATTTCATCGCTTTAAATTCATCAAAGCAAAGAACAGAAGGCAAGTAGTCAAAGCAGACTTTCACGTTCTTCACGGCTACTTTCATGATGCGTAAAATCGTTACATCCGATACGAAGTACCGGATGGCAATGTCTTTTCTACTAGAGTTGATCGCTAATTCTGCCATGATTTTTCGTTTCAAGTTGACAGAAATCGAACAATTTCGATCGACTAAAGAAGTTTCAGCGGAGAAAGTTGCGCCACACTCTTTACATAGAAAGCGAGTTTTTTTAAGACTTAAGACAGTTTTGTTTGAACGAATCGGCAGTAATTGAATCGTGGTTTGGTGAGTACCATACTTAATTACTTGTCCTTCGTTTTTAATCCCACATCTTGTACAGCAAGAGGGAGTGTAATCTAAGCGACCATGAATCACATGGGAGGTAATCCCTCCTTCTTTCTTTTCAGAAAGCCAATCTGTAGGGAAAATGATATTTTCATCTGTTAAACCGAGTAATTTTTTAGTATGATAGTCCATGGAGATATCCTTTCTTGATGAGTTGGTTTTGGTCGACTTAATTCTATCAATTTGGATATCTCTTTTACTATCTTTTTTTACAAAAAATAGTGTTAGCAGAAAACAAAATTGTTTTCCACCAACACTAGATATTATAGAACCAAATTTTTTTAAGTAATAAAGTACTGATTTTAATGTCTAGACCGCTTGATCAATCGTTGATTCTTATTTGTAACATCTTTTTGTAAAAACGTCGCATTTTATTCGCTATATAGTTTTTCGTGATTATGGTAGAATAGGTAGGAACGATTTGAAATAAAGGAGATGTCTATTTTTGACAGAAGAGTCTAGTTCTTTGGATATTAGATTAACAGCTGCTGATGATGTCAGTATGCTTTTAGGATCACATGATAAACATATCAAACTGATCGAAGAAACAACTGAAACGACGATCCATGCAAGAGGGGAAGTCATCCAGATCATCGGTGACGAAACCGATATTTCTTTGGCTGCTTCCGTGATTCGAACATTACAAGAATTGATCAAACGAGGAATCCATGTCAGTATGCCTGATGTAGTCACAGCATTAAAAATGGCGCAAAAAGGGACGCTGGATTATTTTGTTGAGATGTATGAACAAGAAATCGTCAAAGACCGGAACGGCAAACCGATCCGTGTCAAAAACAGCGGACAAAAAAAATACGTCGATTCTGTAGCAAAACATGATGTTGTCTTTGGTGTAGGACCAGCCGGCACCGGAAAAACATTTCTGGCTGTCGTACTAGCCATTGCTGCGTTGAAAAAAGGCGAAGTCCAAAAAATCATTTTGACTCGTCCAGCCGTTGAAGCAGGGGAGAATCTTGGTTTCTTACCAGGAGATTTAAAAGAGAAAGTCGACCCATACTTACGTCCCGTGTATGATGCCTTGTATCAAATTTTTGGATTAGATCATACGAATCGTTTGATGGAGCGAGGAATCATTGAAATTGCCCCACTTGCCTATATGCGTGGAAGAACCTTAGATGATGCTTTTGTCATTTTAGATGAGGCCCAAAATACGACGGTTGCCCAAATGAAAATGTTTTTGACTCGTCTTGGTTATCAGTCAAAAATGATCGTCAATGGGGATACGAGCCAGATCGATTTGCCAAAAGGGACAATGAGTGGATTGATCCATGCCGAACGAACACTCAAACAAATCAAAAAAATCGATTTTGTGAATTTTGAAGCTAGCGATGTCGTTCGTCACCCTGTCGTGGCAGAAATCATCAAAGCTTATGAAAAAGCGGATCTTCATCAGGAATAGCTTTTTTAGGAGGATTACCACATGTTGAACAAAATATTGCAGCACCTTCAAGCGAAACTAGGTAAAGCTGCTGCTCCATTTCTCTTATTGCTTTTCTTCATTTTGATGTGTGGGATAATGTTTAGCAGTGTAAAACAAAAGCCCAATGATTTTAGAGAAGGACAAGTAGCAGAAGAAAGTATCCGTGCCAATAAAACGATTGAGAACACGGAAGAAACAGAGCAAAAAAGGAAGTTAGCTGCTGAAGCGGTCACACCTGAATACACTTATCAAAGTGATCTAGCTTCTGAACAAGATCGTCGTATCAATCAACTATTTGTATTGATCAGGCGTGCCAATGACACGATCGACAAGCAATACGAAGAGAAAGTCAGTAAGGCAAAAGAAGATGAAAATGTACCAAAACCAACCGTAGAAGAACGGATAGCAGCTTTGAAACGAATATTTGAAAATTCAAATGCTGATGATGTCGCATTCTATCAGAAATTACCAAATAGTTTTTACTCAACGATCATGGATATGTCCGATAGTGAGATCACGACGATTCGTGATGAAAGCTTGAAATTGATCGACGAACAAATGAGTAAGCAAGTTCGAGAAAGTGATCTGGACAATTTCAAACAAGAAGCAGACGAGAAGATCCAATATTTGAATGTTTCGGCTGAACAACAAGAAATGATCCGTTACTTAGTGGATCAGGGAATCGTTGTCAATGACATTCTAAACGAGAAGCGGACAGAAGAATTGAAGCAAGAGGCACGAGATTCGATTCAACCTGTCATGATTTTCCAAGGGGAGATCATTGTTCGTGAAGGAAACCAGATCGATGCAACCGCGATGAAAAAGTTAGAATTGCTAGGGTTGACGAGTCAATCTACCTCAATTTTTCCACTTGTCGCAATGATTTTAGCGGTATTGTTACAAATTGGCGTGTTATTCTACAACTCACTCCAATATAAAGATCTATTCAAACGAACAGAATATATTCTTTTTTATGTGACAGCCATGTCCATCAGTATTTTATTGATGAAATTTTTCCAAGTCTTTCAAACAGAACAAGCAACTTATATTCCGCTGCTTTATCCAGCGGCGTTCGTACCGCTTGTGTTGAACTTTTTCCTAAATCGAAGAGCAGGTATCATGGCTGCGTTATTCCAGGCAGTTTCAGCGCTGTTCATTTTTTATAATTCGATTGGTACGAATTTCTTGACCGTTATTTTGATCTCGTATCTTTTTGCTGGCTTTTTAGCAGCGATCTTGAAGCGTCAACGGATTTCAGAACAATGGTTTCCAGCAATCATGTGGGTCGTTGTCTTTCCATTATTGATGGATGTCGTTCTAGTGGTTTATCAAGGAATGAGTTTTAGTGATGGTACGACTTGGTTGACGTTAGTGTGTGGTTTCATGGGTGCATTCCTATCTTATCTCTTGACGATCGGATTACATCCATATATCGAATTATTGGTAAATGACGACAGTGTGATCGTTTTGAATGAATTGAGTAATCCAAATCATCCATTGTTGAAGCAATTACTAGAAGAAGCACCCGGCACTTACCACCATAGTATGATGGTTGCAAATCTAAGTGCGAATGCAGTCGCTGAGATCGGCGGGCGGTCACTATTGACCCGAGTAGCTTGTTACTACCACGATATCGGCAAAATCAAACATGCTAGCTTTTTCGTCGAAAACCTGCCTTCTGGCGCAGAAAATCCGCATAATTTTTTACTTCCTGAAGATAGTAAACAGATTATTTTTGGGCATGTGACAGATGGCGCTAAAATTTTAGAAGAATACGATATGCCACAAATGGTGATCGATATTTGCAAGCAACATCATGGGACGACCTTGATGCGTTATTTCTACATCAAAGCAAAAGAACGTAACCCGGAAGTAACGGAAGAACAATTCCGTTATCCTGGACCAAGACCACAAACCCGCGAAGCTGGGATCGTCAATATTGCGGATAGTTGCGAAGCCGCTGTGCGAGCAATGGATCATCCGACGAGCGAAAAAATCCAGGCTTTTGTGCATAATTTGATTGAAGAACGAATTTCTGATGGACAGCTAGATGACAGTGGATTGACACTCAAAGAAATCCGCAAAGTGGAAAAATCCCTTGTTAGCGGCTTGAGCAGTACCTTCCATTCAAGGATCAAATACCCTAAGATGAAATCTGAAGCAGAAAAAATGAAACAAGAAAAAGAATAGCAAGAAGGAAGCGATGCCTAATGGATATTACATTTATCGATGAAACAAATACTGTATCTGAAACGAAAATCAAAGAAATCGAAGAACTTCTTCAATTTGCCGCAAAAAAACTTTCTTTATCAGATGAAACAGAAATGTCGGTCACGTTCATGGATAATCCGTCTATTCAGGAAATCAATCGTACGTACCGTGGCAAAGATGCACCAACTGATGTGATCAGTTTTGCATTAGAAGATGAGGTTGAAGATGAGATCCCGGTGATTTTTGAAGAGGACGATGAGCCAATGCCTCGTGTGTTAGGCGATATCATGATCTCGATCGATCGAGCAAAAGAACAAGCAGAAGAATACGGTCATTCCTATGATCGTGAATTAGGATTCTTAGCCGTGCATGGCTTTTTACACATCAATGGCTATGATCACATGACACCTGAAGATGAAGCGGAAATGTTTGGACTACAGAAAGAGATTTTAGATGCTTATGGACTTAAAAGGTAGAAAAGAAGAACAAAAGGCAGATAAAAACAAACATTTTTGGATGTCAGTGGAGTTTGCTTTACAAGGCGTTAAAACAGTTTTCGATGAAGAACGAAATATGAAGAAACACGTTGCTTTTGGCATCATTGCATTGCTGATGGGCGTCGTCTTTCAGTTGGACCGAATGGAGTGGCTCTGGTTGCTCCTTTCAGTCTTTCTCGTATGGATCGTTGAGATCATGAATACTGTGTTTGAAAATGTAGTCGATATGTTCACAGACTTCCATTTTCATCCAATTGGAAAAAAAATCAAAGATATGGCAGCTGGTGCGGTGCTTTTGACAGCTTGTTTTGCTGTGATCGTCGGGATCATTTTATTTGGTCCAAAAATCTATCAACTGTTTTTTAATTAAAAGGAGAGTAACTATGTCAGAACATAAATCTGGATTTGTCGCAATCGTTGGGCGACCAAATGTTGGTAAGTCCACATTGCTTAATCGGATCGTTGGTCAAAAAATCGCGATCATGAGTGATAAAGCGCAAACGACGAGAAATAAGATTCAAGGAGTATATACGACTCCTGAAGCGCAATTGATCTTCATTGATACACCAGGGATCCATAAGCCAAAACATCGCTTAGGTGATTTCATGGTAGAAACAGCCTATAGTGCATTACGTGAAGTCGATGCGGTATTATTTATGATCAGCGCCGATCAAAAAAGAGGAAAAGGTGACGATTTTATCATCGAACGATTGAAAAATGTTCAATCACCGGTATATTTGGTCATCAATAAGATCGATAAGGTTCATCCTGATGAGCTATTGGGAATCATTGAAGATTATTCGACACAAATGGACTTTGCACAAGTGGTGCCGATTTCTGCTACAGAAGGAAACAATGTGGAGCGTTTGATGGATGTTTTAGTGGATGAAATGCCTGAAGGGCCACAATATTTCCCTGACGATCAAGTGACAGACCATCCAGAGTACTTTATCGTTTCTGAATTGATCCGAGAAAAAGTTTTATTCTTAACACGAGATGAAGTCCCGCATTCAGTTGCAGTAGTGATCGACACAATGAAACGCAATGAGAACAATAAAATCCATATCCAAGCGACGATCATCGTGGAGCGCGATAGTCAAAAAGGGATCATTATCGGCAAAGGCGGTAAGATGCTGAAGGATATCGGCACAAAAGCACGAAGAGATATTGAGAACCTGTTGGGGGATAAAGTCTTTTTAGAGCTTTGGGTCAAAGTCCAAAAAGATTGGCGAGACAAGCGAGTTTATTTACAAGATTTTGGGTATCGTCAAGACGAGTACTAAACAAGGTTGTGAGAAAGCTGGTCAACTCCGAGTATTAAGAAAGAATTTGAGAAAATAGCTTCTCATATTTTTTCAAATTTTGGCTTAATATCGTAGGAGTTAGCTTTCGAACACCGTTTATCTAGTTGTAGCGTAAAAGATCAATAAGTCATGGAAGCAATTAAGACAAAAAGAGCCTAGTAATTTTGTCTTAGATGCTCGCATGACTTTTTCCTACTTTCTTGCTTATTAAAAAAGCAGTCGATGTTTAAATCAGAGGAGGCGTGACGATGAGTCAGCTTGCAGAATCAAAAGGGATCATCCTTTCAAGCCGGAACTACAAGGAAAAAGATAAATTAGTTAAGATATTTACAGAATCGGCAGGTAAAATGATGTTTTACGTCAAGGGAATCCATCGTCAAAATCAGCCGATCGCGCCGGCTTTGCTCCCTTTTACGGAAGCAGTCTATATCGGTCATTTTCATAATGAAGGATTGTCCTTTGTTAACAGCGTGAAAGATGTCCATTCGTTTCGTAAGATCCAAGAAGATATCTTTCTTAGCGGTTATGGGACGTACTTGTTGAACTTAGTCGATGCGGCAATCGAGGATCGACAATATGATCCCAATCTGTTTCAATTTACCCATCAAGCACTACAACGTATGGATCAAGGGGATGACCCAGAGATCATTACCAACATCTTTGAGATCCAATTGTTGCAACGCTTTGGGATCTCGCCAGTTTGGACGCATTGTGCGGTATGTGGGCAGACTCAAGGAAAATTTGATTACTCATCAAAATATGGCGGTGTCTTATGTGAAAACCACTGGGAGTTAGATCATCATCGCTATCATGCCGACCCGCGAGCAGTCTACTTTGTACGGATGTTTTCGGCGATTTCGTATGATCGTATCAGTGGGATCAATGTCAAAGAAGAAACGAAGCAAAAAATTCGTCAATTGATCGATCTGCTATATGAAGAATACGTCGGGATCCATTTAAAAAGTAAAAAATTTATCGATCAAATGAAAAGTTGGGAGCATATCATGAAACCAGCGAATGATCGAAATCAGGAGAAGCCCACCGAAGAATGATCGGTAAATTGAAACAAAGCACTTTTTTTCAAAAATATTTGACAAAGTAGCTAGTTACCGTCTATTATAAAGCCTAGATAGTAACGATTATTTTTTCAATAGATGAGTGTAACTGATGAAGTACATTCAATAATCAAATACGTACGATGATCAAGATCAGTAGGAAATCATGTGGCACAAGCGAGTTCGGGAGAGTGTGAGCCGGATGCAAACGATTTTTGAAGAGGCACTTGTGAGTACGATCAACGAAGCTGCCGAGTGACTCGGAAGTAGGGTGGAACCGCGAACATTTTCGTCCCTATGTTTGTTTATGCAAACATAGGGACTTTTTTTGTTACTATTTTTGATTCTTGGTTAAGATGAAAGGGGTAATTTTATGAGTAAGAAGCAAACAGTTCAAGAAATGATTTTGACATTACAAAAATTTTGGTCTTCAAACGGTTGTATGCTGATGCAAGCATACGATACAGAAAAAGGGGCGGGCACAATGAGCCCATATACTTTCTTGCGAGCAATCGGTCCAGAGCCGTGGAATGCTGCATATGTTGAGCCGTCACGTCGACCAGCCGATGGTCGTTATGGCGAAAACCCTAACCGTTTGTACCAACATCATCAATTCCAAGTCGTAATGAAGCCATCACCAGAAAATATCCAAGAACTTTATTTGGAAAGCTTGCGACTATTAGGGATCGATCCGTTGGAACATGATATCCGCTTTGTTGAAGATAACTGGGAAAATCCTTCGATGGGCTGTGCCGGTGTTGGTTGGGAAGTTTGGTTAGACGGTATGGAGATCACTCAATTTACGTACTTCCAACAAGTTGGGGGCTTGCCTTGTAAACCAGTCACTTCAGAAATCACTTATGGATTGGAACGCTTAGCTTCTTACATCCAAGAAGTTGAAAGTGTCTATGATCTTGAATGGTCAGCAGGTGTCAAATATGGAGAGATCTTCAAACAACCAGAATACGAACACTCAAAATATTCATTTGAAGTCAGTGATCAAGAATTACTGTTAAGCAACTTTGACCGTTTTGAAAAAGAAGCGAAACGTTGCATTGAAGAAAATCTGGTTCATCCAGCATATGATTATATCTTGAAATGCAGCCATACGTTCAATCTATTAGATGCCCGTGGTGCGGTATCTGTGACTGAGCGTGCCGGTTACTTGGCACGTATTCGTAATATGGCGAAATCTGTAGCAAAAATCTTTGTCGCAGAACGTGAAAAACTTGGATTCCCACTGCTGAACGATCAAACAGAAAAATCAACGACCGTTAAGGAGGCTGAATAAGATGGCTAAAGACTTATTATTAGAAATCGGCTTGGAAGAAATGCCCGCGCATGTAGTGACACCGAGCATGAAACAATTAGAAGAAAAAGCAGCAGCTTTTTTAACAGCCAATCAATTGACTTACGATGCAATTGAGACATTCTCTACACCACGTCGTTTGGCGATCAAAGTAACAAACGTACCCGAACGTCAAGCGGATAGTGAAGAAGAAGTAAAAGGACCTGCGAAAAAAATTGCTTTAGACGCAGAAGGTAACTGGTCTAAAGCAGCGCAAGGATTTGTTCGTGGACAAGGAGTGACAACAGACGATATCACTTTCCGAGAAATCAAAGGCGTAGAATACGTTTATGTCACGAAATATACACAAGGAAAACCAGCCATCGAAGTCTTAACAGGACTGATCGATGTGATTAAAAGTATGACATTCCCTGTCACGATGCACTGGTCTTCATTTGACTTTGAATACATCCGCCCAATTCACTGGATCGTGGCTTTATTAGGAGAAGACGTCATCCCATTTGAATTTTTAGATGTGAAAACTGGACGTACTTCTCGTGGGCATCGTTTCTTAGGAGAAGAAGTCACATTTGCCCATCCAGGGGAGTATGAAGAAAAACTATCTGAGCAATTTGTGATTGCCTCTCCACAAAAGAGAAGAGAAATGATCATGGAACAAGCCACTCAATTATCAACAGAAAATGACTGGCATATCGATTTTGATGAAGACCTACTTGAAGAAGTCAATAATCTAGTGGAGTATCCAACAGTCTTTGCCGGTGACTTTGAAGAAAAATATTTGTCTGTGCCTGAAGAAGTTCTTTTGACTTCAATGAAGGAACATCAACGCTATTTTGATGTGCGAAATGCGAAAGGACAACTATTGCCACACTTTATCGCTGTACGAAACGGCGATCGTGTGAAGTTAGATAACGTTGTTCGTGGGAATCAAAAAGTATTGACTGCTCGTTTAGAAGATGCGGAATTCTTTTACAATGAAGATAAAAAATTCCCGATCGAACATTATGTCAATAAATTGAAATCAGTCACTTTCCATGAAAAAATCGGTAGCATTTATGAAAAAATGCAACGTGTACAAGTGATTTCATCAGTGATTGGTCAATCAGTCGGTTTATCTTCAGAAGAACTTTCTGACTTACAACGTGCAGGAGAAATCTACAAGTTTGACCTAGTCACGAACATGGTTGGCGAATTCCCAGAACTTCAAGGGATCATGGGTGAAAAATATGCGTTGTTGCACGGAGAAAATCCAGCAGTTGCGACAGCGATCCGGGAACACTACTTGCCGATCGCCAGTGAAGGTGAACTACCAGAAACAGCTGTTGGTGCGGTCTTAGCGATTGCGGATAAACTAGATAGTATTTTCTCTTTCTTCACTGTAGGAATGATACCAAGCGGATCAAACGATCCATACGCATTACGTCGTCAAGCCTATGGTATCGTTCGAATCATTGAAGAAAAACAGTGGGCGTTCCCATTGGCACAATTACAACAAGAAGTAAATGATGCAATCAATGAAAACCAAGAGCGTTTTGGTTTAGCATTTGTTCAAGGAAATGACGTCATTGACTTTATCAAAGGACGTTTGCGCCAACGTTTGGTAACAAAAGCCATTCGCCATGATGTGATCGATGCTGTCTTGAATGCAAAAGAAAGCAATTTGACTACAGTATTTGCAGCAGCACGTCTATTGAAAGAACGTCTACAAGATGAAAACTTCAAACCATCAATGGAAGCTTTGACACGTGTGATGAATCTAGCGAAAAAAGCGGAAGGCACGACAGTTGAAGTAGATCCAAGCTTATTTGAAAATGAAGCAGAAAAAGCATTGTATGCAGCGGTCGAAGAAGTGAAAGCTCAGTTTGCTGAACGGACACTCAAAGAGAATTATGACCAATTAGTTAGCTTGAGACCAGTTATCGATCAGTATTTCGATCAAACGATGGTAATGGTCGAAGATGAAGCTGTCCGCAATAATCGTCTAGCGCAGTTACAAGAAATTGCTGATATGGCATTAAGTATTGCAAGTCTAGATCAAATCATTACAAAGTAAAGCCAAGTAGAGCAAAAAGAGTCTGGGATGTTTACACATCCCAAACTCTTTTATTTTTTACGTTGTTGTTTGCCAGCATTACGCCCGCTAGTATTGTTTCTATTCGCTGTTGCTTGTGAATTGATTTTTTTCGTTGATTTCGTTGTTTCTTCAGGTGTCACATCTTTTCGAGGTGTCACGACTTGTTTCGGTGGATTTTGTTTTAATTCTTCTGCCACCTGTGCTTTTAGTCGTGGTTTCATGATGACATTTGTAATAAATGTTTGGAGACAACTAAAGATACCGCCGACTACCCAGTAAAGTGTTACTCCGGCAGGGGCACTGATCGACATGAAAACGATCATCGCTGGCGACACGATCAACATCGTACGCATTGTTTTCTTTTGCTCTTCAGGAATACCGATCGTTGAGATATATCCTTGGAGCAAGTAAGCGATCCCTGCGATCGCAACTAAAACTAAACTTGGATTTCCTAGATCAATACCATAAAAAGTCGATTCACGGATACCTTCTGTGTAACGAGCAGTAAAGTACAGCGCTGAGAAGATCGGCATTTGGATCAATAAAGGTAAACAACCGATACCACCAGTCATACTTAAACCATTTTCGCGATAGACTTGTTGCATTTCTGCTTGTGCAGCCATTTGTTCTTCACGTGTCGTTGCCGCTTTTAATTTTTCTTGGGCGGCACTGACTTGAGGTTTCAATGCTTGCATTTTTTCAGACTGGATCATTGTTTTTTTCGATTGACTGATTCCTAAAGGTAAAATGATGATTCGGACGATCACAGTCATCAAGATAACAGCCCAACCGTATGACCAGTTGAAATTCTGCACGAGATATGTAATCGCTTGTCCCATAGGTTGCACGAGTACTCGATAAATGATCCCAGATGTATCAGGGTTTCCGTCAGCATCCATTCTGACACAGCCAGATAAGAAAAGTAAGAGTGTTACAAGACCAGAACCTAGTAACCAGTTTTTCCATTTATTCATAAAATACTTCCTCTTTTAAAATTTTTACACAAGCTTAACTATACTAAAAATATGTGAATAATTCAATGAACTTCATAGAAAATTCAAATAATCCTCGTAAGACGAGTCAATCAAGTGAAGGTACATGATCACATACAATTAAAAAACACGAGCCTTCGCTATTTTTAGTAGACCGCTGCCAAAATTAGGAGATAGGGATAGACGAATCACTAAGTTTAGCCAATCACATCGAATTTTTTACGTTCCTCCATCATCGGATGTTCTTGCAGATCGACATATTGGACACGACCGCTTGGACTAGGTGACTGCTTGACTTCTTTAATGAACTGATCAATAACTGATTCCTCGCCAGCGGCTTCGATCGTCACCGAACCATCTTCTTCGTTCTTAACTGTACCAGTCACACCTAATTGATCAGCCACCATTTTCGTCATATAGCGAAAACCAACACCTTGGACACGACCTTGTACATTCATTTTTACCTTTTTCATCTAAAGCACCACTCTTTCCTTTAGTTATAAATTTATGATAACGATTTTTTCAAAAACTAACAAGCTCCAAGATTGATTCCATGCTATAATAAAGTGAGGTGGAAAAACGTGAAAAAAATTCAATCAGCAAAAAATCCTAGAATCAAGGAATTAAAAAAATTACATAAAAAGAAGCACCGTGAAGAAGGTCAGGAATACCTGCTTGAAGGGTTCCATTTGATCGAAGAAGCTGTGAACTCCCAAGTTATACCGAAAGAAATCTTTCTGACAGAAAAAGGCTGGTCAGAGTGGGGGGCATGGGTCGAGCAACACGCATTGAATCACTTCTTAGTCACGGATGAAGTGATGGCAGCGATTTCTGACTTACCGACACCACAAGGAATCGTGGCAGTAATGCCATTAGAAGTCAGCCAGTCATCAATCGATACCGGCGGCTGGTTGCTATTAGACAATGTCCAAGATCCTGGAAATGTCGGAACAATGATCCGTACAGCCGATGCGTTTGGTTTAGCCGGCGTCATCTTGGGTAAAGGAACAGCTGATATTTATAGCACCAAAGTATTGAGAAGTATGCAAGGAAGCAATTACCATTTACCCGTCATCGTGCAAGAATTAGACGCACTCATACCTGAATTAAAAGCAAAAGGGTTTGCGATTTATGGAACAGAACTCAATGAAGAGGCAATTTCTTTACCTGAAGTCATTCCAACAAAAAATTATGTGATCATTATGGGGAATGAAGGACAAGGGGTGCGATCAGAGTTGCTAGCGTTGACCGATAAAAATATCTATATCCCAATGAATGGGCATGCCGAATCATTGAATGTCGGTGTTGCTACGGGGATATTGTTGTATCATCTCTCTTCTTGATTAAGGAACTATTAAGCTTTTTGGATTTTTAGTCAACCTCACTAGAATATTCCGAACGCGAGTGATATACTATGTACAATTTCAACGATAAATGAAATTCAAAAAGGTGGCAGATCGAAAATTATGACAGAAAAATGGCGTGAAGACGAAGAATACATGTCTTATATCGAAGATCTATTAGAAACAGAAGCTGTGCAAAAATTAGCTGACTATATTCAACATGTACATTCGACAAGATTGGAACACTCGATCAGTGTTTCTTACTATAGCTACAAATTAGCAAAAAAATGGGGTGGAGATGCAAGAGCAACTGCACGTGCAGGACTTTTACATGACCTATTTTACTATGACTGGCGTACGACAAAATTTGATGAAGGAACACATGCGTATGTGCATCCAAGAATCGCTGTAAAAAATGCAGAAAAGATCACAGAGCTTTCTGATTTAGAACGCGACATCATTTTGAAACACATGTGGGGCGCAACGATCGCTCCGCCAAAATACAAAGAAAGCTACATTGTGACATTTGTGGACAAGTATTGTGCAGTGAAAGAAGCGGCACAACCGGTAACAGATACGATGAAACAAAAATGGCAACGATATTTTGGTAAAGAACAATCGGTTTAACCCATTGACCAGCCGGATCGAAACAGTCAAAGAACCCGATTTTGGGCATTCTTTGACTGTTTTTTTGTACGAAAGTAGTTGACGAAATAAGAGAGATAAGGTTAACTCTTTATTAGGTAACTGTACATAAATGAAAAAAGCATAAAGGGGGTGATGATAAGATGCCATATGTATCTTATTTAGCAGAGTTCAAGGACTTCAGTTATTAAGCTAACTTTGTTGAAGGACACTTTTTTCTTCAAAGTAGCTACTTTTGAAAGAAGAAAGGACTCAAAAAATCATGGAAACAACAATTAAAACCTATCAATATTTCTTTATTAAACGAGAAATCGAGCAATTACTGAATGTGTATCATTCAGTGAATGACAAAAAAACTGTCGCGACAGTCCAAGCGTTAGCAACAGAAAAAATCAATGAGGTAGTAGAAAATGATCCGCAAGCAATCGTTTTACTTGAACCATTTGTGCAGCAGATCATGGATACGAACTTGAAAAAAGAAAAAGCAGCAGAATTGCTCGAGCGTTTGAAAGAACATGTTGCGCCATTCAAGCAACCATCAAAAATCCAAGTGGAAAAAATATTCCGAAAAGTGAAAAAGTTGAAACAACCAGATTGGCAAATCTTAGATCTGAAACAACACACGTATGTTGGTTGGAACGACCCAGGAACACAAAAGAAATATCTGCTTTATTACGAGAATGACCAGTTAAAAGGGGTGCATGGAACACTTTCACCGACGATCATCAAAGGGGTGTGTGCGATTTGTCATAAGACCTCAAATGTTGCAATGTTTCTTTCCACAACGAAATCTGGATCAGATGGCACGTATACCAAAAAAGGGAATTATATTTGTCACGATAGCGATCAATGCAATCAACAACTTGTAAAGTTAGCACCATTCTATGAATTTACAGAAATCGTGAAGAAAGAGAAATAGTGTCATTGTTTTTTCTAAGAAGGTATGATAAACTTTCCGTAAATGAATAGGTGATGGTGTTCACCTTTAAATGTCGATCGATAGATGACTAATGACGCCTACTAAAAATCGGAGAATCCGTTTTTTTAGTAGGCTTTTTTTGTGGGAAGGAATGAAAAAAATGGAACAATGGTTGTACAATCCAATCAAAATAATCACGTATATGATCAAATGGCTAGTGATCACTGCCTGTTTGGGCCTATTGATGGGAGGACTTTCAGCTTTTTTTCTGAATAGCTTGACGGTGGTAACAAATCTACGAGAAGCTCATACGTGGCTATTGTATCTATTACCGATCAGTGGGGCATTATTTGCTTTTTTATATCAACGGTACGGTGGAAATGCTAGTCGTGGAAACAATCTGGTGATTGATCAAGGAAATGGTGGAGAAGAAAAGATCCCCCTTCGATTGATTCCCTTGACGCTTTTTGGTACGATCACGACACATCTCTTTGGCGGTTCAGTCGGTCGAGAAGGAACGGCGGTCCAAATGGGCGGTGCTTTGGCTGAAAATCTTGCTAGAGGGTTGAAATTAAGTCGTATTGAGCGAGAAGTACTGATCGTCAGTGGAATAAGCGCTGGTTTTAGTTCTGTTTTTGGGACTCCCTTAGCTGGCACACTCTTTGGGCTTGAAGTATTAGCAATCGGTAAAATGCGAACGGAAGCAATCTTTCCTAGTTTTTTTGCTGCCTTGTTTGCAAATTTTGTGACGGAGAGTATCGGAGTCACGCATGTCCATTACGCAATGGGGGAGATTCCTGTCTGGAGTCCCGCACTATTTGCTAAATTGATGGTGGCAGGGATCGCTTTTGGATTGATAGGTTGGGTTTTTAGCCGCTCGATCGTCTTTTTGAAAAAAGTGTATACGAAATGGTTCAAAGACCCAGTAGTTAGAAATTTTATTGGTGGGGGCATCGTCGTTATTGTCGCACTTATCTTCCAGACCCAACGCTACTTAGGACTTAGCCTGCCTTTGTTACAAGATGCGTTTGCAGGAACAGCCAACGCATATGATTTTATTGGGAAACTGGGCTTTACTGTCCTTTCACTAGGGGCTGGTTATCAAGGCGGTGAAGTGACGCCTTTATTTGAGATCGGTGCAACTTTAGGTGCAGCATTAGCACCACTTTTACATGTTTCGATTCCTTTTCTTGCAGCCTTAGGATTTATTGGGGTATTTTCTGGTGCAACGAATACGCCAATTGCTTGTTTTATCATGGGGATCGAACTCTTTGGTGGTGAAGCAGCTAGTTTCTTTTTTATGATTTGCTTGATTAGTTTCATGTGTTCAGGAAACTACGGGATCTATTCGGCACAAAAAGTGATGGTCAAAAAAGGGATTTTATTTTTACCAGTGGAAAAAAATCAGAGGAAAACAAAAGAGTGATCTCATATTAAAAAAAGAAGTTGCTATTTCAGCAACTTCTTTTTTTAGACGATCAATGTAAGCAAGGCCATCAAGACCGAAAAGCCAACGATTGTGCCACATACGATCATATGACGTTTTTTGTGGAGCATCAAGATTGCAATGTATTCTCTCAGAAAAGCATTTGGCAAATAATAAAAGGCTGTTTTTGCGCCAATGCCATTTGCTTTTAGTTGCGCTTGTTTCGCAAATAGTCCTGCACGGAAAATATGGTAATTATTCGAACTGAAAATGGCACGGTAAGCACCGCCACCAGACTCTCGGTCCATCAACTCTTTAGAGAAACGCATATTTTCTAAAGTGGTAGTCGAATTAGTCTCAACCAAAATATCTCTTTCAGGAATCCCTTTTTCTAACGCATAATTTTTCATCGCAATTGCTTCAGGCAATTTTTCGTCTGCACCTTGTCCCCCTGACATCAAAAGTGTCGGTGGGTTTAGAGTAGCATGACTTTGCGCCCAATAAAAAGCGATGGCTTTGTCGATTCGCTTGGCTAGGAGAGGGGAAACACGCTCACCGTTGATCAGTCCTGCGCCTAAAACAATAATATAGTCTTGATTATATCGTGGTCGGTTGAACTGATATAAGAAAGAAACGGTCATAAAATTATAGAAGACGATAAATAGATAAATCAAAATAACTGCTATACCAGAAAGAAACACATTGATCCATGCTGGCAAGTAACTAATCAAAAAGGTAGCAGTCCCTACATAAAGCATCAAAGCGATTCCTAGTAGTAAGGTCAAAAGATTTGCTAGAGACCTAGATTCTCTCTTTAGAACGATGATCCCATTCCAAACCAGAAAGACGACTAAAATATAAACACCAAATAATAAAATCAATACAACTGGCACTGCTATCAAGGCGAAAATACCACCGATAAAGACGTTTTGGGTCTCAGAGAGTAAGAGTAATAAATAAGTGCCAAAGCTGACTAAAAATAAATTGAAGATCAATCCATTCATGAGCCGTCGTTTTTCTGTAAAGTAAAAAAAAGCAAAAATACTAAAGAAGGCTAGAGGAATCAAGAAATAAAAACTTGCAAAAAAAATCTCTAACACAATGAAATACGTGAGCATCAATGCAAATGTCCAAGTACCACAATAAAAGAATAGCGCCGGGTCTTTTTGTTTTCGACGCCAGGTGATGATGCCAGTCATCCCTAAAATATAGAGAATCGAAAAAATCAAATCTCTTGTTAAATTCATAGAACCAACTCCTTTTTCTAAACGTGCAGTCATCACTGCTAGGGATAGATAGCAGAAAACCGATGAGTTTATACACACGAAATGATAGTGTTACTTGCCCCTCAAAGAACAACCCTTCAAGTAACCATCTATCTTTTACAGTATAACGAAAAATGAACAAAAAAGCTGTTATAAAAAAAGAAAAAATATAAATTACATTTATTTTCTGAAATAAGCAAAAAAATACCCAAACGATAATTTTGGCATTGATCCACGTCGTAACATGACGAAGAACCAAATTTTATCGTTTGGGTAGCTATTTGATGCAATCGATCAAGAGTTTTTATCTAGAATAGATTACTGAAAAAGTTAGTGACATTACGCCAGCCAATCACAAAAATATTGGCTTTTTCAACTGAACTAGCAGTGATGATGTCTGTGCTAGGAGAGGCATCGTCTTCTAAGTAGCCTAATTGATCATTAGCTAAAGTGATCGTTGCTGTACCAACTTTTGTGCCTCTGACGATCGGTGCTTCAAGTTCATTGTCTTTTACTTTTTCTTCATCGATTTTTGGTGTGATCGTCAATTGACCAGTATCCATGTCGTTTCTGACCCAGACACTGACAGGGCTTTTCAATACGACGTTGACAGAAGTTTCTTTCCCGTTCTTCACATTGATCGATTCAAGGGAAGGGATACTTGCATTTGATTTGCCGATTTCTTTGACTGACCAGTTATCATAGCAATAATCCATCAAGCGAGCTGTTTCAGTGAAACGAACACTTGGGTTTAGTTCATGGCCTTCAGCATTCAATACGACAGTGATAATGCGTTTGCCATCTCTTTCGATCGTACCAACAAAACAAGCGCCAGCAAAATCAGTGGTTCCAGTTTTCAGTCCATCAACGCCTTCTTTTGCGTTGATAAATCCTGGAAGCATCCAATTCCAGTTGACCATTTCAACCGGTGATTGAGTATTTTCACCAAACATTTTTGTGGCTGTACTTGTTACTTCTAGTACTTCAGGAAAATCTAGTAATAGGTGACGTGCGATGATTGCTACATCTTTTGCGGACATTTGATTTTCATCTGTCTCGCCAGTACCTTCTGGGCGATTTGCACCAAGGTAAACATTGTTTAGACCAGAAACATTGACGATCGTTGCATCTTCAATGCCCCATTCTTTTAATTGATCATTCATGACAGTCAGAAAGGCTGTTTCACTACCAGAAATCTTTTCAGCTAAAGCGACCATTGAAGCATTGGCTGATTGGATGAAGGCAGAGTCAAAAAGTTCTTTTACAGTATAGGTATTCTCCTTATGTAAGGGAACATTTGATAAATTGGGTGCGATACTTAGGGTTTCAGCATAATCGGAGATTGCCACTTCATCGTCCCAAGATAATTTTCCTTCTTTCACTTGGTCGAGTACGATGTATAATCCAATGATTTTTGAGATCGATGCGATCCCCATTGTTTTATCCCCATCTTGATTGTATAAAATTTTTCCGCTTGTTGCGTCCACCGCAAATGCTGCTTGGGAATTCACAGAAAATGTATCATCTGCATGTACGGATAAAGTTGGCAGAAACGTTCCTAACGTCAAAAGAAGCGTTGCCAACAGTAAAACGAAATGTGTTTTCTTAGTGCGCATGTCCAATCTCCTTGTTTTCTAATTTGATTTGCTACAAATTAAAATTTTATCAGAGAGCGTACGTAGTTTCAATCTTTCTGAAAAAAACTTTAGATAAACAAAACGAACACACCCAAGAAGCTTAACGTTGATTCTTTTTGATCCGAACGGGTTGTACTTCAGGTTCATTTAGACGAAAGGCAGTGAATACAAATAAAGCGGTCAGCCCTAGTAAACTAAAGATCATCAATAATTGCATAAAAACACCTCGATTTCTACTTTTTTTCATCTTAGCATGGATGTATGAATAATTTGGCTGTGAAGTGTAACGAATCATTGAGGAAATTTTGAAGAATCATTGAAGAAATAAATGATTGGCTATGGTTGGATTGGAAACGTTTTTTCTTTTAGGGACCATTTTGTTTTATGGATAAAAATGGTTGTGGTAGACTTTAGTTAGTAGTATTGAAGAAATGATTTTTTAGGAGGGGTACGTTTATGGCGAAAAAGGATAGAGCGTTACTGTCACAACTGACTTCAGAAGGTGTCAAAGGACCATTTATTACTATTATGCTAAATACTCACGTTGCACATCAAGATGTGGAAAAAGATCAGATCAAATTCAAGAACTTTGCAAAAGAAGCAAAAAAACGTTTTGAAAAGAAATATGCGGAGCATGATTGGTCAATCTTTCAAAAAAAGATCGATCAACTATTAGAAGATGCTTCATTTTGGCGTAGTGCCACTGCAAGTGTTGCAGTCATTTTGTCTACAGACAGTACGATTGTTCATCGTTTGAGTATTGCGGTAGACGATCAATATTATGTAAGTGATCTTCCTTACTTATTAGCGATCATCAAAAATGGACAGTTTAATTACTCATACTATTTACTAGGATTGAATCGTGACTCAATGAAGCTTTACGAAGTAAGCAACAAACAAATCAAAGAAATTGATCTGCCAGAAGGCGCACCAACAGATGTGGTCACTGCATTAGGGTCTGAGCTGACAGGTGGAGGGATCAATTATTCTTCAAATGGAAGTGAAGGATCGAATTTCCATGGTGTGAACCCGAAAGACGAGGAAGTGGAGATCGACTGGGTCAACTATTATCAAGCGGTCGATGAATTCCTCAGAGATACATTTGATAATCCTGAGAAATGGCCGATTTTCTTATACGCTTTACCTGAGAATCAAACCATGTTCAAAAAAGTAGCAAAAAATCCTTATTTCCGCTCAGATGTTGCCATCTCCGCTTCACCTGCCCAACTTTCATTAAAAGAAATTGAAGCAGGTAGTAAAAAATTATCGGAACAACTAGTAGCGAATGAAGCAAGCAGCTACAACCAGTTATTGGATAAAAAATTCCTCGATCAATTGGTCGATATCGTGCCGGCAGCAAAAGAAGGGAAACTTTCCCACTTATTTATCGCTACATCTAATCTTGCTAACGGATTTGGTGAAGATCCAGAAACGGAATATGATCGTCGCCAAGTATTGAACCAACTTGCGGATGACGTGATCACGAATGGCGGACAAGTCTTTATTCTGGATCAAAAAGACGCTCCAGACGAAAAGAGCCTGACTGCAATCTTGCGTTATTAGGTCCTAGTCCAGTACACTTACAAAAGAAAAGTCATGAGATCATTCATTTGATTTCATGGCTTTTCTTATTTTTCGAAGAGCTTCAGTCGGAGGCACGGTTATTTTAAAACTGAATTTTTTATTACCATAAATTCAAAACGTTCGTTTTTTTTTTGGAAAATAAGCAAAAGAATGAAGAAAAAATAAAAAAAGTCGAAAATTTACTAGCTAAACTGTAATTAATGTGCTACAATAACTATGTAGTTTTTGTTCGGTAATCTTGGTAGCTTGTTTCAAATAAACATCTTCCAGATATTCACCATTCAAGTAATTGCAAAATATGTGTTTGATACACAAGGAGGATTTTTATTATGGAAACAGGTACAGTGAAATGGTTTAACTCAGAAAAAGGTTTCGGTTTCATTACAGCAGAAAACGGAAACGATGTATTCGTTCATTTCTCAGCTATCCAAGGTGATGGATTCAAAACTTTAGAAGAAGGCCAAACAGTAAACTTCGATGTTGAAGAAGGTCAACGTGGCCCTCAAGCAACTAACGTTGTTAAAGCTTAATTAACCCACTACTAAATAAAAGTCCAGTCTGCTAGTTTCTAGCGGTCTGGGCTTTTTTGTGTTTTCTGCTTATTCACTGTCGGATTCTGTCTAACTAAGGAATACAAGAAAGATAAATTATCTCTGAGTCGTGGAGAGATAGAAGGTATAACACCCACGCATTGTTTTCTTTAGAGGGCAATTGATCGTCTAGGCGTTCGTTTGAGGTTGATTTCCTAAGAATTTTTAGGTGATTTGTAGTATAATTTCAAAAGAAGACTAGAGGGAAGAGAAGAGGAAGCTATGTTGAAACCGAAAACTTATGCAGTCGTCGATATTGAGACGACTGGGACAAATCCAAAAGAAGATCGCATTATCCAATTTGGATGTGTCATGATTGAAGATGGGCGGATCACTTCTCGTTATTCTATGGATATCAATCCTGGACGTAAAATCTCAAAACAGATCCAGAATTTGACAGGGATCACCAATCAACGTGTTCATCGTTCACCCTATTTTGAAGATGTAGCACAAACGATTTACAACCTTCTAGCGGATACCATTTTCGTGGCGCATAATATTTATTTTGATTATCAGTTTTTGAACCATGAATTAGCTCGTTGTGGTGTACCAAAATTAAAGATACCTGGTATCGATACCGTTGAGTTGGCGCAAATATTCTTGCCGACTGAGCCAAGCTTTCGTTTAGCTGATTTGTCAGAAAGCCTGGGCTTTATCCATGACAATCCTCATCAAGCTGATAGTGATGCTGAAGTCACCGCACAATTGCTTTTATTGATTGAAGAACGAATGCGCCAGCTACCTTTAGTGACATTGGAACAAATCGTGAAGTTAAGCAATCATACTGGAATGGATACCAAGCTATTCATCGAACAAATCACCAATGAAATGAGAGAACAGCCAGCCCCGTTATCGGAAGAAATAGAAATCGTTGAAGGGATCGCTTTACAAAAAAAAGAAGTCGAATTATTTTCAGAAGTCTATTACGGTCAAAAAGACTATCCAAGAAAAAAACAGGCAAAAGAAAAAATATTTGGCAAAACATTGATGTATCGGAAAGAACAAAATCGCTTGATGAATGTTGTTTACGATCATTTTACCAAAGATGAATCAAAAAATTTGATGATCGAAGCAGCAACTGGTATGGGAAAAACCATTGGCTATTTGTTGCCGCTCAGCTATCTCGCTACACCCGAGAAGCCGGTGGTGATCAGTACGGTCTCCCTTGTTTTACAAGAGCAGATCATGGAAAAAGATATTCCCTTGTTGAATCAATTATTCGACCAACCGATCCAGGCAACGATCATCAAAAGCTATCGCCATTATCTTGATCTGCAACGTTTTAAAGCGACGCTACTTGAACCGAAAGAACAAAAACAGTATGCCCTTTACCAAATGACTGTTCTTGTCTGGCTGACGCAAACGAAAACTGGGGATTTAGATGAATTACATTTAACGAACTTGAATCATTCATTTTTTACAGATGTCTCCCATCGCGGCATCGATTTTTTAGCAAAAAAACAAGCATTTTACGAACAAGATTTTATCCGCTTTTTGCATAGACAAATCAAAGAGAGTAACTTTTTGATTGTCAATCATGCTTTCTTAGTCCAAGAAACGCAAAGAAAAACACCTTTGTTACCTGAGAGTCCCTATTTATTGATCGATGAAGCACATCATCTGCCTGAAATTGCAGAAAAAGTCAATGATCAACGGTTTAGTTTGAGCTATTTTAATAAAGAAGTACAATTATTCGAAGAACCGGATCGTCTTTTTGATCGCTTCAAAGGGTACCTCCCTAAAAATCATGAGGGGCAGCGTTGGCTGGATATCTATAAAGAAGAGTTGACCGCACTTCGGGAAGCACAGCTTTTTTTAGCTGAGGGGTTACTTGAGATCGTCCCGCCACAAAAAGGACAGGCTTATCCTGAAGAAGTCATGATTACGAAAACAGATATAGAGAAACTATCTTTTGAGGCAAGTACAGCCATCGATCATCTTCATCTTTTTTACCAAGAAATAAAGGAATTGCAGGACAGGATTCGTGCAGGGGTAGAGGTGCTTCAAGAAAGCTGGACGAAACAAATGCGGGTTGATCTAGCCAGCCTGTATGCGTTATTTGATCGCTTGGAGCAACAAGCAATTTTTATGGAAGAATGGCTGGAGAACTGGCAAGAAAGCTTAGTCCATTGGTTCGTTCCGGCTGCTACCCCTCAACAG
Organism: Enterococcus sp. DIV2371; assembly: GCF_050498525.1. Lineage (NCBI taxonomy): Bacteria > Bacillati > Bacillota > Bacilli > Lactobacillales > Enterococcaceae > Enterococcus > Enterococcus sp. DIV2371. Next base: position 2,090,649 of record NZ_JBIPAJ010000001.1, on the reverse strand, counting down.
ACGATGTTCCACCTCCACGATTTCACTGCGGCATTGATTCCTAATACTGTCTGGTATCAACGCTATGAGCGGATCTTGTATATAGGAGGAACGTTAAAAGTAGGTCCAGATCGCCAATATCTGGCGAAACGATTAGGGATTGAAGGAACACCTTTAAAAGTCATCGCTTCTCCTTATGATTATGAGGAACAAGCAAGGATCTATGTGCCGAAAGAAGCGCCAGAAATCAATCAATTAAGTGGCACAGCATATGTCGACTATCTCACAGATGTCCTCTACCAATTGATCCGACAAGAAAAACGACCAATCCTTGTCTTGTTTACTTCCCATGATGTCTTGCAAAAGGTCTATCAACGGATGCATTTGACGATGCTTGAACAAGGAAGAGAGATTTTAGCGCAAGGGATCGGTGGCAGTCGTGAGAAGTTATTGAAACGCTTTGTACTTTCTGAAATGAGTGTGCTATTTGGTGCAGATAGCTTTTGGGAAGGGGTAGACTTACCAGGAGATGCGTTACAATTAGTTGTGATTACGCGTCTTCCATTTGATCACCCACAACGTCCGATGGTCAAAGCAAGAAATGCGTATTTAGAATCTGAAGGAATCAATCCGTTTTATCAAGAATCTTTACCAAAAGCAGCGTTGAAAGTGAGACAGGCATTAGGGCGTTTGATTCGTTCAGAAACGGATAAGGGAGTCTTATTGATATTAGATCGCCGATTGGTGACTGCAAAATATGGGGCACGGATCATCCATGCGCTACCTAAAAAAGTGCCTATCCAAGAAGCTTCTTTTGAAGAAATTTGTCAGGACATCCATGATTTCTTAAAGAAAAACGAAGAAATTAAGCCATAATCGAGGACTATTTTTGCCTCGAAATCTGTTATAATGAACATCAATGAAAAAAGAAGGAGCGACGGTCCTTGAAGAATCAGACAAACAAAGAACATACGATCAATCGCGTGTTATTGGGATTGATCATTGCCTTATTGACAGTGATCGTGATCAGTACTATTTTTTATCTGCGTGCGACACGACCAATGACGCAAGCAAAGCAAGAGGCGACAAAGTTGGCGGAACAATATGCGAACCTTGAAGAAGTCGACCAATTTTATTGGTTTACTCGAGAAGCCACTTATTTTTCATTAACAGGACAAAATGATAAAGGACAAGATATTGCAGTGATCATTCCTAAATCAGGGGAGCGCGTGAAGGTATTAGATCAAAAAGCAGGCTTGACGGAAGAAGCTGCCAGAAAAGAAATCAGTAAGCAACATCCTGATCAACAAGTGGAAAAAGCTTCTTTAGGGATGTATCAAGACGAACCAGTATGGGAAGTCATTGCCAAAACATCAGATGATCAGTTGAATTATTATTTGCTTTCCTTTGAAACAGGAGAAGAAGTCAAAGTCATCAGCGGGGTGTAGAAAAGAAGAACGAAAGGATAGATGGGATGAAACAGTCAAAAAGAGTGGAACGCTTAGAGCCTTCTGTCACACTAGCCACTGCGGCAAAAGCAAAGGCATTGAAAGCACAAGGAAAAGATATTATCAGCCTAACCGTAGGAGAACCTGATTTTGCTACGCCTGAAAATATCCAAGAAGCAGCAATCGAGGCGATCAAGAATGGAAAAGCCAGTTATTATACGCCTACAGCAGGTATTCCAGAATTAAGACAAGCAATCGTTTCTTATCTGAAAACCTATTATGGCTTGACCTATGAATCTTCACAGACGATAGTGACGGATGGGGCAAAATTTGCACTCTATGCGCTGTTTCAAACGATCCTTGATCCAGAAGATGAAGTCATTATTCCAGTGCCTTACTGGGTAAGTTATGGTGAACAAGTCAAACTAGCAGAAGGAGCCCCTGTTTTTGTTACTGGTCAAGAAATCAATGATTTCAAAGTGACCCTTGAGCAATTGGAACAAGCTCGTTCTTCCAAGACAAAAGCAGTTATTATCAACTCTCCTTCGAATCCAACAGGGATGATCTATACAAAAGAAGAACTACAAGCCATTGGTGAATGGGCAGTAAAAAATGATATTTTAATAGTTGCTGATGATATTTATGGCCGATTAGTTTATAATGACAATGAGTTTACTCCAATAGCATCGATTTCAGAAGAGATACGTGAACAGACGATCGTCATCAACGGTGTATCTAAGACCTACGCAATGACGGGGTGGCGTATCGGTTATGCAGTCGGTAATCAGGATATCATTGATGGCATGATCGCGATTGCTTCTCAATCAACGAGTAATCCAACTGCTGTGAGTCAATATGCGGCTGTTGAAGCCTTACAAGGTGAACAAGACACTGTTGAAGAGATGCGTCAAGCATTTGAAGAACGTCTGGATATCGTATTTCCACTGGTTGCTGATCTGCCAGGTATGTCGGTCAAGAGGCCACAAGGCGCATTTTACTTGTTTCCAAATGTCAAAGAGACGCTGGCAATGTGTGGTTATGAGCAAGTCACACCATGGGTCGAGGACTTACTGGAAGAAGCAGGGGTTGCTTTGGTGACTGGTGAAGGGTTCGGTGCGCCGGAAAATGTCCGTTTGAGTTATGCGACAGATTTAGCAACGCTAGAAGAAGGCATCCGCCGTATTCGCCGTTTTATTGAGAGTAAAAGTCAAAACCAATAGAAATAGTATAGGATAAAGGAGAATTTTACGTGGAACAAATTCAAATCATCGATTCAAAAAAACATGTAGGCGAAACAGTAACGATCGGTGCTTGGGTCGCTAATAAGCGTTCAAGTGGAAAAATCGCCTTTTTACAATTACGAGATGGTACAGCATTTTTCCAAGGTGTTGTTGTAAAAAGCGAAGTACCAGAGGAAGTTTTCCAAACAGCAAAAAATCTTTCTCAAGAAACGTCGATCCTTGTTACAGGTGAGATCCGTGAAGACAGCCGTTCAAAATTCGGCTACGAGATCGGGATCACGAATATTGAAGTAGTGAGCGAAAGCCACGATTACCCAATCACACCAAAAGAACATGGGACAGACTTCTTGATGGATCATCGCCACTTATGGTTGCGTTCTTCTCGCCAACATGCTGTGATGCAGATTCGAAACGAAATCATCCGTGCAACCTACGAATTTTTCAACAACAACCAATTCGTTAAAATCGATCCACCGATCTTGACTGGTTCAGCACCAGAAGGCACAACGGACTTATTTGAAACGAATTACTTCGATCAAAAAGCTTATCTTTCACAAAGTGGTCAGCTATACATGGAAGCTGCAGCAATGGCATTTGGTAAAGTATTCTCATTCGGACCGACTTTCCGTGCTGAAAAATCAAAAACACGTCGTCATTTGATCGAATTCTGGATGATCGAACCTGAAATGGCATTTACACACCAAGAACAAAGCTTAGAAGTGCAAGAACAATACGTTGCCTTTTTAGTCCAAAGTGTTCTAGATAATTGTGAGTATGCTTTAGACGTATTAGAACGTGACAAAGAAGTATTGAAAACTTATACAAAATTACCTTTCCCACGTATCACATATGATGATGCAATCGAATTATTGAAGAAAAACGGGTTTGACGATATCGAGTGGGGCGATGACTTTGGTTCACCACACGAAACTTTTATTGCCAACTCATTTGAGCAACCAGTCTTTATTTTGAACTATCCTAAAGCAATCAAACCATTCTACATGAAACCACATCCAACAAGAGAAGATGTTGTGATTTGTGCAGATATGATCGCACCTGAAGGATATGGCGAGATCATCGGCGGAAGTGAACGTGCGACTGACTATGATTTCTTATTAGAACAAATCAAAAACCATGGCTTAGACGAAAAAGAATACTCATGGTACTTAGATCTGCGCAAATACGGCTCTGTACCACATTCTGGTTTTGGCTTAGGTTTAGAGCGTACAGTGACTTGGATCTCAGGAATCGACCATGTACGTGAAGCTATCCCATTCCCACGTTTGTTAAATCGTATTTACCCATAATATAAGACGCGATCCACGAAAATTGTTCATTGAATTTTCGTGGATCTTATTTTATTTAAGAGGATATTAAAAATGACTAAGGTGGCGATTCTTCCTTTCTTTGGGCAGACGACTATGGGATAATAACCTAAAAGTGGAATGGAAAGTAGGGTGTGTGATGGAACAACGACTTTTATTCATTGGCGATAGTATTACAGATGCTGGCAGAGGAACGGATGATCTCGGACATGGCTATGCGCTATTGACAGCAGCAAAATTGGCGGCAAGTGACCCAAAAAAATCATGGGTATTTTTCAATCGAGGTATCGGTGGCAATAAGATAGCAGACTTGAGAAACCGCTGGAAGAAAGACTGCCTTGAGTTAAAGCCCGACATCGTCTCGATTTTGATCGGTATTAATGATACATGGCACAATGTAGGTGAACCTACAGCTTTTGCGACAAAGGAGTCGCTCGCTCGATTTGAAGCAGATTATCGCTATTTGCTTGATCGTTTAGTTGAAAATGGAATCAAAAAAATCGTCTTGATGGAACCATTTGTTTTGCCAGAACCTGATGATCGTAGAACTTGGCGTCGCGATCTTGATCCGAAGATCCATTTGATCCGTCAGTTAGCATACGAATATCAAGCAGTCTTTGTACCGTTAGATGGACGATTGAATTCTTTAGGGATCTCCTATGGCTATGAAAAATATACAGGAGATGATGGCGTTCATCCGACAGTACTCGGACATGAAACGATTGCGAATAGTTGGATGGAAACGGTCATGAAAAGAAAAGAGTGGTTTGAGTGATCATCCGGCAAGCAACCAAAGCAGATCTACCAAAGATCAATGAATTGATCAGACAGCAAGATGATCGTTTTTTGAAGGAACAAATGTTGGAAGACATAAAAGATCCACTAAATATATCACTTGTGGCAGAACAAGAGGAGATAGAAAAACAAACGATTCTTGCCTTTAGCCAAGTGAGACAAGTGAAAACCACAGAGGCTGATCCGAAAGCTGACACACTCGTGAGAACGGTATTTGTGGCAGGGGACCAAGAGCGAATCATAGCTGCTCAATTTATGGAGCAGTGGTTGTTAGAAGCAAAAAAACGTAAAATCAAGAGAGTCGATTTCAATGGATTTTAGAATAGGACTTTCGTTAGAATGGAGAAATAAGAAATGAGTTGTATCGGAAACATTATTTGGTTTATTTTTGGTGGTTTGCTCGGAGGACTGAGTTGGACGTTAGCTGGAGTATTGTGGTGTATCACGATCATTGGGATACCAATAGGCTTACAATGCTTTAAAATCGCTTCATTGTCTTTTGCCCCTTTCGGTAAAGAAGTCATTTATACAAACAACGGTGTATCCTTGATCGTCAATATCATTTGGCTGATCGTGTCAGGATTACCAATTGCTTTAGGGCATGTGATCAGTGGGATTTTACTATGCATCACGATCATCGGTATTCCATTTGCAAAACAATCCTTTAAACTTGCACGATTAGCATTGATGCCATTTGGAGCAGAAATCGTATAATTAAGATCTAAATAAACTCTTTTGTACGATCGTACAAAAGAGTTTATTTGTGTAGCGAGTGATATCCATCATTTATTTGGTCATTTTTTTAGCTAAAAGAAGAGACTTGTTAATGGATTCTACCATTCGTGACTTTTACATAAACAACTTCTTTTATCCATTGAAGAAATAATGAATTTTCGGATTTTTCTTAAAATGAGCAGTTTTAATATAATCATTTGACATATGAATGATTACTCATGTATAATAACTTATGAAGAGATATTCATATGTTTAGTGAGGAGGGACTTAAAATGAAAAGTTATCAATTACAAGGTTTAGATTGTGCAAATTGTGCGATGAAAATTGAAAAGAAAGTACAAGCAATACCTGGTGTAAAAGAGGCAACAGTCAATTTTGCGACTGGTAAAATGATGATCGAGGCGGATGAAACAATGATTTCAGCGATTGAGGAGAAAGCAAAAGAAGAAATCAATCGTTTAGAACCAGATGTGACAGTTACAGAAGTGAAAAAAAATCCGCAACTGAAAAATAAGCAAGTTGAAAGCGAAAAAAATACGACGCTATGGCGGATCGTACTTGCTTCACTTGGCTTACTCGTCTTATTTTTATGGCAACCAGCAGAGCCAATCCGTTTCATTACGTTCTTTGCCATTTTTGTTCTCATCGGATTTGATGTCATTCAACAAGCAATCGTGAATATTCGTAAAGGACAGGTATTTGATGAAAATTTCTTGATGTCGATTGCAACGATCGGTGCGATGTTGATTGGTGAATATCCAGAAGCAGTCGCTGTGATGTTGTTTTATCAAATTGGCGAATATTTTCAACATTTCGCTGTCGATCAGTCACGTCGCTCGATTCGCAACTTGATGGCGATCCGACCAGAAATTGCACATGTGATCACTGAAAGTGGCTTAGTAAGTATGCAACCTGAAGAAGTTCAGATTGGTGAAACGCTCATGGTCAAACCTGGTGAAAGGATTCCGTTAGATGGAAAGATCATCAAAGGGCAATCACTCGTGGACACTTCAGCATTGACAGGAGAATCATTGCCAAAAGAAGTTATAAATGGAGAAACAGTACTAAGTGGTTTTATCAACAAGACGCAGCCATTAACGATCGAAGTAGTAAAAAGTTATGAAAATTCGACAATCAGTAAATTATTGGAATTAGTCGAAACAGCAAGTAGTAAAAAGGCACCAGCTGAAAAATTTATCACTAAATTTGCTCGTTATTATACGCCGATCGTTGTCGCTCTAGCTGTTCTTTTAGCTATCGTCCCACCATTATTTTTTGGGGGAGGATTTTCTGAATGGATCTATCGAGCGTTGACGTTTCTTGTGATCTCTTGTCCCTGTGCGTTAGTGATCTCTGTCCCACTTAGCTTTTTTGGCGGGATCGGAGGAGCTAGTAAACAAGGGATACTCGTAAAGGGCGGCAATTATTTAGAACTTTTAGCTCGTACAGAAACGGTCGTATTTGATAAAACAGGCACATTGACGAAGGGTGATTTTTCGGTACAAAAAATCGTTTCAGACATGGACGAAAAAGCGTTCATGAAGTACATTGCCAGTCTTGAAAATCTTTCGACACATCCAATTGCTAAGGCGGTCATGGATGCATATAGTGGGTTAATATATGAGATTGAAGCACCAGAAGAAATTGCTGGTGAAGGAATCAAAGCACAAATCGAAGGACGAGATGTACTTGTCGGCAATCAAAAATTACTCGCTCGTTTTAAAATCAAGCAAGCAAATCCTCATGAAATCGGCACTTTGATTTATTTAGCGATCGATAATCAAGTAATTGGGTATTTAGTCATTGCTGATACGATCAAACCAGATGCAACATTAGCAATCGAGACATTGAAGCAAGTCGGTGTCAAAAAGACGGCGATGTTGACTGGAGATGCTCAAAGCATTGCGGAACAAGTCGCAAAAGAGGTAGGGGTCGATACAGTCTATAGTGAACTGCTTCCCGAAGATAAGGTTGAGAAGTTAGAAGCGCTGATGCACGACACATCACAAAAAACCGCGTTTGTCGGCGATGGGATCAATGATGCCCCAGTCTTAGCTCGAGCGGATGTCGGAATCGCTATGGGAGGCTTGGGCAGTGATGCGGCAATTGAAGCAGCCGATGTCGTGATCATGAACGATGAACCATCAAAACTAGCTGAGGCAATCAAACTTTCAAGAAAAACGTTGAGAATCGTCAAGCAAAATATCGCGTTTGCTATCGGCGTAAAAGTGATCGTGTTGATTCTTGGTGCAATCGGTTATGCTTCGATGGGAAATGCCGTCTTTGCCGATGTCGGTGTGACGCTTATCGCTGTATTAAATGCGATGCGTGGCCTCTCTGTCAAAAAGTAAACAAAATATTCAAAAAAGCAACGATAAACCACAGGAATCAGTAAAGTGAGGACTGTGGTTTTTTTGCGCTTAAAATAACTGGAATATTTTAATTGTTCTGAAAATTCCAAAATAGTTAGAAAATAAATCTTTTTTATGCGCTTATATAAGGGGAGTTTTAGTCTAAAATGAAAAGAAAATGTAAAAACAATGTGTTTTACCTAAAATAATCCACAAATAAAATAACGAAGTGTTGTAAACAATAAAAAAATTGAATATGATAGTCAATGATTAATTATTAAATATTTTTAAAGGAGAAATCAGATGAACGAAAAACAACTGCGCTGGTTTACAGTAGCATTGATTGCATTCAACATGGTCTGGGGTATGGGGAATGTCGTCAATAACTACGCGCAACAAGGGATTTCAGTAATCACTTCTTGGTTATTGATCCTAGCAATTTATTTTATCCCCTATGCTCTGATCGTTGGTCAATTAGGATCAGCATTTAAAGATAGTAAAGGTGGCGTTAGTTCTTGGGTAGAAAATACCACGTCAAATAAACGCTTAGCTTACTATGCTGCTTGGACTTACTGGGTCGTGCATATTCCATATTTAGCACAAAAACCGCAAGCAATCTTGATTGCTGCTGGGTGGGCAGTCCAAGGGAATGGCGATATCGTCAATACGATGTCCGTCCAAATGGTCGCAGTTATCTCATTGATCATTTTCTTAGCTTTCTTGTATTTATCAACTAAAGGTTTATCTACGTTGAAAGTAATTGGTGGTTTAGCGGGTACAGCAATGTTTGTCATGTCATTATTATTCATTTTACTTGCTGTCACTGCACCATTCATCAATCCAACGATGGAATTTGCGACAGCGAATATGAATCAAGTCCAAACGTATATTCCTAAGTTTGATTTTGGCTACTTCACAACTGTTTCCATGCTTGTTTTTGCTGTAGGGGGCGCTGAAAAAATCTCTCCTTATGTTAATTCAACGCGTAACCCTGCAAAAGAATTTCCTAAAGGGATGATTTTCTTAGCTGCAATGGTAGGAATCTGTGCCGTTTTAGGTTCTGTCGCAATGGGTATGTTGTTTGCAAGTGATAATATTCCAAAAGATTTAATGGCAAATGGTGCATACAGTGCCTTCCAAATCTTAGGTAACTATTACGGTATTGGTAATCTGTTGATGATCATCTATGCGTTGACGAACATGGTCGGTCAGATCTCTGCCTTGGCCTTTTCAATCGATGCGCCATTGAAGATTTTATTAGCGGATGCAGATCCAGAGTTTGTCCCAAGCTGGTTACGTAAACGCAACAGCAAAGGTACATTAGTGAACGGTTATATGTTCACAGGTATTTTAGTAGGGATCATCATCCTCTTACCGATCGTCGGTATCAAAGATATGAATGAATTAGTCAAATGGTTGACGAACTTGAATTCAGTCGTTATGCCAATGCGTTACTTGTGGGTATTCTTAGCATACATGATGTTGAACAAAGCATACAAAAAATTCACGTCTGAATATAAATTCGTGAAAAATCCAAAAGTTGGCTTCATCTTTGGTGCTTGGTGTTTTGCTTTCACTGCGTTTGCATGTATTTTGGGAATGGTTCCAAAAGTGGAATACGCCGCTGATCCAAAAGCTTGGTGGTTCCAATTGATCTCAAATATCGTGACACCGATCATCTTGATTTTACTAGGCATGATCTTGCCAGCGATCGCACGTCGTGATAAAAAGAAAAATGAAGTGAAACAACCAGTTACTCAACTATAACAATAGTGATGACCGAATCAATGCAACGATTGATTCGGTTTCTTTTTGCGTTATTACGGATTAAAGGTAGAATAAAGAAAAACTGATTTAAGGGGGGCAAAAGATGAAAATCATGATCATGGGACAATCTGGTGCTGGGAAATCTACGCTTGCCAGAAGTTTGCAAAAAATGACAGGAAGCCCACTTCTAGCACTTGATCGGCTGTGGCTCAAAACGGATTATGGTAAAGAAGCGGAACGTTGGTTGTTTCAGGAACAAGAACGTTTTATGGCAGATAATAGCGATTGGATCATCGAAGGGAACTATCTATCAATCGCCAAAGAGCGAATCGAACAAGCGGACTTGATCCTATTGCTTCGCTTGCCGAGACACCATGCAATCTATCGGGTAATCAAGCGGTCGATCAAACGCAAATTAGATAAACGTACACGTCCAGATGTTCCAGAAGAATTCAAAGAAAAATTCGATCAGGAGTATCTGGATTTTTTGCGGTATGTTTGGCGCTACAGAAAAGAAAAAGAACCATTGGCTCTTAAAATGCTAACCGAACAAGATGCAATGGCGAAAGTAGTTATTTTAGATGGACCACATCAGCAAAAAGCATTTTTAGAAAAATGGCGAAACAAAAGTAGTTGACAACTTTCGTTTACAAGTGTAATCTTTAGGTAGAAATTAAGTTTACGTTTGTAAACGGAAAAGGGGCGATACATATGGAAGCATTGAAAAAGCCAATCAAAATCAGTGATTCAGAATGGGAGATCATGCGTGTGGTGTGGACATTAGGCAACACCACTGCCCAAGAAATCACACAGATCCTTTCAGAATCGATGGGGTGGAAATCAGCAACGGTCAAAACGCTCTTAGGGCGCCTTGTCAAAAAAGAAGCGATTTGGACAGAACAAGAAGGGAAAAAATTTATCTATCATCCAGCGGTGTCTGAATCGGAAACGGTGCAAAGTGCCGCAGAAAATTTATTCTCACATATTTGTGCTAAGAAAGTCGGAGAGACGATTGCAGACCTTGTTTCAGAAGCAACTTTGACGCAAGCGGACATCGATCAGATCCTGGCAGAGCTAAAACAAAAAGAACCCGTAGCAACGATCCAGTGCAATTGTATCCCAGGACAATGTAATTGCCACCAACACGACTAGGAGGAAAGAAAAGATGAAAACAAAATTAAAAATCAACGGAATGAGCTGTAACCATTGCGTTTCACGAGTAGAAGAGACAGTAAAGGCATTACCAGGTGTAAAAAAAGTCAACGTTCACTTAAAAAAAGAGATAGGAACTGTAACGTTAGATGAAACGGTGATCCAACCGGTGACGATCTGTCAAGCAATCAATGATCTAGGTTACCAAGCAGAGGTGATTTGATGGAGAATACAGCTAAAAAAGACACACTCGTGATTACTGGAATGACTTGCGCAAATTGTGCAGCACGCATCGAAAAGGAATTGAAAGAACAACCCGGAGTTTTGACCGCTACGGTCAATCTAGCAACAGAAAAGGCGACGATCAATTATCAAGAAGTATCCATCGAAGATTTGATTCGAAGTGTCGAAACGATTGGTTATGGGGCGATTTTATATGACGAGGCACATAAGCAAAAAATTGCTGAAGAAAAACGCACCTATTTAAAAAACATGAAACGTGATGTCATCATAGGGTCTATTTTAACTTTTCCTATGATGATCGCAATGATTGCCATGATGTTAGGTTTCCACGGAAATCTCGTCCACTTCTTCCATGATCCATGGGTCCAACTGATCTTGGCGATTCCTGTCCAGTTTTATATTGGCTGGCGTTTTTATGAAGGTGCCTATCATGCCATTAAAACGAATGCACCAAATATGGATGTCTTGGTTGCAATCGGTACGACTGCTGCGTTTGTTCTAAGTGTGTACAATGGCTTCTTTAGTACACATTCTTCAGATCTGTATTTTGAGAGTAGTAATATGATCATCACGCTGATCTTATTAGGGAAGTATTTAGAACATACGGCTAAAAGTAAAACTGGTGATGCAATCAAACAGTTGATGTCTCTCCAGAAAAAAACAGCTCAAATCATCAAAAATGGCGAAGAAAAGACTATCCCGATCGAAGAGGTCGTTATTGGGGATGTCTTATTGGTTCGCCCAGGGGAACAAATCCCAACAGATGGAAAAGTCATAAAAGGCGACAGTGCGATCGATGAAGGGATGTTGACGGGTGAAAGTGTGCCAGTTGAGAAAAAGCCAGGTGATTTGCTTTTTGGTGGAACGATCAATTCAACCGGTCTTCTTGAAATGACAGTGACCCAAGTGGGCAAAGGCACGGTGCTTTCACAAATCATCCAAATGGTGGAAGATGCACAAGGAAGCAAAGCACCGATCCAAAAAATCGCTGATAAGATTTCTGGTATTTTTGTACCGATCGTGTTAGTTATCGCTTTTTTCACTTTAGTATTAACAGGAATATTTACAGGCAATTGGGAACTTGCGGTGATCCATAGTGTGTCAGTTCTGGTGATTGCTTGTCCTTGTGCATTAGGCTTGGCTACGCCAACGGCTATCATGGTTGGCACCGGTTTAGGCGCACGAAAGGGCATTTTGATCAAAGGTGGCGAGGCACTAGAAGCTGCGACACATCTTGACACGATCCTTTTAGATAAGACCGGCACGATCACGCAAGGAAAACCAGTCGTTACAGACGTGATCGGTGACGAAGAAGTTTTAGCGATTGCAGCGACATTAGAGCAAGGGTCAGAGCATCCTCTAGGAAAAGCAATCGTCAATTATGGAAAAGAACAATCGATTCCTACACTACCTGTCCTTCAGGCTAAAGCGCATCCGGGTGCTGGGATCAGCGGAGAAGTCAATGGAAAATCTTATTTTATTGGTACAAGAAAACGTTTGGTGGAGATGAACGTTTCATTTGAAGCTTATCAAGAACAAGCGTTACAATTAGAACGTCAAGGAAAAACCGTGATGTTTCTCGCAGATGACAAACAAGTATTGGGCTTGATCGCTGTCGCTGACCAAATCAAAGAACACGCGCAACTGGCGATCAAACAGTTACAAGAACAAGGTTTGGCAGTCTATATGGTCACTGGGGACAATCAATCTGTCGCAACAACGATTGGAGAAGAAGTTGGTATTCCAGCTGAAAACATCTTTGCTGAAGTGTTACCTGACGAAAAAGCAGGCTATGTTGAAAAACTGCAAAAAGAAGGAAAACAAGTAGGTATGGTTGGTGATGGGATCAACGATGCACCCGCATTGGCGTTAGCAAATGTCGGCATCGCCATGGGCAGTGGAACAGATATTGCCATGGAGACGGCTGATGTGACGTTGATGAATAGTCAACTGTCATCGATTGGACAAACGATCGAGCTTTCAAGTGTAACTCTGAAAAAAATCAAACAAAACTTATTTTGGGCATTTATCTATAATGTTGTCAGTATCCCATTTGCTGCTTTTGGCCTATTGAATCCAATTATCGCCGGAGGAGCGATGGCGTTCAGCTCAATCAGTGTATTACTAAATTCATTGAGTCTAAACCAAAAAATGAAGAAATAAGCGGTTCAAAAAAGGAAAGGACAGGATGAAAATGAACGAGCAAGAAAAAGGAAAGATGCACGAACATCATCATGATGAAACGAAGCAACAAACGAACAGGACAAATAAGATGGACCATCAACAGATGACTCATATGGGCATGGATCATGAAAAAATGAACCACGAGGCAATGGGGCATGACCATATGGGCGGTGGGATGGATCATTCGATGCACATGGGGAATTTCAAACAAAAATTTTGGTTGTCATTGTTGCTAGCGATTCCGATTATCTTGTTTTCTCCGATGATGGGCATGGAATTTCCCTTCCAAGTGACTTTTCCTGGCTCTGATTGGATCGTTTTGATCCTAGCAACGATTTTATTCATCTACGGCGGACAACCGTTTTTAAGTGGCGCTAAGATGGAACTAAAACAAAAAAGTCCTGCTATGATGACGTTGATTGCTATGGGGATCACTGTAGCATATGTGTACAGTCTCTATTCTTTTATTGCAAATCTCATCAATCCGCATACACATGTGATGGATTTTTTCTGGGAATTAGCAACGTTGATCGTCATCATGTTATTAGGGCATTGGATCGAAATGAGTGCCGTTTCTAATGCAAGTAATGCTTTACAAAAATTAGCAGAACTATTACCAGAAACCGTCAAACGATTACGAACAGATGGGACTGAAGAAACAATTTCCTTAAAAGAAGTGCAAGAGGGCGATCGCTTAGTCGTTCGAGCAGGAGATAAAATGCCAACCGACGGGACGATTCTCAAAGGGAAAACGATCGTCGACGAATCTGCCGTAACGGGTGAGTCAAAAGGAGTCAAAAAACAAGTCGATGATCGAGTGATCGGTGGTTCGATCAATGGCGATGGCACTATCGAGATCGAAGTAACTGGAACAGGTGAAAATAGTTATTTAGCCAAAGTCATGGATATGGTTCGTCAAGCACAAGGAGAAAAATCCAAATTAGAATCGCTATCTGACAAAGTGGCGAAATGGTTGTTTTATGTGGCGTTGGTCGCAGGAATTTTAGCCTTCGTTGTTTGGCTTGTATTGACCGATCTACCAACTGCATTAGAACGAATGGTCACCGTCTTTATTATCGCCTGTCCGCATGCGTTAGGTTTAGCGATACCTCTAGTTGTTGCACGTTCGACTTCCATTGCGGCTAAAAATGGACTGTTGCTTAAAAGTCGTCAGGCATTAGAACAAGCCAATGAACTTGATGTTATCATGTTGGATAAAACTGGGACATTAACTGAAGGAAAATTTACTGTGACCGGTGTTGAACGTTTGGACGATAGTTATTCCGAAGAAGAACTATTGAAATATCTAGGTGCCTTAGAAGCGAATGCCAACCATCCGTTAGCGATTGGTATCATGCGGTATTTGAAAGAACAAAATATTTCTCCTTATCAAGCCGAAAACCAAAAAAATCTTTCAGGTGTCGGCTTGACTGGAACAGTAGCAGATAAAACGATCAAAGTAGTTAACGAAAAAGAAATCAAACGTTTAGGACTTGCGTTCCCAAAAGAACGCTTGACGCCTTATGAAGAACAAGGAAATACAGTCAGTTTTCTATTGATCGATGATCGTTTGGTTGGTTTGGTTGCCTTAGGCGATATCATCAAACCAGAAGCGAAAAGCTTTATTCAAAGTCTTAAAGAAAGAAAAATTACTCCGGTGATGCTGACAGGAGACAATCAACATGCAGCAGAAGTCGTTGCGCAATACTTAGGGATCGAAGAGTATTATGGCGGATTGTTGCCAAACGACAAAGAAGCCATCGTCAAACGTTATCAAGAACAAGGCAAAAAAGTCATCATGGTCGGTGACGGAATCAATGATGCACCAAGTTTAGCGCGTGCAACGATCGGTATGGCCATTGGTGCAGGAACAGATATCGCCATTGATTCAGCGGATGTTGTGTTGATCAACAGCGATCCAAAAGATATCTTGCATTTCTTGGATCTTGCAAAACAAACAAGAAAGAAAATGATCCAAAATCTATGGTGGGGTGCTGGTTACAATATTGTTGCCATCCCCTTAGCAGCAGGAATTCTCGCACCAATCGGGATTTTATTGAGTCCAGCTGTAGGAGCTGTGTTGATGTCATTGAGTACCGTCGTTGTGGCACTTAATGCATTGACGTTGAAAATCAAAGAATGATCAACTTGATAGGAGAGAGGGACAATCGTTCCTCTTTTTTTTGTCGTCAAACCACTTTACAGAAACGATACATGCTGGGTTAAGTTACAGTAAATTTTGTAAACAAGAAAAAGAAGAAAAATAAAAATTATTTCTTTGCGTACTTTATAAAAGAGACATTTTCGGAGTTTTAGATAAATAGCTTTGAAAAGACTAATAATAGAGTGAGGCGAAGGAATGAACTGGCAAAAACTACTAACAAAACAAGCACAGAATCTCTTTTTATTGATCAATCAAATGAAGGATCTGAGCTGGAAGAAGAGTGATCTGGCTCAAAGGATGGGTGTAGATGTCAAAACGGTCGACCGCTATCTGAAACGATTGAAATCAGAAGATTATCCGTTAGAGTTGGCATATGAGAAAAAAGAAGTCCAATTGGTGTACCATCAAGCGTACAACGAACCCTTCCTTTTATTCGAATTTTTGATTCGATCGGATTCTTTTTGTTTGCTACGAGATCTGATTCTAGAAAAGAAGTTTTCATTTGAATATGATCGTTCCGCACAAGAACGATTGAAAAAATGGTTAGGTGATTATCATCTTTCCTTTTCCTATAAAAAAAGGCAAATCTATGGCTCGGAACGAAAAATCAGATATTTACTTTTTTGCTTTCTAAAAGAATTTCCAAGTTTTTTCAAGGAAGACCATGACCAGACATTTTCAGAGCTATTCATCCAATTACTGGATCGCCGCTCCCAACACTCAGAGATTGAGATTTTCGCAAATAATCGTTTATTCTTCTTTGAACTTTTTCCAGAACTACTCTTTCGCTCTGAAAAAAAACTTTCAACCAAAGAAAAAAATTATCGAGCGATCCTGCGATTGAATAGCCATTTGATCACGGATAAACGTTGGCAAAGAATCGAAAAAACCGTTGTTTATCAAAAACTAGCGATCGTCACAGAAAAATTAGATTCGTTATTTTGGTTGACGAATGATTTCGAAAGTTCCAACAAAAAGAAAATCACGAGAGTACTATTTCAAGAGTGGTTGAAATATTCCATCGGACTACATAATCGTTTTACTCCAGAAGAAGCGCATGCCTACCAAGTATTAGCAGAGACGATCCCTAATTTTATTGAAAAATCAAGCCAGTTCCGTTTCGCGTTGCAACAGGCTTTGTTTCAACCAACGATCGAATGGGCAAATATGTTACTGAAATTATTGAATGAACGAGGATATCTGGAAATGTATGCACCAGAAGTGAAGATCGTTTTCTTTTTTCGGTATGACCATGAAGAAGCTAGGCGACTTGCTGCGATTTTAGATAAAACGTTGCGTCATCGTAAACGAACATCGATCCACGTATGTACAAGGAGTAAACCACCTAGTTATGCCCAACTTGTCATTACGGATCACTTTTTCTCCGCAAATCTCAACAGTGACCAGAAAACTTATTTTTATCAGGATTCCTTAGGGATCGAAAGACTATTGTCAGACATCGATTATTGGATCAACACGAAGATAACTTTTACGAGTAAACGAATCATCGACCGATAGAATATGCTATAATGGACTGGAAAAACAAAGGAGGGTATCCATTGGAATTAAAGAAACTAGAAGTACCTACATCTTCGATTACAGAAGTAAAAAGATCGCCGATGGATGTGTTTGACCAAGCTAGAAAAGCTGAAACGGGCGTATATATTTTTAATCGAGAAAAAGTTGCTGGTGTCATGTTGACACAAGAGCAATATGAAACGTTATTGCAGGAGCTGGCTACGTTGCGCCAACTTGTTACAACAGAAACTGAAGAGATAGAAGTAAGTGGGCCAGCTACCAACGAATCATTCCCGAAAAATCGCACAGCGATCGTTTCAACTTCTGAATCATTAGATGAATTGGTGAGTGCTTTAAAGCAATATTTAGTCACTGGTGTGTCGATCTCTGCGAAAAATCTTGATGAACGAATGGTCGCATTAGGCTTCATTACGAAGAAGACCGGTTTTGGCGGAGTTGTCGATATGCTTAATGAATTAACCGAAACGGGTAAAATCAATTATCAATTAAGGAAAAAACCAAATGGCAAAATCGTGATCGCAGAAATCATCGGCGAACAAGATAGTCAATCGCAGCTATTTGATAAGTTGATCATCAAAAAAATATATTTACATGAAATCTAAAAAATATTGTCATCGATTGACAGTAATCTCTTGTTAATTAGTGGAACAAATCAAAAACAACAAAAAAGTAAAGCATTCCCCAGCTTGTTGCTGTTACGGATGCTTTACTTTTTTTGTCTTTAAAAGCGAGTGCTTACCGTGCTTGACTATGTGAACGAACAAAGATATTTCCCCAAACGATCCCTAATAACTGTGGCAATAAGTAAAGACCAGCAAGTAGTAAGATGAGCTTTTCGGGAGAAAAAGGTTGGTACAAAAAATGCCATTCTGTACATTTTGCAAAAAGCAGATAAGATGTCAACGTAGAGCAAAGATTGCCAAGCAACAACGTCCTTAAGCGATTGGCTCGGCTTAAAGCAAAGCCCAAGAGAAAAGCCAAAAATATCAATACGATGAATAGGTTAACTGAATGATAATAATAATCAAAAAGCAGAGCAAGATAAAGATATGGCACACACAACAATAAATAGACTAGTTTTTTTATGTAAAGTAATCGCAAAAATACATTCCCCCAAATAATTTCCCCACGATTTTTATTGTAAAATCAAACATAAAATAATCAATTCTTTTTGGCAATATTCTGAATTAAATGAATAAACTCTCATTGCTTTATTCTTAAAAAACTAGTCTATCCCCTTAGTTTTTTTAGAGAATTAGAATATAGTATGATAGATGGAGTGTCTTTTGGGAGGTTTTTTATGAAAAAGAGAATAAAACTAGAACAATTGTATTTGTTTCTTTGGTTTTTCCCGATTTTTCTTTTACCTTTTACATGGGTGAATGCAGTAGTACAAGGTGCCGAGATTCTGGGCATCATCAATGGAAGTGGCTTTATTATTTCCAAAAATTTTCCAACCTTGACCCTTTTTTATTTTCTGATCAGTGTGAACCTGATCGTTTCAAAAACATTTATAAAGAAGTATAATTGGCATTTGATCCAGTTTTCGTCGATGCTCGTCTTTACATCTTTTTTCTCGATGTTACCGAGAATCATCATCGGCCCTAATGGATTAAGTGAAAGTGGACTTAAAGATACAGCTTATTCTTCGATGTACTTTTTGACCATCAAACCTTGTTTTTATCTAGCGATTGCTTCCTTATCTCTAGCAGTTGTTCTATTCTATTATACGGAGATCCGTGAAAAATCTTTATTAGCAGAAAAAATATAGTTTTTTCGCAAACGTCCATTTCTCGGACGTTTTTTTATTTTACGAGATATTTACACAACTTAACAATAACTTTACATATTCAATATGTAGGATTTACAGTACCCTGATACAATCAATTTGTAACTAAGAAAGGGGCATACAAATGAAAAAAGTTTTATTTTCTTTAGGAGTATTAGGTTTTATCTTAGCTGGATGTGGTTCTGGTTCAGGAAGTACAGATGGATCAGCAGCAAACGACTCAGCTAGTTCGGATGATCAAGTAAAAATCGTAGCGGTCGGTTCAACCGCTTTGCAACCTTTAGTGGACGCTGCGCAAGAAATGTTCACACAAGATAACCCCAACTATCAAATCTCTGTCCAAGGTGGCGGAAGTGGAACAGGACTTAGCCAAGTTGCAGCAGGCGCTGTAACGATCGGAAACTCTGATGTATTTGCAGAGCAAAGAGATGGGATCGATGCGAGTGCATTAGTTGACCATCGTGTAGCAGTTGTTGGGATGGCACCAATCGTAAACAAAGATACAGGTGTTGAAGATATTACAAAAGAAGAATTGATCGACATCTTCACTGGCGAAATCACTAACTGGAGTGAATTAGGTGGAGCAGATCAAGAAATCAACGTTATCAACCGTGCAAACGGAAGTGGAACTCGTGCGACATTTGAATACTGGGCATTAGATGGTGCAGTGCCAGTACAATCTCAAGAACAAGATTCATCAGGAACAGTACGTCAGATCGTAGCACAAACACCAGGTGCAATCAGCTACTTGGCATTCTCATATTTGGATGATTCGACACAAGCATTAAAAATCAACGGTGTAGAACCAACTCCTGAAAATGTTTCAGACAACAGCTGGGAAATTTGGGCTTACGAGCATATGTATACAAAAGGCGAACCAGAACCAGAAGTGAAGAAATTCTTAGACTTCATGATGACTGACGCAGTTCAAGAAGGACCAGTTAGAGATCTTGGTTACTTGCCAATCAGCTTGATGCAAGTTGAACGTGATGCAGAAGGTAACTTATCATAAGATCGTCAATTATCCGATCTTTCAATCTAAACAACTATCATAACGACTACCATTGATCATTAAGCTTAGATTCTCGTTGAGAATCTAAGCTTTTTTGTTGCCAAAAGATTGTATCGTTCAATTTTCCTTTTCGTTTTTTTCCATATGACAGTTTTGAAAGAAGAATATCAGTTATATCTGAGGATTAATTTGACAAAATAACGTATGGTTAAAGAGTAGAAAAAAAGTTGAGGGATTAGTTATGAAAAGAAAAGAAAAACAACGAAAAATTCATGCACAGCAAATGTTGGAACAATTAGAACGTATCGATCCTAACACAAATGAAGGGTTGACAGACGCACAAGTAAAGGAAAGAATACGTCTTGGTGCTGTCAATCAGGCGACTAACGCTACATTTAAAACGAACAAACAAATCGTTATGGAAAATGTCTTCACTTACTTCAATCTGATTTTTTTAGTCTTAGCCATTTTATTATGCGTTGTCAGTTCCTATAAAAATTTGACTTTCTTACCAGTTATACTAGCAAATACAGGAATTGCCATCTATCAAGAGATCCATTCAAAAAAAATCTTAGATCAATTGAGTATGCTTCATGCCGCAACAGTCAAGGTACTACGCAATGGGCAAGAGCAGAAGATAAATATCGAAGAATTGGTTCTCGATGATCTTGTCATTTTAAAAACAGGAGACCAGATTCCAGCGGATGGGAAGATCGTTGAGGGGAGTTTACAAGTCAATGAAGCGTTACTGACTGGTGAAGCAGATGAGATCAGCAAAGGAATCGGTGACGAACTGATGTCTGGTAGCTTCATCATTGCGGGTCAAGCGCTCGTTCAATTGACTCAAGTCGGAAATGAATCGTATATCGCTAAATTAACGATCCAAGCCAAAGAGATGGGCACTGGGGAACAGTCGGAGATGATTGCTTCATTGAATAAAATCATCAAATGGGTCGGAATCATCATTATTCCTATTGGACTGACTTTGTTTTCTCAAAGCTATTTTTACAATGGCAATTCGTTGAGAGAGAGTATTGTTTCGATGGAAGCAGCGTTGATCGGTATGATACCAGAAGGACTCTACCTACTTACGACGATCGCCTTAGCAATGAGTGCCACTCGTTTAGCAAAACAACAAGTTTTACTTCATGACATGAAGAGTATTGAGACATTAGCACGAGTGGATGTCTTATGTGTCGACAAAACAGGAACGATCACAGAAAATGCGATGGATGTTCAGCGTGTGGTACTTCCAGAAAATTCTTTAGCGAAACAAACGGCGGAACATTTGGACGAATTGCTTGGTGATTATGCGCAAGCTGTCGAAGCGGACAACGAGACGATGCAGGCAATCAAAAACTATTTCACGAAGCATTCGGACAAAAAAGCAACGCAGATCTTCCCGTTTTCTTCCGTTAGAAAATATAGCAGCGTGACATTTGGGGAGAAGTCATATGTTCTCGGTGCGCCAGAAATGGTCTTACGAGAAGCATTTCCAAATTATGCGCCTGAATTCAACGCCTACACAAGCCAAGGGTATCGTGTATTAGTTTTTGGTGAATATCAAGGTGTACTTTCACAAGAAGTTTTGGAAGAAGCAGTGATTCCTTTAGGCTATTTACTGATTGCCAATCCAATCCGACAAGAAGCTAAAGCAACGTTTGATTATTTCAAGAAACAAGAAGTGGCGATCAAAGTGATTTCGGGTGATAATCCAGCGACTGTATCCCACGTAGCAACACAAGCGGGTATTATGAACGCGGAGCGATACGTAGATGTTTCTTTGTTAAGCGAAGAGGAATTTCCAGAAGCAATGGAAACATACACAGTTTTTGGACGTGTCAAACCAGAACAGAAAAAGGAATTTGTTCGTTTACTAAAAGAGAATCATACCGTTGCAATGACCGGTGATGGTGTCAATGATATCTTGGCGATGAAAGAAGCAGATTGCAGTATTGCGATGGCATCAGGAAATGAGGCGGCAATGCAAGCGGCACAAGTCGTCTTGCTGGAATCAGATTTTTCTAAAATGCCAGAGATCGTCGGCGAAGGACGGCGCGTAGTGAATAATATCGAACGCTCTGCCAGTCTTTTCTTAGTAAAAAATATCTTTTCATTTTTACTATCTGTTTTCTCTGTCTTGTTTGCCTTCACTTATCCATTGGAACCTTCACAAATCACGTTGATCAGCTTATTTACAATCGGTTTACCTTCCTTTTTATTGGCACTGGAAGAAAATGAGAACCGCATCCAAGGTCGATTTATTGAGAATGTTTTGGAAAAAGCGATTCCTGGAGGCTTGACCGACATGATGGTCGTTGGTGCGTTAGTGGTGGGCGGTTCGATTTTAAATCTAAATAAAACCGATACGTCAACAGCTTCTACGATGTTGTTGATCGTCGTTGGCTTTTTAGTCCTTTATAAAATCTGTCAACCATTGAATCAATTCCGCACAAGGATCATGCTATTTTGTGCAAGTGGTATCTTCTTTTCTGTTGTCTTCTTGCATAAGTTGTTCTCGATTTCAGCCATCTCGCCAGTTTCTATCTTATTAGTACTTATTCTCTTTTTCGCAGCGGAATCGATCTTTAGACAGTTGACTTTCTTCGTGGAAAAATATCTGCATTTAGATAAAATCGATGCGACGCATACGAAAAAACGTTGGCGAAAAGTCTATGCCTCTTTAAGAAGAGGGAAGTAAAGAGTTACTGATAGTAAAGAGACAAAAAAGCGTCCCTTTCCGAAAACATTTCTGTTTTTTGGAGAGGGACGCTTATTCTATTTATCGCTACTCACCTTAATTGATTTTAGGGATGGTGACAATAAAGGTAGAGCCGACACCAGGGTGACTCTCGATTTCAACTGTTCCATGAAGCAAGTTGACGTATTCTTTCACGATCGATAGCCCAAGTCCAGTACCACCGGAATGTCGACTGCGTGCTTTGTCCACACGATAAAAACGCTCAAAGATCCTTTCTTGATCCTCACGATCGATACCAATCCCAAAATCTTGTACAGAGAAAATCAGTTGCTCGTGACTTTCGTAGCGAATAATGATCTCACTTTCTTCTTTTGAATATTGGATCGCATTTTCAAATAAGTTTTTGATGATCGGATAAAGCAAATCAGGATGTGTCGTAAAGGCATTGTTTTCGCCAAGCAATTTGATCGTCAATTGTTTTTTACGGATCATCGGTTGATAGCTTTGGATCACTTGTTGGAAATAAGGCTCCATATAGATCGTTTGTGTTTCATGTAAACTATCTTCATCTTTTGATAACTGGATGATTTCTCGAATCAGTTTATCCAGACGAATCGCATCTTTTTGCATGATCAATAAGAATTCTGTCAGTGTTTCAGGATCTTCTTTTGCCCCGTCCAATAGAGTCTCAGTAAAACCGATCAGAGAAGTGACAGGTGTTTTTAATTCGTGAGAAACATTGCCGACAAAATCTTTTTGCATTTTTTCTAAATGTCTGACTTTGGTCAGATCGTAAGCAACGCCTAAAATCTGACCAGTTTCTTCTGAACTATTGAAATAACGCAAGCTGATATCAAGGGTTTGCGTACCGTCTGCAATCGTAACTTCTTGGTGGACGATCGGTTCAGCCGGAGACACTTGGTGGATCAACTGGATCAATTTTGGTTCACGGATCACTTCTGTGTAATGTTGATTTTCTTGATAATCTTTCACACCTAAATGAACTTGCATTTTAGGATTGAGTAGCCGTAGTGTTGCGTTGGAATCGATAAGAAAAACACCGATCATCAATTCATTCAATAAGCTGTACAGTTGCTCTTCTGTTGTTGTATAGGCACGATACATTTTAGTCATTTGTTCACTCAAGCCATTGATCGTCTGGTATAATTCTTCCCACTGATCAGAAGTTTGCATAATGATCTCTGTCTGTTCTGGATTTTTGACCATCTTTTTCAAAACAGGGATCACCGTTTTGAGCGGTTGGTTCCTTTGATAGATCAGATAATAGATCATAAAGGTCAATAAAAGGAAGAATACTAAGAAGAAGCCAAATACCCAGCGACGAAAACTTTCTGTTCGAGGGAGAAAGCCGCTCGTAGGTTCCGCAATGCGAATGATCGCTACAAGTTTGCCATTGACTTTTAGTGGCAAGGCAACATAAAGCAATTCTTCATTCAATGTATCACTTCTACGCAAAGAAGTACCAAGTGTGCTTCCTTCTAAAACCGCTTTGATTTCTGGTCGTGTATTCCGTTGCTCATTCAAACCACGATCTTCTGTATCAAAGATGATTTTTCCAGTTTGATCGATCAATGTTACCCGCTCGTTGGATTGATGGACGAATTCTTCCAATACTGTTTTATTACTAGCGGAAGTAGGGTCATCAACGTCTAATTGACGTGCTAAGAGCTGGGCCTTTTTTGTCAAATAACTTTCTTGCTGTTCAATGATCTGTTGTTGGAAATAATGGGAGATGATCTGCCATCCACCAATAAATAAGCCAAGCAATAGGAGGAGAAAGAATAAGCGCTCGGAGAATTTTTTCCATTGTCTTTTCATCGTTTTGGTTCCTGGAATTTATAACCAAAGCCCCGAACAGTCAGTAAATATTTTGGATGCTTCGGATCACGCTCGATTTTTTCTCGTAAATGGCTGACATGGACATCCACGATCCGGCTTTGTCCAGAGAAATCAAAATTCCAAATACGATCTAATAATGTATCTCGATCGATCACTCGATCTTTGCGTTTCATGAAATAAACGAGCAGTTCAAATTCTTTTGGCGTCAGTTCGATCGGCTGATCCTCGATCGTGACTTGATAGTTCGTCAAATCAGCTCTGATCTGTCCAATCGATAAATATTCTGGTTCAGCTTCATCCGGTTGTGTTTTTCGTGGTTCGATCCTACGAAAGATTGCTTTCATCCGTGCAAGGACTTCTCGTGGACTGAAAGGTTTTGTCAAATAATCATCTGCGCCGATCTCAAGTCCAATGATTCGATCGACTTGGTCATCTTTAGCGGTCAGGATCAATATCGGTGTTTCATTTTTTTCTTGACGGAGTTTTTGAGTGATCGCGATTCCGTCGATCGAAGGGAGCATCACATCTAAAATAATGAAATCATATGAATGTTCCAGGGCAAGATCAAGACCTTCTTGACCATCAGCGGCACTGGTTACTTTATAACCTTCTTTTTCAAGATTGAAAGTCAGTAATGTTACAATTGAGGGTTCGTCATCGACAACTAATACTTTTTTCATAATTTCTCCTTTTGATAAATTTCATCTCTTTTATTTTAGCACAGAATCAGGGTCAAGGACTATTTAACCAGCTAAATAAATGGTATAATATAAAAGCAATTTGCTCAGTTAAAGGAGAAAACGTACGATGATCGGAATCAGTGCTTGTTTAGGTGGTGTTTTGTGTCGTTATGATGGTCGAGATAAAGCAATCCCAGCATTAAAAAAACTCGTGGCAGAAGGTCAAGCGATCATGATCTGTCCCGAAGTAGCAGGGGGCTTGCCCATTCCAAGAGAACCAGCAGAAATCGTTGGCGGTGATGGATTTGATGTTTGGCATCAGCGGGCAAAAGTTTTGACGGTCTCTGGCGAAGATGTCACCGAAGTGTATAAAAATGGGGCAATCAAAGCCTATCAACGACTCAAGGAAAAACAGATCTCAACGTTGATCCTAAAAGCAAATAGTCCTTCTTGCGGTTCGACAAGCATTTATGACGGCACTTTTTCTGGAACGTTGAAAGAAGGCACTGGCGTAGCCACCGCCTATTTTCTCCAACAAAAAATCAGTGTCTGCTCAGAAGAAGAGTGGATGGATCAACGAGGTGAGTTGAATGGAAATTGAAAAAACCAATCGGATGAATGCTCTTTTTGAATTTTATTCGACACTGTTGACTGAAAAACAGATGAACTATATGGAATTATATTATGCAGATGATTTTTCACTGGGAGAAATAGCTGAAGAATATGAAGTCAGTCGTCAAGCAGTCTATGATAATATCAAACGTACGAGCAAGATCTTGGAGAATTACGAAAAAAAACTCCATCTTTTTTCTGATTATGTCGTTCGTGAACAGTTGTTGACGGAATTGACGAACTATATCAATGAACAGTATCCTGAAGACCAAACGCTTCAAGGATATATCAAAAAGATCCAAGAAATCGAAGAATAACAAAAAGGAATGAAAAAAATATGGCATTTGAAAGCTTAACTGAACGCCTGCAACAGGCGATGTCAAAGTTACGAAAAAAAGGAAAAGTCTCTGAAGCTGACGTCAAGGAAATGATGCGCGAGATCCGTCTTGCGTTATTAGAAGCCGATGTCAACTTACAAGTCGTCAAAGATTTTACAAAACGTGTGCGGGAACGCGCTGTCGGTGCAGAAGTACTCGATAGTCTTTCACCTGCGCAACAAATCGTAAAAATCGTTGACGAAGAATTAACGATCACTTTAGGATCAGAAACCGTTGAACTAAATAAATCACCTAAGATCCCGACAGTCATCATGATGGCCGGTTTACAAGGGGCAGGTAAAACTACATTTACTGGTAAGTTAGCGAACTATTTGAAGAAAAACGAAAATGCTCGCCCTTTATTGATTGCCGGTGACGTGTATCGTCCTGCTGCGATCGACCAATTGAAAGTTTTAGGACAACAATTAGATGTTCCTGTGTTTGATATGGGTACGGATGTTAGTCCAGTAGAAATCGTTCGCCAAGGGATGGAACTCGCAAAAGAAAAGAAAAATGATTACGTCTTGATCGATACAGCCGGACGTTTACACATCGATGAAACATTGATGGATGAATTGAAACAAATCAAAGACTTGACGCAGCCAAACGAAATCTTACTCGTCGTCGATGCGATGACCGGGCAAGATGCGGTCAATGTTGCGGATAGCTTCAATCAACAGTTAGGAATCACTGGGGTCGTCATCACAAAATTAGATGGGGATACTCGTGGGGGTGCTGCGCTGTCGATCCGTTCCGTTACTGGTGCGCCAATCAAATTCATCGGTTCTGGTGAGAAGTTGACTGACCTAGAAGTCTTCCATCCAGATCGAATGGCTAGTCGTATCCTTGGTATGGGGGATATGTTGACGCTGATCGAAAAAGCGCAACAAGACTATGATGAGAAAAAAGCAGAAGAGCTTGCGCAAAAAATGCGCGAGAACTCATTTGATTTCAATGACTTCATCGAACAGTTAGATCAAGTGATGGGCATGGGACCAATCGAAGACCTGCTAAAAATGATTCCCGGAATGAATCAAATGCCAGGGATCGAAAACATCAAGGTCGATCCAAAAGATGTGGAACGTAAAAAAGCAATGGTTTATTCAATGACCCCTGCTGAACGTGAAAATCCAGATCTATTGAATCCAAGCCGTCGCCGCAGGATCGCTGCTGGTTCAGGAAACAGCGTCGTTGAAGTCAATCGCATGATCAAGCAGTTCAAAGAATCCCGTAAGATGATGCAACAAATGTCTAAAGGGGACATGAACATTCCTGGCATGGACCAAATGTTTGGCACAGGTGTCAAAGGGAAGCTAGGAAAAATGGCGATGAATCGCATGATGAAGAAAAACAAAAAGAAAAAGAAGAAAAAGAAATAATCGGTGACCACGTAGAAAAAAGCTTCGAAGACGTATCTAGTTTTGTCTTCGGAGTTTTTTTATCCACTGTTTTAAGATGTTAAAGAGAGAGGGAGATGAAATCGATGAAACGATGTCCATGGAGTGAATCAACTGAAAACATGCGCACCTACCATGATACAGTTTGGGGCGTACCTGAATACGATGACCAAAGACTATACCGCAAATTGATGCTCGATATCAACCAAGCAGGACTTAGCTGGCAAACGATTTTGAATAAATGTGATGCGTTTGATGAAGCCTATGATCAGTTTGACCTTGAAAAAGTTGCCAAATACGATGACAACAAGATCGAAGAATTGCTGGATAATAAAGGCATCATTCGTAATCGTCGGAAAATCGAAGCCGCGATCACTAACGCACAAGCAGTACTTGCAATGCAAGCAACCGGACAAAGTTTTTCTGATTATCTCTGGTCTTTTGTGGATGGTGAAGTTGTCACCGGTAATTACAAAGACCAAAGTGAAGTGCCAACCACTAGCGAACTTTCTGATCGTATCGCCAAAGACCTGAAAAAACGGGGATTCAAATTTATTGGCAGTACGACTATCTATGCCTTTTTAGAAGCAGTAGGGATCATCAACGATCATTTAGTGACTTGTTTCCGTCACGGAGAAGTCAAACCTTAAAGGAGGAGCATGTATGTCTAAAGTCATTTTTTATGGTGCAATCAGTCTGGATGGCTATTTAGCCACAAGCAACGATGACTTGCAGTGGCTCTTTGATACGCCAACAGGAGAGAAAACGACCTATGATGCATTCTACCAAACGATCGATACGACGATCATGGGCAGAAAAACCTATGAAGAAGCAAAAAAATATTTAGATACAGCCAAGATCTATCCAGAAAAAAATAATTATGTATTTTCGACAGATATAGAATTACAGTTAGAGGATGCGACAGTCGTTCATGAAGATCCTGTTCGTTTTATCAAAGAATTGCAGGAATCTAGCGAACAAAGGATCTGGCTAGTTGGTGGAGGAAGTCTACTTAAACCGATCATTGAGCATCAACTGATCGATGAATGGTACATTCAAATTGCTCCTGTATTACTTGGGAAAGGGATTCGTCTTTTTCAAGAAGGAGACTATGTACAGCGGTATCAATTGGTGGACACGAAACGCTTTGGTGAGTTTATCGAACTGCATTATCGGAAAAAATAGCCGTTGTTTACAAAGAAAAACCACGAAACTAAAAGCTGTTTCGTGGTTTTTTTGTAAACATAGGTAATATCAAGCGTTCAATTTTTCAGCGAAATCAAGATACGCATCTAAAATCGTTTGGAAGAAATCAACAGTTCCTTGGATAATGTTGCCATCTTCATCAAGTAAGTTAGTGATATTTCCGATATACGCTTCTGGTTGTTGTAATGTTGGAACATTTAAAAAGACCAATGATTGACGCAAATGATGATTTGCCCCAAAACCACCGACGCCACCAGGAGAAGCAGTAACTACTAACCCAGGTTTTTTATCCCAAACGCTTTGACCATAAGGACGTGAACCAACATCCAATGCGTTTTTCAATACAGCTGGTACGGAACGATTATACTCAGGAGTCACAAATATCACGCCGTCTAAATCTTTGACCTCTTCACGGAAACGTGTCCATTCGGCAGGTGTTTGCTCAGGTGTTTCAATGTCTTCGTTATAAAAAGGAAGGTCATCGATTTTTATAAATACAGGCTCGTATCCTTCCGGTAATAAGTCCGCAAAAGTTTCTGCAACTTTCTTATTGTATGAATCTTTTCTTAAACTTCCGATGAAAAAACCAATTTTCTTTGTCATAAAACAATTCCTCCTTCAAACTTTCTATATTTATCTTACTAAAAATAAGTAAACCGAGCAAATAAAAAGACTTAGGTTATTTATTGTGAGAGATTAAGTAAGAAAATAGTTAAGAAATCGGCTATTTGGAAGGATAAGGAAAGCAATCTCAATCATCTCTCTATCACTATAGAAGTAATTGAAAAACTCGCTATCTAAATCAAGGAACAATAAAAGTTGAAAAAAATCAGACTGTAAAGAAAAAAAGCTTTACAGGGTAAAAAAAAACTGGTACACTACATCTTGTGAATAAAACAATGGAGGTGGAAATATATAATGGCAGTTAAAATCCGTTTAAAACGTATGGGTTCTAAAAAGAGTCCTTTTTACCGTATCGTCGTAGCTGATTCACGTTCTCCTCGTGATGGACGTTTCATCGAAACTGTAGGTACTTACAATCCTTTGAAAGACCCTGCAGAAGTAGTTTTAAAAGAAGATTTAGTACTTGACTGGTTATCAAAAGGTGCACAACCTTCAGATACAGTACGTAACATCCTTTCAAAAGAAGGCGTTATGAAAAAACATCATGAAGCTAAATTCTCAAAGAAATAAGGTGACCGGATATGAAAGATTTAAGCGAATTAGTCTTAACAATCGTTCGTCCGTTAGTTACTTATCCTGATCAGGTCCAGTTAGAAGTCGTTGAGTCGCAAGATTTTTACGAATATAATCTAACGGTGGCTCCCGAAGATATCGGTCGTATCATCGGTAAACAAGGGCGAGTTGCAAAAGCAATCCGCACGATCGTTTACGGAGTACGGATCAACGCACCGAAAAAAGTGCGTTTGAATATCATCGACAATAAGGAATAAACTGTTTCGTTTTTGCGAAACAGTTTTTTTTATATTCCTTAGAGGTCTTATTTGGCAAAAATAGGTACAAAGCGTATCCTTAATAGTAAGAGAGGAGTGTGTTTCTAATGAAAAAAATAGGTTTGGTCAGTTTGTTTGCAGTCGCTTTACTAGGTGCTTGTCAAGCACCAAGAGAAACGACCCAAGAAACAACAAATGAAAGTGTTCGTACGACAGAAACAAGTACTTCAAAGGAAGAAGCAAGTACTTCAAATGAAGAAATGAGTTCATCTTCCACAAGTAGTAATGAGACAACTGCTTCGTCAGCTGAAACGAGTACAAGTACACAAGAAAATTCGACTCAAACTGCCTTCGAGCAATTAAAAAAAGAACATCCTGGTACACCAATGCCGCAGGATATCCCAACTGCATCAGCTCATTTGAACATTGCAGCAACCATGACAAAACAAGGTTTTTCTGTTTTATACTATCAATCAGAGCAAGCACTACCGTTGAATGACGCATCATTGAATCAAGCAGAACCAATCGCCTCTTATCTTTATCAAGATGGCTTCGCGTCTTCCCAAGAAACACTGAATACCATCCAGCCATTTACGATCGATACCGGTGGCAGACAAGTCGATCTCGGCTATAACATCGTCGGCTATCAACAAGGCGCTGCTGGTTCTTCGATTCTTGAATGGCAAGAAGGAAATTGGCGTTTACGCATACGTGCCAGCAATATAGAAGGGCAAGATCCCGTTCCTTTGGCTAAACAGATCGTGACTTACTTAGAATCTGCACGATTACCAGCCCCAGAAAAGGTCGGAACCATTGAAATCAATATGACCGACGGGACGAGTCAAAACACGCGGATCATTTGGCAAAAACCAACCACTGTTTATACGATCACGAACCAAGATTCAATGAATGCACTAAAAATGGCTGTTTCGATGGAACAACAATAAAAGAAGACTAGAATTGCCGAGTGCCGCATGCTAAAATAAACAGGAAACTGTAGATGCACTCTGGAACTGAAAGCAAGAGAAGAACGAATGAGCAGAGTGACAAGAATCATGAAAGAAATGAGGACAAAAGTTGACTGAATATCTAAATGTTGGCAAGATTGTAAATACTCAAGGAATCAAAGGCGAAGTCCGTGTCATCTCAACCACAGATTTTCCTGAAGAACGCTATAAAAAAGGATCAATCTTGACACTCTTCCAAGAAGGAAAAGCACCCGTAAAATTAACGGTCAAGAGCCATCGAAAACACAAAAACTTTGATTTACTCAGCTTTGAAAATCATCCTTCCATCAATGATGTTGAAAAATACCGCGATGGCATTTTACGTGTCTCAAAGGAAGATTTGGTCGAACTGACAGAAAATGAGTATTATTACCATGAAATCATTGGACTAAAGGTGATCGATGAAAACGAAAAAGAACTAGGAAAAATCAAAGAGATTTTATCGCCTGGTGCAAATGACGTTTGGGTCATCCAACGACCAAAGAAAAAAGACGCACTGATTCCTTATATCGATTCCGTTGTTCAAGAAGTCGATGTTGAAAATGGCTTGGTCCGTGTGACATTATTAGAAGGATTGATCGATGATGAAGATTGACGTATTGACTCTTTTTCCACGAATGTTTGAAGGGCCGATGGGCGAATCGATCATTGGAAAAGCCGTCGCAAAAGAATTGCTAGAAATCAATGTATCAAATTTCCGTGAGTATTCGGATAACAAACATCAAACGGTTGATGATTATCCATATGGTGGTGGGGCAGGCATGTTATTGAAAGTCCAACCGATCTATGACAATATCAAAGCAATCGAGGAAAAACATCCAGAAACAAAAAAACGGGTGATTCTACTTGATCCGGCAGGGAAACCATTCAACCAAAAAATGGCAGAAGAATTTTCTGAAGAAGAACACCTTATCTTTATTTGTGGGCATTACGAAGGCTATGATGAGCGCATCCGCTCACTTGTAACGGATGAAGTATCACTAGGTGATTACGTCCTGACAGGTGGCGAGCTAGGCGCAATGGTCATGATCGATGCTACTGTTCGCCTATTGCCTGATGTGTTAGGGAATCAAACGTCTGCACAAACAGACTCTCATTCTACTGGTTTACTTGAACATCCACAATATACAAGACCAGCAGAATTCAAAGACATGAAAGTGCCAGAAGTATTGACCAACGGCAATCATAAATTGATTGAAGAATGGAAACTAAAAGAATCCTTACGTCGGACATATTTGCGACGCCCTGATATGTTGGAAAAACTCGAAATGACCCCACAAATGGAAAAAATGCTCTCTGAGATCAAAAAAGAAGAAGCTTGATGTGTCACAAAAATCGAAAATTTTCTTTACACTCACTGTGGAATGTGATAGTATTCTATGGTGAGTGTAAAAACACTTAACTATTACGATGTTCCGCTGTGAGAAACTACTCATAAGAATGTTTGGAATAAGGAGAAGAAAACAATGAATCCATTAATCGAAGAATTAACAAAAGAACAACTACGTTCTGACATCCCAGCTTTCCGCCCTGGTGACACTGTACGTGTTCACGCGAAAGTTGTCGAAGGTACTCGTGAACGTATCCAGTTATTTGAAGGTGTTGTAATCAAACGCCGTGGTGCTGGAATCAGCGAAACTTATACAGTACGTAAAGTTTCTAACGGTGTAGGCGTTGAGCGTACATTCCCATTGCACACACCACGTGTTGCGAAAATCGAAGTTGTCCGTTACGGTAAAGTACGTCGTGCAAAATTGTACTACTTACGTGCATTACACGGAAAAGCAGCTCGTATCAAAGAAATCCGTCGTTAATTTCTTATTATCAGACAGAGGAAGAACCCTTGAATTTTCAAGGGTTCTTTTTTTGTCGTTAGAAATCTGTTTACGCCGTGGTACCAGCTATGCTATAGTAAAAGTGAAATCAAATGAAAGAAGGTGAGTATAATGAAAAAAATATCAACCAACCGAAGCTCTTTGTGAACTTGAATTTATCATACTCACCATGGATAGTTGTCTAGTATTGATCGTAAATGCTAACGATAGTGATGGAATGTTGATAACTTTGTGATTCGCAAATGAGCGGGTCATAAAGTTTTTTTTATTTCTAACTATCAAAGGAGTATCAATATGACATCAAACAAACATCATGCTTCACTTACTCGTGGTAGGATTACAGTTAGTTATGGAAGTACCTACCATATTCTGAGTAATGATGAAGAAATTTCAGCAAAATTGTCGGGTTCACTGAGACACCAAGCGGCTTCGCAAAGTGAATTACCGGTTGTTGGTGATTGGGTGAAATTCCAACTATTACCGGATAATAAAGGCATCATTCATTTTGTCGAAGAACGATTCTCTAAATTTTCTAGAAAAACCTCGGGCAACCGTTCCGACGAACAAATCATCGCAACGAATATCGATTGGCTTTTTATTGTGAGTAGTTTAAATAACGATTTTAATCTACGAAGAATCGAACGCTATTTAGTCGCAGGTAAACAAAGTGGCGCTAAACCAGTGATCATTCTTACGAAAGCTGACCTATGTTCGACGATCGATCTATATTTCGTTCCACTGTATGCGTTAACGACAGATATTATTGTTACTAGTTTTGGCGATGATAAAGGTATCCAACAAATCGCAGACTTATTAGCAGACGGGCAAACAGGCGCACTCGTTGGTTCCTCGGGTGTAGGGAAATCAACGCTCATCAATCGATTGGTGCAGAATGAGACCATGCACGTGTCAGCAATCAGAAAAGAAGATGATAGAGGACGCCATACCACGACACATAGAGAATTACTTGCGTTACCAACCGGTGGATTTTTGATCGACACTCCAGGAATGCGAGAATTCCAACCATTCCAAGAAGAGCAGTTAGATAGCCAATTTGAGGATATTGTTCAACTCTCCTTCAATTGTCGATTCAGGAATTGCCGACATGATCAAGAAGCTGACTGCGCAATCAAACAAGCAATCGAGAGTGGCGAACTATCAGAAAATCGCTATATGAACTATTTGAAATTACAAAAAGAGTTGAGCTTTCAAGAAAAGAGAATCCGTGAAAAGGAGAAGCTCCAGAATAAAAGAAAAAAGAAATAAAATAGTCTAACTCTAAAAAAGTAACCACAGCCTAAACGTTCGCTGCGTTGGCTGTGGTTACTTTTTTTTGGAAAATTATGGAACATAAAAAAGCACACAACCTTGTATGATTAAAGTGACGCAATCTAATTAAAAAGAGTATACCTTATGTTTAAAATCATACCATCCAATCAAATAATCTTAGCGCTAGATATGGAACAGTTTATCTCTGACACTAACGTTACTTTTGGCGTCAATGCCTCGGTAAAGAGCTCTTCGGTGAATAAAGTATACCAAGCTTGACATTCAGTGGATTATCCAAAAATGAGGCTGAAATTTTCTTAATGTCTGTACTCAATGTGATTTTACGTATAGAAAGATTGAAAATTTTTAGAAATAGGTAAAACCCTTTATATTATCGAATCTACAAGTAACATTGATAAGATTTTTGAGGATCGTATTTTCAATTTTATCCGGTCAGAGTTAAAGGAGATGACAGTGATTTGTGTTACACATAGTTCGTCGGTGCTAAATCACTTTGAAAAGTCTATTGTGATTGAAAACGGAATGGTCACAAACGTTGCCGAAAACTCTGAGCTGTTAAAACAAAACCAAATGTTCAGAGCGATGTTTACTTAAGATAAAAATGAAACTACCGAATGAGAGAAACGATTAAAGAGTTTTTTCATTCGGTAGTTGTTTAAATTTATTAGATTTTTCTAATCTTTAAATGATTTTTTGTGTTTTGTAGTTAATTACCGATGTAAGAGTAAGGTTATAAGGAGAAGTTATGAAGAACAAAAATCAGAATCTATACATTGCCCAGTTCATTGCATCCGTGTGTGTTGTGGTTGTTCACTCTGGCACGATCGTTAGTGATCCGACATTGCATTTTGTAGTGAAAAGCATGGTATGTCGAATTGCGGTTCCGTTTTTCTTCGTGAATAATGCGTACTTCTTTCGATTGAATAGCAAAAGAGAAGAGTATTCCCAAAAGTGGCTGAGAAAGATAGTACGTCTCTATACAATGACATTTATACTTTACATACCCCTTGGCATTCAGTTAATACAACAGACAGTCCATCTTCATTGGGGATTACTACCCATAGTACTAGTTGTCAGCTTCTTTTATAGTGGGAGCTTCTATCATTTGTGGTATTTTCCTGCCTTAGTATTTTCGTTAGTTGTTGTGAAGTACTTGGTTCAAAAAATAGGTTATAGATGGATGTTTTTCATTTGTTTCCTGCTCTTTTCAATTGGTTCTATTGAAACATATTCAGCATTTTTTTCTAATCCTCTCATAGTTTCATACATGGAAAAATATTTCAGTGTGTTTGTAACTACAAGAAACGGCTTATTTTTTAGTCCACTATTTGTTATCATAGGCTTTTTTTTGGCGGATAATAAGTGTAGATTAGAAAAACACTTCAAGTTACTTTTCTATGGATTGGTATTTACAGTTCTTATTGGCTTATTTGAGGGGATGATCGTATTTCAAAATCAAGGAGTTGATAAGAACTTCATGTACTTCACTATTCCATTGACGATGTGTTTGTTTGGGCTATTAGTTATTTCGAAAAATAAAATCAGCGGTTTTGAAAAGTTGAAACCTTATAGTCAAAGTGTATTTTTGCTACACATGATGCCTATTCAAATTTTTAATTTATGGCATGACGAGATTACTCCTCTTACCGGCTTATTTCGTACGGCGATTGGAGTGATAACTCCACTCATTATTGCCTGGGGTTATGGCAAGGTAAGAAGAACAGTTTTAGAAGTAAGAGTTGCAAAAATAAAGTAGATACAAGCGGATTCTGACTCCTTGATAGATTGAAAGAGAGGTAGGTGAGAAAGATCAAAGACTATCTAATTATCCTGAAAATAAAGTCAGGAGATGTTGGCGCTTGGGAAAAACTTGTTGAGAAGTATTATGACAAAATTTTCAATTATTGTAAAAGAAGATTTTTTGGGAAAAGTGGATTAGCCGAGGACTTGACTCAAGAAACGTTTTTGAAAGTAATAAGTAGTATCGATTCTTATAAATTCTCAGGAAGTTTTTTCAATTATCTTTTCACCATTGCTGTGAATACGTGTAATAGCTACAGCAAGAAAAATGATTTTGACGAAGTAGTATTTGATGAATCTTACAATAAAGAGTTAGATGAGCAGGACTATAACGTTGACTTTGTAAATGAACAAAGTAGGATCATTCAGCGTGCGTTAGACCAACTTCCAGAATATCAAAGAGAAGCAATCATATTAAAATTTTTCTATGATATGAAAATTAAGGAAATAGCACAAGTAACTAAAACGAGTGTGCCAACAGCGCAATCAAGGATTCAACAGGGACTAGTCAAGATGAAACGAATACTGAAAAAGGAGGAATATTATTTTGAATAGAGACTATCTGAAAAATGATACTTCTACCCAAGAAGCAAAAAAAAGAATAATGAAATTGGGAAAAAAACAAATGCTTAAAAACCAAATTTCAAGAAAATCTTATTTAGGTTTATTTTTATCATCAATTAAGTTTGTGGGATGGAAATTGTGGAGTATTCAATTTACACTTATAGGATTCTCCTTGTTTCTTATATTCTCAAAGGGTGAAATGAGCTATGAGAATGTTCTGAGAGGGCTAACGGTAATGGTTCTATTTTCAGTGATATTTTTTACAGATGAGCTATTTAAAAGCTTCACGAGTAATATGTGGGAGCTAGAGCAGACGTTTAAATATGATTTAAGGCAGCATACAACGATGAAAATGCTTATTTTTGGTTTATTTGACTTCCTTTTGATAGTGATTCTTGCGATGGCGGGTAAACAGTTATTCCCTATTTCTTTTTTTTATTTTGTGTTGTATCTTCTCGTGCCATTTAATATTTTCTGTATTGTTTTATTCTCGATTTTTACTCTAATGCGAAACAACTTGTCGAACATATTGATTTGGAGTAGTTCAGGGGTACTAGTGGCAGCAACGATTATTATTGAAGGAATGTTCAATATTTATAGTTTGCCACTTTCTTATTGGGCGATTATTTATGGGGGGACTTTAATTGGACTTTTTGCATTGATAAGCGAAATGTTAAAGAAACATAATATGGGAGGTGATTTTATATGAAATTAGAAATAAAGAATATTACTAAGAAATTCGATGAAATAAAAGCTTTAAATGATGTTTCTCTGACTCTAAATTCAGGGGTTTATGGTTTACTTGGAGCCAATGGTTCAGGAAAAACAACCCTTTTTAGGTTGATTTGCGGAGTGATTAAATCTGATGGTGGAGAAATTTTATATAACGGCAAGGATGTAACAGCAGACAGTGAAGCATTCAGATCTATTCTCGGTTTCTTACCACAAGATTTCAGTTATTATCCAGATTTTACGGGGATAACATTTATGCTTTATATCTCAGCATTAAAAGGATTGAGAGGAAAACTAGCAAAAAGACGATGTTTGGAATTGCTTGAATTAGTTGGTCTCTCAGATCAAAAGAATAAAAAAATAAAGAAGTATTC
The DNA here is from genome assembly GCF_050498525.1 of Enterococcus sp. DIV2371. Taxonomy (NCBI): domain Bacteria; kingdom Bacillati; phylum Bacillota; class Bacilli; order Lactobacillales; family Enterococcaceae; genus Enterococcus; species Enterococcus sp. DIV2371. The sequence continues at coordinate 2,053,036 of NZ_JBIPAJ010000001.1, read as the reverse complement.
GGGTGGTATGAAACAAAGATTAGGAATTGCCCAAGCGTTGATTAATGATCCTGAAATTCTGATACTTGATGAACCAACAGTAGGATTAGATCCAAAAGAGCGAGTGAGATTCAGAAACCTAATCAGCTCCCTATCAGAGAATAAAATTATCATTTTATCTACTCACATTGTATCTGATGTGGAATATATTTCGAATGAAGTGTTGGTTTTAAATAAAGGTGTGATTCAAGATAGAGGAATAGTAACTCAATTGATGGCTAATATCGAAAACAGTGTGTGGGAAGTCAAAACATCGCTTGACGAGATTAATTCATATTATCAAAAATATCTTGTAAGCAATCAAAAATATGTAGATGATAGTGTCTTATTAAGAATAATTTCGGCCGTAAAACCAAATGATAATGCTTTCCATGTGAAGGCAAACTTGGAAGATTTGTATTTATATTATTTTAGAACGGATGATCAAACTAATGCAGATTTTTAAATTTGAAATTCAAAAAATATTGAGAAATAAATCGTTTATCGGAGCTGGATTTGTCCTGTTATTGAGCCTTTTTGCAATAGTTTATATTGGCTTTTATCATTCGCAACTTAGGGGAGCTAAAAATATTACTGATGTTTCGGGTAGGGAATCAATTGAAAGATATCTAGATTTTACAGATGAGTATCAGGGAGAGTTGACAGATCAAAAGATTAAAAAGATTACATCAGACTATTTGAAAATTTATCAGGATAAGAAAATAAAAAATAATCAAATATTTGATTATTTTCAATGGTCAGTGGTAGATACATTCACAAATCAAGAGGAGCAAGATGTTTATGTTGAAATGACGAATACCATTAGGGATGGTCAAAAGTATACCATTGACGATGTGAATCTTTTATCTATGGAAGATGTGGGTTTTAAAAAAGTAAGCTTTCCAATCAAAATAGGGAATTTTAAGACTTGGACGGATTTGTTTAATGTCACCGCCACTGCTTTTGTTCCAGTTTCACTATTTGTTATTCTATTCTGCTCGATGCTCTTTGCGAATGATACTTCAAAAAATATTGTTCCTTTGTTGTTGTCTACAAGATACGGTAGAACAAAAATGACAACATCTAAGATCCTAGTTGGAACAGGTATGGCAATAGCTTCCTTCTTTATTGTTCAATTAATAATTTTAATAATATTTGGCATTTATTATGGATTTAGTGGGTGGGATGTGAGCATCCAAGCCAACTTGGATTGGAAGGTTTTTGATTTTCCACTGGAATGGAATATGCTCCAAGGTTACATGTTCGGTGTTGCTTTCCATTTAATAGGATTGTTGTTCATCGCTGGCGTAACTATGTTGATTTCAAGTTTGAGTAGTTCGCCGTTTAGTGCTTTAGCCATTTCGTTAGGAGTCTTTGTCATTCCGCAACCACTGACACATGTTTTTATATCAGGAGTACCAAATAAAATACTGTATCTCTTCCCAATCAACACATTTGAAATCGATAAGGTGATGTTGTGGATGAGCCGAGATAATATGTTCTTCTTCCACTCATTTGTTGCAAATATTACCTTAATACTTATCGGTCTGTTGGTGACAAAAGTTGTGTTAGATATAATTATATATGTAAGAATGAAAAATCTCAGCCTTACGTAAATCATCAAAGAGAGATGTAAGTAAAAATAGCATATTTCGGTTGAGTTTAGTCAAAATGTTGGACAAATTTTGAGACATTTTTTTGATAAGAGAGTGCCTAATATTAAGGGAATAATCTGGTTAAAATTCTGCAAAATAAAATGAGAGAAAGATATTGAAAAATGTGTTTCCCCTAACTTTACTTAGTTTTAATTGCAAATGTTTTAAGTATTAGAGTAATGTTCATAAAACATTTTATTTCAGAGATTCCTCTACAAAATAGTTTAAAGAATTGAAGATCAACGATGAATTCAAGGATCAGTGTATGTAAATTGACTGCGTAATCAAACAAGTAATAAACAATGGTAAACTAGCAAAAAATCGCTCATGCTAAATAATCTAATCGAAAAAAGTAACTACAGCCTAAACGTTCGCTGCGTTGGCTGTGGTTACTTTTTTGGAATCAAATGTAAAGAATCAAATCGTTAAGATCGACGACTACAGATCGCAGCCTGTGCTACGGCTAATCGAGCAGCGGGAATCCGGTAAGGGGAGCAAGAGACATAGTCGATTCCGATCGCTTGAAAGAATGGAATGGACTGTGGGTCTCCGCCAACTTCTCCACAAATGCCGATCGATAGCTCTGGTTTGATTCTTCTAGCATTCGAGACAGCGATTTTGATTAATTGACCAACCCCTTGTTGATCCAAATGTTGGAACGGATCTTGTGTCATGATTGCTTTTTCTTGGTAACGATTGATGAATTTTCCGATATCATCACGGGAAAAGCCATAGGTCATTTGGGTGAGATCATTTGTACCAAAACTGAAGAAATCAGCCTGTTCTGCTAATTGATCGGCAATCAAACAAGCGCGAGGTAATTCGATCATCGTACCGATCTCATATGGAAACGGTGAACTATTTTGTGAGTTGAAAGTTGCTTCAATCGTTTCGATCAACAGCGTTTTGAGATGTACTAACTCTTCCTTTTCAGCGATCAACGGGATCATTATCTCTGGGATAACTGGTACACCTTCTTGTCTTAGGCGAATGGCACTTTGCATGATCGCTTTGACTTGCATCTGGTAGATCTCAGGCGTAGTGATCCCTAGTCGGCACCCTCGATGCCCTAACATCGGATTGGTTTCTTTCAAGGCTTCGATTTTAGTTTTTAATTCATTGACTGGCTGACCCAATTTTTCTGCTAACTGTTGAATGTCTTGCGGATCATGGGGGAGAAACTCGTGCATCGGTGGGTCAAGCAAACGAATGACCATCGGTTTCTCTTGGATCGTTTGGAACATCTGATAAAAATCATCTTCTTGGAATGCTAATAACTTTGTCAAAGCGGTTGTCATTTCTTGGGTATTATCAGCTAAAATCAAACGACGCATTTCTAAAATACGTTCTTCTCCAAAAAACATATGCTCAGTCCGTGCTAAACCAATTCCTGTAGCACCAAAATCAAGAGCTGTTCGTAAATCAGTTAATGTTTCAGCATTAGCACGTACGTCCAAATCGGCAACTTCATTGGCCCAGGATAAAAATAAAGCTAGATCTTGATTGTTTTCTGCAACGACTGTCGGAAGCTCCCCTAAATAAATCTCGCCGGTATTGCCGTTGACCGAGAGGATGTCGCCTTCGGTTAGTCGAACGTCTTTCGTTATGACAGTTTTTGTTTCTTCGTCGATCGTCAAGGCCTCTGAACCTGTTACGCAACAAGTTCCCATCCCTCGGGCAACCACAGCAGCATGAGAAGTCATCCCACCACGACTAGTGACGATTGCTTCACTCACGATCATTCCTTCGATATCTTCCGGTGAGGTTTCTTGCCTAACTAAGATGACTTTACTTCCTAGTTCATGTCGTTCTTTTGCTTTTTCTGCGGTGAAGACGATCTCACCCGTTGCGGCGCCTGGACTAGCTGGTAAACCTTGTGCAAAAGCAGTTGCTTGTTTGAGGGCAGTGGGTTCAAAAATTGGATGGATCAGTTGATCGATCATTTCTGGTTCCATGCGCATCAAAGCTTCTTCTTTTGTAAGTTTCTTTTCCACAACTAAATCAGTCGCGATCTTTAAAGCAGCTTTCGCTGTTCGTTTGCCATTTCTCGTTTGTAAAATAAATAGTTTGCCATTTTCTACCGTAAATTCAATATCCTGCATGTCTTTGTAATGTGTTTCTAGCATTTGTGCGTAGTGCAAGAAGTCTTGATAAACATCTGGCAGGCGCTCACTTAATTCTTGGATCGGTTGTGGTGTACGAATACCAGCCACCACGTCTTCTCCTTGGGCATCCAAAAGAAACTCACCAAAGAGCTGATTCTCACCAGTTGACGGATTCCGAGTGAATACGACGCCTGTACCGCTTTCATTTCCGCTATTGCCAAAAACCATCTCCTGAACGTTGACGGCTGTTCCTAAATCATGGGCGATACCATGTAACTCACGGTAAACATTCGCTCGTGGATTGTTCCAAGAATGAAAGACGGCTTGGATCGCTTCTTTCAACTGATCCATTGGCTGTTGAGGAAATACTTTTTTATGTTTACTAAATAATTCTTTATATTTTTCGATCAAAGATACTTGTTGTTGTTCGTTGAAATCAGCGACAGATTTATTGTTTGCTTTTTCTGCTTCTGTCAGTAAAACATTGAAGCTTTCTTTGTGGATACCATAAACAACGTCGCCAAACATTTGTAACAAACGACGATAGCAGTCGTATGCAAAGGATAAATTGGTTTGTTCTGCGAGCGTCCGGACACGTGAATCATTCAACCCTAGATTAAGAATCGTATCCATCATACCAGGCATAGAAAAGACGGCACCGCTTCTGACTGAAACTAATAATAAGTCCTCGTCGCTCCCAAATGTTTTGTTGGTTTCAACTTCCAAGCGTTTGATCGCTGTACGAAGCTCTGCTGCCAAATGTTTTTCAAAGAAAGTAGCATCATTAAGATAGCGCATACAACTTTCCGTAGTCAAAGTAAAGCCAGAAGGAACAGGCAAGCCTAAGTGTGTCATTTCCGCTAGATTTGCACCTTTTCCACCTAATAATGCTTTATCTTTACTTCTACCTTCACTAAAATCATAAATCCATTTTTCCATGAGATGAGCCTCCATTGATTTAATGTGAGTCATATTTTGTATAAATACATCTTAATATGACTCATATATATCTGTCAATTAGAAAAATAAAACGCAAATTTATTTTGAAATCGCTTTATATATGTGTATAATAAATAATGTAAACGAAGGAGGGAGGAAAAGGCTAAGATGAAATTAAGTGAACGACAAAAAAAAGTCATTGAGATCGTCAAAAAAACACAACCTGTCAGTGGAGAAAAAATTTCTGAACTCTTAGACGTATCCAGAGCGACATTACGGTCGGATTTATCTTTTTTAACGATGGCCGGTATACTTGAAGCAACGCCCAAGATCGGCTATACCTACACTGGCTCAGACTTAGAAACGCTTTTTTTCTTTAAAACGTTCACAGTAAAAGTGAGTGAGGTCATGGTACCGCCTTTACTGATCGATTTGAATACTTCGATCCGAGATGCAATCACAACGTTGTTCGTGTATGATGTCGGCTCGATTTATGTCATTGATGAAAACAAACAATTGGTCGGCGTATTGTCGCGAAAAGATTTATTGCGTGCTTCACTGAATACAGAGATCGATCACACACCTGTCGCTCTTTGTATGACTCGGACACCGCACATCAAAACTTGTACGAAGCATACCGATATATTGGAAGCGGCAACGATTCTTCAAGATTTTGAAGTAGACTCTCTACCCGTTGTCGATGAAGCGGATGAAAGCAAAGTAATCGGGAAGATCACTAAATCAAAAGTATTGAATTTTATTACTCAGCAAGCGAGAAATGCTGAACGAAATCGATAGGGGGATTTTTACATGCAAAATGAAGTCAATGTTTATTCTATCTCAGATTCACTAGGTGAAACATCGCAAAAATTGTTATCTGCTGTGATGGTCCAGTATCCTAATTTGGTATTCAATAATAACTATAAATTTCCTTTTGTGAACAAGAAAGAAGAACTGTTACCTATCTTAGCAGATGCATTGCGTGATAAAGCGATCGTGATCAGCACACTAGTGAATCTGGAATTATCAGAAGCTGCCAAAGCTTTCAGTAAAAAAACAGGCTTACTCTATATCGATTTGATGCATCCGCTATTTGAGATCATCCATGCAAAAACAGGGATGCAACCGATTGAAGAACCAGGTGCTGTCCATAAATTAGATACAGAGTACTTCAACCGGATCTCTGCCATCGAATTTGCGGTTAAATATGACGATGGAAAAGATCCAAAAGGGTTCTTAGATTCGGATGTCGTCCTTCTTGGCGTTTCTCGAACATCAAAAACGCCGTTGAGTATGTATTTGGCAAATAAAGGCTATAAAGTGTCAAATCTTCCGTTGATTCCTGAAGTCCCTTTACCAAAAGTATTAGAAGAAGTAGACAAAAAGAAAATCGTCGGCTTGATCTGCCATCCAGAAAATCTAGTGAGAATTCGTAGCAATCGCTTAGATTCTTTAGGATTACATCAAACGTCTAGCTACAATAATTTAGAAACGATCAATAAAGAATTGGAATACTCCCAAGAGATTTTCGATCGCTATGGCAATTTTGTGATCGATGTGTCGGATAAATCGATTGAAGAAACAGCTTATCTCGTTGAAAATCATTTGAAAAGTTTGAAATGAGTCACAAGGTAAAAAGCAATCTGTGTAAATGTATATGAACGTTTACGCAGATTGCTTTTTTTGTTTTATTATTTGATGAATTTGTTGATTTGGGTGAAAAGTTCTTGAGTTGTTTTTTTGATTTCTTGCTTTGCCAAGATCGCTGAAACAACGGCAAAACCTTGGATCGGGAAGTCCTTGAATGCTGCAATCGTCCGTTCGTTGAGTCCACCGATCAAAACAACAGGAATCGAAACATTTTGAAGAATATTTTTTAGTTCAGTTTTTGTTACTTCAATTGCATCTGACTTGGTAGAGGTGGGGAACATCGCACCTACACCTAAGTAATCCGCACCGGCTTTTTCCGCTAAAATCGCCTGTTCAACGGTCTGAACGGAAGCACCGATGATTTTTTCAGGTCCGATCATTTTTCTCACCATAGCAACAGGTAAATCTGTTTGACCAACATGTACACCATCTGCATCACAAGCTAATGCAATATCTACGCGATCATTGATGATCAACGGAACTCCATAGTAATCTGTCAATTCTTTGAGACGATGAGCCTCTTCAAAAAAGTCACGTGAGCTGGCTGCTTTTTCCCGCAACTGTAAGACGGTGATTCCTCCATCAAGTGCTTGTTTCACTGCTTCTTGAAGTGTATGTGATTTTAGCAGTGACTGATCTGTGACGAGATACAAACGATAATCGATGTCATTTTTCAACATAATTTCCTCGTTGGGTCAATGTTTGTTGGTCGATACGACTGATCTCATCGATCAACGCGACACGAAGGCTTCCGGTACCTGTTGTTTGTTCGAAAGCAAGTTCTCCTGCAATGCCCATTGCTAAAACAGCTGTAGCGGCTGCATAGAAGAGTTGATCGGGGAAACTACCACAAAAGCTAGCAATCAAAGAGGTGAGCATACAACCGGTACCAGTGATTCTACTCATTTCAGCACAACCATTATGCACTAAGATGTTTCGTCGTCCGTCAGAAATCACATCAACAGCACCAGTGATCACTACGATACATTTATGCGCTGTTGCTAATTGATCTGCAATCAGTTGTGCTTCTTCAATCGAGCTTGTATCACTCGCCGAGGCATCGACACCTTTTGTGGAACTTGTGATTCCGGCTAAGAAGCGGATTTCTGAAATATTACCACGTATCACGGCACAATTCAGCATATTAATGATCGATCTGGCTGTTTCATTACGGAAGTCAGATGCGCCTGCGCCAACGGGATCAAAAATGATTGGAATCCCTTTTTTATTAGCTGTTTGTCCAGCTAAAAGCATGGAATTTACCGTACGTTCGTTCAACGTTCCCATGTTTAGTACCAATGCTTGTGACATCCCTGTGATTTCCATCACTTCCAGCACTTCATCCGCCATGATCGGTGAGCCACCGATTGCAAGTGTCAAATTTGCACAATCGTTGACAGTCACATAGTTGGTAATATGGTGGACCAAAGGATTGTTCGTACGTACCGTCTCTACAGCTGTTTCTAAAAATGTGTTCATTCGTTTTGCTCCTCCTTTAAGCCATTGTGATAAAGCGAATAAAAATGATTGGTCGGACCATGTCCTTTGCCCAATTCTAGTGAATGCTCGATCGCCATGGTGATATATTTTTTGGCCTTTGAAACTGCTTGTTCCAATGTTGCACCCAAGGCAAGTTGTGAAGCGATTGCAGAAGAGAAGGTACAACCAGTTCCATGAGTATTTTTTGTGGGGATACGTGCTGAACTGTAGGAATATAGGTTTTCCCCATCAAACAAGACATCAGTAGCTTCACCTGAACGATGACCGCCTTTGATCAGAACCGCACTCTGACTTATTTCATGAATGGCTTTTGCTGCTCGCTCCATTTCTTTCACTGAAGAAATCGAACGATTCACGATTTTTTCTGCTTCTGGAATATTTGGTGTGATCAATGTTGCCAATGGTAAGACCTCTGCAATCAATGTGTCGATCGCTTTAGGCTCCATCAGTGCGTTCCCGTTTTTCGCATACATCACAGGATCTAAAACCACATGTTTAGGTTGCCATTCTTTAAGACCATCAGCGACAGCTAACATGGTATCTGCACAAGACAACATCCCGATTTTGACAGCGTCTGGGTAGATATCTTCAAAAACAGCTGTCATTTGTTCGTTGATGATCGTCGGTGAGATGTCTTGATATGAAATCACACGAGCGGTATTTTCAGCAACGACTGAGGTGACCACCGACATGCCGTAAACACCATGAGCGGCAAATGTTTTTAAATCGGCTTGGATACCGGCGCCACCGCTACAATCTGAACCGGCAATACTTAGTACTTTCTTCATCAGGTTCCTCCTTAAAATAGAAAAAAAGACATTCTTCCAGTATAGAAGAATGCCTTGATTGTTTCGATTTCGCATCAACAAAAAGGACATTTGCTCCCTACGCTGGTATCAACCAACAGGTTCAAAGGGTCAGGTTTTACCTTCTCAACGTAATAACGTCCCCCCGCAAACAAAATCATATTCGGTTACTAGTTAATCATATCTGAAAAAAAATAAAGAATCAAGTTTTGCAGAACTTGCCTATCATTGAACGGATAATAGTAACAGCTTACTTTATTAATTCTCAATAATGTCCTTAAATGAAGGGTATCGCATTTCACAAAATGCTATACTAAAGAAAAACGAATGATCAAGCTCAGTTATTATGCAACATATAAAAACCAAACTTATGAAGGAGGATTCTATGACAGAATTAGGAAATCTACCGAATATCGGGAAAGTGCTTGAAGAAAATTTACGAACGATTGGTGTGACGACGGAAGAACAACTCAAAGAAAAAGGGACGGAACAATTATTCTTTGAGATTCGACAAAAGGTGGACAGTGGCGCATGTCTACAAATGCTTTATGGTATCGAAGGGGCAATGAAAGGCAAGCGTGCACGAGATTTAACAAAAGAAGAAAAAGAAAAGTTAAAGCAATTTTATCGAAGCCTTAGCTAAAATAAATAAGCAACGAGATAAGGAAACTGTAGATGTTTTCGTATCTTGTTGCTTATTTTTCTGTGAGTTTTTGGAAAAAAAGTGAATTGTTATAAATATAGGAGCAATCATTTGTTTTACTTTTTCGATCAAAATAATCAATTAAGATAGAAAATAGCAAGTGATTGTAAATTAAAATTTGTAAATAAAATAACGTTATTGAGTTTTTTTATAACTATTTACAAAAAAATAAGCAAGAAATAAGTTAGATAACAGGTGATTTTATTCAAAAATGATAGACGAAGAAAAGAAATGTTTGAAGATATTTAATTCAATAGATTAAGTGTTTTTGAGCGTGTTTTATAAAAAACTCATACAATTTTAATGTAAAATTTGCTATAATTAACTTGACAGTAAACTAATAATTGATTTTCAAGGTAGTTAAAAAATATCAATTAGAAAGTATAATAATAACGTTTTTAAATATTAATAATCGGCTTTTATATTTTTATGATATTTACAATAGATTAAAAGCAACTAGTACAACACGATTAAATAGAAGGTAGGAGATTAAATTGGTGGTTGAGTAGCTATCACTAAAATGGTTTCAAAAAAGGTAGGGTTTATAAACTATAAACACATGTACTTCGCTTTGTTCGGTATTGAGCAAAGTTATGGAGTACAACACAATGTGATTCTTGACTTCATGTCAGAATGGAGGAGTATCATGAAAAAGATAGTGTCTTGTTTTATTGTATTTCTGGTCTTTCTAGGTTTTAGCCCAAACGTATTTGCAGCAACGCCAATCGTCAACTCGGAGGTTTCATATTCTGCAAATGGTATTGATTTTTATTCTGTCGGGGAAGATGCGATGATTCCGTAGCATTTTAATGGTGCACAAATTACCCCGGGAAATCCTCCTGGGATATTTTCAACACAAGTGAGATTGTTATCCCAAAACCAACAAAGCGGTGTGGCAATGGTCATGGTCGATTTATCTACGCTGGATAACACGGATACGGAAAGAAGAAACCCTAGTGAGATGGAGTTGGAAGTTTTTCTAAATGGTGGCTCATTGGGGGAATATCAGGTCGGTGATCTATTCAGTAATACGAGCCCGTACCTAGATCCAAGTGTTCGTATGATCGGTGTGCCTTTTCTAATCGAAGGTGAGATTGGTGATGTGAACATGCTTGAGATCCATGTTTCTTTACCTACAGAAGCATCGAATGCCTCACGTCTTGCCTCAGTCACAGTAAATGTTTCATTCACACCAATCGAATCGTATACAGTGAGTTATGTAGATGGAGTAGAGGATGAGGTCATATTTGAGGACAAAACGTTTATCCGAATCGAACCAGGAGCAGCTACGCCAAGTTTTGGCGCAGAGCCTACAAGAGAAGGTTATACATTTGCTGGTTGGAGTCCGAGCGTCAGCGAAACAGTCACTAGTGACGTTGTCTATACAGCAACATGGGAACCGATTCCGACTTATCAAGTCAGCTATACAGACGGTGTATCTGGGGAAGAGATTTTTGCGGATCAAGTATTTTCAAATTTAACAGCTGGTTCTGCAACACCAATATTCAATGGGACTCCAACAAGAGAGGGCTATATCTTCAAAGGATGGGATAAGGAAGTTACGGATGTAGTGACTGGAGATGTGACCTATACCGCTGTTTGGGAGCCGATAATCACAAAAGAAATAACTTATCGAGTAGTTTATACGGATGGCGTTGAAAATGAGAACGTTTTCGATGATCAAGTATTCTCAGATCTAAGCGCAGGAATGGCAACTCCTAGCTTTAGCGGAACACCAACGAGAGAAGGATATAAATTCCTTGGTTGGACGCCAACGGTGAGTGAGTTTGTGGATGGTGATATGACTTATACTGCACAGTGGGAAAAAATACCAAAAATCAGCGAAACGGTGACACCTCCTATTCAGGAAACAGAAGGAAAGAAAGAAATAGAAAAAACGAAAATCACTGAAAGAACGAAGATCCCAGCAATCAGCCAAACAAAAGAAGTAGTAACAACTAAAGCAGTGCCAAAAGTGAGTAAAGTAAAACAAATCACCTATACAAAAGTACCAATAAAACATCATGGAAAAGCAAGTAACCTTCCGAAAACAGCGGAACAAGCGATGTACTCGAATGTCTTGATCGGTTTAGGTATGGCCATCGTTTTGACAGTAGGTATCAGTTGGTTGCACCGAAAAAAATCGGCAGGTAAGTAGCGATACTAAATTGAAAGTTAAAAGAAATTACAGAAGAATAGCAAAGAAAATGGTCAGTCACTTAGCTATCACTCAATAAAAAATACATTAAGTCAGATTTTTTTTGGAAACTCAAAAAAAGTCTGACTTAATTATTTCTCTATACGTAGCTATACTGAAAGCGTAAACAAAAAAAGAGGTGATAGGTTATGACAAATTGGCTAAACATAGAGGAAAAGACGGTTATTGTCACAGGAGGTTCCTCGGGTATTGGAGAAAGCATCGTCGAAAGCTTATTGGAACAAAACGTCAATGTAGCAAATTTTGATATTAGAGATTCAACATTGAACCATCCACGGTTATTATTCGTGAAAACCGACATAACATCGCGGGAAGAAGTCGAAACTGGCGTAGCAAAAGTGAAGGAACACTTTGGTACGATAGATGGCTTAGTCAATAATGCAGGCATCAATATTCCACGATTATTAGTGGATAAAAAGCAAGCACATGGGAAATATGAATTATCTGATGAAGTATTTGATAAAATCATCGCAATCAATCAAAAAGGGCTGTACTTGATGACTCAAGCAGTCAGTAGAATCTTAGTTGAAAAAGGACAAGGCGTGATCATCAACATGTCTTCTGAATCAGGGCTTGAAGGTTCGGAGGGGCAAAGTGCGTATGCGGCAACGAAAGCAGCTGTTAACAGCTTTACTCGTTCTTGGGCGAAGGAGTTAGGAAAATCCAATGTTCGGGTAATAGGAGTTGCTCCAGGGATCATGGAGGAGACGGGCTTACGCACGCTTTCTTATGAAGAAGCCCTTGCTTATACTCGGGGTCTCACAGTGGAAGAGCTTAGAGCTGGTTATGCAAAAACGAGTACGATTCCATTAGGTCGAAGTGGAAAATTAAAAGAAGTCGCAGATTTAGTCAGTTATTATCTATCTGATCGATCGAGTTATATCACAGGTGTGACGACCAATGTAGCTGGAGGAAAAACTCGAGGATAAAAAAGTGGGGGAAGTAAATGACGCTGGTGAACAGATGGTATCAAATTCTGCAATTACTGGTTACCCATAAAGAAATGACGATCGGCGGTTTGAAACAAAAGCTGATCGCAAGTACCCAAACAGTGAAAACCAGCATTGAGTCTTTAAACGAAGAATTGATTGGAATTGCAGAAATCGTTCAACATAAAAATGATTTTCATATCGAAATTGAAGACTTTGAAAAATTTGATCTGATAATGAACGGCAGTTTGAAACGAAAGAGCGATTTCAACTCTAGTAGTAAAAGGGTGTTCTTTATCGTCAAACAATTGATCGAGCAAAAAGATTTTGTGCTGATCGATGATCTGTCCGAGGCGTTAGGAGTCAGTCGAAGTACCGTTGTCAAAGACCTACGAGTGATGAAAAAGTTGATCGCCTCTTTTAATGTGGAAGTGATCGGAACGCCGAATCGTGGATTGCGTATGGTTGGGCAAGAACTTGATCTACGACTTTTACACCTTCATTATGTGCAAGAATATTTTGCAGAACACCCATTATCAGCACATACGAAACACTACGTTGAAAACTTGATTCAAAATTTTAGTTTGCCTAAAACGCAAGAACTTCTCTTGAAAAAAACGATCTCTATAACAATGAAACGACTGCTCCAGGGAAATATTTTAGTTGATTTGCCACATGAGTATATAGATCTTATGACGGAGCATCCTGATTTTATCGAGTTGATCCATCATTTGGAATATGAGTATAGCATCACGCTAAGTCAAACAGAGCAAGCATTTCTCAGTTTCCCTCTTAATTTAAGTGGGATCGATAGTATGGATCAAACGTCCATGGAGGAGCAAAAAATCGAAGGATTATTTCAACAGATGATGGAAAAAGTCCACGAATCTTTATTAGTAGAGCTTGATGAATCTTTCTTATATTACGAAATAAAAGACCACTTTCGCTACATGTTGAATCGTTTGATTTTCCGGGTGGAGCTTCAAGATTTGTTTTACGGTGAAATCGAATCACAATATCCTTTAGCTTACGAATTAGCAAAAATCGGGCTACAGCAGATCGGTGAGCGGTTAGAACGAGCCATTCCACCTGTAGAAATCAGTTATGTTGCTTTTTATTTTGAACTAGCATTAAGAAGACAAACAAGTACCAACGAGCATAAAGAAATTGCGATTGTCTGCAATACTGGTAAAGGTACTGCGTTGATCATCCGTCGTCAGTTGGAACGGGTTTTAGGTCCTCAGATAAACCTGGTCCATTTTTCTGAAGAGGAATACCAGAAAGAGAATCTAGACCAGTATTTTGCTGTTTTTACAACGATTCCTCTAAAAAATGTGAAGAAACATACTCCAATCATCCGTTTAACCAATTTATTCAACGAGACTTGGTTACAAGAAGAATGGCGTAAAGCCGAAAAATTGAGAGCTGCCAACCACGATCATTTAAAACTAGATTTTGAAGTTTTAGATGATAAGAAAACGTATAAGGAAAATCTGACGGACATGCTTGTGTCTCTTGAAAGAAAAGGATTAGTCGATCAGGAATTTATAACGCATTTGTTTGTACGTGAAAAACTAAAAAGCACGATTTTTGAATATGGGATCGCCTTTCCTCATGCTATCAATAAAAAATCTGCTGAAATCATTTTATCGGTGGGGATTTTTAGAAATACACTTTCGACGATCAACGGACAAGTCCAAGTTGTTTTGTTGTTAGCAATCCCTCAAGATCTGACGATTAAAAAAGAAAAAGAATTGTTAAAATTATACGACCAACTTTTCGCTGTGATTGGTGATCCAGAGTTTAGAAGTGAGTTATGTGGCTTGAAGGATTTGGTGGGGCTGCAATGTTGGATGAGAAGAAAGGGGATCATTACATGAATTTCATTTATGTGTTCGGTGCATTTGCACTTCTTGCTTATGGCTTGCAAGTAGTATTTGGCATGAAGCAAATCAAGCACTTTAATCAGATCTATGTAGAAATGCGTAGAAAAGGCAAAGTGGCTATCGGACGACGAGCCGGGAAAATCAAAGCTGGAACGATCGTCATGTTTGCTGTGGATCAAAGTGGCATCATTATAGAAGCACGAAAAATGCAAGGAGTAACTGTCTTGGCAAAGTTTCGTTTATTGCCACAATACATTGGCACAGATATCCACTACATCGACAACTATCATCCGCTTGTCCGCAACGAAAATAAATTAGTCCAACAAGCGATGTTAAATGCCAGAGAAATTTATCTACGAGTCGAATTAGGGAATTATCAAGAAGAATCTCTACCATCTCCACTGACTATGCTGGGCATTCAGTTCAGTTTATGGAAAAAACAATATCTATCAAGAAAAAGGAGTGTTGAATAATGGGATACATCACAAAATTTGCAGAAGGCTTCATCGGTTTATTTGAAACTGGTGCGGATACATTTATCTCTTGGATGACCGGAATCGTTCCAGTAGTGTTGATTTTAATGGTAGCCATGAACACGCTGATTGCATTCTTAGGTGAAGAACGAGTGACTAAAGTAGCCAAACTATCGACAAAAAATCCAGTCACAAGATATTTGATCTTACCTTTTTTATCTGCCTTCATGTTAGGAAATCCGATGTCTTTTACAATGGCACGCTTTTTGCCAGAATATTATAAGCCAAGCTATTATGCTTCTCAGGCACAATTTTGTCATACAAGTAATGGAGTCTTTCCTCACATCAATCCAGGTGAATTATTCGTTTGGTTAGGTATCGCACAAGGAATCACAACCTTAGGACTCAATTCAATGGAATTAGCTGTACGTTATATGTTTGTCGGTATTCTTATGAATTTTATCGGGGGCTGGGTAACAGACTTTACCACGGCTTATGTGTGTAAACAACAAGGAATCACCCTTAGTAAAACAGTAGAAACAGTAACAGAATAAGGAGGGCATCAAGATGAGCTATCAAAGTATTCGAGTGGTAAAAGGAACTGGTGGATTCGGTGGACCATTAGTGATCACACCAACAGAAGAGAAACATAAATTCATTTATATCACTGGTGGCGGAGAAAAACCAGCGATCGTCGATAAAATCGTTGAACTGACAGGTATGGAAGCAGTCAATGGCTTCAAAACTTCTATCCCAGATAATGAAATCGCTTTAGCAATCGTTGATTGTGGCGGAACATTGCGCTGTGGGATCTACCCCAAAAAAGGGATCCCTACGATCAATGTCGTGCCAACAGGGAAAAGCGGACCATTAGCACAATACATCACAGAAGATATTTATGTATCAGCAGTCGGGCTCAGTCAAATCACACTGACTACTGAAGAAAATACAGCAAGTGATTCTGTTAACCCGGAAACCAAGAGTGCGCCAGTCCGTGAATACAAATACGATACAAGCAAAAAAATTACTGAACAAAAAGCAGAACAACAGAATTTTATTGCTAAAATCGGTATGGGTGCGGGAAAAGTAGTGGCGACTTTCAACCAGTCGGCACGAGAAGGTGTTCAGACGATGATCAATACGGTCATTCCTTTTATGGCGTTTGTTTCATTGCTGATCGGGATCATTCAAGGGTCGGGGATCGGTAATTTCTTTGCAAACATCATGGCACCTCTAGCTGGCAATATTTGGGGATTGATGATCATTGGTTTTATCTGTTCGTTACCTTTCTTATCTCCGTTATTAGGTCCAGGGGCAGTAATCAGTCAAGTGATCGGGACATTGATCGGCGTGGAGATCGGAAAAGGCAATATTCCGCCACAGCTCGCATTACCCGCGTTGTTTGCGATCAATACTCAAAATGCGTGTGATTTTATACCGGTCGGTTTAGGCTTAGAAGAAGCAGAAGCGGAAACAGTGGAAGTCGGCGTCCCATCCGTTTTATATTCACGTTTTTTAAACGGTGTCCCAAGAGTGTTGGTTGCGTGGATAGCAAGTTTTGGGATGTATAGTTAAATTCAGGAGGAAGAAAATGTCAGTTTACTCAACAAAAGTAACTTCGATCGGTGCTGAAGCTGCACTATTCAAAGAAGAGAAAATCGTCATATTGTTTGGCAAAGATGCACCAGATATGTTGTCGGCTTATTGCTACAATATCGAACTTCAGCCCATCCATGGAGAGATCAAAGTAGGTCAACAGTTGATGGTCGATGATACAAGCTATCGTATCACCTCTGTTGGAAGTTTGGTCAATGATAATCTAAAAGAGCTTGGGCATATCACCATTAAATTCGATGGCGCGGTAACACCTGAGCTTCCAGGTACTTTATACGTCGAAGGAAAAGAAATTGCAGAGATCGGTATCAAGACAAAGATCAGTATTCAGTAACATACAGAGAAAACTATCTGTTGAAAGGATGAATGAAATGGAGTTTATGTTAGATACGATCAATATCGAGAAAATCCGTTATTACCAATCGATCCTCCCCATAGTTGGGGTAACATCAAATCCTTCGATCATCAAAAAAGAAGGAAAAATCGATTTATTTGCTCATTTGAAAGAAATCAAGGAAATCATTGGAAAAGGGAGCTTGCATGTTCAAGTAGTCGGAGAAACAACAGAGGAGATCTTAGCTGATGCGCAAGCGATCCTTGATCAGCTTGGTAACGACATCTTTATCAAAGTACCCGTAAATGAAGCCGGTTTAGCCGCCATCAAACAACTGAAAGAAAAGGGTGTGAACGTCACTGCTACTGCTATCTATTCGGAGATGCAAGGATACTTAGCAATTGCCGCAGGTGCAGATTATTTGGCTCCATATTATAACCGTATGGAAAATCTGAATATCGATGCTGCTGCGATCATCGATGCATTAGTAGCGGAAATCAAACGGACGCATTCTTCTAGCAAGGTATTAGCCGCTAGTTTTAAAAATGTGGCACAAGTCAATCAAGCTTGCCGTAAAGGGGCGCACAGTATGACGGCGTCACCAGATATTTTTGCACAAGTATTTAGTATGCCGTCCATACAAGAGGCGGTAACAAATTTTCAAAAAGATTGGGAAGGTACATTCAACGTCCAAAATGTGAAAGCATTAGGAGATTCAGAGGAATAAATTCTTTAAATAAACAAGAATAACGAGTCATAAAATGGTCAGTCACGACCAGTTTATGACTCGTTTAATATAACGTCGTATACATATTTTTTTATGAAGTAAAAACATTGATCGATTGCATGGGAAATTCGAAGAGACCAATCCTATGCATAAAAATATCTCTTCTATATTTAGAAAAAAATAATTCTGTTTTTAAAACACAAATTGAAATATTTTAGTGGATTTTCAATTGATATTTGCTAAAAATAAACGGTTTTTTTATGAATAGAAACTAGAATGATTATATTCTTTTATGGACCGATTTCGATTAGCAAGAGGAGGAATAGTTGTATTGATTGGCTCTTCCCAGATAGACCTTTATAACTGACAATTAGTCTTTCTAAGTGATATAATTTATATAAATAGTAGATTAAAAATAACCATGTGTATATTTATAGCATGCTTTTATAACTAAAGGAGGCAGTTGATGAGGATTATAATTGTTGGAGGAAACCATGCGGGGATTGCCGCAGCACTTCGTATTCGCGAGGAATATCCAGACGATGAGGTCATTGTATTCGAAAAAAAAGACGAGATAACCTTTGTCTCACAAACAATCCCATTATTTCTAATGGGGCATCAAGATATCCACTCCCAAGCAAATTACGCCACACCACAGGAAATTATTGCTCAAGGGGTGGATTTGCGCATTCAAAAAGAAGTTACCAATATTGATGCGAAGAAAAAGCTTTTGAATTTTAGAAATGTCTTAACTCAACACGAGCATGAGATATCTTATGATCGATTGATCATGGCTGCTGGATCGTATCCTAATCTTCCTCCAACTGGCGGAAAATTAAACGAAACACTGTTTCTTTTAAAAGAGCGTAAAGATGCGGAAGCAATCGAAAAATTTATCTCAGAAGCACATCATGCGGTGGTGATTGGCGCTGGATTGGTCGGTGTCGAGATTGCGCGGATCTTAGCGCAACGGAAAATGAAAGTGACCTTGATCCAATCAAATGCCCGTATCCTTGATAAATATTTAGATGAAAACGCTGCAATCGAAGTAGAAAAACAACTTGAAGAAGAAGGTATCGATGTTTTACTTGGTACTCGAGTGTTAAGCTATCACACGATTGAGAAAAAGATTTGGAGCCGTCCTAAAATCGAAGTGGAAACTTCTTCTGGGAAGAAAGTTCGCGCAGATGGCGTCTTTGTTTCCGTCGGCTTCCGTCCAAATTCATTCTTATTAGCTGGACAAGTTGAAACTGGTGACCGTGGCGCAATTGTGGTCGATAAGTATATGTACACATCCGATGATTCGATTTTGGCAGTTGGTGATTGCTCGACTACTTACATGGACTTGACTGGAGAGAACATTTATAATCCACATGCCTCAGATGCATTCCGTCAAGGACTGATTGCTGCTGTCAATATCCATGAGAAAAAACAGGAAGTAGCAATGACAACTGGAACCTATAAATTCAACATGGACGGATTTACGATTGCCAATACAGGAATCACGTTAAATCAAGCCCAAAAATATGGTTATGATGCAGATGAGGTACATTATCAGAATCATTATTTAGAGCGTGGTGGTAAATATATCCATGAATCGATTGCGAAATATGCACCAGCAGAAAAAGGTAGAAAAAGTCATTATTCAAGTATCTATCTTGTTTATGAGAAGAAAACGAAAAGAATCCTAGGAGTCCAAGTTTTGGGGACAGTTGATATTTCTCAGTACGTCAATATCATCAGTCTAGCAATCCAGAAAAACGTGACCGTGCCGGAAATAGAGTACACAGATTTCTTTTTTGAACACGGCTATAAGAATCCTTTAGGGTTTACCAAAATATTAGCCTCTTTAGTTAGGGAAAAAGAAAGAGAGAGTGGTCGCGATGGCAAAGAAGAAAAATCAGATGAAGTTAAATAAACCAAACAAAGAGATGTCAAAAAAACAAAAGCGCATGATTGAAGCTGGCGCGCTGTTGACGGTTGGCGCAGGCGCGTTTATCGGCGGAGTCACGATCCCGAATCTTTCTGCTTCTGCGGACAGTGCCTCTTTGTCTGAAAAACGACTCGTTGAAGATGATACGATCCAAGATATCGAGCATACTTCGGTCGATGAATTGAACCAATCCTTACAAAAAGGTCAAAGTAGTAGTGTAAAAACCAACACTGGATATGTAGCGAAGTTGATGGATACATTACCAAGTAAAGAAAAACTTTCATCCATGTATGAAGGAGAAGGAATCAAAGTCAGTGATAGTCATACAGCTTATGATATCCAACAGATTTTAGGAATCAAAGATGCCGATGTCTATTACCAAACGTCTACTTTATCTAAAAGTGATGCGCAAGTAATGAAAATGTCAAGTTATCGAAATTTGATCAAAGCGAATCCCAACGTGAAAGTTACTTCAGAAGGTAACTATAAAACGGTCTCTCCTCATTTATATGAATCAAAAGAAAAGGCTTATGAAGATTCTGCGAACTGGAAAGATTCAAAAGTAGTTGCAAGTACGAGAGAAAAATCATTGAGTTTCTCTTCTAAAACTAAACCTGAAAGTACCAATTTTACAGCTGATGATGGGGCAGTATTAGGAAATATGAAAATCGATACTGGCTTCTCTTTGAATGTAAAAGCAGAAAATGGACAAGCGAAGTTGACTGATCAAATCAAAAGTGATTTTGAAGATTCGATGGAGAAGAATTTTTCGATCACTTATGGAGGAAGTACCTATTATGCGGTTTATCATGATGAATCGATTTCTACCGACCATGGTAAAAATCAAGCAGATGGCTATTTTACTTTTTCTTCATCAACGCATGGATTGCCTTTAGAGATCAATGGTCATTACTTGGTTTCTCCAGTGCAGTTTGGCGATACGATCGATAGCTTGCAAACCGCTTTATCGTTACATGGGGTAAGAAGTTTTGAAAATACGGATTCATGGTTGAATACGGAAGAATCAAATATCAACGTAAAAGTAAATTTCGTTGATCAATTAGCAGATGAAGATACAACGTACTATGAGATCCAAGCAAAAGATCAAGTGATCGAATCATTGAAATACGAATATGTAACTGTTAGTTTAGATCAGCAAGAAACAGCTGATTCAAATACAGTATATGCAGATGAAATCTCTACACCAACATATAGTGGTTCTCAATCAGGAATCAGTCCCGGAGGAGCAGTGGATGGAAATCTTGCCGAAAATGCTGCTGGCTTAGCAGGATGGAATCAAACCGCAACATTTTCTGGTGGCGGATATGGGGGACACACGATCACAGCCAATTCAGCAGTAACGGTTAAAACTGGAGAAGTTTCTCAAACGAATTTCTCTTCAGTTATAAGTACAGTCAATATTACGGTAGATGGTGTGTCATATAATCAGTTTGTTGCTCAACCGATCATGGTCAATGGCGTTCAATACGCCGGTTATTTAACTGGGGCAAATGGTAGCGGTAGTGACTTTACCATCGTTGTGAAAGATACAAACTTCAATATTTATCAAATTGGGGGAGAATTTGCTTATATTTCTTCTTCGATGACAGATATGGCTTCACCAGATACAACGACACCGGATACAACTAATCCGCAAGTCGACCCAGGCACGACGACACCAGAAGTAGATCCGGGTACAGGTGGCGGCGAAACAGATCCAGGCACAACAACACCAGAAGTAGACCCAGGTACAGGTGGAGGAGAAACCGATCCCGGCACGACGACGCCAGAAGTAGACCCAGGCACAGGAGGCGGAAGTGAAACGGATCCCGGCACGACCACACCAGAAGTAGACCCAGGAACCGGCGGAGGTGATCAAACGTCACCAGGCACAACAACACCAGAAGTAGATCCAGGTACAGGAGGCGGAGAAACGGATCCGGGCACAACGACGCCAGAAGTGGATCCAGGCACAGGAGGCGGAAGTGAAACGGATCCAGGAACAACCACACCAGAAGTAGACCCAGGCACAGGAGGCGGAGAAACGGATCCCGGCACGACGACGCCAGAAGTAGACCCAGGCACAGGAGGCGGAAGTGAAACCGATCCAGGCACATCCACGCCAGAAGTGGACCCAGGTACAGGAGGCGAAACCACAGATCCCGGCACAACCACACCAGAAGTGGACCCAGGTACAGGTGATGAAACCACAGATCCAGGTACAACGACACCAGAAGTCGATCCAAATACAGGTGATGAAACCACAGATCCAGGTACAACGACGCCAGAAGTGGATCCAGATACAGGTGATGAAACTACTGATCCCGGCACAACGACACCAGAAGTGGACCCAGGTACAGGAGACGAAACCACAGATCCCGGCACAACGACGCCAGAAGTCGATCCAAGTACAGGTGATGAAACCACTGATCCCGGCACAACGACGCCAGAAATAGATCCTAACACTAGTGGTGGTGAAATCAATCCAGATACACCGACATCAGAAGCAGGAAGAAGTACAGATGATGGCGAAACAAATTCAAGTGTTGCAACACCAGACGAGGCTACTGATACAGAAAATCTAGGCGCAACAAATCAAGCAGTTAGTGATAATAGATCCAACAATGAATCATCTAGCAATGAACAAAAGAATGATCAAACAGCTAACCCGCAAACGGTAAATGATACGGAAGACGCGTCAGGTAAACAATTACCTAAGACCGGTTCAACTTCCGGCGTGTTTGGCAAATTCATTGGGGGAATACTCGTTGCTTTTGCGGGATTCTTTGGACTCTTCAAACGCAAACGTCGTGATTTACAAAATGATGAAGATCGTGTCGAACGTGTCATCAAAGAAGAGGAAGAACAGGAAAAAGAAGAAGAAAATAAAAAATAAAATTTAGATAGAAGACTAGCTGACTCAATGAGGCGGAATCCATGAAAGGTACGATTATGGATTCCGCTTTATTTTTCGAGGAAATGATTTTATTTCCTTACGACCATATAAATAATGTACAAAAAAATAACCCATAAACTCTAAAAATAGGAAAATACTATTTTAGGATTTATGGGTTATTTTGACTGGTTGTTAGTTTGAATGTTTATTCAGAAAGATTTTCATTTGGTTGTTTATTTAGAATTGGTGTACTTTCATTAGCCAACTTGACTGGCTTAATAGCTAAGAATTGAGTTTGGAATTGCAATAACTTTTTCATGAAAAAAGAGATCAGATAAATGGAGATTGCAGAAATCACAGCTTGTCTGACTCCAAGTATCACAAGATTTAAGACAATGATCACGATATTTGTCAATAAAACTCCTAAGGCATGTTCAATCCCAAAATATTTTTTGAATATCAATGGAGGAACGGTCACTCCACCATTTGATGCACCGATTTGGTATAGAATGAATATCCCTAAACTAAATAGAAAACTACCGACAACTAAAGCGACTGGGAAAAACTGGGTGATCAATAAAGTCGGTGTGTAGGCTAAAATGATCGGAAATATCAAACTACCTATTAATGTTTTAAAAAAGACTGCTCTTTCCAAAAAGATAAAAGCCAAGCAAAGCATGGCTATATTGACTGCCCAAACAATCAATGTTCGATCAATCAGTAAAGCTGTTTCTAAAAGAAATCCAATTGATCCTACGCCTGCTGAAGCAATTTGATGTGGAAGTAAAAACATGTTTAGTCCCACAGTAATACTAATGATTCCAACGATGATCACGGGTAATTTTTTTAGTTCTGCTTTCACACGCGCATTCCTTTCTTTTTGCTATTATTTCTATAATTATAGCAAGTAGTTAGGACAATAAAGTAACAACTTTTTCAGAGTAAACTGAAAAAAATATTTCTATTGTTCATCGCTTATTTGTTGACTAAATAATTATTTTCTTGTAGCAGATGCCCGCGTTGTTGTTTCATTTTTCGATATTCCTTAGGAGAAATAGTTTCTTTTCGTTTAAAAATAGAACTAAAATAATTTGGATCATTATAGCCGACTTCGGCAGCAATCGCAGATAGTTTTAAATTTGTCTCACGCAAAAGTCGTTTCGCCATGCTCAATCGTTGTTCAGTAAGATAATCAATAAATGTTTGCCCCAGCGCTTGAGAAAAAATCGTGCTAAAATGTGAGCTGCTTAAATGGACATGATCGGCGACTTCTTTTAATGAAAGTTCTGGTTCAGAATAATGAATTTCAATATACTCGATCGATTGCTCAAGTACTTCTTTGTATTGACTCATATGATTCTCAAGGACCATTTCCTTTAAAAAGTGAATCATTTGTTCAAGATATTTTTTGAATAGTGGCGTTTCTGAAAGGATCGCCGGAGTCTCTTCTGGTGAGGCAAAAGAAACGACTTGATTGCTTTGTTTTTGACGTATCTTTACTAGATGGTTCAACTCATTGATGATCAAGTGTCTAATAAGGAGCGGATCGGCATGTTGGTCGATCTGTTTAACTAACTCTTCAATAAACGGTTGAATTTCGCTTTTTCTAAGTAATGTAATGGATTCTTTTAGGTCAAATGTTTGTCCATAACTAGTGAGTTTCTTTTCATAATCCAAATAAGAAAGGATTTTTAGGTTAGGATCGACCGTCAAATAGCTGAGCAATTGGACTGCTGTTTCATAACTACGGGCAATTTCACTGATTCTTTGCACTGGATGACCGATCGCGATAACTAGATCATCTGTCGTATGACTCAATGTTTTGTGGGAGAGCAATGCGACTTGATTCGCTTTCTTCTGGAGTATCTCTTCATTTTGATCAAAGATCAGCAATTTGATAAAACGGGAAGAGAGGGAAGAGAAGAGCATGTGTTTGTCGTTATCAAATAGTTCTGCCATCTTTTCATGAAAAACATCATAATCTGAAAAGAATTTATTTGCATGATTGGCAATCAAAAGGACCATGAATTTGTTCCCTGCGATTTCTCGATCGAGCTTACGACCTTCATCAATTGCTTCTGAAAGTAATAACTGATTATTGAATAGGGCATTCAAATAGAAATTTTTTTGTACCTCTAGCGAATAACTAGTTGTTTCTTTTGCCTGTTTCAACAATGAATCAGCTTCTAATTTTTGAATGATATGTTCTAAACTTTCTTGTAATTCATCAGGCTTGATCGGCTTCAACAAATAATCGGCTGCTTGAAGTTGAATGGCCGTTTTTGCATAGGTGAATTCATCGTAGCCACTGATAAAGATGATTTGGATATCGGGCAGGAGTTTTTTTACTTCATTTGCTAATTCAAGCCCATTCATGAAAGGCATACGAATGTCCGTTAATAAGATATCTGGTTTCTGTTCGGCAATCATTGCTAAAGCAAGTTCGCCATCACTGGCATCACCGATCGGTCCGAGTGGTAAGAAGTTAGAAAATCCAGTGAGCATTCTCTTTAACGATTCTCGAATCAAATGTTCATCTTCTGCGATAAAAATTTTATACATCTGCTTCATTCCCTTCTAAGTCTTTCGTAGGAAGGATGACATGGACGACTGTTCCATGGTCGATCCGGCTAGTAATCGTAATGTTTGCATCGGACCCATAGTACAAAAGTAAACGTTTATTGACATTAAAGAGGCCATATCCTTTATGGAAATTCGTATCTAAACCATCTGCCAGTTCCTGATTGATCTCTTTCAGTCTGGTTTCTGTAATACCTTTGCCGTTATCAATGATCAAAAAATGAATCAATCCTTCTACATCTATATACGCTTTTACGATGATTTTCCCTGGACGGCGAACAAGTTTTGTTCCATGATAGACCGCATTTTCAATCAATGGTTGAAGAATCATTTTTAAGATTGTATGATTTTGAACTTTTGGATCGATGTCTAAGCGATAGGATAACTCATCACCGTAGCGAATCTGTAAAATCGTTAGGTAATTGACGCAATGTCTGATTTCCTGTTCGACGGGGATCCAGTCTTTTCCTTGGCTTAATGAGATCCTGAAAAAGTCAGATAAGGCATAAGTCATTTCTTTGACTTTTTTGATTTCACCCATTTCTGCTAAAACTAAAATGGCATCTAGACTATTATAAATAAAATGGGGGATGATCTGGGCTTGCAGCGTTCGGACTTCGCTTTGGGCAAGGTTATATTGTTTCAATGCATTTTCCTCTAATAAAACCACTAAATTATCAGCCATGTCATTCATACTATTGCTTAGTTTTTTCAACTCATTGTTTTGTGGCGTTTTGATTCGATGATTTAAGTGTCCTTCTGCTAAAGCATCAGCCATTTTGACCATTTCATCCATTGGCTGTTGGATTTGGTACATCATTTTTGTATTGATCCTTCTCGTCAATAAGAAAATCAATGCGATAATGATGACTTCGATCGTTGAGAGGATCACTAAGGAACTTCGAACCTCTTCACTTTTTACAGAAGCCGTATCGATTTCGATTTTAACAAAGTCTTGTAAAATATCGTGGGCGAGTTTGACCGCCGATTCGACATGGAGCATCAGCGCTTGATTTTCTGCAAATGCTTTTTTTTGTTGGATGTTCTCGATGATTTTATCTAAATAATCGGTCACGTTGTCCAGTGAACGTAAAACGATATTCAGTGTTGCCAGTTCTTGAGAGTTTTGAGTGGTGATCTTGATATCTCTGATTTCTTCTTTGATGCGACTAACTTGGTTACTATCTTGGAATTCTTCAGGAGTGATCTGTCCATAAGTCAGTCCCAAAGCCTCTTCGATAATGGTTTCTTCGACGGTACTGGCGATTTGATTGGCGATAGAAATATTATGGATACTTTTCTCATAGGAAAATAGATAATGCGTATAAAGTGCAATACTAATGATCAAAGGTGCGATTGCTAAAGATAACATCAGCCAACTGGTATGTTGGAGTAGGACTTTGATGCTTTCATTTTTCTTCATGTGTTCCTCCTAATAGCCGCGTGGCGGGATCGTTGAAAAATCATTTTGATCTGAAAAAACAGTGTCAGAAACATAGATATCATCTGGAATCGCTTTCTTTTCGAAGTAACGTTTGACGGTATTTGCGACTAATTCACCCATAAATGGATTGCATTCCACGACGCAATTGACATTTCCTTTTTTTAATTGGTCGATCATTTCTTTTTGAGCATCAATGCTGACGATCACGAAGTTGTTTTCAAGGTTCTTTTCTTTCATGGCATCTAAAGCACCTAAAGTCATTTCGTCGTTATGGGAGTAAATGACGTCGATCCCAACTAATTTTCCCTCATCGATCGCTTTTGAGAATTGTTCCTTGGCTTTCAATCGAATATAGTCGCCGCTGATGACTTGGGTGACATGGATTCTTGGATCACGTCCAATCGTTTCTAAAAATCCGTCCGACCTTAAACGAGTAGGAGATGTATTTTCTGAACCACGTATCTCAAATACTTGGATCGATTCCTGCGACTTTTGCTGATAATGATTCGTTACATAGAGCCCAGCTCGGCTGCCTTGTGCTTTGAAGCTTGAACCAATATGGGTCAAATAGAGATTTTGTTTCTCCGTTGTGATGTTACGATCGACGATGATGACTGGGATATTCGCTTCTTTGGCTTCTTCCAAAACAGAATCCCAGCCTGTTTCTTCGATAGGAGACAACACGATCATATCGACTTGATAGGCGATAAATGTCATCACATCTTGGATCTGTTGTTTTGGATCAGAGTAACTATTTCGGTGAAGGACTTGAAAATTTTGTTTTTCTAGTGCTTCTTTGATGGACTGATTTTGCGCTTTCCGCCAATTACTCTCGGTGCCTGCTTGAGAAAAGCCGATCGTTAATTCTTTTTTTGCAGGTTCATTTGCATTAAAAGCACAACCGGTCAAAAATAAGCAAAAAGCAATCAGGATAAAAAAGCTGTTGTTCTTCATATCATTCTCCCCTTTTATCTATATCATATAGCGTTACCAGTTCTCATATTAGCATGTTTGTCAATTTCGTAAGAAAATCAAGAATTGTCAAAAGAAAATGAAGAAAAATATAAAATTGAAGAAATTATACGCGTAAATTTATAGAAATATAAAAAGATAATCAATGAAAGCGTTTTATATAATGAGTAAAATAAAGCCATCAAATAAGTTTTGGAGGGACAAAGATGAAACGAGTTGGGAAAAATTGGTTAGTTGCAATTGTCTTTTTATTGATCTCAGTCACAACATTAGCCGGATGTAGCAATGGAAGTGCAGCCGGGGATGAAAAAGGATTTGTAGGGATCTCGATGCCGACAAAATCTGCGGAGCGTTGGATCGCTGATGGGGATAATATCGTTAAGCAACTAGAAGAAAAAGGGTACAAGACGGATTTGCAATATGGAGAAGATAAAGTAGAAAATCAAGTGGCACAAATCGAAAACATGATTACAAAAGGTGTCGATACGTTAGTCATTGCCTCGATCGATGGATCGGCATTGACCGATGTATTAGAAAAAGCACACCAAGCAGATATCAAAGTCATTGCGTATGACCGTTTATTGATGAACTCCGAATATGTCGATTATTATGCAACTTTCGATAATTTCGGCGTAGGGGTATTACAAGCTTCTTATATCGAAGATAAATTAGGTTTGAAAGATGGTGCAGGACCTTTTACGATCGAGCTATTTGGTGGTTCACCAGATGATAACAATGCACTGATCAACTACAACGGTGTCATGTCCATCCTTCAACCATATATCGACAGCAAACAATTGACCGTCTCATCAGGACAAACGAAGTTCAACCAGATTGCGACACTTCGTTGGGATGGTTCAACTGCGCAAGCCCGGATGGATAACTTATTAAGTGCAAATTATACAGATAAACAATTAGATGCAGTTCTATCACCTTATGATCCAATCAGTTTAGGAATCATTTCCTCCTTAAAAGGAGTGGGATATGGTTCAAGTGATAAACCACTACCGGTGATTACTGGGCAAGATGCGACGATTGCTGGAGTGAAATCGATCATTGCAGGAGAGCAAACGCAAACGATTTTTAAGGATACACGAGTACTAGCTGATAATACAGTAGAAATGATCGAAGCCCTTAACAATGACAAGGAAGTGCCAGTCAACGATGAAGAGACCTACGATAATGGCGTGAAGGTCGTACCAACGTATTTAGCAAATCCTGTTTCTGTTGACAAAGAAAACTACAAACAAGAGTTGATCGATACGGAGTATTACAGTGAGAGTGATTTAGGTCAGTAGCAGCAAATAGGTTCTGGGGCATTCGTCATCTTGTCCCCCTGAAACTGAATACACGGTGTTCTAGAAGTAGCTCTTTCAGAAAAAAAGCGTGAAGGACCAGAGATTGGCAGAACAGTTGACGGATTTTCACGCTTGTTTTTCGGAGTTGAGACTTCTGTCACAACCTCGATTAGGAAGTGAAAAAATGGCAGATTATATTTTAGAAATGAAAGAAATCATTAAAGAATTCTCTGGTGTTCGTGCGTTGAACAATGTGAATCTTCGAATCAAACGAGGCGAGATCCATGCACTTTGTGGTGAGAATGGTGCAGGAAAATCAACTTTGATGAATGTGTTGAGTGGTTTGTATCCTTATGGCAGTTATTCGGGAGAGATCACCTATGACGGTGAGGTATGCCAATTCAAAAATCTTAGAGACAGTGAATCAAAGGGGATCGTGATCATTCATCAAGAATTAGCCTTGAGTCCGTATTTGTCGATCAAAGAAAACATCTTTTTAGGAAATGAACAAACAAAGCATGGTGTCATCGATTGGAATCTGACTGAACGAAAAACCGAAAATCTATTAAAAACAGTGGGACTGAAAGTCGATCCGAATACATTAGTCTCACAAATCGGTGTGGGACATCAACAGTTGGTGGAGATTGCGAAAGCTTTTTCCAAAAATGTTCGTTTGCTCATATTAGATGAACCAACAGCCGCACTGAATGAAGAAGAAAGTGCCAATCTTTTGGCATTGATCAAGGAGTTTCGTAATCAAGGGATCACGTCGATCATTATTTCTCACAAATTAAATGAGATCGTAGCAGTAGCTGACCGAATCACGATCTTGCGAGATGGTCAAACGATCGAAACATTAGAAAACGATGCGATCAGTGAAGAGCGGATCATAAAAGGCATGGTTGGTCGGGATTTAACAAATCGCTATCCTGATCGTCATCCCAAGATTGGAGAGGTCTATTTTGAAGTAAAAGATTGGACCGTACATCATCCGTTGACAACTGACCGAATCGTCAACGATCATATCGATTTTTCGATCCGAAGAGGAGAGATCGTAGGTATTGCCGGATTGATGGGCGCTGGTCGAACTGAATTTGCCATGAGTATTTTTGGAAGGTCATATGGGAGCAATATCAGTGGCAAGATATTGAAAGATGGAAAAGAATTGGTCATCAAAGATGTCTCTCAAGCAATCGAGCATGGACTTGCGTATGTATCTGAAGATCGTAAGTCTGTAGGATTGAATCTTTTGATGGATATTAGAGAAAATACAACGATTGCCAGCCTCAAAAAAATCAGTCGAAGTGGCATCTTGGATCAAGAAAAAGAAGTCATCGAAGCAGAAAACTTTCGTAAAAAGATGCGGACAAAAGCGACGAATGTGTTCCAAAACGTCGGTAGTTTAAGCGGTGGGAATCAACAAAAAGTCGTTTTAGCCAAGTGGTTGATGACCGAACCGGAAATTTTATTTCTGGATGAACCGACTCGTGGGATCGATATTGGTGCAAAATATGAAATCTACACGATCATCGAAGAAATGGCCGCCTTAGGAAAGTGTGTTTGCATCATTTCTTCTGAGTTGCCTGAGATCATCGGGATGTGTGATCGAATCTATACGATGAATGAAGGGAAAATGACAGGGGAAGTGCTTCGAGAAGAGGCGAATCAGGAATTATTGATGAACCTGATGACAAAAGAAGAGGAGGCAGTCGGGTAATGGAGAATGTCACGAAAAAAAGTAAGGAAAAAAGTACTTGGAATGTAAAAGAAAAGATATTAGATATCTTTAGTAAGTATAGTATGGTCATTATCTTGGTTGCTTTATTGATTGCTTTTCAATTGATGACTGGCGGCATCTTTTTAAGACCGCTGAATATAACGAACATTGTGTTACAAAACAGCCATATTTTGATTTTAGCTGCGGGAATGCTTCTGGTCGTTCTTTTAGGATATGTCGATCTATCTGTCGGTTCAGTCATGGCATTTGTAGGGGCAATGGCTGGTATGCTGATGGTCAATAACAACATCAGTCCTTGGTTGGCTATTCCTTTATGCTTGTTAGTCGGTGGGGTGATTGGGGCATGGCAGGGATTTTGGGTCGCTTATGTAGGGATTCCAGCTTTTATTGTTACACTTGCCGGGCTATTGATGTTTCGTGGACTGACACAAGTTGTGTTAGGCGGACAATCGTTAGCGCCATTTCCTGGAGGATTCCAAAAAATCTCAACAGGCTACTTGCCAGATGTGTTTGGTGTTCCTGGGATGCATCTTTTGACTTTGATTTTAGGTGTCGTGTTGGCAGTCAGCTTAGTTTTTGCGCAGTGGCGTGCTAGAGCGAGAAGAAAAGAAAATCTATTTGACGTACCATCGATGAACGCATTTTTGATCAAAGCGGCATTGACGATCGTTCTTGTCTTAGGACTTAGTTATATTTTTGCCTCTTATCAAGGATTTCCAGTGATCTTGATCATTTTAGGAGTGATCGTTGGTGTATATGGCTTTTTGACTAATCGAACAGTTGCTGGGCGACAAATCTATGCAACCGGTGGTAATTTGAAAGCTGCTCAATTATCTGGAATAAAGACAAAAAAAATCACTTTTTGGGTATTTGTGAATATGGGTGTGATGGCTGCCTTGGCTGGATTGATTTTAGCGGCGCGCTTAAATGCTGCTACGCCACAGGCAGGAACTTCACTTGAATTAGATGCGATGGCTTCTGTCTACTTCGGCGGGGCTTCTACTTCAGGAGGAATCGGAACAATCACTGGAGCGATCGTCGGTGGCTTAGTCATGGGTGTATTGAACAATGGGATGTCGATCATGGGTGTCGGCGTAGACTGGCAACAGGCAATCAAAGGATTGATTCTATTGCTAGCAGTCGTATTGGATATTTACAATAAAAAACGCAAGATCTCTTAAGGTGGCGAGTAGATGAAAACAACAGAGGAAAAACGAATATTATTGATTTGTACTGCCGGGATCACCTCAGGATTGTTAGTTAAAAATATCCAAAAGGCAGCAGATGAAGAAGGGATACCTCTTCATGTATATTCTGCTCCAGCAATCGTGGCAGAGCAAGCAATCCAAAATCAACACATTGACGGTTTGATGATCGGACCACAATCTGAATATGAAGTGGCACGATTAAAAGACTTTCTAACGGTGAAAGCTGTTCCGTACAAATTGATCCGTAAAGAAGATTATGAAACATTTGATGGCGAAGCAGTTTTAGCAGATATCTTAAAATTTTTTTGAAAGTAGGTTTGGAAAAATCTGTTGTGAAGAAAGACAGAAAATTTTTTTCAAGCGTGATTTCAGTAACAGTAAAAGCAAACTATGGATGTTTTTTCCGTGTCAATGATCCTTTCCCAAACAAGTTGTGCTACAATAGGATAAAATAATTGTTCGGACAACTTATGTCGGGTCGAAAGGATTGGCAAAGCAACCATGGAAAAGACAAAATATCAAATGATCGCGGATGAAATAAAAGAGAAGATTATTGCACAGATTTTTAAACTAAATGAGCCGATAACGCCTGAACTCCAACTACAAAAAGAGTACCAAGTAAGCCGTCACACGGTAAGACAAGCCATTGCGATACTAGTCAATGAAGGGTATCTGCGTAAAGAGAA
The DNA here is from genome assembly GCF_050498525.1 of Enterococcus sp. DIV2371. Taxonomy (NCBI): domain Bacteria; kingdom Bacillati; phylum Bacillota; class Bacilli; order Lactobacillales; family Enterococcaceae; genus Enterococcus; species Enterococcus sp. DIV2371. The sequence goes on along the minus strand of NZ_JBIPAJ010000001.1, from coordinate 2,020,724 downwards.
AGGTTCAGGTACTTACGTTGACGATGCGTATAAAAAAGTATCGGAAAGTAGAAAAAAACAAAAAACGATTGGTGTGATCACGACTTATCTATCGGATTATATTTTCCCGTCGATCATTCGAGGAATCGAAAAAACGCTGAGTGAGCAAGGATATTCACTTTTGCTGGCAAGTACGAATAATGATCATCAGCAAGAAAAAAACTGCTTGGAAAAAATGCTTCAGTTTGGTGTGGATGGCTTGATTGTAGAGCCAACAAAAAGTAATGAGTACAATCCCAACTTAGCCTTATATGTCCGTTTGAGAGAGCAAGGCATTACAATGGTCATGATCAATGCAGTGTATGAGGAATTAGCGGTGGCATCTATTTGTGTTGACGATGTAAAAGTTGGCTTTAAAGCGACAGAGTATTTGATCCAACAAGGTCATCAACGGTTGCTATTTGTGACGAAAATCGATGATTTACAAGGAAAGTATCGAATGAAGGGATTTATTCAAGCGTGTGAAGCAAATGGTGTCCAATTTTCACCAGAAGATATTATTACCTACACGACAGATTCTCGTGGGGAAATCGGTGAAAAAGTGCTTGAACAGCTAAAGGAATCAGCTTGTACCGGTCTCATTTGTTACAATGATCAAGTTGCCAGTCAATTGCTCGATGAAGTGATCACTAGCGGTTATCAAGTGCCACAACAACTGTCGATCATCGGTAATGATGATTCTTCTTTAAGTCAGGTAGGACCAGTGAAGCTGACGACTTTAGCTCATCCCAAAGAACAAATGGGGAAAGATGCCGCGGAATGGATCATCCACACGATTCAAACTGGCAACCAAGGAGAAGATATCGTCTATGAGCCTCGCTTGGTGATCAGAGATTCGGTAGCTTCAACAAATGAGTGAATGTTACTGACGGAAACTGAGATCAGACCGAATGGACTGAAATTATTCAGTTAGAACATCGTAACGTTTTGAGTACGGACGATTCGATCTTTCAAAAAGGTAAAGAGGGAAAAATCTTCTCTCTTTGCCTTTTTTTGTATGTAATGAATGAAATAAACAAGCATAATAAATAAACAAAAAATCATATTTCTGTACGAACAAATAACGTTAAAACTATTGACATGTACGTACAAAAAGTTTTATACTGTGGGTATCATATAGAGAGTCCAAGGGGGCGTTTGAAATCGAAACAAAAGAAACTAGGTTGAAACGAAAAGAAGCGATTCAGACTGGGCAAACGGCACTGGGTATCGAGTTAGGTTCGACCAGAATCAAAGCAGTACTGATCGATCACAACTATGAACCGATCGCAGCTGGTAGCTATGACTGGGAGAATCAGTTGGAAAATGGGATTTGGACCTATTCGCTTGATGAGATTTGGAAGGGGTTACAAACGAGCTATCAGAAACTAGCCGCAGTTGTATCCGAGGAGTATGACACACCTTTGACCACGATCGGTGCGATCGGTTTTAGTGCAATGATGCATGGTTACTTGGCATTCGACCAAGAGGATGAATTACTTGTACCGTTTCGTACGTGGCGCAATGCGATCACCGCAGAGGCGGAAGAAAAACTAAGTCAGGCGTTTCAGTATACGATTCCCCAACGTTGGAGCATTGCCCATTTATATCAAGCAATCTTAAATAAAGAAGCTCATGTAAATGATCTTAGTTACTTTACTACCTTGGCGGGATATATCCACTGGCAGTTGACCGGACAAAAAGTATTAGGTGTTGGAGATGCCTCAGGGATGTTTCCAATCGATCCTCAAACGAAAAGGTATGATGCAGAAAAGCTTGCGATTTTTGATCGCTTAGCAAAAACAGAAGGATTCTTACAACCTGTAGAAACACTTCTTCCCGAGATTCGTTTGGCTGGTGAAGTTGCAGGGACGCTGACCGAAAAGGGAGCAAGACTTTTAGATCGATCTCGTCAGTTGGAAGCAGGTATTCCTATTTGTCCGCCTGAAGGAGATGCAGGTACTGGTATGGTGGCGACGAATAGTGTTGGACTACGCACAGGGAACGTGTCAGCCGGAACTTCGGCATTTGCGATGATCGTATTAGACAAAGAGCTAGTCAATGTCCATCCAGAGATCGACCAAGTAACGACACCTGACGGAAGTCCAGTGGCGATGGTGCATACAAATAATTGCTCTTCAGAAATCAACGCATGGGTCAAGATCTTCAAAGAATTCAGTGAGAGTCTTGGCGTGACGACCGACAGCCAACAAATTTACGAGACACTATTTTCGAAAGCGCTACAGGCGGATGTGGACTGCGGAGGGCTACTAAGCTTTGGTTATCATTCAGGAGAAAATATCACAAAAATGGAACAAGGGAGACCATTGTTCGTGCGACGCCCCGATAGCAAGTTTGATCTTGCGAATTTTATGCGGATGCATCTTTCTAGTGCGTTTGGCGCCATGCGTCTAGGAATGGAGATCCTTAAATCTGAAAAAATCACGATCGATCGTTTAGTTGCCCATGGAGGAATTTTTAAAACGCCAAAAGCGGCTCAAACAATTTTAGCTTCAGCGATGGAAGCACCTGTCACAGTCATGGAAACAGCTGGAGAAGGCGGTGCTTGGGGGATTGCCCTATTAGCAGCATATCTTCAAAAAGCAGAAACGATGTCGTTGGAAGAATTTTTAGCACAGCATGTATTTTTAAATAGTGAAGGCATAACGATCAAACCGACAGAGGCAGATTTAAAGGGGTATGAACGATTTATTGCGTTGTATGAAAGAGGATTGCCGATTGAAGCCTCTGCCATCGTATCAATGGAAGAAGGAGTGAAGAAATGTTAGAAAGTCTGAAAGAATCGGTTTACCAAGCTAATTTGGCTCTACCAAAACAAGGATTGATCAAGTATACATGGGGAAATGTCAGTGCGTTTGATCGTGAAACCGGGTATTTCGTCATCAAGCCTAGTGGCGTGAGCTATGAAGAAATGAAAGCAGAAGATATGGTCGTGGTCGATTTGGATAATCGAGTCATTGAGGGTGAATTGAATCCTTCCTCCGATACACCGACCCACGCAGTTCTTTATAAACAATTTCCTGTAATCGGTGGCATCTGTCATACTCATTCGACATGGGCGACGATTTGGGCGCAAGCAGGTATTGATTTACCGGCAATGGGAACGACTCATGCGGATACTTTTTATGGAAGTGTTCCTTGTGCCAGATTTTTAACGCAAGCCGAAATCGATGCTGGCTATGAACACGAAACCGGTAATGTGATCATTGAAACATTTGAACAGCGAAACATCGACATCATGGCGATCCCAGGCGTTTTATTACATGGTCACGGACCGTTTACTTGGGGCAAAGATGCCTCTCAAGCGGTGATGAATGCAGTGGTCTTAGATGAAGTGGCAAAAATGAACTTGTTTACTCGCCAGCTGAATAGTTTTTCAGAAGCTTTGCCACAACGAATATTGGATAAACATTATTTACGGAAACACGGTAAAGATGCATATTATGGGCAAAAAAATAAATAAAAAAGCAGAGGAGTAAAAAGTATGTTATCGATCAGTAAAAAAGAATTTTGGTTTGTCGTAGGGTCACAACATCTCTACGGAGAAGAAGCGTTAGCGCAGGTCAAAAAGAATGCGGAGACGATCGTCACTGCACTGAATGATCAACAAACGTTACCTTACCCGATCATACTAAAAGAATTAGCAGTGACTGCGGACACGATCACTTCGATCATGAAAGAAGCAAATTACCAAGAGCAAGTAGCGGGTGTGATCACTTGGATGCACACGTTCTCCCCAGCAAAAATGTGGATTCGTGGTACTCAACTATTACAAAAACCACTGTTACATTTAGCTACTCAATTTAATGAAAGTATTCCATGGGAAACCATCGACATGGATTTTATGAACTTGAATCAAGCGGCACATGGGGATCGGGAATATGGGTTTATCAATGCGCGCCTCAATAAGAAAAATGAGATCGTAGTAGGTCACTGGCAATCTGAAGATGTTCAACGACAAATCTCGGATTGGATGAATGTGGCTGTGGCTTATAATGAAAGCTTTTCGATCAAGGTTGCTCGTTTTGGTGACAATATGCGTAACGTGGCTGTGACTGAAGGAGACAAAGTAGAAGCGCAGATCCAATTTGGCTGGGTAGTCGATTATTATGGGATCGGTGACTTGGTCCAAGTGATTGATGCGGTCACTGATGAAGAGGTCGAGACATTATTTGAAGAATACAAAAAGCTTTATGAATTTGATTATGCTGATTATGACAATGAGACATGGGAAGCGCATGTCAAAGTGCAAGCGAAACAAGAAATCGGCATCAGACGTTTCTTGGAAGCGGGCAATTACAATGCCTTTACAACCAACTTTGAAGACCTTTACGGTATGCAGCAATTGCCTGGTTTAGCTGTTCAACGATTGATGGCAGAAGGGTATGGATTTGCTGGAGAAGGCGATTGGAAAACAGCCGCTTTAGATCGTTTACTAAAAATCATGGCTCAAAATGAAAATACAGGGTTCATGGAGGACTATACGTATGAATTGACGCCTGGAAAAGAAGCGATCCTACAATCACATATGATGGAAGTTGATCCTACGTTGGCAGTCAATCGACCAAAAATCGTTGTTTCACCATTATCAATGGGTGACCGAGAAGATCCGGCTCGTCTTGTCTTTGATGGTAAAGCCGGCGATGGCGTGGTAGTGTCTATGGCGGATTTTGGCACACATTACAAATTATTGATCAACGAGGTTGAAGCATTCGAACCAACGGAAGAAGCGCCACATCTGCCAGTCGCACGAGTACTATGGAAAGTCAAACCGAATTTCCACGAGGGCGTAGGTGCGTGGATCCGAACAGGTGGTGGCCACCATACCGTCGTGTCATTGAACCTCACTACAGAGCAAATCCAAACATGGGCTCGCTTAGTTGATCTAGAAGATATTGTAATCAAATAGTTTAACGATTGAAGAAAAAAGTCCGTTGAACTAGAAAAAAACGTAGGTGTCTGGCATTTACATTGAAATAAATAATTGAACCACTAGAATTGACTCATTCATTTAGTCTTTCTAGTGGTTTTTTTGATGGATCAAAATAATAGATGATCGATGTTTTTGTTCTCGGCATGATGCGGAACTAGAACATTTATTCAATTTATTTTTGAGGATACTTGAATAAATTTTTTTGAGAATGAGCTTTTCCTTGTATATTATGCAAATATTATCGATTTACATCACGTTATAAGCATAAAAATACAATTCAAAAATAAAGTGTGTTATCCTTCTGTTGTAATCATAAGTTTATTAAATCAAGTATTCTATTTACATATTTTTACCTAAAAAAATAGTCTCCCCTTTATTTCTACATAACAGTTTTTGACCTGGCTTACCTTTGTTAATATTTTATTAGAAATGCTTATCAATCAAATGCTGTTGATGGAATTTTGCGATAAAAAATAATGACTGTCTGACAGTCTTCGTCATCTAAGCGAAAGTTGTTTGGATAAAGGAGGAAACTTTATGGAAATACTGAAAAACCAAAAGAGGATTTCGAGGCTTTTTTGTACATCGTTAGTGCTTTTTTTCTTATTCATATTTGGAGGCGTTTACTCCCCTACTTTCGCGGATACGGAACAAAGTTACTCCACGAAACCGTTAGCGCAAAATGAAGAAGTCGCACTTTATCTTGAAGAGACAACTAAAGGTATACAGTTTCGCGTAGAAAAAAGTGTACCAGAAACGTTGCAATTTGAGGTTACTCTCCTTGATGAAAAAGGAACGAGGATGCCGCTTTTCGTAGGTGAAGCACCATTGTCGGAAAAGCAGTTACTCACAGAAGATCAAGTTGCTTCGCTGTACTTTACAAAGACGGCTGAACCTTTACGACTGTTTATCAAGTATAAGACCATAGATCAATCCTTTAAGGACTTGACACCGCAAGAAGGACAACTATTTCAGTTAGCTCAACAGGAAGCTGACACCGAATCAAATGATACCGAAACTGACCAAACGGAAACAACGAGTAGTAGCACGCAAGAAAGTAAACCAACTGAAGAGAGTCAAGTAAATGAAGAGTCGCAAACAGCTGTAAGTGAATCACAAGCAGAGGAAGAGCAACCCGAGACTTCTTCGGAACGGCAATCTTTTGCAAGAGCAGCTTTAGCTCGTGCGACCGGTACTGGTTCTCAGTATGTCCCACCTGGTGCGATTCCTATCAGTGGCGCATTTGCAGCTCCGAATGGTGGGGCGGTGGTATCGAATGTCACGAATACGAATGATAATGGCGGGAAACCTTTCTCACAAATTTCTCTTTCAGGTAGTAATAACTGGACATCGATTTGGTCGAATGATGCCTATCGATTAGATTTTACAAAATCATTTTCACAACGTGTGTATGTCAATTTTGGGACGCAGCAAGCAGATGGCGTCGCCTTCGTGATGCATAATGACGCTCGAAAAACAACTGCTTTAACGAGTTCTCGAGCGGTAGGTGTCGATGGACAGAACTTGGGTGTCTATGGTGCGACCGGTGGATATTATGAATTGTTAGCGCAACGAACCCCTGAGACAACCGCAATCAAAAACTCTGTTGCTGTTGAATTTGATATGTACGCCAATGATGCAGTGACTGGTAGAACTCGTTATGATGCGCAGATACCTGCTGGAAGTACCCCTCACATGGCTTATACGTTTCCAGGAAATTTGAGTCGAACGTATCAGCCCGTGAATGGAGTGAATGCAGATCTAGGTCCGAATGATTGGTTTACTTTGACGATCGCCAATTCGGGTCGGATCAAACATAATAGCTTGATCCCACTAAATGGGGCAGTCAGCACCAATGTACAAGATGGTACGTGGTATGAGTTCAATTACAATTTTGACAGTACTACCCGTAATTTTACCTATTCTTTCAGAAATCCGGTAAATGGCACAAAAACAGCTGACACGACGATCCCCTGGGCAGATTTGAATTCAGAATTGCAATTATCAGCTAATAATAATCGTGCCTATTGGGGATTTACAGCGGCGAATGGTGCTGTTTCTGGGCAAGTACGTTTCGCTTTTACTCAACCGCCCATACCAATTGGCGCCTCTGTGACAAGCCAAGTATTGGACAGTGCCAATAATTCTGTGACTGTCCCAAGTACGGATACGAGTAAAAGTAAGTACCTGATTAGTGAGCAGCCAGCAAAGATCCAATCAACAATCAAGGTCAGTGCTGGAGAAGCTGCATTGAATGCGACGAGATGGACGACGGTTCTTGATGCAAAAGCCATCAATTTAGCCACGAATGCAAGTTTGACACCTACTATCACAAAGACAACTGCCGCCGGTGTGACGACAACGATTGCACCAGCTAACTTATCGACAGTCGTCACCAACAATGCAACGACTGGTGTGATCAACGTAGTAACAACGATTGCCAATAATGCCATCAATCTGAATCCAGGTGATTCTGCGACACTCAGCTATTCTGCACCAACCAAAACACTCTCCGCGGATGTCTTGACGAGTTATGGAGGGGCAGTGTTAGCCAATCCAGTAGGGACTACGCCGAATGATACAACAAATGTCACTTACTATGGAGATACAGTCTATTATTGGGTTCGTAAAACCGATCAGTTCACTTCGCTTTCTTGGGAAAATGTCAATACTGTGACAAATTTTAGTGAAACATTGGATATCTCATCCAATCGTGATCCGGGTTATAAGAAAACATTTTATTGGAAAGATTTGGATACAGGCGATAAGTTGAGCTTTAAGGTCAGAAAAGGAACGAGTTATTTAACGGATGTGCCAATAGCCGATGTCACGACGAACGGTTCAACAGGATTTAACGCAAATACACAATTAACGATTCCTACAAAATATTTTGATTATGGTGATAACCGTTTCGTGATCGAAGTTTACTCTTCAGGGAAACTGACGAAACCAGAGGAACCAGCGGCTTCATTGAATCTAACAGTTACTTACACTGGAGAATTAAGACTTGATAAAGTACCAACTAATTTAAAATGGACGAGTCGAACCGTTCGGCAAAGTAAAGGCATACTGGCTCGTGATGCGGGGAATCAAATGGATCTGAAAGTATGGGATTCGAGAGATCCACGAACAACGAAAGATTGGTCGATCGGTCTTTCCATTGTGAGTGGGACGAACGCGCCGTTCTCCTTCGTCTGGAAAACTAGTCCAACGAGTGAAGCACAAAAATTAAGCACATCGCCTATCAAAGTGTTCGATTCTCGCGGTGTGGCACCTAGTGGTTATGAATACACGATGAGTATGGATGAAAATACAGGTATTTTACTGAATAGTCCAAATCTCCTATCTGTCGGAGACTATAGTGGACGAGCGACAGCCAATTGGAAGCTTTATAACACCGCTACGATCGAATAAGGAGGCGATGAGATGCACCGAATAACTACAACTCTTTTGTTACTGCTGAGTTTTGTTCTGTTAACTGGCTTTATGCGGACGGTTCCTGTATTTGCAGATGAGGTCGTCGCATCAGATCAAAAAGAAATCCAGTTTGAATTATATGAAACAGACGAAGTGGCGCCCACAGGAAATGATGGTTCAGGTAATGCTATCTCACAATTTGGTGGAATGCTTCCTAAAACAGGTAGTTTATTGTATGGAACTTCTGCTTTCCTTGGGACACTACTCATTGGTTTTGTTGGCTTGATGTATCTTTCAAGGAGACAGAAGAAATGAAGCGTAAAATCAAATGGCTGCTTTTATTTGCCTTACTCCTGGTATTTGCTTCACCTCCCAGGATTCGAGCCTCGTCTGTTGATGGAGAGAAAAAATCAGCCATAAAGGTTCAAATCATTGAACCAGAAATTTATCTAAACGAAGTTATACCGCCAACCTTTAATCGTTACCCAGTCCAACAAACGGACATTGAACGCCAGGCTGACCGTGATCTAGTGATCGAAGTGGTGGATAATCGTAGTGGGAAAAATGGTTGGAAACTCGACTATTCATTATCTGCTTTTAAAAATGAGCAGGAATATGCAGCAAAGCTCTCCATGAAAAATGGCCGTTTGACTGCGGAAGGGCCAACCGATTATCAAGTTAATGATATTGAGGATATCGGTAATGGCGAAACGCAAGAGCTCGTCAAAGTAAACCAAGGAACGAAACAAACGTATCGATTGGTCATCCCAAAAGAAAATATCTTGTTACACGTTCCTGCCAATAGCCCAAGTGGAACCTATAAAGCGATACAGACGGTCAACCTCGTAAATGTGGTTGCCGATGTAGATTAATTGAAAATCAAGGAGGAATAAAAATGAACCATAAAACAAAAACATTAAGTGCAGTATTCGCAGGGTTGATTTTAGTAAATATTGGAGGAGTAGCCACATTCGCAGCAGAAGTCCCTGGACAAACTGGGAATACCCCAACGACAGTGACGATCACCGATGCTACTTCAGGGGATTTAAGACTCGATGCCGTTCCAGCAAGTTATGCGTTTGAAACGGAAATTGAAAATAGCACGTACTCTCTTAGTACAGGAACGATCGGTACGCCTGGAAATATCGTTGTTTCAAATGATAGCATCGCTCAAGGATGGTCAGTAAGAGCAACTGTTGCCAACAACCAATTGACACGTGCAGCTGCGCCAGCAACATTTGATGTAAATTCATTCCAAATCAACGGCGCACAATTAGTTGGAACCGGTGCAACTGGGATTGTCGCTCGATCAGCTGCAACACCAGATGCTGGTAATAATACTGGGCAAATCACCACTCCTGTGACAACGATCGCGATTGGTTTTACCGATCCAACCAATGTCTTACAAGTAAATAATGTCTTGAACGGTACGATCAATTATCAATTGTACAATACGGTAGATGCTTCTTGATCTGTCTGATTGTGAGCGAAGGTTGAAGCAATCGCTTTTGTCGATTGCTTCAATTCTTTCTATCCGCTTTTTTCGCATAAAAAGATCATGTGAAGAAAGGAAACGAATCGATAAATGAGGTGTAGTGATGAGAAAAATTAGTTTAGTCATTTGTTTCTTGTTTGCTTTTTGCTTTCCCTTAGTCGCTGAGGCAGAAACAGAGACGGATGCAGAAGTAGGCTTTCATATCAAAGCAATTACTCCCGATAATCAAGTCGATAAAAAATTAACTTATTTTGATCTACGTTTAGAACCTGGTCAAAAACAAACAATCAAGTTTCTTATAGAGAATACATCGAATGAAGAGTCGACTTATAAAATCTCAGTAAATCAAGCGTACACGAATGACCAAGGGTTTATTGATTACACGCAACCAGCGGATAATCAAGAGATACCAGAGGAATTTCAAATAAGCAAGATCGCTAAAGTGCCGGAGAGTATCACTTTAGCGGGTGGCAAGTCACAAGAAGTGAGTATAGATCTCACAATGCCTGAAAAAGAATTCGACGGTCAAATCTTGTCAGCGATCCATGTTATGAAAGAGGGACAAGCTGAACAAGAGGGTCAAATCGTCAATAATTATGGCTATGTTTTAGGATTGAAACTAACGAATAATGAGAATGAAGTACAAAGAAAGCTTGAACTGGAAGACATCGAACCAGCGATTTCATTTGGAAAAACAAGTGTTGTAGCAACGTTGAAGAATCCAACAATGGATGCAATCGGTCATTTGAAATATAATGCTGAAGTGAAAAATGCAGCGGGGGAAACAGTAAAAGAAGTATCCTACGACAAAGATATGCAAATGGCCCCCTTATCAACGTATCGATTTGCAATCGACTGGGACAATGAACGTTTAGAAGCAGGGGATTATTCTTTGCATTTGACAGTCGCTGATGCAAAAGACAATGAGTGGGAATTTGATCGCGAGTTTACGATCAGTGAAAATGAAGCGAAAGAAGTGAATAAGGTAGCGATTACTGAAGTCAATCAACAATCGATCCCAACTTGGGTATATGTAGTTGTCGGTGTGTTACTTGGAATAATCATTCTCTTGCTGATCTATTTTCTATTCATACGTAAGAAGAAAAAAGAAGAATAATCAAAAGGGGTTGTGATCCTTATGTTAACACGAGTCTTAGCATAGGGATCACAATCTCTTTTTTGTTAATTAGCGTTTCTTATAGAAATAGTACAGCACACTGATGAAAAAAATCACAGACATCAGTAGGCCGATTTCATAATAAAGAAACACCCGCACAGAATCATAAAAGTAATACGCCATGATTTTTACGATAAAGTAAATCACAGGGCACGCAGCTAAAAAAATCAAAAAGGTGCGCTTAGTTATTTTAAAGAAATAAAAGAATGCTAGCGCGGCAATGCTAAAAGGAAACCAAAATAAAAACTTACTTAATTGGACCAACGTCATTCACTCCTCTATCATCTTTATAACCAAATAATACCATTTTTTTGTTATTTTTAAAACTGATAATAGTATCATAACAAAATATTTTTTTTAGTTAAAATTCAAAAATAAGGAGTTTTTATCAAAAAAAGCTTGATTTATAGTGATTAGTGATATGTTGAGCATGTAGAACGTTCGTTTTTTAATAACGATAAAAAATCTTATATTTCGTTCGTTTGTTATATATCGACCATTCTTTTAAAAAGGTATTTCCGAGTTCGATTGCAGAAATTGTAAAATTATTTCGGTGATCCACGGACAATCTTGTCGGCGGGAACTAAACGGTTGATAGCCGTTATAGCGATAGATATATTCGTTTTTCCAACCGTTTGTTTTTGTTTGTTTCATTTTGAGTAACTCGATCAGTGGTTTTAATGCCTCTTTATCGAGTTCTTTGCGATGAGAAGCAATGTAGACAAGATCTGTCAGAGACAAAACATAGCCTTGTGGAAACATATTTTCTGTAATATGAGCAGAGATGGGTTGCTCATTTGATAACCGTTTGAACCATTGGTGTTTTTGCATATAGGCTATACCTTCATCGATCATCTGATTGACTTTAAGGTCAGCTGGATCAACTACTTTCTGGTAAGTGATCAATGCACGAACACTCTTCCCGATACCGATGTAGCAAGGTGTTTTTCTCAAACAACCACCATGTTGACAAATCCCCCGTCCTGTCCAAGTCGTTGTTTGGTTTCGTTCAAATAGTTGGTAGTGTTTGATCCACATCAACGCTCGCTGTGCCGCAGGTGTCTGTCCTAACCCCAGACGAACATAAGCTTCCAGTAGCATTGCATTGTAACAAGGGACGATATCTTCTGCTTTGCCAGTATAGGAAAAGCCATCAGTTGTCGCAAGATGGTCATCAACGTATTGGATCAGTGACTGAGTAACTGGCAATTGGTTTGCGTAAGGAATTTCCGCCAAACCGATCAAAGCAAAAATCTTTCCTAAGGCAGATAGATTTTCTTGTTGTTCATACTTTTTGACGATCGAAGACTGTTCAAGGTAGCTCATTGGCTCATCAATAGGTTCTTGTTGGACGATTTTTCTTTTTAATAGATAGGCTGTATCCATAAGTGTGGACCTCCTTCAACTGCTTGTTGTGAATAGTTGGTAAGGGTTTCATTTATCAAGTATATCATCAAACGAACGATCCGTAATGTCCAAGTCGTATTTCCTTATGCGAGAACGTTCAATTTGTTTTTTTTAATCAGTAAGAAAATTTAAGATACTGAAAGAATTCTAATAATCTGATGTTCTTTTTATAACGAGAAATAAAGATGAGGATTTTTTATTTTATAGTGTTAATTTATTTCTGTAATTGGAAATAAAAAGCACAATACAGACGATAATAGATGTTATTATTTTGGTGTAAAGAAATGATACTTGTTATTTCTTTGTAGAAAGCGCCAATATGAGGGGGCTATGATTAGATAAAATATCTATACATAGAAATTGTTGCGTTAAATTTTTAGGAGGATGATCTACATTATGAAAAAAAGGAAAACAATGTGTCAGTTGATGTTGCTCGGACTTTCTGTGTCGACGATGATGGTACCATTTTCCAGTGTGTCAGCAACCATGTTATCAGTAGAAAAGCATAAGGAGGCAGATCCGGTAAGTACGAGTGAACTAAACAACTCATTACTAAACTCGATCACTTCCGCCCAAGAACAAATCAATAGCTTAGAACAAAAGTATGAGTTAGTTGTAAAAGATGCGATTGTTTTGCCTGAAAAAACAGATCATATGTCACTCTTGATTGCCGCAGATGCGAAAGTCATTGATGAAGAGGGGGAACCATTAAGTGGTTTTACACCTTATGTCATAGAAACAAACGTTGAAGCAAAACCGGGGGTATACCAACTGACCATTGGCTTAAAAGAAGATGCCAGTGTGGAGAAAACCGTAAAAGTCACAGTTTTGACGGATAAAGAAGAAACAAAATATTCGATTATAGCAGATAATGTGACGGTCTTAGTTGGTCAGACGGATACAGATTTCATCTTGAAATCTGCAGGTGCCTATGCACGAAACGAAAAAGGTGAAAGATTCGAGGTTATCGTAAAAAACTCTACCGTTGAAAATCAAGTAGGTGAATACGAGATGACCCTAGGAATCAATCAAGATGCTCGTGTGGAACGAACGATCAAAGTCACTGTCACAGATAAAGAAAATTACACATTCAGTGCGCAAGATGCTTATGTCATGGTGGGCCAAACAGATGATGCATCGATCATTGCAGCAGCAAACGTAACGATCACGAATCATCGCGGCGAACCAGCAGATGCAAAAGCAGTGATCAAGTCATCTACTGTCCAAGATAGTCCAGGAGTCTATCAGGCAACGATTTCTGTGGATAAAGATCTAAGTCTTGAAAAAACGATCACTGTCACTGTCATGCAAGATAATGGTGGAACAACAGGTATTTATGATTTCCAATTGCTTGCTGAAGATGCGACAGTCAATGTTGGTCAAACCGATGAACAATCGTTGATCGAGGCAACAGGAGCTTTTGCCATTGATGGTACAACAGGAAAAATTGGAAGAGTGATCGTTAAACAGTCGACCGTCCAAGATAAGCCTGGAGAGTATGAAATCACATTTGGGGTCGCCCAAGATGCTTCTGTCGAAAAAACGGTGAAGATCACTGTACAAGATCCAGAAAATCAATCAAAGTATCGATTGAAAGTAAAGGAAACACAAATCACTCTACAAGTTGGACAAACGGATGAAGCAGTAATTCTTTGGACGAGTGGTGCTGAGGTCGTGGATCAAAACGGGTTCTTATCTTACGAAGCTCATCCAATCATCAAATCATCTACTGTTGAGAATAAAGCGGGGGTTTATGAAGCAACGATCGCGGTCGATAAAGATCAATCGATTGAGCAGACGATCCAAGTAACAGTCATCGGTGAGAGCACGACCGAACCAGAAGTGTCCTATGAACTTTACGCCAATGATGGATTTACTACGGTTGGACGAACAGATGACCGTTCCATCATCGAAGCAACAAAAGCAGTCGCATATGATAGTCAAGGGCGAGAGGTATCTGTTATTGTCAAAAATTCAACGATCAAAGACGAAGCTGGCGTTTACCAAGTGACTTTAGGTATCAGCCAAGATACTTCTATCGAAAAGACAGTCAATGTAACGGTTGAGGGCGCTGAAACTGAACAGCCGAGTTCTGATTACTTATTGTTAGCAGACGATGCCGAAGTACCAGTTGATCAAATTGATGATAACTCTCTTCTTATAGCAACAAATGCTTTTGTATTCAACCAGACATTAGGAAAGCAAATCGAGCCAATCATCAAAAGCAGTACAGTCCAAGATATTCCAGGAGAATATGAAGTGACGATCGGTATCGCACAAGAGGATCATGTGGAAAAAACAGTGAAAATCAAAGTGATGGGTGAATCTTTACCGCAACAGGAATATCTTTTAAATGCATGGGATGCAGCCGTGACAATCGGACAAACGGATGATCAGACAATCTTAGCGGCAGTCGGGGCCACTGTGACAGATTTGTCTGGTCAACCAGTCGAAGCAAAACCAATCATCAAAGCATCTACAGTTAAAGACGAAGTTGGTTACTATGAAGTAACGATCGGTATCGATAAAGGGGATATCGAGAAAACGGTCCAGGTGATCGTTCGTTCTGAGAATCTGACAGAAGGGTACACATTTCTGGCAGAAGATGCTGTCATTACAGTCGATGAAACAGATGAAGCATCGATCGTCAAAGCGACCAATGCACGAACAGTCTATAGTGATGGCAAAGTTGTAAAAGGTGCAATAATCAAACAAACCAATGTTTTGCCTATTCCTGGAGAATACGAAGTGACACTTATGGGAAATCAGTATGGCCATGGGGAAAAAACTGTCAAGGTAACGGTCGTAGCGGCTGATTGATGACAGATTGATTTTGACAGGAATCATTTTAAGAAATGGAGAAGTTAGGAGGAGCGACATTCGTCACTTCTCCTTCTTTTTGTCGCGAGTAAATGATACACTTGTTAAAAGAAGCTAAAGATCGTTAAAGGAGTAAAATATGAAAAATCGCTGTTTGATTTACCGCGAATTTGGCCTGTCCCATGAGGTAGTCCAGATGGAAGAATACCCACTTGCTTTGAGACCAGGAGAAGTCTTGGTCAAAATGCTGATCGCTCCAATCAATCCTTCTGATTTGATTCCAATCCATGGCGCCTATGCGCATCGCATCAACCTACCACAGATCGCTGGTTATGAAGGTGTTGGTGAAATCGTTCAAGTGACCGATCCACGGGATGAAGCGATGATAGGACAACAAGTCTTGCCATTACGAGCCGCGGGTACCTGGCAAACGTATCACACATCGTCAAAAAATGACTTAATTGTTGTTCCTCGCTCGCTCGCTCGTTTGACTGCTGCTCAAATGTATATTAATCCTGTGACTGCTTGGCTGATCTGCACCAAAGAGTTAAAGTTGAATCATGATGACTATCTTTTGATCAATGCAGGTAACTCTTCGATTAGCAGAATCTTTATCCAGCTCAGCAGAATCCTATCCTTTAAAGTCATTGCAATCGTCCGCCATGAAAAATATCAAGAAGAGTTGACTAAATTGGGGGCTGATTTGGTCGTGCTTTGGGATGAAGAAACAGCATTGCATCAAATTTTGACCCATACGAATGGTAAGGGTGTTCGTGCAGCTATCGATCAAGTCGGTGGGAAAAGTGGTGAAATCTTGGCACGAGCGATCCATCCTTATGGGAAGTTCATTGCCATCGGATTGCTATCTGGTCACCAGGTCGATTGGTCGTTTATCCATACATTACCGATCAAAGTTAAAGTTTATCATTTAAGGCATTGGGCGGATTCGGTCTCAAATGAAGAGTGGCAGCAAATTTTTCAACGATTATTCCAGTTGGTTGAACAAAAACAATTGACTCTACTAAATACAGCACCTATTTACCCAATTTCTGACTATCGTCAAGCGTTACAGATAGCAGAAAGAAAAAAAGAAAAAATCTTCCTAAACTTTGATGTCGAATAAGACGAATACGATAACAAAAAGAGTGACCTGCAATCAATAAGCGGGACACTCTTTTTTGTAATAGTGGGTATATACCAATGAATCGTACTTTTTTTATTCGCTTTCTAAATAATTAGGAAGAGACAAATAAGTGATCGTCTCCATCAAAAGGCGCCAATCGGCAATCGTCGGGATATTCGATATCCGATGGATTTGGCAAGTATGTTCATCAATCAAATGCAGATCATAATTGCAAACCACTAGATCGGCTTGATACGTTTCAATTGATTCTTTCGTTACCGCCTGTTCGATTTGAAATTCGACCGTTGAACGTTGCATAAAAAGCGCTTCGATTTCATTCAGGATGTAATCATCTAAAGATGGCGGTCCTTGGATCGTAAATAAGATACGTAAAGGACGATGTGATTGTTTTAATAAAAGTGACGCATGAAACGTCGTCAACGCTGCTGCGATATAGTCGATATGAACAAACCCGAAAAGAGGATTGTTTTTTAGCGTAGTTAGTTTTTCATACCATACTTGGTAGATCTCCGGATGACGCTCTTTCATTTGCGTCATCATCGTGGGCGAATGTAATTCGTATGTATGACTCATTTTAGAAAGTAAACGAACATTGACCAAGAAAGCTTCCATTTTTTCTAATGAACCATCTTCGATCATTTTTTCTGGAAAAACAGTCGTTAGAAAACGATGGATCGCTTCAATAATATTAGGATTTTCTTCCCGATAAAACGCGTAGGAACGACCGTCATCTAAGTTTTTTTGACGTGTGTACGAAATGCAGTGGAGTGAAATCAAATACAACCACATGGTTTCATTTAGTGAGAGTGTTTCATTGGACCGTGAAACATAGTAATCCTGTAACAATCGCTCAAGTGAAGAGAAGCCTTTACTACTCTTGATCAATACTTTGATTCTACGATTCAAGTTACAGAACTTTTTACACTTCCATCGGGCTTTGGCAATCGATAACCATAACGCAGCGCGGAAATGACTGAAATGTAAAAAAGCGAGATCTCTTTTATGCCCTTCTTTGACTAAATACTGTGCATCAAGTTCGCTATCATCATCAATGATCGTACTATCACCAAAGCTGGAATAAAAAGCAAAGAAACAAAAACGGATATCCTCTTCGCTGCCCGATAAAGTCAACGGCCCAGTTGTGATCGTGACATTGAATTCTTTTAAGATATTGTTCATATGGCGGATCGTCTTGAAAATCGTACTTCTAGAGACCATCAATGCTGTCACTAATTCATCAGTTGAGTAAGTGACGTTATGGAGTAGTAGATCCATGAGCTGATAAGTGATCGTTCTCTTTGCCAGTAAGGTGATCATCGTATCGATTGTCAAAGCTTTTTTGTATTGGATCGATAATGCACCTTTTTGATCGATCGTTAGTGAGATGCAATGCGCATCCAATGCTAAGTTGATTGCTTCAATATCTTTCTTGAGCGTGGGTTTCGATTTTTCTAAGTTATCTGAGAGATCATTGATAGTGATTTGATTTACTTTGTTCATATGTACCATATTCAGAATCTGATATTGACGCTTGAACTGATTATCCAGTTGCAAAGTCATAGGTAAATTTTCCATTATTTTGGCTTCCAATCTAATTTTTCTATTTTTTATGTAAGTAAAATCGTACTTTTGATTCAAGGGGAATTTGTGCATATTATAAGTATACAAAAAAAACAACTGTTTGAAATAAAAAATTATTATAATCTGGAAATAAAATGGATTGAGGAAACAAATGTGGTCAAAGTTAGAATAATACATAAACGTTTTTTAAATAATTATGTTATTTAAAATGAAAGTGATCTCTCTGTTTTTTATGAAAAAATGATGATAGAAAATTACGGGGCTTAAAGTTCGTATTTTTTTCTGTTGAAGAAAATAATTGATTGCAACAGAGATTTTGAAGTTTATTTATCCCTGCTATTATATGGTTTTGACAACTTCTAAGTGAAAAACGAGTGTTAAATTTTTCTACTTTATAAAAAAAACAAAAATAAAAAATGCGTGTATTAATGTTATTATACTAAAGGGAAGCTAAAAACCATAACGTGTTCCTTTGTTATTTATAATTATATTTTCATCGGAGCTAAAAGGAGTGTGATACACCTAAAGTAGGTTGAATAAAAAACGAATAGATGCCACCATAAACAACTGTTGGAGATCAAATGACCTTTTATAGTTGCGATGTTATGGAAGAATATTCAGTTACGTATCTGTAGCTTTCATCAAACAGAAGGCGCAAGATATAGAAAAAACACATAAAAAACAGTGAGTATAGCTTTCTGCCAAAAACAATCAGCAGATGACTACACGGGAGGCATCACGTGTAGAGTAGGAGGAGATAAATGACTCATTTTTATAGAAAGAAAATAGTACAAATGATTTTGGTCGTTCTGATGCTCTTCTCGTCATTAGGGAATAGTGTAGGGGTGATTGCTGAAACAATTGATAGTTCGATTACCGAAATCGAAACGACAGATGGTATACCTGAGACAACAGAAGAAATAGGAGAGGTGGTAGAAGAGTCAAGTCCAACAGTTCAATTCACGGAAGAAGAACGAGCTGAACTTATTAAAAATCTACATATCCAAGATTCAGATACGCCAGATGTAACAGATGAGTTGCTAGATGGAAATGGAATCTCATCCAGAATGGGTGAATTGACGAACTTAGATAATTTTTGGATTTCTCGTTTTCTTAAAGGAAATGCTAGTGGTAGTGGAAGAACACAGTTTCCACAAACATACTCTAATTATTTGATGAACGACAGTAGAGCAGTTATTGCTTGGGACAATAGCAACAATGCGATTGGTTCAGAAATTGGTGATACCATTGCAGGGACATTTTATTTACCTCGACAATATATCTATACTCCAAATGGAGGGGATATCATCAATTCTGGTTCTAATATATGGGGGAATCCTGTAAGAAGTGACTATGAGTTTGTCCCAAGGATCCAAGCAAATAGTGATAATTTTAGAATTACGGTTTTCGAAAGAGAATCATATGGGTTTAAGGACCCTGTGGCTCGTTCAGGCGACAGCGAAGGGGTGTTAGCAGATTTTCATCCCTATCGAATCGTTGTAGAAAGAACATCTGTTAGGAGAAGTACATTTGCTCAATCAAACGTTTTTACACTTGATGTCAGTTGGATAGTTAATTCATATTTCTATCATTCCTCTTCGTTTATACAAATGTGGCATAGAAATCATAGAGAAACTCTCGTTTCAGCAATGCGCACTGAGTTCTCCGAAGCGGCCTATGTGCCACCGGTATATACGGTGACTGGCAGAGTTGAACCTCCTGAAGGAAGTCAAGTATTACCGACCTTTCCAACAGGACCACTGGTTCCTGGTACGTGGGGGGTGATTCGTGCCGGAGCGCCCAATCCAGGTTATCAGTTTGATCGGTTTGAACTCACAGGTGCTGGAAGCTGGCTTAACCATATACCACCTAGCTTAGGTGGGAGTATGACTATTGGAACTGAGGATGCGATTCTAACGGCAATATATTCGCTAACTACTCAAACTTTGTCACTCAATCAGAATAATGGTCCAGGTAGCACAGGAAGCTTAACAGCAGATAAAACGAGTTTAGTGATGGGAGAAACAACGACGGTTCGTGCGGCTCCTGCAGCTCCTGGATATCGTTTCGCAGGATTTGATGTAAGTGGGACTGGGGGAACAATCAGTAATGTGAATACAACCAACCGCACTGCTACATTTACCATGGGTTCCGAAAATGCAACAGTGACCGCTCGTTATGAACTAGCGGATCAGGTACTCACATTGAATCGAAATCCTCAAGCCGGGAGTAATACTGACCCGACAGCTGGTTCAAATACTTTGCAAATGGGACAAGAAACAGTCGTTACCGCTGCACCTGCATTACCAGGGTATCGTTTTTCAGGTTTTAGTGTAACTGGAGCAGATAGTACCATTTCCAATGTTGATCTAACGAATCGCACGGCAACATTCAGGATGGGCAGTGAAAATGCAACTGTTACAGCGGAATACGCATCAACCGTTATCCGCAATGCGGATGATTTAGAAAGATTCTTACGAAGTGAATTTCCATACGATTCAAATAGTCAAACTTATACGTTTGAACCAGAGACAAATCAAACAATCGACATGGCTGGAAAAGGTAACTTTACAGGTAGAAGTCAATTTTCTGGGAACTTGATGGGTAATGGCACGACGATCACCAATCTTTCATTAGCTGGTTCCAGTGCGGCACTTGGGATGATCCAGACACTTAATGGAGGCAACCAATCACGGATCGAGAATTTAACTTTGTCACGGGTGACTGTCAACAATACGAGAACGCAGTTTTACTCGGCTGGGTTGATTGGGCAAGTGGCAAGCGGTACGACGATTGAACTGGAAAATATCAAAATCGATGAGCACAGTGAAATCTCAGCGAGTCAACCTTATGGAAGTGCCGGCTTGATCGGCATCAACAATGGAATGGCAACGATCAAAAATGGTGAAGTTTTAGGAACGTTACATGCAAGTACTTCGAATGGCTTGATGGGCGGTATCGTTGGACAAAACCAAGGGCAATTAACAATTGAGAATAGTCTTTCTCGAGTGACCTTTACTGGGAACGGGAACTTTACATTAAATATTGGTGGTTTGGTTGGTGAAACAAATGGTCAAGTGACGATCACTGATTCGAGAAGCGAAAGTCGAACAGGGATCAATTCAGCAAGCGGAACGAGTCGAGGAGGCTTTATTTCTCGAGTCGCTCATTCAGGAAGTGCCACGATCCAACGAAGTGTCAATTCAAGTGACATGCGAGGAAATAATAGTTCAGTTGGTGGCTTTATCGGGCGCATGTCTGGGACTGCAAGGATCGAAGAAAGCTACCATAATGGGCATGTCCAAGGAAGTACCAGTCTGGGAACTGGTGGGTTTGTTGGTTTAGGTGACGGCAATAATTCGCTTGTGATTGTCGATAGTTACAGTATCGGCTCCTCCAACGGCAATGGGGTGATCGGAGTGAATCAGGAATCCAATAGTGTAACACTTAGTCAACTTTTTGTTGCTGGATTTACAGGAGAGCAACCGATCACATCAGACACGGCTGGCATTACAGCAACTAACGTGTATTATGACTCAAGTACAACGAACAAATCATCAACAACAGGTGTTGGTGAAGCGAAAACGACATTAGAACTGATCGAAGCTACGACTGGTGAATTAGGCTTTGGCAATCGCTGGCGAACGGATTTCTCCGTGAATCAACGAACGAATAAGACCTATCCTTATCTAAGTTGGCAAACAAATAATGCGCAAGCTTCGATGTTTTTCAACAGTATCGATCCAATGGTCGATCGTTCAGTGACTGGCAATCAAGTTTCTGTGACGTTGGATTTGCAAAATGATTCACTGCGACTGTTTAACCCATACACCGCAGGGTTAGCAAGTAATGCTTCAGCAGGAGAACAAATGATCAACCGTAATGGTGCCTCACGCTTTTCTATTGGTGTCATCAATGAGCAAGGGGTCGTTGGTTTTACTGCGCGACGTATGGATTTAAATGTGACCCGTCAACCTGCGGCTGGAAGTTCAAGTGATCCTGTGATTGATAAAACTAATTTTCTTGAAGGAGAATCGATCGTTGTTACTGCTCCAGAAGCAAATTATGGGTATCGTTTTGATGGTTTCACGGTGACTGGTGCGAATAGCACGATCACTGATCTTGATTTAGTCAATCGAACGGCTACTTTCACGATGGGAACAGCAGACGCAACGGTCACAGCGAATTATCAACAAACAGTTATTTGGACAGCGGAAGATCTACGCAGATTTTTAAATAGTCAAGCGCCATTTAATCGAGATGATGAGACCTATTCGATTGAACCAGTAGACGGTCAAACAATCGATATGTCTGGTGAAGGGGAATTTATTGGCCGCGGGAACTTTACTGGCGTGTTGAAAGGGAATAACGCAACAATCAAAAATCTAACTATACGCGGTGGTGAATCAAGTGTCGGATTTATTCGTGAGATAAATAGCGGGACGGCACGAATAGAAGATCTACATTTTGAAGGTTTGACAATTGATAGCACTAGAGGCCAATCGTTTACTACGTATATTGGACTTATGGCTCAAGTAGGTGGTGGGCGAACAGCTGAGCTTGAAAACATCAGTATTGATGGAACGAGCCAGATTTCTGCGAATCAACCAAATGGAGCCGGAGGATTAGTTGGGCAAAATAATGGAACAACACTGATCATGAATAGTCGTGTATCAGGGACCCTAAGCACGAAAACCTCAAATGGCTTGCTCGGTGGCTTTGTTGGTACTAGTATCGGTCAATTGACTATCCAAGATAGTTTATCACGAGTGAATTTTACTGGAGGAAATAATTTCTCGTTGAATATCGGTGGCTTCGTTGGAGAAGCCAGTGGACAAGTATCGGTCATTGATTCTAAGAGCGAAGCGCGTACCACTGTAAATTCAACGGATGAGACTTACCGAGGAGGCTTTATTGGTCGTGGCGTTGCTTCAGCAAATATCACGATCCAACGAAGTATCAACTCTGGTGATATGCGTGGTAATAACAGTTACGTTGGTGGTTTTATCGGGCGATTATCTGGTTCTGCTAGAATCGAGGAAAGTTACCATGATGGACATGTACAAGGAAGTACAACGATCGGAACGGGTGCTTTTATAGGAATCTCTGAAGGTAATGGCACTTTAGCTATTTCAGATAGTTACAGCATTGGTTCGTCGAACGGTAATGGAGTGATCGGAAACAACCAAATGAACAATCCGGTCACACTTAGTCAACTCTATGTTGCTGGATTTACCGGTGGGCAACCGATCACATCAGCCACGGCTGGTATTACAGCGACCAATGTCTACTATGATTCAAGTACCACAAACAAATCGTCAACGACAGGAGTCGGTGAAGCGAAAACAACATTGGAATTGATTGAATCAACCACCGATGAACTAGGGTTTGGTTCTCGTTGGCGAACCGATTTTTCTGTCAGCCAACGAACGAATAAAACGTATCCATATTTGAACTGGCAAACAAACAATACGCAACCTTCGATGTTTTTGAATAGTATTAATCCTATGGTCGATCGTCCGGTGAGTGGAAACCAAGTGACTGTAACGTTAGACTTACAAACTGGCTCGCTGAAACTGTTTAATCCATATACAGCTGGCTTGGCAAGTAACGCGTCTTCAGGAGAACGAACGATCAACCGTAATGGTGCGGCACGCTTTTCAATCGGTGTCATCAATCCACAAGGTGTTGTTGGTTTTACCGCACGCCGGCTGGAATTGACGTTGACTAGAGATCCGTTAACTGGAAGTGCATCCGATCCATCTGCTGACCTAACGAACTTTATCGAAGGGGAAACAACGACGATTCAAGCCGCTGAACCAAGTCAAGGGTATCGTTTCGTTGGTTTTAGTGTCACTGGAACGGGAAGCACATTGAGTAATATCAATCAGACAAATCGCACCGCTACTTTTACAATGGGAATAGAAAATGCTACTGTCACAGCAAATTATGTGCAAACAGTCATTCGAACAGCTGCAGATCTAAGTCGATTTTTGAATAGACAAGCACCTTTTGATCGAGATGATGAAAACTATTCGATCGAGCCAGAAGATGGTGTCGCAATCGACATGGCTAATGCAGGGACCTTCCCTGGCAGACAAACCTATGGAGCAAAACTGATTGGTAATCATGCGGTGATCAGAAACTTAACATTGACTAGTGCAGAAATCGATTTAGGCTTTATCCAAGCAACAGGCACTGGTTCCTTACAGATCGAGAATCTGAGTTTTGAGAACTTGAGCGTTAGAAATACCAGATCCCAGTCATTTATGAACTATACGGCAGGATTGATCGGTCAAATCAATACAGGCGGAGTCGTTGAACTGGAAAACATCATGTTTGATCGAAGCACTAGGATTGCTTCGAACCAATCAAATGGTAGTGGCTCTCTTGTTGGAAATAATAATGGTCGTTTGACGATTAGGAATAGCCTACTGTCAAACTCTGTTCATACGCACACCTCAAATGGTCTGCTAGGTGGTTTAGTGGGTCGTACGACAGGAACGACTACGATCGAGCGAACCACTTCAAGAGTACGCTTTACTGGTGATAATAATTATAGTCTAAACTTAGGTGGATTGATCGGAGAAGCATCGGGTACCATTACGATCAGTGATACTCAAAGCGAGGCGCAATCAACGGTTGCTTCTGCATCCTCTACTTATCGTGGTGGGATGATTGGCCTTACTGGAGGGAATGCCCGAGTAGTGATTGAAAGAAGTATAAATTCTAGTGATATCCGAAGTGCAAACAGTTTTGCAGGTGGTTTTGTAGGTCGTGCATCAGGAAACGTGACGATCAATGAGAGTTATCACAATGGGTATATGTTAGGAAGTGTGACAGATGGTTCTGGTGGCTTGATTGGTAGGCTTGAAGGAAATGGACAATTGAGTGTCAATGATAGTTATAGCGTTGGTTCAACGAATGGCAATGGAGTAATCGGAGTGGTTGCTTCAGCAGCGACAGTGCAATTAAATAATTTCTTTGTTGCTGGATTTACAGGAGGGCAACCAATCACGAATACAACAACAGGAATTACAGCCAACAATGTCTATTTTGATACAACAACTACAAGAAAAACTTCAACGACAGGTGTCGGCGAGGCACGACTGACGACTGGTTTGATCGATGCGACAATCAGTGAGCTTGGATTTGGCGAAAAGTGGTTGACAGGCTTTGCTTTGGGGAGCAGTGCGAATCGAACCTACCCATATTTGAAATGGCAAACGAATGACGTGCAACCTTCTGAATTTTTACACTCGATCCAACCAGAAGTCGATCGAGCGGTATCAACAAATCAAGTAACAACGACATTGGATCTAGCAGGTCAATCGATGCGCTTATTTAATCCATACCAAGCAGATTTGCCTGGAAATGCTGCATCAGGAACGATCCAGATCAATCGTAACAATGCAACACGCTTTTCAATCGGGGTCATCAATGGACAAGGCGTTATTGGCTTTACGGGGATTGGAAATTACACTGATATCCAACCAGTCAGTCAAGTATTGAACTATGGGTACGAAGAGAAAGATTATGACGCAAAAGATTTCGTGGCTGTGTATAAAGATCATAGCGAAACAGATGATTACGAAGCACGCTTTGTAAGCTTCCCTGATTCATTAAATGGAAATTCAGCACGTGTAGAGGTGTCGAAAAACGGGACAATATTAGCAACGCTTAACGTGCCAGTTACGTATCAGTTCGGCCATTCGTTGAATGTACGAGGAATCAGTTTCCAAGGAACTGATATACGGGCAGCAACGTTAAGTTTGAATAGCGATCAAACAGAAATTGTTGCGACGTATAATAGTTTGATATCTGGCGTTTCCATTCATTCGTATTTTGGGAATGAAATGTACTATCAAATCATGCACTATAACTCAGGAACTATCGCTAATGGCCCGTTGAATGAGCAAACATCAAATGTTACTTTTTCTGCTAATGGAAGTGATAGAGTGGGTATCATGGATAGTTTTGGTTCAAATCGAAGAATCTCTGTTGCGAAAGGCGAAATTGTAGAAATATACCATAGAGAAGCTAGCGCTCGATTAGATAACTTTCAAAATAATGTCGCTCAGTCTAGATCGACGGAGCGAAGAAGTCGTTACCAAATCACTGCGAACGGATTTGAACAGTTAACCATTGATCGCTTAAATCCACGAGAACAAAAAACCGTTTTAGGGATGACTCAAGAAGATTTAGATCGACAAATCAGTCGATATTTAGATATCAGTCAATATCCTACATTGAAAATCGAGGGCTTCAGTCAATACCCTGATACTTCTATGGAAGGGAATACGAGCGGGAAAATCGTTGTCAGTGAAGAACTAGTGAATGGTCAAACTGTTACATGGGAATATACTGTTCCTTTTGTTGTAGAAAGTGATCCGGCGATCCATGTGACGTTACCAGTTAAAATGATCTTTGATGTGATTGAAGAGGAAGTGATAAGCCCGGATTACCAAGTAATCAATCACTCGACAACAACAAATCTATCCGTAGCATTCCATACAAAAGAGGATGTGGAATTAGCAAGTACATCGAACGTCGTCTTTTTAGAAGAACCCGAGCATGGGGTGCAAGGGGAAGAAGCGATGCTTTTATACTTGCAACGTCTAGGAGAGCCAGTGTCTGATAAACCTTTAGTGGGACGATCAAGCACCTTTACGGGCGCGCGATGGACTGAGGTCATTCAACCCGATTCTCAAATGGCGCTAGGATTTACAGGAACCTATTTCGGTGATGTAACAGTGAGTAACAAAGTCTCGGGCAATTTAAGTTTACACTTTGCAGCGATGACAAATTGAACAAATCAAGAAGGTGAACATCATAACGCAAGAAACACCAACAGCAATTGAAAAAAATGAACAAAAAAAGAAAAAACGATTACTTGTATTAGTTTTATTATTGCTTGCGTTAGTTGCGATTGGTTGGTATTGGTACACCAATAACCAACCAACGCAGATTTTGTCAGATGGTTTTCCGGAGATCAAAAATGCGGAAAAGATGACAGGCGAACAATTGAAGAAATATGCCAATCAAGCAGTCGATGAAAGTAATGTGACGATCAATGTTTATCCAGAAGTCAACATCAATGCCGATGGGAAGACGGGAAATATCTGGATCCAAAATTTACCGACCAATCGTTATGGGCAACAAGCGATATTGTCCGTGAAAGATTCTCAAGAAAAATTGTATGAAACAGGTTTATTAGAACCTGGATATGAAGTAACCGAATTGACCTTGACAAAAAACCTGTCGAGTGGGGAATATCCAGGGGTAGTAGAATTAGAATTTTATGATTTAGACAATAAAAAACTGATGGGAAAAACAACCGTTGACGTCATGATCCATGTCAATGAGTAAAAAAGAAATAAGGCAGTCATGCTTTAGAATAAAATTATAGAAGAAAAGGGAGAAAATTGATGAAATTAAAGAATATTTTAGCAACAGGATTTATTTGTGGTACGGTATTGGCAGCAGGTGCAAGTGTTCAAGCGGATATTATTACCGATGGCGACAATCAAACAATCGATAACTCATTGGGTGGGTCGATCGATACTACAGCAGATGTGGAAATCGATGGAACATTAGGATTTGATAACACAGATCCAGGAGCACCAGAACCAGGAAACCCAGACAAATGGCTAAATGTGACTTTGCCTTTAAAAGCTGTCTTCTTCACTGAACCAGAAGACTATACTTCCATCCAAGGTGGAGAGCATACGATCACAAATAATTCAGCACGTCCAGTACAGATCAGTGTAGGAAATTATACCGTGTCTTCTGGGGATATCTCAGCAATCGATGAGTTGTCATTAGTTGGAAGTTTAGGAAGTACGAATCTTTTGATTGAAAATGGATCCGTAAATTCAAACTTATCAGGAAACTTAATGACTTTAGCCTCTCCGAATGCACGTCCAGGTGATTTGCAAGGAGATAGTACAGCGACATTTACTTTTAATGGAATTGTTGGTGATACGTTGAATTTCCCAGAAGATAAGGGGTCGATCTCGATTGCAAGTACGTTGACATTGAATATTGAAGCACTAGATGAAGCTGGAGATCCTTATCCATAGTTCGAATCGTGAGGTGATTGGATGAAACATAAAAAACAAACAATTCTTTGTTTGTTCATGGTTTTGGGACTATTGATTCTTGGGTTACCAGAAAATCATATAGAAGCGAGCGCCAATACGATAGAAGTCATCGGCGAACTAGAGTTGAACGCAACAGATGAATCAACTAATAAGCAGGAAGCAACCCCGACAAATCCGAAACCCAGTGATCCAAAAGAATCAGTCACACCCAGTACACCACCTAAAGATAGCGCTCTACCACCATTGGGAGAACAAATGCAAGTACTGTACGTTTTAACAGGTGTGATCGTGGTTTTGATCGTGATCATCATGTATCAAATCGTACGTGAGAAACGGCGAAATCCTAAAAAGATGAGTCGGGTTATTGTGAAATAATATTCATTTAGAGAAGAAAGTCACAGATCAAATGATCTCTGGCTTTTTTCTTTAGGTTTGAAACTGCATAAAATCATCTAAGAACATAATTTTCAAAAATAAAAATGTTTTGTTAAAAAAATCACTTGACTTGGAGTTTGCTTCAAGGTGTATGATAAAGCAGAAATAAAGGAGGTTAGTCTATGTTATTAGAACAAATCAAGGGTCCACAGGATCTAAAACAATTGACAAAAGAAGAGCTACAACAAGTAGTTGAAGAAGCACGTACCGCATTATTAGAAAAAATCAGCCAGTATGGTGGGCATAATGGACCGAATTTAGGGGTCGTTGAAATGACCGTAGCACTTCATTATGTGTTTGATTCTCCGAAAGATCAATTCGTATTTGATGTCTCACATCAGACCTATGTGCATAAAATGTTGACTGGAAGAGCGCAAGCGTTTTTGGCTCAAGCGCATTATAACGAAGTTTCTGGTTATACGAACCCGTTAGAAAGTGAACATGATCTGTTTACGATCGGACACACATCAACTTCATTGTCTCTAGCCAATGGGTTAGCAAAGGCACGAGATTTGAAAAAAGAAACGTCGAATGTCATTGCAGTGATCGGTGATGGTTCTTTGTCAGGTGGCTTAGCCTACGAGGGCTTGAATAATATTTCTGAACTTGGTACGAATACGATCGTCATTGTCAATGACAATGATCAGTCGATTGCGGAAAATCATGGAGGACTCTATAAAAATCTTAAAGAGTTAAGAGAAACGAATGGTCAGGCAACGAACAATTTCTTTCAATCTTTAGGACTTGATTATCGTTATTTAGAAGCAGGAAATGATTTAACTGCTTTGATCGAGTTGTTTGAAGAAGTGAAGGATCAAAAAGAACCGATCGTACTTCATATCCACACGACCAAAGGTAAAGGTTTTTCTTATGCAGAAGCAAATCGAGAAAAGTTTCATGCGGGTGGTCCGTTCAGCTTAGAAACAGGGGAATACTTAAGATCTTCTAAACCGACAGAAACGTACAGCAGTTTGACGACCGATTTCTTATTACAAAAAATGAACGAAGATCCAACAGTCGTGGCTGTGAATGCAGGGACACCGATGATTTTATTTTCACCGGAACAACGTCAACAAGTGGGTAGTCAATTTGTGGATGTAGGGATTGCTGAAGAGCATGCGGCGACGATGACAGCAGGGCTTGCTAAAGGTGGCGTAAAACCTGTATGGGCGGTCCATTCACCGTTTTTACAAAGAAGTTACGATCAAATTTCACATGATTTAGCGTTGAATCGTTTATCAGGAACGATTTTAGTGACGCTTGCTTCAGTTAATGGCATGAATGATGAAAGTCATTTAGGGATTTTTGATATTCCATTTTTAACTCACATCCCAAATCTGGTATACTTAGCGCCAACTACTAAAGAAGAGTACTTAGCGATGCTTGAATGGTCGATCGATCAAACGGATCAATTGGTTGCGATCCGAGTGCCAGTTGGACCAGTGACATCAACTGGTGAAGTGGATCAAACAGATTACAGTCAGTTATATAAGAACAAAGTCATGCAAAAAGGTGAAAAAGTGGCAATCTTAGGTCTGGGTAATTTTTACGGCTTAGCTGAAGAAGTTGCGACTGAACTAAAAGAACGCCAACTGACAGCCACAGTGATCAATCCAGCATTCATTTCCGGTTTAGATACTGAATTGCTTGATGAACTGAAAGAAACGCATCAGTTGATCGTCACACTAGAAGACGGTATTTTGGAAGGTGGATATGGCCAAATGGTCGCTGGCTATTTAGGCAATGAAGCGATCCATGTACAAACTTATGGGCTAGATAAAGCTTTCCACGACCGCTATGAGGTAGCGGCACTCTTAGCAGAAAATGGCTTGACGGTGGAAAATATTGTGAAAAACATCGAACAGACACTTACAGAAGCATAAGAGTCAGTGCATTGTGGAAGCAAGAGGTGTCACAGCCAGTTAGCTGAAGCGCATCTATCTGATTGACCTCAACTTTACAGGAAGTTGACAAACAGAATAAGAAAATTAGTTCTAAAATAAAAAATGGTTTGGTTTCAATGCTGAAAATGACGCATTGGATACCAAGCCACTGTTTTTTTGTAGACATACTTATCTGAAAACCATTAGAAAATTTACATAAAAAATATATATTCCTACAAATAATTTACTTAAAGTTAATCGGAAGTAAAAAATGGTTTTCTACAATTAGCAGTATAGAAAGAACGAAGGAGTGAAAGCATGTTAAAACTAGATGGTATTAGTAAAACTTTTAATCATCATGAGGTTTTAAAAGAAATCAATGTATCGATCGATAAAGGAGAGATCGTTTCGATACTCGGTGCTTCAGGTTCAGGAAAAACGACATTACTGAATATCATCTTAGGATTGGAGCAACCAACGAATGGTCAACTACTTTATGATGGCGAGGATATTACGAAACACGCCATGGAGAAACGACCATTTAATATTGTTTTTCAAGACTATGCTTTATTTCCTAATTTAAGTGCGTATGAAAACTTAGTTTATGGTTTGCGAAAACAAAAAAATCTCACTTCTAAAGAAGAATTACAAGAATTGATCGATCTATTAGATTTGAACGATCATTTAGATAAACGAATCCACCAACTATCAGGCGGGCAAAAACAACGAGTAGCATTAGGACGCACATTGGTGATGAAACCCCAAGTCTTATTGTTGGATGAGCCTTTGAGTGCCTTGGATGGTGTCATCAAAGAGTCGATCAAAGAGCGCATCCAAACGATTGCCAAAAAACTGAATTTAACGACGATCATCGTGACACATGATCCGGAAGAAGCGTTGACCCTTTCTGATAAGATCATGGTGCTAAAAGATGGGCGGATCGCACAATACAGTACGCCAAAAGAAATCGTCACGAATACTGTCGAGCCTTTTGTACAGGCATTTATCGTTGATCAATTAAAAATCAAACGTAGAAATATTGAACGGATCTTTACGCAAGCAACAGGAGTCCTTCAAGAAAAAGTGGTTTATTTCTCATGAGTAGGTTGAAAGTAGAAAAGTTATTACCTCCGCTTATCTTGTTTAGTTTTGCGCTGATGTTGTTCTATCCCTTAGTAAACGTGATAAAAGAGGCATTAAGTGTAGATGGACGATTTTCTTTTGAACTGATTCAAGAACTCGCAAAAGATTACGGTTGGTTGGATGCGCTAAGCAACAGCCTGATCGTTGGCGGTATCACGGCACTTTTGGCAACACTTCTTGGTTTTGTGTTTGCTTATGGCATGCACTTTACCAATTTGCCAAAGGGATTTAAGTGGATCATCGAGAAATGTTTCTTCCTGCCAATGTTGTTGCCAACGATCACTTACGGGTTTGTCTTGATCTATTCTTTTGGTCGTCAAGGCTTATGGACGCGTCTGTTCGGTCATGAATTATTTTCGATCTATGGGAAATCAGGTGTGGTCTTAGGGTTATTGATCTATACGATCCCAGTGACTTTCTTATTGATGAACGATGCGATGAACTATTTGGATAAACGCTATTTGACAGTATCAAGATTGATGGGTGACGGTATTTTGAGAGGGCTGAGGATCACGATCCTGCAGCCATTAAGCAAAACATTTGGCGTTGCCTTCGTCCAAGCATTTTTCATGAGTTTTACTGATTTTGGTATTCCTGTAGCGGTAGGCGGTCGAGAAACATTTATCACGACCTTACTGTATGAGTATTTTATGGGGTCGATCCCAGATTTTAATCGCGGGGCAGTCATTGCGTTGATCATGTTGGTTCCTTCGATCATCAGTATTTTGTTTTTACGCAAGATCCAAAAAAACGACCATACGTCACCTGGTACAAGCACATCTATAAAGAGCAACCGTATCAGAGACTGCCTCTTTAGCATAGGTATGACGATTGGTGGATTATTCATTGTAGGTGTATTTCTAGTAATGTTCCTCATTCCGTTTGTGGAAGGTTGGCCGTTTGATTTGACGTTTACAACCCGCCATATCGAAGCGTTTATGCAAACGTCTGATTTGCGTCGGACGCTGAATACGGGTCTTATCGTGGCATTTTGGACAGCTTTAGTGGGGACGGTCATTGCCTATCTAGCAGCAGTTTTCACCGCACGTTCTGTGAAACAGAGCATGATACTCAAAATGATCGACAGCTTAGCTTCAGTCACTAATTCGATTCCAGGAATGGTCTTAGGGATCGCTTATTTACTGGTTTTTAGTGGCACGACTCTGCAAAGTACAATCAGTATTTTAGTGATTGCAAACATGATCCATTATTTTGCAACACCTTACCAGTTAGCAAAAAGTGCCTTGTTGAAGATGAATCCAAATTGGGAAAATACGGCGAAGATGATGGGCGATAGTTGGTTCGAAACGTTGGTTCGGATCATTCTGCCAAATTCAAAGCGAACCATTGTGGAAATGGCTTGTTACTATTTTACCAATTCGATGGTGACGATCAGTGCGGTCGTTTTTCTGACAAGTGCGCGAACGATGGTCATTACGACAAAAATCAAAGAATTGCAACATTTCGGGCGATTTACTGAAATCTTTATCCTTTCCATTTTATTGTTGCTCGTTAATTTAACCGCAAGAATCCTTGCGCAATCAATCATGAGGAGAGTTGAAGCAAATGAAAAAATTAGTAAGAAAAGGTTTGATTTATCTGTCATTCGTCAGCGCTTTGGGAATTCTAGGGGCGTGTAGCACGTCAAATGCAAGCGAAAATGCGGAGGGTGAAGACAAAGTCATCATTTACACCAATGCAGATGAGGAACCTGTGCAAATCATCAAAGAAGTCCTTGATGCGAATGGTTTTGAGAATCAATACTTGTTGCAATCTTTTGGTACTTCTGAATTGAGCGGCAAACTTTGGGCAGAAGGGACAGATATCGAAGCGGACTTAGTCACGATGAGTACGTTTTATCTAGACGGTGTTCAAGAAAATGATCCTGTCTTCAAAGAACTATCACTAGACATGCAACCAATCGATGATCTACCAAATTATCAAGCGCCGATGACAACACAAGAAGGTGTCATTTTCTATAACACGCAGGTCTTAGAAGAAGCAGATTTACCTGTACCGACGAGTTTAGCCGATCTAGCTGATCCTATCTATGAAGGACAACTGGCGATTTCTGATATCAACCATTCTTCCACTGCTTGGTTGTTGTTCCAAGGATTGATCGATGAATATGGTGAGACTGAAGCACAATCGATTTTAGCTGATATCTATGACAATGCGGGCGATCATATCGAAGCTTCTGGTTCAGGACCGTTGAAAAAAGTTCGCGTTGGTGAAGTGGCACTAGGTTTTGGGTTACGCCACCAAGCAATCAAGGATAAAAAAGAAGGCTTGCCGATCGATTTTGTGGAACCTAGTGAAGGCACGTATGCGTTGACAGAATCACTTGCGGTGATCGACAAAGGAGAAGAGACGAATCCTTTAGCAGAAGAGATGTTGAATGTGATCCTTAAAGAAGGACGCGCCGATCTATTGCAATTTTATCCAAGCAAACTGTATGAAACAGATGATTTAACAGGTGTTGAAACTGCGAAGAATCAAAAAGTCTTCCCAGAAGCATTAACACCAGATCTATTGAAAAAACACGCAAGTCTAGTTGAATAGGAGAAAGAAAAATGAGTGGGAAAACAAAGGTAATCGAACATTATGAGCAAGAAATGAATCACAATAAAATCAATTATAAACTATTGACGCCTGGGCCATTGACTACGAGCCGTACGGTGAAAGAAGCAATGCTTGTCGATCATTGTACCTGGGATGATGATTTTAAGGTCATCACGCAAGCAATCCGTCAGCGGTTGCTTGATCTTGCTGGAGTTTCCAATGAATCGTACACAGCTGTCTTGATGCAAGGGAGCGGCAGTTTTGCGGTGGAATCTGTCTTGAGTTCGGTAGTTACACCAGCTGATCGCTTATTGATCTGTACAAATGGGGCGTATGGCCAGCGAATGGTTCAGATGGCTGAATATCATGGCATTGATCATGTGGTTTATCAAGTTGCTGAAAATGAAACCCCACAAGCAGAAAAAATCGAAGAGCTCTTAACAGTGCATCCCGATATCACAGCACTGGCGATGATCCATAGTGAAACGACTTCTGGTATTTTGAATCCTCTACCTGAGATTGCGGAACTGACAAGAAAACATGACTTGTGTTTTATCGTCGATGCAATGTCAAGTTTCGGTGGTATCCCCATTCCTGTTGGCGAGTTAGGAATTGATTTCCTTGTTTCAAGTGCCAATAAATGTATCCAAGGAGTACCTGGGTTTGGTTTTGTGATCTGTCAAAAAGATTTGTTGAAAAAAAGTGCTGGTCAAGCACGTACGTTGAGCATGGATCTTTATGACCAATTTCGGGTAATGGACGTGGACGGCAAGTGGCGTTACACTTCACCAACGCATACGGTATTAGCATTTTGGCAAGCCTTGGAAGAGTTAGCAGAAGAAGGTGGGATCGTTGCTCGTTACCAACGTTACCATGCGAATAATGAGCGTTTACGTGAACGAATGGCGGAAATCGGCTTTGAAGCCTATGTCAGTGACAATCAAGGTCCTTTCATCACATCATTCAAATATCCAGAAACGAGTGATTTTGAATTTCAAGCATTTTATGACTATTTAAAAACGCATGGCTACGCGATTTATCCTGGGAAAATCAGTGATACAGATTGTTTCCGCATTGGGAATATTGGTGAAATCTATTTGGAAGATATCGAAAAAGTAGCTGGTTTGATCCAGCAATATATGGAGGAACTGAAGAATGATTAAAGTCGTCATTTTAGATTGGGCAGGAACAGCGGTTGATTTTGGGTGTATGGCACCGGTGGCTGCGTTTAGAGAAGCGTTTGAGCGTCAAGGGATCACTGTGACGGAGCAAGAAATCAGAGAACCGATGGGATTGAAAAAAATCGAGCATATCAAGAGGATGCTAGAGATGCCACGGATTGCTGAGAGTTGGTTAGAGACTCATGGACAGGCACCTACAACAGCAGATATCGAGGCGATCTATGCCACATTTGAAGAAGTACTGTTCCAACAATTAGCGAACCATGCAGAAGTGAAACCGGGCGTTTTGGACACTGTTGCTGTTTTGCGAAACCGAGGGATCAAAATCGGCAGTACAACAGGGTATACAAGTGAAATGATGGAAATCGTCATTGCAGAAGCAAACGCACAAGGGTATCAACCGGATCACATCGTCACGCCTGATGAGGTAGACGGAAAAGGTCGTCCTGCGCCGGAAATGTTACTCACAAACTTGGCTTATTTCAAACAGGAAAATAACCAAGAAGTACTAAAACTAGGAGATACGATCTCCGATATTTTAGAAGGGAAAAATGCCGGAGTGATTTCTGTTGGCGTGATTGAAGGTAGTTCGCAAGCGGGTTATTCATTTGACG
This sequence comes from Enterococcus sp. DIV2371, assembly GCF_050498525.1. NCBI lineage: Bacteria > Bacillati > Bacillota > Bacilli > Lactobacillales > Enterococcaceae > Enterococcus > Enterococcus sp. DIV2371. Next base: position 1,984,790 of record NZ_JBIPAJ010000001.1, on the reverse strand, counting down.
CCTATCAGCAATTATCGGAAGCAGAAAAAGAAGCGCTATTCAAACGAGTGCGCCGAGAATATTTGGAAGCGGGCGCAGACTATGTGATTGATCAGTTTTCTGAGCTATCTTCACTGATTGAAACAATTGAAGCCCAACAAGTCGTTACTAGTTGAATCTAAATAGGGAAAAGGAAGACTATTTTGGTCTTTCTTTTTTTGCGAAAAATAATGCAAAATATTGCAAAAAAGTGCAATATAGCGTATCTTAGGTTCAAAGGGGGAGAATTAGATGTTAAAAGCAGAGCGTTTGCAACGGATCAAAGAAATCATTGACCAAGAAAAAAGTGCCTCGATCGAAGATTTGGCGGATGAGTTAGCTGTCTCCAGAGATACGATTCGGCGCGACTTGATCCAGTTAGAAAAACAGCACCAAATCAAACGAACGCATGGTGGTGCTCTAGCCCTCCAAAAAGAAGCAACGATCTTTGATTATGAACAGCGGGCAACGATTCTCAGTGACATAAAAAAGCGAATGGCTGAGAAGGCGCGCCAACTAATGAAAGAGCCATCATCGATCATCTTTGATTCCTCAACTACCGTGGAAGCAGTGATCAGACAGTTACCGGATAAAAGGCTACAAGCAGTCACTAATTCATTATCCCATGCTTTATTATTGGCGAACTATTCGGAAACAGCGATTTCTTTATTGCCGGGCAGCCTTCATAAAGCCCAGTTGTTTTTATATGGCACAGAAACTATTGAACAGTTGAAAAATTACCAGACAGATTATACATTACTTGGTGTGTTTGCTTTATCAAGTGATGGGTTGTTTATCCACACGGAAGAAGAAGGGCGTGTGAAACGTCAGATGATCCAACAAGGCCGCACAGTGATTGCGCTGGCTGACCATACGAAACTTGATAAGACCGGTTTTTATAAAATTTGTGACCTGTCATCGATCGATTATTTGATTACAGATCAAAAGCCTTCGAACGAGTTAATCAAAGCATTGACTGAGAACCATGTACAACTCATAGAAACGAGGAATGATAAATGAAAAAAGAAAATATTCAATTAACGACTTTACCAAAACCAACGATTTTTCCAGATGTTGCTCCCGTGTTTTTAACTGATGCAACGATCATAGAACGAGTCAACAAAACGATCGAACGAATGCGAGTAGAAGCAATCGACCTGTTGGTGATTTACGCAGACAAAGAGCATGGGAGTAATTTTGAGTATTTTACTGGATTTATCCCTCGGTTTGAAGAAGGCTTGTTGCTGTTGGACCAAACAGGGAAATGCACGATGATTCTCGGAAATGAGAACTTGAAAATGAATGCGCATGCGCGGATCACCGCCGATTTGATCCACTATCCAGCGTTCTCATTGCCAAATCAACCAATGACGAATGAACAAGACTTATCAGCTATCTTTACTTCTTTGAACGTAGCAGATAATAAGAAAATCGGCTTAGTCGGCTGGAAGCTTTTTACATCCACATTACAAGATAATTCCCAAATCTTCGATGTCCCATATTTTATTGTTGAGGCGTTAAAACAAGCACTCCCTAAAGAAACTTCTTTAGTCAATGGAACACATGTGCTGATTGGTGAAAATGGGTCACGCGTCACGAACAATGCCAATGAACTGGCACACTACGAATATGGTGCAAATCTGGCCTCTTCCTGTATGTTGCGTGCGTTGGATGCAATCGAACCTGAGGTGAAAGAGTCAGAAATCGGACAGTTATTGAATGCTCAAGGACAAGCCAACACAGTGATCACCATCGCAGCGACTGGTCGTCGTTTTGAACATGCGAATCTCTATCCGACAGCAAAACCGATCCAACTAGGCGATCCCATGTCATTGACAACAGGTTTCAAAGGTGGTTTATCCAGTCGTACGGGATTTGTGATCGCAGAAGAAAGTCAGTTACCAGTAGAACAATCTGACTATCTCGATCGCGTAGCAAAGCCTTACTATGCAGCGATGGTCAGTTGGTTGGAAGCAATCCAAATCGGGATGCGGGGGTCTGAGTTGTACGAGTTGATTGAAGCCGTTTTACCACAAGCACAATATCACTGGCATTTGAATCCAGGGCATTTGACAGCGGATGAAGAATGGCTAGCTTCGCCAATCTATTCGGGATCAAACGAAATCATCCAAAGTGGTATGATCTTTCAATTAGATATCATTCCTTCGGTAGCTGGATATACCGGTGTAAGTGCGGAAGAATGTATCGCCATTGCGGATGAACGGTTGCGAAATGAATTAGCTGAGCAGTATCCGGACATGTGGGAGCGCATCATCACACGTAAACAGTATTTAGCCGAAGTGCTGCATATCCAACTAAATGAAGAACTGCTTCCTTTATCAAATACAGTCGGGTATCTACGACCATTCTTTTTAGCAAAAGAAAAAGCGCTTTGTGTAAATAAAACGAAATAGACAGCCATCACCTTTCTCGAAAAAGGAGCAATCCTATCGAGAGAGGTGACTTTTTTATTTTGTTATTTAAGGTCGTATAAAATGATTGTGTATTCATTTGAGTGAATTTTCATTCGTTTTTTTATTGACAGAAGAATGCTAGTAGCGTATATTGATTTTTATAAATCGTAATCATTACTATTTAGACGGTGTCAGTAGGTTGGATCAAGAGCTGAAATCAGACGACGATTGAATCGTCAAATCAAGTAAAAGAAAGAAGGAAAAAAGATGCGCCAGAATATTACATTAGAATGCAAGGAAACCGGTGAGCGGATTTATTTGACTAGCAAGAATAAAAGAAATACGCCAGAACGTTTAGCTTTGAAAAAATATTCCCCTAAATTAAGGAAAAAAATGCTATTCACAGAAGTAAAATAAGTCAATTGAAGAGGTGGGATAAAAATGGAGAAACAAGATCTTTCAAGTGCATACCGCCGATTGAAAAGCCCGAATATCAAAACGCGAAAACGCGCACTTAAAATCATCCAACAATCTAAAAGGATGAAAAATAAATAATAAATAAAAGCCCCCTTTTTTGTTGTATAACAATCATAAAAAATATGCTATACTGTTCAAAAAAATAAAGGGGGCGGAACCAATCGATATCAAGTACTCACATGCAACGATCGATGATCTACCGCGCATTGTTGAAATCTATAATCAATCGATTGCATCTAAACGATCGACGGGAGACCTAGAGCCAATCACCGTTGAATCGAGAATCCCCTGGTTTGAAGCACATCACGCCGATTCACGACCATTATGGGTGATGACTCATGACGATCATATCGTTGGTTGGATCGGTCTCAGTGAATTTTATGGTCGACCCGCTTATCATCGGACAGCTGAGATCAGTATTTACCTCGATCCAGTCACGCGTGGTCAACATTTAGGACAAGATGCGCTCGCTTTTGTTGAAACGCAATTGGAACATCTTAAGATCCGTACGCTCGTTGCCCTTGTGTTTGATGTAAATCAAGCAAGCAAAAAACTATTTCTTAAAAATGGCTATGAGCTTTGGGGACACTTACCGCAAATTGCCGATATGGGTGATCACGAAATCGGCTTAGTCATTTTAGGAAAAACTTATCTGAATCAATAAAAAAAGACGTACATTTTGTCTAAGTGACAAAAATGTATGTCTTTTTTTGAACTTCTCACTACACAAAAACAACTATTAGTGCTAAACTAATAAATGAAACAGGTTCGTAAAACTGTATTAATATAATTTCTATTTATTATGTAATAATCATGTAAATAGCTTTGAAAAGGAAGATGTATTGTGGACAATAAAGAAAAACAAGGTTCTTCAACTGTAGTAGAAAGTTTGATCAATCATCAAGTTGATTACGTATTTGGTATTCCAGGAGCAAAAATCGACGGCGTATTCAATGAATTAGAAGATCATGGTCCAGAACTGATCGTGACTCGTCATGAGCAAAATGCCGCATTCATGGCGCAAGCAATCGGTCGCATTACTGGAGAACCAGGTGTCGTGATTGCAACAAGTGGGCCAGGAGCAAGTAACTTAGCGACAGGCTTAGTCACGGCAACAGCAGAAGGTGACCCTGTATTGGCAATTGCGGGACAAGTTAAACGCAGCGATTTATTAAAACTAACACATCAAAGCATGAACAATGCAGCATTATTTGAACCAATCACGAAATATAGTGCCGAGATCCAAGATCCTGAAACGATTTCAGAGATCATTGCTAATGCTTACAGAATGGCAAAAAGCTCGAAAAAAGGTGCAAGTTTTATCAGTATCCCTCAGGATGTGGTGGATGCACCAGTCAAAAGCGACGTGATCAAGCCATTACAAGACCCTAAACTAGGTTCGGCTTCTGCTGAAAATATTGATTACTTGGTCGAACGCATTCGTGAAGCGAAGTTACCAGTATTATTAGTAGGAATGCGTGGCTCAAGCAAAGAGGAAACAGCAGCGATTCGCCAACTTGTTGAAAAAACAGGATTACCTGTCGTAGAAACCTTCCAAGCGGCTGGCGTGATCTCTCGGCAACTCGAAGAACACTTTTTTGGCAGAGTCGGACTATTCCGCAACCAACCAGGAGATATGCTGTTGAAACGTAGCGACTTAGTGATTGCGATTGGCTACGATCCAATTGAATATGAAGCTAGAAACTGGAATGCAGAAAAAGATGCCCGAATCATCGTCATCGACGAAACGCCAGCTGAAATCGATAGTTACATGCAACCTGAACGAGAATTGATCGGTGATATTTCTGCCACATTAGATTTACTAACTGAATCATTAGAAGAAACACAAGTCTCTGAAGATGCACAAGAGTATTTGAATACCTTGCAAGAGAAATTAAAAGCAAGAGATATCTGTGAAACAAGCAGTGAAGATGGTATCTTGCATCCCTTAGAAGTGATCAATACACTACAATCCAAAGTAACAGATGACATGACCGTAACAGTTGATGTGGGCAGCCACTATATTTGGATGGCTCGTCATTTTAGAAGTTATGAAGCCCGTCATTTACTATTTAGTAATGGGATGCAAACGTTAGGTGTCGCACTTCCTTGGGCAATTTCTGCGGCGTTGGTTCGACCAAATACACAAGTCATTTCTGTCTCAGGAGACGGCGGATTCTTGTTTTCTGCACAAGATTTAGAAACAGCTGTACGTAAAAAATTGAATATCGTTCATTTGATTTGGAATGATGGTCGCTATAATATGGTTGAATTTCAAGAAATCATGAAATACAAACGTGCATCAGGTGTTGATTTTGGCCCCGTTGATTTTGTTCAATATGCAGAAGCTTTTGGTGCTAAAGGGTTACGAGTTAGAAACGCCGAAGAATTGGCAGCCGCTTTAGAAGAAGGCTTTGCAACAGAAGGACCAGTCATCATCGATATCCCGATCGATTATCGAGACAATGAAAAACTAGGCGAAACAATCTTACCAGACCAATTTTATTAAGGGGATGCTCGTATGACAGAGAAAATATTATACCAACATGGCACACTAGGTGCGCTGATGGCGGGGTTGATGGATGGCACTACGTCGATAGCAGAAATCTTAAAACATGGCACACTAGGATTGGGAACATTACACGGCTTGGACGGGGAGGTCATCTTTTTAGATGGTAAAGCTTATCAAGGAAGGTCTGATGGCGCATTGATCCATTTGTCTGGAGAAGAGTCTACTCCTTATGCGGCAATCACCCCATTTTCAGTTGACCGTTCATTTTCAGTCCAACACTTAGCGAGCCAAACATTGAAAGAAGAGATCCTCAAAGAAGAAGGCGGAAAAAATCTCTTTTTTGCGGTCAAGATCAGTGGTTTATTTAAAAACATGCATATCCGGATCATGCCAAAACAAGAAAAACCGTATCGACGCTTAGCGAAGATCTCAGAATCGCAACCTGAATTCCAGCAATCAGATGTGCAAGGAACGATCGTCGGTTTTTACACGCCTGAACTATTTCAAGGGGTAGCAGCCGCCGGTTTCCATCTACATTTTATTGATGAGGAAAAAATATTTGGAGGACACATCCTTGATTTTGAGATTTCGGAAGGAACAGTTGAAATCAGTCAAATGGATGCGTTGATCCAACATTTTCCAACGAACGATCCAACGTTTATCCAAACGGAAATCGACTATGCGGATCTAGCGGCTGAAATCGAGCAAGCAGAATGATCCGAATTGGTACGAACGAGAAATAAATCATAGCATTGCTCCTTGAATTACGCTAAAATTTTGGGAATAGAAGGAGTGATGTTGGATGTTATGGACAGAAAAAGAAAAACGAGATGCTTATGAAATTTTGCTGCTTCAACAAAAAGGTCTTTTAGAAGCGGAAGATAACTGGTTAGCCAATCTAGCTAACTCTTCTGCGCTATTGAATGAAACATTACCTCAAACAGTCTTTGCAGGCTATTATTTATACGATGGACAAGAATTGATTTTAGGTCCTTTCCAAGGAAAAGTCTCCTGTACACGTATCAAAATGGGCAAAGGGGTTTGCGGAGAGTCAGCAGAAAAACAAAAGACATTGATCGTTGACAATGTGAAAACCCACGAAAATTATATCTCCTGCGATTCAGCGGCTCAATCAGAAATCGTTGTCCCTATGATCAAAGAGAATCAATTGATCGGCGTATTAGATATCGATTGCGGAGTGATCGAAGGGTATGATGCGTTGGACCAAGAATTTTTGGAACAATATGTTGAGTTATTGTTAGGTGATTTTCCTGTAAATGTTATGAAATAAAGCGAAAAAAAGTTGAAAAAAGGTGTAAATGCACTTTTTTTCAACTTTTTTGTGTTTTAGTGAATATTTTTGTTTTCATAATCTAATTTTAATGTTATTATCATTTTATAAAATGTTAATAAAGAAATAGGAGAATGAATCATGACAAGTGAAACAATCGTTTTAGGACAAAAATATGTATGTAATCCAATTGGTATCAAAAACAAAGTAGTAGGAGAAGTAATCGGAAAATTAGAAAACTGTGTGATTATGAGTGTAGAAGAATATGATCGTATCGATCATTTGGATATTTTAGAAAAAGGTGGCAAAGTAGTAGCAAAATATACAGATATTTATGAGCTGAACGCTTTTGAGCAAGTTTTCCAAGCGCCAACAAAGCTTTATACACAAGCGATGGTCTCTTAAAGTATGACTACATCTACTGACCATTAGGAAGTCTGATCATCATAAGCAACATTTGAATGTCAGACTTCCACTAATTCGCATATTTTACATAATCAATTGAGTTTTACTACATATAAGAAATCGACTACGAATAGTTGAACAATTAAAAGACGGAAGCCACGAAAATTGTTATTTAAATTTTCGTAGCTTCCGTTTTATACTTTAGATCGATTCTGCTTCCAACGTTTATTTGATTTTGAGGAACACGTCAAATGTTATCACAGATACTTATTTTTCTTTTTACTTTACAAAAGTAAGGAAATGATTTATATTATTGACAAGTCAATAATTGATTAGTCAATGATAGTAGGAGGCAATAATATGGAGCTGAGAAAGTTAAGTCAATTGCTTTATCAGATAAAGATCATCAGTCAAGAAGGAACCGCATTATTTGAGAAGGAAACTGGTTTTAGTTTAACGAGATACGAGATCTTGATGTTCTTACAAGAAAACGGGGAATGTTTGCAAAACAAGTTACAGAGCGATTTAAAAATCGATTTAGCAGCTATTTCACGTCACCTTAAAATTTTAGAGCAAAAAGGATATGTGATTAGAAAAAGAAACGAAAACAATAATCGTGAAGTATTTGTTTCCTTATCAAATAAAGCAGTAAATGAATTGACAGCGTGTGAAAGAAATCATCAAGAATCAGATGACTCCTTGTGTGTTTCCCTATCAGATGAAGAAATCGATCAACTGACTAAATTACTGGATAAATTATACTAAAAATCAAATTGAAGAAAGAAGCGGTTAAGTAATGAATAAAACTTTAGCAAACAATGATTTTTCAGATATCGTCTTTGGCAGAAAGTCGATCCGTGTTTACGATGAAAATGTGAAGATCCCTCACGAAGAAATGTTGGAAATGATCCAAGAAGCAACAACAGCTCCATCTTCTGTCAATTTACAACCTTGGCGTTTTGTAGTAGTTGAAAGTGACGAAGCAAAAGCAAAATTGAAACCATTGATCCGCTTTAATACAAAACAAAACGACACTTCATCTGCCATGGTCTTGATTTTTGGTGATATGAACTGCTACGAGTACGGAGAAGAGATTTATGATCAAGCAGTAGAAGAAGGCAAAATGCCCGCAGAAGTTCGTGACGAACAACTAGCAGCAATCATTCCTTACTACAAAAACTTCACACGCGAACAAATGAATGACGTAGTGAAAATCGATTCTAGCTTAGCGGCGATGCAATTTATGCTAACTGCACGCAGCCATGGGTATGACACGAATCCAATCGGCGGTTTTGAAGCAGATCAATTGGCAGAAGCTTTTGATTTAGACAAAGAACGTTATGTACCTGTGATGATCTTATCAGTCGGTAAAGCAGTCGATCAAGGATATGAATCTGTTCGTTTAGCTTCAGAAAAAATCACTTCTTTCAAATAGAAAGAAAAGGAGACTGACAAATGATCATCATCAATGCGAAATTTACCATTAAAGAAGCAAAACGCGCTGAATTTTTAGAAGAAGTCACACAATTGATCGAAGCCACTCGAAAAGAAGACGGCTGCTTGAGTTATGAATTGTATGAGTCAACCGAGCAAGTCAATGTATTTACGATGGTGGAAAACTGGCGCGACGAACAAGCAATCGAAGGACATAACCAAAGCCCATTATTGCAACAGTTGTTCAAAAATATGCCAGAATATGCAGAAAAAGAAACAGTATTGAATGTTGCAAAAACAATTGCCTAAAACAAGTGATTGTCTAAGGTAGAAAGAACGTTCACTTTAAGAGGGAGCATGAAAAGTCCATTGTCTATTCAGACCTTAGGCTTTTCTTGTTTGCCTCAAGAAGTGAATGGACTACTTGAAGAGCAAACATCCATATTGAAAAAAATGAAATATATGGTATACTGTATAAGTATCTTAAAAATACCGTAACCCATTTTTATTAAGGGGACGTTACGGATTCGACAGGCACAGTTCGAGCTTGAATTGCGTTTCGTAGGTTACGTCTACGCTAAAACGTTACAGTTAAATATAACTGCTAAAAACGAAAACAACTCTTACGCTTTAGCTGCCTAAAAACAGTTAGCGTAGATCCTCTCGGCATCGCCCATGTGCTCGAGTAAGGGTCCTAACTTTAGTGGGATACGTTTCAACTTTCCGTCTGTAAGTTGAAAAAGAGAACATCAGACTAGCGATACAGACTGCCTGTCACTCGGCAAGCTGTAAAGCGAACTTCTAAATGAGTTGACTATGAACGTAGATTTTTAAGTGGCGATGTGTTTGGACGCGGGTTCGACTCCCGCCGTCTCCATTCGGAGAAACCATTTAAGTAGCAAAAACACTGTTGTACCAATGATTGTACAGTGTTCTTGCTACATTTTTTTTGTTTTGACTCCGGTTTTGACTCCGCTTTTCAGGAAAACATGAGTAGGGATATGAATAGTCGTTTGGATATTTGAATGACCTAAGCGTACTTGTATTTCTCATATGTTCTCCAGCCTAGAATAATGACGAGTTTCGGGAATTTTATTTTAAGTAGTTAGCATTGACTATGCCATATATAGAAAAAATTCTCAAAAAAAATAGTATGAAAAATTTATTTATCTATTGATTTACACTATTTGCTATGATATACATTATTTAGTGAAGGGCGCTATGCCTAGGAAGATAGCCACATTTCATAGATTTATGGAGTGGGGCTATTTTTCTGTAATAAGCTTTTTTTAGGAGTGATTCAGAATGTTTTTAATGTAATATTCTTTGCTTTTAAAACTCTTGATTAGGTTCGCTTCATTAGTCGCGTTTAATTCTATATTAGAATGAATTAGTGTACATAAAATTAAACATACTAAAAATAGTGGGTAAAATATTCTGATCACTATTTTTAGTATGTTTTTCCTTTTAAAGTTTTAACAGGGTCAAAATGTACTTTGCTTAATGATAGATGTTTATAGTTGGTATGATTCTAAAACCATAAAGTAATTTATTATAAAGGACTCGTCTATCAACAAGATAAAAAATGTTTTTTTATTGTATTTTCTTTTTTACGGTCGGAAATTCGAAGTTTCTTTGCGTATAATAGAACTGAAAGATGATTTGTGATGTTGTGATCAATTGGTTTTTCGATCAAATAGTAATGACAAGAGTGTGAGATTTTTTTAGTTCTAAAGATGTACCCGATAGGAGGAAAGAAAATGAGAAGTGAAAAGATTTTAGCAATCGATGAGGATCTAACGTTTAGAAGAATGATTTGGAAGGCTTTGCAACCAACAGGCGTATTGATCTATCAAAGTGATTCTGTTGAAAAAACGTTGGATATCATGTCTAGAGTGACTTTTGATCTCTATCTTTTAGATATTCGATTAGCACATCAGACGGACGGCTATCATATTGTTCAATTGATTCGTGAAAAGGATTTGCTCTCGCCAATCGTCTTTTTTACTGAACATAAAAATGAAATCGAAATTATCACCGGATTAGAGATGGGAGCGGATTATTACATAACTAAGCCATTCAATCCGACACTTTTAAAGGCACAAGTGATTGCGATTCTTGACCGACATCAGGTGATCAAAGAGGAAATGACCTTATGCAAAAAAAATAAGATCATCGTCGGCGATTTTTGTTTCGATAAGGCTCTTTATCGGCTATATAAAAAGGATACGTGTATTGAATTGTCTTCAAAAAAAATCAAATTGATGCAATTTTTTATGGAAAATCCAGAACAGGTTTTTTCTAAAGAACAAATTTATCAAAGTGTTTGGCATGACAGCGAGATGGATGCGAATACCCTTATGGTTTTTATCAATCACTTGCGTAGTAAAATCGAGGATGATCCGAAAAATGTCCAGTACCTCAAAACAGTTCGTGGGCTTGGTTACATTTTTTTGCCTTCTGGCAGAGAGAGTAGTCCTTCTAATTGAGCGAAAAACATGCCTAATGAAAGTAAATCTGCTGAGCCGCCAGGACTGAGGTTGCGTTCGATCAGTCGTTGATCATAATTAGCTAATTCATCAAGTAGTTGTTTCGTCGAAAGGTCTGCTTGATGGATTTTTTTTGTTTCTTGTTTTACTTGTTGCCACGCCTGAATACCTCCGCGATGAACTAAGTTTCCATCTTCGATCTCACTCATCAACAACACTAATGCACGTAAAAATAGTTCATCTGTTGTGTCATATTTTGTTGAACGCAGGTATGGAAGGAGAAGTGAAGTAAGGCTAGGGTAGCTCTGTGATGCTTCGCCTCGAATACCAGAAAGACCGTACGTTAAAAAAAGTTTTTCGCCATGCGTTTTTTGTTTTTTTCGGGTTAGATCTTGAAAATCTTCTTGGATCAAATGATGAGTCAATTCACCAGTTACGTGTAAAATTTTCTGGGTCTGTTCAGCGTTTAACGGGAGCTTTTGAATAAACTGTTGTTGCAATTGCCAGCCGATAGCGCCCAATATAACTGCAAAAGAGAAATTCGCACCTTTATGTGTATTCACGCCATTCGTTGCAACAAGCATCATTTTTTCTGCTTGATAGCCGATCGTTCGTAGACGTTCAAATAACCTTTTCTTGCTCCCTTTATGCTGAAGCCCAACTTCAAGATATTTTGAGAAAAAGGGAGATAACGCTTGAATACTCGTTTGAAACGTCTGAAAATCCATATCGTTATGCGCACCTTTTGAAAATGGATCGACTAAGCCTGGTTTTGGACTTAATGTGACTTCGTATTGTAAAGCGTGTTTTGCAGCAAGTGCAATTGAAGGTATCAGTACGTGATCAGTCAATTTTTCTACGCTCCATTTCAGCTAAAATAAATTGCAAAGAACGATCAAGATGTTCATGTGTGATCAAAGTGATTTGCTCTACATTTTTCGTTTGCATGCCACGATAGATGAGCCAGTGTTCTTCAAGGGCTTTATCTCTACGTCTGGATGAACGAATGGCGATATCACGAAAATAAACTAAGTAAGCTTGTAACTCTAGTACGATAGATTTTAAACGGAGCATCTGGCTTTTTTCATAAATGAAAGTATTGAAGTCCGAGAAATTCTGTAGGACTTTTTCTGTTTGGTCCGCTTGATTATAACGTTCTCCTTGTAACAATAGCTCTTTCAACTCGAAGAAGTCTTCTTTTGTCATTTGGTTCATGGCCTTGATCGTGGCAAGTGTGTCTAAAGATTTGCGGATGTCATAGATTTCGTAAGCGTCTTTTATGCGGATACCTTTCACAACGATGCCGATTTTAGGCACATGTTGAACCAACTTTTCATTGACTAATTGTTTCATGGCTAAGCGAATGGGTGTCCGGCTGATATTTAGTTCTTCTGCTAAAACTTTTTCGTTGATCCGTGTATTTGCAGGGATATCCCCTAGAATGATCGTTTTATGAAAAGCTTCATAAATAAGCACGTTCAATGTCTTATTTTGAGTTAGATCCAAATTTTTGCGTAATGCTTCAACAACCTCATTCATTTTTTTCTCCCCATTTCTACTTTTGCTATTAAATCATCCAATTAATTAATAAGTTTATCATGTTTTGTCGTTCGCCTTATAAAAACGAATGAAAAAAGTGAGTGACTTTTGTTTGATCAATCGGAATAAAGTGTATGGTGTAATACCGCCTATGAAAAACTCCGTATCAGTGAAAAGATCGAATCGCTTATTTTCAGTTGTTACGGAGTCTTTCTCAGAACGGATTTTTTTTTATTGTGGGATATAAAACGGCATATGTCCTAAAAGGATAATTGTGATGATAAAAATAATAAAAATACCTAAGGCATATTTTCCGGCTTCTCTTTGCCATTTTCCCATATCCAATCCAGTCAAACGTAGTAGAAGGTAGATAAAAGCAACTAATGGACTTAGCAAGTGGAAGGCTTGACCCATCAAAGAGGCAAGAGCCATTTGCATATTCGTGAATCCATAAGCATGACCAGCTTCTGCTAAGACTGGCAATACCCCAAAGTAGAAGCCATCATTTGAAATAAAGAAGGTACCTGGTGCTGAAATCAAAGCGATAACCAATCCCCAGAAGCCGGCTAATTGTTTTGGAATGAGATACGTAAAACTGTTTGCTAATGCTTCTGCCATTCCAGATCCTTGGAACAAGCCCATGAACACACCGGCTGCAAACACTAAAATCACGACTTGCACAGCATCGCCACCATTTGCACCGATCCGTGCTGATTGATCTTTAAGAATGGGGTAATTTACCATCAAAGCAATACAAGTCCCTACTAAAAATAGGAGAAGCGGAGGCAAGGCGATCGAAGAGATAAACGAGCTGGCCACTAGCCAAGCAATCAGTGCGATCGTAAGGAACCCATTGAAAATAAAATTCTTAGGACGGCGTATTTTTGCTGTTTCAGGATCGGTGATCTTAGTGATCTCTTCGATTTCTTCATTGGATAATTGAGTGATACCTAAACGAGTCCGTTCTTGTTTTCCCATTCGGCGGGCGACAAAAAAGATGACATAAAGTAGAGACAAGATCATTCCGGGCGCTAAGTAAGACAAAATATCCGCATCAACTTCTAAGACAGCCATTGCTCGAGCGGTCGGTCCGCCCCAAGGCAATAGATTCATGATCGTATTTTGCAGAATGATCAATACGCCTAGGTTCATCATTTTCATGTTCAACTTTTTGTAGATAGGAATAAAGGCAGAGCAGCAAATCAACGTGGTCGTTGTTCCATCACCATTTAAGGAGACGGTAGCAGCGACAATCGCGGTTGCCATCAAGACTTTCATTGGATCGCCTTTGGCAAAATAGATCATTTTCTTTGTGATTGGATCAAATAGTCCGGCGTCTAACATGATCGAAAAATATAAAATGGCAAATAATAGCATGATTCCTGTATTTGAAGTTGTTTTGATTCCTTCTAATACAAAATCGCCAATATTTCCTTTCTTTGAAGCACCGGAAATCATTGCAACTAAAGTAAACAAAAGTGGAATAACCACTAGAGAGGTAAATGGAGACATTTTCTTTTTCATGATGACATACATAAAAACAATGATCATCGCATAAGATAAAACGGTTAGTAGCATATTCTTCTCCTTTTCTGATTGTATTATTTGTAAGCGTTATCAAAATCAAGTGGATAGAAAACCCTTCAAAGGATAGAAAGATTAGTGTTTTCTATAATCGACGTCGTCTTGACGACTCTAGGATAAGCAATATTTTAAAAGGATGATAGATTAAGGGATGAAAAAGAACATGAAAAAAACAATTTGGTCTAGTTAATCTTAGCGTATGCTTAACCGTACCTTAACAGAACATTAATTCAATAGAAAAGCTTTTGTATCAATGATTCTCGTGCTTTTTATTCCTGTTTTTAGAAAAAGAAACAACAAAAAAACAATCTTATTTCATTTTGGAAAACAAAATTGGTTCAATCCTCCTATAATGAAAATAAGGATAGAAAGAAGAAAGGAGCAAGAAGTATGGGGCTATTTAAAAAACGATTCAACAAGCAGCAACAAGCAATGAAAACTCCCCCTTCGATGGTGGAAGAGAGGAACAAAGAAGAAACAGATGAAATGATAGCGGTTCCTGCGTACATTGATGTATCGCCAGCAGATATTGAACGTGTCAGTGTGATAGCTGCAAGTTTAGCAGCGGAACATTATCCAGAAAGTCGCTTTGTCATAAAAAAAATAAAGCAACGAAATCCAGAAATGGTTTTGGTTTCGTTAATTGCTACGGCTGTGGGAGCAGAAGCTCATCCCCATAGTCAATTCGTCATACGAAAAATAACCAAAAAATAAATTATTTTGGAGGAGAAAAAATGTTGCGGAAGTTCAAAATCTCAATTGATGGAAAAGAATATTTAGTGGAAATGGAAGAAATCGGGGAAGGCGCACAAACACGTCCTGTTCCTATGGTTGAACGTGCTACTCCAGTTGAAACAGCGGTTCCGACGGAGGAATCACCTAAAGAACCGGAAGTGAAATCCTCAGTTGCAGCCGGAGCGGATGCGATGGCTTCCCCGATGCCGGGAACGATTTCTCGCATACTAGTTTCAATCGGTGAGGTGGTAGAAGTCAATCAACCGTTGATGATCTTAGAAGCAATGAAAATGGAAAATGAGATCGTTGCTGGTAAAGCCGGCAAAGTGACTGGTATCCATATTGGCCAAGGTGAGATGGTGAATCCTGGTGATCCACTTATCACGATCAGTTAAGAAAGTATCGTTTAAAAGCAGAGTGGCTCACTCTAGATTAGGTAAAGGAAGTGACATGTGTGGAAACACTTATTGAAGGAGTTATTGGAATGGGGCAAGAGCCGGGTCGGATCGTGATGATGTTGATTGGCGGCGTCCTCATGTATCTTGGGATCAAAAAAGAATATGAACCGACGTTGCTTGTTCCAATGGGGTTAGGTACGATTTTAGTCAATTTTCCCAATTCAGGGGTTCTAAGTGCTGGTGGCGAGGCAGGAGCATTCCAAATATTGTTTGATATGGGAATCACAACGGAGCTGTTTCCACTTTTATTATTCATCGGGATCGGTGCGATGATCGATTTTGGCCCATTGTTACAAAATCCGTTTTTATTACTCTTTGGAGCGGCTGCCCAGTTTGGGATTTTCTTTACGATCATTGTAGCCATCCTATTAGGGTTTGATATGAATGATGCGGCTTCTATCGGGATCATCGGAGCAGCAGATGGGCCAACATCCATTTTTGTCGCGAATACGTTGAACTCCAAATATATGGGGGCCATCATGGTGGCTGCCTATTCGTATATGGCATTAGTACCAATCATCCAGCCGGTAGCGATCAAAGCTGTAACAACAAGAAAAGAACGGCAGATCCGCATGACTTATCGGGCAGGAGAAGTATCGCAAACAGCAAAAATCTTGTTTCCCTTAGTGATCTCGGTCGTCGCCGGCTTGATTGCACCTGTTTCTTTGCCACTAGTCGGTTTTTTGATGTTTGGTAATTTGTTGAGGGAGTGTGGAGTATTGGAACGTCTGTCGATCACTGCCCAAAACGAGTTGGTGAATCTTATCAGTATTTTATTGGGGATATCCATTTCGGTCAAAATGCAGTATGAAGAATTTTTACAGATTGATACCTTGATGGTCATTGGTCTAGGGCTAGTTGCCTTTATTATGGATTCGATCGGTGGCGTGTTGTTTGCGAAACTATTTAATTTATTCCGAAAAGAGAAAATCAATCCAATGATCGGAGCAGCAGGAATCTCAGCATTTCCAATGTCTAGTCGGGTCATACAGAAAATGGCGACAGAAGAAGATCCACAGAACTTCATCTTGATGCACGCCGCTGGGGCCAATGTGTCTGGTCAGATTGCTTCAGTGATTGCCGGTGGCTTATTGCTCGCCTTGTTGGTCTAAGAAAGGAGAAAGACAATGTCTGCAGAATTAATCAAATCGCTTGAACTACTAGTTTTAGGATGGGGTGGGGTTTTCGTTGTTATCTTGATCATCTATTTTGCTTCGATGCTCTTGAGCCGGTTGTTTCCAGTACGAAAATAAAAGAAGGGTTTGATCATGTATAAAATAAAACGATTATGGTTGGAAAAAGATCAGCAAGCATATCAGCAATGGCTCGCGCTAGTTACACAAGCGGATCTAGCCATCGATGAAAAAGTTGACTATACAGTCGGGATCTATAAAGAAGAACAACTGATCGCAACCGGTTCGTATGAAAGAAATATCTTGAAATATTTGGTTGTGGAGAAAACATATCAATCAGAAAATCTATTAACAAAAATCGTTCAGGAATTGATCAATCATTTGTCTGAAGAAAATCGGAGACATTTCTTTGTCTACACTAGCCCAGGTAATCAAACATTTTTTCGAGCGCTGGGATTGAAAGAAATCATTGCCACAGCAACCATTTTGTTTATGGAATATGGGACACCGGATTTTCATGACTATCTTGGCATGTTGAAGAAAAAAAAGAAGGAAGGAACAGGATGTGCAATTGTGATGAATGCGAACCCTTTTACAAAAGGTCATCAATACTTGGTTGAATGTGCATCAAAAAAAGCAGATCAAGTCTATCTTTTCGTCTTATCAGAAGATCGCTCAGAATTATCCTTTGACGACCGCTTGGAGATGGTCAAGCAAGGGGTAGCACATTTAACTAATGTGACCATTTTACCAACAGAAGATTATCTGATTTCTTCCGCCACATTTCCTGCATATTTTTTAAAAGACCATGCCACAGAAAAAGCAACAATCGCGCAAGCTACGCTAGACGCACAGCTTTTTAAAGAAAAAATTGCACCAATATTAGCAATCAAAAGCCGATTTGTCGGTGAAGAACCTTATTCTAAGGTGACAGAAATCTATAACGAAACCTTAAAGAAGGTGTTTGGAGAATCACTTTCCCTGATCATTATCCCGAGAAAACGCATAAAAAATGAAGCAATCAGCGCAACGAAAGTCCGACGCGCTTTAAAAGAAGCGGATGATGAGACATTACAAGCATATTTGCCCGCTTCAACTTATAACTATATCAAGAACCATATACAACAGAGGTGATTAAACATGGAAATATACCAAAGTGCAGTTGCTGGCACGATTGAATCAAGCGATATCATGATCACGATCGATCCAAAGGAAGATAAAGGGATTGAACTTTCTTTGACAAGCAGTGTCGAAAAACAATTTGGCCAACAAATCAGAAAAGTCATTATGGATACGTTGCAAGATTTAGGTATCGAAAGAGTAAAAGTGACGGCTGCCGATAAAGGCGCACTTGATTGCACGATCCGTGCCAGAACCGTGGCAGCCGTTTATCGCGCAGCGAAACAAGAGCGTTATGATTGGAAGGAGATCGGTTCATGGAACGTTTAAGGAGAACGATGATGTTTGTCCCAGGTGCAAATGCAGCCATGCTTAGAGATGCCCCATTGTATGGTGCAGATTCCATCATGTTTGATTTAGAAGATGCCGTATCTTTGAAAGAAAAGGATTCGGCACGTTTGCTCGTTTATTTTGCATTAAAAACTTTTGATTACAGCAAAGTAGAAACAGTCGTTCGAATCAATCCATTGTCTGCTGGAGGCGATCAAGACATTGAAGCAATGATTTTGGCTGGAATCAATGTGATTCGACTCCCGAAAACAGAAACAGCGCAAGATATCATCGATGTTGATCAAGTCATTACTGCGGTCGAAGAAGCGAATCAACTGCCAGTTGGGACGACAAAAATGATGGCTGCGATCGAGTCCGCAGAAGGTGTGTTGAATGCTACAGAGATCGCTCATGCCTCTAGCCGTTTAGTGGGGATCGCATTAGGGGCAGAAGATTATGTCACCAATATGAAAACGCAACGATATCCCGATGGACAAGAACTATTTTTTGCTCGTAATATGATTCTTCATTCAGCGAGAGCTGCTGGTATTGCGGCGATCGATACAGTCTATTCCGATGTAGAAAATGTTGAAGGGTTTCAAAAAGAAGTGAGTCTGATCAAACAATTGGGCTTTGATGGGAAGTCAGTGATCAATCCGCGTCAGATTCCTTTCGTCCATGCGATGTATGAACCAACAGAAAAAGAAATCCAAGCGGCCAAAGAAGTGATCTGGGGCATTCAAGAAGCGGAAGCAAAAGGCTCAGGTGTGATTTCTGTCAATGGCAAGATGGTCGATAAACCGATCGTTGAGCGAGCGGAAAGAGTGATTGCTCTCGCAAAAGCAGCAAAATTGATCAGAGAGGAGCAAATCTAAGGATGGTTGTAAATAAAGTTGGCAAAGAGATTCCACAAACAGTAGCGGAAAATCATCTTCTATACGAAGGTGAGTTAACGCATGTTGAAACATACAAAGAAGCCAGTCGGAAAATCAAACCTGTATTGCCAAATGAGAAAAAAATCGTTGGGAGTCTCAAGGAAGCCATTGAAAAAACTGGTTTGAAAGACGGCATGACGATTTCTTTTCATCATCATTTCCGTGAAGGGGACTTTGTGTTAAATATGGTCATGAAAGAAATCGCACAGATGGGGATCAAAGACCTTACGATTGCACCAAGCTCAATAGCCAATGTCCATGAACCCTTGATCGAGCATATCAAAAATGGAGTAGTAACTGGTATTACCACAAGTGGCTTACGGGACAAAGTAGGGGCTGCCATTTCAGAAGGTGTGATGGAAAAACCAGTAGTCATTCGTTCACATGGCGGAAGAGCGCGAGCTATTGCAACAGGTGATCTGCCTATCGATGTGGCTTTTTTAGGCGCTCCAAGTTCTGATGAATACGGAAATGCGAATGGAACTGCTGGAAAAGCCACTTGTGGCTCATTAGGCTATGCCATGGTCGATGCAAAATATGCAGATCAAGTCGTCATCCTCACAGATACTTTGGTGGATTTTCCCAATACGCCTATCAGTATTGCGCAGACGGATGTCGATTATGTCGTGAAAGTTGAAGCAATAGGTGACCCTGAAGGGATTGCGAAAGGGGCGACCCGCTTTACCACAAATCCGAAAGAACTGTTGATCGCGGAATATGCTGCAAAAGTCATCACTCACTCGCCGTATTATCAGCAAGGCTTCTCTTTCCAAACTGGCACAGGTGGCGCTGCACTGGCAGTGACTCGCTTTTTGCGAGAAGCAATGCTCAAAGATCAAATGACCGCTAGTTTTGTATTAGGTGGAATTACAAATGCAATGGCAGAATTATTGGAGGAAGGGCTAGTTGAAAAAATCATTGATGTCCAAGATTTCGATCATTTATCCGCCATTTCTTTAGGAGAAAATAGCAAGCACTATGAAATCGATGCGAGTATGTATGCTTCACCGGCAAGTAAAGGCGCAATGGTGAATCAGCTAGATACAGCAATCTTGTCTGCCTTGGAGATCGATACAGATTACAACGTCAATGTGATGACCGGCTCAGATGATGTGATTCGCGGTGCGGTGGGTGGTCATCCAGATACAAGCAAAGGCTGCAAAATGAGTCTGGTGATCACCCCGCTGATTCGTGGACGAATACCGACTGTCGTGGATCATGTCAATACAGTTGTGACTCCCGGAACGAGCATCGATGTACTCGTCACAGAAGTAGGGATCGCAATCAATCCTAAACGCCAAGATCTGATTGACTATTTCAAGGAAGTAGATATTCCTAAGTATACGATTGACGAACTGAAACAAAAAGCATACGACATCGTTGGAGAACCATCACCGATCCAGTATGGCGAAAAAGTCGTTGCTTTAGTTGAGTATCGTGATGGTACCTTGATCGACGTGGTCAGAAATGTTTAGCATGTTATTTGACGGCCCAACAGTAACGCATGAAGAAATTCTTCATGCAAAAGAAGTACGGGCGAATATCCAAAAAAATTTATTAAAAGCAAATCCACAAGCGGTATTGCTTTCAGCAACCATGAATATACCGGGGCCTGTCAAAACGTCAGAAGAAATCGCACAAGTATTTCATGTGATGATCGATGCTGTCGAAAAAAGTGTTTCAGAGGTCAGACCATTGGTTCATTTGTATCGCAAGAAAAAAACGGGTTACGAGTATTTTTTAGTTCTTCCATTAAGAAAAGAGACACTAAAAAAACGCATGATCGAACTTGAAGAAACTTGTCTTTTTGGGCGACTCGTAGATCTAGACGTTCTTTTTTGGGATGAAGGACAGCTTCAACCAGTCAGTCGTGACATGCTGGGCTATAAGCAACGGACGTGTTTCATTTGTTCCGAAGAAGCTAAAGTATGTAGCCGTCAACAGAAACATCCATTCCAAGAAATACGTAACCATATCCAACAACTCGTTGAGAAAGGAAGGGAGTAAATGGGGAAAAAAATTCAAATGATGGAAACTGTCTTGCGTGATGGTCAACAGAGTTTGATTGCTACAAGAATGACTACAGCAGACATGTTGCCGATTTTGACCACGCTAGATAAAGCAGGTTATCATTCATTAGAGATGTGGGGAGGTGCAACCTTTGATGCTTGCTTACGTTACTTGAATGAAGACCCTTGGGAACGCTTGCGTCTGATTCGCTCACAAGTAAAAAATACAAAACTGCAAATGTTACTGCGTGGACAAAATCTACTTGGCTATAAAAATTACGCAGATGATGTAGTAAGAGAATTTGTCGAAAAATCGATCGAAAATGGGATCGACATTATTCGTGTTTTTGACGCATTGAATGATGTCCGTAATTTACAAACATCGATCGTGACAGCCAAAGAAGCTGGTGGACATTGCCAAACAGCCATTTCTTACACGACCAGTGAGATCCACACAATCGATTATTTTGTTAAATTAGCAAAAGAAATGGCTGCTACAGGTGCCGATTCTTTATGTATCAAAGATATGGCAGGAGTACTAACACCACAAACAGGGTATGAATTGATCAGTCGGATCAAGGATGCTGTCCCATTACCTTTAGAAGTCCATACGCACGCCACAAGTGGTATCGCCGAAATGACGTATTTAAAAGTGGTAGAAGCAGGAGCAGATATCATCGATACAGCGATCTCTTCTTTTGCCGGTGGCACGAGCCAACCTGCAACGGAATCAATGGCTTTGGTCCTTGCAGAGATGGGCTATGATACAGGATTAGACATGAAAAAGATCACAGAAATAGCAGAATACTTTAATCCGCTAAGAGATCGTTTTCGAAACGAAGGGATGCTAAATCCCAAAGTAAAGGATATCGAACCCAAAACGTTGATTTATCAAGTTCCTGGAGGTATGTTGTCGAATCTACTAAGCCAGCTGACCGAACAAGGACTACAAGATAAATATGAGGAAGTATTAGCAGAAGTACCAAAAGTTCGATCAGATCTTGGGTTTCCACCACTTGTCACCCCATTATCTCAAATGGTAGGAACACAGGCCTTGATGAATGTGATTTCTGGTGACCGCTACAAGCTCGTCCCAACTGAAATCAAAGAATACGTCCGTGGACTATATGGCCGTCCGCCAGCACCGATTGCTGAAGAGATCAAACAAAAAATCATCGGAGAAGACGAAGTACTCACTATACGACCCGCCGATTTATTGGCACCACAATTGCCTCAATTCGAAAAAGAAATCAGCGACTATGCAAAATCAACAGAAGATCTTTTGAGTTATGCGTTATTCCCTCAGCAAGCCAAAGATTTCTTAGGACGTCGCGAAGATCGGTTTTATGACGTTCCACTTCAAACGGTTGAAGTGATGATCGACATCGATTGATTACAATACAAGTATTTAAGTTTTAAAGGTTGCTGAGAGATAGTAAAAATAAAGGTGATTATTTGTCACTTGAGAGATGTTGACTAGATCAAATTTCCGACCATGTGTTTAGATAACAATGGCTGAATCGTCCGTGCTATGCTATAATAAAAATGAAAAAAGGAACTGCGTCAACAGTTCCTTTTGACAGCACCGCTAAAGACGGTGGCACAGTAATTCTTATTTTAGAAATAGTCGTCCCGTGCTAAAGTGACGGCTATTTCGTTTTGTCATGTTTAAGCAGTTCCACAACCAAACTGATCAAAGCAATGGTAAACATACCGAAAGCTACAATCGTTTGAATTGTCTCATATGCAGACAAAAGGTTTCTCCTTTCATAGATTTCAGTACTTATTTCCATAAGCACCACCACCTTCCAGAAGTCACCACCGTCATTAAACTTTACTGTCAAAAAAAGTATAGCACAATGCCCTAGTTAGAGTCCTTGAACTTTAGATAATAACTAGGGCTTTTTTATGAGATTCAGTTATTTAGATGGAATATCGAAATAGCTAGTTGTGCTATAGCAGACGATCAAATCAAGTCAAAATGCTTCAATGCGTGAACAATCCCGCCCTCAGTATTTTTCTTTGTAATGAACGTGGCAATTTCTTTCAACTCATCATACGCATTGCCCATTGCGATTTTATGATCACAAGCTTGAAGCAAAGCGAAGTCATTAGGGCCGTCACCAAAACCAAAAGTTGGAATGTTTTCTAAGTTTAAAGTTTCTTTCAATCGTTTGACACCAGCACCTTTTGAAATACCTTTTTTAACTGTATCGATCGAATACGGACTATTGCGGTAAAAAGTCAAGTCTGGAAAATGTTCATGATAGTATTCGTCGCCTGATTCTGAAAGGATCAACAACATATTGATCGGATGATCTTGAAAAGCCGAAGGATCGATCGGCGGGACATCTGAATGGATAAAGCCATAAGCTTTTCTCATAGTCTCCGTGTGATGTGTACTCCAAATATTATCTCGGTTATAAAAACAAAGTGCATGGCCTTGCTCTTCGATATGGTCACGCATTTTTTGACATTCTTCCTTAGAAAAACGAACAGAATAGATTTCTTCTCCCTCAACACTGATACACGATCCGTTCATTGTTGCAGCAGAGGTGATACCCGCATCACGCATGATTTGTCTGATTTCCATTTCTGTACGTCCTGTAGCGATAACAGGAAGGATATCATTGTCTTTTAGCGCTTGAATGGCTGCGGCGATCTCAGGAGTGATTTTAGAATTTCCATCTAGTAAAGTCCCATCGAGATCAAAAAATGTGATTGCTTTATAGTTTGTCACAAATAAAACTCCTTTTTCAATTGAATACCCTTATCTTATCAAAGAATGAACAAAAGACAAACGTTTCGTGAAGAATTACTGAACTTATTGGTTCAACAAACATTTTAGAGTATACTATAGACAGAGATTGGGGAGTGAAATAATGATTTTTTTAACAGTAGGTGCCTTTTTAACCTTAATAGGTCTCTTATTTTTGATTTTACCTTCTAAAGGTAACTTGCCTTTATATGGTTATCATTCAGAACGTGCTGCTAAATCTGACGCACATTGGCAGATCGCCCAACGAACGAGCGGAAAATATTTCTTTCTTTTTGGTTTATTGATGACTCTGATCGGGTACTGGTTGAAAGCGACAGGCCATACAAATTTTTTCATTATTGAAATGTTGGTCTTAGTTTTTCCAATCATGCCGATTTTTATATTAACAGAAAAGAAATTACAAACTTACGATTTGGAAAATGGAGGAGACGAGCATGAACATTTTAATGATTGAAGATAATCAATCCGTATCTGAAATGATGCAGATGTTTTTTTTGAATGAAGGTTGGGAAGCAACCTTTAAATATGATGGAAAAGAAGGATTAGATGCGTTTTTAGAAAATCCACAGCACTGGGATATGGTCACGTTAGATCTGAATCTACCGACAATGGATGGCATGATGGTTGGACGAGAAATCCGCAAAGTATCTAGTACTGTACCGATCATTATGTTGACTGCCCGTGATTCTGAAAGTGATCAAGTGATCGGTTTAGAAATGGGGGCAGATGATTACGTCACGAAACCTTTTAGCCCATTAACATTGATTGCCCGTATGAAGGCCTTACACCGCCGCAGTGAGTTAGTGGAAACGAAAGAAGAAAGTACCTTATCTGATCAACACTTTGATATCCAAACCGATCATTTCAAAATGAATACGAAAACACGTGAAGCTTATTTGAACAACAAGCCGATCGATGGTTTGACACCTAAAGAATTCGATCTTTTATTTACATTAGCAAAAAAACCAAGACAAGTTTTTTCAAGAGAACAGTTATTGGAATTAGTTTGGGATTATCAATACTTTGGGGATGAACGAACTGTCGATGCACATATCAAAAAACTGCGTCAAAAAATTGAGAAAGTAGGCCCACAAGTGATCCAAACAGTCTGGGGCGTAGGCTATAAATTTGATGATTCAGGTGTTGCCTGATGCGTTATTTATATCAACAACTACTTGCCTTTTGTGGGATGATCGCGATGATCATCTTGATCGTCGGCATCTCTTTTACCCAATTGACGAAGCAGACGATCGAAGAAAATAATTACCAACAACTCTTTGGCTATGCTGAATCAGTGGAAAAAACGACGCAAACTTTTGCAGATACGTTTTCTCAATTCAATCAAGATCAGGCATTCCAAAATGCCTTGGAATTGACCGAACAAGTGTTGACGGAACAAAATGTCAACTTTATCTTTATCGATAAGTATGAGCGTGTCATCTATCCAACCGCTGGCGTTTACTTGAATTTTACGATCACCGCCAATCAATGGGAAAGCTTGAAAAATGGCCGACAAGTCAAGTTCACCTCCAATAAAAATATTGCAGGAGAAAATCAAGCCACCTCATATGCGTTGGTTCCTTTTAACTTGAACCATGAATTTTATGGAGGACTGGTCGTCAGCCAACCTGCAAGAAACATCGATAATAGTGTGCGCTCAGTGACCTTGAATCTATTTAAAGGGTTCATTTTCTCAAGTATTATTGCCATCATTGCCAGCTATGCGTTTGCTGCGTTCCAAGTGAAACGGATCAATCGATTGAGAAATGCCACCAAAGAGGTGACAAACGGCAATTTTGATGTGCAGTTACCAGTCAACGACAAAGATGAATTTGATGAGTTAGCAGACGATTTCAATAAGATGACGAATTCCCTGAAAGAGTCACGTGCAGAAATCGAAGAACAAGAAAATCGTCGCCGGCAATTTATGGCAGATGCGTCTCATGAGATGCGGACGCCATTAACAACGATCAATGGCTTGTTGGAAGGTTTAGAGTATAATGCCATCCCAGAAAATCAACGAGACAATGCTATCAAGTTGATGAAGAACGAGACCGAACGTCTTATTCGTTTAGTCAATGAGAATCTAGATTATGAAAAAATCAGAACGAATCAAATCAGTATGGTCATCAAGAAATTTGATGGCACAGAAACTTTGAAAAATATCGTTGCCCAATTGGAATCAAAAGCAGAAGCTGCGGGCAACCAATTGATTTTAGAAGCACCAGAGCAATTAGATGTATATGCTGATTATGATCGTTTTGTGCAAATCATGGTCAACATTATCCAAAATGCGATCCAATTCACTGAAAATGGCACGATCACGGTCACTTTAGAAAAAGGGTATCTTGAAACGATCATCAAAGTGACTGATACAGGGATCGGCATGTCAGAACAACAAATGAAAAGTATATGGGATCGCTATTACAAAGTCGATCCATCTAGAAAAAATACCAAATACGGTGAGTCTGGGTTAGGCTTACCAATCGTCCAACAATTAGTTCGACTGCATAAAGGAAAGCTTGATGTCACGAGCGAGTTAGGCAAAGGAACGACCTTTACTGTCAAACTACCAGATGTGGAGATCGAATAACTGAACAACAAAAAAACGCTAAGGCAAGAATCTTGCTTTAGCGTTTTTGCTTGAAAGAGAATCAAATTTTAACTTGCTTCTTTACAAAAGTTGACATATGGACTTTCCGCAATCGAGAGATCGTGTGTCAATAAAAGGATAGAAAAAGAAAACTCGTTGACTAGATCACATAAATGGACTAAGAGATCTTGGATTTCAGTAATCGAAAGATCATCGATAGGATCTTCAATGATCAAATTCGTTTTCTCAGCAAGGATCGCGTGCATAAGTTGTAATTTGATTTTTTCAAATGTATTTAATTCATCCACTGCTTTTTTTAAGCAAGAGGAGTCGATCATCAGCTTGCTTTGAATATCTTCCTGTTTGGACTTCTTTTGTTTTTCAGAGATATCTAAAAATACTTGTTCCTTTAAATTGAGGTAAGGGAAGAAGGGCCAGTTTTTTTGAACGATCATCACATCTGTTCGTTCAGAAGTAAGGAGTTGCTCTTTTATCTCTGAAAAAATCAGTTGCTGCTCGGCTTTAGAACCAAGCAAAACAGTAAAACCGTTAAACGATATCAGTGAATCATGTGGGTTCATCAATGATCAGCTTCTTTCTTTTTAAAAGTCGATTTGAAATCATGAATAGACAGGTACTAAGCAATGTACTAATACTAACTAAACAGATGATCGTCTGCCCAATTCCTTTTAAGGTATCAGTTAAAAAGTTATCGCTAAAAAAATCAATCATAAAAAAAGTGTTTTGGTCAATCGAAATCGATAAACCATTTCCAGATGAAAAGACAGTTGGTAGATTTGGTAATTCGAAGAAATTCAACAAGGTCAAATTGATTTTTTGAAGTAATGTTTGATAGCCATTTTGAAAAGCAAAAACGAGCAAAAGAACAGCAAGACAACTCATGAGTAACGGAATCAACGATTGCCAAAAAATAAAGAAGAACATTTTTGGTTTTGATAGCCCTGCCAATCGCCAATTAATTATTTCCATGCGATGCTTATAAAGTGAGTGTAAAAAGAAAAAAAAGAAACACAATGCAAACAGTGCCAGTATACAACTGATTACGATCAGATAGGCTTGTTGAAGCGTTTCTGAAGAAGGTAAATTCTCTTTGACATCAGAAGCATCAAACATCAAGACCCGATCTTGGATTTGTTTGTGTAAAGTTGTTTGTAAATTATATAAGTTAAAGCTGATCAGTAATAATAAAGCAGAAAAGCTTGAAAATAAAGTATACAAAAAAGTTTGTTTTTTGTAATAAAGTAACCGTGCCGTAGAATAACGGATCATATTCATACTTTTCACCTCAAGAATAGTATAAAAAATGAATATGAATAAAGTATGAAATTCATTTAGTGAAAAACCGAAATAAAGAAAGAAGGGGGCGAATCGTTGATTGAAATGACCATAAAATGAACAGAATGATCATCTTACCTGACAGTTTAAAGTAAATTACTTTTCGTTTGGACGATGCCCAATCAAACAAGCGTTTCTTACCAACAGTAGACATTATTTCACACAAAAAAAACACTTGCAGAATGAATATTCGCAAGTGCTTTTTTGAGTGATAACAAAGGTATTTGCAATCACGTGATTTCGTTAGTTGTTTTCTACTGAATCATCACTATCCGTCGGTTCTTCGGTATCAGGAACGCCATGAAGATCCTGGAACGTTTTTGATTCGTATAGATTTTGCGTTGTTTGATCATTGTTTTGACTAAAGACGCTTGTTGATTTATCACCAAGTGCGCGTTCAGCATCATTTAGATGTTGCAAGCCATTTTTGTAATCAAACGTAGAAGTATCAAGTGGTTCTAAACCACTTTCTGTATAGAAACGAAGAAGATCCCCGTTGTTGATTTGGTCTGAAACTGCAAGTTGCTTGCTGACTGCTTCACGCAAAGCAGTGACTTCTGCTTGTTGTTCTTCTGTCATATCTGAAAGCAGTTCGCCAGTTTCTGTTAGATAAACCGCGCCACCGTAGTATGTGTACTTAGGTGAAACAAAATCACCATCACGGAACGCCACTAATTGATTGTTGTCTGGTGAGAACAGGTCTTGACCAAGTTGGATATAATTTTTTGAATCCACACCTAACAAGTGAAGCAGTGTAGGTAAAGCATCAACTTGTCCACCATACGTATGATTGATCCCGCCTTTTGTTTGTCCTGGAAGATGGATCATGTATGGTACGCGTTGCATCGCTGCATTGTCAAAATTCGTCCAAGTTGAACTTGTTTTACCAACCAACTCAGCTAATGATCTGTTTCTTGAATTAGAAATACCATAATGGTCTCCATACAAGACGATCATTGAGTTTTCATACAAGCCACTTGCTTTTAAATAGTTAAAGAATTCTTCTACTGCTCGGTCTAAATAATTGGCTGTTGCAAAGTACCCATTGATTGTTTCATCATTTGTATTTGCTACTGGGAATCCAGCTTCCTCATTCGTGAATCTTGAATAAGGGAAGTGGTTGGATACAGCAATAAATTTAGAGTAGAACGGTTGTTGCATCCGTTCTAAGTATGGTACTGATTGTTCAAAGAATGGTTTATCATGTAAACCGTATTGGAATGAGTTGTCATCATTCACGTCGTAGTAAGACGCATCAAAGAAGTAATCATAACCAAAACTCTTATATGTTTCATTACGGTTCCAGAATGTACCAGCATTTCCGTGGAATACGGCACTTGTATAACCTTTTGTTTGTTTTAAAATGTTTGGTGCAGCTTCAAATGTATTTTTGCCGCCTAATTGAGTGAACAATGAACCTTGGTTCAAACCGAATAATGAGTTTTCCATCAATGTTTCGGCATCACTTGTTTTTCCTGCTTTTACTTGGTGGAAGAAGTTATCAAAACTAAATGTCTCATTACTATGGAACAAGCTGTTCAAGAAAGGTGTTACTTCATGTTCTACACCATTTTCGTCGGTCAATTTATAATCGATCACAAATTGTTGCAAGCTTTCCAAGTGGATATAGATAACATTTTTACCTTCAGCTAATCCGAATAGGTCTTGGTTTGGTTGCGCATAATGTTCTTTGACATACGTTGCTACTTCTTTCATGTCATTTGGACTTGCTTCTGCGCGTACTTGGTTCGTTTGGTAAGTTTGGATACCGTCATACACCATGAATGCGTTTAGTCCAAGATACTTAACTAAATAATCACGAGAGAAGGTACGTGTCAATAACTCTGGACGATCTGCTTCAGCTAAAAAGAGATTTCCTGAAAAGATCATGATCGCTAAAGTAGAAAAAGCAAACGCCATCCGAGCGCGGATCGGACGTTCATCCATTTTGATTTTTTTCGTTGCTAAAAGGGCAATGATCAGAACGATATCGATCCAATAAAGGACATCATAGGGACGGAACAACCGTATCGCACTTTCTCCTAAACCACTTGCAACTTTTCCTGCACCTAAAATCGCGTTGATCGTAATAAAATCAGTGAACTCACGATAGTAGATGATGTTAGAAAATAAGAGCAAGGTCAACAAGAAATAGATGACAAGCATCGTGATATACGCTGCTTTCGTTCGTCTAACATATAAGGCAATCCCTAAAAGAAGGATAGTTGTTGCAATTGGGTTGATGAACAAGATGAAGTACTGAATCCCACTGTCAATTCCTAAATGAAACTCAAATAGATAAGTAGCAATTGTTTTGACCCATAACAAAACTGCTAGTAAAGAAAAAAATCCGAGCCTTTTATTTAAAAAAGCGGGTGTTTTTATTTTCAAATTAATCTTCCTTTCTGCACTCTTACATAAAAAAAGAGTGGCATGAAACATACTCACGACTCACATACTCCTCATCATTTTACTAGTAGACCAAAATAGTGTCAATTGAAAGTACAAATCAAGCTTAATAGATTAAGATTTTCTTTAATATCCTTCATTTTTAGATAAACATGCTTTTAGGATGAACCACTATGTACATGATCTTTTTCTGAGGGAAAGTAGGCTCAGGCCAAGGAATCACTAAGACAAGCAGGCTGTTTTTTGTTATACTAAAAGGGAGAATGAAAAAGCAGGTGAGCCAATGAAACTAACAATCAAAAAAAGAGCGGTCAAAAAATTTTTAAAAGGTTACCCATTGATCCAAGAAGAAGATCTAGTTCAAGTGAAACGAACAACAGAATGGGTGGAATTAGTTGATCAACAAGGTAAATTTATAGGGAAAGGGTATTTAGGGAAACAAAACAAAGGGATTGGCTGGATACTAAGTGATCAGGATGAACCATTTGATCAATCCTTTTTTGAACAAAAATTCCATACAGCCCGAGAAAAAAGAACAAGCTTTTTTAACGACGAGCAAACTACGGCTTTTCGCTTGTTCAATGGAGAAGGGGATGGTATCGGTGGCTTGATCATCGACTATTATGACGGGTTTGCTGTCTTTTCTTGGTACAATGAAACCTTATACTTGATTCGTGAAGTTTTACTAAACGCTTTTCAAGCTGCTTATCCTGAAATTGTAGGGATTTACGAAAAAATTCGTTTTGAAACGACACGATTACCTGAGAGCCAGCATGTGACGGGGGAAGAAGCGCAAGAACCTTTACTCGTCCAAGAAAACGGAGTGACCTATGCCACTTATTTGAATGAAGGACTCATGACTGGGATTTTTCTTGACCAAAAAGAAGTCAGAGGAGCTTTGATCGATGGACTGGCATTAGGAAAATCGGTGTTGAATATGTTTAGTTACACCGGTGCTTTTTCGGTGGCTGCTGCGATGGGCGGTGCAAGAGAAACGACAAGTGTCGATCTCGCGAAACGAAGCTTAAATAAGACACGCGAACAATTTGAGGTCAATGGTTTAACTTCTGATGCACACAAAATCATCGTTATGGATGTCTTTGAATACTTTAAATACGCACAACGAAAAGGGTTTACTTATGACGTGATCGTTTTAGATCCGCCAAGCTTTGCACGGAACAAGAAAAAAGTCTTTCGTGTGGCAAAAAATTATGGGGAATTAGTCAGAGATAGCTTGTCGATCTTAGCAGACGAAGGCGTCTTGATTGCCTCAACAAATGCAGCCAATGTATCGATCGATCAATTTCAAGCGATGATCGAAGACGAACTGATCTCAGCGGAGTATGATTATCAAATCAGCGGCGTGTATCGTTTGCCTGATGATTTTCAAACCATTGGTTCTTTCCCAGAAGGCAATTATTTAAAGGTATTCGTATATGAAATAAAAAAATAGAGAGGGCGTGAAGCAATGTTTCAAGTAAAAGGGGTAAGATTTGGTACCGGACGTCCAAAAGTATGTGCGCCCTTGACTGGCACGACTCGTGAGGACCTTTTAAGAGAAGCGATCCTAGCGAGAGAAGCAGGCGCCGATTTAGCAGAATGGCGACTTGATTGTTATCAAGAAGTCTTTGATCACGAACAATTAAAGGAAACATTAGTATTGATCTATGAGATGCTAGAAGGACTTCCTTTACTTTTGACCTTTCGCACCTTAGAAGAAGGTGGCGCACAAGACATCTCAATCAAAGACTACCACGATCTATATAAATTTTTGATCGATACAGAATTAGTGGATATGCTAGATATTGAGTTGTTCAAAATTGAAAGTATGGACAAAGATCTGCTGCATGATATCCATCGCCGTCAGATCCCACTGGTCATCAGTAGTCATGATTTCAAAGAAACCCCAGCAGATCCAGTTTTGCTGTATCGTTTGAATATGATGGAACATTTTGGTGCAAGTATTGGTAAGATTGCTGTGATGCCAAATAATGAACGAGATGTTCTACGTATGATGGAATTGACTCGTCGCGCTCATTCGTTTGTTTCGATGCCTTTAGTCACAATGTCGATGGGAGAACTCGGCATGGTCTCTCGACTTGCTGGCAACGTGACCGGTTCAGCCATCACATTTGGTGCGTTAGACGCGACACGTGCATCGGCACCTGGACAGTTACCAGTCAAACAATTAAAAAAAATCATTAGTTTACTCAATGAAAATTAAGCTAGACGAAGGTGAAGATTTTGGCAAAAAAGAAACAAGTGAAAACCAATGCGATACGCATGGTCGAACAAAAAAAGATCGCTTATACAGAACATGAATATGCTTGGGATGAAGACCATATCAGCGCCTCATCCGTTGCAGATCAGTTGCCTGGAAGTGAAGACAGGATATTTAAAACATTAGTGGCAGTCGGCAATAACACAGGCCCAATCGTCGCTGTGATCCCTGGAAGCACCGAACTGGATTTAAAGAAACTAGCAAAAGCATCTGGCAATAAAAAAGTGGAGATGCTCCACCTGAAAGATTTAGAAAAAACAACTGGCTATATTCGAGGTGGTTGTTCACCAATCGGGATGAAAAAGTTATTTCCTACATTTATTGAAGAACAGGCAAGAACGTATGATCAAATCATCATTTCTGCTGGGAAACGAGGACTGCAAATAGAGCTAGCTCCAGAAGCCATCGCCGAGTTGACCAATGCAACATTTGTTGATATCAAGAGTTAGAACTAAAAAAAGCAAAACAAATACGGAATGAGCGTCCTTGAAAGGCAAACGACACACGTTGCCTTTCAAAGATGACTACATTCAAGTATTGTTTTGCTTTTTTAGTTATTACCACTGACTTTGCATCGCTGCATGCATCCCTGAAACTCGCCCAGTAGCAAAAGCTGCAGTAATATTAAAGCCGCCTGTATAGCCATTGACATCAAGTAACTCTCCGCCAAAGAACAAACCACTCAATCGTTTACTTTCCATCGTTTTCGGGTTGACCTCTTTTAAAGAGACACCGCCACCTGTCACAAAAGATTTCTCGATCGGAAATGTCTTGTGGATCAACATCTCAAAATTTTTACATAATGCAGCAAACCCCTGAATTTGTTTTTCCGTTGTTTGGCTACCAGTCAACTCCGTCATTTCTAGACGCTCAAGATAAAACTGTAGCAGACGTTCAGGTAGAAAACCACGCCAAGCATTGGCTAGATTCTTTTTCGATTCTTTACTCAACTCTGTTAACTCTTGTACCAGGTCTTGCACAGACTTCGTCGGAAAACAATCTAAAGATACAGTGACAGGCGCTTGTGTTTTTTGTAGTTCATTGTTAATAAAACTCGAACATCGTAAAGCAGCAGGGCCAGAGATCCCAAAGTGGGTAAATAAAAGATCCATCGTATGTTCCGTGATCATTTTTCCTTTTGGATTCAAGACGCGCAATGTAATATCTTGTAAAGAAAGACCTTGTAACACTTTATCAGCAATAAAAGGCTCCTCAGAGATCAACGGAGATTCTGTTGCATAAAGGGGCGTGACAGTATGCCCCACTTTTTTGACCAACTTATATCCATCACCCGTTGCACCAGTCGATGGATACGTTCGACCACCCGTCGTCAAAATGACACATTTTGCTTTAAATTCATCAAATTCCGTACGTACACCATAGATTTGATTCTCTTTATGGATCAACTTTTCAACACGCTCACCAAAAAACATCGTGACGTTCAATTCATTCAGACGATGAACTAATGCGTCAATGATTGTTTTCGATTTATTCGTCACCGGAAACATTCGTCCGTGATCTTCTTCTTTTAAATGAACCCCTTGTGATTCAAAGAATTCCATGATATCGAAATTGTTCCATTGAGAAAACGTACTATATAAGAATTTACCATTTCCAGGGATATGCGCAATCAAATCATCGACTGGGCGATTATTTGTGACATTACATCGACCGCCACCAGTCATCAATAATTTTTTTCCCGCTTTTTTATTTTTTTCGATCAACAGGACTTTCGCACCATACTCCGCCGCACTGATTGCAGCCATCATGCCACTTGTTCCTGCACCAACAACAATCACGTCATAAGTTTTTTCCATTTTCTCACCTCACAGAGAGTGTAGCATATTTGACGACGATTCGCAGAAAATGTTTTGACCTATGATTGAAATAAGCTAAAATAAAGTCAGAAGAATAAAGGAGCGTGAACCTATGTCAAATGCAAAAGAATATGTACAATCGATACAAGAAAAACTTCACCAAAAAGATGAAGGCCAAAGCGAGTTTTTACAAGCGGTCGATGAATTTATGCCCACGGTCATCCAATTTTTAGAAAAAAATCCAGAATATATTGAAAAAAATATTCTAGGGATATTAGTTGAACCAGAACGCGTGATCCAATTCCGTGTACCTTGGCAAGATGATCATGGAAACTGGCAAGTGAATCGTGGTTATCGAATCCAATACAATTCAGCCATCGGACCATATAAAGGTGGTTTACGTTTTCATCCAAGTGTCAACTTGAGTATTTTAAAATTCTTAGCATTTGAACAAATTTTCAAAAACAGCCTAACTGGTCTGCCGATTGGCGGTGGTAAAGGCGGAAGTGACTTTGATCCAAAAGGAAAATCAGATAATGAAATCATGCGCTTTTGTCAAAGTTTCATGTTAGAACTAGCGAAGCATATCGGACCTTCAATCGACGTACCAGCTGGAGATATCGGCGTTGGTGCGCGCGAGATCGGCTATCTATATGGTGCCTATAAACGGTTGAAACAATACGATGCAGGCGTGTTGACAGGGAAACCACTCGATTTCTGGGGAAGCAAGATCCGAACAGAAGCAACGGGTTACGGCTTGGTTTACTATGTAAAACATTTATTGAACGAAGAACAAGATTCATTTGCTGGCAAAACCGTATTTGTCTCAGGTAGTGGAAATGTAGCAATCTATGCCATCGAAAAAGTCCATGAACTAGGTGGAAAAGTCGTTACATGTTCCGATTCAGGCGGATACATCTATGATCCAGAAGGCATTGATCTTGATCTGTTAAAAGAATTAAAAGAAGTCAAAAGAGCCCGTTTAACAGAATATGTCAAAGAACGCTCGTCAGCTGAATATCATGCAAATGAATCTGTTTGGACATTGAAACAAGCCGCAGATATTGCTTTGCCTTGTGCCACACAAAACGAAATCAATGGTGATTTGGCAGAGATCTTAGTAGAAAATGGTGTCAAGATCGTAGCCGAAGGCGCAAACATGCCATCGACACTTGAAGCCG
Organism: Enterococcus sp. DIV2371; assembly: GCF_050498525.1. Taxonomy (NCBI): domain Bacteria; kingdom Bacillati; phylum Bacillota; class Bacilli; order Lactobacillales; family Enterococcaceae; genus Enterococcus; species Enterococcus sp. DIV2371. Next base: position 1,949,492 of record NZ_JBIPAJ010000001.1, on the reverse strand, counting down.
TTTCAGTTTTTGAAAAAGCAGACATCTGGTATTGTCCAGGAAAAGCTGCCAATGCAGGTGGAGTTGCTGTTTCTGCGCTAGAGATGAGCCAAAACTCCCAACGCCTTGTTTGGGAAAGCAGCCAAGTCGACACAGAACTAGATGACATCATGGCAACCATCTATCAAACTTGTCGTCAAACTGCCAAAGAGTTTGGTAACGAAAAAAATCTCTTGCTAGGTGCCAATGTTGCTGGCTTTGAAAAAGTCGCAAAAGTAATGGCAATGCAAGGCTTAGTTTAAAAAAATGGAAGTTTCTTGTAAATATTAGAAGCTTCTCGTATATTTGCTTGAAAAATAAGCAAAAAAAACGTAAAGTATATCTGTAGATTGAAACTTTTAAGGAGGAACAAAAATGGCACACATTCATTTTGACTATTCTAAAGTTGCACCATTTGTCAATGAACATGAGTTAGGCTATATGCAGAGTCAAGTTACTGCTGCAGACAAATTATTACGAGAAGGAACAGGCGCAGGCAGCGACTACCTAGGATGGATCGACCTACCTACGAACTACGACAAAGAAGAATTTGATCGTATCAAAGCAGCTGCTAAGAAAATCCAATCTGATTCTGAAGTCCTTGTAGTCATCGGTATCGGTGGATCTTATTTAGGCGCTCGTGCAGCAATCGATTTCCTACAACATACATTCTACAACTTGTTGGGAAGCGACAAACGCCAAACACCACAAATTTTCTTCGCTGGAAACTCAATCAGCTCAACTTACCTTGCTGATTTGATTGAAGTGATCGGCGATCGTGACTTCTCAGTAAATGTCATTTCAAAATCAGGAACAACGACTGAGCCAGCCATTGCATTCCGTGTATTCAAAGAATTACTTGTTAAAAAATATGGACAAGAAGAAGCAAACAAACGCATCTACGCAACAACAGACAAAGCAAAAGGCGCTGTTAAAGTAGAAGCCGACGCAGAAGGATGGGAAACGTTTGTTATTCCTGATGATGTTGGTGGACGTTTCTCTGTATTGACAGCAGTTGGTTTACTACCAATCGCAGCAAGCGGAGCAGACATCGATGCCTTGATGCAAGGAGCCGCAGATGCAAGCAAAGCTTACTCAAGTGACAAACTTGAAGAAAACGAAGCTTACCAATATGCAGCAATGCGTAACATCCTTTACCGTAAAGGCAAAGTTACTGAATTATTGATCAACTACGAACCAGGAATGCAATACTTCTCTGAGTGGTGGAAACAATTATTCGGCGAATCAGAAGGAAAAGACCAAAAAGGAATCTATCCTTCAAGTGCAAACTTCTCAACAGACTTGCACTCACTAGGTCAATTTATCCAAGAAGGCCGCCGCAATATCTTTGAAACAATCGTCAAAGTTGAAAAACCACGTAAATCGATCACGATTCCTGAACAAGCAGAAGACTTGGATGGACTTGGTTATTTACAAGGAAAAGAAGTTGACTTTGTAAATACAAAAGCTTTTGAAGGAACATTATTAGCCCACACAGACGGCGACGTACCAAACCTATTAGTAAAAATCCCAGCAATGGATGCTTACACTTTAGGTTACACAATGTACTTCTTTGAAATTGCTGTCGGCATTTCAGGCTACATCAACGGAATCAACCCATTTGACCAACCAGGGGTAGAAGCTTATAAGAAAAACATGTTCGCCCTACTAGGTAAACCAGGGTTTGAAGATCTTGCGAAAGAATTGAACGAACGCCTGTAGGATAGGGTTTAGAGAATATTCTTAGTAACGAAGACTACAAAACATGTAGGCACCATTTTATTTTGGCTCTTCGACAAGTAGTGTTGGTGAATTCAAATTGAAAGAATTTCATCGTGAATCAATCTAAGCAGAAAGAAGCTTAGATTGATTCTTTTTTGTATTGGATTGGTCTTGAAAAACTAATCCTTGAATCAAATAAATTCGGTCACGAAAATGGAGAAAGTTACGGTAACCATACGCAACGCGTTTGATTACCTTGATTTTATTGTTTGTCCCTTCTAACGCCCCGTTACTATAGGGTGTTTGAAAGGCATTCTCGATGCCTGTTCTATATTTATTGAAGAAAGTGAGCTTCTTACGAAACCACTCAGGAAGTTGTGTATCTAAGGTGTTCACTACTTCGAAAAAGTAGTTCGTATCCTTTTGTTTATAATGATAAAGAAGGAGTTGGCAGGTGTCATAAGCCAGCTTCAAGGTGGAATCATAGCTTAGTAGTTCATCAACAATTGCTTTTTCAGTCATTGGTCGCTTAAAGGAATAATCATAACGGTAATGAGAACTATTTAATAGATAAGAATCCTTTAGAAGCAACTTCCAGAAACGTTTGAATCGTTTGTACTTCAGGCGATCGTTTTTGCGAGAAGTGTTCATGATTTGTATCCGTAAATGGTTCAATGACCGGTGGATATGTTGGATAATATGAAACCGATCCGTGACAATTTGTGCATGGGGAAAAATACTTTTCGCTAATTCAAAATAAGGAGCGTTCATATCCATGACGATATATTGGACGTTTTCTCTTGCTTGACGGGTGTAGCGAGAGAAATAGGTACGTAAATAAGCAAGTTTACGACTTTCAAGAAGACCTAGAATCTGATTGGTTTGACCATCCATGAAGATAAAGCTCATTTTCCCAACGCAAGATTTCATCGCTTTAAATTCATCAAAGCAAAGAACAGAAGGCAAATAGTCAAAGCGGACTTTCACGTTCTTCACGGCTCCTTTCATGATTCGTAAAATCGTTACATCCGATACGAAGTACCGGATGGCAATGTCTTTTCTACTGGAGTTGATCGCTAATTCTGCCATGATTTTTCGTTTCAAGTCGACAGAAATCGAACAATTTCGATCGACTAAAGAAGTTTCAGCGGAGAAAGTTGCGCCACACTCTTTACATAGAAAGCGAGTTTTTTTAAGACTTAAGACAGTTTTGTTTGAACGAATCGGCAGTAAATGAATCGTGGTTTGGTGAGTACCATACTTAATTACTTGTCCTTCATTTTTAATCCCACATCTTGTACAACAAGAGGGAGTGTAATCTAAGCGACCATGAATCACATGGGAGGTAATCCCTCCTTCTTTCTTTTCAGAAAGCCAATCTGTAGGGAAAATGATATTTTCATCTGTTAAACCGAGTAATTTTTTAGTATGATAGTCCATGGAGATATCCTTTCTTGATGAGTTGGTTTTGGTCGACTTAATTCTATCAATTTGGATATCTCTTTTTCTATCTTTTTTTACAAAAAATAGTGTTAGCAGAAAACAAAATTGTTTTCCACCAACACTAGATATTATAGAACCTTTATTTTTAGTACTACAAATGGTACTACATGAAGAAAGACAGCCAGTTATTGGCTGTCTTTTTTTGATGTAAATTGGACCACTTGATCAGATGCTTTTTTATCTGTTTAAAAATTCATCTAATTCACTAACAGCTGTTAGATAAAAATTTTTTTTAAAATTATTTTAATGGATTACCATATGCATCAGTTATTGTAACAACACCTTGTTTAGAAACTCGATAAAAACCTATGGATCCGGATCCTCCTTGCCTTAGAATTGATTTACTTTGTGCATTAAATAGATAATCTGAATCAACCATTTGATAGAATGTAACCACAATATCATCATTTTGTAATTCAGGGGAGAGGCTAATGAGGACTTGCATTGCTTTTTTTCAGAATTTAGCGAATTATTCACAGGGTTAGAATGGATAATAGTCGATTCCGTTGTTGCCTGAGATGATTGAGTAGACTTTGTGGTTTCTTGAATCTTAGAACTTTGAATACTGGAAGAGCCTTCGGAAAATTGGTTATTAGAATTTGTTTCAGATGCAGAAGCTTTATTTTTTATCGTTACATCTGTGGTACTGCTTGAAGTTGTATTGTTTGAAGTGATCGTCCCGCAAGAAGCAAGTAAAAAAAAGACTGTTCACCACAAAAATAGAATAAAATCTTTTCATTATAATATCTCCTATATGTTATTTATCTATTTATCATACTGCTAATATATGAATAATGTAAAAAATAAAGTAGCAAGTTAATACTTTTAAGTTGTGCTGTTTTAGTTAAAACTATGAAAAAGTTTAAAATGCAAAGAATACTATCAAACAGAAAGAAATTTCGTCACATACTGTAGCATAATAAATCAAGCTATTTTTTTATTTAAACTACGAAGTACGCAAAACAATAGATTTTTATCATACGACAATCTTAGCCAATCAATGTATTAACTATTAGTTTAAAATCTATATTTCAATGAATATATGAAATCGTAATTCTCATTATCATAGAATGGGGATTTTTTGAGTTTTTTTATTTAAAATGTTAGGGTAGGTTCAACAACTCAAGTAAGTATATTTGAAATGATTAGAAAAGAGGAAATGTAGATGGAATATATAATCTTAACGAATGATCACCCTGAATGGCTTAAAGTAGCTGATACTATTCGTCAATTTGATTGGAAGGCAGCAAAGTATACAGCAGATAAAATGGCAAAGCACGAATTCACAGATTGGGAATCTGTGATTATCGCAAAAGAAAAAGACGAAATTATGGGATTTTGTACTCTTGTCAAAAAAGATATTATCGACACGAATGAATACACGCCAAATATTGCGACTGTCTTTGTCACACCAGCATATCGGGGAAATCACATTAGTAAGGAATTAGTAGAAATAGGCGAACGTAGATTAACGGAAATTGGGTTTAGAAATGTTTATATAACTACACAGCATGAAGGACTATATGAAAAGTGGGGATACAAGGAAGTGTCAAAGGAGATAGATCAATTTGGACGGTTAATGAGGGTGCTGGAAAAAAACTTAATAGATGAACCATAAATTTTATTATTATTGCTTTCAAATTTAAAGTGAAATCGGAAAAGCGATACAATCATAAGAAATTGTGGGAAGAAAAAACAGCAAGCGCCCAGCTTGCTGTTCCTTAGCAATTTTTTTACAAATCTTTTCTATACATAATATTTCGTGATCTTTGATATTCTAGTGCCTGTTGCATAATCAAACGCTTTGGTTCATCTGGATCATTAATTCCTTTCATATAGACTTCGTTACCATTCATAAGATAGATAACCAAATCGCCGATCCCCTGAACTTTATCCTTCAATGTTTGTTTAACTTTAACATCTTTGATATCTTCAAAATTATAAACTTCTTCATCTGTTTTTGTGGTAGATTCGTGGATTATTCGAACGACATAGTTTGTAATTTCATAGCGGTCTTCTTTCATCTTTACTTCAATTGAATCGGTTGCTTTATATCTCAATTTCTCGTTAAGTCCAAATAGTTTTGACTGTTTTCCACTCCAAAGTACTTTTTCAACAAATCTTGAACTAGAATCATTAGAGTGTAAATTATCTGTAGGTGTATTATTAATTCCGTTAGATTGGGGAATCTTCATTCCGCAGTTTGGACAAAATTTCATTTCCACAACATTTGAGCCACATTCAGGGCAAAATTTCATAAACAAGCACTCCTTGTTGAGTTAGTAATTCGTATGATTGATTTAATTACTTTCATTCTCAGTGGTTTCAGAATTATGAAGCTAAATAGCAGTATCATTTCTTCATATAGTAAGGAGCTGACACAAAATGTTTTTAGCAAGTTCGTTTTTTTGCGAAATTTAAATTTGCTATATCTACTTAGTTTTATGAATTAGTATAGATTAGTTTAGTGTAAAAATATTTACAATTACACTAGGTACAGTAATCTTACCACTTAATGCTGAATCATAAGAGATCAGACCATAAGATTCACCATAAATAGTGACTAAGTCATCTTCAAGAATTCTAGTCGATAATTGATCTTTTGATATTTGAATAAGCGCCACTCTATCATAATCACTATCAACTGCTAAACGGTATTGAGTATATTCATCACTTTCCATAACTTGAATTATTTTTCCGGATAAAACCACTTTTTCCCCTATAAACTCTTCAGGATTTCTAGAGAGTTGGTCGTAGGTTATACCTGTATTATAAGTACTAGGGTCTTTTTTTTCAGCCTCATTTTGAGCATCGATTTGCTTCTGCTCTTCTTCAGCTTGTTTTCTTCTGGCTTCTGCATCTGCTTTGTCAGCTAAAACTTGAGCATTAGGTTTTACTGTTACTTTAGTACTTTTGGATTCATTATTCAATGTAGTGTAGATAGTTAATTCTTCCTCTGAATCATCAGTAATACTATGCTCTAGACTAAAGCTCCCATCCTCATCTGCTTCAGTAGAATCACCTAGAATACCCATACCAATACTAACGTGTGCCCCGGGATTAGTTTTACCTGTAATAAGAACATTGCTGTTTTCATCAGCTTCAACTTCTGAAGGGAGCTCTAATATTAGCTCTGTTTCAGCTGTTGTCTCTTCAGTTGAGGTAGAAACAGTTGTTGGTTTCGTATTCTCATCAGCACTGTCATTCGATGAGCCAAATATTCCTATTAATAAGATAGATATTATGACAGTAGCGATTGACAGATTCCGGTTTCTTTTGTGAGGTGCTTTTTTAATATAATACCAGATACCAACACACCCTAATAAAAATGTTAATACAAATAGTGTACTCATATAAAACACTCCTTTATAATTTGATGAATGTTATTCATTTTAAATTGTAAAGTAAACCAAGTAGCTTCAATTTTCTCTATTTTCCTCCTTCTAATATTTATTTTTAGCTACTAAATTCTATAAATTCACACTTTTTGTTTAAGGAAACGAGAGTAAGTTTCTAAGTGTAGTTCGCTATTTTTTAGATTTTATTATTGTATTTTTTGAAAAAAGATACGGATGTTATTTTTGTGCATATTATCCCAAATTTCAAAAGTACTTGAACAGTTGATCTTTCAAAAATAGTGTAAATTTTATTCATTAGATTCTTTTAAATAGCCACATTATCAGGATGTTTTTACAATCGCTTTCAAATAAATGTTAGCACACATGATTTGTTATTGTAAAATAATATATGTACATATTACACAACGTTTTTCATATTTAAAACGTTATATAACCAAAGATAATTAATTTGATTTTGCACCAAGGATTTACATATTTCGTTTAAAATAAACTAAATTAGTTATATAAGGACTATGAAAAATTTAGGTAAAGTAAATAAGAAGAGGGGAAATTCGTTTTATTAGAAATTTTGTGATTGTTATCGAAGTTGCTGCTTTACTTATATGAAAAAAAATAAAATCAGAATAGTTATATATAAGATGGAAATGTTACTTTTTTTATTGCGTTACTTATCATCATTTATCAAAATTGAACCAGAGAAAACTACTAATTTTGAGAAATAGATTGGTAAAACCTTTTTTTATAATGATTCGGTATTTTTTTGCTAACGACACTGAGTAAATTCTTACAATCCAAAATGATTTTGATCTAAAAAATAGAATAAACTACAGTATCATCTTTCGAAAATCTGTAGTTTATTCCATTTCATATCAAAAACCGATAACAACTTTCCGGAAGTCCATAGAGCCGTGTCAGCTCCTCGACTTCTCTTGGATAGGTTTCTGTATCTTCCTTATACAAGGAAACGATCAGATTGGAAGCGAAGCAGTTGGCTTCACTTTCTGATTTGCTTCTTGAGTTTCTGGATGACACATAGTAACTTGAGATTTCACGATGGAACAAGGCGTGTCCAAGTTCATGGGCGCAAATGTAAAAACGTTCTTCTGATTCTTTTAGTGAGTTGTTCAATAAGATAATAGGGGAGCCTAATAGTTCTTGAAACTGTCCTTTTGGATTATCTAGAAAAGAAACATATCTGATTTCTATTCCTAATTTTTCAGCAATGACAAAAGGATTGGCAGTATCATAGGTGCGCTTCAGTTCGCTTACTAGTTTGATAATATCCATCTCCATATACGCTCACTTCTCTTTGTCGCGTTTTCGAAATTCCCAGAAAAGCCCGGTCAGTACATCTTTTACACGTTGCTTTTCTTGTTCTGTCAATGTTTCGCCGCCATACGCCATGTTGACATTTGAATTAAGCATTTTGTCTAATTCAAATAGATCGTCTGTATTTGCCCATTTCGGTGCTTGGTTACTGCCCAAAAGGAAATCAGTCGTTACGCCAAAATAATCAGCTACTTTTTTTAAGTTTTCCGACTTTGGCGAAACACGGTCCCATCGTCTGATTTGCCCATTAGAGATTCCTACGGCACGTTCGACTTCAGCAAAGGTTACTTTTTTTTCTTCCGCTAATTGTTTGATTCTTGTAACAAGTGTCATGAGGAACCACCTTTCTTGATCTTTAGATAGCTTAAAAGTTATTTCAGTTGACAATTAGCTTTTATGCTATTATAGTTTACTTATACAATCGTTTAATCATTTAAAAAGACAAGAATTCAGTAACTTAGAAGTTCAAACAAGCTAGTTCAATTAAGTTAAAGCGTATTCTTTTTCTTTTATTGATTTTATGATAGCTTAAAAGTCATTTTGTGTCAAAGATGATGATATTTTTACTATTTCAAACAATTGAGAAGTACAGCAAGCTGAGTTAAAAAATAATGGGAAATAATCTGGAAAGTAGAGGGTGAGGAAATGATCGTAGATAATGCTGTGGTATTGAATGAGTTTAAAAATCTTGGGAGTAATGTGTATATTCAGATATTTTTATTGATTCTATGTATTGATTTCATTAGCGGAATTTGTTTGAAAACAGAAAAAAAGAAACGTAGCAAACAATCTTTTCTGAAAGATCTAGTCAAGTACGTGATGATTTTTCTTATTGTTGCGATTGCATATCCTTATTTAAAGATTACTGGTTTTGAAGCAATTGGGATTGCTTTAGTGTTCTCGTATTGTGCAATCTATGGTTTGTCTGTGATTGAAAATTTGCGAAAGTTAGGGATTCCTGTGCCAGAGTTTGTTAAAGTACGTTTAAAAAAATGGCGTGATTTTTCAGAGGAGCAGGGGAGGAGTAAAAAATAAACTGTGGATTTTATTGTAAGTAGTACTTGCGTTTAATATTTTTTGAAGTAAACAAAAAAGACGTTTCTGTGGCTCACTTGGCCATAAACGTCTTTTACTTCTTGATAGAATTATCAGCTGGCATGAAAAAGGGACACTCCTTAGTTAGATTCGTGTAATGCTTTTACTGCTTGTTCAATGGTGACCCCATAAGCAACATGTTGTTCATTCATTGCATCGATTGCCATGAAGCGGTTAGTCGAGCTATCAAAAGCTACACGATAGCTGATAGTTGTGTTTGTGAATGTCATATAGGTTTCCTCCCTTCCTTGAAAAGTAACGTATCCATGAAACTTTCTGTGAAACTTTCGGATACAATTCAAGTTTAGCACCATTTCAAAATTTGGGCAATCAAAGTGCTGTTGCATAAAAGGGGAGAGGGATATCTCGATTAATTTTCCGTAATTCCAATCAATAAACCAATCGTTAATAGTAAAAAAACTCCTGTTTGTACATAGACCATTATTATTCACCTCTTTGATCTAAGTGTAGCTGTTTTTGAATGAAGACTCACGAACAGCTTGGGAGAATGTTCAAACAATATTGTCATATCTGACGTTTGGTTTACTGGTATTGAAAGGAGGGAGAAGTAAATTAGTGGGAAATCCAAGAATTAAACGAGCAAACACTTGTTTTGAGATATTTCGCAAAGTTCATTATAATAAAAGAAAGGGGGCGAAACGCTATGCAAAAAAGAAAAAATTCTGGTAAATTGGGTATTTTTCTAGCAGTTATTTCTGCTATTCCCGCTGTTTTAGCAGTCGTTCGGGCGATTAAGGAATCAAGAGAAAGATAAACTAAAAAGCGTGTCGCTTACTTATCCAATCGGACAGTGAGCGATACGCTTTTGTTTTATGGCTCTATAATAAAGTGGACTGATGAATCAATTCTGATTCGTCAGTCCACTTTTTCTTTTTGGGTATTAAAAAACATATCGTTCTCTAGTATGATTAAATCACCACAAAATAAACAACTGAGAGGACGATATGCTCTATGGAAAATTCTATCAAAAAAATGCTCCGATTAACAGATAAATATTTAACCATCCAAGATGTTTCTTACGAAACGTTCCATCAAACCAATACTTTAGTTATTGACGCAGTGTTAGCTCCTCCTACTTCTGCTTGTTTGACTTGTGGCTCTGCCGTGAGAGATTCGAAGGGGAAAACGGTCATTGTCAAAAATGGCAAGAAAATGACCTGCATTCGTTTCGATCAATTCAACCATTTACCGCTAATCATGCGGCTGAAGAAACAACGTTATCACTGTAGAAACTGCCATACCCATTGGACAGCCCAAAGCTATTTTGTTCGGCCAAATCATTCGATTGCCGAGCATGTAAAAATGAAAATCATTGCTTTACTCACCGAAAAGGTCTCCTTATCTTTTATCGCAAAGCATTGCCAGGTGTCTATTCCAACGGTGACGCGTATTTTGAAGTCGTTAAAAACCTATTTACCAAAACAAGCCAAGCGCCACCTGCCCAAAGTATTGATGGTCGATGAATTTCGTTCCCATGTATCCTCAGAAGATAAGATGAGTTTTATTTGTGCCGATGGGGAAACCGGGCAATTAGTTGATATCTTACCCACTCGAAAATTGTCTCGGTTGACCACTTATTTCCAGACATGTGTGAATCCATCTGACGTCGACTATTTAGTTACTGATATGAATGCGGCGTATTTTCAACTAACAAAAAAAGTATTTCCTCATGCCAAACTGGTCATTGATCGTTTTCATGTGGTCAAACACATGAATCAAGCGTTCCAAGATTTTCGTGTCCGTGAAATGAAACGCCTGATTGCTTCGGGCAATCGGACAATGCCAAGGAAATTAAAAAGCCATTGGCGCTTACTCACCAAAAATCGGAAGAATATCAACCACACAGAATATAAAACTTGGCGTAGCTTTCGTGCCCCAAAGTATCCTTACCTGACAGAAGCCATGGTGCTTGACCGTTTATTAAGTGCTTCAACTGCCTTGAAAGTCGCCTATCAAGCGTTCCATGAACTAGCGGATGCCTTTCGTGACAAAGACCACGAGTCATTTTTCACTCTCTTGCATCAGTTACCAGAAACATTAGATAAAGAATTTCGGCTAAAACTACAAAATCTTCTGAGCTATGAAGAAGGGATTCGTCATTCTTTGATTTATCCTTACTCTAATGGGAAAATTGAAGCAAAAAACACCCACATCAAAACACTCAAACGAGTGTCTTATGGCTTTAAATCATTTGAGAACATGCGCATCCGAATCTTTTTGACGAATCAAGTCATTCACGTCAAATAACGAAGAAAATCCGGAGAAGAAGTGTTCACTTCTTCTTCCGGATTTCACTTGATTGCACTCATCAGTCCTTATTGACAAAGAGCCTGTTTTATCCAACACCTAGAACAAAGTTTAATAATTTGTCTGAGTAGGTTATTTCGCCTTCTGTGTTCTTGATCGTAGCATTTAAAGCTTGCATATCATCTGTAATGATGCCATCTACGCCATAAAACATCATTCGGCTCATATCGTCTGAATCATTTAGGGTCCATACATAGACTTTTTTGCCATCTTGATGGGCAGAATCGATAAAGTTACGATTGATCGTACTGTATTCCATGGTTAGGAAATCACCTGGGGTAACTGGAGGACCAATGATATTAAAAGGTAAAATATACCCAACATAAAAATCTGGATTTTCAGCTTTTAACTCTGAAACTGTTTGATAAGTCAAACTTTGTAAAATATGTCCATGTGTTAAAATATTCTCTTCGTATTTCTTAACAAAATTTTTGACTAGATCTTTTGAGTCTTTTCTAGTCGTTTTGATTTCAATGAGTAATTTCTGATTTAATTCATTTGCTCGTTTTAGATATAAGTCAAATGAAACTAGTGGTTCTTTGGCACCATTTTCAGTGACGGTCAATTTTTCTAATTCTTCAAGTGTCAAATCTTGCGGTGCCTTATTGACTCCTGTCAGATTTCTAAGATTGAAGTCATGCATCACAACGAACTGGCCGTCTTTTGTTTCTTGAACATCCATCTCTACATAATCAGGATGGTAATTTTTACTCGTCTTTTCTAAAGCGGCAATCGTATTTTGCGCGCTATTCCCAGAGCTAACTCCCCGATGAGAAATGGTGAGGGGGGTTGTTTCAGAGGCAGAGTCCAAGTAGTTCATATTGTAAATACACACACCGACACCAAAAAATACGGCAAATAAGGTCAATGCAGTATTCTTTACAGCAGAATGCTTTTGAGGTTCTTCTTGTGGTGAAAACCAGCTAGGGATATCGGGTAAAAACCCTTCGTCATCCATAAAGTCCACAATGACATAAAAAATACCCACGGTCGACATCACAAAATTGAACAAGATGACGCCTTGTAAAAGAGTCATTGCAAATACAGCACTGATCAATGAATACTCAGAAAAATAGGACTCAACTAAAATCTGACCGGAGATAATCGCTAAGTAACCGATTGTTGAAATCAAGAGAAGCGTTCCACTAATAATCAAGAACTGTCCTGAAATCGCGAAAAATCGTGATTTGGTCAAACGCCAACTTTCTCGAATGGCTTCACGAAAAGGACGGTCTCTTAAAATCATTTCTGGTAAAGAGAAAATCAAACGAATCCCGATATAGCCGAGGAATACATAAACCAAAAGAAAAGAGCTGACGACGATCCAGCGGTTTGCAAAAATAAAGTCGATAATAAATGCAGGAATCTTGATTCTAGAAAGTAAATCAGAATTAAAGCTCATTCCACTGACTGGTAAAATCAGAAAGAAGTAAGCCAAGAAAAATAAAAAAATCATCGGACGAACTTTTTTTAGTTGCCGAATCGTCAATTGCAGTAATTGTTTCAACGATATCGGTTCTTGTTTTTTGATAAAATAAACACTCATCAGTAAAAAAGTGAACTCAAAATAAACTAGGAGTAAAATCATCAACAAGACAGCGATCAAGGAGAAAAAAACGACTGGATGCTGTGAAATCAATGTGGGGATATTATCAGTGGAGAGATAATCAATCGACCCACGTTGTAAAATCAAACGTGTTGTACTTCCAAGCAAAGGTAAACAAATAAATAAGATGAACCCATGCATCAAAACTACGTCACGAAAGTAAGCTTGCGTCCCTTTGAGGAAGTCCCAAGCATTTCCTAAACTACGTTTTATATAAACGATCATTACTATCACCTACTCCTAACATTATAACGCAAAAAAATAAAAAAGGAGTACTGCAGTAAATATTCTTTGCAGTACTCATAGTGTGTCTATTAAGGAATCATCCTAACAAGCCAGTCAGGAAGTTGCCACCATAAATCAATGCCATACTGTACAAAAAGATCGATAAAGGTTTAGCGATCAATATGATCAAAGTGTACTTTTTGACTGAGATGTTTGTCAAGCCAGCCATCAAACATAAAGCATCGTCTGGTGCTACTGGCAAGAAGATCGCTAGTGCAAAAAGTTTTTCAAAGCGACTTTGGTTATCCAACCAACCGATATATTTATCGTAGGTTTTGTCGCTGATCATCGATAGTATAAATGGTTTACCATATTTTCTACCTAATAAGAAAATGATGATCGAACCGATACAAATACCGACATAATTATAGATAAACCCGGCATAAGGACCAAAAATCAGGACGCCAGCAGCGGTGCTAATCCCACCAGGAATGATCGGTATGACGACTTGCAGTATTTGAATCAAGATAAAGATAATGGGACCTAAGATAATTGAATCACCCACAAGCCCTTTTAATGCGTTTATATCTTTAAATACGCCTAGATTAATAAAATAAATCGTGATTGCCACTGAGAATCCAATCCCGATGATCGATATGATATTCATTAATTTTCGTGATACTGCAACGTTCATCCCTAGTCAACTCCTTCGAGGTTTTCATCTGATACTTGTATTTTACATGAAGTGAGTAATCGCTCGCCACTATTTAAAGTGAAAAACAACAAACAATTTTGTAAGTTCTAACCAAGTATAGAGGATGAGTTAAAATAAAACATCCAACCAGAGACTTATTTACTTAAATTTATGATCTCATTCGGTGACCTATTTAAGTTAAAGTTCAATTCGACGAAAAATCTTGATGTTCAGAATTGGCGAATCATACATGATCTCTACATCATCGATCAAATTTCCAAGTAGCCGATAAGATTCTTGACCGTGAGAAGGGGTGCCTAGCAGTTCGTGGTAATAGATTTCCATACTGGGGTCTCTAGGTGTATTCAATAGTGTTGCTAAATTATTTAAATCTTTTGGCGGATTCATCGTGGTTCCTTGAAATTCGATATACAGTCCTTCGTCGGTATATTCTAATCCGATACGAATCTCATTGATTTCGTGTTCGTAAAAATACGTGAGGAATTCATCAATGATCCTCTTTGATAGCTCTTTTTCCATGTGCGTTCTTTCCCTTCCCGGTAAACGTAAAATTTTCTAGGATAGGCACTAGTATACCAGCAATGAATCCCGTTGAAAATCCACTATTATATAAATTTAATCCCCCGTGTAATGTACTGAGATTATGGACAAGAGTAATATGTAAAAAGCCAGCAATCACTCCGTACACTCCTCCATAAAATCCACTGATTGGGGCTAAGCCTGTGCCAAAAATCGCTGCGACAAGCATGGTCGTTTGTGTCATATCGTGCATCGTTCCTAAGATAGAAGCGATATAAATACCGATAAGGATCGGGAAACAGTTTCTTACGTGGCTTCCAAACGAACTGAAACCAGCCACAGAGATGATCCCGCCAGTCACGGGCCCATTCAATACCCCACCGATCAACAAGACGTAAGACAAAAGTAACAAGCCAACTAAGCCCATGTTGATCAAAGTAGCACCGATACCAGCAGTACCAATAAAATCCGTTGTTAGTTTCCCTGATGATTCAAAAATTTCACGCAAGCCTTTCAACTTAAATGAGTTGAAGAAGAAACCGCAAAGAGCAGTTGATAAAAAGAATAGAAAAATGATCCAGGTCAATTCACGGTGATGATCCGTTGAAAGAATCGATTGAACTTCGATCGAGTAACTAAATTGCCGGAGAATGCCTGTTACTAACATCGCGATCAAGCCGGATGTAAAGCCAATATTGTAAAGTGTAAAACCGCGATGAAAAGTAAGTGTTTGAACTGCTAAGATCGGCAATAAAAAGCCGACGATCAAACCAGCTAAGTTCCCAAGAAAGGCACCTTGAAGTAAAGGTAAGCCAATCCCGAACGTAATATAGCTGACAACAGGGGAGAGTGCGCTACCGAACAAGCCAATCATCACATATTGAGAAAATGGCTTGTGCATAAAATGAGCATAGAGATAAACACCGAGAATGATCGAGATGGAATTATATAGATTTTTTCCAAAGAAAGAAAAGCCTGCGACAGTCAAGATTGAAGCAAACATCGCACCATTCAACATGACTTTATGGCGATAGGCGAGTAACACAGAAGAGAGTGTAAGTAAGCCTACATTCATAAATGCGCTTCCAAATCCACCTAAAGCAATATAGTCTGTTAAAAGATTACTGGGGGAGGTCATGATGACCATTAATCCTACGAGGTTATTCGATAAAGAATCGCTAAGCAATCCAATAATCAAAAAAAACACGCCTGTAAAAATAAGGTAAAAATAGTTTTTCCTTTGAGAAATGATTCTTTTTTTAGGATGAATATAAATAACGTCACTTTTATTCTTCATTACACACCTTCTTTTCCTTTTTATTTAACTATAACTTGAAAGAAAACTTTTGGTCAACTTAAATTCAACATAAAATCAAAAATTGTAAGGGGAAACAAATTTGGCGGGAAAATTGTTAGAAAATTGAGAAAATCCAATAAAAAACACATAAATGCTTTAAAATATAACAATTTAGGTATATTATTTGCAAAAATGAATCATTATCGGTTAAAATAAAAGAACACAGACTGTAGCATGAAGTGGGGGAGTTTTATTATGAGAAGAAAAGTCTATACGAAGGATCAAATTCTGAAAGCTGCATACGAAGTTGTCGCTAAAGAAGGATTCAAAGGTTTCACTGCAAGAAACATTGCTAAGAAGATGGGAATATCGACTCAACCGATCTACTTAGAGTTCAAGAATATGGAAGATTTGAAGAATACGCTATTAGATGTTATCTTCCAACAGTTAGAAGAAGAAGTGTTTCCTGTTGAGCGTACAGGAGATAAGATTATCGACTTAGGGCTTAATTACATTTATTTTGCTAAGAAAAACCATAGCCTTTATATGGCATTATATATCGATGAGCATGGAAATGGTCAAAAGATGCATGATTTTTCTTATAATTATTTCCGTAAGCTTTTGAAAGAAGACGCACGATACAAAGATCTATCAGAAGAGTATATTGATGCACTTCATACTGGTACTTGGGTAACGATTACTGGGATCGCTTCACTGATGTCTTCTAGTATTATGCATCCGACAGAAGAGCAAATCATTTCGATCATCAAAACAACGGTCGATTCTGTATTGGCAATCGAAAATCCAGAAAAAATCCGTTAGAGTGATGCAGTAAACTTCTTTCTCTGAGAGTATAAACTCAGAGAGGAAGTTTTTTTTATTAAGTGATTTTAAAGTTTTCTGTATTTGAACATAACAATAGTGATGTGTAAACGTGGTTTTAGAAAACAAATATATTTGAAATCAGCGCTAGAATTTCTCTTGACATTTTATGGAAAAAGATTAAAAATAGTAGGCATGGAAGGTTGGCAGAGTGGTAATGCACCGGACTCGAAATCCGGCGAGCCGCAGTAATGTGGTGCACGGGTTCAAGTCCCGTACCTTCCTTTATATCAACGTTTGTGAGCTATCTGGCAGTTGCTGGATAGCTTTCTTTTTAAAAAAGGGTACCCCTTTGAAGCGAGACCTAATAGTGAGACCAAGGAGTGTGGGACAATACTCCTTTCTCAAAATTTTCATCGACGGTAAATCGAACCTGTTTTTTCTTACAAAAGCTTCTGTTAGCACTATGCTTTGAAATTTCGGACAAACCTGCCTTTATCTTTCCTACAACTATAGACTTTGAACGGGACAAGTCGGTTTGCTGGGCAATATACTCATGTTGTTCTTCCAGATAGAGCCAATTTTCTATATCGAACGAATTCTCACTGCTGGTGATCAAAGAAGTTTATGCAGAACATTATTGATATATATATAATTTTGTTAACTCACGGAATCTGCATTGGGCACAATATATTCTGGTAGCTCTTTATGTTGTCCTAAAAACTGTCTAAAAACGGCGTTAAGGTTTTAGTGTCCGTTTCAATTTCCGTGACAGTAATAAAAATATCTTCATTAAATTCAAAAATACGCAAAAAAAGTTGGACGATAATCAGTTTTTTTCTGATTATTGTCCGACTTTCTAAAGAGCGGAACTTTGTTACAAAGGCTAGTTCTGCGAGAAGCAGCTAATTCTCTAGTTCCAGATCTTGGGCAAGCGTCATTGTTTTTTCTTGCTTTTCTTAGACATTTAAGATTCTCCTTTCGGTTTCGGTGAAAGACCTTGGATTCCTTCTTTTAGGAATGGCTGAGGCCAATATAAAACTAAACCTTTCGAGTACAAGCCGAACTTTAAGTCTACATCAAGATAAGATTTACCACTATTCAAATAAAAGTGTATGACATCTTGTTTGAATTGAGAAGAGTAACTTTGTTTGTTTTTCTCTTGTGCAAAGCATAAAACCTAAGTGTATCAACTGCCTCTCTCTATTTTTCAACCTTATAAGGGGATGGAATACTATACCGAGCTACCAATGTTTTATAACCGCCTTCGCTTCTGTGATACGCTTCAACTACCTGTTTTTTTAATGCATAATTGTATTTAGTCACTAAAATACCCCCAAGTTAGATATTTTGGTCTAACTTTAGGGGCGCACTTCAGTGAGCGAGTTATTTATTCTTTTCTTTTTTTATTCATCCTATAAGTATATGACAAACAATAAACTATCGTCAGTGGAATAGCAATAATTTTTAAGACAAGAAAGGACTTGAATAGAAATGAAGGCTTGTATCCAACGATGACCGTATTTTTACCAGGTTTTACATTTACAATTAAAGCCCCTATATTACTACTGGTATAGTCTTTCCTATTTAATTTTTTTCCATTTAATTCAACAGTACTATGTTCATACACAAATACAGGAAGTTGTGCTTTCTCAGATTTTTTTACCTCCCAAGTTAACTGTAATTCATTTTTTTCTGTAATACTTTTTTTTACGTTGATAGGATTGTCATATATCTGATTAGTATATTCTTTATAAGGTGCATCTATAGCCCCATTGTTAGGTAAATAATCAGTTGTTGATTTTCTAATTGTGTCAAAAGCTTTTGTTAAATCAGAACTAGAAAAATTACTTCTAATTACTTCAGGTTGTGTTTCTAACCTATCACCAGCAAGTTCTAATTTATCTGTTTTCCATGAAGCTGCTTTCGAAAGCATATCTGAATATCCACTTGAAACATTAATTAATGAAAGAACTAAAAAAACAGCCATAACTATTTTTGCATTCTCTTTTGATGTTTGATTTATTATTCTTTTTATTACTAATCCGCTATTTAAAATTAACAGAACAGAAGCAATAGCACTAAATCTTTGTGGAAACTGTAATCCTCCTAATGATGGAAAGTGAGATAAAAATTCGTTCCAAGGAAAATATTTAGTAGATAATAGGAGAAACAATCCACCGGTGAACATAATTGTTTTTTCAAGTATAGATATTTTTTTCCAATTCATCATATTAATTGCAAATTGGAAAAGAAATATAAATGAGAATATCAAACCGTAATCATATCTTCCCATCGTTCTATCGGATAAAACCATACTGGTACCAATGAGATCATGTACTTTAAACGGCATAATCAATGAAGTTGTTTTGACATCTAAGATTCCCATAAACATATTACCAGCTAATATAAGTGCAACTAAAACAGATAAAATGCTATCTCTAAACATTAACAATTTACTTTTTGATTTATAAAAACCAATACACCAGAACGGGATCAAAGCAATGACATACATCAAGGTAGTAAACGTATGAATAGAAATTAGTAAAGCAACTGATGCTCCAAGAAAAATAGGATTTATCTGTTTTTCATCCTTAGATATCATTCTAATAGCGGGTATGAAAGCTATGGGTAAAAATGCGGTAGCCCAACCAGGAAAACCTTGAGAACTTATATAAAAAATGATGGTTGTATTCCCCATTAAAAATATTGCATTCGTAACTGCAACTATTCTATTTAGTTTACAATATCTTGAAAGACTATACATCGATAATCCCGATATTACTATACATAGAAAACTTGAAATTAATTCAGCTTTAAACCAATTTTTTTACAATGAGCAATAGTATCCCATGAAAATAGGCAAAATCGGCACCATACATAGCATTAATTATTCTTCCAGTTTGATTATAAGCATAAATCGATTGGAAGTAATTAAAATGTCCATTACTTATTTGCATTGCTGCTTCGTAAAATCTGCTCCAATGGAACCACCAATCAGGACCAACAATGATTGATCGATAATATATTTGTGGTGACATCAATAGAAAAGCAACCAGTACAATGAGAACCAGTACTTTATTTTTTTTAAAATAATTCAAAATAAGTGCACAACTCCTTTGTTTTTTGAGAATATTTTCGTTTTTATAACCTTTGTTTTATTTACCATAATAATCATAGCAAAGGTATCATTAAGTTTAAAGAGGTAAATTAATAAGTATGGAAAATAGTTTTTTATTAGTGATTTATGTAATAATAAATATGCCATCGCAAAAAAAGAATGAAAGCGATTGTTATCTAGTCTATGACCCTTCTTTTTGTGTGCAATAGTTGTGAGGGCTTACCGTACTATTAGCTCAGATGGTTAGAGAAGACGGATCATAAACTTCCGGTCTTAGGTTCGAGTCCTACAGGGTAACACTATAAGTGATTTAAATAGTGAATAAAATATAAAAAAGAGTATATCTTTTGGTTCCCCCAATAAATATATGTAATTAAAAGATTTATTTCATCTATTTAAAAAGCTGATAATAAGCGAAACGCACTTAAAAATCATTCTTAAACCCTATTCTCGAACTCTGACGAGAAGTAGTAATGTGTTGTGCGAGTTCTAGACTCAAATTTTTACGTAATCATCCCCAAACAAAAAGGATAGCCAAGCTATCCCTTAATCGTTTATCCGTTATAACATTCTTTGCAGCAATGAAGACACCCATTGAAATTTTTTGATGCGTGGGTTTGGTTTGCTTTATGTAAGGCTTCTTCGCAAGTAGTAAATACGCCAATAAAAAGGGCATCTTCTGGACAATGCGTACATGAGATCACGTGGACTTTGTGATTCCCTTGATTATCTGCTTTTTTGTTAAAATAATAAATTGCCATCTCTATCTACCATCCTGATTTATTTCAACGTTTTGCTCGTTGATAAGTAAATTATACTGGAAGAATGGGCAATCAAGAGTATTATTTTTTCATGATAATGGAAGAGGTTGTTTAAAAAAAACTCTTGCAATTAAAAAAGAATGATTGAAGTTTTTTACAAGCTTTAATTACTAGTTGATTTACTCTCATGGTTATACAACTAATTGGTTTGACTAAGCGAACATTCTAGAAGTAGTCGTTTATCTGAATAAGTAAAAGTATTCATTCGAACAATTCAAAGCGCAAAAGTCAGAACGATGAAAGCAGTCGGTTGGGCTTTTGCGCTTTTTATCAATGAGTAATCTGTGCAACTGTTTATACATGAAAGTTTGATTTTACAAGAATCAACTGATATAGCCATTATTTTTGAGTGCTTTTTGGTGTTCACATGGCGTACCGATGATTGTGAAAGGCGTGATCTTAGTAGTAGTTGTTTGTCCGTTCCATTCATAAGAGTAATTTTTACCTACCCAGCTGGTGTCGCAAGCGAAACAATGGTATTCGACCTCGATACGTCCAGTTGCATCTTCTGCCTGGATCCAACCGATTGACTGAGCTGTGCCGTTTGTGATGCTTGCTTGGTTTAGATCCCAACCGTAAGGATCTGAAGTAAAAGCTGTTAAAGGGGTGGCGGGTGTGCTTAACGCTTTTTCTAATACTAGATCATGCGATTGATTTTGTTCTCTAGGTGTTTGATTTGAGAAAACTTGTTCTTCATTGCCTGTTGTTTCTGTAGTGGTCAATGAATCTTTAGTACTTACCGTATGTGGACTGTTGGTTTCTTGCCTTGTTATTTCTTGCGGTGGAACGGCTTTATTTTCTGGTGCAAATAATGGAAATAGCATGAGCCCTAACATGAACGCCCCGATAATAGTTGTTACCCCTAACAATATTCCTAATATTACTTTTCCGATTTTCATAGTCTCCCGTCCTAACTTCAAAAATAAGTTCTTAGATTGAGCATCTATGAAAACGGTCATTTCGTCAAGTGATTTGATATAAGGTTATAGTTATTCTTTGGACTTTTAAGCTTCTAGAAAGTTGCTTCTTGGTATAGATAAAGTCAAAAAAATATGGTATTCATTAGTTATTTTTAAATAAACTGCATGGTAGATAAGCCCTTTTTTGATGGGGTGTTAGGGGCAACATAAACCTTTTTGGCTAAAACACTTTTATCAATCATAAGTTTTTTCTTACACTTCCATGTAAAAGAGTGAGGTAAGTAAAAACGCAGATAATTTATTATTTAGCAATCGAATCATGGACTAGAAATGCAAATGTAACCGCTTGTTATTTTGTGGGTGTCCGTGTGCAAAAATCTCCCTATTTATGAATAACATGAAATATTTGTTAACAGTAGGA
The DNA here is from genome assembly GCF_050498525.1 of Enterococcus sp. DIV2371. Taxonomy (NCBI): domain Bacteria; kingdom Bacillati; phylum Bacillota; class Bacilli; order Lactobacillales; family Enterococcaceae; genus Enterococcus; species Enterococcus sp. DIV2371. The sequence continues at coordinate 1,927,671 of NZ_JBIPAJ010000001.1, read as the reverse complement.
GAATCCAGTAGCTTCCTAGGTTAAAACGTGTTAAATTAATTGTTGAGTCTACTTTTTTTAAAGTCAGAGATTTTCCATTTGATTTGTTCACATGTGACGAAATTGTAAGAGTGGAAATCATTCATTCTGAATGCCTTCCTGTGATAAGATTCATGTAGACATAATAATGGAATAGTAATTTTAGTAGGATGTGAAATAAATGTGCGGAATCGTAGGATTTGTTAATGACAAAGATAATAAAAAAGCAATCATCAATGATATGATGGATCGCATCATTCATCGTGGACCAAATAGTTCTGGTGAGTACATTGATTCTGATGTGGCTTTGGGTTTTAGACGTTTAAGTATTATTGATTTAGAAGGCGGCACACAGCCGATTTACAATGAAGATCGAACAAAGATCATTATTTTTAATGGAGAGATCTATAACTATCAACCGCTAAGAAAAGAATTGATCAATGCAGGTCATGTGTTCCAAACTCATGCAGATACAGAAGTGTTATTGCATGGCTATGAAGAGTGGGGAACTGAGTTATTGCAAAAAGTGCGTGGGATGTTTGCTTTTGCGATTTGGGACAATGAGAAAAAAGAATTATTCGGTGCAAGAGACCATTTTGGGATCAAACCGTATTATTATGCTGAAATGAATGGAACATTTATGTTTGGTTCTGAAATCAAGAGCTTTTTACCACATCCAGATTTCAATAAAGAACTAAACCAGGCAGCCTTGAAACCTTATATGACGTTCCAATATTCTCCTTTGAATGGGGAAACATTCTTTAAAGGCGTATATCGTTTGCCAGAAGGTCACTATTTCACTTACAAAGATGGCCAAATGGACATCCAACAGTATTGGGATGCGAATTTTGAAGAAAAAGGAACGAAGAGTCGTCAAGAATGGATTGATCAAATCGATGAAACAGTCAAAGCATCGATTGAAGCACACACGATCAGTGATGTCGAAGTTGGTTCATTTTTATCAAGTGGAGTCGATTCAAGTTATGTGACTTCTGTTTTGAAACCTGACCATTCATTCTCAATCGGGTTTGATGATAAAACTTATAATGAAGCGATTGAAGCGCGTAAATTAACAGAGATGCTTGACTTAGATAATACGGCGGCGGTCATCGACGGCGATATGTCCTTTAAAGCTTTTCCTTTGATCCAATATCATTTGGATGAGCCTGATTCCAATCCGTCTTGTGTACCGCTGTACTTTTTAGCAAATCTTGCGGCGCAAAGTGTTCGTGTGGTTCAATCCGGTGAAGGAGCAGATGAATTATTTGCTGGCTATCAATCATATGGATTCCATACAAACTCTAAATTTATCCGAGTGATTGCCCAAGGGTTGAAAAAATTACCTAAAGGAACTCGCTATAATCTAGGAAGAAAAATCGGGAAAATGCGTAACTTCCATGGTAGGATCCATTTATATGAATCTTTAGCACCAGCAAAAGAATATTTCATCGGACATGCACGAATCTTTGAAGAAAACGAAGCGGCTAGCTTGTTGACTCCAGCGTTCCAAAAAGCGCCGACAGTCAAAGAAATCATGGCAGAGCATTATGCGAAAACTGAAGGAATCGAAGATGAGATCAACAAGATGCAATATGTCGACTTGCATCAGTGGATGCCAAAAGATATCTTGTTGAAAGCCGATAAACTTTCAATGGCAAGCTCACTAGAAGTGCGGGTACCATTGTTAGATATCGAAGTGATGAAATTGGCTCAACAGATCCCAAGCAAGTATCTATTGAATCAAAACAATACGAAAGATGTCTTTAGACAAGCTGCGAATAAGCATTTGCCTGAGGAATGGTCTAATCGTGTGAAACTTGGCTTCCCTGTACCGATCAAAGCTTGGTTGAAAGAAGAGCATGGGTATCGTCAAGTCAAAGAATTATTTGAAGCTGATTTTGCGAAAGAGTTCTTTGATCAAGATAAAATCATCAAATTACTAAATGACCATCATGAAGGTCGAAGTGAAGAACAACGTAAGATTTGGACGATCTTTAGTTTCTTGACTTGGTATAAAGTTTATTTTGTAGATGAAACGATTCCTCAAGCTGAATCGATCCAATACGTCACAGTTTAAACGATTAAGAATTTATCTCTAAAAATGCAAAAAACGAAGAGTGCCGATCCGATTTGGATAGGTTCTTCGTTTTTTTTTTGCGCAATAACTGTCTGATTTCGGTTAAAAATGAATGAGCCATGTTCAAACAAATTTACTTGAAAATTGACGATCAATAATGTACTTCTCGTTCAAATGAACCGTCTTTTTTATAGATCAGCAAAGAAGTTTCTTTATTCCGAGCGACTTCTTTTCCTTTTTCGATGGCTTCTTCTTTCTTGTCGAAATGGTTGCTAGCTTTTTCAGCGCCTTTTGAGCGAACGATCCAGTGATCTTCTTCAAATTTGACTTCGACGTTGGCATCTAATAATTTTGATGCTCGTGGATTACTGTCATGCTTATCCTCTTTTTGGGGATTTTTCTCTTTTGAAAAAGCTTTTTTTTCTTGCTCATCTGCGCTTTCGTACCATTCTTTCGCTTGACTGATAGCGATTGGGATTGCTCGATCATCCGGGTAACCCTCATCTAGCAAAGCATTGCCGATATCAATGGCTTTCTTTTTAGTCAACTCTTCTAAGTTCTTCATCGCTGGTGGAAAGTCTTTCATATTCCAAGGCATAATTGATTCCTCCTAAAAGAATGAATTTCACTACTATAACAAGTGTAATCTCAACTTGTAAAAAAGAAAAATCATCTGTTTCGTTTTTAGAGGAAACTCGTTTTATGCTCGTCAAGTAGAACTACTTAACAAAATCGTGAAAAAGGCTAGCAATCTGATAAAAATCATGGTAAGATAATCAAGTCTGAGAGTCATCTTAGAGGATTCTAGTATAAATGGGAGGGAAAATCATGCGCGTAAACATTACTTTAGAGTGTACTTCTTGTAAAGAACGTAACTACCTAACTAACAAAAACAAACGTAACAATCCTGATCGTTTGGAAAAGCAAAAATATTGCCCACGCGAACGTAAAGTTACTTTGCACCGCGAAACAAAATAATTCGTCTAAAAAAGTTTGGGTCTGTACCCAAGCTTTTTTATTTTTAGTATAATAGGTAGTAGAGGAAAGGAGCGATTCAGAATGTTTATTTCTATGTGGGCACAAGATAAGAATGGCTTGATCGGTAAAGATGGCTTATTACCTTGGCGATTACCTAATGACATGCGTTTTTTTAGAGAACATACAATGGATCGTCTATTAGTAATGGGGCGTAAAACATATGAAGGAATGGGTGATCTATCACTTCCTTATCGACATATCATCGTGTTGACGACCCAAGAAGATTTTGAGGTCAAAGAAAATGCAGAAGTGATGCATTCGATCGATGAATTGTTGGCTTTTGAAGAGACTGTTACAGAAGATATTTATGTTTCTGGAGGGAGTCGGATCTTTCAAGCGCTTTTACCTCAAACAGCGATTATTTGGCGAACGTTGATTGATGGCGAATTTGAAGGAGATACGTATATCGGTGAGATCGATTTTAGCGATTTTGTGCTAGCAGAAGAACATGAGGGAATCATGGATCAAGACAATCATTATGCGCATCGCTTCCAAAAATGGGTCAGAAAGTAACATTTGCTTATTGTGATAGAAATGAAATGAGAAGAAGAAACAGACAAAGATGTTCATGAGATGATCGGAACGTCTTTTTTTGTACAGATTTTTACAGAAACAGCGAAATCAGGAAAAGGTTTGTCCTTGAGATTTCGCTGTTTTTGTATCGTATAAAGAAAATATAAAGAAATTTCTAGAACATTAACACTATCTTTATAGCCCTTTGTCTATGATAAAAACAAAGGAGAGGAAGAACATGATCTTATTTTTAGGTTTTATCAGTTTTATTTTGTTAGGTTATCTATTCTGGTTTTTATTTAAGGGGGAAGAGCAATGATGAGTGCAGTATTCCAAGGATTGTTTTTCTTTTTTATATTACTTGTTTTAGCCGCACCGCTTGGGTGGTACATCAAGTTGATCATGACAGGCGAAACACCGAAATATGTTCGTTTCATTCAACCGCTCGAACGGTTTTTCTATAAAATCATTGGTTCTGAAAGTCAAAAGAAAATGACTGCCAAACGCTATTTAGCTCATGTGTTGGGTGTAGGGATTTGTTCGTTGCTATTTTTGACAGGGCTCTTGATGATTCAAGGGTGGCTTCCTGGCAACAATGGAGTGGAGAATTTGCCGTTTGATTTAGCGGTGAATACAGCGGTAAGTTTCGTGACAAATACAAACTGGCAAGCTTACGCTGGAGAAGTAACACTTTCGAATACGACGCAAATGTTTGGTTTAACTGTTCAAAATTTCTTATCAGCAGCTGTAGGTTTAGCGGTACTTTGCGCATTGATCCGTGGCATCATCCAAAGGAAATCAAGCCAACTTGGTAATTTTTGGCAAGATCTAGTCCGTGGCTTGCTTTACATTTTTCTACCATTATCATTGATTACTGCCGTACTTTTGATCTCTCAAGGCGTGGTCCAAACGTTTAGTCATGGGATGTCTTATACCGGCTTATCTGGCGAATCCTTGTGGTTATATTTAGGTCCTGTAGCCAGTCAAGTAGCCATCAAGCAACTAGGTACGAATGGCGGTGGCTTTTTCGGCGCTAATTCCGCTCATCCGTTTGAGAATCCGACGATTTTTTCAAATTTCATTGAGAATATCGCCATTTTGTTGATACCAACTGCTTTGATCTTTGCTTTTGGCTATTGGGTCAAAGAGTGGAAACAAGGCCGGACGATTTTGATTGTTTCGCTCGCTTTTCTATTTACAGCATTCGTCGGTGTAGCATTTAGTGAGTTCCATGGGCCTAACTTTGCAAATGTCCTTGGTTCCTTGAACATGGAAGGAAAAGAAGTACGTTTTGGCGTGGGTTGGTCAAGTTTGTGGGCAGTGAGCACCACAGCGGCATCTAATGGTTCAGTAAATGCGATGTTGGATAGTTTTACGCCCTTGGGTGGTGGTATTCCGCTTTTCTTGATGCAATTAGGTGAGATCATCTTTGGTGGAGTTGGTAGTGGTTTATATGGCATGTTGGCATTCTTGTTGTTGACTGTTTTTATTGCCGGTTTACTTGTTGGACGTACACCAGAATATTTAGGGAAAAAAATCGAGGCATTTGATATTAAAATGGCAAGTTTAGTAATTTTGACTCCCGTTTTATTGACGTTGTTTGGCACAATGGCAGTTTCCCTTCATCCCGAGATCTTAACTTGGTTGACGAATAAGGGGCCACATGGATTTAGTGAGTTGCTTTATAACGTGACTTCTTTAGCAAACAATAATGGGAGTGCATTTGCTGGACTGACAGCTGATACACCGTTCCTCAATCTTTTGGGAAGTGTTTTGATGTTGTGCTCTCGTTATATTCCAATAGTCGCTATTTTGTTCTTAGCGGAAAACATGGGCAAGAAAAAAACGATTGCGGTCAATGATGGCACGCTATCAACAACGAATGGCACATTTATTTCCATGTTGATGATCGTTATTCTCGTTGTCGGCGCATTGAGCTTTTTACCAGCATTGGCATTAGGTCCGATCGCTGATCATTTTACCTTAAGTTAGAAGGAGTAAAATCAAATGAAAACTATTTATGTATGGGCAATGAAAGAAGCATTCATCAAATTAGATCCACGACAACAAATCAAGAATCCAGTGATGTTCATGGTCTATATCGGAGCAATCATGGCTACGATCCTTTGTTTTGAACAATCGGCTGTCCCTTTATGGTTTACAGTCACGATCACATGCTTACTATGGATCACCTTACTTTTTGCCAATTTTGCTGAAGCAGTAGCGGAAGGACGAGGAAAAGCACAGGCAAACAGCTTGAAGCAAGCCAAAAAAGAAGTGATCACGTATAAGATCCACCGCTTAGAAGATATTGAAAATCAAGAATTTATTGAGATCAAATCTTCAGATTTAAAAAAAGGTGATTTGATCTACGTAGTCTCAGGACAACAGATTCCTGCTGATGGAGATGTGATCGAAGGCGCTGCTTCAGTGGATGAGAGTGCCATCACTGGGGAATCCGCGCCAGTGATTCGTGAATCAGGCGGCGATCGCAGTGCGGTCACTGGTGGTACAACGGTTGTTTCTGACTACTTGGTGATCCGTGTGACGTCAGAGAATGGGCATTCCTTTTTAGATCAAATGATTTCGATGGTGGAAGGTACCCAACGAAAAAAAACACCGAACGAGATTGGTTTACAAATCTTTTTGATCACTTTAACGATCATCTTTTTAGTTGTTTCGGTTAGTTTAGTGCCATTTACTGAATTAAGTACGATGCTCTCAGGAAAAGGAGAATCGATTGCGACAATTGTTGTCATTGCTTTGTTTGTCTGCCTCGCTCCTACCACGATCGGTGCATTGATTTCGTCGATCGGGATTGCAGGAATGAGTCGTTTAACGAAAGAAAATGTCATTGCCATGAGTGGTCGAGCAATCGAAGCTGCTGGAGATGTGGATGTGTTGCTTTTAGATAAAACAGGAACGATTACTTTAGGAAATCGTCGTGCCAGTGAGTTTTTACCGGTAAAAGGTATCACAGAGCAACAATTAGCTGATGCGGCGCAACTTTCTTCTTTGGCAGATGAGACAGCGGAAGGGCGAAGTATCGTCATTTTAGCAAAAGAAAAATTTGCGTTGCGAGAACGTGTTTTTGAAAAATCAGAAGTGAAATTCATTGATTTTAGCGCACAAACTCGCATGAGTGGGATGGATTATTGTGGCGACCAAATTCGTAAAGGTGCCGCAGATACAATGAAGAAATACGTCCAAGCACGCGGCGGACAATATCCAGAAGAATGTGATCAAATCGTTGCGAAAGTTGCGCAAGCTGGAGGAACACCGTTAGTTGTTGTGAAAAATGACCAAGTGATGGGTGTCATTTATCTAAAAGATATTGTTAAAAATGGTGTGCAAGAAAACTTTGCTGACATGCGCAAAATGGGCATCAAAACAATCATGATCACAGGGGATAATCCGTTGACAGCAGCGGCGATTGCAGCTGAGGCGGGCGTCGATGACTTTCTTGCTGAAGCCACACCTGAAAATAAAATGGATCTGATCCGTGATTATCAAGAAAAAGGTCACCTTGTCGCAATGACTGGTGACGGAACCAACGATGCACCGGCATTAGCACAAGCAGATGTTGCTGTGGCGATGAATACCGGAACGCAAGCAGCAAAAGAAGCAGGGAATATGATCGATTTAGATTCCAGTCCAACAAAGCTATTGAAGGTCGTTCGTATCGGGAAACAACTATTGATGACCAGAGGGGCATTGACGACGTTCAGTATTGCAAATGATGTAGCAAAATATTTTGCGGTGATCCCAGTCTTGTTTTATGGCATCTATCCAGAATTGGCGCAGTTGAATATCATGGCATTAGGTAGCCCCCTTACAGCGATTTTGTCGGCTGTTATCTATAATGCAGTCATTATTGTTGCTTTGATTCCTTTAGCTTTAAAAGGAGTCAAGTATACCGAAAAACCTGCAAGTCAGATTTTGCGACATAATCTTTTAGTGTACGGATTAGGTGGCTTGATTGCCCCCTTCGTATTCATCAAACTGATCGATCTCGCTTTAAGCTTTTTCTTGATCTAACACTGAATCATTTTACAGAAAGAAGGAACTCCCTTATGAAAAAGGTACTTAGAGCACAGCTTAGTTTTTTATTTATCAGCATTCTACTTTTTGGTGGGCTTTATACCGTGACTGTTACTGGAATCGGTCAACTTTTCTTTCCCCATCAAGCCAACGGCAGTCAGGAAGTCGTTGCAGGAAAGGTGGTCGGCTCATCATTGATTGGCCAACCGTTTCAACAAGCTGCTTATTTTAATGGAAGAAACCAAGAAGTAACACAACTTTCACCAACGTCAGTCGAGCAAAAGAAATTAGTGGAAGAAAAAACAAGATTAGCTCAACAAAACAATCAAACAATTGAGATCCCGATCGATCTGGTCACGAACTCAGCAAGTGGTCTCGATCCACATATCAGCGTAGCTGCCGCAGAAAGTCAAGCCTCACGGATCGCCAAGGAGCGTGGACAAGACGTGACTAAGATTCGTGCTATAATACAGGAAAAAGCACAGAAAGATTGGTTTTCGGATCGGAAATTTGTCAATGTGCTTGAACTGAATCTGTCATTAGATCGTTTATAGAGGACAGAGGGATTAGGAGAAACAAAGATGGAAAGACAGAATATTTCAGAGAGATTATACAAGCCTGAAAAAGGTCGAGGGCGTCTGCGGGTGTATTTTGGTTTCGCCGCGGGCGTCGGTAAGACGTATGCGATGCTTGCAGAAGCACAGGAACTGAGAGTTCTAGGAAAAGACATCGTAGTTGGTTATATCGAGCCTCATGATCGTCCAGATACAAATGAGTTGTTAAAGGGGCTACCACAGATCCCTTTAAAAGAGCTGACATATAAAGGGTTGACTTTGAGTGAACCAAATATCGATGCAATCATCAAGCGACAGCCAGAAATCGTGTTGATTGATGAGCTTGCCCATAGTAATGCTCCAGGGTCAAGAAATCGCAAACGATATCAAGACATTGAAGAATTATTGAATGCAGGCATCAATGTCCATACGACGATCAATGTCCAACATATTGAAAGCTTGAATGATATCGTTGAAGAAGTAACAGGAATCGAAGTAAAAGAAACGGTTCCCGATACGTTTTTCCAGCATGCAACGTTAAAAGTCATCGATGTTGAACCGGATGAATTGATCGATCGTTTGGCACAAGGAAAAATCTACGCCAATGAAAATGCGAAGCGGGCGTTGCAACATTTTTTTATTCCAAAAAAATTGGAACAATTAAGAGGGTTAGCGATCCAGCGGGCTTCGGATCATATCAATCGCGTGATCGGTAAGACAAATGGTGTCCAAAGTAAATTGATCACGATCGTTCAAGATGCTTTCCCCAAAATGGCTGAAAAAAGCATTCGCTGGACCGCACGATTAGCGCAAGGACTAGGTGCAGAATGGATCGTCTTATACATTCGTTCTGATGACCGTTTACAAGGAACGAATGACTTAGCGGAGAAACTTGGGGCAGAAGTCGTGGTGATCGAGGAGGATCATTCTTTTGAAACGATCGTCGAATATGCTAAACTAGTCGGAGCAACCGATTTGATCATCGGTAAAAACTTGGTAAAGCCTTGGTACGAGCGTTTATTTTCAGAAGAGTTAGATGTACGTTTACTCAAACGATTGCCAGAAACTGAACTTCACTTGATTCCTTATAAAGAAAAACGGTCCACACTCCTTGCCCATTCCAAAGAACTAGTGGAAGGGGGAGGGAAAGATTTTGCCATTTCATTGATCTGTGTCTTCGTGGCAACGATTTTAACTGAAGGGATGCAATATCTTCACTTTGGGGAACAAAACTTGATGTTGGTCTATATTTTCTTTATTTTACTTGTTGCTCGTTTGACCTCTGGTTACTTTTGGAGTGCGTTATCTTCCATTTTAAGTGTCTTGGCTTTTAACTGGTTTTTTGTTGAACCTCTTTATTCCTTGACCGTGTATAAACAAGGCTATCCGATCACTTTGGTCATTATGCTGATCGTGGCATTGATGATCAGTAATCTAATGGTTCGTTTGAAAAAGCAAGCGGTCCATGCAAGAGAAAAAGAACAGCAAATGGAAATTTTGTATGAATTGAACAAACAGTTTGTTTTAGCAGAAGACCAGCAACAAATCGTTGAACTATCGGCGACTTATTTAGGACGTCTGTTAGATCGCGAAGTGATTTTCTTTGATAAACATGCCATGAAGCAAAGTCAATATACACCGAAAGAAGCACCGCTCTTATTAGATCACCCAGAAGAAGCGGCTGTGGCTTATTGGACGGCTAAAAACCAAAAAGAATCAGGCTATGGCACTGATACGTTAAGTGGGGCAAAAGGTTTTTACTTACCGATCGTTGCAAATGGGAAGACGTTAGCTGTGTTAGGCATTCGTCGCAGTCGGGTGCTCCCGATCGAGGATAGCCAATTGAACTACCTGCGCTTAGTATTAACACAACTTGCGGTTATTTTAGAGCAAACTGAGCTTAAAAATGAAAAAGAACAGATCGAGTTAGAAAATGAGCGTGAGAAAGTCCGTAGCAATTTATTGCGGGCGATCTCTCATGATTTGCGTACACCATTGACGGCAATCTCTGGTATTGCGGAAACACTCTTGCAAACAAATGAAGAGCTGAAACAAACGACGCGGCAAAAGCTTTTGACCGATATCCAGACCGAGTCTCAGTGGTTGATCCGTATGGTGGAAAATCTGCTTTCGATTACTCGCATCAATATGGACACGATGCAAGTAAAAAAATCGGCAGAACCGATCGAAGAAATCATTGAAGCTGTGTATGAACATGCTACGAAGGTGTACCCTGATAAAGCATTACGCGTCCATTTACCTTCGACTGTTTTATTTGTAGAAGTTGATCCGATATTGATCGAACAAGCGATGTTCAATCTGGTGGAAAATGCGTTCCGCCATGGCTCAGTCAAAGGACAAGTAGAAGTCGGCGTGTACCAAGAAGGCGAAAACGTCATTTGTGAAGTAAAAAATGACGGTGAGATCTCGTTGAAGCAATATGAAAAAATCCAAATGAATCTATCGAACGAAGAAGAAGTACCAATCGATTCTAAAAATGGCCTTGGGATTGGATTAAGTATTGTCAAAACGATCGTCCATGCTCATGGTGGTAAACTAGAAATGACCGTAGCAGAAGGAAAAACAGTGGTTCGTATTTATCTGAAAAAGAGTGAGGAGGTGGCGCTGCATGAGGAAAGTCCTATTGATTGAAGATGATCCAACAATCACCGATTTTATGGAAGTCGTGTTAGCAAAAGAACACTATCAAGTGACGATAGCGGCAACAGGCATGGAAGCTTTGAATGTGTTCCAAGAAACTTCCTTTGATTTGATTTTGCTTGATTTAGGGTTGCCTGATATCGATGGCATCGAGCTATTGAAAATCATCCGTAAACGACTTGCTACTCCATTGATCGTGATTTCTGCGCGTAACAACGAACATGAAAAGGTCAAAGCTCTCGATCTTGGTGCGGATGATTATGTGACGAAACCTTTTGGGATGAATGAATTACTTGCTAGGATCAGAACAGCTTTTCGTCATCGTAAACAAGAAGAATTACCTGCGATCATTACGAACGGAGAATTATGTTTGGATACAGAAAGTCAACTGTTGACAAAAGCCGGAGAACCGATCCATCTGACGAAAAATGAATACCGTATTTTACTCGTTTTATTCCAACATCTCGGCAAAGTCGTCACTTATCGTGTATTAACGTCAGAAGTTTGGGGACCTTATGGAACCGATTCTCAAGTGTTAAGGGTCAACATGTCAAATATCCGTAAAAAAATCGAGAAAAATACCATCAGCCCAGAATATTTGATCACAGAGATCGGCGTCGGCTATCGGTTACGGGATTACCGAAGTTCTTAGGAATTGCTAGAAAAAATGATCATCAAAAAACGACAATCACCAACAAATACATTTATTTGGTGATTGTCGTTTGTTTTTATGATTTTACTTAAAGCTGATTTTATTTTAGCTCTGCTTTGATGTCATCGATCATTTGACGACTAGCGATCGGACCATTGTATAACCAGCTAGAAGTTGGACCAAACTCGAATACTTGATCGGCTTTCACTGCTTTCAGATTTTGCCAAGTAGGTTCGTTAAACATCGCCGCTTGTTCATCGCTGTTCACTAAAATGATGTAGTCTGCGTCTAATTCAGCTAATTTTTCTGATGAAACAGCTGACCAGTCAGAAGTTGCTTCTTTTGATACTTCTTCCACTAAAGAAGGAACGCCAAACTGTAGATCTTCATAAACGATACGTCCGCTTGAACGGTTCTCGCTGACCATAAAAGCAGAGTTATTTGTGACCCATAAGACAGCGGCTGTTTTGCCATTGATCTTGTCACTCAATGCTTCTCTTGTTTCTTTCGCATAATCTTGGTAGTCTTGAATGATTTCTTTGGCTTTATCCTCTTTATTCAACACTTTACCGATGTCTTGTAATTGTTCTTCCCATGTGACATCTGTCCCGTTTTTAACGACGTAGGTTGGGGCGATTTTACTATATTGCTCGTATTTGCCACCTTCAACCGTTGCAGAAGAAGAAATCAATAATAGATCAGGTTCAAAACTCAACACATTTTCGTAAGGTAAATCATAGGAAATCGTTGGGATATCTTTCAGATCTTCTTGTAAATAATCTTGGATCGAACCGCTACCGACTGTCCATTGTGCGACAGGCGTTTCACCTAAAGCAATCAGATAATCCTCTAAGTAACTGCCGATGATGCGTTTCGGTTGGTTCGGCACTTCAACGGAGTGGCCTAATGTATCGGTCACCGTATGTGTACCATTATCAGCGGTAGTCGTTGAAGAAGCTGTTTCTTCCGTTGTTGATGAGCTTGGCGAGCAAGCACTAAGCAATCCCACCATCAGTAATGCACTAGAGATTGTGAATAGTTTATTTTTAAGTCTCATGTCTTTCCTCCAAATGTAATTGAGAACGTTTCTCAATTGCTATTATTCCCCAAGATAAGGGCGCTGTCAACTCTTTTTACTAGCGTAAACGATGAAATTTATGCTTGACGAATTTGTGAAGTACCGTCATAATTGAGAATGATTTTCAATGAGAGGGGGAAGTATATGTCTAGATTAAATGCCATTGAAATCACTACCGGTTACCCCAATAAAACGATAATTGAAAATTTATCTGTCGCAATACCGGAAGGGAAGATCACCAGTTTGATCGGTCCAAATGGTAGTGGCAAGTCTACCTTATTAAAAAGCTTCACCCGCATACTTCCTGTAAAAAATGGCAAAATACTTGTCAATGATCGTGAATTGACGACCTACCATTCAAAAGAATTAGCACGAAAACTTGCCTTACTTGCTCAAACGAGTGAATATCCATTAGGGATGACAGTAGAAGAAGTGGTTTCTTATGGTAGATATCCTTATCAAAAATTATTTAGTGGCATGGACGATCAAGATCTGCAAGCCATTGAGTGGGCATTGACAGCAACAAATCTTATCGCATTGAAAGATCGAGATATAGCAAGCCTGTCAGGTGGCCAAGCGCAGCGAGTTTGGATCGCCATGGCGTTAGCTCAAGAAGCGGATATCTTGATACTTGATGAACCAACCACTTTTTTAGACCCTGCACATCAATTAGAAATATTAGATTTATTAACAGAAATCAATCGAATGAAAAAAACCACGATCTTGATGTCGATCCATGATATCAATCATGCCTCTCGTTTTTCTGATTATTTAGTCGCGATGAAAGAAGGACGATTAGTTGTCGATGGGACGCCAGAAGAAGTCATTACCAAAGAATGGATGAGAGAGATTTTTGAGATCGATGCACAAATCGTCCAGTTACCTGAGACAAATAAACCTGTTTTCTTAACGTATGATCTAATCAAGAAACAGGAGGAGAAATGATGAGAAAAGGGAAAAAAATAATGACGCTATGGCTACTTCTGCTATTGGCAATCATCGTCTTCTTTTTTGCTTTGTATAATGGTGCCTCTACAGTTAAAGGCAATGAAGTTTGGCAGGCGCTCTTTCAATTTGATGCGACTGATCAAGCACAGCAGATCATTCGTAATATCCGTTTGCCACGTGTAGTTGGTGCATTCATCGTCGGCAGTTGTTTCGCACTCAGTGGGGCTTTGATGCAAGGTGTCACTAGAAATAATTTAGCGGATTCAGGCTTGTTAGGGATAAATGCTGGCGCATCACTAGCTATGGCATTTAGCTTTGCCTTTTTACCAAAAGCTTCGCCATTTGCCATTTTTTTACTTTCATTACTTGGTTCGTTGATCGTGACGATGATCGTCTTAGGCTTTTTCAGTTTTTCAAAAATCGGGCTTAGTACCATGCAGATGATTTTAGCCGGTGTGGCGATCAGTTCTTTTTTTACTGCGATCAGCCAAGCGTTGACTCAGCTATTCAATTTACAACAAGATTTAACATTTTGGTTCGTTGGTGGAGCGGCTAATATTACTTGGCAACAGTTGATCGTTCTTTCGCCGATCTATTTAGTGGCAGTTATTGGCTCTTTTCTGTCAGGCAAATCGATTTCCTTGATCCATTTAAGCGAATCACATGCCATTGCACTAGGCGGACACCCACAGCGGACACGTGTCTTAGTGTTCATTTTTGTCTCGATCTTAGCTGCGCTTGCTGTTTCTTTAGTTGGACCCGTTTCCTTTATTGGCTTGATGGTACCACCAATTGTTCGTGGCTTTGTCGGTACGGATTATCGCTATGTCTTACCAGCTTCGTTTATCGCTGGAGGAGTCTTAGTCATGTTAGCCGACTTTGTCGCACGAATGATCAATCCACCATTTGAAACACCGTTCGGCTTAGTGATCTCCTTGATTGGTGTGCCATTCTTATTGGTACAAGTTAGGAGGGAACGCGTGTGAAAAAAATATATTGGGGCATTGGATTATTACTCTGTTTATGGGTTTTGACTGCAATCATCAGTTTAATGATCGGCACCCCTTTTCTATATATCGACCAATTACTAGATGTCATGTTTGGCAAGGGCACACAAGTCCAACAGTTGGTTTTGACAGAATTTCGTTTGCCAAGACTGATGATCAGCTTACTGGCAGGGGCATGTTTAGGAATAGCCGGTTTCCTCTTACAAGGAGTAACTAGAAATCCTTTAGCCGACTCCAGTATTTTAGGCATCAACTCCGGCGCGGGTTTTTTCGTTATGTTATACCTCGGCTTTTTTACAAGCCATGCTTCGCCTTTTTTGTTACTTTTCGTGGCATTTCTAGGTGGAACGTTTGCTGCTTTTTTAGTTTATTTTGTTGCGTATCGTCGTTCAGGACAAGTAGCAATGAATCGCTTGCTTCTTTCAGGTATCGCAGTAAATGCGGGTTTCTCTGCGGCAATGCTTTTAAGTACAATAAAGATCTCAAAAGAAAATTATGGCTTTGTGAACGCTTGGTTAGCGGGTTCGATCTGGGGTGCAAGTTGGCCTTATGTTACTGCCTTTTTACCTTGGGCGATCATCTTGATTCCCTTGGCGTTTTTCTATAGTCGCAGAATCGGTCTTTTATCATTTGGACAAGAGCGAGCGCAAAGCTTAGGGCTGAATGTGTCACGAAGTCAGTCATTATTGCTCTTACTTGCTGTCGGTTTGGCGTGTGGCAGTGTAGCTGTAGCGGGTAGCTTATCCTTTGTTGGTTTACTCGCACCTCATGCTGCAAAAATCATCGTACGTAAAGAAAATCATTGGGCGTTCCTATTGAGTGGGTTGTTCGGCGGGCTTTTTGTCAATATTGCCGATATTCTTGCCCGAGTCATTTTACCTGATGGGGAAGTACCGACGGGAATATTGATTGCTGTCTTAGGCGCACCGTACTTTCTTTACTTACTATTTCATATTCAAAAGAAACAACTATCCGTATAAGAGAAAGCCAGAATGTTGGATTGGTTGGGATAGGGAGACACTGAAGGCGATTCTACCTTCAGTGTTTTTTGTACATTGAAGAAGACCGTCATCAAATAAGAAATAAAGTAACAGGACCTATCTAATTAAATTTTTATTCATTGAAAGGTTATGTATTGTTATAATGTAATATGTAAGCGTTACGCCCAGTCTATAGAATAAAGGAGGAAATTGATGACCACATTCAGCAGCAATTCTCAACAAGCCCAGCAGTCTACTTCTAAAATCAACAGTGCAACCACACCTTTACAACAATCAACATCGCTTCAAAATGACACACGAACCACGCTTATTGGCAATCAAGACATTCAAAGTAGCATAACATCTGCTAAAAACTCTGCCAACCAAATTGCCACAGCCATTTCAAGTGCAGCCAATCAGTTACAGACAATCGCCCAAGGTTTTTCTACACTAGACACTCAGTTAAGTCGAGATCTTTTCAAGGAGAGACGCTAATGAAACGAATGACCGATCTTCATATCGAAGAAACATTTTTGCTCGCAAAAAGAGAAGGACACGAAAGAAAAGGAAAACAACTAGATGCCTGTCGCTCGGAATATCAGGATCATCTAAAAGGAATTGGGCACTTCTTATTCCAATTACAGATGTCCTACCAGAAGTCGAATACCGCTACATCTATCGAAACAATCACCACAGAATTTTCACAGCAAAGTAGACGATTGATGAATGGCTTTGATGAGTCTCAACACCACGAAATGATCCAGCAACAAAAAATCACCAATAAACTCGAAGAAATTGCTTTTGAGAAAAGAAAAATCATGTCGGAGGAACAGAGCCTATGAGTATCGACATGTATCTAAACGACTCCCTGACACAAGCCAGTAGCACTAGTCACTTTTGCCAAAAACAAGTCACTGATTACCAGAATCTCCAACAAGCGATTACCCAGTTCACTTTACAAACGCCTAATCTCAAGGGAAAAGCGTACGATGCAGCAAAAGCCTATTTTTCTCAAGTGCTTTATCCACTCGTCCAAGGAGGGATCTTACTCTCCGAAGCGGTCGAAAAAGCAACAAAACGATTTCCGCAGGAATACATAGAACAAGTTGATTTCATTAGCTTAAAACAATCCGAATTAGAAGCACAGATTCGCCAAATGAATCAATATATTACTCAAGCAGAAGGAATACGGCAACTACTTCTTTCACCTTATATGCCAGAAGAACATCAAGGCTTTCAACTCAATCAAAATACATTGTTACTCACGATGTACCATGACTTGAAACAAAAGCTGGAAGAGAAACTCCAAAAGCTTTTAGATTACAATCAAAGCTCCACACAATTCTTTTCCGAGATAAACTCTCTTGAACAAGCAGTCAATCAAGGCCTCGCCCAAACAAAAACTGCTTGGAATAGCCAAACGAAGACATTTTCCATGCCGAAAGATCTGTCATGGACAACCACGATCCAAGACAAATGGCAACAAGCAGAAAACGAGAAAAAGGGAATCGATCCAACCAAAAACAAAGAACTAGAAAAGTACAATGTTTATGCCCTCATTATTTCCGATAGCGAGGGCAATCCACGTGTCTTTTGGAAAATTGAGAACAAGCAATCCGGTCACGGCATCATGAACCCAGAGCTGTATCAATATGTCACGAAAGTAGGTCATTACCTAGATCCTGAACTGATCCAATTCATGACGTATGATACCTATCAAGAGAAAGTCAATGCAGCTTGGCGTCAGGGCATTAATTACGAAACTGGCGAAAAACTAGACCCACTCGTAGGCAGTCTCGTCTCTACCTCGCAATATGTCAAAGACGGCTACACATGGATTACCGAATCCGAACTCGGTCAAGCAATGATGGTGTTGGGTTTTACTTATGCGTCTTACAAAGTATTGACGACCACTGGTGTGAAGGAGGTGGAGAGTGGTAAGATTGAGGAGACGAATGGTGGTCATAATTTCAAATTTGGAAATAACTCAAAGAATCATTTAAAAAA
This sequence comes from Enterococcus sp. DIV2371, assembly GCF_050498525.1. Classification (NCBI taxonomy): domain Bacteria; kingdom Bacillati; phylum Bacillota; class Bacilli; order Lactobacillales; family Enterococcaceae; genus Enterococcus; species Enterococcus sp. DIV2371. Next base: position 1,910,097 of record NZ_JBIPAJ010000001.1, on the reverse strand, counting down.
TGTAGAGACTGTCAATACTAAAAAGGGTGTTGTTGGTGGACATAATATGGATGAATTCAATAATGCACTAAAAAAACAAGGGTTTAATCCTGAATCCCTCATTATTTCTAAAAAGCCACACTCTTTTATTGATGGTGTTTATGAAGTAGAATATAAAATACCCAGAAAAGATATTGCTGGAAATATCTTAGAACCAGTATCTTATAAAACTATCAAGCAACCTAAAACAATTTATGATCCTGCTAAAATTAGTGACGAGAAATTATATCGATGGGGACAAGAAGCGATGGAAAATGGAATAATTCAATCAGATGGTCGAACTATTGAAGGTATTGCTTCTAATGGTTTAAGATTTCGAGGATACTTAGAAGAAGTTAAAAGTACTAACGTAAAAAACTTCTTTCCTATTTTAGATTAATTTTTATTGATTGGAGTGAAGATGATGACAGAAGAATTTAAGATTTTAAAAAATGAGCAAGAGATAGATTGCCTTATGGAAACTTTTTTTTGTGCAGCTAATAGAAATCTAAAGAAGGTATTAAGTTTATTATCTAATAAGGAAGGATGGGGAGAAGAGGTTGTTTTTTTATCTTTTGAAAATGATTTAGATGACTACGATATGGCGCAATTGCCTAAGCCACTAGATGACAAACATGTATTGATTGAGTTGGCTTCTCCAGCTGTAGAAGTAAATCAGGTAGTGTATTTAGATTTTGACACTTTTTACAACTACTTAGATAAAAACGTAAAAAAAGAAACAAAAAAATCAGATGATAGTGAGTTAATAGAATTATTGAAAAGAGTTAAAATTACTTTAGAAATATAATTTATAAGTTTGCTGAGAAGCAATTTAGACGAGAGCCTGAGAAATAGTGGGGTCATTTTGATGAAATGCTTGATACACATAAATCCCTTAAAAGTTCAAAGAAAAGTATTGGAAATACTCTGAAGAATCCTAATATTGTACTGACCCCCAGAAGCTAGCTTTTTTGGTCTAACTTTTTGGGGTCACTACATACTCTATAGCAGAGACTTTATTAGTAAAAAACGAGTTTGCATAAATACCTAAAGCTTTTAATTTAAATGAATCATTTAGATGAAATCTTAGCATTAAAAAAAACAAGACTCATGCACTGTACTAGTCAAACCTAGACTGTGAATGAGTCTTTGTGCACAATGATGAGTAGCGGTCAACACTAATTTGTGAATGTCTTTTTTTTGTGGGATTTGATGGAAATAACTACATGATGAAGTCGCGAGTTAAACATGGTTCAACTAATATAAATTCAGTAAAGCTATGCTAGATTGATATTCTAACTAAAATAAGTTCGAACAAACGCAAAAATCTAAAAAGTTAAATTGCTATTTTCGCCGTTTTCCGCTACCATTTTAACAGAAGGTAGGCAGGTGATTATATGGGAGACGAAAAGCAGAAAAAGGAAAAACTTCGTCAGTTTGGTATCGATAAGCTGAAAAAAATTGCTGTAAGTGGCGATAAAAAAACAAAAGAACAAAAAATCGCTGCGCAGTTGTTTGCCACTGACTATTGGAAAAACGCGCAAGTCATTGGTTTGACACTTTCAAATGAATTTGAAATAGATACACGACCGTTGATTGAACAAGCAAGAGCCACAGGGAAAATCGTTGTGATCCCTAAGACATTACCAAAACGTCAAATGGCTTTTTATGCGTACACTGAGAACACGGTATTGAAACGGTCAAATTTTGGTGTTTTGGAACCTGTGTCAACTCATCTTTATGAGGCAGAAATGATCGATTTGCTGATCGTACCAGGAATCGTCTTTCATCCAGAGGGATATAGAATTGGCTTTGGTGGAGGGTATTATGATCGCTATCTTCAAGAGTATCCGCATCAAACCTGTAGTTTAGCTTTCAAAGAAATGATTCATAGTGATTGGCAACCAGAAATATTTGATAAAAAAATTCAACATCTATTGATTGATTAAAAAACAAGGGGGTATTTATGAAAGTCAACCGTCAGCAACAATTTCATTTAAAATCTTGGCTAAATGGGCCATATTTAACACAGATCTTTTTAGTGATCCAAACAATCGTCTTTATCGCAATGGAGATATTACCTGGGAATCGCGTTGCGTTTGAACTGGGGATGTCTGGCCAGCATATTGTTTTTTTTAATGAATGGTGGCGTCTGGTCACGCCGATATTTATTCATTTTGGGATGATGCATTTTGTATTGAACTCCGTTGTTTTGTATTTTATGGGTTCACAAATCGAAACAGTATACGGTCATTGGCGCTTTTTCTTGATTTATTTACTTAGTGGTATCATGGGAAATATAGCAAGTTTTGCTTTCAATGAAATGAATGTATTATCTGGTGGAGCAAGTACATCGCTTTTTGGCTTATTTGGCGCACTGTTTGTCCTTGGTATCCATTATAAAAACGATTATGTCGTCAAACAACTTGTGCGTCGTTACATGCTATTCATCGTTTTTTCTTTCATATTCGGTTTATCAGATAATTCTGTAGATATTTTGGGGCATCTTGGCGGTTTGATCGGCGGGTTCTTGATTGGTAATTTACTAGGGTTACCTGATCGATTCAATGATTACTCGATCCATCATCGTATTTTGTCGTTCATCGTTTTTCTCTTTCTTTTTATAATATGTGTTTTAGTGGGTTTAAAAAATTATGGAATACTTGTATAATGTGAAGGAAGTGCTTTAAATGGAAAGCTTATACGACGTACAACAGCTATTCAAGAGATTTGGTATCTTTATTTATGTGGGGGCACGGATTTATGATATTGAATTGATGACGATCGAATTACGTAAGCTTTATGAGAATCATTTGATCGATCATGAAACATATATGACTGCGTGGCACATCTTAAAAAGAGAACATCGAATCGAAGAGAGCAGAAAGAAAGGAAATTGATCATGGACAAAAAAATTATTGGGATTGATTTAGGTGGAACAACAGCAAAATTTGCGATCTTGACACCTGACGGAGAAATTCAACAGAAATGGAGTATCGATACCAATATTTTGGATGATGGCAAGCACATTATTCCTGAAATCATTGAATCTATCAATCATCGTCTGAACTTATACGGTATGAAAGCTGAAGACTTTATCGGTATCGGCATGGGTACACCGGGTACTGTAGATAGCGAAGCTGGTACAGTGATTGGTGCTTATAATCTAAATTGGCGTGAGTTGCAATTTGTCAAAAAAATGATTGAAGAAGGAACAGGTATCAAATTTGCGATCGATAATGATGCAAATGTTGCAGCACTAGGCGAACGTTGGAAAGGTGCCGGCGAAAATGATCCTGATGTCGTGTTCATCACACTAGGTACAGGTGTTGGTGGTGGTATCGTTGCAGATGGTCATTTGCTTCATGGTGTGACTGGCGCGGCTGGAGAAGTTGGTCATATCACGATCGATCCAAATGGTTTTGAATGTACATGTGGCAAACGTGGCTGTTTAGAAACCGTATCAAGTGCCACAGGTGTGGTTCGAGTAGCTCGTCATCTAGCAGAAGAATATGCTGGCGATTCTAGATTGAAAGCAATGCTTGATAATGGGGAAGAAGTAACAAGTAAAGATGTTTTTGAATTAGCAGAAGCAGATGATCCATTTGGTTTGATGGTCGTCGATCGTGTCTGTCTTTACTTAGGATTAGCTTGTGGGAATTTAGGAAACACATTGAATCCATCAAGTATTGTGATTGGTGGAGGCGTATCCGCTGCTGGGGAATTCTTACGTAGTCGCGTAGAAAAATACTTCAAAGAATTTACCTTCCCTCAAGTAAGAGAATCAACAAAAATCAAATTAGCAGAATTAGGAAATGAAGCAGGCGTGATCGGCGCTGCGTCATTAGCCTTGAAATATGCTGAATAACGTGGAGGCATGACATGGTTTTATGGATTATTAACATCATTTTATTACTGATCATCTTAGCAATCGTATTTTGGGAAGTTTACTTGCGAGTAATGGCTAAACGTTCAGCGACAATGCTTGAAGAAGCAGAATTTCGTGAAGGCATGCGTCGTGCACAAGTCATCGATGTTCGTGAAAAAGACGTCTTTGATGCGGGACATATTTTAGGCGCAAGAAATATTCCTTATACAGTACTAAAAAACTCACTTGGTTCGATTCGTAAAGATCAACCTGTATATATTTATGATCAAAAGAAAAGTTTGAGTATTCGTACAGCCAACCAATTACGTAAAGCAGGCTACCAAGATATCTACATCTTAAAAGGCGGCTATGACGGCTGGTCAGGTAAAATCAAAAGTAAGAAAATTTAACGAGGCGCCACGTGCATCTTGTATAACCTTTGTAGCAACAAGAATAAGAGCTGTTATTTGCTCTTTTTTCTTGTTGTTTTTTCTTATCGTAGAAAAATTATGCTATGATTGAATCAGAGGGTATAACCTCTGATTATAGCTGGTCGTAGTGTTCCAGTATTTAAAAATTTTTTTAAAGCGAAGTGAGCAGTAGAGCGAATACATACAGGTAGGTGGATAGATGAGAATTGGGATTATCGGGGCAGGACCTCGTGGACTTAGCATGTTAGAACGTTTACTTTATAATAATCAACAAGAAAAAGAGATCGAGATCCTGCTATTTGATCCAAGTGGAATCGGCGGTAAAGTATGGCGGGTGGATCAGCCGAAAGAAGTATTGATGAATTCCTTGGCGTCACAAGTGACGATGTTCACGGATGAAACATTGAGTAGCAGTGGGGTGGTCGCTAACGGGATAAATCTCTATCAATGGGCGAAAGAACTTGCACCTTCATACCTCGAGAAAACTAATATCAAAGAAAAAGAAGTTTTTTTACGTGAAGCGGCTGACTTATCAGAAAACCAACCAACAAGTCGTCGGTTCTTTGGCGCTTATCTGCAATGGTTCTACGAGGAATTGCAAGAGCGGTTTCCTGATCGTTTTGACTATGTCCAACAATTAGTCACTGAAGTAACAAAGAAAGACACACGATTTGTCGTGGAAACAATAGAAGAAACATATGTAGTGGATCAGCTGATCCTGGCGACTGGTCACTGGGAACATGAATTTACGACAGAAGAAAGCCAATTGAGTGGGTATGCTGCTGCGCACGATTTGTTTTATCAAGGACCAGCAAACCCTGCGGATGTTGATCTATCGATGATCCCTGCGAAAGAGCCAGTGTTTATTCGCGGTTTAGGGCTGTGTTTCTTTGATTATATCGGTTTATTGACGCAGCAGCGTGGTGGGCGTTTTGTAGAACAGGGAGGGAAATTAGTTTATCTACCTTCTGGTGAAGAACCAATCGTATATTGTGGTTCTCGCCGTGGCTTTCCTTATTATCCTCATGGCCGAAATCAGAAAAAAGTGGGCGAAGTGGCAAAACCAGTTATTCTGACACAAGAACGGTTAGAAACGTACTATCGCACCAAAAAATTGAGTGGTCAAGATTTCTTTGCAGAATTAAAGAAAGAACTTGAGCTATTTTACTATAAAAAAGTGATTGAAGAACGTGGTTTAGCGATTTCTCTCAGTGAATTTCAAGAAGTCTTCCTTGTATCTTCAGAAAACGAATGGCTGCAACAATATCCTGAACTATCTCATGACTTGTGGTCTTGGGATCTACTAGATCACTTGACCGATCATACGTTGCCTTATCCAGAAATGAGTCGGAAATACATCGAAGATCAGATCAGCGAAGCACAAAAAGGCAATGTTGACGGACCTTTGATCGCGACATTGGACGCTTTGAAAGACTGGCGTAATCTCGTTCATCAAGTGATGTTGTGGGAGGTCTTTTCGGCAAAAGAATACAAAGAAGTCTTGTGGCAATGGTTCAATACGTTTGATGCGTTCTTTACCATTGGTCCGCCTTTACGAAGAACACAGGAATTAGCAGCTTTGATCGATGCGGGGATTTTTCGTTTGGTGGAACCCCCGTTTACAATTGCCGGAAAGAATGGACACTTTTGTCTTGAAGACGGGGAGCTTACATTCGATTGCCTCATTGAGGCACGATTACCAAAAAATGATTTGCAAACAACAAGCAATCCGGTATTGAAGAATCTACGTGAGAAGCAAATCCTTCAGCCATTCCAGTTACATGATTCAAGCGGAGAATATGTTTCTGGTGCGGTGGCAGTGGAGCGTAGCAGTTCTCATGTGATCGATGCAAATGGGGAAGTTCAAAACAATTTGTTTTGCATCGGTATTCCGACAGAAGGAGTCGAATGGTTGACGGCTTCTGTTCCTAGGCCGCATGTTGATTTTTGGAATTTAAAGCAAATCGATCACATCGCGCAATTGATTTTAGCGGAAGAGGCATAAAAAAGAACGTTCTTTCAAGTAAGTGATCACTTCTTGAAAGAACGTTCTTTTTTAGAGCATAAGACAGAAAAAGCGAATGAGTAGTGGTCAAAACGCTTTTTCATCATCTGTTATCTTGAAACACGTTTTCTCATTGCTTTTTTACGATTTTCTTCAATCATTGCTTCTTTTTCGTCGATTGGATCAATGACTGTTTTCTTTACAGATGTGACTAATCCAGCAACAGCTGCTACAGTAGCTAAGCTACCTATTAAAATACCTGATACAAATTTTTTCATAATGATTCACCTCATTTATCTATTTGACCTCTTCATTATGAAGCAAAACAAAGAAAAACGCTAGTCTTTCGTATTTTATTTGAAACCCTTTACAAGTTAATGTTGAAAAAGTTTACTAAATGTTTTATTATAAATTTACTAAATAAATCGAAAGAAGGTCCTGCCAAAAAAAGTCCCTGTTTTCTGATCCTCACTTTTGTTAAAATAAATAACGAATATAATTATATGGATAAAGGAGTCTTAACATGACAATTTTAGTATTAGGCGGAGCAGGTTATATTGGTTCTCATGCCGTCGATCAATTAATTGAAAAGGGCTATGATGTAGCAGTCGTGGACAATCTATTAACCGGTCATCGCCAAGCGATCCACACGGATGCACGATTTTATGAAGGGGATATTCGTGACAAAGATTTCTTGCGTTCTGTTTTTCAAAAAGAAACGATTGAAGGTGTCTTACACTTTGCGGCAAGTTCTTTAGTTGGCGAATCGGTCGAAAAACCATTAGTTTACTTTAATAATAATGTTTATGGTATGCAAGTGTTATTAGAAGTGATGCATGAATTTGATGTGAAACGCATCGTCTTTTCTTCGACAGCTGCGACTTATGGCGAGCCAAAAGAATCGCCGATCACAGAGGAGTCACCAACGAATCCGAAAAATCCTTATGGGGAAAGCAAATTGATGATGGAAAAAATGATGAAGTGGTGTGACGAAGCCTATGGCATGCGCTACGTTGCATTGCGCTATTTCAATGTAGCAGGTGCTAAAGAGGATGCATCGATCGGCGAAGATCATACGCCAGAAACGCATTTAGTTCCAATCATCTTACAAGTCGCTCTTGGACAACGAGAAGCATTGGCTGTTTATGGTGACGATTATGATACGCCAGACGGAACGTGTATCAGAGATTACGTACAAGTAGAAGATTTGATCGCTGCTCACATTTTAGCTTTAGAGTATCTAAAGGCTGGCAATGAAAGCAACTTCTTCAATTTAGGAAGCAATAAAGGCTATTCAGTGAAAGAGATGCTAGAAGCAGCACGAGAAGTCACAGGTCGTGACATCCCTGCGAAAATCGCGCCACGAAGAGCAGGAGATCCAAGTCGCTTGATTGCATCAAGTGAAAAAGCAAGAGAGATCTTGGGCTGGGCGCCTAAATATACAGACGTGAAAGAAATCATCAAAACTGCATGGGCATGGCATGAAAGCCATCCTAATGGGTATGAAAAGTAGGTGGAGAGAAAATGACGATCAGTCAAACGATAGCAGATTTTGTCACTTTAGCCATCGCTTCTGGCGGTTGGATGGAAATGGACCGTATTTACTTACAAAATCGTATTTTAGGACTTATTGGCGAAGAAGCTGGCGAGGCCTTTGACGTACGTCCAGTTCAAGAGGAATCAGTGGACTTGTTGCATCGCTTAGTTGAACAAGCACAATTGAATGGACAAGTGACCGATTTAGTCGCGGAACGAGAAATGTTCGAAGCCCAACTGATGGACTTCTTAACACCGCCACCCTCTGTTGTTAATGCTTTTTTTGCCCAACATTATTCAAAAAGTCCAGAAGAAGCGACTGATTATTTTTATCAGTTGAGCCGTAACAATGACTATATCAAAACACGAGCAATCGCTAAAAATATCGTATACACGTACCCTTCTGAATATGGGGATTTGGAAATCACGATCAATTTGTCTAAACCAGAAAAAGATCCAAAACAGATCGCCGCAGAAAGAAAAGCGGTGAAAGTGGATTATCCATCTTGTATGTTATGTATGGAAAATGAAGGCTACAAAGGAAGATTGAATTATCCCGCACGAACAAATCATCGAATCATCCGAATGAACTTAGACGGAGAAAGTTGGGGTTTTCAATATTCGCCATATGCCTACTATAATGAACATTCGATTATTTTATCGGAAGAACATCGACCAATGCGGATCACAAAAGAAACATTCGCTCGTTTATTGAAAATCACCGAAGTATTGCCACACTATTTCGTGGGTTCGAATGCTGATTTACCGATCGTAGGTGGTTCGATCTTGTCGCATGACCATTACCAAGCCGGACGACATGAGTTTCCGATGGCAAAAGCGCCAATGGAGAAATTGATCAAGTTAAGTGACTATCCACAAGTGATTGCAGGAATCGTCAAATGGCCAATGTCAGTGATTCGCTTACAGTCACCAGATAAAAAGCTATTGATCGAAGCAGCGGATACTGTACTCAATAAGTGGCAGAACTATTCCGATGAAACTGTATCGGTCGTTGCTTTTTCAGCAGATGGTACGCCGCATCATACGATCACACCGATTGCCCGTAGAAGAGACGATTATTTTGAAATCGACTTAGTATTGCGCGATAACAATGTGTCAGAAGAACATCCTGAAGGTATTTTCCATCCACATCGTGACATCCAACATATCAAAAAAGAAAACATCGGATTGATCGAAGTCATGGGATTGGCAGTGTTGCCGCCTCGTTTAAAAACAGAATTAGAAGAAGTGAAGCATTACTTGCTAGGAGAAGAGAACCAAGTAGCAGACTATCACCGTGAATGGGCAGATCAATTAAAACAAGCCCATCCTGATGTGACTGAAGAGACAGCTACAGGCGTCATCCAAGAAGCTGTCGGAAAAGTTTTTGCTCGCGTCTTAGAAGATGCTGGGGTCTTCAAACGAGATGAGCAAGGAAAAGCTGCGTTCTTGCGCTTTACTGAAACATTATAGAAATCAGTCACTTACAGGAGGAGAACGTATGGCCACAATCAAAGACATTGCACAGTTGGCGGGAGTTTCTCCTGCCACCGTGTCCAGAGTGCTGAATTATGATGAAAAATTATCAGTAGGATTGGAAACAAAGCAAAAAATTTTTGAAGCAGCGGAACACTTGAATTATACAAAGCACCATAAAAATCAAGCCTCTGAGAAGCAAACGATCAAGTTGATCCAATGGTATGATACGCAAGAAGAATTAGAAGACCTCTATTATCTTTCGATACGTCTAGGCATCGAAAAAAAAGCCGAGGAAGCAAACATTCGTTTGATCAAGGATACATGGGACGCAATCAGCGACCAACCAGCAGATGGAACCATCGCACTCGGAAAGTTTGACGATGAACAATTGAACGAATTAAAACGTACACAAGAAAACCTTCTGCTTGTCGATTCAGATGGCACAACTTTTGGCGTCGATTCTTTGGTGGTCGATTTTGAATCAAGTCTGCGTTTAGTGATGGCTCATTTCGTGCAAGAAGAAGTCAAACAAGTAGTCATGCTAGCCGGGAAAGAATACACGAAACAACAACGAATAAGGGTAACTGATCCTCGCACAGCTATTTTTGAAAAATTGATCAATGAAGAGAAGCATCTATCTGGAAGAATCATCGAAGCTGACTTTTCTGTGGAAGCAGGGTATCAAGCCGTTCGGCACTTTTTATCACAAGAAAAGGAGTTGCCAGACGCGCTATTTGCGGCAAATGACGCATTAGCAATCGGTGCATTGAAGGCAATCAAAGAAGCAGGTCTAATGATCCCTCAAGATATTTCGGTGATTGGCTTTAATGATATCAGCGTGGCAAAATACGTTTCGCCACCACTATCATCCGTCAAAGTATATACCGAATGGATGGGCGAGTTGGCTGTGGAGACCTTACTCCAGCTTATTCATACGACTGCACCAGTTGCAAGGAAAATAACAATCGCCACTGAACTTGTTTTACGAGAATCAACAAAAACAGGGCACGAATAAAGAATAGTTATCAATCATTGAAAGGGATGAAATTTCAACTGCGGCATAAGCCAAACTTGATTTTTCCTTCCCTTTTTTCTCTGGAAGTATGCTACAATGAAAAGCGATATTAGAGTAGCAGAAGGGAACGGTCAAATGATTACATTAGGGATCGATACAGCAAATCAAACCTTAACGATTGGCGTGATTGAAGACCAAACGGTGTTAGGTCAAATCCAAGTAAATAAAAAGAAAAACCATAGTCTAACCTTGATGCCAGCGCTGGATCAATTGATTTCAGATTGCCAACTGACACCAGAACAAATCGACCGAGTTGCTGTGTCAAGCGGTCCAGGATCTTATACAGGATTGAGAATCGGGGTAACAACTGCTAAGACATTAGCTTACACATTAAATAAAGAATTGGTTGGGGTTTCCAGCCTTGCCGTACTTGCAGCAAATTGTGTGGGGATCGACGGAATCATCGTACCGATGTTTGATGCAAGAAGAAAGAATGTTTACGCAGGTGCCTATCGTTGGCATCATGGGAAACTGGAAACACTTCTAGAAGACACCCATATCTCTTTTGCGGAATTAGCGGAGAAATTAAAACAAATGGATGGAGCGATCACTTTTGTCGGTAGTGATAGCCACAAATTTGAGTCGGAAATCGCAGAATCAATCCCGTCTGCCAAACGTAATACTTTGCCACTTTGGGATATTCCTAGTGGTGTCGTCGTTGCGCAATTAGGTGCTTCAAGCCATCCGGTCAGCGATATCCAAGCCTTTTTACCACGTTACTTAAAACGAGTGGAAGCAGAAGAAAAGTGGCTAGAGACACATACGCCAGGAGAAGAAAGCTATGTTGAAAAAATTTAAAGCCTATATACGGACGATGCTTAAAGAAAAAGAGGATTATCCACCGAAAACGATCACTGTTGGTGATAAAGAGTACCAATTAAGAGAACTGACAGTCGATGACGTCAAAGAGCTGTTAAGCATCGAACGCGAAGTCTATTTCGGTGAACTACCTTGGACAAAAACGGCGTTTATCTCCGAATTGACTTCTCCATTCTTGACTTTGTATTTAGGGATATTCGACAAAGAAAAATTATTCGGTTTTGTTGGTTCTAGAATATTAGGACTAGATTGTCATCTCACGAATATTGCGGTCAGTCCTAGCTATCAACGGCAACAAATCGGAACCTATTTGATCAATGAGATCGAGAAATTCGCGCGCAATAATCAATGTGAAACAATGTCCTTAGAAGTACGGATCAGCAACCAGAATGCCCAACGTTTATATCGAAAACTAGGCTTTCAATCGAGGAAAGTAAAAAAAGGGTATTATACCGAAAATAATGAAGACGCCTTGGACATGGTAAAAATATTAAAAGAAGAGTGAAAAAAAGTGATTGAAGAAAAAACAGCTTTCAAGGATGAACAATTAGCATACGAGCTTTGGCAACTCAGCGAAGATGCTTTCTCAACTGGTTCACCTTGGACAAAAGAACAATTTTTGACCGATATCCAACAACCACAAACCAATTACTTAGTGGTTCGCCAAGAGAATAAAATCATTGGCTTTCTTGGATATACCAGAGTGCTTGATGAAGTAGAAGTGACGAATCTCGCAGTTCTGACGACTGAACAACAAAAAGGTATCGCAAGGCAATTATTACAAGAAATGCTCCAGCGAGAAAAAGCAAACCAAGCCTATAGCGTCTTTTTAGAAGTACGTCAATCGAATGTCGCCGCACAACATCTTTATGAGTCAGAAAAATTTCGCCAAGTAGGCAAACGCAAGGCCTATTATCATGAGCCAGTCGAAGATGCGGTCATCATGTGTACAAAGCTAAAAACGGAGGCGATGAAACATTGAATGAAAAACAAACAGAACTGATTCTAGCAATCGAATCAAGTTGCGATGAAACCAGCGTAGCTGTTGTCAAAGATGGACAAGAGATCTTATCAAATATCGTTGCCTCACAAATCAATAGTCATAAACGTTTTGGGGGGATCGTCCCTGAAGTTGCTAGTCGGCATCACGTAGAGCAGATCACTTTATGTCTTGAAGAAGCATTAGTTGAGGCGGGAGTGACAGCGGAACAACTCACAGCAGTCGCCGTCACACAAGGACCGGGACTTGTCGGCTCCTTACTTATTGGAATCTCGGCAGCAAAAGCCTTTGCCTGGGCAAATCACTTACCCTTGATCCCAGTCAATCATATGGCAGGACATATTTACTCTGCTCGTTTTGAAAAAGAATATGAATTTCCTTTGATGGCATTGTTGGTCAGTGGCGGCCATACGGAGTTAGTTTATATGGAAGAAGACGGCGCTTATGAGATCATCGGTGAGACAAGAGATGATGCCGCTGGGGAAGCCTATGACAAAGTAGGACGTGTATTAGGATTGACCTATCCGAGTGGAAAAGAAATCGATGAATTGGCTCATCAAGGCAAAGATACCTACAACTTCCCTCGGGCAATGATCCGTGAAGATAATTTTGATTTTAGCTTTAGTGGCTTAAAAAGTGCATTCATTAATTTAGTGCATAATGCAGAACAACGAGGGGAAGAATTAGACCGAGCGGATCTAGCCGCAAGCTTTCAAGCAAGCGTCGTTGACGTGTTGGTAACTAAAACAGTCCGAGCGTGCAAAACCTATCCGGTGAAGCAATTGATCCTCGCAGGCGGAGTGGCTGCCAATCAAGGATTAAGAAAAAGTTTGAAAGAAAACTTGGCAACTGAGCTACCCGAATTGGAATTGATCGTACCACCATTACGTCTTTGCGGCGACAATGCTGCCATGATCGGTGCAGCGGCTTCCATCGAATGGCGAAAAGGGCATCTCGCAAATTATCAACTAAATGCAGAACCAAGCTTAGTGTTAGATAACTCACTTGCAAGTGTTAGGTAATAAACCTAACACTGCGAGTTAAATGAGTGTCCTATAAAAGGTTATATCGATATAGTTTATTCTCATGGTGTATCAGTTATTGATTCAACTAGTTTCATTCTTGCCAAGAGTCCCGTATTCAGCGGTGGATTGCCTCAGAAAAACATCAGTTAAAGCAAGGGATATAAATTGTGTCATATAATTCTATGTGATAGTATAAGTGCTGTAGGAAATATAAAGAATAATGTTATTTCCTATGTTTTTTTACAAGATTCAATGTTTTCACAATTCAATGCAAAGGAGGTCGAATGGATGAAAAAGTTTGTCGGATATTTAGTTGTATTTTTCACTGCATTATTGTTCACTGTACCTGTAGATGCCACTGGCGCGATTTCTGCGAATGAGCAACAGATCCTAGACTTGTTGAAAGCACCTGTAACTATTCAAGGAAAAGATTTTACTGTCCCTGATACGTACATTACACAAGCCGAAAATCACTTGAAACAAAATGATTTAACGGATGCACAAGTAGAAACAGCCGTTACTGGAATTCAGAACGTGCGTAATCTATTAAGTTCAGTGACGATAGATATGACAGGAATCAATACGCTTGATGATTTGATCCGTGCTTTACCGCGGGACATCATCATGCAGATCCAACGAGAGGTGACGAGAGTTGCTGACGCGTTAGGGTTAGTTATACTAAGTTGGAATGGTGGCAATATTCAAATCGGTGCAAAAAATGCTGATGGTACTACATCACCAGCGTTTAGCACTAGCTCTCCAATCAAACAAACAGGCGGTAACTATATCGCTAGTGCATTAGCAATTACGTCATTACTATTAGTCGCAGCAGGTGCGGTTGTAGTAGGAAGAAAAACGAAAATTGCGTAAAAAGCGTAAACTGCTGAAGAGATTAGGGGCAATGCTCTTTGCCCCTGTCTTTTTTTTGGCAGTAGGCTATTCTCTTATGTACGTCATAGGGCGACCTGTCATTCATTTTGCCACTTCTTCTATCAATTTATTTTTACTTTCAGATGTACCAACATTTGAAACAAATGAACAGACCTTTGAAGCTGTCAAAGAAGAAGATATCGCAAAAGATGAGAACAATGAATTACCATCAAGTAGTATCACTTACCCTCGAGGTGGCGAACGCTACGGTGAGATCATTGTGGATTCATTAAATTTGAATGTGCCTTTGTATTTTGGAGATACCGATGAGATATTACGAAAAGGTGCCGGACAATATATGGGTTCTGTCTACGTAGGTGAGACTGGAACTTCATTAATTGGTGGGCACAATGTTGATGGGTTCGGTAAACTGAGCGGTATTCAGACGAATGATATCGTAACAGCGAATACGACCTACGCGAATTACCGTTATCGAGTCAAAGAAATGGTGATTCGTCATAAAGATGATCCGGAAATCAATGAATTGATCAGTCAAAAAGATAAACCAATACTGCTTCTATATACATGCTATCCTGTTGATAGTTTAGGCATGACGGATGAACGGCTTTTTGTTATCTGTGAGTTAGTTGACGGTCCGTTGATCAATCCTAATAAATAGGAGGAAATCATGAGTACGCAAAAATTCATGCAAAAAGGGTCCCGTTGGGTACTTACTTTCATCTGTTCCTTGAGTTTGTTTGCCGGCATGACTTTAGTTGTATTGAGACTAACATTGTTCAATCAACAATTCATGGAAAAAGCCATGGAAGAAGCCAACTATTCAGAAACGATCACCACAGAAATCAATCAAAGAATCAGCGATTTAGGTCGAGGGAGCAATATTCCCGCAGATGTATTGGCAGACGCTGTTCCTCAATCCTACGTTCAATCAAATATTGAACACTACATCCGCTCGATCTACACCGACATTCCTTTTATGATTGAACGGACAGAAGATGTTGATCAAACGATCCAGAAAAAAATCGAAGACTATGCGAAAGAAAATGATTATGAAATCAATGCAGAAACCCAACAATCCATCGATAATTTGAAGAAATCTGCAATAGAAACTTACAGTGAATATATTGAGATTCCCTATCTTTTAACGTATGGAAAGCAAGTGATGGGCTACAAGAGAACGCTGACCTTATTGACTTTCTTTACACTGACAGTTTCCGCACTGCTAGTGATCGCAATCATTGCTATCGACACACGTTTTTTCCATCGTGCGTTGCGCTATTTAAGTTATGCAGTTGGTGGCGCTGGTCTGATGCTTTTAGCGTTACCGCTTTTTGTGTACCTTTCCAGAATGGTCGAGCGTATCGGAATCAATTCTAAGTCGCTCTATCATTTTTTAACTACGTATCTCACCAATTTCATTTTAACATTTATTCAATGGGGGATCGTGCTCATAATTTGTAGTTTTATCATCTGGTTATTGAGCGAATTATTAAGAAGACGCAAAGTTAAGAAAAGATATTAACGATAGAAAGTGGAGAAAACATGGAAGAAACGATTAGTCTAGGAGAATTATTTGATATTTTAAGGAAGCGTTGGTTGCTGATTCTTGCAACTACACTTGCTGGATTTGCTTTAGCTGCAGGCGTGACATTCTTTTTGATCACACCTAAGTACAGTTCATCTGCTGAGATGATTGTTCAGTCAAAAGCAGAAAATACGAATACCAATCTACAAGATGTCAACGCAAATGTTATGTTGATAAACACGTATAAAGATATGATTTTAGGGGATGTCGTCATCAACGATGTCCAACGAGAACTTGAACAAAATTATGGACAAAGTCTGACTAAAGGTGAGCTGAAATCAGTAATCAGTGTCAATCAATCACAAAATTCACAAATGTTCCAAATCGTCGCAACTGTCGATAATCCCGATCATGCAACGGATATTGCCAATGTCACAGCACAAGTCTTCCAATCAAAAGCAGCAGACGTATTGAATGTTAATAAAGTAACGATCACTTCTGCAGCACAAAGCAATCCAACACCAGTTTCGCCAAACAATATGTTGAATGTCGCAATCGGTGGATTATTAGGATTGATGATTGGGATCGGGCTAGCTTTCCTTCTTGAATTGTTGGACAAAACAGTCAAAGATGAACGTTTCGTTACTGAAGAACTAGGATTGCCGATCCTTGGAGATGTCAATGAAATGACGAAAAAAGAGCTTGAAAACGGACGGATGTTTCAGCCGACACAAGTAGAAACAATTGAAACAAACGACCAAAGAGAAAGCCGTCGTTCACGAAAACGTGTATAAGGAGAACTATTTATGAAGAAGAACACTATATTACCTGTTTCATTACTCAGTATTACAGATAAAAATGCGATGATCTCCGAACAATATCGGACGATTCGTTCCAATATTCAATTTGCTTCTGTTGATCGAGAGTTGAAGACAATGGTCGTGACTTCCTCAGGACCGGGTGAAGGAAAATCAACGACGGCCGCCAACTTAGCAGTTGTTTTTGCAAACAGTGGAAAACGCGTATTGCTCGTTGATGCTGATTTGAGAAAGCCCAGCGTTGCACTGACTTTTCAATTGCCAAATGTCAATGGACTAAGTAATTTCTTAGGCGATCGTGAAGCAAGAGCGGAGAATTACTACCACCAAAGCTCTGTGGAAAATATGTGGGTCATGACAAGTGGTCCAAAACCGCCCAATCCTTCAGAATTACTTGATTCTAAACGGATGGAAGAAGTGATCGAACATTTGAAGTCATTGTTTGATTTGATCATCTTTGATTTACCACCCATTGCAACAGTCACAGATGCCCAAATTTTAGCTGCTAAGACCGACGGCACTCTTTTAGTCGTACGCGAACGGAAAACAGTGAAACAAGAATTGATCAAAGCAAAAGAACTTTTAACGATTGCACAAGCAACGATTCTAGGTGTCGTCTACAATGGTGCAAAGAAAAATGCCGAGTTCAATTATTACTATTATTAATGAGGAAGTGAGCAGAAATGATTGATTTACATTGTCATATTTTACCTGGTATCGATGATGGCCCAAAAACGGTCAAGGAATCAATTGCCATGGCAGAAGAAGCTGTTCGACAAGGAATCACCCACATTTTATGCACCCCTCATCACAACCAACGTTTCTCCAACGAAAAAGCCGATGTTTTAGTAGCTGTCGAAGACTTGCAAAAAGAACTCGATCGACAGTCCATCCCATTAACTTTATTTGAAGGACAAGAAGTCCGAATAAGCAGAAATTTGATCGACGAAATCAACAGGGACAAGATTCTTTTTGCAGATGTCACCGATCGTTATTTGTTGGCTGAACTGCCAACAAATAATATTCCCGAGTACACAGAAAGTTTATTTTATGAATTAAGACAAATGGGGATTGTGCCAATCATTGTCCATCCCGAGAGAAACCGCGGTTTCCAAGAAAACCCCAATTTGTTATTACCTTATTTGAATATGGGCTGTTTGGCTCAATTGACTGCACCAAGTATTGCAGGTGTTTATGGCAAACAGATCAAGAAATTAAGTGAAGAACTGGTCCAAAACCGTCTCGTTCAGATGATCGCCTCAGATGCCCATAGTCGAAAAGATCGGGATTTTTATATGGAGAAAGCTTATAGCATCGTAGAGAAAAAATTTGGACCAACAGTTATCGAAGAAATGGATCAAGTTACAAGAGATATCATCAATGGGGAGCAAGTATATGCAAAAGATTTTCGACCTATTGTATAAAAGTGTTTTAGGGGGCGCAAGGGTTGTTTGAACTTACTAGAAAAAGAAAAGTCATCATCTTGGTGTTGGTTGACAGTTTATTATTAGGAATTTCTATATTATCAAGCTATTATTTTATGACACCATTTGTTGGGATCGATCAAGATTATTTAGCCGTGAATTTAGGCGTATCCCTCCTCTTTTACATCGGATATGGCATGTTGTTCAAAACATTCACGCGAATCAATCGATATACGAATTTAAATGAGATGGCCGCCATTTTTTCAGCCATTACTTGTACCGTTATTTCATCATTTATAGTGCAATATTTGTTTATGCAAAAAATTAGCTTAAGATTGCAATCACTAACTTATGTCTTATCGATGTTTCTCATCATCAGTAGTCGTCTATTCTGGCGTATATATATCGAACACAAAGCACAGCGTCAAGGATCACCACTCAATAAATATAGAACACTGATCATCGGAGCAGGCGAAGGCGGACGTATTTTAAGTAACAGTATCAATAGTTCAAAAGCCATCAACGATATGGAAATAGTTGGTTTTATAGATGATGATCCGAATAAATACAAAACGTATTTATCAGGGATAAAAGTAGTTGGAAATACAAAGGATCTACCGAGATTGATCGATGAAATGTCAATCGATATGGTAACGATCGCAATCCCTTCTTTACCACGAAAAAGAATTCGCGAAATTTTCCACCTGATTGAAACAAAAGAAGTCAAGATGAATACGATGCCTTCGATTGAAGAAATCGCATCAGGAAAAATCAATGTTTCTCGTTTAAAAGAAATCGACGTGGTTGATTTGTTAGGACGAGAAGAAGTCCAATTAGATTTGGATAAATTAAAATCACACATCTCAGAAAAAGTAATACTTGTTACCGGAGCGGGAGGCTCTATTGGTTCGGAGATTTGTCGTCAAGTGCTTGCTTTTTCACCCAAAAAATTACTCTTATTAGGTCATGGTGAAAACTCAATTTATTTGATTCATCGCGAACTATCAGGAGATCCTTCCCATAATGAAACAGAAATCATTCCAATTATTGCTGATATCCAAGACCGAGAAAAGATCTTCCATATCATGAAAGAACATCGACCAGATATTGTCTACCATGCAGCAGCACACAAACATGTGCCATTGATGGAATACAATCCAAGAGAAGCAGTAAAAAACAATATCAAAGGAACCAAAAATGTTGCCGAAGCAGCTAAAGAAGCTTATGTCAAAAATTTTGTGATGGTTTCCACAGATAAAGCCAATAATCCACCAAACGTTATGGGAGCCACAAAACGAATTGCAGAAATGATCGTTACAGGTTTAAACGGAGAAAATTGTACAAAATTTTCAGCGGTTAGATTTGGGAATGTCTTAGGCTCTCGTGGGAGCGTGATCCCTGTGTTTCGAGAACAAATCGCAAAAGGCGGACCGATCACGATCACCGATTTTCGCATGACCCGTTACTTTATGACGATCCCAGAAGCAAGCCGATTAGTGATCCAATCCGGAGCATTAGCTAAGGGCGGCGAAATCTTCGTTTTAGATATGAGTGAACCAGTCAAAATCTTAGACCTTGCTCGAAACATGATCCGGTTAAGTGGCTATACAGAAGAAGAAATTGAAATCGTCGAAACAGGGATCCGACCTGGCGAAAAATTATATGAAGAGCTTTTGTTGGATAAAGAACGAAATGATGAACAAGTGTATGAGAAGATTTTTGTTGGGAATATTAAAGGGTATCCGATACAGGAAGTTATGCAGTTTGTAAATAAATTATCTGATGATGATAAACTATTAGCGAAAGAAGTCGTGGCATTTGCAAGAGCTTCGAATAAATAGGGGGAGTATCATGAAAGCAGTGATTGTTGGAGCTGGAGGATTTGGTAAAGAAATTGCCTTCTTATTAAACAGAAGTTCAGAATATGACGATGTTTCATTTGTCGATGATGCAAAAACTTTAGATGAACAGATTGTTGGCATACCGGTGATTGGAACAATAGATAGATTAAGTAGAGTAGAACAAAAAACTGCTGTATTTATAGGGGTTGCTTCCCCACTTATTAAGGAAAAAATTTTTTTGAAATTAAAAGATAATAATAATCTGACTTTTCCTAATCTGATTGACCCTACGGCTATTGTAGGATTGAATGTGAAACTAGGTATTGGAAATATCTTGATGCCTTATACGACGTATACCGCAGATATATCAATTGGTGATTTCAATATGTTCAATATCCATTCAACGATAGGCCATGATTCACAGATAGGAAACTATAATTCGATTTATCCAAATGTAAATTTATCTGGTTACACGATAGTTGGTAATAAAAATGAAATTGGTGTTGGTACAAAAGTGATTCCACAGGTCTCGATAGGCCAAGGAAATATTATAGGCGCAGGAAGTGTGATTGTTAAGGATATTCTAAACAATACAAAAAGTGTGGGGGTACCTGCAAAAATAATTGAAAGTTGGGACGAAGATGGAAAATGAACGAATACTATTAGCATCACCACATATGAGTGATGAAGGTTATGAACAAGAATACGTCAAAGAAGCATTTGATACCAACTGGGTTGCCCCGCTTGGCGCAAATGTGAATAACTTTGAAAAAGAATTAGCTGAGTATGTAGGGATTGATCATGCTGCTGCCTTGACTTCAGGTACGGCAGCTATCCATTTGGCATTAAAAGCTGCTGGTGTAGGTAAAGGCGATATTGTCATTTGTCAATCGTTAACATTTTCTGCCACTGTAAACCCGATCATCTACCAAGGTGCAAAACCAGTTTTTGTTGATAGTGACTATGAAACATGGAATATGGACCCTGAACAACTTAAAATCGCGTTGGAAAAATATCCGGAAACAAAAGCGGTTATTGTGGTTCATTTATATGGGCTGTCTGCAAATTTAGACGAAATTGTGAAAATTTGTAAAGAGTATCAAGTAACATTGATCGAAGATGCCGCAGAATCATTAGGTACAACATATAAAGGTCAATACACCGGTACCTTTGGCGAATATGGTATCTATTCCTTTAACGGAAATAAAATCATTACTACTTCTGGTGGAGGAATGGCTGTTTCAAATAATCCAGAACGAGTTGAAAAAATCCGATTTTGGTCTACGCA
Organism: Enterococcus sp. DIV2371; assembly: GCF_050498525.1. Classification (NCBI taxonomy): domain Bacteria; kingdom Bacillati; phylum Bacillota; class Bacilli; order Lactobacillales; family Enterococcaceae; genus Enterococcus; species Enterococcus sp. DIV2371. The sequence goes on along the minus strand of NZ_JBIPAJ010000001.1, from coordinate 1,889,054 downwards.
ATCGCGAGAACAAGCAAGACATTATCAACATAATGAAATAGGGTATAACTATCGTATGAGTAACATCGTGGCAGGGATAGGAAGAGGACAGCTAAAAGTGTTGTCAGACCGAATCAAAAAGAAACAGTATATCCATGATTTTTATAAAAATGAACTTTCTGAAATTTCTTCTATTACTTTCATGCCTGAAAATAAATGGAATAAACCAAATTTTTGGCTGAGTGTGATTTTACTTTCCGATGTCGACACAAATATGTTAATGGATGAACTGGACAAAGCAAACATCGAGGCTCGCCCTGTATGGAAACCAATGCATCTACAACCGATTTTCGAAGGATATGACTATGTTGGTAGTAATGTTGCTGAAACATTGTTTAATACTGGTATATGTTTACCCTCCGATACAAAGATGACTGATGAAGATTTATATCGAGTAGTGAAAACAATAAAGCGAGTGTTACATCATGAATAATAAAGGTTTATATCAGAAATGGGGAAAAAGAACATTAGATATATGTTTATCAGCTATTGCGCTGATTCTCTTATCACCTGTACTTTTATTCGTAGCTCTGCTAGTAAAGTTTAAATTAGGCTCTCCTGTAATTTTTAAGCAAGAAAGACCTGGAAAAGATGAAGTCATTTTTTCTATGTATAAATTTCGTACAATGACAGATGAAAAAGATGAAAGCGGCAATTATCTACCTGATGATGTACGTTTAACAAAGTTTGGGCAACTATTAAGAGCAACCAGTTTAGATGAACTTCCTGAGCTTTGGAATATCTTAAAAGGAGATATGTCGTTTGTGGGTCCAAGACCATTATTAGTTGAGTATTTACCATTATATAATGAGGAACAAAGGAAGAGACATAGTGTCCGCCCTGGACTGACTGGATTAGCGCAAGTCAAGGGTAGAAATGCAATTAGCTGGGATGAAAAGTTTGAGTATGACTGTTACTACGTGCAAAACTGTACATTTAAAAAAGATATTCTAATCTTTTTTTCAACAATTAAGAAAGTTATTCGACATGAAGGAATCAGCTCAAATTCTAGTGTAACTATTGAGAAGTTTGAAGGGAATGATATAAACTGAAAATTCTATATGTGACGACAATATCCAATACTTTAAATGCATTTCTTATACCGCATATTGATATGTTGATTAAGGAAGGGCATGAGGTGAGTGTTGCTTGTTCAATCGAGCAATCTTTGAAGCCATTTTTTCAAGATCATGATGTTGAAGTTTATAAAGTCCCATTTAATAGAAGTCCCTTCTCTAAACATAATTTGTCTGCATACAAACAACTTAAGAAAGTCATTAATGAAAATAATTTTGATATCGTTCATACCCATACGCCTGTGGCATCAATGATTACTCGATTAGCATGTAAAAAAATGAAGTCTAGAGTTTTTTATACTGCCCATGGCTTTCATTTTTATAAAGGCGCAAGTATAATAAACTGGCTTGTATACTATCCAATTGAAAAATATCTATCTAGATATACAGATACGCTAATTACTATAAATCAAGAAGATTACCAACGTGCGCTAAAGGATTTTTTTGCAAAAAATGTTTATTTAGTAAATGGCGTAGGATTACCTCTTGAAGAATATGATAGACCAATTGATAGAATGAAAAAACGAGAAGAGTTGGGAATTGCTCAAGAGACAAAAGTGATTCTATCTGTAGGAGAACTTAATGACAATAAAAATCATAAGATTGTAATTGAAGCATTGAAAGCATTTAAGAATGAAAATTTTAAATATTTGATTTGTGGAATCGGTCCGCTAGAAGATGATTTGATTCGTCAAATAAACGAGGCTGGTCTATCAAATAAAATTGAACTGCTAGGTTATAGAAATGATATTATTGAGATAATGAAAATCAGCGATCTATTTGTTTTTCCTTCAAAAAGAGAAGGGCTCCCTGTCTCAGTTATGGAGGCAATGGCTAATGGGGTTCCGGTTATGGCTTCTGATATAAGGGGAAATATAGATTTAATTACTCATGGAGAAAACGGAATATTATTCACTAGTACTATTGACTTAATAGATTTATTTAAAGATGTTTTCTCAGATAATCTTCCTATGAATAAATACATTCAAAGAGCAAATGAAACAGTAAAAGGATATAGCGAGGGCATAGTTTCAAAACAAATTAACGAAATATACAGAAATTAATCGACATCCTTTTAGGAGGAAGAGAATGGAACTTACAGAAATTTCAACATCAATGGAAGAGAATAGATATCGAGATTTATTAATCAATAGATTTATTTTCTTAATTGGATTTACAGTAAACATTACACAGATATTTCTAGGTATTAATGTTTCTGTTAGTGATGTTTTCATGATTTTTTTAATCATATTTTTATTTTTCACAAACTCAATTTATTTAACAAAAAAAACTACAATGTACTTTATTTTACTTTTGATTTTGCGATTCTTTTCAACTATGCAAATAACTAGTTGGTTGAATATTTCGATATCGTTTATGCCTATATTTATTACGCTTCAAAAGTTTCTAATCAGCTTACTATATTTTATTCTTTTTATTTCTGTTTTGACTGTAAATCCCAAAATAAAGGATATCTTTTTTAAAGGATTAAAATATGGAACCTTGATTTTAGGTACTGTATCGGTATTGATTTATTTTATCGGCCCGGCGTTTCTGCGTGCTATCGTTTTGTTTGGTGAGATACGTATGAGAGGGTTTATGAATGATCCGAACTATTTTGCCTATATGCAAATATGTGGATTTTGTATTTGGTATCTTAAAGGATTTAAACGTAAAACAACAAATTTTTTGGCAATAGTTATTTATCCAATAACTATTTTACTATCAGCTTCAAAGACTGGTCTAATTGTTTTTATTGTTATGCTTAGCATTTTAAGTATTGAAAAAATTTTTAAAAAACGCCTTTCACCAGCTAAGTTAGCTACTTTGTTCTTACTGATTAGCGGAAGTCTGGCTTTATTTTATATATTTTATGATCGAATACTAACGAGTTTACTAACCTTTACACAAACAGTTCCACAATTAGAACGAATCCACATTGTGTTTGAAAATTTTAGTGGTGCAATTACTGAAGGTGGTTCGGGAAGGATAGATGCATGGGACACAGCCTATAAACTTATTAGAGATACTCATTTTATGGGGATTGGATTTATGGACTACTCAAGCGTAGCTCGAGTAATCAGTGGAAGCCCGACTATAGCACATAATACCTATTTACAGCTTGCTGTAGAATGGGGAATACCATTTCTTATAATAGGTTTTATATTTTTTATGAAGAATTTCTTTGCGAAATTATTACACAAACAATACATGGAAGTATCATTATCTATTGTAACTTTCATATTTTCGTTCGGAGTTTCATTGCAAAATTCAAGAATATTATGGATAGTTTTAGCAATATTGTTTTATAAATTTGATAAAAAAGTCTCAAATAATTATGACATACATTAATTAAAGGTGGTGTGGTAGTGATTTCTGTAATAATGAGTGTGAAAAATAGTTTTAAAGAAGAATTAGATTCTGCAATTATATCGATATTGAATCAATCTTTAGAGGAATTTGAATTTATAATATGTGACGATGGTTCAATAGACGATACATTAGTTCGTCTACAAGAATGGCAGAGAAAAGATAGTAGAATTATAGTTATTAAAAATATTACAAACAAAGGCCTTGCATATTCATTAAACAAATGCATAGATATGGCAAATGGTGAGTACATTGCAAGAATGGATGCTGATGATTTTAGCTACGAACAGCGCTTAGCTAGACAAAAGGATTATCTTGATAAGCATCCAGAATATAGCTTTTGTTCATCAAACATAGATATATTTGATGGTAAAAAAATTACTGTGAAAAATAGGTCTAGTAAATCTGTTCCAGATAAAAAAGATTTAATGAAGCAATCAAGTTTTGTTCATCCAGCAACTATGTTTCGAAAATCTTTTTTGAAAGATATGGGCGGATATAGGGTTTCTAAAGAAACCACTCGAGCTGAAGATTATGATTTGTTTATGCGAGGATATTCGAAAGGCTATTTGGGAGCCAATATCAATGAACCTTTATTAAGATATAAGATGAATATAGATGATATAAAAAATAAACGTCGATTTAAACATAGATTAGAAGAGATAGTAGTACGTTATAAAGGCTATAAATTAATGAATATACCCAAGTATAAATATTATTACTTACTAAGACCTATAATTGCAGGTTTGGTTCCAGCTAAAATAATGTATAAAAGACAAATAAAATCAACTAATTCGGATTAAATCGAATGAATATAACAAATAGAGGACGAATCAATAATGGTGAAAGAAGAACTTGTAACAGCAATTATAACTACAGTAAATAGGGATACTGAATTAATAAGAGCTATTAAGAGTATTGAGAGACAGACCTATAGAGATATTGAAATTGTAGTTGTAATCGATGGTGTAAACAATAGAATCAAAAAAATGTTACAGAATTATAAAACTAACTGTATTTTACCTTTAGAATGCTTTGAAACTATAGAAAAAAAAGGTGGAAATTATGCTAGAAATTTTGGGATTGATCAGGCAAAAGGTAAGTACATTGCATTATTAGATGATGATGATGAGTGGTTACCTGAAAAAATCGAACAGCAAATAAATCTTTGTCGATCATTTCAGAATAAAAGTATTATATTCTGCTCTGTTATAAATAAAATGAAGTCTAATGAGGTTGTTTTACCAAGAAAAAACTTCGATAATAGCAATGGAAACATAGTGGATTATTTGTTTTCTTATAGATATGGTTTGAAAAGCGGATTTATTCAAACATCTACATTATTTGGATCAAAAAATATTTTTGAAGAAGTACCCTTCGATAATGAACTGATTAAACATCAAGATTGGGACTGGGTCATTCAGGCTAGTGATAAAGGAATCTCTTTCAAACATATCAAGGAACCATTAGTCATCTATCATAATGAGGAGCAAACAAATCGAGTAGGAAGAAGTGGCACGTATAAATTTTCAATGGAATGGATCGAAAAAAATTGCAATAAAATTAAAAAAAAATATTATTACTTATTTCTTTATACCGTAATACAGCTAGCTATTTCTTCAGATAACGCCTTGTGTTATGAAGAGAAAAAAACAGAGTTAACCAATATAAGAAATAAAGTGCCATTTACAGAAAAGTGGAACGTTACTTATTTATATTACTTTATAAAAGCAAATAGAAACTTAGAAAAGACGAGGACAAGGATATGAATATCTCAGTATTCGGCTTAGGCTATGTAGGTTTAGCAAATGCACTACTTCTAAGCCAAAGCGAGGAAGTCAAAGCATTTGATATTGTAACAGAAAAAATAGATCAGCTGATTCAAGGAATCTCTCCTATAGAAGATAAAGAAATCAGTGAATTTTTAAAAAAGGATAATCTCAAGATTAATTTTATTAAAGACTTCGAAGAAGCTGTTATTTTTGGTGATTACCTAATTATCGCAACCCCAACAGATTATGATGAAAAGAAAAATTACTTTAACACTTCTTCAGTTGAAAAAGTAATCGAAGAAGCTTTAGCAATTCGACCGGATGCTACTTTTATAATCAAATCCACTGTTCCTGTAGGGTACACAGAAGAGTTAAAGAAAAAGTATGGAACGGAGCGGATAATCTTTTCTCCAGAATTTTTGCGTGAAGGCAAAGCATTATACGACAACCTTCATCCATCAAGAATTGTTATTGGTGAAAATTCAGATAGAGGGCAAAAAATTGCAAATCTTTTTAAGAAGAATGCACACGATAAAGATGTCCCTATATTATTAACAAATTCAACAGAAGCTGAAGCAATCAAATTATTTTCAAATACGTATTTGGCTCTAAGAGTTGCATATTTTAATGAACTAGACACGTATGCTGAGTCAAATGGTTTAGATAGTAGGCAAATCATTGAAGGGGTCGGACTAGATCCTAGGATTGGTTCACATTATAATAACCCTTCGTTTGGTTATGGTGGTTACTGTTTACCAAAAGATACTAAGCAGTTGCGTGCGAATTATAGTGGTGTTCCAAGTAATTTAATTGGTGCAATCGTTGATGCAAACACGACTAGAAAAGATTTTATTGCAGAGCAAATTTTAACTAGAAATCCTAAAGTAGTAGGAATTTATCGTTTAACAATGAAAGCTGCCTCAGATAATTTTCGTTATTCTTCGATTCAGGGTGTAATGAAAAGACTGAAGGCGAGAGGTATTTCTATTGTGGTTTATGAACCTACTTTAGATGATACAGAGTTTTCTGGTTTTCCTGTGATTCATGAACTTGAAGAATTTAAAAATATTAGTGATGTAATCATATCTAATCGATTTGATGAAGAATTAGTTGACGTTGAAGAAAAAGTTTATACCAGAGACATTTTTAGAAGGGATTGATTGAGTGAAAAACATAGCTCGAAATTTCATTTATCAATCTATATTCCAGATAATGAAAATAGTTATTCCAATCGTAACTATACCGATAGTCTCTATGGCGTTAGGTCCTGCAGGAATAGGTATTTTCAATTATACAAATTCAATCGCACAATATTTTGTATTAGTTGCTAGTTTAGGCGTAGCTATGTATGGAAACAGAGAAATTGCACTTGCGTATAATCGGCAAGAGGATATATCTAAACTATTTTGGGAAATTGTTGTGTTTAAAGCAATATTGACGTTAACAGTATTTTTTATTTATATTGGTGTAGTCAGCTTTCTACCTAACAGTAATTATTTTTATTTTCAAAGTTTAACAATTTTAGCAGTGTTATTCGATATATCCTGGTTCTTTATGGGAATTGAAGATTTTAAGTTGACAAGTGTATCAAGTTTATTCGTTCAAATAATTACCTTTGTACTAATACTGCTTTTTATTAAGGATTCAAATGATGTAGGTATCTATATTTTGATCCAAACAACGGGTACCTTCATTTCACAATTATTAGTTTGGTTCTTTATCAAACCTTATATTAAGTTTCAAAAAATTAACCTAAAAAAAAGTTTTAGTCACATCAAAGGTTCTTTTGAATTCTTTATACCACAAGTGGCGATTACTTTATACACGAATTTGAATAAGACTTTGTTGGGCGTATTTATAGGAGCTTCAGCAGTTGGGTTTTATACAAACTCATTAACACTGAATACTGTGTTTATTACCATCATCACTACACTGGATATTGTTTTACTACCACACATGAGTGGTTTGTTTGCAAAAAAAAGTATTCATCGTATTGTTGAATTAATGGATAAGACAATTGATTTACAGTTGTTTTTTAGTTTGCCCATTATGTTTGGGATGTTAACTGTATATGATAAACTTGTTCCGTGGTTTTTTGGTGAAAAGTTTTTATTTATAAATAATGTAATTCCGTTTTTCACCCCATTAATTGTAATCATTCCTTTAGGCATGGCTGTTTCTAGGCAATACCTTATTCCTATTGGCAAGGTAAAAGAATACAATAAATCTGTGATTATTGGTGCAGGCATAAATATTATAAGTAATTTAATTTTATTACCAACTATTGGATTTTTTGGAGTCGTCATTTCTAATTTACTGGCAGAGTTTTTTGTTACTGCAGTGAGAGTAAGGTCGTTTCTCAAGTCGACTAACTTTTCTTTTAATTTTCGTCGTATAATTATTTATCTTATTTCAGCACTTGTAATGATGATCATTACAAGAATGTTGACACAAGCTATGCCACCAAGTTTAATGACAAATATAATACAAGGTTTAATCGCTATGTTCGTCTATTTTGTACTCACTACAGTGATGAAAACAAACCCAATTATTGCTTTTATCAAAGAAAAAAGAAGTAAATAAAAAATTACTTCCTTCTTTTATTGAATATTTTAAAGATAAAAATGAAGATGAGCCAAAGGCAGTTTTATATTTAAACTATCTTTGGCTCATCTATTGTTATTTGATTAGTGTAGAATGCTTTGGCGGATCACTCCCGCCACCCCGGCGTCACTGCCTCCTTACAAAACGTAAATCGTTTCTTATCGTAATCCAGCAACCCTGAATCTTTCAGCTGCTTGATGACTTGTCCGGCAGTCTCACGTGTGGTGCCGCTGTTCACAGCAAGTTCTTTCAGCGTGATAGGGTAAGGGATCGATACGTGGCCATCTTCTGTAGGGATTCCTAATTCTTCTTTTAAAACAAATAGGTTTTGTTTTACTCGGTCAAAGGCACTGGAAGTCAAGCCGATTTGGATGCGTAGTTCATGCATCTGGACGACTTTAGCTAATTTTTGGATCATATAGATCAATTGGCTAGGATTGTTTCTGACGATTTTTTCATAACAAGCGACAGGGAAGTAAAATGTTTCGATATCGGTCATGGCTTGTGCTGTATACGTATAGGTTCCTTCTTCAAAAATACCGGACATTGGAAAAAGATTATTTGCGGTGACATAATCATAGTAGTAATAAGTGGCGCTTTCGTCATAACGCTCTAAGCGGATCAGGCCTTCTGATAGTACATAGAATCGCTGACGTTCATCTCCTTCATCAAAGAGTACTTGTCCTTTCTTATATGAACGTAGGACAGTCTGCTCTTTGAGTTCTTCAAATTCCTCATCAGTAAAGTGTTCAAAATCAGGTTGATATCTGAGTTTAGAAAAATGATAGTCGATTTTATTTATACGCATGGATATTCCTACTTCCTAATTAATACTTTAGTTCTATTGTGACTTCTTTTAATTCTTTTGTAAAGCTTTAGCACAGTCCTTTAGAAACAAAAATTTACTAGATAAACTTATTTTTCCTTTTCCTAAAGTCTAGCCAAAGAATTGTTTCAACTACTTAGAATGGGATAATGATTAATCTAATAATCAACCAGCATTCAGATCCAAAGAAATAATGACGAACAGTCTTAAACACATTCATGTTTTTGACTATTTTTCAAAAGAGAGGACATAACGATTTATAAAGATCAGCCATAAATACCATTTGGTGCTGTGTGTAGAATCACGTTTCATAGAAAAGAGAAAATACACGCAGATAAAAGCAATTTATTATAAAAAATCAATAGACTTTGTTATTATGTAAGAATTATACAAAACGAATGAATAAAATTTGTTGACCTATCATAAAACTGTATAAAAAACAAATAATATACATAAAGTAAACGCTAACAAGCTTAATTTAATTGGAATTTCAAAATATACATAAAAAAATTTTTGATGAATAAAAATTTTTTTGAGAGAGTTTTCAGTATAAAAAAAAGAGAAATTATTAATAAAAGTTGCAAAAATGTTTAATTATTTAATTAATGTTTAATAATGTGAGATTCTTCTCATTTTAAATGCGAGAAAAGCATGAAAGTGATTACAAAACCGGTTTATTCTAAGAATGTAAACAAAACGAAGGAGGCAACACAACATGGATAAACCGATTCACGTTTTCTCTGAGATAGGGAAGTTAAAGACAGTATTATTAAAACGACCTGGACAAGAAGTGGAAAATCTAACGCCAGATATTATGGACCGTTTGTTGTTCGATGATATTCCATATTTACCGATCGCACAAGCTGAGCATGATGAATTTGCACAAGTACTTCAAAGTGAAGGGGCAGAAACATTATATCTAGAAAAATTGGCGGCTGAAGCAATCGATGCTGGCAATGTCAAAGAGCAATTTTTAAATAAAATGTTAGACGAATCTTTCATTGCATCAAATGCTGTTAGAGATGGTCTTCATGAGTTCCTTCTATCAATGGATACACAAGATATGGTTGATAAGATCATGGCTGGTGTTCGTACAAAAGATATCGATGTTAAATCACGCAGCTTATATGATCTATCAGCTGATGATGATTATCCATTCTACATGGACCCAATGCCTAACTTATACTTCACGAGAGACCCTTCCGCATCAATGGGGAACGGAATGACAGTGAATAAAATGGCATTTGAAGCACGTCGTCGTGAGTCAATGTTCACAGAATACATTTTGAAACACCATCCACGTTTTGCAAATAAAGGCGTTGAGGTATGGTTGGATCGTGAAAATCCAGACCATATCGAAGGTGGGGATGAATTGATCCTTAGTGACACAGTTGTCGCTGTTGGTATCTCACAACGAACAAATGCAAAAGCAATCGAGCGTTTAGCACGTCACTTATTTGCGAAAAATTCAGGATTTGAAAAAGTCTTGGCAATCAAGATCCCAAATAACCGTGCGATGATGCATTTAGATACAGTATTTACAATGGTTGACCATGATAAGTTCACGATCCACCCAGCAATCCAAAGTAAAGAAGGAAAAATGGATGTCTTTACAATTGAACAAGCTGGCGATGATATCACGATCTCTCATTCAGATGATTTACAAGAGTCATTGAAATCAGCTTTAGGGTTAGATGATCTAGTGTTGATCCCTACTGGTAATGGTGATGCGATTGTTGCTCCTCGTGAACAATGGAATGATGGCTCAAACACATTAGCAATCGCTCCTGGTGTAGTAGTTACTTACAACCGTAACTATGTATCCAATGAGTTATTGAGAAGCTACGGTATCAAAGTGCTGGAAATCACTTCAAGTGAATTGTCACGTGGTCGTGGCGGTCCTCGTTGTATGAGCCAACCATTAGTTCGTGAAGATTTAAAATAGTTTATTCCTGATGGCAGTTACTGTCAGCTGCCATCAGATTTCCTCTTAACCTAAATATCAAATAGAATACAATTTTAAAGGAGAATGTTCATATGAAAGAATCAGTATTTCAAGGAAGAAGTTTATTAGCAGAAAAAGATTTTACAAAGGAAGAGTTACAGTATTTGATCGACTTTTCTCAACACTTGAAAGATTTGAAAAAACGTGGCATCCCACATCATTACTTAGAAGGAAAAAATATTGCGTTACTATTTGAAAAAACATCAACACGTACTCGTGCCGCATTTACAACTGCAGCAATCGATCTTGGTGCGCATCCTGAATACTTAGGTGCGAATGATATCCAATTGGGTAAAAAAGAATCAACTGAAGATACAGCGAAAGTATTAGGAAGCATGTTCGACGGAATCGAGTTCCGCGGCTTTAGCCAACAAATGGTTGAAGAATTGGCAGAATACTCAGGCGTGCCTGTATGGAATGGTTTAACGGACGAATGGCATCCAACTCAAATGATCGCTGACTTCTTAACGATCCAAGAAAACTTCGGTAAAGTAGAAGGCATCACAGTTGCTTATTGTGGAGATGGCCGTAACAACATGGCGAACTCATTATTAGTAACAGGTGCGATCTTAGGAACAAACATGCGTATCGTTGCACCAAAAGAATTACAACCTGAAGAAGAAATCGTGAAAATGGCTGAAGAGTTTGCGGCTAAATCAGGCGCACAACTAATGATCACTGACGATGTAGCGAAAGGTGTAGACGGAGCTGACGTTCTTTACTCAGACGTATGGGTATCAATGGGTGAAGAAGATAAGTTTGAAGAGCGTATCAAATTATTGAAACCTTACCAAATCAACATGGATATGGTAGAAAAAACAAACAATACAGATCGTTTGATCTTCTTACACTGCTTACCAGCGTTCCATGATACTAAGACTGTATACGGTGAGCAAATGAAAGAACGCTTTGGCATCACTGAAATGGAAGTGACTGATGAAGTGTTCCGCAGCAAATATGCACGCCAATTTGAGCAAGCAGAAAACCGCATGCACTCAATCAAAGCAATCATGGCAGCAACATTAGGAAACTTATTCATTCCTCGTGTATAAACACTAACAAGTAAATAATCAAAACGAGTCAGCGTGAGGATCGTTCGAGAGGAACGCTGGCTTGTTTTGTCATCGGCAAAATTCAGAATGTTCTGAAAGAAAGGGAGATAAACATGGCAAATAGAAAAGTGGTCGTTGCATTAGGCGGAAACGCGATTTTATCAACAGATGCAAGTGCAAAAGCGCAACAAGATGCGTTGATGGAAACAGCAAAATACTTAGTGAAATTTATTGAACAAGGAGATGAGTTGATCATCTCACATGGAAATGGGCCACAAGTTGGGAACTTGTTGATTCAACAACAAGCAGCTGACTCAGAAAAAACACCGGCAATGCCATTGGATACATGTGTAGCAATGACGGAAGGCTCAATCGGTTACTGGTTACAAAATGCAATGGGTGAAGTGTTGAAAGAAAAAGGCATCGATAAAGATGTCGTTTCTTTAGTAACACAAGTCATCGTTGATGAGAATGATCCTTCATTCAAAAATCCGAGCAAACCAGTGGGACCTTTCTATACAGAAGAAGAAGCAAATGAACAAATGAAGGCTGATTCTTCCGTAACGTTCAAAGAAGATTCTGGTCGTGGCTGGCGTAAAGTTGTTGCTTCACCAAAACCGATCTCAATCAAAGAAGCTCGTGTCATCCAAACATTAGTGGAACAAGGTGTCATCACGATTTCTGTTGGCGGTGGCGGTATTCCAGTAGTGGAAACAGCGACAGGTCTTGAAGGAAAAGAAGCCGTGATCGATAAAGATTTTGCTTCTGAAAAATTAGCTGAGATCATTGGTGCAGATTTATTGATCGTGTTGACTGGCGTCGATAACGTGTATGTAAATTATCAAAAACCAGATCAAAAGAAATTAGAAACAGTTGGCGTTTCAGAAATGAAACAGTACATTACTGAAAACCAGTTTGCCCCAGGAAGTATGTTGCCAAAAGTGGAAGCAGCGATTGCGTTTGTGGAAGCTCGCCCTGCTGGAAAAGCAATTATTACTTCTTTAGAAAACATTGAGAATCTATTGGCTTCAGAAGAAGGAACGATCATCGTTGCGGATGAAGCATAAGCTCTTTCTCACAGTTTTACTATAACCGTGTGTATAAAATGTCCAGTTGGTTTTTATTCTCCTTTAGACCTCCTGGACATTTTAGGTTGTGAGAAAAGCGCTTTGACCTGAGCAATAAGATAGAAAATCAGAAAATAGCTTCTCATATTTTTGGGTTTTTTAGCTTATTGTTGAAGGTCAGCTTTTCGAACACCGTTTATTTATGAAGAAAACTCTAGCCAGTCGATTGGATTTCTGCTATAATTTAATCAAGTTAAATAAGAGCAATGTTTGCTGAACAAGAGAGTAATTGGTGTCATTTCGTTCAAAGCGAGTCTGGGTAGAGTGGAAGCCGGACGAACAAATCCCAATGAAGCGCACTTGGAGAACTCTGTTTTAGACAGACGGTCGTCTACCGATATCAGATGGAGCAGGTCCTTTTTTAGGACAATTGGAGTGGTACCGCGGGAATTCTCGTCTCTAGTAAATTCATGGAAAGTATGGATTTGCTAGAGATTTTTTTGTTTTACAGCAAACAATATATAGGAGGAAAATAGATGAATAACAAAGATGTTGTTGCAAAAGCACTATATGAAGTAGTACAAGATGACTTGACGTTGGAGCAAGTTGCCCAATTATTGGAAAATCCAAAATCAGCAGAACATGGAGATGTCGCATTTCCTGCGTTCTCATTAGCAAAAATCTTCCGTAAAGCACCTCAACAGATCGCGGCGGATCTAGCAGAAAAAATCGATGCAACGAATTTTGAAAAGATCGAAGTCGTAGGTCCATATTTGAACTTCTTTATGAACAAAGAAATCATCAGTAAGCAAGTGTTAGGCACTGTAGTGAAGGAAAAAGAACACTATGGCGACAGCACGATCGGAAACCAAGGAAGTGTGCCAATCGATATGTCTTCACCAAACATTGCCAAACCGATTTCTATGGGTCACCTACGTTCGACAGTGATCGGAAACTCGATTGGTTTCATCATGGAAAAACTAGGCTATCAACCAGTACGTATCAACCATTTAGGCGACTGGGGAACACAATTTGGTAAATTGATCGTTGCTTACAAAAAATGGGGTTCAGCTGAGTCGGTAAAAGCAGAACCAATCAATGAGTTATTACGTTTATACGTCCAATTCCACGAAGAAGCTGAAACACAACCTGAATTAAATGATGAAGCTCGTTCTTGGTTCAAGCGTCTAGAAGAAGGCGACGAAGAAGCAATGGAGCTATGGCAATGGTTCCGTGACGAATCAATGAAAGAGTTCAACAAGATCTATGATTTATTAGAAGTTCGCTTTGATTCATTGAACGGAGAAGCTTTCTACAATGACAAGATGGATGAGATCGTTGAATTACTTGAAGAAAAACATCTCTTGCAAGAAGATAAAGGAGCAGAGATCGTTGACTTATCTGCTTATGACCTAAATCCTGCATTGATCAAAAAATCAGATGGTGCGACACTATATATCACACGTGACTTGGCAGCTGCTTTGTACCGTAAACGTACGTATGATTTCAGTCAATCATTGTATGTCGTTGGGAATGAGCAAAGCTATCACTTCAAACAATTGAAAGCTGTTTTGAAAGAACTAGGCTTTGATTGGTCAGATGATATGCACCACATCCCATTTGGTTTGATCACACAAGGTGGAAAAAAACTATCAACACGTAAAGGGAAAATCGTTTTACTAGAAGAAGTATTGAATGAAGCGATCGACTCAGCAAAACAACAAATCAGTGAAAAGAATCCTGATTTGGAAAACAAAGATGTCATCGCAAAACAAGTGGGTGTCGGTGCTGTTATTTTCCATGATTTGAAAAATGATCGTTTGAATACGTTTGACTTCAATCTTGAAGAAGTTGTTCGTTTTGAAGGGGAAACAGGACCTTACGTACAATATACTCATGCACGTGCAATGAGCTTGCTAGATAAAGCAGGTTTTGTCCCTTCTGAAGAACAAGATTATGCGTTGAACGATGAAAATAGTTGGGAAGTCGTGAAGCTTGTACAGAAATATCCTGAAACAGTGCTTCAAGCAGGTGAAAAATATGAGCCATCGATCATTGCGAAACACGCAATCAAATTGGCACAAGCATTCAACAAATACTATGCACATACAAAAATCTTAGCGGATGATGAACAAAAAGAAGCACGCTTAGCATTAGTTTATGCGGTGACTGTCTTGCTGAAAGAAGATTTACGTCTATTAGGGTTGCATGCTCCGGAAAAAATGTAATAAGTTAAAATTCATTTATCCAATATAAAAGAAAAAAATGCTAGAGGATTGACACAAAAAAGGAGTAGAAATCGCAATTGATTTCTACTCCTTTTTTTCTATTGATTATTGGTCAAAAATAGAGGTTTCAGTCGGATGATGCAAAAATTTTTCAACTAACTGCGCATCTTCATCATCTTTTGAAATAATGATCGTTGTATCGAAACCAGCGATAGTACTGACGATATGTGGCGGTTTGATTTCATCTAATACAGCAGCAAACAACGGGGCATTATCTGGTAAGGTATGGACGATGGTCAAAAAATGGACACGTTCCACTTTCAACACGATATCTTCAATCATTTGGATCAAACGCTTTTCATCTTCGCTTTTTGACTCTGCCGATTCTTTTTCTTTGAAAAGAACAAAATGGGACACCCCGTTCTCATCAGGGGCTTTGACGATTTTTAAGTCACGAATATCTCTTGAAATCGTCGCTTGTGTAGCAGAGACGCCCATTTCGGTCAACTTGCTTAACATTTCATCTTGTGTACGGATCGTATAATCTTCAATGATTTGTTTAATTAATATGTGTCGCTCATTTTTTCGCATCCTACTTCTCCTTTAACGAAACATTTCACAAGTATCATAACAAAAAAACGTTGATTTGCCCATCTTTATTTTTGATCTAGCTTTCGATTTTCACGAATGCCTTATAAAAATTTCGCAAAAGAAAAGAATCAAAAAGAGTCTTGAAGAGAAAAGACAAAAAAACGTATAAGTTGATATTTTTTCTTGAAATTTCGTTGCTTTTCAGTTAAACTATTGAATGTTGAGCAGAAAAAGACTATCTTCGGGTATCTTGATCGTCTGTTCGATAAATCCACATTCTTGTTGGATCGTTGGTCGGTGCTTGAAAAAGTTGGCTAGCGAGTTGGAAGACAAGAAGAGGGAAAATAAAAACCAAATCGGAGGAAACAAACATGGCAGTAATTTCAATGAAACAATTACTAGAAGCCGGCGTACACTTTGGTCACCAAACTCGTCGCTGGAACCCAAAAATGAAGAAATATATCTTCACAGAAAGAAACGGAATCTACATTATTGACTTACAAAAAACAGTTAAATTAGTAGATGCAGCTTACGATTACATGAAGAGCGTAGCAGAAGAAGGCGGCGTTGCTTTATTCGTAGGTACGAAAAAACAAGCACAAGAAGCGATCAAAGATGAAGCAACTCGTGCTGGACAATACTTTGTAAACCACCGTTGGTTAGGTGGAACATTGACAAACTGGGATACGATCCAAAAACGTATCGCTCGTTTGAAACAAATCAATGCAATGGAAGAAGATGGAACTTTTGCTGTTCTACCTAAAAAAGAAGTTGCTGGTTTGAACAAACAACGTGAACGTCTTGAAAAATTCTTAGGTGGTATCGCTGATATGCCAAGAATTCCAGATGTAATGTACATCGTTGACCCACGTAAAGAACGTATTGCTGTTCAAGAAGCACACAAATTGAATATCCCAATCGTAGCAATGGTTGATACAAACTGCGATCCAGATGAGATCGATGTAGTTATCCCATCAAACGACGACGCGATCCGTGCCGTTAAATTGATCACTTCAAAAATGGCTGATGCTTTCATCGAAGGTAATCAAGGGGAAGATCAAGTTGTTGAAGAAGATTTTTCAGCAGAAAACACTGCAACTTCAATCGAAGAAATCGTTGATGTTGTAGAAGGCGACAACTCTTCAGCAGAATAATTTTTAAATGATGGAGCTGTTTCAAAGGCTAGGCGACAAGCCTCACTCTCCTTTGAAACAGCTTTTTTTAAAGAAAATAATTAGGAGGAAGTAAAAATGGCAGATGTTACAGCTAAAATGGTAAAAGAACTACGCGATATGACTGGCGTAGGAATGATGGATGCGAAAAAAGCATTGGTTGAAGTAGAAGGCGACATTGAAAAAGCAGTTGATCTTTTACGTGAAAAAGGAATGGCTAAAGCTGCGAAGAAAAACGATCGTATCGCCGCTGAAGGTCTTGCTTCAGTTGCAGTGAAAGGAAATACTGCAGCAATCGTTGAAGTTAACTCAGAAACTGACTTCGTTTCTAAAAACGAAATGTTCCAAGATTTAGTAAAAGAAATCGCTGAACTAGTTGCTGAAAACAAACCAGCTGACATGGACGAAGCAATGAAAATCAAAACATCAAAAGGTACAGTTGAATCTGACTTGATCGAAGCAACACAAGTTATCGGAGAAAAAATCAGCTTCCGTCGTTTCGAAGTAATCGAAAAAGATGACAATGCTGCATTTGGCGGATACCTACACATGGGTGGACGTATTGCTGTATTAGCTGTTTTAGAAGGAACAACTGACGATACAGTTGCTAGAGACGTTGCAATGCACGTAGCAGCAATCAACCCTCGTTATGTAAACGAAACTCAAATTCCTGAAGCTGAATTAGATCACGAACGTACAGTCTTGACTGAACAAGCGTTGAACGAAGGCAAACCAGCGAACATCGTTGAAAAAATGGTTGAAGGACGTTTGAGCAAATTCAAAGCTGAAATCGCATTGGTTGACCAACCATTCGTTAAAGATCCTGATATGACTGTTGAAAAATACGTTGCTTCTAAAGGCGCAACTGTGAAAACATTTGTCCGCTTTGAAGTCGGCGAAGGTATCGAAAAACGTGAAGATAACTTTGTTGAAGAAGTAATGAACCAAGTGAAAAAATAATCCAGTTTACGGACTTGATTAATGGGTACGATGTTTGGTCCAAAGAAAGTGAAGAGTTTTCTTCATTTTCTTTGAGACCGCATTGGACACATCGCTTATTTGAATGAAATGAGGAGCAGCGACATTCGTCACAGCTCTTTTTTTTAGGGCAAGAGATGTGTGTAGGTATTTTCGTGCCTAAACTATCTGGATATGGTAGAATGTCAATAGAAAATATTGGAGGAATGAACATGGTCACACCAAAATATCAGCGTGTCGTCTTAAAATTAAGTGGAGAAGCTTTAGCCGGAGATGAAGGGTTTGGGATCAAACCGCCAGTTATCAAAGAAATCATCCAAGAAATCAAAGAAGTCCACGAGTTAGGTGTTGAGATGGCAATTGTTGTCGGCGGTGGAAATATTTGGCGCGGTCAAATCGGCGCACAAATGGGGATGGAACGTGCACAAGCAGATTACATGGGCATGTTAGCGACTGTGATGAACGCTTTAGCATTACAAGATACATTAGAAAATGTCGGTGTTCCTACACGCGTCCAAACTTCCATTGAAATGCGACAAATCGCAGAACCATATATCCGTCGTAAAGCAGAGCGTCATTTAGAAAAAGGGCGTATCGTTATTTTTGCCGGTGGTACTGGTAACCCGTATTTTTCTACAGATACAACTGCGGCATTACGCGCAGCTGAAATTGGCGCTGACGTTATTTTAATGGCTAAGAACAATGTTGACGGTGTTTATTCTGCCGATCCAAAAATCGATTCAAGCGCAGTGAAATTCGATGAATTGACACATATGGAAGTCATTGCAAAAGGATTACAAGTAATGGATTCAACTGCTAGCTCATTGAGCATGGACAACGATATCCCACTACTTGTATTCAATCTTAACGAACATGGAAACATTCGCCGAGCAATCTTAGGTGAAAATATCGGAACAACCGTAAGGGGGAAATAAACAATGGCAGATGCAATTATGACAGAAGCAAAAGACAAAATGCAAAAAGCAGCACAAAATCTACAACGTGAACTTGGACAGATCCGTGCCGGTCGTGCGAATGCGAGCTTGTTAGATCGTATCACTGTTAATTATTATGGCGCACCAACACCGTTGAACCAGTTGGCTTCGATCCAAATTCCAGAAGCACGTGTATTGATGATCACGCCATTCGATAAAAGCGTCCTTCAAGATATCGAGAAATCGATCATGGCAAGTGACATTGGGATCAGCCCAACAAATGACGGAAATGTGATCCGTTTAGTGATTCCTCAGTTGACAGAAGAACGTCGTAAAGAATTAGCGAAAGACGTAAAAAAAGAAGCTGAAAATGCGAAAATCGCTGTCCGCAATATTCGTCGTGATGCAATCGATGAATACAAGAAACAACAAAAAAATGGCGATATCACAGAAGACGATTTGCGTGACTTAGAAAAAGAAGTGCAAACTCTGACAGATAACAGCATCAAAGAAGTCGACAGTATTGCTGCTGACAAAGAAAAAGAATTACTGGAAGTATAAGAATCAACAAAAACAGGTGGACAGTAAGCAATGCTGTCTCCTGTTTTTTACTTTTCGACTAAGAAATACTAAAAAATCCTTTGAATTTGCATAAAAAAAGGGTATACCATAGGAAATAACGTCAGATATTGCTATAATAATAGAGATAGCTGTAATTTTTTAGTATGGGAGGAAAAAGAATGTTACGTTTTTTTCCGCAAAAAAACAAATATATTCAAGAAAAAAGTGAACACCATTTTGATGCTGAGAGGGATATCCCGAAACATATCGCCATCATTATGGATGGGAATGGTCGTTGGGCACAAAACCGTCGCCTTCCACGGGTAGCCGGTCATAAAGAAGGAATGGAAACTGTTAAGAAAGTCACCAAAAAAGCTTCTCGTCTTGGGGTAAAAGTATTGACACTCTACGCGTTCTCTACTGAAAACTGGAAACGTCCAAAAGACGAAGTCAATTTTTTGATGCAATTACCAGTCGATTTTTTTGATACGTTCGTTCCTGAGTTGATTGCTGAAAACGTCAAAGTCCAAGTGATGGGGTACGAAGAGTTGTTGCCTGCGCATACACAAGATGCAGTTCGTCGTGCCATTGAACAAACGAAAGATAATACGGGGATGATTTTAAACTTTGCGTTGAATTATGGCAGTCGGGCAGAAATCATCTCGGCAGTCAAAGCAATCAGTGAACAGGTAAAAGAAAATGATCTTTCTCCGGAAGAAATCGACGAGGAAATGATTGCGGATCATTTGATGACCGGATTTTTACCTCCTGAACTTCGTGATCCTGGATTGGTCATTCGCACAAGTGGCGAAGAACGAATCAGCAACTTTTTGTTGTGGCAGATCGCATACAGTGAATTATATTTTTCAAAAGCATTATGGCCAGATTTTGACGGCGCTCACTTGGAAGAAGCAATTGCTTCTTATCAACATCGGGACCGTCGTTTTGGTGGAGTAAAAAGCGTAGATAAAGGAGAACAATCATGAAGCAACGTGTGATCACTGCGGTAGTAGCGTTAGCATTATTTATTCCAATCATTTGGATCGGCGGCATTGGTCTTGAATTAGTAGCCGCTCTATTAGCAGTCGTTGGTGTCTATGAGCTTTTTCGAATGAAAGGCTTGACACTACTAAGTTTTGAAGGAATCCTTTCTGCTATCGGAGCAGTATTTCTTGTTTTGCCGAAAGAAAGATGGTTTTTCTTTCTACCTGAACAAACGAATGAGTTTATGTTATTTTATTTAACAGTGATGATCCTGTTAGGCGCAGCCGTCTTTTCAAAAAACATGTACACGATCGATGAAGCTGGTTTTCCAGTCGTAACCAGTCTGTACGTCGGTTTTGGCTTTCAGAACTTTGTCAGTGCACGTACAGAAGGAATCAACGTACTATTGTTTGGGTTATTCATCGTTTGGGCAACCGACATTGGTGCTTATCTAGTTGGTCGACGTTTTGGCCAGCGCAAGCTATGTCCCGAGATCTCACCTAATAAAACGATTGAAGGGGCATTGGGAGGAATCGCTAGTGCAGTAGTTGTTGCATTATTGTATTTCTTATTATATCCACCGCAAGAATTGTTTGGTCATGGATTACTGATCATGTTACTTCTGACAATCATCCTTTCGATCGTTGGACAATTTGGGGATCTAGTTGAGTCAGCCATCAAACGTCACTATGAGGTCAAAGATTCAGGGAATATTTTACCAGGGCATGGAGGAATCTTAGATCGATTAGATAGTCTGTTATTCGTCTTTCCAGTCATGTATTTATTTGGATTGATATAAGTAAAAAATTCTGTAAAAGAAGCTTCCAAAACGGTCAGTCAGCTACGCGTCAACAAGACATGATCGATGAGGAGATTCTTTACAGGATTTTTATTTTTTTACATCTTAATCGGTGCTTGGTGAAGTGTGGATAATATGGTAAAATTAAGTAGTTTTATTTTAACTGAATAAAAATAATGATAAATGTAAAGGAGAATAGGATGAGAACAATTATCACGTTCATTATCGTTTTTGGCATCTTAGTGATCGTACATGAATTTGGCCACTTCTTCTTTGCGAAACGATCAGGAATCCTAGTTCGCGAGTTTGCCATCGGCATGGGACCTAAAATCTACGGTCACCAAGCAAAAGACGGCACGACTTATACATTGCGTTTGTTACCGATCGGTGGCTATGTGAGAATGGCTGGGAATGGGGATGACGAAACGGAAATGGCACCAGGAATGCCGTTGTCACTCTTAATGGATTCAGATCAAGTCGTAAAGAAAATCAACTTGAGTAAAAAGATCCAATTGACGAATGCGATCCCAATGGAATTGATCCGTTATGATCTTGATGAAGCACTGACGATCACAGGTTATGTGAATGGCGATGAAACACAGGAAGTAACGTATGCAGTCGATCACGATGCCTCGATCATTGAGGCAGATGGAACTGAATTGAGGATTGCGCCGAGAGATGTACAATTCCAATCAGCAAAATTATGGCAACGGATGTTGACCAACTTTGCTGGTCCGATGAATAATTTTATTTTAGCGATTCTATTATTCATCGTGTTAGCGTTTATGCAAGGTGGCGTGACAGTCACAAATACGAATCAAATCGGTGTCGTTTCGCCGGATGGAGCTGCCGCTGCAGCCGGTTTGCAAGAAAATGATGAGATTCTGCAAGTGGATGGAAAATCGATCCAAACATGGAATGATCTAACAGCGATCATTACTGAAAATCCAGATAAACCGCTTGATTTTGAAGTCGAACGTAATGGTCAAGTTTCTACGATTGAAGTAACGCCGAAATCGGTTGAGTCAAACGGTGAAAAAATTGGTCAGCTTGGGATACAAGCACCTATGAAAACTGGCTTCTTTGATAAAATCATTGGCGGGACTCAACGTGCATTCAGCAGTTCATTAGAAATATTCAAAGCATTAGGTTCGTTATTTACAGGCTTTAGCTTAGACAAATTAGGTGGCCCTGTGATGATGTTCCAATTATCTTCTGAAGCAGCAAACCAAGGTGTAATGACAGTCATCGGATTGATGGCGATCTTGTCAATGAACTTAGGGATCGTCAATTTATTACCGATCCCCGCATTAGACGGCGGTAAATTAGTACTGAATATTTTTGAAGGTGTTCGTGGCAAACCACTTAGTCAGGAAAAAGAAGGCATATTGACGCTCGTTGGTTTTGGTTTCCTGATGCTGTTGATGGTATTAGTGACATGGAATGACATTCAACGATTCTTTTTCTAGAAAAAGTAGGGTATAATGACATGCGTTAGATTATTTGAGGAATAAAGGAGTTTATATATAATGAGACAATCAAAAATGTTGATCCCAACATTAAGAGAGGTTCCAAACGATGCGGAAGTATTAAGTCATCAAATCTTATTACGTGCTGGCTATATCCGTCAGGTATCAGCTGGGATCTATTCTTACTTACCACTTGCGAATCGTGTGTTAGAAAAATTGAAAACGATCATGCGCGAAGAATTCGAAAAAATCGGGGCAGTGGAGATGTTGATGCCTGCGCTTTTACCAGCTGAATTATGGCAAGAATCTGGTCGTTATGAAACCTATGGCCCGAACCTATATCGTTTGAAAGATCGCAACGATCGTCAGATGATTTTAGGACCAACACATGAAGAAACATTTACAGAGTTGATTCGCGACGAAGTCAATTCATATAAAAAATTACCTTTGAATCTTTACCAGATCCAAGCAAAATATCGCGATGAAAAACGTCCTCGTTTTGGTCTATTACGTGGTCGCGAGTTTATTATGAAAGATGCTTATTCTTTCCATGCGTCACAAGAGAGCTTGGATGAAACGTACAAAGATTATGAGAAAGCATACACAGAGATCTTCAAACGTTGTGGTTTGGAATTCCGTGCGATCATCGGTGACGGTGGTGCCATGGGCGGAAAAGACTCAAAAGAATTTATGGCGATCTCAGAAATCGGTGAAGACACGATTTGTTATTCAACAGAAAGTGACTATGCCGCTAACTTAGAAATGGCGACAAGTTATTATGTACCAAAAAAATCGCATGAAACACAATTGGAAATGGAAAAGAAAGAAACACCAAATGTGAAAACAATCGATGAGGTGGCAGCTTTCTTTGATGTTCAGCCACAAAAAATCATTAAATCTGTTTTATTCACAGCGGATGAACAACCTGTCTTAGTTTTAGTTCGAGGCGACCATGAAGTCAACGATGTAAAATTGAAAAACTTCTTAGGCGCAGATTTCTTAGAAGAAGCAACAGAAGACGAAGCGAAAAATTATTTAGGCGCTGATTTTGGTTCAGTTGGACCAATCGGTGTATCTGAAGACGTGAAAGTCTATGCAGATCGTCATGTCCAAGATCTGGCAAATGCTATCGCTGGAGCAAACGAAACTGGCTATCATTTTATCAACGTCAATCCAGAACGTGATTTTAACGTGTTAGCTTACGAAGACTTACGTTTTGTCCAAGAAGGCGATCCTTCACCAGACAATAATGGTGTATTAGCATTTACTCGTGGAATCGAGATCGGTCATATCTTCAAACTAGGTACACGTTACAGTGAATCGATGGGTGCCACTGTTCTTGATGAAAATGGTCGTGAGAAACATGTCATCATGGGTTGCTATGGTATCGGTGTAAGCCGTTTGCTATCAGCGATCGTTGAACAAAATGCAGATGAAAACGGCATTAACTGGCCAAAAGGCATCGCACCATTTGATCTACATGTCGTACAAATGAACTTAAAAGACGAATTCCAAACGAATTTGACGAATGAAGTGGAAAAAGCGATGAATGAAGCAGGTTATCAAGTACTTGTTGATGACCGCAACGAACGTGCCGGTGTAAAATTTGCTGATTCTGATTTGATTGGTTGTCCAATCCGTATCACGATCGGTAAAAAAGCAGTAGACGGAATCGTCGAAGTAAAAATCAAGAAAACAGGTGAAATGGTCGAAGTTCGTAAAGATGAACTCGTGAACACATTACCGATTTTATTGAATCAAGGCGAATAAGCATAAATATGAAAAAGTCGTATCGGTCTCTGAATAGACGGAAGCGGCTTTTTCATTTCCTTTGGTGGATTGTGGGAGATGGTGTTCAGGAAGCATACTGCTCAGGTCAAAACGCTTCTTTCACAACCTTGATGAACGGTGTTCGAAAGCCAACTCCTTCAATATTAAGTCAAACATTGAAAAAATATGAAAAACTATTTTCTCAATTTCTGCCTTAATACTTGGAGCTGACCGGCTTTCTCACAACCTAATAAACGGTGTTCAAGAAGCTGACCTTCAATACTAAGCTGAAAAATCAAAAAATATGAGAAGCTATTTTCTGATTTTCCATCTTACTGCTCAGGTCAAAGCGCTTCTTTCACAACCTTGATAAACGGTGTTCGAAAGCCAACTCCTTCAATATTAAGTCAAAAATTGAAAAAATATGAAAAGCTATTTTCTCAATTTCTGCCTTAATACTTGGAGTTGACCGGCTTTCTCACAACCTTGATGAAAATTTCTCCAAAAAGGGTTATACTAGTTAGTATTGAAAAGTAAGGGTCGGAAATGGAATGATTTCTGGTCTTGACAGAAAGGGCGTATATTTTTGTCAGAAAAACGAGAGTTATTTGAGAAGTTATTGGAACAGATCCAATTAGAAGAAACAGAAAAATCACATCCGCTTATTTCTGCTGGTGAAATGGAACGTGTGGTCGTCCATCGTAAATCTCGTCTTTGGGAATTTACTTTACGGTTCCCGGCTATTTTACCTGTCATGATCTATCGCTCGTTGATGCAACATGTCATGCTTGCATTTAAAGAGATCGCTGAGGTGAAGATCACGATCCAAGCGGAGGATCAATCGTATGATGAGCAACTTCTGCAAGATTATTGGTCACAAGCATTAGAGAGTCAGCAATGCGATACGCCTTTAGTACAAAAGGTTCTAAAGACACAAGTGCCGACGATCAAAGACCATAAGGTGATTTTGCCGGTGGATGGGGAAGGGGCTATTGGTTATCTTAAACAACAATACTTGCCATTAGTGGAACAGTTGTTTGTCAGCTATGGCTTTCCTAAGTTCCGTATTGAACCAGAAGTCGATGAACAGCAAGCAGAAAGAGTGCTAAAGCTGTTTGAAGAAAGAAGACAAGAACAAGCGGAAGCATTTATGAAACAAGCTGCTGAAAGTTTGATTGTCCATGAACAAAAGAAAAAAGAGCGCAAAGAGCAGTTGCCAACGCTTGATGGCCCAATCCAACTAGGTAGAAATATTCCAAATGATGAGCCAATCACACCGATGATCAATATTTTGGAAGAAGAACGTCGAGTAACCATCGAGGGTTACGTTTTTGATAAAGAAGTGCGTGAGCTTCGTTCGAAACGTAAGATTTTGACATTGAAGATCACAGACTACACTTCTTCGTTTATCGTCAAAAAGTTTTCAAACAATGAAAAAGATGAACAAATCTTTGAAGCTATCAGTACGGGCAATTGGTTGAAGGTTCGCGGAAGTGTCCAAGAAGATACGTTTGTCCGTGACCTTGTGATGAATGCCCAAGATATTTTAGAAGTTAAACATGCGCCACGTAAAGATTATTCTCCTGAAGATGAAAAACGTGTTGAGTTGCATCTTCATAGCAACATGAGTACGATGGATGCGACGAATAGTGTCGCAGATCTTGTTGCTCAAGCGGGTAAGTGGGGACATAAAGCGATCGCTATCACGGACCATGGCGGAGCACAGGCTTTTCCAGAAGCGCATAGTGCAGGTAAAAAAGCTGGCGTCAAAATTTTGTATGGGGTCGAAGCGAATGTCGTGGATGATGGTGTACCGATTGCTTACAATGATGCCCATGATTCATTAAGTGAATCCACTTATGTTGTGTTTGACGTGGAGACCACTGGTTTATCCGCTGTTTATGATACGATCATCGAGTTAGCCGCCGTTAAAATGTACAAAGGAAATGTCATTGAAAGTTTTGACGAGTTCATCGATCCAGGACATCCTTTATCACGAACGACGATTGATTTGACGGGAATCACAGATGAAATGGTTCGTGGCTCAAAATCAGAAGAAGAAGTTTTACGGTTGTTCTTAGAATTTTCAAAAGACGCAATCCTAGTTGCCCATAATGCTGCCTTCGATATGGGGTTCTTGAACACAAGTTATGCGAAATACAATATCCCAGAAGCAGCGAATCCAGTCATCGATACACTAGAATTAGCTCGATATTTATATCCACAATTCAAACGATTCGGTTTAGGTGTGCTATCGAAAAAATTCGGCGTTAGCTTGGAACAGCATCACCGTGCGATCTATGATGCGGAAGCAACTGGGCATCTTGCATGGATATTTATCAAAGAAGCGATGGAAAATCATGAGATGTATTATCATGACCAGTTAAATGCGCATGTCGGTGAGGGTGATTCTTACAAGCGTGCTCGACCATTCCATGTGACGTTACTGGCGAAAAATCAAGCCGGGTTGAAAGACTTGTTCAAATTGATCTCGATGTCCAATGTCGATTATTTTGAACGTGTGCCGCGAATCCCTCGGTCACAGTTGAAGAAATTCCGACAAGATCTATTAGTTGGATCTGCTTGTGACAAAGGCGAGATTTTTGAAGCCATGATGCAAAAAGGTGTGGAAGAAGCCCGTAATCGGGCGAAATTCTATGACTACATCGAGGTCATGCCTAAAGCTGTTTATGCACCATTGTTAGAACAAGAACTTGTCAAAAATGAACATGATTTAGAAGAAATCATCCGTAATTTAGTAGAAATCGGCAAATCGTTAGACAAGATCGTTGTTGCGACAGGTAACGTGCATTATCTAAATGAAGAAGATGCGATTTACCGTAAAATCTTGGTCAACTCGATGGGTGGGGCGAATCCTTTGAATCGTCATAGCTTGCCTGAAGTTCATTTTAGAACGACGGATGAAATGCTAACTGCCTTCACTTTCTTAGGAACAGACCTAGCGAAAGAGATCGTTGTTGAAAACACCAATAAGATTGCGGATATCTGTGAAGAAGTCGTGCCAGTCAAAGACGAGCTGTATACGCCGAAAATTCCTGGTTCAGAAGATGAAATCACTGATCTAAGTTATACAAAAGCGAAACAATTATATGGTGATCCGTTGCCAGATATTGTGGAAAAACGGTTAAAAAAAGAACTGGATTCAATCAACGGAAATGGATTCTCAGTTATTTATTTGATTTCTCAAAAGTTAGTGCATAAAAGTAATGAAGACGGGTATTTGGTTGGTTCTCGTGGTTCAGTCGGTTCGAGTTTCGTTGCAACGATGACAGGGATCACTGAGGTCAATCCATTGGCACCACATTACTACTGTCCAGATTGTCAGTATTCTGAATTTTATGAAGACGGAACATACGGTTCTGGCTTTGATATGCCTGAGAAAAAATGTCCGAAATGTGGCGCTCGCTTAAATAAAGATGGGCATGATATTCCTTTTGAAACATTCTTAGGTTTCCATGGTGACAAAGTACCCGATATCGATCTGAACTTCTCTGGAGACTACCAAGCAGAAGCCCATCATTACACAAAAGTATTGTTTGGGGAAGAATACGTTTATCGTGCCGGTACGATCGGTACAGTGGCGGATAAAACGGCGTATGGCTTCGTTAAAGGGTTTGAGCGAGATCATAATTTGCATTATCGTAGTGCCGAAGTCGATCGTTTAGCAAAAGGAGCGACTGGGGTCAAACGGACGACCGGTCAGCATCCGGGGGGGATCATCGTTATCCCTGATTATATGGATGTGTATGACTTTACACCGATCCAATACCCGGCAGATGATCAAAATTCTGAATGGAAAACGACTCACTTTGATTTCCACTCGATCCATGACAATGTGTTGAAACTTGATATTCTGGGACACGATGATCCGACAGTGATCCGGATGTTGCAAGATTTATCAGGGATCGATCCCCAAACAATCCCAACCGATGATCCAGAAGTGATGCGAATCTTTTCCGGACCTGACGTATTAGGTGTTACACAAGAACAGATTTATTCTAAAACGGGTACTTTAGGTATACCGGAATTTGGGACACGGTTTGTTCGAGGAATGTTAGAAGAAACACATCCGACCACTTTTGCGGAACTATTGCAGATATCTGGTCTTTCTCACGGTACTGACGTGTGGTTAGGAAATGCAGAAGAACTGATCAAACGTGGCGATGCAACACTTGCTGAAGTAATCGGCTGTCGGGATGACATCATGGTTTATTTGATCCATGCTGGGTTAGATAGTGGCATGGCGTTCAAGATCATGGAAACGGTGCGTAAAGGATTATGGAATAAGATCCCTGATGATTTACGAGAAACATATTTGACAGCCATGAAAGAAAATAACGTACCTGACTGGTACATCGATTCTTGTTCGAAGATCAAGTATATGTTCCCGAAAGCCCATGCTGCCGCTTATGTCTTGATGGCGCTGCGTGTCGCTTACTTTAAAGTTTACTTCCCAATCTTGTATTACTGTGCGTATTTCTCTGTTCGTGCGGATGACTTTAATTTAGTCGCGATGTGTAAAGGGAAAGAAGCCGTCAAAGAGGCGATGAAAGAAATCACGGATAAGGGTCTTGATGCTTCTGTCAAAGAGAAAAATCAATTGACTGTCCTTGAATTAGCAAATGAAATGTTGGAACGTGATCTGAAATTCGGGATGATCGATCTGTATAAATCGGATGCAGTGAACTTTGTCATCGAAGGCGATACACTGATTGCGCCATTCCGCGCTGTACCGAGCTTGGGGACTAACGTGGCGAAACAAATCGTTGAAGCAAGAAAAGATGGTCCTTTCTTATCTAAAGAAGACTTAGCAACTCGCGGGAAAGTTTCAAAAACGTTGATCGAGTACATGACGGAAAATGGGGTCTTGAAAGATTTACCCGACGAAAATCAATTATCGTTATTTGATATGTTATAAAAGTCCATTCGAGAAATGAAAATGAATCAAAATGAAAGCAAAGAGTAGTAATGCTCGTTGCAAGTTGGTTATAATGATATGGCTTGTCATTTAGAGCGATTTATGTTATAGTTATTTAAGGTAATGATACTAACTGTGAGTGAGCGGAATTTTCGCTCACTCTTTTTAATGGAATTACGGATCTAATTTTAAGGAGGCGAAATCTTTGAGTAGCGTCGTTGAAACAGTCACAGAAATGGTGACACCGATCTTAGATGAACAAAAGTTTGAGCTGGTGGAAGTAGAATTTGTCAAAGAAGGAAAAAGCTGGTTTTTACGAGTGTTTATAGATAAAGAAGGCGGAATCGACATTGAAGAATGTGCATTTGTCAGCGAAAAATTAAGTGAAAAGCTTGATACGACAGAGCCAGACCCGATACCACAAGCATATTTCCTAGAGGTATCATCTCCAGGCGCAGAACGCCCTTTGAAAAAAGAGGCAGATTATGAAAAAGCACGAGGAGAGTATATCCATGTGTCTTTATATCAACCAGTTGACGGAGAAAAACAATATGAAGGATTTCTCCAATCATTTGATGCTGAACAGCTTACATTGAAGATACGCATAAAGACACGGGAAAAAGAAATTGTTTTTGACCGTAAGAATATTGCCAAAGCTCGCTTAGCAATCCAATTTTAATCACGGAGAGGAAACAGAAAAAATGAGTAAAGAAATGTTGAACGCGTTAGATGCTTTAGAGGCTGAAAAAGGAATCTCAAAAGAAATCGTGATCGACGCTTTAGAAGCTGCGTTAGTTTCTGCATACAAACGCCATTATGGGCAAGCACAAAACGTAGAAGTAGAATTTGAACAAAAAAAAGGTAAGATCCATGTCTATGCCGTGAAAGAAGTCACTGAAGAAGTGATGGATTCACAATTAGAAGTATCATTAAAAGATGCCTTATTGATCAATCCTGCTTATGAGATCGGTGATAAGATCCGTTTTGAAGTCACACCAAAAGATTTCGGTCGGATCGCTGCTCAAACGGCGAAGCAAGTGATCTTGCAACGTGTGCGTGAAGCGGAACGTACGATCATCTATAACGAATTCAGTGCATATGAAAAAGATATCATGCAAGGGATCGTTGAACGTCAAGACAAACGTTATATCTACGTCAATTTAGGTAAAATCGAAGCGGTACTCTCGAAACAAGACCAAATGCCAAATGAATTTTATCAACCACATGATCGTATCAAAGTATACGTCTCACGTGTTGAGAATACATCTAAAGGCCCACAAGTCTTTGTAAGCCGCAGTCATCCAGATCTTTTGCGTCGCTTGTTTGAACAAGAAGTGCCAGAAGTTTATGATGGCCTTGTTGAGATCGTCAGCGTAGCTAGAGAAGCGGGCGACCGTTCAAAAGTGGCTGTTCGTTCAACTGATCCGAATATCGATGCTGTCGGTACTTGTGTTGGTCCTAAAGGGCAACGTGTCCAAGCAATCGTGAATGAGTTGAAAGGCGAAAACATGGATATCGTTGAGTGGGACGAAGATCCTGCGGTATTCATTGCCAACGCATTGAACCCTTCACAAGTCGTTGATGTTATTTTCGACGAACAAAATCCAAAAGCTTGTACGGTCGTTGTACCAGATTACCAATTGTCATTAGCCATTGGTAAACGTGGACAAAATGCACGTCTAGCAGCAAAATTGACGAACCACAAAATCGACATCAAATCAGAATCAGATATGGCTGAATTTTATGAGAAGCAAGCACAGAGCGTGTCTGTGGAAGCCGAAGAGCAACATGATGAAGCTATCATCCAATCAGATTTGACAGATGATGAGTACCAAACGATTGCATTCAATGATGAAACGATCGAAGAAACAGATCAAGAAGAAATTTAACTGTCAGTGAAGGAGGCAAAGAGATGAAACAAAGGAAGATCCCTTTACGCAAATCTGTGGTTTCAGGTGAAATGAAACCCAAAAAAGAGATGATCCGTATCACCCGCTCGAAAGAAGGCGTGGTATCGATCGATCCTACTGGAAAAATGCCTGGACGAGGAGCGTATGTCTCACTTGAGCCGGAAGAAGTACAACAAGCATGGGATAAACATCTCTTGGATCGTGTACTTGAAGCTAAGCTAACAGATGAATTTTATCAAGAACTGCTGGATTATGTCACACACCAAAAAGCCAGAAAAGAGCTATTTGGCGAATGAGTCAAGTCAATCGGCAAAAAGCCATGAATCTTATTGGATTAGCGATGCGTGCAGGAAAAATGATCACAGGTGAAGAATTGACGATTGGAGAGATCCGCCGCCAAAAAGCGAAGATCGTTTTCGTCGCAAGTGATGCCAGTGAGAATACCAGAAAGAAAATCAAAGATAAGAGTTCGTATTACGAAGTTCCTTGCTTTGAGCTGTTTTCTGAGGAAGAAATCACTCAGATGATCGGCAAGCCTCGCAAAGTGATAGGGATCACTGACGCCGGCTTTGCAAAAAGGGTCAAGGAGCTAATTGAAGGTTAGGAAGGTGATTGCATGGGCAATAAACGAATTTATGAACTAGCGAAAGAATGGAATAAGTCTAGTAAAGAGGTCGTTGATAAAGCGCAGAAACTTGGAATCGATGTGAAAAATCACATGGGTGCGATCAGCACACAAGACGAAAAGAAACTGCAACAAGCGTTCAACCAACCACAGCAGAAAAAGCAACCAGTACAAAAAGCAAACCAAAAACCAGCCGGACAGCAGCCAAGTAACCAAAAGAAAACAAACGAACCATCGAACCAACAAAAAAATAAAAGTAACCGCAACTATCAAGATCGCGGTCAAGGGAGCGGTCAAGTGAATCAAGGAAAAAACCAATCAACAAATCAGAAGAGTAACCAGACAGGTGGAAACACTCAAAACCGTCAAGGGAATACTCAAAGCAACAACCAAAATCGCCAAGGAAACAACCAAGGCAGCACTCAAAACCGCCAAGGTACTACCCAAGGTAACAATCAGGGAAGTAACCAAAACCGTCAAGGAAACAACCAAGGCGGCGGACAAAATAGAAACAATAATAACAATCGCGGAAAATTCAACAATAATAACCGCAATCGTTTCAATAAAAAAGGGAAAAAAGGCAAACAGCAAACATCGAACAAGCCAGCAGTCCCACCACGTAAATTCCGTGAATTACCTGAAGTATTAGAATATACAGAAGGCATGAACGTGGCAGATATCGCGAAGAAAATCCACCGTGAACCAGCAGAGATCATCAAAAAATTATTTATGTTAGGTGTAATGGTCAACCAAAACCAAGCATTAGATAAAGACACGATCGAGTTATTAGCAACAGATTACGGAATGGAACCACAAGAAAAAGTCCAAGTAGATATCGCGGATATCGACAAATTCTTTGAAGCGGACGAAGTAGATCCAGACAAATTAGTTTCACGTCCGCCAGTTGTAACGATCATGGGACACGTTGACCATGGGAAAACAACTTTACTAGATACGTTACGTCATTCTCGTGTAACAAGCGGAGAAGCAGGTGGTATCACGCAGCATATCGGTGCTTACCAAATCGATATCGACGGCAAACCGATCACATTCTTAGATACACCAGGACACGCGGCCTTTACAAGTATGCGTGCGCGTGGTGCAAGTATCACAGATATCACGATCTTAGTTGTAGCAGCAGATGACGGTGTAATGCCACAAACAGTAGAGGCGATCAATCACGCCAAAGCAGCCGGCGTGCCAATCATCGTAGCAGTCAACAAAATCGATAAACCAGGAGCAAATCCGCAACACGTGATGCAAGAATTAAGTGAATATGAATTGATTCCTGAATCATGGGGTGGCGAAACGATCTTTGTCGAGATCTCAGCGAAATTCGGTCAAAATATCGAAGAACTATTAGAAATGATCCTTCTAGTTGCTGAAGTGGAAGACTTGAAAGCTGATCCAACGCAACGCGCGATCGGTACAGTGATCGAAGCACGATTAGACAAAGGAAAAGGCCCTGTGACAACTTTACTTGTTCAACAAGGTTCATTGAACGTCGGTGACCCAATCGTTGTCGGAAACACTTACGGTCGTGTACGTGTGATGGTCAACGATTTAGGACGCCGTGAAAAAACAGCTGGACCAGCAACACCGGTTGAGATCACAGGTTTGAATGATGTTCCTCAAGCAGGCGATCGTTTCGTTGTCTTTGAAGATGAGAAAACAGCTCG
This sequence comes from Enterococcus sp. DIV2371, assembly GCF_050498525.1. Taxonomy (NCBI): domain Bacteria; kingdom Bacillati; phylum Bacillota; class Bacilli; order Lactobacillales; family Enterococcaceae; genus Enterococcus; species Enterococcus sp. DIV2371. The sequence continues at coordinate 1,855,603 of NZ_JBIPAJ010000001.1, read as the reverse complement.
TGCAGCGGGTGAAGAACGTGGCAAACGTGCGATGTTAGAGCAACGTGCTGCAACTAGCCGTGTGACATTAGACAACCTATTCGAAAGCTTGAAAGAAGGCGAACTGAAAGAAGTCAACGTCATTATTAAAGCGGACGTACAAGGTTCTGCTGAAGCATTAGCTGCTTCATTGAAGAAAATCGATGTAGAAGGCGTACGTGTCAAGATCGTCCATTCTGCTGTTGGAGCAATCAATGAAAGTGATGTAACGCTTGCTGCAGCAAGTAATGCGATCATCATTGGTTTCAATGTTCGTCCAACACCTCAAGCGAAGATCCAAGCAGATACGGAAGAAGTAGATATCCGTCTACACCGCATCATTTATAAAGCAATCGAAGAAATCGAAACAGCGATGAAAGGGATGCTTGATCCTGAATTCGAAGAAAAAATCACTGGTCAAATGACTGTCCGTGAAACGTTCAAAGTATCAAAAGTTGGAACGATTGCGGGAGCCTTTGTAACAGATGGTTACATTCGTCGTGATAGCGGTGTGCGTGTGATTCGTGATGGTATCGTTATTTACGAAGGACAACTAGCAAGCTTGAAACGTTTCAAAGATGATGTGAAAGAAGTCAAAATGGGCTTTGAATGTGGTGCAATGATCGAGAAATTCAATGATCTTAAAGTGGACGATGTTATCGAAGGCTTTATCATGGAAGAAGTCAAAGTAGACTAATTTAAAAAAAGGAGGCCGCTCATTATGGCTAACTATCGTGACCGCAGAGTCGGTCAAGAAATTTTAAAAGAAGTGAATGATATCTTACGCAAAAAAGTACGTGATCCACGCGTGGAGAATGTAACGATCACAGATGTACATGTCACAGGTGATCTACAGCAGGCGACGATCTATTATAGTCTTTTATCTGACTTAGCTTCAGATAAGAAAAAAGCGCAAGAAGGGTTGAATAAAGCAAGTGGTCTGATTCGTCGGGAATTAGGACATAACATGAGCATTTACAAAACACCTGAATTGACGTTTGAATTAGATGAATCTGTTGTTTATGGTAATCACATCGATGAATTATTGCGTAATTTAAATAAAGATTAAGAAGCGAACGAACACTTTTTTCGTCTCGTAAGTCAAGAGAGGACGGATACGATCACTGTATCCGTCCTCTCTTTTTATATATTATTGATGTCAGTCCATCGTCAAAGAAACAAACACGAAATACAGCGGAAAAATCCAAAATAATAAGAATCATTTTCGAATTTTTTCGCTGTATCGCTAGCAGATGAATTTTGCCGCTTTGTCCGTTTTTGGGGAAAACAGCTTTCATCGATTTAAAAGCATTGATCAGAGATTGATCGACCAGAAAGTTAGCCTACTTTTTACCAGCTAACCACCCGTATAACCAATCAAAAGGTGCAAAGAAAAGATTTTCCATAGGTGCTCCCTCCTTTACAAAAGAATACCATCTTTCTATTTACAACAGTGTGAACTTTTGTTACGTTTATGTTTCTAAAACAAAATAATCGTACATTAATCGATCAAACACGTCAGTTTATACTACTTTGTGTTATAATAATTCAGTTAATACTTAAAAGAATGGAGACCAGATAATGGAAGGCTTATTACCTTTATGGAAAGAACGAGGCATGACTAGCCACGATTGTGTATTCAAATTACGAAAAATTTTACATACAAAAAAAATCGGACATGGGGGAACATTAGACCCTGATGTGGATGGTGTTCTTCCAATTTGTATTGGTAAAGCCACTAAAGTTATTGAATACTTGACGGATTCGGGGAAGACCTACCAAGGAGAGATCACCCTTGGATATAGTACGACCACCGAAGATAAATCTGGAGAGATCGTCGAACAGCAAGCAGTAGTCGAAGCGTTGACAGAGGCCCAAATCGATGAAGCGATGGCTTCTTTTGTCGGTGAGATCACACAGATTCCGCCAATGTACTCTGCCGTGAAAGTCAACGGTCGCCGTTTATACGAATATGCACGAAATAACGAAACAGTGGAACGCCCTGTTCGAACAGCACACATCTATCGGTTTGAACGAACCAGTGAGCTTGTATGGTCAAAGGAAACAGGTACAATTTCTTGGCGCTTTGAAGTAGAATGCGGCAAGGGTACTTATGTCCGGACGTTAGCTGTTGATACAGGAAGTAAATTAGGCTATCCTGCTCATATGTCCGATTTGACGAGAACAGCAAGTGCGGGGATGGATCAATCACAAGCAATCACGCTCGCTCAAGTAGCCGCTTATATGGAAGCAGGAACGATCGAAGAGTATCTTCTGCCAATCGAAACAGGCGTGGCGAAATTCAAACAGGTTGAGATCAATGAGGCAGTATGGCAAAAAGTTAAAAATGGAATGCGCCTAGATTACCAAGTATTTGGTCTGCCAGAGATGCCATCAGAAGAAATCGCGCTTTTTTATCAAGGAAAAGTAGTGAGTATCTACCAACCAAATCCAAAAGAAAAAAATAAGTTGAAACCAAGCAAAGTTTTAAGAAATGAGGTTTAATGTAAAAATGGAAATCATCAAAATCAGACACCCTTACCAAGCTACTCAAATTCCGAAAGAAGACGTCGTATTGATCTTAGGTTTTTTTGACGGTGTTCATTTAGGACATCAGAAAGTCATTGAAATCGGTCGGACGATTGCCCAAAAAGAGGGTCTGAAATTGGCATTGATGACATTCAATCAACATCCGTCAATCGTCTTTAAAAAAATCAATCCAAGCGACGTTAAATACTTGACTACCTTGGAACAAAAAGAAGCAAAGATGGCAGAACTTGGTATCGATTATCTTTACGAAATTGAATTTACTTCTGCGTTTGCTCATCTGGCTCCTCAAGATTTTGTGGATCAGTACATCGTAGGACTAAACGCCAAGTATGCTGTTTCTGGCTTTGATTATACCTACGGACCGAAAGAGATTGCGGATGTTCCTCATCTTCCTGGTTATGCGAAAGGTCGCTTTGAAGTCGTTACTGTACCAAAAGAGCAGCAAGAAGGAGAAAAAATCAGCTCGTCACGTATCCGTGAAGAGTTAGACGCCGGAGATGTTGCAACTGTTGCTAGCTTATTAGGCTATCATTATGAAATCGATGGGGTAGTTATTCATGGGGATGCCCGTGGTCGATTACTAGGATTTCCAACAGCCAATGTCAAAGTCAAAAGTACCGTTCATTTACCAAAAGTAGGTGTCTATGTTTGTGAAATCAAGGTTGGTGACACTTGGTACCCAGCGATGGGATCAATCGGACATAACGACACATTCGGTGATGGCCGTGAATTGACAGTCGAATTGTATATCTTAGATTTTGACCAAGATATCTATGGCGAGCATGTCTATATTCGCTGGCATGAATTTATTCGCGATCAAGTGAAGTTTGATGGCGCAGAAGCTTTGATCGAACAATTGCGAGCAGATGAGCAAATAACTGCTGAATTTTTTGAACAGACGAAGTAATTGAAGCAAGTTTTTGAAATGGAAAGAGGCTGATCATACAGTCTCTTTTTTTGTTTTGAAAATCATTATGCAATTTTCATGGTGCGTATGATTTGCTTTCCCCCACACTGCGTAGTGTACACTGTCTTTATAGCTGATTATAAACAAATGAAAACATTTGTTATTTTCGTAAATAAAGAAAGGATGTCCGTGATGTATAAAGAACTAGAAAACAAAGTAGCAGTAGTAACAGGTGGGTCGAAAGGAATCGGTACAGCGATCTCTCAGCGATTTGGAGAAGAAAAGATGCGAGTAGTCGTAAACTATCATTCCGATGCTGAAGGGGCAGAAGAAGCGGTCAAAACGATTGAACAAGCGGGTGGAGAAGCTGTAGCAGTCAAAGCTGACGTAGGGACAGAAGAGGGCGTACAAGCATTAATCGATCAAGCAATTGAAACTTATGGCCAATTAGATGTATGGGTCAATAATGCCGGGACTGAAAACCAAAAGCCAACACATGAATTAAGCTTGGAAGAATGGGAAACAGTGATGCAAGTCAACTTGACAGGCGTCTTTTTAGGAACAAAGGCGGCCATCAATTACTTCAAGAAACACAATGTAAAAGGCAATATCATCAATCTTTCATCCGTCCATGAACAAATCCCATGGCCAACTTTTTCACATTATGCTGCATCAAAAGGTGGCGTCAAACTATTCACTCAAAGTGTTGCGATGGAATACGCCCCTGAAGGAATACGTATCAATAGTATTGGTCCGGGAGCAATCAAAACACCGATCAATGCCGAAAAATTTGATGATCCAGAACAAAAAGCGACAACAGAAAGCATGATTCCCATGGAACGCATCGGAAAACCAAATGAAGTTGCGGCTGCCGCTGCCTGGTTGGCTTCGGATGAAGCAAGCTACGTCACAGGTATCACACTATTTGTAGATGGTGGTATGACGCTTTATCCTTCATTTCAAGGTGGGAAAGGGTAGGGATTGATCAATGGGAATCTTGATTGCATTAATACCAGCGATTGGTTGGGGAATCCAACCGCTTGTTTTGAAAAAAATTGGTGGGCGTCCCACAAATGAAATATTAGGTACAGGGATAGGGGCATTGTTAGTTGGCCTGATTGTTCAATTGGTGATGTCACCAGGTGGTATTTCAATTTCCACGTTTTTGATCAGTCTTTTATCGGGATCATTTTGGGTCATTGGACAAATCGGCCAATACACCACATTCAATTTGATCGGTGTTTCAAAAACAATGCCAATTTCGACTGCGATGCAACTTGTTGGAACCTCTTTGATCGGTGTTTTCGCTTTTGGTGAATGGTCAGGGACAACAGGGAAAATCATCGGAGGTGCGGCGATCGTCTTACTAGTGATTGGCTCGGCATTGACAGCAATCACCGATGGAGGAAGCAAACAAGGTGGAATAACGAAAGGCATTTCGATTCTTGCCTCTACGAGTATCGGTTATTGGGTATATAGTGCATTACCTAAATTAGTCAATGCAGACGGGGTAGCAATCTTCTTTCCACAAATGTTAGGTGTGTTCTTAGCAGCAGCCATCTACGTCGTCTTGAAACAACCTAAAGCGTATGGAGACGATAAGAGTTGGAAAGCAACGATCGTCGGCGTCATTTTTAGTTTAGCCGCATTTGCTTATATATTTTCTGCAAACGCCAATGGGGTGGCGACTGCATACATCATTACACAAATGAATGTGGTGATTTCTACACTAGGTGGTATGGTCATTTTACATGAAAAGAAAAGTAAAAAAGAATTGAAATACACGTTGATCGGATTAGCCTTGATCGTCGGAGGAAGCATGATCACCGTGTTGATATAGAAAAAAACATAGTAAGACATTGAGAAATAAAATGTCTTACTATGTTTTATTTTGGTGTACTCAACCAGATATCTGTTTGTTTTAAAACAGCTTCGTTGAACCAGGCACCAAAACTTTGAACATAATTAAAATTACCACTGATAATAAATTCCACGCACTCATCATCCAAGACATTATAAAAGAAGTAACGATCTTCTTTATTTGAATAAACATCTTGATGATAACTGATCATCCGATCGCGAAATTGATGCAAAGACTCTAATGATTCGTACTGAAGATAGAATTTAAGGACAACGGCACTTTCTATTACTCGATCGCTCCCATCAAAGCTAGGTTTCGTTTTGAAAGAGAATTGAAGAAAATCTGACAGATCTTCTTCAGAAAATCGCCATTTTCCTCCAACTTTTGTTCCATGAAGTTTGCCTTCACGCAAATAATTGCGCACAGATCGAGTCGTTACTCCGAGTAGCTCGGCAAGTTGGTTAACTGAATAATACGGGCCCATCTTTTTTCCTTCTTTCACTTTTATTGTATGTTTAAAATAACTATTACTAAGTAAATTTAGATCAATGATTTGTGAAACTAATTGACAATCGATTATATAAAATCAATAAAAATAGCTGAAAAAGAAATCAAGGACATCTTTCATGTTATTATACTCAAAATAAAGTATGAAGACCATACGTTTTGAAGATTATTGTTATGTTTTCCTATATTTTCAAATAGTTATCAATAAATAAAAATACCAAGTAAATCATTCAACTATCGATTTATTTCGAAAAATTGTACAAATTAAAGCACAGTATACATGTTCTTTCAAAAATAGCTGAAGTCTAATTAGGAAAATCAGCAGACTCTTAAATTTCCTCAGATTAGAAAAGATGAAACATATAGGAAAATTATGTTTGAGTTCCTATATTTTCCTAACAAATATATTGACTTTTATATTAATAACGTTATACTAAAGTTAGGAAAAAAGAGATGAGTTTTTCCTAATTGATGGAAAGGAGGAAAGTGATAGTTAGTCAACAAGAAGGAATCTATCTATGAAGGATGAATGACTCTATATTACGAATTGATGTTATACAATTGATATAGATGCTTCATAGATAAAACAAAGCTTACACCGTTCTTTTTTATTCTAGAAAACAAAGTTAGCACACTAAAAAACTCCCCTTTTTTATATAGACTAACTTTAGTTTCCTAAAAATTCCCTTATCTGCGAGGCAAATTACTTCGTCTATGATTTGTCTCGCAGTAATCGATTGAATAAATCAACGATGTCAAGGCTTAAATCAGAATGATATAGTTTTTCAATACAATAATTCATACATTTTACATAACGTTTTGAATTGAAAGAAACTATCTATTCGCTTTTAAATGTTTAAAATCAAAGTAAATACAGGAATCAATCACCCAATTAGAATAAGGATACTGTTGTCTTTGAAATATAAATGCAAGGGTGAGAGATGATTATCGTTCCGTTCAAGTAGAGAAATTTTATTGTATTCGAATAGCTAGATACAAGGAGAGAAACCAATGAAGTTAAGCAAAGCAATCGCTTATGAAAAACTAGGTAAAACAATTTATTTATCAGCAGATGACGGAATCCTTCTATTGGAAAATGAAGTAACGACCTATATTTTCGAGCTTCTAAAAAAAGAACAGACCCTCACAGAGATCAAAGAAAAAGTGAAAGAAAAATTCAAGCAAATGAATGAGTATACAAAAGAAGTATCCGATTTATTTATTGAGAATTTTTTAGCGGATCTATTAAACCGAGCAATCATAGTGAAGTGAAGGTTTAAATACATTGTTGCATGTTTGATAATTCAACATCAAACAGCTCTACTTTTTAATATCCTGACATATTTTCTGGTATAGAAGATCTTGCAAAAAGCTTAAAGCTGTTTAATTTTGAGTTATCGAACGAAAATAGAATAATATCCATCGATCGCAAGTTAAACTTGCGGTCTTTTTTCATTTTGATAGAAGTGAAAAACAGGTTTGAAGATGATAGAAATAGGATATCCCTGTGCTTTTTTCTGTCATTTGAAAAACCTCTATGCTATATTGGAATAAATATGGTATATTTTACTTAAATAGAAATAGCGAGAAAAAATGGCTTTTCGGGAGATGGATTGAAGTATCTAGTCACATCCATTCATTTTTTATCATATAAATGATATCGGTTACATCGATAGTGCATATCTGTGCATCACGATCGTAACCATTTAGACGATAATTGAAAAAAAGATGCGTATTTTATTAAAAAGGATTGGTAATCAAAATCAATGAACAAGTATAGTGAGGAGAAGACGGATATGGCGAAAAAAGTGGGGATTTTATCGATAGAAGGATATGTAAAAGGAGCAGAACGGTTGGTAGAACAGATTGCACTAGCTGCCCCTGAACAAGAAATCGAATTGCTAGCAATCAGTTACACCGAAGAACAAGTGATAAAAACAAAGTTGGATCGAAATGCCAACAACTGGCATTTGTTTGATTGTTCGTATTTGAGTATGGTAACTAATCAAGCAAAGTATGAGTTTTTACAATCATTAAAAAAAGATAGCTACGATTGCTTGATCGTCTTAGGTGGGACTATGAGTGTCGAGTTTGCAAATGAACTACGCAATCATGGATTTCCAGTAATCACTGTGCCAGTCTCTAACTATTTGGACTATCCAAGTGGTGACTATACAGTAGGCTCGGATACATTTATCAACGGAGTGGCGAAAGTGATTGATCGAATCGTCGATACCGGACATTCTCACCAAAAAGTGACATTTATCCAAATTGATGATACTCACAGTGGAAAAGTAACGAAAGAACTATCTTTGACGAATGAGATCGATGTTTGTATTGCTAGTGAATTTGATTTAACGACGAATAAAAAATATCTGTTGAAACATATGAGCAGTCATCCTATGTACTTTTTACTGAATCGCTCAGTTAGTTCAATCGAATCTTTTGTTGCAACATTTTGCCCCACCTTATCAGACTACCGAAGCATTGTTTTAGACAATTTAGCGATTGGCCAGTCCATGGTCACTGCTTTTGATCGGATTTCTGTGATCAAGTTGGGACACGCGGTAACTCACTTGCTAGATGATGGGTGTTTGGATGCAGAACTATATTTCTCGAATGGGAAAGTGTTGCTTGAACAATCTCTCTATGATAAAAATACGGAGAAACAAATCGCGAAATAAACAGTGTAATACCTTCCTCACAAGATATCTAATTTATGATGAACCAAATCTTTTAGTGCAAAATGCAATCAACAAGTATAACGATCAGTAGCTATGAAAAAGTCTTAATTCAAAATGACATTTGAGTTAGGACTTTTTTATTGTTATTTAGCAAAAGCATTAGATAAAAATTTTTATAAAATACTCTTTTATATATCTCCGTAACATGTTATTATATTTACACAAAACAGTTATTTTATGTTAGGTTGTATTCTTTTGCCGTATTTAGAAACAGTCTGGAATATTATAAATTTTAGATTTACTTTGAGCAAACGAGATTAATTTTTCTCACTTGCTTGTCAGATTTAATTTTGTTTTGTATAAAAAATATTTTGTTATTATAGGGGGAGAAATGAAAAGATTTGGTTATCGTAAAAAATATGAATGGATCGGATTAGGTATGCAATTAGCATTAGTAGCGATCGGTTTGATCTATTACTTTTGTATCTATCGTTAGGGGAATGAAAAATGAAAATAATAGTAAAGAAACGTTTAAGTGGCGTTCCTCTTGAAAAAAGGAAGGACACCGCGCAAAAGGTTATTGAGAAACTAACACCACCGAAAAAAATTATATTACCAATGTCCATGCATCTTGGAAAACCTGCTAAAGTTGTGGTCAAAGTGGGTGATAAAGTGGCAATTGGTACAATCGTTGGTGAAAAAGACGGACTGATATCTGCCAATGTTCATAGTTCCGTTTCAGGAGTCGTCAAAAAAATTGAAAACCGGATGATCAATCATCAATCAACTAAGGTAGTTATCATAGAAAATGACTTCTCAGATCGCATCGAATCATTACATACAAAAAACAAAGAGTTACATAGCATAGTAGAAAATGCAGGAATCGTTGGTATGGGAGGTGCTGGCTTTCCAACGAATGTAAAGCTACAACCTAATGACGAACAACCTATCCATACTTTGATCATCAATGCGGCAGAATGTGAACCAGCTATTACCAGTGATCGACGATTGTTGATTGAAAAAACAGAAGAAATAATAAAAAGTATCCAACTTATTTTAGATACGTATCAAATTAAAAAAGCAATGATTGCGATTGAAAAATCATCAATGGAAACAATCGCCCATTTGCGTAAAAATTTGACCGACCCACGTATCCAGTTACATATACTCGGTGATCTATACCCACAAGGCGCAGAAAAATTAGTGATCAAACATGTATTATCTCAAGAAATTCCTAAGGATAAGCTACCTTTTGATTTAGGTGTGATCACACTAAATGTAGCGACCGTTCACAGTATTTTTATTGCTTCAGTCAAACAAATCGCTTCCGTAGAACGAGTTGTAACAGTCTCAGGAACACCAATCAAAGAAGGGAAAAATTTGTGCGTACGGATCGGCACACCAGTGGAAGCATTGATTGATGCTTGTGGTGGATTTACGTCCTCACCTTGTAAGATGTTAAACGGTGGACCAATGATGGGCAAACTGATCCAATCATTAGACGAACCAGTGACAAAAACGACAAATCTGATTTTAGCATTATCTGAAGGGGAGGCAACGATTCCTGAGGAACAAATGTGTATCAAATGCAGTGAATGTGTAAATGCCTGTCCAGTCGGCTTACATCCAATCTTGATCAGCCAAGCATTTCGTCATCAAGATCTACAAACAGCTGAACAACTAGGTGCGTTAAATTGTTTGGAATGTGGTGCGTGCTCATTTATCTGTCCTTCAAAAATCGATTTATTAAAAGATATCAGAGCGGTTAAAAATCAGATCATGGAGGCAAAAAGATGAGTGAACGATATACAGGTAATGGAACGGTCAATGGGCCACATATCCGTAATGGGTGGACAAGTCAGTGGAAAATGAAACAAGTGTTGATTGCACTCTTATTTCCAACGACCGGCGCGCTTTATTTCTTCGGTTGGTATTCTTTGGTGATGATCACTACTAGTATTATCACTTGTGTGTTACTCGAAACACTTGTCCAAAAGGCGACCAAACAACCAGTTACGATCAATGATTTAACAGCTGTGATCACCGGTTGGCTCCTCGCTTTGACGTTGCCAACTAGCGCACCTTTGTGGACAGTAGTTATCGGAGATTTTATTGCTATTGTTCTTGTAAAGCATCTAGGCGGGGGATTAGGACGTAACTGGATCAATCCAGCAGTAGCAGCACGCGTACTACTAAAGCTCTTTTTATCTCCTTGGATCACTAATTGGATCGCCCCAGGACCAGATGTAGTCACGACTGTAACACCACTCGTAGCGCTCGGACACTTTTCTCGAGAAGTTAGTGTAACTACCCCCGAATGGTGGAAACTATTCTTAGGGATCGACTTAGGTGGACCAATGGGCGAAACGAGCAAATTGCTTCTATTGATCGCTGGCGGTTACTTGATCCTGCGAAAAATAATCAATCCATTGGTTCCTCTATTGACGCTAAGCGCATTTTATCTTGCGATTTTGATTTATAGCCAGTTCAATTTTGTTTTTGCCACAGCACATTTACTCAGTGGCGCATTGATCATGGCATCGGTCTTTATGGTTACAGACTATACGACTTCCCCTATGACAGACAAAGGAAAGTATTATTTTGCTATCGGTTGTGGTGTGGTTTGTGCCATTTTGAGAATCGTCTTAGATTTACCAGGTGGCATTGGAGTAGCGATTGTTGTCATGAATCTAGCGGTACCGTTCATTGATCAATGGACCATGCATCGAGTCTATGGTGAGAAAAGATTGAAGATAACTTCAATAATTGATAACAAATAGAACTGTCACCCGACTAGAGAAATTTAGTCGGGTATTTTAATATGTAGTTCTACTTAACTATCTTTTTGTGAAAGAAATCAAAAATTTCACCCATGAATGAAATTTTTGGTTGTAGAACGATTCATTTATTTGCTACTCTACAAGGGATATCGTTTGTTATTTTATCTTGTGTTGAAACAGAAAAAGTAGCACTATTCCAAATGATAACGAAATACTTTCTATTTAGAATGATAACTAAACATGTCTAAATGAAAAAAGATTGGAGAGTCAAATGAATAAACTACAACTAAAAATGATGCTATGTTTTCTGGTTCTGTTTTTAATAAACCTACCAGTTAATGCAAAAGCTGAAGCAACGAATGAGTTAGTTGATCGAAAAAATTTTTCATCTCAACACACCGATTGGTTAGATGCAACAGATGTGACTATTTTTGGTGAGCATGCATTACAACTTGGAAGCTTAGAAGATCAGTCAGATTCATTACAAAAAATTATCGATCGCACTAATTCTTTAACCAAACAGCTATATATTCCGGCTGGTACGTATATTATCAATAAAAATGTAGTGTTAAGAAGTGGCCTCAAGATCAGAGGAGAAGAAGAGAATCCAACAATATTGAAAAATGAAACAGGACAAAACGTTTATTTGTCAGATGAAAATTATCAGACGAGCCAAAATATTGAGATTCAGTTATTATTTTTCGACGGAGTAGGAATTTTTACACGTTTAGCAAATAATATCACCATCAATGATAATGTGTTTTATCATCCTGTCTCTTTGTACCCGATCAACTTACAGACGTCCAATGGGGCAACCATTCAGAACAATATCTTTATGAGAGACCATGACCATGCAACGCCAGATACAGAAAATCGTGCAATCTATATTGGTGGTTTTTCGACAGTTGGAAGATATGAATATATGGAAAATGTAGAGATTACAGATAATCTATTTGGATTACGGATCAATGAGTTAGAGGCAATCAAGAGCTTTAGCAATCCTGAAATCATCAAAACCATTGATCGTCTACAATCTGCGTTAGAGTCTAAGCAAATCGCTCTTGAACATAATGAACAAAACTATCTTTCTTGTGCTGTCAATTCATATAGTAATTCGAAAAATGTTTTGATAAAAAATAATTTCTTCCAGCAAATGTACGAGAATAAGGATCGATATGGTGTGGTGGGCGATCATGCCATTTATCTAAGAGGATCACAGAATGTTCAGGTTGTAGGCAATCACGTTCGTGGATTGCAAAATGGACCGTATGGTGGATTTAAATTCAAATCAGGACGTGACATCACGATCATGAATAATTATCTACGTAATACAGGTATTATTATGTACGAAACACCAGAATTCGGACTAGGTGATAGTTTTGCTCAAGGGCAAGTAGCTGAGTTATCGAATTGGTTAGTAGCAAATAACGTCTTTGATTTTAAAGAATGGCAGGATAAATACGCGATTGGGATAGAGTATAATCGGCATACTGGAAAAGACAATGTATTTAATGGGGTATTCATTGATAATAAATTTATCAATTACCACAATATTCCTGCTAACCGCAGAAGAGAGCTGCTGATCATGAATCAAGCTTCTGAAGGTTTTAAAGGAGAGACAACGTATGTTTCTGGCAATACACGTGATGACACGCCTGATCGTCAATTGAATGTTGAGTTTTGGTCCTCAGCAGAGTATGAAAAAATGCCAAAGGATTGGAGAAATTTGATCGATTCCACGCTGTATGACCAATATAAAGGAGCGGAAGTACCAATACAAGATGCTTTTCCTGTTGGGCAGACGGTTGAGATTGTTTTAGGAGAACCATATGATCCGTTTGATTTTGTTGATCACACCCATACAGAAGAAAATGATCGCCCTGAAATCACTATTTTGAACCCTGAAGTTCTATCAAAGGTTGGTCAACACCAGCTAGAACTAATGCTTTTCTATCCAAATGGGCGAACAGTCCGTGCGATAGCAAATGTGACGGTTCTGTTTCAATAAAAAATTTTAGGTGGTCCCACAAACACGTTGAAACTTTTGGAGAAATTACTTTCTTCCAAAAGTCAGAAGAATTAGAAGCGTTTCTGCCAGATAAAGATTCAGAAGGAGTCATTTTATAAGAAATACTATGTTTGCAGGACCATTTTTGATTGAAAAGGCATTGCCAATGAACTTCGCTAAATAGGTGATTCTAACAAAAGAACAAACGTATGAAGTTGCTCATATTTTTTTGCATTAATAAAATAAACCAAAATTGGTTGCACATAAAAAAATAGCTCGTAAAAATCAAGAAACTGTTCAAGTTTTAGGATTTCACGAGTTATTTTTTTATCGATTTTTTAGCAGTCATATTTGTAACAAAAAATAAGCAGCAAGTAAGTAAAATGTTCCAAAAATGAATCCGCCACTATGATATACTTAAAAAAAACAAGAGGTGAGACAATTGTTGGTAAACGTAGTTGAAAAAAACAAAAAGAACATCGTAGTGATTGAAATGGAAAATCATAAACCACTGATTTTTGATACTGCCTCTGCCTTAGATTTGGCAATGTCATTAAATTATCACTATCAAACAACTGATATCATTCTAAGGAAAGAAGCCGTAATCAATGGATTTTATGATCTAAGTTCAGGAATAGCAGGAGAAATTTTGCAAAAATATATCAATTATGATATCCATTTAGCAATCATTGGTGATTTTAGTGAAGGCAGTCAAGCGCTGAAGGATTTTATTCGAGAAGCAAACAAAGGGAATAACTTCTATTTTGTATCAACTTTTGAGGAGGCTGTGGACTGCTTGGGGAAATGATTGTTTTGAAAAATTATAAAAACTGAAGGAAGGATAGTAAATGAATAGTCAATTAATTATTTTGCGTGGCAATTCTGCAAGCGGAAAATCTACCATCGCATCAAAAATTAGAGCATCATTTCCTCGAGGAGAAGTGATGCTGATCGCTCAGGATGAAGTCAGATTAAACATCCTCAACGTAAAAGACCGCATAGAAAATCCTACGGCTGACTTGATCCAATCCATCGCATTATTTGGGCAAGGGAAATTTAAAATCATTGTGATAGAAGGGATACTAGGCAGTCATATTTATAAAGAGATGTTTGTTGAGCTAGTTACGAATTTTCAACAGAATGCGCATATTTATTACTTTGATATCCCTTTTGAGGAAACAGTGAATCGGCATAAAACAAGAGAGAAAAGTGTCCAATGGGGTGAAACAGTCATGAAAAAATGGTGGCTGGAAAAAGACTATTTGAGATTAGACAATGAAAAAACAATAACTGGTGATATGTCAGAAGAAGAGATTCTCGAAATGATCTTAAAAGACCTCGTAAAATGTAATAGTTAGTTATGTAGTATAACTAGAAATAATCCATACTTTATAATTTTAGAAGGTAAATAATTTGATCTGGAATAAAGAGAAAAACATTAGAATATAATTAATAGGATAGAATCCAGAACTTTTGCGTATATTTTTATAAGAAAGTCGTTAAATCAAAAGGTCACTCGCTCATACGTTCCTTAAAGCTTATCAACAGTGTAATTTTGGAGAAAACTGATGAAAGTAGTTGAGAATAAAAAAATACAGGTTTGAACTTATAGACTAAAAGAAAAGAGTGGACAAATGAAAAAAATGTTTTTGATAAGTCAAGTTCTATTAGGTGTTAATACGTTTATGTTAATTGTAATGCCCTTTATTTTGAGTGTATTGAGTAACTTATTTCCTAAATTTGTTGATAGTGATATTGTATTATCATGTATAGGGTTTTCGCTGTTGGGAATATATATTACTGCTCCGTTTGGTGTAATCATGTTAGTGGTATATACTCTATATCTTTGGTACCAAGAAAAAAAGAAAGATCGTTCTAAAACTACTTAATTAGCTGAGGATTTAAGCAATTATAAATGACAAAACCAGAAAAATTAAGGAGTGATTTTTGTAAAACATTTATCCTATCGTTAAAAAGACATTTTAATATCCTTCGAAAATTGATTAACAATGCTTGTAAAGGTACATATGATGACTAGAAACTTAGAGGAATTGGAGGGAAAATTAAAAGACTGAAAAAGAACAAGTACAGCAAATCGTAAACAGCGTAAATAATTAGTGAAACATAGCTCGAGTCGTAGAAAATGTTATTGTTGCTCAAAGTGTTATAACGTCAGTACGAGGTAAAGCATTAGCTGGAGAGTCATTATAGAAAATTTAGATGTAGTATCCGAAAAAGACTATTTTTTTACATAAACTTTTGACAGTAGATATGAAGAAGGGATTAGGTAAGTAAAAGTGATATATTTAGAGGCTCGAATACTCTTATGTTTCTTAAGTCTCATGTTTTTCAGTATAGGTATCAATTTTTTATTGAAAATAAAAAAAATAGTACGAAAAAATCTTGATAAAGGTTTATCAAAATCTGATTATACGAAAGTAGAAACTTATTTAACTAAATATCGATTTTATGTATATATAGGATTTTTTTCTCTTGTACTCAACTTAATATTATTACGTTTTAACTAGTGATAACCATTTTTTATTATTCTAGTTAAGATTTGTCCTTAGACAAACGATTAAATTTATTAAATACATAATAAGTAACGAAAAATTGGAAATGAGGTGTTTTATGTTTAAGAAAATTCGAAACATAAGTATAGTGTTGTTTATAATAAATTTGTTTATTTTAGTAGTTGTTCCAATTGTATTTTCGGTTATTTTTAAAATTTCTCCTAATTTAGATCCAAGTCCAAATGGCTTAGGTGTTGTACCACTACTAGCTGTAATTTTAGGTGTATTTTTTGTGAGAGTAACTGGTCCTATTATGTTTATTATGCTGATGATTGACATTGCTCGTAACGTAAATGTAAAAAATAATCTTTAAAATCAGTTGTCGGAGTAGAAATGTGTGTTAGATACTTGAAATGCAATTTATACATATTAAAAAAATGTGAAATTGATTCATAACTATATAGAAAAAGCGACTAAAATTTCAAGTATTAAGAATTGGCAGTCTATGATTTGAGTCTGCTAAATATTTTTATTCGATTATTTAGCAAACAAAAATATAATTCAATTGGTTAAGACTTTGAATAATGAAAAGGTATTTATTTTATGAAAATTCTTGTAAGAGGTGATTTTGTAAAATGATAGATCAAGATCCTTTTGTGCTTAAAGTTGGTTGGAGAGAATCAGTAAAAATGATATTTTTTGGAGTATTATTGATAACTCTTACAATAGCCGGACTTATATGGCTCTTTTACCCTTTTTTTAGCGCTGAAGATACATGGGATATGCTGGTTAATAGTATCTTATTTTTAGTAATAGTTTTAACTGGAGTACCATTTTTAGTATATTTAATAAGTGTCCTTTCATTTGGTTTAGTAAGTACAGGATTTTACAACATTGTAAGATTAAAAAAATATGATGGATTGATTTATAGGTTAGATGAAGATGGGTTAGCATATTTTGAAAACAATAAGTATCATTTGAAAAAATGGAATGAAATATCAGATGTAGGCTCTTTTAAGCAAGAAGATACGGAAAATAAAGTACTTTATAAATATGAAATCAAGTTTACAGATGGAACGACTCATGAATTTGATTTAAGAGGGAAATATCCTACGAAGGAATTTAAAGACGTCATTGAACGTTATTGGTTATTTTACAATCGTTGATGGGTGTTTTATGGTCTCGATAAGTAGATGATTCTACATTAGGGTATATGATTTTAAACAAAATGAAATAATGAACTTTCAAAAGCTATTCTATCCGAGTAATCATGAAAACCACACTGTAAATTTACAACCAAGTCTCTACGACAACCAAAGAAAAACTAATCCAAGAAATTGATTCTTGGATTTTTTAGTGGATTTGTTTGTTAAATACGTTTAGTATGCGTATATAAGAGGTCGTGAAAGTGCCGGTTAGCTCCGATGATAATAAGAAAGCAATTTTCGAAACAGCTTTTCATGTTTTGAAAATTGCTAGCTTATTTCAAGGAGTTGGCACTTGAACACCGTTTAAAGAGTGGTCGAAAAGCGGTACGACTTTTTGACGTAAGGAGAAAGAAAAAACAATGAAAGAAACAAACAAATCCGCAGAACATAAGGTTTCTGCTTATATCCATATTCCATTTTGTGAACATATCTGTTATTACTGTGACTTCAATAAAGTGTTTCTTGAAGGACAGCCGGTCGATGAGTATGTGGAGATGCTGTTAAAAGAAATGGCGATCATGATGGCGCGCCGACCAGTCAAGGAGTTGGAGACGTTATATGTTGGTGGTGGAACACCGACTTCGTTATCGGCGAAGCAGCTAGATCGGTTACTGTCTGGCGCAAGAGAGATTTTACCTTTTAATGAAGGAAAAGAGTTTACGGTTGAAGCGAATCCGGGTGATTTGACGAGAGAAAAGCTACAAGTTATGAAGAATTATGGGGTCAATCGTTTGTCAATGGGTGTTCAAACGTTTGATAATCGTTTATTAAAAAAGATTGGGCGAAAGCATACGGCAGAAGATGTCTATGAAACGATGCGTTTTTTAGAGGCGGAAAATTTCTCGAATGTCAGCATAGATTTGATTTATGCGTTGCCTGGACAGACGTTAGAAGGCTATCGTGATACATTGGAGCGGGCATTAGCACTAGACTTGCCACACTATTCCTTATATTCATTGATTTTAGAGAACAAAACGATGTTCATGAATTGGGTTCGGCAAGGGAGATTGCAGCTGCCGGATCAAGAGACGGAGACTCGGATGTTTGAAGAAACGATCGAGGCGATGGAGAAACATCAACGTCATCAATACGAAATCAGCAACTTTGGCATAGCTGGTCACGAATCGCAACATAATTTGATGTATTGGAATAATGACCATTACTTCGGATTTGGTGCAGGAGCAAGTGGTTATTTGGACCATACTCGGTATCGCAACAAGGGGCCGATCCAACATTATTTACGTCCGTTACGTGAAGGTGAATTGCCTGTTTTGGAAAAAGAAGAGTTGTCACGAAAGAATCAAATCGAAGAAGAGATGTTTCTTGGGCTAAGAAAAAAAGTGGGCATTGAAAAGCAACACTTTTTAGCACGTTATGGCCAATCGCTTGAATCGTTGTATCAATCTGTCCTTGACGAATTAGTGGAGGAAGATCTATTAGTGAATGAAAAGGATCGAGTGTATTTGACACAAAAGGGAACTTTTTTGGGGAATAATGTATTCGAGCGGTTTTTATTGGATAAAGAGTTGCCGAGTGTTTAATTGATTGTTTAAATTTTTTATAACCGATAGATAAAAAAACAAATTTACTAAGTGTTTTACGGAGAGAAAGCTTGATTTTAAGGGGATTTGAGTCAATCATTAATTGGTTAGCACTCTGTATGTTAGAGTGCTAAAAAAGTGGGTTCTTTTCCTTGACACTTTTTGGTCTTCTTGCTATATTTATAAGTGGGTTAGCACTTAGAAGATAAGAGTGCTAATGAGAGGTGAGAAAGATGTTGACACAGCGACAAAGTGATATTTTACGTCTGATCATCCAAAACTATACGAGTAGTGGGGTGCCCGTTGGTTCCAAAACGTTAATGGCGGAAGGAGTCGAGGCAAGTCCAGCGACGATCCGTAATGATATGAAGGCTTTAGAGGATGAGGGACTTTTATTGAAGACACACTCTTCATCTGGACGTATACCGTCTGCGCTGGGTTATCGTTACTATGTGGATCATCTCTTACGACCTGCTCGTGTAGCAAATGATGATTTGCACCAAATTCGACAGTCTTTAAACAAGGAATTCCATGAAATCAACGAAATCATCAAGCAATCAGCTGAGATCTTATCTGAGTTGACTAGTTACACTACTTTTTCGTTAGGACCCGAGATTAAAGATCGCCGTTTGACCGGTTTTCGCATCGTACCATTGAATAGTCGTCAGGTCATTGCGATCGTGGTGACAGACAATGGAAATGTGGAAAGTCAGGTTTTTACTCTTCCTGAAAACTTAGGTAGTCAGGACTTAGAGAAGATGGTTCGTATTGTCAATGATCGTTTGGTCGGTGACCCGTTAGTGACCGTATACAATAAGTTGCGTACGGAGATTCCGATGATCTTACATAAGTATTTCCAAACGACAGAAGGGATGTCTAATCTCTTTGACACAGTTTTGAGTCATGCGTTTGAAGATAAAGTTTATGTAAGTGGCCAAATGAATCTGCTAAATTATGAACCACTGCAAGATGTGGATCAGTTCAAGTCAATGTTTTCATTTATGACAGATACTTACGAACTGACACAGATGATCGTACCGATGGATAGTAAGATACACATCAAGATCGGTTCGGAGTTAGGCAATGATCTATTGCAAAATATGAGTATGATCCAAGCGAGTTACGAAATCGTTGGCCATGGACGTGGGACGATTGCATTGCTCGGACCAACTAGTATGCCTTATTCAAAAATGTTAGGCCTCGTGGATGTCTATCGAAAAGAATTGGCGTACAAGCTTGCTGATTATTACCGCACGCTTGACCGTTCGGATTTTTAACAATCGAAAAAGTGACTGATCGTTCTTTTTCGAACTGAGCGATCAAGCATCTGACTGAATAAGGAAAGGAAGACTGCATCATGAAAGAAAACCAGGAAGAATTAGATCAGGAATTGAATGATACGCAGGTTGATCCAGAAACAGAAGAAGTTGAAGTTTCAGAAGAGGAAGAAATAAACGAACTTGCGAATCTCCAAGCTGAATTTGATGAAATGGAAGATAAGTTTTTACGTGCACGAGCAGAAATCGCTAATATGGCGAATCGTGGTAAAAACGAACGTGAGCAACTGCAAAAATACCGCTCACAAGATTTAGCAAAAAAATTGTTACCTTCAATCGACAACTTGGAACGTGCATTAGCGACAGAAGTTTCGGATGAACAAGGCGCAAGCTTGAAAAAAGGTGTCGAGATGGTACTTGAAAGTTTAAAACATGCGTTGAAGGAAGAAGGGATCGAAAAAATCCCTGCAAAAGGAGAACCTTTTGACCCGACATTGCATCAAGCAGTTCAAACGGTACCGGCAACGGATGATTTACCGGCTGATACGATCGTTGAAGTGCTACAAGAAGGATATAAATTACATGACCGCGTATTGAGACCAACAATGGTCATCGTCGCACAATAAAGTCATGATGGAATAGAAACAAACAACTTTGTAATAAGATAAGGAGACGTTTATTATGAGTAAAATTATCGGTATTGACTTAGGTACAACAAACTCAGCAGTAGCTGTATTAGAAGGAAACGAAGCAAAAATCATTGCAAACCCAGAAGGAAATCGTACAACACCTTCTGTTGTGTCATTTAAAAATGGTGAGATCCAAGTAGGGGAAGTAGCAAAACGTCAAGCAGTGACAAACCCTAACACGATTTCTTCAATCAAACGCCACATCGGTGAAGCTGGTTATAAAGTAGATGTTGAAGGTAAATCATATACACCTCAAGAAATCTCAGCAATGATCTTACAATACATCAAAGGTTTTGCCGAAGACTATCTAGGTGAAAAAGTAGAAAAAGCAGTTATCACTGTTCCTGCTTACTTCAATGATGCACAACGTCAAGCAACAAAAGACGCTGGTAAAATCGCTGGATTAGAAGTAGAACGTATCGTTAACGAACCAACTGCGGCAGCACTTGCTTATGGTTTAGATAAAACTGACCGCGATGAAAAAATCTTAGTATTTGACCTTGGTGGTGGTACATTTGACGTATCGATCCTTGAATTAGGTGATGGCGTATTCGATGTATTATCTACTGCTGGAGACAACCATTTAGGTGGGGATGACTTTGACAACAAAATCATCGACCACATGGTTGCTGAATTCAAAAAAGAAAACGGCATTGATCTAGGTCAAGATAAAATGGCTTTACAACGTTTGAAAGATGCTGCTGAAAAAGCGAAAAAAGATCTTTCAGGTGTTTCAAGTACTCAAATCAGCTTGCCATTTATCACAGCAGGCGATGCAGGTCCATTGCATTTAGAAATGACATTGACTCGTGCGAAATTTGATGAATTGACAGCTGATCTAGTAGAACGTACAAAAGTTCCTGTACGTCAAGCATTGAAAGATGCTGGTCTATCTCAATCAGAAATCGATGAAGTTATTCTAGTTGGTGGTTCAACTCGTATTCCTGCAGTTGTTGAAGCTGTAAGAAAAGAAACAGGTAAAGAACCAAATAAATCAGTAAACCCAGATGAAGTTGTAGCAATGGGTGCTGCGATCCAAGGTGGCGTTATCACTGGTGATGTGAAAGACGTTGTTTTACTAGACGTAACACCTTTATCTTTAGGTATTGAAACAATGGGTGGCGTATTTACAAAATTGATCGATCGTAATACAACGATCCCAACAAGTAAGTCACAAGTGTTCTCAACAGCTGCGGATAATCAACCTGCTGTAGATATCCATGTATTGCAAGGGGAACGCCCAATGGCTGCGGACAACAAAACATTAGGTCGCTTCCAATTGACAGATATTCCAGCTGCACCACGTGGTATCCCACAAATCGAAGTAACATTTGATATTGATAAAAATGGTATCGTGAATGTATCTGCAAAAGATCTAGGTACACAAAAAGAACAAAAAATCACGATCAAATCTTCTTCAGGTTTAACAGACGAAGAAATCGAACGTATGGTAAAAGATGCTGAATCAAATGCAGAAGCAGATAAAGCACGTAAAGAAGAAGTTGATCTACGCAACGATGTCGATGCATTACTATTCTCAGTTGACAAGACTTTGAAAGAATTAGAAGGTAAAGTTGACGAAGAAGAAGTGAAAAAAGCGGAGGCAGCTCGTGATGAATTGAAAGCTGCTGTAGAAGCAAACAATATCGAAGAAATGAAAACAAAACGTGATGCATTGAATGAAATCGTGCAAAACTTGACAGTTAAATTATATGAACAAGCTGCACAACAACAAGCGCAAGAAAATCCTGAAGCAGCACAAGGCGGAGCGGATGATGTCGTAGATGCTGATTTTGAAGAAGTCGATGACGACAAAAAATAATCAGTTCATGTAGTTTCACCTAAAGAGGTCAAGTCCCGCTTTAGAATAAGCCGAAGAATTCGAAAATAGCTTCTCATATTTTCGCGATTCTTCGGCTTATTTCCGAGGGGAGAATTTAGTTTGAGTATTGAAGCATCACTAGTGTAAAGGAATAAGTCATCAGTTGTGGATTTTCTTTGGATCAAGGAGAGAAATACTTTCTTTTCTTCATGCCATAGAAATCAATGATCGATTTTTTCTTCTTTAGTCGATACTTCAAAATTTCCGGTTTTTGTTTCGATCAAAGTGTGATATGATAACAAACGACGTGGAAATGAAGAGAACCAATAGGAGGAAAGCCTATGGCAACAAAACGTGATTATTATGAAGTCTTGGGGCTGTCAAAGGGAGCTTCAGAAGACGAAATTAAAAAAGCATATCGAAAGTTATCAAAGAAATACCATCCAGATATCAATAAAGAGCCGGATGCTGATGAAAAATTCAAAGAAGTTTCAGAGGCTTATGAGATTTTAAGTGATCCGCAAAAACGTGCAGCTTACGATCAATACGGACATGCCGGAACTGATCCGAATTACGGCGCAGGCGGTGGCGGATTTGGTGGTTTTGGCGGCTTCTCTGGTGGAGGCGCTGGCTTCGGTGGATTTGAAGATATTTTTGATTCATTTTTCGGCGGTGGCGGAAGATCAGTTGATCCTAATGCCCCTCGACAAGGAGCGGATCTCCAATATACGATCAATTTATCATTTGAAGAAGCAATATTTGGTATTGAAAAAGAAATCAAATACAATCGTGAAGAGATTTGTCATACATGTAGTGGGAATGGTGCAAAACCAGGAACACAACCGACGACTTGTCATAAATGTCATGGTTCAGGTACGATCAATGTGGAACGTCAAACACCGCTTGGTCGTGTGATGAGCCGTCAAACTTGTGATGTTTGTCGTGGTACTGGGAAAGAAATCAAAGAACCATGTCCGACTTGTCATGGCTCTGGTCATGAGAAAAAAGCACATACGGTCAAAGTCAATGTACCAGCCGGTGTGGAAGAAGGACAACAAATGCGTTTAGCTGGTCAAGGCGAAGCGGGTGAAAATGGTGGACCGTTTGGCGATCTGTATGTAGTCTTCCGAGTAGAAGAAAGTGATATCTTCGATCGTGATGGTTCAGAGATCTATTACGAATTGCCATTAAGCTTCGTGCAAGCAGCACTAGGTGATGAAGTCCAAGTACCAACTGTGCATGGGGATGTCAAATTGAAGATCCCTGCGGGTACGCAAACGGGAACCAACTTCCGCTTACGTGGCAAAGGAGCTCCACGATTGCGTGGCGGATCAACTGGCGATCAACATGTACGCGTGAAATTAATTACACCTAAGAACCTCAATGAAGAACAACGTGACGCCTTACGAGCGTTTGCTAAAGCTGGCGGCATGCATGTTCAAGAGCAACAAGAAGATGGTTTTTTTGATAAGGTAAAAGATGCTTTTGGTGGAAAAAAGCGTAAATAAATAAAAAAGATAGACGTTTATACGTCTATCTTTTTTTATCAAATTGAAGGAGTCAAAAAATTAAAATAAAAGTTATCAAAATTCTCAATGATGCTATCTTTTCTCAGTTCTTTCGCAGAGAATAATTGACGATTTTTACCATATGGATCAATTGCGATGATCATACCGATATTCGCTCGTGTGGCTGCTAAAAGTCCTGAGTATGCATCTTCGATGACGAGGCAATCTTTAGGTTCAAGTGCTAATTTTTGTGCTGCTTTTATAAAGATATCAGGTTGTGGTTTACCTGGAAAAGTACCATCATCATAAACGACCTTATCGAAAGAAAACCAATTGGACAAATTAAAAATCTCGAAATAAAATTCGACATTTTCTTTAACTGTCGCGGTAGCGATCGTAATAGGTATATTTTGTTCGTTCAATATATCTAAGGTCGCAATCAAGCCATCAGTGAGGACTAGCTCTTCAGGTTTTTCTAAACAAAGGCTACGATAATGAGCTTCTTTTTCATACGATAAATTTGCTATTTCATCCGTTGTTAAAGTAGGAGATATAAAATAAGCTAATATTTCACTATTTGTTCGACCATGTATGTTTTTAACGATATCTTCGTCAGAAAGTTCTTTTTTTGAATAACGATGAATCATTCGAATCCATGCGGCTTCATGAAGATGTGAATCTTGGAACATTGTTCCATTAAAATCAAAAATAATTCCTTTCATAAGTTCACTCCTAAACTTCATTTTCTAGTGTTTCTGAGATTTTGATTTGAACATATTGAGAATAGTGGTCTTTCACATGTTCTTTGATATTAGTGTCAGTAATCAGTAAATCAAAATCATGTAATTGATAAAAGATATAAAAATCATCACGATTGAATTTTTGATGATCCACTAACAAAAATTTATTTTTCGAATGATTGAGGGCAATCTGTTGTGCTTCGCCTTCTTCAGTACTGTAGGTTGAAATAGCTTCATTATGGACACCATTTGCACTGATAAAGGATTTAGTAAATTTAAGTTTTCTTAGAGTGTCGTTGGTGATCGGACCAACAAAGGCTCCGGTATTTTTTCGGAAGTCACCTCCGACCAACAAAATTTCAGGTACTTCTGCTTGAGCAAGAACTTCAAAAACGGCGTAATTGTTCGTAATGATCCGCAGTTTACGATGGATCAAGTGAGATGCTAATAACTCGATCGTAGTTCCTGGGCCTAAAAAAATTGTGTCTCCTTCGTCGATCAGTTGAGCAGCACTCACGGCAATTTGTTGCTTCTCTTTGATTTGCATGACTGATTTTTCTGTATGTGACAATTCTTGATCAAGTGTATATGTTAGGCTTTGCGCACCTCCATGGATACGAAGCAGTTTTCCTGATTTTTCTAATTCATCTAAGTCCCGACGAACAGTCATATCAGAGACATTTAATTGTTCGATGATTTCATTGACTGTCAGTATTCCTTTTTTATTGACCATTTCACTAATCATCAGTAAGCGCTCTCTTTTTAGCATATCATCACTCCTAATTCATGATTAATCTATCATAAAGCATAACACGAGTCAACAGAAACAAACACGTATAAACATTAACAATCATATAAACAAACATAAAAACACATAGAAATACTAAAATGTGCTTTTTTATGATTGAAAATGTTCGTTATTGTTGACAAATGTTTTGAATGCGATTACAATTCGTGTTGTCATATAAATAGCATAAAAGAAGGTAGGGGAAGAAATGCTAAAATTACTGAAAGATTTCATCTTTGGCGGTGCAACAGCGGCATATCAAGTAGAAGGTGCAACGAAGGAAGGCGGAAAAGGTGAAGTTGCGTGGGATGAATTTTTAGAGAGGCAAGGAAGATTCAGTCCAGATCCAGCAAGTGATTTTTATCATCAATATGAAAAAGATATTGAATTATGTGAGAAGTTTGGGGTGAACGGGTTACGCTTATCGATTGCCTGGAGTCGTATCTTTCCAGAAGGTACTGGTAAAGCCAATGAAGAAGGTGTTGCTTTTTACCATAAAGTTTTTGCTTCATGCGAGAAACATGGTGTATTGCCTTTTGTGACACTCCATCATTTTGACACACCAAAAGTTTTATTCGATCAAGGAGATTTTTTGAACCGAAATAATGTAGAAGCGTTTGTTGAATATGCTAAGTTTTGTTTTGAGGAATTTAAAGAAGTTCGGTATTGGAGTACTTTCAATGAAATTTATCCGGTAGCAACGAATCAGTATCTACTAGGAATATTCCCTCCCGGTATCACCTATGATTTTACAAAGATCATTGCTTGCCTACACAATATGATGTATGCGCACGCAAGAGTAGTGAACTTGTTCAAAGACAATGGATATGAGGGGGAAATCGGTGTTGTTCATTCCTTAGAAACTAAATATCCAGCATCTGAATCTGAGGAAGATCAACATGCAGCTTTTTTAGATGATGCATTATCGATTCGTTTTCTATTAGATGCCACTTATTTAGGCTATTATTCAAAAGAAACACTTTCGGCACTTGTTGAGATTTGTGAAGCAAATGGAGCAAGCTTTGATTTTCCTGAAGAAGATTTGATAGAAATGAAACGTGCATCCAATCGCAATGATTATTTAGGGATAAATCACTACCAGTGTCACTTTGTTAAAGCGTATCATGGAGAAAATGCGATTCATCATAACGGGACTGGAGACAAAGGAACTTCAGTTTATAAAGTCAAAGGAATTGGTGAACGGATTTATAAAGAAGGGATTCCAAGAACTGATTGGGATTGGTTGATCTATCCTGAAGGGCTATATGATTTATTGCTGCGGATCAAGAAAGATTATCCCCACTACAATAAAATTTATATTACTGAAAATGGGATGGGGTTCAAAGACCAATTCGATGACGGCGTGATCATGGACCAACCACGGATCGACTATTTAAAAGTCTACTTAGAATCGTTGAGTCAAGCAATTTCTGATGGTGTCAATGTGAAGGGATATTTTTTATGGTCACTAATGGATTTATTTTCTTGGTCAAATGGCTATAACAAACGCTATGGGCTATTCTATGTCGATTTTGAAACGCAAAAACGCTACCCGAAAGAATCAGCCTATTGGTATAAATTTGTGAGTGAAACAAAGACAATCATTTAAGTTGGAGGAATGAAAGATGAATAAAGAAGAGTTACAAATGTTAGGTTTTGAGATTGTGGCATACTCAGGAGATGCACGAAGTACATTATTAACATTATTAAGGGAAGTTCGTCAAGGCAAGTTTGATCGTGTAGAAGAAGCGCTGAAGGATGCAGATGAAAACTTGACGTTGGCGCACAATTCACAAACTAAAATCTTAGCTGAAGAAGCTTCGGGTAAAGACATGGATATGGGGTTTATTTTTATCCATGGACAAGATCACTTGATGACTACTCTATTGCTAAGAGATTTGATCCAAGATTTTATTGAGCTTTATAAAACAAATAATCACTAGGAGTGAAAAGCATGAATGGGATTATCAAGCAAATCGAAAAGGGTAAACCAATCTTTGAGAAAATCTCACGTAATATATATTTGGGTGCAGTAAGAGATGGTTTTTTAACAGCGATGCCAGCGATTTTATTTTCAAGTATCTTTATCTTGATTGCGGCAGTCCCTGAGATTTTTGGTTTTCAGTGGCCTGAAGATGTATCGACATGGTTGTGGAAGATCTACAATTATTCGATGGGGGTTGTCGGCATTTTAGTATCCACAACTACTGCACGCTGTTTGGCTGAATCAATGAACCGAAGAATGCCAAAAAACAAAATCATTAATACTACCTCAGTGATGTTGGCTTCTTTAGTTAGTTTCCTTTTATTAAGTGTCTCACCGATCGAAGGTGGTTTTTCTACAGAATATATGGGAACAAAGGGTTTACTGGCTTCGTTTATCGCCGCATTTATTACCGTTAATATTTATAAATTTTGTGTTCGAAAAGACATCACGATCAAAATGCCAAAAGAAGTGCCTGGAACGATTTCTCAAACATTCAGAGATATTTTTCCGTTTTCCTTTTCTGTATTTGCGGCAGTATTGGTCGATCTAGTTGCACGTAGTTTTTTTGGGATTTCATTTGCAGAAGCAATCATCACATTATTGCAACCATTGTTTACTGCTGCGGATGGTTATTTAGGAATTGCTGTGATATGGGGAGCAATGGCATTTTTCTGGTTTGTCGGAGTGCATGGTCCATCAATTGTTGAACCTGCGATTGCCGCAATTATTTATGCGAATGTTGAAACAAACTTACAGCTGTTCAATTCAGGAGAACAAGCTTCTCATGTATTGACTGTTGGTCTAGGAAATTTCGTGGGAACGATGGGTGGCACTGGTGCAACATTAGTTGTTCCGTTTATCTTTTTGCTGTTTGCGAAATCGAAACAATTAAAAGCAGTGGGGAAAGCTTCAGTGATTCCAGTCAGTTTTGCAGTGAATGAGCCATTATTATTCGCCGCACCAATGATTTTAAATCCTTATTTCTTTGTTCCGTTTTTAGTGACTCCGATTGTAAACGTTTGCTTATTCAAGTTTTTTGTTGATGTGTTTGGGATGAATAGTTTTATGTATGTCTTACCTTGGGCAACGCCGGCTCCAATTGGTTTAGTTTTAGGGACAGGGATGGGGGTCTTAGCTTTTGTCTTAGCTGCCCTGTTGATTCTCGTAGACTTTGCAATTTATTTCCCGTTTTGTAAGGCATATGATGCGACTTTAGTTGAGCAAGAAGCGCAACAAGCGGAGAAAGTAGAGTCGGAAGAAAACGAAACGAAAGTGACTGTTACAATTCCAAGTAACCAAGTTCTTGCAACGGAGAATGCTGATTTAGTGGAAACAGGAAAGGAAATTAACGTATTAGTTTTATGTGCAGGTGCAGGAACGAGCGCAATGCTTGCCAATGCCCTGAAAGAAGGTGCAAAAGAATTTCATGCACCAATCAGTGCCTTAGCAGGTGCTTACGGCTCTCATTATGAAATGATGGCAGATTTTGACATGATCGTTTTGGCGCCACAAGTCCAATCTTACTATGAAGACATTAAGGAGGATACAGATCGTTTAGGTATCAAATTGATTGCTACAAAAGGTGCAGAATATATTGGTTTGACTAGAGATCCTGAGAAAGCGGTAAGGTTTGTTTTAGATCAATTTTAAATCAAAGGAGAGATCGTAGGATGAACAAAGTTAAGGGTTGGCTTGTGTTGGTCATAGGGTTGCTTGTGTCATTAGCAAGTCTCACATTCGGAACAAATCAAGGGGAGGCGAAAGAATTGATTCGCGGAGCAGATGTTTCGATTTTAGCTGATATGGAAAAATCCGGAGCGTCTTATTACGAAAATGGTGTAAAAAAAGATGCCTTGCAAATTTTAAAAAATAATGGGGTCAATTATGTTCGTTTGCGATTATGGCAAAACCCATATGATGAGCAAGGAAATTCTTACGGTGCAGGCACAAATGACTTGAAAACAACGATTGCTTTGTCAAGACGCGCAAAAAATTTAGGGTTAAAAGTGTTACTTGATTTTCATTATAGTGATTTCTGGGTCGATCCAGGCAAACAAAATGTCCCTAAAGCGTGGAAAGAGTATAATTTTGAACAACTTGACACGGCCTTATATGATTATACGAAAAGTGTTTTGACGGAGATGAAAAACAACGGCGTATATCCTGACATGATCCAGATCGGAAATGAATTAAACAGTGGGATGCTTTGGCCTGATGGGAAATCATGGGGGGAAGGTGGAGGAGAGTTTGATCGTTTGGCGAATTTCTTGAAATCAGGGATTCGTGGAGTGAGGGAAACGCAACCTGTTGATACTCCAATCATGCTCCATTTAGCCGATGGTGGAGATACGGATGCCTTTACTTGGTGGTTTGATGAAATTACGAAACGCGGGGTAGATTACGATTTGATCGGTCTTTCCTATTACCCTTATTGGCATGGTTCAATGAATGCATTACAAACGACGATGAACACGATCAGTGCACGATATGATAAAGAAGTCAACGTGGTAGAGACTGCGTATGGACACACGACTGCCAATGCGGATAATATGCCAAATGCTTTTGGACCAGAACAAGAAATTGCAGGAGGTTATGCTGCAACACCAGCAGGTCAACGAGAATATTTAAATGATTTGGTGACACGCATTCAAACGGTGCCAAACGAAAAAGGAAATGGCTTTTTCTATTGGGAACCTTTATGGTATAACGGCAATGTCTCTTGGGCAACAGCTGCTGGAATGAACTATTTGGGTGTGCAATCTCAAACAGGCAATGAGTGGGACAACCAGGCGATGTTTGATTTCAATGGACAAGCACTTCCCAGCTTAAAGGCGTTTCAAGAAGCTGGAAGACAGCAAAATATTCTCAAAAATCCAAGTTTTGAACTTAATGGCTTCACGAATACACCGACGAACTGGTCTGTGTGGCGAGGTAATGGTGCAGCAATCGATACGTTGAAAACTGAAACTGGTGGTTTTTCCGGAACGTACAAAGCAACATTTTGGGATGACCAAGCGTATCAAATGTCGATGTATCAAACGGTTAATGGATTAAGCAAGGGAAACTATACATTAACTGCTTATACGATGGCAGGTGGAGAGTTGAGCACTAGTCAGTTGTATATCAAAAATCATGGTGGTAAAGAGCTGAATGCTACGATCAGTAAAAGTGGCGAATGGACAAAGGTGATGATCAAAGATATTCCAATTACTTCTGGTACGAGTGAAATTGGCATTTATGTCAATGCCAAAGCGCAAGGATGGGTATCGATTGATCATATAACATTAGCTAAAAATCAATAAAAAGAAACTCCTGAAAATATCTGATTTTTCCAGATGTTTTCAGGAGTTTTGTTCTTCGATTAGATATCCAACACCTTATCCAAAAAGTCTTTCGTCCGTTCGTTTTGCGGATTTTCAAAGATTTGTTGTGGTGTGCCGTCTTCCAGGAAGTTTCCGCCATCAATGAACATCACGCGGTTAGCGACTTCTTTTGCAAAGCCCATTTCGTGGGTTACGATGACCATTGTCATGCCTTGTTTGGCTAATTTTTTCATTACGTTCAGCACATCGCCGACCATTTCTGGGTCCAAGGCTGAAGTAGGTTCATCAAACAACATGATGTCAGGGTTCATTGCTAACGCACGAGCGATGGCAACCCGTTGTTTTTGTCCGCCAGATAAGTTATCTGGGTACATATCTTTTTTATCTTCCAAACCAACAGTTTCAAGTAATTTGATTGCTTTTTTCTCTGCTTCATCACGTGACAACTTCTTCAAGTCCATAGGTGCCAAAATGATGTTTTCCAAAACAGAAAGGTGCGGGAAAAGATTGAAATGCTGGAACACCATACCGATGTGTTGTCTCACTAAGTTGATGTCTGTGTTTTTATCCATCAAATGAGCACCATCGATGATAATATCACCAGATGTCGGATCTTCTAAGCGATTCAAACAGCGTAAAAAAGTACTCTTTCCTGAACCGGAGGGGCCAATCACGCAGACGACATCGCCTTCGTTGATTGATACGTTGATGTCATTTAAGACTGTGTTGTCTCCGTATTTTTTTACAAGATGTTCGACTAAGATTTTTTCTGTCATCTTATTTCACCTTCTTTTCTAAAACTTTCGCTAATTTTGTCAATGCAGTGATCAAAATCAAGTACATCACTGCGATGATCAAGTAGACATACGTACTTTGTGTAGTACGAGCAACAATGATCCGTCCAGTTTGTAACAATTCGACCACACCGATCGCTGAGATGATCGTCGTATCTTTCAATGAGATAACGAATTGGTTGACGAATGATGGGATCATGATTTTGAATGCTTGCGGTAAAATGATTTTTTGCATCGTGCGGTTATAAGAGAGACCTAAGCTTCGTGAAGCTTCCATCTGTCCAGTAGGGACTGCGTTGATCCCGCCACGTACGATCTCTGCGATATAAGCACTCGCATTTAGGGTCAATGTAATGATCCCGGCGATAAAGTCAGGAATCGTAAATCCAACGATACTTGGTAAACCGAAAAAGATGAAGAAGGCAAGTACCATCATCGGAACACCGCGAATGATATCTACATAGATGCTGGCAACTGTTCGCAATGCACGGACTGGTGACACGCTAAATAGTCCGAAGATCACACCGACGACTAAAGCCAAGGCAAATGAGATCAATGTTAATAGGATCGTTTGCCATAACCCTTTTAATAATGCTTTATAGTTGTTTTGGATCAAGCCAGTCAATGTTGATTCATCAACAGCTGGCGCTTCTTCGCTGTCGTCTGTCGAGATGAATTCATTGATGATCTCGTCGTATTGGCCAGTGCGTTTTAGTTCTTTTAATCCTTCGTTGAACATTTGTAATAATTCAGGGTTTTCGCCTTTTTTCACTGCGAAACCATAAGAGCCGCCAGTTTCTCTTTCAATCGGTGTTTCTAACTCTTGTCCATTTTTGATGGCATAACCGATTACTGGGTAGTCGTCCATCATGGCATCGATTGCGCCGACTCTTAAACTATCGTATAACTGATCTGCGGCATCGAAATATTTGATTTCGTAGCCATATTTATCTTGATTTGCGACTAAGAAGTCTGCACTTTCGGTCCCAACTTTTGCACCGACTGTTTTTCCTTCTAAGTCTTCATAAGAATTGATTGAAGTATTGCCTTTTTTGACTGCGATTTGGATGCCACTTTGGAAGTAAGGATCTGAAAAATCAAACGTTTTTTTACGTTCATCTGTAATCGTCATCCCTGCAATCATCCCATCCGCTTGTCCAGATTCCAATGCTTGTAGTGCAGCAGAGAAACCACGGAAGTCCATACGAATATTGAAGCCGTGCATTTCTGAGATAGCTTCCATCAAGCTGACGTCGATTCCTACATATTCACCATCTGCATTTTGGAATTCAAATGGTGCAAAGGCTGAATCACTTGCGATAACGTAAACGTCTTTTTTAGGTTCTATTTTTTGCATCGTCTCGCTACTTGATGTCGTTGATTGCGTCTCGTCAGCTTGCACAGGTGTGTACAGTGCGAATGTAACAAGTCCTG
Organism: Enterococcus sp. DIV2371; assembly: GCF_050498525.1. Lineage (NCBI taxonomy): Bacteria > Bacillati > Bacillota > Bacilli > Lactobacillales > Enterococcaceae > Enterococcus > Enterococcus sp. DIV2371. The sequence goes on along the minus strand of NZ_JBIPAJ010000001.1, from coordinate 1,822,665 downwards.
TCATTATGAAAAGGAATGTCTGTAACATGTTTCTTTTTTTCATAAATAACCTCCTATAAAAATTTCGATAATTTCCAACATTAATACATTATAGGCGAAAAGATATTCTTAACACAAGATTCCGACAAAAAATAATTCAAAAAAGTAGCGATTTGTTACATGCTATGTAATAAAATCTAACACGAACCTTGCGAGGTAGATTTACAATAAGATCTGAAACTTTCAATTGGCGAAAGTATGTTCGCCGTGGTATAATAGAGAAACAAGGAATGCCTTTGCTTTCCTTTTCTTTTTTGTTGAAAAGAGAGAAGGAATGAATGAAAAGGAGGACGAAGAATGATTGAAAGAGATACCTCCCGCCATTTTGAGTTGGTGTCGAAATACCAACCTGCTGGAGATCAACCAGAAGCGATCAACCAATTGGTCGAAGGGATAAATGATGGTAAAAAAGCACAGATTTTACTAGGGGCGACCGGAACAGGGAAAACCTATACGATTTCTAATCTGATCGAAAAAGTCAATAAACCGACTTTGATCATTGCACATAATAAGACGTTAGCTGGGCAATTATATGGAGAATTCAAAGAGTTCTTTCCAAACAATGCGGTCGAATACTTTGTTTCTTATTATGATTATTATCAACCAGAAGCCTACGTTCCTTCAAGTGATACGTACATTGAAAAGGATTCAAGTGTCAATGATGAAATCGATAAATTGCGTCACTCTGCCACCAGTTCTTTATTAGAACGAAATGATGTGATCGTGATTGCCTCAGTCTCTTGTATTTTTGGTTTAGGTTCACCTTTTGAATACCAAAAACAAGTGGTGTCGATCAGACAAGGGGCGGAGATGGATCGTAATCAATTGATACGAGATTTGGTCAGCATCCAATTTGAACGAAATGATATTGATTTTCAGCGCGGTCGTTTTCGAGTGCGCGGTGATGTCGTGGAGATCTTTCCAGCTTCAAGAGATGAACGTGCGTTGCGCGTTGAGTTTTTTGGGGATGAAGTGGAACGGATTCGAGAAGTGAATGCCTTGACTGGGGAAGTGTTAGGTGAAACTGAACATGTAGCCATATTCCCGGCAACTCACTTTGTAACGGATGATGATCATATGGAACATGCGGTCGCAAACATCAAAGCAGAGCTTGAGCAACGTTTGACCGTCCTACGTAATGAAAACAAGTTATTAGAAGCACAACGTTTAGAGCAACGAACGAATTATGACATTGAGATGATGTTAGAGATGGGTTATACCTCTGGGATCGAAAATTATTCTCGACATATGGATGGACGTAAAGAAGGCGAACCGCCTTATACGTTATTAGATTTCTTCCCTGAGGATGCGTTGATGGTCATTGACGAGTCCCATGTGACGATGCCGCAGATCCGTGGCATGTATAATGGAGACAGAGCGAGAAAACAAATGCTTGTAGACTATGGTTTCCGTCTACCGTCTGCACTAGATAATCGTCCGTTACGTCTGGAAGAATTTGAGCAGCATGTCAATCAAATCGTCTACGTCTCTGCGACACCTGGGCCATACGAATATGAACAAACAGATACGGTGATCCAACAAATCATTCGACCAACTGGATTACTAGATCCAGTGATCGAAGTGCGACCGATCATGGGTCAGATCGATGACTTAGTTGGTGAGATCAATGAACGAGTGGAAAAAGACCAACGGGTATTCGTGACTACATTGACGAAAAAAATGTCAGAAGATTTGACGGATTACTTCAAAGAGTTAGGGATCAAAGTGAAATATCTGCATAGTGATATCAAGACTCTGGAACGGACAGAGATCATTCGTGATCTTCGTTTAGGTGAATTTGATGTCTTAGTCGGTATCAACTTATTACGTGAAGGGTTAGATGTTCCTGAAGTTTCATTAGTCGCGATCTTGGATGCAGATAAAGAAGGTTTCTTACGAAGCGAACGCTCATTAGTCCAAACAATTGGACGTGCCGCACGTAATGCAGAAGGTAAAGTAATTATGTATGCGGACAAAGTGACGGATTCCATGCGTCTAGCTATGGATGAAACGTCAAGACGTCGCAGCATCCAACAACAATACAATGAAGAACACGGGATCGTTCCGAAAACGATCATCAAAGAGATTCGCGACTTGATCTCGATCACGAAGGAATCAGAAGATGATGCGAAAGAAACGGTTCAAGTCTCTTATGAAGAAATGACGAGAGAAGAAAAAGCAACATTATTGATGAAGTTAGAAAAAGAAATGAAAGATGCAGCGAAAGCTTTGGATTTCGAGACCGCAGCCAATGTGCGTGATATGATTCTTGAACTAAAAGCATCTGAGTAGGAGGAAGTCATATGGCTAACGACAAAATTATTATTCATGGCGCAAGGGCGCATAATTTGAAGAATATCGATGTGACGATTCCACGAGATAAGTTCGTGGTCGTCACCGGATTATCCGGTTCAGGAAAAAGTTCACTTGCTTTTGACACATTGTATGCAGAAGGGCAAAGACGATATGTGGAAAGTTTATCTGCCTATGCGCGTCAATTTTTAGGTCAGATGGATAAACCTGATGTCGATAGCATTGATGGCCTCAGTCCAGCGATCTCGATCGATCAAAAAACGACAAGCAAGAATCCTCGTTCAACTGTTGGAACAGTAACAGAGATCAATGATTATTTGCGCTTATTATTTGCCAGAGTCGGTCATCCGATCTGTCCCAATGACCATATCGAGATCACTAGTCAATCTGTTGATCAAATGGCGGATCAAGTGTTGGATCTTCCTGATCGAACGAAGATCCAAATATTAGCGCCAATCGTCGTTAAGAAAAAAGGACAACACAAAAAAGTCTTTGAACGTATCCAAAAAGAAGGGTATGTCCGTGTTCGGGTCGATGGCGAAACGTATGACGTTAGTGAAGCGCCCGAATTAGAAAAAAATAAAAAGCACGACATTGCGATCGTGATTGACCGGATCGTCGTGAAAGAAGGCGTGCGCTCTCGTTTGTTCGATTCTATTGAAGCGGCTCTTCGTTTAGCGGATGGCTACGTACTGATCGATGTGATCGGTGAAGAAGAAATGCTTTTTAGTGAACACTATGCATGTCCTTATTGTGGATTTACAGTCGGTGAGTTAGAGCCGCGTTTATTTTCATTCAATGCGCCATTTGGAGCTTGTCCGGATTGTGATGGATTGGGTGTCAAATTAGAAGTCGATATCGATCTAGTCATCCCTGACAAAAACAAAACGTTGAATGAAGGAGCGATCATTCCTTGGAATCCGATCAGCTCGCAATATTATCCACAAATGTTGGCACAAGCGTGTGAAAGTTATGGAATCGATATGGATACGCCATTTGAAGCTCTTCCTTTGGAACATCAAGAAATCGTGTTGAACGGCACATCTGAGCCATTCCATTTTCATTACGAAAATGATTTTGGTGGGGTCAGAGATGTTGAAACATCGTTTGAAGGTGTGATGACGAACATCAAGCGCCGTTACCACGATACGAACAGTGATTTTACAAGAGAACAAATGCGTCTTTATATGACAGAATTGACTTGTAAGACGTGTGACGGTTATCGCTTGAATCCGCAAGCTTTATCCGTGCAAATCAATGGCACGAACATCGGTCAGACGAATGAGTTGTCGATCCAACATGCCGTTGAATTTTTTGAAAATCTGACATTGTCAGAGCAAGAAAAAGTCATTGCTCGACCAATTTTAAAAGAAGTCAATGATCGTCTGTCATTTTTAGAAAATGTGGGACTTGATTATTTGACACTTAGTCGTGCTTCAGGAACCTTATCAGGTGGGGAAGCGCAACGCATTCGTTTAGCGACTCAGATTGGTTCAAATCTATCTGGCGTGCTTTATATCTTGGATGAGCCTTCGATCGGATTGCATCAACGAGACAATGATCGTTTGATCGGTTCATTGAAGAAGATGCGTGATCTTGGGAATACCTTAGTTGTCGTTGAACATGATGAAGATACGATGCGTGCGGCAGATTACTTGATCGATGTTGGTCCTGGGGCTGGGCATCAAGGCGGGGAGATCGTTTCTGCTGGAACGCCAGATCAAGTGGCAAAAGATAAGCATTCATTGACTGGTCAATATCTATCGGGCAAAAAATCGATCCCAGTTCCCGAAACAAGACGAAAAGGTACAGGCAAAGCAATCAAGATAACTGGTGCTACAGAAAACAACTTGAAAAATATTTCCGTTGAGTTCCCATTAGGCGAATTTGTGGCGGTCACTGGTGTTTCTGGATCAGGTAAGAGTACGTTGGTCAACAGTATCTTGAAAAAGGCACTTGCTCAAAAAATCAACCGTAATTCAGCGAAACCAGGGAAGTTCAAAACGATTTCTGGCTATGAAGGGATCGAAAAGATTATTGATATCGATCAAAGCCCGATCGGACGGACACCACGAAGTAATCCGGCGACTTATACAAGTGTCTTTGATGATATTCGTGACCTGTTTGCTCAAACAAATGAAGCTAAAATGCGTGGTTATAAAAAAGGACGTTTCAGTTTCAACGTAAAAGGCGGACGTTGTGAAGCTTGTCGTGGTGACGGGATCATCAAGATCGAAATGCATTTCTTACCAGATGTTTATGTGCCTTGTGAAGTCTGTCATGGGAAACGTTATAATTCGGAAACATTGGAAGTCCATTATAAAGGGAAAAGTATTGCGGATATCTTAGAGATGACAGTGGAAGATGCGGTTGAATTTTTCCAACCGATCCCTAAGATCCATCGTAAGCTGCAAACGATCGTCGATGTCGGCTTAGGGTATGTCACGATGGGACAACCAGCAACGACTTTATCCGGAGGAGAAGCGCAACGGATGAAGCTTGCGAGTGAACTGCATAAAATTTCGAATGGAAAGAATTTCTATATCCTAGATGAGCCAACAACTGGGCTTCATACAGACGATATCGCTCGCTTATTACATGTCTTGCAACGATTAGTTGATGCCGGTAATACTGTTTTAGTCATCGAGCATAATCTGGATGTCATCAAAACCGCTGATCATTTGATCGATCTTGGTCCTGAAGGTGGCGAAGGTGGCGGTACGATTTTAGCAACTGGTACACCAGAAGAATTGGTGAAAGTAAAAGAAAGCTATACCGGTCATTATTTGAAAAAAATCATGCAAAAATAAGAATCGTTATTGTTATAGTTAAAAAAATATTAAAAGAAAGCTTTATGTATTGTTTTCTTTTCACGAGTATTCTAGAATACTTTATATGGTAGTTCTTTCTACACTTATTGGTATAGATAAAAACTTCCTATAAGTTCAATCCGTTCAAAAAAGAATTGAGCAATCGGAGGAGATTCCTTTGATTGCTTTTTTCTTTATGGTATGATATTCCTTGTGTAAATATAAAACAAGAGATTATTAAGTTAGTGAGAGATAATTATGAACAGTAATGAAAAAGAAGCATTTATCCCTATTTTATTAGGTAGCGATATGAACGTTTATGGGATGGCCCGTTCATTTCATGAAGCTTATGGCAAGGTATGTCAAGCCTATGCGTCGAACCAACTAGCGCCTACCCGCTATAGCAAAATCGTCAACGTTGAAGTGATTCCAGGATTTGATCAAGATCCGGTCTTTATTGAGACGATGCGACGTTTGGCAAAAGAAAAGTATACGGATAAAAATAAAAAATATTTACTGATAGCTTGTGGCGACGGATATGCGGAATTGATTTCTCAGCATAAAGAAGAGCTTTCTGAAACATTTATCTGTCCCTATATCGATTATTCACTCTTTGAACGATTGGTGAATAAAGTAAGCTTTTATGAGATATGTGAAGAGTATCAACTGCCTTACCCAAATACATTGATCATCCGAAAAGAAATGTTGAACAATGGCCGCTTAGAACAAGAGTTGCCTTTCGATTTTCCGGTAGCGTTGAAACCGGCAAATAGTGTCGAGTATTTATCTGTCCAATTTGAAGGACGTAAAAAAGCATTTATTATTGATAATCGTGAAGAATTTGATTTGGTATTAGGCCGAATCTATGAAGCGGGTTATACAAGCGAAATGATCGCTCAAGATTTTATTCCAGGCGATGATAGTCACATGCGTGTATTGAATGCGTATGTCGATGAGCAACACCAAGTGAGAATGATGTGCCTAGGCCATCCATTACTTGAAGATCCTACGCCAGCTTCTATCGGAAACTATGTCGTGATCATGCCGGATTACAACGAGAAAATCTATCAAACAATCAAAGCGTTTCTAGAAAAGATCGAGTATACTGGTTTTGCGAATTTCGATATGAAATATGATCCGCGAGATGGCGAATATAAATTATTTGAGATCAATCTTCGTCAAGGAAGAAGCAGTTTCTTTGTAACGCTCAATGGACTGAATTTAGCACGTATTTTAACAGAAGATCGTGTTTTTCATGAACCATTCGTTGGAACAACATACGGAACGAACCAATCAGACAAAGCGAAACTATGGTTGGGCGTACCAAAAAAAGTCTTTATGACTTATGCGAAAGAAAACGAACAAAAACAACAGGCTTTGAAATTGATCAAAGAAAAACGATATGGAACGACCGTCTTTTATGACAAAGACCACTCATTGAAACGTTGGTTATTGATGACGTATATGTTCCGAAACTATATTCCAAGGTTTAAAAAATACTTTCATTCGAAAGAAGGCTAGTTCATGGAGAATTTTTTCAGTATCTTAGGTGGAATGGGTACGATGGCAACGGAAAGCTTTGTCCGCTTGATCAATCATCGTGTCAAAGCCGCCAAAGATCAGGATTATTTGAACTATGTATTATTTAATCATGCAACAGTTCCTGATCGAACGGCCTACATCTTGGATCAAACAAAAGAAAATCCAGTCCCTTATTTAGTAGAGGACATCAAAAAGCAAAATCTACTACAACCGAATTTCATTGTTTTGACGTGCAATACGGCACATTACTTTTTTGATGACTTGCAAGCAGAGACAACGATCCCGATCTTGCATATGCCACGAGAAGCCGCCAAAGAACTTGTTCGACAAAAGACAACAGGGAAAGTGGCTGTTTTAGCAACACAAGGGAGTATTCTTGCTGGTGTTTATGAAAAAGAGATCAAAGCATTAGGATTTGAAGTCGTGATCCCTGATCAAGCACTACAAGAAAAAGTGAATTATTTGATTTATCATGAAATCAAAGAGTCTGATCATTTGAATAAAGAACTCTATTATGAGATTTTAGAAGAAGCAGTCGAACGTCTGGCTTGTGAGAAGATCATTTTAGGGTGTACCGAATTGTCTCTAATGCAAGAAGTTGCATCTGACAATCCTTATCCAGTGATCGATGCACAGTCGATACTGGCTGATCGAACGATCGAGCTTGCTCAGGCCGAACGAGTGAAGCGTTCGAATTGATCGTAAAAATAGTTGTGGCTGAAGTTGTTCCACATGGGTTCAGCCGAATAAGCGCGGTAATCCGAAAATCATTTCAATTTTTGGATGCCACGCTTATTTTTTGAAGGAAATGTTTATTTTCTCCTATTTTTATATATAAAAAAACAAAAGAATTTAATTCGAGCTAGCAATGATACGCCCGGGATGATATAATTTTAAAGGAGAACGAGAGAGGAGGCCATACGGATGGCTGATAATTTAGAACTAGTAATCATTACAGGAATGAGCGGCGCAGGTAAAACTGTGGCGATTCAAAGCTTTGAAGATATGGGGTACTTTTGTATCGATAATATGCCCCCAACATTGATCCCTAAATTTTGGGAACTAATTAAGGAATCAGGGAAAGTCACAAAAATGGCACTAGGTGTGGATTTACGTTCACGCTCTTTCTTTGAAGAGATCCAAAGTATGTTGATCGAAATCGAAAATACAAATTTCATCGATACTTCTGTCTTATTTTTAGATGCTTCTGACGAAGAATTGGTTGCACGGTATAAAGAAACAAGAAGAACCCATCCGATGGCGATGGACGGTTTAGTGACGGAAGGGATTCGCAAGGAACGGGCGATTTTAAATGATATCAAAGCGCAAGCATCTGTTATTATCGATACCACGACTTTGACACCACGACAGTTGCGCGAAAAGATCAATCAAACATTTAAAACAAAAGATGATCAAGGGTTCCGTATCGAATTCGTGTCATTTGGTTTCAAATATGGGTTACCGATCGATTCAGATATCGTGATGGATGTTCGTTTTTTACCAAATCCTCACTACATCGCTGATTTAAGACCATTGACTGGAAAAGATAAGCCGGTTTATGACTATGTAATGTCGTTTGATGAAACAGAATTGTTTTATTTGAAATTCCTTGATTTATTAAAGACAGTAATGCCTGGATATATCAAAGAAGGAAAAAGCAGTTTGACAGTAGCGATCGGCTGTACGGGCGGTCAACATCGCTCGGTTGCTTTGACGGAAAGATTGTCTCAAGCGCTTAGTGAAACATATAAAGTCAACGTGACTCACCGTGACAAAGACAAGCGTAAAGAGACGGTGAATCGCTCATGAAAATGAAAACTTACCGAATTCGAAAACCTAAAATCGTTGTAGTCGGAGGCGGTACAGGCTTACCTGTTATTTTGAAGAGTTTGCGTAATCAAGGGGCTGATATCACGGCAATCGTGACCGTAGCAGATGATGGCGGTAGTAGTGGCGAGATCCGCAAATCGATTGCAATGGCACCTCCAGGAGATTTAAGAAATGTCTTGGTGTCATTATCAGATATGCCTCAATTTTATGAAGATATCTTTCAATACCGCTTCAAAAAAGAAGATCAATTTTTAGCGAATCATACCATTGGCAATTTGATCATTGCAGCTGTCGCTGAAATGAGAGGGAGTACTTATGAAGCCATCCAGCTTTTATCTCGCATGATGCATGTAGATGGGCACATCTATCCATCTTCTGAGACCCCATTGACTTTACACGCGGTGTTCAAAGATGGAACGACTGCAATCGGTGAATCGAAGATCGCGCTTGATCGCAAAAACATCGAGCGGGTATTTGTTTGCAATACAGATGATGAAAGTGAAGCGAAAGCTGGACGTAAAGTTGTTTCGGCGATTATGGAAGCCGATATGGTCGTCTTAGGACCAGGTAGCTTGTTCACTAGTATTTTACCTAATTTAGTAATCCCGGAAGTCGGAGAAGCAATGCTCAAAACTAAAGCAGAGGTCGTCTATATCTGCAATATCATGACACAAAAAGGGGAAACCGAACATTTTACAGATGCGGATCATATCCGTGTCTTACATCAACATTTGGAACAACCTTTTATTGATACAGTGTTGGTGAACACAGAAAAAGTCCCAGAAGACTACATGGATCCAGAAATCTACGATGAATACCTTGTTCAAGTCGCTCATGATTTTAATGGCTTGCGAGAAGAGAACTGTCGAGTCATCTCTACGGACTTTTTAGAATTGAAAAATGGCGGAGTCTTTCATGATGGAGAGAAAGTCGTTGAAGAACTTTTCCGCTTAGTCTTTGGGTCAAAACAATAAAGAAGAATAAACTTATCAAAAGGAGGTGGACAACGTGTCCTTTGCAGCAGAAGTCAAAAAGGAATTGACTGGTTTAGAAGTCCATCGTGAACATGCAAAAGCTGAATTAGCCGCATTGTTACGTATGAATGGTTCGCTTGGCATCGTCAACCAGCAATTCATCTTGAACGTACAGACAGAAAATGCCGCAATTGCTCGTCGGATCTACTCACTTTTAAAAGATCATTATCAAGTACGCAGTGAGTTACTCGTACGAAAGAAAATGAAATTGAAAAAGAACAACGTCTACATCGTTCGCTTGAAGCAAGGAACGAAAAATGTCTTGATGGATTTGGATATCATGGATGGTATGATGTTCAATGGTCATGTGTCAGACGAGATCATGGGGAATGCGCAAAAAATGCGTTCATATCTGCGTGGTGCATTTATGGCTTCGGGTTCAGTCAATAATCCGGAAACCAGTCGCTATCACTTAGAGATTTATTCGATCTACGAACAACATAATCAGGATATTTGTAATATGTTGAATTATTACGGCTTGCACGCACGAACACTTGAAAGACGCAACGGCTATATCTCCTATCTAAAAGGCGCAGAGAAAATTGCGGATTTCTTGACTCTGATTGGCGCAACCAATTCGATGCTACGTTTTGAAGACGTGCGGATCGTTCGTGATATGAGAAATTCAGTGAATCGTTTAGTCAACTGTGAGACGGCTAACTTGAATAAAACCATCGATGCAGCATCAAAGCAAATCGAGAATATCGAGTTGATCGAAGCTCGAGTAGGGTTACAAGCTCTTCCCGAGAAGTTACAAGAAATCGCAGAATTGCGCTTGCAACATCCTGAGGTCAGCTTGAAAGAACTAGGTGAGATGATCCCATCTGGTGCGATCTCAAAATCAGGGATCAATCATCGAATCCGTAAAATCAACGAGTTTGCTGAAAAATTAAAAGAACAAGCATCTTAATAAAAAAATGGATTGCTTTTTATTCGATCAATAGATACAAACGCAATGTGGTTTGACTCATTTGTCCTTAGCTTCTAGGTTTCATCGAAGCACTGTACAATGTGGTCAGGCCGCTTTTTTTTCTTTTTCCTAAAAATGGGCGCGAGATTGAACATTACATACTTATAATAAATGTAAATCAGCAATCATGAGGAGGCTCTATCATGGAAGAAGCGCAGAAAAGTAAGAAACGAAAAATCGATGAACTGTACCCGACAAGACTACTGAAAGAAAAGCGTGATCAATCCATTTATCGAGAGTTAGTATCAGGTCGACTGGAAAAAGACATTATGGAGAAGTATCAAATCAGTAGAGAGCGTATATACGCAGCCAAGAAAAAGTTCGCTATCCAAGAAGTCATTCGACAGAAAAGGCAAAAAGCAATTGCTTATCGATTGAATTTGACGGTTGAACAAGTTCGTAAATATCGGAATGATTATATTTATACATCGTTGGCAAAAACAGGAGATGTCGCATCATTGGTCGCTGAATTACAGATGAGTAAAGAGCAAATTTTAAAGATTCGTGATAAAAGAATTGCCAATGAATTGATAAAAGGTTTGAGTTTCGAAGAAGTAGCAAAAGATGCACAGTTACCGATCGATAAAATTCGTTCGATCAGAGACGAACAAATCATCGAACGATTGAAAGAAGAACATCCGGAGGAAATTGCTAGAGATTTCAATTTATCCATGGAACAAGTATATTTGATCAAGCAACGTTCCTTGAATTCTAATAGTGAAATCAGTGATTCCTCTATAACGATCAAAGATCTCTTGGAACAATTAGAAGAACGAAAAACGAAGGTACTAAGTTTACTTGAAGAAGGAAAAGCGACAAAAGATGTGGCACAAGAATTAATGATCAGCCAAAGAACGGTCATTGATATCCGCAATCGTGAAATCGAAAAATCATTCGAAAATAAGCAGGATGGTAAAGAAATCAGTCAGCGGTTCCATATAGAAATCGAAGAACTCTATCGGCTGAGAGATGTTCGTGTATTGATGCAAAATGATCAAGGAAAGACAAGCACTTTTCTTTCAGAAAGATATAATGTGTCTCGCTCCAGAGTCGGTTCAATCGTGAGTAGAAATAATTCTTCGAGTAAAATCAAACGTACGAAAGCAAGTTCTCAGAAAATCCCCGATATTTCGACAGTATCTGAAGAGAAGAGACAAGAGATTTTGAAGCGAATCAAAGAAACTGACATAACGAAGACGCTAGGAGAAGAGCTAAAGGTGATCGTTCCACTGATTTATAAGGTGAGAAATGATGAGATTTAAAAAAAACTGAACCGTGGTGAACATATCCAAGGGGTTGCTGATGAATTCAAAATGAATATCAAAAATGTTCGCGAAGTAATTTTTCGAGGGAATTTGGCCGAATTTCCAAATATCAAGCGTCGGACATTAGATTATTTAACACCTGAACAAGCGAAAGCAATTAGAAATTACATCAATCGCAGAATGTCGATTAGAGAAATCTCCGAAGCGCTAGATATCAAAGCCTCCTTGATCAGATCGGTGCAAACCAAAATGAAATCTCAAAAAGGAACATTCAAGATGAAACACCGTGTTACAAAGGAACAAAAACAGCAGATCATGGAAGATATCAAGCACATGAATACATACATGAATTCTGCTAAATCAGGCGTTAGTGAGTCGACGATCCGCGTTTTGACTACTAGATGCCAAGAAATCAAGGGGAAAGAAATCCAAGAAAGACGAAAAATAGAAAATATACAAGCACGAAAAAAGGTTCAAGAATTAATGGTAAAAGCGAAACAAGAAGCGAAAATAGGTAATATCAAGAAAATCATTCAACAAGCAAAAAACGAAAAAACAAAACGAGTCGCACAGCGGTAGTAACACAGAAAAAGGAAAGAAATTAATTCTACGCATTCTTTTTTCAAAAGAAGGAGGGGAACACCAATGGATGAACAATCAAATACAAAAAAAGCAAAGAAAAGAAACAGAGAGTCTAAACCACAAGCGGAAGCGAAAATGCAATTCGTATTAGAGGATTTAAGAAATGGGAAAACATCCCCGTACATCATCAAGAAACATCAATTGACCAATTGGCAAATAAGATATATTAAAAGAAAGCATATCTTGCAACAGATTAAAAAAGGTGTCCATATGGAGGAGATTTCTCACCAATTGAATATGCGGATCGATGATATTCGTGGGGTGCGTAATGATTATATCAACCAGCGTTTGAAAGTAAAGGAACCAGTGGCTTCGATCGCTGAAAAAGTTCAGATGGAACCCAAACATATTCTAGCTATCCGAAATCGGACAATTGTGGAAAAACTTTTGCAAAAAGTGAGTCCCAGAAAAATCGCACATCGCTGGCGCTTGTCTGAGAATGACGTGTCGAGGATTCGTGAACGATCTATCTTAAAACGACTCCGAGACACACATCCAGAAGATATTGCAAAGGCCTTTCGTCTATCCGTTGCAGAGATCGCAAGTATCCGACAAAAAAATGTCCAACCTTCTGAACCAAATGAAACATTGACCAAAGAAAGCAAAATATGGCTAAAAAACATCAAGGAGCAGGAAAAAGAAGTTCTCTCAAGAATAGAGCGAGGAGAGACGACAAGAGACATTGCGAAACAATTGAAAATGAATCAACGGATTGTTAATCGGACACGTATTCGTCATATTGAACAAGCTTTTGAACGAAAAGACGCAATCGAAGAAATCAGTCGTAGATTTTATACGCCAAAAGATGAATTAAGAAAAATTAGGAATCAGCGGATCTTGGTCTATCGGGAGGAAGGAATCCAATCAGATACTATAGCGAGAAAATTCAATATGAAGATTCATACAGTTCAACGTGTCGGTTTTCTTAATGGTGTGCAAAAACAGCCGAAAAAAAGAGAGAAAACATATACTAAGAATGATGGGAAACCCTTATCTTCTATTCCGGTTGATACATATACAAAGTTTAAAAACGAATTAAGCGCAGGACGTTCGATGAAGGAGATTACAAAGACGCTAAAATTAAAACCAGGTAAATTATATGAAATCAGAAATCATTTGGTTTTGACTAAACTCAATCAAGGTGAAAAAACAGAAGACGTGGCGAAACGATTCAAGACAACGGTGGGCAATATTTATCAAATCACGCTTCATGCGGATCTGACTAAGTACCCCAATATCAAACGACGTACGAACGGTTATTTATCAGAGGAACAATCAAAGGCGGTTCAGGGATTGATTCGAGCAGGAAAAACAAACCGGCAAATTGCTAATTTGCTTTCTGTGAAAGAAACGTTGGTTGTTAGTAAGAGACGATCCATGAAATGCAAAACAAGAATATCCGACACGAAGCGAAGAATCACAGACGAACAAAAGTTAGCGATCTTAGCAGAAAGAGGTCGTTTGGATACAGCTGCCAATTCCATCAAACATGGTGTAAGTGAAAAAACAGTTCGTGTCATAGAAAGTCAGAATGACGAAAAGAGGGTCAAAGTCATCAATGAACGGAAAAAAGATGTGGAGAAATTAAAAAAATTCAAACAAATCGAACAGGAAATCAAGCGACGTTCAAAAATCGAGAACATCAAACGAATACTCCAGGAAAAACCGCAACAATTTCGTTCAACCAAACATACTTCTTTGCTCCAACGTTAACAATTAAAAAATGAGACTGTAGCTTGTCATCGAATGAAGTATTCTTTAGATGGCTCCTCAAAAAAACAGACCCAAAAGCGAAGTTGCTTTGGGTCTGTTTTTTGATTTGAATTTCAACCGTAAGTTGGATAATGTGTTATTTCACCAATTCACTCAATTCTTCTTGGCTGATCGATTCATCAAAGATGTGGTCATCGATGATCACAGTTGGAACGAATTGGATGTGCGCAGCATTTGCTTCATCAATGATCGCTTTGGTTGCGGCTTTATCTTCTTGTTCAGTTAAGCCAAGCGTTTCAGTCGCATAGTCAGCGATACCAGCTAGATCAAGTTGTTTCCATTCGTCTTGTGCGTCAAATATCGCCTTGATTTGTTTTAATGCTCGTTCTCCGTCCGTCGTTGTGATATGGTGGTGCATCACATTTCCTTTTTGTAAACTTGGCTTTTCTTTGTCGAATAATTTGATGATTCGTAGCAGTCTTCCAGATTGAACTGCTTCTTCTAAAACATCGAAAGATTCGTTAAACCATTGGCGACAATAAGGACAAGCGAGATTGACAAATTCGATCATTTTTTTGGGCGCATCTTCGTTTCCATATCTAATTCCAGTCGTCGTATTTGTTTTTGTTGCATTAATAATTGAAATATCCATATTTTAAACACCTCTTTCTTCTATTGTAATAATTTTGTACCAAAAAAGACAATGATTTGTTCAAAAAATAGAAAGGTGTGCGGTCAGATATTCCTTCCTGTGTAAAAGTTGTCTATGGGCAAGGCTCTAAATAATAAAATGCAAAAGCTTTTTCCAAAGTGTCGATCTTGTTAATCAAATCGAAGTGCTTCTGTTATCACCTCATCATGTGATTTTTCTTTCAAAATAAGGAGGTTTTCTTGGTTCGTTTACGGTATAATGGTAAAGATAATTTAGATAAATTGAGCAAAGGTGATGAAACATGCGAAAAATGAAGACAATGGATGGGAATACAGCAGCTGCCTATATTTCTTATGCCTTTACTGAATTAGCAGCAATCTATCCAATTACGCCTAGTTCAACAATGGCTGAACTTGTTGATCAATGGTCTGCTTCAGGTAAAAAAAATATTTTTGGACAACCAGTAAAAGTCGTGGAGATGCAATCCGAAGCGGGAGCCGCTGGTGTCGTTCATGGGTCATTGAAAACCGGTGCATTGACAACAACGTATACTGCTTCACAAGGATTACTATTGATGATCCCGAACATGTATAAGATAGCTGGCGAACTTTTACCGAGTGTCTTTCACGTAGCTAGTCGAGCAGTGACAACGAATGCACTGAATATTTTTGGCGATCATGGGGATGTGATGGCTGCTCGGCAAACAGGATTTGCGATGCTTGCAGAAAGTAGCGTACAAGAAGTAATGGACCTTGCGCCAGTCGCTCATCTTGCTTCTTTAGAAGGAGAGATCCCGTTCGTCAACTTTTTCGATGGCTTTCGAACGAGTCATGAGATCCAAAAAATCGAGGTGTTGGAGTACGATGAACTAGCCCCATTGATCGATCAAGAAAAATTACAAGCATTTCGTGAACGTGCGATGAATCCAAACCAACCGACGACTAGTGGAACGAATCAAAATTCTGATATCCACTTTCAACAACGAGAAACAATCAATCAATACTATGATCGCTTGCCTCAAATCGTCAAAAAATATATGGATAAAATCAATGAATTGCGAGGGACTGCGTACGACCTCGTCACTTATTATGGTGCAGAAGATGCAGAAGAAGTCATTATCTCTATGGGTTCAGTCGCGCAAACGATCCAACAAACGGTTGATCATTTGAATCGAAACGGACGAAAAGTTGGTTTCTTGAATATCCATTTATATCGTCCATTTCCAATCGAAACATTGATCGAAAAACTGCCTAGTTCGACAAAAGCACTGGCTGTCTTAGACCGTAGCAAGGAGCCGGGAGCTGGAGGGGAACCTCTATTACTAGATGTTCAAAGTGCGTTATATGATGCAGAACGTCATCTGAAAGTCATTGGTGGGCGATATGGGATCGGCTCAAAAGATGTCACACCTGATCAAATCGTTGCAATCTACGATGAATTGAAAAAAGAAAAAGTTGAGATGAAGAAACGATTTACAATCGGGATCATTGATGACCTGACCTATCGTTCTCTTGAAGTAGGACCGTCTCTTGATTTGACAGAACCGAACACCTACCAAGCAAAATTCTGGGGATTTGGTTCTGATGGGACTGTTGGCGCGAATAAGTCAGCGATCAAGATCATTGGTGACCATACGGACAAATACGCCCAAGGTTATTTTTACTATGATTCAAAAAAATCAGGAGGCTTGACTGTTTCTCATTTACGTTTTGGGGATACACCGATACGTTCGACTTATTTAGTGGAGCATGCGGATTTCGTCGCTTGTCATACCCCTGCTTATCTTCACAGCTATGATTTAGTCAAAGGGCTGAAACCAAAAGGCACGTTCTTATTGAATACACTTTGGTCAGATGAGCAATTAGCCACACATCTACCGACTCATCTCAAACGGTATTTAGCAGAAAATGAGATTCAATTTTATACGATCAATGCGATGCGTTTAGCCCAAGAAGTCGGTTTAGGTCGACGGATCAATACGGCGATGGAAACGGCATTTTTCAAATTGGCGAATATCATCCCTTTTGAAGAAGTGTTGCCTATTTTGAAAGAGGAAGCCGTGAAGAGCTATGGTCATAAATCAAAGACGATCGTTGAAAAAAATATCCATGCGATCGATCGTACGGTGGAACTGTTGCACAAAGTCGAAGTACCTGCTGAATGGGCAACGTTAGAGCTCCCTAAAAAAGAAACAAACGCACAAGATCGCTATGTTAGAGACATCCTTGAACCAATCAACGCGCAAGAAGGAAACCAGCTTTCGGTCAGAACTTTGGCAGAAAATGGTATGACGCGAGGCGACATGCCTTTAGGAACAGCAGCATACGAAAAACGCGGAGTTGCCTTGGAAGTTCCAGAGTGGATCAGCGAACGCTGTACGATGTGTAATGAATGTTCGTTCGTTTGTCCACATGCTGCGATCCGGCCATTTTTAGCAGACGAAGATGAGCTTGAAGAAGCGCCAGAAGGATTTATTGTTCGAGAAATGCGTGGACCAGATGGATTGAAATATCGTATCCAAGTTTCTGTTGAAGACTGCACAGGTTGTGGCTTGTGTGTCGAAGCGTGTCCAGCAAAAGGCAAAGCGCTAGTGATGAAGCCGTATGAAGAGCAAAAGAAACAAGCGATGAATTGGGCGTTCGCCATGACGCTAAGACAAAAAGAAAATCCAGTCAAAGGTAAAAACACAGTGTTATCAACACAGTTCAACAAACCATTACTTGAATTTTCAGGTGCTTGTTCTGGCTGTGGCGAAACACCTTATGTGAAATTATTGACGCAGATGTTCGGTGATCGGATGATGATCGCCAATGCTACAGGTTGTTCGTCGATTTGGGGCGGAGCCGTACCAGCTTCACCATTTACCACGAATGATTGTGGGCAAGGGCCAGCTTGGTCGAACTCATTATTAGAAGATAATGCTGAATTTGGTTACGGGATGCTTTTAGCTGCTCAAACAAGACGAGAAGCATTAGCGGAAGCAATGAAAAATGTCATGCCAAAAGTTTCGGCAGAATTACGTCAATTGATGGAAGATTGGTTGACTCACATGTTCGAAAGTGAAGGAACACAACAGCGAGCGGCAAAATTACGGGCAGCAATCGAAACTGAACTGCCAGAGCTTCCTGAACTACAAGCGATCTATCAAGAAAAAGATTTGTTTGTCAAAAACAGCCAATGGATGATCGGTGGCGATGGTTGGGCGTATGATATCGGCTTTGGTGGGATCGATCATGTGTTAGCAAGTGGAGCAGACGTCAATATCTTGGTGATGGATAATGAAGTCTATTCCAATACTGGCGGACAAGTCTCCAAAGCAACACCAGCTTCCGCCATCGCAAAATTTTCGGCGAATGGAAAATATGCGTCGAAGAAAGACTTAGGCATGATGGCGATGACGTATGGCAATGTGTATGTTGCACAAATCGCTTCAGGTGCAAACCAAATGCAAACGATCAAAGCATTTGAAGAAGCGGAAAAGTTTCCTGGACCGTCATTGATCATTGCGTATACACCTTGTATTGCTCATGGCTTATTAGGGGGCATGAAAGAGTCGATCAAAGAAGCAAAAGAAGCAGTAGCTTCAGGCTATTGGTCGTTGTATCGTTATAACCCTAAGTTGCTTACAAAGAATAAAACACCGATGACGTTGGATTATAAAAAGCCTGACTTTACAATGATGGCTGATTTCATGCGCAAGCAAGTCCGTTTTTCATCCCTCGAAACGATCCATCCGCAAGCAGCGGAACAATTATTCGACAAAACGATCCAAGATGCGAAAAAACGCTTTTATAATTATGCTGCGATGACTGGTCAATTAGAAAAGATCAAAGCCAAAATCGAGCCAGAAGATGTTATTGATAAGCCAGAAGTCGAAAAAACCAGAGTCAAAAAAGAGCGGACGATCGACCCAGAAGCAGAAGCTAGACGAGCGGCTAGACGAGCAGCTAGAGCAGAGCGAAGAAAAGAGAAGGATCAATAAAGCAATTGGTCTAAACAAAACAACTTTTTAGTGAATGAACAAAAAATGTAAATTTCTTGAAAAAATTGATTTTTGTTAGGAAATTCCAAGCAGATAAGTCTCATCTGGGGAAACATATGATATACTAAAGAGGAAATCTCAAAAGAGAAGAGAGGCTGTCTATGTCATTTCAAATCGGAGAACTTTTTAACTTAGATTATTGGCGACAAATGTTTTCCGGTGACTTGTTTTCTCAGAATTTTTTGGTGAACATACTCGATGTGTTGGTTGTATGGTATTTAGTTTATAAACTCATTCAACTATTGCGAGGAACAAAAGCAATCCAATTGCTTAAAGGGGTAGGGATTTTTGTTGTTATTCGGATCTTAGCCGAGATCATTGGTCTACATACCTTATCTTGGTTGATGAACCAAGTGATCACGTATGGTGTGATTGCGGCTATCGTCATTTTTCAACCAGAGATACGGCGTGGATTAGAACATCTCGGACGCAGCTCACTTTTCAAACAATCAAAGAGTGAGAAGCAAGAAGATGAACAAATGATCCTTTCTTTCGACAAAGCGATCCAGTATATGTCTAAACGTAAAATCGGTGCATTGATCACGATCGAACGCCATACAGGTTTGGATGAATATATCGAAACGGGGATTGCTTTAGATGCCGATATCACTGGCGAGTTACTGATCAATATTTTTATTCCGAACACACCATTGCATGACGGTGCAGTAATTGTAAAGGATGGAAAGATTGCAGTAGCCAGTGCCTACTTGCCTTTATCAGAAAGTATGTTGATTCCGAAAGAATTCGGAACCCGTCACCGTGCTGCTGTCGGAGTCAGCGAGGCAAGCGATGCAATCACGATCGTTGTCTCAGAAGAAACAGGAGATGTCAGCATTACGTTGGATAACCAATTGATGCCTGGTTTATCTCAAGAAGAATACTTGACGATTTTAAGAAAAAACTTGATCGTTGAAGAAAAGAACAAAAATAAAAATACGCTCCAAACCTTCTTAGATGTGATGACTAAGGGAGGGGATCACAAATGATCTCAAAAGAGAGGCGTAAAAGTATCTTATATGCGTTTGTTGCGTTATTATTCAGTATTGTGCTATATTTCAATGCCAATGGCCAATCTGTCCAAGATACTCTATCAGGAAATGAAGCTTATACGCAAAACGTTTCTGATGTGTCAGTCCAACTTTTGTATGACACGGATCAATATTATATCCATGGCTATGAAAGTACCGTCACAGCCAAGTTATCCAGCGCCAATCGTGTGCAGCTGAATGCAGAAGCGATGGAAGACACAAGGATGTTTCGAGTGACAGCAGATTTGACAGATCTTGGAGAAGGGACGCATGAAGTGCCGCTGAAAGTCAGGAATCTGAGCAGTGCGGTCAAAGCAAAACTTGATCCAGATACCATCACTGTAACGATCGAGAAAAAAGTGACAAAAGAATTTGATGTCACACCATTACTTGAAACGGAAACGACGCCAGCAGGATTTGAATTGAATGATGTTGAACTATCGCCTAAAAAAGTGTCGGTCACGACCGGTGATCAGACACTGGAAGAGATCCAGCAGATCGTTGCAAGAATCGATCCTGCGATGATCACTGATGATGGGATCGACACGAAGGTCACGGTCCAAGCATTGAATAGTGCCGGAGAGCCTTTGAGTATCGTCTCAGATCCAGTCCAAGTCACGGCGAAAGCTACGGTAACGAAACCAACGAAAACGGTTCGACTTTATGGGACAGCACAAGGAACTCCTGGCAACAACGTGGAGAGTTATGATTTCAGTTTTTCTGACATTGAAGCAGAAGTCACTGGTTCAGAAAGTCAACTGGCCCAACTGGGAAATAGCATTACGATACCGATCGACATTTCTGGCATCGTTCACCGTACGACAAGAAAAATCGATATACCGGTAGAAAGTGGCGTTAGTATCACACCAGCTTCGATCGATGTAGAGATCACACCGGTCCTACAAAGAGACGATGGGAATACGAACCGTTCAAGTTCAGACGAA
The DNA here is from genome assembly GCF_050498525.1 of Enterococcus sp. DIV2371. Classification (NCBI taxonomy): domain Bacteria; kingdom Bacillati; phylum Bacillota; class Bacilli; order Lactobacillales; family Enterococcaceae; genus Enterococcus; species Enterococcus sp. DIV2371. Next base: position 1,801,841 of record NZ_JBIPAJ010000001.1, on the reverse strand, counting down.
AGCTCAGCTTCAAGTGTGGAATCTACACCAGCAAACTCTTCGTCATCGACGACACGTCAGTCGGAAGAGACGCAGTCAACATCGAGTGAAGAGACGAGTGAATCATCAAGCGAGACGACAGAATCAAGTAGTCAACCGAATAGTCAAGAGGATTCATCGGAAAATTAAGTTAAAGGAGCAAATTTACAGTTATGGGTAAATATTTTGGAACGGACGGTGTCCGTGGAGAAGCGAATAAAGAACTAACACCGGAATTAGCCTTCAAATTAGGGCGTTGCGGCGGTTATGTACTGAGCCAACATGAGAAAGATGGAAAACGTCCACGTGTATTAGTTGGACGTGACACAAGAATTTCAGGTCAAATGCTCGAAGAAGCGTTAGTTTCTGGTCTGTTATCTGTCGGGATCGAAGTTTTTCAATTAGGTGTGATCTCTACACCGGGAGTGGCTTACTTGACACGATTGCAAAAAGCTAGCGCAGGTGTCATGATTTCTGCTTCACACAATCCAGCTCAAGATAACGGCATCAAATTTTTTGGTGCAGATGGATTTAAATTAGATGATGACCAAGAATTAGAGATCGAAGCATTGTTAGATGCGGAAGTTGACGAATTGCCAAGACCTTCAGCTGAAGGCTTAGGCACAGTCGAAGAATTTCCAGAAGGTCTATTGAAATACTCACAATTTCTAGTACAAACGATCAATGGCGATCTATCAGGCTTAACTGTCTGTGTGGATGCCGCAAATGGGGCTACAGCAACATCTGTCAACCGTTTGTTTGCTGACTTGGAAACAGATTTCTATACCATGGGAACAAATCCTAATGGCTTGAATATCAATGATGGGGTGGGATCAACTCATCCAGAGCGTTTAGCAGAAATGGTCGTCGAAAAAGGAGCAGACGTCGGTCTTGCTTTTGATGGCGATGGCGACCGCATCATTGCAGTGGATGAATTAGGGAACATTGTAGATGGCGATAAAATCATGTTTATCTGTGCGAAGTATCTAGCGGCGAAAAACCGTCTGAAAAAAGATACGATCGTCACAACAGTCATGAGTAATCTTGGCTTCCATAAAGCAGTTGAAGAAATCGGCTTGAAAGATGTCGTGACCCAAGTAGGTGACCGCTATGTCGTGGAAGAAATGCGCAAAAATGATTACAATTTTGGTGGCGAACAGTCTGGTCATATGATCTTCTTAGATTTCAATACTACTGGAGACGGAATGCTTTCAGGGATCCAATTATTGAATATCATGAAACAAACCGGCAAAAAGCTATCAGAATTAGCGGCTGAAGTAACGATCTACCCACAAAAATTAGTCAACATCCGAGTAAGCAACAAAAATGGTGCGATGGAAGTTCCTGCAATCAAACAAGTCATTGAAGAAGCAGAAGCTGAAATGGCTGGTGAAGGACGTATCTTAGTTCGACCTTCTGGAACAGAACCGTTATTACGTGTAATGGCAGAAGCACCGTCGGATGAAAAAGTAAACTACTACGTTGACAAGATCGCAGCGGTTGTCAAAGCTGAGATCGGAATCGAATAAAACATACGATGCAAAAGAGAATCAATCCTTAAGTGGAGTTGATTCTCTTTTTTTATGTTCAAACGAAGGACGCTTAGTAATTTTTCACATCAAAAAATTCACCAAATAACGGATCATTGACAATGATTCCCGGAAATTTATTTGTTAGGATGAGTTGTTTGAATTTCCGATAGCCTGTTAACGACTTGAGCATACCCAATGTTTCTAAATGATTCAGTGATTGGTCCATCAATCGATGAGCAAGCGCCAGATCATCTTCTAAAAATGCGATCCAACCCTCGTAAAATGGCATGAAGACGGCTTGTTCAATCCGTTCTTCTTCAAAGATCAGTGTTTTCCATAACTCAAACGTATCTTTGGCATAAGCGACTTCTTTTAATAAACAAAAGACCGAAAATATCGTTGGAAAAGTTTGATAGAGAATATCCTTGTTTCCTGAGATTTTGGCAAAGCGTTGGCCTTTTTTGATGGCAAGTTTCAAACAGCGAAACAAAAGAGCAGGTTCCATTCCGACAGCGATTCGGGTAAATAATTTCAGCTCATAAACGCCCCAAGTCTCCGTATTCAATAAATAGTGCTTTGCGGAATCTAAGTAGTGGCTATGCTTTTGGTAGGATGTCAAGAGAGGCGTGCCTTCGATGATCCCCTTTTTCATGGCTAGATCAAAACGAAACAATTGTAACAAATGATCCAGTTCTAAAGAATAGTTGTCCTGATAATAGTTCTGTAATTCATGATACTTTGCTTCTAACTTTGCCCACTCTGTGATGGAATTGATATCCATATATTCGACATATTCGATAATTTCCAGCTGAGAAGCAGAAAAGGTGTTGCCAGTTTGTATCCAGATAAATTCATCAAAGGTCACTTCTAACTTCGACAATAAGCGATGAAATCTCTCGCATGAAATCGTTGTTTTTTCATTTTCGAATTGAGAAAGCAGCGACATCGAAAGCTGATCATCGATTAGTTCTTTGAGTAAGATTCCTTTACTTAAGCGGATCTCTTTGATTGTTCTTCCATATGTTTTCATAAACACACCTTCTTTTTCAATATATTGAACTGTAAGAAACCAGGAATGAAATTTTTTATATAGTTAAATTATCTTATAGAAACGAGGAAGAAGCTATGGAAAAAAAGAAAAAAATCGAGATTATCGATCTGAAAAAAAGGTTTGCTGAAAAACAAGTACTAAATGGAGTTGATTTTACAGTTGAACGTGGAGAAGTTTTTGTGCTTTTAGGATCTAATGGAGCAGGAAAAACGACACTTGTCAAAATGTTGACAACGATCCTGCCATTTGATGATGGTCAAGCTTGGATCAACGGGTATGATTTAAAAAAAGAGAGTGCTAAGGTGCGAGAAACTATTAGTTTGACAGGACAATTTGCAGCAGTGGATGAGCTGTTGACGGGCTACGAAAACATGAAAATGATCGCTGAGCTTCGCCATGTGAAAGAGAAGGAAAAGGTTGTCGAGAATCTATTAGAACGGTTTGATTTACAAAAACATAGCCAAGTCCTAGTTAAAAATTATTCAGGAGGGATGCGTAGACGTTTAGATATCGCCATGAGTTTTATCGGTGACCCTCAAGTGATTTTTCTCGATGAACCGACAACAGGCTTAGACCCACAAAACCGCATCGCCACTTGGCAACTGATCAAAGAAACAGCGACAGCAGGACGTACGATTTTTTTAACAACGCAATATCTGGAGGAAGCCGAGTATCTAGCAGACAAAGTGGCGATATTACATGAAGGTAAAATTATTTTGAATGCTACACCACAAGTAATTAAAAACACATATGACAGCCAATCGATGGCAATCAATGTGTTGACAAAAAGTGATTTTTATCAACTTTCAGCACATTTGGATCATCGATTATTATCAATGGATGAAGAAAAACTTTCTGTGACTGTCAATGTAGGGAATGCTTTCAACGATTCGGTTGATCTTCTAGACGAATTAAGACAACTACCGATCACGATCACTAATTTCCAGCAGAGAAATGCCTCATTAGAAGATATCTTCTTAAAGCTAGTACAAGGAGGAGTTTAAAATGAAAACCATCAGCGAAACGAATACATTATTTAAACGGAATCTGAAGTTATCGTTGCGAAGCTTAGAAACGGTCATGAGTGGACTATTGACGCCGGTACTGTTGATGTTGCTCTTTGTATATGTACTTGGCGGAGCCATGGATGTGGGGGAGTTGTCTTATGTTGATTTTGTTTTACCGGGTGTATTAGTCCAATGCATTGCTCAAAGTTCCTCTGTTGTGGGGATAGTGGTAAATCAGGATGTACATTCTGGTATGGTCGAGCGACTCTTGACGCTGAATTTATCAAAGTCAGCATTTTTAAATGGTCATGTATTCGCGGCTGCGCTTCGAAGTGTGATGAGTAGCTTCGTCGTTTTACTAGTGGCTTGGCTCATTGGCTTTCGTCCCAATGCCGATCTTGCGGAATGGCTAGTTGCTTGGCTGCTGATTTTTTGTTTTATTCTTGCATTTACTTGGATCTCGGTTTTGTTTGGATTATTAGCAAAATCAGCTGAAATGGCCAGTTTATTCACTGTATTGACCACCGTATTACCCTATTTAAGCGCTGGGTTTGCGCCGACTGACAACATGCCTACAGCGATACGTCTGTTTGCGGAATATCAACCGATGACACCAATCATCCAAGCGCTACGAGGGTTATTGTTAGGTTTGCCAAATCCACCATTAGTACAGGCGTTTTTGTGGAGTATTAGCTTGATTTTTATTTTTAGGTTCTTAGCGATAGTTGCTTTCAACCGACGTGTGAGAAAGAAGTAGTTCATTTTCTTGTTAAAAAAATCCCTGCAAGAAACGGTAGTGCATTTCTTACAGGGATTTTTGAACGGTATTTATTTAGCAGTAGTAAGCGAGAGATTACTCAACTGTTACTGATTTCGCTAAGTTTCTTGGCTTGTCTACATCATAGCCGCGAAGCAATGTCGCATAGTAAGCGAGTAATTGAGTAGGGATCACCATAGCCAGTGGTGAAAGATACGCATGGACAGCGGGGATAACCAATTGATCTGTCTCTTTTTCTAAACCATGTGCAGCAATCACCAAGGTCTTGGCACCACGACTTTCTACTTCTTTTAAGTTTCCTCGTGTGTGTGCGCCTGTGACTTCTTCACTAATGATCCCAATAACTGGTGTACCTTCTTCGATCAAAGCGATCGTTCCGTGTTTCAGTTCGCCAGCTGCAAAGCCTTCTGCTTGGATATAGCTGATTTCTTTAAGTTTTAATGCAGCTTCTAAAGCGACATCATGGTCATTGCTGCGCCCAATATAAAAGGCATTTCGTGTTTCATTAAGAAACTCCGCTGCTAATTCTTGTAATTCATCTTTTTGGGTAATCACTGTTTCCATCGCATTTGCGACTAAACTCAATTCATGAGCGACATCAAACGCCAACGCACGGGCATTCCCTTTTCTATTCCCGACTGCTTTTGCAAGTAAAGCGAGTACAGCGATTTGAGCAGTATATGCTTTAGTAGAAGCTACCGCAATCTCTGGGCCGGCATGAAGCAGCAAAGTGAATCCAGCTTCTCTTGATAATGTAGAACCAGCGACATTTGTGATCGTCAATGAAGGGTGGCCTAATTGATTGATTTTGACAAGCACCTGACGACTATCTGCCGTTTCACCGCTTTGGCTCAAAAAGATAAAGAATGGTTTTTTCGATAGTAAAGGCATCGTGTAACCAAACTCACTTGCTAAATGAACTTCAACTGGAATGTCAGTCATTTGCTCGAAGGAATGCTTGCTCGCTAGACCTGCATGATAGCTTGTACCACAAGCCACGATATAAATCCGGTCACTCGCTAAGAGTTCTTCCATCAATTTATGATCCAAAGGAATGTCATTTTCTTCATTCACATAGGTTTGAGCGATTTTACGCATGATGATCGGTTGTTCATCGATCTCTTTTAACATATAGTAAGGATATGTTCCTTTTTCAATATCAGAAGCATCGACTTGTGCTTCATAAGAATCACGTTCAATGATCGTGCCAGACAATGTTTGGATCGTGATAGCATCCGCTTGAACGATCACCATCTCTTGATCTTCGATTTCGACAAATTCTTTTGTATAAGAAAGCATTGCCATGGCATCACTTGCAATGACATTGAATCCTTCGCCTTTACCGATCAATAAAGGGCTTTTATTTTTTGCAACAAAAATCGTTTCTGGTGCTGTACGATCCATCAAAGCAAAAGCATATGAACCTTCGATGACTTCAAGGGCCTTTTTAAATCCTTCTTGTGTATCTTGAGTTTCTTCTACGAATTTTTCGATCACATGAACAACGATCTCTGTATCTGTTTCGCCGATAAAGTCATCAGCTGCCACGTATTGTTGTTTCAATTCTTCAAAATTCTCGATCACACCATTATGGACTAAAACAAAGCGTCCGCTTTGTGAGTGGTGGGGGTGGGCATTTTTTTCTGCAGGTTCACCGTGGGTTGCCCATCTAGTGTGGCCAATTCCTGCTGTACCAGCTGTTTCTGGTGTTAATTTATCTTTAAGGTTTTGGATTCTGCCGCGAGCTTTGACTAAATGGTCCTGTTTTCCATTTGTGACAAAGATCCCAGCTGAGTCATATCCGCGATACTCTAATTTTTCTAAACCATTGATCAATCCTGGGGTAACATTTTCTAATCCGATCATTCCAACAATTCCGCACATAAAAAAACATCCTACTTTCCGTTATAAACTTGATTTTGCTGTTTCCAGCTGCGTAAGAAATTTTTTGTTCTATCTTCGCAGATAGGTTTTATATTTCTTTTTAGAGTGCAGTCCCTAGGGTCATCCGCCGAATGTTTCGATAAACCCTCTCCTCGTCATCTGTCAAAACAGACCTGGCGCTATTCCTTATTGGTCTAATTATCCTCCTAAAAGTATTTTTCCTGGAAACATCTAAAATAATAACGTTAACGTGTGAGGTTTGTCAACAAAAAAGATAAAATATGTAATTGGTATATATCGAAAGGGAACGAAAAGAACAAAAAAACGAAATTCGACTATCTTCTTTACTTTGAGTTCGGTACAATAATTATAGATAGGAGGGAAAAAGATGGAAGAGAAAATAGAAATCATGACGTTGGGGATGTTAAAAAAACAAATTGCTGAATTTGAAAAAACAGAACGTGTGACGGATGAAACTAAAATCTTTTTGGATACCGGCTGGGATAGTATCCAAGAAATTGCCCCTGATGCGCTCGGAATCGAGCAAGCGCAACAGTTTGTCGTTGAAGATGAATTGACCCACGAAAAATTTACTGGTTACACCCTTGAGGAAAAGGCAGAAAAGATGAATGCGACACCAGGCTCTGAAGCGGTGATCGTTATTAGAAATCTATACTAGGAGAGTGTAAAATGAATAAAAAACGTTGGATCGCGGTATTGATCGCTGCAGGTTTATTAGTTGTTTCACTCGTTTCTTCGAGCTTGACACAACCCCAAGAAGAGGCTCAGATGGGCAGTCTCAATAGTTGGTTATATGGCGATGAAGAAATGACACCGGTAGTATTGGAAGAAGGCAGTAGTACGGATCGAATCGTAAAACTATCTGTTGATGGTGCTATCGCTAGCGGAGGATCTTCAGGATTGTTTTCATCTGAAGGTTACAATCATGAAGACTTTTTGAAACAGATCGAAGCGATTGAAGCCGATGAAAATGTCAGTGGGATTTTCTTAGAAGTCAATTCTCCTGGTGGTGGCGTTTATGAAAGTGCAGAAATTGCCAACTTACTAAATAATGTTCGGACAGAACGTGATCTACCGATGTATGTCAGCATGAAAAATATGGCTGCCAGTGGCGGTTACTATATTTCTGCCCAAGCAGATAAGATCTTTGCAACGGAAGAAACAGTGACGGGTTCCATTGGTGTGATCATGTCTGGCCTCAACTATTCGGGTTTACTTGAAAAAATCGGCGTTGAAGATACTACTGTAAAAAGCGGTGCGCTAAAAGATATGGGTTCAGCGACTCGTCCGGAGACAGAACAAGATCATGCGGTATTGCAAGCTTATATCGATAACGCGTATAATCGTTTTGTCAAAATAGTGAGTGAAGGTAGAAACAAATCAGAAGATGAAGTGAAAAAAGTTGCCGATGGCCGTATCTACGACGGCGTGCAGGCAAAAGAAGCAGGATTGGTAGACGAAATCGGTTTTCCAACAGACGCTTTAGCAGCCATGCGTGAAGACCTCGATTTACAAGACGCTGAGTTGATCGAATATTCAACGAGCTCGACCGGCTTTGGCAATACATGGTTTGGCGCAAAATTAGCAGAATTACAAGGATTACAAGCTTCTGAAACTAGTCAGATCTTGTCATTGCTTGAAAGTTTAGGAACAGCAGAATCTCCAAGAGCAATGTATCTTTATGGAGGTGAGTAAACATGACTGAGAAATCTACTCATTCATCACCAATCGAGGAAACGCCAAAGGATATTGGGGAACCGAAAGTATCTGAAAGCAAGGAGTTGTCCTCGGAAGAAGTTTCTACGGTAGAAGAAAGCAATAATACGACAGATGAAATGATCGACGCAGCTACTACGTCAGAAGGACAAACGACGAGTGAAGTAAACTCCCATCGTTCAAATGAAGAACATGAGTCTACAGTGCAAGATAAAGCGACTCAACCGGCTGTCGGACCTGATCCTAGTTTTTCCCAAAAGGTACTGAGTTCCTTTGAAGAAAAACCGTTAACACAAACTGAAATCAAAGAAAATCAGAAAAAATGGCAAAAATATACCGATCAAAAAGCGGAAGAACCAACGATCAATCGCTTTCCCAATTATTTCTTTGCCGGTTTCTGGATTCGCTTTGCTGCTTTTTTGATCGATCTCATTTGTATTGGATCAATCAGCCGCTTAACGTTAGGTATTGCTGTGAACTTAGGCTGGCTCCAAGTATCTGATTCTTATTTAAGTATTTACGGTGCCTTGTCACTGATTGCTTACTTAGCCTATTTTGTTTTGTTGACGAAATGGAATCACGGACAGACGGTCGGTAAAATGATCTTTGGCATTCGGGTGATCAGTTTTGATGAAGAAGAGCTGTCATGGAGTACCGTTCTTGTTCGTGAGGGCGCTTGTCGCTTTATTTTAAGATTTCCACTACTATTTATTGGTTATCTCCCAGTCATTTTCAGCAAGAAAAAGCAGCACATCGGAGATTATTTCTCCAATACGAGTGTGGTGACGATCAACTTGATCAAAGCATTTAACCAAGAGATGAACGCTTGATTTTTTACGTATAGAAAAGGCTGGTTATTGTTCAATAAGTCGTGTTAGACAAATGATAAAACAGTGAAGGGAAGAACCTAAGTGAGACCGATCGATTTTCCTGATAAATACGACAATTTGATGCGTATTGGCCAACAAGCATTAGCAAATCATCAATACAGTCAAGCAAAAGAGCTGTTTGAACGTGCCTATGAACTCGAAGCAACGTTTGAATCGAATACGTTGTTCGTGTTGGCACTATCTGAATTAGATATGTGGGAAGAAGCGCTCCATCAAGCACTTTTACATGAAAAGCAGTATTTAATGAATGAAGAATTGGCCACTTTTTATTTTGATTTATTGATTACAGCAAAAGATTTTTTATATGCGCGTAAACTGATTGCAAGTGCCGATTTCCCTGACGATTTTGAACAAGCGATCTTGTTGAAGATCCAACAGGCAGAAGAATTAGTAGGGCAGATGAAACGACAGAAGATCCGAGAGATCTACCAATTAGTCGAAAAGCTACCTTCTGAAAAACCGACTACCCAGTTGAGTTATATCCAAGAAATCGAGCAATTGCCTTATCACGAATTTATCCAAACAGCCAAAAAATTGATCGTGTTAAAAACGGTCCATGTCCTTGTACGGGCAAAGCTGCTTGAATCGCTTGTCCAAGTTAAAGAACCGACACCAGTTGCTTATTTGACGATCGACGAGGAATTGATCGAAGTCATACCAAAGAAAATGGTACGTCCAGAAGAGCAAACCAGCTATCAACAAATCAAAAAAATGGCTGAAGCTTACGAGCAAGAAGATGCCTTGATGAGCAAGAACTTAAAAGAAGAGTTCACGATGCAGTCTGCGATCGTTTATCCGATCTATGATAGTTATATCGGTGATCTTGATAAATGGTTCAAACAAACAGTAGCTAGTTATACAAATCAGCCTTGTGAGGATCTTTCTTCGTCTGAGCAACAAGAATTCGCTGAAAAGAGAAATAAAATAATTACAGAACTATTATTATTCAATACCTAAAAAAACAGATAAAAAGATAAAAAAAATCATGAAAAACGTGGATTCCATTTGTTCAATATGTTTACAATTTGGAAGGGTTAGTGTACTATTTAAAGGTATGCATGAAACGTTTTTGATGTATCAAATGAATTTCTAAACTCGGAGGGAAATAAATGACTGCAACATTCGAAAAAAAAGGCACAAATGATGGTGTTTTAACATTTACGATCGGGCAAGATCAAATCCAAAAAGGATTGACAACAGCCTTTAATAAAGTAAAAGGAAACTTGAACGTTCCTGGATTCCGTAAAGGAAAAGTATCTCGTCAAGTATTCAACCGTATGTACGGAGAAGAAGCATTGTACGAAGATGCATTGAACGCTGTTTTACCAGAAGCTTATGAAGCGGCTGTCAAAGAAGCAGGAATCGACCCGGTTTCACAACCTAAGATCGACGTAGCAAGTATGGAAAAAGGTCAAGACTGGACGATCACAGCAGAAGTTACTGTAAAACCTGAAGTTAAATTAGGTGACTACAAAGACCTAGTGGTTGAAAAACAAGACCGTGAAGTAACAGAAGCAGACGTTGAAGAACGCATCAAACGCGAACAAGAAGCGCAAGCTGAATTAGTGATCAAAGAAGACGCAGCAGCTGAAAATGGCGATACTGTCGTTATCGATTTTGAAGGATTCATCAATGATGAAGCTTTCGAAGGCGGAAAAGGCGAAAACCATTCACTTGAATTAGGATCAGGTTCATTCATTCCTGGTTTTGAAGAGCAATTAGTTGGACACAAATCAGGCGACAGCTTAGATGTAACTGTGACATTCCCTGAAAACTACCAAGCGGAAGATCTAGCTGGTAAAGAGGCTGTCTTCAAAGTAACAGTTCACGAAGTAAAAACAAAAGAAGTTCCTGAATTGGATGACGAATTTGCAAAAGATGTAGACGATGAAGTTTCTACATTAGCAGAATTAAAAGAAAAATACATGAAAGAATTGACTGAAACGAAAGAAAAAGCTGCTGAAGATGCAAAAGATGAAGCAGCAATCAAGTTAGCAGTCGAAAATGCGGAAATCGTTGATCTTCCACATGTGATGGTTCACGATGAAGTACACCGTTCAATGGACGAATTCTTGAACAACATGCAACGTCAAGGAATCTCACCAGAAATGTACTACCAATTAACTGGTTCAACAGAAGAAGACTTGCACAAGCAGTTTGAAGAAGAAGCAGAAATGCGTACAAAAACAAACCTTGTGATCGAAGCCGTAGCAGCAGCTGAAAACTTAGATGCTACTGAAGAAGAAATCACTGCGGAAATCCAAGAATTAGCAGAAACTTACAATATGCCGATCGACCAAATCAAACGCGTATTGACAGAAGACATGCTAAAACATGATGTGATCATGAAAAAAGCAATCGAATTGATCACTAGCACAGCAAAAGAAGCAGAATAAGGAAACAACAATTCTTATTCGCATCGAATGGAAAGAGTTCAGGCGTTTAGAAGACGCCCGGACTCTTTCATTTGTTTCACTTCATTGATACTTTTGCTTTTTTTTAAATTATGGTATGATAGGGAAAGACTGTAAAGTCTTTGATAGTTTCTTGCGAATCATCGCAAGTTAAGGGGTGAAGACCATGTATGATAATCCAAGTGGTAATGAGACTGTACGCTGTTCTTTTTGTGGCAAAACACAAGAAGAAGTAAAGAAAATCGTAGCAGGTCCGGGGGTCTACATCTGTAACGAATGTATTGACCTATGTAAAGAAATCATTGATGAAGAATTTTACGAAGAAGCTGTACGTGAGTTTACCGAAGTACCGAAACCTTCTGAGATTCTTGAAGTATTGGATAATTATGTGATTGGGCAAGAACGTGCGAAACGCTCATTGGCGGTAGCTGTTTACAATCACTATAAGCGTGTCAATCAAGAAGCGCAAGATGATGATGTTGAATTGCAAAAGAGCAATATCTGTTTGATCGGCCCTACTGGTTCAGGGAAAACCTTCTTGGCGCAAACTTTAGCGAAAACGTTGAATGTGCCATTTGCCATTGCCGATGCAACGAGCTTGACAGAAGCAGGATATGTCGGAGAAGATGTGGAAAATATCTTGCTGAAACTCTTACAATCTGCTGATTACAACGTAGAGCGTGCTGAAAAAGGGATCATCTATATCGATGAGATCGATAAAATCGCACGTAAAAGTGAAAACGTGTCGATCACACGTGATGTATCAGGTGAAGGCGTACAACAAGCCTTACTGAAAATCTTGGAAGGGACTGTTGCGAGTGTGCCGCCTCAAGGTGGACGCAAACATCCGCATCAAGAATTCATCCAAATCGATACGACGAATGTATTGTTCATCGTCGGTGGAGCTTTTGACGGAATCGAAACGATCGTAAAAAATCGTATGGGCGAGAAAACGATTGGATTCGGTACGAACAACCAAAAACTTTCAGAAAATGAAAGTGTCATGCAACATATCATTCCAGAAGATCTATTGAAATTCGGTTTGATCCCTGAGTTTATCGGGCGCTTACCAGTGATGGCTGCGTTAGAAAAACTGACAACAGACGATCTAGTCCGAATCTTGACGGAACCTAAAAATGCCTTAGTGAAGCAATACCAAAAATTACTTTCACTAGATGACACTGCATTAGAATTTGAACCGGAAGCACTAAAAGCAATTGCGAAAAAAGCAATCGATCGCAATACCGGCGCTCGTGGATTACGTTCGATCATCGAAGAAATCATGATGGATGTCATGTTCGATATTCCTTCGGATGAAACGATCGAGAAAGTGATCATTACTAAAGAAGCAGCCGAACTTACCGGTAAACCAACAGTTATCTACAAAGATTCAGAAAAAAAAGCGGGATAAAATGAAAGGAGCAGTCGTGAAAGTTTTTGAAGCTTTTTCGACTACTCCTTTTTATTTTAGCGAAGGAAGCGGAAATGAACGGATTCGCTATACCGCTTTAAGGAGAGAGAGTATATGAAAGTCCATCATGCGGAGATCGTGATCAGTGCAGTTGCACCAAAACAATATCCGGAAACAGATTTACCAGAGATCGCCTTGGCAGGTCGCTCGAATGTCGGAAAATCATCGTTCATCAATACATTGATCGATCGAAAGAATCTTGCACGTACATCAGGAAAACCGGGGAAAACGCAAACTTTGAATTTTTACTTGATTGAAAATGCCTTGCATTTTGTTGATGTCCCTGGCTATGGTTACGCGAAAGTCTCTAAAACAGAACGTGCCAAATGGGGACAGATGATCGAAACTTATTTGACATCTAGAGAACAACTAAAAGCCGTTGTCTCACTTGTCGATGTTCGTCACAAACCCTCACAAGAAGACATCCAAATGTACGAATTCTTGAAATATTATGATATTCCAGTCATCGTCGTTGCGACAAAGGCAGATAAAATTCCTCGTGGAAAATGGAACAAACACGAAAGCGAAATCAAAAAAGCGTTGAATTTTGATCGTAATGATACGTTCATCTTGTTTTCTTCTGTGACAAAGCAAGGAAAAGAAGAGGCGTGGAAAGCGATCGAAGACGCGATTGCAGAATAAACAAATAAGACTTGAGACTTAGTGTGAAAGGAGAACTTTCAAAAACTAAGACATCAAGTCTTTCTTGTTTATTTCTTTTTTTTGTCTTTTTTTGGTTCGCTCTTTGGTTTTAAAAAGCGGTCGATTTCTTCTTTTGAAGCGACGGTTTTTTCAGGATCAACGCCAAAAGATTCGAATAGTTTGTCTAAGTTGTCGGTACGTTCAAATTTCAATCCCATATTTATCACCTCTGATCTTATTTTAACACGGTACCATTTATTACGCGCTATAAGACGAAAAGTTTTAGTTTTTTTTTATTATTCGTTATAATTTGATTATAAAGAGATTTGAGAGAGGTGAGAAAGATGGTACCAGAAAGAAAAATGATGCTCCGTCTCGTCATGAAAAGAGAACGTGAGAACGAAAAAGAAGAAGCCTATGATTGGTCCGTACTTACTCGTATCTTACTTGTCCCTGAATTTTTTCAATCCTCTCGTCAGATAAAAGAACCGTATACCTTGGTGAAGCTAAAACAAGCATTAGATGAAATTGATGATCGTGAAATCGGTTGGCTTGAAATCATTGAAAGAGATTTCGTCTGTCGCTTTGAGTTTGGCTACCACCACCTTCAAGTCGATTATCAGTTTACTTGGAAAATATTCGAAAAAAATGAATCGGTGATCCGCAATTATCTTCAAACAAAAATGCAAAAACACGGCATTTTTGCCTATATGAGAAGTGTCGAAGAATATCTATACCATAATACACAGTCGATCGACGAGCGATTGACATTTGAATCTTCACAGATGATCGATAAGTTGCCGAAAATCAAAGGGTCTGATGGGCAAGTGATCGTTGATTGCAACCAGTTCCCGGGCTATGATTTGATGGTCGAAGGACGTTGTTTCACTTCTTGTTGGGAAATGTATTATAGTAGCTATTACTATCGTTTGATTCCTAAAGAGATATTTTTAGAAGTTCAGCAAGTGGAAAAGATCACACAATTTGACAATCAAGTCATTGGTATCCAATTGTATCGTGATCCTTTCCGTTGGCAAAGTGAGACGAACTTAAAATTTCAACAATACTACCGTGATCAATTAGGTTTTGATCATTTATCTTGGGATAATGGGGTAGGCTTATTGAAGGAACCATTTGTCGAATATGCCTATACGAAAGATTCCTTACAATCTGTTCAATATCAAAACCATTTGATGCAACCAACAGAAAAGAAAAAAGCAACATTTTTCGTGACAAGAAACTATGATTTTGCGACTTATGACTATAAAGAAAAAAGAGCGAGAGGCGTCCTTAACCGCCAAGCATTTTTTCCTTGGGTCGATGAAAACCATAGTCAGTTGATTTGTTATAAAGTGATCGATCCAACTTTCACGTTAGATAATGGCATCGATGCTTATGCCTATTACATCAATGAATATTTAAACGTAGAAGCGCCAGATGAAATGTATCGGGATTATCTGACCTCATTACGGATTTACGTTCCTACCAAGTTTTTATCCGATTTTCCGATGGAAGAAATCAGCGATCGATTGTCAACGATCAAATTCAAGCGAATCCGTAAGAGAAAAGGTCGGTTAAGTTTTGATGCGGTCCAAGGAGAAAAACGTCTACGGGTCGTCTTGTTAGATCAAGCGGAATTAACAGGGAACCTATTGATGCAAAAAAATTAAGTCATTATCAAAAGGTTCTTTTTATCAGTCTTGATGTTCAAATCAATCTATAAATTGAGCAATCAGGAATTGGAAGACTGATTTTTATAACTTAATAAAGAATTGGGAACATTACTATTCCCAAGCAGATATAAGGTGACATCCTCAAAAAATGCTTTGGGGATGTCGCTTTCTTTTTGTGGAATCAATCACTATACACTCGTTTTTTATTGTTTTTGAATGTTTTTGAACGTATTGTGTTGAATAATAAAATAAAATATGCTAAAATCTATCGTGAGGTGATCGTGGAAATGCTTACAGAAGAACGCAAACAGAAAATCTTGCAACTATTGGAGCAACACAAAATCGTCAAGTCCCAAGAGTTAGTTAATTTGTTAGATGCTTCTGAATCAACGATTAGACGAGATCTTCAAGAATTAGAAGATGAAGGTTTATTGCAACGTATCCATGGGGGAGCGAAAAAAGAGGATCTTTTAGGCTTTGAACAGAATATGAGTGAAAAAACGCTCAAAAACGTTCATGAAAAACAAGTCATCGCTCAATTGGCAGCAGAGCTAGTAAATGATGATGAGGTCATTTATCTCGATGCAGGATCAACGACTTTAGAGATCATTCCATTTTTAAAGGGTAAACAGATAACTGTTGTGACCAATTCGGTAAAACACGCTTCTGCTTTAGTTGATCTGCAAATACCAACAATTGTCTTGGGTGGGCAAGTGAAACTGTCAACAAATGCCGTATTAGGGGCAAGCACGCTCAGTCAGTTAAGTGATTATCATTTTAATAAAGCATTTATGGGAATGAATGGCGTACATCTGGAACGTGGATTTACGACACCAGATCCAGAAGAAGCCGCAGTTAAGCGATTAGCGATTGCGAATGCTCAAGATAGTTATATTTTACTTGATCATACAAAGTTCAATAAACAAACGTTTGTTTCTGTTGCACCACTACAAGCTGCCACGATCATAACCGAACGTTGTCCATTAGAATTTCAATCTGCTTATAGCGAACGGACAACAATCAAGGAGGCAAATCAATGATTTATACAGTAACACTTAATCCATCAATCGATTTTATCGTACGTGTTGACGGATTAAAACTCGGTGATTTAAACCGTATGACCGAAGATTTCAAAGTGCCTGGTGGAAAAGGGATCAACGTTTCTCGTATTTTGAAACGCATCGATTCTGAATCGACTGCGTTAGGTTTTCTAGGTGGATTCACGGGAAACTTTATTTCTGACTGGCTAAAAGAAGAGGAGATCGCGACCGCTTTTACGCAAGTAGAAGAAGATACGCGGATCAACATCAAACTAAAATCTGATTCTGAAACAGAGATCAATGGACAAGGACCGATGATTTCAGATCAAGCAATCGACCGTTTGAAAGCAGAATTAGCCACAGTTGGAGCAAACGACATCGTGGTGTTATCTGGAAGTACGCCTGCAAGTTTACGTGCCGGATTCTACAAAGAGTTGATCGAGATCATCCGTGAAAAAGGGGCAGAGTTTGTGATCGATACGACGGGCGATGACTTGAAGGAAGCCTTGAAAAAAGAACCATTGTTGATCAAGCCGAATAATCACGAATTAGCTGAATTATATAATGTAACTTTTGATTCAGTCGAAGACATCCTTCCTTATGGTAAGAAATTATTAGAAGAAGGAGCGAAAAATGTCTTGATCTCAATGGCAGGCGACGGGGCTTTACTATTTACAAAAGATGGCACCTATCGTTCAAACGTCTTAGTTCGTCCATTGAAAAACTCAGTTGGTGCCGGAGATTCGATGATTGCTGGCTTTATCGGTTCATATAGCAAACAGGCAGATGCGGTGGAAGCATTCAAATGGGGCGTGGCATGCGGCAGCGCGACAGCTTTTTCAGATGATTTAGCGGTTCGCTCGTTTATCGATGAATTATTACCAGAAGTAGAAATTACTAAAATTGATTAATATCGTGGGGGGTACATCATGGAAATCAAAGACTTAATGATCAAAGATGCGATGATCATGGACCTACAGGCAACTGATAAAAAAGGTGCCATCGATGAAATGGTTCAAAAAATGTATGATGCAGGTCGCATCTCAGATATCGAAACTTATAAAGAAGGAATTTTAGCTCGTGAAGCACAAACATCTACTGGTTTAGGTGACGGCATCGCGATGCCACATGCGAAAAATGCAGCAGTGAAAGAAGCAACTGTTTTGTTTGCGAAAAGTAACAAAGGGGTTGACTATGAAGCGCTTGATGGTCAACCAACTTTCTTATTCTTTATGATCGCCGCACCAGAAGGAGCAAACGATACGCATTTGCAAGCATTAGCTGCATTGTCACGTTTGCTGATCGACCCAGATTTTGTTGGGAAATTAAAAGAAGCTGCAACACCTGAAGAAGTCCAAGAATTGTTCCAAACAGCAGAACAACAAAAAGAAGCTGAAGCAGTAGCGGAACAAGAAGAAGCAGCGCAAACAGTTTCTTCACCAGATAAAAAATTTATCGTTGCAGTAACGGCTTGTCCGACAGGGATCGCACATACCTACATGGCAGAAGATGCGTTGAAGAAAAAAGCCAAAGAGATGGGCGTAGAGATCAAAGTTGAAACAAATGGTTCTGAAGGTATCAAAAATCGTTTGACGGCTGAAGACATTGCACGTGCAGACGGTGTCATCGTTGCCGCTGATAAAAAAGTCGAAATGAATCGTTTCGACGGAAAAGAATTAGTCAATCGCCCAGTAAGTGACGGTATCCGTAAAACGGAAGAATTGATCAATATAGCAATCAGTGGTTCAGCGCCAGTTTTCCATGGTGATGGAAAAGAAAATGCGGCAGATGAAGGAAATGCGGATGGTACGATTGGACAACGAATCTATAAAGATTTGATGAACGGTGTTTCTCACATGCTACCATTCGTTATCGGTGGCGGGATCGCCATTGCCTTATCATTTATGGTCGACCAATTCATGGGGGTACCACAAGATCAATTAGCAAACCTTGGGAACTACAACCAAGCAGCGAGCTGGTTCAATCAAATCGGTCAAGCGGCATTTGGCTTTATGTTACCAGTCTTAGCTGGATTCATTGCTTCAAGTATTGGTGATCGTCCTGGATTGATCGTTGGTTTTGCCGCTGGAGCATTAGCGAATACAGGTGGCGCAGGTTTCTTAGGTGCATTGATCGGTGGTTTCTTAGCTGGTTACGTGATCGTCTTCTTGCGTAAACTATTCAAAAACTTACCGAAATCATTGGAAGGAATCAAAACGATTTTATTCTATCCTGTCTTTGGTTTATTGATTACCGGTTTCTTGATGTTGATGGTCAACGTACCAATGAAAGCAATCAATGATGGATTGAACGCTTTCTTGTCTGGACTTAGCGGTTCAAACGCAGCATTACTAGGCGCATTACTTGCTGGAATGATGGCTGCCGATCTAGGTGGACCAATCAACAAAGCAGCTTATGTCTTTGGTACAGCTACTTTAGCAACAACGGTTGCCACTGGTGGTAGTGTCGTAATGGCTTCTGTTATGGCAGGAGGGATGGTTCCGCCGTTAGCGATTTTCGTCGCAACACGTTTGTTCAAAAATAAATTCAGCAAAACAGATCAAGATGCTGGCTTAACAAATATTGTTATGGGGCTTTCGTTTGTAACAGAAGGTTCGATCCCATTTGCTGCAGCTGATCCAATCAGAGCGATTCCAAGTTTCATTATCGGTTCAGCATTGACCGGTGGATTAGTTGGTGCATTCGGCATTAAATTGTTAGCACCACATGGCGGAATCTTCGTTGTATTCTTATTAAGTCATCCGTTGATGTACTTGTTGTTTATCGCAATTGGTGCAGTTGTATCTGGCGTTATTTATGGTTGGTTGAGAAAATCACCAACAGTCAGTGAAGCATAACTTTACAAGCATAATACCTTACTAAGGAAATTTACTTCTTAGTAAGGTGTTTTTTTTGTATAAAAAAACAAAAAACATATTGTTTGACTTTATTATTTCCCTCATAGTATCATCGTTTTGTTATTAATATTTAATATTATTATCGCTATTTTATCATTTTAATTCCATTAGGAGGGAAACATGTATAAGTCGGGAAAAACCTTAATATTACTAGGGTTATTTTGTTTATTTTTTTCGCATGGACTTGATTTACATGCGAACACAGAAGAAACAGATGTTATTTATATTGAGGGAACAGAAGCTACAGATTCGGGGATGGAAGAATTAAAAAATAACGAAGCGTATCATTATGAAGGTGAGGTTGATACGGATGTCTCTGAAGAGAGCGTAGAAATTGAGGAGGAAGAGATACATATCGATAGTAGTCAGGAAGCACCTGAAGGACATGAAGCAAATGAAGCAAATGAAGCAAATGAAGCAAATGAAGCAAAAGAAGCAAAAGAAGCGTTGATGCCATTAACAGGCAATGGAACAGAACAAGAACCATATACTGCTGGAACAGCAGCGGAGTTAAGAAGTGTTCTCCAAACGATCCGCACAGACCCGGGAACAGGAACTTATCATATTTTATTAACAGGCAATATCTTTTACAATCATTGGGATGTATTTGAAATCCATAAAGATGTCATCATCGATGGTCAAGGATTTCATATGTTGTATGCTAACGATTCAAGTACGGCTGCTGGCGATACAGGTTTTAGAATAAGAGTTTCTGGTGTGCAAGCGACTTTGAGAAATCTGAACTTTGGAAGTGATACGCTCACAGATGCTTCTGGACGAGTATATGACAATAATACGTATTATGGCATCCTAGGATCTGCGGGAACTGATAATATCCGCTTTGATGCAATTTTTGAAAATGTGAACTATTTTGCACGGAGGGGTGCGCAACCACTTCTCACATGGAATCGACAATCTCGGTTTATCTTCAAAGGAGAAAATCATTTTATTAGTCGTGCTGGTTGGGATAGTCAAGAATTTATGGAAGGTTATAATATCACCTTTGCAGAAGGTTCAAAAACAACGATCGATCACCAAACTGATGTTCACTTAGGCTTTATCTTTGCGTTTGGTACTGGCGGTTCTGCTGGAAGTGATGGTCGAATACGAATCAATGTGGAAGAAAATGCCGAAGTGAATATCCTTTCTTCAAAACAGCATTTTACCTTTGACGCGCAAGTGATTTTTACGATTTCAGAAAATGCTAAGTTCCATTATAGACAAACAGCCAATCGACCTTTGAGCTTTTCCAATAACCAAGCGGTGACTGTCAATATCGATCCGGGCGCACAAGCTACTTTTTTAAGTAACGGTCAGATCAATTCAGGCAATACCGTCAACTTTAATGTGAATGAACCAGATTTTATTCGTTTTCAAAATCTTTCGAGTTCAAATGGGTTATTTGCACGAAACAAGAATTTTAACCGACTGGATAGTGCGGGTGAAGCAACGGGTGGCTATAACTTTTACTATATGAATCAAAATCAGCGACTAGTAAGAAGAGGGATTCCAGGAGCATCATCAAGAGTTTTAGCAAACAATCAATTTAGTCACTCCGGGTTACGTCATGCGATCTACAAAAAGCGAACAAATTTTGACTTGGCGAATACGGCGGATGTCGGAATTGGCAGAAGTAAACTCACGACGACAATCGATTCGTATGATCCTGCTGGGCGATTGGTCACAGATGTGGAATATAAACTTAGCAAGGAAAGATTATGGAGCGGTGCTTCGATTACAGAAACCAGTGCCCAAACGGCAATCGAACAGGCAACAGAAAATACACCTGGCATGGTTGCGACAAATAAATCAACCAACTTATCTTGGCAAAACGATGAATTACGTGCAGGCACTTATTACGTGTATGCACGGGTTACAACAGCGATCAGTGATGACCCAGAAAAGCTACTTTTTGCAAGTGATAGTTTCTGGCAAGAAAAAGAAGTCGTCATTGAAAGAAGCCCGATCCATGTTGTGGTGCCTTTAGAAAAGTTATTTGATGTTCGTGAAACGGGTGAGTTTTATAAAGATGAACATAGCCAGCCAATCGTCAGTCATAGTAATTTTCCAATTGATTTTACAGTTACCCACGTTGCTGACCATTCCGTTGACCCGACGATCACTTTAGTGGATGAGATCATCGAGGAAGGTAAGGATGATTTAGTACTAAATTTAGGTGTGACCAATGGACAAAAATTAGGACCGTTATTGGTTGGTGAAAATAAGCTAGATACAGTTTCATTAGAGCCGTTTTTAGACGAGCCTTTAGAGCTTTTTCTAAAAGGAGAATTTAGAGGGTCCATCTTCAAAAAACATCAAACCGATTTTCGATTAACTTATATACTAACTGCACAAGGAGCTGAGGACTAATGGAAAACGCATCAGATAAACGAAAGAAACAAATAATCATCATACTCGTACTACTTTTATTACTGATAGTCGGTTGGCTAGCCTATCAACATTTCTTTCCAGAAAAACCTGAGCCGGTCACGCTCGTCAGCGGCGAATTTTTGCCAGACGGGAAAGATGCACAACGAATCTCAGAAGACGAGTTAGCCGAATTAGCCCAAACGGCTGCTGACAGAAGCAAATTCAATCTAATGATTTCACCGGAGGCAACGTTTAATCACCGAACCCTCCAAGGTGAATTGATGATCAAAAATCCACTCGAAAATGGTCACCCAATCAATGTGGAAATACGGAAAAAGAGTAATGATGAACTTGTTTATACATCTGGAGCTATTCAGCCAGGGTATGAAATAAAAGAAGTGACGCTTGAACAGTCACTAGAGAAAGGAGAGCATCCATCTGTAGCAATGTTTAGTTTGTATGATCCAGATACAAACCAGAAAAAAGGACAAGTAGCAGCTGGAGTGACATTAGTCATCGAATAAAAATAAAAAAATAGATAGGGGAATATCAAAATGAAGAAGAAATTATTATCTAGTTTATTAGTAGTAGGAACAAGCCTAGGAGCGTTAGCACCAGCAACGATCTTAGCGACTGACGTTATTGGAAATTCATCGGCAGACATCACAATCAACGGATCACTTGGATTAGACAATACAAAGCCTGATGAAGAAATTGAGGAAGGTGATACGAATTGGATCAACGTTACTTTAGATACAGCAACGATTTTCTATAATCTTTCCGGAACAACTACCATTGCTTCGCCAACATATAACATTGAGAATAACTCAGGTCGACCAGTCTCAGTGTCAATTCAAAATTTTTCAAGTATATCTGGAGATTATTCTGATATCACTAGTTTAAATTTTGTTTCGCCAGCACCTTTGCAATCAGCAAGAAGCTTGATAACGAATGGTGTGCTTGGAACATTTACACCTGCAACATCAGGAATTCTGTTTACTTTAGCAAATAATCAAGGAAACTTGACAGCTAATGACGATGGTTCTCACCCAAGTTCTACCACATTCAGCTATAGTGGTTCTGTAGATTCAACTACTATTGATAAAGCGAATCCTTCATTTACACTGACGCTACAATTAGACGCAGTGAATTTCTAAACTTAAGATAGAAGGGATAACATGAGTACAACAACGATTGAATTGAACGGGATGTTAGGTGTCACAGAGCAAGCGCCAACACCAAAAGAAGAAACACCTTCACCTGAAACAAATTCAACGATTCGTTCCGAAGTGAAGGTGGTTCACCCTTTACCAAAAACAAATGATCAAACTGGAATGTATCTCTCGCTTTTAGGATTCGTGCTTATTCTACTTGCATGCTTTATATGGGCGATCAGTCGCAACCTGAAAGACCATAAGCTAATAAATTGAGATAGAAAAAATCCATGATGGCTATCTATTCCACTCGTTTCTGTCACTTTTTGTGGTAGAGGGGCAAGAGAAAGAATCAATTTAAGCCTAGGCTTAGGTTGATTCTTTTTTCTAAATGATTATCTCATAATTTCGTTGATTTTCCATGCTATTTTTACAAAATCTTCCTTACTGTTTTTTTAAAATATTGAAAAAATAGTGTGAAGTTTTTTAGCCTAGCCTCAAAAAGGAGGACGTTATGAAAAAAATAGTAAACATTCTGTTGCTTTCTATATTTATATGGAGCCATCTCTTTCCGTATCACTTAATCTATGCAGATGTCGAAACCCAGTTGGAGTCTTCCGATGTAGAAGCAATCACAGAAGACTTTTCGACCGATGACAGAAAAAATGAGGATCAGGAAAATACGGAGGAAGTGGTTGAAGAAGCTACCAGATCAGAAGAAAGTGACGATCCAGTCGTACAGTCTGAAGAAGTAATAACTACAGCAGAACCAATCTCGCCTTATAGCGGCACTGGTACATTTGCTGATCCATTTACCGCTGGTTCAGCAACAGAATTGATCACCGTGTTACAAACCATTACCAATGCAACAACGCCTGGCCCCTATTACATCACATTGACAGCGAATATCGTTTATGAAGACTCTGATTCGTTCAGTATCAATAAAGATGTTGTTATTGAAGGCCAAGGGTTTCATATGTTGTATTCTAATAGTTCAAGCACCGCAGCGCTAGATACTGGCTTTCGCGCTAAAACCTCGGGTGTGACGGTCACTTTAAGAAATATCAATTTCGGTAGTGATACACTCATGGATGCGAACAACCAAATTTATGATAATAGCACCTATTATGGGATCATTGGGGCGATTAGTGATCAAACGACTTTCCATGCCATACTAGAAAATGTCAATTACTATGCCCAAACAGGCGCTCAGCCTTTTATCTCATGGAATCAACAGTCAACTTTTACCTTCCAAGGGGAGAATACATTTGTTGGTAGAGCGGGTTGGGATAGCGAAGAATTTTTAGAAGGCTATAATGTCATTTTTGCGGAAGGTTCTAAAACGATTATTGATCATCAGACAAATACTAAAGATGGATTATTTTATGCTTTTGGAGGTGGTAGTCCAACAGATGGGCGTTTACGAATCACAATTGAAGAAAATGCGGAAGTAGAGATTATTTCGACTAAACCATATTTTACGTATGCTTCTAATGGTGTGGACTTTACAATTTCAGACGGTGCAAGACTTTACTATACGCAAGTAGGTTCGAACCAGATGCACTTTACTACTGGAGTAATTATGACTTTCAATGTGGGCAGTGAGGCTCAAGTTTCTTTTATCAATACGGGACCGTTCTATTCAACAAATTCAGTGATTTTAAATGTAGATGCTCCGGATTATATTCGCTTTAAAAATGCAGGTGCCACTGGGTCAGGTTTATTCTCAGGAACGCTAGCGTTTAATCGACAGGACAGCACTACCAGTGTAACTGGAGACTATCGATTCAGCTATTTAAATGCAAGTAGCCAATTGCAGGAAAAAGAAGTAGCTGGCCCATCGTCCAACACATTGAACAACAGCTACTTTAGCAACCCCCAATTAATGGAAGCAATCTATCAAAAAAGAATCGAAGTAACTGATTGGAGCAATGTACCTGATGTAGCAGTAAATCAAAGTGAACTGACGACAACAATCAATAGCTTTGATCCGCCTACACGGACAGTGACTACGGTCGAGTATAAGTTAAGCGAAGAAAGTTTATGGACCGGCGCAGCTATCACAGACGCACAAGCACAAACAGCTATCGAAAATGCGACACTTGCGACAAGTGGCGTAATTGCAGTCGATACATCCACTGAACAAGTCTGGCAAAATGAAGAACTACAGGCAGGCACCTATTATGTGTATGTTAAACTGACTGGAGCTATCAGTGATGACCCGGACGTACAAGTGTACACGACGGAGAGCATGTGGTTTGAAGCAGAGATCGTCGTACCAAAAAGTCCAATCAGTGTGGAAGTTCCTTTGGAGTTGATATTTGGAACAAAAGAAGCAGGGGCATTCAGTGCCAATGATGCGGCTGAACCAATCGTTAGCCAGAGCAATTTCCCAATTGATTTCACGGTCACAGAAGTAACCGATCAATCGGATGAAGCAACGATATCTCTAGTCGATCAGTTATCTGTGAACGGCGAAAATGAATTGATACTCAATTTGTCAAAAACTGACGGACAATCTATTGGTCCAATGCTCGTTGGTGAAAATGAAATCGACGCAATTGGCATTCTCCCTTTTTGGGAAACTTCCTATGATCTTTATTTAATCGGAGAGTTCTCAGGACCGATTTTTAACAAACATCACCCAAGCTTTCTATTTACGTATCTGTTGACGGTACAATAGACTATTCAGATGAAAATAAATCGTTTTTCATTTCTAAGCAACCAAAATCAACTTGATGATGGTTGCTTTTTTTGTGTAAATTTCAGTTTCTTTAATTATATTCTAATCTGCAGAATGCACATGTATGAGTGCTTAGATGTCGATTTTTAGTAAGAGTATCATAGATGATACTAAAAAATTATTTGTTATTATTTGTTAAGAGAAAAATAATATAAAATATATTTATGTGGATAAAATGGCAATTTAATAGACTTGAATAGACTGATAATCTATTTTTATTCATTTTTAAGAAGTTTATCTAATAAGTTTTTTTTATATAAAAATCGTTATGTAAGAGTGGGGCTATAGTATGTTTTGACTAAAAAGAAAAGGATATAGTATCATTTTTTCGTAATCTTAATCTAATCTTAATTTAATGTTATAGCAAAGGAGCGAGGTCAAATAAATTATTAGTCAAGTAAAGAAATAACCATAGCTGGAGAAAACATAGAGTAAAAATAAAGTTATGAAAATGATCAAAAATGTATGTTTAATTTAAAGGATTGTTGGTAACCAAAGGTATTACAAAAAGAGAAGGAGAGGCTGGATATGAAGAAACAAATAAAGATTTTCATGATTTTATTATTATTAATTTTTAGTACATTGGCAGAACAAGTAATCATCGCCACTAGCCTTCCGAGTACTGAAGAAACCGAGAGAACTTCTGAAAGTTCAACGATAGGTGTTGGTAAATTAGATCAGTTACTTGATAATGATGAATCAACTGAAGCCTCACCTCGAGAAGTATCGCCAGAAGAACTGCGCTCTCCTGACACAAAAATAGACGATGAAACGCAAGAGATTACCGCATATGCTGGTACAGGTACAGAACAAGATCCTTTTACGGCTGGGACGGCTGCGGAGTTGCAGGCGGTAACGGAGACGATTCGTGATGATCCAGGTGTCGGACCATATCATGTTAATTTAATCGCAGATATTATTATTAGAACGAATGTACCTTCAGGTGGTCTTTTAGTTCCGGATAAGTTTAACCTATACAAAGACACGATAATTGATGGTCAAGGTTATCATTTGTTGGCACCGAATGAAGGAACTCTACCTTCAAGCTTTTTCTCAGTTCAAACAAATAATATAAATGTAACATTTAATAACATTAATTTTGGTAGTAGTCAGTTGGTAGATCAAAATGGTATAACATATGGCAGAAAGTGCCGTTATGGGATGATCGATCACTCACATAACAATTCACTAATATACAATTTGACAATGGAAAATATCAGTTTTTATAGTAATAGAGGAACGGACTCGTCTGATCTTATCTGGCATGGTATGAATAGCAAGTCATATTTTCGATTTAAAGGAAGCAATCAGATCAATGTATTAACCAATAATGCAGATTCTTATTTAACAAATAGCGCAAATATAATTATTGAAGAAAATTCATCTACTTATATTGAAACTGGAACAGGTTACGCAGTATTTAATAATCATGACAATTATGCTCCTGGTTTTAATGCGGTGATACTCCTTGAAATAAAGAATAATGCAAGCTTGGAAATCGTGACTGGTAAAGAGTATGTTGGTGCTGCTATTTATAGCATAAATATAATGGTTGAAGAAGGTGCACAGCTATCCGTATACAGGCTGCACCCTGGCTCTCAAGAGTTATTTATGTTAGAGGGAATGCCTGATCCATTCACATATATAAACATTGGTAAGGATGCAAAAGTATCTTTTGAAAGTCAATCAGATCTTAATGCAAGCCTTCTCAGGATATACAGCAATCAATTAGAATATTTTCGAATGAAATCAGAAGATGGCGTTATTATGGTACCTGTACATGGTGTCGCACCATATATAAATAGACAAGATGGGGTGTTTGGGCAGATAGGCGGATATCAGGTAAGTAGCTTGGATATTTCTGGAAACATAGCTGTACAAGAGGTACCAGTCCAAGAGTTCAGTCTGAAATCTGTTATCTATTACGGGTCACAGGTGAAAGAGGTTCTCTATCATAGACAGTTCGTGATTAAAGATGCCAAATCGATACCCGAAATAGATGTAGGGATTAGTAACATAACAACTTCGATCAACACTGTAGAGCCAGCAGGTCGTCCGCTTACTAAGTACGAGTTGAAACTTAGTGATCGTCGGTTATGGACAAGTTCAACTTCAAATAGGTCGATAAATACTATAAGCTCGCAACAAGAAATAAACAATGCTACTCTTGCAACAAATGGTGTATTGGCAATTGAATCTTCAACGACTGAGTCTTCATGGCAAACCGAGGAACTACCTGCTGGAACGTACTATGCGTATGTTCGAGTAGCAGGGATAATTGAAGAAGATCCGGAGTTACAAAAATTTACAAGTCAAAGTCTTTGGCATGAGTTTTTGGTCGAAGTACCAAAAAATCCAATATCTGTCGAAGTACCACTAGAAAAATTCTTTAATGTTCGAGAAAGCGGCGAATTTGATGAATCTGCTAAAGCGCTACCTATTATTAACCATAGTAATTTCCCAATCGATTTTAAGGTCACTGATGTTGTAGAAGAATCCATAGATTCCCCGGTTACCTTAGTCAATAACCATGTACCAGGTGCAGAGAAACACTTGCAATTGTATTTAGCCGCTACGAATGGACAGCATACAGGGCCGTTAGTGGTCGGTAGCAACGATGGAAATGCGATCGAAGTACTGCCGTTTTTAGAAGATCCATTGAAACTCTATTTAAGAGGACATTATTCCGGTCCAATTGACGGACGACACGATGTTCGTTACAGATTCACCTATCAATTGACCCCACGATAATTCGGATTGGAATCTAATGACTTAAGAAAGGTAAGGGATATCATGGACACAAATATAGAACTAAAAGGAGAATTAGGTGTTTTAGAAAGTCGACCGCCGACTGAAGAAAGCAAGCCTCCTGATGAGAGTAAACCACCAACCGAAGATAGCAATCCACCGACTGAAAGTAAGCCATCTACGGAACAAAGTAGTTCTTCCGATGATCGGACATCAACTACCGATCAGACGTCTTCCTCTGAACAACGGGAACAGACAAAGGACACCAGTGCGGTTGTGCGAACAGATACTCAAAATACGAATCAAGTTCCAATCAAAGTCGAAACACAAACGATCGATTATTTCCCTAAAACGAATGAACAAGCTGAACCGTGGTTTGTTTCTTGGGTAGGTATCTTCCTAGTAGCCGCAGTCATCAGCTATCATATCATTGATCGTAAGATGAACAAATGAATGGACAGAAGAAAGAGAACTGAGGCGAGCATCAACGCTTCAGTTTTTTTGTATGGAGAGAACGATTCATGGTGCTAATAAGTTAGTACTGTTAAGTGATTGTACTTTTACTATTGAAAGTGTTTCAGAAGTAGTCGTTCGCAAAGGTTTTCGTCAAGATGAAGAAACTTCACTTTATTGCCTATCCGGATAATGCTATAATTAGAAGGATTGATAATAGAAAGGATGTTGTACATGTCATCCAAAGCAAACTTACTAAAGGGGATGAATCCTCGTCAACAAGAAGCAGTCCTACATACGGATGGACCGTTATTATTAATGGCTGGTGCAGGTAGTGGGAAAACACGCGTACTTACGCACCGAATTGCTTATTTGATTGAAGAAAAAGAAGTGAATCCATGGAATATCTTGGCGATCACCTTTACCAATAAAGCAGCAAAGGAAATGAAGGAACGGGTCAATGCCATTTTAGAAACTGGTGGAGAAGATGTTTGGGTCTCGACCTTTCACTCCATGTGCGTCCGCATTTTAAGAAGAGATGTCGATTACATCGGGTATAATCGCAACTTTACGATCATTGATTCTTCCGAACAGTTATCGTTGATGAAACGGATTTTGAAAGAATTGAATATCGATCCTAAAAAATACGATCCGAGAAGTCTTTTAGGCACGATCTCACAAGCGAAAAACAGCTTGTTGTCGCCGGAAGCTTTTGCAAAGATGCAGGGCAGTTATTATGAAGAAATTGCCGCGAAATGCTATGCGGCATACCAAAAAGAACTCCAATACAACCAATGCATGGATTTCGATGATTTGATCATGAACACGATCCGTTTATTTGATGAGCATCCAGACTCATTGACGTATTATCAAAATAAATTTCATTATATCCATGTGGATGAATATCAAGATACGAACCATGCGCAATACACGTTGGTCAATCAATTAGCTGGCCGTTTTAGAAATCTTTGCGTAGTTGGGGATGCCGATCAAAGTATTTATGGTTGGCGTGGCGCGGATATGCAAAATATCTTGGATTTTGAAAAAGACTATCCAGATGCGGCCGTGATCTTGCTGGAACAAAATTATCGTTCAACGAAAACGATCTTGAATGCAGCGAATCAAGTTATTGAAAACAATCGCAATCGTAAACCGAAAAACCTTTGGACAGAAAATCAAGATGGCAATAAAATCACTTACTATCGAGCAGATAATGAGCGAGATGAAACACGTTTCATTGTCGAAAGAATGCAAGAAGAAATACGATCGAACAATCGGAATTATGGCGATTTTGCGATTCTTTATCGGACGAATGCGCAATCACGTGTGATGGAGGAAACGTTACTGAAAGCCAACATCCCATACAAAATGGTTGGCGGTCATAAATTCTATGATCGTAAAGAAATCAAAGATGTTTTGGCGTATTTAAATGTGATAGCAAACCCGCAAGATTCATTAAGCTTTGAGCGCATCGTTAATTCACCAAAACGGGGGATCGGACCAGGTTCAGTGGAAAAACTCCGTAGCTTCGCAACGATGCACGAGTGGCCTTTGTTAGAAGCAGCTCGAAATGTTGAATTAGCGAATATCGGTGGAAAAGCAGGGACACAATTAGGTTCTTTTGGTGAAATGATGCATCAGTTGACTGAAATGATTCCTTATCTGACAGTGACAGAGTTAACAAAAGAAGTCTTGGAACGTAGTGGCTATTTAGATGATCTAAAAATCCAAAATACATTAGAATCACAAGCACGTATCGAAAACTTGGAAGAGTTTTTGACGGTGACACAAGAATTTGATAGGCAGTTTGAAAAAGAAGGGTTAGAAGATGCCGACTCACCAGAAGATAAGTTGGTCGTCTTTTTAAATGACCTCGCACTTGTTTCAGATATCGATAGTTTAGAAGAAGAAACAAAACAAGTCACGTTGATGACTTTACATGCGGCTAAAGGACTAGAGTTTCCAGTGGTATTTTTGATTGGATTGGAAGAAGGCGTCTTCCCACTTTCCCGAGCATTGATGGAAGAAAGTGAATTGGAAGAGGAGCGCCGCTTAGCTTATGTAGGAATTACCAGAGCGGAAGAAGCATTGTTTGTGACCAATGCATTTTCACGTACGCTATATGGTCGTACACAATACAATCGCCCTTCACGATTTTTAGAGGAAATCGATCAAGAATTGTTGGATATCCATGGGATGCGTCCGACACCAAGTGCTTCGCAGCCTTCACCTTTTCGCGGGAAACAAACTGGAACGACGTATCAGCAACCGACAAAGACCGGTGTTTCAGCGAAAGTCGCTACCGGTGGTGAAACAGGTGGTTGGAAGCCTGGAGATAAAGTCAAACATAAAAAATGGGGACCTGGAACAGTGGTCAGAGTTACTGGCGACGCAAAAGACCTTGAGCTTGATATTGCTTTTCCAAGTCAAGGGGTCAAACGTGTATTAGCCGCTTTTGCACCAATCGAAAAAGTTTAGTTCAAATAGGGGGAGAAAAAGATGGAACACGAAATGACGATCGATGAAGCGACAAAAAGAGCAGAAGAACTTAGAGTGCAGTTAGATCGTTGGTCTCGTGAGTATTATGTGTTGGACCAACCAACAGTGGAAGACTATGTCTATGATAAGACCTATGCTGAGTTAGTGGCGATCGAAGAGCAATATCCAGATTTGATCACCGCAGATTCACCGACACAACGAGTAGGTGGGAAGATTCTTTCCGCATTTGAAAAAGTCACACACGATATTCCATTATATAGTTTAAATGATGTTTTTAATAAGGAAGAATTGTTAGCTTTTGACCAACGTGTTCAAAAAGCAATCGGTCATCCAGTCGATTATTGTTGTGAATTGAAAATCGACGGTCTCTCAGTGTCGTTGCGTTATGAGAATGGGGAGTTTGTTCGTGGTGCCACTCGTGGGGATGGTTCTGTTGGTGAGAATATCACGGAAAACTTGAAAACGGTGCGTTCTGTCCCGATCCAATTAAAAGAACCTATGAGTATTGAAGTGCGTGGCGAATGCTTTATGCCAAAACGTTCATTTGTTAAATTGAATCAAAAAAATGAAGAAGAAGGCAAGACGGTCTTTGCAAATCCTCGGAATGCTGCCGCAGGTTCATTGCGTCAATTAGATTCCAAGATCACAGCGAAAAGAAATCTCGATACGTTCTTATATACCGTCGCAGATTTCGGACCGATGCAAGCCACTACGCAATACGAAGCCTTAGAAGAATTAGATAAGATCGGGTTCCATACGAATCATGAAAAACGTCTTTGTCAGTCGATCGACGAAGTTTGGGCATTCATTGAAGAGTACCACGAAAAAAGAAAAGACTTACCTTATGAGATCGACGGCATCGTGATAAAAGTCAATGATTTTTCATTACAAGACCAACTAGGCTTCACAGTCAAAGCACCTCGTTGGGCGACTGCCTATAAGTTTCCGCCTGAAGAAGTGGAAACAGTGATTGAAGAAATCGAATGGACAGTGGGGCGGACTGGTGTGGTGACACCAACAGCGATCATGACACCGGTTCGTGTGGCTGGAACGACAGTGAGTCGCGCGAGTCTGCATAATGGTGACTATATCCAAATGAAGGATATTCGTTTGAATGATACTGTTCAAATCTATAAGGCAGGAGATATCATTCCAGAAGTCGCTCAAGTTATTTTAGATAAACGACCCGCTGACAGTGAGCCTTACCCAATGCCCGAGCATTGCCCCGTTTGTCACAGTGAGTTAGTCCATTTAGATGAAGAAGTTGCCTTGCGTTGCATCAATCCAAAATGTCCAGCGCAAATGAAAGAAGGCTTGAACCATTTTGTTTCGCGCAATGCGATGAACATCGATGGCTTAGGGCCGAGAGTCTTGGAACAGATGTACGACAAGAAATTGGTGGCGGACGTTGCAGATCTTTACAAACTAACTGAAGAAGAACTATTGACGCTAGACAAGATCAAAGAAAAATCTGCCAACAATATTTTGACTGCAATCGACAACAGTAAAGATAACTCGGTGGAACGGTTGATTTTTGGTTTAGGTATCCGTCACGTTGGGGCGAAAGCAGCGAAGATCTTAGCAGAGCATTTTGGCGATTTAGAAACTTTGAGTCGTAGTGATTTTGAATCGATCATTCAGCTAGATACGATCGGTGACATTATTGCGGACAGTGTCGTGACGTATTTTGACAACGAAGAAGTCCACGAATTGATGGAAGAGCTGAAACAAGCAGGTGTCAATCTTGAATACAAAGGGATTCGTTCGACACAGTTGGAAGAAGTTGAATCACCATTCAAAGATAAGACGATCGTGTTGACGGGTAAATTGACCCGCTTCACGAGAGAAGAAGCGAAAGAAACGATCGAGAACTTAGGTGGCAAAGTCACTGGCAGTGTTTCGAAAAAAACAGATATCGTTGTTGCCGGCGAAGATGCAGGGAGTAAATTGACGAAAGCCCAAGAGTTAGGAATCGATATCTGGACGGAAGATCAAATGGCTGAAGCCTTGGCAGAGAGTCATCCTGTCGGTGAAGAAGATTAAGTTTTTCAGATAAATTTCAAGAAAGAATTTCAGAATGCGATTTTCTTATGTTAAAATAAGAAGCAAAGTTTTCATTTAGAAAGAAGGGGTACTATGGCGATTAGTGAAGAACAAGTAAAACATGTAGCGAAATTAGCCAAATTAAAATTTGCCGATGAAGAGCGCGCGGGTTTTACTGATCAATTAGGAAAAATCATTGACATGGTAGAAATGCTGGAGGAAGTAGATACTGAAGGCGTACCATTTACATCAAACGTCGTTGAAACAGTCAACGTCATGCGACAAGACCGGGCACAACTAGGTTGGAGCAGAGATGAATTATTGAAAAACGTACCGGAAAAAGAAGATGGTTTCATTAAGGTACCAGCAATCATCGATAACGGGGAGGCTGGCGCATAATGACAGAATTATACAATCGTTCATTAGAAGAACTACACGACTTATTGGTTTCAAAAGAAATCACTGCACAAGACCTGGTGAAAGCAACCTTTGATCGTATCAAAGAAACAGAACCTGAGATCGATGCGTTTATCACATTGAATGAAGAAAAAGCTCTAGCGCAAGCTAAAGCCTTGGACGAAAAGGGCATCGACGAAAACAATGTTCTTTCAGGTATTCCAATCGGTATCAAAGACAATATCGTAACGAAAGATCTTTTGACGACAGCAGCATCAAAAATCCTTTACAATTTTGAACCGATCTATGATGCGACAGTCATGGAAAAAGTCTACGAAGCAGATATGATCCCTGTTGGTAAATTGAACATGGATGAATTTGCAATGGGCGGAAGTACCGAAACTTCTTATTTCAAAAAAACCAAGAATGCTTGGGATCAAACAAAGGTTCCTGGAGGATCATCTGGTGGTTCAGCGGCAGCTGTTGCGGCAGGACAGATCCCAGTCTCTTTAGGGAGTGATACTGGTGGTAGTATCCGTCAACCAGCAGCATTCAATGGAATCGTAGGGATGAAGCCAACGTATGGTCGCGTTTCACGTTTCGGCTTGATTGCATTTGCCTCTTCTTTAGACCAAATCGGCCCAATGACTCGTACAGTCAAAGACAATGCATTAGCTTTGACAGCCATCAGTGGCTACGATGAAAAAGATGGTACTTCATCAGGTGTCTCTGTTCCTAACTTTGCAGAAGGTTTGACTGGTGACATCAAAGGCATGAAGATCGCTATACCTAAAGAATATTTAGGTGAAGGTGTCGACGAAGGCGTGAAAGAAGCGATTCTTAAAGCCGCTGAAACTTTCCGTTCTTTAGGCGCTACTGTAGAAGAAGTCAGCTTACCTCATTCAAAATATGGTGTGGCTGTTTACTATATCATTGCTTCATCTGAAGCAAGCTCTAACTTGCAACGTTTTGATGGAATCCGTTATGGTTACCGCTCAGAAGATGTGAAGAACTTAGATGATGTCTATGTCAACTCACGTTCTGAAGGTTTCGGAGAAGAAGTAAAACGTCGTATTATGTTAGGGACTTTCTCATTGAGTGCCGGATATTATGATGCGCATTTCAAAAAAGCAGGACAAGTTCGTACGCTGATCAAGCGTGACTTTGAAAAAGTCTTTGCAGACTATGATTTGATCATTGGGCCATCGTCACCGACTGTGGCATTTGGCCTTGGTGAAAATATCAACGATCCAATCACGATGTACATGAGTGACATCTTGACGATCCCAGTGAACTTGGCAGGACTTCCAGGTATGTCTGTTCCTGCTGGTTTATCTGAAGGACTACCAGTCGGCTTACAGATCATCGGGAATTATTTCGATGAAAAAACGATGTACCAAGCAGCTTATGCGTTTGAGCAAGCAACTGAGTTCCACCGTCAACAACCAGCAATTTTAGGAGGGAAAGCCGAATGAATTTTGAAACAGTCATTGGACTTGAGGTCCACGTTGAATTAAAAACCAACTCAAAAATCTTCTCTCCAGCTCCTGCGCATTTCGGTGCTGAACCAAACAGCAACACCAATGTGATCGACTGGGGATACCCTGGAGTTTTACCAGTAATGAATAAAGCAGCCTTAGAATTTGGGATGCGTGCGGCGTTAGCGTTGAATTGCGAGATTTCAAAAGATACGCATTTTGACCGCAAAAACTATTTCTATCCAGATAATCCAAAAGCGTATCAAATCTCACAATTTGACCAACCAATCGGTCATGATGGTTGGATCGAGATCGAAGTCGAAGGCAAAAAGAAAAAAATCCGTATCGAGCGTGTACATTTAGAAGAAGATGCAGGTAAAAATATGCACGGTATCGGCGGCTATTCTTATGTCGATCTAAACAGACAAGGAACACCGTTGATCGAGATCGTTTCAGAAGCGGATATGCGTTCACCAGAAGAAGCCTATGCTTACTTGGAAGCATTACGTTCAGTGATCCAATTTACTGAAGTCAGTGATGTAAAATTGGAAGAAGGTTCAATGCGTTGTGATGCCAATATTTCTTTACGCCCATATGGTCAAGAAGAATTTGGAACAAAAGCAGAATTGAAAAACTTGAACTCTCTCTCATTTGTCAAAAAAGGGTTAGCATTTGAAGAAAAACGTCAAGCGAAAGTATTGTTATCTGGTGGAGAGATCCAACAAGAAACACGTCGCTTCGATGAAACGACGAACAAAACCATCTTGATGCGTGTCAAAGAAGGGTCAAGTGACTATCGTTACTTCCCAGAACCTGATATCCCAAGATTCGTGATCGATGACGAATGGATCCAACGAGTAAAAGCAAGCTTACCAGAAATGCCAGCTTCTCGCCGTGAACGTTACATCCGCGAATTAGGTTTACCAGAGTATGATGCAAAAGTATTGACACTATCAAAAGAAATGTCTGATTTCTTTGAAGCAACATTAGAAAACGGAGCAGACGCCAAACAAGCATCAAACTGGTTGATGGGCGAAGTTTCTGCTTACTTGAACAGTGAAAAACTAGAGCTAGCTGAAACGAAATTAACACCTGAAAACTTAGCTGGCATGATCCGTTTGATTGCAGATGGCACGATCAGTTCTAAAATTGCGAAGAAAGTTTTCCGTGAGTTGATCATGAATGGCGGAGAAGCACAAAGTGTGGTTGAAGCAAACGGTTGGGTCCAATTATCTGATCCAGCGAAATTATTGCCGATCATCAATGAGATCTTAGATAATAACCAACAATCGATTGAAGATTTCAAAAACGGAAAAGACCGTGCAGTCGGTTTCTTAGTCGGACAAATCATGAAAGCAACAAAAGGACAAGCAAACCCAGGTGTGGTCAACAAATTGCTAAATCAAGAATTAGCGAAACGATAGAGGGATGCTATGAAAAAAGCGCGTGTGATCTATAATCCGGTTTCTGGGAAAGAACTGTTAAAACGTAATCTAGCCGACATCCTCCAAGCATTGGAGGAGTCCGGCTATGAAGCGAGTGCTTTTGCAACGACTCCAGAAGAGGATTCGGCAAAAAATGAAGCACGACGAGCGGCTGAGGCAGGTTTTGATCTCGTGGTTGCAGCGGGAGGCGATGGGACGATCAATGAAGTCGTCAATGGGATCGCCCCACTTGAAGTCAGACCAAAAATGGCGATCATTCCAGCTGGAACAACTAATGACTACGCTCGCGCCTTGAAGATCCCACGAGATAATATCAAGGCAGCAGCTGAAGTCATCAAAAAGAACCAAACAGTCAAAATGGATATCGGTCAATCTGATAATAGCTATTTTATCAATATTGCAGCTGGTGGCTATTTGACAGAACTGACTTACGAAGTGCCTTCTGAATTAAAAAGTATTTTTGGCTATCTTGCTTATTTAGCAAAAGGAGCAGAAATGTTGCCACGCGTCAAACCGATCAAGATGCACTTGAAATACGATGAAGGAGAATATAAAGGAAATGCCTCCATGTTCTTTTTAGGTTTGACGAACTCTGTGGGCGGTTTTGAACAAATTGCCCCAGATGCGAAGTTAGACGATGGGAAATTTTCTTTGATCATCGTCAAGACGGCGAATATTTTCGAGATCCTACACATTGCAGCATTGATGCTCAATGGCGGAAAACACGTAGACGATCCAAGAGTCATCTACACGAAAACAAGTTTCCTTTATGTAGAGACAGAAGACAATGCGAACCGTCCGGTCATGATCAATTTAGATGGTGAATATGGTGGAAACGCACCGATGAACTTCAAAAATCTTCATCAACATATCGAATTTTATGCAAACACCGATCAAATTCCAGATGAGGCAATCACTGGTTCTGAAGAAGAAGAACTAGAAGAAGTCAGCAAAGAATTTGTAAAAGAAGTAGAACGTTTGACGGATGAAGATATCGATGGCGATGGTAAAATCGCAGACGAAGAATAGAACTGAGCAAGATTGGATGACTCTTAGAAGGAAAAAACAAGGATCACTATGATTACTGGCTTTTTCCAATAGACTGAAAAGGGCTGGGAATGAATGGATCTCCCAGCTCTTTCCTTTGTTGATCGAACAAAATTAGAAACCATTCAAGAAGAATAGGAGTAATGAAATGACACAAACAATTAAGAAAAATGAACGGTATACTGTTGATATCATCGATTTAAGTTATGAAGGGTTGGGTGTTGCCAAAATCGACGGTTATCCTTTATTTATTGAAAATGCTTTGCCAGGTGAACAAGTGGAGATCCTCGTTGTAAAAGCAGGAAATAAATTTGGCTACGGTAAAGTGGAAAACTGGTTGACGACCTCACCAGACCGCCAAGACATCACTAGTAACGTTTTATTGCGTACAGGAATCGCTCCTTTAGCCCATTTGAAGTATGATCAACAATTAGCATTTAAACAAAAACAAGTCGAACATGTCCTGACTAAAATCGCAAAAATGCCTGAAGTCCAAGTGCAACCGACGATCGGTATGACAGAACCAACAGGCTATCGTAATAAAGCTCAGATTCCTGTTCGTCGTGTCGACGGCGAATTAGTAACTGGTTTTTACAAGAAAAATAGTCATGACTTAGTGGAGATTGAAGATTTCTTTATCCAAGATCCACAAATCGACCAAGCGATCATCAAGGTAAGAGAAATCTTGCAACGTTTCCAAGTACGCGGCTACAATGAAGAAAAAAATGAAGGTCAAATCCGTCATATCATCGTTCGTCGCGGGCATTATACGCATCAAATGATGGTCGTTCTAGTCACTCGAAAAGAGAAATTTTTCAAATCGAAAGAAATCGCTGAAGCAATCCATGAAGCTTTACCAGAAGTGGTGTCAGTGATCCAAAATATCAATGAAGAAAAAACAAATGTCATTTTAGGTGAAAAAGAGAAAGTCCTTTTTGGTCAATCGTATATCGAAGATCAGTTACTTGGTAAAACGTATCGTATCTCTTCTAAATCCTTTTACCAAGTCAATACAGTACAAACCGAAGTACTGTATCAAAAAGCAATCGAGTTTGCTGAATTGAAAAAAGACGATGTCGTGATCGATGCGTATTCAGGAATTGGAACGATCGGATTATCTTTAGCAGATCAAGTAGCAAGCGTTTATGGGATGGAAATCGTTCCAGCAGCGATCGAAGATGCCCAGTTCAACGCATTGACAAACAAAATCGAAAATGCCCATTATGAAGTGGGCAAAGCAGAAGCAGTTATGAAGAAATGGCAAGACAAAGGGATCAAACCAACCGTTTTAGTTGTCGATCCTCCAAGAAAAGGGTTAGATACTCGTTTCATTGATTCAGCAATCGACATGGCGCCTGAACGAATCGTTTATATCTCATGCAATCCAGCAACGTTTGCCAGAGATGTGAAGTTATTTGCGGAAGACGACTATAAGTTAGAAAAAGTCCAACCAGTTGATTTATTCCCACAAACACATCACGTGGAATGTGTCGGATTACTACGCAAAGGTTAATTCTTAATGTAAGACGTTTCTTTCAATGGAAACGTCTTTTTCTTATCCCTTCAAAGTTTAGAGAGTAAAATAATTGATAAACTCTGATGTTACAAAATAACATGTATCTTTTAAATTTATTCCTATAAAATAGATAGTGAATAATAAAATACAAAATTGACATTCAAAAATGTATGATAAAAAATATCATTAATAAACCGCTGATTTACAAGCAAGTAACACAAACAGTTAATGTTAAAAGAGTCTTTACATGTGGAACGTTTGATTTTGAAGACTATAAAAAGATCTTTAAAAGCCTTTGGGGGCCGATCCTGAATCGGTTTGCAGGGCCAAAGGTTGTGAAATAATAGCGTATTGATTCTTCACATATATGCACGGTTGTAACAACTAAAAATAAACGAACTTTCGAATGGATAGGTAGTGAACTTTTATTTATTCTGATCGATGGCTATCTTAAAACTTCCAATTGTCTTTAGTGATTCGAGATACTTCTCTCAATGACTGATTGAATAATAGCGATTCTTTACATCGTTTTCGTAAAGGAAACATAAATTAGGCATTGATAAAAAGCGTTAAAAATATACAGTAAGTCAATCGCTGTGTATTGTTAACGCTTTTTATGTGTGCTTTACTAATGTCTCCATAATAAGTGAAGGAGTGAATAGAAAGCTTGTTTTTTACTATACACTTTTAAATAACATTTTATATTAGAATTTTTACATATTTTTGACTGGATATTCACTTGATGTTTACTGGAAATTGACAAATGATTATTATAATAGATTTGTAACAGAGAAAAATAAACAGCTAAGAGGTGTAAGATGACGTATTTGTTAAAGATGACAAACAAGAAATGGATGATGGTAGCTTTACTTTTTACGATAGGAATCAGCACACTGACTTTTTTTTCTGAAGATGTCGCTTCTGCTTCATCAGAATCAATGGTAGATACAGAAGTGAAATTTTTACTTGAGCCTACGCTCGTTTTAGATGAGGATGGTCAATTATCTTCTTCTTTTTTAGAAACACTTGATTTAACTGTCAATCGCCAACGTCGAATCGATATGCAATTCATGGATACATTGGAGCAAGATTTCAATGATCAAGGGTGGATTCATCGAATCAGACAACGAAACTGGCAAAATAATTGGCAATTAACCTATAGAAAAAGATTTCCGCTTGCTTGGCCGGTAACGGAAGGAAGTATCCAAGCAGCTTTAAAAACAGCGGAAAATGAAGGATTTACAGAAGAGGACTGGGAATTTGAGATCGATTGGAGCTATGATTCAGCAGTTCTAAGTACATCTTCAACAAAAACGGTCGATTTACCTCTTGGTGTACGTCCAGGGGATTTGCCTGATACATCCCTTGCACGACGTTTGTTGATCGATAACCAACCTGCTTTAGTGCCGGTTATTGATTACAATCAGTTGATCAATCAAACATTGATCCATGGGCCTGTTTATTTTGATCGTTATGAGTTCTCTGTACCAGAGCTTGGCGGAAGCAATGCATTAAGAATCGAAGTTTTACCGATCAAAACAGAAGATGGTCAAGGAATTGAATATATTGTAGAAGCTTCTTTCGTTGGAGAAAATCAAGAACTAGCAGCAACAGAAAAACAACGCGATTACTTGTTCGCTCGTCTTTCGACTATGGATGATCTAGTTGTACCAAAGAGTGGTTTAAGGACGTCAACGATCTTACAAAGATATAAACATACACAAAATGTCTGAAACATCGCACATTTAGGGGGAGCAAGAGTGAGGATCACCATAAAAAATTTGAAAAAATCATTTGGTCCAACGGTTGTCACAAATATGGATGAGTTGACCTTTGAAACAGGTAAAATCACTACGATGTTGGGGCCTTCTGGTAGTGGTAAAACGACTCTTCTGCGGATGATCGCAGGTTTAGAAACTCCGGATTCCGGAGAAATCTGGTTCGATGAACAGTGTGTTTTTTCATCAGAAAAAAAAATCAACCTTTCGCCAGATAAACGAGAGTTAGGTTTTGTGTTCCAAGATTTTGCACTATGGCCTCACTTGACAGTATTTGAAAATGTCGCTTTCGGACTACGAGCGCGCAAACAAAAAGACCAGTTAAAAGATCGAGTGATGCAGGCGATAGAGACGGTTCAATTGAGCGGGTTTGAATCAAGATATCCACATCAATTATCTGGTGGTCAGCAACAGCGTGTGGCGTTTGCCCGAGCGATCGTAGTTGAACCGAATTGTTTACTATTTGATGAACCGATGTCTGCTTTGGATGCGGTACTTCGTAATGAGATGCGGATCGAATTGCGAAATTTGGTAAATCAAATCGGTATCACGGCGATTTTCGTCACCCATGACCAAGTGGATGCGATGAGCATGAGTGATGATGTGATCGTGTTGAATGAAGCGGTGTTGCAACAAAAAGGAACACCAGAAGAAATCTATCATTTTCCGGAAAATGAATTCGTCGCGCGATTTATCGGCCGTTCTAATTGGCTTGATACGAACCGAATGTTTCGACCTGAGTCAGTCAGCTTAATTCCTGATCCGTTGGCTGAAAAGTATCAGGTCGATGTGATCTCAAGTCAGTTTATCGGTCAGGGATATGAACTCTGTTTAGAAAAGGATCAACAACGCTGGTATGTCGTTTCAAGTCATAAACCGCAATCAACAAGTATAGCTATTTACGTAAAGAAAGAGCATATTTTACAAATACTATAGAAGAATGAGGGAAGAAAACGATGAAAAAATGGTTAGTCGCAGGTGTAGGTATCTTATCGATCATGTTAGCTGGATGTGGTTCAGCAAGTGGTGATACGTCAGAAAATGATTCCAATGCTTCATCAACGAGTGGCACACAAGAGAAAACGGAAGCAACGGATCTGTCGGGTGAAGTGTATGTCTACTTGCCAAGTCCAGCAAATCTTGGCGATCAGCTGGCAGCGGACTTTGAAGAGCAAACAGGAGTTAGAGTCAATGTCTTTCAAGGAACGACTGGGGAAATCTTAGCTCGTCTCGAAGCGGAATCGGCGAATCCGGTAGCAGATGTCATCATGCTCGCTTCATGGAGTGATGGTCTTGGTTTGAAAGCTGATGATGCGTTGATGTCTTACACGCCAGAAGGTGCAGATAACCTTCATGAAGGTTGGGCGGATGAAGACAATATGCTCTTTGGTGCAAGTGGCTCAGCGGTCGGTGTCATTTATAACACGACGTTATTCCCGGAGTTGGATGCAGACTGGGATGAACTAGCTTCTGAAAAGTATCAAGATGAATTAGCCTTTCCCGATCCTGAAAGATCTGGCTCTGCTAAAGATTTCTTAGCAGGTTTTATCAATAATAAAGGAGAAGAAGCTGGTTGGCAGACTTGGAAGGACTTAGCCGCGAATGGAATGACGATACCAGGTGCCAATGCAGCAGCGCTTGAAGAAGTAACTACTGGTGCAAAAGGCATCCTTGTTGGTGGTGTGGATTGGAATGCTTATGATTCGATCAGTAAAGGAGAAGCTTTAGAAATCTACTATCCTGAAGGTGGAACGATCGTTAATCCACGTCCAGCAATGATCCTCAATTCAAGTCGAAATGTAGACAATGCCAAAGCTTTTATGGATTATCTATTATCTGATCGTGCGCAACAGCTGATCAGCGAAGCCTACTTGATTCCTGGCCGAAGTGATATCACGAGTACGCAACGTGAAAACTTAGCCGATATCAATACACTTGATGTGGATTGGGATTGGATGATGGAACATTCTTCTGATATCACAAGCGAGTTCTTGTCACTTGTGGAGTCTGCGCAATGAAAATAAATGCTAAAAAATGGACATATGGGGCGGTCGCTCCCATATGTCTTCTCTTATTCATCTTGACGGGAATTCCTATCGGTGTCATTTTCTATCGCGCCTTACTTTATGAGGGGACACTTGACGTAGGACAAACGATCCAGACTATCATGAATCCGGATAATTTACAGACGATCACAAATACGTTGTTATTAGGCATTGCGGTCGTGATTTGTTCGACTGTGCTTGCTTTGCCCCTTGCTTTTTTGACAGTTAGGACAAAAATCGCCGAGAAAAAATGGTTAGATATCGTCTTGCTGATTCCATTTATGACGCCACCTTATATCGCATCGATGGGCTGGATCTTATTTACGCAACGACGGGGTCTCTTTCAGCAAATGTTTCCTTTTACCGGTGATTTTTCCGAAAACTTTTTTTCATTCTGGGGAATCGTTCTAACGATGAGTTTTCATCTTTTTCCTTTTATATTGACGATTTTAAAAAATGCGTTATTGAATATTGGGGCTAGCTTGGACGAGAGTGCGGTGATCTTTGGTGGTGGCTTTTTTTATCGGTTACGCCGGGTCACGTTACCCTTGATCACTGGGAACTACGCTATCGGAGCCTTACTAGTCTTTGTAAAAGCTGTTTCGGAGTATGGCACACCAGCAACGATTGGTCAACGTATCGGTTTTTCTGTCTTTGTCACCGCGATTCATCATAACGCGACGATTGCTCCAATCAATTTCAATGCAGCCGCCAGTCTGTCAAGTTTACTGATATTCATCTGTTTTTGTATTTGGTTCTTACAAAATTATGTAACGGCAAAGAAATCTTATAAATTAGTTGGTGGAAAAGGCACGAAACGTGTGGAAAAAAAACTATCCGCGCATCAAAAAATCGCCGCTTGGGGCTATATCATTGCGCTATTAGTTGTCGCAATCGGTATTCCTTATTTTTCAGTCGTGATGACCTCATTGATTCGTTTAAGAGGTCAAGGCATGGTTAGTGGAAACTTTACACTTGCTCACTATAGCCAACTCTTGACTGAGAATCCTCGCGCGGTACAAGCATTCAGGAATAGTTTGTTTTTGGCATTTTTTTCTGCAACGATTG
Source organism: Enterococcus sp. DIV2371 (assembly GCF_050498525.1). NCBI lineage: Bacteria > Bacillati > Bacillota > Bacilli > Lactobacillales > Enterococcaceae > Enterococcus > Enterococcus sp. DIV2371. The sequence goes on along the minus strand of NZ_JBIPAJ010000001.1, from coordinate 1,758,003 downwards.
CAGCAGTTTTAGGTACCGCCTGTGCCTCGATCATTTACTTTAGCCAAACCAAATTTCGCAAGGTATTACACGTGATGAGTTTGTTACCAGATATGTTGCCAAGTATCGTTTTTAGTATTGGTATCATGATTTTTTGGAATAGTATTTTCCATATCATTCCGTTGTACAACCATATCGGGATCATGCTATTAGCTTATGTCACACTTTTTCTTCCTTTTTCAGTACAGTACGTAACTTCTTCCTATACACAGATTGCTGATTCATTGATTTGGGCAGGAAGTGTATTTGGCGGTACACCTTTCTATGTTTTTAGACGAATCATTTTTCCTTTACTTTTGCGTGGGATCTTTGTTGGCTGGATGATGACCTTCATCATATCGTTTCGTGAATTAGTCACAGCCAGTATTTTATCTCCGCCAAATACATTGGTGGTTTCCACTTTCATCATGCGGGAGTTTGAACAAGGAAGTGTTTCAGTAGGTATGGCGATGGCTGTCTTGACGGTTCTGTTTACAACAGGTACATTGATCATCATCAATTCATTTTTAAGACGGGAGGAATCATAGGTGAAAGCATTGATTGTTAGTGACAGCCATGGGGCGATAGAAGAGCTGCAATCACTTCGACGAAAATATGAAGGAACTGTCGATGTCATGCTTCATTGTGGCGATTCTGAATTACCAGAAGATCATCCAGCATTAGCTGGATTTCAAGTAGTGAATGGCAATCGTGATCTGTATGGTTCATCATTTCAAGAAGAATATCTAAATGAGATCAAGGGAACAACGATCTATATGGTCCATGGACATTGGCATGGAATCAAATATTCGTTTGAACAAGTGGCAAAACGAGCAAAAGAGCTGAATGCTCAGATCGCTTGTTTCGGTCATTCCCATGTCCGAGAAGCAGCAATGGTTGACGGAGTACTCTGTATCAATCCAGGCAGTTTCCGTTTCCCTAAGCGCTATCCTGAAAAAAGCTATGTGATCTTAACGTGTGAGGAACAAAAAGATATTGTACATTTTTATAATGAAAAGCATAAAGAAATCGATAAGTTTGAAATTTTCAAGTAAAAATGTGTTACAATAGCGAAGTGTTTATCACGATAGCGAAAAAGTGAATAGAGTAAATGAGGGATACAGATGAATTCAAAAGAAAAAATGCTTGAGTTAATCAAGAAAAAGCAAGGTGGCGGCCGAGTGGAAAAAATGGCAGAGCCTAAGAATGATCGTCGCAATATGCGTAAAGGACCAAAAATTTATAACAAGTAATCGCTTTTCATAAAAAGCGATGTGTCCAATAGTTGGAGCCACATGGTCAGCCCATAAGCGCCAAAAGCCGAAAGTAGCTTTTGACGCTTATTTTTTTGCTGAATCGTGTACATTTGATCGTGACTTTCCGTTAGCTTGATCAAAAGAATGAATGATGGAGAGCACGTTCGATCAATTGTTTTTTTAAATGCAACCATTCTTCCTTTGTCGGCACTTGAGCGATTTGGATCAACTCACATGATAATGTGCTCTCCAACTCATAATTACTGACGACAAGAGAGGCGTGTAATTCGTTTATTTTTAGTTGCGTAACGGGTTGGTCGATAAGAAAAAGGGCGTTGTACTGTTGCGGTAGCCATTTTTTGATCATCGTGATCAAAAAATTGTCATAGCCAGCATCCCCGTGAAAAGCAAAAATGATTGGTTGTTTCTTTATTTTTTTCGGGTACTGAGTAGAAAATTGGATCATACTTAAAGACAATGAAACTTCTCTTGTATGAGTCAGTGGAACGAGTTCTTGCCAATCCCGCTGAATCAAGCGGTTTTCCCATGAAAGGTGAAGGTTTTGAAAACGTTGATCGACCAAATGATCGATGGATAGAGAGTGCTTCTCAAATTGATCTGTGAGGACTCTTAATAAGTGGAGGTTGGCTAAATAAGCGCTCATCTGCTCGATGCCCTCGTTGTTTGTACCATCAATCAATGGTTCTTCTGATAGCCTTTGCTTGATCAAGTTTTTCATGTTTGTTTCTTCTTGATAGTGCGTTGCTGTGTGTGCTATTGATTCGTGCCACTTTGGTGAACTGTAGGAAATACAATGGATAACAATCAAATAGACCCATGCAAGTTCATTTGTAGAAAGCTGCTGAATACCAAGAGTCTTTTTTAAAAAGGGCATGATTTTTTTCTCAAATCTTTTGAAGCTTTTTCTAGACTGAATGGTAGTCAATGTTTCTTGAGGGATCTCGCCCTTTTTACGGCGCAACCAGCGTTCTTTTAAGATGGACAACCAGAGCATCGCACGAAAATTACTAATATGTAAGTGAGATTCAAATGCTTGCTGCAATTCAGCAAACATGACTTTATGTGTTTCTGGAGAGAACAAATATGTATGATCCGTAACAATGCTTCGGCGAAAGCACATATAGAAATTAAAAAAGAATAATCGAATATCATTTTCTTTACCGAGCAGATCCCCGTTTTTAGGTGAGAATTGGATTCGGTGATTGATTAATTCAAGATTCATATGGCGGATGATTTTTCGTAAGGCAGAACTTGATAGATGATACTCTAAACGCATGGCTTCAAACGATTGATGAAAGCCACGAAGGCTGCGGTCAATCAGCTTATAAGTGATCGTTTCTCTCGCAAGAAGTAGAAGAAATGTATCCAATGTTTCTCCATCAGGAATCTTTAATTGGTAACCGATCATTTTGATTGAAAGTAATTGAATCGTCGGTGGTAGCTTCGCACGTAACGCTTGAATATCTGTACGGAGAGTAGGGGGCGTACAGCCTATTTCTTGAACTAACTCTGTTATTGAAATAATCTCATTTCTTTTTCTCAAATAAGTAAGAATCTTGATCTGGCGATGCAATTGTTTATTTTCATGTAATTTGAAAAAAGTTTCCATTCGCTGCTCCTCTCGTTTACTTGATTCTCCTTTGATTGTTTTATTTTAGCTTGCTTATTTCTCAAATACAAACCCATTTCCAAATTTTTTTTTCAAAAAAAAAAAATAAAAAATTTTCTCTAGTGAAATAAGTTAAAATTTAGTTGGATGTTTTTTTATCTTTCTAAATTAGAGGAGTTGAATAAGCAATGGACCACAGAAAAATCTTAAAAGTGACCGCTTCGATGTTATTACTCATGAACGCATCCCAACAGAGTATCATTACATTTGCCGATCACTTAGACAGTGGACAAATGACAGAAGAGGTAGCCAGTCCGACGATTGAAGACCAAACAGAGGACGTCACGATGGAAGTAGCAGAAAGTGAAGAGCCGGAAAAACAAGAAAGTGAGAGCCCAGAATCCTCAGCAACGGTTCCGTCAGAAGTGCCGACAGAACCTACGACAGAGGTTACGCAAGAAGTCAAGACTGAGGCAGAGCAAGCAACTGTCGATTCCACGATTGCTCCAGCTGTGGAAGAAGTAACTGCACCTTCAAATGAACCAGTGATCCCAGATCCCAATGCTCGGACGGTTTGCGAAATACAGGGTGTAGAAGATCAAGTTATTTCTGGTGTATTCGGTACTAGTCAATGGCGGATCGACCAGGAAGGCGTTTTGTACATAGATTCAGGAACTTTAGGAGAAACAACGATGGCTGCTCGGGCGCCTTGGTTTTCCAATCGCTCACTGATCAAAAAAATCGTTTTTACAGGACCAGTAGTCGCAAATGCTGAATCATTAGGGTTATTTTTTGACCTGAATCAGCTAACGACGATTGAAAATCTAGGTAATTTAGATACAAGTCAAGTCACGAATATGGATTATTTCTTTGCATGGTGCCGCCAACTGACATCATTAGATCTTACCACGTTCAATACCCAAAATGTTCGCTCCATGAATTACATGTTCAATGGCTTGTCAGCTATGACCTCATTGAATTTGAGCAGTTTCAATACAGCGAACGTCAGTGACATGAGTCATATGTTCTATGGCATGTCTGCATTGACTTCATTGGATCTATCCAGTTTTGATACGTCGAATGTTTCGAACATGAGTTATATGTTTTACGATTGTTCCGCTTTAACATCATTGGATGTGACAGGGTTTCAAACAGCAAACGTGACGAATTTCAGTCATATGTTCCGTGGCTGTTCTGGGTTGAGTCAACTTGATTTATCGAGTTTTGTGACGAGTCAAGCGACCGATATGTCCTTTATGTTCCATGGCTGTTCAGGATTGCAGGCGCTAGATGTGACTCATTTTGATACGAGCAATGTCAGATTGATGCATTATATGTTCCATGGCTGTTCAGGTTTGACAAAACTTGATGTGAGCCGCTTCGATACAACGAACGTCACTTCGATGTATTATATGTTCTTTGGTTGTTCGGGTCTGACTGAATTAGATGTTTCGAACTTTTCAACAAGTAATGTGACCACGATGAGTTTTATGTTTGCAGAATGTATCAATTTGCAGGCAATCGATGTGAGTGGTTTCGATACAGAAAATCTCCGATTTATGCGAGGAATGTTTAGAAATTGTCAAAATATCACTGAGCTAGATTTATCACATTTTAAAACTGGCAAGGTGCAATGGCAGCAAGAGATGTTTGCTGGTGCCAATTCATTGGCTAAAATCTCTTTAGGTGTCCAATTTTACTCACTAAATGATACCAATATCCCAGAGTTGTTAGCAACAGATGAACATACTGGCTATTGGCAAAATGTGGGAGCAGGTACTGAAGATATCCCGCTTGGTAACCATGTATTAAGTTCCTCTTCATTGATGGCGACTTATCAAAACAGTATGGCAGATACCTATGTATGGCAACCACTTGCTGGTGAGTCGATCCGAGCAGTCGATTCAATGATCTATGTTGGCGATAGCTGGGAGCCGATCGACAATTTTGTCTTAGCAACAGATGAAAATGGTGAATCGATCCCATTCGATGAAAGTATGGTCAGTGGTGAGGTCGATACTACGACAGCAGGTGTCTATCCGGTAACTTATACCAATGGTTCTGCTAGTCAAGAGATCAATGTCACTGTCGAAGAAAGTCAAGAATCTCTTCAAGTGGTCGATTCAACGATCATCGTTGGCGACACTTGGGCGCCAAGTGATAATTTTGTTTCTGCAACGGATAAAACTGGGGCTTCTGTTCCGTTTGATGTGAGTATGGTCAGTGGTGAAGTCGATACGACACAGGTAGGCGAATACAAAATCACCTATACACATGGGGCAATCAGTCATGAAATCACAGTGACAGTCGTTGCGAGTCAAGAAGCAATCAATGCAACTGATTCAAGAATCCATACAGGTGATGTTTGGCATCCTCGTGACAATTTTGTCTCCGCAACGAACAGAGCAGGCGAAACTGTTCCATTTGATGAAAGCATGGTTTCAGGAACCGTTGACACTGGAAGAACAGGAAACTTTGTCATTACATATAGGAATGGCGAAGCATCTCAACGAATCACAGTGACGGTCGTTGAAAATAGAGAAACGATCCAAGCTCAAAACGGTAGTATTTACGTCGGGGATACATGGGACCCAAGTGATCAGTTTGTGTCTGCCACGAATAAAGACGGCGAGATGGTCGCTTTTGATAAAAGCATGGTAACTGGAACCGTTGATACAACAAAAGCAGGTGATTACCCGCTCACTTATACTAATGGTGGAGCGACAGAAGAAGTAGTGGTCGTCGTGAAAGAAAACGGAGAAACGATTGTGACGAAAGATCTTCAGTTATATATCGGAGATACGTGGAAGCCAAGCGATGGTTTCGTCTCGGCAACCAATCGTGCAGGATTTTCAGTCACCTTTGATGAAAGTATGGTATCAGGAACTGTTGATACGAACAAAGAAGGAACTTACACGATCACTTATACTAATGGCTCAGTTTCAGAAACAAGTCAAGTAACAGTGAGCAAACGAGGCGCTGCGGGTGGAAATGGGAACGCAAGCGGAGAAAATCAGGAAAAGAAACAAGCTAATTCTACTGCGACACAACAGAAGAAAGCACAAGAAAATACGGCGAAAAACTTACCAAAAACAGGTGAGTTGCAATCGAGCGCCAGCATTCTTGGTTTAGCGATCGTCAGTGGAACAATTGCTGCTTACATCTACAACAAAAAGAAAAAACGTAAAACTTGATTCGATCAATCAAAAAAGCCAACTTCGTTTCGGAATATTCCTAGACGAAGTTGGCTTTTTTCTACTTAATTATTTTGAAATTGGCTATGATATAAGCTTGAGTAAAGGGTTGGTTGTTGTAGTAGCTCTTTATGGGTTCCTTTTTCAATGATGTCCCCATTTTGCATAACTAATATCATATCTGCATGTTCGATTGTCGAAAGACGATGAGCGATCACGAAACTTGTACGATTTTTAGTTAAAGCATTCATCGCTTCTTGAATCAAGGCTTCGGTACGTGTATCTACACTCGATGTTGCCTCATCCAAAATGACGACCGCTGGATTAGCTAAAATGACCCGCGCAATCGTCAAAAGCTGTTGTTGTCCTTGTGAGATCGATCCGTTTTCGCTTGAAATAATCGTGTCATATCCTTGAGGCAAGGTGCGGATAAAATGATCACATTGGGCAATCTTAGCTGCCTGGATGATTTCTTCTCTTGTTGCATCTTTCTTGCCGTAAGCGATGTTTTCTGCGACAGTTCCTTCAAATAGCCAAGTATTTTGTAAAACCATCCCGAAAAGATGACGTAGCTCTTGCCTTGGCAGATCAGTGATGTCATGATCGTCGAATAAAATCTGGCCATCATTGATTTCATAAAAACGCATCAAAAGATTGACGAGTGTCGTTTTTCCAGCCCCAGTTGGTCCGACGATCGCAACTGTTTGTTTTGGTTTCACGGAGAAGTTAACATCTTTCATCAATGGTTTTTCTGGTGTATACCCAAAACGGACATGTTTGAATTCGATTGCTCCTTGTGGATGAGTGATTGGACTTTCTAAAGCACGATCGATTGCTTCTTCAGGTTCATCCATGATTTCAAAAATCCGCTCGATCGAAGCCATCGCGGATTGGACCGAATTGATGACATAAGAAGCTGTAGAAATTGGTTCAGAAATCTGATTGATATATTGTAAGTAGGCTTGCAGGAAACCAATCGTGATGCCACCAGTTAAGACAGATGAAGCACCAATGATCGCACTAACGATGAAAGCCAATTGATTGATCAAACGAATCGCTGGATAGATCGCAAAATTCATAAATTGTGCTTTTTTGAATGCTTGGGATTGTTTTTCATTTACTTTTTTGACTTCTTCAATCGCTAATACTTGCTGATTAAAGGCTTTGATCACTAGATTACCAGTCAAATATTCTTCCGTTTTATTATTAAGTTCGCCCAATTCTTCTTGGTTGTTATCAGATATTTTTTTATTCTTATTGGCAAATTTTGTCGTGACGATCGCGCTAGTGACAATCAAAACCAGGACAAGAAAAGTCAATTTTATATCGATATAAAACAGCATGATACCAGCTAAAAGGATCGTCACTAGGGAAGTGAAAAATTGATTGATCCCTGTTAACAATACTTGTGACAGTTGATTCAAGCCAGTTGTTGTCCGACTAATGATATCGCCTACTTGATGTCGATCATAAAAAGCCATCGGTAAGGCTTTGAATTTTTTGGTGACTTCTTTACGCACTCGTAGTGTAACACGCTCACTCAATGAAGCCATTGCCCATTCTTGGATAAAGGAAGTAGCACTACTCAGCAAAGAAAAAAGGACCAACAGGATGACAGGTAAAAGTAATGTTTCTTTCACATCTGTTGCAGTCATGTGGTTCAAACCAACTGCTTTGATACGTGCTAAAAGTTGATCGATCCCGATACCCATGATCAAAGGCATCGCAACGACGAGTGTGTTACCGATCAAGCTGCAAAGTAGTGAACCATAGAAGATTTTATGTTCGGGTTGGATCATTTTCCAGAAACGTTTTAAGCTTTGTTTTTTTACAGTTGTTTTAGTCATTTCCATCAAACCCCTCCTTCAAAATACCTTGTGATTTCGCAAATTCTTGGTATGATCGATTGGTTTTCAATAATTCTTCATGCGTTCCTTGTCCGACGATTCGACCTTGGTCTAAAACAATAATATTGTCAGCATTCATGATAGTACTTAGTCGTTGCGCAACAATGATCAGGGTTTTATCCGCCATTTCTTGATGCAAAGCGCGACGTAATTTCGCATCTGTCCGATAATCCAGGGCAGAAAAACTATCATCAAAGACATAGACTTCCGCTGGTTTGACTAAAGCTCTAGCGATACACATTCTTTGTTTTTGTCCGCCAGAGTAATTATCGCCTCCTTGGGCAACAAAGCTATTCAACTTGTCAGGCAGATTTTCTAAGACTTCATCCAATTGTGCGACACGGACGGCTTTCGCCAGTTCTTCATCGGTAGCATTTTTGTTGCCCATCAGTAGATTGCTTAAAATCGTTCCACTAAATAAGAAAGCTTTTTGCGGAACGTAGCTGATATAACTTCGGAGTGTGTCTTGATTCATCTTTGTGATCGGTGTACCTGCTAATTTGATTTGTCCGCTTGATACATCGTTTAGACGTAACAACAATTTCGCAATCGTACTTTTTCCTGAGCCAGTACCACCAACGATTGCTGTCGTCTTTCCTTTTGGTACGACAAAATCAATGGCTTCTAACACAGGATCAGCTGTTTCGTTATAACGAAACGTAACATTTTCAAAAGATAAAAAAGCTTCATCTGTTGGATCAAAAGTCAATTTTTCTTGTTTGTCGGGATCTTTGATCTCAATGTCAGCATGTAAGACTTCTTCGATCCGTTTGAGACATGACATGGATTTTGGCACGATGACAAGCACCATGGCAGCAATCATCAAATAGGCAAGTGTTAACATCGAATATTCCACAATAGCTGTCACTGTCCCGATTTGTAAGGTGCCGTTAGCCACCAAGCCTCCACCAAACCATAGAATCGAGGCATAAACGATACCCATCAATAAAAAGGCGATTGGTGTGACCCATGCAAAGATTCGATTGACACGGATCATTTGTTGCGCATAATTTTTAAATGTTTGATTTGTTCTGTTTTCTTCATAGTCTTGATTGTTGAAGACACGGATCATATTCACGCCAGTAAAAAATTCCCGTAACGTCGTTGTGATACGATCCATTTTTGGTTGGATACTCAAAGACAAAGGGGTTCCTTTTTTCATCAAAAAATAGATGACTACCGCATAGACGAAGATCGAACCTAGTGTGATCACTGTCAATTTGACTGAATGCTCCAACATCATCAAGATCGTAAAAAGTGAAATGATTGGTGCTGGGATGATCATCTGGCAGAACATAACGATCATTTGTTGTACGTTGTCGACGTCATTAGTCATTCTTGTCAAGAGTGATCCGGTGTTGAAATGGTCGACATCTTTCATCGATAATTGCTGGAATTTATCAAAAAAAGTTGCTCGTGTTTGATAGCCAAATCTTGCAGCTAGCAACGCAGAATAGTAACTTGAAGCAACAGCGGCAAAAGAACCGAGTAAGGCAACAAGTAACATTTGTAGCCCGATTTGTTGGATTTGACTCACTTCACCGCTAGCAACCCCATGGTCAATGAGATCAGCGACTAACTTTGGTACGCCTAGCGTTCCTAGAAGTTGTAAACAAATAAATAAGAGAGTAAGTAAAGCAATCCCTTAATTGTTTTTGATAGATGTTTTTAACAAGTTCATGATGTTTTCCTCCTTTTTCCCGACAAATACGAATTCTACACCTTAAAGCTACTTGAAGGTCAAGAGGAAAAAGCATACACTGATCATTGAGGTGAAGTGTATGAAAAAACTTTATTCAATTGGCGAAGTCTCCGAGTTGCTGAATATACCAAGATCAACGATTCGCTACTGGGATGCAGAAGGGTTGATCCACGCAGCAAGACAAGAAGAAAATGGCTATCGGATGTTTGATATTGACGCGATTTTTCAGGTCTATGACATCAATTTTTATCGAAATCTTGACATTCCAATCAAGCAAATGAAAAATCTTTATAGTAAATCCTTGAATGAGCTATTTGAGACTTTAGCTGAAACGGAAGAGCGATTAAATGACGAGCGAAAAATTTTAGAGCAAAAACATAAGGAAGTATTATCAAGAAAAAACCAGTTAAAGGAAATGATCGATAGTGAACCAGATGAATTTCCAGAAGAAGAGATTCCTTTTCAAAAAATTGTCGTGGCAGCTTCTGATGACATTCTCTATTCAAAAGAATATCTAAAAAACTATTCAAGTTTTGTGATTTATTTTCCAGAAAATAGCCAGAACAGTATTTATGGATTCTGTACGGACGAACACACGAAAGAACTCCCAGGATCACAGACGATCTGGCAAAATGATCTTGAAAAAAAATACGTACGCTTTTTATTGAAAGTACAAGTGAATAACACCAAAAACAATAATTTATCTAAAGTAAAAGAAAGCTTGCTTGAGCAAGGCTATCGATCGGGACAGACGATTGGTCAATACTTATTGACCCACACGACAAAAGAAAATCTTTCCTTTGAATATTACCGAGCATGGATCGATGTGAGTGAAGACGAGGGGAATTAGTTGACATTGTTAGTGAATCATGCGATATTATTGAACAATATCAAAGCGTAGAAGAGAAGAGTAACTAATGGGCGAAGGATCAAGAGACTCCGGACGGTGAAAAAGGAGACCAGAAACCTTAGTGAAGATGAACTTGGAGCTTGTTTTACTCAAATTCAGTAGAACCGGATTGCGACCGTTAACTCGCCGGATATCAATTGGTATCGTTGAGGCATTATTTGTGAAAATAATGTAAATAAGGGTGGTAACGCGAAGCATTCGTCCCTTTTGTCAAAATTGGCAAAGGGGATGAGTGCTTTTTTAGTTGCATCCGTTTATCTGCTACTACGCAAAAATAAGGAGGAATTTTTTTATGACTAATCGAACAACATCCCCATTTCGCTATGATATCGTTGGTAGTTTTTTACGCCCCGATCAATTGAAACAAGCACGAAAGGCATATAGCGAATCGCTTATTTCAGCTGCCGAACTGAAAGAGGTAGAAGATCAGGCAATCATCGATTTGATCAAAAAACAAGAAACGGCTGGATTACATGCGGTGACAGATGGTGAATTTCGTCGAAGCTGGTGGCATTTAGACTTTTTCTTTGGCTTACAAGGAATCGAGTTTTTTGTACCTGAGCGGGGGTATCAATTTCATGGAGAAGAGACACGTCCAGGAACAGTGACCGTCACAGAAAAAATCAGCGGAGGGCATCATCCGTTTGTGGAGCATTTTCGATTTACGCGTGCGCATACAAGTGAAGGAATCAAAGTAAAGCAAACGATACCATCTCCAGCTCAATTATTAGTCGAACTGTTACGTCCTGATATCCTACCACTTGTTCGTGCCATCTATCCAGAAAACGAAGAACTTTTTCAAGATATCGTTACCGCTTATCGGCAAGTGATCGCTGACTTATATGAAGCAGGTGCCAGAACGATCCAATTGGATGATTGTACTTGGGGCGTATTAGTAGCACCTTTACCAGAAGGATTTTTAGCAGAGAGTGATAAAGAGGAAAGCGAGATTCGTAAAGATTTGGCGCAGACCTATTTACAAATCAATAATGCGGTTCTTGAAAATCAACCACAGGATCTGATTTTGAATACTCATGTCTGTCGTGGAAATTATCACTCTACTTGGGCAGCAGCAGGCGGATACGAAGCGGTTGCTGAGCCATTATTTACGGACGAAAACGTACATGCCTATTATTTAGAATATGATAACGATCGTTCTGGCGGATTTGAACCACTTGCTAAAGTGAGTGAAGGAAAACTCGTTGTTTTAGGGTTAGTTACCTCAAAATCCGGTGAACTTGAAGACCGCCAAAAAATCATTGAGCGGATCTATGAAGCCACTCGCTATATCCCTTTGGATCGACTATGTTTAAGTCCACAGTGCGGCTTTGCATCAACTGAAGAAGGCAACATCTTGACTGAAGAAGCACAGTGGGAGAAAATCGCCTTGATCAAGAGTATTGCAGAAGAAGTCTGGAATTAAGAGATAGTTTAAGTTTAAATAACTAAGTATATTTTTATGATATAAAATCAGAGAAGACACGAGCGAATGAATGATTCGCAGTGGCTTCTCTTTTAGTTGGTTTCTCAACTTCCGCCTTACTGCTTGGAGCTAAACGGCTTTGTCACGACCTTTGATAAACGGTGTTCGAAAGCCAACTCCTACGACATTAAGTCGAAAGTTGAAAAAATATGGAGAGCTATTTTCCCAACTTCCGCCTTACTGCTTGGAGCTAAACGGCTTTGTCACGACCTTTGATAAACGGTGTTCGAAAGCCAACTCCTACGACATTAAGTCGAAAGTTGAAAAAATATGGAGAGCTATTTTCCCAACTTCCGCCTTACTGCTTGGAGCTAAACGGCTTTGTCACGACCTCTGGTAAACGGTGTTCAATGAGCTGACCTTCAACACTAAGCTAAAAAATCGAAAAATATGAGGAGCTATTTTCCGATTTTCTATCTTACTGCTCAGGTCAGAACGCTTATTTCACGACCTCTAATAAACGGTGTTCAAGGCGCAACACTTCGGACATAAGACAAAAAATAAAAAATGAAAAAGCCATTTTCTATTTTTCTTACTTATGCCTCTGTGCTGATCGCGCCTTTCACGACCTCTTGGGCACAAAGCTTTCTCTTACTACTAAACGGGTGGGGTAGGTTAGGATGATTGGTTCGTCGCGGATTTGATCGATTCTTTCGACGGCTAAGCGAACGGCGGCTTTGCCGATGGATTTGGCATTGATTTGGACGGTGGTCAATCCAGGTGTTAATTTACTGGCTGCTTCAATGTTGTCAAAACTTGCGATCACGATGTCTTTGCCGATGTTCACTTGATATTTTTTCATCGCGCGGTAAACACCGATCGCCATCGGATCGCTGCCAACAAGTAAGGCGGTTGGAAGTGGATCGGCAGTTTGAATCAATTCTTCTGCTAGTCGTTCGCCGTCTTCTTCTGTCCAATTTCCAAGGTAGTGGGTGCTGTAGTCTTGTAATTGATGATCGGACATGAAATGTAGATAGGCACGTACACGTTTTTCATCTTGATTGATCGTTTTGCCTCCTCGTTCATCCATATCGACTTGATAGCCTCCGATATAAGCAATCCGTTGGTGGCCATTTTCTAAAAATAATTCTAAAACAGCTTTGGTCATTCGTTCCAGATCACCATAAACCATATCGACTTCTTGTTGGATGTCAGGGTTATCAACGACGACCAAATGCTGATTTTGTACTAATAGATCAGTGATCGATTGTTTTGTCACTGTTCCTACTACAATGATCGCACCTAATTGATCCAAATCTTTCCATTCTTTAGGATCATCTGAGAGATTGTAGATCCGATTCATACCGATATGCAATCGATTGGCTTCTTCTTCCAACCCCATACGTAATTCTTTATAATAAACATCTTGTTCTTCGCTCGCTTTGCTGATCGTAGAGATCACACCAATCGAGGGCATTCGCTTTTTGATATATTTTCGTTTATTGATATCATAGTTTAATTTTTCAGCAACTTCAAAAATCCGTTTCTTTGTTTCCGGTGCAACATGGATCGTCTTGTCTTGATTCAATACGCGTGAAACAGTCGCTGGAGAGACATTCGCTTTTCTTGCGACGTCACGAATCCCAACCATAAATAATCACTCCCTAAAAAAATCTAAAAAAGTTATTGACAAATTTGTTTAGTAAACAGTATACAGGAGTTAGCTGAAAAGTAAACGGTTTCTAAAAATTTGTGAGGTGAAAAAATGAAGAGACGATCATTGATTGAATTTGATCCAGAAACAAATGTCTTCCATTTGTCGAACACATTGATTTCTTATGTGATGAAGATTGAAGAATCTAACGTGTTGAGCCACGTTCATTTTGGGAAGAAAGTGAGTAACTATTCTGGCAATAAAAAGTATCCGAGAAGAGATCGCGGATTTTCCGGGAATGTTCCTTTGCACGAAGAACGCGCCTTTTCAAAAGATACGTTGCCACAAGAATTTTCTGGACATGGAAGTATGGATTATCGGATACCGGCGACGATCATTATGCGTGAGAATGGGTCAAGCTTGCTTGATTTAAGATATGAAACATATCAAATCCTTCAAGGCAAACCAAAGCTTGCAGGGTTACCGCAAACGTATGTGGTGGATGAGCAGGAAGCACAAACGTTGTGTATCACGTTGAAAGATCGAGAGTTACCGATTTACGTGGACCTTTTTTATACCATTTATGAACAACGAGGGGCAATCATTCGTTCTGCCAAGTACCGTAACCAAACTGGTCAAACGATCTGGCTGGATAAAGCAGCCTCTTTTCAATTGGACTTGACGAATTCAGGAAGATTTTCTGAAGTGATTGCTTTACCTGGAGCACATGCAAGAGAACGTTTGATTTCACGGCAACAGATCACCGACGGAGTGAAAACATTTGAAAGTCGGCGAGGGAGCAGTAGTCATCAAATGAATAATTTTATCGCTTTGACACATTCGCATACAACAGAAACTCTTGGAGAGGCGATTGGTCTGCAGTTTATCTATTCTGGTAATCATGCGTTTGAGATTGAGAAAGATCAAATCGATCAATTAAGAATCGTTGGCGGCATCAATGCCTATCAGTTCCAATGGCAGCTTTTAGACGAAGACGAGTTCCAAACTCCTGAAATGATCCTTTCTTATTCTGATGAAGGACTAAATGGAATGAGCCACGTACACCATGCGTTATTGCGCGAACGAGTGGCTCGTGGGAAGTATCAATATGAACCACGTCCGATTTTAGTCAACAACTGGGAAGCCACTTATTTTGACTTTACTAGCAAAAAGATCGAAGCACTGATCGATGAAGCAGCCGATTTAGGCATGGAAATGTTCGTATTAGATGATGGCTGGTTTGGCAAAAGGGATGCAGACACTTCTTCTTTAGGTGACTGGTTCGAATATGAAGGCAAACTGGCGAATGGGTTGAAGGGAGTGGCGGATTATGCGCATGAGAAAGGACTTAAATTCGGCTTATGGGTTGAACCTGAAATGATCTCGTTGGATTCGGATCTGTACCGACAGACACCAGAATATTTGATGCAAGAACCAAATCGCGCACCTGCAGCCTCACGATCACAATTTGTCTTGGATTTCACACGAAAAGAGGTCCGAGATTCGATCAGTCAACAATTACGAAAGATTTTCGATAAGGTACCGATCGATTATATCAAATGGGATATGAATCGCTCGTTATCAGATGTTTATTCTGCATACGTTGAGAATCAAGGAGAAGTCTATCACCGCTACGTTCTAGGTTTATATGATCTATTAGAAGAGTTGACCACCGCTTATCCTGATATTCTTTGGGAAGGCTGCTCAGGTGGTGGGGGACGTTTTGATGCAGGAATCCTTTACTATATGCCGCAATCATGGACGAGTGATAATACTGATGCAGTGGAACGTATCGACATCCAATATGGAACGAGTCTTGGTTACCCGATCTCCTCAATGGGCGCACATGTTTCAGCGTCACCTAACCATCAAAGCGGCCGTGTCACAGACTTAAAGACAAGAGGAGATGTGGCAATGAGTGGTGTCTTTGGCTACGAACTCGACTTGACTGTGCTAACACCACAAGAAAAGGCAATCATCAAGAAACAGATCACCCTGTATAAAGAAATACGCCAGACGGTTCAACAAGGGAGATTTGACCGCTTAGTGAATCCTTTCGAACAAAATATTGCGGCATGGCAGTTTATTTCTCCTGATAATAAAGAGGTCGTTGTGTTTATGGCTCGCAGATTGACCTCTGGACAACCGCCTTTTCAAGAAATTCGCTTAGTCGGTTTAGCGGAAGGGATGTATCGTGAGAAAAAAAGCTCACTGATTTATTCAAGTTCGGAGTTGATGACGATGGGGCTGTATCTCCCAGATTTTTATGGAGATTTTCAGACAGAAATGTTGCACTTTGAAAAAATAGCTACAGGAAAGGAAGAAGAACATGCAAGCATTGATTGATTGGTTAGATAATCCGCAAGTGTTTCGAGTGAATCAACGAGACGCACATAGCGATCATACGGTCTATGGTTCAAAAGAAGAAACGAGGAGTCAAAGTTCCCGCATACAGTCATTGAATGGCGAGTGGCGGTTCTGCTTTTCCGAAAATGCGGAAAAACGACCAAAACATTTTTTTGAAAAGGATTTTGATGATCGTTCCTTCGGTCAGATCCAAGTGCCTGGTCATATTGAACTAAGTGATTTTGATAAGATCCATTATATCAACACGATGTATCCTTGGGAGGGGCATGAATTTCGTCGGCCTGCGTATACCACTGCTTCAGAACAGGAAATGGCAGGGATGTTCTCCCAAGCGGAAGAGAATCCAGTGGGTTCTTATGTCACAACGTTCCAATTAGCCGAAGGTTTGCAAGGTAAAGATGTGACGATCCGTTTTGAAGGGGTCGAACAAGCGATGTATGTATGGTTGAACGGTCATTTCGTCGGCTATGCGGAGGATTCATTTACCCCGTCCGAATTTGATTTGTCGCCTTATCTGGAAAAGGAGAATCGTCTGGCTGTTGAAGTCCATAAACGCAGTACGGCAGCGTTCTTAGAAGATCAAGATTTCTTCCGTTTCTTTGGGATCTTCCGAGATGTCGTCTTGATTGCGCGGGGAAAGAATCATTTGGAGGACTTATGGTTGCGTCCAAAATTAGACGATACGTATCAAAAAGGAAAATTAGACGTATCCTTATCTTTTGAAAATATCACAGATGAGAGTCATTTACGGATCAGGGTGCTTGATTTAAAACAGCAAACCATTTACGAAGAAGAACATTTGCTCACTGAAAAGATGGAGCTTACCATGGATATCGGTGATGTGACCTTGTGGGATCATTTTTCACCCAATCTTTATACGTTTGAAATTGAAACAAGTGATCATGATGGCGTAACTGAATACGTCGAGTATCCATTCGGTTTTCGAACAATCGAATTAAAAGATAAAGTGATGTATCTTAACGGGAAACGCTTGATCATCAATGGCGTCAATCGCCATGAATGGAGTGAAAAGACAGGGCGTGCGATCACCTTGGCTGATATGGAAAAAGATCTAACTATTATCAAAAATGCCAATATCAATGGAGTGCGGACGTCTCATTATCCAAATCAAATTCCTTGGTATTTTCTCTGCGATCAAGCGGGAATCCATGTGATGGCAGAAACCAATTTGGAATCACACGGTTCATGGCAAAAAATGGGGGCATTTGAACCTTCATATAACGTACCAAGAGGGATACCACAATGGCGCGAAGTGGTTTTGGATCGAGCGAAAACCAACTTTGAGACGTTCAAAAATCATACGAGTATCTTGTTCTGGTCGTTAGGCAACGAGTCGTATGTAGGTGAGAACATCCGCTTGATGAATGAATACTTCAAAACGGTTGATCCAGATCGCTTAGTACATTATGAGGGGAATTATGTCGATCCCGCATTTGAAGCATCGGTTTCCGATATGAAAAGCAGTATGTATGCGTCACCTGCGGCAGTGGCTGATTATTTGGAAAATCAAGCGGATAAACCTTATATCTTATGCGAGTACATGCACGATATGGGAAATTCGTTAGGTGGCTTAGGTTCTTATATGGCACTATTAGACAAGTATGAGATGTATCAGGGTGGCTATATTTGGGACTTTAAAGACCAAGCCATTGAAGTACTTGATCCAATCACGAACCGCAAAGTCATGCGCTATGGCGGCGATTTTGATGATCGGCCAAGTGATTATGAGTTTTCAGGAAATGGTATTGTTTTTGCAAATGGACTAGAAAAACCAGCATTACAGGAGGTAAGATACTATTATGGCAAATACAGCTCCTAAATTAAGGGTGATCTACGGCGACTGTACGTTAGGGATCAAAACAGAAGCTAAGCACTATATTTTCTCTTATACACGAGGCGGTTTGGAATCCCTCAAAAAGCATGAGAAAGAATGGCTTTATCGCGAGACGCAACCGACATTTTGGCGTGCCTTGACGGATAATGATCGTGGTAACGGTTTTGGTTATCGTTCAAGTATGTGGCTTGGGGCTGGGCTTTATCTAAAAGTAGCAGCGATCAACGTCAAGATCGATGAGCAAGCGATCGAGTTGCCGATCGCCCCTGTCAACAATCGCTATAGTAATCAAGAATATGCCGATTCAGTCGAGATCACATTCACCTTAGCTGTCAACACCACTCCTCAGACGACAGTCGATATGATTTATCGTGTGGATGAAGGAGGAGATCTTCAAGTCAAGATGATTTATCATGGCAAAAAAGGACTACCTGAGCTACCAGTACTAGGATTTCGAATGATCATGCCAACAAAAGCCACTCATTTCGAATATGAAGGGCTGTCAGGCGAAACTTATCCTGACCGGAAAGCCGGTGGCGTACCGGGTGTGTATCATGTCGAGGGATTACCGATCCCGCCTTACTTGGTTCCGCAAGACTGTGGTGTTCATATGGATACTAAGTGGGTAGAGATCACTCGAAATACTACGTTGAACAATGCCGATAAAAGCCAGGATGAATTTTCATTACGTTTTGAACAAGCTGATCAACCTTTTGCTTTTGCGGCGTTACCGTTCAAAGCAGAGGAGTTGGAACAGGCAACACACATGGAAGAGCTGCCCCCTGAACGTCGAACGGTTGTTACGATGTTAGCGAAAGTCCGAGGAGTCGGTGGTATTGATTCTTGGGGAGCGGATGTAGAAGAACCGTATCATATCAGTGGCGAAGAAGATCACGAATTCAGTTTTATCATCAAGTAAGAGCGTTAGTTGAAAGAAGAATAAACTCCCTCTAAACATCTGATTAAGGATGTTTAGAGGGAGTTTTTATGATCGGTAACGTGATCGTAACAGAAGTGCCAACACCAAGGACAGAATCAATGTGCAATCCATAGTCTTCACCATAAAGTAATTGGATTCGTTCGTGCACATTTTTGCTTCCAATACCTGAAAAGTAATCCCTATTTTTTGGTGACTGTTCTGTATCATAGCCATCACCTGTGTCTACGACTTCAAATGTCAAGGTATCTTCTCTGATCATGGCATATAAAGTGATGAAGCCACTTTTCTTTAGCTGAAATGCGTGTAAATAAGCATTTTCAATGATCGGTTGGATGATCATGTTAGGCATATACAAGGAATAAAGTTCTTCAGGAACCATGATTTTTGTTGAGATCGCCTCACCATAACGTAGAGTCAAAATCGCAATATAGCTTTTCACACTTTTTAATTCTTCTTCTACAGGGATGATCTCATTTTTATTACCGATCGTACTTCGTAAAAGATCGATAAAACTGTCGATGCCGGAAACAGCTTTTTCATTTTCTTGCTGCCAAACTAAAAATTTAAGACTAGTCAGCGTATTATAAATAAAATGAGGTTGGATCTGAGCTTGCATGGCTTGGATCTCTAATGCTCTTTTTTTCTGTTCATTTTGTAATGATTGTGTATGGTTATCACTGATCGTCGTCAATAGTTGGTTGATCGTAGTGGACAATGTTCGGATCTCATACGTACCTTGGACTGGAACAGAAGTAGCAACCGGTTCTTTGATCTGCTTCAACGAATCCACCAGTTGATAGATCGACTTGGTGTTGCGATTCAAATAAATATAGACGACGATTCCGCCTAAAAATAGGATCGCGATATTATAGAGAATGATTGGCAGGATCACGCCCATCTGATCAGCAATCGAATGGACATTGACCTCACTGACTAAGGCAGAGTTTTGCCGATAAAGTGGCAAACGTGTGATCCGTTGGTTCGCTTTTGTCAACGTTTCGTTTTCGTTCAGCTGATCAAAGGAATCAAACGTCGTCCCGATTCGATGCGCCAGATTAGAAGCAAAGATTTTTTTGTCATCTGTCACAAAATCGATCTGAGTGATTTGCGGATCGACGGACTGACTGAATATTTTTGCTAGTTCATCAGAGGTGATCGCAACGACCGCATAGCCATAAGTTTGATTCAATGTGGATCTAAGCTTTTTGATGAACAAGACACTCGGTGAATGTTTGTCACGTTTCGTTAGTCCAAACTGGGTAAAGACCATTTGTGTTGCCGTTGGATTCTCATTAACTTTCTGAATCAACTCTAACTGAAAAAAATCATCGGCAGTGAGATCACTCACCATGTCATTACTGATAAACATCCGACCATTTTCACCAAAAAGAAATATATCATCTTTGATGTTTGGAAAAATCGGTGCTAAGGAATCATTCATTTTTTGTACCGTTCGTAGTTGATTGATTTTTTCCAAAGTGGTTTGTTGGCCTTCTTTAAAATAACCTTCTACCGCAGAACTCTCAGCCAATAAGGTCAACGTATTCTCTATATTATCATTCAGTGTTTCAAAATCATGTTGGATCTTTTGTAAGGTCATGCGATTGGATTGATCGAATTGTTCAATATAAGCTTCCCTTGAACGGTGGTAAATGAACAAAGAAATAGTAGCGGCTTGCGCAAACAAGGCAATAAAAAGAATAAGCAAAAGCTTGGTCAACAGCTCATGTTCTCTTAATTTTTTTATCATACCGTCAACATCCCTTTACGGTATTGCGAAGGAGTCAAGCCAGTTTCTTCTTTGAATACCCGCGAGAAATAACCAATCTCTGTAAAACCGGTTTGTTGACAAATATCACTCAATGAGAGATTGGACTCTTTCAATAACATTTTCGCTTGATTGATGCGGACTTTTTTCAAGTACTTGGTAAAGTTGATCCCATATTTTTCTGTAAAGATCGTCGATAAGTAACTATAAGAAAAATGATACTTTTCGGACAAGGTCTGTAGACTCAGATCTTGATGATAATGATCTTGCACATAGTCATAGATCAACGTCAAAACATCCGAATTGTCTTTTCTGAAGGTAGTAGTCACTTCACGCAATAGTTTTGTCGTATTATTGACGATCACTACCAATTCCTCCCAATTGTCTGATTGGGTGATCTGAGCTGGAATCGTGATTTTTAAAGTCATGATTTCTTTTCTTTTTTCATGTTCCTCGGCGATCGCATTGATCAAGGCATAGAGTCGATTGATGATCTCATGTTTTAAATAACTTGGCTGTAACCGTTGCTCGAGTACATTTTTCATATAGCTTTCCAATTCTTCGATCGCAGATAAAAAATCTTTATTCATGATCTTTGTCAAATAGCTTTTTGTTTGTTGTTCATAAGAGGATAGAAGCGGTAATAATTGTTCTTCAGAGATCAAAGATTGCTCATTGAGATAAAAGCATTGCCCGTTGCTTTTTTGTTTCAACGAAAGAAAAGCAGGATAAATATTTTCGAAGGTAAGTTCTCCAGATAACACATAAAGACAAGCGTCCGTCTGATGATCTTCCTGAAAGCGGTTGACAAACTGTTCAAAGGCTTCCCTTGAATGAGCGTTGATCAGATAACCAACATCATTGGCGGTCGTAAAATAAGGGAAGACGGATACATCCTGATTCGTATATCGTGGTGCTTCAGCACTTAATTCCTGGCTACGACGATGTTTTTCTGCTGGTTTTTCTTCGCAATACACTAAGAAAAAAGCGTCGTGTTTGAATGGTTTACGTGTAATCCCCGTATCAAGGGAAGAACCTGCTAAATAATTGCTGATTGCTTGACTCGTTTTTTCAAGTTCTGACAAACGAGGTTTCTTTACTTCTGCGGATTGCTCTACAAGACTTTTCAGAGAAGCTAGAAATTCACTGGGATTCAATTTTGGTTTTAATAAATAATCCGAAACGCCCTCTTTAAATGAATCTTTGACCAATTGAAAGTCATCATAGCTGGATAGCACTAAGATTTTTGCTTCGGGCTGTTCTTCCTTGATCAAGCGAGAAAGTTCAATCCCATTTAAGTCTGGCATCATCAAATCAGTCACGATGATATCAAGTGGCTCTTTTTTGATAAATTCAAGTGCTTCTAACGGTTTTGAAAACGCACCTTTTAACTGAAAGCCGTGTGTTGGCCAATCGATCAGGGTACTTAGACCATGGAGAATGGTCTGTTCATCATCGATCAATACGATATTTTTCAATGTTTTACCCCCCTAACTCCATATTTGCGTAAATTAAAAATACTGGGAAACGTTTACAAATGCAAGTCTAAAATTCCAATCAAAAAGGAATCAGAGATCAAAATTGTACTTTTTTCTTATTTTAGGATATTTTTCTTAAGAACGATTATTAACAAAGAAAACGCTTGCAAGTCTGTTATGATAGGCGTGTAAGAAAAACAAACACTAAAAGGGTGGGGTAAAAAAATGAAACTAAAAAAATTATTCGCTAGTGCATTCGCCTTAACAGCAGCAGTCACACTTTTTGCCGGTTGCGGCAATTCTTCCAGTGATGCTTCCGGAAGTGAAGATAAAGTAACGGTCTGGGCATGGGATGAGGCATTCAACATCAAAGCCGTCAACGAAGCAAAAGAGTTTTATGAAAATGAGGATGTTGACGTGGAAGTAGTAACGATGTCCCAAGATGATATCGTGCAAAAATTGAACACAGCCTTAGCCAGTGGCAATACGGATGGCTTGCCGAATGTCGTGTTGATCGAAGATTATCGCATCCAAGGCTATTTGACTTCTTATCCAGATGCCTTTGCTGATTTGACAGATATTGTGGATGAAGACAATTTTGCTGCATATAAATTTGCTGTCAACAAAGTAGACGACAAAATTTATGGCGTGCCTTTCGACTCAGGTGTCACAGCTAACTTCTACCGAACAGATATCTTGGAAGAAGCAGGGTATTCAGAAGAAGATATGCAGAACTTGACATGGGATGATTATTTACAAGTCGCAAGAGATGTCAAAGAGAAAACAGGGAAAAAAATCTCCGAAGTCAATCCTTCTGATTTAGGACGTGTTCGGATGATCATGCAACAAGCTGGTGAATGGTATACATCAGAAGATGGTGAAACTGTAACGATCGAAAACAATGAGTCATTAAAATATGGCTTAGAGTTATTTGCGGCCTTGCTGAAAGAAGATCTAGTCGAACAAACATCTGACTGGAATGCAGGAGTTACAGCAGTCCAATCAGGCGCAGTTGCTTCGACACCTACGGGCGCATGGTACTCATCCACGATCCAAGGTGCAGAAGATCAATCCGGCAAATGGAAGATCGCACCGATCCCAGCATTGCCTGCTAACATGCAAAAAGCCCAAGCTTCCAACTTAGGTGGCGCAGGCTGGTATGTCATCAAAGGCGTTGCTGGTGAAGAAAACGCAAAAGATTTCTTGCAACAGACATTCGCAACGAATGAGGAATTGATGGGTAAACTAGCAGAAGAGATCGGTTTAGTATCGACGATGTTAAGCGCAAATGACCAAGAAGCATACCAACAACCGTCAGAGTTCTACAGTGATCAAAAAGTCTTCGACGACTTTTCAAAATGGACAGCAGAGATCCCAGAAGTCAACTATGGACATGAAACGTATGCGATCGAATCTGTCGTTGCTGAATCACTAAGCAGAATCATCAACGGAGAATCAGCAGATAAAGTGTTAGCAGATACGCAGAAACAAGTGGAAGCGCAGTTAGCAAATTAACAATATAAACTATAACGAAAATTCATTCGCTATATCTTCAAACAGCTCGTTCGTTGTTTAAAGATATAGTGTATTACTAATCGATGAAGCGGATAGTGAGTAGCAATAACTCTTGTCCTTTATGACTGAATAAATGGTGTACAACATAACCTTCAACACTGAGATAGAAAATTGCAAAATCCGAAAACTATTTTTCAATTTTCTATCTTACTGCTTAGGTCGATGCAGTTTTTCAAAATGTATGGGTGACTGAACCAGCTGCTGAAGAAAGCCTGCCAAAATTTCGGATGAGAGAGTGTCTACATTGTCTGAATTTTGTGAAACGTGATATTTCTTCTATGTATGTGCAATGAAAGTGGGGAATAAAATGAAACAAAAGGATCTATTTAGAAATGGCAATGCGTTTTTAGTACTTCCAGTGATCATGATTTCGATTATGGTTTTTGTCCCAATGGGATTGGCGTTGATCACTTCTTTTCAAAGTGGTCCTCCTGTAAATATGACCTTCAACGGTTTAGGAAATTATCAACGGATGTTGGGCGATTCGACTTTTCGTAAAGCATTTTTCAATACCTTTTTATACTTATTAGTACAGGTTCCTGTCATGTTGTTTTTGGCATTGTTCATTTCTAATCTGTTGAATGATAAAAAATTGAAGTTCAAAGGATTGTTTAGAACAGCAATTTTCTTACCATGTATCACATCAATGGTCAGTTATTCATTGATCATGAAAAGCTTATTTTCTCAATCAGGTCTAGTGAATAATCTGTTGGTTGGGATTGGCTTGATCGATAATCCGATTGGTTGGTTGACACACCCATTTTGGGCAAAAGTGCTGATCATCATTTCAATCACATGGCGTTGGACAGGCTATAATATGATTTTCTTTTTATCTGGTATGCAAAATATCGACCCAGAGATTTATGAAGCCGCAGACATTGATGGTGCCTCAAGATGGCAACAGTTCATAAAAATCACGATCCCGAACTTAAAACCGATCATTTTGTTTACATCGATCACTTCAACGATCGGTACTTTACAATTATTTGATGAGGTTCAAAATATCACAGGCGGTGGCCCGGCAAATGCAACAACGACATTATCTCAATATATCTATAATTTGAGTTACAAGTTTACGCCGAATTTCGGTTATGCCGCAGCGGTTTCTTTCGTCATCGTCGTATTTATCGTCTTATTATCCATTATTCAAACGAAAGTAGGGAGTGAGAAACAATGAGAGAATTGACAAGTACGCAACCACGTTCGGTCGAAAAAAAGCAAGTAAGTATCTCACGCTTATTATTAAGTATTTTTAAGTATACATCCTTGATCATTGTGTCATTTATTTCAATTTTCCCCTTTGTCTGGATGATTTTAGGCATGACGAATACAGCGGTCGACATCAGTTCAGGAAAACTGATGATTGGTGAAAATCTAGTCATCAACTTTCAAAATCTCTTTTCAAATGATTTGAATTTTTCTCGTTCATTACTGAATTCTGCCTTGATTGCTGTCGTGACAACTGTTTTCGCCTTATTGATCTCTTCCATGGCGGGCTATGGCTTTGAGATCTATAAGAGTAAAAGAAAAGAGTATGTGTTCAATATTTTACTACTTTCGATGATGGTTCCTTTTGCAGCATTGATGATTCCACTCTATCGGATGTTTTCACAATTGAATGGAACGATACTAGGAATCAATAGCTTTTTAGTTGTCATCTTACCTTCAGTGAGCACCGCTTTTTTGATTTTCTTTTTCAGACAAAATGCAAAATCATTTCCTAAAGATCTAGTGGAGGCGGCACGATTAGATGGACTCAAGGAATTAAGTATCTTCTTTCGGGTTTATTTACCAACAGCCAAAAATACGTATGCCGCAGCAGCGATCATCACATTTATGAGCAGTTGGAACAATTACCTTTGGCCATTGGTCGCTTTGCAATCTCCAGACAGAAGAACAGTTCCTTTAGTATTGTCTGCCATGGGCGCTTCTTATACACCAGATTACGGGATGATCATGAGTGGTCTTGTGATTGCGACCTTACCAACCGCCCTTGTCTTTTTCATTTTGCAAAAACAATTTGTCCAAGGGATGATCGGCTCAGTAAAATAGGGCTGAAATATCTTTTTCATAAAAGATCATCTGAATCCTATAAAATTTCCTATCAATAAATAATAGTAGCAATCACAAAATTTTAAACATGTTTATAACTTTTGTTATTTAAAAACATCTTCAATATAAGTGATAAAAACCAGAAATAGTTCATATGTTTTTGGTTTTTATCGCTTTTTATTGCATTTAAGCCTTTTCTGAAATGAAATAAGCCTCGTTCATTGTATGGTTCACATTATTTTAGTTAGTTGATCGATGTTTTTTATTATTCTTTTTAGAAATCTTTACATAAATTTGATATCGCTTCCTTTTTTTCTCGTAAACTTACTTTTAATCAGGTAAACTAGAAGTAAAGGAGGAGGATACATGAAGAAAAATTTTAAAGAAGTAATCATTGCGATCATGCCTATGACAATATTGATCGTTATCCTGACCTTTGTGTTTGCACCTTTAGATGCTGAAACCATGGGAAGATTTGTTCTTGGAGCAATCATGATGATGGTTGGCATGAGTCTCTTTTTATTTGGTGCTGATTATTCGATGATGGAAGTCGGTGACTTGGTCGGCAAGTATATGATCAAAAAGAAAAGTCTACCGATAATCATTAGTCTGGGGTTTCTGATTGGGATCGTGATCACCATCGCCGAACCGTCTGTGCAAGTATTAGGTCAGCAAGTCTTCGATATTTCTGATGGAGAGATCGGTCGTGTTTTATTGATCGGCATCGTTAGTGTGGGAACTGGGGTATTCCTAGCCTTTGCGCTTTTACGTGTCATATTCAAGCTTTCTTACTATAAATTGATGGTGATCGGTTACTTAGCCGTACTTATCGCTTCCTTTTTCACGAGTAATGAATTTATGCCGATCGCTTTTGATGCAGGTGGAGTTACGACAGGACCTGTGACAGTTCCTTTTATTTTAGCATTAGCTGGTGGAATGACGAGTATGATCCGCCAAGGAAAAAATGAAAACGATAGCTTCGGGATGGTCGGTATTACGTCACTCGGTCCGATTTTAGCTGTCATGATCCTGGGGGTGATCTTCCAGTGAGCTTTTTGATTACTTTTTTTGATGGTATCGGTCAAGTCGGATATGAGGTCATTCTCGCTGTGGCACCGATCGTCCTGCTCTTTGTGCTGATGAATTTTCTTTCGTTCAAAATGAGAAAGAAACGCTTTTTAGATATCATGAAAGGTTTTTTGATCACAACGATAGGATTGATTTTATTTTTACATGGGGTAAATGTTGCATATGTTCCTGTAGGGCAGCATCTTGGCGGAGCAATTGCTGCGTTAACGAATAATCAGATCCTCATTCCTTTAGGTTTTGTGATGGGCTTTTTAGTTGGCTTTGCAGAGCCGGCGATCCATGTCATGGTAAAGCAAGTGGAGGAATTGAGTGAAGGTAGGATTCATGCAAAAGTGATGTTAGCAGTGATCTCAATAGGGATCGGTCTGGCAGTTGGCTTATCTATGTGGCGCCTATTAGCTGGTTTTTCTCTCTACTATTTCTTGGTTCCTGGTTATGGCTTAGCTTTTGTCTTAGGCGCAAAAGTGGATAAAATTTTCCTCTCCATGGCTTTTGATAACGGAGGAGTCGCCACAGGGCCGATGTGTTCGACCTTCATTTTGTCCATGAGTGTGGCGATCGCGACACAAATCGACGGGCGAGATCCAATCATTGATGGCTTCGGCGTTGTCGCAATGATTGCTTTGACTCCGATATTATCAACCTTAGTTTTAGGCTTCATCTATAAGCAAAAAGATAAAAAAGATCAAAAAAACAAAGAAAAATTACAGAAATTGGAGGAACAACAATGAACGATTTGGTCGCGCTGAATCTTGAAATGATCGTTACGATCGTTGACGGCGGTATTGGAGAAGATGTAATTGATTATTCAAAAAAAGCTGGCGCATCAGGTGGAACGATCTTACATGGACGAGGCTCAGGTGTCCATGACACAGGTAAATTTTTAGGATTGGATATCTCACCAGAAAAGGATGTTGTGTTGACATTAGTGCCAGATAGCTTGACGAACGAAGTGATGGATGCCATCGGAAAAGGAATCAAGATCGATATTCCAGGAAATGGTATTTGCTTTAGCATCGATATTGATAAAGTGATCGGTATCACGAAAATCCACCAGTATCGTGAAGTCATTGAAATGAAAGAATTATTAGAAGATAATTGAGCTTAAAGCTTGATGAGAGACGAACTTTTTCGTGAAAGACGAAGAGAAAGTGCCGTTTGTTCTCGTTAAGCTTTTATTTTACTCATTCGTAATACCAATCAAGATTAACCAAAAAATAAGATTTTATGAAATCTCCTGCATATTCCCACACAAACCGTTGAAAATATGCTATTTTGTAGTAGAAAAAGGGGGAGAAGAATGAATTTTTTAGTTGTTTTAAAAGATGCGAGCCTCAAGCGTTCGACATTCATCTATACACAAATCGATGAACAAAAAACAGTATTGCATTTTTCGCCGGAGTTCCATTTAGAAGGGTTGACGATCGGGGAAATCTACGAAAAAGGTGGTATAGAAGCTGCGAAGCAATTTTTTGCTCAAGAACTCCAACTCCCACTGAATGACTATCTTGAAGTATCATTAGCTGAGTGGGATAAAGCAGTCGCAGAACTTTTTCCTCAAGGAATCAATGTAGAGACAGATAAAGCGGAAGTACATTTAACCGTAAAAGATCTGCAAAGTCAGATGCGTTATCGAATCGATGAAGAGGGATCTCTTTCGATTTTTCAGCGGCAACAAAAGATTTTAAAAAGTTTTTTAAAACAAATCAGCCGAAAACGGAATTTGTTTAAAACAACTCAGTTATTAAAAAAATATCCAGAGTTATTACAAACATCGATCCAGTTTCCACAATTACTTTCATTGATCCGTCGCTTTGTTCGCTTGAAGGAGATCCAATCCAAAAAGCTCACATTGCCTTTACAAGATACCTTTCGGGTAGTAAAACGCGAAGATGAAAAAAAATTGATCGTGATCGATTTTATGCGCAATCGTCAAGTGTTGCAACAAATGGCGATGGAAAAGGCCAACTGAGGCTTTTTCTTTTTGAAAAAAAGAATGGAGAAATACAATGGGACCTATCTGGTTACAGCGAGTGATGAAAGCTCAACAAAAATACCAACAAGTGATGAAAGGAAGGTACGCATGTCTTGACCAATTGAATCGTTTCTTTTTGATTCTAGGATTACTTTTCTTTGTGGTTAGATATTGGCTGCCTTTTAATTTAGGCTATCTACTTTTTCTTGTTTTTGTTTTCCTAGTCATTGGACGATTTAGCTCAAAGAAAATCTATGTCCGTACGAACGAAAATCAAGCATATTTAAAAAAGACAGTCACTTTCAAGAATTGGTTGTCAAAAATGAGAAATAAAATGACACGTCAGTCCAAGCAACCAACTTCTACTACCTATACGATCTTTTCATGCCCAACTTGTCAACTCAAACAACGGGCGCCAAAAGGGAAAGGTGAGATTCGAGTGACTTGTAAGAAATGCGCTACGCAATTCACAACAAAAGTATAAGAAGTTTAACGGACCGATAACTAGTTAGATAAGAGGAGTAAAAGAATGATCGAGAATTACATTTGGGATTTTGATGGCACACTATTTGATACGTATCCAGCAATGGTCGAGGGTGCGTTCCACGCATTAAATGATTTTGGTATCAAACGACCAAAAAATGAGATTTATCGTGTGATGAAGCAAGAATCAATGAGAAAACTGCGGGAAAGCTATCAGTTAGAAGAAGCGACTTTTAATCGATTATTTCACGAGTATGAACGGCAATATCAAGGCATGTCAGCACCATTCAAAGAGACGGAGATGGTTTTACGTCACTTGAAAGAAAATGGCGCAAAACATTATATTTTGACGCATCGTGTCACGGCTTCTACTTGGGAACTTTTAAAAAAATTTGATTTAGCTGATTTGGTTGAAGTGGTGATTGGCATCGATCAAGGGTTTGCAAGAAAACCAGCACCTGATGCTATCCTTCATCTGATCGACACATACAAGATGAAGCCAGAGAAAACGATGATGGTAGGGGATCGCAAACTAGACATCGAGGCAGGGATCAATGCGAACGTCTCCACTTGTTTATATGATATCGATCATTTTTTAGGAGAGATACCTGCAGATCACACCGTTGCCAATCTAGCGGATATTTTAATGATCGAAAAGAATACAGAATAAGTATCCCCTTTCAACTTTAGTTATGCTATAATTTAATCAGAGGAGTGATAAAATGGAAATTAGAAGACAAAAAGAAGTAGTAGAAGCCTTTCATTATGATTTTTTAAAGCCTGATCAAGAGGTACAAACAGACTTAAAAGTAGGTTTCTCACCACTAAAAGAGACAATTGAAAACTATCCGAAAGAACATAGCATCGTGGGTGCACGTTTAGAATTTCGTTTAGTATTTGATACATATGTGTTATCTGGAAGCGTTAGCCAAATCAACCATATCTTGAATCGTAAGGTACAAGATCAAAACGATGTGACACAAGAAGAGGTTGATGAATTAGTTGCACCACTTTTTGAAATGGTCAAACGTCTTGCATACGAAGTAACAGAGATTGCTTTAGATGCACCAGGTGTGAAATTGAACTTCCAATCAGAAAAAGCAGAAACAGAAAAGGCAGAAAATTAAACAAAAAATACCAGTGATAGTTATTAGCTATCACTGGTGTTTTTTTCTATTACTAATTGTAAGCAAAAGTAAGGAAAAATTTCGGAAAATAGTCTAGAATGAATTAGTCACTGAAAAAAATATTTTCAGGAGAAGAGCTGAAGAGTTCTTCTCGGGAACCTTTACTTCCTTAGATGGACTTGTCATTACAAATTAAGAGGAGGATGAAAATGACAACACTCATCACAGTTTTAGTGGTTCTAGTTTTTGCGGCATTATTATATGTGTTTTATCGTATGCAAAAGCGCCATGCAAAATTTTCAACACGGGTTTACACAGCGCTAGCTGCCGGTATCGTATTCGGGGGCGCGTTGCAACTGATTTTCGGAGTAGAAAATGAGGTCATCACACAATCGATGGATTGGATCAGTATTGTTGGGAACGGCTACGTTAGTTTCTTACAAATGTTGATCATGCCTTTAGTCTTCGTTTCGATCGTTGCAGCTTTTACAAAAATGAAAGTATCTGAAAAACTGGGTAAAATCAGTGCAACTGTACTGACAACTCTATTAGCGACAACTGCTATTTCAGCATTGATCGGTATCGGCTTGACGATCGCCTTTGGTCTTCAAGGCGCAGAATTCACTCAAGGCGCAGCTGAAACTGCCCGTATCTCTGAATTGGCGGCACGACAAGAAACAGTGGAAGGGTTAAGTATCCCACAACAAATCTTGTCATTTATTCCTAGAAATATCTTTGCAGATCTTGCCGGAACTCGTGCAACAAGTACGATTGCGGTAGTTATCTTCGCTGCATTTGTTGGGGTTGCTTACTTAGGGATCAAAAGAAAAGCACCGAAAGAAGCAACATTCTTTGCTGATATGATCGATAGCTTGTACCGCATTGTCATGCGTATCGTGACGTTAGTCTTACGTTTGACACCTTATGGCGTGTTCGCATTGATGACTAACGTGATGGCAACAAGTGACTTTGATGCAATTCTTAACTTAGGGAAATTTGTATTAGCATCTTATCTGGCATTGTTTGCAGTCATGATCGTTCACTTCTTGATCTTGATGGGTGTGAAGGTCAGCCCAATCGACTATTTGAAAAAATCATTTCCAGTACTAAGTTTTGCGTTTACTTCCCGTTCAAGTGCAGGTGCTTTGCCATTGAACATTGAAACACAAACAAAAGCACTTGGTGTGGATGAAGCAACAGCAAACTTCGCTGCTAGCTTTGGTTTATCGATTGGTCAAAATGGATGTGCGGGTGTTTATCCAGCCATGTTAGCGACAATCGTCGCACCAGCAGCTGGAATGAATGTCTTCAGCTTAGAATTTATCTTGCTACTTGTAGCCATCGTGACAATCAGTTCATTTGGGGTAGCTGGTGTCGGTGGTGGAGCAACATTTGCCTCATTGATCGTTTTAGGTTCAATGAACTTACCAGTAGCGATCGTTGGTTTAGTTATCTCGGTTGAACCATTGATCGATATGGCTCGTACGGCAGTCAATGTAAGTGGTAGTATGGTAGCAGGTATTGTTACTAGCGCACGTATCCATGATCTTGATCGCGACGTTATCAAAGACGAAGCAAAAGTCGTTGACGTGAATGCTTAATCGTTAAAACGAAAAGTGAGAGCGAAATGCTCTCACTTTTTTTATATTACAAATATATTCCGAAAAGTGAATAGACGAAAAACCCACTATAAAAACCACAGATCAATAAAGTAACAAGATCTATCTAATTGAATTTTTATCCACTAGAAGATTATATATTGATATAATGTAATATGTAAGCGTTACATCCAGTCTATAAAATAGAGGAGGAAATTGATGACCACATTCGGCAGCAATTCTCAACAAGCCCAGCAGTCCACTTCTAAAATCAACAGTGCAACCACACCTTTACAACAATCAACATCGCTTCAAAATGACACACGTACCACGCTTATTGGCAATCAAGACATTCAAATTAGCCTCACATCCGCCAAAAACTCTGCCAGTCAAATCGCCTCAGCCATTTCAAGTGTAGCCAATCAGTTACAGACAATCGCCCAAGTTTTTTCTACACTAGACACTCAGTTAAGTCGAGATCTTTTCAAGGAGAGACGATTGAATTTAATAGTAAAACTAAATTAGAAGTTCACTTTTCAAAACATGGTTCAGAAATGCAACAAGTTTTAAATAAAAATCACTATTCAATAGTTGAGTATTTAAGAGAGGCAAATCATGTGATTAAAGAGGGACAATTTGTCCCTGAAATGAACGGATATTTCAAACTGGTTGGTGGAGAAGGAAGTGCAAAGTATGCATTTGTAGGATTAGACAGAATAATTGGGAACATAACAACCTTGCACTTAAAGTCTGTAAAAGAACTCGTTAAAAAAGCACCTAGTTTAGGTTTGGAATAATAGGAGATGTTACAAAATGATTAATATAAGAAAAGTAAACTGGATAGATGAAGACTCAGGAGAATCTGATATTTTACTTTCAGATGGCTTATATTCCATTGAATGTTTTTGTAGTGATTGTGATGTATCAGAAGGTGATATGTTCACAGATATAATTTATGGATTTAACATCAAACACATTGTTAAAAGTTTAAATGAAGTATATACAGTACATAAAAAAACTGATTACTATCATGTTCAGGGAGAGCTTATAGATTTGAAAAACAAAATTCTTCAAATAGGAGAATTTAAAATTGATTTGTCAGATGGGGATATTCCAAAGGATATAAAACAACATGAATATTTAGAAGCTGATATTGCAAGAATTGATATTTACTAAGAAATCTACTGAACCAATGAAGATATAAATTGTAAAAATTAAAAAACTTAATAAACATAGTGGATTTTATGATGAAAATCTTATAAATAGTACCCATATTCCGATTGAGACACCATAAAAATAGAAAGAGGTATCTTAATGGATTGGTTAAATACTCTAAAAAATCAACAGAAAAATAAGATTGACAAATTAGAGACGGTGGGCTATATAAGGGACATTTTAGAGTATGGTGATATTTCAAAGAATAATGCTAAGAAATTTATCGATATTCTGGCTGTCCAAGCTACGTTACAGGATGATGATGATATAAAGGAATTAATATTAGATGCAATATTAGAAGGGTCGAAAGATCCAGATCTTGAAAAGTCAATTGACTTAAATCCAATTATTCATCACTTAACTGACTTCAATGATGAATGTTTGAGTTATATCTTAACCTTGCTGGGAAATTCAGGGAATGTAAAATATAGACAAATTATTGAATCGTATAAAGGAAACTCGAGATTAAAAGAAGACGTTGAAGAAGCATTGTCAGAACTAGATTATCGAATAAAACATAATAAATAAAAATGATATATTATTGGCGAATTTGATGAAATATGTGGAAGTGAGGACTAATGTCAGTAGGATTATTTAAGTATGATGGAGATATCTATGAGGAAAACTCTGAAGTTATATTAAGTGAAAATATCTCCTCAGAACCATTTTATGAAAGGTATTGGGAAAAAGCTATAAAAGAATTAGGTATCAAATATATAAAAGATGGTGCGGAATTTGATCATACTAAATTAGGAGTTGTTATGGAAGAATTAGATTTACTGAAGAGCTGGGCGATAACAAATCTTCAAGGAGAAAATCAAGAATACATGATCGCTAGAATAGAACATTTAGAAAAAGTTATCCCTAGTTCTTTCATTTCAGAACAAGATATATTATATATTTTTTAAAATGAGACCGATGAGCTAACTGATTTTTTGCGCTCATTTACTGGTGAGTCATATAATTTATAACTACAGCAAATAATTTATACAAATGCTAGCATTCCAGTCTAACAAATCAGTGAATCACTTGATGAACGGTTATTGTTGTAAAAAACAACCCATAGAATCACTCATCATACTTAATAGGCTTGGTCTGTGAACCCACGAATGATTAGTTCTCCACCTAATTATGGATACAACTAATCAACGAATCCAAATGCAGAAAAAATTTGAGGTTATTAAGCTATGCATATGAATTATATTAAGTATCAATATTTATTAAGACGATTTGAAAAGCTTGAGAAATAGGGTGGAAAAAATTTTTGAGATGAAATTTAAAATAGTTAAAGATATTTATATAGAAAATTTTATCGGAGAATATGGCTATTTTAGTATCACAATTGATAATGAACACTATGGGATTATCCTTGAAGAAGAAGTAGAAGATTTTACTGTATCTCTATACGATTGGTTTGACAGTTTTTTAAGAGCTTTAGAGATTTTAAACACAGAGAGCTATGTTTTGATTAATGATATTGAATCTTTTAATACGTGGATAGAAATTTATAGGGAGAAAGAAATTCTATCTATTAGTAAAGTTTCAGGTGCTAAAGTGGGTCAAGGAGGATGGATTCGCACAGAGAAACTTTCAAATCCGGATTATCAATTCTGGAAAGATAAAAAAATGCTATTCTCTGACTTCAGAACAGAAGTATTAGAGAAATCAGAGTATTATTTATCAGAAATAATTAAACTAAATTCTTTGCAAAATAAAAACATTCGCAATTTTAAAAAATTAGTAGAGAAATTGAAATTATAAACCTTAGAAAAATAGTAAGCATGGTATTTCAAGTTAAAAAAATCATCACATGAATGAATCCTACTGATGGTTTTACATACATATTCAACACCTGATCCATAGTTTATGAGGAGAAATCATAAGATGATAAAAATATTTTAGATAGAAAACTAATCAAGGAATTTCGTAACATTTCTCGGTGTAAAAGTAATTTAGAATGTTATGAAAATACTACCAAGTGTATGTAAAGTTTATAATTCAACATGACTTTTATTTCACCGATTGAATTTTAAAAAAATGGGGACTAGACAGTTTAATAACCATTGATAGTAAGGAATATATTGTTTCATTTGCTGATCTATCTTTGGATAAGGAAAATACAAGGTTAAGTAGAGGTAAGTATGAAGACTAGTGAATGATTTTTTGTAAAGTCATAGGGTTTTAGATTACATTGGCACGTCGTAGTAAGTATAAATGACTTTACTTTTAGATAAAATAATTAATGTAGCAATACTGATTAAAGATAGTATTTTAAAAATACACTTCGCTGAGAGTTTGAAGGAGTAATTAGAGGATTCAAAGATACATGAGAACCAGTTATTGATATATCGACAAATAAAATTGTTCATTATAATTTTGTAAATAAATGGGGTGAAAAATGATAAAACTAAATCTAAAATCTGAGAATGAAAGAATTAACGGACAAGTAACGTATGATGAAAAGGATGGAAACTTAGATTTTAATCCTAGATCAAATGCAGATATTTTATTACTTATCAGTTATATAAATATAGGTTTTGACTCTGTTCAAAAGTCTGCTAATCAAGTTTGGGGATACACGCCGAAAGAAAGTTGGATTAAAAAAGATTTGCTTTTACCTTTACATATACAGAAAGGGAAAGTTGAACTAGAAGAGAATTTAGAATCAGGTTCATGGAGGCTAGATAAAAAAGAAGTGTGGCTTACCTATTATGATTTAAAACAAAACTGGTTATGCTTTGGAGACTTCATGCATGATAACAATGATAGATGTGTAGAGTTTCTTGAGAATGTGCTTGCCGTGGTCGATAATGATCAGTGTCTAAAATCGTTATGGATTAAACCATATTTTAAATAAAAGTCGAAGAACGGCAACAAACAAAAAATTCCCATTAGAAATACAATATAGCATCATAGAAGATTGAGCTAATCTAAACAAGTTATTAAATTTATTATCTAATAAGGAAGGATGGGGAGAAGAGGTTATTTTTTTATTTTTTGAAAATGATTTAGATGACTACGATATGGCACAATTGCCTAAGCCGCTAGATGATAAACATGTATTGATTGAGTTGGCTTCTCCAGCTGTAGAAGTAAATCAGATAGTGTATTTAGATTTTGACACTTTTTACAACTATTTGGATAAAAACGTAAGAAAAGAAACAAAAAAATCAGATGGTAGTGAGTTAATCGGATTATTGAAAAGAGTTAAAAAGAGTTTAGAAATATAATTTATAGGTTTACTTAGAGCCATTAAGACGAGAATCTCAGAAATATAGATAACTTATTTATGAATATGGATGGATAGATCAATGGCAAAAAAAATAAAAGGTATTTATCATATAAATGACGATTTTCCTATTGTAAGCAAGAAGTATGATATTTGGTTAAATAAATTATTGAATAAAACAGAAGATGATATAGATGAAAATGATGTTTACACAATGTTTTCTCAGCATGAGGTTGAGGAGTTAGCAATAAAAAAAGCGTTAGAATTTATTATAAACGATCCATTGGCTGGTGAATTATGGGACGGACACTTTTTAGAACAGTTAGCAAATGTGTCGATTGAGAAATTGAAAAAATATAAAAAAGAACTAAAAGAATTGCCTTCACACATAGATCAAAATATAGATAATCATCTGTGGGATTTTGCTTTTGAAAGAGACGAATTTATGGAGAAATATGAACAATTAAAAAAAAATAATTTCTAACTTGTAAACTTTAGAAAGAGTAAAAAGATACTTTGAGCCAAAATCAATCGTTAATTAACAGAAAACATTCTTCGTACGAAATAAATGTCTTTACCGTGCAATCCGGCGATATATGGATCAATGAAACTAAATATTCCCTATTACGCATCGCATCAAGTATTACTGACTAGAGGCTTAAAACAGGTGAAGAACAGTACGATACAATAACTGAAAAAAGCAGGGAATATCACTACAGAACAATTAAATAAAGGTCAATGGAAGGAATGGATTCTATGATTGACAATAGGTTTTATGAAGGTTTTGAAGGAGAAGCGGAGCTTTCTTTTGTAGCTACTGATAATAAACTTATCATTTGGAACGGCTATTTTGAAACTATTTTAGATCATTTATTAGATTGTAATGTCGAAAAAAAGGGGATGGTGAAAGAATATTTTCATCATGAGGGATGGTATGATGATTCACCATGGTTGATCAAGGATAAGTCGCTTACTATTGATCAATTAAGGTGTTTCGATATCAGCAAGATCAATCAAACTTCAATAAAAGAGATATTAGAAGAAGTAGTACAAGCAATTGTTTTATTTTTAGAAAATAATTATTTGAGTACAATCTATATCAACTATGAGTAATAATTTTGGAGGTAAATGTTGAATATTGAATTATTACAAAAGAAAATTGATGATACGAAGTACTGGGATATGTCAATATTGGATATTCAAACTCAGTATTTTAATGACGAAGTATACATTTTTATAGAAAATGATGAAGAAACTTGTTGGAAAATTTGTTTTTTATCTTGTTATAAAGTTAGTTATGAGACCGACTCAAATTGGCGAAAGATAGATAACGTAAAAGAGATGCGAGGGGGACAACTTGGCTATGATGGACAAGATATCTCTTTGAAAAAATATGAAGGAAATCAGAACTTCGTGGAATGTTTCCTTGATCTATCGATTATGACTATGAATATCGTTTGTAAAGATATTCAGGTGAAAAAATTAAATATGGAAGAAAATCGATTCTTTTGGCAAGAAAGATCAATTTGAAATAAATCCTCTGGTTTCTAACGAAAGTTAGAGGATCGAGCAGTAACGAATCAACCGATTTACCAACAAGAGCAATCCACGTAACTATTTAAACTAGGAGGATGCACATGTATAGACTACTTTCCGTAGAAGAATCAGTAGCTACACGGAATTTAGAGTTGGAAAATTTAGATACAGCTACAATTGAGTTATGTTTTGATGATTCTGCGGTTACTAGTTTTAAAAATTTTGATTTTATGAAAATAAATGATGTATATGATTGTAAAATTTTTCTTTTTGGTGAACAAGATGGTAATGGTGAAAAATTTCAGTATATAAATGATGTTTCAATTGGTAGAACAGTTTTATCAGAAGTTGCAAACGAAAAAGGGGATGTGTACTATATCAATAAAATTTCTGCAAGTGAGTCCTTTAGTAAACAAAAAAAGTTAAGTTACAAATATACTCGAAAAGATCTTATTCAAGTGAATACTATTATTCATGTAGCTTTCGAATAATGCTATATTTAAACATTTTGACTGATTGCTCTCATATAGAAGAAGCTTGAACAGTAAAAGATGAGTTCACCTATAAAATGAACGACATAAATCCCCCTTCTCATCCGTATGTCTCTAACATAGATTTTCGTTATAAGCTATGCTAAACTAGCAAAGACGAAAAAAGTGGAGGAATGAATGAATGTTTACGAATGAAATGAAAATAATGTTATATGTCGATGACGTTGAAAAAAATGCTACGTTCTGGCAACAGATTGGTTTTGTGGAGCTGGATCGTCAAGAGATGGATGGTACGTTGATTATTGAGATTGCACAATCGAAAGATGCTGATACAGCGTTTGTCTTATATGATCGTGAATTCATTGAACAGCATTCACCAGGAACTGCTAGTGGCGCACCTTCATTGATGTTCTATAGTGAAGGGATTTTTGATCTATACAAAAAGATGCAACAATTAGAAGTGACATTAGGTGATCTGGTTCAACTAGGGGAAGAATATGTCTTTAATTTTGCAGACCCTGATGGCAATTACTTTGCTGTGACTGGAAAATAAATTAGTAAGAATGAAGTGAGGACTCCGGCTGGAAATTTCAGTCGGATTTTTTGTGACCTTAGAAATATAATTACAATAATTATTTTATGTAAACTGCATCTTGCGCATAATTACACAAGCAGAAAAATCGTCATTTCATTTAGACTTCTTTATACTATTATGGAATGAATTGTAGGAAGGAAGTAACTAAATGGATTACCAAGTACTATTATATTATAAATATACAACGATCACTGATCCTGAACTTTTTGCGAAGGAGCATCTTGCTTTTTGTAAATCTTTGAATTTGAAAGGTCGTATTCTTGTCGCAGAAGAAGGAATCAACGGCACGGTTTCTGGAACAATTGCAGAGACTGAGGCATACATGGAAGCGATGTTAGCAGATGAACGTTTTGCGGATACATTCTTCAAAATCGATCCTAGCGAGGGGCATGCGTTCAAAAAAATGTTCGTTCGTGCGCGTCCTGAACTGGTTTCGTTAAAACTAGAAGAAGATATTGATCCAAAAGAAATGACAGGGGCTTATTTGTCACCGAAAGAATTTAAAGAAGCGATTCTGGATGAAGATACTGTTGTCATCGATGCACGGAATGATTATGAATATGATCTTGGTCATTTTAGAGGAGCGGTTCGTCCGGATATTCGTAGTTTTAGAGAACTGCCACAATGGATTCGCGATCATAAAGAAGAATTCATGGAAAAACGTGTCGTGACTTACTGTACAGGTGGGATTCGCTGTGAAAAATTCTCTGGTTGGTTAGTGAGAGAAGGATTCAAGGACGTAGGTCAGTTACATGGTGGTATTGCGACATATGGTAAAGATCCAGAGGTCCAAGGGGAGCTATGGGATGGCAAAATGTACGTTTTTGATGAGCGTATCGCGGTCGACATCAACCATGTTGATAAGCAGATTGTTGGTAAGGATTGGTTTGATGGTACGCCATGTGAACGTTACATCAACTGTGCAAATCCAGAATGTAACCGTCAAATGTTAGCATCCGTTGAAAACGAAGAAAAACATTTAGGCTCATGTTCCGTAGCATGTGCAAAACATCCACATAATCGCTATGTCAAAGAAAGAAATCTTTCTACAGAAGAAATCGATGCACAATTAGCAGCGTTTGCTTAATTCGTTTTTTTAAAACTTAAAATAGAAGGTTAGCGACCATAAAATAAAATGAGAGTCATGAAATTTGTTTTGCAAATTTTCGTGGCTCTCATTTTAGCCTGAAATCAAGCGGTTGTTCCTTTAGCAAAGCGAAAAATGTTGCTACCTTTGAGGGAGAAATTGAGCTATAATCAAATGAAAAGGTGGTGTTATCATGAATCAACCATTTGTTTATGCAATCGGTGATGTCCATGGAAGTTATGATCTTTTTCAAAAATTACTGACGTACTACGATTTACGTATCCATCAATTAGTGTTGATTGGTGATCTAAATGATCGCGGGCCAAAAACAAAAGATTGCTTGTTGTTAGGCATGAAGTTAGCAAAAGAGACGGGTGCGGTCTATTTGCGAGGAAACCATGAAGAATAT
Organism: Enterococcus sp. DIV2371; assembly: GCF_050498525.1. NCBI lineage: Bacteria > Bacillati > Bacillota > Bacilli > Lactobacillales > Enterococcaceae > Enterococcus > Enterococcus sp. DIV2371. The sequence goes on along the minus strand of NZ_JBIPAJ010000001.1, from coordinate 1,717,440 downwards.
TTCTTACAATTTCTCCAGGACCCTGAAGATTGGTATCCATCTTATTTACGAAACGGTGGAAGAGAAACAATGGAGAGTCTCTTACATCCAGGTGCAGCAGAAGAGTATTCACCGACGGAGATCGCGATGATGATCCGTTCAAGATATTCAGAACTAGTTGATTTTTTATGCAATTTACCTTTATATTACGAATGGAAAGATTATCTTTTTGTTCATGCAGGTGTTGATTTAACAAAAAAAGATTGGCAAAAGACAAGTCCTAGTGATTTTTTATGGATCAGGGAACCTTTTCATGAGCGAAAGAATTTGACTGGTAAGACGATCGTATTTGGTCATACGATCACTCCATTGCTCCATGGGGATATGCAGACGACCGATTTATGGATACGAGATCAGAAAATAGGAATCGATGGTGGAGCTGTTTTTGGTGGCTCGATGCACGGTGTTGTTTTTGATCAAACTGGAATTATCCAAGATATCGAGTATCAAAACAATCAAGGTCCATGGCAACCTCGTTATTGACAGAAAAGGGCTGGAGAGCATTCTTATCCAGGCCTTTTTAGTTACATTTAGAAATACGAGAATCTATGATAAAATAGACCAGAATGACTTTTTTCGATTCTTGCTATTTATAAGTATAACCGGCAGCAATTATCGATTTTGACTTAGAAAAGAGGCTATGTAATGACAGACAAAATAAATCCAACGATTCTAGATCTTGTAAAAAAAGAATTGGCAGATTATCAAGCAAAGCAGTTATCGACTGTTTTAAATTTATTAGCAGAAGGCAACACGGTGCCATTTATTGCTCGTTACCGCAAAGAGATGACCGGAAGTTTAGACGAAGTACAAATTCGTGAAATCGAAGAGCGCTATGCTTATTTGGAAAATCTTGAGAAACGTAAAACAGAAGTTTTGCGTCTGATCGATGAACAAGGGAAATTGACACCAGAATTACAACAAAGTATTACGCAATCAGTGAAGATGCAGCAAGTAGAAGACTTGTATCGTCCTTACAAACAAAAACGAAGAACGAAAGCAACGATCGCCAAAGAAAAAGGCTTAGAACCGTTAGCCACTTGGTTATTGACGCTTACGTCGGCGGAGGTTTTGGCTGAAGCAGCGAAATACGTCACTGAGGAAGTCCCTACGCCGGAAGAAGCATTGCAGGGCGCACACGAAATCATTGCGGAGCAAGTCAGTGACAATGCAAAATTCAGAACATGGGTCCGTTCATATACGTACAACAAGGGTCTTTACGAAAGTACGGTCAAAAACAAAGAAAATGACGAAAAAGGCGTATACGAAATGTATTACGAGTTTTCTGAACCTATCCATAAAATCGTTTCGCATCGGATCTTAGCTACTAATCGCGGGGAAAAAGAAGAAGTATTGAAAGTCAGTTTAACGGTTGATGAAGCTGCAATTTTGACTTACTTGGAAAAACAATTGATTCATGATACAACTTCCCCTTCTGCTAGCTATGTTCGTTTAGCGATCCAAGATAGTTATAAGCGATTCATCCAGCCAGCGATTGAAAGAGAAGTTCGTAATGAGTTGACCGAAAAAGCCGATGAACAAGCAATCGCTATATTTGGTGAAAATTTACGTAACTTGTTGTTACAACCTCCTTTGAAAGGAAAAGTTGTCTTAGGCTTTGACCCGGCTTATCGTACAGGTTGCAAATTAGCAGTCGTTGACGCGACAGGTAAAGTGTTGGCGATCGAAGTGATCTATCCGCATAAACCAGCTAATCAAGCAAAAAGAGCCGAAGCAGGGCCTGCATTTGTAAAATTGATCGATCAGTATCAAGTGGATATGGTTGCGATCGGTAATGGTACTGCTAGTCGTGAATCGGAGTTGTTTGTTGCGGAACAATTGAAGTTAGCCAAACATCAAGCTTTTTATGCGATCGTCAATGAAGCAGGCGCTTCTGTCTATTCTGCGAGTGATATTGCTCGGAAAGAATTTCCAGAGTTACAAGTAGAAGAGCGTAGTGCTGTATCGATTGCAAGAAGACTACAAGATCCATTGGCAGAATTAGTGAAAATCGATCCTAAAGCAGTCGGAGTCGGACAATATCAACATGATGTTTCTCAAAAAAGATTAGCCGAACAGTTGGACTTTGTTGTTGAAACAGCTGTCAACCAAGTAGGGGTGGATGTCAATACGGCTAGCCCTCAGTTATTGCAACATATTTCTGGACTTAATAAGACGACTGCACAAAATATCGTAACTTATCGTGAAGAGCAAGGGGCTTTTGCTTCTCGGGTGCAATTGAAGAAGGTCCCACGTTTAGGACCAAAAGCATATGAACAAGCCATTGGTTTCTTGCGTGTACCTGGTGGCAAAAACGTGCTTGATAATACCGCGATCCATCCAGAAAGCTATCCAGTAGCAAAAGAAATCTTAAAGGCGAATCAACTATCTGAAAAAGATTTAGGAAGTAAAGAAGCCATCGAAAAATTAAGTCAGCTTTCACCGCAACACTTAGCGAAACAAGTACCGGTTGGTGAAGAAACTTTGAAAGATATTTTAGAAGGCTTGACTCAACCAGGAAGAGATATGCGGGATGAAATGCCTGCACCGCTATTGCGTTCAGATGTATTGAGTATGGAAGATTTGAAGCCGGGTATGGAATTAAAAGGAACGGTTCGGAATGTGATCGATTTTGGCGCATTTGTTGATATCGGTGTGAAACAAGATGGTTTAGTCCATATCTCCAAATTAAGCAATAAGTTTGTCAAACATCCAACTGATGTCGTTTCGGTCGGTGATGTAGTGACTGTGTGGATCGAACAAGTGGACACGAACAAAGGGCGCATCAGCTTGACGATGCTTTCGCCTTACGAGGAAAAAGCGTGACACAAGAAGAATTACAGGAATTGGTCGAAGAGGTTTCGTTGACCAGCTTCAATCGTCCGTTCAGTCATGAAGCAAAGTTCAATCAGCGGTTGAAAACAACCGGCGGCAGGTATCATTTGAGCGATCATCACTTGGATTTTAATCCGACAATGTTTGCGGCAACCAATCAAGAAACGATTATCGGGATCATCAAACACGAGCTGTGCCATTACCATCTCCACTTGACCGGAAAAGGCTACCGTCATCGTGATGCGGATTTCAAACAGTTATTGGCAATGACCGGTGGGTTGCGCTATGCACCAGCAACCCCTTCAAACCGAAGACAAAAAATTGAAAGCTATCAATGTCAACGTTGTGCCAATTGGATCTATCGTAAAAGAAAAATCAATACAGATCGCTATTTATGTGGACGTTGCAGAGGACGTTTGGTATGGAAAGAAACCACGTATTCGAATGTTGAGTAATGCATGAGGAGTGAGAGAAATGACAGATGAACAAGCAAGAAACGCTGACTGGAATCGTTTATTGGCTTTTTTAGCAGAAGCTGATCCACAGAACTATTCGGAATTAAAAGCCCCAATGCTGATTTTAGCTGGGAACTGTTTACCTGTATTAGCAGATGAAGCGGCAAAGGCTTATTTGAACCAGCAAATTGACCAAATCGTTTTAGTCGGTGGGATCGGACATGCGACGAAGTATCTCTATCGAAATTTCGAGAAACAAGGGTATGATTTTGAACCAGGATTAAGTGAAAGTGAACTTTGTGCCAAGTATCTTATTGAAAAATATCAGTTACCTGAAGAAGCCATGCTATTAGAAACGAAATCGACAAATAGTGGTGAAAATGCTTTGTTTTCCTATGAGTTGTTAAGCAAACTTGGCTCGTTACCTGAGCGAATCTTGTTGATGAATGATCCTACTTTGCAACGACGAACAAAGGCAACTTTTGAGAAAGAATGGGGCAAGACATCGGTAGATTTTTATAATTATGTGCCGATTCTTCCTCAAGTGACAGAAAGTACCAAGGGATTCAGTTTCTCTGATCAAAGACTAAATGACTTATGGCCTGCTGATTATTTTCAAGCATTGGTGTTAGGAGAAATGGTTCGTTTGAAAGATGATGCCCAAGGATATGGTCCCAATGGGAAAGGGTTTATCGGTCATGTCGATATCCCAGATGAAGTGTGGTCTGCTTATTTACGTTTGATTGCGATCAATGAAAAAGCATCGCTCAAAAGGTGATAGGAAAGCTGATAGTTAAGTAATAGAGGATCATCCGAATAAATTTGGTTGAAATTTTTTATCGTTTATAAGATAATGGGTTTCGTGTTGAATGTATGAATAAAATAATGGATGATAGTTAAGAGAAGAGGATTCAAATGAAAAATCAAGAAAACTTGTACCACTTTGTTGGTATTAAAGGCTCAGGAATGGGCTCGTTGGCACTTGTATTACATGAAAAAGGGTTAGATGTTCAAGGATCAGATATTGAAAAATATTTCTTTACTCAAAGAGATTTAGAAAAAGCCAATATTCCGATCTTGCCGTTTAATGCAGAAAACGTGAAACCAGGAATGATCGTAATCGCGGGCAATGCATTTCCAGATTCGCATGAAGAGATCCAACGAGCAAAAGAGCTTGGGTTAGAAGTGATCCGTTACCATGATTTTATTGCCGATTTTATCCAAAATTATACGAGTATCGCTGTCACTGGTTCCCACGGGAAAACAAGTACGACAGGTTTATTATCTCATGTATTGACAGGTATTCGTCCCACAAGTTATTTGATTGGTGACGGTACTGGCCATGGTGATCCAGAGGCAGAATTCTTTGCTTTTGAAGCATGTGAATATCGTCGTCACTTTTTGGCTTACTCACCTGACTATGTGATCATGACGAATATCGATTTTGATCATCCTGACTATTACACAAGTATCGATGATGTTTTCTCTGCTTTCCAAACGATGGCAAAACAAGTGAAGAAAGCGATCTTTGCTTACGGAGATGACGACTATTTACGAAAATTAGAAGCAGATGTGCCAATTTATTATTATGGTATGAATGAAGATGACGATATCCAAGCAAGAAATATTGAACGTACGACCACTGGTTCAGCATTTGATGTGTTCCATGGGGATGAATTTGTTGGCCACTTTACAGTTCCAGCATTTGGAAAACACAATATCTTAAATGCTCTTGGTGTCATTGCTGTTGCTTACTTTGAAAAATTAGATGTCAAAGAAGTGGCGGATGAAATGTTGACATTTCCTGGTGTGAAACGCCGTTTTAGTGAAAAACTCGTGGCTGACATGACAGTCGTTGATGATTATGCTCACCATCCAGCTGAAATCAAAGCAACGATCGATGGCGCGCGTCAAAAATATCCAGATAAACAAATCATTGCGGTCTTCCAACCACATACATTTACTCGTACGATTGCCTTGATGGATGAGTTTGCGGAAGCGTTAGATTTAGCGGATGAAGTATATCTATGTGATATCTTTGGTTCTGCCCGTGAAGAACAAGGGGACGTTAAGATCGAAGACTTAGGCGCAAAAATCAATAAAGGCGGTCAAGTAATCAAAGAAGACAATGTTTCGCCATTGCTAGACTATCATGAAGCAGTCATTATTTTTATGGGTGCTGGCGATGTTCAAAAATTTGAACAAGCTTACGAAAAATTGTTGAGCAGTACGACGAAGAACGTTCTTTGATCATTTAACGGAAAAAGAATTTAGTGTCAAAGAGGTTGTCTTGTGACGGCCTCTTTTTGCGTTTAGTTGCGGATGATTTTTTCTCAAAGCTCGTCTGTTTCTTTTTTAGTTATTGAATCTATCCGGCGTAGTTAAAAAATCTTAAAATATCCAGACAAAATACGACCGGTTTTTGTTCAATTGTGGTATAGTTCTCGATAAATAACGTATGGCAATTCATGCGCTGACTTACATAAGTGAAAGACATAAGCATGTTCTGTAACTTGCGTTTTTTGTGTGATTTGGTACAATTGGTACGAATGAATAAATAAACTGGAGGGTTTAAACTTGAACATAAGTAAACCGCGTAAATTAGGAAAAACAATCAATGAGATCGAGGAAGGTGACTCGTTATCTTTAACAGAATCAATCGAAGATAACCAGTTATTATTGTATTTAGGATTAACAAATGATGCCAACCCTTTATATATCCAACATGATTTTGCACAGAAAACGGAATATCATCAACCAATCGTTCCATCTGTGATGTTAATGGGAATCATTACAAGTGCAGTGTCTAAACACCTGCCTGGTCCAGGTTCTCATGTGGTGAATTTTTCAGCTAATTTTGTCGAGCCGGTTTTTCATTATGAAACATTGACGTTTCAGTTTGAAGTCATTCGAGTGGATAAAATGAAAAATGTCGTGACTATTTCAGTGGAGGCAGCAAATACACAAGACAACCGTGTGTTAGATGCCGTAGTCATGGTCCAACCACCAGAATTAGAGCAAGAACCAACTCTTGAAAGTGAAGGTGAATAATATGAACAATCAAATTATTTCAAATAGTATCAACCGCTTTTATGCGAAAGTCTACGGATTTTTAGGAATCGGTCTAGCGTTAAGTGCGCTTACTTCTTATCTAGCGATCCAAGTCTTTCCATATCAAGTAGCAAGCTTTATCAACAACTTCCCATTAGGTTTTATGGGATTATGGATCGTCCAAATCATTTTGGTGTTAGTTTTAGGCACGAAAGCTCAAAAAAATCCAAGCTTAGCCATTGGCGGATTCGTCGCATATTCCTTGCTGAACGGTCTCGTTTTAGCTGTCACGTTAGCTTTCTATGATATTGGAACGATCACGACTGCTTTTATCTCAGCAACAGGGATGTTTATTGGGATGTCAGCGATCGGGATGTTTACGAAAAAAGATTTGACAGGTGTTGGTCGTGCGGGAATGGCAGCATTGATCGGTGTGATCATCGCGATGGTCTTGAATGTCTTTATCTTGAGAAGTAGTGCAGTTGAACTGTTTATCTCATTACTACTTGTAGTGATTTTTGCAGGAATCACAGCTTACGACAATCAAAAGATCGGTAATGTTTTTGTCCAATCAAATGGACAAGCAAATAGTGGCGTTGCCGTATTCTTAGCACTTCAACTATATCTTGATTTCATCAACTTGTTCTTAGCGTTCTTACGAATCTTTGGACGCAATAACTAAGCAATCAAGAAACATGGTGTAAGAGATAAAAATAGTGAATAACGAGAGAATCCACAGAGTTTGATGATCAAATTCTAGTGGGTTCTTTTTTTGTTCGATTAATGGTTTAGAAACCATTCTCAATTTTCTGTCTTCCGCCTTAGTGCTGACCGCTTTTCTCACAACCTTTCCCTTATCCGTTTTTTCTTTTCGCATTCTTAGGCATTCTTTGTTAGAATGAGAAAGAACTTTATAGTAAGGAGTTAAGCGGATGACAAAAAATAAATTATTACTCGTTGACGGAAATAGTGTGGCATTTCGTGCATTCTTTGCGCTGCACAATTCGTTGGAACGTTTTAAAAATCGTAATGGGTTACACACAAACGCTATTTATGCCTTTCATAATATGTTTGAGAACGTCATGCAAAAAGAACAGCCGACGCATGTTTTGGTTGCTTTTGATGCAGGGAAAACGACATTTCGAACAGAGATGTATGCTGAATACAAAGGTGGACGTTCAAAAACACCGGGAGAATTCAAAGAACAAATGCCTTATATCCGTGAACTTTTAACTGGACTAGGCGTGAAATATTACGAGCTGCCAAACTATGAGGCGGATGATATCATCGGGACCTTAGCAGAAAAAGTAGATAAAGAAAAATTTGATGTGGTTGTCTTGTCAGGTGACCGAGATTTGACACAGCTGGCATCAAAAGAAATCAAAGTCGATATCACAGTGAAAGGTGTAAGTGACATTGAAAGCTATACGCCAGAACACGTAGCAGAAAAATATAATGGACTTACACCAAATCAAATCATCGATATGAAAGGGTTAGCAGGTGATGCTTCAGATAATATCCCTGGTGTAACTAAAATCGGCGAAAAAACAGCAATCAAGCTGTTGAACCAATATGGCTCAGTTGAAGGAATCTATGAGCATATCGATGAAATGAAACAAAGCAAGATGAAAGAAAATCTGATCAATGATAAAGAGCAGGCTTTCTTATCAAAAAAATTAGCAACGATCGATACCGATGCACCAGTGGAAGTCGATATTGATTCTCTTGCATACCAAGGGAAAGATTTGGAAAAGTTAGTGCCTTTCTTCAAAGAAATGGATTTCAAACAATTCCTTGCTAAATTAGATGTTGTCGAAGAACAAGCAGAGATGAAGGATATTTTGTTTGAAGTCGTCCATGAATATGATGAAAGCATGTTCCAGACGAATATGGCTTTATATGTTGAAATGATGGGGGATAACTACCACACGGAAGACATCGTTGGTGTTGCTTGGGGAACATCAGAAAAAATCTATGTCACAAATGACTTAGCGATTTTTGAAAATGAAGCATTTCTTTCATGGGTCGGGGATAAGACGCGTTTGAAAAATGTCTATGATGCGAAACGCACGTATGTAGCATTGAACCGCTATGCGACCAAACTACAAGGAATCGATTTCGATGTCTTATTAGGTGCTTACTTATTGGATACCAATGAGAAAAGTGACGACATTGAAGGTGTTGCTACGCATTATGGCTATCATGATATCCAATCGGATGAAGCGATCTACGGAAAAGGCGCGAAGAAAGGATTGCCAGAAGATGAAGAAGTTTTCTTTGCTCACTTAGCACGGAAAGTTTCAGCAATCAATGGGTTGACTCCTAAACTAAGCCAAGAACTTGCAGAAAAAAATCAAGAGGATCTTTTCCGTAAAATGGAATTGCCTTTGTCGATCATTTTAGCTGAAATGGAGATCAGCGGAATCAAAGTGGATGCCACACGTCTACAAGAAATGAAAATCGAATTTTCAGATCGTTTGCGAGAGATCGAGCAAAAAATCTATGAAGAAGCTGGCGAAGAGTTCAATCTGAACTCGCCAAAACAATTAGGTGTGATCCTGTTTGAAAAAATGGGTCTACCAGTGATCAAGAAAACGAAAACTGGCTATTCAACAGCTGTCGATGTTTTAGAACAATTACGTGAGCAAGCACCAATCGTGGATGATATTTTGATCTATCGTCAAATCGCTAAAATCCAATCGACCTATGTCGAAGGCTTGTTGAAAGTGATCCAATCGGACGGCAAAGTCCATACTCGTTACGTTCAGACATTGACACAGACAGGTCGTTTGAGTTCGGTCGATCCTAACTTGCAAAATATTCCGATCCGTTTGGATGAAGGGCGTAAGATCCGTCAAGCCTTTGTTCCGCGAGATAAAGATTGGTTGATCTATTCTTCTGACTATTCACAGATCGAATTACGTGTGTTGGCGCATATCTCAGATGATGAGCATCTAAAAGCTGCCTTTTTAGAAGGGCAAGATATCCACTCAAGTACTGCCATGCGTGTATTTGGGATTGAAAAGGCAGAAGATGTGACACCAAATATGCGACGTCAGGCAAAAGCAGTCAACTTTGGTATCGTTTATGGGATCTCTGATTATGGTTTATCGCAGAATCTAGGAATCACTCGTAAAGCAGCACAACAATACATCGATACTTATTTTGAAAAGTATCCTGGTGTGAAAGAATATATGGAACGAATCGTTCGTGAAGCGAAAGATCAAGGTTTCGTGGAAACTTTATATCATCGCCGTCGTTATTTGCCGGATATCAATTCAAGAAACTATAACATTCGTTCATTTGCGGAACGTACAGCGATCAACACGCCGATTCAAGGAAGTGCGGCGGATATCTTGAAAATCGCCATGATCGAATTGGACAAACGTTTGAAAGAATCGAACCTCCAAGCGACGATGTTACTTCAAGTACACGATGAACTAGTATTTGAAGTGCCAGAGAGTGAATTGGAAATGTTAGATAAATTAGTGAGTGAAGTAATGGAACAGGCGGTCGCCTTACATGTCCCATTGATTACAGACAGCAGCTGGGGCAAAACATGGTATGAAGCCAAATAATTCTATACTGTTACACCGATAAACAAACATCGAGGGAAGCTCTTGGGTCGGTTTCGTTCGATTCAAGAGCTTCTTTTTTCGATAAAAAAGAACGTGGGAGTTCAATCAAATAAGTAAAAATTGCAGGTGAGAAAAAGCATGCCCGAATTACCAGAAGTTGAAACGGTCCGCAAAGGATTAGAGAAATTAGTGAAAAACAAAAAAATCAAAAACGTCCAAGTGTTGTGGCCGAGAATCATTGAACAACCAGAGGTGCCGATTTTTGAAGCAACCTTGGTTGGGGAAACCATCGAAGCAATCGGTCGTAGAGGGAAATTTTTGATTTTTCATTTAAGTCATTATGACATGATCTCTCATTTACGTATGGAAGGAAAGTATCAATACGTTGAAAACGATGAACCAATCGATAAACATACACATGTGATTTTTTCTTTTGAAGATGGCAGCCAATTGCGTTACCACGATGTCCGGAAATTTGGTCGTATGACGATTGTGGAAAAAGGTGCGAGCAATACGTATAAAGGAATCTTGAAATTAGGTCCAGAACCTTTACCAGATTTATTTTTATTGAAAGATTTCACTTTAGGTCTACAAAAATCACATAAAGCCATTAAACCATTATTACTTGATCAAAAACTTGTTACTGGTCTTGGAAATATCTATGTAGATGAAGCGTTGTGGGAAGCGAAGATCCACCCAGAACAACCCGCAGATTCTTTACGTCCTAAAGAAATCAAGCTGCTTCGTCAAGCAATCATCGATGTGTTATCTCGAGCAGTTGAAGCTGGTGGCACAACGATCCGAAGTTATCTCAATGCGTTAGGAGAATCCGGTAGTTTTCAAGTAGCGTTACATGTTTATGGTCAAACAGGCGAGTTGTGTGTGCGTTGTCAAACACCAATCGTGAAAACGAAAGTTGCGCAAAGGGGGACACACTATTGTCCAACATGTCAGAAACTAAGAATACCCAAGTAGGATTTGTGTTAGGTTTGACCGGTGGGATCGCAACGGGTAAAAGTACTGCGGCGGCTGTATTTCAGCAATATGGTTTTCCGGTGATCGATGCAGACCAAGTGGCAAGAGAAGTCGTTGAACCAGAAACACCCGGACTCCAGGCGCTGGTTCAAGCTTTTGGGAAAGAAATACTGCAAAAGGATGGTCAATTAGATCGGCAAAAACTTGGCCAATTGATTTTTGGTTCTGTGACCGCTCGTGAGCAATTGAATCAAGTATTGGATCCATTTATCCGCGGGAAAATCACTGAAGAAATCGTGAAAAACAAAGCAACACATCCGTTGGTGGTAGTTGATATTCCATTATTATTTGAGGGACATTATGATGCTCAAATGGATGCTGTTGCAGTCGTTTATATTCCAGAATCCCAACAAATCGACCGATTGATGGCACGGAATCAACTAACGAAGCAAGAAGCAGAACAACGGGTCAAGAGCCAACTATCCATTGAGGAAAAGAAACGTCGCGCAGATATTGTATTCGATAATCGTCAAACAAAAGAAGATTTATCGGACGAAATCAAAAAATGGTTGTCGTTTAATCGCTTTCTTTGAGTAAATTGCAACATTTTGCTATGCTATTTATATAAAAGAAAGAGGGGGAGATGATACGATGGGTACATTCAAAAACCAAAAAGACAAGGTAGTAGGTTCTGCGAAAGAAAAAATTGGCGAGATTTTCCATAAAGAAGACTTGCTGGAAAAAGGACAGATCCAAGCGGAAGAAGGGAAGATCCGTGAAGATGAGTACCGTGCTAGAATTGCTGAATTAGAAGATCAACATGCTGAAAAAGAGTCAAAACGACAAGATTTGACTAAAGAACGTCAAGATCCTGAAGAAATTCGTAAAGAAAATCAAGACCCCCAAATGGATCATCGCTCAACAGAACAAAAGATCGAAGAAGAGCGTATGAAACGATACACCGGCATTGAAGAAAAGCTGTAAAGCTTTTTAGAAGTCAAAATGACACAGAAAATCAAGAAGAAAAGAAACAGACTGGTCAGACCATGACCAGTCTGTTTTCGTTTGTCTACAAGAAAACACAGCAAATCTTTCACATCATGCGTTTTTTTGACTAGGACAGTCGCATTGTGGAATTGTTTCATGTTATACTAAAAGCAGTAATAAGAAAACGTTTATTACGATCCACTTGATCTTTTCTTAGAGACTCCGTGGATGAAAAAATCAACAGATACTCAGCAATGAGGTTGTGAAAAGTACGTTGACCTGAGCAGTAAGTTAAAAATTGAAAAAATTCTTTTCATATTTTATAATTTTTAAGCTTAGTGTTGCAACTCAGCGTTTTGAACACCATAGATTCTTTCTGGTGTGACGAGTTGACTGATGTACCAACTTCATCTGATTCAAACAAATAAGCGATCAAATTACACCAAGAGAGGTGAAAATTACGATGAGATGTCCAAGATGTCAACACAACAATTCAAGAGTGATCGATAGTCGCCAAGCGGACGATGGTCGAGCAATAAGAAGACGCCGCGAGTGCGAAAAATGTTCCTTCCGCTTTACTACCTTTGAACGAATCGAAGCGGCACCACTATTGGTCATCAAGAAAAATGGTGAACGTGAAGAATTTAATCGTGATAAGATTTTACGAGGCCTGATCCGTTCGGCTGAAAAACGGCCTGTTGCGATGGAACAAATGGAACAAATCGTCAACCATGTAGAAAATCGAGTAAGAAGTCTTGGCGAAAATGAAGTTTCAACGAATCTGATCGGCGAATATGTCATGGAAGATTTAGTAAACTTAGATGAAATCGCCTATATTCGTTTTGCAAGTGTGTATCGTCAGTTCAAAGATATGTCTGTCTTTTTAAAAGAACTGCAAGACATTGTCGATAAAGCAAAAGATACAAGCAATAACGAAAATGACGCGTAATTAATAAAGGAGGGTGTATTCCTTGGAAAATGCGTGGAAAGAATTACAACCGAAAAATATTTACCAAGGAAGAAAAAGCAGTCCTTTGAAAGAAGAAGGAAAGTCTGCCTTGTTATCCCTTTACCAACCTTTGATCGGCGGAGAAGCGTTGAGTCTGTACTTGACGTTATACTCTGAGATCTCGTTAGAAACTGGGACAGGTCCAGAAAGCTTACATGCTGATCTATTGAGCAGTTTGAGTTGTGGCTTACCACAATTTTATGAAGCACGAAAGAAATTAGAAGGAATCGGTCTTTTAGAAGTTTATTTCAAAAACGATGAAAGCTTAGGCAGTTGTTTTCTTTATGAGCTGTTAGAACCGATGGGTGTGACCGCCTTTTTCAACGATACGTTACTTTCTTTTTTACTTCTAGAAAAAGTCGGTGAACGTCGTTTTAGCCAATTGACCAAGTTATTCGAACCAAAAAATCTTTCGCATGAAGGGTATCAAAAAGTCACTAAAAAGTTTTTAGACGTGTATCGGTTCAATGAAACAGTCTATGCAGCAAACCAAGAACAAGTGGAATCGATCCAACAAAGATTCACACCAAGTGAAAGAAAATCACTGATCGAAGAGTCTAGCTCGTTTGACTGGCCGTTTTTGACTGATTGGTTGAAGAAACAACATATAAACCAATTGAAAGAAGAAGTCCTCCAACAAGCCAAAATGTATCAGCAGCTCTATGGTTTTGATGAGCTGACTTTAGGAGAACTGATTTTACAGTCCTTTGATTTTACAACAGAAGAAGTGTCTTTAAAAGAACTCCAAAGAATCGTCTTAGTACGCCAGCAACAACAACGTACAGACAACACCTTAGAGACTGAGGAACCGGCTGAAATAAGTACGGCAGTCAATCAAGCTTTACCTAGTGCGGCACAACAATTGATCCAAGTGGCACGACAAACCCCACCGATGCGTTATCTCGAAGCGATAAAAAAAGAAAAAGGCGGGTACGTCTCTAAACAAGAAAATTGGCTGTTGCAAGATCTAGTTTCACAATCCGGTTTATCTAGCGGTGTCATCAATATTTTGATCAACTACGTATTAGTCATCAAGAATCATGCAAGCTTAAATGCGAGCTTTGTCAATACGATTGCGAATGAGTGGGCTCAGAAAAAAATCAACACCCCTGAAGAAGCCATCGAACATCTTCATACCTTGAAGACAAAGGCGAAACAACCGAAAACGACCAAACAAAACAATTCCTCAAATTATCGACGCAATGTCCGAAGAGAAAAATTACCAGATTGGGTCAATCAACCGAAAGACGAAACACAAATCAGTACAGAGAAAAAAGCCGAGATCGATCGTCGCTTTAAAGAGTATCTGGCTAAAAAGGAAGGTGAGAGCTAATGGAAGATGTGGGAAAAGAACTGAAGAAAATCATCAGTAAACGCAACTACCAAGAAAAATATTCCGAGATGATTGCTGAAGTTTTGAATGATGCGGATGTTCAAGCCTTTCTGTCAGCCCATCAAGACCGATTGACTCAAGCAGATATCGAAAAAAGTTATGCCAAACTTTATGAATACGTACAGGAAAAAAGGAAATATCAAACAAATGACCCAACCATGATCGCTCCAGGATATGAACCTAAATTGACTTTGAATTTCCATTACGTCGATGTGACGTATGTACCGACAGAAGCACTTTTAGCTCGTCAAAAACAAGAAGAGATCAAGAGTCGTGTCAAAGCAATGGATATGCCAAAAGACATTCAGTCTGCTTCCTTTGAAAACTTTGAACGAACCGATGGACGTGGATATGCCAGCTTAGAAGCATTAGACTTTGTTGAACAATACTCAGCTGATCCTAAAAGCTTCCATAAGGGGTTATATTTGGTAGGTAGTTTTGGTATTGGGAAAACTTATCTTTTAGGCGCAACAGCAAAAGAATTGGCGATCAAAGGATTTACGACCACATTGGTTCATTTTCCAACGTTTGCAGTTGAAATGAAGCAAGCGATCGGCAAAGACCAAGTGGCGGAAAAATTGGATGCTGTGAAGAAATCACCGATTCTGATGATCGATGATATCGGAGCAGATGCAATGAGCAGTTGGATTCGTGATGAAGTTTTTGGCGTGATCCTACAATATCGCATGCAAGAACAATTACCAACTTTCTTTTCATCAAACTTCACGATGAACGAATTAGAACAGCATTTGACTGTGACACAACGTGGCGATGAAGAACCATTGAAAGCAAAACGGATCATGGAACGGATCCGCTATTTAACAAAAGAGATCGAAATGACAGGACGAAATCGCCGAAATGGCTAATGTCTCAATCGATCATCGACAAATTACAGGTTGGAGTATCTACTCTACTGTCACTGATTTTCACCTTTTCAAATAAAATTTTCATAAAATGAACAAAGTTAAGATGAAACGAATCCATGGACTTGAAGAAATAACCGGATGGAATCATCAAAAACGAGTAACGCAAGAAATTACACGGAGGATATATGATGAAAGCTATTTTAACTGGTCTAGTTGCTGCCGGTCTCTTATTTACATTGACAGGCTGTGGTAACGAAGAAGGAAGTACAGGTTCAATCGATTCGATCAATGCAGAATCGACAGTGGAAACAGATAGTTCTACCGAACAAAAACAAAGTGTATTTACTGGTACGATCGAAAGCTTCGGTGAAGCTGAAGGTGATGTTTATCAAATCACTATCAAAGATGTAAAAGAAATAGAAGATCCAGCGAATATTGGTTCTTCATTCAGCAATGATGGCGTGATCTTGAATGCCTCAGTGGATCAAATCACTGGTGGTGTCGATTCCTTGAAAGAAGGAGAAAAAGTCGAATTCAAATTAGTCGAAATGGCAGTTATGACAATGTCGATCCCGCCACAAGTTCCTGGGAATTCGATCATCGAGATCACTGTTCAATAATCAAGTAAAGAAATCGAACAACGTTTTTTTGATTGATGAATGAAAAAGACTGGGACAAATGCCCAGTTCTTTTTTCTATTAAACGTAAACAAGTGTTATGATAGGTGTTAGAAAAAAGTTGTCGAATAAAATAAGATAACAACTAGTAAGTTTATGCTTATAGACATGTTTTGGCTAAAGGCATAAAAATTGTTCATAGCCAAGCATTCAGTAGTTAAGGAGTGGAAAAATGAATCACACAGATTTATCGAAACGTCTTGAAACTGTCGGACGTTTCGTACCAGATGCTGCTCGTCTAGCAGATATCGGTTCAGATCATGCTTATTTGCCTGTTGCATTAATGCTAAAAGGTAAAATCGACTATGCGGTAGCCGGAGAAGTCGTTAAAGGACCTTTTGAATCAGCGAAACGACAAGTGATGAAAAATGGATTGGCAGATCGGATCGAGGTACGCTTAGCCAATGGATTAGATGCAATCGAAAAGAAAGATCAAATCAATGCGATCACGATTGCAGGAATGGGTGGTTCTCTGATTCGTGACATCTTGGAAGCTGGGCGACAAAATCAGCGAATATCTGGTGAGGAACGTTTGATCTTACAGCCTAACATTGGGGAGAAAACCTTGCGAACATGGCTAAAGGAAAACAACTACCAAATTATTGCAGAAGAGATCCTCGAAGAAAATAAAAAAATCTATGAGATCATCGTAGCAGAAAAGAAAGAGCAAACGATCGATTATTCTGAAAAAGACTTGATGTTTGGTCCACATTTACTCGCAGAGAAAAACGAAATATTTTTAGCAAAGTGGCAACGTGAGTTGAAACAACGTGAAGTGATCTTAGAGCAGTTAAAAAATGCGAGTGAACAAAACAGACGGGAGACGATCCAGCAAGAAGTGGATTGGATCAAGGAGGTTTTATAGTATGGCTATCAAAGCGCAAGACTTCATCAAAAAATTTGAAAGTTATTGTCCACAATGGTTAGCAGAAGAAGGCGATCCTGTGGGGTTGCATATCGGTACTTTGGATAAACCAATCGAACGTATCATGATGACATTAGATGTCCGTCCAGAAGTTGTTGCTGAAGCCATTGAGAAAAAAATCGATCTTTTGATTGCCAAGCATCCGCCAATCTTTCGACCAGTCAAACGCTTGATCACTGATTCTCCGCAAGAGAAAATGTATGCTGATTTGTTAAAGCATGATATTGCTGTTTATGCGGCACATACAAATATGGATATTATCGAAGATGGCTTAAATGATTGGTTTTGCGAAAAACTAGGACTTGATGTAACCGGCTATCTTGTCAAAACGCATGAACAAGGATATAAAAAATTGATCAGCTATCTGCCAGTCGACGATGCCCCAAGTTTAAGGGCTGCTTTAGCCAAAGCAGGTGCAGGTGAACAAGGCGCATACGACAGTACAAGTTTTACTTCTGTCGGACAAGGTCGTTTCCGACCAATAGCAGGGGCAAACCCGACAATTGGTGAAGTGGGCCGTCCCGAACAAGTCCAAGAAGCAAAAGTTGAAGTGATTTTTCCAGAATCAATTGAAAAAAATGTTTTAGAAGCGATGTTTGCAGCGCATCCTTACGAGGAACCAGCCTTTGATCTGTTCTCGATCGATGCCCCAGTCAAAACATGGGGACTTGGTCGTATTGGTGAATTACCGATGGAACAATCATTGGATGATTTTGCTGAACAGGTGAAAGAAGTCTTTCAACTAGACGGTTTACGTGTGGTTCGACCAACAACAAATCCGCAAAAAATGATCAAACGCGTGGCAATCTGTGGCGGTAGTGGGGAGAAATTTTATCCCGCAGCGCTAGCACAAGGCGCAGATGTCTATATTACGGGGGATATTTATTTCCATACCGCACAAGACATGCAAAGTGCCGGATTGGCGGCAATCGATCCTGGTCATTATATCGAATCATTATGCAAAGAAAAATTTGTTGAAAAGTTTGAGAGTTGGAAAAAAGAAGAGAATTGGCAGGTTGACTTTTTTGTTTCAGAAACATCAACCAATCCATTTGAATTTAGATAAAAGGAGAGTCATCTATGTACGAAAATCTATTACCACGTTTTTTAAGATACGTCAAAACGGAAACACAATCCGATCCAACAAGCAACACTACGCCATCTACTCAAACACAAGTAGAGTTTGCGCAAGTATTGAAAAAAGAATTAGAAGATCTAGGCTTATCTGATGTGACTTACAATGCTGACAACGGCTTTGTGATTGCTACATTGCCAAGTAATGTCGATCATGACGTGCGTTCGATCGGTTTTATTGCACACATGGACACAGCTGATTTCAATGCGGTAGGTGTCAATCCGCAAATCATTGAAAACTATGACGGTGAGTCAACGATCGTGTTAGATAAAGAAGGTCGTTTCACATTGAATACCAAAGACTTTCCTAATTTAACAAATTATGATGGGCATACATTGATCACAACTGATGGCACGACTTTATTAGGTGCAGATGACAAAGCCGGGATTGCAGAAATCATGACAGCGATGGAGATCTTGCTTAAAAATCCTTCGATCCCTCACGGTGAGATCAAAGTTGCCTTTGGTCCAGATGAAGAAATCGGTGTGGGTGCAGATAAGTTTGACGTCGAGCAATTCAACGTGGACTTTGCTTACACGATCGATGGCGGGCCATTAGGAGAATTACAGTATGAAACATTTAGTGCTGCACAAGCGAATATCACGATCCAAGGGAAAAATGTCCATCCTGGTACAGCGAAAAACACAATGATCAATGCCTTGCAATTGGCAATCGATTTCCATAATGAATTACCAGCAGATGAAGTACCTGAAAAAACTGAAGGGTACGAAGGATTCTTCCATTTGATGGCATTGACAGGTAGCCCTGAAGAAGCGAAGATGAGCTATATCATCCGTGACCACAAACGTGAGTCATTCGAAGCACGAAAAGCAATGATCACAAGCATCCAAGAAAAAATGAATCAACGATTTGATCAAGAACGTATCCAAGTAGACATGTATGATCAATATTACAATATGCGTGAAATCATTGAAAAAGATATGAGTATCGTTGATTTAGCTGAAAAAGCGATGATCGAATTGGAAATCAAACCAGTGATCGAACCAGTACGCGGTGGAACAGATGGTTCAAAAATCTCTTATTTAGGGATTCCAACACCGAATTTATTTGCCGGTGGCGAAAACATGCATGGGCGTTTTGAATTTGTCTCACTACAAGTGATGGAAAAAGCGACTGATGTGATCGTTAAAATTGCAGAATTGAATACACAAGCGTAATCGCTCTGTTTTCAACAAATAAAAAAGAGTAAAATTCAAACAAACATTTGGGATTGTTGGTTGATTGCCAGACTAAGTTGGCATATGATTGAAACGAGGGGACTTCGGTCAGCACTCGTAACACTGTTCATTGGGGGAGGGTGAGTGTTTTTTGCATCCATCCCCCTTGTTTTTTGCAGGAAGTAGGAGGAATAAGTCGCATGAAAAAATTACTCGTGTTTTATAACAAAAGTTCAGGAAGTGACGAAGGGGAAGACTTAGCAAACTGGTTCAAAGACTATGTTGCTGAACATCGTCCAGAACTTGAGGTCTACTTAACTGAAACTGGACCGTCGATCAAAGATGAAACATTGAGACAAAAAGCGAAAGAACATGCAGTAGATACATTGGTCATCATCGGTGGTGATGGCACCATCCACCATATCATTCAAGCGTTCCAAGATGAGTTAGACCAGTATCAAGTTGGTTTATTGCCAGGTGGAACGATCAATAACTTGGCGAAAGTGTTGGGCATTCCTTTTGAAAAAGAAGAAGCCGCAGCGGCGATGTTAGAAGAATCGATCCGCAAAATCGATTTTGGAAAAGTAAATGATAAAGTAGTGATTTCTACTTTGACGATCGGTATATTAGCCGACACAGCCGTTTGGATCAGTCAAAAAGAAAAGCAAAAGTATGGTTCATGGATTTTTATCAAACGTTTCGTGAAATTATTATTGAAAAAGAAAAAATATCATTTAGATATCAAAACAGAAGAAGAGCATTGGCAAGGAAAGACACAATTACTAACGATCACGATGTCCAACTCAGTCGGAGGATTCACTCGTTTCGATGATTCCGCAGCACCAGATGATGGCAAGTTCCACATCACCATCGTGCCTTCATTAGATTTTTTCCGTTTTGCTTTTTATTTACCTCGAATGATCAAAGGAAAAATCTATTCTGTTCCTGGTATCAAGTACATGACTGCAAGTCAAATCAATATCCAAGCACGAGAAAAGAAAGTAACGACTCGAACAGATGGCGATACGACAGACGACTTGCCAATCGAATTAAAAGTCATTCCAGAAGGTATTGCGATCTACGTACCAAAAGAAGAAAATCAATCGTTGGAGGAAAGCGATGGAAGTATTGATGTATAATCCCTTGTGGTTTTACTTGTTCATTGTCAATGTGTATCTTTTTGGCTTGATGGGGTATGATAAACGTCAGGCAAAAAAAGGCGCATGGCGTGTTCCTGAAAGTAATTTGTTGTTTGTCAGTTTGTTAGGCGGGGGTTTAGGTGGTCTGATCGCTCAGCGTGTATTTCGCCACAAAACCAAAAAAGTAAAGTTCACGGTCGTTTTCATACTAGGAATTATGATCGATCTCATCTTGATCTATTTTTTCCATTAAGGAGTCATACATGTCTACTAAAGGAACAAAAATCAAAATTATCATTAATCTATTATTAGTAACTACTATTCTTGCTATTATTTATTATTTGATCAATCAATCTTTTGCAGATATTTTTAAAGAGTTGCTTTCAACAAGTGTCCAAGTACTTCTGGCAATGTTTTTTTTCGGCACACTTTACCAAGTCGTTGAAGGGCGTTCGATCAAAGAGATCGCAAAACCTTTTTCTGACTCGTTCAGCACAAGCGATGGCTTCTGGACTTCTTGTTATATTGCCTTTTACCGAATCGTCTCTTTTGGGACTGGTACACTAATTTCAGAAATTTATTTTTACAATAAAAAAGGAATGAAATTTTCTCAAGGAGCGGGAGTCACTGCGCTGCATATGATCATGTACAAACTAGCAGTGATCACTTATGCGGTCATTGGCTTGATCGTTCAATTCTCCTTGTTCTACGAAAAAGCACCAAATATGATTTGGTTCATCATTGCAGGGATCATTTTAACGGCTTTGATCATCTTATTTCTAGTAACAATATCTGTGAGTTTGAATCTGCAAGTCTTTTTCGTCAAAGTCTCCAATCGGTTATTCAAAAGTGACCGCCTGCGAGGCTGGGTCGATACGTGCAACACGCAAATTTATTCTTTAAGAGAAACTGTACAAACGATCATTAAAGACCGCACTGCGCTGCTCAGGATCTATTGTTGGAACCTATTGAAACTACTATGTTGGTATGTCATGCCCTACCTTTTTCTAGTAGAAAATCATCCAACACTTGATTTTCTTTTGACATTTTCATTTATTAGCTTTGCAGTCGTCTTGTCAGGAGTGTTGCCAACACCCGCAGGCATTGGTTCGTTTGAGTTTGTTTATCTTTTACTGTTTCGTCCAGTGGTTGGAACAGTTGATGCGGTTTCTTCCTTATTGCTTTACCGATTTGGTTCGTTTATTTTACCTTTCATCTATGGTTTTTTCTATGTGATTGCAGAAAGACGGAACATCTTACGTCAAGAAATCAACGAAGTAAAGGCAGAAAAAAAGCGTGCAAAAGGAAAAATCTGATTTGCTTTTGATACTCATATACTTAGAATCCGGAAGAAAAAATCTTCCGGATTCTATTTGTTTTTAGTGAGTATAATCTTTGACCAAAGCTGACCAAATGAGTATAATAAGCATGTAAAGGTCAAAGAAAACGAGACTTTAGACGGATTGATTCGGACTAAAGACAACGCTATAGTTGACTTTGACTAAACAACTTCTACCATAGGAGGAAAATATATGAATAGCGAAAAAATGACAACTACGCTCCAAGAAGCGATTGCAGAAGCACAACAAGTAGCAATGACAAGAAAACACCAAGAAATCGATATCGTCCATTTATGGAAGATTTTTTTACAGCCAAATCATTTTGGACGTAATCTTTATACGGATGCAGGGATCGATGCAGACGCATTTGAACAAGAAATCGATCGAGTGTTAGATGAATATCCAACGGTTTCAGGTAGCAATGTCCAATATGGTCAAAACCTTAGCCAAAATCTTTTTCATTTATTGAACGAAGCCGATCAGTTGAGAGAAAGCTTTGGGGATGAATTCTTATCGACTGAGATCGTGCTTTTAGCTTTGATGAAATTAAAAAATTACCCCTTGACTGTTTATTTGACAAAACAAGGACTGAATGAAAAAGAATTACGTAAAAATATCGAAGACATGAGAGGAGGAGAGCGTGTGACCTCTAAAAACCAAGAAGAACAATATAAAGCGTTAGAAAAATATGGTGTCGATCTAGTGCAACAAGTCCGCAGCGGAAAAATGGACCCGATCATTGGTCGAGATGAAGAGATACGTGATGTGATCCGTATTTTATCACGTAAAACCAAAAATAATCCAGTGTTGATCGGAGAACCTGGTGTTGGTAAAACAGCAATCGTTGAAGGATTAGCCCAACGAATCGTACGTAAAGATGTACCTGAAAACTTAAAAGACAAAACGATTTTTTCTTTAGACATGGGCGCCTTGATCGCTGGAGCAAAATTCCGTGGAGAATTTGAAGAGCGGTTAAAAGCAGTCTTGAAAGAAGTCAAGAAAAGTGATGGGCGGATCATCTTATTTATCGATGAGATCCATAACATCGTGGGGGCAGGTAAAACAGAAGGCAGTATGGATGCCGGTAACTTACTAAAACCGATGTTAGCGCGCGGAGAACTTCATTTGATCGGCGCGACTACGTTAGATGAATACCGTCAATATATGGAAAAGGATAAAGCGTTAGAACGCCGATTCCAAAAAGTATTGGTCAAAGAGCCAACTGTTGAAGATACGATCAGCATTCTTCGAGGATTGAAAGAGCGCTTTGAGATTCACCATAGCGTCAATATCCATGATAATGCTTTAGTGGCGGCAGCTACACTATCCGACCGTTATATCACCGATCGCTTTTTACCTGATAAAGCCATTGATTTGATCGATGAAGCAAGTGCTACGATCCGCGTGGAAATGAATTCCATGCCAACTGAATTGGACCAAGTTACTCGTCGGCTTATGCAGTTGGAGATCGAGGAAGCCGCTTTGAAAAAAGAATCTGATGGTGCAAGTAAGAAACGTCTGAAAAATCTCCAAGAAGAGTTGGCAGATCTTCGAGAAGAAGCCAATGCGATGAAGATGCAGTGGGAAACAGAAAAAGAAGAAGTAAACACTGTTTCGTCAAAACGTGCAGAAATCGACAAAGCAAAACATGAGTTAGAAGATGCAGAAAACAATTATGATCTTGAACGTGCCGCTGTTTTACGCCATGGAACGATTCCACAATTAGAAAAAGAACTACAAGAATTAGAAGCAAAAACGAAAGACAGCGACATCAAGATGGTGCAAGAATCTGTTACTGAAAATGAAATTGCCCAAGTCGTTGGTCGTTTAACAGGGATTCCAGTGACGAAACTAGTGGAAGGTGAAAGAGAAAAACTGATCAAGTTGAACGAAACACTCCACAAACGTGTCATTGGCCAAGATGAGGCCGTAGATGCAGTCAGTGATGCGGTGATCCGCTCGCGCGCTGGGTTACAAGATCCTAACCGCCCATTAGGTTCCTTCCTTTTCTTAGGACCTACAGGTGTAGGGAAAACGGAATTAGCCAAAGCATTAGCAGAAAACTTATTTGATTCCGAAGACCATATGGTGCGGATCGATATGAGTGAATATATGGAAAAACATGCCGTCTCTCGTTTAGTCGGAGCGCCTCCAGGCTATATCGGCTATGAAGAAGGCGGACAGCTTACAGAAGCGGTGCGACGAAATCCATATACGATCGTCTTGCTGGATGAAATCGAAAAAGCTCATCCAGATGTCTTTAATATTTTATTACAAGTACTGGACGATGGCCGTTTAACTGATTCAAAAGGTCGTGTCGTTGACTTTAAAAACACGGTGATGATCATGACAAGTAACATTGGTTCGCAATTGCTACTAGAAGGTGTCACAGCAGAAGGAACGATTCCAGAAGAAGTCGAAGAACAAGTGCGAACGATTTTACGTGGGCATTTTAAACCAGAATTCTTGAATCGTATCGATGACACGATTCTCTTTACGCCACTAAGTCTAAACAACGTCAAAGGAATCGTTGAAAAAATGGTCGCTCATTTGGCTAACCGTTTAGAAAGCCAAGATATTCTCTTGGAAATCAGTGATGAAGCGAAAACGTGGATTGCCGAAAATGCGTATGAACCTGCTTATGGAGCTCGTCCATTGAAACGATTCATTACAAAAGAAGTCGAAACGCCATTGGCAAAAGAAATCGTAGCTGGAAAAATCATGCCAAAATCAAAAGTAACGATCACTTTGTTTGATAATCATTTAGCATTCGCAACAGAAAGTTTACCCGAAGAGGAATAACAGCAACTGTTTATCTAATTCTGTTGGTTGATGTAGTTGAACCCAGAACCTGTCAAAGCAGAGGACTATTCAAATAGTCTCTGCTTTGACAGGTTTTTTTTTTCGTCTATACTTAATAAACAATTGCTTAAATATTCGTATGCTCCGAGGAATTTAGATTAAGACGGAGAGAAAACCAAACACTAATCCTATGAATTACTGTATTCAAAACGGTAAAAGTAAGTGTTTTCATAAAATGTAAGAGAAGCTAAGATAGTAAATGTAGATGAGGTGATAGAGTGATGATCAATGAACGGGAAAAAGCAATCATTCAATATATTTTGATGAACCAACATACGACGATCACAAAAATAGCGAAACACATGAATTTGTCAAATAAAACAGTTTCACAATCACTAAAATTGATCGATGAACTCTTTCGTGATACAACGATCGAACTAATCAGAAAACCACGAATCGGTGTTTCGATCATCGGTGATCCAACAGAGATTTTACGTGAGCTTGATACAACGACTGTGGCAACAGTTCCAGCTTCTAAAAAAGAGCGGATTCAATTCCTTTGTTTTGAACTCTTGAAAAAAAAGACCTATTTCACTCGCCAAGAACTACAAGATACATTATTCGTAAGTAAATCTACATTAGAAGGTGATATGAATCAAGTCCACGAGATTTTCCGTCATTTCAATGTCAGCATCGATCGTTTACCCGGTAAAGGTTCCTTTTTGAACTTATCGGAGCAAGAAAAGAGGCGCTTAGCATTTGATTTGATTTACTATTTTTGGGGGAGTAACTGGAAAATCACCAAAAAGAAACAGCTATATCTACACTCGATCCAAGGGATTCCTCCATTTGTCAATGACTTTATAGACATGAACAACATCACATTGGTCGATACGTTGTTGCAAGAATATCTAAAAGACGCACAAACAAAGTTGAATGATACGACCTATCATTCACTGCTACTCCATCTGTTGATCATGATCGATCGAGTCAGAGAGGACAACTATTTAGAAACGGAAGAAGTGTATGGAAAAATAAGAGAAAATAAACCATTCGATTTATTTATTCTTAAACTGGAAAAAGCTTTTTCATTGACGTTACCTTCATCTGAAGTCCACTATATCCAATTACATTTGGAAGGCGATACATTACTTGAACAAACGACACAAATGAAAGAAGTGACGGACAAACGGATTCGGCTACTGATCCATGAAAATGTAACCCTTTACAGTGAAAACATCCTTTTAGGGTTAGTCATGCACATCAAAGAAGCTGTCCTACGCATCCAAAAAGGACTGTTGATCCATAATCCATTTTTACAGGATGTGAAGAAAAACTTTCCAGCATCCTTTACGGAAGCAATCCAACTCGCGAATGCATTGAGCCAAACTTTCGCGATCAACGTACCAGAAGATGAAGTCGCTTTTATAGCTGTACACATTCAAGCAATGAAGGAACAAACCGAAGAAAAACAGCAAAAGAAAATCAGTGTCTTACTTGTTTGTAGCAGTGGGAAAGGAACATCGCAACTTTTAGCTGCTCGCATTCGTAGAAATTATGAAAAAATCGAGATTTCGCGGATCCTTTCGATCCAAGAGCTGATGCAGACATCGATCTATGAAGATCTAGTGATATCGACAGTCAACTTGAATCTGGATACGATCCCAACGATCAATGTTTCGCCTGTGCTGAACAAATTAGAACGTCAAAAAATTGAGTTGTTTCTAGAGAATGCACAAAAGAAACCTGAAAAATCAATGAATCACTTTGCGAACTTGATCAAAGAAGACTTGATCTTTTTGGATCATTCATTTGCGGATTATCAAGAAGTGATCCAATTTATTGGGAAACAGTTGATCGAAAAAGGATATGCAGAAGAAGAAATCATTTCTTCCTCTTTAGAAAGAGAACAACTTTCTTTCACCTCTTTTGGCAAATTTGCAACACCACACGGGGCCCCTAAATATGTCAAAAAATCGGCAATCGTTTTTTTACGCTTGGCCAATGAATTGATGTGGGGAGAAACGAAAGTCAAATATTTATTTTTCATCTGTATCAAAGATGAAACAGCGCAAGAGCTTGAAGAAGTCTACGATACGATGCTGGAAATCATCGAATCTGGTGAAAAAAAATATTTATTAAAAGGAACAAAAACAGAGATCAAAAACTATTTGAAAGAGGAATTTTAATATGAGCATTGCAACTTTATTACCTTCTAATCATATTTTTCTAGATATGGAAAGTACCAATAAAGAAGACACGATCCACCAATTAGGGGAAGTGTTAACGAATAACGGACTAGTCAGCAACAAAGAAGCTTATATCCAGTCTGTGTTAGAACGAGAACAACACTCAACAACAGGGATCGGCAATAACATTGCTATCCCACATGGGAAAAGTGAGGCAGTGATCGAACCATCAATCGTATTTGCTAGACTGAAACAGCCAATCGATTGGCAATCATTAGATGAAGAACCAGTTTCAGTGGTGATCTTATTGGCGATTCCAGAGTCACAAAAAGGCGACACACATTTAAGAATCTTATCTGAAATTGCGATGAAATTGATGGACGATGAGATTACTGCACAGCTAAAAACTGAAACAAATAAGGAACAAATCGCAAAACTATTGAGCGAATAAACAAACGAAAAGAGGAAAATAAGATGAAAAGAAAAATTATTGCAGTGACAGCTTGTGCTACAGGTGTCGCACATACGTACATGGCAGCCCAAGCATTAAAGAAAGCAGCAGCAAAACGTGGCGATTTGATCAAAGTGGAAACACAAGGAGCGACAGGTATCGAAAATGAACTAACTGAAAAAGATTGCAACATTGGCGAAGTCGTTATTTTTGCAGTAGATACAAAAGTTAGAAACGAAGACCGTTTCAAAGGAAAACAGATTTTAAAAGTACCAGTTGCAGCACCAATCAAGAATGCAGAAAAAGTCATCGAAGATGCGCTAAAAATGGTCGACTAATCAATTATTCGTGGGGGAGAGAAAGTAATGAAAAAAATTGCAAGTGAAATCAAAAATCATGTTTTAACAGGAATTTCTTATATGATACCGTTAGTGATCGCTGGAGCGGTCATCATGGCCATTTCTCGTGTGGGCGGTTCATTTTTCGGTATTGTCGATATTTGGGACGGTTCACATGGTGAAAGTGCCAATGCAATCATTCGTTTATTACACAGTTTAGATGGTTTCGGCGGAACAGCACTTGGTTTGATGTTCCCAGTGATCTCTGCGTTTATTGCCTATTCGATTTCAGATAAATTAGGAATTGCTCCTGGTTTAGTCGGAGGGATGTTAGTCAAAGATATCAATGCAGGCTTTTTAGGTGCGATCGTGTCTGGTCTGATCGCTGGTTATGCGTGCTTGTTGATCAAAAATAAAATCAAATTACCAAAATCAATGGCTTCAGTAGTTCCAGTATTTCTTGTCCCAGTATTAGGCACGTTGATCACCGTTCTTTTAGTCAATTACGTGATTGGGACACCATTTGCAGCATTGAATGTTGGTTTAGAATCATGGTTGAACGGATTAAGTGGCGGTAATGCGATCGTTATGGCAGCAGTAGTTGGTGCAATGGTTGGCTTTGACTTAGGCGGACCAGTCAACAAAGCAGCAGTGACAACAGCAATGGCACTATTGACAAGCAATGTCTATGCCCCAAATACAGCGGCACAAGTCGCAATCATCATTCCTCCAATCGGGTTAGGACTAGCAACGATTTTTGCTAAAAACAAATATAACAATGAATTAAAAGAAGCTGGAAAATCAGCTGTGATCATGGGGCTTGTAGGTATTTCTGAAGGAGCGATCCCATTTGCAGTAGAAAATCCATTGAAAGTGATTCCGATCAACATGATTGGTTCTGCTTTAGGTTCTGCGATGGCCGTTGGTTTAGGTGCAGTGAATACCGCACCGATCTCAGGGTTCTATGGCTGGTTCACCGTTGAGAAATGGCCAATCTATGTGATTTCGATTGCGACAGGTGCGTTGTTCATTGCGATCTTAACTAGCTTACTACGTTCAAAAGATGCTGGACAAGAAGTAGAATCAGCAGTTGAAGAATTCGATGAAGCTGCTTGGGAAGAACAGTGGGAAGCTTAACCATGACAAACATACACATTGTAAATCACACACATTGGGATAGAGAATGGTACTTTACTTCAATGGATTGCATCGTTTTAAGTGATCAGTTGTTTACAGATGTCTTGGAAGAGTTGAAAAGACAACCTAATGCTACGTTTGTATTAGACGGACAACTTTCGATCTTAGATGATTACTTGGAGCTTTATCCAGAGAAATTACCAGAGATCAAAGAATTAGTTGCGAAGGGTCAATTATTTATTGGCCCTTGGTACACACAAACCGATGCCTTTTTTGCATCAGGAGAGTCGATTTTAAGAAATGCAATGGTCGGTGTCTTTGAAAGTAAGAAGTACGGTGAGCATCTACCAATCGGTTATCTGCCAGATACCTTTGGTTTCAATGCACAAATGCCAACGATCTTAAACGAAGCAGGTTTTGACAATATCATTTTTTGGCGGGGCATCGACTTAGGTGAACATGTACAATCGCCTTATTTCAAATGGAAAAGTTTAAGTGGGGAGAATGAATTGTATGCCGTGAACTTTCCGCAAGGGTATGGTGCACAACAACAATTAGAACCGACAAAAAGCTATGTGGAAGGACGTTTGGATAAAGGCATCGATTTTATCAAAAGCTACGCAGATGAAACAGATATCCTGATTCCAACAGGAAATGATCAATTAGGGATCATTTCGTCTCTAGAAGAAAAAATCGAGAAAATCAATGAAATCGGGAAATATAACTATCAAACAAGCACCTATCAAGAGTTTATGAGATTAGTTCGTCAAAAAGATTTAGAGGAATATCAAGGGGAATTTCGTGCGCCTGTTTTTGCTCGTGTGCATAAAACGATCGGTTCTGTTCGGATGGATTTGAAACGTGAGATTTTCAGATTAGAGAACAAGCTGACATTAGAAATCGAGCCGATGTTAGTGATTGCTAAGGAATTAGGTATCGTTTTAAGTAATCGTTTAGTGATGAAAGCATGGAAAAAATTGTTCGAATGTCAAGCGCATGATAGTCTAGCTGGCTGTGTATCAGATAGTGTTTCACAAGATATCGCACATCGGTTAAAAGAAGTATCAGAAATTTGTGATAGTATCGAGAATTTGGTATTGAAAAGAATCTCTGAAGGATTACAGTTGACCGATCAGCAATTTCTGATTTTAAATACTTCAGCTACGCCATTCAAAGGGAAAAAAGTAGTGAAGCTCATTTCAAAAGGCAATCAGATCGAAGTATTAGGCCATGAGTCTTCTGTCATTTCAATGGACTATGTGCCTAGTCGCCAAAATATCATGGAAGAAACGCCTGCGGGCAATCGTTTTATCGAAGAACCAGGATACTATATTTTACAAGTAGAAGTTGCTTGCTCATTTGATGGATTAGGCTATCAAGTGTTTGATTTCGTTGAACAGACATCCGTCGATCTGCCTGAGATGAATCCACGGACAACACTCACAAAAGGGAAATATTCCTTGAGTTTTGAAAAGGGGCAGCTGGTCTTTTCAGATGGCAAACAAACGATTCAAAATTTCTTGACAGTCATAGAGGATAGCAACGCAGGGGACACGTACGATTATTCCCCGATACCAAACGATCACCCATTCGCTTTGACGTTTGATTCATGTAAAGGGACAGAGGATACTTTGGTCTTAGAAGGTAAACTAGAGCTTCCTTATACGTTAGAAGAACGGATCAAAGGTCAATCGACAACAAACTTCGCTTACCAACTTACTCTACGTTTAACGGAACAAGGAGAAGTATTAGGCGCACTCTCTTTTGAAAATACTGTTTTAAATCACCGTGTCCGAATCAAAACCAAGCTGAGTCAACCAATCGAGAAAGTCGTTTCAGCAATCCAATTTGGTTACTTAGAAAAAACGAATCGCTCAATGACCGATTGGGAGCAAAAATACTCTGAGATGCCAGTGAATATCGAACCATTTGAAAAGCAAGTGATTGCATATAGTCCAAAAGAAGCACTTGTGTTTTATACAGAACAAAGTAAAGAATACGAATATATCGATGATTCGTTATATGTCACAGTATTAGCTACGACTGATTCATTAGGTAAACCCGATTTGATGTATCGACCAGGCCGTGCGTCCGGCGATACAACGAAAAAAGGTCATATCATGATGGACACGCCGCTTGCGCAAATGGAAAATCAACTGATCGATTTTACTTTCTCCGTTCGCCTGGAATCAAAAGACATCTCTGAAAACACATTAGTTACCTGGAAAACAGAAAAAGAACAACCGTCGATTTCTTATCAGCTACAAGATTTGAATTACTTTATTTATCGAATCGACAATAAAATCCAAAGTAGAATCCAGCCGCTTGCTTTAAGTGAACAAACGTATACCCAATTCTCTTTGACTTTAGAAGAGGGCTTGAGCGTTAGTGCCATCCATCATGCGTATTACTCAGAAGGAACAGTGATCCGCTTCGTCAATGCAACGAAAGAAGCGCGTTCACTTGATCCAGAAAAGCTTTTTGCAGGATATGGCTACACACGCATCAATGCCTTGGAAGAAGAAGTAGAGGATACAAAAATGATCAGCGACTATGGCTTAGCTAGTTATTTGTTAACAAAATAAAAAATATGTTGAGGCACAAGTAGAGGAACGTGAGTTGCTTCTGGAACACCGTTTATCGGCGGTTGTATGCAGGCCGTCCATCGGGTTTTAGAAGTGACGAACTGGCTACTTGTGTCTTTATTTAGTTGTGAAGTTGAAAGAGGAGAAATTATGTCGATACACCTTTTATTTTTAGCGTTGATTCCAGCACTCGGATGGGGAATGATGCCGATACTATCTAAAATCATGGGCGGCAAGTCTGAGGAACAGTTGATTGGTACAACGATTGCTGCATTATTGTTTGGCTTGATCTTTAGTTTGACTCAACAGGTAACTTATCAATTATCTGCATTTATCATTTGTTTTTTATCCGGCGCATTTTGGGCTGTCGGACAATACTTTCAGTTCCGTGCGTTAGAAAAAGCAGAAGTATCAAAAGCGATGCCGATCTCTGTGGGGACACAACTCGCGTTTGTCACACTCGTTTCTGGTATTTTTCTATTAGAGTGGACGAGTGTCTTTGTCGCACTCCTGTCGATTTTAGCACTAGCGGTCATTTTAGTTGGCGTATTGTTGGTGACAAAAACAAGCAAAGGGAAGGGCGCAGTGGCAAAACAAGTCATTCTCTTTTTATGTATTTCTTCTGCTTTTTTGATGCTCTATGTAACGATCACAAGTTATTTTGGTATCCATGGAGCACAAGTTTTCTTGCCACAATCCATTGGCATGTTCGTTGGGGGAATCATCATCTCAATGAAAAAGATCACTCAATTGAAACTCAAAGCCATTACTCGAAATATCGTTACCGGAAGTTCTTGGGTAATTGCTAACACGACATTATTTGCAATATCTTCTTCTTTAGGTGTCGGTGTCACTTATTCGTTCTCGCAAATGAGCCTACTTGTGGCAACCTATGGAAGTATCATTCTTTTAAGAGAAAAGAAAACCGCAGGAGAAAAACGATCGGTTTATTTTGGGACACTGGTATACGTAGTCGGTGTCATTGGGATGAGCCTTTTAAAGTAAAGAATCAAAAAAAGTGACAAGGGATGTTGTTTGATCCCTTGTCACTTTAATTATTTATTTGTCTCGAATAATGTTGTCGATCAGTGATCCAATTTTTGCAATCGGTAACTCTCAAAATGCATCGGGTCTCTTTTTACTTGGACCCACGCATAGATGCCCATGATGAATGCGCCGATCGTATTCGTCAATAAGTCACCCATCGTATCCATCAAGGCTTCACGTCCGACAAAAAGCGTACCGTCAGAAGCAGCAAAACGTTGCAGGTTCATGCCTAAGAACTGATCGCATAAGAATTCCCAAAATTCCCAGAAAACACCACAAAGTCCTGCAAAAGCAAAACCAAATAATAGAAACAACCACGGACTAGTCTTTTCGATCGCCGCATCTTTCAACAAGAAACCAATCAAACCATAACCTAATGCAGTCAGAACCATTGGGCTAACTGCGTGTAGGATTTTATCCCAAAATGAAATGATGCTGATCAAATGTAATCCTGTTCCTAAAAAGACAGAGATGAACAAGAAAAACCAATAAAATAAAACAATCGCATCAGGCACATGGATCTTGAATAATCGGCGGACGATTTGTGGTAAATAAATCAATAGGATTCCTGCTAATGACTCAACGATAAACGTAATTCCTTGAGTCGTTGAATATTTGTTCGTCACAAATTCGAAAATATTGTAACCAACAACGAAGAACCCAAAAATCGTTAAGGCGAATTGCACTTTCTTCACTGTCTTACTCATGGATGTTTCCCCCTGCTAGATAAGATTCCAACGCTTCGATCAACGCTTCTTCAGAAGAAACAATCGTACCGTTCAATTTGATCAAACCAACCGTATAAAGGTTCAAATAATGGAACTGATTTTCACCGATGTGTTGTAATGCATCTACCTTTTTTGGATGAGTCGCTCCTTGTTGGCGAGAATCGGTATATAGGCCAATAACTGGAATACCCTTTGCATAAGCTACCCCGATTTCAGAAGCAACACCGGCATCGATCGTTAGTCCGTCTAAGAGGGCAATCATCAAATCGCTTTCCAGAACTTTTTCTGTATCTGCCAAGGCAATCATTTTGCTGTCTGCATAAGCAGTTTTGTCATTGATTGCTTCGTTTTCTTGTGGAAGGTAGATCGTCAAATCAGATGATATTCCTCTGATTTTTTTTGCAAGAGATTCATTATAAAGTAAATCTCCTTTTGCAAAGAGTGGCGCTGCAAAATAAATATTCATTTGTTTCAGTCTCCTTAATATTAGAAATAGTCACTGAAGTAAGCTTCCATGTTCGGGATGATCTGTTCAAGTATCTTGACCATCTCCTCGTCAGTTGTTAAACGCTCGATTCGAGCAAGATAAGAAGCACGACGATAATTCATCATTAGGCACGTCAAAGTTTGGATATCTAAGCGAACTTCTCGCCCGATCGGTTCATCAACGATCGATAGATCACCATTTTGCCAACTCAAGCCGAACACACCATTATTCCAAGGTGCAACGGCATCTTCCACGACAAAATGGAAATCTTCTGCTGTACCAGAAAAAGGAAATCGCTGGATAAATTCTTTCACGTCAACGATCCTTGCCATAAAATAAGGCTCGATCTGTTCTTTGATCTGGCTATCTTCTAATAAGAAAGCAAGTGGTTCATTTTTATAGATATCACCATGTACCCAATAAACCATGGAGAAGTGGGCAGAGATGAAATTCCACAATCCGTTACGTGCTTCCTGATTCAGATAAAACATCTCTTTCACGTGGAATACTTCTTCTGCGACCCAATAAAACAGTACACCAGCTGGTTCATTGTTGCTATTATAATAGATCGCCGCAGTTCGTTCTTCTTCATTTTCGAAACGCCAATATTCTTCCCAGTGAAACGCACTACGGAACAATGCTCCGTGATTTTTACTGGCAAATTGTTGATACACTCGAAAAACATCTTCGTGATCGACAGGTACTCGTTCAACAATACCAGAAACAGGCACTTGTTTAGGTAGCTGCGTATCACGTATTTTAAAGGATAACTTATCTGACATAATTTCCCAACCTTTACGCCTGTAGTAGGGAATATTGTAAGGATAGAGATAAGAAATCCACTGTTTATTTTTACGCATGTTGTCTAAAGCCACGATGATCAAGTCTTGCATCAATCCATGATTAGCGTATTCAGGATAGGTGCCGACACCAGTTACACCACCCATTTGGTAATGTGTCCCGTGGATATTGACTTCACAAGGATAGATCGCGATTTGAGAAATCAGTTTTTCTTTATGAAACCAACCGAATACATTGGATAACTCCAGGATCGGTCGCTTTGAACGCACGAATTCCCATTTGTTTTCAAAACCACTTTCTTCAATATCTGAGTCAGTGACTTGAAAAACATAGGAGAGTAACTCATTAAACTGGTCAACATGTTCCTCCGTGACAGGCTTCAACTCAAAATTTTCTCTAAAATCTGTTTGGTCCATTTTTTCAACTCCAATTTATTTGCTTGTTCACAGTATAACAAAAGTTTCTAAAAAAAACTTCTAAAGTCCTTAGAAGGAAAAAGTCTTTAAATTCCTCCTTTTCGTTGGTATAATGAAAAGTGCTGATTATATGAAAAGAGGAGACGCTATGGATATAAAGAAAATGAAACAACGCCAAGAGCAAATTCGAAATTTTTCGATCATTGCTCATATCGACCATGGGAAATCAACATTGGCCGATCGGATTTTGGAAAAGACGAACACTGTGACGTCTCGTGAAATGCAAGATCAGTTATTAGACTCCATGGATTTAGAACGCGAACGTGGGATCACGATCAAACTAAATGCCGTAGAATTGAACTATACTGCAAAAAATGGCGAAACGTATATCTTCCATTTGATCGACACCCCAGGGCACGTCGATTTTACCTATGAAGTATCACGAAGCTTGGCTGCCTGTGAAGGCGCCGTCTTAGTCGTGGATGCCGCACAAGGAATTGAAGCACAAACATTAGCCAATGTTTATTTGGCATTAGACAATGACCTAGAAATTTTACC
Source organism: Enterococcus sp. DIV2371 (assembly GCF_050498525.1). Taxonomy (NCBI): domain Bacteria; kingdom Bacillati; phylum Bacillota; class Bacilli; order Lactobacillales; family Enterococcaceae; genus Enterococcus; species Enterococcus sp. DIV2371. Next base: position 1,682,319 of record NZ_JBIPAJ010000001.1, on the reverse strand, counting down.
AGTCATCAATAAAATCGATCTACCAGCCGCAGATCCAGAGCGTGTACGTAATGAAATCGAAGAAGTGATCGGTATTGATGCCAGTGAAGCAGTGTTAGCAAGTGCAAAAGCTGGGATCGGTATTGAAGAAATACTGGAACAAGTCGTTGAATATGTACCAGCACCTTCTGGCGATATCGAAGCACCTTTGAAAGCATTGATTTTTGATTCTGTCTATGACAGTTACCGTGGGGTCGTATTGAACGTCCGTATTACTGACGGTATGGTCAAACCAGGTGACAAAATCAAGTTGATGAGTAATGGTAAAACATTCGATGTAACTGAAGTCGGCGTGTTCTCACCAAAAACGATTGCTCGTGACTTCTTGATGGTCGGTGATGTTGGTTATATCACTGCCAGCATTAAAACAGTCCAAGATACAAGTGTGGGGGACACAGTGACACTGGCGGACAACCCAGCTGCGGAAGCATTGCCTGGCTATCGTAAAATGAATCCAATGGTCTATTGCGGGTTGTACCCGATCGACACATCACGTTACAATGATTTACGTGAAGCCTTGGAAAAACTTCAACTGAACGATGCTGCGTTGCAGTTTGAACCAGAAACATCACAAGCACTTGGTTTTGGTTTCCGTTGTGGTTTCTTAGGATTGCTTCACATGGATGTTGTCCAAGAACGTCTGGAACGTGAATTCAATCTTGAATTGATCACGACAGCACCATCAGTAATCTATCATGTCAATAAAACAGACGGTTCAATGGTCGTCGTCGATAACCCTGCTGATTTCCCAGAACCAGTAACGATCCAAGATGTTGAAGAACCTTTTGTCAAAGCACAGATCATGGTTCCTAATGAGTACGTTGGTGCAGTCATGGAACTTTCCCAACGCAAACGTGGCGATTTTATCACGATGGACTATTTAGATGATTACCGTGTCAACGTCGTTTATAACTTGCCATTGTCAGAGATCGTCTTTGATTTCTTCGACAAACTAAAATCAAGTACGAAAGGCTACGCCTCACTTGATTACGAAATGTCAGGGTATCAAAAGAGCAAGCTAGTCAAAATGGATATCTTGCTAAATGCTGAAAAAGTCGATGCATTAAGCTTCATCGTTCACCGTGATTTTGCGTATGAACGTGGAAAAGCAATCGTTGAAAAACTGAAAAAATTGATCCCTCGTCAACAATTCGAAGTACCGATCCAAGCAGCAATCGGACAAAAAATCGTTGCCCGTTCAGATATTAAAGCCTTACGTAAAAACGTATTGGCAAAATGTTACGGTGGTGACGTTTCCCGTAAACGTAAACTTCTTGAAAAACAAAAAGAAGGTAAGAAACGAATGAAACAAATCGGTAACGTCGAAGTCCCACAAGAAGCCTTCATGGCCGTTCTTAAGATGGATGAGGATGAACCGAAGAAATAGCCAACATCTTTATACAAAAAAGTATTGAAGCGATTGAAAATCAAGCAGATTCTCAATCGCTTTTTTTTTATGTATTATCAATACAAATCCTTTTACTCGGACAAAAAAATAGATTCATGTATAATTTAATCAAAGATTTATATTACTATTGTTATAATATTTTCGGATAACATCATATGTAAAAATCTATTGCTATTTTTTGTTCATTTATAAGGAGGAAAAAGATGAAACGGGGATCTATCACTAAAGGTATATGTGGGGGCATGATAGTTGCTATTCTATCGAGTTCGTTTGGCATGAGTCAAGTGTTTGCGGAAGAGTCGTCTACAGTGGATACCACCACAGAATCAACTCAAACATCAGGAGTCGCACAAGTCCAAAATACAGAAGCAAATGAAGTTAGTCAGGAAACAGGAACGACTGAAACAGTAATACCGACACAAGAGTCCCAACAGACACAACAAGTACAATCGAGTGAAGTAACAGAAGTGCAACCAGAGCAACCACAAACCGCAATCGTCGATGGGTTAGAGGTGATTTTGGAAGCTCCGGAAAAAGCTGGTAAAAATGAAGCTGATGTTACGCAAGCGCCAAAAGAGGAGTTGATCGAAGGTTCACCTAGACTTTTTCGTGCGGCAGTGCAAACGATCCCAATGTATCGGTTGTTCAATCCACACAGTGGTGAACATTTTTATACGAGAGATACTGGCGAGCGGGATAATCTGAGAAGGATTGGTTGGAATTACGAAGGTGTTGGGTGGCAAGCTCCGACAAATGGAGATCCAGTGTATCGTTTGTACAATCGTTATAATGGCGAACATTTTTATACATTGAATGCAAAAGAACGCGATAGTATCACGAAACAAGGATGGAAATATGAAGGAATCGGTTGGTACTCATATAAAGGCGCGAATGCTATCCCGGTCAGTCGTTTATATAGTAAACGGGTGAACTGGCATCATTACACATTAGATGAAAACGAGAAAAAAGTCATCACAAAACAAGGCTGGGTCTATGAAGGCGTTGGTTGGTATGCGGTTGGAAATGGGCAACAAAGTCAAGATGACTATAAATTATTAGGTGTGAAAAATTACAACCAGTATGCTTTAGGTGCACCAAGTGGCTGTGAAGGGGCTTCTTTATTACAAGCTCTTCAATACAAAGGAAAAATCACTAATTGGAGTTTGACTCAATTCTTGAATACGATTCCTAAATCACCAAATGGTAATCCGAACAGCGGCTTTGTCGGTAGTCCTTTTGTCGAAAATTCATGGACGTACTCTGCAATTTACCCTGCACCTTTGACGACATGGGGCAAAAAGTATGGAAATGTCCAAAATATTTCGGGCAGCTCCATGAATACGTTGTTAAATGAAGTCAAAAATGGAAATCCTGTTGTTGCTTGGGTCACGATCAATTTCCAACCGATTCGTTGGGGGAATTGGAATTTTGGTGTTGCAGCAAATAATAACCATGCGGTAACTCTTGATGGGTACAACAAAGGAAGTAATCAAGTCCACGTTTCAGATCCTATCAGTGGTTCTTATTGGATGAATCGAACGACATTTGAGAATATTTACAATGCACGTAAATATGCGGTAGTCGTTAGATAGAATCAGTAAAACTTAAAAACGAAGGAAATAGGGTCCATAAAGAACGCTTTTTTCATAACCTGTAAAATTCAAAAATAACTTTGCTTATTTTGGTTTTTACAGGTTATTTTTAGTACCTAATTTTAGCAAAAGCTTTGGCAGTGGCTCGTTTAAAAAGCTCATTACGTTAATGTAAGTTAATCATAGGAAGAATAGATTTCGCCTCATCATCATATTTAGTATGATTTAGAAAGAAAAAAGAATGAGAAAGTGGGAATGGTGATGGGTAAACTAGTCAAAGGATTATTGGTAGTTGCACTTGTTTTAGGAATAGGGGCATTTTTTATCGAATCAAAAACAGAAGGATTTCAAGCATTAACGGATAATTTTTTATCTGATAAAGAAGTAAAAGAGTATTATGTTAAAACTAGTACTGGCGATAAAAAAGGAAATGATTATCTTTATACTTTTGATGGATACGATGAAGCCGGTAATCAGCAAACAGTGAAAAAAATGGTTGATCGCGAGTTACAACAAAATAAATACTTAAAAATCGATGCAAAAGGTCTTCAAGGAAAAGGTTGGAGTGAAATACCAGAAAATGAAGTGCCAGCGAAGGCATTGGAAAAACTCAACTCGTAATGTTTCGGTCGATAAATTTGATTTGACATTAATTACAAACTAATAGGATGAAAGCTCACTAAGATGTATTTATTTCATACATGTCAGGGGGCTTTTTTTATATTTAAAAAGATGTCAGTTTAAGGTCTTGCTTCATTTCGACCGATTAGTATTTCTTTTTTGACAAACCAAACTAGACGTGGTAAAGTAGTTCTACTCAAAACGTAATTATTACGATTTGTATAATATAAAGTGAAATAAAGGAGCAGAATATTAGTGGCAAAAAAATCAAAAATTGCAAAAATGAATAAGCAAGTAGCTTTGATCAATAAATATAGCGAACAACGTCAAGAGTTAAAAGCAGCAAAAGATTATGAAGGGTTAGCTAAGTTACCAAAAGAGTCTAATCCTAATCGTTTGAAATTAAGAGATCTGACGGATGGCCGTCCTCGTGGCTATATGAGAAAGTTCGGGATGTCTCGAATCACGTTTAGAGAACTGGCTCATCAAGGATTGATCCCAGGAGTTAAAAAAGCAAGTTGGTAAAATAGGAGGAAAACAGTCATGGCAGTACCAGCAAGAAAAACATCCAAAGCAAAAAAACGTTTACGTCGAACACATCAACGTCTAACCAAACCAGAGATTTCTTTTGATGAGTTGTCCGGTGATTATCGCCGAAGTCATCATGTTTCGTTAAAGGGCTATTATAAAGGGCGAAAAGTTATCGAATAAACGATTAGTCATTCAAGGAGGTCTCAAGAGATGGAAATTATTTATCCGCCATTAGTCGAGCAAGGAATCAAGTATTATTTGGAAACAGAAAACGAGCCTACTGTAGACAAAGGTGAATTCTACCGAGCAATGGTCGATAAGAAATTGATCACAGAAACTGGACTTCCAACACAACATGCGATTGATCAAGGGTTTATCAAAGACTATTACGAAAAACAGGACCTGTCTTTTGATGAATTTCTATCGATCTATCCATTTTTCCAAGAATATGACTCTGGTTTGTTCAAATGTATTGACGGCTTCTGGGAGATTCCTGTAGACTTGAAAGCAGAATTGATCGAAATGCTTGAAACAGATCAACTAGAGTATGATGACGCACAGCAAATCAACATCTACTTGGAAGATCGCTGAGCATTAAGAGAAAAGAAAATCCAACAAAGGACAATCTAAATGAACAACTTTCGTAAAACAGGTATAAAACCTTGGGATATCATCATTATTTTTGTGTTGATCGTGGCTTCTTTAGTACCGACAATCGTATTTGCTTTGTCATTTGATAAAGAAGAAAGCGAAAATAGTGTCAAGTATGCGGTAGTCAAAATCGATGGCAATGAAGTTGACCGTTTTGATTTAGACGATATCAGCAGTAAGAAGGTGACCTATCACCCATCTGATACACAATATAACATTGTTGAAATCAATGAAGGTAAAATCAGAGTGAAAGAAGATAATAGCCCTGATCAAATCGCTGTAAGAACCGGTTGGATCTCAGAACCAGGACAAACCAGTATTTGTTTACCTCATCGACTAGTGATAACTATCGAACAAGAGGGGCAGTCGGATTATCATATCTATTAAGTAAAGAAAAACTACTATTGTCAGCTTGGATAAAGTTGGGGGTAGTAGTTTTTTGCGGTTTCACTCCAAGTGATGTGAGATGTTGCTGAAAAATAATTTGGAAGATATGAAGTATTTGATCTGTAAAAGAAAGAGTTGGGCTAGTTTTAATGTATCAAAGCATTGAAGTTTCGTAATACAAGTAGGATATACTAATAAAAATTTAGTATTTTCTTTACACACGTGTTAGTACGTGTTATGATATTTTTGTAAGGAGGTATAGTGCAAATGCCGCTTACAGGAAAAGAAATGCTTAGGTTATTGAAGAAAAATGGTTGGATTGAGCGAAGGCAGGAAGGCTCTCACCACCACCTTTATAAAGATGGTGTTAGAATTACTGTTCCTGTTCATGCCAATCAAGATCTCGGTCGAGGACTTGAGCAAAAGATTTTGAAAGATGCGGGATTGAAATAATCTCGCATTTGGCTAGCAGAAAGGGGGAACTGAAATGTTAAGCGAGCCTTTAGCGAAAACATATCCTGCTATTTTTAAACCAGAAGAAGATGGTGGTTACTTCATTGAATTTCCTGATATCCAGGGGGCTTACACAGGGATCAATGAAAATGATATCTCTTATGGAATCGCAATGGCAGAAGAGGTTTTAGGCATGGTTTTGGCGGATTATATCGAGCATGGAGATTCACTACCAGAGCCAACCCCGATCAATCAGATTTCTATAGAAACAGATTCCTTTACGACGTTGATACGTGTAGATGTTGCTAAATATTTAAAAGACACAGAATTGATCAAGAAAACATTAACGATCCCAAGATGGGCGGATACCTTAGGGAAACGTGCTGGTATAAATTTTTCTGTCTTGCTAACAGAATCGATTGCAAATAAAGCCGATGATATCCTCCATCCAAGAAAAAAATAATAGATAAGGCAAGAACCAAAATAAAGCATTATCTGTTTACCTCATCGACTAACGATAACTATCGAACAAGAGGGGCAGTCGGATGATCATATCTATTAAGTAAAGAAAAACTACTATTGTCAGCTTGGATAAAGTTGGGAATAGTAGTTTTTTGATTTTATGAAAAAGCTTTCATAAGTCGCAAATATTTGTTACTTCCTCAAATCAAAGACAAAATACTTCTATTTTTCTATGCTAGAATGTAGTTATTATTAGATAGTAGGGGGAGGCAAATGGTAGCAAACGAAAGACAAATCGAACGAACGATCCAAGAATACGTTCCAGGAAAACAGGTCACACTCGCACATATCATCCCAAATGCTGATCGTGAAGTATTTGTAAAGCTTGGATTGAGCGAGGCGAGTAATGCAATCGGTATTTTAACGATCACTCCAAGTGAAGCGTCGATCATCGGTGCAGATATCGCTAAAAAGTCAGGAGATGTGTCGATCGGTTTCATGGATCGATTTAGTGGATCAGTTGTTTTTACTGGTGAGGTTTCTTCTGTTGAATATGCACTGCAACAAGTCATCCAAACAATGAATACGGTTCTAGGGTTTGATATCCCTGAGATCACAAAAACATAGGATATCCGCAATCACTGATTGTTGATTCGCGAGAAACGGCAGGTGAAAAAATGCGTCGAGTGATTTTTATTGGACAAACAGGTAGTGGTAAAACCACCTTGTCACAGTGGCTACAAAAGAAAGACATTTCTTATCATAAGACTCAGCAAGTGTATTATCTTGATGATTCAATCGATACACCTGGCGAGTTCATGGAGAATCAGTTTTACTATAATGCGTTAGTCAGCGCTTCGATCGAGGCAGAGGTGGTTGCATTCGTTCAAGATATTACAAGCGCTCAAAATTATTTTCCTCCTTATTTTTCATCAAGATTCAACAAAGAAGTAATCGGTGTGATCTCAAAAGTTGACTTAGCAGATGAACAGACACGAGCAAAAGCCCGTGAATTGTTGCAATTAGCTGGTGCATCTAAGATTTTTGAGGTTTCTACCATAACAGGTTTTGGTTTAGACGAATTAGAGAAACACTTGTCTACGAATGGATAGGTGGCAGAAATACGGTTTAAAATAAAGTGCTTCTGTTATCTATTGACCATGATTGTGAAGTAATGTATAATTGGAAATAATAAAAATATAAACACATGATGTTAAGGGAACAAGGTGCGAATCCTTGACAGACCCTTTTTACTGTATATGCAGACGACCCCTCATTTAGCCACTTACGGGAAGGCGAGGTAGTAGGATGAAGCAAAGTCAGGATACCTTACATGATGTGAAAGTGATTTTATTGGGAAAATCATTTTGCGATTCAAACCGATCAATAGACGGCTTGTTTGGTGAAGTGTTTTTTCGAAAACACTTCATTTTTTTTATTGAAAAAAAAGACAGTCGGCCAACTGTCTTTCAGTGGATCAGCTCTTTCTTCTAAATGAAGCGGGAGTTGTTCCGGTCTCTTTTTTGAATAGTTTACAGAAATAACTTGGCTGAGTGTAGCCAATACGGTAGGCGATTTTTTGCACGCTCAAATTCGTTTGAAGCAGTAGTTCTTTTGCTTGTTCGATCCGTTGTTTATTAAGGTAGTTAACGAAACTGATCCCTAATTCTTTTTTGAAAAGTCGGCTAAAATAATAGTGACTCAAATAAACATGGTTTGCTACTTCATCTAGTGTGATGTTGCGCGAGAGATTCTTGTTGATATATTTGATTGCTTTATTGATTTCTCCATGATCGGAGTTAGCTTCTTTATTCTTAGTTTTACCTGTTTTTTCTTTCGATGTACTGAGATTGAATTTGATTCGATCTCTAGGATGGTCTTCTTCTTTTCCGTAATGTTCAGCGATCGTTTCAAAAAGTGAAGCGGCAGCCGTGATTTGTTTCTTATTCACGACACGTACTTTATTACGTGCATGCCTCAGTTCAGCATAGTCCTTCCAATTCGTGATCGATGGGTGGATGCGATCGATTTGATTTTCCTTGATATCAGCTACTTGTACTTGACCAAAAAGTGCAAAGCCATGTAGTTGTCGATCGTATATCAAAGGTAAGGAGATATCAGTCAAGCCAGCATGGCATTGATAGATATGTGGTTTTCCGGTTTTTGATGCTTCTAAACCGCCATAAGCATCACATTTTTGGCACAGATGTTTCAATTGTGGATTTGCGCGTATGGTTTGGCAAAAAGGAGAAAAATTAAACAAATTTGACGTTTCTTTACCGTGGATATCAACTAATACAGCGCCATAATCGACTGCTAATGCAAATTCTTCCATTATCTTGGTAAGTCTATCTAAATAAATTCCTTTTGGATGACCTTGAATCATGCAACAGCCCCCTTTCATCGCACTAATTCTAACAGAAAAACACTAGTTATTGTACAAAACATCACAAATAGTACGATTTTGACTATCAAATGACAAGATTTTAATAGATTGTTTCGCTTAAATTATTAAAATTTAAGCTTATTTGTCGTGTTTTCTTTTTTTATTCACAGCAAATTATTATTATTTTCTAAATTCATAAAAAAAAGATGGAACAATTATTTTCCATCTTTTTTTTATATGATGATATTGTAAGCGCTACTAAAATTAGGAGGTATGACAATGGGTCAAGAAGCTTTAGGCATGATTGAAACTCGAGGATTGATCGGTTCAATCGAAGCAGCAGATGCAATGGTGAAGGCAGCGAATGTAACGTTGATCGGCACTGAAAAAATCGGTTCAGGTCTAGTCACTGTAATGGTCAGAGGAGATGTAGGTGCGGTCAAAGCCGCAGTTGACGCTGGCGTTACAGCAGCAGGGTCTGTTGGGGAAGTCGTTTCAAACTACGTGATTCCTCGTCCTCATTCTGAAGTTGAGAGAGTACTCCCAAATTTAACTGACTGAGGTGATCTGAATGGTTGATAATAATGCAGCAGTAGAAGAAATCTTAAAAAAGGTTTTGAATAAAATCGAATCAAATGAAACAAAGGAAAATACTTCGGGGGGAACAAACAAAATGATTGAAAAACATTGTGGCTTAACAGAATTTGTCGGTGCATCAGAATTTGGCGATACGATTGGTTTGGTGATTGCAAATGTTGATTCATCTTTATTGGATACGATGAAATTAGAGAAAAAATATCGTTCAATCGGTATTGTGGGCGCTCGTACAGGTGCTGGGCCACATATCTTGGCGGCTGACGAAGCAGTTAAAGCAACAAATACAGAAGTGATCTCAATCGAAATGCCTAGAGATACAAAAGGTGGCGCTGGTCATGGATCGATCATCATTTTCGGTGGCGATGATGTTTCAGATGTGAAGCGTGCGGTTGAAGTGACATTAAAAGAAGTAGATACTCGTACGTTTGGTGATGTTTACGCAAATGAAGCGGGCCATATCGAATGTCAATATACTGCTCGAGCGAGTTATGCGTGTAACAAAGTATTTGGTACTCCAGTGGGTAAATCATTTGGTTTGATCGTTGGCGCACCAGCGGCGATCGGTGTAGTAATGGCAGATACAGCAATGAAGGCAGCGAATATCGAAGTTGTTAGTTATGCAACACCACAAAATGGCCAAAACTTTTCAAATGAGGTAACGATGACATTTAGTGGCGATTCAGGAGCTGTACGTCAAGCGGTGATCTCTGCGCGTGAAATCGGTATCAAATTATTAGGTACATTGGGCAGCGAACCAACGAATGATCAGCCATCATATATTTAAATTGGAGAGTGAGTTAATAGATGAAATCGAAACGATTTGAAGAATTATCAAAAAGACCTGTAAACCAAGATGGATTTGTTGATGAGTGGATAGACGAAGGTCTGATCGCCATGCAAAGTCCCAATGATCCAAAGCCAAGCATCAAGATCGTTGCTGGTGAGGTCGTTGAATTAGATGGAAAAGCAAAAGAAGATTTTGATTTGATCGATGCGTATATCGCGCAGTATGGCATTGACATCACACGTGCAGAAGAAGTAATGCAGATGTCATCCAAAGAATTAGCGAATAAAATCGTTGATCCAAACATTTGCCGTGAAGAAATCATTCAATTGACGACTTCAGCAACACCAGCAAAAATCAATGAAGTTGTTGGCTACATGAATGTGGTTGAAATGATGATGGCGGTTCAAAAAATGCGCGCACGTCGTCGTCCAACAACACAATCTCACGTAACGAACTTACGTGATAACCCTGTTCAGATTGCTGCGGATGCCGCTGAAGGCGCTCTACGTGGATTTGATGAGCAGGAAACAACAGTCGCGGTTGCACGTTATGCACCGTTTAATGCAATCTCGATCATGATTGGTTCACAAGTTGGACGCCCAGGCGTATTGACACAGTGTTCATTGGAAGAAGCAACTGAGCTTGACCTTGGTATGAGAGGGTTCACTGCGTATGCTGAAACGATTTCTGTTTATGGTACAGAGAAAGTATTTACTGATGGCGATGATACACCTTGGTCGAAAGGGTTCCTTGCTTCATGTTATGCGTCTCGTGGCTTGAAAATGCGTTTCACTTCTGGGACAGGTTCAGAAGTACAAATGGGTTATGCAGAAGGCAAATCGATGTTGTATTTAGAAACTAGATGTATCTATCTAACAAAAGCAGCGGGTGTGCAAGGATTGCAAAATGGTTCGATCAGTTGTATCGGTATCCCAGGTGCGGTGCCTTCAGGAATCCGTGCGGTCTTAGCAGAAAACTTGATTGCGATGTTGCTTGACCTTGAAGTGGCTTCTGGAAATGACCAGACATTCTCTCATTCAGATATCCGTAGAACGGCTCGTTTATTGATGCAATTCTTACCAGGAACTGATTATATTTCTTCAGGATACTCTGCTACGCCAAACTATGACAATATGTTTGCGGGTTCAAACTTTGATGCGGATGATTTTGATGACTACAACATCTTACAGCGTGACCTGCGTGTTGACGGTGGATTACGTCCTGTAGAAGAAGCAGAAGTGATCAAAGTTCGTAATAAAGCAGCAAAAGCGATGCAAGCGTTATTTGCAGAATTAGGGTTACCAACGATCACAGACGAAGAAGTAGAGGCAGCAACTTACGCTCGTGGTTCTGATGACATGCCTGCTCGTGACATGGTTCAAGATATCAAAGGAGCAGAAGAGTTGTTAGCGAGTGGGGCTACTGGGTTAGATCTAGTGAAAGCTTTATCTAAAACAGGTTTTGAAGATGTCGCTGTCAGTGTGTTGAATCTATTGAAACAGCGTGTTGCCGGAGACTTCTTACAAACTTCTTCTATCTTTGATAAAGATTGGAATGTCATCTCTGCTGTCAATGATAAAAATGACTATGCAGGACCAGGAACTGGGCATCGTCTAGATGGCTCAGAGTGGGAAAAAGTGAAAGCAATTCCTAACGCAATCAACCCGCAGGATATATAGGAGGAGTATGAAATGGCAGAAATCAACGAAAATTTATTAAGATCGATCATTCAAGAAGTCTTGACTGAAATGGATACAAATAAAACTGACCAAACAGTAGCATTCAAAAGCACACCGTCTACTGTTGCAGCGGCAGATAACAACTCTGAATCTTGGTTCCGTTCCATCGGTGTTGCTCAACCCGGCAATGCACCAGATGAAGTGGTTATCGCAGTTGGACCTGCATTTGCGGCATCTCAAACAACGAGTATCATTGGCTTGAGTCATAAAGATATCTTGAAGCAAATCATTGCAGGAATCGAAGAGGAAGGCTTAAAAGCTCGTGTAGTCAAAGTATTCCGTTCTTCAGACGTGGCATTTGTTGCCGTTGAAGGAGACAAGCTTTCTGGTTCAGGTATTTGCGTGTCGATCCAATCAAAAGGAACAGCGATCATTCACCAAAAAGATTTAAAACCATTGTCAAATCTTGAATTATTCCCACAAGCGCCACTGATCACACTTGAAACGTATCGTGCGATCGGTAAAAATGCAGCGAAATATGCAAAAGGGGAATCACCAAATCCAGTTCCGATGATGAACGACCAAATGGCACGTCCAAAATACCAAGCACAATCTGCTTTACTTCACATCAAAGAAACAAAGCATGTTGTCATTGGGAAACCAGCAGAAGAAATTGCTGTAACATTATAACGAGGTGAAACAGATGAACGAACAGACATTAGAAAGCTTGGTAAGAAATATCTTACAAGATATGAACAATAAACCGACTGGAACAACTGAAGTTGCAAGTGGCACCCAAGCGACGACTGCTGACTATCCAATTGCTGTCAAACATCCAGAATGGGTAAAAACAAAAACAGGCAAAACATTAGAAGATATCACATTGGCTAATGTATTGAATGGCTCGTTGACACCCGAAGACTTGAAGATCACACCATCGATCTTAAAAGCACAAGGTGAGATTGCGCACAGTGCCGGACGTAAAACGATTTCTTCTAACTTTGATCGTGCCGCAGAATTGACAGCGGTTCCTGATGAGCGTGTTTTAGCGATGTACAATGCGTTACGCCCGTATCGCTCAAGCAAGCAAGAATTGCTGGACATTGCGGATGAGTTGGAAACAAAATACAATGCGAAAATCTCTGCTGCTTATTTCCGTGAAGCAAGTGAGCATTACGAAACACGTAAGAAGCTTAAAGGGGATAATTAAGAGATCTTCAGTTATCGGGAGGAATATGCATGAAACGTATTATAGGTATTGATATTGGAAATTCCTCAACGGAGATCGCACTTGCAGAGATCGATAAGAATGATCAAATTCATTTTCTACAATCGGCTATTACTGAAACAACGGGGATCAAAGGAACGAAGAAGAATCTCTTTGGGATCTATAAAGCAATCAATGAAGCTTGCGCAAAAAATGATCTGACCATCTCCGATATCGATTTGATCCGTATCAACGAAGCAACGCCTGTCATCGGTGACGTGGCGATGGAAATGATCACTGAAACGATCATCACCGAATCAACGATGATCGGTCACAATCCTAAAACGCCTGGTGGGCATGGTTTAGGTGTAGGGAAAACGATCAAATTATCAGAATTAGTCAAAAAAACATTCAGCGATGACGACTATGTCGTCGTCGTTGAAAAGGAAATCGAATTTGACCAAGCGGCGAAATGGATCAACCAGATCGTTGAAAACAATATTCGGGTCACAGGTGCGATCCTTCAAAGCGATGATGGGGTGTTAGTCAATAATCGCTTGACCCATAAAATCCCGATCATTGACGAAGTGGCGTATATTGAAAAAATCCCATTGGGTATGTTAGCTGCGGTTGAAGTAGCGCCAGCTGGTCAAGGGGTTGCTCAATTATCGAATCCATATGGTATTGCGACTGTATTTGAACTTGATTCAGAAGCGACAAAAAGTATCGTTCCTATGGCTCGTGCGTTGATTGGCAACCGTTCTGCCGTCGTGATCAAGACACCGCAAGGCGATGTGCAAGCACGTGTGATTCCAGCAGGCAGCATCGAGGTCAAGGGAGGGAATCGTCGCAAGATCGTGGAAATCTCTGCTGGTGCAGAAGATATCATGACGGCGATGAGTTCTTTTGCCGAGATCGACAATGTGACTGGTGAATCAGGTACAAACGTCGGTGGGATGTTGGAGAAAGTTCGGTTAACGATGGCGAATCTAACGGAACGTCCGCTCGCAGAGATTTTCATCCAAGACTTACTTGCAGTTGATACTTTTGTTCCAATCGAAGTCAAAGGCGGTGTTGCCGGTGAATTCTCAATGGAACAGGCAGTTGGTATCGCTTCAATGGTCAAATCGGATCATTTGCAAATGTCGAAAATCGCACAGTCGATTGAAGAAGATTTGAAAACACCGGTTGAGATTGGCGGTGCGGAAGCAGAGGCGGCGATTCTAGGGGCTTTGACGACGCCGGGTACAAGCACACCTTTAGCGATTTTAGATTTAGGTGCTGGTTCTACCGATGCGTCGATCATTGGGGATCAAACCGTTTCTGCTACTCATTTAGCTGGTGCGGGAGATATGGTGACATTATTGATCAAGTCGGAGTTAGGGATTGATGATATTTATTTAGCCGAAGATGTCAAAAAATATCCTTTGGCAAAAGTAGAGAATATTTTCTATATCCGTCATGAAGATGGCAGTGTGCAATTCTTTGAGGAACCTTTAGATCCTCACTTATTTGCAAAAGTTGTCGTTGTCAAACCAGAAGGCCTCATTCCGATTCCGCTAGATATTTCAATCGAAAAAATCAAATTAGTTAGACAGACAGCGAAAAAGAGAGTGTTTGTCACAAACACGATCCGAGCATTGAAACGTGTCAGCCCGACTGGCAATATCCGTGACATTCCATTTGTTGTGATCGTCGGAGGTTCGGCGCTTGATTTTGAGATTCCTCAAATCGTGACAGATGCGTTATCTCACTATGGGTTAGTTGCTGGGCAAGGGAATGTGCGTGCATGTGAAGGTCCTAGAAATGCCGTCGCTACTGGCTTGATCCTTTCACATCTGAGGGGGAATGAACATGGATAGACCTTCGATCATCATCTACGTAGATGGAATCGACGAAGCAATCTTGACCTCATTACTCTATGGGATAGAAGAAGAGAGCATTCCGTATAAGTTAGAAGCAAAAGCGTTCAATAATGCAGCCCAAGCGGCATACGAAGCGGCTTTAGCTTCTCCATTACAAGTAGGGATCGGCGGAAGCAAGGATACACTTTGCTTACACCATAAAAGCTTGAAAAGAGAAGCACCCTATCAAGTATTGCAACATGTTTCAATCGTCCCTTCCACGATTTTGAGAAACTTAGGAAGCAATGCTGCACGGATCGTCAAAAGCATTCCGTTAAAATCACTGGAATTATTGGAGGTGAATCAATGAACCAAGCAATTGGATTGATCGAATCAACAGGATTAGCCAGTGCTATCAACCTTTCTGATATCATGGTGAAATCCGCAAATATTGAACTTTTGAGTATAGAAAAGACTAAAGGATTTGGCTGGATGACCGTTATGGTCCAAGGCGATGTTGGTGCTGTAAAAGCAGCAATCGATGCCGCAAAATCCGCCGCGATCTCGATGGATGCCTACGTCTCTTCTCTGGTTATTCCAAGACCAGGAGACAATATTCTTCATGTCTTCTCTTCAAAAGAAGAAAAAGCTGAACCAAAGCAAGAAGAAGCGCCTATCGCTAAGGTTGAGGAAACAGCAACGAAGCAAGAATCCTCAACTGAAAAAGCTGTAGAGACGAAGAGTGAAGAAGTGCCAGTTATCAAAGAAGATAAAACGACACTTCCTACAAGTCCTGTCGATACAGTGTCTGACAAAGCTAAAACCCCAAAAGATCCACCAAAAAAAGGAAACAAAACTGGGGCAAAGAAAAATAAAAAAAACTAGGAGGAACACGTAAATGAATGATGCATTAGGAATGATCGAAACAAAAGGTTTAGTAGGAGCTGTTGAAGCAGCTGACGCAATGGTCAAAGCAGCAAACGTACAATTGATTGGAACAGAAAAAATCGGTTCTGGTTTAGTAACGATCATGGTGCGCGGAGATGTTGGCGCAGTCAAAGCAGCGACAGATGCTGGTTCTGCTGCGGCTGAACGTGTAGGTGAAGTGGTTTCTGTACACGTGATCCCACGCCCACATCATGATGTGAATAAACTATTAGCTGGTCAAGACAATGCTTGATTTTTCAAAAGCTGAGTTGAAAGAAATCGTCCGGAAAGTGATCGCAGATCTTGATCAAACCTTTCCGATCGGGATCTCAAATCGTCATATCCATCTGACACCAGCTCACTTTGAACAGCTTTTTCCTGGACAAAACATTGAGCGATTACGTGAGTTGAAACAACCTGGGGAGTTTGCAGCAAAGCAAACGGTGACGTTGATCGGTCCAAAGGGAAAGATCGAACGAGTAAGAATCCTTGGTCCGTTTCGCAATCGTTCACAAGTGGAAGTTTCAAAAACCGATGCGCGTCTGTTAGGGATCAATCCACCGATCAAGCTTTCTGGTGATCTTGACGAAGCAGTTGAAATCACTTTGATGACTGAAGCTGCTACAATCACGATTCCAGCTGCCATCATTGCACAACGTCATATCCATTTGAATCTTGAGGATATGAAACGTTTGGATCTGGCTAAAGATGAGTTGGTATCAGTCGAAATTTTATCTGGTGAACGAGCAACTGTCTATCATGAAGTTGCCTTACGTCCACATGAAAAATTTATTATGGAAATGCACATCGACACAGATGAAGCGAACGCAGCCAATGTGACTACTGAAACTAGAGCAAGGATCATTCGTTGATCAGAAGGAGCAAGAGATGCAAGGAATTGAGAAAGCGAATCAGTTACTAGAATCTTTCGAAAAAATCGTCCATTCTTTTGTACCAACTGATCATACGGCGGCTGATGGCTATAAAGTAGGCGTCGATCTGGGAACGGCTTCAATCGTATTAGTTGTTTTAGATGCCAACAATCAACCGTTATTCGGTGCTTTCAAAGAAGCGAAGGTGATTCGAGACGGTTTGGTGGTTGATTATCAAAAAGCGGTGAAAATCGTCGAAGCTTTGAGGGAAGAAGCGGAGGCTGCTTTAGGGTTTGAACTGAAAGCAGCTTCCGGGGCTATCCCCCCAGGAACGATCGGCAACAACAAAAAAGTAGTAGCAAACGTCATTGAAAGTGCGGGGATGGAAATCGATCAGTTAGTGGATGAGCCGTCAGCGGCTGCCTTGACACTTGATATTTCAGACGGTGCAGTCATTGATATCGGGGGCGGAACGACGGGCATCAGCATCTTAAAGAATGGCGAAGTCGCATTCGTTGATGATGAACCGACTGGCGGAACGCATATGACGCTAGTGATTGCAGGGTATCATGGAGTGGACACTGATGAAGCGGAGAAAATCAAGAGAAATCCCAAAAATGAAGCGGAGAATTTTACGATTTGTCGTCCAGTGATTCAAAAAATGGCGACGATCGCAAAAAATATGTTGGATGCACATCCAATCGAACCGATTTTTGTTGTCGGCGGGGCTGCTTATTTTACACAGTTCGAAGAAGAAATGAGTAGTGTCATTGGCAAGGAAGTATTGAAACCCATTCATCCGCAATTCGTTACACCGATCGGCATAGCGATGGCTTCTGAAGTCATCGTGGAATAGGAGTTTCGTATGGAAGAAATTATTCAAAAAGTGGTTGATTGGCTCATCAAAAGAGAAAAAAGTACAGTGATCGTATCAGCTGATGCGGTCGATACCGATTCGATCAAACCTTTTCTGTCGAATAAATTTGTCTATGTCAAAAATTGCGACTGTTTCTTTTTAACGAATTTCGCAAGAAAAAATGAGAGTGATCCATTTGTACGATGGCTATTTCGTAGCTTGGACTACGGTTGCGAGCTTAGATTTCAATGCTCTTTTTCGGATCTGACTTTGATACCTGAAGAAATCTTCCACTATAATGTCGAAGTTTATACAGCTACTGAAAAACCATGTTATGCCTTTTCGAATCGGTATATCACTTATAAGCAAGTGGCTGTTCTGCCGAATCATGCAGTGTTGATTCTTTCAATGAAACAAAACTTTACATTATTGGCACAAGAAATCATTCAGGAAAAACAGATAACTGTTTGTAAAAGGAGCGGATCTCAATGTTAATGGGAAAAATAATCGGTAGCGTTGTGTCTACTCAAAAAGATTCCTCTCTTGTAGGCAAAAAACTAATGATCGTTCAACCGATCAATGCGCAAAAAGAGGCAGTACGTTTTCAACAAGTAGCAGCTGATACTGTAGGTGCTGGCATTGGTGATTATGTTCTGTTGAATAGCGGCAGTTCAGCGAGACATTTATTCTCGGAACCATCAGAAGCGGTCGATTGTGCGATTGTTGGGATCATCGATACATTTGACATGTAAGGGAGTGAAAAGAATGCCGATCTATACAAAAACTGGTGATAAAGGAATGACCAGTCTTTTTGATGGGACACGAGTCAAAAAAGCGAGTTTAAGAGTAGAAGTTTATGGAACTTTTGATGAATGCTGTGCACAGATCAGTTTGGCACAAAAAATGTTGAAAAACCAGGAAAGCCAACTAGCGCTAGACTGGATCCAAAATAAACTTTTTCAGATGAATGCAGAATTAGCAACAGCAACAAAAACAGATAAATTATCCAACAAAAGCGATCTGATCTCTATGGAGGATATCCGACAATTGGAAATTTGGATCGATGAAAAAACGGCGAAGTTACCACCGATCCATGAATTTATCTTACCGGGGAAGAGTTTAGCTGGGGCGCAACTTCATGTGGCTCGAACCGTTTGCCGTCGAGGCGAACGTGTACTTGATCGTTTCATGGAAAACGAAGAAGTCCGTGCAGAGCTTAGCAAGTTTGCTAATCGTTTGTCGGATTGCTTGTATTCTTTTGCCCGTGAGGCAGATCATGAACAGGAACAAGAAGTGCTGATCACTAAAATCATTCATCGCTATCAAGAACGTGTGCAACAGCCAAAAGTCAAACCTGACTTTGAAGAGATCGTTCACGCTTGTATCGATCATGCGAATTGTTTGAGCGTACCTGTTTCTATTGCAATCGTTGATAAAAACGGGGCTTTGAAACAATTCTATCGAATGGACGATGCACTGATCGTTAGTGAAAGCATGGCGATCAAAAAAGCCTATACAGCTGTTTCGATGAAAGCTGATACGCATGAACTAACAGAGTTGGTACAACCAAGCCAGCCGCTTTTTCAACTAGAAACCTTAAGTGATGGAAAACTTGTGACATTCGGAGGAGGCTTCCTTCTTAAAGATGGACAAGGGAACATCATTGGGGGTATCGGCGTGAGCGGTGGTCGTCCAGATCAAGATATGGCGATTGCATCAAAAGGAATCAAAAAGTTTAAGGAGCGAGCATGATGGGCGAAGAACAATTAAAAGAACAAATCATGAAAGTGATTCAAGGAATCCTTTTAGAAGAACCAATTACCGCAACTGCTTCGACTTCTTCTGTAGGGATCTTTCCAACAGTTGACACAGCGGTTGCAGCTGCAAAAACAGCACAAGAACGTTTGGATGACTTGTCATTGGAACAACGAAAATCAATTATTGCTGCGATTCGTACAGGGATGACGCCTCATATCGAAACAATTGCTCGTGAAACGGTTGAAGAAACCAAAATGGGAAGATATGAAGATAAGATCCAAAAATTAACGCTTGCGATCAATAAGACACCTGGCGTGGAAGATCTTGTAACTGAAGCGGTCACTGGTGATAACGGAATGACACTTTATGAGTTATCTCCATATGGGGTGATTGGTGCGGTGACGCCAAGTACCAATCCAGCTGAAACATTGATCTGTAATGCAATCGGGATGATTGCAGCAGGAAATGCGATTTATTTCAGCGTCCATCCAGGGGCGAAGCGGATTTCTGGTTGGGTCGTTTCAAAGTTGAATGAATTGATCTATCAAAGTTGTGGCATCCATAACTTGGTGGTAACGATTGAAAAACCTTCGATCGAAGCAGCGCAAGAGATGATGAGTCATCCAGACATCTCATTGTTAGTGATCACTGGTGGACCTGGTGTTGTGCGCCAAGCAATGAAGAGTGGTAAGAAGACGATTGCAGCGGGGGAAGGCAATCCGCCTTCACTTGTCGATGAAACCGCAGACCTTGATAAAGCAGCGGCGGATATTGTTTTGGGCGCATCTTTTGATAACAACATCTTGTGTACAGCAGAGAAAAGTGTTGTTGCTGTCGAACAAGTGGTTGATTACTTGATTTTACAAATGGAAAAACAAGGGGCTTATTACGTAGGGGATGAACAAATCATCCAACGATTGATCGATAAGATGATTGCAGAAAATGGCGCGCCTAATCGACAGTTTGTTGGGAAAAATGCGAGTGAGCTTTTAGCGGCTGTCGGTGTCGATGTATCAGCGGACATTCGCGTGATCATTATGAAAACAGATAAAAATCATCCGTTTGTTGTCAAAGAAATGTTGATGCCGATCTTGCCGATTGTGACAGTGAAAGATTTTGATGAAGCATTACCGACGGCTTTAGGAATCGAAAACAAGTGTCATCACACTGCAACGATGCATTCGCAAAATATTCAACGATTGAACCTTGCAGCGAAGAAATTCCAAACATCGATCTTTGTAAAAAATGGTTCTTCTTTTGCAGGATTAGGTTTTGGTGGAGAAGGTCCAACCACATTCACGATTGCAACACCAACCGGCGAATGTACGACGACTGCTAGAAATTTTGCTAGAAAACGTCGTTGTGTGTTAACGGACGGATTTTCGATTCGTTAGGAGGAAACAGTTTGAATAATTGGTCAATGAAAACAAAAGTTGCTGTAACAACGAACATCGTAGAAAGGTTCGAACATTTTGCAAATGAAACCGTTCTATTCGTTTTTGATCCTTTTTTGAAAAGTAATCAAAAAGTCCTTGAAATGATTGCTTATTTAGAACAAAAAAATCGGGTGATCACATTTACCGAGATCGTACCTGATCCACCAATTGAAAAAGTAGTGAAAGGGATGCAAATTGCTATGCAGGCTGAACCGACTGTCGTGATTGCGATCGGTGGTGGGTCTGCATTAGATACTGCTAAAGGAATCATTTATTTCTATCAGAAGGTAGCAAAGCAAGCAATCAGTTATTTTGTGGCGATCCCAACAACTAGTGGGACTGGCTCTGAGGTGACTAGTGCAGCTGTGATCACCGATACAGCAAATAAAATCAAATATCCGATATTTGATGAGCAGCTGGTTCCTGATGAAGCCATCTTGTCAATTGACTTTGTGCTGACAAGTCCGCCTTCGATCACTGCTTATAGTGGATTGGACGTTCTGACACATGCATTAGAAGCTTTGGTAGCGAAAGGGCGAACCAATTATTCTTCTGCGCTTGCAGAAAAAGCAATCGGTCTTGTCTTTTCGAATCTAGTCGAGTGTGTAAAAAATGGACAAAACGAAGAAGCTCGCGTGCAAATGCATGAAGCAGCTACTCTAGCTGGTGTCGCTTTTGACAATGCTGGCTTAGGTGTTTGCCATGCTTTAGCTCATCAAGTTGGCGCGCTTTTCAAAGTTCCGCATGGTTTGGCAAATGCGATGTTGTTGCCGCATGTCATTT
Organism: Enterococcus sp. DIV2371; assembly: GCF_050498525.1. NCBI lineage: Bacteria > Bacillati > Bacillota > Bacilli > Lactobacillales > Enterococcaceae > Enterococcus > Enterococcus sp. DIV2371. The sequence continues at coordinate 1,661,043 of NZ_JBIPAJ010000001.1, read as the reverse complement.
TAGCGAATGCCAAAGATTGGACAGCAAAAGCTTTATACGCAGACGTGTCACGAAAACTTAAATTGTGTACGAACGGTCTCTCAGACGAAGTGGCCGTGATCAAATTAGTGGATGCAATCAAACGATTGAGTAAAGAATCTGGAGTCCCAACAACTTTAGCTGAATGGAAAGTTGAAGAGTCAAGTGCTCATCGAGTAGCCGATCAAGTCGCTGCCAATGCTGCCAATGATTTTACTTTCCAATCGAATCCGATTGCTTTCAATCATACACAATTAAAAGAAATCTATCAAAAAATCGTTTAAAAGGGGAGCATAAAATGGATAATACAGTATTGGGTGAATTTATTGGAACGTTAGTCTTAACACTTTTCGGTTGTGGTGTTGGTTGTAGTATCAACCTAAAGAAAACCTTAGCAAAAGCAGTTGGAGCTAACTGGGTATTAGTTGCATTTGGTTGGGGCGTTGCCGTAATGTTAGGGATCTATTCGGCTGGTTATTTTGGTTCGCCAGGGCATTTGAATCCTGCGGTTTCGATTGCTTTTGCAATTGGCGGGCTTTTTGAGTGGAATATGGTCGTGCCATTTGTCTTAGCACAGTTTGCAGGCGCATTCTTAGGTGCGTTGATTGCCGCTATTTCGTTTATGGCGCATTTCAAAGAAACTGGTGCTGATGAAGGGAACTCGGTAGGTATCTTTGCCACAGGTCCAGCCATCGATGCACCAATTGCGAATGTGATCAGTGAGATCATTGCAACATTTGCATTTATCTTCACCTTATTGTTACTTCCAGCAGGAGACTTCCCAGGAGGATTCCAACCGGTTGTCGCATTATTCTTGTTAGTCGGTATCTCATTCTCATTTGGATCAACAACAGGGTATGCTATCAACCCAGCTCGTGACCTTGGTCCGCGCTTGATGTATACATTGATGCCTTTGCCAAATAAAAACACTGACTACAACTGGAAGTACGCATGGGTGCCATTAGTAGGTCCAATCGTTGGCGCAACGATTGCTGTGCTTTTAGTAAACATTCTGTAAAAGATTAGATTGAGGGGTAAAGCATTGAAAGAATTAATTATTGCGATCAATTCAGGAAGTTCTTCCTTGAAATTCCAGGTGTATGAATTTCCTGAAGAAAAAATGATCGCCAAAGGATTGTTTGAACGAATCGGACTGGCAACATCAATGGATTTGACATATTCGTTAGACGAAGCTAAAAATAGACGCTCTGTTGAAGGTGAAACGCATGAAGATGCGGTCAAGTTCTTATTAGATTTTCTATTGGAACAAAAAATCGTTGCTGATCTATCAGAAATCACTGGTGTTGGCCATCGTGTCGCTCATGGTGGAGAATTCTTCAAAGGGTCATGCTTAGTGGATGACGAAGCGTTAGAAAAAATCAAATCGCTCGCTCATTTAGCTCCGTTGCATAATCCAATCAACATCATGGGAATCGAAGCTTTCAAAAATAATCTGCCAGCTTGTCCGCAAGTGGCGGTGTTTGATACGTCATTCCACCAGACGATGTCAGAAGAAAACTTTCTGTATCCAATTCCTTATCATTTGTATGAAGAAGAAGGGATTCGCCGTTTTGGTTTCCATGGCACAAGTCATCAATATGTGGCGGCCGAAGCTGCCAAGGCTTTAGGGAAAAATGTGGAGGACTTAAAAATCATTTCTTGTCACTTAGGAAATGGTGGGAGCATTTGTGCAATCAAAAATGGACGATCCGTCATCACGAGTATGGGATTTACTCCTTTAGCAGGGATCATGATGGGCACTCGCTGTGGCGATATCGACCCTTCGATCGTGACGTATCTAGGTAGAGAAAAACAGATGAGTTTTGCAGAAATCGAGCAAATAATGAACCAAGACTCTGGTTTCAAAGGGGTTTCTGGTATCAGCAGTGATGCTCGTGATATTGAGGAAGCATTTGAACAAGGAAATCCAAAAGCGATTTTAGCGATGAACATGTTTTGTGGTCGAGTAAAACAAACGATCGGTTCGTATGCTGCTGAGTTGGGTGGACTTGATGTGTTGATCTTCACTGCAGGTATCGGAGAAAACTCACCGATTATTCGCCAACTAGCTTGCGAAGGCTTGTCATTCTTTGGCGTAACAGTTGATGAACAAAGAAACAATTCAAGACAATCAATGATCAGTCAAGAAGACGGACAGGTTGCTGTCATGGTCGTACCAACGAATGAAGAGCGAATGATCGTACGTGAGACAAATCAACTGATTGCGAATTAAGACAGCAAATAATCAACCTCCTTATGAAAAAGCTGGAATCTCATTCTGAGAGACTTTAAAAAGTTATTTTGAATTTTTTTCAAAACGATCATCAGTTGTCTGATTTCATCCATTATATCTATAACTGTTAAAAGTTTTTTTGTGATCAAAAGAAGATGTATGATGTAGAATCAATCGAAGTGTAAAAGCTTAGGTTGGTTCTTTTTTATTGGAGTGAAAAGAGGGGACATTAAAATAAACCATACCAACTGAAAATAGAGTAGACGATTTCAGCTGGAACGGTTTATTCCTTAGAGCGAGGCGACTATATTGAAGTAGCCACATAAGCATGAGTGTAATTAATTTATAGATCTATCAATCGATGCTTGATTTCAAAGATTATTGTAATTTGAAAAAGAGTCGATTGGTAAAATCATTGAATTCGATCAGTGTGTCATCTCCGATTGGAACGAGTAATGCAACTTTTCCTTTATCTGATCCACCTTCGTATAGATCTTTACTGCCAAATTCTTCGTTACCTAAGTAACTATACTCGTCTTGATTGACCTCTTCACCGGAAGAACTAATTGGTACAAATAAGGAAAGCCCACGGTATGGATAATCTTGACTCCCTTTATTGACGGTCATTTCCACATCGAACATCACCCATTCTTTTCCTTCTGGGGCTGGTTCATTGAATTCGTTGAGGCTGACCATATGATTAAACGCCTCTTCGCCACGAATCACGTTACTAACCGTTATTGTTAGATTAGCTTCAATGTCTTCATAATCATCATCATAATAAACTGTGTCGAAAGTAATCGGCGTGTCTAGTGGCACAGGATTTGAACGTTTTCCAAAAGCGGAGTCGCCTGATAGATTATCCGAGTCGCTTAATTCGGTCGAGTTATCTGTGATATCAACAAGTGATGAATCATCTGTTTCGGATGTTTGTGTTTCTGTGCTGTCTGAGCGAGTAGAAGAGGTTGCTGTTTTGCTTTTATCGTATGGTTTCAAAACGAGTTTTTCATCTGTTTCACTACCTTCGACGGGTGTTAGAATAATATTTTTATCTTCTTTAGATACTGTATATTTGGCAGTACCTTCGTCATTTTCCCAAGTCATGGTATTGCCTTCTAAACTGTATTCGATCTTAAATTCAAATTCTTCGATCATGGATTTTGCTAATTCTTCGCCAAATGCTTCCCATTCATTCGTAGCTGTCGATTGATAGGAAGAAGGATCGATACGAAACGAGATAACATGATTTGAAAAAGAAGCAATCACGTTTACTTCCTCCATATCCTCGATCAACCAATCATTTTCTTTTAAATCATCAACACTGATTTGCCTTCCACAGGCAGTTAGAAACAGCAGAACGAATAACATAATGGAACGACTAACGATTTTTTTCATTTTCTTCCCCCAAAAATTTATTTTTACTACTATGTAAGTATGTAGTAGTTACTAAAGGATGAATCACTAATATGATGTGAAAGCCTATTCATTTCTGGAAATATTTTTTATTATATCTTCTTTGGTTTATCATCGAAAACACATTAATATTATATCTTTGTATAATGAATAATACAAGACTATGTTCGAATATATTTGTTTTTTTAAGATAGAACGAAAGAACCGATTGGAAATAGTTCGAAACACCATTTATAACAAAGAGGAAAGGAGAAGGGCAGATGTGAATAATTGCAATTCTTGTTTTATTTGTTTGTTAAAAAATAACAAAAATATGTAAAGTGTTTCGTTTTTTTATGGTATAATCAATATCTAAATACTTGATACTAAGCCGTATCTGACATGTAGGAGAATGGAAATGAGAGAAACTGACATAAAAAGTGAACTGTTGTCTATCGGAGAATTGGCGAAAATCACCGGTGTCAACATTAAGTCATTAAGATATTATGAGCAGATTGGGGTCCTGTTGCCCGTGTATGTCAATCCAAGCTCGGGTTACCGCTACTATTCATTAGCTCAAGTGAGTGCAGTTGAACTGATTCAAGCATGTGTAGAGATCGGTATACCGTTAAAAGAGCTGCACCGATTTGGCGATTCCAAAAGTTCAATCGACTATCTTTCTTTTTTGACCTATAGTGAAGAACTAATGAAGCAAAAAATCGATGCGCTTCAGCAAAACTTAAAAGGCATGCAAGCGTTGAAAGAGGAGGTCGAACTCCTTAAAAAATATCGACATTCAAAAAATCAACATATCCGGAAGATGAATGAGAAATATCTGTATGTTTTTCCTTATCAGCCCACTGATAATAAAAAGACGCTTTATACAGAAGCGGCAAAATTATTTGAGCGTTCGCTTGAAGGTGGCTATGAACCTTTATATGATTTTGGTTTTCTCTATGAGTTTACAGACGAAAATATTCAACAATATATGTTTTTAGAGATCATGCCTACAACAAATATCTGTGAAAATATCAAAGTTTTACCAAGTGGGCAGTATGCCTGCCGTTTTACACCTAAAAACTATGGTGAAAATCTTCCAGAATTGTTTCCCGAAATATTTAGTAAAAAAGGAAAGGTTCTTGCGATCGAAGCAGAAGCGGCAACGGGAACATTAGAAGAAATCATCTATGAAGCCAGAGTTTTTATTGACTGAGGACTGACTCATATAGAATTTAAAGTCAATGAAGAAAATAAGTAAAGGTGGGTAGAAAAACATAATGAATATTGAAAAAAGAGCCAGTAGATCCGGCTCTTTTTTAATGATCGAAGCTTTTATTTTTCTTGATTTGATCGACGTTTTTTTTCGAGTATAGTCAATCCACCAACGATGATCAGAACAACAAAATAAGTTGTCCAGCTGATCAAATTGAAAACTAACAAGACTAATCCGACGATCAAACATAATAATAGCGTCCAAACGGTTAAATTTTTTTCCATAAAAGGGAGAAAACAAGTAAGAAAATCATTGATGATCCATTTTGCTTTCTACACTAAACCTCCTTGCGCTAAATTTCATACTTAGTAACAATGTTTCTATAAAAATAAATTTTAGCATAACTTGCTTCAATACTGCTAGTCTTAGATCATCATTGAAAGGATCATGTATGTTGAGCGCCGTGTGAGGACTTATAAGATAAGAGTCGAAGAGGGGATACATATAATTAAAGACACCTACTTTGATCTTCAAGTAGGTGTCTTTATTGTGAACTAGAGTTGCAATCGTCCATTCGGGGTTTCACTCCTATGCGGATTTTTTAAGTTCTTGCACTGCTTGTTCGATCGTTACACCAGTAGCTACGCGATTGCTATCCTCTTTGTCAAAAACGACGAAAAGATTTAAATCGGTGTTAAGAGTGACACGATATTGTAGTTCTTTGTTATAGAATGTCATAGTCATTCTCCTTTCTGTTGTTCTTATGAAAGGCAACGATACGTTGATAACGAAATTCCATAGTTATTATAGCACAGATGGACGGAAAGAAGCAACTGTATCTTTATTAAATAATAATTATTATTATATGGGGTGGGGGATAGACTTGCATGCTGTTTTCTATTCTAAAAAAAGTATATAAAAAGCCGTATAAAAAATAGGGAGAACCCCATTTTTTATACGGTATAAACTAAGTTTTTTAAAAACATTTTTCGCAAGGAGTCAATCCACGTGCCAACGCTTCACTCATTGTTGCTGGATAATAAGTGCCGTTACCACATTTATGGGTGTGGTATTTTGCGCCAGTCCTTGTGACCAATACTTGTGCTTCATTCGCTTGGGCTTGTTGTGCCTCAGCAGCTGCTGCTTGTTCTTGTGCCACTCGTTGTGCTTCAGCGGCAGCAGCTTGTTCTTGCGCCACCCGTTGTACTTCGGCTTGTTCAGCAACTACACGTGCTTCTTCAGCAATCCGTGCTTGCTCAGCTTCTTGTGCAATTCTTTCTGCTTCTAATCGTGCTTGTTCTTCTTGTGCTTTTCGTTCAGCTTCTTGTTTTGCCTGTTCTTCTTGCGCTTTCTTTTCAGCTTCTTGTCTTGCCTGTTCTTCTTGTGCTTTCTTTTCAGCTTCTTGTTTTGCTTTTTCTTCTTGCGCTTTTTTCTCGGCGGCTAGTTTTTCTTCTTCTTTCTTTTTTTCCTCTGCTTTTTTCTGTTCAGCAGCTTCTTCTTTTTCATCGCTCGATTGCGAAGTTGTTTCAGTTGTAGCAGTGTCCGCTTTGGAAGTCTGTTCGGTTCCAGATCCACAAGCACTGCTGATCAATACAAAACCGAATAAGGCACTCAGTAAAATCAAATGACGCTGCCAATTCTTTTTGCTCTTTTTGTTTGATAGACTAGGTAATAGTACACCAATCATCAAACTCATAAACCCTAACAATAACATCAATAAATCCATTTTTTCCTCCTATTTCTAAACCGATCACTTTCATACAAAGCTCCCCCAAATAAAAGTGAATGGTCGATTTACGGTAACTGACCGTATTCTCTATGTCGGATTCGAACCGACAAACCCAGTTAGAGAGTGACATTTCAATAGAAGAAAGACGAAAAGAAGTAGTGTGCGTAATGTTATAATTATATAAACTAAAGATAACAAACAATAATTATTTTATCATTACAAAAACAAAAATAATAGACAGATTTTCTGGTATCATCCATTTTAATATTTGTTTTATTAATGTAAAAAATGTTATATTTAAATAAGAAAAGTATTGTTTTGATATCATAATCGTTCTAATATAGAAAATATCTCATTTTTAAGTTAACAAGGGTTGTTGCGGTGAGAGAAAGAAGATGGGAGAAATGAAAATGAATATTTTATTTATCAATGCAAGTCCTAATAAAAACGGCATGACTGCTAAATGGGGAGAAAAAATCTTAGCTGATATCAATTATTCGGTCTTGCATTTAGCTGATTACCGAATCAACCAATTAGGACAAGTAACAGGAATAGACGAATTTCAATTAGTGATGGATGTAGTAGCGAAAGCGGATGTCTTGATCATTGGGACACCAATTTATTGGTGGGATGTGACGGGTTTATTAAAAACATTTATCGATCGTTGGACGGATTTGTTTCAAACTGGCTTGGATACCGCAGAAGCACCGTTATATCAGAAACCTATTTTTTGGTTTGTACAAGGGGCTGCTCCAGAAGAAGCCATTGATGGAATCAAACAAATGTTAATGAATATCAGTGAGCGATTCCTAATGAAAAATCAGGGAATCATCTATCAGAAAAAAGACATTCCTTTGTTCAATGAAAAAATCAAAAAGTTACATTAGATTGGTAGATGTAAATGTTGCGAGGGTTTATAGTTGTGTTTTCTGAATCACCATGCTATAGTAAGTAAGTAATCTATTTTGAAACGTAATTTGAGCTATAACTTAATCATTATAAGACTCCTTTTGCCTATCAAATATTTATTGCACTATAAACGTACGTTGATACGTATCAGGAGGAAATATATATGAATAACGGTACAGTAAAATGGTTTAACGCAGACAAAGGTTTTGGATTTATCACTGGTGAAGATGGAAATGACGTATTCGCTCATTTTTCAGCTATCCAAGGTGAAGGTTTCAAAACATTAGACGAAGGTCAAGCTGTGACTTTTGATGTTGAAGATGGACAACGTGGCCCTCAAGCAATCAACATCGTTAAAGCATAATCAAACATTGATGTTTAACTGTTCTTTCATTGAAAGAACAGTTTTTTTATAATCATTTTTAAAGGAGTGATGAGCTTGAATTTGAATTTTAGAAGTATCGATTCAGAAGATTATTCTACTTGTTCCGAAATTTTAGTTGCTGCGTATGGCGGAGCCCCTTGGTTCAATCAATGGACAAAGGAAGAAGCCTTGCTTAGGATCCGGGCGACGATGAGTGGCATCAATGCGAGAGGGTACATAGTCGAAAAAGATGAACAGATCATCGCAATGTGTTTAGGTAGAATTGATTATTATTACGATAATTGGAAACAATTTTGTATTGATGAATTCAATGTTGCCCCACAGCTCCAAAAGCAAGGTGTTGGTAAAAAATTAATGAAATTCACTGCGAATATTTTGGAAGAAGAAGGAATAAATAATCTATTTCTGATTACTGGAGGAAAACAAGCAGCTGAATTTTATAAAAAAACCGGATTTGTAAAATCTGATGATGGGACAATGATGGAGTACGTAATAGAGAATTGATTAAAAAAGCTCTCGATCTAAGGATCGAGAGCTTTTTGCTATAGTTTGATCGATAACGCTTTTTTACAAGATGATTCCTTTTTGTTCAAGATTCGCCACGCATTCTGCTAAATAGATTTGATCATGCTCGGGGTAGAGTGGAGAGGTCCATTCTACAGGTGATAAAGATGTATAAGGTTCACAAATTTTCCCGCGATACAAAGGATCGAACCATTCTTCACCCGGTTTATAATTTTGCTTCTTCATTTCTTCCATGACTAACAAATGGTATTGAAATAATTTATAAGGAGAATGGGTGAAAACATAATCTACAGTAGCGTGTTTTCGGCCCCAACCATTACCTCGTAATGCACAACACTCGCGATGTTGTCCTAGTAATTGTTGGCGTGGCAGAGAGCTTAGTAAGCTTTGGTGCCATAATCGCATAAAATTGTTCCTTCCTTCTAGACATGTTTGAACTGTTATGAGGCTTCTGTTCGACCAATCAGGTAGTCGACAGTCGTGTCATAAAAGTCTGCTATAAATACTAACTCGATGACGCTGGGAATGTGACTTCCTTCTTCGTATTTTTTATATCGTTCAATCGGTAAGTTTACTTTTTCGGCAACTTGCGGAGTAGTCAATTGTTGTTTTTCTTTTAGAAAGTTTAAACGGCAATGCAACGTGTCTAATAAAATTGCTTCTTCAATCGTCATTTTCCATCACCTTTCTCTGAATAATCGTCTAAAATCTTAGTGTTTATTTATTCGATTTAAATAAAATAAATATGCGATGATAAAAATTATGGAGAGAATAAATCCGACTAAATTAAAATAAAAATGCTGTGTTGGTTCAAAAAACTGGTAATTTAATATTTTGTACATAAAATAGATTGCAGGCAAACTAGCCAAAGCAATTTTTTTACGTTCCTTTGTCCATTTGATAAACGAAAAAACAATCGGTGCAAATATAAACACAGGAAAAATAAAGGCAAGTCGACTCAATTCTAACATAATAAATAAACTCCCATAGCTATATTTTATTGGTGCATTGATGATGTTTTGAGTTATTAAATTTGAGAATATACTGGATTTATATTCACTAAATAAAAGATAGCATGTTATGCGATTCTGAACAAATATTTTGATAAAAAACGTTATTAAAAATTTGACCTTTTATCAACGGAAATAAATACTCAAAAAAAGATGGAATTTTCATTCCACCTTTTTTTTGAGTATAGCTTGAAAAGCTTATTCTTTTACATAAACATTGAAATCTTTCAAAAGCTGCAAAGCGAGAGGCTCGTGATCTCGGCTACTTACCATCGATGAATCAATAATAAAGTCAGCTTCTGGAAAGGCGCTTTGCAAAGCAATAGTGTTTGATAAGACGCATAGATTGGTTTCGATCCCCACGACTTCGATTGTTTTTTGCTCATCTTTACTTTCGAATAAGGAATCTTTGATTTCTGTCAGTGTTTCTGGCGGCAAGGTGAAGTAATATTTTTTTATCTCTCGCTCATTCGGCAGAGGGGAGAGTTCAGAAATGATTTTGAGATCTTTGCTCTCTGATTCGTCTTTTCGATCGACAGGAATATCACGGGTAAATAGGACATATTCATTTGCTGAGCGAGCTTGCTTCAAACGCGTACTGATTCGTTCAACTAAAGTTTCTGCATCCTCTATATAAAATTCACTGTTCGGATCTAAAATATGGTTTTGCATATCGATTATGACTAACATCAGACATTTCTCCTTAGATAGAATGTTTGTTCAAAAAGTCGGCTACACCAGCTTCGTCATTGGTGGTAGTCACTTCATCGGCTAACGATTTGACATATTCTTGGGCATTTCCCATAGCAATACTCAATCCACTGAATTCCAACATGGCTAGATCATTTTCTTGATCCCCAAATGCCATCACATCTTCTGCAGTCAAACCTAAGTATTCCGTTAAAAATAATAAAGAATGAGCTTTAGTAATATCTTTAGGCGTGATTTCCAAGAAATGTGGATCTGAAAAGACGGAATCAATGGATTCTTTCTTCAATTCAGCTTGGATAAGTTGCAGTTTTTCCTCATTTTTATCCGTTAACGCTAATTTCAAATAGCTCAATGAAGGATCGTCCAGCTGAGCTGTAATCTCTTCGAAGGAATGGTTTTGTAAATTAAAATGTTGATAATAAGGATCATCTTTTACTAAAGCGGATTCGTCAAAAGTGATTTGATCATCTTGCGTTTCTCGACTTGCAATAATCGATATTTTTGCTTCTTTTGCTAAATAAAAGGCCTTTTTCAGTATAGGAACTTCTATTTTTGATCGTCTTAATACATGATCGATTTTTCCATCTTTCATTTCAGAGATCAATGCACCGTTTGAAGAAATCAAATATCCGCTAATACCTAGCTGTGCAAAGACATCCTTTGCGGAGATACTATTTCTTCCTGTGGCGATCGTAACGATTCCTCCATTAGATGCGAATGATTTCAATGCTCTGATATTTTCTTGTGGGACTAATCCTTGTGAATCAAGCAAGGTCCCGTCTAGATCGATTGCTGCTAATTTCATCTTTTTACGCTCCCTTAGTCTTTTTTCTTTCATCCTTAGATTAAATGAGAAACTTCTAAAATAAAAATAAAATGCTTTGGCGCTTTGAATTTTTTCAAAAAAGATTTTTCATGAAATGAGCAAAGTATATAGGTAAGAAAATGGTCAAGACCGCTGAATAAAAAAGCATAACAATTCAAATGTTTTCGTTTTCATTTTCATAAAAAAGGTCAATTTTTGGGTAATATTCATAAAAAACAAAGCATATCTTTTGCTTTCAGGAAAAAGTAGGCATATTGTAGATGTAGAACAGGTTAGAAAAAGATTAAAAAAAGGAGTGATTTTGATGGAGATTAAGTATGGAACTGTACCGGTTGTGACTGCTTCAGATGAAAATTATGCTCCTTATCTAAGCGTAATGATTGCAACGGCACTGGAAAATGCGAATAAGATGAGACATATATATTTCTACGTAATCGACGATGGAATATCAGAATATAGCAAAGAAGGATTGCGCCAGACAGTTGCACAGCATTCGGAGCATGCAAGTATTCAATTCTTGACTGTTGAGAAAGATGTCTATGAAGATTTCTTAGTCAGTGACCATATTACAACAACTGCGTATTTAAGAATTTCTCTACCTAAAATCTTAGCAAAATACAATTATAAAAAAGTGTTGTATCTAGACGCGGACGTTTTAGTGTTGGATGACATCGTTGCATTATATGACGAATCATTAAATGGTAAAACAATTGGGGCAGTAATCGATCCAGGACAAACAAAAGCATTGAGACGCTTAGGAATCGATTCAGATGAATATTATTTTAACTCAGGAGTCATGGTGATCGATATCGATCAATGGAATGAAAAAAATATTACAGATAAAACGATCCAATTCTTAAAAGAAAATGGCGATCAGATCATCTACCATGACCAAGACGCATTGAACGGCGTATTGTACGGAGATTGGGAACAGCTTCATCCAAAATGGAATATGCAATGTTCATTGATTTTTGAACGCCACCCAGCTCCAGATGAAAAATATGAAGAGCTATACAAAAGTGGGAATAAAGCTCCTTCAATCGTTCATTTCACAGGGCATGATAAGCCTTGGAATACATTGAAGGATCATCCTTATACACAGATCTATCTAAAAAATCTAGCGCATAGCGTGTTAATGAAAGTAGGCGAGGTAAATGAATAGAAGAAAAGAAGTAGCAGTCGTTTCAAGTTGCAATACAAAATTTGTGCCTCATCTAGCAGCACTATTTGTGTCGATTTTAGAAAATAGTGACCCGAAAGTGTTTGTACGTTTTTACGTAATTGATGATGACATTGATACGGAAAGCAAAAATCTTTTACGTTTTTCAGTAAAGAATTCACGAATGAATACAGATGTCGAATTTTTGAAAATCAATAAAAAATTCTTCAAAAACTTAGTAACAAGTGATCGTATCCCTGAAACAGCATACTATCGTATTGCGATCCCAGAATTATTTAGAGGGAAAAATGTGGAACGTATCCTTTACATGGATTGTGACATGATCACGTTGAACGATATCAGCAAATTATGGGATCTTGAGTTTAACGGTGCAATCATGGCGGCAGTTGAAGATGCTGGTTTCCACCAACGTCTTGAAAAAATGGAAATTGAAGCAGACTCTATGCGTTACTTTAACTCAGGGTTGATGCTGATCAATGTTGAAAAATGGTTAGAGCATAACATTACTAAAAAAGTGCTTAAATTCATCGAAGACAATCCAGAAAAACTTCGCTTCCATGACCAAGATGCTTTAAATGCGATCTTACATGATCAATGGATCGCGTTACATCCTAAATGGAATGCACAAGGCTACATCATGGCGAAAGCAAAACAACATCCAACTGCTCAAGGAGAAAAAGAGTACGAGGAAGCACGTCGCGATCCTTATATCATCCATTACTCTGGCCATGTCAAACCATGGAGCGAGGAGTTTAAGGGAGAAAGCAAAAAATACTATGAAAAGTATGCAAATATGACAGCTTTTCGATGTGTGAAAAACTTTCCGAAATATCCATTATATGCCCGTGTTCAACGTAACACAGAATTGAGTCGTTGATCGATAATAGAAAAAACTTACTATTATATAGAGGAGATGAGCGATATGGAAATTACATTGACTAGAAATGCGATGGATATCTTGAAAGAAAAAGCAGGGACGCATTCAAAATTAGCTCTTGCATTGATCGATAGTAAAGATCCTTTTCTTAGAGATAAGGGCGCCTGTGCGAAAGGAAGCTTTTTTCAAATCATTCCTTTTCTTACAGAATTTGGCCAATACGTAACAAGGATCGAACATCCTTCGCTTGATATCTATACGTCTCAAAACGAGCAATGCTATTTAGGAAAGTCTTTGATTATGGATTATGACCAGCGATTGAATAGTTTCTCACTAGAAAACGAAATTGCTGTGTTGGATCATAACATCAAATTGAACAATTGCTTCTTTAGTTGAGAGCATACTAGAAAGGACGATTCACCATGCTGGAATATTACTTGATTGATAAAAACAAGAAAGTAATAGCCGCAGATGAAAAACATTTTAATTGGCTTGTGATTGATACGAGCGATACTGAGGAAATCGAAAAGGTTACTCGAACGTATCAGCTTCCGGAGGATATATTTGTCGGGATGACTTATCCAGAAGAGGTCTCTCGTTTAGAACATCTTTCAGGAACGAGTTTGAACAACCCGATTTCCTTAGTACTGCTCAACCTTTCAAGTAAAAAAGAAAAAATCGAACATCGTCTGACGCCATTGTCTTTCGTCTTATCAAATGACTTATTGATTACTTGTCGGGATAAGAAAACCAATTTTATCGATCATTTGATTGACCATCATGGAGATAAAATCGATTCTTTCGAAAAGGTGATTGTTTATGCGGCATTAGACATTTATACACATTTTGTCAAAGAGCTTCGAGAAATGAAAACGCGTATCGATTCGTTGGATCAAGAAGCTCGGAAAACGACAGAAAATGAAGAACTCTATAAGCAAGCCGATTTAGAAAGAGATATTGTCTATATTGATCATACTTTGCGAGATCAGAAAGAGACGATGGATCTATTATGGGAAACAACTGAATTTAGAGAACGCGTGAATGACGAACAGTTACTTTATGATGTCCATCTGAGGCAACGTCAAACGGAGAAGATGATATTGATCTATCGTGATCTCTTAGAAAGTATTGGCGATCTTTTCAATGGGATGATGGACAATAATCTGAACCATCTCATGAAATATCTGGATTCTACGGCCTTGATCATCTCTGTTCCTGCAATGATTGCTGGTATCTGGGGGATGAATACCGGTGGTCTCCCAGGAGAAGACTCAGCGACTGGCTTTCTTTTAGTATTAGGCGGATCGATCTTAGCGGCTGCGGCTTTAGGTTATCATTTATTTAGAAAAGATTATACAAAGTAAATAGTATGGGTTTTTTTACCCAGATTTATAACGATAGTTATGACTAAAAAATAGGAGGATCATCATGACAGAACCAAATTTAATCGACCCAAGAAAACTTTATCATACGGAAGAATTTCCAAAACAAGACCAAGAAACACCTGCTTTACAAAAGGACATGAAACCAGTACCTGATTGTGGCGAAGAAAGCTACAAAGGGACAGAGCAATTAGAAAACCGTCGTGTCTTGATTACAGGAGCAGACTCTGGGATTGGGCGGGCAGCTGCCATTGCTTTTGCAAGAGAAGGGGCAGACGTTGCTATTCAATTTTTCCCAGGTGAAGAAGAAGATGCTGAGCAAGTGGCTCATTATATCGAAGAAGCTGGTCGTAAAGCTTTACTATTACCTTATGACTTGCGTGATGAAGCAGCACCAAAAGAAATCATTGAAAAAACTGTAGCAGCATTTGGCGGATTAGATACTTTAGTTCTTAACGCTGCACAACAAATCTCTTCTCCATCCATTGCTGAAATTCCATTGGAACAAGTGAAAGATACGTTTACTGTAAATATTCTTGCGATGTTTGCTTTAGTAAAAGAAGCAATCCCGCATATTCCTGCTGGAGGAGCAATCGTTACAACAACTTCTGTCCAAGCATTCAACCCAAGTGAACATTTATTGGACTATGCAGCAACAAAAGCATCGATTGCCAACTTTACAATCGGTTTAGCGAAACAATTAGCACCAAAAGGAATTCGCGTAAACGGTGTAGCGCCAGGACCAATCTGGACACCATTACAATTAGATGCAGGTCAACCAAAAGAAGATCTACCTGAATTCGGTCAACAAGCATTGTTGGAACGTGCGGGTCAACCAGCTGAATTAGCACCTGTCTATGTCTTTCTTGCATCAAACAAAGCAAGCTACGTCACTGCACAAATTTACGGTATTACAGGTGGAGAAGCCATCAATCTATAATCTGTGACAACATGTGAGGAGGGCGAAACAATGAACAAAGGAGCGAAAACGCTAGGGGCAATCTTATTGATCATTTTACTATCGGTATTAGTATTTGCTATGTTGCTGACTGCAGTATATCCATTGCCGTTTAATTTGGAAGAATTCCGCTTTTTGTCATTAACTAATTTTTATGTTCAGCAATATGTATTTTGGGTCACTGCGGCTTTTGCTGTATTGACACTGATACTCATTCTAGTCTTACTGTTCTATCCCAAAACATACCGTTCATTTTTACTTAAAAAAGGTGACGGTGAATTGACTTTAGACAAAAAGGCGATTGAAGGAATGGTTCGTTCACGTTTGACGAAAGAAGATTTTGTTTCTTCCCCGAAAGTAACGATCAAAGCGACTAAAAATAAAATCGATGTAAAAGTAAAAGGTGAATTAAAACGCACGTCATCATTAATCGGTAAAACAGGAACATTAATGTCAGACATTGAGCGTGAAGTAAAACAAATCATCGGTACAGACGAACCAGTGAACGTATTGGTCAATTATACAGGCTTTGACTCACCACAATCAAAAAGAGTCGAACAATCACGAGTACAGTAAGGGGGAGAGAAAATGAACGAGATCTTTTCGACATACAAGCTCCCAATTATTTGTGGCGTGCTTGGATTGATACTAGCTATTTTACTGATAGCTGTCGGTTTTTTCAAAACATTGCTGATCGTGATCATGGCTGCGATTGGCGTAGCCATCGGTATGTATTTGCAAAGAACCGGAATTTTAGAACATTACTTTAAATCCTAGGAGGCATTACCATGGAAAACAATCATACAAATACTAACGGAAATACACCAAAATCTGCGCATCCAGATCCAACAACACCAAACCAAGCGCAAGGAATCAAAGACGAAAAAAATAAAACAGCGCCAGTATCTGCACATCCAGATCCAGTCGTACCACATGCAGAAGAAAAGGTTGCTCATGATCAAAAAGAACATCATGATCATCCACATCATGACCCAAAACCTCATGATGGACACGTAACACCGAACGAAGGAAATAAACAGGCAAATGAAGTGAAGGGCAGTGAAGAAACAATGAACGGTGAAGTAACTTATGATGATAAAGTCATTCAAAAAATTATTGCGATCGCATTAGAGCGTATTGACGGACTATTAACAGTTGACGGAGGATTTTTCTCTAATGTAGCTGGCAAGTTAGTCAATACGGACAATGAAACAGCAGGAATCGAAACAGAAGTAGGGAAAAAACAAGTGGCTGTTGATATGTCGATCGTCGTTGAATATGGCAAAGACATTGAAGATATTTTTAAACAAATGAAAGAGATCATCAGTGAAGAAGTAGCAAATATGACACATTTAGATGTCATTGAAGTAAACGTCAATGTCACAGACATCAAATCAAAAGAAGAATTTGAACAAGATCAAGTGACTGTGCAAGACAAAGTGACTGATGCTGCAAAAGCAACTGGAGAGTTTGCTTCAGAACAAACAGATAAAGCAAAACATGCAGTAAACAAAGAAACAAAAAAAGTAAAAGAAGACAACGAGCCAAGAGTACAATAAGAAAACTTGGTGAGTCTAAACTTTTAAAATAAAACTACTTGTCGCATTAGAAAATCGGCTAGACACTATAGGAGGAAATACAGATGGGATTTATTTGGTCATTAATCGTTGGTGGAGTTATCGGAGCAATTGCAGGAGCAATCACAAATAAAGGCTCTTCAATGGGCATCATCGCAAACGTCATTGCAGGACTTGTTGGTTCAGCAATCGGACAAGCGTTATTAGGAACTTGGGGACCAGTTATTGGTGGTATGGCAATCGTACCTTCATTGATCGGAGCGATCATTTTAGTATTGATCGTGTCGTTCTTTGCTCGTAAATTGTAATAATAGGAAGGAAAATTTGTAATAAATACAAAAATTCTTCTACTTTGAAATAATCGGTGACGTCTAAACTTAAGTAATTTAAACAAGGGATCTTCTCAAATTGACACGTTCAATGTTGAGAAGATCCTTTGTTTTTGCTGTTATCTCGCCTTTTGTTAAGTTTGATGAATATAATTCATTTTCTTACAGATTTTTTTCTGTCAATTTCTCCAAGTTGATTGGGAAAAATTGACGTTTTAAGTCTTTTCTATGACCGATAAACTTGAATCAGTAAAGCTTTTCATTGCTTTTCTAAATGATTTAAAAAAGGAGTGAATAGTAAAAAGACGATTAAGAAACGGAAAATACATAACGTTTTATACAAGGATCATTCATGATACTGCGAACATCCTTTAAGTAAAAGAGTAACGATTATCATATGGAGAGAAAAAATGACAAAAAAATGATTCAAGAATAAACGTTTTTTCTCTTGTTGATTGATAAAGAGGAGGAAATGATTTGAGAACAAGAAGAAAACTGTTGAACAGCGCCTTGATCCTGGGTTTGACCTTAGGAAATCTCAATGGCACAGTTGTACAGGCAGTGACCGCCTTCAATGCACTAGGCCCGATTCAAAGTAGGCAGGCAAGGACAACTAGAGAGACAAAAACTAGTGATTCAGAAGAAAAGAAAGAAAATGAAAAAGCAGGAGATAAAAAAGAGGAAGAAGAAAAAAAGAAAAATGACAGTTCGGAAAGAAAAGTTATGACAGACTCCGAAAAAAAAGAGTATGAACAAATGATTCAAAGAATGTTAAATCCAAGAAACGCAATAGCAGTTCCAGATAATATACCTTTTCTAAGGACGCAAGAAGCTGGTTGGTTTGCAGATTTTCTGATTAGGGAAATAACAAATGGAATACATGATAAGGTGGTTAACCTCGAAAATATGAATGTTGGAGATACAATTGTTGTAAGAAATATTTCTCGTATGTTTTATCCCTCCATTAATCACCTCATCCCTGAATTCCATACTAATCCAAGTGTTTTTACTAATGGTAGTCCCCTAAGGTTTAATTCTGATGCTGTGCCCCAAAGAATATTTTTTATACTTTCTAATTCGAGAAGTGGTAATTGGCAGATGAGAATGGCTCCAACTCCTTTGGCAGCGCAATCTGGTAACAATGGGGAACTCGATGTTATATTCACACGTCTAAAAGTTGCTCCGCTTCAAACAGAGATTTTTGATGTAGAGAGATTTCCATTTTCATATAATGAATTAAGATGGGGAGGCCATACTCAAAATACGGAAGCAATCGCCCCAACATTCACTTTTAATTTCTTTGCTAGAGAAAGCGCTGAGTCAATGATTGGTCCTATGACAATGAGGGCCAAAGACTCACATTTTGTGTTGCAACATCTGCAAAATGTAAATCCAGAGATGTTTGTTACTACGAATAATACTCGTGGAAATATCTCATATGAATGGGTAAGGCGAATTAATACACAACAGCTGGGTAAGCAAAATGTTGAACTTCGAATGTCTGATGAGACAGGACGACCACCCGTAAATGTATCATTTGAGGTTGATGTCCAACCAATAATTGTAGCTAAAAATAAAAATGTGACTTTTAGGCAGAATGATCGCAATCCAACGGTACAAGAATTATTTGATACTCCATTTGGAGGAACTTTAACCTGGGTGAATAATATAAGTACAGAAAATATTGGTAATTTTGTTTGGAATGCTAGAGTAAGAATGCCAGATGGTAGAGAAACTACTGAGAGTGTAAATGTTTCGATTCAGCAAGATGAAGGATTACAAATAGAATTACATCCAATTGAAGAGCAAAGACTCGGCACTACTAACATCCAATTTACAGCCAATTCATTTAGAGATCTGATTAAGGATATTACTTTTAGAGATATGCCTGTGGAAAGAAATAGTTTACAACTAATAATGGGAGATTCAGTCTTACCGAATTTCAGTATAGCAGGTGAACAAGAATTCAGATTGACGATTGAAGGAAGACGTCCCGATGTTAATGCAACTACAAGAGGTACGGTTGAAGGAACAGTTAATGTGCGTTGGGAAGATACTATATTGATGAAGTCAGCAACAGGACAATCAGCTGGTGCATTTTCATTATTATTGAGCAACTCAAATTCCAATAATATCCCCTTAAGGATCAGTAGTGGTTTGGCAACGGATATGGATGCACCAGTAGGAGTACAGACTTCTCCTTTTTCAAGATATTACTCAATTGAAATTTCACGAAATAATAATGTGATCTATAGTCAAGATGTCTTGAACAGGTCAACCTTGCAACAAGTAATCAATCAGTTTGGAAATACTGAGAATATTTTTAATGTACAATTTGGTGATGTGATTAGAATCCATCATCCTGGTCGAACAGCAAATAGTTCAGTATTGATGATGGCTGAGCAAGAGCATGATTTTACCTATGGTACAGAATATGCGTATTACGAAGTCACTTCTTCTGGATTCAAACCAGTACCAGTCATGGAGGCAGAAGCTTCACAAAAAAGCTTTGTTTTGGGAGAGAATACTTCAACCATTGATCCAGGCTCATTACTTGATAATGTGACGATTAATGGACGTAGAATCGATAGTAGTCAATATACAGTAGAATCATTGATCGACTTTGACACAAGTACGATCGGTACACGTAAGATGCGTTTAAGAATCAACATGAAAGATGGACTTGCCTCAAATGAAATCGAAGTAGAGTATGATGTGAAGTGGGGAGATACCTTTGTCTTAAGAGGATTAAATGAAGCCACAGTCGGGGCATTTAGTTTGCATAAAGAAAACGGTCAATTTGCACTCCATGCTTCACAAGGAGTAAGCGGCACGAATCTCGCCAACCCAGTCAACAACCATTTCGGTCGAGATACGTATTATTCGATCGAAGTTATGGGCGGATCTAGTACGAATTATACATACGAAGTAGCGGGTAATTCTACGATCAGGGATGCCATCAACGGTTTTAATAATGGACAGCCTCTTCCAGTTGAAAAAGGTAACGTGATCAAAGTATATCATGCAGATCCACGTGGTCCCTCACAAGGACGTAACCTTCTAATGCAAGATGAATTGGTTCGTGATTACACGATCGGTTCAAACTACGCCTATTACGAAATCACAGATAATGGGTTAGAACCGATTATTTCCGTAGCTGCAGATTCATCACCGCAAGAGTTTACTTTAGGGGATAGCACGGCAGGAATCAATGGAGCAAATCTGATCGATCATATCACGGTCAATGGTATCGAATTAGCACCAAATCTATATAGAGTGACACAATTAGAAGAATTTGATACGTCAACTGCGGGCAAGAAAGACTTGCGCATTCAGTTTGAAACGACAGATGGTTTAGTTTCTAAGGAAATCACCGTTCCTTATGAAGTCAAATGGGGGAATACAATCGTTATGCGTTCGGCGAATGGCGGAGCAGCAGGCGCATTTTCTTTAAGACCAGGTAGTAATAATTCGGTACGTCAGTTAACCATGTTCCCTGGGATCGATTCGCCATTAAATGAGCAACTAAGTCCTAACTCTTCCTTGTACTATTCAATGGAAATCATTCGTGGCGATCGAACAGTCTATTCACAAGAAATGCCAGGCCGAGCAACGCTACAACAAGTCTTGGATAATTTTGGAACGAATCGTGCGGTAACCGTTCAATTTGGTGACGTGATCAAAATCTATCATCCGCAACGTTCAGAAGGAAGTTCAGTGCTGATGGTTAATGAAGAAGAACAAGACTTCACACATAATTCATCTTATGCTTACTATGAAGTGACTGCATACGGTTTTGAGCCAATGGCAGTGATGGATGCTTATACAGCTAATAAAGAGCTAGTTTTAGCACAAGATACCACTAACTTTGAGTTGGAAGAGTTACTAGATAGAGTCACGATCAACGGTGAATCTGTCGCTGAAGATACGTATACGATCGAACGTTTATCTGATTTCGATACTTCGACGGTCGGTGAAAGAGAAGTTCGTTTGAGAATGGAAATGAAAGATGGATTAGCTTCTGTGGAATTAGAGATTCCTTACGAAGTGAAATGGGGAAGTACATTCTTGTTGAAAGGTCTTGAAAATGCGACAGTTGGTGCTTTTAGTATCGTAGAACAAGATGGCGTATCAAAAATCCATGCGACTCAAGGGGAACAAGGCACGATTTTGAATAATGCGGTCAATAATGTTTTTGGACGAGATACGTATTATCGAATCGAGATTTTAGCTGATCCTGAACAACCTGAAAGCCACTTGTTCCCTAATAATGTCAAATACAGCTATGAAGTAACAGGACATATGACAATTAGGCAAGCAATCCAAGGCTTCAACAATGGGCAACCATTAGAAGTGAACGAAGGAGATATCTTCAAAGTGTATCATGCAGAAACGGAAAATCGTAACTTACTGATGCGAGATAACTTAGTCAGAAACTTTACGGCCGGGTCTAATTATGCACATTACCGTATCCAAAATGGTGAATTTGAGCCAATCACGATGATCCATGCGGAAAAACAAAATCAAAGTCTTGTTTTAGGTGAGGATGCTAGTGAATTGGATGCGACAAAACTGATCAATGAAGTTCGTTTCAACGGACACCAGTTGTCTAGTTCGTTATACAATGTAGAACAAATCGATGAATTTGATACACAAACTGCTGGGCATAAATCGGTGACAGTTCGAGTATCGACCGCAGATGGTGTCACAGCAACTGATATCGAAGTGCCTTATGAAGTGAAATGGGGAAGCACAATCCATCTGAAGAATCGCCAAAATGAAACAGTTGGTTCATTCGGCTTAGTGAAAAGTGGCCGTCAAATCGAAATCCAGTCGATCCAAGGTTCAGATCGTACGATTTTAAATAATCGTGTGACACAAGTAGATGATAATAATGTCTACTATGGCATCGAGATCATTGGTCAAGATGGTCGTGCGAAATACCAATACGATGTTCGAGGAACACAAACGATCCAACAGGCAATCTCACGTTTTAATAGTGGCAATGCCTTCCCAGTAGTAGAGGGCGATGTGGTGAAAGTGTATCATCAAGATGCAAACAACAATATCTTGATGCACGAAGAACAGGAAAGAAACTTTACTTATGGCGGACAATTTGCCGTTTATAATGTGACTGAGTATGGCTTTGAACCGACAGGTGAATTAGATGTCCGAACACGAGAAGCAGCGATTGCAATTGGCACAGAAAGAGTTGATCCGAAATCATTGATCGATACAGTCCGAGTGAATGGCCGTGAGATCTCCAATAATTCTTTCACCGTTCAATTACAAGAAGATTCACAGATCGATACTTCTCAACTTGGAAGTAATAATGTAGTCGCTTTAGATGTTCAAGTGGATCAAGCGCATGGTGGATTTACAACCAGTACGGAAGGAAGATACTCAGTTGTCGAACAAGGCCAAGAAGATACACCTGGTACTGGTGACGAAAATTCCGGTGAAAACCCTGGAGAAAATAGTGGTGAAAATGAACTGAATGAAGAGGGCGCTCTTGGAGAAGATATGGGCAACTTGCCACAAACCAATGCGACTAGAAACACACTCCTTTCTGTATTAGGAACCATGCTACTTGCTCTAGTCGGCGGTATCTTCTTCTGGAAGAAACGATCGATTGAAGAAGTAGAGGAAGAATCGAAAAAATAAAGTGAGTTCTTATCCACTTTTTATAAGTAACAGAAAAAATAGTTTTTAGAGAAGAACAAAGACCACTAAAATAGAATAAGGGAAACACTCAAAGGAGGGGAGACCCGAATTTGAGTGTTTTTTGCATTTGTTTGTGAGGTGAATAAAAAATGTTGAAGATTTTGTCGAAAAAGTTAAAAAGACAATTAAGATTACTGGAATACTTATTTGAAGGCGATTGCTATCGTTTTAATGATTTAGAAAATTTACTTGGCTGTTCAGCAAAAACTTTGCGCAACGACTTACTTGATATTCATTCTTACGCTAGTGATATCAAGATCAAAATGACCCGAGGAGAGGGAGTAAAGGCAACGATCTTACCTCATGTAACAGAAGATTATATTTATCATGTGATCAAGCAAGAATCCATGGAGTATCGCTATTTAGAAGCGATTTTATTACATAAGTTCAAAAATTATCTGGAGTTAGCCGACTATTTATTTATTTCTGAAAGTACTTTGCGACGAATTGTCGATAAAATCAACCCGATGTTGCATAGATATGGGATGAAAGTACAAGCGTTGATCAAGCTTACTGGAAACGACCAAATCATCACTGAAATGACGGTCCAGTTTTTAATGGAGAAATATCATTATTTCGAGGACGCATTTCCTGAAAATTTTCGTTCACTTATTCTTCAACTCATTCAAGCATTTATTGAAGAAAATGGGCTGGAACCACAATTCACTCATTTAGAACCGCAAGAGGAAAAACTATTTTATTTTTGGGTCGCTAGCCGTATTTTGTTACTTCAAAATGAGGAAAGCATAAGTTCGATAAGTAAAAAACAAAAGAAATTTAGGTATGAACAACTATCTGTGAAGCGTTTGCGCCTGCCGAAAACGAACGACTTGATCAATGAACAGTTAGCAACTTACATATTTGACAAGCCATTTGTCCATCAGTTATTCGATATTGAGTCTGCAAGTATGAAAAATCCAATTATTCTTGCATTGAACAATTTTATAAAAGAGGTAGAAGAAAAGTACGGAATCATTTGTGAAGATAAGCAAAGAATTTTCCGGAAAGTGAGCATTTTATTACAACAAAATACAGTTCCATTTACTGTTTATTATAAAAAAAATTCGCTTTTTTTTAAAAATAATCACTCAGAAATGAAAGAAATCCAGCTTAGGTTTTGGAATAAGATGAAACATGTCATGCATAATCATTCGATTTTACTACATGATTTCGAAGGATTTACTACAATGGTATTCACGGAAATATTATTATACTGGCCAGTTTTGTTAAAAATGTTCGAAGAAAATAAACAGGTTCGCGCATTAGTGGTAACTAATGCTACGCTAAAATATGATGACTATTTACTTAGTAATTTAGAGCATCAACTAGGTAATCGCTTTGAATTTATTCTCAGAAAAAACAAGACAATCTCTCAAGCGCTGATCAACTATGAGAATTATGATTGCATTATTTCAAACATTTCAATAGATAAAAACTATAATATCCCTGTATTTGGTATATCCGTTTTCCCAAAAGCTAGAGAAATCAATAATCTGATCCACTTTTATCAAGAGTTGCTCGCATAAATAAGAAAACTGATAAAGACGACAAGGCATAAAATGTTCAACATTCTATGCCTTGTCGTCTTTATCATGTAAAAACATTCAGTTTTCTATATCTTTCTCAAAACTAAGAAGATCACCGGGCTGACAATTTAATACTTCGCAGATTTTATCTAATGTGGTAAAGCGGATCGCTTTTGCTTTTCCGGTTTTTAAAATGGAAAGATTCGCCATAGTTATCCCAACTTTATCACTTAGTTCAGTCACTGACATTTTTCGTTTTGCTAACATCACATCTAGATTTACAATGATCGCCATCTCGCACCTCACACAGTCAATTCGTCATTTTTCTTAAGACGAATCGCTTCTTCTAATATTTTGAGCAAGACATTCATCAAGACAAGACCAGCAAATGGTAAGAAGACAAGTGCTAAGCCTAAAAGCATCAATCCGGGTGCATCATCTGCATCAGCTAATAGATAAAATTTTGGTAAAATGCCAAAAGAACTGATAGATAAGAAAATCATCACTTTCCGGATATAACTAACTAAGTGGTGAGAACCATCAGAAAATGTTTGGTCAGTAGAGATGTTGGTCAATAATTTGAAAATAATGCCACCGATTAGGATACCGGAAAATAGCGTAATGTAGATGACTGCGATGAAGAGAGCGGTTTGCCAATCGAATGGTTTAGTTGTTTCACTTGTTAACAGTTGTGTAGCAAACAAAAGGCCGAATAGAACGAATACAGCACATACGCCAATAGTAGTTGTTTTTAAAAATAGTGAATGACTTTTCATATGATTTCCTCCTATGTGGATATATTGAAAAACAAATATTTTTTATCGTTTATCGATAAATATGGAACTGAACGATTGCCTTTTCCGAAGAAAAGGCAATCTAACGAAGCATTGGTGTTACTTAAAACCTCTTACTTGAGAGGCGATTACTCTATATTAACTCTTTCTCATTTAAACAATGTATTCCCTAACCACTAATACATCCTTGTAACCCTTTAGTTACGCCAGTGGGATTAAATTTCATAAAAACAAATTAAGATGTCGCATAACATATGATTCGTAATAAAAATAATTATAACATACATAGTTACAAATGTAAACGAAATGGTAACTTTCATAAAAAAACATTGGCTATACCGAAAAAATGATAAGTTCTACTCAGTATATTAATCAACATATAATCCAAATAACTAGTGAAATATGCTACAATCTTTTTTGGTGATAAGGTGGAAAATTTTTGGTTAAAAATACATAAAATAATTTCGTTACGCTTCATCCAATAAAAAGTTTTTCACGTAAAGCAATACTTTACTGTTTATTTGTCATTGTACACAAGAGGATTTACTCAAAATAGGGGGACATTTTGTGAATTTGAACACGCTGGAAAGCTTGTTGATTGTCATCGTTCAAACGGCTTGTATCTTTTTTGTTACTAGCTTTTTGGATACGTATTTGAAAAGTTGGTATTATGTCATTATGTCGATCATTGGAATAGTTTGCTATATGGCACTTTATTTTGTGATCAATGTTTTTGCTACGATTGTTCTATGGATAGGGCTTTGTATGATCACTTTTTATTTTAGGAGAAATATTTATACAGCCTTATTTATCCCTTCTGTCACTTTCTGCTTATATATTTTTTCTGATTATCTCATCAATTTCAGCTATTCTATTCTACACTTAGATCTAAGTATAAGATTAACCGTCATTTTAGGAACTAGTCTTTTTTTCCTCTTTGCCTATATATTCAAAACTTGGTTATTAGAAAAATGCTACAAGGATTTATTAACGATAAAAATCAGTGGGGTCATTGCTACAGCAACGATCTTGGTCTATTTTAGCCTGTTAGTCATGGAAAGGTTTTCTAATTTACGAGCCTACTTGATGGATGCGCATGAGCTATTTGTGATCCTCTATGGCCTGTTATCAACGGTCCTTTGTTTTTCTTTCATTTTCATAAAAAGGACGGAATATGAAAATAAAGAACAAAAACGACAAATGAATTATTTGATCGAATATAGTGAGCAAGCAGAAAAAAATTATCTAGAGATCCTGAAATTCAAACATGACTACAAAAATATTCTGATTTCTTTGGAAGAATATATTGAATCAGAAGATTTGTCAGGTCTAAAAGATTATTTTCGAAATAGTATCAAAGCTACTGGAACGATTTTTGATCAAGAAATTTTCAAGATGTCTTCGATTTCAAATATAAAAATAAGAGAAATCAAAAGTGTCATTTTGAGTAAGTTGTACATGGCTCACCAAGAAGGAATCCACGTAAACATATCTGTACCAAAAGTGGTGGAGAAGATCGAAATGCCCACGATGGTCCTAGTAAGAATGTTGGGAATCATTTTGGATAATGCCATTGAAGCTTCGAGAGAGATCGAACAGCCGGAGATCGAAATAGCGATCGTAGCTGATCACAAAGATTGTACTTTCATGTTGATCAATAAATGTAAAAGTAACTTACCTAAACTACATGATTTAAAAAAACCAAATTTTACGACAAAACCAGGGAATTCTGGTATCGGGTTAGCCAATTTAGATGATTTAGTCAAATTGAATACCAATGTCTTTTTAGATACGAAAATCCAATCGGATAAATTTATACAAATCATAACTATATGTGGAGTAGAGGGATAATTATGTTAAAAATTTTTATTTGTGATGATCAAGAGATCCATCGTAATCGAATCGCCAGCATTGTTAAAAATTACGTCATGATGATGGATTATGATGTTGAATTTCAATTAGCGACAGAAAATCCATATGATATTTTGTCCTATCTATCGAAGAATAAAACAGAAGGTATCTATTTTTTAGATATCGATCTAAATTCAGATATCAATGGTGTGGAACTTGGTAAACAAATACGTCAATATGATCCAACAGCTAAAATCATTTTTGTCACAACATATACGGATTTTGTTTATCTTACTTTTCTTTATAAGGTAGAGGCATTAGATTATATAATCAAAG
The DNA here is from genome assembly GCF_050498525.1 of Enterococcus sp. DIV2371. Taxonomy (NCBI): domain Bacteria; kingdom Bacillati; phylum Bacillota; class Bacilli; order Lactobacillales; family Enterococcaceae; genus Enterococcus; species Enterococcus sp. DIV2371. The sequence continues at coordinate 1,633,558 of NZ_JBIPAJ010000001.1, read as the reverse complement.
ATAACGAAGAACAATTGCAACAGAAAATCATCAGCTGTATTGATATTGCGATTGAACGATATATGAATACTGCATTGTCTACAAGAGAACAAATTTGGCTGAAAAGTGGCGCAGTCGATGTCAAACTTTACGTAGATGAGATCCTATTCTTTAGCTCAAGCCCGACTCCGCATAAATTGATCGTTCATTTAGACAATCGGATGATCGAATATGCTGGGAAAATCAAAGAAATCGAAAAACTAAGTGATTCTTTATGTCGGTGTCATCAATCTTTTGTCGTCAATTTAGCTAATATATCAGAAATCAATAAAAAAGAACGCAAAGTGATCATGACCAATGGGGAAGAATGCTTAGTTTCCACCAGATATTTAAAAAAACTAGTCACACGATTCGAAAATGATCTTTCTACGAGTGCATAAGCGCATGGTTTTTTGCACTTTTGCTAAGATTCTTTACACTTTTGAAAAAATAATCCATCAAATTATAAAATAGGTATAATAAACTGCGAAGGAGCGTGAGAAATGACTGAAGAGTATATTTCTATAGAGGAAAAATTATCGAAGAAAATAAGCGGACATTTTGCTGCACAATTAGGTCTTTCACCGATTGAACAAGCAAAGGTGGAGTATGGGTTATCGATTCTATTTGTGGATCTATTCAAAATGATGGTGATGTATGCGATTGCATTTCTACTACACATCGTGGGCGCAGTATTCATCACACACCTTGTTTTCATCTCAGTTCGCTTTACAACAAAAGGGGTTCATGCAAGTAATAGTGCAGTTTGTACGATACTTAGTGTGCTTTTCTTGGTTGTGTTGCCATGGATCACCGCTTCCATTGGGTTTGAACTGACCCGTCCTTTGTTTAGTCTCGGTATTCTATTAGTTGGTCTGGGAGTATTCGTGAAAGAGCGAACGATCAACAAAACAAACGGACCATTCCAATTGAAAAAAACAGTTCTTATTATTATGTTCATCACAACGATCGGTTTGCTTTTGCCTAGTGACAGTATCCGTACATATCTCTTATTAGGTTTAGCGATTGCTACATTGTTGATGTTTATAAAAAATAAAGGGGTAGATTAAATATGTTAACAAATCTAAAAACAAAAAAATTACAAATGATGCACGTCATCTCAACTATGGCGATTGCTATCGCAACATACGCAATGGGAACGATCGGAGCAGATTGTACATTCGTTATCTATGAGCCAAAAATGCCTGAAGCTTTAAAAAATGAAATGAATAAATAAAAACAAAAAAGCGATTTAGATTTTTTCTAAATCGCTTTTTTATTTTTACGAAAGAAGCAATTGTCCATTTATTTTTTTCGATAATTTTGTAGCAGAAGTATAAATAAAAAGAAAAATAGGGATTCCCATAACGTAGTCGTCCAACTAAATTCTTTCGACACTCCAAAAAATAGATTTCCAGCATTGGAAACAATCAGATATATAATCGTTATTATAAATGCATAAAGGGATTTCTTTAACATGCTGACACCTCTTTCTAAGAGTAAAAGTTTCTTTGGTTTGGATCACTTTTACTCTAACATTTCCTTCTCTTATTATAAAATATTTCCATGCTTTTTGAAAAGGGTATCATCCTTTCTATCAAAAGATTAATAGAATCAGTAGAATAGACAATCTTTTTAACTGTCAGATCTGTTTTGTCATTTATCCTTTTTGTTTTGTAATAATAAATGAGCATTATCTTTGCAATTTTTAATCTTGAATACTATTCTTGTAGTATAGCCAGCAAGAAACAATGGAAGTTATATAATAATTGTTTCTGTTATTTAAGAATTTAGTAGGGAATTAGGAATCGATGTTATTTTGAGGCTGTTCGTTTTGGTAGCGCTTTCTTATTTCGGTTGTCTTTCTAGTTTCCTCAAGGGAATTTCTTGTTGGTCAGGTGTTTAAAACAGAAAAATAAGATAATTAGGAGGTGGAAAATGAATAAGGGGGTAAAGATCATCGGTGTAATTGTAAGCATAGTGTTACTTTCAGTACTTTTGATCATCGCTCTAGTTAATGCACCATATGTCTTACCTGAACAATTGGAACGTTTTCGCTTTTTTACGATAACGAATTATTATATGCAACAATATATTTTCTGGGCTGCTGTCGTATTTGCAATTGTTGTCGTTCTCATCTTATTATTCGTTCTTTTCTATCCAAAATCGAAAGGAACTTTCGTATTAAAGCACAAAGATGGGAAATTGACCTTAGATAAAAAAGCAATTGAAGGACTCACTCGCTCGTATTTACACGAAGAAGAGTTCATTCAATCTCCTAAAGTCAAAGTACGATCAACAAAACAGAAAATCAATATTCATGTTAAAGGCGATTTAAAACGTACTTCTTCTCTGATTGGTAAAACAGAAATGTTGATGCAAGAAGTCAGAGATCAAGTTGCCAATGTCCTTGGTTCAGAACAAGAGATCAAAGTAGCTGTCAATTACAGTAGTTATCAAGAAGAAAAAGATCAAGAGGACAACCAGCACTCACGTGTAGAATAGGAGGGCAAACAAATGAAAGAATTCTTTTCACTCTATAAGCTCCCTATTATCTTTGGGGGTCTTGGGTTACTGTTAGCCGTTTTATGGTTGACAGTTGGATTTTTCAAAACTCTTTTAATACTGATCATGACTGCCATTGGGGTAGGGATTGGTTTTTACTTAAAAGAAACAAGATTGTTAGATGAATATTTTAAATCATAGGAGGAATTTATCATGGAAAACAAAGATTTCAAAAACGTAAACACTACTACAGGTACAAACCCGGTTGCTGATACTTCAGCTAAAGGTGAATTGACTTATGAAGACAAAGTGATTCAAAAAATCATTGGTTATGCATTGAAAGATGTCGATGGTTTATTGACTCTTGATGGTGGATTCTTCTCAAATATCGCTGAAAAACTTGTGAATACAGATAACGTAACAGCAGGAATCAACGCTGAAGTAGGTAAAAAACAAGTCGCAGTTGATTTAGATGTTGTTGTTGAATACGGTAAAGATATCGAAAATATCTATGACCAAATCAAAGAATTGATCAGCACAGAAGTGAACGAAATGACTCATCTTGATGTGATTGAAGTAAACGTAAATGTTGTTGATATCAAAACACAAGCAGAATACGAAAAAGATCAAGAAACAGTTCAAGATAAAGTAACAGATGCTGCAAAATCAACTGGTCAATTTGCTTCAAAACAAACAGATAAAGCAAAATCAGCTGTTGGTAAAGGTGCGCAAAAAGTAAAAGAAAACAATGAACCACGCGTACAATAAACTTAATTTTTTAGAATTTTTAGGAGGTAATTAATATGGGATTTATTTGGTCATTAATCGTTGGTGGTATTATCGGAGCAATTGCAGGAGCAATTACTAATAAAGGTTCTTCAATGGGAATCATTGCAAACGTGATTGCAGGTCTAGTTGGATCAGCTATTGGTCAAGCACTATTAGGTACATGGGGTCCAGTGATCGGTGGTATGGCGATCGTACCATCACTTATCGGAGCAATCATTTTAGTATTGATCGTTTCATTCTTTGCTCGTAAGCTGTAAGCTAAGTGCGTTCAGAGTAACATCTTTAAGTGAGAAATAAACAAATACCGTAAATCAACCTCAAAGAGTAGTTTATCAACTAACTCTTTGAGGTTGATTTATTTTATACATAGGCTTGAGGATACTTTTTAATATTATCAGTTTAAAATCATCATCTTAAATATAAGTAGTTTATAAATTAATTATGTAAACTTGGCGTTTGTACCAACTACATCCTGGTTTATTCTGATCGATAACTAGATGTAATAAATGAAAGGGAACATCTTGCTGAAGTGTCTATTACACTTAGAAAGATGTTCTCTTAACCTACATATTTAAACCTACTTCGTTAACTGTGAGAGTAGTTGAGTGTAGCCCAATTCGCGTGCGTAATCTTCGGCGGTTTTCCCTTGATTGTCACGTAATGTTTTATCTGCACCATGATTCAACAATTCTTGAACGATTTGTTGGTAGATCTCAGAACCATCGCGTAAAGCGACTGCTTCGATCAACGCAGTATAGCCATAATTGTTTTGATGATCGATATCCACGCGAGCATCGGTCAAGAGAAGTTTTACATTCTCCAAATGACCTTTTTCGGCTGCTGGAATCAAAGCATTGCCACCAAAACGATTGACGATCTCTTGATTTGGTTCACGGTGTTCCAACATGTAGGCGAGAATCTCTGTTTTGCCTTGTGCACCAGCATAGAGGTAAGGGCTATCTTGGATCTCGTCTTGAATATCGATCGAAGCACCATGAGCGATCAATAGCTTTGCAATGTCGACAAAATTATGATGTGTAGCAATCAACAACGGAGTTTCTCCTTTTTCATTTTGTTCATCGATTGAATATTCGGTTTGTAAAATCTCTTCCACTTTCTTTCGATCATTTCCTTCAACAGCGGTTAATAAACTTCCAGATGGGTAATTCACAAGCGATTCCTCCGTTTCTTCGATTACATGATTTGTTTGCTCAGTAGTCGTTTCCTCAGTAGTTGATTCCTCAATCATAGAGGTAGCGGTGGCCTTTTCCTGTTGCTCAGGATTAGGCATCTCCTGTGGATCTTCACAACCACTAAGCAAAAATAATGAAATAGCAAAGGGTAAGATCAGCCAAACTTTCATAAATAAAACCCCCTTTATATCATCATATGATGAAGCAATAGATACCGCAAATGAATGAACTTATAATAGACCAAATGATGTTAGACTACTTTGCAGGCAACGAATGAAAAAATTGTTTATCGTTTTTTTACATAGTTAAGAAATAACAAAAATTGAATGTTTCTAGTTTGTGTAATTTATGGATATAACAACCAGGGATAAAAATATAATGGGGATGTAACGAGATGGAATTAATTTTTATAAAGCATAAAATATTATGAATGCAGCGTTTTGTACGGTATTTTAACATTTTTTTCAATTGATGATTATTACCGCGTTTTCGGTAATAATTGGTTCGATTTAATCTTTTTTATCTGATATTCTTAATTCAAGATAACAAAAGAAAAGAAATAAAATATCAAAAATATTTTGTAAATCGTTATCTATATTAATCGTTTATTACGGAGGGAATTATGAAGAAACAAATTTTAGGAACAATTTTATGCTCAAGTATTTTATTTGGAGCAAGCTTGGTAATCGGTGGAAATGAAGCATCCGCACATGGCTACGTGCAATCACCGATCAGCCGTGGGTATCAAGGTCATTTAGACAGAAATACAAACTGGAATGCAGCATTCCAAAAATATGGAGCTGTTATCAACGAGCCTCAATCTTTAGAAGCGCCAAAAGGGTTTCCAGCAGCAGGTCCTGCAGATGGACAAATCGCTTCAGCTGGTGGCTCATTAGGAGACTTCAATCTTGATCAACAAAACTCTACGATGTGGACAAAACAATCGATTTCTCAAGGAGCGAACGTATTTACATGGCGCTTTACTGCTTCACATGCGACATCAAAATGGCATTATTATATGACGAAAGCAGATTGGAATCCAAATGATAAACTAGACCGTGATGATTTTGAATTGATTGGTACGATCAACCACAATGGAACAACTGGATCAACAAATCCAAGTCATTCAATCAATATCCCAAGTGATCGCCTAGGTTACCATGTTGTATTAGCAGTTTGGGACGTAGCAGATACAGTAAATGCGTTTTATAATGTGATCGACTTGAACGTTACAGGCGATTCAACGATTCCAGTGAAGCCAGAAGCACCTCAAAATGTTCGTGTACAAAACGTGACTTCATCAACAGTAAACTTAACATGGAACGGACAAGCAAATGCAGCTTCTTACAATGTTTATCGTGATGGTAAACTAGTTGGTACATCTGTTGATCCTGAATTTTCTGATAAAGATTTAACAGCAGAAACAACTTATACATATGAAATCGAAGCAGTTAGCCAAACAGGTATCAAATCAGATAAAACAGCAATCTCAGTAACAACTACAGCAATCAGTGCAGAAGAAAAACCAACTGCCCCTAAAAACTTACACTCAATGGGCGAAACATCTTCAAGTATCTCATTGATGTGGGGAGCTTCAACACACACTCAAGGTATCAAACAGTATGATATTTACCGTAACGGCCAATTAGTTGGTTCAACTTCAGATACTTCATATATGGATGAAAATCTAACAGCAAATACAACTTATTCATACGTAGTACGTGCAATCAGTACAAATGGCGAAGTTTCAGATGCAAGTAATACATTGAATGTTACAACAAAACAAGGCGAAATCATTGAAGGCGTTCGCGAATGGAAATTAGGTTCAATGTCTTCGCCAGAACTTTATACTGCGAACGAAGAAGTAAGCTACAAAGGAAGAGTATATACAACATTAGTTACGCATTTTAACTATGGCGATGATACTTGGGCACCTGACCAAGCACCAACATTATTCCGTTTGAAATAATCAATTTGACACTCAGTGTATCTCATTGCACTGAGTGTTTTTGTGTCATAAGATTTAGGAATAAGAACGTTTAGTTGACAATGAATGAGATTGTCCGATACCATGACTATCATTAAGATCGATTTTTTAACAAGAAAGTAGGAAAGCAAATGTTCAAACGAGTTCCTTCAGAGTTAACTGAAAGAGAAAACTATAAACTATTGATCGGTTCAGTCATTCCTCGACCAGTTGCTGTGGTAGCTTCATGTTCTTCCAATGGAGTGACGAATATTGCGCCATTTAGTTACTTCAACATCGTCAGTTCCAATCCACCGATACTTTCCTTAGCCATTCAGCGAAAGAATGGAGAGTGGAAAGATACTGCTAGACATCTGATGGAAACGAAAGAAGCCGTGATCCATGTTTTAGATGAAAACATTCTGGTAGATGCGAATCAAACAGCTGCTAGCTTACCCAGTGAGGAAAGTGAGTTGACATTGACTTCATTCACCGTTTCAGAATCAGATACGATCGATGTTCCAAGGATCAATGAAGCTAGTATTGCTTTTGAGACCACGCTTTATCAACACGTCCCGATTATGAAAGACCAAGAGATTACGGCTGATTTATTTTTATTACAGATAACTGCTTATCAACTAAGTGAAACTGTCTATGATGAACAAACGGGCTATATCGATCCTACCAATTTACAACCGATCAGTCGCTTAGCTGGAAATGACTATGGAAAACTTGGCGAGATCGTTTCGATGCTGCGCCCAAAATAATCACACAATGAATGACTCCTTTTCTAAAGATCAGTGGAAGTTACTTGTTTAACATCTGGTCTTAAACTTTATTAAGTAAAGATTAATTTAGTTATTTTATTTTAGTTTTTATTGATTATCGATTCAAAGAGGAATAAGATGAGTTTTATAAAAATCAAATAAGTACTAACCTTGTTAGGTGAGGCTCCTATACAAACATAGGCTATTGCCCAGAAACGTCGAAAGACGCCAATGGGTCAAACAGGAATTGTCGGATTAAGGCTTTTTCCAATAGCTAAGAATGCGTTCTTTACGTTGTATAGTGCTAAAACTCGGACGATGAGATGATGCCAGGTCAGAAATCTTGTTCGAAAAGGTTTCTGACCTTTTCTTAGTTTTCGCTTCTTTTTATGCTCGCTTCGCCTAACTTGTGTCTGGACGAGAAAGGGGAGTAATGGAACGAACTTTTTTTGATTTTATGAGAGAAATACACAAAAAAGGATCGACGAGTTGCAGCTCAATCGACCCAAAAGACATGAAAGAGAATACACTCTTTACTTGACTCATCATAAGGGACAATGTTCTATGTTGCAAGTAGAAGAGTTTGAAAGGAAGAGTCATTTAACATGAAACCATTTCAAAAAATCATCTTAAGTATCTTGCTCGTTCTTGCGATGGTCATCGGCTTTTTTTCTTTTGAATTTATCCAAGGTTTTTCATCAGTTAAGCAATCCGACACAGTGGACAAAGTCGATGCAAAAGATGTTCCGACGATCATCAATGTCGCATTGATTGGTTCTGATGCTCGATCAAAAGAAGAAAACGGGCGTTCAGATTCGTTGATGGTCGCTCAATATGATCAAAAGACAAAGCAAGCAAAATTGATTTCTATTATGAGGGATTCTTATGTACCTATACCGGGATATGGCATGAATAAAATCAATGCAGCCTATTCCTACGGTGGTATTGACTTATTGGACAAAACATTACAAGAGAATTTCAAGTTAGAAACGCCTTATTATGCCAGCATTACATTCCAAGATTTTATTGATTGTGTCGATGAATTATTTCCAGATGGCGTAACCATCGATGCGGAAAAAGATCTTGATTTAGATGGTGTAGATATCAAAAAGGGAGAACAAACAATGGATGGTAACACCTTACTTCAGTATGCGCGCTTTCGTGAAGACGAAGAAGGGGATTTTGGTCGCATCCGCAGACAACAACAAGTCGTTGAAGCGGTAGCCAGTCAACTGAAAGATGTTACATCGATCATTAAACTACCAAAGGCAATCGGAAAACTTTTAGGCAGTATCCAGACAAATCTACCCGAAAGTGTCTTATTAGATTGTGGTTTGGATTTTCTAAACAATGACAAAAAAATCGATACGTTGTCAGTGCCAGTGGACAAAAGTTGGGATTTCAACGATAATACACCGGCAGGTAGCGTGTTAGAAATCGACCTAGCCAAAAATAAGCAAGCGATCAGTGAATTTTTGAATAAATAAGCCTTTGTTAAATCAGTGGGTATGAAGGAAATATCATTATCCAGAAATAAGTCGGAGACTCGGAAAATCAGAGATGATTCCGAATCTCCGGCTTATTTTGATAGGGTAGGGTGAACAGTGCGTACTTTTTTCGTTAAAAATTCATTAATATCATGACAGGAATCGTTAAGAATCATTTAGTTCATAACGCTACTTTTCCTGTCATATGTTAGAATATCTTTGATTCGAACTTTTTAATAAAGAGAGGTATTCAAACATGAAAAGGAGTGACAGACAAAAGAAAAAATCGACCGGTATCTATATTGGAGCGGGAATTGTCGTCTTGCTTGCAGCTGCTGGTGGTGGCTTCTTTTATTATCAACATGTCCAAGAACAACAAGCGGTAAAAGCTGGTGAGAAAACCATTGAAGGATTTATCGATTCACTGAACGATGAAAACTATGAAGAAGCGGTGAAATCACTTAAAGTTCAGGGGAATAATGATCTCACTGAACAAGATGTCTTAGAAAAATATCAAAATATCTATGGTGCAGCAGAAATCAGAGGCATCAAACTTTCAGATCTATCCGTGACAAAAAAAGAGAATGATACGTATGAATTTACGTATAAAGCAAAAATGAACACGACGCTGGGAGAGCTGAAAGACTTAGCTTATGAAGGTACATTGACAAAAGATGGCGACCAAACCAAAATCAACTGGCAACCGAATTTGATTTTCCCACAAATGGAAGGTCAAGATAAAGTCAGTTTGAGTACCGAAGTAGCGACGCGTGGTGAAATCTTAGACCGTAATAAACAACCTTTAGCTACTACTGGAAAATTGAAGCAATTAGGTGTTGTACCTGCAAAATTAGGTGAGGGTGAAGAAAAAACAAAAAATATCAAAGCAATCGCTGAAGGCTTTGATTTGACCGAAGACAGTATTGAACAGGCGATCTCTCAAGGATGGGTCCAACCGGATTACTTTGTGCCTTTAAAAATCATTGAAGGAGAAACACCAGAACTTCCAAGCGGAGCGACGATCCAAGAGGTTGACGGCCGTTATTATCCTCTAGGCGAAGCTGCTGCTCAGCTGATTGGTTACGTGGGCGATATTACAGCAGAAGACATCGAGAAGAATCCTGAGTTAAGCAGTACAGGAAAAATTGGTCGTTCAGGGCTAGAAATGGCTTATGACAAAGAATTAAGAGGAACAAATGGTGGGAAACTAAGTGTGACAGATGAAGAAGGAAATGAAAAAGCTGTCTTACTCCAACACGAAGTGGAAAATGGCCAGGATATCCAATTGACGATCGATGCCAACGCACAAAAAACAGCATTTGACAGTTTAGAAGGTAAGCCGGGTTCTACTGTAGCGACAGCACCAAAAACTGGCGATTTATTAGCCCTTGTCAGTTCGCCAAGTTATGATCCAAATAAAATGACGAACGGCATCTCTCAAGCCGATTACAAAGCGTATGAAGAGGATCCGAATCGTCCGTTTATTAGTCGCTTTGCTACAGGATATGCGCCAGGTTCGACATTCAAAATGATCACCGCAGCGATTGGCTTAGATAACGGAACCTTGAATCCAGATGAAGTCTTGACGATCAATGGCTTGAAGTGGCAAAAAGACAGCTCTTGGGGTTCTTACCAAGTGACGCGTGTCAGCGACGTACCTCAAGTGAACTTAAAAAATGCGTTAGTTTATTCTGATAATATCTATATGGCACAAGAAACATTGAAAATGGGAGAGGAAGCCTTTAGAAAAGGACTCGGTCAATTCATTTTTGGTGAAGATCTGGACTTACCGATCCAAATGAATCCTGCCCAAATCTCGAATGAAGATTCATTCAATTCAGAGATTTTATTAGCTGATACTGGGTATGGACAAGGGCAATTGTTGATCAATCCGATCCAACAAGCAGCGATGTATAGTGTTTTTGCGAATAATGGCAATTTGATCTATCCACGTCTAGTTATGGATCAGGAAACAAAAGATAAGAAAAATGTCATCAGTGAAACCAGCGTCCAAACAATCTTGCCAGATCTAGTCGATGTCGTGCAAGACCCGAATGGAACCGCACACTCTCTAGCTGCATTAGGCATTCCGCTTGCTGCAAAAACTGGGACAGCCGAAATCAAAGAAAAACAAGATGAAAAAGGACAAGAAAACAGCTTCTTGTATGCAATCAATCCTGAAACGAACGGCTATTTAGTGATCAGCATGTTAGAAAACAAAGAAGATGGTGATTCTGCGACTAATCGAGCGCCTGCGTTATTGCAGTATTTGAACCAAAACTATCAATAAATAAAGTGTCTGAAATCGGATACAAAAACATTGGTTATTTTCTTCTGCTAGTGATACACTGGTGATGTAAGCTAGTGTAAATAACAAGAGGAGGAGATCAGATGACTGATGTGCCAAAAGCAGTAAAAGCCGAAATGGCTGGAAGTATGTTGAAGATCCAATTTGATAATGGAGAAACGAGATATTTAAAATCACACTTAGCAAAAGAACATGCAGAAGCTTTTTCGATGAAAAAGGATAAAAAGAAGAATATCCTATTAGCTTCACAAACTACTTGGATTGGGTCGACGATCACGATCCAACCAGACGGTACACTGGTGTTGAATGAAAATGATGTTTACTCGCCAGAAGAATGTTGGAACGAAAGTAAAGCACATCTGAATTGAGAAAGAAACCCTTCCGTTGGATTCAAAATCATCGAATCCAGCAGAAGGGCTTTTTTGATTTACGCAAGAAAAGTAGGTGTGGATCACTCAATTAGGATAGACTTTTCTAGTAAAATATTTCAAGATAAGTGGTGAAATCAATGTACTCAATAAAATCACAATGACTAGAGGTGAATAGTATTTGGCTTCGATCAATTGGCTCTGTTGACCAATCTGTAAAATGATCAACGCCATTTCACCACGAGAGATCATACCAGCTCCAACCATAAATGAACTATTCGTCGAAAAGCCGGCTACTTTTGCACCTAGATACCCGCCACCAAGTTTTGTCAAGACAGCGACAATAGTTAGAATCAAGATGAAGATCAGTTGTTCGCCGAAGTTTGAAAAATCGACTTCTAGTCCGACACTAACGAAGAATACAGGGATAAAGACTGCATAACCTAATGCTTCAACATTGTGATACACTTCTTCTTTCACTGTTGTTTGGCTGACAGCGATCCCCGCAAAAAAGGCACCGATAACAGAACTTAACCCAATTAAATCAGCAATATAGGACATACCCAAACATAATACCAATGAAACGATGATAATGGCAGAGTTCGCATAGATTTTTTCAGCGAATGACATTAAAAACGGAGCGATCCATTTAACTAACAAGAAAATAAAAATAAAATAGATGAGTTGTTCAAACAAGACCAGAGGCAAAGGAAGGGTACTCCCAGATTCTCCTGTTAGAAAAGATAAACTGAAACTTAATACTAGAACGACGAGAATATCATCTACGACTGAGGCGCCTAAAATCGTTGAGCCTTCTTTAGTATTGACGACATGGAGTTCTTTGAGGACCTCGACGGAGATGCTCACGGAAGTTGCTGCTAAAATGATCCCAAAGAAAATCGCTTCGTTCATTGAAACTTGAAACATTTCACCAGTTAACCAGCCAAACAAAACAGGAAATAAAATCCCTAACAAGGCTACGAACATTCCTGGACGAAAGTATTTTTTCAATAGTGAAAGATCACTTTCCAGCCCTGCTAAAAACATCAATAAAATGACACCGATCTCAGAAAAATCATGTACGAGGATATTCGGGTGGACCCATCCGAGACCAGCGCCTCCGAGCAACACACCCACAAGCAATTGACCAATCACGGCAGGGATACCAAATCTTCGAGAAAGGTGAGAGCCGAGGGTTGTTGCTATCAAAATCAGACATAGAATACCTATGAATTCCATTCTTTTCATCCTTTCTTTCTCAAAAAGAATTTATTTGAATTATCGTCAAATGACTTCATTAAAAGAATAACATAAAATGCGTTATTTTTGTTCTTTTACCAATTGTTTGTCACACAAAGGAATAGAGCAAAAGCAAAAAGGTTGAGCGAAAATTCGCCCAACCTTGATCTTTAATAGCTATCAATCGATATACATTTTTCTAACTTTTGAATAGTTGATGATTTCGGAGATACCCATGAATATCAAGATACCGCCGAAAATTTGAAAGAGAACCATCAAACTTTTGAATGGGTTGAAAAGCAAGATCAACCCACCGATCAATAAAACCACACTATATAAAGACCAGCCTTTTGATTTTGTATTCAAACTGATAAACAATTGGAACGCACCATTTGCTAAGATCATCAAGCCTAATAGAATCGGCAAGATCGAAACAATGGCAGAAGCAAATAAGAACACGATCAATGCAAATACTAGAAAAGCAATTGCACTGAACATTCCGAAGCCCCAAACTCCTGTTTTTTGTTTGTTTTTATAAGCTTCAAATAAATTGATCAGACCCAGCAAAACAAAATAAGCAGTAATGAGATAGCCTACAAAATTAAAAACAGCAGTCGGGCTGACAACAATTGCGATGCCGGCAATAATATAAATGGCAGCTCGTAAAAAAGCATATCTTTGAAAATTTCTTCGAATAAGTTCAAACATTATTATAACCTCCTTTTTTTTATTTTAACGGTTATTGAGGTTTAAACCAACTAATAACTAATGATCCACTTATTTTCTTAGGATTTTTTCCATTTTCTTGCCTTTAGCTAACTCATCGATCAGTTTATCCAAATAACGAATTTCCTGCATTAAAGGCTCTTCGATCGTTTCTACTCGAATACCACAAATCACACCAGTAATTAATTTTCGGTCAGGATTCAATTGTGGCGCTTGTTCAAAGAAAGTTTTAAAATCATTTTCCGATTGGATTTGATCATCTAGTTCAGCTGGTTCATAACCAGTCAACCAACGAATGATCTGGTCAACTTCTTCTTTTGTCCGATTTTTTCTTTCCGCTTTTTTGATATAAAGAGGATAGACAGAGGAAAAAGACATGGTAAAAATACGATGTTCAGTCATAGTAATTCTCCTTTTTTCATTAGTATATAACGGATCGGTGAAAAAGAATATGTGTTAGCTTACTGAAACAAAAAAATAGATCCAGTGGTCACTAGCTAAAGACTATTCATCCATATAGATAAGTTTAGCTGGTAAATCTGCATAGTCACGTTCTTGTTTGATTTCAAAGATATATTCGGCTAACTGTGAAATCATTTTTTTCCAATCATTTGGGCGAACGATTCCGTTCAATAGGTAGATTTTTTTGATCTTTTCAGGTAAATGTTTCAGCGGACAATCACTAATAACGATGTCGCATTGCTCCATATAATAGCGCTGGATAGTGATTGCTTCTTTTGAAAATATTTGTTCGATCTTAACGATTAGATCTTTACTGATGTAGAAATCTTTTGTGTGATTCACACCAATAACGATCGGCTGCTGCTTTTTGAATCGGTCATAGAAATGCAGTAATTCTTCGATGACCCAAGAAACATTCTCTCTTTCTAAGAACTCTGGGAGATAATGCCAATTTTCCTCTCGGAAGCGCTCATAAAAATCTGCTACGCTCGCTCTTAACTGTTGATAATTCGCTTGATCTTGGTAAAGCAAAAATGTCGGTAAAGGTGTATTAGGTTGCTCACTATCTAAAAAGGTATTATGCAGCTTATTGATCGTAAAAGAGAGTGCGTATAGTCTTTTTTGTTTTTCATGAAGTTCTAAATGAAAGTGCTGACTGAACGATTCGACTAGTCTTTTGGAATAAAGCAAATAAGGAAAATCAAGTTCTAGTAATCGTTGATAGTGAGTCAAGCTTTGTTCTTCACTATCCAATTGAGAGATGGTTAAGCGAGCTAATAAATTGAGCAGGATTCGCTGTTCCCTACAAATAGGTAGATCAGGTTTTAAAATATCGACATCCGACTGGATCAAAAGATCGATGTAAGTAAATTGACTCAATTCTTTTTGGACATTTTCTAAAGAAGTCATCGGGAAATTATCTTGACAGAGGTTTAGGAGAAGGTACAACTTATCCAAAACTCCGCCGTTCATGCCTTCTAACACCTCTTTTTTGAAATACATATAAAGTGTAGCGTTGATTTGTTCCGGTTCTTCCTGGTGGTAGGGAAGGGAAGTATTAGCAAAAATCGTCCAATATACATCCAAAAAACAATATTGTATTTGAATCTCACTTCCAGTAATGATTTTTTTTCCTTTGCTCGAAAATTTGAAAGATATCCCATAAAGCGCTAAAAACTGATTGATTGCTTTCATTTTTGAATAAAGATAGGAAGGGCTATAATTCGTCATTTGGCTGATCGTGACCATCGAGTTGACTTTATGGCGAAGTAATGCTGCGATAATTTGAAAATTGGTTGAGTCGAAACAGTACTTACCAAATAATTCATAGTAACAAGTAGCAGGATCAGCTTCCTCTAGAGAAATTTTGACAAACTTCTTATTTTTCACGATTTTGACATTTTGGATGTCCAATGCCTTAAAATCCTGTTCGAGTTCTTGAAGATATAATAGAAAATTTGAATCAGACATCCTGAAATAATCTGCAAGGTAATGAGTAGTAATAAAGAACTGATGCTCTGTTAAGAAAAGAAAAATCTCAAGTTTCGTTACATTTTTCTTCTTTAGTAGAAACTTTTTGATTGCTTCTTGTGTTTGCATTTGAATTCCTCCGATTGAAAATTTTACTGAAAATTTCTTGGTTTTGCACAAAAAAACAGTAAATCTCTCGTATCAATCTATATTATCTTATGTTTAACATAATAATGATATCAAACAGGAGGAATTCTCATGAAATATTTAAGTCTTCTATTTGCTTCCGCTGTACTCACTAGTTTTGCAGTACCTGTAGAAGCTGCCCAAGCAGAAGAGCAGCCAAGAAACGAAGTAGCTCAGCTCGCTTCACGATCAGGTTGGGCTAATGTCAATCAAATCAAATTTTTAGAAGAACATGCTTCAGCTAACTCTGGGATTATGAAAATCAGCTTAGGCGAAACAGTCACAGTAAAAGCTTTAGTGACCTATTCAGGAGACATTCAACCAATCTTACAATCCGTCGTCCAATTTGAAAACGTCGATCCAGCGTTGAAGATCGAACATGATCCAACGACACTCGTATTTAACAATAAAGTGGCTACTTTTACGTTTCACATCACTTTGACACAACCAATCAATCGACCAGCGTTGTTTACTGTAAAAGTCGCAGATGGCCAACCTGGGGATCGCCAATTCTTAACACCCTATAGTCAACGTCAAACAGTTGAACAAAAAACAGGTGGCTCTGGGGGCGTTAGTGAACCCGATCCTATACCAGAGAACCCACAAGAAAACCCACAAGAAAACCCAGATGTAACACCTGAGAACCCAGAAGAAAACCCAGATGTGACACCGGAGAATCCAGAAGAAAACCCAGATGTAACACCAGAAAACCCAGATGAAAATCCAGATGTAACACCAGAGAACCCAGACGAAAATCCAGATGTAACGCCTGAGAATCCAGACGAAAATCCAGATGTAACACCAGAGAATCCAGATGAAAATCCGGATGTAACGCCAGAGAACCCAGACGAAAACCCAGATGTAACACCAGAGAACCCAGATGAAGATCCGGATGTAACGCCAGAGAACCCAGATGAAAATCCGGATGTAACGCCAGAGAACCCAGATGAAAATCCAGATGTAACACCAGAAAACCCAGATGAAAATCCAGATGTAACACCGGAGAATCCAGATGAGAATCCAGATGAGAATCCGGATGTAACACCAGAGAACCCAGACGAAAATCCTAGTATCAAACCAGAAAAACCAGAGGGGAATAGTGGCAATTATGAAGGGGAAGGTGAAGAGGATAAAAAAGAAGTCATTGAACCGCAACCCGATATTGATCATAAAAAGACACCAATCACAAAACCTGATAAAGTAGTAACAGATAATAAACTGGTGGATCAAATCAAAAAGCAACCAGTTTCATTGATTGAAACAAAACACATTTCAGGCGCTAAAGAAAACTCTGCTATTGTAAAAGAGATCCAACCAAGCGTAAATGAAAATCGCACGTTGAAACAAGAGTCAAACCACATAATTCCTATGAAACAAGCTGTAGAATCAACGAAAGAACTACCTAAGACTAGTGAAAATAAAACTAGTTCAATGTGGATCTTAGGTCTTTTGATTTTAGGAATGAGTTTCTTTTCATTTAGAAAAATCAATGAGTAATTAGAGAACTCCAATTTCAAAAAAATAGCGATCAAATCCGAAAATGCAAAATGGCATATTGGATTTGATCGCTTTTATTTTTCTAAAAAATACTTCTAGTATGACTTCTTTTCTTTAGAAGTGTACTTACTAATTGACATAGTGGATCTGCTCTTCTTCAATTAGTGGATAGGTTAGTAATTCTTTACTATCTAAATCTTCTTTTGTCATATCGACTGCATTGATCTGGCTATTTGAATAAGTGGTGTAGTAATAGATTCCTTTATCCATGTTACAGCAAGAAGAATAGATCGTATATTCAAATTGACCATTGCCGACATCACAAAGGCCTTTTTGTTGTTCAACAGATTTTAGGATATGGAAGAATTGACTCACACTTTCCTGTTCCGTACTTGCTTTAACCGAATTCAATTTTGTAAAAGCTACTTTGACAAAACGAGAGGCAGAAGATAGATCCCCAGGCAAACCTAAGCCACCCATCCCACGAGAATAGACCGACAAATCAAGTTGATCTGAGAAATGATTTTTAGGCGTAGTTGGCGACACGGATCGATAGTTATTCAAATTGAATAATTGATAATCAAAAGTCGGATTATTCGTCAATACACCAATCGGGTTATCATAGATCTTTAATCCTTCGGCAACGGATTCAATGACAATGGATTTTTCTTGATCTGCTAATAGCCAATGTAGAGGAGATAAAGGTAGTTCTTCACTAAAATTGATGTTGACTAAATTGATATCTGCTAGTAATGCACGAGCTTCTTCCACGTTTTTACATTGACTCAGTATCCAAGGAATAAATTCAAACGGGGAGATATTTGTCTTTTCAGGATCTTCATCAAAGAAATGAGCATTTCCAGGGAAATTTAAGCCAGCCATGCTCAAGCCTTTTTCATTTGTTGCATCATAATAGAGAGGGTAGTCGTCAACAACTGCTGCCATACCGATGATTGCATAATGCGATGTTTGTTTTGGGACTTTCCGATAAACAAAAGGGAAATTTCTGGGAGTGATCGTCACCTGTTCATTATAAGAAATCTCTAAATCCAAATTACGTCCAAAATAATGATCATTTGCTGTGTAAGTAATAGATGTACACATTATAATAACCTCCTTTGTTTAATTCTATATTAAGACGAATTAAGAAAAATTTCTAACAATACGATTATTCACCGTTATAAATTTATAGACGAGCAGACAAAAAAACTCGGTAATTAGCTTACCGAGCATGTTGTTCTTTATTAAAGTTTTTTAGCATTTTTTTAGTCAAATAAAGTAGCATCGCTAATTCTTCTTCCTCTAAAGGTAAGAAATCAAGAATTTTTTCAGGGATGTCTTTTGCTTGATCTTGTAATGCTTGACCGGCGTCTGTCAAAGAAAGGATAGTCACTCGTTCATCGGAATCGTCTCTTTTCCGAGTGATATACTGCTTGCTAGCTAATTTCTTTACAACAGGCGTCAAAGTTCCTGAATCTAAACATAATATCTGTCCCAACTCTTTCATAGTGATTTGTTTTCTCTCCCATAAAACAAGTAGAACAAGATATTGTGTATACGTAAGATCCAGTGGCTTTAACAAAGGCGCATAGTAACGTGTAATTTCTTTAGAGGTGGCATATAAGGGAAAGCATAATTGATTTTTTAATAATAACTCCTCCAAAATAGACCACCTCCTAATGTGCTACTTCATAGCATACTTGTTTTTTCTAAAAAAATCTAGCCCTCAACGGCTGTTAAAGTGACTTCGATATTGCCAGCTGTCGCTTTTGAATAAGGACAAACTTTGTGTGCAGCTTCTAGCAATTCTTGAGTTTCTTCAAGTGATAGACCTTCCACAGAACCTTCGATCTCAACGCCTAAAACAAAGCTCATTTCGCTTTCTGCGTATAAAGATACTTGTGCACTGATCGTTGATGCACCTTCGATATTTTTTTGTGTTTTGATCAAGTCTAATGCGCTGTTGAAACAAGCACTAAAACCTGCAGCAAATAATTGTTCTGGATTTGTTGCATTTTCAACGCGTTTACCAGGAGCTGCAATATTTAACTCAAATGAGTTGTCTGGGCTGTGCACTTCCCCAGAACGTCCGCCAGTATTGATCATTTTTGTTGAGTACATTTTTTTCATTAAAAACACTCCTTGCTTTTTATATTTGATACAATTAGATTGTACACAATTTAATTGAAGAGGGCAACTAAGTTGTTTATAAAAAAAGCTATTTCTGGTTTTAACATTAAACCAGAAATAGCTTTTTAAAGAAGTATTCACATCTGTTTAGTTTCTAGCATCATTCAATCGGGTGATAAGTAAAGCCTCTACCCATAACTTCCGCTACACTGTTGACGATGACAAAAGCATTCGGATCGATCTCTTCGATCAATGGTTTGACTTTGGAGAACTCTTGGTCTGTCACTACCATCAATAAGATTTCTTTTGGCAATTGGCTATAGCCACCTTGCGCTTCGATAATCGTCAATGTCCGACCAATTTCACTGATCAGGCGTGTTTGGATCTCAGCTAAATGGTTCTCGCTGAAAATCATGATTGATTTTTGACGGTTCGTTCCGGTCTCAATATAGTTCATCACGATCGAAGTGATCACGATTGATAGAATCGCATAAAGGAATTCATCGAATCCGAAGACAAACAAGGTCAATGAAACAACTACGGCATCGGTCATCAAAAGTCCAATCGAGGGACTCAAGTTGAAATATTTTTTGAAGATAAGGGGAGGGATGGTGGTACCACCACTGGATGAGTTGTTTTTGTATAAAATGGCTACACCTAAAGCGAAGATCGCACTACCAAAAATGACAGATAATAAACGATCTGAAGTGATCATATACTCTGGAACGATCTCAACGATCGTGGGAAAGACGATACTACCAAATAAGACTTTGAAGAAAGGTTTTTTTCCTAAGAAAATCAATGCTAAGATCAGCATGATGACATTTAACACGAGGATGACGGTGGCACGATTAAATCCTAAAGCGAACTCAAGTAAGATCCCGAGACCGCTGACTCCACCAGCTGCGATATGATGTGGGCCTAAAAACATGTTGATACTGATGGCTAAAATAGTTAATGCAAATACTATTTTGATATATGTCCAAATTATATTTCTACCTTTTTTCATTCATTCACTTCCTACTATTCATTTATTTCTAACTATCTTTATTATACCTTAATTTTGTGTAAAAGTTAACATGAATGAAAAAGAAAGTTAGCTAAACCTAACTTTATAAGGTTGTTATCTATTCTATAATCAATCATGCGAATAAAAATGTATAAATTTAGTTGACCATCAACGTGCATTGACCAATGGCGATTTTTAAATCGTTATCCAAATAGACAGTTGCTCGCCAAAAATGCAGATTCTTCCCAATTTTTTCAGGATGTGCTACTACTCGTAAAGTACCAGAAGAGGCTTTGTTCAAATGCTGGACATGAAGATCGACGCCAACAGCAAAATGGGGAGCTGATAAGTGTTGATTTGCCCCGATACTACAAGCCGTTTCGATCAACACTCCGCTGATTCCTCCATGCAAATAGCCAAAGGGTTGGTGATGCGTGTCAGCAATCGTCAAAGCCAGCTGGACTTCTTCTGGCGTGACAGATAATGTTTCAATTCCTAAGTGTTGTAATAGATCCATAGCGACTCTCCTAACTTGTTTTTTTTAGTATAACAGAAATTCTAAATTTATTTTAAGATTTTCAAACGTTTTCTTTATTCTTGTGTATAATAAATTTAATGAATTTTAGGAGGAGATAGAGATGAGAGAATGGAAGACTATTAAGGAATATGATGAGATCCTATTTGAACAATATGGGAAAATTGCAAAGATAACGATCAACCGACCAGAAGTCCATAACGCTTTTACGCCGAAAACAGTTTTTGAAATGATCGAAGCTTTTACAATCAGCCGTGATCGCCAAGATATCGGAGTGATTATTTTAACAGGTGCAGGGGACAAAGCCTTCTGTTCAGGTGGTGACCAAAAGGTTCGAGGAAATGGTGGTTATGTTGGTGAAGACCAGATTCCGCGTTTAAATGTGTTAGATTTGCAACGGTTGATCCGTGTGATCCCTAAACCAGTGATCGCGATGGTCAAAGGTTGGTCGATCGGCGGTGGAAATGTCTTACAACTTGTGTGCGATCTCACAATTGCGGCTGAAAATGCGAAATTTGGTCAAACAGGCCCTAACGTTGGTAGCTTCGATGGGGGATATGGTTCCGGCTATTTAGCACGTGTTGTCGGCCATAAAAAAGCCAAAGAAGTTTGGTTCATGACGAAGCAATATAGTGCGGAAGAAGCGCTAGCGATGAATTGGATCAATACAGTCGTTCCAATCGAGCAAGTAGAAGACGTGACGATCGAATGGGCGGAAGAGATGTTGAAGAAAAGCCCATTAGCTTTACGAATGATCAAAGCAGCGATGAATGCCGATACAGATGGACTAGCGGGTATCCAGCAACTAGCTGGCGATGCAACGCTTTTATATTACACGATGGATGAAGCACAAGAAGGGCGCGACGCATTTAAAGAAAAAAGAGAACCTGATTTTGATCAATTCCCTAAATTCCCTTAATCGAAACCCAAAAAGCTGGTTGCAACAACAAGCAATGCTTCATCCTGATGCACCAGCTTGTCAGTGGAATGATGAATGTTTGACTTTTGGTGAGTTGTCATCAAAAGTCCAGAGTTATGCGGACTATTATCACCGAACATTACCTGAATCTAGCAAGCGAGTTGCCTTATACAATGAGAATGACCTGACTGCTTATTTATCGATCTTAGCATTATGGGAGTTAGGAAAAGAGATCCAATTTGTCAACACACGCTTAACGGCAAATGAAATCAATGAACAGTTAGCAGATGCCGAGACTTCCATTCTGATTTCTGCCAAAAAAATCATGATCAACGAGCAAGTCACTATACACCCGCTTCCTGATTCTTCTGAATTACGCGAGTTGCTGTCAGAAGAGTGGTTTGATAATGGGTACCAAGAACAAGAGGTCGCTTCGATCATGTATACATCTGGCACGACAGGAAAACCAAAAGGCGTACCGCAAACATTTGCCAATCACTTTGCCAGTGCCCAAGCAACTTCATTAAGTTTAGGTGTTGAAGCGTCAGATAGCTGGGTTTGTTGTGTCCCACTCTATCATATAAGTGGTCTCTCTATTTTGTTACGCTCCCTCGTTTTAGGTATCCAAGTCATTTTACTGCCGGGATTCGCTCCTCAGCAAGTGCATCAACTGCTGATGAATGGAAAAGGTACCTATATTTCTTTAGTCACAAAAATGTTAAAAGATCTTGAACCATTGATTCCAGATCGTGGCTATTCTCCCTCATTTAAACACGTATTATTGGGGGGCGGACCAGGAGAAGAACGTGTGCTCCATTCTTGTCTAAAAAAACAGGTACCTGTGATGCTTTCTTATGGAATGACGGAGACTTGCTCCCAGATCGTCGCGTTGCCTCCTGAAGCAGTCCTGACAAAAATAGGCTCTTCTGGAAAAGCTTTGTCTGGAGTATCGATCCATATCCAAAAGAATACAAAAACAGAGCAAATGGGTGAAATTTTAGTTAAAGGACCTTCAATCGTCCAATGTTACTTGAATCAAGTCAGCTTAGAGTCATGGACAGAAGATGGCTGGTTCCATACCGGTGATTGGGGATACCTCGATAAGGAAGGGTACCTTTACATTGTCAGCCGAATGAGTGAACAGATTATTTCGGGCGGAGAGAATATTTTTCCAGTCGAAATTGAGCGGGTACTTTTAGCTAGCGATAAAATTGCTGAAGCTATCGTTGTTGGTTGTCCTGATGATACGTGGGGACAAACGCCCGTTGCATATGTCAAACTTCGGGAACCGCTAGTTGATGGTGAGCTTAATGAGGCGTTGACCTCCTTAGCACGCTACAAACACCCGACTCAAATCTATTCTGTTTCTGAAATACCGAAAACAGTAACGGGTAAACCAATCAAACGTCTTTTTATGACAAAAGAAAGAGTGAAATATATTGAATATCAAATTAGATAGCTCAATGAATGATCAACTTTTAAAAAAATACCGCTATTTTACTTATAGCTATCAATTAGCAAATCAAACTTCAAAAAAACTATTTCATTTTCTGCCTTCTGATGGCGAACGATTTTACTGGTCTACTCCGGACAGGGAATTTGAACTATTAGGAATGGGCGAGAATTTATTTGATCACACAAAGATCTATACACCAATGGCCATTCAAGATTTTTCTAAAGAGTTTTGCAAAAGTTTTTTAAACGTCTCTAAAAACGGAGCAACGCCTTTGTTGTTTGGCGGTTTTCCTTTTGACCAATCGAACCAAAAAGAAAACATCTGGGGAGAGCTTGAAAGAGGTCTGTTTATCCTCCCAAGTATTTTGCTTAGAAAAGTTGATTCTACCATCGAAGTAGTGTTGACCGTTGCATCAGAGGGAATATCTCGAGAGAAACTTTTAAAAGACTTTGAGAGTTTAGCAGATATAATCAAGGGTTTATTTGATGATAAGAAACAAGAACCTGTTACTAATCAACTGACTTCAGCGGAAGAGTTAGATGTTTCGATTTTTTTGGAAAATGTCCAGAAAGCGAAGCAAAGTATAGGATTCAAAGACACCTTACTGAAAAAAGTAGTGTTAGCTCGACAAATGAAGATTCAAGGTTCTTTTGGTTCATTGTCTCATATTCTCCAAAAATTAACCGAACAACAACCGCATACGTATCTGTTTCTTGTAGCTTCCGATCAACATGCCTTTGTTGGGGCTACCCCTGAGCGTTTGATCCAAGCGACAGAAAAACAATTTAGGACCGCAGGGATTGCCGGTTCCGCGCCTAGAGGGTCGACGCCACAAAAAGATGATGAAATCGGCAAAAAACTTTTAAAAGACTTTAAAAATACACAAGAACATGGGATCGTTACCGACAGATTAGCGGGACAATTAGCGGAGATCGTGACTGGGGAAGTGTCTGTCTCTTCACGCCAATTATTGAAAAATCGCGACATCCAACATTTGTCGATGACTTTTTCTGGCGATCGAAAAGAAGGCGTCTCATTGATTGATGCTGTCGAAATGATTCATCCTTCGCCAGCATTAGGTGGCGAACCTAAAGAATTAGCACTGGAATGGATCAAAGAACATGAGTCTTTTGGCAGAGGACTTTATGGCGCACCAATTGGCTGGTTAGACCTGATCAATGATGTGGGTGAATTTGCTGTAGGAATCCGCTCGGGAATCTTAAATGAAACCGAAGGAATGTTGTATGCAGGGTGTGGCATCGTCGCAGATTCTGACCCTGAGACTGAAAGACAGGAAACTTTGCTAAAATTCCAACCAATGCTTAGAGGGGTGAAGGGATGAATCAACAACAAGAAATGACTGCGAATTTATTGGCTTTCATCAAAGGGATGAAAGATGGTGGACTTAATCATGTGGTGATCAGTCCTGGCTCACGGTCGACACCACTTGCATTATTACTTCATAGAGACCCTGAGATCAAAACAATGGTCAACGTTGATGAGCGCTCCGCTGCGTTTTTTGCACTAGGCATGGCGAAAGCATTGAAGCAACCAGTCGGTGTTCTTTGTACCTCGGGAACTGCCGCTGCGAATTTCTTTCCAGCTGTTTGTGAAGCAAAAGCTACGAACATTCCGTTGCTGTTGTTGACAGCGGATCGGCCACCAGAAGCCAGAGGTGTAGGGTCACCACAAACGATGGATCAACAAAAATTGTTTGGTTCGCATATCAAGAAGTTTATCGAAATGGCACTTCCTGAAGGTACTCCGGAAATGTTGCGGTATAGCCACTGGCACGGTGCAAATTGTGCGAGTGAAGCAATGCGGGTGCCAGCAGGTCCTATCCAGATCAATTTTCCTTTTAGAGAACCTTTATTGCCTGACTTGGCTTATTCCCTAGATGACTCTTTTCACACAAAACAAGTGAGTGCTCAAACTGCATCAAAGCAAGCACCAGAGCTCGTTGACTGGCTATCAAAAAAAGGTTTGATGATCGTTGGTAAAGAGTTATCACCAGATGAAGCAAAAGAGTTAGTTGCTTTAGCGACGTATTTACAATGGCCGATCATAGGGGATCCATTGGCGAATCTCGCTGCTTGTCAGCAAGTGAGTGGTGCTTACATGCCACATGCGGACTTGATTTTTGCTGGCTCTGTTCCTGAAACACCCGAAGTCATTTGGCAATTTGGGAATTTACCAGTTGCTAAAAACGTGATGCTTTATTTAAAAAAATATCATCAAACGATCTCTGACTATGTCTTGATCGATGACGAGGAATGGCGCGATCCTTTACACTTAGGAACGAGTTTTATCCAATGCGATATTACTGGTTTTTGTAAACAGGTATTCGCTTCTGCGACTTCTGTGAACTTTTCTCCTGAGAATAACGAGTGGTTGGATAAGTGGAAAAAAGTCCGAGAAAACGCGAGTCAAGTGATTGCTGAAGAACTAGCCTTGGAACAGTGGAGTGAAAGTAATGCCAGCTGTCAGTTGTTTCAACTGATACATTCAGAAGAAGCCTTGTTTTTGGCAAATAGTAACGCCATTCGATTTGTCGATCGCTTTGTTTCACCTGTGGCAAAATCATTTTCAATCTATGGCAATCGAGGAATCAATGGGATCGATGGATTGATTTCAACAGCTGCGGGCATTGTTGCAGTAAAGAACAAGCGGATCTTTGTGTTGATCGGTGATCTAGCGTTGTTCCATGACATGAATGCCCTTGAACTCATTCGACGTTATCATTTACCGGTCACTTTAGTTGTATTGAATAACAATGGGGGTGGAATCTTTTCGTTCCTTCCTCAAAACAAGTTGGAGGAAGCCGATTTTGAGCCATTGTTTGGCACACCGCTAAACTTGGAATTAGAAAAAGTCACAAGTTTATATAATGGCTATTACGGACAACCAACTTCTCCTGAAGAGTTTAAACAAGCGATTGAAGAAAGTCGCAAGCATATGGAGTGGACTTTGATCGAAATCAAAGGGGAACAGCAAGAGCCTGTCCAACTATGGGAGAAGGTCAAGCGTCGTTATCAGGAGGCACTGGACTAATGCCATTTAAGACTATTCGTGGAGCAACCTATCATTACCGTTGGTTACACCAACCTGATCCAAAGCAACCCACGGTCGTTTGTTTGCATGGATTTACTGGAAGTACACAAACGTTTCTATTTGAGAATCCTACGTTGAATTACTTAGCGATCGATCTGATCGGACATGGAAAAACTGCAGTGTACCTTCACCTTTATCGCTATCAACTGTCAGCATTAGTGGAGGATCTGTCACTTCTTCTTGCGGAACTAGAAATCCCGTCATTTTATGTATTAGGTTACTCGATGGGCGCACGTGTCGCTCTTGCTTGGGCGATCGAGCACCCACAAGGGATCGAAGGGGTGATTTTAGAAGGAGGAACTGCTGGTATTGCAGATGAGCAGCAACGACATTACCGTAAAATCGCTGATCGAAAACTTGCTTTACGCCTATTGAAAGAACCTTTAATTGAGTTTGTGAACTATTGGGAAAAACTCCCGCTCTTTGCTTCACAACAGGCATTATCACCTGAACAAAAAACGAAAGTAAGGAATGAACGCCTTGGTCAAAATAAATTTGGTTTAGCCATGAGTTTATATTCTATGGGGACAGGGGCTCAAAAAAACTATTGGCCAATGGTAACGACTATTGAATGTCCGGTATTGTATCTTGTTGGTCAAAAAGATACGAAGTTTCAAGAAATTGGTAAACACCTAACGGCCACCAAAGAGACGTTTCACTACCAAATGCTTGCTGATTGCGGGCATTGTTGTCACATCGAGCAACCTTGCTTATTTGAAGCATCTGCAGTTGCTTGGATCAATGAGATCGAAAGTGGGCGCACGTCATAAAAATCGTAAACATCCACCAATACTGTTTGAGATTACCCTTAGTCACGCCTTTTAAAACGAGCTATGGTCAGTTGGAAACAAAAGCTTTTGATTTGTTGATCTTGGAAGATGAATTAGGCAATCAGGGGATTGGTGAGTTAGTTTCTTTTGAACGAGCGAACTATATTGAAGAAACGATTGACATGAGTCGTTCGGTGATTCAAAACGAACTGATTCCTCGTTTATTTAATCTAGAATTTTCACATCCTGCGGAAATATGGTCTGCTTTTAAACACACCCAAGGGAATTTTATGGCAAAATCGGCGGTAGAAACGGCGGTTTGGGATCTCTATGCTCGTCGCTTGAATGTGCCACTGCAAAAGATTTTTTCTGCTGATAGATCAAGCATTCCTGTGGGTGTGAGTATCGGCGTCCACGAGAATGTCGGTGATCTGCTGGCTACGGCAAAATCTTATGTTGAACAAGGGTATCAACGAATCAAGTTAAAAATTACTCCGGGGAATGATTTGGTTCCATTGCAAGCGTTGCGCAAGGAATATCCAGAGATCCAATTGATGGCAGATGCAAATTCTGCTTATACTTTGAGGGATTTGCCACTGTTCCAGCAAATGGATACGTTGGCGCTTGCGATGATCGAGCAACCGTTTCATCCCCGCGACTATGTCGATCATGCAATGCTTCAAAAGCAAATCAAGACAGCCGTTTGTCTTGATGAGAACATCCGAACATTGGAAGATGTTAGAACAGCTCACGCATTAGGAAGTTGTCGCGCAATCAATCTGAAGATTCCAAGGGTTGGTGGAATTACTGAAGCGTTAAAGATCGTCGAGTTTTGTCAGAAGAATGAGTTGCTGGTTTGGTTAGGCGGAATGTTTGAATCTGGAGTCGGTCGCGCACTCAATCTGCATTTTGCTAGTCAAGATTGTTTTACTTTTCCAGGAGATCTATCCGCCTTTGATCGTTATTTCCATGATGATATCGTTGAACCAAAGGCAACAATCAACAATGGCCAATTGGCAGTTCCTGATCAACCAGGGATTGGTGTAATCTGGCAAGAAGAACAGTTGCTAAAGTATTCGTATGATAAGAAAACATATGTTAAAAAATAAAATCAAGAAGGTGAAGAACACCCGTTTACGAGGTGATGTTTCTTCATCTTCTTTTTTTAACCAAAAATCTTGTTACCGATAACATAAATGTAAGCGTTGTCTTTCGGTGATTTATCTTTTATAGTTGTTTTTGTTAACTGAAAGATAAGGGAGGAGTAACATGAATACTGCATCAATTTATCATCGACCAGAAAGTGAATTTGCCTATTTATATAGCGACACGACTATGCGGATTCGCCTACGTACCAGTAAAGACGATGTCAAACAGGTCTATGTGATCAGCGGTGATCCGTATACGATTTTTTCAAAAAATTGGTATTTAGAAGAAGTTCCCATGAAAAAAGGGCTTAGTACACTTCTTCATGATTATTGGGAAATCGAGTTGACGAGTGATACTAGAAGATTACAATACGGATTCCATATCGTCGGAATCGATGGAATGGACTGTTTTTACGGAGATCAAGGGATATTTCCTTATCAAAAGGAAACATTGGCAAACGCAAACTACTATTTCCGTATGCCTTATTTCCAACAAATCGATCGCTTCATGGTTCCTGAATGGGCAAAACAAACGATTTGGTACCAAATATTTCCTGAACGGTTTGCCAATGGCGATCCTGCAAATGATCCTAAAGATACGTTGCCTTGGGGAACTAAAGATCCAGATCGCGAAGATTTCTTTGGTGGCGATCTTCAAGGGGTGATCGATCATCTCGACTATTTAGCCGACCTAGGAATCACAGGGATATACTTCTGTCCTGTTTTTGAAGCAACATCTAATCACAAATACGATACGATCGATTATTATGCGGTCGATCCACAGTTTGGCGATAAAGAACTTTTAAAAGAGTTGATCACAAAAGCACACGAAAAAGGAATCCGCATCATGTTGGATGCTGTTTTCAATCATATGGGCAGCCATTCACCACAATGGCAAGATGTGATCGAACATGGGGAAGAATCACGCTACAAAGACTGGTTCCATATCCATTCCTTCCCAGTAGATTCTTATGAACTGACTGATGTTCCTGATACAGCTGAAAACTTAGCGTATGATACTTTCGCTTTTACGCCATTTATGCCAAAACTCAATACAGCGAATCAAGAAGTCCAAGAGTACCTATTGGATATTGCTACGTATTGGGTCAAGGAATTTGATATCGATGGCTGGCGATTAGATGTTGCCAATGAGGTCGACCATCATTTTTGGAAAAAATTCAGAGAAGCAGTTACCTCAATCAAACCAGATATCTATATCTTAGGTGAGATCTGGCATTCTTCTCAAGCTTGGTTACAAGGAGATGAATTCCATGCGGTGATGAATTACGCCTTTATGGATTCCATCAAAGATTATTTTGTCCATAAAAAAATCACGCCAACGCAAATGGTCAGCGGCATGAACCATCAGCAAATGCTTTATCGCGACCAAGTCAATGAAGGAACATTCAACCTTTTGGATTCCCACGATACAGCAAGAATCTTGACCTTGTGTAAAGAGGGCAAAGAGTTGATGAAATCCGTTTTAGCCTTTATGTTCTTACAAAAAGGGGCACCTTGTATCTACTACGGAACTGAAATTGGTATGACTGGTCATGATGATCCAGATTGCCGAAAATGTATGATTTGGGAAAAAGATCAACAAGATCTTGAACTAAAAGGATTCGTGAAAGAATTGATCTGTGTACGGAAACAGATTCAAGAAATATTGATTCAAGGAGACATGACTTGGCAATCAGTCGATGATAAAAATGAACAGCTTTATTTAACTCGTCATTTCAATCAGCAAACGATCCATGCTTACTTCAATCAAGGGACGGAAGCATACATGGTCGATTTGGAAAATGATGTGTTGTTCAGTCAAAATTGCGACATCTTAAAAGATGGCAAAGCAGAAATCCACTCGAATGGATTTTTGATCCTTTGTTAACTTGTTATCGGTAACATAGAGAAAGCGTTTGCAAATAGAACTTTTATCGACTTATAATCAAATTGTAAAGAGTAACAGAATAGAATCGGAGGAAAGAAAATGAGTAAACAGTTGCTTAAAAAATTAGGGTTAGGTGCTTTATCTTTAGGTTTTATCGGTGGACTTGCTGCATGTGGAAATGGCGGATCATCCACTAGCTCAAGCGAAGAAGATAGCAAAACATTGACGATCTCAGTTGATGCCGGTTATACAGACTATGTCAATGAGATCAAAACAAAGTTCGAAGAAGATAACGACGTAGAAATCAAATTAGTTGAAAAAGATATGTTTGAACAATTGGAATCGCTCGCGCTTGATGGCCCCGCTGGAAAAGCGCCAGATGTTATGATGGCTGCTTATGACCGTATCGGTGCATTAGGTCAACAAGGGCACTTGGCAGAAGTTCAATTGGGCAATGAAGAAGATTACGATGATACAGATAAAGCGCAAGTGACTTTTGAAGATAAAATCTACGGCGCACCGGCTGTTATTGAAACCTTGCTTTTATACTACAACAAAGATTTGGTTGATACAGCACCAACAACTTTCGAAGATTTGGAAGCGTTAGCAAAAGATGAACGCTTTAATTTTGAATCAGAAGAAGGTAAAAATACTGGTTTCTTAGCAAAATGGACTGATTTTTATTATTCATATGGCTTGATTTCAGGTTATGGCGGTTATGTCTTCGGTGAAGATGGAACAGACCCATCTGAAATTGGTTTGAACAATGCAGGGGCGGTTGAAGGAATCACTTATGCAACAGATTGGTTCCAAAATGTTTGGCCTAAAGGAATGCAAGATATCAAGAGTGCTGGCGACTTTGTCAACCAACAGTTCATGTCAAATAAGGCAGCAGCAATCATCGATGGTCCATGGCAAGCGCAAACATACCAAGAAAATGACATCAATTATGGCGTATCAAAAATTCCAACATTGAATAATGGTGAACCTTATCAACCATTTGGTGGGGGTAAAGGTTGGGTCGTAAGTAACTACTCTAAGAATAAAGAAGTTGCTCAAAAATGGTTAGACTATGTGACTAATACTGAAAACCAAGAGAAATTCTTTGAAATGGTCAACGAAGTACCAGCAAACCAAGCCGCTCGTGAAACAGCAAAAGGAACAAATGACGAGTTGACTACTGCAGTGATCGAACAATACGAAACAGCACAAGCAATGCCAAACATTCCAGAAATGGCAGAAGTTTGGACAGGTGCTGAAAACTTGATGTTCGATGCAGGTTCAGGTAGAAAAACACCAAAAGAATCTGCGGATGATGCGGTGAAAACGATCAGTGAAGCAATCGAGCAAAAATACTAATTAAATCATAACGATCATCAAAAAGGTTGGAGCTGTGAAGGAAATTGCTTCTCAGCTCCATGTTTTACCTTTGTTGAAAGAGGAAATTTTTACAAAAAAGGGCGCTTCAATACTTAGCACCTGTTTAAGTAACAAGAGGGGGGAACACCATGCAACAAGAAGATACAGCTGTCAACGTCAAAGGTACGATGCTCCGTTCCATCATTCCAGGACTAGGTCAATTTGCAAATGGGCAAACGTTCAAAGGGATCATCTTTTTAGCACTATTTATCGGATTTATCATCCAAATGGTTTTAGGCGGTTTTCAATCCTTAGTTGGGTTAGTGACATTAGGTAGCGTGCCAATGGAAGACCATTCATTATTTATTTTGATCCAAGGAACTTTGCAATTGATTTTGACTGCTTTGTTTTTACTTTTTTATTTCATTAATATTTTAGACGCAAAGCGTGTCGCAATTATGAGAAAAGAAGGAAAAAAGATCAATCGGACAATGAAGGAAGTCATACATAATGTAGGTGATGAAGGCTTTCCTTATCTCTTGACACTTCCAGCATATTTACTGATGATCTTCACGATCATCTTCCCAGTTTTAGTGACGTTATTTACTGCATTTACAAACTACGATTTCAAACACATTCCACCAGCAAGCTTGATCGACTGGGTAGGGGCCGAAAACTTTTTCAGTATTTTCTTCTTGAGTTCTTATCGTAATACGTTTGTAGCGGTTTTCTCTTGGACAGTTATCTGGACGCTTTGTGCGACTACTCTACAAATCACGCTAGGCGTATTCACAGCAGTGATCGCCCATCAGAAATTCATCAAGTTCAAGCGTATTTTTGGTATCATTTTCCTTTTACCATGGGCAGTTCCAGCATTTATCACAATCATGAGTTTTTCGAATATTTTCAATGACAGTGTTGGAGCAATCAACACACAAGTCATCCCATTCTTGAATAATCTCCCCTTTGTTGACATTGCTTCTGTTCCTTGGAAGACTGATCCGAATTGGACAAAAGTTGCGATCATCTTGATCCAAGGTTGGTTAGGTTTCCCATATATCTATGTGATGGTCACAGGGATCTTACAATCGATTTCGGAAGATCTGTACGAAGCAGCGAAAATCGATGGTGCGAATGCCTGGCAGCGTTTCTCAAGCATTACACTTCCAGCGATTTTTCTTGTCGCAGCACCAACGTTCATCACACAATATACAGGGAATTTCAACAATTTCTCCATGATTTATCTCTTCAATAATGGTGGACCAGGAAGTGTCGGTGGTGGCGCAGGCTCAACGGATATTTTGATTTCATGGATCTATAAATTGACCACAGGGACGTCTCCGCAATATTCGATGGCCTCAGCTATCACTTTGATCATTTCAATGATCGTGATTGCCGTTTCTCTGTTGGTATTCAAGAAAACTAATGCGTTCAAAATGGAGGACTAGTCATGAAAAAATTTAGTACAAGTGCTAAGTTCCAACGGAGACTTTCGCATTTTTTCACTTATGTATTTTTGATCCTATTATCGATCATTATCATCTATCCGTTACTGATCACGGCAAGTACTGCCTTCAAATCAGGAAATATCGCAGCCTTTAGTTTAGATTTAACCGGCGATTGGACGTTGGATAACTTTTCTCGATTATTCAACGAAACACTTTATGGTACTTGGTATAAGAACACCTTGATCATTTCTGTGTTGACAATGGTCATTCAAGTAACGGTCGTCACACTTGCCGGCTACACGTATAGTCGTTACCGTTTCATCGGACGAAAATCGAGCTTAATGTTCTTTCTAGTGATCCAAATGGTGCCAACAATGGCAGCATTGACCGCCTTTTACGTGATGGCCTTTCTACTAGGTGCCTTAGACCGTTACTGGTTCTTGACGATGATTTATATCGGTGGCGGGATCCCGATGAATACATGGTTAATGAAAGGGTACTTCGATACAGTACCAATCGATTTAGATGAATCAGCAAAACTAGATGGTGCTGGTCATTTTAGGATTTTCGGGCAGATCGTCTTGCCATTAGTGAAGCCAATGATCGCCGTTCAAGCGCTTTGGGCATTCATGGGACCATTCGGTGACTTCATGTTGGCACGTTTCCTCCTTCGTACACCAGAAAACCAAACAGTTGCTGTTGGGTTACAAACGTTTATCTCTGATGTGACCAACCAACGTGTTTCACTGTTTGCGGCAGGAGCGATTTTGATTGCTGTTCCAATTTGTTTATTGTTCTTCTTTTTACAAAAAAACTTTGTGACCGGACTGACATCAGGCGGTACCAAAGGTTAGGAGTCGTTTGCTATGGATAAATTTCCACTCAATTACTTTTCAAGCTTAAGAAGTCCAAAACAGTTGTTTTTAGGCAGAAAACAGCTCACTTGGCCAAAATTTATCGTGATCTTCCTGTTTTTGATTTCTTTTATGGTCATGCCGGTCACTTTATTTTATGCAAATCAAGTCTCTGCGATCCCGATGGAACAATTTTTATCGGTGAATACATTGATTGACCAAGAAGGCGTTGACCGTTTGCGAGAGCTTCAACTGTCGAATGGGCAATTATCTGCCGAATCAGAGATCATCAGCGTGACGAATGATGCCATCATCGGCACAGCGTTGACTGCTAAAGAAACGGCAGAAAGAGGAGCGTCGATCAACTTTGAAGATACCCGTTGGACGATCCGTCAAGAAGAGGACGGGCGAACAAGAGAATATTCCATGTCGTATCCTTCCTCATTTGATTTCGCAAGAATCACGAGTCCACAAGAGTTTGAACAGTTTTTAGAGAATGAATTTTATGCGAGCAATCGTCCGATGATCATTTTATCTTACAGCTTGACCTTAGGTATTCTATTGTTTATCATGACCGCCTTGATTTTGTTCGGCGCGGCCTTCTTCTTATGGCTAACAAGAAAAAGTAAATTTTCTTCTATTAGTAACTTCAAAGAGAGTGCAAATCTAATGTTGAATGTTTTAGGTGTTAGTTCAATCATCGCTGGCTTGGTCGGTTTCATTCATTTTGACTTTATATGGATGATGGGGATCCAGTCGACAGTAGCAGTTCTCTTGTTACTATGGATCTTTGCTAAAACAGGATTCAAAGATTCGAAAGCAATCCAAGTATGATCGAATAAAAAATGAAGAATGTCAATGGCTTAAACAGAGATGTGGGGGCCGTTACATTCTTCTTTTTTGTTTCTGAAATTTTCAAAAAGCTTTTATTTATTACATGTAATCTGTTGATTCTTTGACAAAATAGGTATAACGTAATAGTGTACTTTTTGTTTTTAGGAGGATCATTATGTTAGAAAAAACAATCTATCATCAACTATTTTCACACTCTTTTTCACTTCCAGTAGAAGTCGTGTATTGGGATGGAACAACGAAACAGTATGGAGATACCGATAACCCTCCACAAATCAAAATCACTTTCAATGAAGAAATCCCAATCAAAGAGTTGACTAAAAATGCCTCACTTTCTTTAGGTGAAGCATATATGGATCAACGAATCGAAATCGAAGGCAACATCCAAGCCTTGATCAACGATGCCTATCAACATGCGGATAGTTTCTTGCGGAGCAAAGATTATCTGAAATGGCTGCCTAAAAAAGAAAAACACACGAAGCAACAAAATAAAGCGGACATCCACGCCCACTATGATTTGGGCAATGATTTCTATCGGTTATGGCTTGATCCAACATTGACGTATTCGTGTGCTTATTTCAATACACCGGAAGATAGCCTTGAACAAGCGCAAATCAATAAGGTGCATCATATTTTAGATAAGTTATTCCTCAAAGAAGGGGAAACGCTGTTGGACATTGGTTGTGGTTGGGGAACATTGCTATTTACTGCTGCAAAAGAATACCATGTCAAAGCAACAGGCATTACATTAAGCGAAGAGCAATACAACTTTATTACCAATAAGATCAAAGAAGAGCACCTAGAAGACCAATGTCGTGTTTTTCTAATGGATTATCGTGACATGAAAGAGGAGACATTTGATCATATCACGAGTGTCGGGATGTTTGAACATGTCGGATCAGATAATCTGCCAGAATATTTCAAAGTAGTCAAAGATCTGTTAAAACCGAAAGGAACTGCCTTGATCCACGGAATCAGCCGACAACAAGGTGGCGCAACGAATGCTTGGATCAACAAATATATTTTCCCAGGAGGATATGTGCCTGGTGTGGCGGAATTGATCGAGGATATCAAGGAAAATGATTTACAAGTGATCGATCTTGAAAGTTTACGTCGTGACTATCAGTGGACTTTACAACATTGGACGAAAAATTTCCATGACGTACAGCAACAAGTGACAGAAGAAATGGGCGAGCGTTTCTATCGCATGTGGGATCTTTACTTACAAGCATGTGCCGCATCATTTGAATCAAGTAACATCGATGTGATCCAATACTTGTTAGTTCATCCTGGAAACAATGAGATGCCAATGCATCGAAATTAACCAAGCAGTATGTTGTTTTTTTATTTAAAAGTGAAGAACTTGTTTTTACGTGATAAGTAAAAACAGGTTCTTTTTTTGATAGAAAATCAGACTGGAGACTGATTTTCTAGGGTATTGGCTGACAGTATCTACTCTTTTAGGTATACTGATTAGTAGTTACCAAATAAAAAGGAGAATCGTTATGAAATCAAAAGTTATTTTTACAGGTTTATTTTCTTTACTATTTTTGGCAGGCTGCCAGCAGAACCAAACAACTACACCAACAAGTACGACTACCCAAACTTCAGAAACAACAGTTGTTTCTTCTACAAACAAGTCAGAAGACAGTTCAACAGCTAACTCAGTGACTAGCTCAAGTGAGGCTTCTTCTTCACAATCTACAAATCCAGAGATCAAAGTTTCTGTAGAACGAGCAATCGAGTTATTCCAAAATAAATACCCTGACGCAGCAGTTACTAGTTTAGAATTAGACAGTGATTGGGGCAGCTATTTCTACAAAATCGAAGGTGTCGATGACGAAAACGAATATTCAGTAAGGATCAATGCAAACGATGAACAACTTGATGCAGAAAATCCAGAAAGATTAGATCGTGACGAGCAAAATGGTCAGAAAAAATCTGAAGATGCTTTAGATGTAAGTAACCTGATCTCAATTGAAGAAGCCGGAAAAATCGCAGTTGAAAAAGTCGGCGGAGGCACAGCGACAGATTGGGACCTTGATAAAGAGCTAGGAACTACTTATTGGGATGTAAAAGTCAAAAACGGCAACCAAACGACAAATGTAAAAATCAATAGTCAAACAGGAGAAATTTTGTCTACTGAAATCGATGATTAAGCTTCATTTGAAAAATTTTTTATTGATTTTGTTCGCTTAAATGATACACTAGAAAAAACGCTTTATTAAAAGGAGAGAAAAACTTGAGCTTAACGACTACTTTCTTAAATCATTCTTTTGAAAATCCCTTAATGAACGCTTCTGGTGTCCATTGCATGACTACAACAGAGCTAGATGAACTTGCGCAATCAAGTGCAGGTGCTTTTATCACTAAAAGTTGTACGATCAATGAGCGAGCTGGCAATCCTGAACCACGCTATTATGATGTGCCACTTGGTAGTATCAACTCGATGGGCTTACCAAACTTAGGTTTTTCTTATTATTTAGATTATGCATTGGCTTATCAGAAAGAACACGGCGAAGAACAACCATTGTTTTTCTCGATTGCTGGTATGAGTGCAGAAGAAAATTTGGAGATGTTGAAGCTGATCGAAGAAAGTGATTATCAAGGAATCACTGAGTTGAATCTTTCATGCCCAAACGTTCCTGGAAAACCACAATTAGCGTATGATTTCGAGGCAACTGCCACTTTATTGAAAGAAGTCTTTCAGGTTTTCTCAAAACCATTGGGAATCAAACTACCTCCTTATTTTGATTTTGCACACTTTGATCAAATGGCGGAGATCTTGAACCAATATCCGATCACTTATGTCAATTCGATCAACAGTGTTGGGAATGGTCTTTATATCGATACGGATACTGAGACAGTTGTTATCAAACCAAAAGATGGGTTTGGTGGATTAGGTGGCGAGTATATCAAACCGACAGCATTAGCAAATGTACGTGCGTTTTATACACGCTTAAAACCAGAAATCAAAATCATCGGTACCGGTGGTATTCGCAATGGACAAGATGCATTTGAACATTTGTTATGTGGTGCAAGTATGCTACAGATCGGGACAGAACTTCACAAAGAAGGCGTTGCTATTTTCGACCGTATCACAAAAGAACTGGAAGCGATCATGGCTGACAAAGGCTATCGTTCAATCGATGAATTTCGTGGAAAATTACGTTCGATGTCGTAATCTCTCTTTTATCCATAGAATAAGACAAACACTTGGAGCAGTCATTTGCTTCAAGTGTTTTTTCTATCATAGGAATAAAATAAGCGTAAACATTGTTGCTTTTTCCAGCATATGAGAAAATAGCAACAAAAGAGGAGGAGACGACATGAAAGATGCGACGTATCTTGCGAATGGTTTAAAAACAAAGCAATTCAGCTCAGAAGAACTTTATCAAGAAACAAAGAAAAAAATCGAAAAACTCAATCCAGAGATCAATGCGTTCGTCACAGAGGAATCAAGCGAAGCCCAAACAAATAAGGCGCATGTGCAAGGAGACAATCATTCGTTACTCTCTGGCGTACCTTTTCCATTGAAAATGCTAGGACAGGAAAAAAAAGGCTGGTTGGCAACTTCTGGTTCACGGATTTTTGAACAGCATCGAGCATCAAAAAACTCGAATTATGTCCAAGCAGTAGAAAAGGCCGGTTTAGTACCTTTTGGGCAAACCAATGCACCAGAGTTTGGCTTTAAAAACATCACTGATCCACAGTTATACGGTCCGGCACGGAATCCTTGGAATCTTGATTATTCTCCGGGAGGATCAAGTGGTGGGGCGGCGGCAGCGGTTGCCGCAGGAATCGTGCCAATGGCTGGGGCAAGTGACGGTGGCGGATCCATTCGTATCCCTGCCTCATTTACTGGCTTGATTGGCTTGAAGCCATCAAGAGGAACGATGCCTGTGGGGCCAAATGCTTGGCGTGGTTGGCAAGGAGCGGCAATCGATTTCGGACTTACTGTGTCGATGAGAGACACGAAAGCGTTGTTCCAAGCTTTAAAAGGAACAAACAGTGGTGCACCTTATCAAGTAGCCCCCGCATTTTGGCAACAACACCCTGTGAAAAAACGGTTGAAAATCGCGGTCTGTGTTGATTCTCCAATCGGCACGAAGGTGAGTGAAGAAGCGCAGTATGCTGTTCGAAAAGCAATGATGTTTCTTGAACAAGCAGGACATGAGATCGTTGAAATGCCTTATCCTTTAGATGGGCGCACATTGATCAATTCGTATTACCAAATGAATGGTGCTGAAACAGCCGCAATGATTGAATCGATTGAAAAAGGCTTGCAACGAGGAGTTGAAACTAACGAGCTTGAACCGATCTCATGGACACTATGGCAGTATGGCAAGAAACTTTCCGCAGCAGACTATGTCCATTCATTACACGTATGGGATCATGCAGCTGTTACCATGGAGACTTTATTCGAAACCTTTGATTTGTTCCTTTCACCAACTACCGCGGATACTGCACCGAAAGTCGACGCTGATTTGCAAAGTGACTCGATACGTCAACAGATGGCTGAGATGCCACATCTATCCGCAGACGCAGGGTTAGCAGTCGTTTCTGAGATGTTCGAGGAGAGCTTGACGATCACACCTTATACGCAGTTAGCAAATCTGACAGGGCAACCAGCAATCAGTTTACCGACGCATCTCAGTGCAAAAGGGTTACCGCTTGGCATTCAGTTTATGGCTGCCAGAGGAAGAGAAGATCTACTGTTCCAGGTTGGTGAATTATTTGAACAAAACGGCTTATTTCATCTGCCAGTTGGAATAGAGAATGAATAAGGGATTACTTAGAAGAAAAAACGAAAAATGTGACATTTGATCTGCATTTTTCGTTTTTTCTATGTGGTTATCGGATTGGGAAATAGTAAGGATGAGTAAAAAATAAAAATGACAGTTGGATTTTTCCGCTTTTTCAGGTAAAATGAAAAGGCGAAAGTATGTTCGGAGGTGGAGCTGATGAAAACTCCTTTAACGATCGAGCTTGAATCATCGTTGTATCATTATTGTATCGAACAAGGAGGAATCGTTGTCGAGGAAGTAACGATGCCTGATGATCATGGAATCGTTGACACATTAAGTTGTCTGACAAAATTTGATGGAACAAGAGAATGGCGCTGTTACGAGCTAAAAGTCACAAAAGCAGACTTTCGGTCAACCGCTAAACTATCTTTTGTCGGTCATTATAATTATTTTGTTTTACCTAGAAAGTTATATGAAGAAGTCCAAGGCGAGATCCCCCCAGAGATCGGTGTATTAGTTTATCGTTCTTATGCAGTAGAAGAGGAGATGCCGGTTCCTGGAACCTTTGTCATTGCCAAAAAAGCGATGCGTCGAGAACTAGGAGTAGCTGAAGACGCATTGACCAATCGCTTTATGGCCTCTTTATTCAGGGAAGTCAGAAAAGCAAAACAGATGGAGCGTGGGGTAAAATACTTCCCATCAGAACAGTTATACAAAGAACTGAAAAAACGTTCTGAAACGCAAGATCCATTCTCAAAAGAGCGCTACTATGAACGCTTTATCGAAGAAATCGAAAACCAAGCAATCAATGACTTACAAGAAGAAAATCGTGCCTTGCAACAAGAACAGGAATGGTTGCGCCAACAACGCCATATTCGACGCCTGCCAACTGAACCATTGGAGTGAACAATCTATGTATTATCCTTATTTACGTGGCAAACAATTCGATTTACTAGCTTTGAAGGAAAGCTTGAATCGAGGTCTATTGTCCTCTCAAGTCCAACCAATCATTGAGCCAGTACGTGATTCCGCGACATTAAAAAATATCATCGAATTGTTTCAAAAAAAGAATCATCCATTGATCGTGATCAAAAATCCTCAAGTGGGGCAGTTCAAATTATTTGAACAACACATCCACACGTGGGCAGTCAGTGAAAATAGCTCGTTAGCACAGGCAGAGATCATTACACCAAGTAATTATGAACAAGTGATCGAAACACCACCGCCGTTTATTATTTTTTGATGGCCAACATCAGCCAAGAGAGGTGGCTATTTGGCAAGATTTAATCGCGACAAACGCAACTTTTTTCATTCCTGATTCCAGTCGCTTGCGTATGCAGTTGCCTGAAAATAAGATCATTGTCCGCGACCAATTCCAAACGAGACGTCATGTAGAATCTTATGCAGAAAAAAATGATGATTTCTTCAGTGACGATCATCTTTTCTATCAAACAGATGGTTACAACGGTTTTTCTGATTTTACGATTGAAGGAAGCCGCTATTTTGATAAAGGTTTTCCAAGTCGAGCGCTTGCCTTGCACCTTACATATGTGGATGCTTATGGAAATCTTCGAATCAAACATTTTGTTTCAGATAGCAATGATTCTGCGAAAGATCAGGCGTTGAAATTTATAGAAGCAGCAAATAAAATGTATGGTTGGTTGATGAAGAACCATCAACAAATTTTTATTACCGAAGGATTACTTGAATTAGTCAGTCTTTATCGACAACAAAAATTTCCTGGCTTAGGTGTCTTGAAAAAGTGGACTCTGATGCATCACCTCGAATTAGTCAGTCAGTTATTGGAACATCCGACAGACTGGCTGCGTAGTGGTTCAAGGGTAGATAAGTTATATGAACTGATCACGACTCAATAAAAAAGGAGCGAATATATGTACCTTAGAAAAACAACACCGAATGACTTACCTAGAGTCATGGAAATCATTGATCAAGCAGCAGCATATCTTGCTGAACAAAGGTTGCCTCAGTGGCAAGGGGAGCAAAAACCCTCAGAAAAACAAATAAACAAGGATATCGAACGACAAGAAAGCTATGTCTTGATTGATGAAGGAGTCATCGTTGGGACTGCCTCGCTTGTTGCCGGCATTGATCCAGTATATACCGCAATCGACGGAAAGTGGGAAGGCGAAGGTGAGTATCTCTCGATTCATCGAGTCGCTCTTGATCAAAAAATCAGAGGGAAAAAGATAGGGAAACAGTTATTAGAACATTTGTTGACGGTCGCCGCCTATCAAAGAGTTACCGACGTTCGAATCGATACCTTTCCGACGAACCAACCAATGGAACGAACGATCTATTCCGCCGGATTCAGTTATTGTGGAATGATCGAGTTTCCATTTACACATG
Source organism: Enterococcus sp. DIV2371 (assembly GCF_050498525.1). Taxonomy (NCBI): domain Bacteria; kingdom Bacillati; phylum Bacillota; class Bacilli; order Lactobacillales; family Enterococcaceae; genus Enterococcus; species Enterococcus sp. DIV2371. Next base: position 1,591,983 of record NZ_JBIPAJ010000001.1, on the reverse strand, counting down.
GCGAACGAAAAGCGTATCAAAAATGTTTATGAATAGTTAAAAAAAGCAAGCCACCTGTTTAGCGATGTTCCGCTTCTCGGATGGCTTGCTTTAAATTTTTTGCCTCGATTTCCAAACTTTGATCATTTTCAAAAATAATCAATGTAGAGACGTTTTTCAATTTTTCCAGTTCTCTTTGGTCTTTTTCAAAAAGAGCTAAGCGTTGTTGGATCTTATCTGGCGCATCACCACGTAAACGCAGGCGTTCGCTTAACACCTTTTTTGACACCGTGATAAATATCGGCTGGATACAGTCACCCAATGTTTCATACAAGTGCCAAAAGCCTGAAGCGGTAAGGATCGTGTAACAATCACCGCGTGCAAGAAATGCTAAGATCTCTTGTTTGCTGGAGCCGTAATAATGATCGGCGTACTGATCCCATTCGGCAAATTCTTGACGTTTGATCATCTGTTCGAATGTTTCTTTAGAAACAAAATGGTAGTCGATTTGATCTTGTTCATTTACACGAGGTGGGCGAGTCGTATAAGTAATGATTTTTTGTTGATGAGAAAACACGGCTTGTGCCAAACTCGTCTTACCGGAACCAGAAGGCCCAATAAATACATAACATTTGTTCATACGTCATTTTCCTTTCTAAAAGTTTAAATGAACGGCTAATGATAGAACGAATATATACCGAAAAGTTAAAACCTGATCATTTAAATAAAAAAACTTAACTAATCCAAACAGAAAATCTGTCCAAATTAGCTAAGTTCAGTATACTTGAAGCTTTATTTAATTGAAAGTTTATACGAGAATACCTGTAACGATCGCACTTAAAAAGCTAACCAATGAGGCAGTGAACAAAATTTTCAACCCATGTTTTGCCACTAAGTTTCCTTTTTCTTCATTCAATCCTTTCATTGCTCCTGAAATGATCCCAATTGAAGAGAAGTTAGCAAATGAAACTAAAAAGACAGATAGAATAGCAGTTGTTCGTTCAGTAAACTCGAATGTACCGGTTGATAATTCGGTCATTGCCACAAATTCATTGGTCACTAATTTGGTTGCCATGATACTACCGGCATCAACTGCTTCATTCCAAGGAATCCCACTGATAAAGGCAAAAGGTGCAAAAATATAACCTAAGATTTGTTGGAATGTGATCCCCAAAATACCATTGAACAACGCGTTGATCATCGCAATCAATGCAACGAAACCGATCAACATCGCTGCGACAGTGATCGCCACATGGAAACCGTCTAAAATATATTCGCCTAGCATTTGGAAAAATGTTTGCTCTTTGTCTTCTTCAATCACTAGTTCATCTTCTGTTTCATCTAATTCATAAGGATTCACGATCGATGCAAGGATATACCCACCGAAAAGATTCAATACTAACGCAGTGATGACATATTTTGAATCAATCAGTGCCATATAAGAACCAACGATCGACATCGAAACCGTCGACATGGCAGAAACACTCATTGAGAATAACCGTTTTTCTGTTAAGAAAGGTAATTCTTTTTTAATCGAGATGAAAACTTCAGATTGCCCAAGGATAGCTGAAGCAACACCATTATAGGATTCTAATTTTCCCATGCCATTGATTTTACTCAAGCCTAATCCAACAGCTTTCATAAATAGCGGGAGGATTTTGATATAACGTAAAATCCCAATAATTGCAGAAATAAAGACGATCGGCATCAACACATTCAAGAAGAAGGGGAAGCTACCAGCGTTTGCTACGCCACCGAATACAAAATCAACGCCCTCTCCAGCAAATGCCAATAAATGGTCAAATAGTTTTGCCAACATTGAGACAACTGCTGTACCAAAAGTCGTTCGCAATAAAACAAAACCAAACACAAATTGTAAAACAAGCATGATGACTAACGGTTTGCGTTTAATGGCTTTTCGATCACTACTAACCAAAATTGCCAATCCAAAAATAAAAAGTAAACCAATAATTCCAATAAACTGACTCACAAAAAATCACTCCTTACCAAATTCCGTTTAATTCTACATGTTATTTTTATAGAATACGAATCTTTTGAGCGAAATTTCATGAGATTTTTAGACTAAAGCGTATACATAAATAACGAATATAATATAACGTAATAGAATTGAGAATCGTATGAATTATAAATCAAAGGAAAGTATAAAAATCACTGGTTTTTATCCAATCAAAAGCTTCTTTATTGCTGAAAAAGGCAACTAAAAAGCGAGTCGAAATCTTTTAAAAGTGATTTTCAACTCGCTTTCCGAATTTTTTATTGATAATACAAGTTTTCTGAAGGGTAAACTGGTGCACTCGTGATATCGATACCTAATTGTTTAAGATTTTGTTCATCGTTCTTATTGATCATCACGGTTGAATGTGCTTGAGCGCCTTCAAGTTCTGCTAGTTTTTCATAAGCAACTTGGGCGATTGGATTGGTGACTGCACTGATCGATAAAGCAATCAATACTTCATTGAGATTCAGCGTATCGACAGAAGAATGTAATGCTTTACTCTTTAGTCCTTGGATCGTTTCTAAGACGAGGGGTGACAACAATGGGATCTCGTCTGAGATATGCGCTAAATATTTGATGGCGTTCAACACAACCGCAGCAGAAGCATCCATCAATTGGCTAGTTCGACCAGTTAAGATCACTTGGTCTGGAAGTTCGATAGCAATAACAGCCATTGGTTCTGTACTAGCAGCTTGACTCGTTTTAGCATATTCATGGGCAGGAGTTACGACTTTGCGATCTTCTGGACGCAAACCGACTTCTTCCATGATCAATTTGATGCGATTCACTGCATCTTCATCCGTCAATCCTTTTTTAAAGTCACAAGCTGTTTGGAAATAGCGTCTGATGATTTCTTGTTTTGATGCTTCTTGAATGACTTCATCATCAATAATGCCAAAACCTACACGGTTGACACCCATGTCGGTAGGCGATTGATAGACTGATTCTTTGCCAGTGATTTTTTCGATGATCCGCTTGATGACTGGGAAAGTCTCCACGTCACGATTATAGTTGACCGCTACTTTGTTGTAGGCATCAAAATGAAAAGAATCGATCATATTGACGTCTTTTAAATCGACGGTTGCTGCTTCATAGGCAATATTCAATGGATGTTTCAATGGGACATTCCATACTGGGAAAGTCTCAAATTTAGAATAACCCGCCGCATTGCCTTTTTGGCTTTCGTGATACAGTTGATTCAAGCAAGTGGCTAATTTCCCACTACCTGGTCCAGGCGCTGTCACAACGACGATCGGTTTTGTTGTTTCAATGTATTCGTTCTTCCCAAAACCATCTTCTGACACGATTTTTTCGACATTGATTGGATAATCCTCGATCTCAGCGTGTTTATATACTTTGATATTACGGCGTTCTAACTTATTGATGAAGACTTTTGTTGCCGGCTGTCCGTTGTAACGAGTGATCACCACGCTATTGATCGATAGACCATATCCACGTAATTCGTCGATCAAACGCAAGATATCCATATCATAAGTAATGCCATAATCGCCACGAATCTTATTCCGTTCAATATCACCTGCATACACACAAATCAAAATCTCAGCTTGATCACGTAATTTTTGCAACAATTTGATTTTTGCATCTTCTTCAAATCCGGGCAAGACACGTTTTGCATGCTTGTCATCGACTAATTTTCCACCGAATTCCAGATACAACTTATCATAATGATGGACACGTTCAAGGATATACGCAGATTGCTCTTCAATATACTTCTCTGAGTCAAAACCAATTTTTTTCACTTGTTTCCCTCCTTAGCTACTCTCGCATTTTTTCATTTTTTAGAGGTTTCGTCAACTATCAATTGAGTATGTAAAGAAATTTCAAAGAAAAAACAGAAGAATCATGCTTGTCTAAGAAGTCATTCATTGGTATGATAGGTTTGATAAGGAAGGTGTCCCATGAAAAAAAGACAAAAAAAGAAAAACGCGTACAAACAGTATATACGCTCGATTTTTACAGGCTATGAGCATATGCTAGAAGATAGCGAACTGAATGAATTGAAGTTTTCTTATTTAAACGAAGAAACATTGCTCACAAGAGATGAGAACCAACGCATCCATTTCACTACTAGAGATTTACCCAAAAAATAATGCTAAGAGCGGGGAATCGACGTCCCGCTCTTTTATATTTTTTGAATCTCCAGTCCAACCCGTAAAAAGTAATTTTTATTGTAAGTCAGCGCATACTTAGTAACACTTTTTACTTAGAAAATGATACTATTGAATTACATAGAATAATTGATGAAAATTGATGCGTTCAAAAGCATGAGGAGGCAAGTAAGCTATGATAGACCCAGAGATGAATGAACACCATGATGAAAATGAATATGAGGAAGCATCTTCGTTTTACGATATCAAAGAAAAAGCGAGTATGAATCTTTCTCAATTATTAGAAGATCTGCAAGCTTTTGAACAAGCAGTCCGCGAAGAAAACATTCCCGCGATCTATCAGTTATACAATGGACGTTTGAATGATGAGCTTAAAAAGAGCTCGAATGAAAATCATGAGATCGATCAGTTGTTGATGCGCAAGATCCATGACCGTTTCTTGCAAGAGTTTCCTTTTATGGTGCACACAGAGACTATTTCACCAACGATGAGTTATTACCAGATTGGGACGTATTATCATGAACGTCCAACAATCGGGATCGACGCTAGTTTACCTGAGATCTTTGTGTTGCCACAAATCGATGAGGAATGGGAAAAATATGCAACGAAAGAAACGCTTGATTACGATAAACAAATCAATGAGTTAGAGGCAAAAGTAATCACTGCGAAAACTGAGATCGATCGTTTGGATGATGCTATCAAAGAAATCGACCGTCAGATCACCGATTTAGATGATACGAAGGGCTTTTTGAATCGTAAAAAAATAGACGAAGAGATCCAGGCTTTGGAACAAAAAAAACAAGCCTTAGAAAATGAAAAATTAGGATGGCTTCCATATATCGAAGAGCCAGAAAAAATCCAAGAACAAAAGCAATCATTATTACATGAAGAAAAAGCGGACCAATTACGTGCCGCAATCGTTGAAAAAGAACAACGACAAATCAAAAAATACTTTGGTGAAATGGAAGGTTTCAGACAGTCGATCCATCGTTTCTTGATGTCGTACCTTGGCAGTGAAAACCCTGAATTAGTCGAAGAGGGAGGGGACGAGTGATGACAAAACAAGAAGAATTAGAAAACCAAGTGCTAACACCTGAAGAGCATGGAACAAGCGAACCATTAGCAGAAATCCAAGTCAATGAAGAAGAAATGGACAATGAGGTAATGGAAACACGCGAAGAAGCAAAAATCCATGAAAAAGAAAAAATCGTCCCGAACGCAACGAACCAATCGGGCAATGATCGCTCAACGGTCAAACATGCAGTCAATGAAAACCAAGCATATCTTTCGGGTAAGCAAAATGATCATGAAGACATCGTCAACTTGATTGCAGCAGCAGAAGAAGAGCTGGCTGATCTACGTCTACGTAAATACTTGATCGAAGCGGACTTTAATGAATTATTAGTCGCTTATCATCGCTACGTCTTAGAAGATACACCGATCTCTACGATTGCTAAGACGAGTTTGGTCGAATACTTTGCTTACGAATTATTAAAACCATTGAATGATACTGGCTTGGAATTATCTAAACAAGCATACGATGTCTGGGAAACTAGATATTTTTCGATCAATTATAGTTTGACTCCGCAAAAAGAGTTGATGTTCTCCTTTGTGTTACCTACGATTGATCAACGGTACCAGGTAGAATCCATCAATTTGATGCGAGTTTCACCAGAACACATGACGATCGAGATCGATGATGACCGGGTATTGGCATTGATCCGTCATTGGTCGGTCGAGCGCGTGTTTTCAGCGAGCCAGATCACGATCTTCAACCACAAGCTGAACCAATTGTTTGCCTATGCGCGCAAACTCGGCTTTACAGTAGATCAAACACTATTAGACAATACAAAACCACTACGATTAGATATTGCCAGCAAGTTCCCAGCTACGCAAGAAGTGTTAGACGATATTTTTATCGTTGCCATGAAAAATCCGCAATATGATATGGAAAAATTAGATAGCACGACTTATAAAGTGTTACTTGATAAAGGACAGTCACTCCAAATTTCACTTAACGATCAAACACAGACAGACTTAGCGATTTCTTCCGGTGACTATCATCGTTCAGTGATCGATTTCTTCATCAATTACGAGTTTTTAGTTCCCTTGATGGTACGCAAAACTTGATAGTATTTTTTACACTTGTTGATCAATGAAAGAGGTTGTGACGGAAGTAGTCAGCCGAAATAAGCCGGAACAGCCAAAATTGTTTTTAACAGTTGCGGCTGTTGCGGCTTGTCTATTTTTATTTGGAGAGCTTCATCGATTATGGATGACAAACTTTTCTATGAAAAGGGGGGACAAAATGAAAAAGATAGGAACTAGTCTTATTATTTTTGCGACGATGCTATTATTCATTAGTGGTTGTGCGGATCAAACATCCAAACCAACAGATCAACAAACTTCATCACTCGTTAAAGACGAACAAGCAACGATCACTTTACAAGAAGATGGGGAAGATAAACTGATAAAAAAAGTCATTTTCAAAACTGGACAAAACTTATTAGCAGTACTTGAAGAAAACTTTACAGTGGAAGAAGATATGGGCTTTATCACTTCGATCAATGGCCATCAACAAAATGAGAAAGAAAAAAGATATTGGATGTTCTCTGTAGATGGTAAAAATACTAGGGTAGGTGCCAAAGAAACCATTTTGAAAGATGAGCAAACCGTTATCTTCAATCTAGATACTCTTTGATATTTTTTAAGTGAAGGGATGAAAAATCATGGAAAATTTAAAGAAAAGCGGCATGTTTTCAGTACTTGCTGCGTTAGGTGCCAATCTTTTAGTTGCATTAAGCAAGTTCGTCGGTTATGCCATCAGTGGTAGTGCGGCAATGTTGAATGAAAGTATCCATAGTATTGTTGACTGTAGCAATCAAGTACTGCTTTTAGTGGGCGATAAACGAGCAAATCGTGGCCAGAGTGACTTGCATCAATTTGGCGAAGGACGCGCAAAATACTTTTTCAGTACGATCGTGGCTATGATGTTGTTTTTCGGTGGGGGCGCACTTGGTGTGATGGAAGCTTTCGAAAAGCTGACACATCCCGCCCATGAAGTTGGTAATCCATGGATCGTTATTCTGATCCTCTTATTTGGTTTAGCAGTAGAAGGCAGTTCGTTACGTATCGCCATGAAAGAGATCCGTGAATTAAACACTGAAAATCTTTCAACGATGCGTTTTTTGCGAGAAAGCCGCCACAGCGAGATCTTAGTGATTTTCACAGAAGACCTGTGTGCAGTGATCGGTCTTGTTTTAGCATTAGTTGGTACAGTATTGACGATGGTGACGGGGATTGCTGCTTTTGATGCGATCAGTGGTCTATTGATCGGCTTTTTATTGATGGGTGCTGCGATTTTCTTGGCAAAAGAATTTTATAGTCTGATCATTGGCGAAAGTGTGACCGCCTCAGATTTGAAAAAAATCAGACTTGCTTTTGAGCGAAGTGAAGTCAATCGAGTCATCGATATCAAAACCGTCCATTTAGGGCCAACCGAAATTTTGGTCGCCGCTAAAATCGATCTTCAAGAGACAGAATACCAAACACATCTGATCATCAATGACATCGAACGGACGATTCGTGAACAATTGAATGATAAAAAAATCTATATTTATATCGAAACGGACAAATATGATCCAAATTATTCTAACATCCCAAGAACGCAAACGAATCACACAGGGACACTCGAATAAATTATAAAAACCTGTGTTATTTTTAACTTTAAAATGATTGTTTGTTAAAAAAAAAATACCTTATACTCATTTAAAATCATCGAAAAAGCAGGGGGAATCCTCTTTTTTGATGATTTTCTTTCATTTTTCTCCCTAAAAATGAGAAAAATATTATGTTGTTTTTCGTTAAAACGGCTACATTTTTATTTATTTGTGTTACAATAAGTCCGCTATTTATTTGTTGTAAATTGAAGGAGATATCGTTAATGAATAAACAGAAACGGGCGCCTTGGCAGCAGTCGTTACATGCGGCATTGCCACTTTGCCTCAGTTATATCCCAGTTGGATTAGCTTGTGGGGTCTTACTACAACAAGTTGGTTTTGATCCACTCTTGGCAGGTTTATTATCCATCTTAGTATTTTCTGGCGGCGCACAATTCTTGGTTGCTTCAATGTTGGCTACACAAGCGCCTCTTTCAACCACACTCTTGATGGTTTTTTTCTTAGAACTACGGTATATTTTGCTAGGATCGAGTCTTTCAGGCTTTATGAAGAAAGAAAAGCGTTCCTTTTTAGCTGTGTTTTCTCAATCATTGAATGATGAAAACTATGCAGTCAATTATCTAAAATATTCAACTGATCCCACTTGGGACAAAAGAAAAGCCTTATATGTCAATTGGTTTTCGATGGGCGCATGGTCGATCAGTAACATGGTCGGAAATCTTTTTGGATCCGTGATTCGGGTGGATACAGACTTGGTCCACTTTGCCTTAACTGCCATGTTTATTTTTATGTTCGTCATGCAAATGAAAAATGCCTTGTTGATTTTCACTGGACTCTTTTCGGGTATATTAAGTGTCATTTTTATGGTTTTATTCCAAAATACTTTTGGGTTGATCGTCGCGACACTGATTGCTTCCTCTGCTGGTTTTGCAGTCGAGCGTGCCTTCAAGAAAGAAAGAGAAAAGAAATCTAGTAAAAAGGAACAGGCTTTGAATGAACCATTGTTCCATTTCCCAGAACAGGAGGTCCAACATCATGACTGAATGGTACTTGTTATTACTGGTTCTCGGCTTATTTGTCGTTGCCTATATTCCACGAGTTTTTCCAATGCTTTATTTCACACACCGAAAAGTGCCTACATGGTTTAGTGAGTGGATGAAGTATGTGCCAGTCGCTTTATTTGCGGCTTTAGCTTTCAAGGATGTGTTTATTACTCACGAACATTTAGATATCTCTTGGAATATCAAAATCGCAGCTATGATACTGGTCGTAGGTGTAGCCTATAAGACACGCTCAATGGCTTTATCTGTCATCACTGGTCTAGCTTCTGTATTTTTATTGTCAATGTTATAGAATTTCTTAAGCTTCTCAAAAAAATGGAGAAGCTTATTTTTTTGTTTTCATCAACGAGTTGTCCTTCAAGTTTTTTTTGTTATAATAGGGAAGATGTTTATTCTAAATAGAAATAGTTGAGGTACAGGTATGAATAAGAAATTGATGCAAGGGACATTTTGGCTGACCTTTGCCAATCTACTCTGTAAAGTTTTAGGTGTCGTTTATTTGATTCCTTGGTTAAGTATGATGGGGAACAATCAAGACGGCATGTTAGCAACAACTTTATATAACGTGGGCTATTTACCTTATGGCCTTTTCCTAATGTTAGGTACTGTTGGGTTTCCAAATGCGATTGCAAAGAAAGTCGCTGTGGCAACAAAAAATGACGACGAACAAGCGTGTCGTATCATTTTTCGCAGTACGATCAACATCATGTTCGTGATCGGGATCCTCTCTGCGATCTTGATGTATTTGTTTGCGCCAGCTTTGGCAAAAATCAGTCCTATCTCGAATGTGGATAATGGGATCTTAGCAATCCGTAGTTTATGTCCTTCTTTAGTCGCCATTCCGATTTTAAGTGCGATGCGAGGCTACTTCCAAGGGAAAAACCATCTGCGTCCTTATGGTACTTCATTGATCATCGAGCAAGTGATCCGTGTGATCGTCATCTTAGCTGGTACGTATTATTTACGTGTGCTGACAGATGGGACGATCGTACAAGCGGTCTTGATCAGTACAGTTGCTTCATTCTTTGGAGGGCTTGCTGCTATTGGTCATATGTTTGTTGTCGGACGACAAAACGATTATTTCCGATTAAAGGATTTTTGGATCTCTAGTCGCTATTTCCAAAAAGACAATCGGTCAGCGTCTGTTTCGATCATTCGAGAAACGTTACCGTTTATCTATGTCGGTTCTGTGATCACGATCGTCCAAATGATCGATCAAGTCACGATGAAACCTTTCTTACATCTTTTCAGACCAGAGATTGCGGATCAACAACTTGAATTTTTGTTCAGTCGTGCATCGGTCAATCCAAATAAGTTGACCTTGATCTTGATTTCAATGGTCGGAACAGTCGCAATCAGTAGTTTACCGATCCTAAGTACTTTAGGAAAAAAAGACCGTCTCCAAATTGAAAAAACAGTAGGGGACAGCTTCTCGATTGCTTTGCTGATCTTGTTACCTTCACTCGCAGGGATGTCATTATTGGCAGGTCCATTATATACATTGTTCTTTGGCTATGATCCAGAGAGTGTGGGCTACTTCCAAATGGCGCTATTGGCTTCCTTATTCTTCTCGTTGTTTACGATCTTATCAACGATGCTTCAATCATTGAATCATCATTTGGTCGCAATCAAACTGACGACAGAAGCGATTATCTTAAAAGTAGTCTTCCAAGCAATCGGGCTAGCTTTGTTCGGCGGATATGGCATGAGTTTGTCAAATACATTGGCTTTCGCTTTTGTATTTGTTCGTGGGTATCTTTATTTATCAAAAGAATACCGCATCTCACCATTTGCCAAGATCAGTCAATTTTTCTTGAAGACGTTCCGTTCGACTATGGTGATGTTACTCCTTTGTTGTGTTCTTTTCTTTGTGTTGAGTCTGTCATTATCCATGACTTCAAAAGCGCACGCAGTCGTTTATTGTGTCGTGATCGGCGGCTTTGGCGGTTTGACATTCTTGTTTGCACAATTTGGTAGAAATGCTATGCAAATGGTCAAAAGCTTCAAACGGTAATATATGGTTTTAACAAGCACCATTCAATCGATCAATCATCAATATTCCAATAATAAGTCAGGACGTAAGAAAAGATATTTCTAGTCCTGGCTTTTATTTCTTTTAGAAGAGGATGAAAGGTTCAAATCTTTGCATTTTGATAAAAAACATGGGTTCCTTTTTCTATAATCCGGACAAAGGTTCAAATATTTTCTTACTTATGATATAGTATTAAAGACTGGTAAAATTCTTTGAAACGAGGAACTTAAATAAATGAAATTAGCAATCGTAACTGACAGTACAGCTTTCCTGCCAACACGTATCAAGAACCATCCTGACTTATATGTGATCCCCATCCCTGTGATCTTAGATGGCAAGATCTATAACGAAGGCATTGACATTGAAGCAGACGAATATTACGGGCTGTTGAAAAACAGTAAAGATTTCCCTACGACTTCCCAACCTGCAGTAGGTGAAGTTCTAGCACTTTATGAAGAACTAAAGGAAAAAGGATACGATACGATCTTAAGTATCCACTTATCAAGTGGGATCTCTGGGTTCGTCAATACGCTATTTGCGATGAAAGACGACGTCAAAGATATGACGATTGTTCCTTATGATTCTAAAATCACTAGTATGCCCATGGGCCATATGGTAGAATCTGCTTTAGACTTAAATGATAAAGGTTATTCACTTGAAGCTATTTTAGCGCATGTCGATCGAATCAGAGACAATACATATGCCTATTTGATCGTAGATGACTTGAACAACCTTGTCCGTGGTGGACGCTTGACGAATGGCGCAGCACTTATCGGTGGCTTATTGAAAATCAAACCGATCTTGACTTTCTCAGATGGAAAAATCATTTTATTCGAGAAGATCCGTTCCAGCAAAAAAGCTTTTGCACGTGCGGAACAAATCATTGGTAAACGAAATGAAGAGATCAAACCACCGGTCAAATTATATGTGATCCATGCGAATAATCTTGAAGTTGCAGAAGAAGAAAAAGCAAAATTACAAAAACAATATCCGCAAGCAGAAATCGAGATCGGCCACTTTGGTCCTGTTATTGGTAGCCATTTAGGTGAAAAAGCGATCGGTATTGCGATTTCCGCGCAATGATTCTGCCAAAACAAATAATGATAGTAAAGAACAGTTTGAGCACATGTTGCTTAAACTGTTTTTTTGCATTTATAACTGATTTAACTTATACTGGCGTTAAATATCTAGTAGTTTACTAAATTACTAAACGACTAAAAAGGAGTAGAGAAGCATGGAGATCCCAACAAATCTAAAACATAAACCAGTGATCGTGGTAGAAGATTACGACAAAGTAGACGGCAGAAATGCCTTGCATACAGATGCTAAAGGTCTGTCATTAGGATTAGCACAGTGGAATGATCGTGGCAAAGTCGATATTTCCGGAAAAGTGTGGCGTCACACAGGTGAAAAGTGGTCTCGCCAATCAGAAGAATTACCAATTACACGAATCCTTGACTTAGCGATTTTAGTTGCGCAAGGAAGTGTGTATTTTCAAGATGCGTACCGCCACGAGAAATTTTATGATCCTGAAAATCCAGTTGTCGATATCATTGGCTTACAAGGAAATCGGATGACTGTGGAAGTCGATACTAAAAACCCTAAAATCGATGAAGATATCATGTTGTATTATGATGCATTACAAAAAGATGGCGAATTACTTGGTGAACGTTTTCGTATCTTGAAACGTTTGTTAGATGATCTAGGGTATTAATGTCATAAGGAAGTGTTTATCATGGAAAACTTTTCACTCACCGATCAACGTGTGTTTATACCGATCGAAAAACAAATGATCTGGAAAAAACCAGCTAGTCACCAAACAAGTGAAGAAGAACTGCGCATTGCCACTGAGATCAAAGCAAACTGGCATGATCCAGAAATGAAAATCAGTAATGTGCTACTTGAAGGGGATGCTGGCTCTGGGAAAACCCAACTAGCCAAGGCACTCTCTTTTGATCTACAACTGCCTTACACAAAAGTGACTTGTTTTGCAGATATGGATAAATCAGATGTCTTTGGTGCATTATTACCAGTGATCGAATCCGATCAAGAAGACGATCAGGAGTTATTAGCCGCGATTGAGCAAACAGACACACTCGACGCTGTGTTGCGCTTGATTGAACAACACTATCAAATCGATCAACAGACTGCTAAAGCAAAGTTAGCTGATTTGGTACAACGGATCGAAGAGCAGCAAGAAAGCGCGGTCCATTATAAATATTATCCGTCTGAGATCGTGCGTGCCATCGAAAAAGGCTATTTATTAGAAATCCAAGAGCCCACGGTGATTCGTGACGCTTCGGTTCTTGTTGCTTTGAACTCTGCCTTAGAAACAAATGGTTTGTTAAACTTACCGACAGGAGTGATCCAACGCCACCCCGACTGTGTCATCGTCATTACGACGAATCGTAATTACCAAGGTAACCGACCGCTGAATGAGTCATTACGAGATCGGATGCAGCATGCTGAGAAAATGGATTTACCAGAGCTTTCAGTCATGGTGGAGCGAGCAATTAGCAAGACGCAAGTCAACGAACCAACACTTTTGTTGAAAATGGCAGAGATCATTCGTCTCTTAGACGAAACAGCGAAAGCAAATGCGATCAAGGGTGTTGCTGGAATGCGTTCTTACTTTTATTGGGTCAATACGATGAAGCAAAACCAAGATATCTTTGCTTCTATTTATCCAAAAGTGTTGTATAAACTAACGACTGATCCAGATGAATTACACATCTTGACGACTGCATTGACGGATAGCGGGCTTTTAGATGAGCTGAGGGAACTGATTCGACAAAAGAAATGGGGCGACGTATCAAAGGAAGTTGCGCCGGTCAAAGGTCGGAGGATCAGTGAAGAAGAAGCGGCAGAGCGCCAAATCGAAACATTGGTAGAAGAAACCGCATCACTGGGTGAAAGCACCGCAAAAGAAGAGGAAGCCGTGCCAGAAGAGACTGCGGAAGAAAAGACACAAGCTGAACCTTTACCCTTAACGGAAGAGCGAAGCAAAGATGTCGAAGGACGTAGCCAACAGCAACTACAATCGGAGGATGAATCAGAAGAGATGTCTGCTTCAGATATGGAAGCTTTGGACAAACAACTGAAACGTGAGCTGAATAAAGAAGCACGTCAACTGATGAAGAACACGATCCATGAAAAAGAGGGATTGATCGTTCATCGTCCTAAGTTCGAAGTAGGAAATCCTGAAGTGGTAGCGATTCGTCGAGAAATCGATCCAGTCGTTGATTCATTGAGTCGCCAAATCCTTGATTTATTGGAAAATGAAGAAAGTGACACCTACCAAAAAGGGAAGTATGAAGGACAGCGGTTCAATGCTAGTCGGATCGCTTATGGTGATCTGCGGCAATTTGATAAAAAAAATCCACCGCATGAACAGCCTTCATTGGCGGTTGGATTACGAATCGATGAGTCTGGTTCGATGGTTCGTGACGATCGGATCTTGGCGGCTAAAAAAGCAGCATTTGCTGTTACGGCATTTGCGAAACGAGTACGTATTCCTTTGTTGATCTACGGTGATACAGCCGATGCTTCGACAAGAGAAAAAACATCGATCTTTTCGTACAAAGAATTTTCAGATTCATTTGATTGGTTAGAACAGAAATTGGTAACCATGAAACCAAGGCAAAACAACCGCGATGGTGCAGTTTTACGTTTGATTGCTGGCAAACTAAGTGAACAAACAGCTACAACAAAACTGATCATCAACATCAGCGATGGCCAGCCAAAAGCCTTACCTGATTACACGGGTGTTAAAGCAAAAAATGATATACAAGAAGTATTGACTGAATATGAACGGCAAGGAATCGTTTTTGTTTCTGCCGCAATCGGACAAGATAAGGAAGAGATCAAAGAAATTTATGGCGCAAGTCGGTTCGTGGATATCACTGATTTGACGACTTTTCCAAAACAAATGATCCAATTGATTTCTCGTTATCTATAAATAAATACTAAACGAACATCAAAGATGAGGTATACCATGGTCTTTGATGTTCGCTTTTTTAATTTTTTTCATGTATTATCAGCACTACTCCATCTGATGTTCGCATAAAAAAGTTAACGGTAACAAATATGTAACCGCTTGAAATTAAGCTATAATAAAGAAAAAAGGGGGATAAGTATGAAGCAGACCGAAAAGTGGTGGAAAGAAGCAGTTGGTTATCAGATCTATCCAGCGAGCTTTAAAGATAGTAATAATGATGGGATTGGCGACATCAATGGAATTCGCGAAAAACTAGGCTATTTGAAAGAACTAGGGATCGATTTTATTTGGATCAATCCAATCTACAAATCTCCGTTTGTCGATAACGGTTATGATATCAGTGACTATCAAGCGATCCTCGAGAAGTTTGGCACAATGGATGATTTTGATGCTTTATTAGCAGAAGCGCATCAACTGGGGATCAAGATCATTATGGATCTTGTCATCAATCATAGCTCGGATCAGCATGAATGGTTTATTGAATCCCGCCAGTCGGTCGACAATCCTTACCGTGATTACTATATTTGGGTCGATGGCACACCGAATCAAGCGCCTAATGGCTGGCAATCGATTTTTGGCGGCTCCGCATGGGAATATGATGAACAAACTGGTCAATACTATTTACACATTTTTGCCAAAGAACAACCAGACTTGAACTGGGAAAGTGACAAACTGAAAGACGAACTCTTTACAATGATCCGCTGGTGGTTAGATAAAGGCATCGATGGTTTCCGTTTAGATGCGATCTCTCATGTCAAAAAAGATGAATATTCTGTCGAAGCGACCGAAAATCCTTTTTCTCCTTTTCAAAATGTCTCGGGTATTGAAGATCACTTGACGGAATTAAAAGAGGTCTTTGATGAGTACGATATCATGACTGTGGGAGAAGCAAGTGGTGTTTCGGCAGATGAAGGACCTGAGTGGGTAGGGGATAATGGCTACTTCGATATGATTTTTGAATTTGATCACATCTCGATCTGGAAACATGAAAAAGATGGGGACTTAGATGTATTAGGTTTGAAAAAATCACTAGTCGCTTGGCAGCGGTCATTGGACGGTAAAGGGTGGAATGCTCTTTATATGGAAAATCATGATGTACCAAGGTGTGTGTCAGTCTTCGGTGATACGACCCCAGCATATTGGCAACTGTCTGCTAAAGCGATCGCTATGATGTATTTCTTTCTACAAGGGACACCGTTTATCTATCAAGGACAAGAGATCGGTATGACAAATCTACCATTTTCTTCAATTGAAGAGATCGATGCAGTGGATTCGAAAAGACTTTATCAACAATTACTTGATGAGGGACGATCAGAAGAAGAAGCCTTGGATATCGTCGCAAATACGACCAGAGATAACAGTCGGACACCGATGCAATGGAATGAAGAGTCATATGCTGGCTTTTCTACGGTTGATCCTTGGCTGATCGTCAATCCGAACCACCAAACGATCAATGTCGCTGAGCAAACGAATGATCCACAATCGATTTTCTCTTTTTACAAAGAGATGATTGCGATCCGTCGCGAAAATAAAGGATTGATCTATGGTAGTTTTAACGAGTATCTTACAGAAGATGAACAACTCTTTGTGTATGAACGAGTTCTTGATGAAGAACAATACCTGATCATGGTCAATTTGACCGATGAACCAGCAACGTATTCTTTACCAACAGAAATTGGCACAAACTGGGAAGTATTACTGGAAAATCAACCACGTACAGTATTTGAACGAAGTGGAACATTCGCTCCGTATGAAGCACGTCTTTATCGAAAAAATTAGTGAAGTGAACGTGTGGTAGAAGTGTACAGTCAAAAAAGCCCAAAACCCGAAATTTTTAGAATGATTTCAGGGTTTTGAGCTTTTTTATTATTCGTATTGTGCACGAGGCCCGCCAATGTATTTCGGACGAGACCGTAAAGCAGTCACATGAGCGCTGCCTAATGTATTTGAGCGAGGTCGGACAGGAACTTGAACATGTTTGACGTGCATGCCGATCGCGGTGTCACCGATATCGATTCCTGCTTGAGCCACGACATGCTCCACTTCGACAGGATCACTGAATTGATCAAATGCTGCAACTGAGCAGGCACCACCCGCGTGAAGTGCAGGAATGACAGAGACGATCTCAAAGTCTTTCTTTTCAGCCACTGAACGTTCGACAACTAACGCCCGGTTCAGGTGTTCACAGCCTTGAACTGCTAATGAAATCCCTAGTGGGTCCAGCTGTTCTTTCAGTGTTTCGATGACCCATTGACCGATTTCTGCATTTGAGTTTTTCCCAATGTGTCCGCCAACGATCTCACTTGTACTACAGCCTAAAACAAATAGATCGCCTGCTTTAAGATTGGCTTCGCTTAGAATATCTGAAACCATTTCCGTTAATTGTTGTTTGAAGCTGTCTTTTGTTACTTCCATTTTTTATTCATCCCTTTTACTTGGTTTTTACCGTTGTTTGTTGCAAAGGCAAGCGCATCAATGCTTTTGTCAGAGGAATCGCAACCACTATACCGACAATGTTTTGGACCAAATTGCTTGGTAATGAAGCGACACCGACTGGCCAGTCATACAACAACCAGCTAGCAAAGAAATAGCCTAAGACCATAATGATCGTACCTAATGTCAAGCCGAAGCCCCAACGCACAGAACCTTTTCCTGCAAAGTAACCGGCAACCCATCCTTGTAAACCATGGATCAATAAAGAGAAGATCGCCCATTGGGGATAACCAGCAAGTAAATCAATAAACAAGCCACTTCCTGCACCAACGATCAAGCCGCCCATCGGACCAAAAAGCGCAGCTGCGGTATAAATACCGACTTCACATAGCGTGACAAATCCATTGGTTCCAGGGATTGGGATCAAGATGACTAAAGAGATCCCGACAGTCAAAGCTGTTAACATCGCATAGATAGCAATTCTTTTCGTATTCATTAATTCATTCCACTCCTTTTCCTTGTGACCAAACACTTCCCGTCTGATCCTTCATCATGACACCGTTCAAGATACAGTCATAGACAAAAGCCTTACTGCGTGCAACAGCCTCTGTCAAAGGATAGCCTAAGACAAGATTAGCAGTAATCGCTGAGGCAAACGTACAACCTGCACCGTTGACGGTTTGTTGTTCTAGTTTTTCCCGTCTAAAAGTAATCGTTTCTTTTCCATTGAATAACACATCCAATGCTTCATCCCCGATGATTCCAGTACCGCCTTTGATCACGACGTTTTTCGCACCTAAAGAATGGAGATATTTCGCACAATCCACCATTTGGACAAATGTGTTGACTGGTTGACTATAAAGTAGGGCAGCCTCCTTTAAATTAGGTGTCAAAACATCTGCCAGGGGAAATAGCTCCTGTATCATTTTTTGCATATAGGCTTGATTTAAGGTATCGTTTGTTTCCTTAAATGCAAAGACAGGATCGATCACGATTGGCAGATCTTCAAAATGGGTAAGGAAGTCACGTACAATGTCGATTGCTTCGATTGAATGTAATAACCCGATTTTTATTCCATCTAAATCGGTCATTTGTTTGATCGAATCCAATTGTTTGGCTAACCATTCTGCCGGAATCGTCTCTAAAATAAATGCGCCATCTGAGTCGAGCATGCCGATACAGGTCAATGCACTCATTCCAAAAATATGATGGTTCTCAAATGTCTTTAAATCAGATTGGATCCCACCGCCAGCAAATGGATCCGAGCCGCCGATCGTTAATATTTTTTGCACTTTCATCCCTCCACAAAAAGAGTATACCGTTTTCGAGTTCAAAGAAAAACAGCCAATTGGCAGATTGTTAGGTCAGCCAATTTTTTAAATATGATTGTGATTCAAAATTCAAGTTTGAACGAAAGAAGAGGGAAGAAAAATTAACTCCTTTTGAAGTTTAAAAAGCGATCAAACCATAAAAAAGCAAGCACCTTCTTACATAGAGGAAGGGTGCTTGCTCAAACTGCTCATTAATTATTTGCTTCTTTGAATTCTTTTTCGATTTGCAAACGTTGCACTTTCATCGTTGCGGTTCTTGGAATATCTTCATAGGCACGTAAGATTGGTTTGTTCAATCGTGGTAATTCATGGACTTGGTTCCACCAACGATCCCAATCCATCTCTTGATTAGGTGCTAAAGCGATGATTGGTTGTGGTGAATTATCTTTGTCACGAACGATCACGACTTCAGCTAAAAATTCCAAGGAATCTAATAAGTAGTCTTCGATTGCTAACGTACTGTTGATCGTGTCGATCAAATCAACTTGACGATCTTTCAAATGGAGGTGACCTTCATCATCGATGCAACCGTAGTCGCCACTATCCCACCAAACACCATACACGTTTTCTTGGAAGCGAGCATCTTCTTTGTAATAAGTCAATGCACGACCTTTTGAGAGTAAATGGATGTGTCCATCTGTGTTAGCAGGTAGTTCATTACCCGCTTCATCAGTGATCCTTGCTTTCGTCAAGTCGCCTAAACCGACACCCATATCACGTGCATCACTAGTTTTTAGGCTTTCTAACGTATGAGCTTTTAAAATCATTGGCCCACATTCACTTTGTCCGTAAACTTGTAAAAAGATCGCATCTTTAGTCGCTGATGTCTGTAGGAAAACTTCCATTGTTTGATTGTTGATTGCATCAAACGTAGAGTGGTAGTAGCGAATCCCAGAAAAAGCTTCTGGATGCTCTCTAGCAGTAAAGCTCCATTGCACGAAATTATTCGGATGTGTCTCTAAAGCAATTGGCGGATTCTCTAATAATAATTTCACTACATGTTCACCTTGAGGTTCTGCAATCGGCATCATAGGAAAGCCCATTGCCATCAGTGAAGAAATACCGATGTTGAATCGAGAATGAACAGGTGAAATATGAAAAGCAACTAACTTTTTCTCGGCAATTTTAGTAAATACTGTTTTTTGCCATTTTGTCCGCCAGCCCATCGAATGAGCAGAGTGACAAATCAATTTAGGGATACCAGTCGTACCTGAAGTATGAGTCATATAGGAGATCTCATCGTTATCTAATTTCTTTTGTTCTACAGGAGTGGCTGGTTGCTTGATCAAATCAGCGACAGCTAATTGTTTGCTTTTTGTGCCATTCGTGATTCCTGCCACACGTTCGCTTGTAACTTCATCGAATAAGATATAAGGATCTTCCAAGCGATCGACAAATACTTCAAGTGTACTTGTTGGTAAATGGTAAGAAGGCATCACAGGGACAGCACCTAGATAAGACGCAGCGACAGCCATCAAGTACGTGTCAAAAGCAGAACTTTTGTAAATCATGATTTTATCGCCAAGTGATACACCTAAATTCGCAAGTTGATAAGCGCGTGTCAACACTAGCTCATGACATTCCTTGTAAGTGCTTTTAGAACCAAGTTCTGGAAAAGCCACTAAAGTTTGATCAAAAATCATTGGGACATCTGGTGTTCGTTCTGCCGCTTCTTGAAAATTCGTATAAAGATTAAGTGGGGTATAGTCGATTGTTTCCATCTTTCACGCTCCATAAACATATTTGTTAATAAATGTACAAAGTCTTAATTATGATAGCACATCCTGAAACTAAATAACAGAGAAATTTAGTTAATAAGATAGCCGAATGATTGAAAAACATACGATTAAATTTGGCGTAATAAGCTTTAAAAATCTACCGAATATTTTTATATCATCCATAAAATAAGAGTAAATATTTATCTGGTTTTTTCTCCATCTATAGCTCTTTTTTTACAACACTAAGAACTCAAAAATGCAAAAGCGACTTCTTTGAAAAATAAATATTTCTGATCCAACCTGTTTGTCATCGATAGGAGAAGTCACGCATCTTCTCATAAATTTCTTCAAATGAATGAGAACGAACATAGCGATTCCCGCAGAGATAATTCACAGCATCTTTGTCACCTAAATATAGCTCAGTGTAATAGCGGAAAGTTTTTCGACACAATTCCGGTGAAACATTTTTGTACACAGCGATTCGCTCAAGGACTTGGCGGATCGTTCGAGGAGAGATTTGCTCATCGTGAGAAGAGCGGAAAACAAATGACTCACCAGATGATTCTTTTTTATGTTGGTCATAATAATTTGCGAGTATCGGCAGTGCTTCATTGGGAATAGGTACTCGATTCAAGCGGTTCGCTTTTCGATCAACAACCAAAATCTGTTTCGTTAAATCAATGTTTTTCCACTTTAATTCCACAACTTCATGGATCTTCAAGCCACAATAGAGCAGGACAGCCACGATTGCCAGATTTCTTGCACGGTTTTTTCGTTCAAAAAGTGCTTCTCGTGGGGAATTGAATCCTTTTGAAGGAATAAAGAGAGAGTCAAAATCGCTTAATAAAGAAGCATCGATATAACGTGGAGCAGGAGCAGTCGTCTCTGGTAAGCTATCTCCTAATAAGGAAATCTCTTTTTCAATCGAACCTTTTTCATATAAAAAACGTAAAAAATGATTCAAGGCATACTGTTTGCGAGAGATTCCATAATACCCATTTTTAAATTGTTGTTGTGTTTCTTGTGAAGCGGCAGTATGAAAAGCGCGTGTATGAAGGTAAACTTCACTCAAAAAATTTAGATACACTTGTTTTTCCAACTGAATGATCAACTGGTCATCAATCTCTTGTTTATGCGTCTTTCGTAAATAGTCTGTAAATAAATGGAAATCTTTTGCATACTCAAAGCGACTAGCCAACGATAATTTTTTTTGATTTGCTTGTAAAAATTCATTGAAGATCGGAGGCAATTGAAGCATCCGTTGTTTCAATTTTTCTTGTAGCTGTTTTCTTGTTTTCATATCCATGCAAAAAACCTCCATTTCTTATTTGAGAATAGGGAAGAAGCATCTAGCCAAATTTTTCGATAGGATCACTTCAAACCTTTTGCTTATTCGTCTTTTAAGGTAAGCAACAAAATGTATCAATTATTTTTTGCCATAGGTTTATTTTACTACAATTAGCCAATGAATACGAAAAACAAAACCAATAAAAAACACTTCATCCTAGCCTCAGCTATTGATCGAAGTGTCTTTTAACGTGTGATTAAATCTAACAGTGTCGCTTATTTGATAGGCAGCTGGATTTTAAAATCAACGCCTAAAGGTTGATGATCCGCTACCGTCAATTGTCCTTTATGTTGTTCGATCAATTGTTTCGCAATCGCCAAACCAAGACCATAACCGCCAGTTTCTTTTGATCTTGCTTGATCCTCTCGGTAAAAGCGATCAAAAATCCGTTTCTTGTCTTCATCGCTGATCGAAGGGCCGGTATTTTTGACATGGATCACCCAATCTTTGTTCGTGTTCGTTGAGGTGACGATGATTTGATCGTGTGTACTTGTATATTTCAGTGCGTTATCCAACAAAATCACTAAGACTTGATGGAGTTTTTTCGGATCTGCTAAAACGTTGATATCTGCTTGATTATCTAAAAGAAATTCTTTTTGATCAATCGTTGCCATCTCTTGGAAAGGCTTGACCAGCTCGGCAATAAACCCTTTGGTACGTAACTCTTGCTTCGTGAGTGTATCTTGACTTGAGTCGTTCCGTGCTAACGTCAACAAGTCCGAAGTCAACCCAGTCAAACGTCTCGTTTCAGACAATGCTTGTGCGATACTTTCAGATTCATCAATGATCGTATGGTTCGGTTTGGTGAATAAATGTTCCAAACTATTTTGGATGATCGTCAAAGGTGTGCGTAACTCATGTGAGGCATTTTCGACAAATTCTCGTTGTCGCCGCCAAGAAGCAAGGATCGGACGCATATTGAGCTTGGATAAATAATAACTGACGCCGATGGAACCTAACCAGAAAACAATCATGCAAAGGATCATGATCGTTTGGAATGTTCGCAAAGAAGAACTGATTTGATTGGTATTTTCTAACACTTGGACATAGGCAACTTCGCCTTGATTTGTTGCTTTTTTGGTGATGGAACGAAAAGTAAGGGGCGTTTCTTGTCCATCTTGCCCCAAATCAATATTTTGGATCGTGTCTAGATGAGTGGTGTCTAGCTTGATTCCTTCGATTTGATTAAACCGTCCGCCGATAGTTTCTTTATTCAATACTTCACCCGAAGCCGACCACAAAATGACTTGCGTATTAAAACGATCACCTTCTGGTAGGGAGTCTGCTTGACGAGGCGGGATTTGGGCGTTTAAGAAAGGATCGCCTTGTTGGTACCGTTCGATTTCTAATTGCACCATACGAGAATTGATCGTGCTGTTTTTCAACATCAGATCGGTTTCACGATAGGCGGTCTGGTTCAATAGTTGCAAAATGATTCCGCCAAGCAAAAGAAAGATCACCGCAAATGCTGTCACGTTAGCTGCAAAAAGTTTTTTACGTTGTCTATTTGAAATACTGTCAGTCATAGCATCACTCTCCCTGCAAGATATAGCCAACATTACGTAACGTTTTGATTTCCTTGTCTAAACCCGTTTCACGTAGATGCTTTCTAAGATTACTCATATAGACTTCGACGACAGTGATCGTCGTGTCTGAATCAAATCCCCAAATACGGTCAAAAATCTGTTCTTTTGTCAAAATGATCCCTTTATTTTGCAAAAAATAAACAAGCAGTTCAAATTCTTTCCCTTGGATCGGTAGAAGTTGTTTCTTATATTCGACCGTATTTTGGTGCAAATCGCAGATGATTTCTTGATACGCCAACGAATGTTCATTAAATAGTCCCAGCGAACGTTTCAATAATGCTTTGATGCGCATCAGTAATTCTTCCCGATAAAAGGGCTTGGTCAAATAGTCATCCGCACCGCGCTCAAAGCCTTCAATCTTATCTTCTAAGCCATCTTTTGCTGTCAAGATCAGCACAGGAGTCATCATTTTCTGTTTCCTTAGCTGTGCTAATACTTCATACCCATTCATTTCAGGGATCATCAAATCAAGAACTGCTAGATCATAAACCCCAGATTCTAATTCATATAACCCTTCGCTACCATCATAGACTTGGGTCACTTCACCGATTTCAGAAATGATTTCTTTGATATTCTCCGACAATACGTGATCATCTTCAATCACTAATAATTTAATCATACGTTACACCTCAATTGTTTTAGCATACGTGTTGATTTTACCATGATTAGCATAAAGAAAACTTAAATTTCGGATTAAGTTACGTTTAAGCTAACCTTTGTATGCTAGATGACATCACTTAAGAAAACCAGGAGGAAAGAAAATGAAATTAAAAAATGTATTTCAACGCAAAGAAACAAAATACCTATTGACTACGACTCAGTTTCATTCGTTTATTGAAGAACTGAAAAAACAGATGCAGATCGACGATTACGGGTTGCATACGATTTTATCGTTGTACTTTGATACAGCAGACGATCGTTTTATTACAAATTCCATGAATAAGCCGAGATACAAAGAAAAATTCAGGGTGCGAAGCTACGGGGTGCCGACTGATTCATCGCTCGTTTTTTTGGAAATCAAGAAAAAGGTCAATGGGATTGTCTATAAAAGGAGACTGCCGCTAACTTATTCTGAGTATCTAAAATGGCTCCAAACAAAAGACTTTCCTAGCGAAAACCATGAACAGATCCAACAGGAAGTTGATTGGTTATTCAGAAGAAATCCGGATTTGTCACCGAAGACAATGATCATTTATGAGCGAATGTCGCTATTTGGCAAAACCGATCCTGACTTTCGTGTAACCTTTGATCAACACATCCGTTTTCGCCAAACAAATCTAGATCTAGCCATCACCGGAGAAGAAAACTTAGTCGCACCAGAACTTGGCGTATTGATGGAAGTCAAAGCGCTGGGGGCATATCCTTTGTGGTTTGTCGAGTTACTCAATGCGTATCAACTGAGAAAAGGAAGTTTTTCAAAATACGCAGAAACGTATAAGCGACATTTATTTATTCAAACAAAGGAGGAAAATCAACATGTTATCTAGTTTGATCGAATCAGGTACGACTATTCAACCATTCCAGTTATTGCTATGTATCGCCACCTCACTACTATTAGGTTTATTAGTCGCCTTTATCCATATGCAACGGAATGTCTATACAAAAAGTTTTGTCGTTACTGTTGCAGTCTTACCGATACTCGTTCAATCCGTCATCATGCTAGTAAACGGGAACCTGGGAACAGGGCTAGCAGTTGTTGGTGCGTTCAGCTTGATTCGCTTTCGTTCCGTCGCTGGTGGGTCAAGGGAGATCACGAGTATTTTCTGGTCAATGGGTATCGGGATTGCTACAGGGATGGGCTATGTGACGTATGTACTAATATTTTCAGTGATTGTCGCAATCTTTTTATTAGTACTGTACCTTTCACCATTTGGCAATCAGAATAAAGTAGCTGAAAGAGAATTGAAAGTAACGATCCCAGAAGATTTAGATTATCCTGAACTATTTACTGATATTTTTGAGAAATACACGTATACGCATCACCTCAGTTCAGTCCGAACAACGACAATGGGCAGTCTGTATGAATTACGCTATATCCTCTTATTGAAAGATCACCAACAGGAAAAAGAAATCATTGATCACATCCGTGTACGTAATGGCAATTTACCGATCGTACTAGGAAAAGTAGCAACAAATCGCGAGGAATTATAAAGAGGAGGAACGCGCATGAAAAAAATCTATTCATTGATTACCGCCAGCCTATTATTGACCGCCTGTTCTTCAGCAGATTCGACTTCTTCGAATCAGGCGAGTACAGACGCGACCGAAGCAAGTACGGCGACAACGCTGTCTACTGATGCGACAACGACAGAACAACAAACGACTTATGGCACCTATGAGACAGAAGATTTAACAACGAGCTATGAGAAAAGTTCTGCCATCGACATCCAATTAGGCGAGAAGACAGAAGTTAAAGGAGAAGGGGTCGAAGTAGTGGACGAACAAGTAACGATCACGCAAGGAGGAAACTATGTGATCAGCGGGACTCTGACTGACGGCCAATTGATCGTGAATGTGCCAAAAGAAGAAAAAGTCCATCTTATCTTCAATGGTGTAACAATCACCAATTCTAACGGGCCGGCTGTTGCGATCCAACAAACAGAAAAGGCGATAGTAACCCTAGCAGAAAATACCGAAAATCATTTATCTGATGGTGAAAACTATACACTTGCTGAAAACGAAACGGAACCAGACGCAACACTATACAGTAAAGAAGATTTGACCATCAACGGAACCGGTGCATTGACTGTCGATGGAAACTATAGCAACGGCATTCGTAGTAAAGATGATTTGATCTTGATATCTGGCACTTACACGATCAACGCGAAAAATAATGGGTTGAAAGGAAAAGATGCTGTAGCCATCAAAGGAGGAAACTATCAAATCACCACGGAAGAAGGGGATGGAATCCAAGCGACCAACGCAGAAGATGAAACAAAAGGATATGTAGCGATCGACGGTGGGATTTTCGAGATAAATAGCGGAAGAGACGGTGTCCAAGCGGAAACTGCTATCAATAGCCAAGAAGCAGAAATCACGATCCAAACCGCCCAAGGAGCAGACAGCACCAATTTAGATACTAATGAAAGTTATAAAGGAATGAAAGCCGGTAACAACGTATTGATCAGTAGCGGAACGTATGTCATCAACAGTGCAGATGACAGTATCCATACAAATAATCTTGCGGAAATAACCGGAGGCACGCTCACGTTAAGCTCTGGGGATGACGGCATCCACACGGACAACGAATTGACCTTCAATGGCGGTATGATCGAGATCCAGCAATCCTATGAAGGAATCGAATCGGCAGTCATTACCTTTAATGACGGAGAAATAAATGTCACTGCCAGCGATGATGGGATCAATGCTGGTGGTGGTAGTGACACAGAAACAACGACTGGTCAATTTGGCGCTGACAGCTTTGGCGGACCACCCGATGCGTCGGATGATAGTAAAAAAGTGATCATCAACGGTGGTACTGTCTATGTCAATGCAGAAGGTGATGGTTTAGATAGCAATGGCACTATCGAGATGTCAGGAGGGACGATGTTGATCGACGGCCCAGTAAATGGCGGCAACGGTGCATTAGATTACGGTGGAACCTTTACTTTAACCGGTGGAACCTTTGTGGCAGCTGGTTCCAATGGGATGGCGCAAACCGTCAGCGATAGTTCCACTCAGGCAACGGTGGCAATCAGTTATGACACTGTCCAACAAGCAGATACACTGATGAGTATCACATCAGAAGCAGGGGAAGCAGTGCTTGCCTATCAACCATCAAAAAATTATCAAACAATCGTTGTCTCCTCACCACAGCTTGCGGTTGGGGAAACGTATACTATTGCTAGCGGCGGAAGCACTCAAACTGAAGGTAAAAATGGTCTTAGTGAGCAGCCGACAGTCAGTGGTGCGAATGATCTAGGGACTTTCACTTTCTCAAATACTTCAATGACGATCTCTCAATCCGGTGAAGCAGTCTCCTTTGGTCAAATGGGACCAGGAGGATTTTAGATGTTAAATCTGTAAGGTAAAGTAATAATAGCGACCACCAAGATAGTATGCCAATAAGCACTATTTTGGCGGTTGCTTTTCGTTTATTCCTTGCATACTATGAAAATCATTGCTCGCATCCAGCTAAGCAGTTCTCAGTGTTTTTTTCTTTAAAAAAATAATAATCTTATGAACTGAATAAGCAAACCAAGCAATTGACTTTTGGTCGATACAAGCGCTATACTTTTCTCCAGTGACACTTTGTCACTCGCAAAGTGATCGAAATGGAGGAATCAAAAAATGTTTTTAGCGATAAAAGAAATGCGCTATGCCAAAATGCGTTATGGACTGATCATTGGGATCATGTTTTTAATCGCCTATGTCGTTTTTATGTTGACAGGTCTAGCAAGCGGACTATCCGAAGAGTTCAAAAAAGCCATCGTTGACTGGCAAGCACAAGAAATCGTATTGTCTGAAGATGCAAATAAAGTATTTGCTGCTTCCCAATTAGTAAGAGGAGACGTGGATCAGGTCGACGCCAAAGATAAAGCGCCGATTGGTTTGTTCAGCGGAGCAGTCAAGGCAGAAGAAAAGGAAAATATCACTGTCTTCGGTACGACTAGAGATGCGTTTTTATTGCCTGACTTATTGGAAGGCGAGATGTTTAAACAAAAAAACGAAATCATTATTTCCAAAAATATGGCTGATCTAGGTTTTTCGATCGGCGAAAAAATTAAAATAGGTAGCTATGATGAAGACTTGACGATCGTGGGGATTTTCCCAGAGACTTACTATACCGTGGGACCGGTCGTTTATACGGATCTTGATACATGGACACAGCTGAAATTTGGCGATCAACCGTTTGCCTCTGATGAGAAAAAACCAATCAATGCCATCGTCACCAAACAAGCAGCCACCATTCAAACAGACGGTGGATCAAAAACACTGCAAAAATTGTCGATTGAAGACTTTATCCAAAGTCTACCAGGATATTCTGCACAAAATATGACATTGAATGCGATGATCTATTTCTTATTCGTTGTCGTTGCAGCTGTTGTCGGCATCTTTATGTACGTGATCACTTTACAGAAAACAGCAATTTTCGGCGTGATGAAAGCGCAAGGGATCAGAAATTCATTTATCGCTCGGTCACTAGTAGCGCAAGCATTCATTGTCGGCTTTGTCGGTGTCCTATTCGCTGTCGTCCTAGCTTACTTGACTAGCTTGATCTTACCAGCAGCCATGCCGTTTGCCATC
The DNA here is from genome assembly GCF_050498525.1 of Enterococcus sp. DIV2371. Taxonomy (NCBI): domain Bacteria; kingdom Bacillati; phylum Bacillota; class Bacilli; order Lactobacillales; family Enterococcaceae; genus Enterococcus; species Enterococcus sp. DIV2371. Next base: position 1,563,425 of record NZ_JBIPAJ010000001.1, on the reverse strand, counting down.
ATTTGGTCGCAATGGCTATTGTATAGCGGGATCTTGATCGTCGTAGCCATGATCGGTGGTCTGTTCTCGATCCGAACAGTCGCTAAAGTTGATCCAGTAATTGCGATAGGAGGATAATGAAATGAAAGAAATCTTGACAATGAAAAAGATCGTCAAAAAATTTGGTAATGGACGTACAGAAGTGACTGCACTAAAAGAAATCGATTTTTCAGTGAAGCAAGGAGAATTTGTTAGTATCATTGGTCCTTCAGGCTCAGGAAAAAGTACCTTTCTAACAATCTCTGGTGGCTTACAAACACCTAGTTCAGGCGAAATAACCATTAACGGACATTCTTTTTCCGAATTAAATGAAAAAAAGCGAGCGGATTTACGCTTTAAGGAGATTGGTTTTATTTTACAAAGTTCGAATTTGATTCCTTTTCTAAAGGTCAAAGAACAATTTTATTTAGTTGATCGTGTCGCTAAGAAAAAAGAAGAGGACAAACGAATCGACGAACTGCTGAAATCACTAGATGTCTACGAATTGAAAGACAGCTATCCGAAAGATCTATCCGGCGGGGAACGACAACGTGTAGCGATCGCGAGAGCATTGTTCAATGAGCCAAGCTTGATTTTAGCAGACGAACCGACAGCAAGTTTAGATACCGACCATGCATATGAAGTTGTTAAATTACTAGTGAAAGAAGCACATGAGAAACAAAAAGCCACGGTCATGGTCACACATGATTCTCGAATGATCCAATGGAGCGATCGTGTCTATCGCATGGAAGACGGTTATTTGACAGAGCAATCAATCACAGAGTAAGCAGTAAGGGAGAATGCTTATGCCGAAAGAGACTTTTTTTAACATTTCTAAAGAAAAGCAGCAATGGATCTTAGAGATTTTACTCGATAAATTTTATGATCGGCACATCAGCCAAGTCAAAGTCTCCGAAATCGTTGAAGCCATGGAAATGTCCCGCGGTGCATTTTATAAATATTTCCAGGATTTGGAAGATGCATACACATTTACTGTACGAAACTACTCCAATCGAGTCCACGGAGATATCATTGCATCGATCAATCGAAATCGAGATCACTTTTTCTTAGGCATCGAAGAATACCTTGCTTGGTGTGGTGGATTAAGCAAGGATAGTCCTTATTGGCGATCGATCAAATTACTGACCCGAGTGAGTGACCTTGGTTCATCAAAACGTTTACCTACTAACCACGATTCGTCTATGGTCCAACAATGGCTGGATTTATTGAAAATCAACCAGATCAGCATGGACACAACAGAAGAAGCAATCAGCTTTTTATATTTCGTGATGGCTCTTGTCATGAATTCTTTGACCGATTATATGGTCAACCAATGGACGGCAGAAGAACTGATCGAAGATTTCCGCTATAAAGTCAAATGGTTAGAAATAGGGATAAAAAGCAAGAATGCGAATGAACAATAGAAAGTAAGCATACGAAAATAAGCGCCTCCTTCCACAGATTTATTCTGTATTTGGAAAGAGGCGCTTATTTTTGTCACAAACTCATCGAAAAGGAAATTTCCCTATTGACTTAGAGTTCACTCCAGAGGCTATACTAAAAAGTGAACATACATACACAAATCGATATGGAGGACTCGTGATGAAAAAACTTTATCTTATGCGGCATGGTCAAACGTTGTTCAATCAATTAGGCAAAATCCAAGGTGCTTGTGACTCTCCTTTGACAGAAGCGGGAATCAGACAAGCAGAAGTGGCGAGAGAATATTTCCAGACCAATCAAATCCCTTTAGATGCGTATTATTCATCGACCCAAGAACGAGCATCCGATACGTTAGAGATCATTATCGGACAAAAGGAATACCAGCGGAGTAAAGGGTTAAAAGAATGGAATTTCGGGCGATTTGAAGGGGAAAGTGAAGCCTTGAATCCGAAAAGACCAGTTGGGGAAACTTCCTATGGCGATTCGTTTGTCCCATATGGTGGCGAGTCTGCAAAAGAGCTGCAACAAAGAATGAACGCGACCTTGACCGATATCATGGAAAAAGACCATCAAAACGTTTTAGCAGTGAGCCACGGTGGTGCGATGTACTTATTCATCCAAAAATGGTTGCCTTATGAACAAGTGGCTAAGATAAAATTTGCAAATTGTTGCATTTTAGAATTTGCGTATAGCGATCATCAATTTAAATTCATACAAGCGATCAATCATCAATTTTAAGAAATATTTTTGCTTCAGATAAATAGCCTAAAGACAGAAGCGCTAGTTCTCCTGTCTTTAGGCTATTTATAATTGCTACAGCTCTTGCTTTTTGTATTCCTTTAACAGTCCTTTTTGGATCAATTCTTGTTTTTCTTTCAAGTTCAATAAATTTTCTTGATAGTTTTGGGCATACATCAAGGAGTACAAGGTATTTAAGACGTAGTCAAAGGCAATTTGAGAAGAAAAGGTGGCTACTTTCGCAAAATCATATTCTTCCTGGGAAACGACTAGCCGCATCGCTGCTTTTTTTGCCATTTCAGACTGTTCATTTCCTGTAATCAATAAACTAGGCGCTCCGATATGGGTTAGATAAGTAAGAATCCGTTCATAATGATGGATGCGCCCACTATAGCTAATAAAGATGGCACAATCATTCTTCGTTAAATTAGCCGCATTCCAAGATGAATCACTATATTCTTCGGCTAAGATCAAGAACTTATTCAACTTTACTAATTTATTTTGGAATTTCCGTGCGGTTGTTTGCGAATCTCCTTTCGCAAATAAAAAGATGCGTTCCGCTTGGTTCAAGACCGTCGCAATTTTTTCTAACGATTGATCTTCAATTTGAAATTGGGCTTTTTTTATTGCTTGAATCGATAAGTCCGCCATTTTTTTGGCAATCATCTTCGGATCATCTTCGACGGTAAAAGGAAAATTGGGATCGATCACTTGATTGAACTGGGCAACCAACTGATGGACTTCTCGCCCAAATTCAAAACGAAATTCTTTAAATCCACTATAACCGAGCTTTTTACAAAATCGGATGATGGCCGAGTGGGAGGTGTAGGTCTCCTTTGCAAGCTCTTCGATCGTCATATAAACAGCTGCTTCTCGGTTCAATCGTAGATAGTCTGCGATCCGTTTTTCATTTGTCGTAAATGTTTCCTGTGACACTAATTTCTCTTCAATAAGCATACACAACACCTCACAATCTATCTTACTGAATAACTCGAAAAATAACCACTTCTTTTTACAGCACTTTAATATTGAACATCTTTTTCAGAAATCATGCCCTTCTGTCAGTTTCTTTGAACATTTTTGCCAAAAAAACAAGAAACGATTCTCTTTTTTTCATTCTGTCTTATACTTAAAAATAAGAAACGAATCGAAAGTAGGAGGAAACGACATGTTAACAATCGCATACTTAGGCAATGGCAAAAGTACCAATCGCTATCACTTACCGTTCTCAAGAAGACTACCAGACAAAATCAAGGTCAAAAAAATATTCTCACCATCGGCACCGGCATGGGAAACATTTGATGACATCGAATATACCAATCAGTTGTCTGATTTGTGGGAAGATCCTGAGATCCAATTAATCGTCATCACGACCCCCAGTCAGTTTCATGCAGAATATGCAAAGCTTGCTTTAGAAAACGGTAAGAACGTTTTAGTCGAAAAACCCTTTGCCGAAAATTCAAAAGAGGCGAAAGAGCTATTTGACTTAGCAAATGAAAAAGGATTGTTCATCCAATGTTACCAAAATCGTCGCTTTGATTCAGATTTTTTGACGGTCCAAAAAGTCATTGAAAGCGGGAGGTTAGGTGATATTTTAGAACTGGAGATGCACTATGACTATTTCCGCCCAGAAATCCCAGAGAATACAACAGAATTTTCAGTGGCAAATAGCTACCTTTATGGTCATGCTTGTCATACCGTTGATCAGGTGCTTTCTTACTTTGGTGAACCAGATGATATCCATTATGATGTCCGCCAACTATTAGGTACTGGACGGATGAATGATTACTTTGACTTAGACTTTTACTATGGCCGTATGAAAGTTTCCATCAAATCTAGTTATTTCCGTATCAAAGAACGACCAAGCTTTGTCGTCTATGGCAAAAAAGGGATGTTCGTCAAACAGACGAAAGACCGTCAAGAAGAACACTTAAAAATGTTCTATATGCCTGAAAATGCAGATTTTGGTATTGATCAACCCGAACACTACGGCGTATTGACGTACATGGATGAAGAAGGAACTTATCACGAAGAGAAAGTCGTTTCTGAAGTCGGTGATTATCGACGTGTGTATGAAGGGATTTACGAAACATTGATCAACGGCGCAGAAAAAATCGTTAAAGATGAAGAAACGTTGTTGCAAATGAAAATACTCGAAACAGGCATCCAACAGATCGAGGAAGCGAGAAAGGTATTTGAGGATTGAATATCTACAAAAACTCAATAGATACCCACAGCATCATTAAAGAAGCACTGAAATCCCAAGCTATTTTTTGGGGTTCAGTGCTTCTTTCCTTAAACACCAAATCCCTATTCGCCTTTTCCTCATTATTCTGGTACTATTTAGTAAACAGTAAACAAGAGGTGAGAGGATGGCGTCTATACGTGATATTGCAAAAATCGCTGGGGTTTCAGCAGCTAGTGTTTCTCGTATCCTAAACGAAGACCCGACATTTAGTATCAACGAACAAACACGCGTGCGAGTGATTGAGATCGCCAATCAATTAAATTATTCTGTCGATAAAAATAAACGTGGAACTCGAAGCTTAGGTGACGAAATGACGATTGCTTTGATCGTACGACATCAAGTAGAGGCAGAATTGGATGATCCATATTTCCGCAAGATTCGTGGTGGTATCGAAAAAGAAGCCGCCAAGTGGCGCTTTCGCACGATACGTGCTTTTCACATGAGAGATGCGCATAAAGAATGGAAAGAGTTAGCGAAGTATGGGGCCGTCATCATGATCAGCGAAATGACGATCGAAGCAACGAAAAAAATCGCTGCAATCAATCCGAATTTGATCTTGGTGGATAATTACTCCAACTCCGAAGAATTTGACTGTATCCAGACAGACTTCCAACAAAAAACAGTCGAGGTCTTGGAAGTACTCCATCGTAAAGGGCATCGGAATATCGCATTTATCGGCGGACACAGCAGTCGAGTGGCTGAAAACGGAGAAGTCCATAAAAGCAAAGAAGAAATCCGCGCAGAGTCGTACTTGAAATGGATGAAACTAAATGGACTCCAACAATATGCTACGGTGTATCAAGGAAACTGGAAACCCGAAGATGGGCTTCGCTTAGGCAAAGAGATGTTGGCCCAACAATCACCACCAACAGCCGTCATCGTTGCCAGTGATCCGATGGCGGTCGGTGTTTATAAAGCTATCAGTGAAGCAAATAAAAAAATCCCTGAGGATATCGCTGTCGTAAGTTTTGACGATATCGAAATGGCGCAGTTCATGACGCCAAGCTTATCAAGCATCAAAGCGAATCCTGAAGAAATGGGCCGCTTAGCGGTGCGTTTAGCAAAAGAGCGCATGTTGAAAGAACGGACGATGCCGATTCGAGTGATCTGTCGCAGTCAGCTCGTTTTACGAGATTCCATTGGACACTCATCTGATTAATAGTATGTTAAAAAAGTTCGAGAAAGAAAGTTTCTTGAACTTTTTTTATTTTTCTCTTGTGTAAACATTAAGTAAACAATTATACTCGCAAAGTAAACGTTTGCATAAAAATGAATAAAAGGAGTTATCAAACATGAAGTTTGTCGATAAATTAGCTGAAAAAATGGTTCCTGCTGCCACACTGATCGCAAATAATAAATATCTGCTTAGTCTCCGAGACGGTTTTATGATGGCTTTTCCTGCAACAATGTTTGCTTCGATCATGATCATTATCCAAAATTTGCCAACAACGTTTGGCTTCGCTACGTTTCTACCGGATGCGTTCAATATTTTTTTAAATGAATTTTTTGGTCCTGTAGGAAATGCGACAATGAGTATTTCTGCACTTTTTATCGTTTACGGGATCGGCTACCAATTAGCTGGTCATTATAAACAGCCGCAAGTCTTTGCTGGTGCCATTTCACTTTCTTGTTTCATCATGCTTTTGCCATTTGGAAGTGACGAAGCAATGGGGACCTTTATTCCTTTATCTAAACTAGGCGCTGAAGGAATGTTCGTTGGTATTTTGACAGCGATTGTCGCGACAGAAATTTATAGCCGCATCAGTCGTTCTGGATTTACGATCAAAATGCCAGAATCTGTACCGCCGATGATCGCTGAATCTTTTGTGGCAATCATCCCTGGTGCTGCTCCTTTATTTTTATTCAACATCATCCGTTACTTGTTTACTTTTACGACATGGGGAAATGCAGTCGATTTCGTTTATCAGATGTTGCAACAACCTTTGATGGGGCTAGGCGGGACTTTGCCAGCTGTGTTGATTGCTGTCTTCTTTACGCAACTTTTCTGGTGGTTCGGTATCCACGGTACATTAGTTGTCAATGCGGTGATCGATCCGATCATGGGAGCATTGGCGATTGAAAACTTTGAAGCGTATAAAGACGGCGTAGAGCAGTTGCCACATATCATCAATACGACGTTTATGGGCGTTTTCGTCAATCAAGGGATGCAACTTGGGATTTCGATCACGATGGCGTTCTTTATTGCTCGTTCGATCCGCATGAAGAAAACGATGAAAACGATCATTGCACCAGCGATTTTTAACGTATCTGAACCAATGACGTTTGGCTTACCCGTTGTATTGAACCCTGTAGCATTCATCCCTTGGATCCTAGCGCCGCTGGCTTCCACGACGATCTCATACTTTGCTATTTACTTTGGTTTGGTTCCTCGTCCAATCGGAGCAACAGTAGTCTGGACTACTCCAATTTTACTTTCAGGTTGGTTGGGGACAGGTTCGATCACCGGCGCTCTTTTACAAATCGTAACAGTAGTAGTAATGACACTGATCTGGGTACCATTCTTAGTTGCGATGGACCGTGAATACTTGAATGAAGAACGTCAACAAGTAAAACAAGAAAAAGAAAATCAATTGATGGACGGGAAGATCACCATCGAAGAACAGTAGGGAGTGAGCTTTGTGCGAATCGATACATTGAACTACCGAAAGAAGATCCCGACAAAAGCTACAGAATTTTACCAAGTACTACTTGAGGAACAATTGAATTATTTTCAAAGCAAGGATGCTTCGATTATAGAGCTGACAGAAGGAACAACTGTCATAACTGCCTTGCAAACGAAGCTAGGACAAACGAGCGTTGAAAGTACGATGACGATCCGCCGATTGGTCAAGGATGAATTACTTGAAATGACGACTGATTACGCAGGAGGAAAAATCATTCAAACGTACCAACTGAAAAGTCAAGAAAACGATCAATTCACGTTGTTGTATTCCGAAAGAAATGAATTGGTCGATGCTAAAACTCAGTTAAGCTTGCTGTTTGTCCTGCCTTTTTACAAATTCTTTTACAATCGGAATTTAGCAAAACGAGTCAATTATTTGCTGCAAAAGATTTAGTCTTTTGGTAAACAACCAAGCGACGTATATCCTTTTTTCTAACTATAAATAAAGAAATGGTGATGCCTCACATGATTGAACAACTAAATGATCGCTTATTTCATATGAGCAATCCTCACACTAGCTTTATCCTCCATGTCATGCAAAATGGACAGATCGAGCAAATTTATTATGGAAAACCTTTACGCGGTTTAACTGACGAAGAGATCGACTATTTAGTCGCAGAACAGAATAAATCGGCTGGAACAGTTAAGTTTTTTGAAGATGATTCGAACTTTACCTTAACCGATCATCCACAAGCATACCCAGTGTATGGTACTTCTGATTTTAAAGAGGGGGCTATCGAACTTTCGAGTAATCAAGCGCCTTATTATACAGATTTTCGTTTTGTCGAAGCAACGACTAAAAAAGGAAAGGCAAGAAACCTAGATTGCCCAACAACTTATGGGGATAAGGAAGAATCGGAAACACTTTCTTTAAGATTAATAGATCAAGAACGTCAACTAGAGCTGATACTTCATTACACACTGTTTTGCGATTCTACTGCAATCGTTCAAAGTCAGACATTGACGAACCAATCTAAAACCGATTTGCAGATCCACCGCATGCTTTCAGGCGTGTTGAATCTTTCTACTAAAGCCTACGATTTCACCCATTTTTCAGGAGCATGGCTGAAAGAACGTCATGAAAAGAAGCGTCCGCTTGAGCAAGGGATCGTCTCAATCGGTTCACTAAAAGGAGCAAGTAGTCATCAGCACAATCCCTTTATCCGTTTAGATCATCAACAGTCAACGCTTGACCATGGCGAAGTTTACGGGTTGAATCTCGTTTATTCCGGAAATTTTATTGCTCAAGCAGAAGTGGATGAGTGGGATAAAACGAGAGTGATGATCGGCATCCATCCCTCACAATTCAGGTGGACTTTAGCTCCTGAAGATTCTTTTACAACACCCGAAGCGGTCTTGATGTATAGTGATGCGGGGACGAACGGTCTAGCGCAACACTTTACGCATTTTATCGAAAATCATCTGATCGATCGTAAATGGCGAGATACACCACGACCGATCGTATTCAATAACTGGGAAGCGACTTATTTTGATTTTACTGAAGAAAAACTTTTATCTCTTGCGACCATTGGTAAACATTTAGGGATGGAATGTTTTGTTTTAGACGATGGCTGGTTTGGTAAACGAAACAATGACCGTTCCTCTTTAGGTGACTGGACAGTTGATAAACAAAAATTTCCGACTGGACTTGCTTCCTTTGCAAATAAACTAAAGAATATGGGGCTTCAATTCGGTATGTGGTTTGAACCGGAAATGATATCTCCTGACAGCCAGCTGTTGAAACAACATCCTGATTGGGTAGTCAAACATCCCTATTCACGCATCTCAGTCGGACGTGGGCAATATGTCCTTGATTTTTCCAATCCGGACGTGGTTGCAGGCATCTATGAGCAAATGGCAGCCATTATTGAAGAAACGAATGTAACTTATATCAAATGGGATATGAATCGAAATATCACTGAAGCCTATTCTGCTTATTTAGAGAAACAAGCAAGCCAACAACAGGAGTTCTTCCACCGCTATGTCCAAGGGGTCTATGCGCTTTATGGCAAATTATTGACCGCTTATCCTGATCTTTTGATCGAAGGGTGTGCTGGTGGCGGCGGAAGATATGATTTAGGCATACTATTTTATAGTCCGCAAATCTGGCCTAGCGATAACAGTGACGGGGTGGAACGTTTAAGTATCCTGAGTGGAACGTTGGCAGGCTATCCGCTTTCCAGCTTTAGTAATCATGTTTCTGCTTCACCTAACCATCAAGTATTACGTGAGACTTCTTTAGCCTTCCGCCAAGATGTAGCGATGTTTGGGCCTCTAGGGTATGAATTAGACCTCTTGGCTTTGACAGACGAAGAGAAGCAACAGATCAGCGAGCGTATCGCTTTTTACAAAGCACATCGTCACTTGCTGACTCATGGAAAATTTGTTCAGATTTTGCCAAATCGTCCGTATGATAATGAAATTTGCTGGGGTGTTTTTAGTCATGATCGATCCGAGGCGATCATTGGGTTTTATCAAAAAATGGCACGAGCAAATCCAGCCGCAAAAGCTTATCTGCCTTTTCCAGATTATCTGAAAAAAGATCGTTATTATCAAATCAATGGACAAGAGACGGTCTGTGGCAATCTTTTGATGAATGTCGGCTTGAAAAAACCCCGTTTGTTCACAGGAGTCAATCATACGACTTACCAGCTTGCCGGGGATTGCCAATCATTCATTTATCATATCGTAGAAAGGAAGGATACGAAGTGAAGACGTATAACGATAATCGTTTGCTACATGGTGGCGATTATAATCCAGAACAATGGTTGGCTCATCCTGAAATATTAAAAAAAGACTTCGAGTTGATGGATAAAGCCCATGTCAACACAGTGACTGTCGGTATCTTTTCGTGGAGTACATTAGAACCGGAGGAAGGGGTTTATCACTTTGAGTGGCTAGATAAGGTATTTGAAGCGATGCACAAGCGAAATGGTCGCGTCATTTTAGCAACACCAAGTGGCGGAAGGCCCCAATGGTTGAGTGAAAAATATCCAGAAGTCAATCGGACCAACATTCTTGGACAAAAGCATCATCACGGCTTTCGACACAACCACTGCTACACGTCACCGATCTATCGGGAAAAGGTCCAACAAATCAACCGACAACTAGCCGAGCGCTATGGCAATCATCCGGCATTATTGATGTGGCATATCAGCAATGAATACTCTGGTGAGTGCTATTGTGACTTTTGCGCAGAGAAATGGCGTGACTGGGTCAAAGACAAATATCAGACACTAGACGCGGTGAATGACGCATGGTGGATGACATTTTGGAGTAATAGTTATTCCAGTTGGTCTCAAGTCGTTCCGCCTTCACCTCTAGGAGAGCATAAAGTACATGGCATGGACTTAGACTGGAAACGATTCGTGACGGATCAGACGATTGATTTTTTCCTCAATGAAATTGAACCGATCCGAGAAATCACTCCTAATCTTCCAGTTACGACTAATTTTATGGCAGAAGGACATGATCAACAGGACTTTATCCCACTTGAAGGACTGGATTATTCCCGCTTTGCAGAAGTCGTTGATATCGTTAGTTGGGATAGTTATCCTGACTGGCATAATCCGTATGAGCCCTTACACCTGACTGCGATGAAATCGGCTTACGTCCATGACCAATATCGTTCATTGAAAAAACAACCTTTTCTTGTCATGGAATCAACACCTAGTTACGTGAATTGGCACGCATACAACAAAGCAAAAAAACCAGGAATGCACATTTTGAGTGGGATGCAACAACTTGCACACGGTTCAGATAGTACACTCTATTTTCAATGGCGGCAATCACTCGGAAATTCCGAAAAATTCCATGGTGCAGTTGTAGGACATGATAATTCAGAGAAAAATCGAGTCTTCCAAGAAGTAGCTACCTATGGTAAACGATTAGACACGCTAGCTGCGATCAAAGGTACACCAAAAGAAGCCAAAGTAGCTATTTTATTTGACTGGGAAAGTAACTGGGCATTGAAACGTGGAGGCGGGTTTGGACGACCAACTCGTCGCTATATCCAAACGTTGCAAGAGCATTATCGATTCTTTTGGGAAAGAGATATTGCGGTAGATATCCTTACACCGAACCAAGACTTCTCTGATTATGCGTTAGTCATCGCGCCTATGCTCTATTTGATGCAAGAAGATACGATGAAGGACCTTTCGGAGTATGTGAAAAAGGGCGGTATCTTGATCGGTAGCTATTTTACCGGGATGGTCAACGAAAATGATCAGTTACATCTTGGCGAATGGCCACAAACGCTACAAACCATTTTCGGGTTGCTTCCACAAGAGCTTGAGACCCTTTATCCAGGGGAACACAATCAAATTCTTTACCAAGGGAAATCTTATCAAACTAAAGATTACTGCGGGATTGTCCAAGAAACGACAGGAAAAGTGATTGCTACGTACAGCCAAGATTTTTATGCCAACACACCTGCTTTAGTTGAAAATCGCCTAGGACAGGGAACAGCTTATTACTTGGCTGCTCGTACAGATCTTGATTTTTTAGAAGTGTTCTATCAGCCACTGATTGAACAATTAGCGTTGCAACAAGAAATCGTCAAAGACACACAGCCAAAAGTATCGATCCAATCTCGAACAGATGGGCAACACAACTATTACTTTCTCATGAATTTTTCTGAAGAGAGACAACAGCTTGAGTTGCTTCAACCGCTCTTGGACCTTGAAACCAATCAAACGCTTACTGGCTTACTCACATTTGCCCCTTATGAAGTAAAAATTTTAAAGAAAGAAAATTAATAACTTCAATCTCACCTTTATATTTTGACAGTTATTTTATTCTTGTTGTAGGATAGAGATAGAGCAACAAGGAGGACAAGCATATGACAAATTATGATGGAGAAAAAGAAAAACGATTAAGAGGGTCAATGGCGCCTAAAACGGACGATGAAGTCGCGTTAGCCGGGACTAACTCAGGAGAGACAACCGACAAAGAAGAGGCTTTAGCTGGAACTAACTCTGGCGAAGCAAAAGAAGTCGCAATGTCTGGTTCAAATGCAGTAGAAGAAGAACCTACACCTGAGAAACATCCCTTAAAAGAAGAAATCGAAGAAGTGGTGGAAGAAGCAAAAGAAAAATTTGATGCGTTTAAAGCCAAACATAAAGAATAATCAATCAAAAGAACTTACATCTATAAGAGCCTCACTGACGGCTTGTGGATGTAAGTTCTTTTACTTTTTTTCCAGTATCTGTCAAAAAAAGTTTTATCGAACCTATCCTTTCATTATAAACTATGATTGCGTATGTATTTTTTAAAGGAGGTGATAAGTAATGAACGGGCAACTAGATATCATTCAATTAGTTACGAAATATTTCGCCAAAAATTCTTCAATGATCATTGGTATTGCAAGTCTTGCCATCGTTTTAAGCGTTTTTATCTCAGTAAAAATGGTTGCACAACCAAAAGTAGGGAAACCATCAAAGCAAGCAATCGCTAAAGAGCGTTATAAAATTAGAAAATAGTCGCTAGATCTTAGAGGAGTAGGGGGAAAAAGAACATGGGGATGTTTTGGGTTTTACCTTTCATTGCACAACAGCAAGAAAACTTTCCATCAGCTAGTCAAGCAGGTAGGATTGCTGCCTTTCTGTTGTCGTTTATTATTGAGTTTGGCTTTTCTGGTTTTTTTACGATCTATTTACTTGTCGTGATCATTTGGCAATTATTTAAATTTATAAAAAGAGTGAGTCGGAAAGATCGCAGGCACTTCAAAAAAGAAGTCGCTGCTTCCTACAAAGCTCAAGAAGAAACAATTAGGATAAACATAGAAAAAGAAAAAGCACGAGCAAGTAGACAAAGAGACGTGTTTGAAACATGGGAACAAAATGAGGAGGACGATTATTGAAGGATTTTTTACTCTATCAGATACATAGATTTTTTAATACAAATACTTATCGAGAAAAGCTACTCGTTCGAATGAATAAAGCAATCGATGAGACTTATAACGCTACTAATTACCCGACCTATACTGGTCAAAATGAAATCGAGCGTTTAGCCGATAAACTACAGCGAAGTCAGAGAAGAAAAAATTGGTTGCCTAAAATCGGGGACCCACTATATAAGAAACCTTATTCAAAAATCTATCTTGAAGATTTGCAATTAAAAATTTCTGATAAACGATTAGATAGTGATGCTAACGACAGTCAATTCTCGCGACAGACCAGTACGAATTCACTTCCTAGCGAACAGCAGACAAGCGAAACATCGAAATCAGAACTTCGAACTTCAGAATCTAAAGTGATCGATCTCTCAGCGCATTTGGCAAATTTATCAAAGAAGAATGATCCATCGTTAAAAGGTTCACGCAAGGAGATACCTAGAGTAAGAAGGACGCAATCTGATTTTGGTCGCTACTGATTTTCTATAAAAAATTATTATAGTATGTATAATTTCTATATTATTGAAAAATGATAACAACCGATTTATAATTTTCATGAAAATAACAAAGAACGGATGAAAGGTGTGTTAGACATGAAAAAAACAAGTCGTAAAGTTGTTATCGTGGGTACAGGTTTTGTAGGTACAAGTATTGCTTATGCGATGATCAATCAAGGTGTTGCTAATGAACTTGTCTTGATCGATGTCAACCAAGAAAAAGCAGAAGGAGAAGCATTAGACTTACTAGATGGTATGGCATGGGGCGAAAAGAACGTTTCTGTGTGGTCTGGTGATTACAACGAATGTAAAGATGCTAACCTAGTGATCTTAACTGCTGGTGTCAACCAAAAACCTGGTCAAACACGCTTAGATCTAGTGAAAACAAATGCGATGATCACACGTCAAATCGTGAAAGAAGTAATGGATTCAGGATTTGATGGCATTTTCGTCGTAGCTTCAAATCCTGTTGATATCTTGACTTACTTAACATGGAAAGAATCTGGCTTACCAGCTTCTCGAGTGGTAGGAACTGGAACAACATTAGATACAACACGCTTCAGAAAAGAAATTGCATTGAAACTTGCAGTCGATCCACGTAGCGTTCATGGATATATCTTAGGCGAACATGGGGATTCAGAGGTTGCTGCTTGGTCACATACAACAGTTGGTGGCAAACCAATCATGGAATATGTTGAGAAAGACCATCGTTTAGAAGAAAATGATTTAACAGTGCTTGCTGATAAAGTAAAAAATGCAGCATATGAAATCATCGATCGTAAAAAAGCAACGTATTACGGTATCGGTATGAGTACTACTCGAATCGTCAAAGCAATCCTAAATAATGAACAAGCTGTCTTACCAGTTTCAGCTTACTTAAATGGCGAGTATGGGGAAGAAGATATCTTTACTGGTGTACCATCGATCGTAGACGAAAATGGGGTAAGAGAGATCATTGAATTATCGATCACTCCTCAAGAAAAAGCAATGTTCCATCAATCAGTTAGTGAATTAAAAGCAGTACTTGATACAGTACGCTAAAACAACAATCAAATAAACAAAAAGACGGGGAAATCGGAAAGTAGCAAACATCATTTCCGAGTATTCCCGTTTTTTTGTTAATATAGAAGAAATATGCGAATAGAAAGGAGAGTCTATGGGGATAGCCATTATCAATGAAAAAATTATGCCATTGGTTGGCATTGCATTACTATTATGGGTCGTGATTCTCAGTTTATTACTTATATCTTTACTATGGAAAAACAAAAAGACGAAATACAGCTGGGATAAAAAAGGAGCACGTGTGGTTCCAATTATTATCGCTATTGTCGTACATATTATATTTGGGATATTTATTGGAGTCATATTTTATCATACTTCTGTCATTCGTTTTTAAATGTGTAGATAGAGAAGAGGGCACTAAAAAAAGAGCCTGTCAGACTCTTAGAACTTGTTGAACTTGTCAACAAGTTTTTGTTTTTCTGTAGCAATTTTCTCTAAGTCTAAAATCGCTTTCTTTGCACGCATCAGTTCGATCAATTCAATCATGTCTTGTTCAGTTGCTTCATTCAATATGTAGTGTTTGATTTTTTCTTTGTCCAGTTTAACAATTTTCATTTTTTCACCTCAAATTTATTCTAAACATAACATATCACATGAAATAAAGTTCAAGAGAACAAAAAAAGCGATTTTAGGCAAAAACAGGTACTTATGTAGATATGTTATGTGTAGCGATAATTACTGAAAAATGTTAGTGACAGATTGGATGAAACGATCAGCAAGACTTAAATACAGATAAACCATAAATGATCTATAAGTAACGACAGATCAAACAATATAAATCTAACACTAGCAGATTGATTGAACTAACATTTGTTGAAAAAATTATTTCTTACGGGAATGTCGATAGTAAAAAAATTAATCAGTTAAATATGTAATTATGTGCATGAAAAAAGTAAACAAATCGGTGCAAAATAATTTTAAAATATTGCAGAACAGAAAAAAACGGTTTTTGAGGTCAAAATCGAAGGATTTAGGTTGGAACATAGGTTTAGTTCTTTTTAAATCTACTTTGTATAATATATATTATGTAAACTAGAATAAATAAAAATTGATTAATTGCATAATTCCTCGTTCTAACCCCTCTTATCAATCGTAAATCACCATAATTCTCTTGTTTTTTTAGTTGTCTGCATTTATTTTTGTCATTCGCGCTTTTTTTGGTCATTTTAAGAAAAGTTCGTCTGCAGCATTGAGAAAAAAATCTACAGACGAACATAATCAGACTTAACTAAGAGAAAAATCTTCAGTTACTCATTAAAACAGATGTGTCCATTTTTTTTATTTCGATATAGATGACTGGAATTAGAGATAAACCAAGGACCCATAACCAGTTCGTGAGACCAATCGTAACAAACCCAAAGGTATGCTGTGTAACAGGGATTGTTACTAACAAAACGATGATCAATGCGCCAATCATTGTTGTTAAGACAAGCAATGGATTACCTAGAAATTTTAAGCGTAAAATCGATTGTTCACTGCGACAGTTATACATATGGATGATCGTTGATAAACCTAATACTATAAATGTCATGGTTTCAGCAATAGCAACTGATTGTGTGCGTCCAATAACTATAGCCAATAAAGTTACGATCGTAAACACAACAGAGATTTCAAGAATCTTAACTGCCAATCCTTGAGAAAAAATACTCTCGTTTTTATGGATCGGTTGTTTTTCCATATTTTTTTCTTCTGAAGGTTCTACACTTAAACTAAAACCAGGAATTCCGTCTGCGACTACTTTGATGATCAATAATTGAATGGCGGTGACTGGCGCTCCCCAACCGAAAAGCAAAGAAAGCAATACGACCGTCAGAGCCGAAATATTACAACCTAACATGGCATAAAGTGATTTTCGGATATTTTGATACACTCTCCGACCCTCTTCTACTGCTTGGATGATCGTGGCAAAATGATCGTCTACTAAGATCATATCAGATGCTTCTTTTGCCACTTCAGTGCCGCTTCCCATAGCAATGCCGACGTCTGCTGCTTTCAGCGCTGGGGCATCGTTCACTCCGTCCCCGGTCATTGCAACGATTTCGTCATTTTCTTGAAAGGCTTTAACGATTTTGATTCCAGCTTGTTTAGCTACTTCCACTGCTTTTGCCACTTCTTTTTTCGCCGGATCTATAATACCGACAAAACCAGAAAAAGTTAGCCCCTCTTCTAAATCTTCCTCGGATATGTCTTCAATCGGTTGTTGAAAAACTTTGTACGCTACTCCCAAGACACGATACGCTTGGTTAGCAAGTTGATCATGTATCGTTAAATAATGTTCATTGGGATTTGCCAATTGTAATCGGTCAAATGCCCCTTTTGTTACCGAAACATATTCTTTACCAATTTGATAGACGACCGTCATACGTTTTCTTTTTGAATCAAACGGCAATTCTTTGATTTTTTTCAAGTGAGAAAGATGTTCCTGTAATTCCTTCTCTGAAAACCGAGTATCTATTGCCTTTTTTATGGCTGATTCAGTTGGATTGCTGCCTCCTTCATTCTCAGAAAAACTACTGGCAAGATAAAACAGGAAAAGGAGATTTTTTTCTTGATCTTCTGTGAAAGATAGCAGAGCAGGCATTTCTGCTAGAGGAGCAATTTTTTTCACTGTCATTTTATTTTCAGTGATCGTCCCCGTTTTATCTGAGCAAATCACTGACACGCCCCCCACTGTCTCAACAGTCGATGGTGTTCGCACGATCGTTTTCTTAACTGCCATGTTTCCCATACCTACAGCTAGAGAAATGGTTACAACAACAGGTAACACTTCTGGTATTGCCGCAACTGCCATTGAGATAGCCGTCATAATACTAGTTTCTACGCTCAATCCTTTCGTAATTCCTATGCCAATTGCAAGGAAACCGGCAATGATCGCCACGATTCCCAGTATTTTCCCAAGTTTTTGCATTTTGATTTGCAGAGGTGCGACATTGGTGATTTCATTCGTGATCAAGTGAGAGATTTTTCCGATTTCCGTCTCATTTCCAGTTTTTTCTACTAAGATCGTCGCTTTACCTGTTACGACTAATGCACCAGAAAAGACTAAATCTTTACGATCGCTCAATCCGTCAGTCTCACTGGCTTGATAAGAAGCATCCTTTTCGTTTGGCTCGCTTTCTCCCGTCAAGAATGATTCGTCAACAAAGAAATTAACACACGAGATTACTTTCGCGTCAGCAGGTACACGATCACCTAATGTTAGTTGAACGATATCGCCAGGTACGATCTCCGAGCTATTGATTTCTTTGACGACACCTTCTCTTAAAACACTACTAGTTGGAGTACTCATTTTTTTTAATTGTTCCATCGATTTTTCTGCACTTTTTTGTTGCCGTATCGACAAATAAAGATTTAATAAAACGATTGAAAAGATAACGACCGGTTCTGTAAAGTCATCTGGATGTGTTTGATACGCAATATACGTGGACAGTCCAGTAGCAACTAATAAGATCAAAATCGTGATATCTTTCATTGCTTCTTTCACACAGGTAAAAATACTTTTATTTGCTTGAGTATCAATCGAATTTAATCCATAGTATCGTAATCGCTCTTGCGCTTCTTGCTGTATTAATCCTTTTTGTACATCTGTCTGTAAGTTTTCGATTTTTTTCATTCTGCCTAATACCTCCCAAAACAAAAAGGAGCCAGGCAAACGAACCATTAAAGCCTACGGTTCGTTTGTCTGTCTCCTGCAAGATCGTTCCGGCGAACGCTCTTAAGTCATAATTTTTTATGAGGTTATTATTTCACAGTTCAAGCATGGGGTCAAGAAAGAAGTTGATTGAACATTCAATACTTCTACAAAAAGCAAATTGACGTTGACACTTAAATCGATTACGATAAATAAACACTAAAGAAAAGGAGCCACGTTCTATGCGAATAAGAGAAATCACCCCTCAAGATGACTTAGCAATAAAAGAAATCATTCAAAATTCCCTCGAATCACTCGGTTTAGCAATTGAAGGCACGGCGTATTTCGATCCTCAATTAAGTCATTTATCAGACTATTACCAATCGTTACCTCATGCAGCTTATTGGGTCGTTCAAATCGATGATCAAGTGGTTGGCGGAGTTGGAATTGCGCCCTTCGACGAGCAAAAGCAGATATGCGAATTACAAAAATTATACTTAGCACCAGAAGCTGTTGGTTTAGGGATTGCGAATCAAATGATGGAAAAAGCATTATCTTATGCAAAGCAAAATTATCGGGCTCTATAATAAAGTGGACTGATGAATCAATTCTGATTCGTCAGTCCACTTTTTCTTTTTGGGTATTAAAAAACATATCGTTCTCTAGTATGATTAAATCACCACAAAATAAACAACTGAGAGGACGATATGCTCTATGGAAAATTCTATCAAAAAAATGCTCCGATTAACAGATAAATATTTAACCATCCAAGATGTTTCTTACGAAACGTTCCATCAAACCAATACTTTAGTTATTGACGCAGTGTTAGCTCCTCCTACTTCTGCTTGTTTGACTTGTGGCTCTGCCGTGAGAGATTCGAAGGGGAAAACGGTCATTGTCAAAAATGGCAAGAAAATGACCTGCATTCGTTTCGATCAATTCAACCATTTACCGCTAATCATGCGGCTGAAGAAACAACGTTATCACTGTAGAAACTGCCATACCCATTGGACAGCCCAAAGCTATTTTGTTCGGCCAAATCATTCGATTGCCGAGCATGTAAAAATGAAAATCATTGCTTTACTCACCGAAAAGGTCTCCTTATCTTTTATCGCAAAGCATTGCCAGGTGTCTATTCCAACGGTGACGCGTATTTTGAAGTCGTTAAAAACCTATTTACCAAAACAAGCCAAGCGCCACCTGCCCAAAGTATTGATGGTCGATGAATTTCGTTCCCATGTATCCTCAGAAGATAAGATGAGTTTTATTTGTGCCGATGGGGAAACCGGGCAATTAGTTGATATCTTACCCACTCGAAAATTGTCTCGGTTGACCACTTATTTCCAGACATGTGTGAATCCATCTGACGTCGACTATTTAGTTACTGATATGAATGCGGCGTATTTTCAACTAACAAAAAAAGTATTTCCTCATGCCAAACTGGTCATTGATCGTTTTCATGTGGTCAAACACATGAATCAAGCGTTCCAAGATTTTCGTGTCCGTGAAATGAAACGCCTGATTGCTTCGGGCAATCGGACAATGCCAAGGAAATTAAAAAGCCATTGGCGCTTACTCACCAAAAATCGGAAGAATATCAACCACACAGAATATAAAACTTGGCGTAGCTTTCGTGCCCCAAAGTATCCTTACCTGACAGAAGCCATGGTGCTTGACCGTTTATTAAGTGCTTCAACTGCCTTGAAAGTCGCCTATCAAGCGTTCCATGAACTAGCGGATGCCTTTCGTGACAAAGACCACGAGTCATTTTTCACTCTCTTGCATCAGTTACCAGAAACATTAGATAAAGAATTTCGGCTAAAACTACAAAATCTTCTGAGCTATGAAGAAGGGATTCGTCATTCTTTGATTTATCCTTACTCTAATGGGAAAATTGAAGCAAAAAACACCCACATCAAAACACTCAAACGAGTGTCTTATGGCTTTAAATCATTTGAGAACATGCGCATCCGAATCTTTTTGACGAATCAAGTCATTCACGTCAAATAACGAAGAAAATCCGGAGAAGAAGTGTTCACTTCTTCTTCCGGATTTCACTTGATTGCACTCATCAGTCCTTATTGACAAAGAGCCAAATTATCGCGAGTGCTATTTGGAAACGATGCACGCCTTAACACCCGCTTGCAAGCTATATGAGAAATTTGGTTTTCACTTGATGTCTGCCCCACTACCTGGCTCTGACCATTCAACAATGGATGCCTGGTACATCAAAAACTTGAAAAAAGACAGTGAATAAGATGTTTTCTCTTACCACTGTCTTTTTTTGGTTCTATAATATCTAGTGTTGGTGGAAAACAATTTTGTTTTCTGCTAACACTATTTTTTGTAAAAAAAGATAGAAAAAGAGATATCCAAATTGATAGAATTAAGTCGACCAAAACCAACTCATCAAGAAAGGATATCTCCATGGACTATCATACTAAAAAATTACTCGGTTTAACAGATGAAAATATCATTTTCCCTACAGATTGGCTTTCTGAAAAGAAAGAAGGAGGGATTACCTCCCATGTGATTCATGGTCGCTTAGATTACACTCCCTCTTGTTGTACAAGATGTGGGATTAAAAATGAAGGACAAGTAATTAAGTATGGTACTCACCAAACCACGATTCATTTACTGCCGATTCGTTCAAACAAAACTGTCTTAAGTCTTAAAAAAACTCGCTTTCTATGTAAAGAGTGTGGCGCAACTTTCTCCGCTGAAACTTCTTTAGTCGATCGAAATTGTTCGATTTCTGTCGACTTGAAACGAAAAATCATGGCAGAATTAGCGATCAACTCCAGTAGAAAAGACATTGCCATCCGGTACTTCGTATCGGATGTAACGATTTTACGAATCATGAAAGGAGCCGTGAAGAACGTGAAAGTCCGCTTTGACTATTTGCCTTCTGTTCTTTGCTTTGATGAATTTAAAGCGATGAAATCTTGCGTTGGGAAAATGAGCTTTATCTTCATGGATGGTCAAACCAATCAGATTCTAGGTCTTCTTGAAAGTCGTAAACTTGCTTATTTACGTACCTATTTCTCTCGCTACACCCGTCAAGCAAGAGAAAACGTCCAATATATCGTCATGGATATGAACGCTCCTTATTTTGAATTAGCGAAAAGTATTTTTCCCCATGCACAAATTGTCACGGATCGGTTTCATATTATCCAACATATCCACCGGTCATTGAACCATTTACGGATACAAATCATGAACACTTCTCGCAAAAACGATCGCCTGAAGTACAAACGATTCAAACGTTTCTGGAAGTTGCTTCTAAAGGATTCTTATCTATTAAATAGTTCTCATTACCGTTATGATTATTCCTTTAAGCGACCAATGACTGAAAAAGCAATTGTTGATGAACTACTAAGCTATGATTCCACCTTGAAGCTGGCTTATGACACCTGCCAACTCCTTCTTTATCATTATAAACAAAAGGATACGAACTACTTTTTCGAAGTAGTGAACACCTTAGATACACAACTTCCTGAGTGGTTTCGTAAGAAGCTCACTTTCTTCAATAAATATAGAACAGGCATCGAGAATGCCTTTCAAACACCCTATAGTAACGGGGCGTTAGAAGGGACAAACAATAAAATCAAGGTAATCAAACGCGTTGCGTATGGTTACCGTAACTTTCTCCATTTTCGTGACCGAATTTATTTGATTCAAGGATTAGTTTTTCAAGACCAATCCAATACAAAAAAGAATCAATCTAAGCTTCTTTCTGCTTAGATTGATTCACGATGAAATTCTTTCAATTTGAATTCACCAACACTACTTGTCGAAGAGCCCTTTTTTTCTAAATCTATTTATATAAACTTTTGAACAAATTGAGTGATCAACGGTAAGAAATAAACAACTCCCGCCGCTACTAAGACGAAAAACAACTGTTTCCGTTGTTTCTTTCTTTTCAGTAAGTTGCTAGTCGTATGCAACAAATAAGTACCACTCTTAGCTGCTGCTGTCACCGTGGTTAAGATCACAGTCGGTGAATAGCCAGTAGGATGTTTCGTAATAGCTAACAACTTCGTGCCATATTCCGGATAGGCGATCACCACTTGATATAAAGCAACCAACGTCAATAACCCCATTGCATAATTCAAAAGTGAATTGATTTTTTTCACGTATAAGTACTCCTCTTCATAACTTAGGTATTTATAATTAAAGTATATTGACTTTTCGGAATATATATCATTATTCTTGTTTCTCCATCCAAGGGAATGAAAAACCGATCGTTAAATCCTCTTTCAATACTAGAACAGCGTCAAATTTCCCTTTTTTACCAGTGAAGCCTTTGACCACTTTACTAGTCTTCCCTTTTGATAGTAGCTCTCTAAGATTCGTTTTGGTCAATTTTTTCTTGGCAATCGTAGGCCATAATTTAAAATCGCATTCCTTATTCGTACATGTCGCAATCTTTGGATATAACATCACGATCCCTTTTTTACATTTCGGACAGCGCCCTATTTGATCATTCTTCTTTTCCATCGCTTCGATTTGCATCAAGCCACTTTGTTCTTCCGATAAATCGACTTTTTTCACTTGTTCTGGTACGACTTCTAATAAATGGAGTATAAACTTTTTGATATTTTCTAAAAAGACTTCTGGCGTCCCCTGACGTTCACCGATCTTCTTCAAATAGCTTTCCCAACGTGCAGTCATTTCAGCACTTGTCAATAAGGACTCCCCTGCGACAGCTTTACACAAAGTAATTCCTTTAGCAGTCACTTGGATATCGTTTTTATTGACTTCTATATAGTGTCGTTGCTTCAAGTTTTCAATAATACTTGCTCGGGTAGCTTCTGTTCCGATTCCTTCGACTTCTTTTAAGATCTCTTGCGCTTCTTCATCGTCTAAGGTCTTCCCTGCTGTTTTCATCGCAGTGATCAACGTTCCTTCATTGTATGGCTTAGGCGGCTGAGTTTCTTTCTCAAGACTCCTTAGATCAACCGTAACCACTTCTTGTTCACTGACTTTAGGCAAAAGTTGACCATCTGATTTTTTCTTGCTTTTGACAGACAAGATTTGTTGCCACCCTTCTGCAATCGGACGTTTCCCGACACTCTTCAAACGTAATCGTTGCACCCCTGTAAGTATCACCGTTTCTTCGTAGCGATAGTTTTCAGCAAACATTGCTAAAGTCGTACGCATCACTTGTAAATAGATTGCTTGCTCCAGCCGAGAAAGCTTCGCAAAACGTTCCTTCGTCGGTAGCGTTTTCGTTGGAATGATCGCATGATGCTCTTGGACTTTTTTGGCATCGACATATCTTTTTTTAGGAAATGTTTCTGGCGTTGCTACCTCTTGGATTCCTAGAAACGCTTTATACCGATCAAGATTTTGAACAAGATACTGGTGTTCACTTTCTGTAATATAAAAAGAATCTGTCCGAGGATAACTCAAAAACTTACTTTCATACAACCCTTGGACGGCATCAAGCGTGGCTTTCGCACTGACTTTCATCACCTGGTTCATTTTCGATTGTAAACTAGATAAAGAAAACAACCTTGGACTACTCTGTTGCTTTTCTTTTTTCGTTACTTGTAAGATCGTTCCTTGCTGGGTACCTAAATGAGCGCCTTTATCTTCAATCGCAGCAACTAATTCGTTCGCAGTCTTAAAAGTTTGTTTCGGCTCGATTTTACCGACAAACTGCCCATGTTGACTTTTGATCTGTGCTTCCCCTTCGAAATAAGGCTCTTTTTTGAACTTCCTGATTTCTTCTTGTAACTGATAGATCATATAAAGCGTTGGCGTTTGGACACGACCTAATGAAAAACTGCCAGAGATCCCCTTTTGTTGCAAAAGTAAACTATATAGCGGACTGCCATTCATCCCGATCAGCCAATCCGCATGTTGACGCGCTTGCGCTTCTTTATATTTTGGATAAAACTGCTCCGCCGGTTTTAGTTGCTTGAACCCTTGATAAATAGCTTCTTTTTCCAATGAATTGATCCATAAACGTAAGTACTGCTTTTGCTTTGTAAATGCGTTGGCTTGCTGGATGATCGACCAAGCAATCGCTTCACCTTCACGGTCACTATCCGTTGCGATAACAATCGTATCCGCCGCTTGTAATTGCCGTTTAACGATCGCAAATTGCGTCCGTTTCTCTGGAGGGACCGTGTATTTGAACTGGTCTGGAAATATCGGTAAGTTAGGCAGTGACCACTTAGCCCAACGTTCTTCATACTCTCCAGGAGGAACCATTTCAACTAAATGACCAAATCCATACGTAATCGTTACTTCCCCTGAAAATAATGGATCACTGATTTCAAAATAGCCCTCATGCTTTTTCCTTTTTTTGAATGTTTCCGCATATGCTTTTGCTTGAGAAGGCTTTTCAGCGAGTATCACTGTTTTCATGTTATCCATCCTCCTCTTGATAAAATAAGAATTCTTTAACAGTTTACCAAATGGTTTTCAAAAAGAATAGCGAAAAAATTGAAGATGTTTTTGCTAAATGAAAAAAAGCGTAACAAAAAAATAACTATAATCACCCAAAGAAGAACATCCATCTTTTTATTATTATTATCACGTTATTTTTATATAAGAATAAAAACACTGATAAAAGAACAGCATAACTTAACATATAATTAGTGTTTTAAAAGAAAATAACTATATAAAAAAATGAGTTTTTTTATAATTAATATTTTAAATAAACTTGCAGTTTTTTGTTATATTTTGGAAAATATAATTAAGTAATCTACGACACAAATAAGGAGGTTTTTAGCAATTGAACTGTTGGTAGTCACTCAAGCCATTTGATAAAAAGGAGAAAAAAATGAAAAAATTTTATCACCTATTACTTGTTGGCCTGTTGCTTGCACCTTTTGCCACTTTACCACTTGATGTCCACGCCCAAGAATCAATCGCTAGCGAAATCACCCAACCTGACGAAACCGTCGTTCCGATCGATACCACCTCACCGATTCCTTCGTCCGCAGAACCACAAAATGCAGCAGTCGCCTTAAATGTCTTTAATGGCATGAGCATGTCTGCTTTTGCTTCTGGTTTATCAGGCAGTACACTTAGCGCCGGTTTACTCTCGACCACAGCCGCTGCTGTCCTTGCTCCTGCATTACTAGGCATTGGCCTAGGTGTCGGGTTTTATCAGCTCGGTGCCTCTTTAGGAGTTGCAACAGCTGATTTAGCGAAAACAAACAGCGGCTTATTTGAATCGATCGGTAGCAGTGCCGCCACTCAAAATGAACTGAACGCTTTTGCAATGTCTGGAATCGATTCTACAACAAATACCTACAATTTCTCCGCAGCCTTACAAAGCCGCTACGCACAAGATGTAACAAGCAATGCGTTGATGCGTGAGTACTTGACTGGCGAGAGCGACCACGGAATCTTTTCTTTCAATGTTAGTGACCGTGTCGAACTTCATCGTCGCTATATCAATTACACCATTCCGTGGGCTTTACGAGAGCAAGCAGCAGTAGTCGGACGCAACACGTCACTAGCCGATTCTTTCTCCAAGAATGAGTTCTTTGTTTTAGAAAGCATCCAGTATGGGGAATCCGTTCGAGGAGCAGATGATGCCATCTTGAACATCACCGGTTCTTCATACTACGGCTATGATTTCCCAGAACCTTTTAACTATCAAGTCAAGCTTGATACGAGCATTTCTACACTCTTGACGGAAATCACAACAAAAGAACAATTGCTCGACTATGTTCAAGCAACCACTCCATTTGAATTTGGGGTCGTCAATGAACCTTCTAAAGCCTTAGCCATCGAGACCGCCAAAGAAATGGCTGTCGCGTACTATGAACGAACGAGCCAAATCAGCCAAAGCTTAAGCGAAGCCCTCGCTCCAAACAACAACGGATTAGACTTTGATCCATCAGGAATGATCGCTACATTATACGGTGCGGCTGTCGTATTGAATCACGCCGGAAACTTTATCTATGCTCAAACGCAGCAAGCTGTTCCAGCGCATTTAGTTGGTGCAATTGAGTTTTCTTATAGTGAAGGGGCAATACCTTATGATGATTCGATCACTATTGATGGGAAACGTGGTGTGTTGGATGAAGAGACTGGAAATATTATAGATGACAAGACAAAAGAAATTTTAGTACTAGGTGCAATGGGAGCTAGTTGGCTCTCAGAAAGTTTAGAGAAAATTTATACAAAGATTAAAGAATTAGTAGATGTCGATGTTGAAGAAATTGAGTGGTACACTCCTATTGACTTATATTATGATGAACATTTTGCAGACGGAGGGAAAGGGCATACGATTGCTAAGCATATAGGGAAAAATAATGGAGAATTAAAAAATCGTTTAGATCTATCGCCCAAATTAAATTATACATCGACTTTTAATGATCCCATTCAAGCGTTGGTATATATTAACATCGCTATTTTTACTGCGAATCAAAATTACTTAGACGGAAAAATCAGGCTTCCTTTAGGAGAATGTCATTTACAAACATCAAATG
This sequence comes from Enterococcus sp. DIV2371, assembly GCF_050498525.1. NCBI lineage: Bacteria > Bacillati > Bacillota > Bacilli > Lactobacillales > Enterococcaceae > Enterococcus > Enterococcus sp. DIV2371. The sequence continues at coordinate 1,536,753 of NZ_JBIPAJ010000001.1, read as the reverse complement.
ATCGTGTCATTTATCAGTCTCATGCCTATATTTCTGGAATAGTTCCCAATGGCTGGGGGCTTTGGAGAATAGTAGAAGGAAAAAATGAATATTTACCTGTAAGTAATATTACCTACTCTCGCGTAATAATCCAACGTACCCGTAATGTGATACGAAAAAAAAGAAAGTATTATATTCTCACTGCCTATCCAGATCTAAAAAGAATGATAGAAATGAACCCGCTAATAGCGGGTTCTATTTATAAAAAACTAATCTACATAGTCATTTTTTGTAGATTAACGCCAATTATTTAAAATTTTTAATTCAATAATCTGTAAATATGAACCTATATTATCTTATGGTACCTTATATTACGCCGGTTCTGCTAAATAAATTTCGATGATCGTAAAGATTTGGATTCTAGGATCATAAACACTCCAAAGATAGGCGCCCCAGCCCACACGCGCATAATTGAAATAATTTTTAAGTTCTAAAATTTATTCATATCCTAAATAAATATCAATGACTGTAAATCTCTTTGTATTCGTATCGTAAATACTCCATAAATAGGCACCGATGCATGCTCTAGGATAGTTGAAGTAATTTGTAAACTCTGAATTCCATGAATAGATGATTAATTTGTCTTTTAAAGGAAAGAAACGTTCATTTACCAGATTAAAGTCTGTCTTAGATAACTTTGTACCATGAAATTCATCAAAAAAAGCTTCCTCATATACCCCGCCATCCATAAAAAATTCCTCCGCAGTTAGTTCAATGCCTTCCATCATCTCTTCATTGACTTCAATGGGGTAGCCATCTAAGTTTAGCGTAGTAGGATCAATTGCTGTGTATATAATTGAATCAGAATTTAGTTCACGAAATTTCGCTACATACATTTCACGGGTAATAGATTTTCCAGCTTCTTTGCGTTTTTTTGATGACCAAAGATTTGTTCTTATTAAGCGACTTGTATAATTTAAGTAAGCCAAAATTGCCTCTTTATGGGTGACCTTCCCTTGGTAATCGCTTTCCTTAAAGAACGTATAACCAACGTAATGCGGAAAAAGTATATCCCATTTTTCCCCTAATGCTAATGTTTCTTTTACCAATAATTCCATGTCTTTTCCTCCTCTAAAAATAGTGTATGTACTTAATAGCTATTTTTCACATGCTTAAACAATAGATGTAACCAAAAATTATCCTTCCCTAACCCTGAATTACCAGAGCTATACTTATCACTGTAAATTTATTTCTTTCGCTATCATAGATGCTCCACAAATATGCACCATGTCCTTCACGCGCAAAATTATAGTAGTTGGTAAAATCTGTATTCCACGAATAGATGATCAACTTATCTTTCATCGGAAAGAACAATTGATTTAGTGCTTCAAAGTCAAGTTTTGATAATTCTGTTTCTTGAGAATTATCAAAAAAAGCCTGTTCGTAAACTCCTCCGTCCATAAAGAATTGTTTTGGACTTATTTCAATTGATTCCATCACTTTTTTATTCACAAGCGTTGGATATCCATTATTTATAAGTGAACTTTGATCTGAATAAATGATTGTCTCATCTACGCTAGAAAAGAATTGCTGTTCCAACATGTTAACAGTGATAACTTCATGTCTATTATTATGATGTTTTAATGCCCAAATATCGCACTTCCAAATGCGATTGGTAAAATTTAAAAACTCTAGAACCGCCTCCTGATGGCTTTTTTTCCCTTTGTAAGTTTTCTCTTCAATAAATGCATAATCTACATAATAAGGGACGATAACCTCCCTCCATTGTAGTTGCAAGCTTTCTTTCTCCAATAATTTCATTCTCTTACCTCCCAGTCATAGTTACCCATAAGTAATATATTCTATAAATAAAACAATCATTTATATATCACTTATTATTTTTTCAATTGTCTACTCTAAAAAAATCAGTAAATACCGCTATCTCTATATTTCTCATCTCTGCTTTTTATATGAAATTGATTCTATTTCTTGATTTAAATATTATTATGTATTGAAACACTTTGTCCTATTATCATCGTTTTCTATGTGTTAATAATATTAACTATACCTGTTCCCAAGCTATTCAAGATTTCACTACATCAGTTAAATTTGCTATTACTTTGTATTATTGCTTCTTTAGTGAAAATAATTACCAAGGAGTCTATAGTTGCTAGCAAGACGTAAATAAAAAAATATATCACTTCTTTTCTTAATGCTAACATCTCTTTTGCCCATAACTCCATGGATTACATCTTTAGAGTTTTACTATTGCCATTTTCTTAGTATTATAATCGCATATTTATTATCGTACGTCTCAGAATATTCTTCTGTTTTCACGATTGATTCGAAACTCAAATAGAGATTTTTCTAAACCTCTCAAATGTCTTATATAAATTAAAATGTTGCATAATTTGTAATTACTCTTAATAATTGCTATTCAAAATGTAAAACTAAAAATTATTTTTCTAATGTAGCCAAAAATTTTCTCTCTGAGGTAGTTTCATTCTCATTCCCCGAACCTCTTCTAAAATTAAGCAGTAATTATAAATCAGCAATTGTAAATTGTTATTTAAAATATATCATAATACAAAAAATTCAATTATAAGTTTATATTATTAAATGTTAAATTAAACAATAAGATTTTTCAATTTGTTATGATCATTCGAACAATACAAATATTTATTTTTTAAGAAATAAATGTAAAAAAATAAGCTCATAAAAAATGTATAATTGTTAATAAATTCAATCTGAATAATAAGTGGATTTTTGTGAGGAGGACAAAATGGAACTATTGGAAAAGGAAACACTAGCTTGTTGGAAAATTGATAAAAAAAGTATTCCAAATCACATTAATTATTGTTTTTTTTATGAAAAAAATTACCAAGGAATCCGCAGTCACCAACAAGCCGTATTAGGATATCTAGAATTTCTAAATCGAATCGTACAATGTAACCGCTGGGCATCAGTCCTCAGAGGAAAAACTGGGAACCCTGCAAGTATAGAACAATTCAACGAGTATTTCTGTTCAATTAAAGCTGACCCACTTATCTATATCAAACGAGATCCCGACTACTTAAGTTGGGAAACATACCCAATTTATGTCAATAAAAAAATGATGAAGGCCGAAGAAGTCACTCCTGATAATCTATTTAAAAATAGAGGAATCTATGAAAAAGCCTTTTTCCATGAAACTCAAACAATCAGAGTGACTAAAGAACAATTTTTAGCTCTCAATCAACGATTCTTTCCTGAAAGAACCCAACTAAAAGTTTACGAGTGGAATACATCCTTCTCCAATTATTATAATCGTGCACGTGATTGTTTCGGTGCCTATCTATGGAGTATTTATGATGAAAAAAGGCACCGTTTTACAGTTATCAGTATACTTTTGGAACCTTAGTAAAAGGAGGTAAATAGATGGAACTATTAGAAAAAGAAACACTAGCATGCCGGGATAGGAATGGAGAAAATATACCAAATTATGTTAATTATAGCTTCTTTAATGAACCTTATTATCAAGGAATTCACAGTCACCAGCAAGCTATATTAGGATATCTAGAGTTTTTACATCGAATCGCACAATGTAACCACTGGGCATCAGACCTCAATGTAAAAACTGGGAACCCTGTAAGTATAGAACAATTCAACGAGTATTTCTGTTCAATAAAAGCTAATCCGCTCATCTATATCAAAAGAGACCCTGATTACTTAGGTTGGAAAACAAACCCGATTTATGTCAATAAAGAAATGATGAAAGCAGAAAAAATCAATCCTGAAATCTTATTTAAAAATAGAGGAATCTATGAAAAAGCCTTTTTCCATGAAACTCAAACAACTACAGTGAGTAAAGAACAATTTTTAGTGCTTAATCAACGATTCTTTCCTGAAAGAGAGCATTTAAAAATCTACGCGTGGGATACATCCTTTTCTAATCGCTTTAGTCGTGCGCGTGATTGTTACGGTGCATATTTATGGAGTATTTACGATGAAAAAAGAAAACGATTTACAGTAATCAGTGTATTTTTGAATCCTTAGTGATGAACCCGAATTTGAAAAAATGCTTTTTCTTCACTTATTTACATATGCAACTGAGAGTCATCACATGACTTTCAGTTGCATATTATTATACTTGATCAATTGTGTCATTCAATCAGCTATTGAAATTCCGATCACTGTAAATTTATGTTGCGCTTTGTCATAAATCGTCCATAAAAATCCATCATATAATTCTCTTCCAAAAGAAAAGTAATTTGACCATTCGCTATTCCATGCATACACCGTTAGCGTTTTTTTGTTAGGAAACAACCAATCATTAAGTTGTATAAAGTGGTTTTTTTTACCACCATAACTGTACGGAGGATGAAGAAAAAGAAAGGTATACATAGATTGATAACCACCTGCACTTTTGTTGTCTATTGATATTAAGTCCTCGATCGTTGAGAGTTTTCCATACATTAAGGCTGGATTCACTGCATATCTATACTGGAGTTGATTGCCATATCTAGGTAAACAATCAAAATAAAGTAATTCAGTATAGTAAATTCCCGGAACATTCCTTTTTTCATTCATCACTTTAATAAACTCAAGTGCTACTTTTCGATGACTAGAGCGCCCTTTATACTCGGTCTCCTCAAAAAAAACATAATCTATCAAAAGACCCTGCACTGGAATGTTTCTCTTGTGGGCATTTTGTTTAAACTCGAATGTTTCTTTTCTCAATAATCTCATGATTGACCTCCTTCTTTCTCAAGTTCCTAAAACTGTGAACTTCTTACTTTCTTCATCGTAAACTGTCCATAAGTAAGCAGCTCCGCTCATCTTCTTTATGTAAGAAAAATAATCTGACCAAGTATTGTTCCATTGATAAATAATCAGTTTGGCTCTATTCTCAAAGATACGATTGTTCAATTGAATAAAATCTTTCTTTTCTCCTTTATAAGACGAAGATAATTTAAAGAAAGCAGTGGCATAATCGGAAGTATATTTCTTATCCGAATCATAGGCTGTGGAAAAGAAAACATTCTCTTCTACTAAAAACCCTTGCATCAGTGTGTGATTGATGGAATAAGTTTTCCTCAGATTGACAGGGAAATGTACTCTATCCGTATACTCAATTTTCGTATGTCCTCTCTTTTGATTGATTGCTGTCACAAAGGCAAGTCCTGCTTCTTTGTGACTTTCTTCCCCTTTGTAATTTTCTTCATGGAAGAAGCCGTAAGTAAGTACGAGCTCTTTCATCCAGATATTTTTTTCAACCATAGTCAGAACAAATCGATCTGTTTCCTTTTCTAAAAATTTCATCTTTACCTCCTCTAGAAATGTTGTATGTACTTAACTATTATTCATATACTTTTTAAAAAGATTCATATTATCCCTAAATTACCAGACTTATACTTAAAATTCATATTGATCTTTCGAACCTCAAAAAAATCAACCCGACAATCTGAAAAATAATTCAAGGTCGTTATTTTATATAAATCAAAATAGTGGAAATATCATTGTAAATTTATATTATAGCATGATAAATAAATCGACAAGTTCTTTCGTTTAAACCATGTTGTTTTTTTATTACCTCATACCTATGAAACAAACATTTATTTTTTAAGAAATAAAGGTAAAAATAAGCGCATAAAAAAAGCGTTAAATAATTGATGAAATCATTGTGAATGATAAGTTGATTTTGTTAGGGGACAAGACGGAACTGTTGAAATCGGCATCGATCTATGAAGTATGTATAATAAAAAAAGCACCGATTGACAGTAATCAGTGTACTTTTGGAACCTTAGGGATAAGTACGTTTTTAAGGAAATAAGCATGCGTTTGAAACTAGTAAAAAGGAAACACAAAAAGACTCTTCTAGAAGTAAATACTTCTAGAAAAGCCATAAAAAAATATTTGATGACATGCTATCACTTTGTGACCGATTATTCATAGTGAGTCCATGCAGAGTAAATCTCAACAATTTTTTCTTTATCATTTATTTTATACACCACTCGATGTTGGCGATTCAATCTTCTTGAATACCTTACTTCATTAGTTGGCTTTAGCTTTTCAAATGCTTGTTTAGGGCAATAAGGATCAGTTTTTAATGTTTCGATAATAGCAAGAAATTGATTTTTTAAATTAGAGCACTTTAGCTTTTTTAAATCTGCTTTAGCTGAGTTTTTAACTACTACCTTATAACTTCCCATCAAAGGTCATCCCAATCAATCTCATCTACATTTGTAAATCCCGTATCGTCTTGTTCTCTTTTCTTTACGATATCAAGTGTACCCGTTTGTTCTAAAAGTAGCGTTTCTTTGATTGCTCGCCAATCTTCTAAACCAATCAAGACCGCGTTATTCTCACTACGCTCACTAATAATCTCGATTTCTGTATGATTTTCATTCACTTCTTTTAACAATTGATAAAATTTCTTACGGGCAGCACTCGGATTTAAAGTAGTATTAGACATTTTAATCCTCCTTTTTTGCATTTATCACCTACATTTTAACGTACTCAATTAAGTACGTCAATTATAAACCTATTCTTATAGCAAGCAAAATAAATTTACACCACAAAAAAGACTCTTCTAGAAGTAAATGCTTCTAGAAAAGCCTTTAAAAAACATAAACGATCATTCACTTAAAAATTGTTCAATCTTTTCACGGTTCATTTGTTTATCTAAGACGAGGATACTACCCGCGTAATCACTCTGTCCATAACTCCAAGTATTATCTGCTGGAACACTTAAACGATCGATTCCACCAGCACCACGTAAGATAGAAAAACTATTTTTGACTAAAAAAGTCATCGGCACATCTGTGGAAGTATAGCCGATTGCTTTTCCAGCGGCATACGGTGCACGGATTAAGTTCAATGGATTTTTCAGTTGACCAAAAATCGCATCCATCACTTGTTGCTGTCTTCTGACACGACCGAAGTCCCCTTCTTCATCCATACGGAAACGTGCATATTGCAACAGCACGTGACCGTCCATCCGTTGTTTACCTTTGGCGATATCGACACCATCTAGATTCAAGTCTTTTTCAGCGTCGATCGACACACCATTCATGAACATCGCATCGATCACTTTTTCAAATGATTTGAAATCGACTTTCATATAGTATTGACAGTTCAACCCAAAGTTTTCTAATAAAGTCTGGCGAACCAACTCAGCGCCACCGTAGGCATACGCCGCATTGATTTTATTGTCTCCAACACCTGGAATCGTCACGAAGCTATCACGCATGAATGAAATCAATTTTGGTTTGCGGGCTGGCCCATCTAATTGTAGGACCATGATCGTATCTGCTCGCCCTGCGTCTTCGCCCCTTGTATCGCTACCTAAAATCAGGATGTTATGCGCGCCACTTGTTGATTGGGCACCATTGAATGTTTCTGAAGTCGCTGGTTCAAGTGACTGATCATTTTCGGCTACAAACTTCCCAACGAAAAATGAAATCAGCGAAAAGACAAATAAAATCAATAAGATCCCTAAGATGATCTTCCACCAAGAACGTTTTTTACGTGGCTTATTGGATGGTTTCTTTTTAAAGAACCCTTTTTTCTGTGGTTGTTGCCCTGAATGAACGTGTTCTTCGTAAGGTGTTGGTCTTCGAGGGTCACTGGTTCTTTCTTCGTAAGAACCTTCATACGAAGCGTTTGGTTCCTCTCCAAGATCTTCCTGTTTCTTATTGGTGCGTCGCCAAGATAACGGCGATGATTTTTCATTGATTGGTTTTGCTTTTTTATGGATGTTCTTATAACGATCCATCCGACTCATTGTAGTTCCTCCCTTTGTTCAACTCAGTAAAATCATACGATACTTCGTTATAAAAAACAGTAAGGTTAACGTAAATTTAACTAAAAGCTAACGAATCCTCTGAGTATACGCTTATCATTCTTTTGAATCGAGTAAAGGTTGGATCTTTTCAATTGGCATTGTTTGGCCTGTCCATAGTTCAAAAGCGATTGCGCCTTGATATAGTAACATGCCTAAGCCATTTCTGGTCAAACATCCCTGTGCTTTGGCTTCTTTTAAAAAGCGTGTTTCTCTTGGAGAATAAATCAAATCAAACACTGCGATTTTGGGATGGAGCAACTGAGGATCGATCGGTACCATTTCTTTTTTCTCCCCCATGCCCATGTCGGTACCATTGATCAAAAGATCCGTGTCTTCTAGATTTTTTTTCAACTGTTCAGTGTCTGCATAATCCTTGATGGTGATGTGGCAACCTGTTTGTTCGGCAATTTTTTGGAAAGTCGAAGCGACACTCGCAAAAGTTGCGTTCTTTCGTTTATAGATGACGATTTCTTTTGCTTGATCTAACGCTGCTTGAACAACGATTGCTTTTGCTGCACCACCAGCACCTAACATAGTCACTTTTTTATCTTTTATCGCTATTCCTGCTTCATTGACAGAACGCATAAACCCCATACCATCGGTGTTGTAACCTATCAAACGGTTGTCTCGATGCACGATCGTATTGACCGCGCCAATCAACTGCGCTTCTTGACTTAACTCGTCTAAATAAGGAATGACCGCTATTTTATTAGGCATTGAAAGATTGACGCCTAACATGTTGAATGTGCGAATGCTTTCGACTGCCTGCTTGAGATTCGTTTGATCGACTGTGAATGCCAAGTAAATGGCATCGATCGAACGAGCTTGAAAGGCTGTATTGTGCATCAATGGCGATAAGCTATGGGACACGGGAGATGCAAAAATCCCTGCTATTCTTGTTTTTCCTGAAATCATGAAAATCCTCCTACAATACGCTAAAAATGCCGCGTCCATTCGTAGAAACTACGAAAGAACAAGCGGCATCAATCATTTTTTATTAAATCTTGACTTTACAAATTTTGATTGTTATTATACCTGCTACCCACAAGTATAAAGTGAAGGAAACAAACTTGTCAAACACAGATGCATCCGCAAAATAACTAATCGATCACTTCTTCAAAGAAGTGTAGGAGATCATTCATTGATAATGCTTGTTTTTCTTCTTTTGCTAAGTCTTTGACGATCCGTCCTTTTTGTAAGACGATCAATCGATTCCCGTATTTTAACGCATCTTCCATCCGGTGTGTGATCATCAAACAGGTTAACTTTTGCTCAGTGATCCGTTGGTTTGTCAGTTCCATTAATAGCTTAGCTGTTTTTGGATCGAGTGCCGCCGTATGCTCATCAAGTAAAAGCAATTCTGGTGCTTTGATCGTTGCCATCAGTAAGCTTAATGCTTGTCGCTGCCCGCCAGATAATTCGCCAGCAGGGGTGTCTAAATGTTGTTCCAAGCCATTTCCTACTTCTTGACAAAGTTTATAAAAAACTTCTTTTTGATTTTTTAATTGGCGTAAACGAAGTGTTCGTTTTTCGCCGCGCTTTTGTGCTAACAATAGATTTTCTGCCACTGTCATCCGTGGAGCAGTTCCCATTTTCGGATCTTGGAACACCCGTGATAGAAATAAAGCTCGTGCTTCTTCTGACAGCTTAGTGATTGGTTGATCTTTGAAGTACACGCCACCTTGACTTAATTGCAGTGTGCCCGCAATCGTATTGAACAAGGTACTTTTACCTGCGCCATTTCCGCCAAGTACAGTGATAAAATCCCCTTCATTGATGGTCAATTGGATCTCATCCAATAATACTTTTTCTTCGTGCATCCCATTATTGACTACTTTTCTACCATTTTTGATCGTTAAGATTGCTGTCATCATTAGACCTCCTTTTCAAATCCTGTTTTTAATTTCAATGCTTGTTTTACTTGAGGGATCATCAAGCAAGCCGCTAAGATGATCGCTGAGAATAATTTCAAGTAGGTTGTGTCAAAGCCTAATTTGATGACAGCTAAAATCAATAATTGATAAATGATACTTCCGACAACGATCGCTAATAATCGCTCGATCAATGTCAATTCTTGGAAAATCACTTCACCGATGATGATCGAAGCTAAACCGATCACGATCACGCCGATCCCTTTATTGACATCTGCATAGCCATCGTTTTGGGCGATCAATGCGCCTGATAATGCAATCACGCCATTGGATAACGTCAAGCCTAAGATCTTCATACGATCGGTCTTGATCCCTAACGAACGGGCCATTGTTTCGTTATCCCCTGTTGCGATATAACCTTGCCCTAGATCTGTATTAAAGAAGAAAATCAACACGCTGATCAATAGTCCAAGAGATAAGAGTCCTAATAACACAGTATCAAAGTAATTCGGTAAATGAAGTCCGTGAAATACATCCTGTAAAACGGGATGATTCAACAACGAAAGATTCGGTGTGCGCATCACGAACAAGATCACTGAATTCAATCCTGACATCACTAGGATGCCGGCTAAGATGACTGGGATTTTCCCTTTTGTATACAGCAAGCCAGTCACAAGTCCTGCGGCCATTCCTGCTAATACGCCTAAAATCGTCGCAAGTATGGGACTAACACCATGCGTGATTGCTGTCACGCAGACAGCACCACCGAGAGGAAACGAGCCTTCTGTTGTCATATCCGGAAAATCTAAGATCCGGTAAGTCATAAAAATTCCTAAACCTAAGATGGCCCATAACATGCCTTGAGAAATTGCGGATACGATCATTGTTCTTCCTCCTTGATCTCTGTCAGTACTTTTGCGTCTTTTTTGATTGATTCAGGGATCGTGATCCCTAATAATTCTGCTTGTTTTTCATTGACGATGATATCGCCTTTATCGAACACGTACACAGGTGTTGTTGCTGGTTCTTTTCCATTTGCTAAAGCCGCTGCCATTTTACCTGTTTGAACACCTAGATCGTATTGATTGATTCCGATCGTCGCTAATCCTCCTTGTTCGACCATTGTGTCCACTGAAGGAATTACAGGGATATTTGCTTTATTTGCTTCTTTGATGACGGTTTGCATTGCATTGGCAATCGTATTATCTAAAGGTACATAGATAACATCCACCGACTGGCTCATCACTTGGACAGTCTGGGCGATCTCATTCGTAGAAGGAACAGCATATTTTACTGGTGTCAGTCCTTTTGCTTTCGCAGCTTCTTCTGCTTGGCTGACTTGATAGCGAGAATTATCTTCTGAAGAAGCATATAAAATTCCGATTGTTTTTGCCTCCGGTAATAGCTCTGTGGCTAATTGGATCTGTGCTTCAACAGGTGGTTGGTCAGAGACTCCTGTGATGTTTCCACCCGGTGCTTCTAATCTTTGGACTAATCCTGCACCGACAGGATCAGTCACCGCACCTAAGGCGATTGGAATATCTTTGGTCGTGTTTGCTAATGCTTGTGCGGCTGGTGTTGCAATTCCTACGAGCGCATCAGGATTTCCTTGTACCAACTGCTGACTCATCGTTGCCAGTTTACTTTGGTCGGCTTGACCATTTTGGAATTGGATTTCTAAATTTCGTCCTTCTTCCAAGCCTGACTCTTTTAAGCCATCTTTGATACCTCGGTAGATCTCATCTAACGCAGGGTGGCTAACAAACTGTAAAACCCCCACTACTTTTTTATCAGTTGTGCGATTTCCTTCAACTGCTGGTTGATCATTGATTTTTTCATAAACGAACGTTCCGGTCAAGTATATAAGTATAAGTGCGATCACTGCAATCAAGCGTTTATTTTTCATTTTTATTTCCCCTTTTTTATTATGTAATTTTTAAAAATAAATCGGCTGTTTTGTAACTTCGAGCGAATGAACAAAAAAAGACAATCACCGCTTGTACGGTCATTGTCTTTTACCAACAAAAAACCGCATAGATGTCTCTATGCGGTCGTCAAATTCATGTCCAGCATAGATACAAACTTTAGAATCGTACATTGTTGTACTCTAAAAAGTTGTATCTACGAAAAAGTTCGCCCTTGATACAACTTATCTACGCCAGTTACGCCAATTATTTTTATTTTCTGATAAAAATTGTTTTGATAAGTTCATCTTGGACCATCCTTTCCTTCAAGTGTTATCCTAAGTCTAATCGAATTTTATTTATCCGTCAACTGATTTTTTTATTATTTTCTTTTTTGTTATTTTTCACTAAGCTCAACTTATTACTTACTCTGTCGTACTCAACGTGGTACGATCTGTGGATTGTGCCGTTTCTTCCTCATTTGCTAACTCTTTTTCCAGTTGCTTGATATTGATCAATGGTAAACGATTCAGTGCAGGAATCAATGTTCTTTCCAGGTCTTCTTTGTTTTCATCAGAAAGGACTAAACGATTCCTTTCTTCTCCTCTTTCAAAGAAAACGATAGTGATTTCATCTTTGTTGATCCCGTATTGTTGTTCTAATTCTGGCGTGTCATAAACCAACGGATAAAAAAAGATCGTTCGATTCAATTCACTGCTTTGTTGTGGGTCTTCGAAGATATCGATCACTTGTTGGTAAAGCTCTCCTTTTGGCAGACTGAACATCACAGAGACTGCCCGACTGTCAGTGATCTCCTGATGCGCAGATGAAAATGGTAAAGGCTGAAGCTTTTCAGAATCAATCGAAGAATAGATCAACGTATCCACTTGCGCTTCTTTGATTTTACTCGGCAAAAAGAACATCGCAGCCGTCAAAAGTAAGGAACACACTAAAAGAAGTCCGATCCGTCTGAAATATTTTTGAGGATGTTGCTCAAAATCCTCTGATAAATTAGTGTAACTTCTGATGATTTTATCCTTTATCTCTACGATCAATCGCTGCATCCTCTATTCCCCCACGTGTCCTTTATCTAATTATACCTAAAATCAATCGAAAGAACGAAATAAAACACTAGTTTTTCATGGAATTCCTGCATTTTTTCTCTATTTAACGAAAGAAATCATCTGGTCCATTGGTCTTTCCTTTCTTTTTTCGTTATAATAAGTGTACTTATGAATAGAAAAGAGGAATGAATCATGTCCTTTGATGGTGTATTTACCCATGCAATGATCCATGAATTGCGCGAAACACTATTATCTGGTCGAATCTCAAAGATCCACCAGCCTTATGAAAATGAAATCATTTTGGTGATTCGTTCTCGTGGAAAGAACCACCGATTGTTGTTATCTGCTCATCCGAGCTATGCCCGTGTCCAGATCACAGAAATCGATTATCAAAATCCAGAAAATCCGCCAAACTTTGTGATGATGTTACGTAAACATCTTGATGGTGCGATTTTGGAAAGTATCGAACAAATCAAAAATGACCGTGTGATCCACTTTCATTTCTCAAAAAGAGATGAATTAGGTGATTTACAAAATATCGTCTTGATCGTTGAGTTGATGGGTCGCCATAGCACCATCGTCTTAGTGAATCAACAATCCCAAAAGATCTTAGATGCGATCAAACACATCGGCAGCTCACAAAATACGTACCGTTCCTTACTTCCTGGAGTCGAATACGTGGCGCCGCCTGAACAAGCTGTGCTTAATCCTTTTCAAGCAACAAAAGAGCAAGTTTTTGAACGTCTATCAAAAGTCGAGCCAAATGCTAAAGCCTTACAGCAAGTATTCCAAGGACTGGGTCACGACACAGCATTGGAATTGAGCGAACGGATCAACCAGCGCCCAAATGAAAAAATGGCTGTCTGGGAAGAATTCTTTGCGGCTGTTGACCAACCGCTACCTACACACTATGAATTAGGTACAAAAGAATACTTCACACCGTTTGCCTATCAATCGTTTGCAAAACAAGCTGCTTCTATGCAGGAATACCCTACTTTAAGTGCATTGCTAGATGCGTTTTATCAAGAGAAAGCGGAAAAAGATCGTGCCAAACAACAAGGGGGCGAATTGATCCGTAAAATCGAAAATGAATTGAAACGCAATCGCAATAAGTTGAAAAAACGCGAACAGACATTGCTTGACTCTGAAAATGCGGAAGAGTTTCGCCGAAATGGGGAGTTATTGACGACATTCATGACCCAAGTACCCCGTGGTGCGACCGAAGTGACCTTGGCGAACTACTATGAAGAAAACCAGCCTGTCCGTATTGCCCTTGATCCGGCATTGACACCGAATCAAAATGCTCAAAAATACTTTCATCGTTACCAAAAGCTTAAAAATGCGGTCAAATTGATCGGCAAGCAAATCGAAGAAGCAAAAAGTGAAATCGACTACCTTGAATCGGTTCTTTCACAATTGGAGATTGCGGGACCAATGGATATTGAAGTGATCAAAGAAGAACTGTTAGCAGAAGGCTATCTGAAAAAGAAAACAAGTAAAAAGCAAAAAAAAGCAAAACCGTCGCAACCTGACCGCTACATTTCTTCTGACGGCACTGAGATCTTAGTCGGTAAAAACAATCTACAAAATGATCAATTGACGATGAAGACTGCTAGAAAAACCGATCACTGGCTTCATGCGCAAAACATCCCAGGCTCTCACGTGATTATCAAAAGTGACCAACCTTCTGATGAAACCATCACAGAAGCTGCTGAATTGGCTGCTTACTATTCGAAATATCGTCATTCAGCCCAAGTACCTGTGGATCTAGTGCAAGTCAAACATATCCGTAAACCGAATGGCGCAAAACCTGGGTATGTGATTTACGAAAACCAAAAAACGATCATTGTAACACCAGAAGAAGAGAAAATCCAAGCAATGAAAAAGGAATAATTTCCTTTCGTTAAAAAGCCGATCGCCAAGAAGTGATTACTTCTTGGCGATCGGTTTATTTTTTGATGATAAAAATGGCTTGAATTAAAATTGATAGCCTGTCGCAATGATTTCTTTTGTTCCTGTTGTGCGGTCGAAGGCTTCTAAAACAAACCCTGAACCATAATCGACACGATAAGTGCCTCCGCCCATTCTACGACCAGTTACATTGGCGTCAACTCGTCTCCAGTTATTACGGCTTTCAGAGATGTAACGGTTCCAATAGCTATCCGAGAGTACTTGGCGATCACCGACGACCGTCCCTACGCCATATGTATGGATACGTCCAGCAGCATCTTTTTTATATGGGATATCTGCTCGGATCTGTTGCTCTAAATTGACCGTCCCTGTTGCTTCTCCGGTATAGAATACCCAATTGACTTCAACAGTATGACCAGGCCTTACATTGATTGCTTGACCGGGAACCGTCCAATTTTTTTGTACTTCTCGCGTCTGTGAAGTGGTTGAACTAAAGTTGTAATTCAGTTCGACACCCATCGTTGCAGAACCAAACATGGGTACACGGATCTCTGCGCTAGTGGATGTTGCTACTCCAGCGGACTGTGTAGTCGAAGTTGTTGTTGAGTCGATATACGTTTCCGAATATGAAGGTGTCGTAAACGTTTGATCTTGGTTCGTACTATTATGGAAAACACTTGTGTTGACAGTTCTTGAACGCTGTCTAGTGCCCATATCATTATTGACACCTACCGAATATGCTTGACTAGAAACATTTCTTGGATTGTATTCATCCCCAGTAAGTCTTTCATTCACACCAATATCTCCCCATTGATACATTTGATAGGATAAAGCGTACGAAATGGTACTCATCCGATCGATCGTGCTTTGGTTGACCGATTTTAGATATCCTTCTCCGATTGGCGGAAGCGACTCACCGGCTTCTACCATCGGTTCTCCTGTAAATAAGCCTAAACTCGCCGCTCCGACGACACCCAACATCACCTTTGTTACTTTTTTCATTTTCTTACCCCCTTTTTTTCCAATCGTTGAGCGAATATGTTCCTCAAACGATTGGCTACTTTTAGTATGAAACATTTTCTTTGAATCATCTCATTGTGTACATTACTGCAACAATTTTTTATCTGCATATTGATCTGCGTAAAAATAAGCCTGAAAACCAATTATTTGGCATTCAAGCTTACCTTTTGTTCATTTCTATTGGATATTACTTCCTCTGCTCCATCACTCGTTGGATACTTGCGATAAACTTCTTGCCGATCTCACTTAACGGCTGTTTTGCGGAATAAATCACGTAAAGCTCATTCAGAGGACTATCCGCCAATGGGATCAATCGTAAATATTCTTTGATTTCACCAATTACGATACCCGATCCTGAGGCATAGGCGTCTGTCTCTAACACAATATTCATCAATGTGCCTCGATCACTTGTATAAATCACTGATTCTTGTTCAGGGATCTCAATCAAGTCTTCATAAAAATAAGGAAAATTATTGCCATCCTGAGTAAAACGAACTTGCGGAAAAGCAGCGAGTTCTTCAATATTTATTTCTTCTTGTTGCGCAAGTGGATGCCGCTGTCTTAGAAAAATATGTGTTTTAAATGTCCCTAGAGATTGAGCGATCAACTCTCCTTGTTCTAAGTAGCGCTTGATCCCTGTGCGATTATGGTCATTCATATATAAAATCCCTAATTCGCTTTGTTGTTGTTGCACCTCTTCGATCACGTTTGCAGTCGTCGTTTCCATGATACGAAATTGTTTGACTTCTGCTTTGAACGTCTCGATCAGTTGTGCAGTTAGCGGACCTAAGAAATCATAATGCTGGGAAGCAATCGAAAAGCTCTCTCGTTTTTCACTTTTTTGATAATAATTCTCCAATGAATCTAATTGAACTAAGATCCGTTCCGCACGCTTTAAAAAAATCTGTCCTTCTTCTGTTAGATAGGCTCCTCGATTCGTGCGGGTAAATAAATTGATACTCAACTCATTTTCCAATTCTTTGATCGCTGCAGAAAGGCTCGGCTGAGAAACAAATAACTTTTTCGCCGCTTCTCGAAAGCTTCCGTTATTCGCTACTGCAGTGACATATTTCAATTGTTGGATATTCATTTCGTCCCCTTGTAATAATAAATTTTTCGATTCTTCACTGGTTGTAACGGACGATTATTGGGTTGTGCGTATTGTCCTTTGAACGGAATCAAGAAATCTCGATTCAATCGACCAACTTGGTCCATGACGAACCATTGGATCGGACCACTTGTTGGTGGTGTTGTTAAGGAACCAACATAGTGATAATGACTCTTTTGTTCAGGGAAAAAGACAGATGCATCTGTCCAATGCTCATGTGCATCAAGATCCCACTCATCACCATTCTGGCGGTCGTATAACCAGCCTTCTTCTTTTGTTAAATGATACATGACACCAACGACTAAGTTTTCTTGTCGTTCATTGGTGTGTACAAAATGAAATTCGATATCTTCTTGTTTTCCATTGATGATATGTTCTGATGGCATATGAAAATGGATGTCGGTCAAATAGTATGTTTCTTCATTGAAAAGGACATAACTGATTTGATCATATGGCACAAGATGGATCGTATTCTTGAACTCCTTATCCGTGAATCGTTGTTTCTGATAGTGAAAAGAAAGCGTCTCTTTCGTATTACTGCTCTCTTCACATGTTGTCAGAGGAATGGGCGATTGTAATTCAAACTCGGCTCCTTTTGCAAACCAATCACATAATCCTGCCCAATGTTCCGGTCCTCTTTCACCAGAATAACCCCATTCAACATCCATATTCTTCTTCAACTAAAATTCCTCCTGAATCAGTTACCTACACGGCACCTCGACTATTCTTTTTCTTTTTTGACAATGCTTGAAACAGCTGCTAAGAAATCTTCTTTTCCATAGAATTCTTGATTGAGTAATTCTGGAAAAATCTCTTTGAAAAAATATTGAACGGATGGACGATGGTCAAAACCTTTGATCGTTGTGACCGCCTCAATAAACATTTCTTTATAGACTTTCTCCGGATTATTTTTACTGATCTCATCAAATGATTCATACAAAAGATCGATTTTATCTGAAACAGCGAGTAATTCACCTTCGACTGTATCGTCTTTGCCTTCGAACAAACGCCGGCGATAAACGTCTTGTAAAGCTTCAGGGATTTCTTGATTGATAAACTCATCCGTCATCTTTTCTTCGACGGTCTGCAGCATCCCTCTCAACTCTTTACTTGCATATTTCACTGGTGTTTTGATGTCACCGATAAAACGTTCGGTATAATCATGGTTCAAGGCTTTTTCATATAAGAGCTTCCAGTCGATCGTTTGTCCGTGGAGTTCTTCAATGTCACCCAATACTTGTGCAATCGAAGCTACACGATAAGAGTGCGCGGCGACGGTATGTTCCGTGTGTTTGAAAAATCCCGGAGCTCTGGTGATTCTTTCCAAGTTATTTAACCCTAAAATAAATTCATTCAATCCCATAAAGAATCCTCCTCTTTGAGATGACTTTTCCGATAATCTTATCATTAAATAACTGGAATTCGCAAATTTTCAGCTTATTATCTTAACAATTTTTCATGTGCAAAAGAATAGTTGTCGCTATGTATCATCAGGTTTTCACTATATCTTAAATAGAAAAAGGGCTGAAACAACATCTGTTTTTCCGCCCTTTTTAATCTGATCTCTAAGCTGTTGCCCAGTTCTCAGGATCTTTTTTCCATTCTTTCAACAAAGCAAGCTCTTCTTCGTTGATTGTTTTATTTTCTAATGCAAATTCGATCAATACAGAATAATTCGTCAAGGTGATCAATGGTAGACCCGCTTGTTCAAAGTTCGCTATTCCTTTTGGCAACTCATACGTAAAGATTGCTGCAACACCTAAAACGTCCGCACCTTCTCTTTTAGCTGCTTCAGCCGCTTCTAACACACTTCCGCCTGTTGAGATCAAATCTTCGATGACGACCATTTTTTGACCTTCAAAGATACGCCCTTCGATTTGATTCCCTTTACCGTGTGCTTTCGCTTTACTGCGAATATACACCATCGGTAAGTCTAGGATTTCTGCTACCCAAGCGGCATGAGGAATACCAGCAGTTGCTGTACCGGCGATCACTTCAACATCTGGGAATTCTTGTTTGATTTTTTCAGCTAATCCTTGAGCGATTTCTTTTCTGACTTTGGGATAGCTCATCGTAATACGGTTATCGCAATAGATCGGGCTTTTGATTCCACTTGCCCAAGTGAAAGGTTGGCTTGGACTTAAGAAAACAGCTTCGATTTCTAGCAAGTCTTTAGCAATAGTTTGTTCAATGTTCATAGATTAACGACTCCATTCTGCTTTGATTGTTTGGTACGCTTGGTAAGGATCTTCTGCTTGTGTGATTGGTCGTCCAACAACGATGAAGGTCGAACCGATTTCTTTTGCCCACGCTGGTGTCACGATCCTTGTTTGGTCGCCTGCGACTGTTCCCTCTGGACGAATACCAGGTGTCAAACAAACAAATTCTTCCCCCGCTTTTTCTTTGATCGATGAGACTTCTAAAGCAGAAGAAACGACACCGTCTAACCCTGCTGCTTTGGCACAAGCGGCATAGTGGATCACACTTTGCTCCAATGGTACTTCGATCAGTTGGTCATGATGCATTTCTTCTTCGCTCGTTGAAGTCAGCTGAGTGATTGCTAAGAGTAAAGGACGTTTCTTTCCTTCTGGTGTGCCATCAGTCAATCCACGCATGGCTGCTTCCATCATACGGATTCCGCCAGCCGCATGCACACAGGTAATATCTACACCTAATTTTGCCAAACCGCCCATGGCTTTTTCGACAGTATTCGGAATGTCATGCAATTTCAAATCTAAGAAAACATCGTGACCGGCATCTTTTAGCCAGCGGACAATGATTGGTCCTTCTTGGTAAAAGAGTTCCATGCCGATCTTAACAAATAACTTTTCGTCTTCTGGGAAACGTTGCATAAATGTTTCTACTTCTTCCCATGATGAAAAATCTAAAGCAATAATTGGTCGTTGATTCATTGATTTCTACCTTCTCTCACTTCTTTGATCAGTTGCTCTAAAGACTCGATGCCTAATTCATTCATTCGTTCGGGTAACTCAGCGATCAGTTTCGGACAAATGTAAGGATCCGTAAAGTTCGCCGTTCCGACAGCGACTGCGCTAGCACCTGCCATATACATTTCTAGTACATCATCCACGGTTTGCACTCCGCCCATCCCGATGATCGGTAGATTGGAGACACCCGCAACTTGGTGGATCAAGCGGATCGCTACTGGTTTGATTGCCGGTCCTGAAAGACCGCCTGTTTGATTGGCAAGGATCGGTTTTCTTGTTTTCAGATCAATACGCATTCCTAATAAGGTATTGATCATCGTGAAACCATCCGCACCGCCTGCCTCGATGGCTTGCGCCACTGGAATGATATCCGTGACATTCGGTGACAACTTGACATAGACAGGTACGTTCGCTACCTTTTTCACCGATTGGGTCAACTGGAAAGCAACGTCTGGATCGGTACCAAAAGCAATCCCTCCGTGTTTGACATTCGGACATGAGATATTTAATTCGATGGCGTGGACATTCGGAGCATCTCCGATTTTGCCACAGACTTCGACATAATCTTCTTCGCAAGCACCTGCCACATTCGCAATGATCGGCAAATCTTTGTACACAGCTAATTCAGGTAACGTTTTGTCTAAGACTACTTCCATCCCAGGATTTTGTAACCCGATCGCATTAAGCATGCCAGAAGGCGTTTCGGCTACACGTGGTGTAGGATTTCCAAAGCGGGCTTTAGGGGTTGTCGCCTTGATCATGATCGCACCTAGCTGATTCAGATCATAATATTTTCCGTATTCTTTTCCAAAGCCGAAGCAGCCACTTGCTGGCATGATTGGATTCTTTAAGTTCAATCCCGGAAGATTGACGGCTAAACGATTACTCATAAAATCACCTCTCCTGCTTGGAAAATCGGTCCTTCATCACAGACTTTCAAGCTTTTCGTTCCTGTTTCATCACCTGGGACATGGCAGACACAAGCGTAACATGCGCCAACGCCACATGCCATGCGAGACTCTAATGACAATTGGACATTCGGATGACCTGCAAAAAGCTGTTCCACTGTCTTTAGTAACCCGTTTGAACCGCACGCAAAAACGGCTGTCGGCTTTTCTTTTGTCGCAAGTAAAAGATTCCCAACATTGCCATGGATCCCATAGGTGCCATCATCGGTTGCGATCCTCGTATCGCCCAACTCTAGGAATTCCTCTTCGTAATACATCACTTCTTGTGAGGCAAATCCTAAGAAGTGAATCGTTTTGACGCCTAGTTGTTTCAATTGCTTCGATAATTCGTAGAGGGGCGGAACACCGATCCCTCCACCAACGATGAACACTTCATCTTCTTCCTTCAATCCAGAAAGATCGAAGCCATTTCCTAATGGCCCCAAGACATCTAAAGAATCGCCAGCAGTCAACGCTGTGAAATGCTTTGTTCCGTCACCTTCAACACGGTAGATGATACGACAAGTTTGTTGTGATTGATCGATCTGGTTGATACTGATTGGTCGGCGCAACAACAAATCTGCTCGGGGTACCCGAATATGAAGGAATTGTCCAGGTTGTTTCATTTCTTTGACCAACTCACCTGTTAGTGTCATTTCATAGATTCGTGGTGCTAGTTGCCGCTGTTGAACGATTTTCATTACTTCTTGCTTCATCTCTACACTCCTATTTTTGGGACTTTCCGCTATTTCGTTATACTGCTAACTACTTCTTTTTGTGGGTCGTGTCATCAAACATCAGTTCCAAGCCACCACAGGGACTAACTAGAAAAAAATCTTTTTTCATTTATTTATTGGAGGGCAAATTGCCCTCCTCTTGTATTTAGATTGCTTGTGTTGAAAAGGCGCGTGATTCCATCACACGAACGATTGCATCCGCCGTATCAAGTGAAGTGAACAATGGCGTGCCATGCTCAACTGCTTCGCGTCGAATGATAAAGCCGTCTTTTGAAGCATTTCCTCGGTCTTTATCGATCGTATTGACGACCACTTGTGCTTTGCCTTCTCGGATCAGGTCAACCACGTTTTTCTCTGTTGCTTCTTCGGAGATCTTAGCGACTGGCGTTACTACAAGACCATGTTTCTCAAAGAATGCCGCGGTATTTTTTGTTGCTAGCAAGCTATAGCCGATTTCTGCAAAGCGTTTCGCTAAGCCTAATGCTTCTTCTTTAGTTTCATCGGCGATCGTGAACAAGACAGCGCCATAATCAGGCAAACGTAAGCCAGAAGCTTCAAACGCTTTGTACAACGCTTTGTCTAGGTTTTGATCTGAACCCATGACTTCTCCTGTTGATTTCATTTCAGGTCCAAGATATGTGTCAACTTTGTGCAGCTTAGTAAATGAAAAGACCGGTGCTTTGACATGGACGTTTGCTGTTTCTGGATATAAGCCATCTTCATAGCCTAAATCTTTTAATTTTTCGCCTAAGATCGCCTTCGTTGCGATCTGCGCCATTGGGATATTCGTGACTTTGCTCAAGAAAGGAACCGTACGACTTGCGCGCGGATTCACTTCGATCACGTATACTTGATTTTCATGGATCACGAATTGGATGTTCATCATCCCGACACAATTCAAGCCACGTGCTAAACGAATCGTATAATCTTCGATCGTTTGCTTGATTTCGTCAGAAAGAGCTTGCGGCGGATAAACTGCCATCGAGTCTCCTGAATGGACACCCGCACGTTCGATGTGTTCCATGATTCCTGGGATCAAGACTGTTTCCCCATCACAGATCGCATCGACTTCGCACTCACTACCGATCAAATAGCGATCGACTAACACTGGATGTTCTGGTGAAGCTTTCACCGCATTCTCCATATAGTCTTCTAAGTCACGTTGGTTTTCGACGATCTCCATCGCACGTCCGCCTAAAACATAGCTTGGACGGACTAACACTGGATAACCGATTTTATTTGCGACAGCAACTGCTTCTTCTTTGCTTGTTGCGGTATCCCCTAGTGGTTGAGGAACGCCTAATTCTTGTAAAGCTTGTTCGAATAAGTCACGGTTTTCTGCACGATCAAGGTCTTCGATCGTTGTTCCTAAGATTTTTACGCCTGCTTTTGCTAAAGGTTCAGCGAGATTGATGGCCGTTTGTCCACCAAATTGGACAATGACACCGATCGGCTGCTCTAATTCGATGACATTCATGACATCTTCAAAAGTTAACGGCTCAAAGTAAAGTTTATCAGAAATCGAGAAATCTGTCGAAACGGTTTCAGGATTACTATTCATAATGATTGCTTCATAGCCTGCTTGTTGGATCGCTTTGACGGAGTGGACAGTCGCATAGTCAAATTCGACCCCTTGTCCGATGCGGATCGGGCCAGAGCCTAGGACTAACACAGATGGTTTTTCTGAACGATGACTTTCGTTTTCGATTTCATATGTGCTATAGAAATAAGGCGTATGCGATTCAAATTCTGCTGCACAAGTATCGACCATTTTGTATACTGGTTGGATACTGTTTTCTGTACGAAGTTGGCGAATCGCATCAGGTGTCGTTTTCCACATTTCAGCGATTTTTCGATCAGTAAACCCATTTTGTTTCACAAAATGAAGTAGGTCCAATTGATTTGGATTTTCGGAAAGCTCCTTTTCAAGCTCAATGATATGCAATAATTTGTCTAAGAAGAACAAATCGATTTTCGTCAAGTCTGCTAATTCTTGGATTGGGTAGCCGCGACGGATTGCTTCGGCTAAGTAGAATAACCGATCATCTTGCGCACGAACGATTTTCTCCATTAAAAGTTCTTCACTGACTTCTTTCAATTCAGGCAATTCAAGGTGGTGCGCACCGATTTCTAATGAGCGGACTGCTTTAAGTAAAGATTCTTCGATGTTACGACCGATCGCCATGACTTCTCCTGTCGCCTTCATCTGTGTGCCTAAAACACGTTCCCCGTTTTCAAATTTATCAAACGGCCAGCGTGGGATTTTTGCTACCACATAGTCCAATGCTGGTTCAAATTCAGCGTAAGTTGTTCCTGTGACTGGATTTTTCATTTCATCCAATGTCAAACCTAATGCGATTTTAGCGGCTAGTTTCGCAATTGGATAACCGGTCGCTTTACTTGCTAAGGCAGAGGAGCGTGAAACACGAGGATTCACTTCGATGACATAGTAGTTGAAGCTATGAGGATCAAGTGCTAATTGAACGTTACAACCACCTTCGATTTTCAATGCGCGAATGATCGACAGTGACGCATCTCTTAACATCTGGTATTCATGGTCTGCTAAGGTTTGACTTGGAGCAAAAACGATCGAATCTCCTGTATGGATACCAACTGGATCGAAGTTTTCCATGTTACAAACAACAATTGCATTGTCTGCCGAGTCACGCATCACTTCGTATTCGATTTCTTTGAAACCTGCAATACTGCGCTCGATCAAACATTGTGTCACTGGGGATAAACTCAAGCCATTTTCCGCGATTTGACGCAACTCTGCTTCGTTATCACACATCCCACCGCCAGTACCGCCTAATGTGAAGGCTGGTCGTACGATGATTGGATAACCGATTTTGTTGGCAAAAGTCACTGCTTCTTCCACCGTCGTCACGATTTCTGATTCGGGGATCGGTTGATCCAACTCTTCCATCAACTTTTTGAACAAGTCGCGATCTTCTGCTTGGTCGATCGCACTTAATTTCGTCCCTAATAATTCGATCCCTAATTCGTCTAAGATTCCTGACTCAGCTAATTCCATCGCCATATTCAGACCTGTTTGCCCACCTAAAGTTGGTAAGATCGCATCCGGACGTTCTTTTCGTAGAATGCGTGAAACAAATTCTAATGTGATCGGCTCAAGGTATACTTGATCAGCAATTTCTTTATCGGTCATGATCGTTGCTGGATTAGAATTGACTAAAACGACCTCATAGCCTTCTTCCTTTAAAGCAAGACAAGCCTGTGTGCCTGCGTAGTCAAACTCTGCAGCTTGACCAATGATGATCGGACCAGAGCCGATCACCATGATTTTGTTGATATCTGTGCGTTTTGGCATTAGAATTGCTCCTTTCCAGCATCCATCATTTCCATAAATTCATCGAACAAATGTAGCGCATCATGCGGCCCAGGAGCAGCATCCGGATGGAATTGGACACTGAACGCTGGATAGCGACGATGTCTAACCCCTTCAACAGTGCCATCATTGACTTCCACATGTGTGACTAGTAAGTGTTCTGGATCGATCGTTTGTTCATCGACCGCATAGCCATGATTTTGGGAGGTGAAATCGATTCTTCCAGTAGCTACCTCACGAACAGGATGGTTCAACCCGCGGTGTCCAAATTTCATCTTGTAAGTGTCAGCGCCATTTGCTAGGGCAAACAGTTGATGGCCTAAACAGATGCCAAAAATCGGAATCTTTCCTTGGATTTGTCGGATCATTTCAATGGCTTCTGGTACATCTTTCGGATCACCAGGGCCGTTCGTCAACATGACACCGTCTGGCGATAATGAAAGGATCGTTTCCGCATCCGTATTATATGGTAACACGGTCAAGTTACAGTCACGCTTACTCAATTCACGTAAAATACTGTGCTTCAACCCGAAATCAATGACTGCTACATTTCTGCCTGTTCCTGGACTAGGGTATGGTTTGTTTGTTGAAACTTGTTGTACTTGGTTTGTTGCCAAGACGGTTGCTTTTAGTTGGTCGTAAGCATGTTCAAATGAATCACCTGCATCCACGATACTTGCTTTCATTGTACCGACTTCACGGATCTTACGTGTCAATGCCCGTGTATCGATACCTGAGATACCAGGGATTCCCTTTTGTTTCAAGAATTCGTCTAATGTCATTTGATTGCGCCAGTTAGATGCCACACGTGCATGTTCTTTGACGACTACCCCTTTACACGTTGGTGCAATTGATTCGTAATCATCACGATTGACGCCGTAGTTTCCTACCATCGGATAAGTAAATGTGATGATTTGACCGTTAAAACTTTGGTCTGTGATCGTTTCTTGATACCCTGTCATACTTGTAGTAAAGACGATTTCTCCAAACACATTGCCTGTCGCGCCAAATGATTTTCCTTTAAATACTGTGCCATCTTCTAAAATCAGCAACCGTTCCATCCAGTTATTCCCCCTTATGCCAAACAAGTTTCCCGTCGACAAATGTCATTAATGTTTCTCCTTTGATCTCCCAACCAACAAAAGGTGTGTTTTCGCCTTTTGATAGGAAATCTTCTTTGTCGATCACTGCTGTATGCGCGATGTCATACACTGCCAAGTCTGCTGGCGCACCGATCGTTAACGTGCCCACTTCTAACCCGAAAATTTCAGCTGGTTTGACTGCCATCCAATCGATGACTTGCTCTAGCGTGAATTTTCCTGTTTCAACAAAATGGGTATACACTAATTGGAAAGCTGTTTCACTTCCAACGATCCCAAATGGTGATTGTAAGAAACTTTGACTTTTCTCTTCTAAGCCATGCGGTGCATGATCAGTTGCGATACAATCGATCGTGCCATCAAGCAATCCTTCGATCAGTGCTTCACGATCGGCTTTTCCTCTCAACGGCGGATTCATTTTCCAGAAGCCAAAATCTTCTGGAATATCTTCATCGATCAAGATCAGATGATGAGGAGAAACTTCTGCGGTAACGTGGATACCAGCTTTCTTAGCGTCACGGATCACTCGCACACTTTCTTTTGTTGATACATGGCAGACATGATAATGAACACCTGTCGCTTCTGCTAACAGAAGGTCACGCGCAATCTGTGAAGATTCAGTCACACTCAAAATACCTGGTAGTCCTAACTCTTCCGCTTTTTCTCCCGCATGCATCACACCGCCAAATAATAATGACTCGTCTTCCGTATGAGCAACGAGCGCTTTCTTGTTTTTTGCTGCTTCTTTCATTGCTAAGTACATCGTGCCAGCTGTTTGGACACCCACACCATCATTGGTGAATGCAAATGCGCCCTCGTTGATCAAGGCTTTTTGATCAACTAATTCTTCACTTCGTAGATTTTCAGTGATCGGTGCATATTGTAAGACTTTCACCACTGCATCACGTTTGATGATGTCGTAGATATTTTTTAATTTTTCAGGAGTATCTGGAACTGGGTCCAGATTTGGCATCGCACAAACAGTAGTAAAGCCACCACGTGCTGCGGCTTTCGTTCCTGCTTCGATCGTTTCTTTATAAGTAAATCCAGGTTCTCTCAAATGGACATGTACATCGACTAAACCAGGAGTGATCAGTTGTCCTTGTGCATCAAACACTTCATCAAATTCGGTCTCAGGAAAACCTGTGCCGATTGCTTTGATCTTTCCTTCTTCGATCCAAATTTCTGCTGGGATTGTTTCATTTCTTTTTGTGTTGATTTGACCGTTTTTAATGAGTGTTTTCATGTTTCTTCCTCCTCTTATGTTTAAGCTTTTCCACTTAATACAGCTTCTAAGATCGCCATTCGTACAAATACACCGTTGCTCATTTGTTGTACGATCCGTGATTGTAATCCTTCCACTAATGAATCTGCCAGTTCGACATCGCGATTTACTGGAGCTGGGTGCATGATGATTGCATGCTTTTGCATTTTCTTCGCGCGTTCTACCGTCAATCCGTATTCTTGGTGATAACCTTCTTTTGAAAAACTTTCTTTTCCATCATGACGCTCATGTTGTACACGCAACATCATCATGACATCGACTTGATCGAGTAATTCATCTAGCGGTAGATAGTGACCGTAAACTTCAAATTCGTCGTCATACCATTCTCTTGGTCCAGAGAAGAAAACTTGGGCACCAAGACGTTTCAACATTTGCATGTTTGATTTTGCGACACGAGAATGTGTGATGTCGCCGACGATCGCAATTTTCAACCCGTCGAAATGTCCAAATTCTTCATAGATCGTCATCAAATCAAGTAAGCACTGTGTTGGGTGTTGTCCGCTGCCGTCACCACCATTGATAATCGAGCATTGGATCGTTTTACTTTGGATCAGTTCATCGTAGTAGTTCTCGTCTCCATGACGGATCACAGCTACATCTACACCAAGTGCAGACATCGTTAAAACAGTATCGTATAATGTTTCGCCTTTTGTGACCGAGCTTGTACTTGCTTCAAACTCGATTACTTCAAGCCCAAGTTTCTTTTCTGCTACGTCAAAGCTTTTATGGGTTCTCGTGCTGTTTTCAAAGAACAGATTCGTGGCAAAATACTGAGGTTTTTGCGGTGTCCAGTTAGCTCCTTGCTTAAATTCTTGCCCACGACGAATCAACCCCATTACTTCTTGGTCCGTCAATGCTTCTACCGTTAATAAGTGTTTTAAACTGATGCGTTCTGATTTGATGATCATGCGATGTCCTCCTTAATTTTCTTCGCTTCGTGAAGTTTCTGGTAAGATAAGATTCAAAATAATTCCTAAGACTGTTGCGAGTGCCATTGCAGATAAGGTGAATGTTCCTACTTCAAGGACTAATCCCCCGATACCTACGACTAAGATAACTGAAGCAATCAATAGATTTTTCTTTTTGTCAAAATCGATTTTGTTTTCGACTAAGATTTTCATTCCGCTTGCGGCGATTACACCGAACAAGATGAAACTGATACCTGAAATAACAGGGCCAGGGATACTTAAAATCAGAGCGCTTAGTTTGCCAACGAAGCCAAGAACGACTGCGAAGACCGCTGCGCCTCCGATGACGAACACACTGTGTACGCGTGTGATTGCCAAGACACCGATATTTTCACCATAACTTGTCACTGGAGGTCCTCCGACAAAAGCGGCAACTAATTGCGCCAACCCGTCCCCTGTCAATGTGCGATGCAATCCTGGGTCTTCGAAGAAATTCCGTCTAGTCAATTTGTTCAAGACCATCAAGTGCCCGATATGTTCGGTCATCGTGACAAAAGCGATCGGTGCCATGGTAGTGATTGCTCCGATATAAAGCTTTGGTTGATACTGTACAAATGGAATCTCAAAGTTCGGTAGTGCGAACCACGGTGCGTCAATGATCGGTTGTGTGTCGACGATCCCAAAGAGCAGAGCGACGATGTAACCTGAAACGATCCCTAACAAGATCGGTAATAATCCTAAGAAACCACGTAGGAACATGTTGAAGAAAATCGTCAATCCTAAAGTGATCAGAGCAACTAGCAGATATTTGAAATCATAGTTGTCTTGATTGAACATCGCGTTGTTTGCTGCATTTGCGGCTAAACCTAATCCGATCACCATAATGACTGGTCCCACGACGATTGGCGGTAAGATCTTGTCCAACCAAGCTGAACCGATTTTTTTGATGATCCAAGCAACGATCAGATAGACCAGAGCGGTTGTCATCGCCCCTTGTGCGATTGCTGGAAAGCCATCTGTTTTCATCAGCATTTGCATCGCTGCGATAAATGCAAAGCTGCTTCCTAAATATGCTGGGATCTTTCCTTTTGTCGTGATCAGATAAACCAGTGTACCTAACCCTGAGCTGACCAAGGCGATCCCTGGGTCGATCCCGACTAAGATCGGTACTAATACGGTTGCGCCAAACATCGTGAACAGATGCTGTAAACTCAATCCGACCCAGTGTCCAATGGTTGGTCGATCATGGATATCTAATACCACGCTATCGTTGTGAAACTTTTTTTCTTCTGACATATTGCCTTACCCCTCTACTTTTCCTCTTTTAAGATCATGATGCGATCTTGTCCATCTAATTCTTGCATCTCAACTAAGATTTCTTCTTTTTTGGCAGTTGGGATGTTCTTCCCTACATAATCTGCGCGGATCGGTAATTCGCGGTGTCCTCGATCAACGAGTACTGCTAATGAGATTTTTCTTGGACGACCAAAGTCCATGACCGCATCCATTGCCGCACGGATCGTGCGTCCTGTGTAGAGTACGTCGTCGATCAAGATGACTTCTTTTCCTTCTAGGTTGACCGGAATATCTGACGAATGTAATTCTGGTTCTTGGGCGATTTCTTTTTTATCATCTCGGTACAAGGTAATATCAAGTTCTCCCACAGGTACTTCAATGTTTTCTAGTTGTTTCAACCGTTCGGCGATTCGAGCAGCAATATAGATCCCTCTCGTTTTGATACCGACTAAAACGATCTCCTCAATGCTTTGGTTTCTTTCAATGATTTCATAGGTGATACGCGTAAGAGCTCGTTTCATCGTTACTTGATCCACTACTTCTTTAGCTTGCATCTTTTTCCCTCCAATTTTTTACACAAAAAAACTCCTGCCCTAAGAGGACAGGAGGAATGTTTTAGACTGAGTGTATACTGCTACACTGATCGCTTTGAGTATGCGACGTCATTGAGTAAGTCTCGCTATGGCGCACCACAGGTCTTCTTACTCACACCCTTCTTAGCCTCACGGGACTAAACTTAAAGGACTTCTATTAAGTTTTTCTTTTATTGGTTATAACTATACCGTTAAGTGTTTTAAAAAGCAACATCTTTTCTCAACTTCTCTAAAGTTTTTTCAAAAACTTCTGGCAGTGGGGCTTCAAACACTAGATTTTCTTTTGTTACAGGATGTGTAAAACCTAACAGCTTAGCATGTAGGAACTGTCCATTTCCCTTCAACGTTTTCTTCGGTCCATAGACAGGGTCTCCTGCTAATGGATAACCGATGTACTTCATGTGGACACGGATCTGATGCGTACGACCAGTTTCCAGTTGTAATTCCACTAACGTAAAGTTTTCAAAACGTTCTAAAACAGTAAAATGAGTGACAGCGGGTTTTCCGTCTTCACGGATGGCTTGCATTTTTCGATCGACTTTGGAACGACCGATCGGTGCATTGATCGTTCCTTTCTCGTGAGGAATGACACCATGAACTAAAGCAACGTATTTTCTAAGAGAAGTTTTATCTTTTAATTGTTGTGCTAGAGATTCATGGGCTTGATCATTTTTAGCGATCATCAATAAGCCAGAAGTATCTTTATCGATACGATGAACGATACCGGGTCTAATCACTCCATTGATCGATGACAGACTTTTCATGTGATACATCAATGCGTTGACAAGTGTGCCGTGCGTATGCCCCGCCGAAGGATGAACGACCATTCCTTGTGGTTTATTGACGACAGCAACATCATCATCTTCATAGACGATCTCAATCGGTAAATCTTCAGCCAAGATTTCAAGCTCTTCAGGCTCTGGTACTTCCACGACGATCTCATCAGCCGATTTTACTTTATAATTTGCTTTGACAGGTTCACCATTTACAGCTACCGCACCGTCTTTTAACCATTGTTGGACTTGCGAACGACTGTAATCAGCAAATAAATTCGTGAGGACTTTGTCGATCCGTCCTGTTTCTTGTTGGATAGTTGCTTTTAATTGTGTCATTTTTTTCGTTGTTCCTTTTCATCTAAAATAATGTAAATCAATACGCAGATCACGCCGATCACCAATGAAACATCGGCTACGTTGAAAATCGGGAAATTCATGAAATCAGTTTGGAACATGTCGACCACATACCCTAAGCGGACACGATCGATAAAGTTGCCGATTGCGCCAGCTAGGATCAATGTCAGACCGACCATGAACCAACGGCTCCCATTGTTACGGTTTTTGATCATCAACGTCAAGACCACGACAACGGCAACGATCGTCACGACAGTAAAGAACCACATTTTTCCTTCTAACAAACTCCATGCTGCGCCAAAATTACGAATATGATTCAGCGATAAGATGCCAGGAATCACGGACTTTGTTTCGCCTAAAGCAAAGTTCTCGACGATCAACCATTTTACCCATTGATCCAAACCGACGATCAATGCACTTATAATCCAATATATCACTAACAAATAATCATTCCTTTTCTACTTCATGATAAATATCTCTCGGGCGAATGATCCCCAACAAGTTTCCGTTAGGGTCACCATTTTTGGTGATCAGCACGGCTTCGAGTGTTCCTTGCTCACCAAACATTCTTTCTACTTCAGCAATCGTTGTCTGGGCTGAGACAAAGTGGTAATTGGTGTATTTACCATCTTGTATGATCAGATCTGCGGCAGTTTTTCCTTGTAGATCGATCACACCTTGATGACTTTCTTTTGCCAACCAAAAGCCTAACATCCGCAAAGTGACTAAGCCCTTGAACGTTCCTTTGTGATAAAGCGGAAATTGAGAATAGCGCTTTTGTGCCACTGTCTCCAACAAACGAGGCAACGGGATATCCCATTCAAAACCAGTCACATGCTTTGCGAAACGTGGCAACACGGTTTCAGGACGAATCAGTTCTTGCTCGATTTTCTGGATGCGATTTGTCGCCCAGTCATTGGGTTCAGCAATAATGAAGTCTACCGCGATGCGGTCATGCACGATCGCATTACGCAATTGCGCCAATTGTAAGAGGTCATCTTCGTATTTACGCACACTTTGATGTTGTTTTTGTGCTAACCGTCGAACGAGTTCGGTAAATCCCATGTTTCGTGGATTCCCCATCTCTTCTTGGAGCCATTTTTCGATTCGATTAAAGCTGCTTAAAAAAAGATCAGAATTCTTCATCAACAGTCTCCTTGATTGTATATGCTTTATTTTTGATGAACAAAAAGAAGCCGATCATCATGAATACGATCATGACACTATAGCCTATATTCTGGAAAAATACCGCACTGATCCCTGAGAATAAAAAAAGGAAAGGATAGAGTTGTATCAACAGAATATTCATGGTGATCGTATATCCTTTCTTTGGCTCAGTAATAACGTACTTAGGACTTTTCAGCCAAAAAAAGGAAGCTTGCATCGTAAATGGGGATTGGACAGTCACTTTAGTTGACTGATTATGAGACAAACTGATTTTTCGGTCGTCGATACGCAAGGTGATCGGACTACCCATTCCGTAAAAACCAGTATTTCTAGTGAATTTTACTTCCATTTTTGCTCCTCCTATTATGCGGTAGTCTCTCTTAAAATACAAGCGGAATCTGTAGGACCAACGAGTGTTAGGTAAAAACATTTGTTAGCTTTGTCGTGGCTCATTCCAGATCATCATCGATCTTATTTTCTAACCTTTTCTGACTCAAGCGATTGACAGAAAAAACAACAAACAATAATCCAGCCATAAAAATGACCGATGATAAAAAGGTAATCCCTACTACAGCTAACAAGTGAGGATCTAGGTAGCCAGAGTAAAGATGTTGATATAAGGAATAGTTTCTGATACCGGTCACTAAAGCAACAAGGAGACTCCCACCAACAATCGATACGGCTTGTAATATTTTAGCATGTTTCGAAGTATCGATGATCTCATGTCCGATCAATGCCCCACGAATCAATAAATAAAGGACTGCGGCTCCTAAGATAAGAAACTCGGCAAGAGAATCAGACACAGGCAGATCCAACAGATAACTCTTTACAAATAAAGAGATACCTAATAGCACTAATAGCAGTAAAAAGGCTTCACTTTGTATTTTATTATTTATTTGGATGATACGCTCATCTTTAGGCTTATTCTTTTTCATCTTGATCCTCCCAAAATAGTTCATCTAGTGTTTGATTCAATTCATGGCAGATCGCCAGACATAGCTTAAGCGTAGGATTGTACTTTCCCGCTTCGATCAACCCGATTGTTTGACGTGTGACACCCACACGCTGGGCTAACTCTTCTTGGCTCAATTCACTTGCTAAACGTGCCAATTTCATTCGAATATTTTTCACGTTGATGGCTACCCTCCATTCTCAGCTCTTATCGATAGTGTAAACTATAAATTGCTTTATGTAAAATATATATTGCAAAAAATCGTTAGAATAATTACTCAAAAGAACCAATCGTCGAAAAAAAAGCAATAGCCACAAATGTTGAAGAACAATTTTTGTGGCTATCCCTTTATTTCTAATGGTTAAATACTTCTATTTTTGCTTTTCAACGATATTGCAAATTCAACTCACTTCGTTTTTGTTTCACTGGTGTTGTTCTCTGTCCTTCATTCAGGAAGATACTCGCTTTCGTGCTAAAACCGACAAGTTTCTGGATACGCGGTTTCCCTTTTTTCGACTTGCTCTGATTTTTCTTGCTTTGTTTTGGCGTTGCCGGGTTAAAATTCGCCTTTTTGGTATTTACCTGTTGAGTCTTGGTTGTAGAATCAGGAGAGAGAGTTGTGCTATCTGGCTGTTTTTGCGGGACTTTCAACTCCGGACTCTTTTCTACCGTATAGAATGACCCTGATTTCATCAATGCGACCGCAATGAATGTTTCTCCAGTTATTTTTATTTCACTCTGTTCACTACTTACATCTCGTTTAAAAACTTTTGGCCGTTGATTGAATTTATTCCCTTTTGCCACATCTCTAATCATGATCATCAATGTTTCTGCATCAAGCATTTGGATATTCATGCTTAGCATTGCATCCGTTTTTTCTGCAAGGATCACTGCCTCATTCGATAACATGGGCGATCCTTGAACATCGGCTAATTGATCGACATAACTGTCAAAGTATCTTGTTTTGAAAAAACCTTCAAATCTTCTGAAATATTGATCGCGAACATCTTGTCCACATTTTGAAAAACCTTTGGCTACATAGGGATACCCTGATACAACATCATATGCCATGGAAACGACATGGGCTGTTTCATGCATCAAGGTTTCTTTGGGATCTATCGCTAACTGAAGGTTCGGTAGATGATCTGGATCAATATGGTTCGTATCAGCAATAAAGATGATTCGACATTCTGGATCACGAGTCATCATGAATGCACTGGTACGGGGGATAGCTTCAACCTTTGTATAATAAGCTTGTCTCGCTTCATTTTTTTCTAATTTTGTAGAGACGATCCAAATATTCTCAAATCCCCAATCCGCTGACTGTCGGAGAAACCGTTCCCCTTTTTCTGATACAGACAATAAGCGTTTAAAGATTTCTCTTAAATATGGCTCTCGATTTTTGATCTGATACATGTCAAACATCTCTACTGCGTACTGTCCTTCCGGCGTTCCAGCAATCTTGTCTAGTTTCAACAACTCAATACATCGTTCTTTTGTACGTTGGAAATAGTCGATCGCTTCATAGAATGCTTCTGAAACTTTCTTAAAATACGGTTGTAGATACTCTGGCGCCTTGTTCGGATTCAAACCAGAAAAAGTTTGGTAATCAACTGGCTGCAAATGATACATGTGTGCAATCGCCTCAGAAATTCCTTTTCTCTCTTTTTCTTCATCCAGTGAGACTACGATTTTTGGCTCTGGGATAAAAGTAGAGAGTTTCTTGCATACGACATTTCGATCGACCGGCCTTTTTAGGGGTTCAACAACTAATATTTCTGCTTGTCGAAACTCATTCCACTCTTTCCATCTTGCTGGCGTATTTGGAAGCGGAGGATAGGACTTCGTTTCGCGGGATGTTCCAGCACTACCACTTGAGGTTCCTGGAATCAAGTCGTCACTTGTACCGGCTCTTCTGATATGGCTTTGCAACTCAAACGCCAGCTTCTCTCTCTCAGTCTCGAATCTAAACGAACGTTCATTCAAATCAAATCGTAAAACCGTCAGCGGTTCAAGGATATCCTTTTTAACTAAATGGTACCGATTCTCTTCTTTATTCAGTAAGATCAGCGGGATATAGCGATCATTGATTTTTATATAAGACCGACCTTCAGCACTCCACATCAAGCCTCTTTCATCGGGAGCCGAAAGCGTAGCCGCATCCCACAAAGTTTCAAATTGATTGAGGCGATGTGTCACTTCGGTTTCGACAGATTTCGAAATCACTGGTGAGGTCACTGGTTCAAAATACCATTCAATCCCGTTGAAATTGACAGGTAAAAGCTTCTCTCCATCAAAAATATCGTAGCGAACACCATGTTTTTCGAGTACCTGTATGTGAACAGGAACGATCTGTCCATCCATTTTGATCGCGGAAATTCGTTGTCCATCCTTTTTTTTGTAGGTATATACTTTTCCCTCTCCATAAAGTTTTGGATATAAGTTGGGTTCTTCTACAAATATCTGATCGACATCTAAGCTTCTGGATAGTCGCTGGATCACGACTTTTTGTCTTGGAGTAAAAGTTGCTGGTCCTTCAAACTCTCGTAGCTGCTCACCGCGCAAAGTAAAGTACTTTCCGGACACATCCCCATTTTTAAGATCGTTCACTTTTAAATACAAGTTATTTTGCATACGTTTCACTCGAACTTCTGGACCGTCTTTCGACAAGCGAGCAGTCACAAAATTTTGCGTCACATCAGGCTGTTGTTTTTTTAATAGGTCGAGCTTTGTCAACACTGCTTTTAGTTCTTTACTTACAAATTCTTCATTTTTTAAAGTCACTAAGCGTTTCAAAATGAATTGCCCGCCTCCTGTGATCATTTCCACTCCAGGATCAAAAGCACGTATCGCAGTTACGAACAGCCCTCTAAGCTCTGGCAACGTAGGGAGATAGCGAGTGCCTGTTTTCAACGTCGTACTTAACCCACTTTTAACAACCGACTTTGCGACTCCTAAGGCAAAACTCATACTAAAAGATGTGACTTGTCCTAAAACTGGAATGAGTGATACAGCATCGAGCAGACAATTAGGGACCGCTTCTTCTGCATTATGTGCCGAAACACCAACAACGCAATCATAAAAAGGAATCACATGTTTTAAGACATCCCAAACTTTCGTCGCTACTGTCTGTTCATTTCCTGATGCATATAGTTGTTGATAGAGCACATCCTTATGCTCCAAACTGATTTGATTGGCTAGCGTTGTATTTCCTTCGCCATGAGGATACTCTTTGTCCATATGCACTTGGGTTGTAAACATGTAATCCTTTTCCCCGATGCGGATCTTATCTCCGTTTTTTCGGAATTGTCCGTCCCAAAGATCTTTGCGATCCATCAGACCATAGATAAGATACAAAAAAGGATCTTGATCGACTCGATAAAATTTATATCCTCCTTCATCCAGACGCTTCAGCGCATACCATCGTTCCTCATTTCCATTTTTAGCGACGAACAGATCCGTTTGATTCAAGTTAAGTTTCGTATCTAATAGCTCCTCTTGTTTATATAATAAAAGGGGCGGGACTGAGCGCATATTTTTAGGAGGATCATACTGACGAACTTCACTTTTGAATTGAGCAGAAGCTGCGTAAATGTGACTATTGGGAGAAAATAGAAAAGCGAGTTCCTGTTGCGGGATCGATTGGATCGAAAGCTGGATCAAAAATTGATTGAGCAAGTGATAGGATTCTGCGACATCTTTTGTTAGCCGAGTATACCACCTTTCAAGATCCGGTGGCGTCCATTGTCCAGGACAAGGATTGCCCCCAGCTAAATACACTTGCCCTGCCGCCATGCTGACCCTGATTCCCAATCGATTGCACTCTGCCAGTACCTCATCAACTAGCGCTAGTTTTCGCCGCCAGTCAATGACTGCTTGTTGATAGGTAGCGGTCAGGTCATTAAGGATCGCTTGTGTTTTCATCAGCTGGAAATACCCTCTTTGTGAATAGCTGATAAAGGTCGTGAGTGCGACTTCGATATAGTTGTCATTCACAAGAGCCGCTCGCATTTTATCAGGTTCAAGTTGTGCGACAGTCACTAATGCTGGTGTCAAAAGAAACGATAACTCTTCAAAGTGGTGGACGCCTTTGAGACTGAGCGTCTCTAAAAAAAATTCTCCTAGTAAACGAGTCTCAGTTTGGTTAAACTTTTTAGAAAATCCTAGATCTGCCAATAAGCTCGCACCTGTTAATTGTGTCAGTGAACTATAGTCAGAAATCAATAAATTGTCTGGGAGATTACTTGATTTCAGCAAGTAATGAGGCAATGCTCGGTTAGATAAGGTTGCCCAAAGCCGTTTCAAATTTCGTTCTGCGTCTATGGATACCTTGCTATCCTGTTGGGAAGAAAAATTGATCCGCCCAGTTTTTTTCAATTCTTCAAATGTAAACAAGCGCCGGAGATGACCAAGCGTAAAAGCGGATGGGTCAGGTACATCAACGATATTTTTTGCAATATATGCTTCAATCGAACTGCCCAACACATTTTCAAATGCCCACTTCATCACTGTTTTTTCGGCACTCGCATCTGAAAGCACTTCTTCTGGTGCACCACCATACAGTTTCAATTCTTTTAAAATCACAGAAGCGACTGCTTGGATCTTTTCAGGCATCACACTCGTTCGTTCACCCGACTCGATGAACCATTTTCCCATCGCACTTAAAACATCTTCTTTCGTCACCTCGCCAACGAGCAAGCCTTTCTCTCGAAAAAAAGCTTCGACTTGTTTCATTACTTTCAGACTACGCCACTGCTCGTTGTTTGTTGTATTTTTAGCTTCTTCTCCTATTGTTGTTTCTGTTTGGTTCATTACGTTCATCATAGGCGCCGGAGAAGTTGGCATGCTTGTGATGATCTGTTCGTCGCTCACAGGACGTGGCACGACAGTCAATAAGGATTCGTCGGTTTCAATCAGATCCCACAACCATTTGACAAAAGTGATTTCAGCATGTTCATTTGAAATGACTCCATCGAGTTTTTCATCAAGGATCACTTGGGCAATTTGTTTTACTTTGACCATATCGATGATTTTTTGGGTCGCTCCTTCAAGTAACACCCAGTTGGAAACAGCCTCAGCAAAAAGATTCGGATTTGTCGTATTACACGCAATCCCCTTGTCAGTTAAAAAATTTGCCACTCTTTGCTGTATGATTTCTTGATTTTCAATCGATGTCTGTTGTTCTGGCGTTTTTTCTGGTTGGAAAGGTGTCTTTATCGAAGAAGACAAGCCATTTTCACGTAGGAACAATTCAATTTTTTGTTTTACTTGTTTTTCTCGTTCCTTCTCTTGCTCTTTTTTGATTTTATTGATATCGATGCCCCAATTTTTTTTCTTTGTTTTCTGGTATACATACCCGAGCTGTGCATTATTTTCTTCCCATTGCAACAAAATTGCTCGTGCCTCACTCACTGTCAAGGGTTTCTCTGTCGCTCCATGTGCTTGCCGTAACATCGTTGCTGCGGCTATCTGTCTTCGAACGATTTCTTCATATCGTTTTCCATTTAAGATCCATTTACGCATCTCGATGACTAGCTGAGCTGGTGTCGGTTGATCCAAATAGATTCGTTGCTTATTTAAAAAATCTTGGGCGACATTATTCACTTCTACAGTTTTTGTTCGCATGTTAAAAAGTTGTTTCTGGTGATAGATCGGTGGAATCTTTGTATTCTTGGAAATACTCGCCGGGCGCTCATGGATAAAATCTTTATAGATTTGCTTATTTACCTTCATTTGTTGCAAAAAACGAGTAACTGAGGGAGTTTCTGCTGGAGACAGATGATATATGTGAGATTGCTCGTTCACCTCTTTGTATGGATACCCCATTAGTAGCGTATTTGTTTTCCATTGCTTATAGATTGCTTGCAATTGGCTGTTCGACAAAAACTCCCCTATCCGAACATCTTCTACCCCATAACTTTCCAATATGAGATAAGCGAGGTATTGTGCTCTTTGAGATTGTGTATTATCTTCATTCCCCCAATTTCTACCCGCCCATCTTTGGACCACTTCAATCAGTTCGAGGTCATTTGCTGACGACTGAAGTAAATTTTGGTCAACGAAAAAGGTTTTAAGCATCACATTGGCAGAAGCAGTCTGATTTTTTCTATCATAAAGCAACTCGTCATAACGAAAATTAGGTAATACAGACAAATTTCCCGCAGGTCTTTTATTTTGAGAAATGGCATCAATGATCTGAATAACTTGTTCATATTCTGAATCCTTAGCGGGAATAACTGGTGAACTCTGAAGGTGTTCAGCGGCGGCCGAACGATCTGGTTGGCTATTCACCGGCGCCGCCTCTGCACCCCTTCCAACTAATGGATCATATTTTTTAATGAAATCATCGAATTTTTTTGACAATCTGTTGCCTAATTCCAATAGTTTAGCCAGCGCTCCTGGTTCAATTTCAGTGATGTCTGGTTTGTCTGCCGCCGACTCTGTTGTTAATGGATCGAAAGGAGTTGTCACTCTCGGGTTGTTGAAGTGCTCATTGGTTTGCTTGTCCGTTGAGTCATACGTGTCAAGATTGACCGAAAACGTTTGACCCATCCATTCAAAAAAATGATCCATTACTGAATAGCCATTTTTATCCGCTTGTTGTTCTGTAAAGGTAGTATTTTCTGGTTGGCTAAAAAATGATGTAAAAAGCTCAGTCATTTCATTCCAAAAAGCTTCAATAATAGGAGTGTCTTGCTGATCCACTTGTTTTCTTGCTTGATTTATCGTCGTGAGATTTACGGGCTGATCAAAATCACCCATTGTTGCTTGAAACATCTTTCTCATCTTTACCGCTGCTTCTTCAGCGGTGAAAAGGTGTGTGCTATTTTTGTTTTGACGATGCGTAAAATGGAATTTTTGAAAACCTGCAGGTACCTTTATCGGCTGTTCATTCTTTTTTTGTGCTTTTGCTACAGCAATCTGACAAACGGTTTTAAAGTGGGCTTGTGTCTGATTCGCACCGTTAAAAAGTCCTAGTGAGTTTTGATGAAACACCTCACTTGTGGTCGTACAATTCTCTAAATGTGAAATACTGTACGCCATTTTATGTATTCCTATGCTCCATTGGTGTGCCTTTTCAACCAAGTAAATGAGTGGATTTGAAGGCAGTGGTGCCTGAATCGTTTGAGTCATGTTCCTAGGAGTATTCTGCGGTAGAGGTTGTACAAACCGGCGTGGATTAGCAGTTGAGCTTGACGCTAAAGATTGCACGCTGATTTCTTCGCCTTGCTGTCGTGCTTCCACAAAAGTATCCACTTCAAAAGCAGCTTTCGTTTCTTGTACCGCACGTTGACGATTCGGCAGATTCGCATTAACTATTCGGAAATTTTGCCCAATACTTAACAGGTACAGCATTCCTGCTGGCGTCCATATGCCTCGTCCAACAGGGTAATGCCCAAGTATTTGAGCAAGCAGATGTAGTCTCCTTTGTTGCTCTTTTTGAGTGAGGTGCTTTCGGGATTTGCTGTTGAATAGACCGGTTTTTTTTCGATGTTCTTCTATAGGCATCTTCAAACTCCTTTATTAAAATTTGTACAGGTCCACTAAAAGATTGATCAGATGTGTGCTTGATTTAGCACTTTTTTAATTCAGCTAGCTAGTATTCAATTTTAAATATTCAACCCAACTAATTTCTTTTGTTTCTGTCACTTTGTCTGAGACACATTTTGTGCCTTGCTTCTACCAATACCTTTATTGACAAGCGTAGTGAAACTTTGCAAAAGTGACGGATTAGGACTTGTTGGCTGAGAAACTCCAGTTGATGGATTTGCTTGTTCCAATCGACTATTTTTAGCAGGTCCTAGACTGACTTCCCCTTCTTGTAAGTTCAAGTCACTTCGTTTCATTCTTGGGTGTTGTGGAGGCTTCATCTCTTGCGGTTGATCCAAGCGCATTTCTGTATTACTTCCTGATTGCATATCTACAGGAACGGAAAATGCGGTTGTCGTAGCTGTAGACTCAAGCGTGCTTCCTAAAGTAGTTTCTTTCGTCACTTCCAACTCAATATGTCTTCCTATCGTTGCAAAATCGCCGCTTGCTACCAATGACATGCTTATGAGGAAATTGCCATCTCCAAGTTTCTCAATTGGTTCATCGGTCGAACGTTTTTGGCGTAAGATTGCTTGTTCAAAACTATAGCCATAGGCAATATCTCTTAGAAGTGTAGCAACGTATTCCGCGTCAGTCATCAAATAATTCGCAAACAACATCGGATCCTTGCCTAAATTTTCAAAAACCGTCATCATCGATAAGCCTTCTATTTTTAGATCATCGGCCACCGCATAACCGAACTTATAAAAACCATCCGATCCGAAATCCTTAAAATAACGAGAAAAGAAGTCTATTTGTGCATCCTTCCCTCTTTTTCTAAATCCACGAGCAGCCATTCCATAAGAAATAATATCATTAGCCATTGAAGAAAGATGAGATGCCTCATGCAGCAAAGTTTCTGATACAGGTGGGGCTAATTCAGCTTCTGGCCAAACATTAGGATTCTTATTGAAAGAATCAGCCATGATGATGATTCGATTTTCAGCATCTTGTCTAATGACAAATCCATACGTTGAAGAACGTTGCTTATTTGCTGAATAGAATACCTGTGTAACCGGATCTTTTTGAAAGTCCGTGGAAGCAATCAAAATATTCTTAAATCCCCAATCTGCTGATTGTTGAAGAAACAATTTGTTTCTTTCAGCAATCGTCAAAAGCCTTTTGACTACTTCTCTCAATACTGCCTGTTCCTCTGGCTTCCCATATAATACAAACATATTCGATAAGTAAGTCCCTCGCTCTGTACTACTTATTTGCTTTAACTTCAGCATTTTCTTACATTCTTTGATGACATTATCTAAAATTTCCAAAGACACAGTATACTCTTTTGCAAGTGTCTTTTGAAACTGTTTGAGATGTTCAGGCATCTTATTAGCATCTAAACCAGCATAAACACGCACTTTATTTTTCAGATCATCCGGTAAACAATGCTGGATACCTTGCGTGATACTTTTTAAGGTCTCAGCTTCATTTGTCATGATTTTTTTCCGTTCTATCGGAATAAACTTAGTCAATCGAGGAAGTATAACTTGATTCGATTCTGCTCGATAGTTGATGCTAAGGTCAGTGATTTCGATGGCATTCATTCTCGCTTTCCATTCCTGCCATCGATTAGGTGATCTTGGTAACCAGAGATATGGTGGGTATAAGGGATTATTTATGGTCTGGTAAACTAGCGCAGTTTGGGCAGAACCTGTTCCTCCTCTTGATCCTCTTGATGTACTCGCTCCTTCATCGAAACCACCAGCCATCAACATGCCCTCGGGACGTTCAACAATCTTTTTCTCCAAATCAGTTTCAAAACGAAATTGATTGATTTCCGGATCAAATCGCAAGATTGTCTTTTCCAAAAATATATCTTTTTTCACTAATTGATATTGGTTAGTCTCTTTATCTACTAAAACTAAAGGAATATAACGATTTTGAAATTTAATGTATGATCGCCCTTCCTTACTCCACATCAAACCTTTTGCATCTGGGGCCGAAAGAGTCGCCGGGTCAGTCAATGCCTCATAGTGTGACTGCCATTTCGCAAGGTTACGTCCCACAGCTTCATGAAGTCTTGGAGATATCTCTCCTTCAAAATACCATTCGATTCCATTATAGTTTACCGGTAATACATGATTGCCAGCTAATACATCATACCGCGCACCATGTTTTTCTATCACTTGGGTTCTAACAGGAACAAGTTTTCCGTTCATTTCAATTGCCGTCTTTTGTTGTCTCATACCGTTTTTCAGTATATCCATGACTGCGCCTTCGCCATAGCCTTTAGGGTAGTAATTCATTTTCTTAAAAATCGTTTCGTCTGGCTGGAGTTCGATCTTTACAGAATCAATAAGTTCCTTTTCTCTCTCTGTAAACGAAACAGAACCTTCAAACTCCCTCAATTGGTCGCCTCTCAAAGTAAAGTATCTTCCATAAACATCGCCTTTTTTATAATCTGATACTTTGACATATAAATCATTCTTTATTTTTTTCACCAGAACTTGCGGACCATTTTCTGGTAAACGTGCTTCGATCGTTGATTTCGATAGTTGGGGCACTGGTTCCGCCCTGACATGTATTTCTAATTTTTCTAACACTTGCTTGAACTGGATGTTTTTTGTGATAGCAGGCAAATTTTTTAGTTTCACTAAATTATGGATGACTATGCGTCCACCACCTATGGCTAAATCGATCCCTGGGTCAATGTAACGTACGCCACTCATTAAAAGACTTCTAACTTCAGAAAGTTTGGGCATTATTTTCGCACTATTTTTGACTAACCCTGTTAATCCACCTCTTG
Source organism: Enterococcus sp. DIV2371 (assembly GCF_050498525.1). Lineage (NCBI taxonomy): Bacteria > Bacillati > Bacillota > Bacilli > Lactobacillales > Enterococcaceae > Enterococcus > Enterococcus sp. DIV2371. The sequence goes on along the minus strand of NZ_JBIPAJ010000001.1, from coordinate 1,493,320 downwards.
CGAGAACTCTTGCTAATCCTAAAGCAAATCGGGCACTCATGGAACTGATTTGACCTAATACTGGGAAAGCTAAAATAGCATCAATACTACAATTAAAAGCCGCACTTTCCGTATCTTTGTTGATGATCCCAACGACACAATCATAAAATGGGATGATATGGCTAACAACATTCCAGGTTTTACTTGCCATCGTCTGGTCATTACCTGATTCATATAATTGGGTATATAATGCATCTTTATGTTTCATGCTAATAAGATTGCATAAGTCTTCCCTCTGATCACCATGGGATAATTGATTATCTTGATTGATTTGTAGCATAAAAGAATAGGAATAATCACCGATTCGAACCTTCTCCCCTTCTTTTCTATACTTCTTCCACCAAAGTGATTTTAGATCGATTAAATCGTTCTTTAAAAATAGAAGGGGATCTCTATCCACACGATAAACAGTGTAACCACCGTCTTTATCTAACCTCTTCAACGCATACACCCGTTCTTCATTGCCACGAATGGCGACAAAGATATCTGTTTGTTTTTGGGTTAAGATCAAATCATCCCTTGTTTCTTTTCTCTTGGCTATCAGAAGGGACGGAAGTGATCCGATCGGTTTTGAGGCAAGAGCCGCTTCATCTCTAAACTCAGCCTTTCCTTCATAGATTCGAGTCTCAGGAGAAAACATAAAATCTAACTCTGCTTGACCAATCGAATGAACGGATAAACTGATCAATTTTCGATTAAATAAATGATAAGACTCCGCCACATCACTTGTTAACTCTCTGTACCACGGTTCAATGCTACGAGGAATCCACGGTCCTGGACAGGGATTCCCTCCAGCTAAATATATTTCTCCTGCCAATGGAGGAATTCTTATCCCGAGTCTTTCACATTCCTTTAGCACCTCTTTCACTAACGCCTGTTTTCGGCGAAAGTTGATCACTGCTGTCTGGTAGCCTCCATAGAATCGATTGACTTCTTCTTGATGTTCCATAATCGCAAAATAACCTCTCTGGAAATAACCAATGAACATACTGATCGCGACTTCCTTATAGTTTCCTTCCGCCATAGCTGTTCTCAAGGCTGGTGCATCCAACTGAGCAGCAGTAAATAGTGCCGGTAGTAAAAGATGATTATATTCTTCTATATCTTTCACCCCGCGTTCACTGACTGACTCAAAGAAAAGTTGGCCCAACGTACGTACCTCTTTTTGCTCGAATTTTTTGAGAATACCTGAAGCTGCCAATATTCTTGAACCTACCAGATGTAGCAACGAACGATAATTGGAAATCAACAGATCGTCAGGCATTTCACTGGATTGGAGAAAATAATTTGGCAGGATTTGGTCCAAAGAAACATTCCATAAATAACCTATTTTAGACTCAAATTCTCTTTGTTTGCTCGGATCACTATATTTGTGAAGAGTGAGTTGCCCGTCCTTCACCAACTCATTCAGACTGAATGATTTTCTAAGCTGACCGATCGTAAAACTCGCAGGATTAGGATGGTCAATAATTTTTTTCGCTGCATACGCATCAATTGAACTACCCAAGACAGTCTCCAACACCCATTTCATCACTGTTTTTTTTGCATTATAATCCGAGATCAGCTCATCCTCTGCTCCGCCGTATAATTTCGACTCTTTCAAGATGATCGTTGCTACAGCTTGAAATTTTTCGGGTCTGATTTCTCCCTTTTCTTTGTTTTCCACAAACCATTTTGCCAAACCACTTATGATCTCTTCTTTTGTTGTGTGATCGATCACTATTTTGTTTTCACGTAAATGTTCTTTCATTTTCTCAAACACTTGCTGACTGATCAAAATATTTTCTTTATCTTTTAAACTAAGATTTTCAATTTTTGGTTGCTTATCAGGCACACTGGTTACATCTTGCTTTTCCAAATCTTGTTTTTCTATTTTTTTCTCTAGCCATCCTGTAAAGGTTAGTTCTGCTTCCTCGTTTGAAATAAGTCCGTTATTTTCCTCGCCAAGCATCGCTTGAGCAATTTGCTTTAATTTGACCGGGTCGACTACTTTTTGATTTGCTCCCTCAAGCATCGTCCAATTAGAAACTTTATCAACAAACGCTTGAGGTTTTGTTGGATCACAAACGATTCCTTTTGTTTTCAAAAAAGCGACAATACGTTTATCAATCACTTCTTCTCGTTCGCTAAAAATACTTGGTTTCGTTCCTTCTTCAACTACACTAGTGGTTTCATTCGTAGGAACGATCCGATTTTCTTTAAGAAAAGATAGGACCTTTTGTTCCTCTGTCCGGTCTGATTTATCTTTGAGAGTATCTGGTGAAATCGCATCGATGGTAGTATCTTTGTAGTTATATCCTACTTGTGCATTATTGTTCTCCCACTGAAGTATGACTGCTCGTGCATCGTTTGTTCCCAAAATCGTCATATTCGATCCAAATGCTGTTAGCAACTCCTTAGCGGCTAATGCTTCTCTACTTACGATCTCTTCATATTTTTGCGTTTTAAATAGCCATTTTCTCATCCATCTCACCAGTTCACTCGGAGTTGGGTCTTTTAACGTACTGTCTTGTGTTTGCGCAAATTTGGTCATCTCTTGATTTACTTTTTCTGTTTTCTCCCGATCATTAAAAAGATCGCGATTGTAAATAATAGATGTGATCGTTTGATTTTTTGGCACAGTGGCAGCAACATCATTTAAGAAGTCCGCAAAAATTTGATTACACACCATTGTTTCTGTCCGATAATAAGAACCAACAGGTGTTTCCTTCTCGGAGAACTGAATGGGTTTTGACTTATCTTCATAGGTATAATTTTCCAAGTGTACATTGGCTTTTAACTGCATGAAAGTTGCTTGTAGTTGTGCCGTAGTTAACGCATCCCCTAGTCTGACATTTTTTAAACCATAGTACCTTCGAATGAGATAGGCAGCAAATTGGTTTTTAGACGAGTCTTGCGAAATATCATTTTTATGACGGATTCCTGCCCAATTCTCTAATGCTGTGATGACTTCCATATCACTAGCAGTTCGATCAAGAACTTTTTGTTTTACTAAAAATACTTTCAATTTATTGATGACGTCTTCTGTTTTATGTTTATTTCTATACAAAGAAAGATCGTAAAAAAAATTTGGTAAAGGTTCTTGATAGCGTTCAGCTGGGACACGATTTTGTTCAATATCTTCCGCGATTTTTCTTGCTACCGCTAGCTTGGAAGAATCAGAAGCCTTCTTGTTGCTTGGCACTGGTTGATTTTCTGTGACTGCTTTACTCCCTTCTCCCCCTCTATTATTGAAACGAGGATCATTGATTGGCCTTGCCTCAGCTCCACGTATAGTCAATGGGTCCCTTTTCTTGATAAAGTCAGTAACTATCTCGTCCAATTTACTAAACAACTGCCAAAATTGGGTCGCAAATCCTACCTCTTCTTTATTTAAAATAGAGGCTTCACTTGAAAACTCAGTCGATTGAAAAGAAGGTGGAATATTGGTATTGATCGAAGACTTTCCTGGATAATCTGCTTCTTTTTCATAGAACATACTGCGGGCAACCTTGTCTAAAAAGCGGCTGATCACTGAATCGCCATTTAAACTTTCTTGTTTTTCTGTATAGATTGGTTGGTCAAATTGCCTGAAAAACGTAGTAAAAGCGTTCGTTAATCCGCCAAAAAAGTCGGCTTCCTCTGGACGGGTATTTGTTGTATTTCCTGTCGTCTGTTGACTCGTCTGATTCACTGTTTTTTCATATGCTTGTTGAAAAATATTTTTCAGCTTTACCGCTGAATCTTCAAATGAGAATTGGTTTTCGGAACTTCCGTCGCTATTTCTTTTGAACGAAAATTGTTGGATATTATTCGGGTGAGCTATTCGTTGTTGATTGATTTCTTGGGATTCAGCAATGGCAACTTTACAAACGGTTTTAAAATGAGCTTGGGTATGGTCAGGTGATTCCCAAAACCTCAATTTTGGGAGGGAGGAAACAGTTTTATTAGTTGTACAGTCATAAACTTCCGCAATTTGGTGTGCTTTTTTATGGATATTCAAACTCCAGTCATGAACAATATCAACTAAATCAATCGTCATATTTTGGGGATGAACGGGTAGTTGAAGTGGAAAAATTGCAGTGCTATTTTCCGGCAAAGCCGGACTGATCAACGTAGTATCAACAGTCGAGTTCGAAGCAAGTGCATAGAGCATTTCCGGACGCATGCCTTGTTGTTTTACTTCAACAGTGGTTTCTGCCTCAAAGACAGCTCTGTGATCATGTGGTGCTTGCTTCAGGTCGGGCGTTTCTCCAATCATGGCTTGCCTTTTTTTTTGGCGCTTCTCCTTGGACGACTACATTGCCTAAGATACTAGAAACATATAAAGATAATAACAATGGCGAGTGAAGAATATCTGGGGTAGGACCACGACCAGTCACCCAACGAGAAATCTCATTGACCTCCTCTTGAAAAATCCGCTGATTCTCTTTCTCATTCTGCTTATTGTTGAATTGACCATTCCGTTGTCGATTACTTTGATTATCAATTGGCATAGCTCTCTCTCCTTCTTTATATCCCTTCGATTTCTCCCTACAGACATCAACAAAATTTTATGCCATCATTATACATGTCACTTCATTAGCCTTCGTGACTAGTTTTTTTAAAATAATAAAAACTTGAACTTTTAATCTTTTTGGTATATATCGAACAATATAAAAAAAGACGTATCATCTAAAAAATAGTGGATCTATTTTTTAGATGATACGTCTTCGGATAGAAATAATTTTAGTAATGACTATTTCAAATTTTCATGTTTCTTGACTAGAATAAACCGATGACTTCCCCTTCGTTCGTCACGTTCATATTCAATGCTGCTGGTTTTTTTGGCAAGCCTGGCATTGTCATCACATCACCAGTCAAGGCCACTAAAAAGCCCGCACCTAGCTTAGGGACAAATTCACGAATCGTGATCGTGAAATCTTCTGGAGCACCGAGTAAAGCCGGATCATCAGAAAAAGAATACTGGGTTTTCGCCATACAGATCGGTAAATCAGACCAACCATGTTTTTCAAACTCAGCCATTTGATTTTCTGCTTTCTTACTAAAAGAAACATCCTTGCCACCGTAGATTTTTTGTACGACTGCTTTTGCTTTTGTTTGGATCGAATCGTTCTTTTGGTAGAGCGGTACATAGTTAGACTCTTGTGTTTCAATCAGTTCCACAACACTTTGTGCTAATTCGACACCGCCTTTTGCACCATTCGCCCACACACTTGCACGTTTTGCTACGACTCCTTCTTTTTCACACAGATCGGTCAATAACGCTAATTCCGCTTCTGTATCAGTGACGAACTCGTTGACTGCGACAATCACTGGAATATTGTAGCTTTGCATGTTACGGATATGCCGTTTTAAGTTAGCAAAGCCTTTTTCTAACGCAAGCAAGTTTTCTGTTTGTAATTCCCCTTTATCTAGTCCTCCATGCATCTTCAAAGCACGGATCGTTGCGACGATCACGATGGCATCTGGTGCGCTGTTCAAATTAGGTACTTTGATATCCAGGAATTTTTCACCACCTAGATCTGCCCCAAAACCAGCTTCAGTCACTACATAATCACCAAGTTTTAATGCTGTTTTGGTTGCGAGTACACTATTACAGCCATGAGCGATATTGGCAAAAGGTCCTCCATGGATCAGTGCTGGCGTACCGTAGATCGTTTGTACGAGATTAGGTTTGATTGCATCTTTTAATAACAATGCCAATGAACCTTCTGCATGCAAGTCACCGGCTGTCACAGGACGGCGATCATAGGTATAGCCAACCACGATCCGTGCCAAGCGTGCTTTCAAATCATCTAGATCCGCAGCTAAACATAGGATCGCCATGATCTCGCTGGCTACGGTAATATCAAACCCGTCTTCTCTTGGTACGCCTTGAACAGGGCCGCCTAAGCCGACGATCACATTTCTTAAAGCACGATCATTTAAATCGACTACACGCTTCCAAATGACACGTCTAGGATCGATCCCAAGCTCATTCCCTTGATGAATATGATTATCTAATAAAGCAGATAACGCATTATTGGCAGATGTGATCGCATGCATATCCCCAGTAAAATGCAAATTAATATCTTCCATTGGTAAGACTTGCGCATAACCACCGCCAGCTGCACCTCCTTTGATACCCATCACAGGTCCTAAAGATGGTTCACGTAAAGCGATAACTGCTTTTTTATCCAACTGGTTCAATGCATCCCCTAACCCGACTGTCACCGTCGACTTGCCTTCGCCAGCTGGTGTTGGATTGATTGAAGTGACTAAAATCAGATGGCCATCTTCTTTTTCCGAAAAGTCCTTGATTGCCGAAAAATTGATTTTAGCCTTATATTTTCCGTATAATTCTAGTGCATCTTCAGCGATCCCAATGCTACCTGCTACCTCAATTATCGGTTTTAGCTGTGTTTCTTGTGAAATTTCTAAATCACTTTTCATTAAAACGCTCCTTTTCACGAACTATTCGCGCAAATAATTATTTTTCGTTAAGTTATATTCATTATACTCGTTTTTATTCCAAAAAAAAACAAAAAAAACCGATTTTTAATTTATTTGACGTACTTGCTAATTCTCTTTATAATATAGGCTATGATCAGACATAGAAAGGTCGTGAGTGTTTTGACCACAGGAATGGTGAAATGGTTCGATAACAAAAAAGGATATGGCTTTATTAGTTATGATGAAACAGAAGAGATCTTCGTACATTTTACTGCGATCGAAGAAGAAGGATTCAAAACACTTGAGGAAAACCAAGTGGTAGAATTTACCGTCATTGAAGGTAATCGAGGTGCTCAAGCGGCCCATGTCAAAAAGATCAATGAGCAAGTATAGCCAAACAAATAAGCTATCCCGATATACTTTTATCGGAATAGCTTTTTTATTTTTTGCAAGTGATCTTAGAAATAAGAAGCTATTTGCACGCTTGCCATTGCTTTTTACTCAACTAGATCTTTCGTCTTGTTTAGTAATGAAGAAGGTTTGATTGCTTCTTCCATCGGGTGTTTCAAGTGTTCAAGCAACTTCTGTTGTGCTTTCCGATTGACGAAAATCACAAATGGCTCTTTCCCCGTGGCAAATGATAAAGATACTTTACGCTTTTGTACGCGGACTTCTTTGATTTCATCGATCGATATGTCACGATCTCTCCAAAAAGCAGCATATTTTATTCTTATGGCGTCTTTCTTTAAAACAAATGAGCGTCTCAGTCCTAACAATAGGAAAACAAAGAATACACCCATTATGATATTGCTTTTCCAATAGGGCCTTGTATTTTCTAACGATAAAATCAAACTTAAAAACAAAATAATAAATGTTGATGACCAATAGATGATCGACTGTGCCGTTTCCGGCTGCCAGCGAATATTTTTTTTCATTCTTCAACCTCGTGTCTTTATCTGTAATGGTATAATAAGTCGAACCTACTATCTATTTTGAAGGGAGTATTTTTCCTTATGTTAAAAGTATACATTGACGCATCAACAAAAGGCAACCCTGGACCTAGTGGTGGAGGAATATTGATCGTCTCTGATCAGCAACAAGAACAGTTATCTATCCCTTTATCCTTTGGTTCCAACCATCAAGCCGAGTTTGAAGTCTTTTTAAAAACTTTAGAAATTCTAAAGAATAGACAGCTGACCGAAGAAATCATTCTCTGCTATTCCGATAGTAAAGTGTTGGTTTCAACGATTGATAAAGATCATACTTCCAACAAAGATTTTTTGCCTTATTTAGAAAAAATACAAAGTCTATTAAAAGATTTTTCAATGTTGATCCTTCAGTGGATTCCTGAAAGTAAAAATAAAGGCGCAGACAATTTAGCAAGGCAAGCTTTACAAAAAGCTTTATAATTAAAAAAGATTTTTAAAGCCCACTTGGAAAAAATCGTTCAGATTTTCTCCAAGTGGGCTTTTTTAAATGTTTAAAAAAGCAAATAGTTATGATCGAATGTGATATCTAACTGATACTCGCCGATCCTCTTTTCGATTTGGATACGCATCGTTCGTTCTAGTTCCTCATCCGACAATCGAATACCTTCAGGAACAACGACATCGAATTGGAGGATCTGTCCTTTATGGATCATGCGAAAATCATGGATTTTCAAGCCTTCTGCTGTCTCATGGATAATTTTCTTCAGTTCATTAAGGATCTCTTGATAGTTCTCATTGCCAACTGGCACAGGATCTAAGTGACAGACTAACTCGACACCTAAAGACTTTTTAAAATCTTTCTCGATGATGTCCATGATCTTGTGCGCTTCATTCAGATCCAGTCGATCATCGACTTCGACATGCACAGAGGCAAAGCGCTGATTTGGTCCATAGTTATGCACTAATAAGTCATGATAACCGAGTATTTTCTTATACCCGTTCAGTTGCTCCTCCATCGCCTGGATCTGCTCGACAGTTGGCCGACTACCCAATAACTCATATACGAATTCTTTTAACATCATCACTCCGCTATACAAAATATAGAGTGCTAATAAGAAACCGATGTAGCCATCGACACGCCAATTTGTCAGCCACTCAACAGAAGCGGAAAGCAAAACAGCGAATGTCGTATACACATCATTGTAACTGTCCTTGGCAGTCGCATGTAGCGTTTCCGAATCGATCGTGGTTGCAGTTCTCTTATACATACGTCCTTGAATAAATTTCAAAGCGATCGAAAAGACTAAGACTAAAAAAATCACTGGTGATAACGCAATATTTTCAGGGTGGATGATTTTCTCGATCGAAGAATGCAAGAACTGAAACCCAACATACGTGATGATGAGAGAGACAAATAGTCCACTGATATATTCAAATCGTTCATGACCGTAAGGATGTTCAGGATCTGCTGGTTTCGCTGCGATCTTGAACCCAATCAAGGTCAAGACAGAAGAAGCTGTATCTGACAAACTATTGATGGCGTCTGCCATGATCGAAACACTTCCAGAGAGCAGTCCGATCATCAATTTCGCCACGAATAAGATCCCATTTGTCAGTAGTCCCCATATCCCTGCCATCAATGCTTTTTTTGTACGTTCTTTTGCTGTGAGTGTTTCTTGTTTCTTTACCAAGTTTGTGACTCCTTTTATCTGTGATTGCTCGACCTCATTCAGGTTTCAAAGGTGTGGCTGCAAATAATGCTTTAGCGAGTAAAGGTGTGATGATCCCAGCTCCGATTGCTTCTGGAATCCCATTGATCGCTGCAATCCCAGCAAGTGTATTGAATAAAACGGAAGAATCGACACCATATGCTTGAGCTGTGGCATTGGTATAGAACAAGCCCATAAAGCCTAAGACAAGGACGGTATTGACTAATGAGCCTAAAACACCTGCCACAATGGATGGCATAACGATCTTAGCTGTTCGTTTATACAACCAATGGAATACCAAGCCAGCAACAAGACCTACCAAGACTCTTGGTAAGACTGAAATGATTGGATTCGTGAAAACTAATGTATCAAACGGGGTCGTTGGCATGGCATACGCACGAATGATCGTCGCAATTCCCCAGAACAAACCGATCAACATGCCATCTTTCGGGCCTAATACGACGGCTGCTACGATCACAGTGATATGGATGATCGTCAGACTGATAAAACCTAATGGAATAAAACCTAACCATGGAACCATTGATTGGACAATAATGATAGCTAATAAAATGGCACGAAGTACTAGCCGAAATGTTTTGTTTTTACTGTTCATTGTATCTCCCCCTGTTTGCTTTACTCTAATCCTATAGCGTTTTACTGATTTGTCAATAAATGTGTATATCGTGTCAAAAAGCTGGCTCGATGAAAAATAAGCAACGAGCTTAGGAACTCGTCCCAAACTCGTTTGCCTATCTATACTAATTGAAATGCATGGTTGATCTTATTTATTTTCCAACCATGATTTTGCTTCATCCAAAGCATCAGGGATACCAGCAGGGTTTTTCCCACCTGCTTGTGCCATATCTGGACGACCACCGCCGCCACCGCCCACTTTCGGTGCGATTGCTTTGATTAGATCGCCGGCTTTCAAACCTGCTGCATTTGCTTCAGGTGTCATTGCAGCCAACAAGCTGACTTTGCCTTCTTGTTCATTTGCCAATACAAGAATATCTGAAACAGCTTTTTGTTTCCATTGGTCTGCCAATTGACGCAATTGATTCATATCTTTGACTTTTACTTGTGCAGTAATGATCGTTTTTCCATTGATCGTCTCTGGATTTTTGAAAATATCCCCTGCTTGTTGGTTTGCTAGTTTGCTTGCCAACTGCTCATTTTCTTTTTGAAGTTCTTTCAATTGCTGTTGCAATTGTTCTGTTTTTGCCACAACTTCTTTCAATTGCGGTGATTTCACGATTGCCGCAACTTCTTTTAGTTGTTGTTCTTCACTTTCCAACAATTCATACGCTTCTTTGCTTGTTACAGCTTCGATACGACGAACGCCTGCACCGATCCCAGATTCGGAAACGATTTTAAAGATCCCGATATTTTCAGTATTGCCAACGTGCGTACCACCACATAATTCGATTGACCAACCGCCGATGTTCACCACGCGGACTTCATTGCCATATTTTTCACCAAATAAAGCCATCGCGCCCATGTTTTTCGCCGTATCAATGTCTGTCTCAATTGTTTCGACAGGGATCGCTTCCCAGATTTTTTCATTCACGATTTTTTCCATTTGTGCTAACTCATCGCTCGTGATTTGACCAAAATGCGTAAAGTCAAAACGTAAGTGACCTGGTGCAACTAATGACCCTGCTTGATTTGCGTGATCGCCTAGTACTTCTTTTAATGCTTTATGCAATAAGTGTGTTGCTGTATGGTTTTTGATGATTCGATTACGTCTAGGTTCGTCGATCAATAAATGATATGTGTTTCCTTCTTTGATACTTGAAAGAATTTCCACTGTATGCAAGAATTGTCCATTTGGTGCTTTACGAACGTCAGTAACATTTGCAACTGTCTCACCAGAGGCATCGATGATCCAACCTTGGTCCGCTACTTGTCCACCCATTTCAGCATAGAAAGGTGTTTGGTCAAAAATCAGTTGTGCTTCACCTTCAGAAAGTTCATTGACGATTGCTTCGTTTTGAATAAGCACTAATAATTCACTGTCTGATTCGATATGATCATAACCGATAAATTTGCTTTCGACTTTAATATCTGTCAATAGAGCAGATTGTACGCCCATAGATGTTTCTGTATGACGAGCTGCACGCGCACGATCTCTTTGTGCTTGCATTTCTGTTTCAAAGCCTTCATGATCGACAGTCAAGCCTTCGTCTTCTGCTACTTCTTCTGTCAATTCAACCGGGAATCCATAAGTATCATATAGCTTAAAGATATCTTTTCCGGCAAGCGTTGTGCCATTTGCTTGTTTCACGTCCTTGATCACTTGATTCAAGATTTCAAGACCTTCATTGATCGTTTCGTTGAAACGTTCTTCTTCTGTACGAACTACTTTTTCAATAAATTCTTTTTGTTCCAACACTTCTGGATAATAGCTTTCCATGATTTCACCAACAACTGGTACTAAACGATACAAGAAAGCTTGTTCAATGCCTAGTTTTTTACCATGCATCACTGCTCGGCGCAACAAGCGACGTAACACATAGCCACGACCTTCATTTGAAGGTAATGCACCGTCACCGATAGCAAAAGATAATGCACGAATATGGTCAGCGATCACCTTGTATGAAATATCAGTCAACGCATCTTCCCCGTATTTCACTTTATTGCTCAATTGCTCAACTGCATGGATGATCGGCATAAATAGATCTGTTTCAAAGTTCGTTGGTGCATCTTGAACGATGGAAACCATCCGTTCTAAGCCCATGCCCGTATCAATGTTTTTATGTGGAAGAGGTTCAAACGTATTATCTGGTTTGTGATTGAACTCTGAAAATACTAAGTTCCAGATTTCAAGGTATCGTTCGTTTTCGCCACCAGGATAATTTTCAGGATCGTTCTCTGCCAAGTCGTTGTATGCTTCGCCACGATCGTAAAAAATCTCTGTATCTGGTCCACATGGTCCAGCACCGATATCCCAAAAGTTGTCTTCCACATCCACGATATGATCAAGTGATAATCCAACTTCTTCATGCCAGATCCGTTTTGCTTCTGTATCTTTTGGATAAACAGTTACATATAATTTTTCTGGATCAAACGCCATCCATTTTGGACTAGTCAAAAATTCCCATGCCCAATGGATTGCTTCTTCTTTGAAATAATCACCAATTGAAAAGTTCCCTAACATTTCAAACATTGTATGGTGACGAGCAGTTTTCCCTACGTTTTCGATGTCATTCGTACGAATCGATTTTTGTGCATTCGTAATTCTTGGATTGTCTGGCACAACTGATCCATCAAAATATTTTTTTAACGTTGCTACGCCTGAATTGATCCATAATAAAGTTGGATCATTGACTGGTACTAGTGAAGTACTCGGTTCGATCGTATGTCCTTTTTCTTGGAAAAAATCCAGAAACATTTGACGTACTTCAGCACTACTTAATTTTTTCATTCCTTTTACCTTCTTTCTAAATGATAAACGACAAAAAACATCATTACAGCCAAGGACGAAAACTCGCGGTACCACCTTGATTGCAATGATGTTTACTCATTACCTCTTAAACTCGTTAACGCTGAGTCGCGTTGATATTTCTATCAAAGAAAAAAGGGAGCAGTTTGAACAGTGACTATTCTTTTTTCAGCCTAGAAAGAATTTTCTGTGAGTCTGTCTAAAACAAACTATGTCCTTTTTTGTACTTTATTAGTATACGTATTCTTGATGAAGGTGTCAATCCTCCTTTTTTATTTTTTGGTTGTTTGCTCCTTGATTTTTCCTTGGTATAATCAAAAAAGAGAGAACGAGGAGGCAAACGAATGGAATCTTATTTTGGGACAGAGGAATGGATAAAAGCTGCTAGTTACACGTTACGTTATGCCATCTTCGTTTTAGAACAAGAAATACCTGCACATTTAGAATTTGACGGCAAAGATGCGTATTACCCTAACCTTGTACGATTTCATCAAGAACAACCGATCGCTACCTTACGTTATCAAAAACTAAACGATGCGAAAGTCCAATTTGACCGTTTCTGTGTCGCAAAAGATTGGCGTAAACGCGGTATTGGTCGAGAAATGCTCCAAACGGCAGAAAAACGAGCAAAAAGTGATGCTTTTCAGGAAATTTATCTAGTTGCAGAAATGGCGGCAGTTCCTTTTTATGAAAAGCAAGGGTATCAGCCTTTCTCAGACCCACTGATCGAAGACGGCATCCTTTGCCAACAAATGCGAAAAAAGCTTCATCACTAACAAAAAAGCGTCAAAAACCAAGAAATAGTTTTTCTATTTCGGTTTTTGACGCTTATAGTCATTCGTTTGATTGGACCAAGACTACTTTTATTGATTTGAGTTCTTTTTGTTTTTTCTGGCTGTACGCGTTTGTTGACGTCTTTCGATCTTGCGGTCTTTTTTGTTTTTCTCCGCAATCGCCCAGTCAATTTTTTTCTTATAGCCAGGTTTGATTTTTTTCTTTTTCTTCTTCACTAAACCAATCAATGTTGGATCAAGTGTGTCTTTTGATTTTTCACGTTTTGTCCGACGGTTACGGTCATACGTTTTAACGATCTCGCCATTTTTGATTTCCATTGGCTCGAAGACGACACCGATTTTTTCGATTCCTGCGATCAATTCTTCATCACTTGGTGAATACAACGTGATTGCTGTTCCTTTTAAGCCATTTCTGCCGGTACGACCGACACGATGGATAAAGAAGTCAAGATCTTCTGGGATCTCCGCATTGATGACATGAGAAACGCCTTCAATATCGATCCCACGAGCAGCTAAGTCAGTCGCAACGACATATTGATATTCTAAGTTTTGGACTTGACGCATCACACGCTTGCGTTCACGAGGGGTGATGTCTCCATGGATCTTCGCAACTTTCAATCCTTGATTTTTCAAGTAATCCGCGATTTCATCAACATGTTGCTTCGTATTTGCAAACACGATCGCTAAATAAGGATGGCCGATCGTCAAAAGTTGATAGATTGTTTGATTCTTGTCTTTCCCTTTTGTTGAAACTAACCAATTCTCAATATCTTCAGAAATCACAGCTTTTGGTTTGATTTCTTCGATGATCGGATTTTCCATATATTTACGTAAGAATGGGCGTAATTTTTCTGGGATCGTTGCTGAGAAAACTAAAAACTGTAATTTTTCAGGCAAGCGGCTAGCGATTTGATCGACTTCATTCAAGAATCCCATATCTAAAGTCATATCCGCCTCATCTACGATAAAAGCAAACGCAGTATGGATCTTCAAAGCTTGCTCATTCATCATATCAAGGATACGTCCTGGTGTACCTACGACGATTTGTGGTTGTTGGTGGTTCAAGCGACTTAATTGACGTTGTTTGTCTGTTCCGCCGACAAAATTCGACACACGGATCTCTGGATCAGAAAATTTTGCGATTTGAACAGCAGCTTCATAGATCTGTGTGGCTAATTCACGACTTGGCGCAGTGATGACCACTTGGACTTCTTCTTTGGTTGCATTGATTTTTTGAAATAGAGGCAAAAGAAACGTATGCGTTTTTCCTGAACCAGTTTGTGATTGCCCAATAATATTTTTTCCTTTTAAAATCAAAGGAATCAAACGTTCCTGTACTTCTGTTGGTTCTTGGAAACCTTTTTCTGCTAACGCTTCGTTGATAAACGGTTGAAAATTGAATTGTTTAAAATGACTCATTTCGACACCTCTTCTCTTTGTATTTTTCACGACTTTGGAATTATAACATAAATTTGCTTATTTTGCTTGAAAAGGTCAAGCTTTTCTCTCTTTGATCGTACTGATCGTATAAGTGTGACTTGCTTTTTCATAGAATAAAACGCGCTTCTTACGAATAAATGATAAAAATAGATTCAGACTGAAAACGATTTGTGCAACAAAGATACATAAGAAAATAAATACCGCGCTCATCTGTGTGACACCAGTCGCTTCATTGATGACTGGTCCAACAACTTGCCCTAACCAACTCAAACCGAAAAATAAGAAATAGAGATACGCGTACCTGATGAACAACGCGCGAAAACTGATCCGTTCCTTGCCTTCTTCGACTAATTTGATCCGTACGATTTTCTTCCCAAGTGTCCGTCCATTTGTTAAAAAAGGGAGAATCATGAAATACAAGAAAACTTGGATGAATACCCACCAACTGTATGAGGTAAATTCGCCACTCCCGATCGATAGACGGCCCACCACTCCTAGGATCGACGTACAAATGGACAGAACGAACCAATCGATCAAATAGGCAACTAAGCGACGTGTCAATGAAACTGTCTTTCCTTTTTCATATGATACTTCATCCATCCTTGCTCGTGTAGGCAACATGAACGTGAAAATCGGTGTTACGATAAAGCCAAGCATCCCTCCAAAGGTGTTCGTCAGTAAATCATTGACATCAAACAAACGATATGGGCGTGGATAAATAAAGTATAACCCGGTTAATTGTGTCAATTCAAAAAAGAGCGAAAGGCAAAAGCTTGCGATGACTGTTTTCACAAAAGACAGTCGAAAATAATATCTTAAATAGATCCCAAAAGGTAAAAGTAAAAAGACATTGAATAATGGCTCTAAAAAAACACTTTGTCTCATAGCCGGTAAATACGTACTTGGATCAGACAACACAAGAACAGTATTCGCTCTGAAATTGTACCAAGTTGCAAACAACTGCAATTCCATTTTCGGACCAGTCATTTGCGCCACTGCTTCTTTGGTCGGCAACGGTAAAATCACTAAAAAGTACGCACACAATAGATAAAAAACAAATGAATACAAAATCACTGCTCTTGTCAGGAGAAATGTCCCGTATTTTCGGTATTCATAAATAAAAAAGACAGCAGAAATCGCTAATGCGAGAAATGGAAATACGAGTAACGCAAAACGAATCGGCTCGATATAGCTTGCCATAAATATAAATCCTCCTTTGAATACAGTCATATTATCAGCATTGCTTCAAGAAACGCAAGTATTGACTAAATTATTTTTAAATTTCATCCACTTGAAGTATGATTGATATAAGGAGGCGATCTATTATGCTTAACATTTATTTTGTATTCGGTGTTCCAGCATTCCTACTCATTCTATATTTATTATTTGCTTTGATCCGCAAACGGACATCGATCCACTATTTGGGTTTTATCCTATTGATCATTGCCGGTTTTATGCTGGTTTTCAATTTACAGACATGGCAACAAGCACTAACTGAGCTTGCGCATACATCAAGCACAGAACTTTCCGCAGAACTTGGCTATTCTGTGTATTTGATTTGGGTGCCTATCACTATTGCGGGCTGTTTAGTCCTACTAAATGTCATCCGAGCTTGGCTACGTATCCAACAATTGCGAAAAAAAGAACGGTGAACTACATTACTGATGACAAATATAACTGAACGATCATCTAGCTTGCTTCCATCAAAGAAAATAAGGCGAAGAATCCAGGAAATAGCAACTATTTCTGGATCCTTCACCTTATTTTTATCTCGTTGATCGTATGGACAACTTTTTAGACAAAATGTCTAGCCTATCAATACCCAGACACTGTTCGTACTTGGATTTGCATTGACATTCCACCATCTTGCTTCATAAATCTTCCCTTGATAACGCACTCGTTCCCCACCAACATAACTGCGGCTGCTATTCCATTCAACCATTGATAGTGGACTTGTTCTTTCCCATGCCGCCGAAGTATCCGGGCGATCACCTCGAACCCACCATTTTGCACGATACTCGATTCCTTGATAGATAACTGTATCTCCAGCAACGTAGATTTGGTCACTTCTCCAAGTATCTTGGCTCGCTGCTTCTTCATTTGTTTTTACTGCTAATGGCTGGCTTTTTCCTGACTCATTCCCAGCTGCATCATAAGCACTCACTTGATAGGTATAAGTGGTATTGCTCGTCAAAGATTGATCGGTAAATGATGTGCCACTGATCGATTGGATACGGACACCATCACGATAAATGTGATAGCCCGTCACTGCTACGTTATCTGTAGCCGTTTGCCAGTTCAGCTTGATGCTATTCGTTGTGATCGTACCAGCTGTCAGACTACTCGGAACAGTTGGTGCCTGTGTATCAGCTTGCTCTTCACGTCTAGTGACGACCGTTAAAAATTGGCTTCTGCCCGATTCATTCCCTGCTTCATCAAACGCACTCACTTGATAAGCATAAGTTGTATTACTCACTAACTGTAAATCTAAATGTTCTAAACGATCGACAGTCGCTACTCTCACTGTATTACGATAAATATGGTAACCTTTCACGCCCACATCATCCGTTGCTTGGTTCCATTTCAGTTTCACTGAATTCGTCGTCACTTCTTCGGCGACCAACCCATTTGGTACACTTGGTGCTTGCGTATCCGTACTTTCGCCTTTTGTACGTAAAGTCAATGCATTACTTTTTGCTGACTCATTGCCTGCTTCATCGTAGGCGCTGACTTCGTAGGAATAAGCGGTGTCACTTGCTAAGTTTTGATCGGTAAATTCTGTTCCTTCAACAGAAGTAACTTTTTTCCCATCACGATAGATATGGTAGCCTTTAACTTTGATATTATCTGAGGCTTGATTCCATCTGATCGTTGCAGAATTCGTTGTGACTTCACTTGCTGTTAATCCTGTTGGAACCGTTGGTGCTTGAGTATCTTTGTTCTCTTCACCATCGATATTTCCGACTTCACCAGTCATTTCATCCCGGTACTCCCAAATCTTTTTGGTCAAGTTGGGTAGTTTCTCTAATTCTGCACGACTCTCTGGTGTGACTTCAATTCCCCAAGCCTCAAAGAACGGTAATAAGTTCTTGCCGCTTATTTTTGAAGCGGACGTAACAAAATATTGGCGTTTCGCTTGTTCAGATGGAAGAGAACGGGCTTCTTCTCGATACAATTTATGTAAATTGGGATAAAAATCTTCTCCAAAAGCTAATTCTAATTGCCAGAACATTCCTAATCTAGTCCATATTCCTTGATTATCAAAATGCTTTTGCCCTGAACTATTCAAGTAATTAAAAATCGTAGAATACGTGTTTTCTTGTTCTAATCGACTGCGCACACCAAGTGCTTTTTGAGCCCTCAACGAAAAAATATTGACAGTGACTTCATCCAAACCTCGCCAATCCATGCGTGTCATTTGATAAATGTGTCCTAATTCATGCCAAATTCCCCATTGGTTTGCATTTAATGGATCAAGAACAACTTGCATCCCACCTTGTTGATGGTAACCAGTATGTTGGAAAAAAGCGTACATATACCAGCTATCTTGTGCTGTTTCACGCATATGTTGACCTAAATTGATTGGTAAACGATGTTGAGGGCCGCTGCCATCTAATCCGGATGTTTGATCGTGTAATTCAATTACTTTCAAATGACTTCTCAAAATCAGTTCAGGATCCTTCACCAAATTGATTGTTCGGTTTGAGCCTGTCAAGATAAGGCGATCAGCTACTAATTCATATCCTTGTGCATCTGGATGATTGGCTAAAATCGATGCCCATTCTTGTGTCGTAGTTTCGCCCAAAATAAACCGAGGAATCGTGACTCCTCCTCTAATCTCTACACTTAATTTTCCTTGAGCAGTTCTAGCTGTCTCATTTCTAAGATGAATGACACCTTCTTGATTTGTCGCAATGACATTTCTTCCTCTGCGCAATTGACCAATTTGATTCCAACCTTCAAAATTATCTTTTAATGCGGCACCAGAAATCGAATAAATAGGCAGTGCTGTCTGATCAGTCGTTTCATCAACATAGATCTCAATCGTATCCCCTGCACGTTTATAAATACCTGTTGATTGATTCGAACTCGGACCAAATTTGTTATCTAATACTGACATACGATAACTCATTAAGTTTTCTGATTGTTTCAATTCTAACTTTCGAGAAACATTCTGGTTTTTATGTAAAGTTGAATAAAGTTCAGTTTTTATTTCTACTGAATCATCCATCATAGACTCCACCGTATTAACATCCGATAAAATAACCATACTAAACAACAAACTACTTAAAATTATTGCTTTACCCTTTTTCAAAATAACACCTCTTCATTATTTTCTATTAATAACATAACTATAACACGTTGGATAAAAAGGTTTATTTTAGTTATTTCTCATGTAAGGAAAAATTGAAAACACAAAAATAATATTCTGTGCTTTGTTAACGAAATATATAGATTTTTTGATAATATAAATAAAAAAAGACTGAAACGTCTTCAGGAAAACGTTCCAGTCGTATATCGTCATTTAGCGATCACGCCAAGTTTGACTATCAGAAGAGTCTGTTCCTACAAACCACTCTTCGTAAAACTCCTTCAAAAAGTCACGCATGAAGGCTTCACGTCGCTTCGCTTCTTGTTTAGCATACCTTGTATTCATTTGATCTGACAGTAACAACAATTTTTCGTAAAAGTGATTGATGACTGTCGATCCTTTCCGATAATCTTGTTTCTTCGTATAATTGATCGGTTGGATCGCAGGATCGAAAATCGGATGTCCGTGAAAGCCACCATAGTAGGCGGTTCGTAAGATGCCTATTGCTCCCAGAGCTTCTAAACGATCTGCATCTTGCACGATTTTCCCTTCTAAGGACAAATCGACCTGACCAGACAACCCTTTTGAAAAAGACATATTCTCGATGATATGAAAGATATGTTGGATCTCTGATTCTGTTAGTTCAATACTCGTTAGAAATCCTTTAAGATGCGCTTTTGCTTGTTCTTCATCTTCGACCACCTTGTCATCGATCGTATCGTGTAAATAGGCGGAAGCAATAGTGATAAAAGAATCAGCTTGCGGTTCTGTTTCTAAGATTTGACGAGCCAATTCAACGACTCGTTTTGTATGGTCGGCCCCATGTCCTGAACGATCCAAGGACAGTTGTTCCATACTATAGTTTGCTATTTTACTTAATTTATCCACTTCCGCATCCACCTTTTACTAGGAAATTTCTTAGGCTTCTTCGATACCGTATACGCTAAAATAAAGTTTTCTCATAAAATCGATCAAGTATTGCGGATTCAACGGTTCTCCTGTTGCATCTAAAATCAATTGATTTGGTTTTCTTGACGCGCCGTACTGATGGATTTTCTCTGTCATCCACTCTTTGATTGGAGAATAATCGTCAGAAGCAAGAATATCATCGACTGAGAGATCTTTTTTCATCGCATGCACTAATTGTGCAGCATACATGAATCCTAACGCATAGGAAGGGAAGTAACCAAAACTTGCACCTGACCAATGGACATCTTGTAAGATTCCTTCTAAATCATTTGTCGGACGGATACCTAGATATTCTTCATATTTTTGATTCCATACTTCTGGTAATTTCTCAACTGCTAATCCTTCGTTGAAGATCATTTTTTCAATCTCATAACGAATGATGATATGCAATGGATACGTCAAGCTGTCCGCCTCAATTCGGATCAAGCTTGCTTTTGTGTGTTGTAGTGAACGATAGAAATCATCAAAAGAGATATCATCAAATGTGCCTTCTGCGCATTCTTGGAAGAATGGATATTGTTTCTCCCAGAAACTGCGGTTGCTACCAACGATGATCTCATTGAATAGTGATTGCGATTCATGGATACCCATTGACGTGCCTTCGCCCACTGGTGTATATAGATATTTTTCATCGATATTTTGTTCATACATCCCGTGGCCAGCTTCATGGATGACCCCAAATGTCGCCATCTTGAAGTCTTCTTCATTCCAACGAGTCGTGATCCGCACATCATTGCGATTGATACCGATCATAAATGGATGGATCGTATCATCTAAGCGACCTCTAGAAAAATCATACCCTAATTGTTCAATGACGCTGACAACAAAGCGTTTTTGCTGTTCCTTTGTCATTTTACGTGAAAGGAAATCTGTTGCGGGCGCTGTTCCTTTTTCAACTAACGCCTGGCGGATGGAAATGATCCCCTCTTTTACTTGATCTAACACTTGATCCAAGATCTCTACTGTCATTCCTGGTTCATATTGGTTCAATAAAACATCATAGTCTGTTTTTTCATCCTTACGCCAGTAAGGAATCAACTGTTTTGTGATCTCGATATTTTTAGTCAACGCTGCTTCAAAATCACCAAATTGTTTCGACTCACGAGATTCTTGCCATTTTGTATGAGCTTTAGACGTCGCAGAAGTCAATTCTTTCATTAATTCTTCAGGTACTTTGTGCTCTAATTCATAGTCTTCTTTGACTTTCTCAAAGACAGCTCGACCAACTTCAGATAATTCGTCAGGGTGTGCTGAAAAATACTCGATTGCTTCAGCGATTTTAGGTCCTACTTTTTTTGAAAAGTAAAGTCCGTATAGATAGCTATTGACTTCGCTACGGTCTTCACTTGATTTTTCCGGCATGCCTGTTTGAATATCCCATTCAAGTACAGTTAATGCTTGATCCATTAAATCGATCTCTTTGACTTCTTCCAAAAATTCCTTTTCGTTCATCCAAAAATCCTCCAAATTATCCTAATTATTATTTATCCAATTGTTATATCTTACTTATATTTCCTTGCATCGATTAATTCAAACCGTTCAACAGCAAGGGGCATCTCTTCATAAAATTCTTTTCCAATTTGAGGCATCAACTCTTTAAAAAACTTTTTATGCACTTGATACCAGTAATCATAGCTCAAATCACCCTCACCCTCCGCACGGGCAATTTCTTCTGTTACTTCATTCATCGGCATTATCGTCATATCTGTATATTTTATGATACCTACAGGCTCGTCTTTACGATTTAAAACAATGGTATAATTGCCGATTTTAGACAGAGGGTCTTCACCGTAATACAGGCATTCATCGTAGGATGAACATGACGCTGTTTTGATCCCTTTTAAAATCAAGGCCGTCAACTCATCTGCCATCGGTGTTCCCTCCCAGCCCCACTGCTCTGCTGTCACATGTGTTGGAGGGGTTTCACCTTGCCAAAATTCTTCCCAATACTTTTTTGCTTGTTCATTCATTTTTATATCCTCCAAAAATCATAGGGTTAAAGATTTTAAAGTCCCCAACCATTTTTTGGTGTCCATACTTATATCCTAGTTATTCGTTTTCTGTTCGTTCTTTTCTTGGTGGTCGCGTTCCCCAATATTGGAATAGATCCGTGCGCAAAGCACCATTGTATAACTTGCGTTTCTTTGTTGCTTTTTGTCCATAAAACTCTTCAAATGCCAGATCACTTGTCAAGATGTACTTGCTCCAAGTCTTCAATGGACGGAAAACTTCGCCCATTTCTTTGTACAAACGACGAACGGATTCTTCTTCACCTAAACGCTCACCGTAAGGAGGATTCGCAACGATCACACCGTATTCTTTTTCTGTTTTGAAGTCTTTCACTGCCCTTTGTTGGAAAGTGATGGAATCGCCCAAACCGATCTCTTCAGCGTTGGCTCTTGCGATACCGATCATTTGACCATTGATATCCGAACCAGTGATGTCTAATTCGATATCATAATCTGCCTGTTCTTCCGCTGCTGCACGAACAGCTTCCATTACAGACGCATCGAACCAATCCCATGTTTCACAAACGAACTCACGGTTGAATCCAGGAGCGATATTATGCCCGATAAGTGCCGCTTCAATACAAAGCGTTCCTGAACCACAAACTGGATCATAAAACGGGCGATCTTTTCGCCAATTTGTCAACATCACTAAAGCCGCTGCCATATTTTCTTTCAATGGTGCCCCACCTTTTTCTAAACGATAGCCACGTTTAAATAAGCTTGGGCCAGTAGTGTCAAGGGTAACTAACACATGATCTTTTAGCAAAGCAACTTCTAATTGGAAATGCGCGCCTGTTTCCGTCAACGGAACAGTTGCCGGACGATGATAATAAGTCCGCAGTCTTTCAACGATTGCTTTTTTAGTGATCGCTTGACAGTCTGGTGTACTATAAAGCGTAGATTTGATCGATTTCCCAGCTACAGGGAATGACGCATCTAAAGGAAGATAATCTTCCCATGGTAACGCTTTGACTTGCTCGAATAGTTCGTCAAAAGTCCGTGCATCAAATTCACCAACAACGATCTTGATGCGATCAGCTGTTCTTAACCATAGATTAGCAGTCGCAATCGTTTCCATTGTTCCTTTAAAACGCGCACGTCCATTTTCTACTTGGCATTCGATCCCTAAGTCTCTTAGTTCTTTGCCGACTAATGCTTCTAAACCGCTTGCCGCTGTCGCGATTAAATTAAATTCTCTATTTTTATCCATTTTACTCTCCTTATATCAAAAAAGAGTCTGGGAAATGAGTAAAATCCCAGACTTCCAATCCCCTAAATCCAACCTTCTCTATTTAAAAGCCACGATCTAGGAAAAAATATTTTAACGCTGATTTTTGAAGGCAAATCGCCTATCGCTTTGTTCCCTGAATATCGTGGTTTTCTATAAGCCATGTTCTGTACTTTGTTTTTCCAGGGAGAAAAAACAAAGCGGTAACCATCTATCTGCAGATCAACTGCCCTTTTGTCTCGTTCTGATTCCCCGACAAAAAGCGCCCCTACCGTTGTTTGGGTTGCTCGCTCGAGGGGTTTACCGCGTTCCACCGAACAAGTTTCCTCGTTCGCTTCGTCACTGTGGCACTTTCAAGGATACTGAAGCATAGCCTAAGCCTTAGCTTGTTTTCCTGCCGTTACTCTAAAAGAGTACCTTAGCTTATTTTTTCGCTAAGCACGAACACTACAGGCATCACAGCCTGTGCGAGCATGGACTTTCCTCAGCCTGGTCAAAGCCAGACCGCGATTACCCGAAAACCACAATCTATTCATTGTTTAGAACTGACGTGTTGCTTCGTTGTCATGTTCATTTGTTGATGTGTAATTGTTTGGATTAGGTGTTGCTGGTGGAACATTTCCTGCTTGTGCATCTAGTTTTTTACCAAATACTTCACGTTCAAGATTTGATAGACGTTTTAAAATATCAAAATTCGTTACTGCCGCACTTTTCGGTGTTTCTGCTTGTTGTGTGCGTGTTGGAGCTGCTCCTTGGTTTTTAGATAATTGAGCGACTTTTGCACTTAATTTATCGTTTTCTTCTTGTAAAGCAAGGAGTTGTTTGCTGTAAGTCTCGTAATCTTTGATGATATTGTCTAAGAATTCATCCACTTCGATCGGATCATATCCGCGCATTTTTGTTTTGAATTCTTGTTGTAAAATGTCTTTAGGACTATAAATCAAATTCGCCATATTTACACCTCTAGTTCTCATTTACGTATTCACGTTTCTACTTTTTTATTGTATCGGAAAAGACTTGATAAATCAAACACTATATTATTTTATTCACTAAAATTTTGCAAATCGTCCATACTGACTGTTCGAATCTCATAAGGATGACCTTCTTGATATTTTAGTGCATCCTTCAAAAAATAGTCCGTTTTCCCAGGATATTCGGGGTCATAGATCAACAACGTTCCATCCGTATGCTGCAAAAGAAATTGCGTATGATTTCTCAATTGACTAGGCGATTGATACGGTTGATGACTGACCGCTTCACGATAGTCAGAAAGCTGTTCTACCAACCTTTTCTTTTCCTGATTATTCTCATTCCAACCACTTCCAAACTCTGCAAACGGGTAGATGATCCCCAGCTTCAAATCAGGGTAATCCATCTTCATTTCGGCAACGACTTCACCTGTCCATAATTCAACGCCAAGATTCCCGCTAATGATCACCCATTCCAATCCTTCCTCCACTAATTGAGTCAATTCATTTTTTAAAACTTTTTTAATAACTGTCATTTTAGGGTCATTATCTTTGAATATTCCTAATTCAAAACTTCGATAACCAGAGATATACATCACTTTTATACTATCCATTCCAGTTTCCTTTTCTTTCTCTGTGCTTTTTTGCTATAATGTGGCCTAGGAGAGTGATTCGATCATGGTGTTACGCTATCCAAATGGCCGTCCTTATATCAAGGATGCCTCGTCCAAAGAAAAAAAACAAGCAAAAAGGAACCCAAACACGGAGTTTGGCAATCGTGGGATGCGATTTGAAGAAGCCATCAATGAAAGCAACGAGTATTATCTGGCGCATCAAATGGCAGTCATCCATAAGAAGCCAACACCGGTTCAAATCGTAAAAGTTGATTACCCTCGACGAAGTGCCGCTGTGATCAAAGAAGCTTATTTCGCTCAAGCCTCAACAACTGATTATAATGGTGTCTATCGAGGTTTCTATTTGGATTTTGAAGCAAAAGAGACGAAAAACAAGACTTCGTTTCCATTTAAAAATTTTCATCCCCATCAAATCTCACATATGGAAGCTTGCCAAAAACAAGGAGGAATCTGTTTTGTTCTATTATGGTTTTCTACCTTGCATCGTTGTTTCTACTTAGATAGTACTCATTTAGTACACTATTGGCATGAACAACAGGCACAAGGAAGGAAATCCTTGCCGCTTTCATTGATCGAAAAACTAGGTATCGAGATTCCAACTGGTTACGCCCCTCGCGTACCTTATTTGCAAGCAATCGATCAGTACTTAGAATCTAATGAAGGAGAACCAACGAATGCCAACTAATCAAACGAGATCTTCTAAACGAAGTACCTCCTCTTCTTCTGCAAAAAATGCAAAGAAAAGAGGAAAACAACCGACAAAAAAAGGCACTGGAAAAGATCGTAAAGGATTGATCACACGTATCCTTTTGATAGGTCTTTCCTTAATATGTGTCGCTTTTCTTGCAGGCGTCGGACTTTTTTGGTTTTATGCCAAAGATGCCCCTGAGTTGACCGATGAAAAACTGGATGCCACGGTTTCATCAAAACTGTTTACTAAAGATGGTGAACTCTTTGAAGATCTAGGGGCAGAAAAACGAGAAAAGATTTCTGCCAATGAACTACCAAAAACACTTGAAGATGCCATCGTTTCAGTCGAAGACCGACGATTTTATAAACATATCGGTGTTGACCCTGTTCGGATCATCGGTGCCGCATTATCAAACTTTACTTCTGGCGGGCTACAAGGTGGTAGTACATTGACACAGCAGCTGATCAAGCTCTCATTCTTCTCTACCAGTACCGAAGACCAAACGATCAGACGTAAAGCCCAAGAAGCTTGGATGGCTGTCAGACTGGAACAAACGAAATCAAAACAAGAAATACTGACTTATTACGTCAATAAAGTCTATATGTCTAACGGTCTTTACGGGATGGAAACAGCCGCTCAATCCTATTTCGGAAAAAGCTTAGGAGAATTGGATCTACCGCAAACCGCTCTTTTAGCAGGAATGCCTCAAGCTCCTTCTGCCTATGATCCTTATCAGTTTCCAGAGCAAGCCAAAAAACGCCGTGACACAGTATTGTATACGATGCTCCAAAACGAAAAAATCTCTCAAACAGAATATGACACAGCAATCAATACACCGATCACAGACGGGTTACAAGAATTAACACAAGAAGACTCCAATGCACGAATCGTTGACAATTACGTCAAAGAGGTCATCAATGAAGTCCATGCGAAAACAGATAAGAATGTTTATACTGACGGTTTAGATATTTACACAAACCTAGACTTAAATGCACAAAAACACTTATACGATGTTGTGAATACTGATCAATACGTGACTTTCCCTGACGATCAAATGCAAGTTGCGACTACGTTGATCGATGTCAATACCGGACAAGTCAAAGCACAGATCGGTGGAAGAAACATCCCTGATGATGTCGCTTTAGGAAACAACTTAGCTGTCAATACTTCTCGTGACTTTGGGTCTACGATGAAGCCAATCACTGACTATGCACCAGCATTTGAAGAATTGAACTATTCAACAGGTAAATTGATCGCCGATGCACCTTACAATTATGAAGGAACCACGATTCCTGTGTCCAACTGGGACAATCGTTACATGGGCATGATCACTTTACGTCAAGCACTATACCTCTCAAGAAACGTTCCTGCTGTCAAACTTTTCAATGAAGTAGGCGCAGATAAAGTTGCTGAATTCTTGAGTAATTTAGGGATCGAATACAGCACGATCCACCAATCAAATGCGATTTCAAGTAATACAGAACAACAAGATGGGACCAAATACGGTGCTTCTTCTGAAAAAATGGCTGCGGCCTACGCTGCTTTGGCAAACGGTGGTACTTATTATAAACCACAATACGTCAATCGGATCGTCTTCCAAGATGGCACAGAAGAAACCTTCGAACCAGAAGGAACAAGAGCCATGTCCGAAGAAACAGCGTATATGGTTACCGACATCTTGAAGGACACGATCACTCGCGGAACCGGTACGAATGCCGCAATTCCAGGATTGATCCAAGCAGGTAAAACAGGTACATCTAATTATACAGACGAGGAATATGCAAAATTAGGGACGACAACTGGTGTTTATCCTGATATTTTATTTGCAGGTTATACACCGAACTATGCGATCTCCGTTTGGACAGGCTATAACGACAAAATGACACCGATCACTTCCAATGCAACAGATGTCGCTTCCGATGTCTATCGTGAGTTGATGCAGTTTGTCTCGGCAAATGTAACAAATACGGATTGGACGATGCCAAGTGGCTTGTACCGTTCTGGTGGCGAACTATTCTTTAGAAATCAATCGTCATCATCTGGTAATACAAACGCTACTGTGCCATCTGCAACGATTCCTTCTTCATCTGAAGTCGTTCCAGTAAGCCCGGTTCCTGAGTCTTCAACTAGTGAAACCGTTCCTGAGACATCAACAAGCTCAACGACTCAACCTAGCACTGAAGAATCGACACCACCAAGCAGTGAACCAACAGAACCTAGCAGCGAACCATCAACAGAACCACCAGCATCTTCTAGCGAGGAAACACCACCACCTGAATCCTCTGCTACGCCGCCAAGTTCTGAAGATGCGAATGCTGCTGGTGATAGTGGAACGCGAACATCCCGTTCTTCTCGAGCTTCATCCAGAAGTAGTAGTGATTGATCAATAGAAAAAGCCATCCGGAAAGGATGGCTTTTTTGTTTGCTCTTATTCGGTCATTTTTCAACGATTACTTTTCTGCTATCTTTATCATTTCATTCATTTAATATGATACTTTTGTTTTTTACAAAACAAGATAACTCCTCCGCAAATACAAATGATTAGATAGCCTAAGAAAACGATTCGTTGATCACCTATTGTTCCTGTTTCAGGTAGTTTTTTTTGACTTACCCCAGAAAGATCGGCGACTAAAGTCTTATGTTCGTTTGCTTCGTTTTGCTCTTCAAAGGTCGTCCCAATCGTACCAGATACGCTAATCGTATGATCGGATTGCACTGCTTCCGCCTTGACTATGGTCGAAAATGATAAGCTGATAATAAGAAGCATGTTTAGTATACATAAAACTTGCCATTTTTTATTTCTAGTCTTCCCCATCTTACTATCTGATAGTAGATTTTCCATTCACTTTATGCCTCTACCGCAAAATTTAATACGAGGTTAAAACTCGGATTACTTTCTACAGATGCGTTTTTTGGTGTCGCATCTCCAATAAACTGGAAGTTTCCTACTGTATTACTCCCCTGATTACCTGACAGGGTAAATAAAGGCGTAGCTGTCACTGTCGAAACTCCTTTGTTAAATAATTCGATCGTGTTGATCGTCAGTCGATCCACTTCACTCATCTCTTTGATTTCTGTGACATTCGAGACTGTTGCCCGCACACTTAGCGCAGAATGATTTGTCACTTGGTAAGAAGGAGAAGTAATCTTTTTATGCTCAGATTCTTCTGTTGTATGGAAAATGGCTGTTGTTGGTATTGTCACATTGATCCATCGATCTAAATTTTCTGGGTTCGGACCTGGCTTTGTATTATCAAATTCACCAATAATCCCCTTTATAGTGATATCTCCCGAGGTTGTACCCTCTCGACCATCGATTGTTTGGAGTGGATTAGCAAAAGCGGTAGCTCCACTCATACACACTCCCGTAACTGTTAGAATACTTAATACTAATTTTGTTGCTCTCTTCATTTTGGTAGCCTCACTTAAATTGGATTAGTTATTGATTAATATAGTTATTTCTGCTTCAGTTATTCCTTGCTTTTCTTTGGTTTCTGGATCATAGATATTGACTGTCGCTGTCGCTGGATATTCGCCTTTTTCTAATGGCCTCTTCAAATAGACAGATTCAACCAATTGATTGGGATAGATAGCGCCAGAAGAATAAATCACTTCTTTCGTGTCAGCGAGCATGATATCGACCGCAATCGGATAAACATTCGTGCCAGGATTGACGATTTCGATCGATCCACGACTCCTGCCATTTTCAAAAACTGCTTCTGGGTTGATCTGCAAAGTGAAATAATTAGCATCTGCTACTTCTTGTGCACGCTTAGAGATCCGTTGATCACTCGCATCACTGATTTCAGGTAGTAATTCTGCACTGATAACAGGGACAGGATCTTTTTGACTGAACCAATACCAACTACCAATAACAAGAATAGTCAAAGAAATAAGTAACAAGGTAACAACTTTCTTTCGTTGTTTTTTCTGCCGATTGGCACGTTTTGGTTCTTTCATTGATTAAAGCTCTCCTAATCATTTTTATTCACTTACAGGATTGATCTCAGATATTTTTCTTGGGACAAATCGTAAAATGAGACGATAAATTGGAACTAAGGAGTCTTCATAATAGCCACCTTGTTCATATTCATTGTCCGAGATCCATTTAGGGTATGGGCCATAATATCGACCAGTTAAATAGAAAGGTACGCTTGTATTTGGCGCGACTTGAGCTAAGCGCTGCTCACTTGTTCGTTCATACAAAGGAATGTTCGTTCCATTAGAGCTCACTTGTAATTCCATCAGTGGTTGCTTGATATCAGAAAGTTTTTTCATTTGTCCATCTTGCAGATAATCGTGATCTAAAGGATTTTCATTTTCCTTTAGCAAGGTGATCCCTGCATCCTCCTCAACAATAAATTGATTGACATACGTATCGACCGAAAGTTCCGAATGATTACGTATCTCGTAATCTGGACTAGTAAATTCCCGATTGGTTTCTTCTCCTTGATAGAGTGATTCAAACATCATTTTAGTTGGAATCGAAACTTTTAGATGATGGATCTTTGAACTTACATCAATGCCTAGTGAAAACTGATAGGCTTTGTTTCCTACTTCCAAGGTGGCAAAATATGTCCCATCTTCTACTTCGCCATTTGTTAAATCTGTAGCCACTATTTTAATTTCCTGACTTTGATCGGCCTGTGATAAAACATCGTGTGCTGATGCTTGACTTTCTTTCAGAATCAATTCATGCAGTTCTGCTTCACTGGTTAGCCCTTCTAATTTAGAACGATCTAATGTGAAGTTATTTGCAGTATAGTCGATTCCTTTGATTACCTTTTCATCAATAGTCAAATCACCTGTCGTTTCTACGGAAGGTTTAGATAGACTGAGTGTTACCTGTGTATCTGTTGCTAACCGCTCATTTTCTTCCAAGGGTATCTCAAACTGACGAATCTGTTGATCGGGATCTTGGTATTCTCCCCACTTGATCCTTGGCGATTCGTTAGTCACAGTCATTGTTTGTCCCGCTGTATTTTGATAGGTGATTGTTCGCATATCTGTTACTTCTGTCATCCAGCCAGTGATTGCAGTTGATTGATCACTAATTGGGTCTAATACTGCCACCAATTCTTCCGGACGAAAACGCTCCCACACATAAGTTCCTGGATGATTTCCGTCATAATTTTCCATAAATTCATTTGAATTCTCAAACGTGATTGTTCGAACGGAACTATCCAAACTTTCTTCAAGGACCCATCGGCCTGTATACTCCGCTGTAGGAACGATATTTCGTAAGCTGGTATTTCCGATAACTGATTCTTCTCCTAATTTAAGGGATGAAAGTCTTGATGCAAGATAGAACATACCCCTAATATCTTTATTTCTTGTGTCCCAATTACTCAAATCTAATTCAGTTAGTGAAGAGGAAGACATAAATAAATTCGTCATACTGGTCACATTCTCAACATTCCATTGACTGACATCGATATCCTCCAAGTTGTATGTCCAAGCAAATGCGTGGCTCATATTCGTCACATTAGACACATCCCATTGACTAACATCTAACTTTATTAAATTGCTCATCCAAGCAAATGTAAAATTCATACTGGTAACATTTGAGACATCCCACTGACTGATATCTAACTCTTTTAGAGCCGAAGTATGTGCAAACATCTCATCCATATTCGTTACCCTAGATGTATTAAAGTTTCCTGCACCTTCAATACTTGCCAACTGCCTTGCCTCGCTAAAAAGAAATGCGCTATTTTCCGGTAAAAGTACCTCGTTGGTGACAGCGATAATTTCAACTTCTGAATGGACTTTCCAAGGTGCTTCTGGGACCGATCCAGCTATCCCTCCATACAAGTGGATGGTTTTCGTTGCCTCGTCGTATTCCCATGGAACGCTTCCCCATAACTCCTGATTCTTCCGATAGATATAAGTGACTGTCTGCTCAACATTTGTGAAAACACCTGTTGCATTTTCTGGGGTAGCAACCAACTCCCAACCTTCGATTTCTTTTGCTTCTGTGCGATATGATTCACCGCTAAATCCTGATAAAATATCACTTTGTGCTAACTCATTCCCTGCTTCATCCAAATAACGTACAACGACACTACCTTGTTGCAAGCGTTCATAGTTAGCTTGGATGATCACAGGACCCGTCCCCATCCGTAAACTGGTATTGGCAAGATTACTGTTCGTGATTATTGCGCCATTTTGTGTTTGAAACTGCCAATTGATAAACCGATATCCGACCGCTGGATTCGCGTTCAAATTGATAGTTGCTCCTTGTACACCAGATGAGGCTGAAGCCGTGGGATTGCCACCAATCGCCGGGTTGGCTTGCACGCTCAAACTATGGGTGATTTGTTCGTAAACTGCTCGAATCGTCGTATCTCCTGCCCCCATCGTAATAGACGTACTTGGACTCGTTTGGTTAGCGATAGTCGTGTTTCCAGAAACAGGTTCCCACTGAACAAAGCGATATCCATTCGAAACATTGGCATGGATCGTGGTCGTTTCACCTTGCGAAAGTATTGTTTGATCCGCTCTTGGATTTCCTCCAGCATTTGGAGAAGATTGGAAATTTAAGTTGTAAACTCTCTCATATATTGCTCGTATCGTTACCGTCTCATGCACTGGTGGTCCTATAGGGCCTCCTGTAGCAATATTAAGACTTGTTGTTTCTGCATTTAGATTGCTTATCGAAGCACTCCCTCCATTGATTAGCTCCCATCGAACAAAACGAAACCCTTGGTTCGGATTTGCACTGATAGTGTATAATAAACTTCCCCCTGGCGGAGTTATATGAGGCATAGAAATAGGTCTACCACCTTCTGAAGGACTTGCTTCAAATGTGATTGTTGCATTTCTCTCTATTCCTAAACCTAGATCGTTTTGGTTTTCAGGAGCGGATTCACTAGTTTCTGATCCATAGGCAAAATGAAAAGGCAGATGGGTCAAAAGAACAACAATTACGGTCATTAAGATGATTGTTTTATTACTATTAATTTTGCTTTTCATTAGTACTCCTTAACTTTTAGCTATTGCAATAAGCGAATATTTTTTCTTTGTTAGAGTTCTTATAATTAAACAACGTGACGATTCGTCAGACAATTAATCATTGGTATCCCTAATTGATAAAATTTTTATCAATTAGAGATACTTTTTTATACACGTTGCTCTTTAGGGGAAGAACTACGTAATTTCTCTGAACTCTTGCGTTGCATGATTTCTGCTGATTTGCTTATGCTTGCCTCCATTTTGTTTTGTAGCTTACTAGGACTAGGAATACTTGTGGCTAAGGAAGGAGGTAAAGTTTTTTGAGTCAGTCTTCGTTGCTTCACTTCATGTGAAGTCCCCGTGCGATCACTCACATTGAATAAAGCCTCTGCTTTTGCATGATCTCCTTTCATAGCTAACGATCGAGCTTTCTGTACAATATCTAAATCATTTTTCAATTCATTGATCTGATTTTTTAATTGGCGATATTTTTGCCGGTTAAAAATATACTTACTAAAAAAATTGATTCGTTGTTTTTTACTTTTTAATTCGGCTAATTCATTTTGTTTCGTATTGAGTTTCATACTGTACTTTTCTAAGTTATGATTTTTTACGATGTTTTCTTTTAACTCATGAATTTTTTCAAAAACGGAATGAGTATTTCGATAGTAAGCTTGATCTTCTTTCCAGTTTTCGATAAAGTTATTAAGCGCTAATTCACTTTGTTTTTCATGTTGCTTGAACTTGCCATAGAAACTCGCGTCATTAAAACTAGAATCCATCTTAAAGTCATATCTTTTTTTATGCATTTCGATTTTATTACCTAATTCCTTGATGTTTTTTTCATCCTTTGATGAACCATACTGATCAAAAAAAACAGATAATTTTTCAAATTGCTCGTCAAGATCACGATGGATCATTTTTTTTGCTTTTTTTAAATCTGCTCGAACGGTTGGCGACATCTCTTTCATTTGGCTAGACAAATCTGTACTTTTTTTCAATTTACTACTTTTACCAATTTTAATTCTTTCTGCTTCTCTTTCTCTGATTAACTTTGCTTTTTCTGCTTCATATTCATCATAGCGGAAATCACTCATATCTTTGAGGCGATCTATTTTCGCTTGTATCTCTGAAATTTTTTCTGTTAATTTCTCAATCTTCTCAGGATCATTTTTTACTTCAGTATCTCTCGATGCACTTGATGAAGCAATCGGCTGTATTTGATCTCGTGCAGCGATCAGCTGTCGCACGTTATTTCTCTCTGCTACTAAGCGATCGTACTCAGGATCATTTATATCTTTTATACGTTCAATTCTTTGATTTAATTTTACGAGTTGTTCATCCATTGTCATTCCCACTTTCTTAAAGAAATCCTTTAACTATCTTCGTGATATTATCCATGAACAAAATGACTTATTTCCTATTTTTTATTCTTCTTTTGTAACGAACGTTTGAACCCCTCTGATGATCGGACACTCTCTAAATAGACACGTTCTTGTTCTCTCTTGTTTTCTTCTATCCTCTTCATTGTTTGGATTCGCTTGGCTTCGCGGCCTACTCTTCGTTGTTCATCACGCATACGATCATGTTCCATTATTTCTCCTCCAATCGTGATGTCCCAAAATGATACTTAAAAATTCTTTATGATCGCTGCAACGACGGTCTTCTTGTTAATTGATTATTTTTAGACAACTGATTGATTTTATTACTTTTACTGATTGCCTCTTTTTTTACTGAAGCAAAACTTAATTTTTTGATTTTAGAAACAGATTGTTGTTTGGCCGCCTTCACCGTTTTAGCTTCGGCAGATTTAATTCTTCGTTGTTGAGATGTTGCGCTGATACCCAATGTTTTTATACTTTTCAAAAGATCAAACTTCATGAAGTTCGCTCCTAATTTGTATAAAAACTGAAAAAGGTTCCGATTGGTTTTTGTTGCAATATTTTTTACAACAGGAGCTTTTTCTTTTGAAGCTTCCATTTTGACAGGTTGTTTTTTTGCTGACTTCGTCGTATTCGCAGATGCTTCTATTGGTGATTGCTCTTTTTCTTTCTTTTTTGTGATTCTATTTTTGATCATCTTCGTTACTTTGACGACAAATCTTCCTAAATACTTCAGTCCCATAAAACCAATTTTGGGTGATTTCAGGGATGTTTTTTGTAGCATCTTTACCTCTGGATCTGGCTGTTCATTTGTGATCATCGAATTCCTCCTTTAAACTAGTAGAGTGTCATCATTGGTTTTTAAATTTAGTTTGCTTTTTTTAGCTTTTTCCATAGGACAAAGGCGACGATAGATGTTCCTACTATAGTTAAATAAATGTCTGCTTGACCATTTAACTTTGGTAATGAACGATTCTCTTGCTTTCTTCTGATTTTGACCCCATCATTTTTTTCGATTGATGGTTTCTTGTTATTTACCTCTTTCCCTGGTTTTGTTTCAGGTTTTGTTTCAGGTTCTTTATCATTGGGTTTACCATCCTCTTTTTCTGAGGTCTCTTCATTTTTGACATAGATGAATTTTATTTCTTGCTCATCATCAGTAAACACACCAGTAGGTTGCCCGATGATTTCTTTGACTTCCCAACCATCTATTTCCATTGGCTCTGCCTTAAAAGCTTCTCCCCATTTTCCAAGTAGAATTTCCATTCGATTTTTTTCAGGTGCTTCCTCAAAAATAT
Organism: Enterococcus sp. DIV2371; assembly: GCF_050498525.1. Classification (NCBI taxonomy): domain Bacteria; kingdom Bacillati; phylum Bacillota; class Bacilli; order Lactobacillales; family Enterococcaceae; genus Enterococcus; species Enterococcus sp. DIV2371. The sequence continues at coordinate 1,458,107 of NZ_JBIPAJ010000001.1, read as the reverse complement.
GATTAACGGCTACTTGACCACCGACTTTACGCTCGTATTGGATCGTCACCGCTTGTGCTTGTTCCGTCACCGTCACTTGTGGCAATTCACCTTTTACTTGCCACCCTGCTTCTGTTCGTGGCGTCAATTCAAACCGATCACCCACATTCCCAACATCTGTAATCACTTCGCTCGTATTCAGAGAAGAATCGCCTATGAATTCATGATTTACGGTGATTGCACCTCCGGTTTGTCGCTCGTATTGGATCGTCACTGTTTGGACTTGTTCTGTCACCGTCACTTGTGGCAACTCACCTTTTACTCGCCACCCTGCTTCTGTTCGTGGCGTCAATTCAAACCGATCACCTACATTCCCAACATCTGTAATCACTTCGCTCGTATTCAGTGAGGAATCGCCTATGAATTCATGATTTACGGTGATTGCACCTCCAGTTTGTCGCTCGTATTGGATTGTCACCGTTTGTGCTTGTTCTGTCACCGTCACTTGTGGCAACTCACCTTTTACTCGCCATCCGGCCTCTGTTCGTGGCGTCAATTCAAACAGATCACCCACATTCCCAACATCTGTAATCACTTCGCTCGTATTCAGAGAAGAATCGCCTATGAATTCATGATTTACGGTGATTGCACCTCCAGTTTGTCGCTCGTATTGGATTGTCACCGTTTGGGCTTGTTCTGTCACCGTCACTTGTGGCAACTCACCTTTTACTCGCCATCCGGCTTCTGTTCGTGGCGTCAATTCAAACAGATCACCCACATTCCCAACATCTGTAATCACTTCGCTCGTATTCAGAGAAGAATCGCCTATGAATTCATGATTTACGGTGATTGCACCTCCAGTTTGTCGCTCGTATTGGATTGTCACCGTTTGGGCTTGTTCTGTCACCGTCACTTGTGGCAACTCACCTTTTACTCGCCATCCGGCTTCTGTTCTAGGTGTCAATTCAAACCGATCACCTACGTTTCCTACATTCGTGAATGTCTCACTTGTATTCAAAGTGGTGTCACCAATAAATTCATGATTCACCGTGATCGCTCCGCCTGTTTCACGTTCATAAGTGATCGTTACGGTTTGCGCTTGTTCTGTTACTGTCACTTGTGGCAAATCTTTTACTCGCCAACCGGCTTCTGTTCTAGGCGTCAATTCAAACCGATCGCCTACGTTTCCTACATTTGTGAATGTCTCACTTGTATTCAGAGTAGAATTGCCGATAAATTCATGATTTACTGTGATCGCTCCACCTGCTGTTGGATTCTTTGTATAAACAAACTCAACAACTGTTTCAGTCCCAGCTGCCATCTGACCAGAAGCACTTGCGCTTCCAGATGATAATCTGCTAAAGGTATATCCCGGAATGGCTGGTGGTGTATACGCATAGTTTTGTCCAATCTCCATTTGTTCTATTAACGGATCTCGGAGTTCATTACCTGCCTCATCGATATATCTCACTCTGATTGAATTTTTTGTCCGCAGTGACAATGTGCCCAAATTAAGATCAGTAAGTGTAATGCCCCCTACATTAATCGGATTGTTTCCAAAAAAATCAGCAGTTGTTGGATCAATTGCCCATGTATCTAAATAAAGCGAACTCAAGTTAAGATTGATTGAGTTAGTATGACCATTTGTAGCACTCATCTGTGTCCTAGTAACTGTCACATCAACTCTTGTAAGATTTCCCGTGGTCGGGCCAATTACCCTACTAATGGTCACTCCCGAAGGAAGATTTGTCGCAGTCACCTCACCTATGCTAAAATTACCTGACAGATTAGGTGCCTTTCCATAACGCATCTGAGTATAAAAGTAATTGGGTACAGGCGTATTTCCACTCTTACCTCCCGTAAGTGCTGGAATCCAACCACCTTGATCTGTTACAAGGGCATAGGTAGGAATATTAATCGAAAAACTTACACTATCCCCCACATTAACCCCTAAAGAACTATCTACTTGTGGTGTAGCACTGATCTGTTGAGAGATTGCGTTTTCTCCTTCGTCATACAACCATGCACGTAAGCTCTTTCCTTGATGTATCTCATCGAGCATATAATCATTAAAAGTAGCATAAACACTCACTGGAAAATACAAGAGCAACAAGATGACGCTAAATATGCTCATTAGTTTGATTTTATTCATTGAATCTCTCTCCGTATTTTTTATTTTTCAAAAGATATTTGACCTTTCAGTAGGGGCTTGCCACTGACATTATTACTCTTTGAAATTGCTTTTTGTTTGATTGAATCAAATGCTTCTTTGACGGCCGGCTGACGATTGATTCCTTTATTCTGTTCAGCAATCTGTGGATTACTTTCAGATTTTGTATTATCCGACCGATGTCTTGCGGCTTCACCTAATTGATTTTTCGTACGGTTTTCACAAGATGATTGTGATGGTGGCTCATGAATATCCGCTTTCACATGAAGTGTTTCATGAGTATCGAACGAATTCGACCGACTTGAACGATTCGATTCATTTGGGGTTTTATTTTCTGTCTCTTGACCATAGACCCATGCATATGGACTTTTTTCTAGTGATTTCGTTTCAGTACTAGCAATTTTTATTCCATCTTCTTTGAATCCAGCACTTTTTATTGAAGAATTATCATGGGTAGGTGCACGATCATCCTTATCTACTTTTTCATAGGATTTATCAAAATTCTTGTCTACCTCTATAGAATTTTTTTCGATTGTTTCTTTTTGTGTCGTCGTTTCTAATGATTGATCTTCTTTTTTATAAAACTTCCTTTGTAGTGCATGCAGTCCTTTACTCAAGGCAGTCACACCAAAGGAAACAGCAAGTGCCATTGCAATAATCGAAGTTACTTTGTACATAAACAAAGGAGTTGAGGTGGCTATCGCAAATATATATGGTGCTACTACTGGTGTCAGTGCGACACCCACCCCTGCTACAACTATCCCAACACCAAAGATGATGGCGAGAGATTTCCAATTTCTTTTAAAATAGCCCTTTACAGATTTGTCTTTTTCTGGATTTTCAGGACTAACTTTTTCTGATGAGTGATTCTGTTGTTTTGTTTTTGCCGATTCTTTCTTATGAACGTCGGGCTCTCTTTGAATCGATTTTTCTTTTGGATCAATCACTCGATCTTCTAAGTTTCTCTGTCGATTTCGTTCTGCCTGGCGATAGGTTTGTATTCTAGAACGAAGTTTACGAATATAGTTGATGAGTTTTGGCCCATAAACGGCAGTCAAAATAGTCCCGTAAATAAATAGAGTTAGTGGTAGTCCATACATAGCAAGGTAAGCTGGAACGATACCTAAAATACCAGTTACCCACATACTGATCAACGGCCAAGATGCTAATGGCAGTAAGTTCAACAAAATTCTTCCGATTTGAATAGCTCGGCTTTTTTTTGTGTGGATTTTCTTTTTTTCTGTAAGCGGTCCTGAACCTGGCAACTCTACATCGTCATCCATGAAATTGGTTTCTGTACCTTTATCCGCTTTTTCTGAAACATTCTCATTTAAACCAAAAGTATCACTACTCGCATCCATTCCAAGTTTATCTAAAGGATCATTTGCATTTTGCGACTGCTTTTTATCCATTCCTCGAGTTGCTATACTCGATTCATCCAGTTTCGTTGGTTTCGGTTCCCCACCTTCACTCATCCGATTTCTCATTTGGCTGTTTTGAGTGTCTGAGGAAGATTCCTCTACTGGCACGTTGGAACTATCTGTTTGAGTATTTGTTTCAGGTGGTGCTTTCTCTATTGGATTAAATTTGAGTTTATCAGCTAACAATTCACTGATTTTTTTTGTGTTACCAGCAACGATACCTGTTTGATCTGTTTGAGGAGTATAGGGAGCAGTAGATTGGTTGCTTGTTTCATTTCTACGAGCTAGCTGATCGGCTGTCACAGTTTCTTCCGATTTTTGCCCATCACTACTTGTTACAGCAGGATTTTCAACTTGGGCTCGGCGTTGACGAATTGTCTTATTAGCCAAGCTATTTTGTTGCTGTAATGTTCCGTTAGATATACTAGCTTCAGTTTCTCTCCCAATTCTGGACTCGTACTGCCTTCGCATCGCTTCAACTTGACCCGTTGATTCTGGCACTGGTCGTTCGGTTGGAGGGTTACTTGCATTTTCAAACTGGTCCCTCGCTGCCTTCACTCGTCCCGTTGATTCTGGTACTGGTCGTTCATTGGGAAGCTTATTCACATGTTCAAACTGGTCTCTCGCTGCCTTCACTCGTCCCGTTGATTCTGGCACTGGTCGTTCGATTGGAGGGTTAATTGCATTTTCAAACCGGTCCCTCGCTGCCTTCACTCGTCCCGTTGATTCTGGCACTGGTCGTTCGATTGGAGGGTTAATTGCATTTTCAAACCGGTCCCTCGCTGCCTTCACTCGTCCCGTTGATTCTGGTACTGGTCGTTCATTAGAAAGCTCATTCGCTTTTTCAAACTGATCTCTCGCTGCCTTCACTCGTCCCGTTGATTCTGGTACTGGTCGTTCATTGGGAAGCTCATTCACATGTTCAAACTGGTCTCTCGCTGCCTTCACTCGTCCCGTTGATTCTGGTACTGGTCGTTCATTAGAATGCACATTCGTTTTTTCAAACTGGTCTCTCACTGACTTCACTCGACCCGTTGATTCTGGTGCAAGACGGTTATCACTTTTTACACTAGGATTTTCAAATCGAGCGCGACGCTTTTGGAATTCTTCATTCGTCAAGCCGGTTTGATTCAATTTTGTTTTATTTGCAAGCGATGGTTCATTACTTGTACTAGTCATGTTTTCGAATCGAGCATGACGTTTTTGAAATTCTTCATCCGCCCTACCAGTTTGACTCAATCCTGCATTGTCTACCCTTAATCCAATATTATCTATCGTACTAGCTTTGCTTTCTTGGACTAGCTCACTACTTCGTTGTTGCCTAGGTGGATTTTGATAAGCTGCTGTCTGGTAACTATCCGGTTCTCTTCGGTTTGTTCTTTCTGTGACTGGTGGTTCATTACTTGGTCCAGGCATATTTTCAAATTGGTCTCGTCGTCTTTGAAATTCTTCGTTCGCCCTACCAGTTTCACTCAATCCTGCATTGTCTGCTCTCAATCCAATATTATCTATCGTACTAGCTTTGCTTTCTTGGACTAGCTCACTACTTCGTTGTTGCCTAGGTGGATTTTGATAAGCAGCTGTCTGGTAATTATCCGGTTCTCTTCGGTTTGTTCTTTCTGTGACTGGTGGTTCGTTACTTGGTCCAGGCATATTTTCAAATTGGTCTCGTCGCCTTTGAAATTCTTCTTTCGTCATGCCGTCTTGATGGGACTCTGCTTTATTTGTGGTTGATAAATCATTTGTATAAACTGTGCTTTCATTTCCTCTACGTACAAATTCGCTAGTGCTTTTTAATGGAGGAGCTTTTTGGTAGGACGATGCCCCTTCATTTCTTTGTCTCTGTCGATCTATCGATTGATTTTTCCTATTTTGAACGGTCGCCGAATGATTTGATTGCGAGGCTCTCCATCTAGGCGACTTTCGAGTTTCTCTTTCTAATGGTGAATGATTCAGACCTTCATAGTATTGTCGCAATCGATTGACTGTTCCTGATGGTACTTCAGCTGAATACGGTTCTTTATTATAAGAAGGTTCTTTTTCAAATTGTGCTTTTAAATCACTCACTTTAAGACTTTTATGCGACTCTACTTTTGTCGATTGATTCGTAGTTTGTACATAATTTTCGTGCATAGTGACATTCTCTTCGATTTGCTGATTTGAAAAACCCTCCTGCTTCACATTGCCTCTCTTATTTTGCATTGTTTGTTCTGCAAATCTTTTTTCCTGTTCCCCCACTAACTTAGGTCTTGCTAATTCATCGGATGCTTGTAAAGGTGTGTTTGACGTAAAAGTAGGTTGCGCATCATTTGTCCTTGTTTCTTGCTCACGTCTATTTTCTTTTAAAACGATCATCCTCGATTTATAAATTGAAAACCTCAATGCATCATAAGCCGATGGATCGATGTCTTGGAGCATCGTTTCAAATGATTTTTTTAAATCATCTGATTTATCTTTAGCCACTTCTTTTCTCGAAGAAATCAAATCTAGTACAAAGTGAAATTCTTCTCTTAATGTCTCTGGATTGTTGTTTGATACTGTCTGTGAACGAAAATCATTGAATATTTTTTCTTCATGAGGTTTTACTGATTTTATTGAAATATCTTTGTTTATATATTCTTTAAGATATTCTTCATATTTTTTATAAAACATCGGTCTCCTCCATTCAATGAAGATTTTTTTAAGAGTCGATTAGCCATTTAAGCGATTTTCAAGTAAATGATCTAAAGATGAATTATTTTCTCTAAAAACTCCTGTTTGAGTTAACCGCACGGCTTGCTGAGGTTTTTCATAATCATTTACCCATAGAAACATTCCTGGAAGAGAATACATGCGATAGCCAAATGGAGTTTCTTCTAATGTGATCTCAAATTTATTGACTGCTGAATGCTCGTCGATGACAGATAATTCCAACACACATAAAGTCTCAGAAACATCTTCAGAAATGATTCGATAGGAAAAAATTTTAGTTATTTCTTTTCCATCTTCCATTTTTCTTTGGACGTATGTGTCTTCTGTGAAATCGATCAACACATGACTATTCATCGTTGTATTGGACCAGCTACCTTGAATTAACACATCCGACCATTTTTGACTGATCATTTCATGTGTTTCTTCTCCTCCAGAATCAGCCATCTCTTTCGCTTTTTCTCTCAAGTCAACATTAGGATAGAAATAGGTCGTATTTCCGTCATTATCTTCGTAAAAGAAAATCGTTTCGCCAAATCTTGTCATCAGCTCAAAAGAGACTTCCTCTTTCTCTTTGTCCGTTAGAACAAGTTTTGTATCTACTAAGCGATACTGACCTGTTGTGAGCCAACTGGTACTTTGATAAGTTCCGTCACTTTTTAATTCCAGAACCATGCCATCCGCTCGATCAGAATACCAAATTCCTCGATAAACTAAAGCTTCGTTTTTTTCTACTAAATTCAGTTCTTCTTCTCTTTGTTCACTTAAAGATAAACGCTCACTACTCGCAGTAGTTTCTGAATTTCCATTTATCCCACGGTGAAAAAATATCGAGTAGAAAATAAAACTGAACATTGTGATGAAAATGACACTAGCTATTATCACGATTCTTTTTCCTTCTTTTGACTCAACTATATTTTTTAATCGTTTCATTGTTTCATTGTTCGCCCTTTTCTTTTTTATTGGAGAATACCATAACCCGAAATGCTTGGATCATTGAGGAAATAGGTTCTTCTGGCTACTTTATTGGAAGTATTCCCCTCGACGGTTTGTATGATATTTCCGTCTGTAAATTCCACGATTCCTACATGATCTTTCCCTGTACCACCTCCATTCCAGTCAAAGAAAATCAAATCACCTGGTTGCGGATGGTAACTCTCTGAAGTTTTCCTATAGTTTCCTTTTTCCGTTAACCAGTTGATCATCTCTAAACAATTTGCTGATTTTATTATTTTTTCTTGGTTTAGGTAACCGACTTGATCTGCTACCCAGCTCACAAAAATCGCACACCATTCAACCCGTCCTTCAAAACCGTACCATCTCCAATATTTCTCTCCATGAAAAGTACCAATCTCGTTGATCGCTGTCTCAAGAAATCTTGAATTTTCAAGCCAGAGATAATTAGTAACAATAGGTACATAGAACATATTTCCATAGGCATATCGCCAGGAAAATCCATGAGCAATCGCTACTGGATGTGTGTAACGCACAGTCTGTCTGTTACTTTTCTCTCTAGCATATAACTCTGCATGAAGTAGATTATATTGTTTATTCGTATTAGCTAACCAATCTAAAAAGCCTTCTCCATAGTTATACGCTTGAAGAGCCGCACGATCATCCAAATGCAATGTTCTGGCTTTGTTCAATAATTGAGCAAAATAATGAGTTCCTCGATCAATAGAAGTTACTGGATCATCGATCGTATTTGGTGGCATACCTTGCGATTCACTGGCTTGCATAATATCTGGAAATCTTTCTGCATCACCACCAGACTCTACTCGGATGATTGCCAAGATCATATTGACATATTCTGGAATACCGTATTTTTCACAGGCTTCTCGAACAAGATGTTCCCATTGTAAAATCATTTGTCCTGGGTTTTTAAGACTTCCTGAAATTGATCTTGACGAATTATTTGTAAATCCATCTATCTCAGACGGATATTGAAATATCAAATCAAAAATATAAGCAGACGGATAAATATTGCGATTTGGCCGAAGGGTTCGACGTTCAATGACTTCAACCCTCAAATTCCCAGTCGTTTCTCCTATCAGTGTATCGGCATCGACCCAATCTCTATTTCTCACTTTGATATTTTTTAATGGAGATAAAACAACTCTTTTATTTAAGGAAGTATTGATAGTGACAGAATTATTCCCAACTGCATGAACTCTTCCTGAGCCAGAATTGTCAAGTCCATAAACTGGTGTACCAGCTTCAGCTAGTAATTCAATATAATTGTGTTTATTTCTTTCATTTAATCCACGATAGCCATATTTTTCAACAACGATTGCATCTTGACTCATACCAAAAGGACTTTGTAAAAACACTTTATTTTCAAACCGATCTAATTCCTGTATCGGTCCAAACTTATCTAGTTCTTCTTCTGAGAGAGTATCTGAGTTTTCATCAATAAACTGACTGATTGTCTTGATTTCAATATTGATCAATGCCACTTTGATTGTTCGATGAGTTGGCCGATCTTCTTCAATCGGCGGATCAACTGGCTGTTCCTCACTTGGGTCTCTATTTGTTTGCGGCTCATCTATTAAGACTTCCTCTTCATTCTCTGATTCTTCGATTTCTTCTTCTGGATTGTTTGTTTCTTCCAGTGTTCCATCATCTACTTCTGATTCCTCTGATTCTACCTCGTTCCCACTTTCTCCTTCTGGTACTTCTTCGATTCCGTCATCTTCTTCCGATTCATCTGGCTCTTCCTCGGTTCCGCCATTTTCTTCTGATTCATCTGGCTCTTCCTCGGTTCCATCATCTTCTTCTGATTCATCTGGCTCTTCCTCGGTTCCATCACCTTCTTCTGGTTCTTCTGGCTCTTCCTCGGTTCCATCGCCTTCTTCTGGTTCTTCCGCCTCTTCCTCGGTTCCATCGCCTTCTTCTGGTTCTTCTGGCTCTTCCTCGGTTCCATCGCCTTCTTCTGGTTCTTCAGGATAAATGATTGGAACTTCTCTTGTTTCGATTTCTGTCGTGTAACTAAAGGTATATCTATGGATGCCTTCTAATTCTCCACGAACTCTTGTTGCACCAAAAAGATTACTGTCTGCTGAAATTCGTTGATCTATATCATAGTTTTCATATTTTGCATTCAAATAGTAAAGATACGTATCTGCATCAGAACTATACAAAAAATTATTATCTGGTCTTGCTACACCATTTACAACGAAATAAACCTCTTCAATTTCAGAATCTTCAGAAAAATCTTCAAAAACTTGTTGAACTTCTTTATTCTTCCTAGCATCTAAAAACGTGACGTGCTCGTATGCCTCTGCCAGAGCCATATCTTCTGTTTTTATCGTAAATATACTGGCAATAAAATTAAAGATAGCGACGATTACAACTACCACTACGATGACAACCGCCAAAATCATCATTACTTTGACGGATAGCAACATCAGAATCAACTTTAGAATAATAAACAAGACTAAAAGAACACCAAGTATATTTAATTCACCATCTTTATTTCTGCCAACTGTATCGATTGCTGTTTGTGCTAGATTTTTTTTAAAATTAGGTTTGAACTTTTTTTTCGATGGAATCTTTGTCTTCTTTTTTAATCGCTTGATTTTTTTAGAGTTACTCAACACCTGATGTTTATGCTCAAGTTTGTCTTTGATACCAAATAGTTTTTCTTCAAGCTTCTTTGCTCTGGTTTGTTTATTTGCTGTAAGTGTATTTTTTATTCCAGCTAGATTGAGGCCATTGTTATCTAGTTTTTCTTGTTTCTTATGGTAGAATTTTTTTGATTCTAGTTTTTGTTTATTGATTGTTTCCGAAGAGAGCTTATTTCGTCGACTCGTTCCACTATTATTAGGGAAAATTTGCCTTTTTTTTATTCCAAGAAGCGCATGATCGATTTCTTTAGGAGATCTATGTTTATTCTTTATGAAATATGCTTTTTCTCTAGTTGTACTATGTTTTTCGTTTCGATTTACTTTGTTTAGCTGATTTTTTCTTGTGATAAGCTGGCGCTTTTTAAAGTGACTAATTTTCTTTGAATATTTGTTTGTTGCGCCCTTACCTAATGGTGCTTTTCTTACCTGGCTATTCACCATGTGTTGTTTGAAGTCAATGATATTTCTATTTTTCAGCTGTAAGTTATTACTTTTTTTTCTAGCTAAATTTTGTTGATGTTTTTTTAGACGGATTCGTTTTTTTAGTGCTTTCTTTTCTTGTTCTTTCGTGCTGACATGTTTCAATTTAATCGATAACAACTCTTGCTGCTTGTTGTTTTCTTGTTTATTCCCCTCATATGTCTCATTCATAATCTTGCTTTGTCTTTACCTCTTCACCAGGTTTAGTCGTCATGATTTGATAGAGATTCGTCTCTTTCGGAAGTCTGTCTTCAAATGGGATGATCGTGTCGCCAAACACCATCAATCCAGTCCCTTCACTCCCATTTAATACATACTTTTCCTGTTCTTCCGATATATCGAATAAACGAGTCAACTCTGAACGGTCCGATTTTGCTTGATTGAACATAACAACAAAGTCACTATTAGAAAGCATTCTTCTGGCTAGATCAGATAGTAATAATGTCTCGACATTTTGCGTGATTCCTGTTGGTATAGCCCCCCATTTTCTTGCTCTACTCCACAATTCAAAGAAATAATTTTCGGAATATTCATTTGTAAACAGTAGCTGTAATTCATCGATATATAACCATGTACGGATCCCTGATTCTCGATTTAGCGTGATACGATTCCAAATTTGATCTAAGACAACTAACATTCCAAACGGTTTTAGCTGTTTTCCTAGATCTTTGATATCAAAAATAATCAAACGTTTATTCAAATCAACATTCGTCTGTTTCGAAAATAGTGCTAGACTACCTTCTGTATAAAGCTCCAATTCAATCGCCAATTGCTTTGCATCTTCTTCGGGCTGTTCATTTAGCGCCATATAAAATTCTTTCAATGTGGGTACTTGTTTAGGTTCGTGGTAAATGTTACGGCATACTCGGTCGATAATCGTCTTTTGTTGCGAAGACAGCCCTAAGATACCGCCTGTGATCAACTCGCATAGTGAAATCAAAAATTGGGTTTTTAGAGCAATCGGGTTTGAGTCATCGCCATAGTTACTATTGATATCCATGGGATTGATACAGGTGGTTGAATTCCCCGCCAATCGGACCATCTGACCATCAAATTCATTGCAAATATGAAGGTATTCTGACTCTGGATCAATGACGATCACCTCATCTTTGGGGTTTCTTAGCAAAACATTGACAATCTCTCGTTTTACAGAAAAACTCTTACCAGATCCTGGTGTTCCTAAGACAAATCCATTTGGAGCCATTAGTTTCTTGCGGTCAAGAATCGTCAGATTTTTTGTCACAGAATTGATTCCATAATAATTTCCATTCTCATGGAGCATTTCAGAAACCGAAAATGGCATCAATGCGGAAACTGCCGATGTTGCTAATAAACGATTTAATGGAATATGGTTTTTCCCTATTGGTAAAGCCGTGTTTAAGGCTAATTTCTGCAAATAAGCTATTTCAATGATCGTACAGCCAAATCTCCGACCTACTGACTTGATTTTACTTGCGATTTTTTTTAACTTTCCTTGGTCCTCTGCATAAAAATTGATCAAGACGGTTACTTCAAATAGTTTTTGACTTTTGCTTTGTAACGAATCCAATAGCTCTTTTGCTTCGTCAAGTGAATAGGATAGATCGTATGGAAGCATCTCGTAATCATAACCACTATTCAACGCTTTTCGTTGCTCATCCACTTTTTGCTGATCCATATAGGCCATTTTAGTCTTTACTAGATCGAAGCTATTTGCGATCGGTATTGGTCGACAACTGACAGTCAACGTGATTTCTTCATCGATCTCCATTAGACCTGTTAAACATTCATCTGAAAGTTCAGCAGGATATCCGCTCAAATAGAGTGTTTGATTCAACTTGTTTTCGATCTTGATCAACTGTTTATCCGCTTTAAAGTCGATTCGCTTTGGAAGTAATTCGTTATTTTCATTTTTAATAACTTGACCAATCAACTCTTTGCGTTCCTCACCATTCAAAATATGGATCGTAGAACCGATCTTTCTAGCGAATAATTCTACTTGATCGGCAATCAAAAATAGTTCTCTTTCCGCGAATGCTTGATTCTCATGTTTCTGTGTGAATGTTAAAAAAATCCTTTTCGCAAAAGCATTCTTTTTTTCATTGATTTTCGTCTTTAAATAATCATTCATTTCCTGGCGGTATTTATCATCATATCGCTCATTTTTTTCTTTAAAAAGGACATGATCCAATTCTTCAACTGTTTTTTTCTTTTTTACTAACGTAACCTTATAATCAATGGAAGCGTCTAAAGAATTTAGAAATTCACAATATTTAATGAATATCTGCATGCGTTGTTCCTCTGAACAAAGTTGATAACTGATATCTTCGATGTTGATCGTTAGCGAGTATTCATTTTCGTCAATTAGACAAATGCCATTGTCATAGATTTTTTCAAAAAGAAAAAAAGATTTCTTTTCCTCTTGCCTGTTTTTTTTATTCTTTTTCTGTCTGAAGTTGACCTTCATCAAGTTGGGACGTATCAGATTCTTCATACACAACTACTCCTTGATCAAGATGGTAAATAAAAAAATATTTTAAATAACGTTCAAAAGGAAGTCCCTCTTTTTTTAGCCAACCGAATGCGACGATTGGCATTGAAACAAGAATCATCAGCCAACTGATCACATCCATGGAATAACCAAAAAAGCGAACAAACACAATACTGATCACAATGTTAGTCAACACCGCGATAGATAAAAAACCTAATTGTCGCACACTCATTCCTGCAACGATTCGTTCTTTATATTCCCGTACATCTTTATGGACTTTCACTTCAATTGCCATAGCTTCCTCCTTTCTATGAGGCGGATACAATCATTTTTGCCCACCCTTTTGTTTTATTTATCGCAAACAACAAAGCGATCATATAGATCGTTAAACCAAAAATAAGCGACCACATCCCTCTTCTATGGGATTCGAGGAAATTTACAAAAATCAAGGGATAGATGGTCAATACTAATGCAATCATTACAGCATGTAATGAGGATGCGGCAAAATTTTTGAAGAACCCCTTAGCCATAGAAGAAAATTCTTGACTAGGTAGAGCTGCCATTGAAATAGGAGCAATCGCACTAAAGATATATAATTCAAAAAATCTTAGATAGACGATGACATTGATGAAAACTCCTACAACTAAAGAAACTAAAAATAGAACAACAAAAATCATCAATACGACCATTACTTCCCACCATGAAAGACTACTTACGACCGAATCGACTACATTGTAATAAGAATCTAAAAGATCGTTTTGGCTGTAGGCCATTATTTGCCCAGCTAACATTGATCCTAATGCAACAATGGCATCAAGAATAACTTGGATTCTTAAAATGACGATATAGCAAATAATAAATTTTACGAATGCTTTCATGATCATTTCAAATCCTAAAGTAGGTGCACCACCTGCATTTTCTACTTTTAAAGAAATTTTTTGAAATTCAAATAAGATAAATATTGCCAAAATGGAAAATGCGACTGGAGCAATAATCGTTTGTTGGATTTCTACTGCTACTTTATAGGCAGAGGCCATGTAATCTTGTAATCCACGACTTAAGGTCTCTGCAATATTGTCTCCATTTAAATACTCCATCATTCGAGTGAAAAGCATCATTATTGCTGCGCGCACGGATGAACCTTCTTTCTAAATATATTTTGATCTGTATCTTTTTGCCTATCTCAAAAGTGAAGCAACATCAAATGCGGTCACAAACCACACTGCAGCTACTAAGATCAATGCGCCACCAACGACTTGCCAAATCCCTTGTTGTAGTTGCGGGCCATTTTTATCTTTTAATGCTCCGGCTAGAATAACTGTTCCCCAAATAATCCATAATCCTCCGCCAACCATTGTAAATCTTGAAATCAGATTAAATACATCTTGTAGTAATTGTTGATTGTTGTTCATTTCAATCCATTCTCCTCTTCATTTTTCGGTGATTGATTTCGTTCATACCAATTCTTTGGAGTCACATCTCCAAGTTTTTTATAATTTTTATGTTTAGTTATATCGTATTTTTCTGATATAAATGGAACTATTCCACGAATCTTTAAAATCGCTTGTGTTCCACTTAGATTCGCCACTTCATCTACATCCAATAAATTCCGACCCATTTTTTGATAGTTCTCGCTGAAATTTCCATTACTACCTTTGGTGATACTGATATTCTTATGTTGGATCGTTTTCTTTCCTAGTAATTTGGAGATATACTCATGTGTGCTTAACTCCATTCCACCTAAATATAGAAACACGTCACTGGTCCCGATAATTGTCTCCCAAGTGTCTTTATATAAATTTTTGAGCTGACTGATATTTTGTAAGATTACATTTACCGATATCTCTCGACTTCGAATCACTGAAATCACTTTTTCAAAGTCTGGTATTTGGCCAATATTAGCAAATTCATCCAAAACACATCGTACGTGATGCGGAAGCCGGCCTTTATATACATTATCTGCTTTATAAACTAAACTATCGAATAATTGTTGATATAGCATGCTTGCTAAGAAATTGAAACTCGTATCTGTATCTGATAATAGAATATAGATAATTGTTTTCTTGTCACCAACAGTGTCTAGTGCTAATGTATCTTTACTTACGATTTTTTTGATATTCGGAATATCAAATGGCGATAATCTGACGCCTAAGCTGACTAAGATACTTTTTGCGGTGCGATCCCCTGCTAACTTAAAAATCTTGTATTGTGCGACTGCAAAGTTGGCAGGATCTTTTTCTTCAAGTTCATTGAAAATCACATCCAGAGGTGAGACGTAATCGGGAACATCTTCTGGACAGTTTGCTAAACGAACCATTTCAACGACATTCGTCAATGTTTGGTCCTCCTCGTCGACTTCTTGCAAAAGGTAACTAAACGTAGCCATTAATAAGGCTGTCTCAGCTTTCTCCCAAAAATCATCGCCACCCTTTTTTTCTGGATCTGAAGTGTTTTTGATCAAATTGTTGACGACCTTTAAAATATCATCTTCGGAACGGATATAAGTAAACGGGTTATAAAAGTCCGTATTTTCCCGTGTGATCAAGTCAAAAACCTTGATTTCATATCCGGCCTCTTTAAACATCGTTGCTGTTTCGCTTAGCAAGAGTCCTTTCGAATCACTGACGACATAGGAAGAATGCAGTTGCATCAAATTAGGTTTTACATAGAATCTTGTTTTACCTGATCCAGCTCCTCCCACTACGATGACATTCTTATTCCGATTAAAGTTATTGGATTTAGTAATCTTCATGCGTCCAGACATAGATAGCGATTCACTTTTTGTGAGAATGATATTGTTGTCTTTTTTTTTATCCATCAACGGCTTAATATCTTTTTTGTTGCCCCATCTGGCACTTCCATATTCATACTCTGTATGTTTCGGCATACCAGAGTGATACAAGATACCTAGAGCAATCCCCCCTACGATCGTGCCTGTCCCGAGAATACTTGCTAAATTATAGCTAAAATGAAATTCAAAACGACTGATCTCAAGTCCAAATTGGTCGATTGTACGAACAAGGACTTGTGCGATATCTTCGGTCTGTTGTCGGAAATTTCCGTAGAGTAGGATGGTCCGGTTTGCCGTATACGCAAATACAAGAAATAAAAATAGTAAAAGTAATTTATAAACCCATGTTTTTGAACTTTTCAACTTTCCCTCCTAAGCGACATAAAGCTATCTTTTTTATTATCTAAAATCCGTGACAAGCAAATCTGAAACGACGTCCATCGTTCGGTCGATATCTGCTTTTTCTGGTAGATAAAACATCTTTGTCTTATCACCAACTTGATACGGAAATGGCAGAATATTTGTCACTAAGATATCTGCCTCAAGTGGACTTTCGATTGTTTCCAGTTGTTCCTGGTACAAGATGCTTGCTCTTGTGTGTAAATATCTTTCAATTACTTCATTTAAAGCAAAATCTGCTAAAAAACCTCTTTTCAGTGCGACAACAACCGTACTTAACACTTCACATGCCTTATTCGTATATAAAAAAAGCAATAAGTCAGAAGTAAATGATGCGTCACATCTTTCTTGTAGAAAATTCTTCTGAATATTTTTGTTTCTTTTTATCGTTGTATTCATTTCTTTATATAGACGGCGATTGATGGAGTCAATCAGCATTGCCGATTCTTCATCGTTATATGAAAAATCTATTTCAAGATCCTGTTTGATTTTTTCTTGAAATAAAAAGCAGTTGACGATTGAATACAGTTGCTCGTTATCGACTTGGATTCGATTACCAAGAACACTCTTCAAATCTGAAACCAAATGTTTAACTGTTTCAGAAAAACCAAAATATTCAGCAAATCCTTTATTGTGCTTTTCTATTTCTGTGTAATGACATTCATGTAAGTGGATCATACAAGCAATAAAACAACATTCTTCGAAAATGACTTCTTTAGAATAAGTCTTGAAACAATCTAATTGAATAAATTCATTGAATAATTGATTTACTAAGGGATTGTTTCTAAACCAATGTAACAGTCGTGAATGCATCCATAATTTATCTTTTCCAAATCGTATAAAAGTTAAAGCAAGTATTTT
Organism: Enterococcus sp. DIV2371; assembly: GCF_050498525.1. Lineage (NCBI taxonomy): Bacteria > Bacillati > Bacillota > Bacilli > Lactobacillales > Enterococcaceae > Enterococcus > Enterococcus sp. DIV2371. Next base: position 1,441,222 of record NZ_JBIPAJ010000001.1, on the reverse strand, counting down.
TTTGGTAAGTGATTGGGAAACATCTGAACATAAAGTTTGAACAATTTTTGCTATTTCTTCCATTTCATTTTTATAGGGACAATAATCTTCAATTTCTAGATAAGCTGATTTAATATAAAGATCGATGAATAATTTTCTGATTTTAATTTCTTTTCCTATAAATTCAACTGGAGAAAGCTTTAGATTTAAACCATATTGATAACAGAATTTTTTTAGCTTTCGCATTTTCTGTGCCACCGTCTTCTCGCAATAGTTCAATTCCCAACTCCAATCAATCACAGGCTTTAATTCGCCTTTAAGAATACTTGTCGTTACTTTTACTAAATCTTCATTCATATAATATGACTTTTTTTTCTCAAATAACTTAAAATGATTCAATACATACATGCTGACTCCCTTATAGGAAGTCAAGATTTCAATTGTGTCGGAAAATTCATCTTGAATCGTTTTTAAATCATTGGTAATCGTTCTTCTAGTTACTTTAAGACTTTTTGCAAGGTACTGAACGGTCACATTTTTTCTTCTCTCTAAAGTATTCAGAATAAATACAACACGTTTTTTGTACTCATTAGATATTAATCGTTCAAGAATCTCTTCCACTTACCTTCCCCCTTTCACATAACAACTTCACTATAAACAATATATTTTTTCATTTCGAGGTATCTTATTTCCTGACATAGCGAAAAAAAATTCCGATGAATATCAAGACTTTTAAGAGTCTTTTTATAGTTTTTATCATTCTAGAGATAACACTAAAAAAGAGGCTATACAGATTGTATAGCCTCTTTAAGGCGTAATTAATAATGGTATATTGATATATTTATCTACTCAATATACGCTTCTTTAATTATCCATAAATCTTACAACATTTAATTTCAAGGAATATCCCTGAGCATGATAAAACCCAAAAAACTTTTAAAAGTTATTTAACTCTAAACAAAGTAATCGCGCTATCTGGTGCCCACGATGGATCTCCATAATTAAAGTGAGTAACTAATGTCGTATATAGTTTCCCATTATGAAAGATGATTTCATCTTTTGTGTATAGTACGGGGTTAGTTAAACTTCCCAACTCAAATTGTCGATATTCACCCGGCGGTGTGATTTCATTGGTTTTAGTTGAAATCACCAATCGATTACTTGCTTCTGAGCGAATCGAATCATTACTCACTGCTCTGATCGTATACGTATACTGAGTACCAGGATTCAATCCTGAATCTAGATACGTTGTTTTCGTAGTTTCGCCAACTAATTGACCATCTCTGTAAATTTCATATGTTTTTATACCGGCAGAATGACTAGATGGGTTCCACATCAATGAAATAGAGTCATCTGTTTCACCCATTGAATGTAAGTTTCCTGGTGTTGTTGGTACTTCCACTTCGTTATCTGCTAAAGTTGTCACATAAAGCGCATCACTCTTTTCAGAGCTTATCCCTGAAAATGAAACTGCTTCAATTTCATACTTATATTTTGTGTTTGCTGTTAATTTGTCATCTTGATAATTATTTGAAGAGGTTGTAGCTATCAGTTGTCCATCACGGTATACATTATATTTTTCAACTGTTGCTTGCGCATCCCAAGAAAGCGAGATAGAATTTTTTGTTGTATTCACCGCTCTGACATTTGTTGGTTTATTTGGAACTACTGGTATAGCACCGTTATTTTTGATATTCGCATCGATCACATTATAAAAAGCATTTGCGGTATCGCCAATATCCCAAATAGCTAAAATAACGTGATAGCCCATCCGATCTTCTGGAATATTGACCGTATGTGTCGCACTGATATTCGCAGAAGATTGTCCGCCACCATCGATTTCAGACAATAGCTCTAGATCCTGACGTGCTAACGGTTTGTTTTGATCCCAGCCATTTTTTGTCATGTAGTAATGATATTTAGCAGTGCTATGATTTGCAGTGAAATGCCAAGTAAAATTATTTGGACCGGTATTGATATCTTGCTTTGTCCATAACGTGGATGTTTGTTGATCTAACTGGAAACCCAATGCACCATTCGCAGAGGCAATTCGTCCGTCTGCAGGACCTGCTGCCGGGAAGCCTTTCAACGCTTCTAATGATTGTGGTTCATTGATGACTGCCCCATACTTCTGGAAAGCGGCTGTCCAGTTTGTGCGAGCATCTAATGCACCTTGGTATCCTCGACTAATTGGCTCTCTCACATAACCATGTGCAGAAACATCCTTTGTTGCGCCAAAAAGTATTCCGCCTAGACTTAAAACAACTACAACACTACCCAATATTCTTTTTTTCATACAATACCTTCCTTCCAATATTTTTTTGTTACACTATTTTTATAACACAATTAATTAATTACAAATAGAGCGCTAGATTTTGTTCAAATAATCACAATTTAACGAAAAAAATTATTTTTTTATTCATATATAAGTATTTTATATTGTGAAATATATAACTATTATTCATTTGATGTTCAATTAAACCAAGAGACGATAAAACAATCATAGGAGTTGTTCAAAATTTATACGTATTTACGATGATTTTATTAAAATAAGATCCCAATCTTGTCCACGACTCTTTGTCTAGTATATGTTTAAAATAAAATAATTCTTTGTCTTCATATCCATGTGTATCAGAAATAACAATATCAGCGTGATGATAAGACTCAACAATTTTTATCCTTTTACTATTGTAATAGTGGGTAATGATGTTTTCGACTATATTTTTAGATTCAGGAAGGTTGAAAAATTCTACATACACTTTATGTTCGGATTTAAGACTGTTAGAGGCTAAGCTTCCTAGGACGACTTGTACGAAACTATTTTTAATATGATTAAAAGAATGTTGATTTTGGTAAGATTTCAAACTTTTATCGATGCAACGCTCAATGTAGGTTCCATAATTATTTTTGGGTAGCGCATCATGATATATAGGCATAAATTTATATAATTCCAGGTGATGGATGGTAACTAATTTATTGGTTAAATAATAAAGCAATCGATAAAAAATAGTTTCTGGTATATGAAAGTACTCAATCATACACATGAGTAGTTTTTTGCAACTGCTAACAATCGAATTCTTCTTTAGCTCTGCCAACTTTCTTCCAAGTTTTTCTTTTTCTTCTTTCGTATGCAAATCTTGTGCAAAATAGTTGGATAGAAATGCAAAGTGAATACATTCATTTCGTGAGTTCGCTGCATCCATCACTTTTTTGACAGTTAGCTGATCTAAACAAGCATCTATCTCCTCATTATAGATTGTTACCCCTAATTCCACGAGTTCTAGAGGTAGATCATCGATTTGGTAACCATTTTTCAATGATATAAGACCAACTGCTAATAGATAGTTGATACGCTTTTTCCCTAATGGAGATAGGTTTTCGTAATGGTCAAAGTTGATTGACAATCGTAAATCGTTTACTTCTTCTTGCGTGATCGTTTTGAATAACCAATAGTTACCTTTTGAAATGACAGCAATACCTAAATAATGCAACATGCGTATAGTAGATTCACTACCTGTCAACTCAATCAACGTTTCGTTGATTTTCGTCAACCTTAAATCGATTTTTAATAATCGGAACAATTCTTTCAACTTTCCTAAAAGTTTATATACATGAGACTCACTATAGATTAAATATTTTGCGATATCTGAAACACTGAATTTTCTTTTTTCCAATACATATAATAATGTTTGATATAGGTTGGACTCTGCAAAATATCTTTCTTGGAAAATATTGATCAGTTCTAGATATTCCGTATCTGTTAGTTGAGGAATACATAACAATTTATCTTTATCTAAAATCAAGGATGTCTGATATTTCTTAGAAAAACCACTTTCTTCATATTCATTCATCAAATTTTGAATGATTTTTCTTACTTGTCTTTTTGTTAGATCCATTTCATCTTCCAGTTTTTTTATTGAGACTGCTCCATCTTTTATTTCTTTCAACACTTTCATTTGTTGAAATTGTGTTTTTGTAATGAATAATAATGTTAATTTGTCTGGCAGCATATTTATTCTCTCCTCGATCTATAGTTGAAATTTAATGTTCAATTATTAATAACATCACCTCAATCCTTGTTTTTATTTCTGAATAGTAAAAATATTCTTACTATTCAAAAGACAATATATAGTTGCTTATTTATAGTAATTATTTAAAATAAACATAGTTTATTTCTTTATGTTTGCCATTGATAACCTAAAATAACTATTATAAAAAAACAAATACAATTTAATAGTAAGTTATTTTGAGAAAAAATTCCAATAATTATATATACAACTTCATTTTTCTTCGAATTAATTTAAAAGAACTTTATGGCCTGATTCCAAATAAAAAACATAACAAAAACTGGGTGATCAAATTTAGTTTTTGAACACCCAGTTTTCTTACATATAGTTTAAATTTGTTTAAACCAATGCGCATATTCAATTTGCTTTTACATCAGTTAGACTATCCTGCACTATGTAACAATCTTAAATGGTGGAAGTGTTAAAAGATCAAGCAGGATAGTCGATCATTGAGATGTTATCTCAATACCTACATCTGTCGTTTAGCCGAATGGAACACTTGAGTGGTGTAACTGGATTTTCAAGTCGCCGTCTTCATCCATGATATAGCCAAAAGTATACTCCACTTTCACTTCCTCATTAGTTTCTCCTGAAGTAAAGTAATATACACCTGATGAAATCGCTGTGTTGCCATTAAGGATCGTGTCGTGATTATCAAAACGGATGTCTGTCCAAGGCTCTAAGGCAAACCCACCGTCTTCTTCGATATCCCCACCGACAAAGTAAGATAATGCGTCATCTTTTGTTCCTCGGAATGGCACTTCTGCTGCTTTAGTTGGTTTGAATAATACTTGACCATCATCATACGCATACAGGTTCTCAAGCGTCTCAAGCGCTTTTACTTCAGCTTCCTCATGACTTTCTAAGCTTGCTGCCCCAATCGCAATGATGTTTTCTGCCCATTCTTGTTGTGCCTCTTCGACATCCGAAAGGGTAATGACCGGTGTTTCCTCTTGTACTTCATTTGTGGTACTTGTCGTATCTTCTCCTTGAGCAGCTGTTGCGCATCCTGCCATTGTTAAAACTAAAGTTGATAAAAGTAATGTTTTTTTAATCATATAATTCCTCCTCTATAATTAAACTCTAACAGAAACCTTTGTTTTTTAAAATATTAAATATAACAAAATTTAAATAAAATAAATAAATACTAAAAGTTATCTAATCACCGTTTAACAAGAAAAAAAGTTTAATAAATGACAATATAAAAAAATATAAAATAATTTATAAAATTTGTTTAAGAAAAATCACTTGTCATATAATTTATACGAGCGAAGAAAAATGGATGATTCATTTAAGGATACATGCAACTGTTATCTGTCCATACAAAAAAACGTCGAAGTCCTCCCGACTTTCGACGTTCTTGGTTCATTTCAATGTTCATTTCAATTTTTTGTTCGCCGGATCTTTCATCCGCATTTTCCCATCTTGGCACATATCCAATAGTGGGCAGACCTCACAACGTGGGCTTCTAGCTGTACAATGATAACGACCAAAGAATATCAATGTATGATGCGTTTTGACCCATAATTCTTCCGGCACCTTTTTCATCAATGTTTGTTCAACTTCTTGTACTGATGCATCTAATTTGCAGATCCTAAGACGTTTCGTCACTCTTTCTACGTGAGTATCGACAGCTATTGCTGGCACACCGAATGCATCTCCTAGTACGACGTTCGCCGTTTTTCTGCCTACACCGGGTAATGAAACAAGTTCCTCTCTTGTTTGAGGGACTTCGCCACCGAAATGGTCAATCAACTGTTGGGCGCAAGCTTTGATATTTTTTGCCTTGTTCCGATACAACCCGATCGTTTTGATTTTAGGAATGATCTCTTCCAGTGGGGCTTCAGCTAACGCCTCTGGTGTCGGAAAAGCTTCAAATAAAGCAGGTGTCGCCTTATTGACGGAAACGTCTGTCGCTTGTGCGCTTAAAATGACGGCAATCAATAATTCGTATGGATTTTTATGCTGTAATTCTCCATGAGCTTCTGGAAACATCTCGTACATTTTTTCAAAAGCTTCCATTGTCCGTTGTTTACCTAACATATTACTCCCATTCTTCCAGCCAATTCTTCAGTGACACTTTAGGCAGCTCTGCTTGTTGGGCTGGCTGATCGATTTCTTTTTGAAGCAGTTGCTGCTTTCTGCGCTTTTGATCTTCTTCTACTTGTTGTTTTGTTTTTAGGTTTTTCCGTTCCCATGACAAGAGAATACGGTCGATATAGTTAAAGCTATACGCTTGGTTCAAGACAGCCTCACGCAAAGCTAATTTCAAGATTTCAGGATGATAATGATCGTCTTCTAACCATTGACCGATCCGTTGGAACTCAATCGAGGATAACGGGCGTCCAAATTCTTGCTCAAAGAGTTGATAAACTGATCGTGTCGCTTTTTCTTGAACTTCTTCTTCTTGCTTTTGTGTATCTTTTTCTAATAATCTTTCCAAATGTGCATAAGTAGGTGTCAAATCATAGCGATCTGCTTTCCGTCCATCAATCAGGGTTGTTTCGATTGAAATAAAATGACCACTAACTAGACGGTTCAAGATTTGAAAAACCTTGTCTTGCTTAACACCCATGTCTTGGGCAATAGCCATCAGATCTGGAAAGGAATCACCCTCTGATTGTGCCATATGCAATTGCAAAATAAACAAAAATTCATCCGCTTCTAAGCCGATGCGATGATAATTTTTCAGCAAAAGATTGGAAACGATCGTTTGACCCGCTTTTAAATAGTTTTCTAAATTCAACATTATTATCCCTCGCTTTAAATTTAGTATACGTAAAAATAAGAGTTGAAGCAAGAAAGGATTGGTTGAATTTTTTAAAATAGTTTTGGTTTGTTTTCGTTCTGCTATTCACTTTTCGGAATATATTTATATCAGGAGAATAGCTGCTTGTACGTTTGCACTTCTCCCACCTATCAAGGAAAGCGCGCACGCATTACAAGCAGCTCTGACAGCTTATTCACGATACTTTCGTCGACTATATTATTCCGTCTCGTCATCCGTCCGTAATTCGTACGGTTGTCCTTCGTACGTATATTCTGTATTCAATGTGCCATCATTTTCATTGGTATAGATTCGTCGACTAAATGGAAATTGATGTTCTTCCCCCGTCTTCGTATCCTCACCAGATAAGACGAATTCCTCAGCTTGTGTTTCATTTAACTGATTGATCACTTTATCCGCTAAAGCATCAATATCGACCGTTTCAGATCCTGTTACTTTTTTATAATCTTCGATAAAGTTGTCTTGTTGTACGAAATACTCTTTTTCCATAATGATCCTCCTCTATTCCAACTTTCTTTATTCCTTAGTCAGAAATTAATTACATCTATTATTTTGACAAAAATATCAGTGAAAAACAACTAATTGCAACTGGTGAAATTTGATACAATCCGCTACCCTCTCGTGATAATCAAAACAAAAGACTTTGAATTTGAACAAATAGATGTAGAAAAATCACAAAAAAAGATCATCCAGAAACACTACTGTTTCCAGATGATCCATTTTATCCAATCAGCTATGTGTCTTATAACACCCAGTCAAATTATTGCGCTGTTTCGATTTCTCCTAGCGCTGCTTGAGCAAGAAGGTTCAAATAGTTCCAAGGACGGTCAAAATGAGGTTGGAAGAAGAAGTCAGAAAGAGCTAAATCTTCGACAGTCATTTTATTTTGAACAGCTAATGACATTGTATTCGCAGATTGAGTGATGTCGTATTTAGACATGAATTGTGCGCCTACGATACGATTTGTTCCTTTTTCATAAACAAGTTCCATCATAACTTTTTCATTAGTTGGCATGAATTCTGGACGATAGTTGTCTTCGAATAATGTTGCTTGGACATCCAAGTTATTCATTGGCGCACTTTCTTTTGTAACACCAGTTGACCCGATCGTCCAACCGAACAAGTACAAACCAGAAGTCCCTTGTGTACCACGATAAGCCATTTTTTGTTCTGTCAAGTTGTTCCCTACTAATAAACCTTGACGGACAGCGTTTGTCGCTAAAGGAATATAGTTTTGAGTACCACTTGGGTTATAGTTGACAACTGCTGAATCTCCAGCTGCAAAAATATCTGGATCACTTGTTTGCATGTACTCATTTACTTTGATTGCGCCGTTTGGTAATGTTTCTACTTTACCTTCGATCAATTTTGTATTTGGTCTGAAACCAACACATAAGATGACCATATCCGCATCAAATGTTTGACTAGCGGTAGTTACTTGTTTCACTTTACCGTTTTCGTCTGGAATGAATTCAGAAACGTTTTCACCTAAAGCTAAATTCACACCACGGTCAACTAATTCTTTTTCTAATACGTCTGTAAATGGTTTATCTAAATATTTATTCAAAATACGATCCAAACCATCGATCAACGTTACTTGTTTGCCAGATTCAACAAACGCTTCAACTAATTCGATTCCGATGTATCCACCACCAACGATGACTACTTTTTTCGCATCTTCTGCTTTTGCAATGATTTCGTTTGCTTGGTTATAGTTTTTACATAAAAGAATGTTTTCAGATTCAATCCCTTTGATTGGTGGGATGATTGGCCATGAACCAGTTGTCATCACTAATTTGTCGTAAGAAACTGTTTCAGTTTCGCCAGTTTTTAAGTCTTTCGCTGTCACTTGTTTGTTTTCCGTATCAACATCAGTCACATCATGCTCCATTTTCACTTTCGCGCCTAGAGAAGCTAATTCTTCAGGGTTTGAATAAAATAGGCCTGCTGGGTCTTTTACGACGCCTCCGACATACAATGCGATCCCACAAGATAAAAATGAGACATTGTCATTACGCTCATAAACAGTTACATCTGCTTCTGGGTTGTTTTTTAAGATACTTTTTACTGCCGCTGTTCCTGCATGGGTACAGCCGATTACTACTACTTTCATGTGTGTCCCTCCGATAAACGTTTTGTCCTTTGACATTTTTAACTATAGCAAAATTAAAACGGCTTCAACAGTTTTATGCTTGTGAATTCACAAGAAGAAGCTTGTCGTTTCTTGCGCATTTGTGTTTCAAAAAGCTGATAAATAAACGTTCTTTTTGTGATTTTAGTAACGAATAACCAATCGCTTGTGAAGGAATAAGAAATCGTAAAAAAATAGAATAAAATTTTTGGGATTTTTCTTAATTATAAGACACTTTTTCTAAAACGCATTCGTTATCGAAGTATTTCTTTAGATAGGAAAGAAAAAGACAAAAGCATCGACAAAGTCACTCGACCTTAGCGATGCTTCTATTGACTATCCAATTTATTTTTTACAATTCGGGCATAATCCATATAATTCTAATCGATGATCATGGATCTCAAAATCAGTCAAGCGTCCCGCGGCCATTTCAATATCTTCTAAACCAGGATAATGAAAATCAACAATCGTCTCGCAATTTTGACAAATCACATGATAATGTCTTTGCGAACTAAAATCAAATCGGCTTGAAGCATCACCATACTTCATTTCCTGAACAAAGCCGATCGATGTAAATAACCGTAGATTATTGTAAACCGTAGCAACACTCATATTAGGAAATCGATGTTCTAGCGCTTTGTAGATTTCATCTGCAGTCGGATGTGAGCGATGTTCGATCAGATACTCTAAAACTGCATATCTTTGCGGCGTAATGCGAATATTTTCTTTTTTTAATTGCTCGATTGCCGCTTCTACTTTTTTATTTTCCATATAAACAAAACCCCACCTTATTGTTCTTGTATTATCATACTATTTTTATTTTTTTAAATCTACATATTATGGAGAGAAAAAGGAAAGAATTTTATAATTTAACCAATTTTAGACAAAAAAAGTGTAAAATAACGGATGTTACACCATTATTTTACACTTTTTATTCATATTTTTCGATTATTCTTTTACATTTCTTGATATAGAGGAGTAGACAAATAACGTTCTCCGTTGTCTGGAATAACAGCTAAAACTTTTTTCCCAGCGCCCAACTCTTTGGCTACATTCAAGGCTGCTTCCACTGCGGCTCCACCTGAAACGCCGACTAAGATCCCTTCTTCTTGACCCATTCGGCGAGCAGTGATCATTGCTTGCTCACTTGATACTGATACGACTTGATCGTATACATTCGTATCTAACGTATCCGGTACAAAGCCAGTACCAATACCTTGGATTTTATGTGGCCCAGGTTCTTTTCCTTCTAAGACAGCAGATTCTGCTGGTTCAACCCCCACGATTTTAAGTGATGGATTGATTCGTTTCAATTCGTGCCCTGCTCCAGTGATCGTACCGCCAGTACCGATACCTGCGACAAATGCATCTAAACCGTTTACACCAAATGCTTCTTGGATTTCTGGACCTGTCGTTTTTTCATGAACCATTGGATTCGCCGGGTTTTCAAATTGCAGAGGTAAGAAATAGCCGTTTTCTTCTGCTAAACGTTTGGCTTCTTTGATTGAACCACTGATTCCTTCAGTTCCTGGAGTCAAAACAAGCTCAGCGCCATAGCCTTTCATCAATAAACGGCGTTCAATACTCATCGTTTCAGGCATCACAAGCTTCACATGATATCCCTTGGCTACACCAACCATTGCTAATCCGATACCAGTATTACCTGAAGTCGGTTCAATGATCGTATCGCCTGGTTTTAATAAACCGTCATGTTCTGCTTTTTCAATCATATTCAATGCAATCCGGTCTTTCACACTACCACCTGGATTGAAAAATTCTAATTTAACAAAAACATCCGCAGCTCCTTCTGGAACCATATTGTTTAATCGAACGATAGGTGTTTTACCGATCAATTCTGTGATCGACTGATAAATCTGTGTCATGTTTTTTCCCCCTTCATTTGCTTCTCTATTCATCATAATACAAAAGTCTTGTGTCTGCGAGTGTTTATTCCTAAATCATGCAAAAAAAAGGTCAAAAATGAATAACGAAAATTATTTTTTTTGATCTATCAACTGACTAAATGATACAAGACAAACGCGACGAAATAAAAGAAACCCCGCGAAAATACGGCTCTATAATAAAGTGGACTGATGAATCAATTCTGATTCGTCAGTCCACTTTTTCTTTTTGGGTATTAAAAAACATATCGTTCTCTAGTATGATTAAATCACCACAAAATAAACAACTGAGAGGACGATATGCTCTATGGAAAATTCTATCAAAAAAATGCTCCGATTAACAGATAAATATTTAACCATCCAAGATGTTTCTTACGAAACGTTCCATCAAACCAATACTTTAGTTATTGACGCAGTGTTAGCTCCTCCTACTTCTGCTTGTTTGACTTGTGGCTCTGCCGTGAGAGATTCGAAGGGGAAAACGGTCATTGTCAAAAATGGCAAGAAAATGACCTGCATTCGTTTCGATCAATTCAACCATTTACCGCTAATCATGCGGCTGAAGAAACAACGTTATCACTGTAGAAACTGCCATACCCATTGGACAGCCCAAAGCTATTTTGTTCGGCCAAATCATTCGATTGCCGAGCATGTAAAAATGAAAATCATTGCTTTACTCACCGAAAAGGTCTCCTTATCTTTTATCGCAAAGCATTGCCAGGTGTCTATTCCAACGGTGACGCGTATTTTGAAGTCGTTAAAAACCTATTTACCAAAACAAGCCAAGCGCCACCTGCCCAAAGTATTGATGGTCGATGAATTTCGTTCCCATGTATCCTCAGAAGATAAGATGAGTTTTATTTGTGCCGATGGGGAAACCGGGCAATTAGTTGATATCTTACCCACTCGAAAATTGTCTCGGTTGACCACTTATTTCCAGACATGTGTGAATCCATCTGACGTCGACTATTTAGTTACTGATATGAATGCGGCGTATTTTCAACTAACAAAAAAAGTATTTCCTCATGCCAAACTGGTCATTGATCGTTTTCATGTGGTCAAACACATGAATCAAGCGTTCCAAGATTTTCGTGTCCGTGAAATGAAACGCCTGATTGCTTCGGGCAATCGGACAATGCCAAGGAAATTAAAAAGCCATTGGCGCTTACTCACCAAAAATCGGAAGAATATCAACCACACAGAATATAAAACTTGGCGTAGCTTTCGTGCCCCAAAGTATCCTTACCTGACAGAAGCCATGGTGCTTGACCGTTTATTAAGTGCTTCAACTGCCTTGAAAGTCGCCTATCAAGCGTTCCATGAACTAGCGGATGCCTTTCGTGACAAAGACCACGAGTCATTTTTCACTCTCTTGCATCAGTTACCAGAAACATTAGATAAAGAATTTCGGCTAAAACTACAAAATCTTCTGAGCTATGAAGAAGGGATTCGTCATTCTTTGATTTATCCTTACTCTAATGGGAAAATTGAAGCAAAAAACACCCACATCAAAACACTCAAACGAGTGTCTTATGGCTTTAAATCATTTGAGAACATGCGCATCCGAATCTTTTTGACGAATCAAGTCATTCACGTCAAATAACGAAGAAAATCCGGAGAAGAAGTGTTCACTTCTTCTTCCGGATTTCACTTGATTGCACTCATCAGTCCTTATTGACAAAGAGCCGAAAATACGAGAAGCGATTTTCGCGGGGTTTACTTTATTATTAAGAGAGCCAGAATCGTTCCTACCCTCTTGTTTTATACTCGGTCTAATGCTTAGACGTTGATTTCTTGACCAACTAATAATGAATAATTAGACATCGTCATGCCATTCTTCGCCATAAGGTCATCGACGGACATGCCGAATTTTTGGGCAATATCCCAAAGTGTATCACCAGAAACAACTGTATAAGTCTGGCTACTGCTTGTCGTCGTTGTCGTTGAGGTTGTTGTACTTGTCGTTGTGGTGCTTGTCGTACTAGTTGTTGTTGATCCAGTCGATGGTGTATCAAAACGAGTCAGATCATACGTGCTGATCAATTCATTTAGTTTACTGCCATAATTTGGGTCTGTTGCATATCTCCCAGTTAAGTACGCTGTGGCATCGTAATAGCTTGTTGTATTACTTTTCCATACACCTGAGTAATGGTAATCTCCTGTAGAAAAACTTGTTGAACGTAAAACATTTGCATGGTCTTGGAAAGATTCCCAATAAGATGAATAGCGACGGAACGGTTCATTCATCGTCACCCATTGACCATTCAAAAATTCTTTCGTATTCATATACACCACAGATTGACCTGCACTACCTTTTACTCCAAAGAGATTATAATATGGAGCACTTGATAATCCAGACGTTCCATAAGCACTTTCTAGTAATGCTTGTGCAATCATGACCGATGCGTATAAGTCATTACTTGCTGCAACTTCAGACGCCGCCCAGCCAATTTGATTGATAAAGGCTTGTGGATCGGCAGAAGATGCTACCTCTAGTTCATCTGCTCGTACTGTTTGTGGTGTTGCTGTGACCAACATTGGCCCAACTAATAGGCTTGTACCCACTAAGGGTGCAATGGCTTTTTTATTAATGATCATTTTCCTTTTTGGCCTATGATGTCGGGCACTACGGGTTCTCAGCTCTTGCATTCAAATTCCTCCTCAAATGAAACGGTGAATAAAACTTCCTCTTAAACGAAACTTAATCATTTAAATTATACGTTTTATTTTATTGAAACTCAAATAAATCTTATATAATTCCGTTTTTGTAATACCTACGTAACAAAAAAGTAATATAAAAGCAATATAAATACATCTCTTCTCATTCGGTTTAGTCGAAAAAAATAGAAAATTGGAGGCTTGGAAAAAATCTCCAAGCACTCCAATCGAACTGCTTTTATTATTTGATTAAAATTGATTGTAGACATTAACAACATTATCCACGGTATAACCAAATTCTTCAAGTATTTTGTTTCCAGGTGCAGAAGCGCCGAAGTGATCGAATGTGATCGTCTTCCCTTCTGTACCTACGTAACGTTCCCAGCCGAATGAAGCTGCTGCTTCAATGGCCACACGTTTTGTCACTGCTTTTGGCAAGACACTTTCTTTGTATTCAGCTGATTGTTTTTCAAACAAATCAAAACTTGGCATTGAAACGACAGAAACGTCTTTGCCTTGTTCTGCTAATACTTTTTGTGCATCGACAGCTAAAGCTACTTCTGAACCAGTTGCGATCAAGATCCCTTCTGGTTGGTCTCCTTTTGCTGGAGACAAGACGTAAGCGCCTTTTTTGACCATGTCATCTGCCACTTCTTTTGTTGATGGCAAAACAGGTAAGTTTTGACGACTTAGTACTAAGATCGTCGGTGTATCTGTTGATTCCATAGCTACTTTCCACGCGGCACGTGTTTCGTTCCCGTCTGCTGGACGTAGGACATGAACTCCTGGCATACTTCGAACAGAAGCCAATTGCTCCACTGGCTCATGCGTTGGCCCGTCTTCACCGACCGCTACCGAGTCATGGGTCAACACATAGATGACTGGTGTATTTTGGATCGCTGCTAAACGGACAGCTGGTCGCAAGTAATCGACAAAGACAAAGAATGTCCCGCCATAGATGCGTGTACCGCCATGTAATTGGATCCCATTCATCGCAGATGCCATTGCGAACTCACGAACACCAAACCAAATGTTGCGGCCTTCATAGTGTTCAGGTGTGAAGTCTTTGTCCGCTGTGACCATCGTATTGTTTGAGCCGGATAAGTCGGCTGAACCACCCCAGAAACTTGGGATCGCTTTTGATAATTCTTGGATGACTTCTTTACTAGACACACGACTTGCTTGGCTTTCGCCTTCTTCGTATGTTGGCAGTTCTGCATCCCAATTTTCAGGTAATTTGCCTGCAAACGCATCTTCAAATTGTTGCGCTAATTCTGGATAAGCTTCTTTGTACGCAGCGAACATGTCATGCCAAGCATTTTCAGCTTTTTCGCCTTCTTCGACCATCGTTTGACGGAAACGTTCCGCTACTTCTTCTGGTACGGCAAAGTCTGGATATTCCCAGCCATAGATTTCTTTGGCTTTTTGAATCCCTTCTATACCGATCGGCGCACCGTGGACCGCAGAAGTTCCTTGGTTAGGTGCGCCAAAACCGATCACTGTTTTCACTTCGATCAATGTCGGTTTGTCCGTTTCCGCTTTTGCTTCTTCGATCGCTTTTGAGATTGCTTCTAGATCTGTCCCGTCTTTGACTAAAAGATGTTGCCAGCCATAAGCTTCATAACGTGCGCCAACATTTTCAGTGAAGGCTTTTGAGGTTGGTCCGTCTAAAGAAATATCATTTGAATCGTATAACACGATCAATTTGCCAAGTTTCATATGGCCAGCCATTGAACTTGCTTCTTGAGAAACGCCTTCCATCAAGTCGCCATCGCCACATAACGCATACGTGTAATGATCCACGACATCAAAATTTTCTTTGTTGTACGTCGCTGCCAAATGTGCCTCTGCCATCGCCATACCGACTGCCATTGCGATTCCTTGACCGAGTGGGCCAGTTGTCGCTTCCACACCATCTGTATGGTTGACTTCAGGGTGTCCTGGTGTTTTTGATTCCCATTGACGGAATTGTTTCAAGTCATCGATCGTCACTTGGTACCCTGCTAAGTGTAACAAGCTGTAGAGCATCGCTGAACCGTGTCCCGCAGACAAGACAAAGCGGTCGCGATCGACCCAATTTTTAGATGTTTTAGGATTTACTTTCAAATGTTTCGTCCACAGCGCATAAGCCATTGGTGCGGCACCCATTGGCAACCCCGGATGTCCTGAATTTGCTTTTTGTACTGCGTCGATACTCAATGTACGGATCGTATTCACACCAAGCTGATCAATTTTATCAAACAATGTAACCCCTCCTGTAATTTAGGTTTTTTTTACCTATATTTCTCATTCTTATTTTATAGCAATTCCCATGAAAAAGCAACGACTTTTAGTTTTTTTTACTAAAAGTTGTCATTTCTATTATGGATACCTTTTTGCTTCTGGATTTCTTTCAATTTGTCAGGTGTAACATCATTTCCTTCAGGATCTACGACTTTCATTCCTTCGATATGATGTCTCATACCAGAACGAAAAGATGCTAGATATTCTTCACGTAACTTCGCTTGCTCTTTGACTTCAGCAGGTGTCAATCCTTCTGCTTTCTTCTTTTTAGCTAACTGATTGATACGTTCGATTTTATCAGGTGATAACAACAATATCCCTCCTTGCTTTTGCTTCTCCTATATCTTATATAAAAAATGAAAAAAAAACAACTACATCAATAGGTTTTAATGCGAACATTTGTTTGAAATCAAGCATTTTCTATGGTACTATTTACTTATCAAGTGAAAGAAGGTGTACCTTGTGGCCCGACAAACTGAAACAAGACAAATCGAAGTCTTACGATATATTCACGAACAAGTGACCCAAAAAGGCTATCCACCAACTGTCCGTGAGATTGGAGAAGCCGTTCAGCTCTCTTCTACCTCGACAGTCCATGGTCATCTTGCCCGATTAGAGAAAAAAGGCTTTATTCAAAGAGACCCTACGAAACCACGTGCGATCGAATTGACGCAACAAGGATTATCAAAAATCGGTATCCGTCCCTCAACGATACCAGTACTAGGTGTAGTAACTGCCGGAGAACCGATATTAGCTGTCGAAGAAGCTTCTGACTTCTTTCCAGTGCCACCAAATCTTTCTTCCGAAGAAGGTAGTTTGTTCATGTTGACGATCCGCGGAGAAAGTATGATCAACGCAGGGATCTTAGATGGTGACAATGTCATTGTCCGCAAACAAGAAACTGCTCAAAATGGCGATATCGTGATTGCGATGACTGCTGAAGACGAAGCAACGTGCAAACGTTTCTACAAAGAAAGAGACCATTTCCGTCTACAACCGGAAAATGATCTGTTAGAACCGATCATCTTAGATGAGGTATCGATCTTAGGTCGTGTCGTTGGTCTTTACCGAAGCCATATTTATTGATCAGAAAAAACAATACAATCGATGAGCATTTATGTGCGAGCTTGAGATCATGATCTCAAGCTCTTCTTTTCCTCTTTCACGGAATATTTTGCTCTTTTTAAACTTCCCTCTTTACAAACCGAACAAAAGTTCGTATACTAATAGTACGAACTTTTGTTCGCATTCTATAAAGAGGTGAATGTCATGAAATCAATGAGACGTTTTGGTTTAGTGTTGATCGTTTTGTTTTTAGGTATTATTATTGGTAATTTCGGGCTGCGTACAGCGCTTTTGTTTTTTGTTCCTTTGTTTACATTGTGGTTCATGTTGTGGGATGAAAAAAAATACCGTCAATCACAACGTCGTCAGACACATGAAGACTCCTTTTACCATGAAACCTATTACAGCTCCAGGCACACGTAAAAAGTAAGTAGTTAAGATTCTATGAATAACCCCTTCCAAGCAAACGATCGATCGTCGTTTGCTTTTTTTTTCGACCAATTTGCTACAGTTTTTTTCTCTTACTTTGAACAATTGAAGCTCTCCCCCTCCACACAAGAAAAACATCCTTACCACGAACCTTCAGTGTGTTCGTGGTAAGGATGTTTGTTAAGTTTGTTCAATTGTTCGATTCTCTGATCAATACTCCATTAAAGTGATCATATCATAGCCTTCGATTTTGTCACGGCCATTCAAGTCCA
The DNA here is from genome assembly GCF_050498525.1 of Enterococcus sp. DIV2371. Classification (NCBI taxonomy): domain Bacteria; kingdom Bacillati; phylum Bacillota; class Bacilli; order Lactobacillales; family Enterococcaceae; genus Enterococcus; species Enterococcus sp. DIV2371. The sequence goes on along the minus strand of NZ_JBIPAJ010000001.1, from coordinate 1,423,649 downwards.
TCAACTCGATCAAAAAGGCACAGCCTACGACAACTCCACCAAGTTCTTCGATCAATTCGATCGTCGCTTTGATCGTTCCGCCTGTCGCTAACAGGTCATCACAAATCAAGACTCTTTGTCCTGGCTGGATCGCATCTTTGTGTAATGTCAATGTATCTGTCCCATATTCAAGTCCGTAAGTCACTTCGATCGTTTCACGAGGCAACTTCCCTTTCTTACGTACAGGGGCAAAACCGACACCCAACTCATATGCTACTGGGCAGCCTACGATAAATCCACGTGCTTCAGGTCCTACAACCATATCGATCCGTTTTTCTTTGGCATAATCAACGATTTGCTTTGTTGCTTCACGATAAGCATCTCCATCAGCCATCAACGGAGAGATGTCTCTAAATATAATTCCTTTTGACGGATAGTCTGGAATACTAGCAATATAATTTTTTAAATCCACTTTTTCGTTTCCTCCTAGGTTGTTAACCATTTTTTTATTGTGGGAATGTCACTTAATAGTAAAAATTCCTCTGATTTGATTTTCTTCAACCGCTTTTGATAGTGAAGACTATCTGTCAACGGATGATTCGCTGGATCTGCGACTTTCTCTAAAACACCATTGTTTATTGTAACAAACTTCAACTCAAAAAACACCTGTATCATAAAAATTAATAATTTTTGTGGGATTTTTAAATAGTTTGAGATCGCACCTAATTTATGCCTGATGTCGATCCGTTCTTGTGCATGGATCAATTTAAAGAGTCTAGCATACTGTTCCCTCGTCCCTACGCCATTCAAGTACGCTTCATCGACTGAAATACCTAAGAAGTACACACGACTGAACGTACCAAGAGCTAAGATCTCTTTTAAGACATGTAATTCAGCCGGACAATCGATCACGACAAGCGCACTCGGATCATTTTCCTCGATCCATGCTTGGACTGTCTCTTTCTCTGACCAAAGAATGATTTGTTCCTGTAAAGAGGCGTTTAATTCTTTGATCGATGCTTCATCAAATGCTAAATAGATCGGACGCTCGATTTCATTTGCCAATGTTCGATAGCGTTTTGCTCGCCAATCAAACACTTGTAACCCTTCTACTGCAAAATCGGAAACCATCAACTGCGGTTTTTTACGACCATTCCACTCATTGATCGATAATTGCCCTACGATATCGAGAGAATCATCTAAAAACTCATTTTCTTGTGCCCCAAAACCAAATGCGACTGCATCTAGCTGACTCTCTTCATCGACTAAAGAAAGTTTCAAGTGCTGTTGACTTGAGCCAATTCGTTTCACATTTTGGACAGCGACCTGTTTAAATAAGAAATTCGGGACAGGATTATCGGTTCCGAAAGGTGCGAGTAATTTCAACGTATCGATTTGTTCAACAGTCACGTCTTTTGGCGAGACGATTTCATCGATCGCCAATACTGGTCCTTTTGATAAATCGATTGCCTTCTCTTTCACATAGGCATTCATCCGCTCTTGTAACTGCGGGATATTTTCTGCGGGCATCGTCAAGCCGACTGCTGCGTGATGGCCGCCAAAAAATGTAAACAGTTCGCTCATCTCATTTAGCATCTCATAAAGGTTCAATGCTTCGATACTGCGACCTGATCCTTTTGCGACAGTTTGATCTTTGATTCCTAGAACGATCGTTGGTTTGCCAGTTTGATTCATGATCTTGCCTGCCACGATCCCCAAAACACCTTCATGCCAACCTGGATGTGCCAATAAATGGATCTGATTCTCTTCATTGATCATCGCTAATGCTTCAGTGGTGATCTGCTCCACGATTGCTTTACGCTCTTCATTGACTGTTTGTAGCTGTTCCGCTAATGTTTGCGCTTGGCTTTCATCAAATGTCGCTAATAAATCGACTGCTGGATTAGGATCGCCCATGCGGCCGATGGCATTTAAACGTGGGGCAATAGAAAAACCGATCATTGTTTCATCTGCTTCATTCGCACGCACACTACTTTGGGCAAACAATGCTTGTAAGCCGACACGCTCCGTTTGACGTATTGCCTGTAATCCTAACGCTACGAGCGTTCGATTTTCATCCGTCATCGAAACCAAGTCAGCAATCGTCCCAATCGCTACTAGATCAAGAAACTCTGCGGGTGGTTCTTCCAACAAAGCAGTCGCTACCTTGAATGCTACGCCGACACCGGCTAATTCGCCAAAGGGATAATTGCCTTGCGGATGACGAGGATGGATGATCGCATAAGCTGCCGGCAACTCATTTGGCAACTCATGGTGATCTGTCACGATCACATCTACTCCTTGTTGTTGGGCATAGGCGATAGCTTCATGCCCCGCTACTCCATTATCAACAGTGACGATCAGTTGCGTTCCAGCAGCTATTTTCTCTTGGTACACCGTTGGATTAGGTCCATACCCATGTTCAAAACGATTGGGCAAAAAGACTTCTACTTGGGCACCAAGCAACTCCAACGTTTCTTTCATCACAGTCGCACTAGTGATTCCATCTGCATCATAATCCCCATAGACTAAAATTTGTTCGCCATTGATCACCGCTTCTTGGATACGGCTGATTGCTTTGTCCATGTCAAACATCAAATATGGATCGTGCAGTTTTTGTTCTTTTGGATGTAAAAACTTATGGATACTTTCTTGTTCTCGGTATCCTCTTTGCCACAACAATTGTCCGATCATCGAAGATAATCGTTGTTCTTTGATTATTTGGATAAAGGATTCAGAAGGTGTTGTTTCATTGACCTTCCAATCAAAATTTGCTCGTCTCACATGCTCACCCCTAACTTAGTCATTATAGCAAACGTCACCTCTAAAAAAAAGAATTTCAGTAGACGCGCGAATGGAATAGAAATAAAAATCATTTCCGTTTTTAACCTTAAAAACGAAGAAACGGTATTCCAACAGCAATTCCTTCAAAAATAAGCCGTGAGACCCAAAATTTGACGATCAAATTTCGGGTCTCACGGCTTATTTCTCGGAGCTAAACATTTCTACGAAAGTGGTTCGCTTGCCTACTTTGGCAATCGCTCATGATCAATCAAAGTAATTGACACTTTGTCTTGGTGTTTGAGAAGGGGACTCAGATGGAGTTTTCATTTGTTCGATCTGTGCTTGCTTTGCTTGTAATTCTGCTTGATAGGCAGCTTCAAGCTCCGCACGTTCATTGCGAAATTCTCTTTTTTGTTCTTCTGTTGCCTCTTCGATTTTCTTTTGGATGTCCGTTTGGTTCTCTGCTAGTTCTTTTCTTAATTGTTTCAATTGTTTCTTTTGTTGCCATAGGGTTGTAAATGCTGTTAAAAAGATGATCAATGCACCGATCAACGCCGAACCGATGATCACTAAGATCAATGGGGCGTTAAAAGAAGCAAAACCAAAGCTTACAGGAACATTTTGATTATTCAATACAGCAAACACAACAATGACCAATACTAATAAAAAACCAACGATCACACTACCTTGCTTTTTCATTTACTTCACCTACTTTTTATTAAAAATTCCACCTGCAAAGTAATCTCCAATGGTTGGGAAAAGAGTATAAAATTTTGATGCGATCTCAAGTAATAATGGTTGGTTGATCTCACGTTTAGGATGCTTCATCGCTCGCACGATCGTTTGAGCTAATTTCCCTGAATCTAAAACGAGGTGACCGACTTTTTCCAAGTAACTGCCACTTGGATCAGCTTTATCGAAAAATTCTGTTTCGATCGGTCCAGGATTGACAGTCGTAACAGCTACTCCTAATGGTTTCAACTCTAAGCGTAGCGCGTTAGAGAAACCTAAAACAGCAAATTTAGTCGCTGAATAGATCGTTGATTTGGCTGTCGCCATCTTTCCAGCCATAGACGCCACATTGATGATATGGCCTTCACGTCTTTCTGCCATATCGATCGCAAATTTTTGCGTCAAGACCATCATACCTAAGACATTCACCTCGAACATATCATAGGCTTTGCCTAAATCAAACGATAAAAAGTCTTCAAAAATACCGAATCCAGCATTATTGACTAAAATATCGACACGTCCGACCTCAGCCATCACTTTCGCATATAGTTCGTCGACGCTGTCAGGGTTGCTGACATCTAATTGGAACGCATAAGCTGGTTTTCCGCTCAATTCTTGACAAACTGCCTTCACTTCACCGATTTGTTGGATCCGTCTGGCACAAGTGACAACGATTGCCCCTTGTTTGGCTGCTTCATAACAGATTTGCGCACCTAAACCACCGGAGCCACCAGTGACTAAAACGACTTTATTTTCTAATTTCATCCTGTTTCTCCTCCTGAAATGGAACATCCACAATCTCAAAATCCTTCATGACTTTTGTATTTGGAAAGATTTCTTGTGCTTCTTGTTCAAGTTCTACTGTTGCTTTTCCTAAATATCTTGCACTGATATGAGTCAATAGTAACCTTTTTACATTCGCTTCTTTTGCCACTTCTGCGGCTTGATGAGTCGTTGAATGGAAATAATTATGCGCCATTCTTGCTTCATTTTTATTGAAGGTACTTTCGTGGACCAACACATCAGCATCTTTCGCTAACAAAACGGAATTCGTCGTTTTACGAGTATCACCTAAAATCGTCACGATCCGTCCTTTTTTATCGGGTCCGACAAAATCACGGCCGTTGATGACCTGTCCATTTTCTAATTGAACGGTCTCACCTTTTTTCAGCTTACCATAAATGGGACCAGCGGGAATGTTCAATTCTTTGAGTTTTTCAACTTGCAATTCGCCTTTATGATCATGCTCAACGACCCGATACCCATAACTATCGATGCCATGATTCAATTTTTTGGTATAAACAGAAAAATGGGCATCTTCAAAGATTGCCTGCTCTTCATTTAATTCGATAAAGACGAGTGGATAGCCTAGTTTCGTTTGAGAAATCGTCAATGCATTACGCACAAATGCTTCTGTACCTTTAGGGCCATAGATTTCTAAAGGTGTTTCACCACCTTGAAAAGAACGACTACTGATCAACCCTGGCAAACCAAAAATATGATCGCCATGAAGGTGAGTGATAAAGATTTTTTCTATTTTTCTTGGGCGGATGTTCGTTCGCAGAATCTGCATCTGTGTGCCTTCACCACAATCAAACAACCAAATCTCATTTCGCTCGTCTAATAGTTTCAATGCGATACTTGAGACATTGCGATGTTTTGCAGGAACGCCTGCACCTGTACCTAAAAATTCTAGTTCCATAATTTACCTGACTTTCTATTCATTCTTATTAATTTTAGGGGAAAATCAACTGACAATCAACCGAAAGTCGTAGGATATTTGTTCATAGAAAGATTTTCCCTGAACCAAAAGATTGAATAAATACTACTCTCGATGCTTTCTTCTTATTCAGAAGGTGTAGAATCCTCTGAGCCAGGGGTTGGCTTTTGATGTTTTTCATCCCAATTTTTCTGCGCTGTTTCTTTTGCATGTTTTTCAACTTCTGTTGCATCATGAACGTCTTGCTCTACTTCTTCATAATCCAAACGAGTGATTTCTCCACCTAATTCCATCATCACAAGTTGATTCAATGGTCGGTTATCCTCTTCTTCCGCAATCAATATCAGACCTGTTGCACCTTCACCGATTTTATTGCCGACAAAATCAAACACAGTTTGTGCATCTTTGATTTCTTTTGCGTCTTGGCTCGCACCGATCATCCCACCGGCAAACCAGCCTAACAAAATCCCTAATGGTCCGCCTAAAACACCTACTAACATTCCGATAAGGCCACCTTTAGAAGATTTATTGTTTCCAGTAAAATCTAAAAAGTCTTCGATTTTAAATTGATGTGCCCCATTTGAAACATGGCTGATGACCGCCATTTGTTCGCCTTTGATTGCTCTTGTCATGTGAAGTTTTTTGATTTCAGAAAATGCTTGATAAGCTTGACTTTCCAATTCAAAATTTAATATGATCACTCGTTTGCTCATAGAGATCGCCTCTTTCTCATTTTCTTTTAGTGTACCTTGGAATAACCAAAAATAAAAGGGAAACCCTTCAAAAAATAACGCAGTATACAAAAAAAGGAGTATGACATCCGTCATCTCCTAAAATTGAATAAACAAAGAAGCAAAAGCCAACACTTATAATAGTAAGACAAAATCCACAAAATAAGGTGTATTTGTCTCTCAGATCTTGCCTTACTATCTGGTGTTGGACATTTTCTTATACTGTCTTTCGTTGCAATCGTTATTGTCTAAAAAGAGCTTACTCTACAAATTCAAACTCAAATTCGCCAATGCGTACTAAGTCGCCATCTTTGGCTCCTCGAGCACGTAATGCTTCATCGACACCCATACCACGTAATTGACGTGCAAAACGCATGACTGTTTCATCATGGTCGAAGTTGGTCATTTGGAATAACTTCTCGATCTTCTCACCTGACAATACCCATGTTGCATCCGGCTCACGATCGATCGTAAATTCAGGACCTTCTGGGTTGAAGCCATAATGAACGGTTTCTTCCTCGATCTCTTCCTCATATAATGGGAATTCTGGTGTTACTTCTAATAGATCAGCTGTCGCATTCAGCAACGCATCTAATCCTTTACGAGTCACGCCAGAGATTGGGAATACTGGTATGTCATCCGCAAATTCATCTTCTTTGTTTTTATTTAATTGCTCTTTGAACTTCACCAAGTTTTCTTCTGCATCTGGCATATCCATTTTATTGGCAACGATGATTTGTGGGCGTTCCAACAAGCGCAAGTTATGTGAAGACAATTCGTGGTTGATCGCCAAGTAATCTTCATAAGGGTCGCGGCCTTCCATGCCACTCATATCAATGACATGCAAAATCACGCGGGTACGCTCGATATGGCGTAAAAATTGTGTACCTAAGCCGACACCTTGAGAAGCGCCTTCGATCAAACCAGGAAGATCCGCCGCAGCAAAACTACGTCCGTCACTTGTTGTGACCATCCCTAAATTGGGCACTAATGTCGTAAAATGATACGCACCGATTTTTGGTCTGGCAGAAGAAATCACAGAAAGTAATGTCGATTTTCCTACTGAAGGAAAACCAACCAGACCCACGTCTGCTAAAACTTTTAATTCTAATTCGATTTTACGCTCTTGTCCCGGTTCTCCATTTTCTGCAATCTCTGGTGCAGGGTTTCTTGGAGAAGCAAAGCGGATATTTCCACGTCCGCCACGTCCACCTTTGGCAACTACTAACGTTTGGCCATCTTCAATCAGATCACCTAATAACGCACCTGTTTCTGCATCACGGACTGTTGTTCCTTGAGGCACTTTGACATACGTATCATCTGACCCACGTCCGTGCATCCCTTTACTCATACCATTTTCTCCTGGTTGAGCCTTAAAGTGACGGTTGAAACGGAAGTCCATCAACGTACGTAATCCTTCGTCAACGACTAAGATCACATCGCCGCCTTGACCACCATCGCCACCTGCAGGACCACCGTCAGGTACATATTTTTCTCTACGAAAGGCAACCATCCCGTCGCCGCCTTTACCAGCCTTCACGTCGATCGTTACTTGATCTAAAAACATGGACATATTTTCGTCCTCCTATTTCATTTATCTATTCTTACTATATGACTACCTGAATCTCCACAATAAACACAAGTCCTGTCTATTTTATCGGTGAATGGACCGTTTGTCCATCATTAAACTGAAAGTTTCACGGAAATTCCTGACTCTTTCTTTATTTTACTGCAAGAATGAATCAAGACAAAATAAAACGTTGTGACCAAACGTTTCAAAAAAGTTCTTTAAGAAACACTTTGGTCACAACCGCTATTTTACGTATTTTTCTAAAAAACTACTTACAGTTTGTTGATACTTCTCAGGATCAACCGAATATGCTTTGGCATGTTCTGCTTCTGGAACGACATATTTTTCTTTCGGTCCATTTGTCGCTTGATAAACTTTGTCTAACATTTTATATGGAACGAATGTATCTGCATCGCCATGGATAAACAGCATTGGTAATTTATTTTTTTCTAGTTGCTTGATTGAATCAGCTTCCCCAAAGAAATAACCTGCTCTGATTTTTGTCATCAGGCTAGTAACTTGGATCAATGGAAATGGCGGTAAACCAAACAGTTCATTCAGCTGATAGCTCAACTCTTCATTGACTGATGAATATCCGCAGTCTTCGATGATTGCCTTAACATTTGCAGGCAGCGTTTCCCCACTAGTCATCATGACAGTCGCAGCTCCCATACTGATACCATAAAGGACGATCTCTTCCGATTGTCCATTCGTTTCGATCACTTGATCGATCCATTTCACGTAATCTTTACGTTCGTGCCAGCCGAAACCGATATAATCTCCTTCGCTTTTCCCATGTCCACGCGCATCGGGTACTAATACATTGTAGCCAAGATCATGGAACATCTTCGCATAGTTTGCCATCGTTTCCGCATCCCCCATATACCCATGAGCGACGATTGCTGTTTTGTGGCTGTCTGAAGCGGGCAGATAAATTGCGGATAGCTCCAAACCATCCGCAGATGTCTGGTGCCACTCTTTACGATTTTCAGGGTTTGCAAACCACGATTGCGCCGCTGATTCTTCATTTGTTTTGGTTGTTCCTGGCGTATCGCCTTCCAAAAAATCTTTTTCTGAAGGAACAACAGCATAATTATAAAAATAATTTCCCGCAAAGACTAATACGACTGTTACGAGTAATGCTGCACCGATTAAAATCTTGATCCAAAGTTTCATTTTATACCTTCCTTGCTTTTACATTAACGTACTATCTGGAATTAGTATAAACAAAGAGTCCGTGTGATGCAATGTAGAATAAATAATAATTGTGATTGAAAAGAAGAGACCTGTTAAGCGATTACGGCTTTACAGGTCTCTTTCGACTGACTATTTTAATCGTTCTAAACGTATTTATTTGCTTTCGATCAACTTGAAGTTTGACCATGGTTTTAAGAAATCAAGTAAAAACAACTCATCATCTGAGATACGCCCCACTACATTCACTCGTCCATCATTCTTCATTTCTTTTAAAGCGATTTGCGTTTCGCCTTTGTATTGCCCGTAACCAACGTTATCGATCAATACATCCCCACGCGTCATATCTTTCGTGTTATGCGCTGGGAAAGGTTTGTCTTTGTAGTAGATACGTGTCATTGTTGAACGCAAGATATACTCTGAGCGGTCGCCACGATAACTATGAAGATTATCAAATAAACAAATACGCTCGTCTTCCGTGATATCATCTGCGACATCTACTTTCAATGTTGGATAGCTTGCAAAGAAGGCTTCAGACATCGCACGCAACTCTTCTTCACTTGCGTAGGCATTCCCTACCGAAATATCATCGATCAAACCAGTTAACATCAAGTGTTTGACTTGTGTTGCGATTTCTAGATCGCGATGATCTTCTAATGAGCAAAGCCCGTCTTGTGTCGGCCATGGACCAAAATCCGCCGTTTGCGAATTGACGAAAGCCATTGTATTTAAATTATATTTACGGAATTTTTCCGAGCAAGCGACAAAATGATCGTACCCTAATCCAGAATAGCGATGAGGATAGAAGTTATGCGAACCTAACAAATTATCAGTGTTTGGAGAATAGCTCATGATATTGTCTACATAATTCGTGCCAGAACTCATATTGATCTCGATTTTGATGTTATAAGGATTACGAGTCATTTTTGCTTCTTCTGCTCCAGTGAAACCAATATCAAGACGAATGCCATCAGCACCCATCTCCTCAAAGAAAGATAGATCATCATACGAGATTTCTAACTGTTCAAATAACGCCGGATTGATATCGACCATGACTTCCATCTCTAATTCATTCGCGTAATCAACTACTTTTTTAAATTCTGCCAGAACTTTTTCTTTGTCATCGGCAATTTGTAATAAACTTGTGAACACACGTTTGAATCCATATTTATGTGCTAAATCTAAATATTCTTTGTCCTTTTCAAATGTTGAACGTTCTGGATAAATTGAAATCCCTAATTTTCCCATGTAATGTTACCCTCCTGGATGTGCGTTTTTGTATCCACTTACATTATAACAAACCGCTTCCAAATGGTCTACACCTTTTAATGTTTATTAAATAATTTCGTTTATTATAAGAAAAAGTGTAGGTATTTATCTTATAATTTGCTATCATTAAAGATAACAACGAACAAAATCAGAAAGGAATTACTTATGAAACACAAAAAATTATTTTTAAGCATGAGTATGGCTGCAACGCTATTATTTGCAGCAGGTTGTACTTCGAATGGTTCAGATAACGCATCTTCAAGTACGAATGAAACAACAGAAAAAACAACAGAGACGAGCACTGTAGAAAGTATTGATCTAAATTCATTAGAATTACCTCAATTGAATACAGAAGTTGCTGATAACGAAGATCTAGTTGAAATGGTCACAAGTAAAGGAACGATCAAGATCAAATTGTTCCCAGAGCTTGCACCAAAAGCAGTAGAGAACTTTATGACTCACGCCAAAGATGGTTACTATGAAGGCGTTACTTTCCATCGTGTGATCCAAGACTTTATGATCCAAGGTGGCGACCCTGAAGGAAACGGTACTGGCGGAGAAAGTATTTGGGGAGAAGGCTTTGAAACAGAGATCTCAAACCAACTTTACAACATTCGCGGAGCTCTCTCAATGGCTCGTACACAAGATCCAAACAGTAATGGCAGTCAGTTCTTCATCGTCCAAAATTCAGATGATATGCATGATGGCCTATTAAAAGATGATTACCCACAAGCAATCATCGACGCTTATAAAGACGGTGGCTACCCTAGCTTAGATGGTGAATATACTGTCTTTGGGCAAGTAGTTGAAGGTATGGATGTCGTTGATGCGATCGCGGCTGTCGAAACAGATAGCTCAGACAAACCAACAGAAGATGTGAAGATCGAAAAAATCAATATCTTACAAGAAGCAAAATAGCAGTCGATTGTACGTTGACCGCTGAACTAAAAAAGAGATGCCTTAAAAGTAGATTACTTTTTGGGCGTCTCTTTTTTAGATTTCCCTGAATTTTCGAGATAAGACTATTTTTTATTTTTTTACGAAAAAAAGATTTATTATCATTTAAGTTTAAAAAAACTTAAACTTTTGTAGCAACCTTTAGAAAAGCACAAAAAAGAATCATCCGCGAATAGAAACCTATCCGCAAGATGATTCTTTTTTTAAGGAAAATGATGGTCCACTTTCCTATCTTCATTTATTTTTTTCTTGAGGAAGCGGTCTCTGCCTCCTTAAAGCGCAATACTGTCCTTAGGCTTGTTCGTTGACGATAAATGTAAACTCGCATTCACATACTTTTTTGTCATCGACAAAGGCTTCAGAAATAGCAGTCCCTACTGGACCTTTCATTTTGATGATCTCAAAATGACATTTCATCACATCACCAGGAACGACTTTTTGGCGGAATTTTGCTTTGTTGATCCCCCCGATATACGCACGTTTGCCTAAGAACTCTTCTGATTTCAAGATCAAGATAGAGCCTGCTTGTGCAAGGGTTTCTAAGATCAAAGCCCCCGGCATGACAGGGTTGTCAGGAAAATGACCTTGGAAAAAATCTTCATTGATCGTTACATTTTTCGTTGCAATGATCTTCTTTCCAGAATCGATCGAATCAACGTAATCGATATAACAAATTGGATAACGGTTTGGAATAAGATCCATTACTTCCGTTGCTGATAGTGCGTATGACATAGTTTACTCCTTCTTTCAGGCAATTGCCGTAATCAATACTTTGATTATCAAAGTATCATATTCTTGATTATTTGGCAATCATTTTTTATTCATCAAAAAAATAGTTTGACAATCAAAGCATTTTACTTAATAATAAGAAATCAAGAAGTTATTTTTTTGCACTTATATTTTCGTCACACAAAACTTTTATTGAATCAAAGGAGTGTCTATATGTCTTTTTTAGAAGGAAAAAAAATCGTGATCATGGGCGTTGCGAATAAACGTAGTATTGCTTGGGGTTGTGCAGAAGCAATGATGCAACAAGGCGCGGAGATCATCTATACGTACCAAAATGAACGCATGAAGAAATCACTAGTCAAATTAGTCGGTGAAGATGCTTTCACAGTGGAATGCGATGTAGCAAGCGACGAGAGCATCGAAAAAGCAATGGATGCGATCGGTGAATATGCGGGCGAGATCCATGGCTTAGTCCACGCGATCGCCTATGCCAACAAAGAAGAGCTTTCAGGTAATGTGTCTGATATCTCTCGAGACGGCTATCAATTAGCGCAAGATATCAGCAGCTATTCTTTGATCGCTGTATCAAAATATGCACAAAAATACTTAGCACCTAACAGTGGGATCGTAAGTATGTCTTATCTTGGCTCACAACGAGCAATCCCTAACTACAACATGATGGGGATCGCAAAAGCATCACTAGAAGCAGCTATTCGCTACTTAGCTTCAGAATTTTCACCTAAAGGAATCCGTGTCAATGGAATTTCAGCTGGTGCGATCAAAACGTTAGCAGTAACTGGTGTGAAAGACTACCAAAAATTGATCGAACTATCTGAGTCACGTACACCTGATCAACAAGGAGTAACGATCGAAGAAGTCGGTAATACTTGTGCGTTCTTGATCAGCCCGTTATCAAGTGGGATCATCGGTGACATCATTTATGTCGATAAAGGTGTTCACTTGTCTTAATCAACGAACAAAAAATCAGCCCTCTATGATGAGAGCTGATTTTTTTATTGTATAAATCAAGTTGTTATTCAACCACTTCGATCCAACCTTCTGGTGCTTCGATATCACCGAACTGGATACCTGTCAATTCGTCATACAAGCGTTTAGTTACAGGTCCTACTTCTGTCTCGCTATAAAAGACATGTAAGTTGTTCTTATAATAGATTCCACCGATCGGCGAAATCACCGCTGCCGTGCCACACGCGCCAGCTTCAGAAAACTGATCGAGTTGATCGACATAGATGTCCCCTTCCACTGCTTTTAAGCCTAAACGTTCTTCAGCGATCTGTAACAAAGAATACTTCGTGATACTTGGTAAAATTGAAGGCGATTGTGGTGTGATAAACTGGTTATCTTTCGTAATACCAAAGAAATTCGCTGCCCCCACTTCTTCGATTTTTGTGTGAGTGGCTGGATCAAGGTAGACACAATCCGAATAGTTCAATTCCTTCGCTTCTGTTCCAGGCAATAGACTCGCTGCGTAGTTTCCTCCGACTTTCGCAGCGCCGGTTCCGTTAGGTGCTGCTCGATCATACTCAGATACAATAAAGTTCGTTGGTTTTAATCCACCTTTGAAATAGGCACCAACTGGCGTACAGAAAACGACAAACAGATACTCAGGTGCTGGATGAACACCGATGTTTTCTCCTACACCGATCAAAAATGGACGTAGATACAAGGTTGCTCCAGAACCATAAGGAGGAACAAACGCTTCATTTGCTTTTACGACTTCTTTCACTGCATCAATAAACATATTTTCTGGAACCATTGGCATCAATAAACGTCTCGCACTTTGATTCAAGCGACGACTATTTTGCTCCGGACGGAATAAATTGACTTTCCCATCTTTTCTGCGGTAAGCTTTTAGTCCTTCAAAACACTGTTGACCATAATGAAGCGCAGGTGATCCTTCATGAAGAGATAAATGATTATCCTCAGTCAGTTCGCCTTTTTCCCATTCTCCATCCTTCCATTTGGCAACAAAGCGCCAAGGTGTTTTGATGTAAGAAAATCCTAAGTTATCCCAATCTATTTGCATGTTCATACCACCAATCGTCAGTTTTGAAATATTTTAGCACTATCTCTCTCATTTGTCATCGTTTATTTTGCTCAGTTGTTATTGCAAGTGTTCCTATGGACTTATGTAATGATTTATTTTGATTTTTGCGCTGTTCTTGTTACAATACAAAAAAGAAGATTTAGAAAAGGGGATTTTATGTTTTCATTCATTGCTACAGCAGAAACAACCAGCTCAACCGGAGAAACCTTGACAGATCAAGCAGTTAATCAAGTCAATGCTTTCCAACGGTTTTGGAATGATATTGATTGGGATGGCATCTTTTCTACGATGATCCAAAAAGGATTATATCTGATTTTTTTGGTTCTCCTATTTGGTCTTATCAATCGCATCGGTAAATACTTGATCGATAAGTCTTTTAAACAGTATTCAAAAAAAGCCGTCCTTAACGGCAGCCGTTTAAAGACATTACAAAGTCTTTTAAATACCATCTTCAATTATACGATTGGTTTCTTCTTTATTTACGCGATTCTTTCCGTCATCGGTGTGCCGATTGGTTCATTGTTAGCCGGTGCAGGGATTGCAGGTGTCGCGATTGGTTTAGGTGCACAAGGGTTTATGAGTGATGTGATCACTGGCTTCTTTATCATCATGGAACAACAAATGGACGTTGGCGATTACGTCAAGTTAACGAATTTGACCATTGAAGGAACAGTTGTATCAGTTGGTATCCGTACCTTGCAATTAAAAGGTGTCGATGGCACAGTCCACTTTATCCCAAACCGTAGCATCACAACGATCAGTAACCTTTCTCGTTCGAATATGCAAGTCGTTCTTGATATCCGTATCGTTCCAGAAGAAGGTTATGATAAGATCTATGAGATCATTCAAAAAGTCAATGAAACATTAGCTGTGAAATACGAAGAGGAATTACAAACAGAGCCAACGATTTTTGGTCTTGTAGATATCGGAAACAGTAACTTTGCGATCCGTACGATTTGTTACGTCTTGAACGGTAAGCAATTTGAGCTAAAAGAAGAATTTTTAAGTTCTTACGTCAAAGAACTGACAGCCGCTGGTTACAGCATTCCGAATACACCGATCGTGTTGAAATAGTTTTTATATCATTTTTGAAATAAAGATATATTAAAAAAAATAGTACCACTGTATTATTTGATCAGCTCCATCCATCTTTAAAAACCAAGCAACCTCCAAAATGATCATAAAGATCTAGCTTTTGGAGGTTGCTTAGTTTTTATTTAGTTAGTAAAATCGACTACTCTTTAACTAACAATATCGATTCTTTCTCTCAATTCATCTATTTTAGGTGACACGATATTTTGACGTTCTAATTCGTGTACCATATAATTGACTGCTTTCAATAATTCTTTTCGTGTGATGATTCCTTTGAAAACTTTATCCTCAGTGACAACTGGTAGGAATGATGCATCAACCAATAGATGAAGTACTTCTTCTAGATCCCAATGCTCATCGATCGTTGGTACATCTGTTTCCATCACGTCAGCTACCGTCAAACCTTCTAATGGCTCCATACTGATTGTTTGCAGATCCATCATTTTGTTGACGACGTTCGATAGGCTGACTAAGCCGACAAAGCGATCATCTTTTCCTAAGACAGGGATTTTGGTGTATCCCACTTTCGATAAAACTAATAATCCATGTGATAACGGATGTTGATACATAACATTTGCCACGTTTTCTGCTGGAACCAAAAAGGTCTCTTGATTTTGCAGTAATAATTCTCTTACGATTGGTCCAATCATTACACATTGGCCTCCATTTCAATTTCTTTCAACATCTCTATTTTACCGAAAACGGATGCAAAATCCAGACAAACATTTCTATTTTTAGCAAAAATTAGAGTTTGTTTCTCAACGTTTATACTCAAACGCCATGTTATCGATCTTTTGGTGTGATCGATTATAATATTGTACTGCAATTTTGTCTTTCGTACTATCGATCAGTGCATACGCAGGAATTTGGATCATGCCTCGCGGTTGGGAAATACTTCCCGGATTCAAGAACAAGATCCCTTGTTCAAATTCACAACCTAATTGATGCGTATGACCAAAAAGAGCGATCGTTGCTTGTTGTTCTTTTGCTTCAAGCGCTAACTGTGTCAAACCAAAGCGGACATTTGATAAATGTCCGTGTGTCATATATACGCGGTCGAGCCCTGTATCGACTACTCGTTTCGTTTCAAAATCGGTACTAAAATCACAATTTCCTTGAACGCCGATATAAGTTTCCCAAACTTCATCTTTTGCGTCAAGTTCTGAATCCCCGCAATGAAAGAAATAATCGACTTCATTTTGGTAACGGGTAAGCAGTTCTTGCACGATTGCTCGATCCCCGTGATTGTCACTAACTACTAAATAACGCATCTACTCCACTCCTTCCAACCATGCTTGCCATTCTTGACTTAGTTTTGCCATTGCTAACCCTCGGTGACTATGCTCATTTTTTTCTTCACTTGAGATCTCTGCGGCTGTTTTATCGTAGCCGTCTGGAATGAATAATGGATCGTAACCAAAGCCATTTTCACCTTTAGGGATTCGCCCGATTCGACCAGGCCAGTCTGCTTCTACTACTAGACTTTCTTTGTCTGGCGCCGCAAAGACTAATGTACAGTGGAATTGTGCGGTGCGTTCTTCATCAGGTACATCTGTTAGCTCAAAAAGTAATTTCGCATTATTGCCGGCATCACTTTTATGTTCCCCGGCAAAACGCGCAGAATAAACTCCTGGTCTGCCGCCTAAGGCATCGACTTTTAAGCCAGAGTCATCCGCCAGCACTGGCTGATTCAATACTCGTGCAATCGTTTCTGCTTTCAAACGCGCATTTTCTTCAAATGTCGTACCTGTCTCTTCGACATCTGGTATCTCAGGATAGTCAAATAATGTTTTGACTGTATACCCTTCTTTTGCAAATAACGTGCGGAATTCTTCTGCCTTACCTGCGTTTCGAGTGGCAATGACGATCGTTTTCTCTTGTTGTGCCTCTGTCGCCTCGGCAAATTCACTCAATAAAACATTTTTTTGTTCCAATATCAAGGATTCGATGGCTGTTTTTCCGTACACAAGCATTTCATTCAACTGTTCGCCATCAAAGGTTGCTTCTTCCCCAGTTCCTTGGATCTCTACAAATCTACCTGATTCAGTCATCACTAAGTTCATATCGACTGCTGCCGCAACATCTTCATGATAATCTAAATCAGTGACACATGTCCCGTCTGCTAAAATACCGACGCTGATTGCAGCAATATGTTCTTTGATTGGATCATTTGGCAACACTTTTGCTTGCAATAACTTCTCGATCGCTAATCTTAAAGCTACAAATGCACCTGTGATACTTGCTGTTCGGGTTCCACCATCTGCTTGGATCACATCACAATCAACGATGATACTCCGTTCACCCAATTTTTCTAAATCGACGACTGCCCGCAAGGAACGGCCGATCAGGCGTTGGATCTCCATCGTACGGCCACTTAACTTTCCTTTACTGCTTTCACGACGATTTCTCGTGTTCGTTGCTCGCGGTAACATGCTGTATTCTGCTGTTACCCAGCCTTTACCACTTCCTTTTAAAAAAGGTGGTACGGAATCTTCGATGGTTGCTGCACATATCACTTTTGTTTCGCCAAAGCTGATCAACACCGAACCTTCCGGATGTTTCAGCACGTTCGTTTCAATGGTGATTTCTCGTAAGTCTTGGACATTCCTTCCGTCGTGACGCATCATTGCACTTTCCCTCCTAAGTCGATCGATTCAACGATCAGTTCTTTTAATCCCAACCAATCTTGGGCAATCTCATGGAACATTTTAGCTGAGCCTGTTGTATAAAACCGGCATAACGTGCGACCATTTTTTGGTGAATTACTGATTTCAAAATAATCAAGCAACATGGACACCTCACCGATCGTTTCAGCACCTGAGTCGATCAGGGTGACTTTATCCCCCATAACATTTTGGATGATGGGGCGAAGTAACGGATAATGTGTACAGCCTAAAATCAATGTATCGATTCCTCTTAACTCTAACGGAGCCAATGTTTGAGCGACGATTTTTTTGGCAACTGATGAACGATATTCTTTGCTTTCGACAACAGAAACAAATTTTGGACAGGCTAAGCTCGTGACTTTTAGGTCAGGTGCTTTGTCCAACAAGGCTGTTTCATAGGCTGCGCTTTTGACTGTACCGAGCGTGCCGATCACACCGACTCGCTGATTTTTTGTTTGTTTTACTGCGGCTCTCGTCCCTGGCAAAATGACACCGATCACCGGGATCGATAGAGTTGCTTTGATTTCTTCTAAGGCCACGGCTGTTGCCGTGTTACAGGCAATCACAAGCATCTTGATGCCTTTTTCAACTAAATAATTCGTCATTTCCCATGTATAGGCGATCACTTGCTCTGCTGGTCTTGGACCATATGGACAACGTGCTGTGTCGCCAACGTATAATATGTTTTCATTCGGTAATTGCTTCAGTGCTTCTTTGACGACCGTTAGACCACCAACTCCTGAATCAATAAAACCGATCGGACGTTTATCTGTCAATCGAATCATCCTTTTTCAAAAAATTCTATCTTCTATATTGTGGACTTTTTGAGGTGATTTATCAAGTACTATCACCTTCTTTCCACGTCTTTTCCGACAATTCGTTCGAACGTTTGCCCTGGAAAAATTTGTTTACTAACTCAAGAAGGAATCCACAAAAAATTTGAAGACCAAATTTCGTGGATTCCTTCTTACGAACCGTTCACTATTCGATTTTTATGCTTTCCTATCAATAACTGTACTTTCTTCTTTCCAAATATGAGGATAGTAGAGAAAGTGCGTAACATACGACAAAATACATGAAAGTCATCATTACGAACATCGGTAAGACGTAATTGGTATTTTGACCATAGACGATACGTGCTTGGTGCGTCAACTCTGGTAAAGAAATGATCACGGCTAACGATGTATCCTTGATCAATGAGATCAATTGACTCACAATGGCAGGGATCATCGACTTGAATGCTTGAGGTAAGATGATGGTCCGCATCGTCTCTACATAAGTAAGTCCTGTAGAGAGACCGGCTTCCATTTGCCCTTTAGGCACAGCATTCAGACCGGCACGGAAAATCTCTGATAACATTGCAGATTCAAAAATAGTCAATGCCGCAACCGCGGACCAAAAAATATTCATTTGGATACCAATTTGCGGTAAAGCAAAATAGGTGAAAAAGATAATAAGCAATAAAGGCAGATTACGAATGATATCGATGATCAGACCTAGTATTTTTGATAAATACGGAATACTCGCGAAACGAAGAACACCTGTCAATCCACCGATCAGAAAACTGAAGATAATTGAGAATAACGAAACTTCGATCGTTACTTTTAAGCCTTCTAACAAAAAGCGAATATTCATCCATGAAAATGCACCACTAAAATCCATTGAGATTCTCCTTTCTATGAACGAACTGCCCATTTTTTCTCAAGATAAACCATCAAGTAAGACAATGGTAAGGTAATGATCAAATAAAACAACCCGACAATGATATACGTGTCAAAAGTGTTGAACGTTTCACTAGCGATCAAATCGCCTTGGTACATTAGATCCAACCCAGCAACGATAGCTAAAATCGATGAATTTTTGACTAAATTGATGAATTGATTGCCTAATGGCGGGATCACGATTTTAAATGCTTGCGGCAACACGATGTAACGCATGGTTTCTGAGTACGTAAATCCTGAAGAAAGCCCTGCTTCCATCTGTCCTTTTGGCACGGTTTGGATTCCTGAACGAACCGTTTCTGCAATAAATGCTGAAGTATAGATCGTAAGACCAATCGTCCCTGCCTGAAATCCGTCAAAACTGATCCAGTAAAGCGGTAATACAACATAGAAGAACATCACGATGATCAGTAATGGGATATTTCTAAAAAACTCAACATAGGCTTTCGCAAAGCCTCTTATCCAACGATTGTGTGACAATTGAAAAATCGCCATCAACGTTCCGATGATCAAACTGAATAAAAGCGCCAAGACACTTGATAGGATCGTTACTTTGAATCCATCAAGGAAGGCTGGCCCATAAGTTTGTATCAAATCACTCATTGTATTCCCTCCTTAATCAATTTTTCCCTGAGTCGTATCTGGGAACCATTTTTCATAAATCTTATCATACGTACCGTCTTCAACCATTTCTTCTAATGCTTGATTGACGGCATTCAAAAAGTCTTCTTGTCCTTTATTGATGGCGATCCCATAAGGTTCTTCTGTAAAAGTTCCACCTGCTAATTCATAGTCAGGATTTTCTGCTGCCATCCCAAGTAAAATTGCATTATCCGTCGTCATGGCATCGCCTTGACCAGATTGTAAAGCAGTAAATGCTTCTGCATAGTTCTCTAATTCCAAGATTTGAGCATCCGGCGCATGTTTTCTGATGTTTACGGCTGAAGTTGATCCTTTTACTGCTAGAATGGTCGTTTCCGCATTTAAGTCCTCTACGCTTTTGATTGGGCTTCCTTTTTTCACTAATAATGATTGCCCAGCATCAAAATAGACGGATGAGAAATCAACTTGCTTTTTACGTTCTTCAGTAATCGTCATCGTTGCGATGATGGCGTCGATATTTCCATTTTTCAATAATGGGATTCTGGTTTTTGAAGTAACTTCGACAAAGGATGCTTTTCCGTCATCACCTAAGATTTTTTTCGTGATTGCTTTGGCGATATCGATATCAAATCCTTGGACTGTTCGGCTTTCGATATCCATCATGCCGAACAAACGAGTATCATACTTGACGCCCCAAACGATCTCATTCGTTTCTTTACTGCGAGTCAAGATATCTTTTTCTGCTAAGCTACTGCCTTTACAGCCACTTAACACTAGAAATACTAGTCCAAAAAGAAAGAATAAACGAGTGAATGTTGTCTTTCGCATATTATGCCTCCTATCAATGGTTGATTACTTTACTGATAAATTGTTTTGCACGTTCTTCTTTTGGATCATCAAAGAAATTGCGTACATCGCGACTATCTTCTAATACTTGACCGTCAGCCATAAAGATGACACGATCAGCCACTTCTTTGGCAAAGCCCATCTCATGGGTCACGACGATCATTGACATCCCATCTCTTGCCAGTTTTTTCATTACGTCCAAAACATCACCGATCATTTCTGGGTCTAACGCAGATGTTGGCTCGTCAAATAACAGCATTTCAGGATTCATCGCTAAGCCGCGAGCAATCGCCACACGCTGTTGTTGTCCTCCAGATAACATTGATGGATACGAATCTTTTTTGTCTAACATGTTGACCGTTTTTAAAAATTTCTCTGCATTTTTCACAGCAGTCGCTTCATCTTGTTTTAACACTTTGATCGGTGCTAGTGTGATATTTTCCAGAACCGTTTTATTTGGGTAAAGATTGAAATGTTGAAATACCATCCCAACATTTTTTCTGATCTCCGTCAGTTTCGTTTTCTTGTCACGAATATCGACATCATTGATCAAAAGTTTTCCTGAAGTAATTGTTTCTAAGCCGTTGATACAGCGTAGCATCGTACTTTTCCCTGATCCTGATGGACCAATGACAACGACGACTTCTCCTTTTTCAAATTCAAGATTGATGTTTTTCAAAGCATGGAATTTGCCGTAATACTTTTCCACACTGTCAAATTTAATCATTGTCATATCATTACACTCCCATTATTATTTAGTAAGATTTCTTTTAAAGTAATATAATAGAACACATTATATCTGAAACTTTGGCAACTTGTAAAGTTTCCAAGAAAATTACCCATCCCTTTTCTTTTATAATTGGTATAAATAACGATTTTTCAGCTACTTTTTTCGATGATTTCTGTCTGGACTGTTGTCTATTCGGTAAAAAAACGGTAAGATATTAAGTATTAGTCTGACAAATTACAAAGAGGTGTTCTTTTTTGAAAAATATTATTTTAACAGGAGACCGTCCTACTGGCAAACTACACTTAGGCCATTATGTCGGGTCATTAAAAAAACGTGTAGAAATGCAAGCAGATGAAGCGAATCAGTTATTTGTGATGATCGCGGATATGCAAGCATTGACTGATAATGCCAAAAATCCGGAAAAAGTATCTTCCAATGTATTAGAAGTTGCTTTAGATTACTTAGCGGTCGGGTTAGATCCTGCCAAATCAACATTGTTCATCCAATCGCAGATCCCTGAATTAGCAGAGTTGACAATGTATTACTTAAACTTAGTGAGTGTGGGTCGCGTCCGTCGTAACCCAACTGTAAAAACAGAGATCGAGCAAAAGAAATTTGGTGAAAGTGTCCCAACAGGTTTCTTCATCTACCCTGTCTCACAAGCTGCTGACATCACTGCGTTTAAAGCAAACCTAGTCCCAGTTGGTGAAGATCAAAAACCAATGTTAGAACAAACACAAGAAATCGTCCAAAGCTTCAATCATACGTATGGTGAAGTACTCGTTGAGCCTAAAGGCGTCTTCCCTCCTAAAGGAATGGGACGTTTACCAGGCATCGATGGTAACGGAAAAATGAGTAAATCATTAGGTAACGGCATCTACATTTCTGATCCTGCTGATGTCTTGCAGAAAAAAGTCATGAGTATGTATACCGACCCAAATCACATCCATGTCCAAGATCCAGGACAAGTCGAAGGCAATATGGTCTTTACTTACTTAGATGTTTTTGGTACAGATAAAGAAGCGATCGAAGAAATGAAGGCTCATTATCGTCGTGGCGGTCTAGGTGATGTGAAAATCAAACGTTACTTGATTGATGTGTTGGAGGCTGAGTTCGCGCCGATCCGCGCACGTCGTGAAGAGTTGGCGAAGGACCCACAAGCGGTGATGGATATCTTACGTCATGGTAGTGAAGAAGCCGCAAAAGTTGCCGCAGCTACACTTTCGGAAGTAAAAGCAGCAATGGGCATCAATTACTTCAACAAATAAAAAAGGTTCTATAATATCTAGTGTTGGTGGAAAACAATTTTGTTTTCTGCTAACACTATTTTTTGTAAAAAAAGATAGTAAAAGAGATATCCAAATTGATAGAATTAAGTCGACCAAAACCAACTCATCAAGAAAGGATATCTCCATGGACTATCATACTAAAAAATTACTCGGTTTAACAGATGAAAATATCATTTTCCCTACAGATTGGCTTTCTGAAAAGAAAGAAGGAGGGATTACCTCCCATGTGATTCATGGTCGCTTAGATTACACTCCCTCTTGCTGTACAAGATGTGGGATTAAAAACGAAGGACAAGTAATTAAGTATGGTACTCACCAAACCACGATTCAATTACTGCCGATTCGTTCAAACAAAACTGTCTTAAGTCTTAAAAAAACTCGCTTTCTATGTAAAGAGTGTGGCGCAACTTTCTCCGCTGAAACTTCTTTAGTCGATCGAAATTGTTCGATTTCTGTCAACTTGAAACGAAAAATCATGGCAGAATTAGCGATCAACTCTAGTAGAAAAGACATTGCCATCCGGTACTTCGTATCGGATGTAACGATTTTACGCATCATGAAAGTAGCCGTGAAGAACGTGAAAGTCTGCTTTGACTACTTGCCTTCTGTTCTTTGCTTTGATGAATTTAAAGCGATGAAATCTTGTGTTGGGAAAATGAGCTTTATCTTCATGGATGGCCAAACCAATCAGATTCTAGGTCTTCTTGAAAGTCGTAAACTTGCTTATTTACGTACCTATTTCTCTCGCTACACCCGTCAAGCAAGAGAAAATGTCCAATATATCGTCATGGATATGAACGCTCCTTATTTTGAATTAGCGAAAAGTATTTTTCCCCATGCACAAATTATCACGGATCGCTTTCATATTATCCAACATATCCACCGGTCATTGAACCATTTACGGATTCAAATCATGAACACGTATCGCAAGATCGATCGCCTGAAGTACAAACGATTCAAACGTTTCTGGAAGTTGCTTCTAAAGGATTCTTATCTATTAAATAGCTCTCATTACCGTTATGATTATTCCTTTAAGCGACCAATGACTGAAAAAGCGATTGTCGATGAACTACTAAGCTATGATTCCACCTTGAAGCTGGCTTATGACACCTGCCAACTCCTTCTTTATCATTATAAACAAAAGGATACGAACTACTTTTTCGAAGTGGTGAACACCTTAGATACACAACTTCCTGAGTGGTTTCGTAAGAAGCTCACTTTCTTCAATAAATATAGAACAGGCATCGCGAATGCCTTTCAAACACCCTATAGTAACGGGGCGTTAGAAGGGACAAACAATAAAATCAAGGTGATCAAACGCGTTGCTTATGGTTACCGTAACTTTCTCCATTTTCGTGACCGAATTTACTTGATTCAAGGATTAGTTTTTCAAGACCAATCCAATACAAAAAAGAATCAATCTAAGCTTCTTTCTGCTTAGATTGATTCACGATGAAATTCTTTCAATTTGAACTCACCAACACTACTTGTCGAAGAGCCATAAAAAAATTGGAACAAGGTCATTCAATGACCTTGTTCCAATTTTTTTGTCGATTTAATATTAACGAATACTTGCATTGACTGTTTCTGCCAACGCCTTCTCAACTTTGCTCATCGCTTGATTGATTTCTTCGTCCGTTAGTGTTGCTTCCGGGTTTTCAAAACTTAATGTATACGCAACTGATTTGTGTCCTGCTTCGATGTTTGCACCTTGATATACATCGAATAGTTCAACATTTGTCAAGAAACGGCCAGCAGCTGATTGGATTGTGCGAACGATTTCTTGGTTCGTCACATTTTCAGCAACTAACATCGCAATGTCACGCGTTACACTTGGGAATTTTGTTACTGGTCGGAATGTGATCCCTTTTTGAGCTGCTTCAACGACGGTCGCTAAATCAAACTCAGCAACATATGTTTCTGGAATATCGTAAGCTTTTGCGGTCATCGGATGGACTTGACCAACAAAGCCGATCATTGTCTCCCCTAAATAAATTGCCGCAGTACGACCTGGATGAAGTTCTTTGATCGTTGTCAAAGCTTGGTAACTGATGTCATCAGCCAATGAAAGCTGTTCAAAAACATTGGCCAAGATCCCTTTGACAGTAAAGAAGTCAACTGCTTGCGGCTTACTTTGCCAACTTTTCTCTGCCCATGTACCAGTTACTGCAAGAGCTACGTGAGTGACTTCTTGTGGTAGATGAGTCAATGGATCGTTTTCTTGATAGAATACGCGACCCACTTCATAAAATGCGATATCCGCATTTTTACGTGCCGTGTTATATTGGACGTTATCTAATAGACCACTGATCAAGTTCATGCGTAAGACAGAACGGTCTTCACTCATTGGCCAATCCAAGCGAGTGATTGCTGTTTCTTTCAACGCGAATTGACGAGATTTTTCTTCTGTGGTCAGCGCATAACTGATTGCTTCACTTAATCCGCTACCTTCCAGTAACGTACGGATCTTACGTGTAGTCGCTTGTTCTTGTGTCAAGCTTCCTGCAACTGTTTCGCCACTTGGTAACGTTGAAGGCAGACGATCGTAGCCATAGATACGTGCTACTTCTTCAATGATATCTGCTTCGATCTGGATATCCCAACGTCTTGGCGGCACGATGACTGTATATGCTTCACCTTCGACTTGATAGCCGAATCCTAATGCTTCAAAAATCTCACTGACTTCAGATACAGTCAATGCTGTACCTAAATAATGGTTGATACGATCCAATGTGATTTGCACTTTTACTTCTTCTGCTTGATACTCAGAGCCTTTGACAGCACCTTGTAACACTTCTCCGCCTGCTAAAGCAACGATCATTGCCGCAGCCACATCACTTGCTTCGCCTACAGTTGCTTTATTGATGCCTTTTTCAAAGCGCGCAGATGATTCACTACGAAGATTGAAACGTTTCGCTGTTCGGCGAATCGAGATTGGGTCGAATAAAGCAGATTCTAATGCCACAGTTGTGGTTGTTTCTGTGATCTCTGAATCAAGTCCGCCCATGACACCAGCTAAAGCCACTGGTACTTGACCGTTCGTGATGACTAGATCTTCTGCGGTCAATGTGCGAGTTTCGCCATCCAACGTCACAATGTTTTCTTCTGCTGCTGCGTGACGCACCACGATTTCTTCTGTGCCTAACTTATCATAGTCAAACGCATGTAATGGTTGGCCGAACAATAATAAGATATAGTTTGTGATATCCACGACATTGTTGATTGGGCGGATTCCTTCATTCATCAAAATATTTTGCAGCCATTGTGGACTCGATTGGATCTTGACGTTTTCAATGATGCGGATTTGATAAGCTGGTACCAATTCCTTGTCTTCCACTGTTACCGCAATTTTTTCTAAAGCTTTACGATCGACTTCTACTAATTCTTCCTCATTGAATGCCGGTGTTTGACGATAGATCGCGCCGACTTCATAAGCCACACCTCTCATTGATAAGGCATCCGCACGGTTTGGTGTGATCGATAATTCGATGATCGCATCATCCATATCTAAATAAGAAAAGACTGGTTCACCGTTGACCGCTTCTTGTGGTAAATAGTAGATACCTTCTGAATATTCTTTAGGTACGACACTGTCAGAATAACCAATTTCTTGTAACGCACAGATCATCCCATTAGAGACTTGTCCGCGCATTTTTCCTTTTTTGATTTTGACATTGCCTGCAATCCGTGAATTTGGTAAAGCCACAATGACTTTGATTCCTGCTTTGACATTCGGCGCACCACAAACGATTTGTGATAATTCTTCCTCACCGATGTCTACTTGACAGATCGATAGGTGATCAGAATCAGGATGTGGGACACATTCCTTCACTTCTCCCACAACGATTTTCTTCAAGCCTTCTTCAGGTACAGTGACCCCTTCGACTTCGATTCCTGTGACCGACATTTTATCCGCAAGTTCTTGCGGTGTCACATTTGATAAATCAACGTATTGATTCAACCATTTATATGATACTAACATTCTTTTACTCCCCCTTGAACTGACTTAAGAAGCGCAAGTCATTTTGATAGAAATTACGAATATCGTTGACACCATAGCGTAACATTGCGACACGATCTGGTCCCAGTCCAAAAGCAAAACCGGAGTATTCTTCAGGATCGATCCCTGACATTTCCAAAACATTCGGATGAACCATCCCAGCGCCTAAAATTTCGATCCAGCCG
The DNA here is from genome assembly GCF_050498525.1 of Enterococcus sp. DIV2371. Taxonomy (NCBI): domain Bacteria; kingdom Bacillati; phylum Bacillota; class Bacilli; order Lactobacillales; family Enterococcaceae; genus Enterococcus; species Enterococcus sp. DIV2371. Next base: position 1,396,784 of record NZ_JBIPAJ010000001.1, on the reverse strand, counting down.
GTGTGTTTGCAGACGTTACAGCCTGAGCCACCGCATTTGAAACAGCTGACATCGACTTCAACAGAAGGCTCTGTGAACGGGAAATAACTTGGTCGTAAACGGATTTGGCGATCTTCACCGAACATCTTCTTCATCACGACTTCCAATGTGCCTTTCAGATCTCCCATCGTGACATTCTTATCGATCACTAATCCTTCGATCTGATGAAATTGATGACTATGCGTTGCATCATCTGTATCACGTCGGAAAACTTTCCCAGGTGAGATCATACGTAGCGCGCCTTTTGAAAAGTCATGTTTTTCCATTGTCCGTGCTTGGACAGGCGACGTATGCGTACGGATCAAGATTTCTTCTGAAATATAGAAGGTATCTTGCATATCACGAGCTGGATGATCTTTTGGTAAATTCATTCGTTCGAAGTTATAATGATCTGACTCCACTTCATAGCCTTCAACGATTTGATAGCCCATACCAACAAAAATATCTTCGATTTCTTCCATGATCTGTGTCAAGATGTGGCGTGTGCCTTGTTTGACTGAACGACCTGGCAGTGTCACGTCGATGGTTTCTTTTTCTAATGCTGCATTCATGGCAGCAGTTTCTAAGACTGCTTTTCTTTCCTCGATCTCTTGTGTCAATAGATCACGGATCTCATTGGCAAAGCTTCCCACTTTTGGACGCTCTTCCGGACTTAAATCTTTCATTCCTCGCAAGACCTCAGTGATTGGTCCTTTTTTTCCTAGTGTTTCGACACGGATCTGATTTAATTCTTTTAGATCCTGTACTTGCTTGATCTTGACGATCGTTGCTTCCTTCAAGCTTTCGAGTTGTGCTTGTAAAGACATGCGCGATTTCCTCCTTTAAAATTCAAATGCAAAAAAGACCTCATTCCTATCAAGGAACGAGGTCTTCGCGTTACCATCCTAATTTACGATCCAAACGACCGTACACTCATTTTATTAACGACAGACGTTCTGCCGGCCTGAAAAAAATTCCAGACGAACTCGGAAAGTGAACTTCATTTTTCAAACACAGGATCTGCTTTCAGTCTATGACAGATCTCCCTTGACTGGTTCAACCAAACTACTCTTTTTCGTCATCGTTCTTTTTTGATTATTCAACTAAAAACCAGTGTACAAGATTTTTGAGACAAAATCAACTGCATTCTTCGGGTGTGACCCATTTCTCACTCCAAAGTTGTAACTGGACCATCGCTTTTTGTAAATCTGCTCCTTTTTCAGTCAGCATATATTCAGAACGACTCGATTCATTGCATGAAAAATTACGCGTAACGATTTTTTCTTTTTCTAATTCTTTTAATCGTTCGACCAAGACACGGTCACTGACCATTGGGATTTTTGCAGAGAGATCAACAAAGCGCTGCGGACCATTTTCGAGTAATACATCGATAATCAATCCATTCCATTTTTTTCCTAAAATCGAGAATGTTTTTTCAAATTTGGGACACAGAATGAATTCTGTCTGTGTTAGCTCCATCTTACTCACCTCTTTTTATGAGTATAGCATATTACTTACAAAGTGTAAGTCCAGTTTGCTCAATTCTTATTCTTTATTAAGATTTATTATTTTCTTCGCTTGTAATAACACTAGAAAGACATCTTGTACGGGTTTATTCAACGCTTCGCTCAATGCTCGTTGGTAGAGGTTCAATTGACCACGGTATTTGCTGATGACCTTTTCTATTTCCTCAGGATCTTCTGGATGCAAGATAAAATCGGTCTTGAAATCATAAAGCTGTACATACTCATCAAAGTCGAGATACCCGTCCACGATCCCATGGACTAATAATTCGTCTTGATCATTTGGATATTCTTTGAATACTTTTTCTGCTTGGAGAAGCATTGAAAATGGTTGTTCTCGTTTGACTTTTTCTGAATGTTCGATCAATGATTGGCCAAGAAATGATTCATAGAACCAAAGAATAGCTGCAATCGGTACTCTTTTAGCAACTTTCTCATCCACCAAGCGTTTTTTGACCAGTATCGCTAATTCTTTTTCGACTCGCTCTTTCGTCAAGTTTTCCAATGGTAATAACTGTAACAGAAAGTGTGTCGCAGTCCCCACTGCTGCGGCAGAAACTTTACGCTCTTTTTGTAAAAAACGGGGTTCTGCCAACTGATCTTGTGTATACCTGAACGGTTGTGCAAATGCTTTTTTATCACTTCTTTCCCAGGTCAATCGTGCATCTGGTGAATCATCCGGGTCTTCAAAAAGACGTTTGATCTCAGAAACAGATTGATAACTAGTCGTTTGCGAAGAAGCTTCATAAGGATAAGCAAACGCTAAACGAGTTTTTAGATCTGCGGACAATGGTGTTTGATCGCTTACATGCTCTTCTGCTTGTTCTTCTTTTGTTGCTAACGCTTGGCGTTGTGCGATGACCTCTTCTTGATTCATCCAAGTGATCGTAAAGTCTCCAGGCGAAGCTTTTAGTTGTGGCAACGGTGTAGCTTCTGGGAAGTATTCAGTCATTTTCGGATGGCGGATCAAACTATAGCCGATCCAATTCATCAAACTACTCATACTTTTCAGACGAATCACTGGATCTAGCACTAAGTCAGGTTGTTCGCTTGCTTCTGACCAAGCTTTGAACGTGTCTTCTTTGCTTTTATAGGAACCGACAATAAACAATTTTTGCTCTGCTCGTGTCAAGCCCACGTATAATTTACGCATTTCTTCCGAGAGCAGTTTTTTCTGTTTCGCTAATTTGATGGCTTGATAAGGCAAGGTATCATATAAGACCCGAGTATCTGGCTCCATATAGCGGACCCCTGCACCGAGTTTTTCTTCAAAAGCATAGCGGTTTTTTAAGTCTTGCAAATTAAATTGCTTCGTCATATCTAATAAAAAGACGATTGGGAACTCTAATCCTTTACTGGCATGGATAGTCATGACACGAACGGCATTGTCACTGGAAGCAAGGACAGGTTCCGCTAAATCTTTGTCTTTTTCCTGCATTTTTTCAATAAAGCGGACAAACTGGTAAAGTCCGCGAAAAGAGCTTTGTTCGTAAGCTTTCGCACGATCCACTAACGCATAAAGATTCGCTTGACGCTGCGCACCAGCTGGTAACCCTACGACGTATTCCAAATAGCCCGTTTGGTAATAGATTTCCCATAACAGATCAGTGATTGAAGAACGACGTGCTAACTCCCGCCATTGTTGTAATTGCTTGTTAAAATGAAGGAGTTTAGCCGACAACTCGTCTTCGTTATTATTTTGATAAGCTAGCACTGCATCATAGTAAGTATGCGCCTGATCTGCTAAGCGAATACGCGCTAATTCTGGTTCGATCAAGCCGACGATCGGCGAACGAAGGACAGAAGCCAACGGGATATCCTGATAAGGATTGTCGATCAGTTGCAGCAAGGAGATCATCGTGCGGATCTCGGTTGCTTGGAAATAATTTTGAGCATCATTTAACTCTAAGGGAATATCAAAGGTTTTGAACACTTCTAAGATTGTCAGATTGTTTTTCTTCGTCGGCGTCAGCAAAACGATATCTTTGTATTCGATTGGCCGTTCTTCTTGCCTTTTTTTATCGTAAATCATGAACTGTGAATCGATCAGCTGACGGATCTTCAACCCTGTCATAAACAATTCGCCTTCTGTTTTATCTTCCAATACTTCATCCATGGGTAGTTCGATTTCTGATGTTTCTTGGGCTTTTTCATAAATCAGGATCTCTGGTGAAAATCGCTCATTCTCTGGGAAACCAGAAAAACCAAGGACAAGTCTAGCCGCTTCATCGTAGGCGATCTGTCCGACTGTCGGGTCCATCAATTGTTCAAAGATCAAATTGGTAAATGCCAAAACTTCTTGCCGTGAGCGGAAATTTTCAGCTAAGACGATCCGTCGTCCGCCTCTTTCTTCCGAAAATTTCTCATATTTATTGATAAAAAGGGTGGGATCAGCTAAACGGAACGAATAGATCGACTGTTTGACATCCCCTACCATAAAGAGATTGCCTTTTTCTTCATCCGGTTCTCTGACCCAATAAAGTAATTCTTCTTGTAGCTGGTTGACGTCTTGGTATTCATCGACCATCACTTCTTTGAACTTCCTGCGATAATAATCCGAGGCTTCACTTGGTTGCCACGCTTCTTCTTGCTGTTTCGTCAGTATTTGTAGCGCTAAGTGTTCCAAATCGTTAAAATCCAGTACGCCTTTTTCGCGTTTGCGCGCACTGAATCCTTCCATGAAAAGTTTAGTGACTTCCGTCATTTGTTCAACGAGAGGTAACGCTTTTTGGCTTAACTCTTCGATTTGTGCGGGTGAAACTGGGAAATAGCTTTTACCGATTTGTTGCAAGATTTTTTTGGCACGATCTCTTAACGCCTTGACTTCAGCCGAACGCTCTTTTAACTCCGCTTTGCGACTGCTTTTGAATGTTGTGAACGTCAAATTTTCTAATCCTTGATAAGCATTCTCTAATTCATCACTGACGAATCCTTCATAGATTTGTTGGATACTTGCCTGCTCTTGGGCAACTTGTTCCAACATTTTTTCTAGCCCTTCCTCTTGTGCCAAAACAACCATTTCTTCATAAAGTTGCGTGCAATGAAGTAAGTCAGCTAAAACCAATGGCCGGATCTGTTCTTGATACAACGTAGAAGCTGCTAAGCCACCTTCTAAGCGATAAGCTTCAGGTAAACGGTCCAACCAAACGATAGGATCAGGATTTGCGCGGGCAAAATCATAGAGAGAAAACACGAGATTCGTCAATCCATCATCTGAACGATCATTTGAGAAGTTCATCGTTAAACGAAAGAAGTTTTCTTGGTTTTCAGCGTACAGCTGTTCTCTGATTTCATCCCACACATCTTCTTTCATTAAGATCGTCTCTGTTTCATCTGTCAACATTCGAAACACTGGATCGATATCGATCAAATAATAATATTTACGGATGACGGTCAAACAAAACGCATGGAGTGTTGAGATGTTTGCTGTTGGGAGCAACACAAGCTGTTTCGTAAAATGTTTTTGCCAAACCGGATCACTTTCACTATTGACTGCTTCTTGTAACGCAGACTGGATGCGCTCTTTCATTTCTCTTGCAGCGGCTTCCGTGAACGTGACGATCAACAGCTCATCGATGTTGACCCCCATTTTTAGTTTCTCGATCACTCGGCGAACCAAAACAGTTGTTTTACCTGAGCCAGCCGATGCCGAAACAAGAAGATTATCTCCTTGATCAAAAATAGCTTGCCACTGTTCATCGGTAAAGCGCTCATTTTCTGGTTTTAAAGGAATTGAGGTCACTCTTCTTCACTCCTTTTCAATATTCTGCGTAATGCTTCTTCTTTATCAAGCTTTTCTAAACGATGGTAATTGTTTTCTTTCAGCATGACATCGAACGTACAGATACTTCGGAACGGGCAATATTCACAAGCGATTCTTTGTTTGTCTTTATAGGCTGGATTCAGTTTGATCTCTCCGGATGTGATCGCCTCACCAGCTAAACGCATATTCTCGCGATTATGATTCATGAACAATTGCAGTTCTTCTTCTGTATAAAATTTTTCTTTGCTATAACTGCCTTTTTGCAGCTCGTCTTTGGCATTTTTCTTCACCGGATAGATCAGTGAGCTTTCTTTCGCTTCCAATGAATGATCGAGTACTTCTAATAAGCCTGGATCATCGACAAAAACCCCATCATAGCTGAATTTCTTTAACGTGTTTTTCTCGACATTTGTCGTATCCGTCAGCACGGGATTATGCACATGCAAGTAATAAGAGCCTGCCGGTTTGACTGCTGCCTTGCCGGTTAAACGTACGGCATCCATCAACGCTACATCAAGGTAGGTCAATAGTTGCATCGCCATTCCATAATATGCTTCTGTCACGTCAAAGGAACGGCCACTTGATTTATAGTCCACGACACTCAACCACGTGTCGCTTTGTTCAGTAGCGACATCGATCCGATCGATTTTTCCACGTACATGGAGCTTCCCGCCCTTATCCAAAGGGATCTCAAGCCCAGGAATCCCTCGAGCACCAGCAATCTGTCCAAATAAAATCTCTGTTTGTAACGGCTTCATACCAGTGTTCCTACTTTGTTTTTGTAACGCCCACGCCACTTTTTGAATCGTTTGTCCTAATTGGTAACGGATATAGTTCATTCGTGCAGAACTATCTAAAATCTCAAAACGCAATTCACCGAACACTTCTTGTAACACTTTTTCAGTAAATTCTTGACGCTCTTTCTCAGACATTGCTACGAGTGAAAGTTGATTGGAGAATAACAACTTGAAGAAACGATCGAGTGACTCATGATAAAAATCACCGGTAGCAGCTGGTGTCAAACCATAAATATTACGTTCTTTCAGCTTCAAGCCAAATTGAACAAAATACTTATATTCACAATTATAGAAGTTTTCCATCCGTGAGATCGACGTATAGATTTCTTTACCGTATAAGGCCTCTGCCATCTCTTCTGACAAAGATACAGGGACATTCAGGTGATCTTGACTTTCAAAGATCGTCAACGCAAAATTCCGTTCGTTAGAACGAAGCACCAAATCTTTTAATTGTTGCCAATAAAGCGGCACAGCCTGTTTTGCTTCTTTTGCTAAACGGTAGACGCGATTGATCGTATTGATGCCACTACGGTACGTTCCCACGTAGCAATCGGGTTCACTCGTCAACTGCAACTGGCATTTTGCTTCGACCGGAATACCCAGATAATCGACGACTCGTTTCAAATAAGGAGACATTTTCAAGCGATTCGTATCATAGCTTTGCGCATAGCTCAAGTACAACCGTTCAGTTCCCGAGGCAAACACTAAATAAGCTTGGAAAGGTTCAAATGACATACTCTCCTTTGCGGGATCAAATAAAAATTGATCATCAGCCAGCCCTTGATTCAACGCTTCTCGTTCTTCGCTAGATAATAAGCCTTTCGTTTCATGGCGATCTGGGAACACCTGATCATTCAAGCCAACTGCAAATGTGACCTTCGCTTGATTCGCACGTACAAGTTCCAAACGGTTGATCCGAACTTGATCGATTGCCGTAGGGATCTTCCCATAGCTGAGATTTTCTAAGCCACTAGTGATGATCTCTTGAAACAAGGACCAGTCAAATGGTGTTTCTCCATAGATCAATGAATATTCATCCAAAAGATCCATCAAAGCACCCCAGGTTTGTTCATGGTTTCTAGCCGCAGCTAAGTTTCCTCGGGCTACTTCTTGGTCACGCCAGAAAAGTAATTGTTGTTGCACGCCACTTTCGATCAAGAACTGATAAAACAACGTGACTGCTTCTTGTCCTGTTTGACATTTCTTGATATCCCCAATAAATACAGGCACCAATGCGCGAAATAGTCTGCGGATCGTATTTGATTGCTCTTCCAACTGTTTGACGTCTTCTAGCTGTTCTGCTTCAAAATCATAGGCGACAAACTGCCAATCTTTTTCTCGAAGCCAATAATTGCCTTGATAGTTGTATGCTAAAGCAACATTTTCTGTGATATCCAGATCCGTGCGAAACTGGTTTCTGGCCGTCTGCCACGTATCAAGATCTAGTTCATCGGTTGGTGTACCGATCGTTAACTCAGTTTTAAAGAAACGCATGATATCGTTTAAACGATACTGGTAACGATCCAAAGCAAATAGGCTATTGATCCATTCGATCAATGGATGGTTTTCCATCAGTTGTTCTTCGTCCAAATAAAAAGGGATCGCCATTTCTTGGAAAATCGGTCGCAATAGATTTCCGTATAGCGTCATATCCTTTGTCAATACTTGGATGTCTTTATAACGAAACCCTTCTTGGCTGACCAAACGCCGGATCTCCACCGCTAATTGGCGAACTTCTTCCGTTGGATTTTCTGCTTCCCATAGATGTAGTGTCTCTTGCGCACCAATCTTTGTTGGTGTGCTTTTCTGGTGACTGGAAGTTTCTTCCCACATTTGTTGTAACGATTGAAGTTCTTTTTTATATGCTCGTGCCGGCGCATAATGATCGACTGCCACAGGGACACTTTGTTCTCGTGCAGCGTTCAGTAGTTGAAAATAAACCTTACCTGTGTTGTAAAACAAGGACAATGGATCAGGCAAGTCGGATTTATAAGGGCGATCCAATAAGAGATCAACGACAAGCTGCCCCTTTTCCATCATTTTTTGTATCAATTGGAATTCTTGCGCATTGATTCGCGCAAATCCACTGACTAAAAATTTGATGTTTCGATAATCCTGAGTTGCCATATAATTTGCTAATACGGTTAACGCATCTTCCGATTGGAGCGCTCGTTGAAGCAACTCCTCTTCAAAAGCGGTGAAGATCAATTGCAGATCCTTCATTTTTAATTGACGATCCTCATCTCTTGGTGACTCGCCTGTCACAGATGTCAGCAAATCAGCTGGCGCTATCTTGCCTACCTGTAATTCGCTATATAATTCTTGCAACTGACGAATGAAGCCTTTTTTTCTGATTTCACCTCGAAAAATCGTCAGTTCCTCTTGTTTCTTTTCTAAAATCTGACGTAGGATCATCGCTGAACCAGCTTCCGTCAATTCATTTCCTGAAAGCAATGTGGTTTGTTGCAGTAAGTACCAAGCCAAACGATAGAAACTGAATACTTGCATATTCGTTGTGCTAAAAGAGCTTTTTCCGCTTTTTTTACGCATCTCGGCTAATAATTCCTGCTCTTGCTCAAATTTATTATAGTTAGGTACAAGGAAAAATACCTGATGTGTTTCATCTTTTTCAAGCCAAGCGGCTGCTTCATCAATTAGTGCTTTACGGTGGTCTTTTTGACCATTCCCCAAGATAAATTGTAACGACACCTTGCTTCCTCCTTTTTTCCCAATTGATATACGTCATCATTATAACAAAAACAACTGAACATTTGTTCTATTATCGCCTAAATTTTGGAAATAAAAAAAGCCGGAGATGGACAATCGTCCTCTCCGACAAAAACATGGCTTAATGGATCGAACCCATTAATTTTTTGATTGGTTCTTTGATTGCAAACAAGATCACTGCACCTACGATCGCCACGACCCCAATGATCCCGAAGTAAGCTGATTCGGTACCCGGTGTGTAAAAACGAGCGATTTGTGCGTTGATGGCTTGTGAAGAAGCATCCGCTAAGAACCAGATCGCAATCGTTTGTGACTCAAAAGCTCTTGGTGCTAATTTCGTCGTCACAGATAGTCCAACTGGTGACAAGCAAAGTTCAGCAAGCACAATAATGAAGAAGCTTCCGATTAACCAAAGCGGACTTACTTTGCCAGCTGTTCCATATAACATACCTGGTAACATCAATAATAGATAAGATAGCCCTGCAAATAGTAAACCTAGCGAGAATTTCACTACTGTCGAAGGTTGACGTTTGCCTAAGCGAGTCCACAATGTCACGAATACCGGTGTCAAAATAAAGATAAAAATCGGATTCAATGATTGATACCAGCTAGCTTGGATCGGTATGCCCATCAAAGTGGATCGTGTCCGTTCACTTGCAAATAAAGCAAGGATCGATGAGCCTTGTTCTTGTAATGACCAAAAGATGATTGCTGCTAAGAATAACGGGATATATGCCCATACTCTTGGTTTTTCTTCCGTCGATACATCTTTTGATGTCAACATTTTAATAAAGTAATAAAGTGGTAAAACGATCCCCAAGACACTGATTGTATTGACGAAGAAATCGATCGTCAAATGTCCAGTTAGTTGTGCCCCGCCAAAAATAATGGCAAATACGATCAAAGCGATCACAACATTGCGGATAAATCCTTTACGTTCTTGTTGTGTCAATGGATTAGGTGCTGTCATCCCTACACCATCCAACGTCTTACGTCCTTGGATCACATACTGCAACAATCCGAAGAACATACCAATCGCTGCTAATGAGAACCCTAAATGATAGTTATACTCTTGCCCAATCGTGCCGACGATCAACGGTGCGAGTAATGCCCCAAGATTGACCCCCATATAAAAGATTGAAAATCCTGCATCTCTTCGTAGATCGGTTTTAGTGTACAAATGTCCAACCATGCCAGAAACATTCGGTTTTAAAAAGGCGGTACCAATGATGATCAATGCCATCGAGATAAATAAAGTTGAGACACCAAACGGCAATGCTAGAACGATATGTCCAATCATGATGAAGACCCCACCAATAAAGACAGTCCGTTTTGCTCCTAACACCCGGTCAGAAAACCAACCGCCGACGATACTTGACATGTAGATCAACGAACCATAGATCGACATGATCGACAAGGCTGTTGCTCGAGGTAAGCCAAGACCTCCATTCGCTACTGTATCGTACATATAGTAGATCAGTAAGGCGCGCATTCCATAATAGCTGAATCGTTCCCACATTTCTGTAAAGAACAATGTAGACAATCCCTTCGGCTGACCGAAGAACCCTTTGTCTTGTTTTTCCATAATCCATACCCCAATTCTTTTAATTTTCAGAAAATAATACACACATTTGCCGAAAATTCGTGTGAAAATATATATCTAAGAAATATATACCTATTTTCTATAAATACAACAAAATTTCAATGGGAAAATGATAAGAAAAAACATAGGTTATTTTTAATAATTATATAGTTCGTTTCTCGCAACTTCTAAGAAATATCGCTAGATCCGTCATGTAAACGGTCTTATATCAAGGCCTTTAAATCATATCTAAAATTATTATATTTAAAAAAGTTTTTTTGAGCATTTCATTTTACTTACTTTTTGTAAGGTGATATACTTCATTTTGTCATCAAGAAAAAAACGCAGAAAAGCGATTTAAAGGAGAACTGATTTATGACTGAATTTACAAATAGCTTAAAAAACCGCCGTTCGATTTATGATTTAGGACGCAACGTTTCGCAATCAAATGAAGAACTAACTGCTTTGATCCAAGAAGCAATCAAAGAAAGTCCTACTGCTTTCAATGCGCAATCAACACGTGCTGTGATCCTATTCGGCGATGCACACGAAAAATTATGGGAAATGACAGAAGAAGCATTACGTCCATTGACACCAGCTGAAGCTTTCCCTAACACACAAAACAAATTAGCAAGCTTTAAAAAAGGCTATGGTACTGTCTTATTCTTTAAAGACACAGATATTATCAAAAACTTGCAAGAACAATTTGCATTATATGCAGACAATTTCCCAGATTGGTCAGAACAATCAAACGGGATTGCAACAGCAAACACTTGGGTAGCATTAAGCGAAGAAGGCTTAGGCGCCAACTTACAGCACTACAACCCAGTAATCGATGAAGCTGTAGCAAACGAATGGTCAATTCCAGCAAACTGGAAATTACGTGCACAATTAGTCTTTGGTTCACCTGAATCTCCAGCTGGCGAAAAAGAATATATGAACGATGCAGATCGTTTCCGTGTATTTGGTGCATAGTTCGTCAATGACAAAAAACAGCTCTCCTATTCTAAAATAGGGAGCTGTTTTTCATTTTAGTATTTATTCGTCTTCATGCTCGATCATGATATCAAGTTCTGCATCATCATTTAAATGCTTCGCTAAAAAGGGAATCAGTTCTTCTAATGAAACAGAAAACTTCAATAACGGTCCACGCCAACCATTTCGGAAAAAATTCATTTTGACTTCTTTCGAATCTTTTGGTTGGTAAAGAACGATTTTATTTATTTCAGAAAAAGGCACGCCTCGACGGTCAAAACTATTCAGTACTAACCCTTCTGTTGTCAGACCTCGACTGTCTAGTAAGAAACTCAATAAGACAAGCGAAGCTAAGACCCCTTTCACTAACTCATCTAAAGTTGGTTGGCTAACCAATGTATACCATAGAACAAGTATAGCTAGAAAAGGAACAACTAAATAGACCCAGCGATTCCGCACCGTTTTATACACGATTTCTCGGCGTACCAGCCAAAGAAATAAACACATGACGATGACAAATAGAAAAAGAACTATTGTTAAAAAGGAAACCATCTTATCGATCCACACCTCTATTTTCAACTCTTAGAAAATCCAAGGGGTAAATCCTGTCCCCTTCTTTAACTAAACGATCGGTGATCCAAAAGTTGACCTTCAACGCTAAGATCAGATCACTTTTTTCACGACCTAGATAATCGGTATTCAAGGAGCAACACTTCGGTCATAAGACGTGCTAAACGCTTCTTTCATAACCTTAAAAGGACCTGCAACATTACTTATTCGATGTTGCAGGTCCAGATCTTCTTATTCAAATGTATCATACTTAGCTACTACCATGCTAGCTTTTTCTTCTAATAATTCTTGATCTTCTATAGCGCATTGGGCAACTTTGACTACGGCGCAATTTGTCATTTTTGAAACAACTTCTCCAACAACTGCTTTGGTAAAACCAATGGGCCTACATGAATATTGTTCTCCTAAATTAATCATTTCTTCCGTCATCAAAATCCTCCTAAACTACTCAAACAGTTTGCCACAGAAAATCATCGATTATTTATCTGTGTGTGTCGTTAGTGATGATTTGATCAAAATCTTATTTGATCTATCCGCATTATAGCGTACTGTTTTCGTTTTCACAAATTTAAACAGCTGAATCTGTCAAAAAGTAGTTTTTTCGGATAATTTTCGTTTTTTTATACACAAAAAAAAGGTTACAGTAGTTTTTTCCAGAAAAACAATTATAATAGAAAACAGTCTGGGGGAGAATTCCATGTCAAAACAAAAAGGTAAAAAGCGATTCTTGCTCGTTGGGACAACACTCGTGTTGATTTCAAGCGTCTTTTACTTTACTCATAAACAAACGGAAGATAAAAAATCGTTATCCACATCCGCTGAAAAAGTTGAACAAACGATCAAAAATGAAGAAAAACAAGTACTTCTCGATGTGCCAATTGAAAATCAATTCGATGAACCTGCGCTAGAGAACGGTTGCGAAGTGACTGCATTATCGATGTTGTTACGCTTCTATGGCTACGAAACTACGAAAAATCAATTAGCCGAACAGTTGAATTATGTTCCAGTTTTCAATGAGGATGGTACTCATGGCGATCCAAACGAAGGTTTCGTCGGTGAGATCTGGGGTGGCGATTGGGCAATGGGCGTCTATGTGCCACCTATCGCTACATTAGCTCAAGAAATCGTGCAAACCGATTATCATACCGAACCGCAGACAGATGCTCGTTTGGCAGATATCAAATCTGCGCTCAGAGATGGCAAACCGGTCTGGACTTCTGTCACGATCGACTTTCAAGTGCCAACAGAATATGACTTCATGACTTGGACGACTGCAAACGGTGAAGTACAAGTCACTCCATTAGTCCACGCCTGCGTCGTCACTGGCTTTGATGAGCAGTCGATCTATGTCAACGATCCTTACGGTGAAAAAAATCGGGCGGTACCCATCGATGACTTCGAGCAAGTGTTTGAGGCAATGGGTGGTCAAATGCTCACTTTAGAAAAGAACTAGTAATTCCTAGAAAAATAGCTTATACTCAAGCTAACAACGCATGGAAGGAGTGAGATGCTGTGGAACGATTTATTCATAAAAAGGCTGATCCGAATGAGATCCCAATCATTTTCGTCCGTGATACTTCAGGGAACATCCAAAAAAAAGTGTCAGTCAATGAATGGACAAATCGATACAGCCCTGCTTCCCTTGATTTACTAGAAATCAAACTATATCGGCAAGCACTAGCTTATTATTCTGAGCAAGACTATGAAAAAGCGATCGATTTGTTAAAATTTTTGATCATTCAAACTGGTTATACCCATTTTGAATACATTGAGCGCCTAGCGACTATCTACCGTAAAATCCATGCAGAAGCACTTGAATATCAATTGCTTTCTTCTGTCTTAGCATCAGCAGAAATCATCGGTTTACCTAGTGGATTGATCAAAAAAATCGAACGGCGGATCGACCAATTGAAACTGAATATTGAGAAAAACGAAGAAAAATAAAATAAGCCTAAGAACGAAAGATTACGTAACGAATCGATCATTCTTAGGCTTGTTTTTTTGAGTATGGTGCCGTTTTATTTCGTAGTTTACATAATAAAAATATAATTAACCAATAACTGATAATGCTTTTTCAGGAACCGCTTCTCTTGAAACTTCTTCGTACGTTTCAACATGGGCGCCTTTATTTGTTAGTTTCAAGTAACGATCTTCTTTTAAAACGGAGATACCATTAAACTCGATCTCACGTTCATTTCCATTCGCATCAACTGCTTTTTGGATATATTTTGCTGTACCATATGAATTGACTTCATCTGGTTGTTTTGTTTTCACATAAACTTCTCCCTTTGTGACCAATGGATTTAACTGATCAATCACTGCTGGCAATTCTCCACTTGCCCCTTGCGTGTAAAACTTTAAACCAAATAACGCCAAACCACTAAATACTGCAATACTTACTAAAACTTTGATTATTTTCATTTTCCTACCTCCTATTTACTCTCTGAGTATATCCTGTGGGTAAATTTCTAACATCCGTCTGTGGATTGAGTTTTTTATCAGACTTTCGCACAGAAGTTATTTTTACAAAATCTCATTTATTTCTGCTATTATTATAAGAAAGAAAGGATGTGTTTCATTATGAATAAAGAAGAAATACTTCAGAAAATCAAAGATCTGGTCCAAAGTGGAAATTTTACTGAAGCCAAAACATTTTTCGAAGAGCATAAAGAACAACTAGGTCCTTACAAAGAAAAAGCCCAAGAATTTTTGCAAAATGTCGACTTTCAAGGAATAACTGACAAATTTAAAAATCTATTCAAATAAAGTTGTGTCGCTATCTCATGATTAAAGTTCACACGACAGAAGCTAAAAAAAAACCTCAACAATCAATGATTGTTGAGGTTTTTTTAGAGTTTCTTTGACTTTTTTTGCGAAAAGTCGATGTTCAAAAAAGGCATCCTTCTGCCCTATCCTACTATCAAAATAGTCTTGTAGGGTCATAGTGATAAGTCACAGAGCCATTCAATTGGGCTTTACCGACCACAAACTTGCGATTTTCAAGCTTTAACCACGCCTCGCGAAAAGCCATGACTTCCTCACGCTTGACCTCTATTTTATCGATTTTTCCATCAATTAAATCTTGGATCATTTGCTCATAGGGATTCATCTCAGATAACCTCCAGCTTCTTTCAGTATTCAGTGAATATCGGTGCATGTACTTCTTTCGTGTCTAGATCTTTGCGCACATTCACTTTTGTATAAATCACTTTTTCAACCGGAATGCTGTAGTAACTCTCTTCCCCATCTGTAAATTGATGAAAATCCGTTTTTGACAAAATACCATCGATTTTGTTCATCAAAACGCGCGGTTCCACACTATTGCTAACTATATAGTAGTAAATACGGATATTATTCACTAAATGTAGATCTACTTCTAAAATTACTTGGTCCATGAAACATTACACCCTTTCCTTAAAAGGATTATAACAATAAGTGAACTAAGAATCAAAAAAACGACTTTTTTATAAAATCAAGAAATTTTATAACATCTACCCTTGTGTAAAAACATACAAAATGTTATTTTTAATTATGGATTTCATTTCCTTGGAGGCGTATATAATATGGACACTTTGGGACAATTAGTCTTTTATGTTCCTTTTTTTCTAATGACAGCTTTAGCGATCTACTACACAAAGTGGACCAAACGTAAGGTTACCGTTTTGATTGCACTTCTTCCTGTAGCGTATTTCTCTTACAGGATCTTTTCCTTGCGGCATTGGGAGTCCACTCGAAAATTGCTTTCTCATGAATTTGGTTTGATTGTTTCAATGATTCTATTGATTTTATGGATCTTTTATCTTTACAAACATCCGAAGTAAACTATCTAGCTGTTTACACTAAAAAAGCCACGTTGAATTTGAACAACGCAGCTTTCATTCTTACTATTTATTTAACTACTAATACATTACATGGCGCATGTGTCACTACATAAGAAGCTGTTGATCCTACCAATGCTTGTTGGATCGATCCTTTACCAGTTGCACCCATCACGATCAAATCGATCGACTCTTGTTTTGGCAATACTGTAGCGATCAATGTTCTCGGATCACCAGTTTCGACGATTGCATGGATCGTTTCTATACCAAATTCTTTTGCATCATTGATTCGCTTCAATAATTCTACTTCCGTTTTTTGCTTTTCTTCTGCATAGATTTTTGAGAATGCATAGGCGCTATGCGTCAATTCAATTTTATTGATGATCGAGACGATCAATAACTCAGCCTGGTTATCCCTCGCTAACTCTAAAGCTTCAGCAAAAGCCTTCTCCGCTTTCGCTGAACCATCAATTGCCACCATTATTTTATTATACATTTTACCCATTAGTACCGCCTCCTTATATCTTTTAGTGTATCATTTTGTACGAATTTTATAAAAAATTCACTTTTTTCTTGGTTCGTGAAAAATAATTTGCGTCTTTTTCGCTTTTTCATTTTTAAATCTTTCTAATAAAAAACAAATGTCAGAAGCGCATGATTATCCATTTATGATTTTTTTCTAATTAAAACGCACATTATTTAAACATACATTTGTTACATAAAATGCACTTTTGTCACAAACTGTCACGTATCTTTCACCTATGAAATATGATCGCGTGTTAAAGTATTACTCGTTAGCGAAACAGCTAATCAAATAACTTTTTAAAACACGAAGGAGATCTTTCATGAAATCACTTAAAACAATTCTTTTTGGAACAACTTTGGCTGCCGGCGCTGCTTTATTTATGGGTACTTCTGCACATGCAGACGAAGCCTACACTGTTCAATCAGGTGATACTTTATCAACGATTTCTCAAAAATACGTTGGTGACAACTCCTTGATCCAAACAATTGCCGAAGCAAACTCAATCTCAAACATTCACCTGATCTTTTCAGGTCAAGAACTAACTATTCCTACTGGCGAACAAAAAACAGCTCCTGTAGCTACTCAAGCTCCTGCTGCTCCTGTTCAAGAAACTACTCCAGTTGTGGAAACACCTGTAGTGGAACAAACTCCAGTAGTCGAACAAGCACCAGTTGTTGAACAAGCTCCTGCTGCTGAAGTGGCAGTTTCGACTGGTACAAACGATGCGAAAGAATGGATCGCACAAAAAGAATCTAGCGGTTCTTACACAGCAACAAACGGACGCTACATCGGCCGTTACCAATTAGACTCTTCTTACTTGAATGGTGACTACTCAGCTGCCAACCAAGAAAGAGTTGCAGAACAATATGTTGCCTCTCGTTATGGCTCTTGGGACGCAGCAAAAGCTTTCTGGTTAGCTAACGGTTGGTACTAAAAAGAGCGAGTTTGAAAAATGGGAATCTTATAGATTCCTATTTTTTTTGTTCTTTTTCTGCGTTAGCTGCCTTTGATTTTTGTTTCTGCTTTTGACTTTGTTTGATTTTTTTGATTGCCCAATCATAGTGACTCGATGTAGAAGATACAAAATAACTGCCTAGCGTCGTATTCCCCACCCAAGGATATTGATTTTTTTGGAATAGCTGATCATTATCGAAGCTTTGCGCCAATCGCATCACTTCTTCATGACTATTCTTGAACCAGTCAGTCGCTTGTTCTAAGGTAGTAGACTTATGCTTTTTAGTAAACCCACGATTCATTTCAGAAATCGTTCGCCAATTATATGGTTCTGGTATAAAAGAAATTGCTTCGTCTAGTTGATTATGTGTCACCCATTTCAATAGCAAACAATGCCATTCATAGAGATGGATCAACACATCTTTGATCGTTTGATCCCTTCGCCAATGCGTTTCTTTTTTCTTTTCTAGAAATGCTTCATCGAAATCGAAGGTTGCTTCTCTTTGTTCAATCGGTACTGACTCAATCAACTGATTTAACTTCTCATAATTTTCAGCTGCGAGTGTCAATAATTCCTCTCTTGACTTTGGTCTCATAAACTTCTCCTTATCAAAAAATCACATTCGTTTTAAAACGTTTCCAATCAAACTATAATTCTAGTATGCCTGATTTCTCAAAAAAAGACGAGTAATATCCTAGAATGAACTACCATTCTCTGATACTACTCGTTTGATTCAACGATTTGTATTCTGTTTTGTGACAGCGATCCACACTTCACTATAGGCCTCTTCTTGATCAAGCCATTTGGTAAATGAGATCTCGGGTGCTTCAACCAACTCATATCCAGAGGTTGGCAGCCAATCTGAGAAAATATTTGCCATCGTCGTCTGTAAGACTTCTGGAAAAGGTCCTTGATTTGGAAAAATAGCCCATGTGTGTGCAGGAATGATCCGTTGCTGTAAACTTTCACAATGGTCGATTTTTGAGGTTAAGAAACCGATCATGTGTGTCAAATCGCCCTTTTCTTCCAAGCGTCCTTCATCGAATTGAAAGGAAGCATTCACCACTTGATAAGGTGCGAGATCACCCAACGCGTGCATTTCCTCTTTTTGTTCTTCTGTGATTGATTTTGCTAATTCGATAATTGCTTGGTTGACTCCTTCAAATTGGATCGGTACACGTTTTGATACTCCGACAATTGCAAAGGCATCTTTTTCTTCAATTCGGTAATCCATTGAATTTCCTCCCTTGATTTCTAAGTGAAAGGCAAGTTTAGGATAAGATTTATAAACTCCTGCTTTTTTGACTTCTGAAGGCAAGTAGCCTGTCCAGTCACGAAACGCTCTCGAAAAACCTTCTAACGTTTGATAGCCATATTTAAAAGCTGTAACTGTTGCACTTTCACCTTTAGCAAGATCTTCATTGGCACAAGCAAGTCGCCGATTCTTGATATACTCCGACAAAGATATCCCCGCAACAAATGAGAAAGTCCGTTTCAAATGATATTCAGAAATACCCAATCGTCGTGCCACTTCTTCTAACTTGATCTCACTTGTTAAACGTTCTTCGATGTAAGCGATCAGTTCGTTCAATTCTTTCATCCTCTCACCTCACTACTTAGTTTACAAGGTTCGTACAATCATCACTTGATTTTTCTTAGACCACAATAATCAATACACCCTAGGCTTTGTTAGCAACAGCCTTGATCTTGTCTTTGATGATTTCGCGAGTTTTTCTAAATTCAGCGATAATCTCTTCTTCTGTCCCAGCAGCTTTCGCTGGATCTTCTAGATCCCAATGTTCATGGCGAATATGAGCAGGAATCACCGGGCATTTATCCAACGCATCTCCGCACAGTGTGATAATTAAATCTGCATCGTTAAAATAATCCGGATCAATCAAGTCGGATGTTTGACTTGTAATATCAACTCCATCTTCTGCCATCACTTTGACTGCTCGTGGATTCAAGCCGTGTGTCTCCACTCCAGCACTCCGAACTTCAAATTGATCCGTCAAATATGCATGCCCATACCCTTCGGCAATCTGACTTCTGCAAGAATTACCTGTACATAAAAAATAGATTCTCTTTTTCACATCTGTTGTTTTGTCCAAAACCATTCCTCCATTCCGCTTTTCCTTTAAGGATTAAGTTTATGATATCATAAACTTAGACGCAGATTGCTCTTAACGACAAAAAAGAGACAGTTCACGAAAAAAATAGTCATAATCTTACATAAAATTAGAAAACGAAAAAGATTGATTTATCAGCATTTACAAACATGTCAAAGACTTTTTTACACGTTGATTTCGTTAATGACAAAAACCTTTGATCGTTGATTTTTGCCTTTTCATTTATGCTGAGATCAGAAGGAGCGGATACGATGGACTTAAGTCATCAAATCAAAAAATATCGTAAACAATTAGCTTTCTCCCAAGAAGAATTAGCAGAAAAGTTATATGTTTCAAGACAAACGATTTCAAACTGGGAGAATGAGCGCAGCTATCCCGATATTCATAATCTACTATTGATGAGTGTCTTATTTGACGTTTCTTTGGATGAATTAGTCAAAGGAGATGTAGAAAAAATGAAAGAAAATATACCACTTTCTGAAATAAACAAATATACCAAGGTCATGTTAGGCTTTATGCTTCTCACCTTGATTTCAGTAGGACCATCCTTGTTTTTACCTGGGATTTGGCGACTTATGCTTCCCTTGCTTTTTTGGACCATCAGCATGTACGGTGCAATAAAAGTCGATCGACTCAAAAAACAAGAAAATATCAAAACCTACAAAGAAATCGTTGCTTTCATGGAGAACAAAGATGTCGAACCTCTTCGTAAACAAAGAAACAAGACCAGAAATCTAATTGAAAAAGCAGGAATCGTCATTTTGTTTGCGCTCGTCTGTGGAGTGATCGCATTACTCGCAAGTTTGCCATTTATACTTTTCAATCGCTAGTAATCAAGCAAAAAAACAAGATCTGCCTTCAAGGATGGATCTTGTTTTTTTACTATTTGGAATCGGAACAAGCGATTTTTGTACTCATTAAATCTGTTCAGTTCTTTCCCAGACCATGAGATATTCCTTCTCATTCGTTGATTCATCGATTTGTTCAGCCACTTTTCTAAAGCCATTTCTATCGTAAAAGCGTATCGCTCGTTGATTCTTATGATAAACATGTAAGGCTATTCGTTCCTTTTCTTTTTTCGCTGCTTCAATCAATTTTTGGCCGATTTTTTTATTCTGAAACATTGACTCGACAAAAATACCAGCTAAATAAGATTCATCTATGATTCCCATAAAACCAACGATCTGACCTTCAATTTCATAATAATAGATTTCTGCTTTCGGCAACTCTTTTTTTAGCAAAACTTTTTTCTCATGCCAATAAGTCGCATCAATAAAATCATGTGTTTCGACATTGGTCTTTAACCAAATAGTAAGTAGTCGATCCATCATCTGTTGGTCTAGCTTTTGCACTTTTTTGATCATACCATTGCTCCTAAACTTTTAGTTATTCTTCATACTTCTTCAGACGATCAGCTAAATTCCCCGCATGAAGTTCAAACAAATGATCATCGTCATCATAAAAATAAATCGATTCCCCTTCTCCTGATACGCGCGAACGACCTTCTTCAATTTTTAGATCTAACTGATGAAGTTTTTCTTTATATAATGGAATTTGTTCGGTAGTGATCTCAAAAGCGATATGGTTATAAGTTTTCGGAAGTTTCGCTTGCTGATCTTCCATCAGTGCGACCCATAGATCATCGATCAAAAAGAATTTTTCTGGAAATAAAGAATATTGCTTTTCCTTACTTGAATACACTTCTTTTGCAGCAAAAATCTCCGTAAATATTTCCGTCGAACGACTTAAATCACGTACGATAAATGTCATATGTGAGAGTTTCATCTTTTTCTCCTTTTTTAGTTAAGACTTTTGATCATTACCAAGCATGGATTCCATTCATCCCATAGCGTAGGGAATACTTCTAATTCAACAAAGCCCATTGTTCGGTAAAATCGAATCGTTTGATCATAAGTACCATATGTTCCTTCAGCGACTGTTTTTACTTGTAAGAACTTATAATGTTCACTAGCATACGATTGCAACTCCTGTAGCAATCGCTTTCCTATTCCTTGATGATGGTAGGCCTTTTTGACACCCATACAATAGACCTCACCAGTGGCTTTGCTTGTTTCTTTCAAACTGATAAAACCTATAGACTCGTTATTTTCTTGTAAGGCCCACAACGGATAATTTTGACAGTTCTCAACATATTCTTGTGTTGAATCTGGTAAACCAAACCATTCTGGCAAGTCAGCCAAGATTTCTTGAACGATTTTTTTCTTTTCTACTACTTCTTCTACTAAATAAATTCGCATTTATCTCTCCTTACTCATTCGGCTGATATCGATCAACTAGTCTGAATCGTTCAAAGACGATTTTCGTTTCTTCATTGAGCAAGAGTCCATGTTCTTCATAATAAGGTTTGAAATACTTGTAATGCCCCTTTTGCCAATAAGCAAGAGATAGATCGCCTTCCCCCTCCGTAGCTGCCTGTTCTTCGGTGATTTCTTTCCAAGGTACGATCGCTACTTCGACCGTTTGAATAATCCCCATCGGTACATCAGACCCATTCACAACTATAGAGTAATCACCAACTTTAGGTAATGGTTCATTATCTATCTGGTACAATTCATAACCCGAGCTTGTCCCCGTTTTCTTTCCAGCTAAAACCAGATTAGCTAATTCATCTGCGTGTTCTTTCGTATTGCCAAAAGCAAAAATTTCATAGAGTGACGCGTGAGCCACATCATTTTTGGAGCAAAAACGTTCCCAATATTTTTGTGCTTTTAGATTCATACAGTCACCTTCTTTCTGATAGATCGTAAATCAAGTGTAACAAATAATAAGAGACTAAGCGAACCAAGATCAAACGCTTGCAAAGCGTACATTTGGATTGATGCAGTCTCATTTTTTTAGATAAAAGAAAAACCAACTCCTCTTTTTATGAGAAGCTGGTTTTAGTCTCAGGATTCAATTGGAGATTAGACGTACAATACAACCAATCATAAAAAAGGAGACCATCCATGGAACTTCATTTCAAAGAATTTTTATTGATCACTCAAAAACTAAACGAGCACCAGATCACTCCATTATTACTAGGTTCTTTAGGTTTATCGTATCGACTGGCAAGCAAAAGATATCGATATCCACGTTCCTGGAGACCCACGTGGTTGGGTTGGGCTGCGCCTGATAAAGATCGCTTATATAATTGGCAAACCAACAAGTTTTATGTAATCAAAAAAATTCGTCTACAAGAAAGAACCTATCATAAAAATGCTATACTCTTAATTAATTTATTTCCAAGCGTTCTCTTATCAATCTAATGAGTTAGGCATTGAAAGCACCATCAACTGTAGCTCTTGTCCAATTTGTGATGTAAATGTTTCTCCAATTTCACGGAATCCAAATTGTTTATATAAATCCATCACCTTTGGAATACAAATACTATCAAGTATGATTAATTTTCCACCAATTGATTTTCTAACATCGTCAACAATTAATAAAGCTTCTTCAATGATTTTTTCTCCTGAAAATTCTTTAGAAAAAGAATCATTCTTTGCGATATGAGCAATTAGATAAGAGGATGCAACGCCTACTTTACTCGGTGATTTCCCGTTAAAAACTAATTTCTTTTTCTCTTTTATCTCAAGCTTGCTAATATCTAAATCTTTGATTGCTAACGTAAAAAAACCTAAGAGATGTTCTTGTATTTCATCTTTAAAAATCAAATACGTCCTTGTCGCATGATAAAGCTCTTTTTGTATGGCATCATGTTTTAAAAATTCAGTCATTTCTGAATTATTTTCACAAAAAAAAGAAGATTCTACAAAGTTCGAAAAGCGTTCTCTTACCTTTTTTCTAAGAGCTTTATTTCCAATCTCAGTTTCCTCTTCTTTAATAACTTCAACCAGCATTTTGATCTGTCTACTTAATGAAATCACAGTATAGTCCATATTATTTTTTTCTCATCCAATTAGGCACTTGCTCCTTGTTGCTACTACGATCACTAGATTTCTTTTCTAATAAGTCATAGAATCTTTTTGTAGGGTGCGTATTTTCAATAATTTTGACATCTTCTTTAGATAAAATAATTGGACGTTCTAAACTTATGTTTGCCATAAATACCGACTCCTTATTATTATTAACTACATGATAGATTATATCATTTCCTCGCAGTAATTTGAATACGTTACATACAAAGTACACACGTTATCCCTAACGATACTTATAATTTTAAACTAAAATCAAGATTTATGATTGTTGATTATTCTATTGATTTTAATATCTTTAGCATTTCCAGCCTGTTCTTAATAAAGCTCACTCATGTCGAATGTTTAAATTTATCGTTGTATTTAAACAAGGCAATCCCAGTATTGTAAGACAGATCAATATGAATCAGTTTTACTCTTTCTGCATACCTCTCATCCAAAGAATGAAAATTCTCATTGATCGAGTAGCCATTTCTGTCATCTTCCGTTCAAAATTTGGTTGTCTCCAAGCTAAAAAGCATCGCATGACTACTAAAAAAAAAGATTTTTATTTGAACTGTTTTATTCACTTTCATCCATATAGTAGCGCTGTCTAAGATAAAAAAAACTCCCCTATCAACTTTTCTAAAAAAGTTGATAGGAGAGTTCAACGTTTACTTCATCATTAGTTATACTACAGGTTTGATCTACCTTATAAAGAACCTATTACCTAACGAATCCCTAGCGCAATTCGTGCATAACGACTCATCTTATCAGTCGTCCATGCGGGATACCAAACCAATTTTACTTCTGCCTTTGATACTTCTGGGACTTCTTTTAACGCATCATGGATCGATTCGGTCAAGATGTCGGCTAATGGACAGCCCATTGTTGTTAGGGTCATTTTAACGACAGTATCTCCAGTTTCAGGGTCAAATTCGATTTCATAGATCAAGCCTAGGTTCACGATATCGATTCCTAGTTCGGGGTCAATCACCATTTCTAACGCGGTGAGAATTCGCTCTTTGATTTCATCTACTTCTTCAGCAGACCATTTTGATTCACTCATTCTTCGGATTCTCCTTCTCACAAGTTTTGTTTATCATACCTTTTTTTAAGGTATTTGTAAATATTCATTTCCGGTCTCTCTCTTGATACAGAAATTTTGTTTATTTAGTTTTTACTTTTTTTGAAGTTTGTTTGATTTCAGGAAAAACGCCCGTTGAACGATACATTCTTTGTTCATTTTCATTGGCAAAGCGACCGAAGACGGAGTGTGTTGGTAAAATATTGATAAATGCATCTTCGTCGATCTCATGGACGATCTGATCAAGGTCATACATTTCATAGCGTGTGATAACCATCATGATCATTTTTCCTTCACGTTTGGAATATCCACCTACTGAAGGTAACAAAGTCATTCCACGCACCATCCGTTGCGAAATTGCAGCTGTGACTTCTTCTGGTTTTACTGTCACGATCATGGCAGTCACTTTTTGATGACTCGTATGGATCGCATCGATGACTTGGGTCATCGCATAGATCGAGATGATCGTATATAAGGCACTTTCCCAATTAAAGAGGAAACCTGCTGCGACGACGATGATCCCATTTAAAATCAGCATGTAGTTTCCTACAGTTTTTCCTGTTGTTTGAGAAAGAACTAATGAAATGATATCCATCCCACCAGTCGTAAAACCCATTTTTAGTGAAATACCGACACCCACACCAAGTAAAACACCACCGACTAATGCGTTCATCAAAATATTATCTGTCACTTGTCCTGTCGGTAACACCGTTGTCATGACTGACACACAAACAACGTTGATGAAACTAAGTACAGTTGCACGTTTTCCGACTTTTAAAAAGCCTAATATAAATACAGGAATATTCAATAGAAAAATAAATGTTCCAGTATCGACATCTATATGAACCCATTCAGATAATAGTGAAGCAATGATTTGGGCGATCCCGTTCATTCCTGCAGAAAAGACGTTGGCTGGAATCAGAAAATAATTCAATGCCACCGCTGCAGTCAAACCGGTCATCAAGATAACCACTATTTTCTTAAGATTTTCGTTTCTTTGATAGACAGTCATGAATCTGCTCACAAGCACCTCTCCTTTTCAAGTTTATTTCAAATGTAAGAATAACAGTTTATTCCAGAAAATAAAATAGTCCCTACTTAAATGAGAAGAATTTTAGTAAAGAGGTCACAAAAAAATAAGCCTATGCTACAATAAAAGAAAACGAATGTACGAGGAGGACCTTATGGCAAAAGATGCAAGCTTTGATATCATTTCAGAAGTATCTGTCGAAGAAGTAAAAAATGCAATCCAACAAACAACTAAAGAATTGACTAATCGCTTTGATTTCAAAGATTCAACAGTTGAGATCAAGTTAGAGAATACAAATAAACTGGTCGTACTAAGTGACGATGAATTTAAAATCGAGCAAATCAAAGATGTTTTGTTTGGAAAATTAAATAAGCGCAATGTACCGATCAAAAATATCCATTTTTCTGAAACGGAACATGCTTTAGGTGGGAAAGCACGTCAATCCGCTGATCTAGTCAATGGGATCGACCGAGATAACGGTAAAAAGATCACCACAGCGATCAAAAATGAAAAACTGAAAGTAAAAACACAGATCCAAGAAGATCAAATCCGCGTGACTGGTAAAAGTCGTGACGACCTACAAGCAGTGATCGCACTTTTAAGAAAATTAGACTTGCCGATCGAATTGCAATTTACAAACTACCGTTAGTCAATAAGTACTTATTGAGCGCACATCAAAAAAGGACAAGCTTTACGCTTCGTCCTTTTTTAGTGGTCTTGCCAAAATTCTTGGATCGTGCGTGACAATGCCTCTACCGTTCGAACTTCTTTCGCTTGTTGCCAATGCGGTGGGAAGAGTTTGCGATAGTTCGGTGAGGAGAACCGTTGATCTGCTAAAACGACGATTCCTTGGTCATCCATGTCACGGATCACACGTCCTGCCGCTTGTAATACTTTGTTCATCCCTGGCAACTGATAGGCGTAAGCAAATCCTAGATTTTCTTTTTCATCATAGTAGGATTTGATCAATTCCTGTTCGTGATTCATTTGTGGTAATCCGACTCCAACGATCATGCTACCGATCAATCGTGATCCTCGTAAATCGATCCCTTCGGAAAAAATCCCGCCAAGTACACAAAAAGCGACTAATGTTTCTTGCGGTTCAAGCATGAATTTTGCTAAGAATTCTTCTCTTTCTTCTTCATTCATATTTGTTCCTTGAATGAGCGTCTTTCTCTCAGGATATGTCTCTTTAAACAGTTCGGCGACTTGATCCAAATACTGATACGAGGGAAAGAAGATCATATAATTCCCTGTTTTCCCTTCAATGAATCGTTGGATCGTTTCAACTAATCGTGGCAAACTTTGTTCTCTTTTTCGATACGTCGTTTCGAGGTAACTTGCTACGAGTACTTGTTGATTGTCAACTGGAAAAGGACTTGGTAAGCGATAGGCTAGGCTTTCCTTTCCTCCTAATGTTTCTTGATAATAGGATAACGGTGAAAAACTAGCAGAAAATAAGAGGCTACTACGTCCTTTATTCAGCGATTGCTCTAAGAATGAACTAGGATCGATACAAAATTGCTTCACCACTAAATCGTGATAGCTTTTCTCCACAGTCGTTTCATAGTGATCATCATAGAAATCACTGATTTTTAAAAAGTGCAGCAAATCGAAATAAAAGCCTAAAACTTGTTCTTGTACTGGATGTTCTGGAAATTCAGCCAACCATTCTTGAATGAATTCACCGAGTTGAAATCCTGCTTTGATCAAGGAATCCGCTGGTGCTTTTTGATGATGATAGTTCCAGCCTTCTTCAAGGGCAATTTCTTGGATCTGATCAAAAGCTTTTAAAAGACGGTTCCAACGACGCCGTAGTTTTTTAAATTCTTTAGGGATCTCTGTATAGACTTTGCGTGCTTTTCCATAAGATAGTTCGGCGGAATACATTTCCCTGGAACGATTGACTAGATTATGGGCTTCGTCGATCAAGAAAAGATGATTTTCATTTTTCTCTTCTTCAAAGAAACGTCTTAAATAAACCGTCGGATCAAAAAGATAATTATAATCTCCGATGATCACATCACACCATAAGCTGACATCTAAAGAAAGTTCAAATGGACATAAAGTATGCTTCTTTGCATATTTTTCAATGACTTCACGAGTGATCTGATTCTCATGATTCAATAAATCCCATAATCCTTCATTGATACGATTATAATAACCATTTGCATAAGGGCATTGATCTGGATTACAGGTCGTTTCATCTAAAAAACAAATCTTATCTTTCGCTGTCAATGTCACGCTTTTTGTTTCAGCGCCGACATCCTTCAACGCTTCTAACGCATCTTCTGCCACCTGTCTCGTAATGGTCTTCGCTGTTAAATAAAAAATCCGTTCTCCTTCATTTTCCCCAATCGCTTTTAACGCTGGGAATAATGTAGAGATCGTTTTCCCTGTCCCCGTTGGTGCTTCCGCAAACAGTTTTTGTTTTGTGCGAATCGTTTTATACGCCGCCACAGCTAACTCCCTTTGCCCTTTACGATACTTTTCATAAGGAAACTTCAGTGCCATCAATGAGGCATTACGGACAGTCCGCCAATTTTCCTGAAAAATCAACCACTCTTGGTAATCCTCAGTCAGTTTTTTAAAAAACACTTCCAGTTGCTCTTTCGTCTGATGCTCAACTCTTCGTGTGATCACTTCTTCCGTTGTTTGGTAATACGTCAATTGAAGATTGATTTCCTCCAAGTTGTTTTCCTGACTGTAAATGTAGGCGTAGACTCTCGCTTGATGAAAAAATAGCTCGACTTGTTCTGGTTCTAAGTCTTCAAACCGTGGTTCTGACGTTTTGATTTCATCAATGTAATACACACCATCTTGTTTAAAGATCCCATCTGCTCGTCCTTCAACGATCAATTCATAGGGATCAAGTGGTACGTTGATTTGTAAAAATACTTCTTTTTGGTACTCTTCTCCTGCTTCTTTTTGGAGCTTGCGATGGATTTTAGCACCTTCTAAGGCGGTATGATTACTTTTCTTTCGGTTATCGATACTGCCGCGACGCAAGATGAACTCGACTAAATGACGGACAGAGATTTTAGATTTTTTCACCATGGTCGCCCCCTTCTTGTAATAGAGTACCGCAAAATAGTAGCTTTCGCAAAAAACAAAAACACCCTGCTCGGATAAGCAGGGATATAGGATATAGAATTTGGATTTTTGGATACATTCAATGTAACAATGATAAATGAAATTTCCATGAAAAAATTCTATTCTTACGTTTAAAATCTTTAGACAGTTTTCATATAATCTGATAATTCAGATAAGTCCTGTTATATTAAGTAGACACCTTTGTTTCAAGCCAATATTTGCGTTATACTTATATCGAACGATAGAAACTAGAAAGAATTTTTTAAAAGTTGGAGGTTTCTTTTATGCATGTTTTACAATTAAAAACCGGAACAATCGAGGAAAACTGTTACCTTGTCTACAATGATGAAGCGCTTTTGATCGTCGATCCAGGCGCAGATGCTGAGATGATCCAAGAACAAATCGAAAAAACGCAGCAGCAACCAGTCGCTATCTTGTTGACGCATACGCATTATGACCATATTGGCGCTGTCGAAGCATTAAGAAAAACATATGATATCCCTGTTTATGTCAGTCCATTAGAACAAGAATGGCTTGGTGACCCGATCTTGAATCTTTCAGGACTTGGACGACATGATGATATGGAAAATATCATTGTTTCTCCAGCAGAATATGAATTTGAAATGAAACAGTATCATCTTGGAAATATGTCCTTTGAAGTCGTACCAACTCCAGGACATTCCGCGGGTAGTGTCAGCTTTATTTTTGATGATTTTGTTATCTCTGGGGATGCCCTTTTCAAAGGAAGTATTGGGCGCACAGATCTTTATACAGGCAATTTAGAGCAGTTACTTTATAGTATTACCACACAGCTTTTTGTTTTACCGAACGAATTTGTGGTCTACCCTGGCCATGGAGAGCCAACAACCATCGAACACGAGAAAAAAACTAATCCATTTTTTAATGCTTAATCAAACTTAGGAGGTCGTTCAAAATGAGTGAAACAACCCTATATATCGTCCGTCATGGTAAAACCATGTTCAATACAATTGAACGTGTGCAAGGCTGGTGTGACACCCCATTGACGAAACAAGGTCAAGAAGGTATCCACTTTCTAGGAAAAGGTCTAAAAGACATCGATTTTTCTTATGCCTATTCAAGCGACAGTGGTCGAGCAAACGAAACGGCACGTATCATTTTAGGCGAACATAGCAAAGGTAAAGAAATCCCTTATTTTATCGATAAGCGGATTCGCGAGTGGTGCTTTGGTTCTTTAGAAGGTGGCTACGATATGGAAATGTGGGGTGTCATTCCTCGCGTACTAAACTTCCAAACGTACGATGAAATGTTCACCACAGATGTTACTTTTGAACAAATCGCCAATGCCATCTACGAAACGGACACTGCTGGATGGGCACAGCCTTATGCAGAATTAAAAGAACGTGTCTGGTCAGGTTTTGAGGATATCGCACACCAATGTGAGAAAAACAACGGTGGCAATGTCTTGGTTGTTTCTCATGGACTAACGATTGCTTTTCTGCTAAGTCTGATCGACCCTAGTCAACCGGTACGCGCAGGTTTGCTGAATGGAAGTGTCACAAAAGTAACCTATAAAAATGGTCGTTTTTCAATTGAAAGTGTCAATGACACAAGCTATATCGAACAAGGAAAGCAACAAACAAGAGAATCATTTATGTAGCAAGTTAGCAAATAAACGCACTGAAGTCTTCGGATTTCAGTGTGCTTATTTTTTTCACGTCTTTAGTTTTGCTTTAAGTTTGAAGAAACAATTTGGCTTTAGAAACAAAGAACGGTATACTAATTGTTGTATTTTAATTGGGAAGGAAGGAATTTATGTTTTTTTCAAATATCATAAAAGCAGCGATTCTAGGAATCATTGAAGGAATCACAGAATGGCTGCCCATCAGTAGTACAGGACATTTGATCTTAGCCGATGAATTCATCAAGCTTGATGCGAGTTCACAATTCATGTCAATGTTCAATGTCGTGATCCAATTAGGCGCGATTTTAGCCGTCGTTGTTTTATATTTCCACAAGTTGAATCCTTTTGCACCGAGTAAATCCTCGATCGAGAAAAAAGATACTTGGGTTTTATGGTCAAAAGTACTCGTTGCTTGTATTCCAGCAGCCATTATTGGTTTATTATTGGACGATTGGTTAGATGCTCATTTTTATAAATTTTTACCAGTAGCGATCGCTTTGATCGTTTACGGTATCGGCTTTATCATTGTTGAAAAACGAAACAAAAACAAAACACCTCGTTGGTCGACTTTGAATGATTTGACTTTTCAAGCAGCGATTTTGATTGGTGCTTTCCAAGTCTTAGCATTGATTCCTGGTACTTCTCGCTCTGGTGCGACGATCCTCGGAGCAATTCTTATCGGGGCTTCTCGCTTTGTCGCAACGGAGTTTTCATTTTTCCTTGGTATTCCAGTGATGTTTGGAGCCAGTGGATTAAAAATCGTGAAATACCTTGCAGATGGGAATAGTTTCCAAATGGAAGAAGTAGTTATTCTGTTAGTTGGTACTGTTGTTTCATTCGTTGTATCGATTTTTGCAATCAAGTTCTTGATCAACTACTTGAAACGTAATGACTTTACTGTTTTTGGATGGTATCGCATCATTTTAGGGGTTATCTTGATCGGTTACTGGTTTATCGCAATGTAAGATACAATGATACATTTATCGTTGACCAGTTAAATCATCGTTCCGGGCAACAAGTATGAAAAAAGTAGTAAACTCATAACCTATGAGCTTACTACTTTTTTTATTACTTCTTCCTTCTAAAGCGTCCGATCCTCATACAACAGCTTTTCGATTTTTTCATTTTCTAACAATAATATCTGATCGAAATTCTTTCGTAAGAAATAGCGATCATGCGTAACCGCTAAAATTGTCCCCGTAAATGAAGCCAGTAAGTCTTCGATTTCTTCTCTGACATAGATATCCAAATGATTGGTTGGCTCATCTAAGATCAATACATTGATTTTCTTCTGGAACAGTTTCAAAAGGTACAGCCTTACTTGTTCTCCTCCGGAAAGATCTTTGATTCTTTTAGCGACATCCCCACTAAAGAATCCAAAATTTGCTAAGACTTGTCTCGCTTTCTGCTCATCAGATATCAAGTACTTCGTATAATGTAATATCGTCTGTTCAGGGCGGTCAAACGACAATCGCTGAGGCAAATAACCAATGGAGATACTTGCGCCAGTTTTAATTGACCCTTCCTCTACTTCGGTTTCGCCTATCACTACTTTTAGAAGTGTGGATTTACCAGAGCCATTTTTACCCAATAGTGCGATCCGTTCGCCACGATAGACCATAAAAGAACTATCTGAAAACAAGCATTTGTTACCTATTGTTTTCTTGATATTTTTGGCAATCAGCACTTCCTTACCAGAAAGATTTTCCTGACGGATCTTCGTTAGCTTTTTACGCGGTACGGCTGGTGCATGGATGATCGTCATTTTCTCTAGTCTTCGCTCGATTTCTTTCGCTTTTTTTAAGTATGCTTCGTTGTCCCCTTCAGTTCCCCATTGACGATACCGGCGAATCATTAACTTCAATCGTTTGATTTCTTTTTGTTGAAGTTCATGATTCTTTTGGAGTTCTTGTACTCGTAATTGTTTCAACGTCATGTAACGACTATAATTCCCTGGATATTCGATTATCTGACCGTCCTCGATCTCCAATATTTTTTTGACTACATTGTCGAGAAAAGCCCGATCATGGGAAATCACGAGAAAGGCACAACTTGTTAGCCTCAGATATTCTTCCAGCCATTGAACAGAGTCAAGATCAAGATGATTCGTTGGTTCATCTAATAGAAGAACATCATTTTCTTGTATCAATACTTTGGCTAACTCTACTCGGATACGTTCGCCTCCACTCAACTGATCCAGTGGTGTTAAAAGCTGTCTATCAAGTCCTAAGCCTTTTAGAATACTAGTTATCCGATCTTCTAAGCCATAGCCGCCCATCGTCTCAAATCGTTGCTGCAAGTCACCATAGACTTTCATGATACGGTCCAGATCTTCAGTTGGGCTACACATTTTTTCTTCATAATAATGAAGTTGCTTTTGCAAATCATGGATCTCTTTAAAGCTTTGATAGACATAGTCAAAAGTAGCGATTGAGCCATTTTCCAGTTTTTGTGGAATGTAGCCGATCGATAGTCCTTTTTTTCTACTAGTTGTTCCTTCATCTATCCCTTCAGTTCCCATCAGAATTTGAAGAAGTGTAGTTTTTCCGGTTCCATTTTGTCCAATCAATCCGATTTTATCTTGTTGATTGATCACACAACTTAAATTTTCAAAAAGTGGGACCCCACTATAATTTTTACTGATCTTATTTGCTTGAATATACATTTTCTCGCTCCTCAAGACCAATCAAAAAAGCCATGAAAAATTCATGACCTTTTGTTATTTCATTTATTCGTTGAGTAGCTACAAATGGAATAAACATATTGAATGGTCATTTATTTTTGATTGATTTTTCTATTTTTAAGCGCACTGGTGCCTTGAATAGAAAATACAAAAATAATTGCATGACTAAAGCTGATATGATATCTAGAAAAATTATTGGCTTCTGTTATTTTAGTCAAGCTTTCCATTTAATATGTCCCTCCCTTTCACTATCTATTTGTTCAATTGTATCAAATCAAAAATCAAAGTTCAAATGAAACCCTTACCAAAAATAGCCAACCTTGTCTCAAGTCTATTCTTCTTGTGTTCACCTACACTTTCTCTAAAAAACAAAACTAGGACCTGAGACTGAATTGTAAATAATTTATTTTATTTACTTTACCTGTCGTAGTAATTGTTTTATAATTATTACGACAGATGGAGTAATTACAAAGGAGGCGATCAAGTGATATCAAGTGATGCAATTCGTGGGTATAATGATGCCATCATTTTATCTATTCTTTCCAAAGAAGACTCCTATGGATACGAAATCTCAAAACAGATTCGTGAAGGAACTGATTCAATGTATGTCATCAAGGAAACAACCTTATACTCCGCTTTTACACGCTTAGAAAAGCAAGGACTGATCCTTTCTTATCCTGGCGAAGTCACCCATGGAAAGAAGCGAACCTATTATCGAATCAGTAGCGCTGGGAAGAAATTATTAGAAGAAAAAAAAGACGAGTGGCAGCAAACAAAGATCGTTGTTGACCGTTTTCTACAAGGAGGAGAAACATGAAAACCATTAAAGATTATTTAGATAGTTTATTTTTGAATGTACCGATCACACCTGAAACGAAAAAAGCCAAAGAAGATCTATTAGCGATCATGGAAGATCAGTATCATGGATTATTAGAAGAAGGCAAATCAGAACATGAAGCAATTGGTGCAGTCATCAGCGAATTTGGCTCGATTGATGAATTATTGCAAGAATTGGAACTTTCACGTTCAGCTTTTGATGAAGAAATCTGGGAAAATGAAATCGAACTCGATGAAGCTCTTTCTTTTTGGGATAAGGTCCGCAACTTTTCTCTATTCCTTTCAGCTGGTATTGCTATTTGTATCCTAGCCGTTGGAATCATGATCTTTTTAACGAATCATTTGAATGATGTCATCGGACTTCTAGCAATGTTTGTCTTGATTGCTCTAGGTGTCGGTTTGATCATTACGTCAAGCCTAAGTTATTCAGCAACAAAGAAGAAATTAAATGATCGTCCTTATTCACAAGAAGTTAAGTTTGAGGGCAGTCGTCAAACCGAAAACTACGAGAAAAGTTTCCGTGTAGGTTTAGTTTTAGGTATCACTTTATGTATTCTATCAGTCACACCTTTTTTTGCTACTAATGCATTTGGATTTCCTACATCATTGGCTTTATTAATTTTCTTTACTGCTATTGCACTAGGTGTGTTCTTTATCGTTTATGTCAGCATCATCTATACTTGGTTTACCAAAGTGGCAGAAGGCACTTTCTTTATCTCAGATGAAGATGAGCCAGGCCCACGAGCTTCACAACACATGTATGGCGACTCAGCCGAATCGATTCGTTTATTTGAACGCCTATACTGGCCAAGTATTTTCGTCATTTACATGGTTTGGTCCTTCTTGACCCGAAGCTGGGGTTACTCTTGGCTCCTCTTTGTGTTAGGTGGCATCTTTGAAGATTATTTTCTTGAAAAATTAAAACGTAAATAACTGCTCTTTTCGTCGAATCACTCGAAATTTTCGGGTCGATTCGACTTTTTTATTGGGAGATTTTTTCTAACTAAAAGATTCTGTGATTTTTTGTACCACATTTGTTGCCTTATCTACCCATTCCCCTTTTGCAGAATCAGTCAAACGATCGCTGTATTGTTTCGTCAGCTCTTTTAGTTCTTGATTCGTGAGGTCTCTCGTGACTTGGATGGTGTTCTTTTTTGTATCTGAACTAACGCGGGCCCTTCTAGCGGTAAACAAAGTAATCAGTGCTTTTTCTAACTCTTGTCTTTGCTCATCAAACATTATTTTCATTCCTTTCCATTTAAAAATTTTTATGGTTGGATTTTGCTGAATGATAGTTTTGTTGATTTTCTGCTAATTCGTCCTCGATTTTATGTAATGCTTTGCGTACAAGATATTGTCCTTCCTCTCTTGTATCATTGATCAAACGATACGCAACACGAGGATCGATACTTTCTTCATTTGAAAATAGTCGCTGAATCATTGGAATTTTTTCTGCTAATTGATCCAAATAGCGATTAAATGAACGTTTTTCTGCTTCAAGATCCGCCATTTTATTCTCTAATTCTAATTTTTTTAGCCAATAAATCTCTTCGATTTGTTTCATTTCTTTCGATTCATTATCAGTCATCACTAGAATGTTCCTTTCTTAAATTGGCTTGCTAGTTCACTATCCAATTGTATCTGGCGCTCGATCGTTCGATTGATTTGGTAAATCAGATCTTCATAACTTGATTTGATCGAGCGAAGTTGATTCAACGACGCTTCATAATCAGTGACTGGTTCGATCAATACTTGTTGTCGAGTGACTCCCCCTTGCTCTAATGCTTCTATTTGTTCCATTTCTGTAAGGTTGCTTCCAAATGAACGAGCACTAGCTATTGTCGCTTGCCACAGTTCGTTTGCCTGATCGATACCCGTTTGATAGACCGTCATCAGATCAGTGATTTTTTCATCAATCACTGATTTCATTCCCGAGACAATACTTTTAGCTTGAACTGCATCAAGGTAGACTTCTTTAGTTGTCGACATTCCTCCTGCTTGACTCCCCCAAGTACCCATAAGACCAGCAAACGATCTTTCCTTCAATCGTCTCTGATATTCGATTAATACATTGCCACTACCATTCGTTGTTAATAAATCACCATCTTCATCAAATTGGTAACCGCCCCACATATGTTGATCGATCGTTCCCATCAAGCCCAGCGGTTCAGATAATGGATAAACGATCTGTCCAACTGCCTTTTTGCCGTTCCCGTAACCAATCGTAACTAAATCTTTTGAATCAATGTAATTCAACACACGATACTCTTCGGTCAAATAATCCGCTTGCTGTTTTTGTTCAGGTGTTAATACTTCATAGATATTCGGCCCCTGATACACATAGCCATAGACTCGATCAGCATCACTTGAACTGATACTAGCCAACGCATATTGCGCATTCATTGATCCTAAAGAGTGCCCATATACATTGAATTCAGCATTTGGATAAGCTTTCAATGTTTTTTGAAGCGTAACAGCAGAAGACTGGAGCTGAGGCATTCCAGTTGACCCACCACCATTGATCACCTGAAAAGCTGTATAAAAATTGTTGTATATCCAATCTAATTTAGTATCCAATGAAGAATCAAACGACGAACCACGATACAAAACAGTAACTTCTTTTACATTTTCCCTTTCGCTGAGAGGTGCGGATAACGGTACATATTTGCTATCGGTGATGATAAAGGATTGTTCTCCGGTGAATTTGCTATTGATGTGGGAGACGTAGCCGATATTTATTTTATTATTATTTATTGAAAAAGGACTGTCCCTATCTAATTGTTCGTATTGCTTCTTTGCTATTTCAACCTTATCCTTTTCAGTATTCTTCACTGTCATCCATCCCTTCTTTTAATAATTTATCAAGTGCATTAGACCAACCTCCACCACCATTTTCTAGTTCACCAAGTTGCCCGTTTATCATATAGCGGTTTAAAATATTATAAGCAAGTAGTTCATCATTATCATTGATAATCAGTTGCACGCTTATACCGCCCATCGGATTCCTCTTAATACTTTCATAATCAATTTTATAACTTTTTATGACGCCTTCAGATGTCAGCGCCTTTGGTTCTATATTTTTCAGCCCTGCTTCAAAAACGATTTTTGCTTCTTCACTTTCGACTATCTTAATCATTTCTTCTTCTAACTTTAAATGGTTCATGTACATCGTTCCTCCTATCCATAATAGGCATATGCCAGCGATGATCAATACGATTTGGCGCTTTTTGATCGGTTTTCGCTTCATAAATGACCTCCTTTTTCTTTAATGTTTTTATGTTATCTCTTTTTTAAGAGTTTTTTTCAGCCTATACTTATTTCTATGTACACATCTTCTGTCTATAAAGGAGACAAAAAAATCATCTTTCAAAAGATTGATTGCCGCCAACCCAATTTAGTATCCAATGAAGAATCAAATGACGAACCACGATACAAAACAGTAACTTCTTTTACGTTTTCCCTTTCGCTGAGAGGTGCGGATAACGGTACATATTTGCTATCGGTGATGATAAAGGATTGTTCTCCGGTGAATTTGCAGTTGATGTGGGAGACGTAGCCAATCAAGTTTTTATTCCCATTTATAAATATCTCCCCTTTCAGATGTAAATCTTCATATTATTGCTTTGCTATTTCAACCTTTGCTTCTTCATTATTCCTCACTATCTTCCACTCCTTCTTTCAACAATTCACCTAGTTCATAGGTAGTATTTGCGCTACCAATTTTAAGATTACCTAGCTCGCCATCTATCGAATTACGACTTAGTAGGTTGGAAATAACTAGTTTATAATTACCATTGATAATTAGGGGTACACTAATACCTCCCATTGGATTGCTCTTAATATTTTCATAATCGATTTTATAACTTTTAATCACTCCTTCAGCTGTCAACGCATTAGGATCCAAGTTTTTTAATCCTGTTTCCAAAACGTTTTTTGCTTCTTCACTTTTGACTACCTTGATCATTTCTTCTTCTAACTTTAAATGGTCCATATACATCGTTCCTCCAATCCACAATAGGCATATGCCAGTGATGATCAATACGATTTGGCGCTTTTTGATCCATTTTCGCTTCATAAATGACCTCCTTTTTAAATATGTCTATCATTGTTCAATCGTCAGCACTACATTACAGTTTTTATGTATTTTTTATTGATCAACCTATGTATAGAATGACATGTCACATAATCTTAGTCTCTTTGTTTTATCTCCTCTTATTTAATTACGCCATTTCGATTGACTCACACAAAAATCTAACTTTTTCCTTTTGTGTATCGTTTATTTGTTACTTTTTTCACATCAAGTATACACGACAATCCAATCATTCTTTCCTTAACTTCATAAAAACATGTTTTGACATCATCAACGTAGCTATTTATCTCATTTTTGTATTCTGAATTAATTTTCACTACATTCTATTCTTTCCATGATCTATCAAACATTTTACTAATGACTCTTTTGCAACGTCATAAAAAAATGGTATGATGGTTAATTAGAAAGTGAGGTTTTCTTATGGAAAGTTGGTTATTTCTTGGGTTGATCATGCTAGTTGCCGTCCTTGCTAAAAATCAGAGTTTGATGTTAGCGACTGGTTTTATTTTACTTGTTAAGTTTATTCCTGCATCTAAAGATTTTTTGACATGGCTTCAAGGCAAAGGGATCAATATTGGTGTGACGATCATTACTGCCGCCATCTTAGTGCCTATTGCTACTGGTGATATTGGTTTAAAAGATTTACTTGATGCCTTTAAATCACCCATGGGTTGGGTAGCGATCTTTTGTGGTGGATTAGTGGCTGTACTTTCGTCTAAGGGTGTTGGCTTGATTGCTACAGATCCACAGATCACCGTGGCTTTAGTCTTCGGTACGATCTTAGGTGTCGTTTTCTTAAAAGGGATCGCAGCTGGTCCTGTCATTGCCTCAGGGATTGCTTATTGCATTCTACAGTTATTTTCTTTTAATAAATAATCAAGCATTGAGTGGCTGAAGAAAGGATATTTTTGGCGTTCATGGTATACTGATTTTGAGGTGATCACAACATGCAAAAACTAAAATATTTCTTTGGAACTGTTGGTTGGTTTTTATTGGCTGTTCTATTGATTATTGGATTGACCTACTTACTATTTCCTGATCTGATCCAAAATGTCTTTGATGCCAATTTCTAATAGACGTAACTGTTTTTTCAAATAGTTAGAAAAAAGAGTCGGAAAACTTGAATGCTTATGATATCATTCAAGTTCTTTCGGCTTTTTTTTGGCTTGATGCTTCTTTTTTGTTATACTAGGTGTGAGTACACCTCTTTTATGTTAGAAATTTTAAAAGAAGTGCGCAATGTTTGAATCAGAAGAAAGGAAGACGCTCATGGAAACTTTTGAAGGTCTTTTGATTGATACCTATGTTTTACAAGAACAACCAATGATGTTGACTGGTTTGAATCTCCAACTTGAAGATCGCATGATCAATTGCCTACTTAAAGATCGCTATTTGGCAAAATATGTTTTACGTTTACCATTAAACAAGTATGTATTGGAAGTTAGTGGAAAATGGAATCGCCGAAACCAATTAGTCATCAAGCGAATGATGATCAAGAACATCGATGAATACATCAAAATCATCGGAACACCTGAATAGTTTGTTTTCTTTTATTTTTTCAGTTATAAAATAACTATTCAATGTTAACGTTATGATTCATTGGTTTAAAGCAATCGTATCCCTTTTCAAAAAAAACTTTGCAAACGGTTGACTTTGTTATATACTAGTCCAGTACCAAACATCCCATTCAATTATTTATTTACCAAGATAAATTAAACCACGTTTGGTTAAGCGCTTGTTGTCTCCCACAACAGCGCTTTTTCTCTTTTATTCTTTCATCTTCTCTGCGCCTAAATCCACTGTCTCTGACAATTTCCTACGTGTTAAGGAAAAAAACTTGTCATGTTGATATTGCAATGCGCGCTCGCATTAGGTATAATAATGAATGTTGAATTATGCGGTAACACGCGTAAGAACTTTACTTATCGGAGGTGAAACAAATGCCAAACATTGAATCTGCAATCAAACGTGTTCGCACAAGCGAAAACGCGAATGTAAAAAATTCATCTCAAACTAGTGCTATGCGTACTGCAATCAAAAAATTTGAGGATGCTGTAGCTTCAGGTGCTGACAACGTAGATGCGTTATACAAAGACGCTACTAAAGCGATCGATATGGCTGAAACTAAAGGTCTTATCCACAAAAACAAAGCAAACCGCGACAAATCTCGTTTAAGCAAAAAAATCGCTAAATAAGGAAATCGGCTACGGCCGGTTTTTTTATTTATTTTCTTATAAATAAACACACACCACTTTCGCTGATTCTTTCAATCATCGACGAAAATCGTGTGTGTTTTTGTTTGCTATTAAAACTATCTATTTTTAAGTCTTTCAGCCGCTTGGAACACAAATAGTTGAAAGCTCAATTTTTTTTCGATCTGCCCGGTTTTCACCTGATAATCCATTTCAACGAGTTGGTCGAACAATTGGACTAATGTTTGTTCATCGAACTTCCTGACTTCTTGCATCGCTAGTTTGACGCGATATGGATGAATCTTCAAGGTTTCAGCGATATTCGCTTGTTGATAGCCGATTTTCACTAGAAATTTTGTTTGGAGATACAAGCGCAGTTGAGAAAGCAAAATCGCGTTGATCTTGATGATCTCTTCCCCTTGCGTCACTAAATCTTCGAATAATCGTAACGTATGCTCTGTATTACCAGAAAGCATGTATTGTGTCATGTCAAAAATATTGTGTTCCAATGTCTTGGGTACTAATTGCTCGATCTCCCGTGCAGTGATTTCTGATTGATTTTGACCATATAAGAGCAATTTATCTAATTCTGCCATCATTTTTGATAAATCCAAGTCTGTCAATCGCAAAAAGAGATCGATTGCCTTACGATCTAAAGTGATTGGCGTATTTTCTAAGGTATTCAATAAATACTGTCGCACTTCTTTTTCATTCAACTGTTGTACGTTGATCGTTATAGCTGTTTTCTTTAATTGCTTGGTGACTTTCTTGCGTTCATCCAATTTTTCGTACGATGCAAAAAATACGAGTACTGTTGATTCAAGTGGTTCTTTTAGATAATCTACTAAAAGATCCGTATTTTGTTCAACACTATTATTGCTTTTTTCACCCGTCAAAAAATAGGGATTTTCAACAAAGACCACTCGTTGATCACCAAAAAACGGTAACGTTTCTGCTTCTGCGATCACGTCGTCGATCGTTGCTTGATTCATATCAAATCGTAGAAAATTAAGATCATCTTCTCCAGATATTTGTATTTTCTTGAGGATTTCTGTGCGCACTTGATCTTGTAAAAATTTCTCTGTTCCTAAAACGAGATAACAAGGTGCGAGTTTTTCTTTACGGATTTTTTGTAGTTCAGCTTGTATACTCACATCTCTCACCACTTTCCAATTTATCCTATCATGAGAAAACAAAAATTACTAGTCTATCATTTTCAATAGACGTCCATTTTGCGCCCAAAGAGGATGCCAATAAAAAGTGATTGCTCCATTTTGATCTGTCCGGTAAACTGCTATCTCTAAACTTTCTAACGTATCCATAACTTCTGGATGCGGATGACCATAGCGATTATTCAATCCATTCGACAAGATACCAATACTTGGCTGTAACGCCTCCAGAAATCTCGGATGACTTGAACTGCGGCTCCCATGATGCCCTAGTTTGACGACATCGGCTTTTAGTGTTGGATAAGTCGCCAATAGTTCGAGTTCTCCTTCTTGGTCCAAATCACCTAAGAATAAAAACCGCTGATTCTTATACATAAACCAAAGAACGATTGAATCTTCATTTTTCCCCTGCCCTTTTTTGTTAGGCATCAAAACAGACAATTCAAAGTATGCGGATAGCCGTTCGCCTTGCTTGACCTCTATGATCTTCGTACCTTCCTTACTGAGTTTTAGTAGGCGTTCTCGAAACTTTTGATCTTGAAGTGCGCCCCAACCAATATAGATTTGTTCAATGGTGAAATGTGACGCGAGTCTTTCCAATTCGCCGATATGGTCGGTGTCATTGTGCGTGAGAAATAATTTAGAGATTCGTGTGATACCTTGCCCTTTTAAATAAGGTACAATATTATTTTCTGCATGAGGACGAGTGACTCGTTGTTGCCAAGGCTCATTTTTAAAGGTCAATCTTCCCCCTGTATCAATCAATATCACTTCTTGTTTCCTTGGGCTTTTTAGTAGAATACTATCCCCTTGTCCGACATCGATAAACGTAATCGTTGTCGTGCTATCAAACATTGGTAGCAAGAAAAAGCTGGTGATGATCGGTAATGTATACGTGATTTTTTTCCTTAAAGAAAGCGTGGTTCTTTCAAAAATCAATAAGAGGATTATGATGCTTAATAAAACAAAAAAGAAGGCCGGCTGACCGAAAGTCAATGTGGAAAAATCAAAGCAAGCGAGGAATGTTTCAAAGTGAAATAAAAAAGATTCGCTGAGGTCGATTACTGTTTGCGGAAGGATACTCCCTGTTAAAAACAGTAAAAATACACCTGGAAGAACGATCGATTGGAACAAAGGAATCATGATCATGGTAAATAAACCACCTAAAAATGACCATTCGTAGAAATACCATGTACTTAATGGTAACAAGATGATCGTTGTTTGAAATACAATAAACAAACGGTCTTGCCACCCTTTTGATGCATGAGGGAGCATCATGAAAAGAAAACTCAGCCACAAGCTTAGTTGTCCGCCTGTTTGAAGGAGGATCAATGGATCGTACAATAGTAGCACCCATAGACTGATTGAATAGCAATCAAGTACGGATAATTTGATGGAACATAATTTTAGTAGAAGTTTTAATACAAATAAGCTCCCTGCTCTGACAACAGAAAACGAACCTCCAGCAAGTAAAACATACGTCCCTGTGAGTAGGATCAGAGGGAAAATACTGATTTGTAAAAGACAGCCGCTTCTTCGAAAAAAGTAATATAACCAACCTAAATAATAATGGACGTGCATGCCAGATACACTAAATAAATGAAGTAACCCTGTTTCTTTAAAAATCGTCTCTGATTCGCGAAAGGAATGATCGCGAAAACCGAATAGTAAAACATTGATGTATATTCCTATTTTTTGAGGAAATCTTTCCTTAACATAGTGGATCGCTTTTCCCCGAAGTTCGCCAACGAGATGTCTCCAGTCGCTTGTAGCAGAAACGAGTTGAAAATCAGTCGCATGGAAACGACCACTGATACGTCTGCCTCTTAGATAGCTGTTTGTATCAAAAGCATAGCGATTGCGTAATGGTTCTATCATCTGGTAACTTCCATTGACCTGAAGCTGGATCGTTTCACCTCGAAAGTCCTCCCATCGCTCTGCTTCCTCTTTTGTTTTCGCTTGGTAACTTAGTTGGATTCTATGTTCTGTTGGTAGTCTCCGTGCTTCTACAGTCAACCAGTCGCCATTGCGTTGAAGCATATCAGTTGCTAGTAACAACTGCTCAGTGGTTTTAGTCTGATCGATCGTAGGGATCTCTGCTCGCAGACAAGCGAACCAGACGGTCACGGTACAAAAACAACAAAGAAAGATTACTGTACGGTTTTGTTTCAATAAAATGAGAAGAAAAAGACCAGCGATCACACGAGGCAGATCATGCTCGCTATAATAGACGGAACATAAAATGATCGAAGAGATTGCTGGTAATATCAAGTGGTTACGAACTTGTTCGCCAAATCGTTTAATCAAGTTCTCCTGTTGATTCATGTTGCAGTTTTGCAAAATATTTCATATCTAAGCTTACCTGATGGACGGATGCGCCCAATTGAGTAATCAATGACTGTGCATAGGGGTCATTACGATAATCATGTAAATAATGGATCTTTCTGATCCCTGCTTGAAGCAACGCTTTTGTACATGCCAAACATGGAAAATGGGTGACATAGATTTCGGCACCTTCTGTAGGCACACCTAATTTTGCACATTGCAATAACGCATTCATTTCTGCATGGATCGTCCGCAGGCAATGGCCATTTACGACGTAACAGCCTTCGTCGATACAATGAACATCCCCGCTCACTGCGCCATTATAACCGCCCGCAATGATCCGTTTGTCCCTCACGAGGGTCGCACCTACTTCTAAACGTGTACAAGTACTTCTTAATGATAATAATACAGCCTGTGCCATAAAATACTGATCCCAAGGAATCCGTTCATTGCTCATAATTTGTCACCTCAATGGTTTAGTCTATTGTAATTGTAACGAAGTTTTTGAGTTTTTCAACCGTCTTTTCGCCAAATCCTGAAATTTCTTTTAAACTTTCGATCGTTTGAAAAGAGCCATTGGTTTCGCGATAGTTGATGATCTCTTGTGCTTTCATTACGCCGATACCTGGAAGCTCTTGTAATTCAGTTAAAGAGGCGGTATTGAGGTTTACTTTTTTATCCTCTAGTTCTTCTTCCTCTGTTACGGCGGTAAATTCGGGCAATACTTCCCCAACTTCTGGGATATATAGAACTTGTTGGTCCGAGACTTTTGCTGCAAAGTTGATTTGTTTTTCATCCGCTTTAGGCGTCAATCCCCCTGCTTTTTGGATAATGTCAAATACCCGTTCTACGTCTGTGAAAGCATACATCCCCGGTTGTTG
Source organism: Enterococcus sp. DIV2371 (assembly GCF_050498525.1). Taxonomy (NCBI): domain Bacteria; kingdom Bacillati; phylum Bacillota; class Bacilli; order Lactobacillales; family Enterococcaceae; genus Enterococcus; species Enterococcus sp. DIV2371. The sequence continues at coordinate 1,352,440 of NZ_JBIPAJ010000001.1, read as the reverse complement.
GACGTTTCCTTTCACGTCTACATACATGACTCGTTCGCTTGTTGTTTCGCTGATTGCAGACTCTTGTGTACTTGATGAGTATGTCATGAAAGGTTCTTCCGCAAATTCATTTAAAGGATTAGAGTCATTCGATCGATAGATAAACACTACTGAAACGCTAAGAAGCAATAAACTGACTATGATGAACCCCATTATACGTTTTGGCGAATCCAAGAATTCTTGAACAATTTTCTTCATTGGTTTGGCAATTACTTTCCCTTTCTAAAAAATAGTAAAGGAACACTTTGTTGTAATGCTCCTTCACTATTAGATACGCCTAAAACGTTTAATTCATTTTATGTATGAAGCACGACTTATGCCCGTTGTTGTGAATTATATTTTGGTTTCAGGCTTCGAGACGGTACTTCAGGCGGTCGGTTATTGCCAGATTTTCGTACCGCTTCTTGCATGGTAAGATTCAAAGGGCGTTTTGAAGTCCCATGGTCCTGGTGGGTAAACGTTCCTTTAGGCGCTCCAGAACCATTTTCTATCTCCCATACTCGTTGCATCACCGAACGCTTACTATTACTAGTTTGCTCTTTCGCCATGGATGTTGATGTACTTGCTACTTGTTGCGGTGCGGAGCGTAATTCCTGAAGTATCGAATTGCGCCTTTCAAAGGCTTTTTTCAACGAACCGTTTCCTGCACTGATTTGTGAGACCGCTGAATCATGAGAAACTTCTGATATAGTCGATAAACGTCTAGGCATGATCGGGTTATCATGGTGTCCAGTAAATGGCACCTCTCCATGGACAGAAGGGTTTCTCCTGTGTTTTTTTGGAGGTAATTTTGGCGGATTTTCTTGTTGCTCAATGACAAGTTCTTTCCGTTCATGTATTTGTTGATTATTTTCTCGTGAAACTTTTATATTTACCTCAACTGTATCCTTATTTAATTCTGAAAATGCTTGAGCTACTGTATGTTGAATCACTGCATAAGGAATCTCGTCAGATGTACTATTCACAGTAACAGAGTAAGTGGGCTTTTTTCCTATCGGATTTACTGGCAAGTCGAGGTCAGCGTAAACCAATTCTTTTTCTGACTCCTTTTTTTTCCATGTACTTATTGGATTTTTTGGCGGTTGTTGATTTCGTTGATCAGGTTTTCTTTCCTGTTGTATATGCTTAATCGGTTTCCTATGTGTCGCTGTCTCCTGAAGACGGCTGATTTCACTAACGACTTTTGCCTCATCGATTGCTACTGGTCGATCGATCGATACTCCTTTATTAATGATTCCTTGAAGGTATTCTCGATCAAAATATTTGCTATTCAGTTCTTTCAATGTATTTTCGTATTTTTTTGGCTCTTTCACTTGGTCTCGTCTAAGGACAAAGTTGAAAAATCGATCAGACCTACTTTGTTTTTTCTGTTTAAAATCAGTTAGAATTTGTCTGATCCATAACGCACCGTTGCGATGCTTTGGTAACTGATCTTGTGTTTCTTCCATTTGTTTGTGACACTCGATCAATACTCTTTTGAAATCTGCTGTTTTGTTCAAATGTCCAAAGTGTTTCTTATACCTTTTGATTGAGTAATATTGCCCAAAGTCAAATGATGATTGACGATTACTTGATTGTTCCATATGTTGATTGCTCCTTTCCAACTCTTTTGTTATATGGTAGCAAATTTAGTTAAAATAACCTACAAAATAACAAAACGTTTTTTTGCTATTTTTGAAATAAACGAAAAAGTAGAAGTCCTGAATAAAATCAGACTTCTACTTTTTCGTATTTTTAAAATAAAGTTTCAGATCATTCAAGTCAACAACTATTTATTCCATGTTCTCAAGATATTCCAAAGCATCCTGTACTGTTTTGACAGGAACGATCTTCATGGATGTATTGAGTTTTTTAGCTGCAGCTTTAGCTTCCTCATAATTCGTTTTGATGTCCGGATTTTCTTTTTTCACATCATCAGATATCGTATCGTCTGGTGCAAAAAAGATTTCCATCCCTGCTTCATCTGCACTTGCTACTTTTTTATCGATGCCGCCGATACGTCCAACTTCTCCAGCGCTATTGATCGTACCTGTACCAGCGATCTTTTTCCCTTTACGAATGTTTTGATCCGTCAACTGTTCGTAAATCTCCAAAGTAAACATCAAGCCAGCGGAAGGACCACCGATCGAGCCAGAATTGATAGCAACTTCTGTGTCTGTGGCGATTTCTGTATGATCTGTCAAAGTGATGCCGATTCCTGGCTTTTTATCCGTGGATAACTCGATCAGTTTACCAGAAGCTTCTTCTTCTTTTCCATTATGAGTATAGGTGATCGTGACCACCTGTCCGACTTCTTGCCCTTTAACATACTCCATAAATTCTTCGGCACTCTTAAAGCTTCGACCATCCACTTGTGTGACCGTATCACCAACGGATAATTTCCCATAAAAGCTCGAATTTTTTTCGACGCTCATGACATAAACACCTTTGAATTCCATCGTATAAGGAATGTTCGCCAGTTTCAAGGCTTGCTCGATTGCCGCATTTTGGGAAGATTCCATATAGTATCTTTGCATTTGATTGTACTCTTCGTTGGTTGCTCCGCCGGTCAATTGTTCTTCACTCAGGACGTCTTGAAAATCTGAGAGAAGTGCTGAGACGACCCCAAAGCCTGTCGCTCTGCGAATGCCGACAGAAGTTAGAGAGAACGATCCTGATTCCTTATCCTCTTGATCATCGACGGTGATCATATCTTTTAGATCGATTGTCGCTCCTGGAGCTTCCACATAATACGGCAAAGGCACAATAACGAAGGCTGCTAATAACCCGCCTAAAAGGATCACGGATAATGTTTTCCACCATTTCTTATTTCCCATCTTCATCACGCTTTCTAGCTAGTGCTTCATTGATCACTGTCGGTAAATAGGTACTTACGTCGCCGCCAAAATAAAGAACTTCTTTAAGCATACTTGAACTGATATGACTATATTCTGGTTTTGCCATAAAAAGCACCGTTTCTAATTCTTGACTCAAATGATGATTCATCTGGGCAATATCTCGCTCATATTCAAAATCTTTGATGTTACGAACCCCACGGACTAATGCTTGAACACCTAGTTCCTTTGCTGTGGTCACCGTCAATTGTGTCTCTTGATGGATCACTCGAACATTTTCTATATGTGCTACTGCTTGTGTGATCAAATCCAAGCGTTCTTCTGACGTAAATAGTGCTTTTTTTGATGTATTGATAAAGATTCCGACAATCACTTCATCAAATAACTTCGCAGCTCGTTCGATCGTATCTAAATGGCCCATGGTCAATGGGTCGAAACTTCCTGGAAATAAGGCCTTTCTCATTTATTGTTCCTCTTTTCTATAAATGGTGACCGCTGATATACCATAGGTCTGCTGCTTGATTTGTTTGAAATCTCCAATCGTATCAGGAAGCGCAACTGCCTTATCTGTCTCACAGACGATCAACGCAGCATCTTGAAAAAGTTCAAGTTCTGCCATACGCTCAATTTGATCGACGATTTTTTGTTTTGCATAAGGTGGGTCTAAAAATAGAATGTCGATCATTTGCTTTTCTGTAGCCAATGACTCGATTGCTTTATCGGCATCTAATTTCATCGTATTGAATTTATGCGGCTCTTTTGTGATCTCGATATTTTCTTTGATCACTTTTAATGCTTGATAATTCTTTTCCACGCAGATCGCGTAGCTACATCCTCTAGAAACAGCTTCAATCGCTAACCCACCGCTCCCTGAGTAAAGATCCAATACGACTTCACCATCAAAATAAGGACCGATCATGTTGAAGATCGATTCTTTGACCTTATCAGATGTTGGTCGAGTATTGGGTCCTGCTAAACTTTTTAAACGGCGACCGCCGTAATCTCCTGAAATTACTCGCATCTACTCACTCCTTGAAACATACTGTTATTAGTATACCAAAAAAATAGACTTGATTCCGATTAAAATCGCTAAATCTCAAGTCTATTTTTTCTTAACTTAACTTTTTATAAAAAATCAAAATCATTTGTTCACATTTTCTTCATTTTCGTTGGTATAAGCTACTAAGATATGAGTTTCTTTCATTTAAAAAACATGATCCGCCAAGCGAATCTTGGTATTTAATTCTTCAATCTCAAAACCTTCATCTTTGACATCCACTTTTTTGCCGATTTTTTCAGCAAAATTCATCTCGATGTCTGGGCGGTAAGAACGTTCGACATTACGCACAAAATGTAGTTTTTTGATTCTTTCTTCCGTTTGTTCATAGTTGTCCTCGTTCAGATACATGATCACGTACTTCATTTTACGAGAGACATAATGGACCAAACCAAATTTACGAAGATTTTTCAGTTGTTTCAGACTGTATACCCACACGACCAACCCTCGTCGTTGTGTTCGTTCAAATTCTTTATTTTCTATGTCCATGGCAGTTTCCTCCGCACCCTTCACTTTTTTCAAAAAATGGACTACCTGCACTGATTTTGATTTCAGTAGAAATCGTATGTGCAAGTTGTTTTCCTATGGAATCAAGTATTTTCTGTAATTCATTTTCACTTATTCGAAAAGCAGCTACTTCTTCATTGAGATCCAATTGCCGTTTGGCTTGTCGTACGGCTCGCTGTTTTTCACGAAACTCTGGTACATACTTCCCATAAGGCTCAATCTTCTCAAATGCTTGTCTGCTTGAAATAAACTCATTTTTTAATTGAGCGACTTTTATAGAACGATCCATCTCTTTTTTATTCTTTAGATATTCTTCCATCAAATGACTTGTCAAAATCGTTTGAACAAGCTGATTGCACTGATCCTCCAGTTGAAACAACTCATCATTGATTATCACTACTTTCACTAGTCTCCTCTTTTTCCTGCATTAAGACTAACATGTTTTCTTTTGAAAACGCAACGCCTAACTGCGTTGGCTCCTTATCCAAAAATCGATCATGATAATAAGGATCAGTATACAACAATAAAAATGAAAAAGTCGGATCAATGATTGGATGCATGAATATCCCTGTTGTCTGGTCTAATTGCCGCTTTTCTACCAAACGATTGATTTCATCATTTGAAAGCGTAAATCTAACAGTTGTTTGGGCAGTCTGTGATGCCATTTCCCATTCAGCCAAACGATTATCTGCCAGCCATTCTTCTGGTTTATTGAGAAAATCGGTTAACAATACATCCGTTTGGATCATAAACTCAGGAGAATGGTAATAATCAGGCAGTTCAGCTTCATGGCGCAATCGTGTCAATAACCTGGTGACGACACGCTCTCTTGACTGATTGATACTTTCCCAGTCAGCTGACTCATCTACTTGGTATTGTGGCAAGCCTTCACCAAAGACCTGATAGGGCATTAGTTTCAACAAGCTTTTCTTATTTAAATATACCGTTGAGAATAATCCGCCTGTATCCTGATCAAAGAAAAGCATCGCAAATGTGCCGTTATCAAAAGCAATCAAGGGACGATAATTCATGTCTTCTTCTGTTAATTCGATCCCGACTTCCGTGTCTTCATATTCGAATGTGAAGTTCGGAAAAATCGTTGTAATTTCTGTTAGGTCCTGCATAGTCATGCCAACGGAAAAAGGTGCTAAACTCGTCGCGTTCGCATTTAAAACTTTAATAGCCTCAACTTGGTCATTTTGTATATTTGCTTCGAGTACGATTTGATTGATGGGATCTTGATAATATCTGATCTCAAAACCGAATCCGCTCGTCAAGCGGTCTTTAGGTGAGCCAATCGCTGATTCTAATTTGGTGACTGGCTGACCAATATATGTAGAAAAACCAGTCGCACTTAGCTCCTGGTATTTCCAAGACGTTACCTGATTTTGATTTCCCATCAGTTGTTGGTCTTGTGTAGATGTTTCAAGCTTAGGAGGGAACACCACTGGCTCCAAATATAAAGCTGTTGTGACCAATAGTAATGTCGCTATGAATAAACCTAATCGCTTCAAATATTCCCTCCCCTTTCTTATTTTTCTGTGACTTCGATCAATAGATCGCCGGAAGAAATTGGCTCTCCAGCAGTAACATACAGATGTGCGACCTCCCCATCGAATGGTGATTCGATCGCTGTTTCCATTTTCATTGCCTCAGTGATCATCAACGTATCACCTTTTTTGACCGTATCGCCTTTTTTCACTAAGACATCTAAAACTGAACCAGACATCGTTGCACCGATTTGTTCTCGATTTGTTGGTTCTGCTTTACGTCTTGTTTTTACCGCACTGACGATCGACGTATCTTTGATAGTGATTTCTCTTCGTTGACCGTTCAAATTAAAGAATAACACGCGGTTTCCTTCAATGTCTGGTTCACCGATCTCATCCAAACGAATGATCAAGATCTTGCCTTTCTCGATTTGGACATTGACCGTTTCACCTAAGCGGATTCCTTGGAAGAAAGTAGGTGTATCAAGCAATGTGACATCTCCAAATTGATTATATGCTGTTTGGTAATCCAAGAATACTTGTGGATACATCAAGTAACTTAGTACTTCTTCTTGTTTCGGTTCATAGCCGATCTTAGCAGCCAATTCTGCTTTGACCTGTTCGAAGTCCACAGTTTCAGCAAATAATCCAGGGCGTTCAGTGATTGCCGGACGTCCCTTCAAGATGATTTTTTGGAGTTTTTCTGGGAAGCCGCCAACAGGTTGCCCTAGTTCTCCTTGGAAGAACGTAACGACTGATTCTGGGAAACTCAATGTTTCACCTTTTTCGTAAATATCTTCTTCACTCAACTCATTTTGGACCATGAACAATGCCATATCGCCTACGACTTTGGAAGATGGGGTAACTTTGACAATATCACCAAACATCAAGTTCACTGTATGATACATTTTTTTGATATCATCCCAACGATGGCCTAAGCCGACTGCTTTGGCTTGTTGTTGTAAGTTTGAGTATTGGCCCCCTGGCATCTCGTGCATATAGACTTCCGTTTCAGGCGCATTCAAGCCATTTTCAAATGGTTTGTAATACATACGGACATCTTCCCAATAGTGATTCAGTTGTTGCGCATTTTGAACATTGATCTCCGGTACACGTGGGCCATTGACTAAAGCGTAATACAGACTGCTCATACTTGGCTGACTAGTGTTACCACTCATCGCACTCATCGCTACATCGACGATATCGACGCCAGCTTTAGTTGCAGCAGAGTAAGTAATGATCCCATTGCCACTCGTATCATGTGTGTGTAAATGAATCGGTAGATCTGTCGTCGCCTTCAATTCACTGATCAATCGATAAGCAGCTTGTGGTTTCAACAATCCTGCCATATCTTTGATCGCGATCATATGAGCACCTAATTGCTCCAACTCTTTAGCCATGTCCTTATAGTATTGTACGTTGTATTTTGCACGACTTGGATCATTGATATCTCCTGTGTAGCAGATCGTCGCTTCTGCGATTTTACCTGTGTCACGAACCGCTTGGATACTCTTTTCCATTTGCGGTACCCAGTTCAAGCTATCAAAAATTCGGAAAACATCGATTCCTTGCGTAGCTGCCTCTTTGATAAATTCAGCGATCACATTATCTGGATAGTTCGAATAACCGACAGCATTCGAACCTCTAAAGAGCATTTGCAATAACGTATTCGGCATCAACGAGCGAATCTTGCGCAGACGTTTCCATGGGTCTTCATTCAAGAAACGATAGGCAACATCAAAGGTTGCGCCACCCCACATTTCACTTGAAAACAGCTCAGGAAGTCCTTCGCCAGTCAAACGGGCGATTTCTTTGAAGTCTTTTGTACGTACACGTGTTGCCAACAAACTTTGATGCGCATCTCTGAACGTTGTATCCGTCAATAACACATTTTCTTGTTGCTTGACCCAATCCACTAAAGCAGAGGCACCGTCTTGGTCTAAGACGTTTTTAGCTGTGACGTAATCTGGACGAGTAATCAATTCTTTAGGCATCCGTGGCGCATCGTAGTAAGGCTTCTCACCACGTTCGATTCCAGGAAAACCATTCACAGTGATTTCTCCGATATACTTCATTGTTTTATTTCCGCGATCACGTAAGCGCGGGAAAACAAATAATTCATTCGTACTGTCAATAAATGTCGTTTTTGCTTGCCCGGATTGGAATTCTGGATGCAAGATCACATTCAACATGAACGGGATATTTGTTTTTACTCCACGGATACGAAATTCTCTTAAGCAGCGTTCCATTTTTTGGATCGCTGTCGCAAAATCGGCTGCATGTGTACAAACTTTTACTAGAAGAGAATCAAAGTAAGGCGTAACGATATAACCTGCATAAGCATTTCCTACATCTAAACGCACGCCCATCCCACCTGGAGAACGATAGGTATCGATCTTACCTGTATCTGGTAGGAAATTACTCAAAGGATCTTCAGTCGTGATCCGACATTGGATCGCTGAGCCTTTGATTTTGATCTCACTTTGCTGTGGCAAGCCGATTTCTTGGTGTAAGTCTTTTCCTTGTGCAATCAATAATTGAGTCGTCACGATATCGACATCAGTGATCATCTCAGTGATCGTATGTTCCACTTGGACACGTGGATTGACTTCGATAAAATAAAATTCGTCTTTTTCAACTAAAAATTCAACGGTTCCTGCATTGACGTAACCGACATGCTTCATCAATTGGACAGCCGCATCACAAATGCGTTGACGTTGGCTTTCATCCATTGAGACGCAAGGGGCTACTTCGACGACTTTTTGGTGACGTCGTTGAACGGAGCAATCACGTTCAAATAAATGGATGATATTCCCATGAGTATCTCCTAAGATCTGGACCTCGATATGTTTCGGATCAGAGATATATTTTTCAACATAGACCTCATCGCTCCCAAAAGCAGCTTTAGCTTCACTTTTTGCACGTTCGTATCCTTCACGTGCGCCTTTTTCGTCATAGGCCACACGCATCCCACGACCACCGCCACCTAATGCTGCTTTGATCATCACTGGATAACCGTAACGATCAGCAAAAGACAACACTTCTTCAACGGATGCTACTGGTCCATCTGTTCCAGGGATCGATGCGATACCCGCTTCGATCGCCGCTGTTTTTGCTTTGATCTTGTCGCCAAAAATATCAAGATGATGAAGTTCTGGCCCAACAAAAGTGATTCCTTCTTCTTTGCATCGTGTCGCAAAGTGTAAGTTTTCAGATAATAGTCCGTAACCTGGATGGATCGCGTCTGCACCACTTGCTTTCGCGATCTCAAGAATCCCTTCAATATCAAGATACGCATCTATCGGTCTTTTTCCTTTACCAACTAGATATGCCTCATCCGCTTTAAAGCGATGCACGGAATATTCATCTTCTTCTGCATAGACACCTACAGTTTGGATCCCTAATTCTGTACAGGCACGAAATACCCGTACAGCAATCTCTCCTCTGTTAGCTACCAAAACTTTTCTCATCGAATCACTCCTACGTCATTTTAGTAAATACCTAAACTCTTACGTTTCTCATCTGCGCTGATATTCAGGACAAAGCCTACACAGATCGAAAGCATCAGTAAACTCGAACCACCTTGACTTAAAAATGGGAATGTGATCCCTGTTAATGGGATGATCCCTGTGATCCCGCCAAGGTTGACAAATACTTGGATCAAAAACATCGAACCGATCCCGATACATAGTAAAGAATTGAACGGATCTTTTGAGCGGATACCCACCAAAATGATACGAGCAATCATGAACATCAATAAGGCTAAAATCAAAATCCCCATGATCACTCCTAGTTCTTCTACTACAATGGCATAAATAAAGTCGGTTTGGGCCTCTTGTAGAAACCCTTTTTTCTGGATACTATTTCCTAATCCGCGACCGAATAGTCCACCATTGAACATCGCATAATAGCCGTTGACCATTTGGTGTCCACTATTCAACTCGTCAGAAAAAGGATTTTGGAAAATCTCAAAGCGATGATAAATATATTGTAATCGCCCTGGGAAAAATCGCCCTTGGGTCACATTGATCAACCAAATCGCTACGACACTAAAAATGACTCCTCCGACACCAACGATCAAGGTATACAGATAGTTGACACCACTAGCTAATAGTAACACGATGATGATCAAAAAAATAACCGTTGCATTCCCGAAATCGGGTAAACTTGCAACTAATGCTGTCAGGGCAAGGACTAAGAGCAAGGGACGTTTGACGGTCCCGATAAAGTTTTTTTGCACACTCATTTGTCGTTGCGACAATGTGAAGGAGAGATACCAAATAGCAATGATTTTCAAATACTCTGCGGGTTGGAGAGAAAAACCGGCAATCTCAAGCCAACCTTTGGCACCATTTCGTTCTTCCCCAAAAAACAAGACGATCAATAATAAAATCGTCAAGACTGCGATAGCCGCCATGATCAATCGCTGATTTTTCAATACACCGATCTTCATTTTGTATAATAGTGCGATGACGATCAAACTTAGCACCCAAAAAATACTTTGATTGATGACGGATGATGCTGGATTATTGCCATTGGCTAATAGTAAGTAGGACGTAGAGCTATAAACCATGATCAATCCGATGATACATAAAATCAAATATGGGATCAAAATACTATAATCCAACAGATGCCTTTTTTTTACCTTGTTAGGCAAGCCTATTCCCCCTTGCCACTTTCTTTTTTGTCATAATTTTCTCGATAGACTTCATTGTATAAATGATTCAATTGACGTTCTAACTCGCTGAGCATCAATTGCCCCTCTTGTTTGTCAATGATACCTACTCGTATCGCAAAATTCACTTGCTGAGAAAATCCATACATTTGCGTATCGACCACCTCTTCAAATGCTTTACATTGCGAGATACAAAGACTGTTTGTTTGATTTTGGATCAAACGCTTGATACGATCCGCCTCATCGATCAACACATTGAGTGCCGTCTCTTTTGAAAGAGAATCCATTTGTCTTTCCCTCCATTTCTAAGTTCATTCATTATAGCATATTTTCGTTCCTATCTGAGCGTAAACCTAGATTTATCTAGGCTTTTTTTTATGTTTTTTTACCATCACTTTGCGTAGCGCTTTCTTGGAAATCTTGGATCGTTTGTAAAAACACCTTGCCATACTTATCCAGCTTACTCTGACCTACCCCTTTGATTTGCAAAAGAGCTAAACGATCACTTGGACGATTACGACTCATGTCTTTTAGCGTCGCATCTGAAAAAACGACATAAGGTGGCACTCCAGCTTCACTAGCCAAGTCGGTCCTCAACTGGCGCAATACTTCAAATAATCCGTCTGTTTCATCATCAGACAGCTGTTGTACTTTTTTAGGTTCTTTTTTATGGACTGTTACTTTCCCCATAAGGACTTGTACTCCTAATTCACTGACTTTCAACACAGGATACTCTCCACTAGCTGCTAGTAAATAACCACTTGAGATCAAATATTCGATCAGCTGTAAAATATTTTTTTGTGATTGTTTTTTTAATAGCCCATACGTAGACAATCGATCAAACTGAAACTGCTTGATCTTCTGATCTTTTGATCCTGCAAGGACTTTCATCAATAGTTGTTTGCCGTAGTTCTCACCCATTCGTTTCAAACAAGATAAAACCATCTGCGCTTCTGTCGTGACATCGATCAGTTCACGATCATCTAAACAATTTCCACAACGCTGACAAGGTTCACTTACTTCCCCAAAATAATCGAGGATATATTCTTGAAGGCAAGACTCGATGTGCACATATTCTGTCATGGCTTTGATCTTGTCGTATTCTTTATGTTTTTGCTCTTCTTCTCGTTGGGATTGTTGAACAAAAAACTTTTGGACCTGCACGTCTTGTGGCGCAAATAGCAAAATGGCTTCACTAGGCAAACCATCTCTGCCCGCACGTCCAGCTTCTTGGTAATAAGCTTCCAATGAGCCAGGTATTTGATAATGGATCACAAAACGAATGTTACTTTTATTGATCCCCATACCAAAAGCATTCGTTGCAACGAGTAGCTGAATACGATCATAGAGAAAGGCTTCTTGCATTTCCGTCCGTTCTCTTTCTGAGATCCCACCATGATAACGTCCAACGGAAAAGCCAAATTTTGTCAGTAATTGGTACAACCGATCCACTTCTTTTCGGGTGGCTGCATAGATGATCCCTGACTGATTTTGATTGACTTTTAAATATTCGACCAAATATTGTTCTTTTTTCTGATCTTTGATCACTTGCAACCGCAGATTTTCTCGCGCAAAGCCAGTTTGGATATGATTCTTTTCAGGGATTTTTAAAAGTCTTTTGATATCATTTGCTACGGGAACAGTCGCTGTCGCCGTTAAAGCAACGATTGTCGGTCGCTGAGAAAGATTTTCCAAGGTATTCGCCATTTGCAAATAACTCGGTCTAAAATCATGTCCCCATTGTGAAATACAATGTGCCTCATCGATTGCGATCAAACGAACCGACCACCGATTCATCGCTTGGATAAAATCAGGCATGATAAATCGTTCCGGCGCAACATACAGCAACTGATACTGATCCGTATCTAATAAACGAAACCGTTGTGCCACTTCATAACCATCTAAGGAGCTATTGATAAATGTCGCCGCGATCCCTAGTTGATTCGCTGCATCCACTTGATCTTTCATCAACGAAATCAAAGGAGAAACGACGATCGTCAGCCCCTCTAAGGCTAGCGCGGGCAGCTGATAGCAAATCGATTTTCCACTTCCTGTGGGCATGATGCCTAAGACATCTTCTTGATTCATGATTTTCTCAATGATCTCTTTTTGACCTGGGCGGAAAAGCTCATAGCCGAAATATTTTTTTAATAACTGCTCCATATGCGCCCTCCTCTTTTTCTATTTATTTTTATCCATTCAACCATTTATCGTTCGATCCATCTATTAATTACGCATTTCTGCGAATCTCTTGTCAAACATGCACTATCTATTTTACTTCTCTCTGCTTATAAGAGCAAGTTTTACTCTGTGAAACAAAATGCTTATTGTGAAACTAAAAACCACACTTTTCGAGTCTTTTAAAAGTTCTTTTAAAAATTCTTCTTGGTATTCTTGCTTTCATTTTTTGTTTCTTTTAGTTCTCCACAGCTAACGATTCAACAGTGTGTTGTTGATTTTGCTTTTTTCCTTTTAAGATTCATTTATTTCGTTTTAGAATTTAGTCTTCATGACTCAAATTAAAAAAACAGTCGAAAGAATGCTAAAGTATCGGTTACTTTCGCTCTTTCGACTGTTTGCTTGTCATTTTTATTGTTGCTGAATCTCTATGAAACTAATTCTTGTTAGCTGTTTTTCTCTTCCACAATACAAGTCCAACCATGGCTAAAAGACAGATACCAATATATGGTAGGAAGCGATTGATCGTTTGGTTTGTTTGTGGCAATTTACTCTCATCCCCTGCTGCTCCTGCGGCTTCACCTAAGCCCTCACCGGATGCATCACCTAAAGTACCAGAATCATTTGTAGAATCGCCGGTACCTTGTCCGTCAGCACCTTCCTCTGCATTCGGATCATCTTCTTGTGGCGTTGCTTCTTGACTAGGTTCGACGATTTCATATGTGGACTCTGTTCGAGTAGATAAACTGCCATAGCTGCGATCCACCTTGACATCTATAGAAACAAAGCGACTGCCCATCGTCTCTGTATCGATTTCTGATGTTGGATCTAAAGAAACCGTGTAGAAGTTCTTAGGAACTGCGCGTCCATTGACTTTGACCTCTTTTACGAGCGATTTCAGGTCAACTCTTTCAGCTCCTTGTGCAATCGAAACTTGAGCAGATTCAACTGTCAATTCACCTGTAGGTTCAAAGCCATAATCTGTGACTTTATAGTACGCGAAATTACTGCCATACGTATAATTACGTTCGGTTTCTTCTGCCATCAATAGATTGTTGCTCGTGTCTACGTGGTACACTTTCACAATATCACCGACAGTCACCGCTAATGGGCTTCCTGTATTAAAACGTGCGATTGCTTGTTCGATCGTTTGCGTACCACGTACCTCGTATTGATATTTGCTTTGCTTGCGTTCATTGAGAAGCTCGATTCCATAATAAACTTCAGTATCATCGTATTCAGTCACACGATTTTTCAGCACTGTCCGATCTGTTCCTTGAACTGATTGGATCTCTATTTTTTTATCTTTCTTAACCAAACCGAACGAGCCTACCGTTTCTCCTTTGCGATTTTTCAAATGGATCGTACTGCCCCATTTCACTTCGTAAGGCACTTCGATGTCCGTTGAAGAAACACCATCCGCAGTTGATACTTTGACACTGACAGTTTTTTCTCCTGTCGTGCGCGTATCAAATGATTCGATTTGCTCCACTTTATACAGTTCAGTATTCAAGCTTTGCCCATTGAAGGCAACATTCTCAACCAAAGCAGTAACGTCTACTTCACTTGCATCCTCACCTAAAACGAGTTCTTGGCTTGACACATCTGCATGAATCATTGTGATCGGTTCAAATTCGCCATTCTTGACTTCGTAATACGCATAGTTCAAACCGGCTGTATAATTTTTGACGATATCATCCCACATCAATAAGTTTTGGTTTTCTGTTTCTGCATGATACACTCGGAAAATATCGCCTTCTTCTACAGCTAAAGGTTGCCCATTATTGAACCCTTGGATTGCTTGACGAACCGTTTGATTTCCAGCAACTTCGTACGTATATTTGATATTGTCTGGAAAAAGTGGATTCGTTTTATTTTTTGGATCTGCCAAAATATCGATGCGATAATAAGTATTACGGCCAAAAGCGGTATTCACTGGTGCATTCAATTCAGTCTCTTCTTGTCCTTTAGTTGCATAAATAGTCAACTCATCATTTTGATTTAGAAGAGTAAAGGAACCAACGATCCCTCTTGTGCCATCTTTTTCTTCCCCTTTTAGGACAAATGTACTACCCCATTTGACCTGATAAGGAACATCCAGTTGAACACTGGATAAGCCATCGTTCATTCGCACGCGCATGCTTACAGTTTTCTCTCCGACAGTCGTTGTATCGATTTCTGAACGTCGCTCGATCGTATATTCTTCTGGATCAACCGTCTTACCGTTGATCGTCACTCGATCAAGTAAATCAGCATCTAACGCATCAGTCACATCTTCGGCTAAGTAAAACGCTTTATTTGCGCCATGCACTTCCATGACCGGTAGTGCTTCAAAGCCATACGTCGTTACTCTGTAATAGGCATAGTCTGACCCGTATGTAAAATCTTCTTCTAGTTCATCCACCATCAATACAGAACTTCCAGCAGATTTTTGCGGATGATAGATCTTGATGATATCATCGATCTGAACATTGACCGCTTGCGTGCCATTCCCAAAATTATCGATGACTTCTTGTAAAGTTACACGTCCTGGGACTTCTTGGCTATATTGGACTCTTTCTCCTCGTAAAACTTCAATCGAATAGTAAAGAGCTGAATCAGTGCTTAATCGCTCATCTAATGGTGAGTCAAAACCGTGATGGATCCTTAGCTGTCTGGTCGTATTGTTCGTTTGCAGTGAGAAGACACCTGCGGAACCACCAGAACTAGATTTCATCACAATCGTCCGACCCCATTTCACTTCATACGGAACCGTGATAACTTTCGATATTACCCCGTCTTTCGTGTCAAATTGGATTTCCAGTTCCTTTTGTCCGACTGTCGTTGTATCGAAGTTCCCCAATTGCTTCACCGTGTATAAATCAGGCGTAAGCTCGGTGCCATTGATCGTCACTTGATTGATCAGCTGTGCCCCATCGATTCCTGTTGCATCATCACCTAAAGTAAATTCTTGTGATTTAGTATCCGTTGAAATCGCGATGATCGGTTCTAAGCCATGCGCAGTTACTTCATAGTAGGCATCATTTGAACCCATCGTATAATCTTTTGCTAACTCGTCTTTCATCAATAAATTATTACCAGTTGGTTCTGCGTGATAAACCTTGATGACATCTCCTTCTTTGACTGGTAATGGTTGACCTTGGTTGAAACCATTGATTGCTTCTTCAATCGACTGGTTGCCTAAAACTTTATATTGGAATTTTGTCGTAATATTTTCGATAACTTCAATACCATAGTATGTATCTCGACCGAAGTGATTGTTGACCGGTTGACTCAAGTCCGTGCCACTCACACCTTGACTGGCATGCAAAGCCCACTGATCATTTTCTTTTAGCAGACTAAATGCACCGACTGTTGCATCATTCAGACCTTTTAAGACGAATGTACTGCCCCATTTCACTTGATAATCGACTTCAAATTCTTCGGCTGAAAGGCCATCATTCATTGTCACCTTCAACTTCATCTTTCTCGTTCCAATAGAGCTTGTATCAAAATCGATCAATGATTCTACTTCGTACAAACTACTATCGATCACCCGACCATTGATTTTCACATTTTTTAGTAAAGAAGCAGGATCAATCGTTTTCGTATTTTCTCCTAAAACAAAGCTTTTTTGTGATGCTTCTGCTTCGAGCACTGGGAATGGATCAAATCCATAAGGTGTGATTTTATAATAAGCGTACGGAGTATCATAGGTATAATCCTGTTCTTTTTCATCGATTATCAAGACTGAACTACTCGGTGTCCGTTCCGGGTGATAGATTTTGATGACATCATCATAACGTACATCGATGGTTCCAGTGGAATCTCCAAATTTATCCATGATTTGTTGCCATGTTGCCCGATTTGTCACTTCTTGACTATAAACCACTGTTTCACCGCGTAAAACTTCAAACGAATAATACAACGAAAATGGAGAAGTCTGCGGGCCAACTGCTGTATTTGTGGAAGTTGGTATCCCCATACCAAATACAATTTTTGCCGTTTCTTTTCCAGAATTGTCCGTCCTTAAAGAAAAGGAACCTGCTGATTCACCGTTGATCGATTTCATTAAAATCGAATGATCCCAAAGCACATTTAGTGTTACCTCGCCAGTTCCTTTAATCATCACACCGCTATTTGGATGCTTTGTTTGAACTGTTAATTTGAGAAGTTGAGTACCTCCTATACGATAATCCGCTTCTACACTTTCTTCTGGAATAAATTCAAGATCTCTTAATTCAACTGTGTCACCATGCATGGTGACTGAATCAATATAATCTCTAAAATTGGATTCAAATGTCGGGTAGCTATAACCGAGGCTTCGATCCTCGATTGGTTTTAGATTAACTTTCAAGCCTTCATGCGGTTTAACTTCCATTGGAACTGAAGCAGTTGCTTCACGACCATCGGAAGTCGTTACTTTTGCTTGCCAAGACTGTGTACCAGCCAAATTCGTATTAGCGTTATTGATCCATTCCACATTATATGTTCCATACTTATTTGTGATTTCAAAATAATCTTCTGCGTCAGGCATCAAATCATACTGATAAATGTCAAATGGTCCTGGTTTTGCCTTGATTTCAACTGGTAGCGGAGTTACTGTGATTGGCACTTGAATCTCTGCCTTTCTTCCGGTTTCGTCCGATACAATTGCTTTCGCCGTTTGATCACCCACTTTACTTGTATCTGGGGCTGTCGACCATTCGTAATTGATATTTCCGCGACTATTCTCGACCTTTACAAACATTTCCGGTGAAGGAACTTTTGCTTCTTGCATTAATGTGTGCGAGCCATCCTTAACACTCGCTTCCAACTTACCAATAATACTCTCAGCCGTAGGCATTTGTTTTTCGAACGTATATTCAAATGTTCCCACTAAAGTCATTAATACGGAATAATAGATTCTTGGAAAACGAAAAATTTCTTCCCTATCTGAGCTACTATATTTTAATCGTTTAAATGTGGCAGTAAGTTCTCCTTGGATAGTATCAGTTCGCTTAGCACTTAATTTCATTTCCCAGTTACCGCTCTCAGATTCAACCGAGGCCCAATATTCACCTGAACCTTGTGTATTCAGTGCATCCATCATAATGGCTTGAACATATACTACACTATAACTAAATCCCTCAAGCACAACTTCCTCCCCAATTTCGACTTTTGATTTTGAGAAATCAATTGAACTATTTTTTAAATCCTCTTGTATCGTTTTTCCTCTTTCATTTGCCATTTGAATATAAGCTAAATCAGTTATAGGGTTGATGCCACTAGGAATATTATCTTTTGGATTATTAGCAACTGCAACTACTTTTTTAGCAGTTTTACTTTCAGAAGATTGTTCTGTTTTTTTCGTTTTTGTATTTTGTTTGGAATCTTTTGTTGATTGAGTTTCGCTTTCTTGTGTTTGTGTTTTCTTCTTTTTTTGTGTTTCTACTTCTTTTATTTGTTTTGTTTCTTCCGTTTGATTCGTATTTGTTACAGAGACACCTTGAACAATCACTCCATTCAAGTTCCCTAACAACATACCCCCAACTAAAACACTATGTATTATCTTTCTCCGTATACTCACCTTACGTTCCTCCTTCGATCTTACCCATCAGGAGGAGCGTTGCTAGTTATCTGGTATCTATTTCTCTCATCTAAAGACATCGCTCCTCCTTCTCAAATGTTTACACTTACTATTTTATCTTTCAATCAGAAGCGTGGTTTTGTCTTTTTTTCGTTTGGTCTCACCTTCCCTCCATATCTATAAATATAGGTAAACTTTACTTTGTTAAGTTTAAAACGAAAAACTTTTTTTGATAACGCCATTTTTTCTATTTCAACTGGAAAAAATTGAAAGAACAGCGTTATTTATCTCTA
This sequence comes from Enterococcus sp. DIV2371, assembly GCF_050498525.1. Classification (NCBI taxonomy): domain Bacteria; kingdom Bacillati; phylum Bacillota; class Bacilli; order Lactobacillales; family Enterococcaceae; genus Enterococcus; species Enterococcus sp. DIV2371. The sequence continues at coordinate 1,333,819 of NZ_JBIPAJ010000001.1, read as the reverse complement.
TTTATCAAGAAAAAGGTCTAATCTTCATTTAGTTTTAAAGATACAAAAAAAAACGAACCTCAGAGATTGTTTTCTGAGGTTCGATCATCACGATTATTTTTTCTTTTTAGATGCTTTTTCACGCGCATTTTTTTCTAAGATTTGTTTTCTTAGGCGGATGTTTTCTGGTGTTACTTCACAGTATTCATCGTCATTCAAGAATTCTAATGATTCTTCAAGTGTCAATTGTTTTGGTTTCTTGATCACTGACGTTTGGTCTTTGTTTGCAGAACGGACGTTAGTCATTTGTTTTGCTTTTGTGATGTTGACAGTCAAGTCATTGTCACGGCTGTTTTCGCCGATGATCATGCCTTCATAGACTTCTGTACCTGGTTCAACGAATACCGTACCACGTTCTTCAATACTCATGATTGAATACGTTGTAGCTTTTCCTGTATCGATAGACACTAATGCACCTTGGTGACGTCCGCCGATTTGGCCAGGAAGCATTGGAAGATATTGGTCAAATGTGTGGTTCATGATTCCGTAACCGCGAGTCATTGAAAGAAACTCTGTTGAGTAACCGATCAATCCACGTGCAGGTGTCAAGAATGTCAAACGGATTTGACCATTTCCTGTATGGACCATGTCTTGCATTTCACCTTTACGTTGGCTCAATGATTCGATGACACTTCCCATATATTCTTCTGGTGTATCGATTTGAACACGTTCAAACGGTTCACATTTCACGCCATCGATTTCTCTTTCGATAACTTCTGGACGTGACACTTGTAATTCATAGCCTTCACGACGCATGTTTTCGATCAAGATCGATAAATGAAGTTCCCCACGACCTGAAACTGTCCAAGCATCTGGTGAGTTTGTTGGTTCTACGCGTAAAGATACGTCTGTTTGCAATTCAGCCATCAAACGTTCTTCGATTTTACGTGATGTTACATATTTACCTTCACGACCAGCAAATGGTGAGTTATTCACTAAGAAAGTCATTTGTAATGTTGGTTCATCGATATGCAAGACTGGTAACGCATCTTGTTGGTCAACTGGTGTGACTGTTTCCCCAACGAAGATATCTTCCATCCCTGATACGGCAATCAAGTCACCGGCTTTTGCTTCTTGGATCTCTAGACGTTGTAAGCCAAAGAAACCAAATAGTTTTGTGACACGGAATTTTTTCACGGTGCCATCAAGTTTGATCAAGGCTACTTGATCACCCACTTTGATTTTCCCTCTGAAAACACGGCCGATACCGATACGTCCAACGTAATCATTGTAGTCAAGTAATGATACTTGGAACTGTAAAGGTTCTTCGCTGTTGTCGATCGGTGCTGGGATCGCATCGATGATCGTATCAAAAATCGGTGCCATTGTTGGTTCTTGATCAGCTGGATCATCAGACAAGCTTGATGTTCCGTTTAAAGCAGATGCGTAGATCACTGGGAAATCCAATTGATCATCGTCTGCGCCTAATTCGATAAATAATTCTAATACTTCATCTACGACAAACTCTGGACGTGCAGATGGTTTGTCGATCTTGTTCACAACAACGATTGGTGTGATATGTTGTTCTAAGGCTTTTTTCAATACGAAACGTGTTTGTGGCATCGTACCTTCATAGGCATCAACGACCAATACAACACCATCAACCATTTTCATGATACGCTCTACTTCACCACCGAAGTCCGCGTGTCCAGGTGTGTCCATGATGTTTACACGAATTCCTTTATAATCAACCGCTGTATTTTTGGCTAAGATCGTGATTCCACGTTCTTGTTCAAGTGCGTTTGAGTCCATCGCACGTTCTTGTAATTGAGTATGGGCATCTAATGTGTCAGATTGTTTTAATAGTTCATCAACCAATGTAGTTTTTCCGTGGTCAACGTGGGCGATGATCGCTACGTTACGGATGTCATTTCTTTTATTCAATTTAAGTAACTCCTTTTTTATCGATTCTTTATCACAGGGCAATTTTACTCGACTGTTTATTATACCAAACTTTTTTCATGAAATATAGTGAAATGTTTTCATTTTTTCGAGAAAATTAATAATTTACCCATTTTTATAATCAAAACAGCTCGAAAAATCCGAATTTATGAAAAATAAACAGCGTTTCACTTAAAAAATATCGATTGTTTACTCGATTAAATTATAAGTAATCAACAAAAATAAGCTAAAAACCATCCTAAAGTAAAAAATCCAATGGTTCTCAGCTTATTGACATTAAAGTAAACAAGGCTATATCTCTAAACTATTCAAATTCAAGCATCTCAAGAATCGTTTCATAAGCTGTCGGTGTTGCGGCTAAGTAATATTCTCTTCCATGAAACGTTAACGGATCACCAGAAAAGCCGCTGTATTTCATACCAAATACATCGAGTAACACATTGCCTGCTGCGTAGTCCCAAGGGCTTAAATTAGAAATATAGCCAATATGGTTTCCTTTTAGCATCGCAATCAATTCCAACCCTGCACAGCCACACATCCGAACGCCGATGCTTTGTTCACCGATTGCGTGGATATTGAAACGATCATGACCAAAAAGATAACTATTGATCGCTACTAACCCTTTTTCAAGGGGAAGATCTTTTGGTTGAGGTAATTTTATATCATTTTTGTAAACACCAATTTCCTTACCGCCCCAATACAACTCATCCCGCATAACATCATAGATAAAACCTAATTGACCAATACCATCTTCATAGTAAGCGAGCATGATACAGAAGTTTTCGCCTTGCACAACAAAATTCAACGTACCATCGATGGGATCAATGATAAAGACTTGTCCGCTTAAATCAGGTAAGTCACTATATCCTTCTTCTTCTGCCAATACCTTTGCCTGAGGGTAGGCTGAATGGATCTTCTCGATCAGAAAAGCTTGGATTTCGCGATCCATGTTTGTAACTAAATCTTTACGATTGGTTTTTTCATCGATCATTAGTTGCTCATTTTGCGCTAGGATGATCTTTTCTTTCGCTGCGATCAACCAGCTGATTATCTCTTCAATCATTTTTCCCATCGTCTCACCCATTCATTTTTAACATTTTGTTCGTATTTTTCTTTGCTGCTTGGACTGTACGGTAAAGTGAATAACCTGATGCTTTCTCAAATTCACGCCCTAAACGTTTTTCTTCTCCGATCGATTTGATCACCGTTTTGAATTCTTGATACGTTTTTAGAAACTCTTGGTTATTGATCCCCTGTTCATTTGCTTTTTCGAGGCTTTCCCACATGTTCATCACGATAACCATTTCTTCGGTCGTCCAATCTAGATCTAAAGGATATTGATATTCATTCATTTACGATTTCTCCTATTCATTTCATCTTCTTCAGTTTATCATAGGAAGAAGTCTTCTTCCAAATGGTTTCTCTTTCTAATATAGTTTACATAATATTTTTATAATAAATAAAAGGGCAATAAAAAAACAGCTTCCTCATCTAAGAGAAAGCTGTTTTGTTTGTTTAAATGTGGATTGGTAAACCTAAAGCTAATTCAGCTGCGTCCATTGTGATCTCACCTAATGATGGATGTGGATGGATCGTCAACGCGATATCTTCAGCGTTCATACCTGACTCAATTGCCAAGGCAAGTTCAGAAACCATATCACTCGCACCGACTCCGCCGATTTGTGCACCGATGATGACATTGTCTTCATTCGTTGTCACTAAGCGGATAAAGCCTTCTGTTTTACCTAATGATAACGCACGACCGTTCCCTGAGAATGGGAATTTGTAGGCAGTTGCTTCTAGTCCAGCTTCTTTTGCTTCTTTGATCGTCATCCCTACTGATGCTAATTCAGGATCAGTAAAGGCAACAGCTGGCATTGCTTTGTAGTCAACAGCAACTTTTTTACCAGAGATTGCTTCTGCTGCGATTTTCGCTTCATAGCTTGCTTTGTGAGCCAAAGCTGCACCAGGAACGATATCGCCGATTGCAAAGATGTTTGATACATTCGTACGTCCTTGGTTGTCCACTGGGATCAAACCACGTTCACCGATTTCAACACCGGCTTGTTCTAAGCCCATATCTTCAGTGTTTGGACGACGACCAACTGTGACCATCACGTAGTCAGCAGTAACTGATTCTTCTTTGCCGTCTACTGCATATTTGACAGTAACGCTGTCACCATTGTCAACAGATTCTTTAGCCATTGCATTTGTCACGACTGTTACGCCTTTTTTCTTGAAGTCGTCTTCAACTAATTTTACTAAGTCTTTTTCATACGTTGGTAAAATTTGTGGTGAACCTTCAAGGATCGTTACTTCAGAACCTAAGTTTGCGTAAGCTGCGCCAAGTTCTGCACCGATTACTCCTCCGCCAATGATGACGAATTTTATAGGAACTTCTGTCAGACCTAGGGCACCAGTAGAATCTAACACGCGACCGCCAAATTTAAATCCTGGGATTTCGATTGGGCGTGAACCTGTTGCTACGATTGCATGGTTGAATGAGTAAGTTTGAGCAGAATCCGGATGGATCACACGCAATGTATGATCATCTACGAAGAATGCTTCCCCTTCAATCGTTTCAACTTTGTGTTTTTTCAACAAGTAGCCGACACCTGAAGTCAATGTTTTTACTACTTTGTTGTCTTTCCACTCTTGTGTTTTTGTAAAATCAAGAGTGACGTTTTCACTTGTCACACCAAACATTGATGAATCAAGTGATTCTTGATAATGATGACCCGCAGCAATCAATGCTTTAGAAGGGATACATCCAACGTTCAAACAAACGCCGCCAATGTATTCTCTTTCGATGATCGCTACTTTTTGGCCCATTTCAGCAGCGCGGATGGCAGCTACATAGCCACCAGGTCCCGCACCGATTACAACTGTATCTAATTCAACAGCAAAATCTCCAACTACCATTTGTTTCTCATCCTTCCATCATTAATAGCTCTGGATCAGCTAATAAACGTTTGATGTTATTCATTGCTTGTTGTGCTGTCGCACCATCGACGATTCGATGATCGAAACTCAATGATAATTTCATTACACGACCAACAACGATTTCACCTTCAGCATTGACGATTGGTTGTTGAGCAATTGTTCCTACCCCTAAGATTGCTACTTCTGGGTAGTTGATTACTGGTGTGAACCAGCCGCCACCAACTGAACCAATGTTACTGATTGTGATCGTACCGTTACGCATATCATCAGCAGCTAGCTTACCATCATGTGCAAGTTTCGCTTTCTCGTTGATTTCGTCGGCGATCGCAAACATACCTTTACGGTCAGCGTCTTTCACATTCGGTACATACAAACCGTGGTCTGTATCTGTTGCAATACCGATATTGTAATAGTTTTTATAAACGATTTCTTGTTTTGCATCATCAATTGAAGCATTCAAGATTGGGAATTTCTTCACTGTAGCAGTCAATGCTTTGACAACATAAGGCAAGAACGTTAATTTCGTGCCATTAGCAGCTGCAACTTCTTTGAATTTCTTACGGTTATCCCAAAGATTCGTTACTTCTACTTCATCATGTAATGTCACATGAGGAGCTGTTTGTTTGCTGTTGACCATTGCTTTGGCGATTGCTTTACGTGTCGGAGTCAATGCTACACGTTCTTCTAAGTCGCCTAAGTTAGATTTGAATGCTTTCGCTGGAGCTGCTTTTGTTTCTGCTGGTTTTTCAGCAGGTGCTTCTGTTTGTGCAGCTGATTCAGCTGGTTTTTCAGCAGGTGCTGAAGCGCCTCCGCCTGATAAGAAGTTTTCGATATCTTCTTTTGTCACACGTCCGCCTTTTCCAGTTGCTGCAACTTGAGTGATATCTACGTCTTTTTCGCGAGCAAATTGACGAACAGATGGCATAGCTAGAACACGTTTGTTTGGATCAGCTGCTTCTGCTACGCTTGAAGAACCTGAAGTTTCAACTTTTGTTTCTGATGTTGCAGATTCAGCAGGTTTACTTGCAGGTGCACTGTTGTGTCCAGGTGCATCGATTTCAACAAGGACGTCACCAACATTCGCAACTGTACCTTCTGAAACAACGATGTTTTTGACTGTTCCTGTCACTGGAGATGGAATTTCTTCCACTGATTTATCATTTTGTACTTCTAATAACGTATCGTCTTCATTGATCGTGTCGCCGGCTTTCACAAACCACTTAACGATTTCACCTTCTGCGATACCTTCACCGATATCAGGTAATTTGAATTGGAATACGCCGCCTTCAGAAGCTCCTGCTGATGCAGATGAACTTTCTGTTGTTGGTTCAGCAGCTGGTTTTTCAGGTGTTTGCTCAGTTGCTGCAACGCCTTCGCTACCTTCATTGTCTTCATTTCCTGGTGCATCGATTTCTACTAATACATCGCCAACATTGGCAACTGTACCTTCTGGAACAACGATGCTTTTAACTGTTCCTGTTACTGGAGATGGAATTTCTTCCACTGATTTGTCATTTTGAACTTCTAATAATGTATCGTCTTCATTGATCGTATCGCCTGGTTGAACAAACCATTTAACGATCTCACCTTCTGCGATACCTTCACCGATATCAGGTAATTTAAATTGGTAAGCCATGGGGTTTAACGTCCTTTCTTTCCTTAAAATTCTGCGATTTCTTTAACTTTTGCTTCGATGTCAGAAGCATTTGGTAACCAAATGTTTTCTGCTTGACCGAATGGGAAAACAGTATCTGGCGCAGAAACGCGTCCGATTGGAGCTTCTAATGAAAGAATCGCACGCTCAGAGATTTCAGAAATCACTTGAGTGCTTACACCTGCTTGACGTTGTGCTTCTTGAACGACAACGACACGGCCTGTTTTTTCAACAGAGTTGATGATAGTTTCCACATCTAAAGGAGCAACTGTTCTTAGGTCAACGATTTCAACAGAAATTCCTTCTTTTTCAAGATTGTCTGCGGCTTTGATTGCTTCACGAACCATCGCACCATAAGTGATGATCGATACATCTGTTCCTTCGCGAGTCACTGCTGCTTTGTCTAATGGCACTTCATATGCTTCATCTGGCACTTCCTCACGGAATGAACGATAAAGTTTCATATGCTCCAAGAAGACAACAGGGTCATTACTTCTAATAGAAGCAATCAATAATCCTTTTGCATCATATGGGTTTGATGGAATTACTACACGGATACCAGGTGATTGAGCAATCAATCCTTCCAAGTTGTCTGAGTGCAATTCTGGTGTATGGACACCACCACCAAATGGTGAACGGATCGTTACTGGAATATTTCTTGTACCACCCATACGGTATCTTGTACGAGCCATTTGTGCGACAACTTCATCCATCGCTTCAAAGATAAATCCAAAGAATTGGATTTCAGGAACGGGACGGAATCCTTCAAGTGCTAAACCGAAACCTAATCCGGCAATACCTGATTCTGCTAAAGGAGTGTCAAATACGCGATCTTCGCCGAATTTTTCTTGCAATCCTTCTGTTGCACGGAATACGCCTCCGTTTTTGCCGACATCTTCACCAAAAACGAGTACGTTTTCGTCGTTTTCAAGTTCAAGTGCTAAGGCATCTGTGATTGCTTGAATCATTGTTTTTTGTGCCATGGTTATTTCGACTCCTTCGCTTCATAGATTGCAATTTGTTCTTTGATTGTTTGTGGTGTTTCTTCGAACATATTTTTCAAGAAATCTGAAACTTTTTGTTTTGGAACTTTATCAGCTTCTGCAATCGCTGCTTTGATTTCTTCTTTTGTTTGTTCGATTACTGCTTCTTCTTTTTCTTCGCTCCATAATCCTTTTTCAGTTAGGTATTTACGGAAACGGATCAATGGATCTTTCAATTGCCATTCATCGTCAACATCTTTTTCACGGTAACGAGTTGGGTCATCACCTGATAATGTATGTGGACCATAACGGTAAGTCAATGTTTCGATCAATACTGGACCGTTACCAGATACTGCCCAGTCACGTGCCATTTTTGAAACAGTGTACACTGCTAATGGGTCCATACCATCCACTTGGATACCAGGGATTCCAGCTGCTACTGCTTTTTGCGCTAATGTTTTAGCTGCTGTTTGTTTTTCACGAGGTGTTGAGATCGCAAATCCGTTGTTTTGGATGTAGAAGACTGCATTCGCATGGTAAGCACCAGCAAAGTTGATTGCTTCATAGAAATCACCTTGAGAAGAACCGCCATCACCTGTATAAGTGAAGACAACATTTTTCTTGTTACGTTTTTTAAGTCCTAATGCAACACCTGCTGCTTGGACGTATTGAGCACCGATAATGATTTGTGGTGGTAGAGCTTTCAATTCTTCTGGATAGAAGTTCCCAGCTGCATGTCCACGAGACCATAAAAATGCTTGAGATAAAGGTAAGCCGTGTTTGATCAATTGTGGAACATCACGGTAACCTGGTAATAGTACATCTTCTTTATCAAATGCGAAGGCACTAGCTAATTGACTTGCTTCTTGACCGGCTGTTGGCGCAAAGAATCCTAAGCGTCCTTGACGGTTCAATGCTGTAGAACGTTGATCCAATACACGAGACCAAACCATGCTAGTCATCAATTCTACTAACTCTTCATCTGTTAAATCTGGAACAAGATCAGGGTTAACTACTTTCCCATCTTGATCAAGTGCTTGGTATACCGGAAAATCTGAATTGACTTCTTCAAGCAACGCTTGGAAGTCGATAGGTGTTTTCTTGTTTGCCATTTATCACACATTCCTCTCTCATCTATAAGAAACTCTCTTCATTCCGCGTTGAAACAGTGACGATATCTGTATCACTATTTCTCCGGCTTCACTAATAAATTATCATGTATTCCTCCGAAATACAAGCTTTAAGCACAAATTTTCACCATTTAAAAAAATTATAACAATCGCTATCTCTGTTGAAATAGTGAAGGTAATCACAATGTAGTAAGCGGTTTACATTTTTCCTAAAAGAACAAAGAGATGATCTTCCACTATTATAACAACCGTTTCATTTCTGCATCCTAGTTGTTACAACCTTTTAACAACCACTGTATTAATTTTTTACATAATAGTGAGTGATTACACAAATCACCTACTTTAATTTTATCCTTATTAAGGGCTTTTTTACAAACAATAAGCCTGTACAACAGCACATTTCTTTTGATTTATAAGCAATTCGTCCATTTTTAGAGAAATTTTTTCACAAAACAAAAACGAAAAGAAAAAATAACTAAAGTTACCTCTTCTTTTCGTTCTGTCGGCGTATTCTAATGTCCTTCTTCCTCCAACCAGCGACGGAGTTTATCCATTTGTGCAATAAACAATGGAAGATGTTGCCTTTCTAAACGACTATAGTTGATCCTTAACCCCTTTTCTTCACCAAAAAGATAACCTGGAGCTACACCTACCCCCTCACGCAACAATCTTTCTGCTAATGCCTTAGTCATTTTTCCACCGTTCCAAGTCAACCATGCGTAGTAACCTCCCGAAAGAGGCGCTAATTGAAAGAAATCTTGGGAATCGATCCATTCCCGTATAAGTTGGCTGTTCGTTTCTAATCTTTGACGAAGACTTGTCATATTCTGTTCAAACGAAGAATCAAAAACCGCAGTGGCGGCCATTTGTGTAAAGATACTCAAAGAAACGTCCATCATTTTCTGCGCTTCAGATAATCGTTGGATAAGAATAGCTGGACCGACGATCCAGCCGATTTTTGTTGTTTCCCCTAGAAGCCGAGATAGCGAACCTACATATAAAACATTCTCTGGATCAATAGCATGGATCGGAGAGATAGCCGCTTGTGTTTCAGGAGAAAATGCTAAATCAGAAAACACGTCATCTTCAATGATCGGTAGTTTATATTTGCGGCAAAGCACGACCAAATGTTGGCGCCTTTCAGCAGACATCACTGTACCTGTTGGATTTTGAAAGTTAGGGTTAACCAAGACCGCTTTGATTTTATGTTTGAGAATGGCTTCTTCTAAACGATCTAAATCAATCCCATGCTCATCCATCGGAATACCAAATAACCTTGTACCTAAGGCTTTGAACAAAGGTAAACCGTAAAAAAAGGTGGGTGATTCGACAGCAATTGCATCTCCTACTGACAAAATCGTCTGTAAAATAAGAAAAATCGCTTGTTGCCCTCCGCCAGTGACTAGCAGTTGACTTTTTTTAAACGAAAATCCGTTGGTTTTCACCAATCGTTCTCTGATTTGCGCCATCAATGGTTGATAGCCAAACACCGAAACGGCTTGTTCTTCTTTTATGATACCTTCTAATGTATAATTGGGCATTTCGACATTTGGAAGTACATCAACTGGCATCTCGCTTGAGTAGAGATCTAAAAAATCAGATTTTCGACTTGCCTCTTTGACCTTTTCTCCATAAGTATCGACTATTTTTCCATACCGAGCTGAAATAAGCTGTCGCCAATCGATCCTTGGTTCTGAAAAATCGCCCCACGTCAAAGAACTAATAAACCGCCCACTCCCTCGGCGACTTTCCAAGATCCCTAATCCCTTCAACTCATCTAACGCATGAACGACTGTCGTACGATTCACACCAAAAAAATCAGCAAATAATCGTTCAGAAGGCAACTTATCCCCTGGCTGCAATTGACCACTTTCGATTTTCTTTACGATCTGGTCCATGACCTGTTGGTAGGCAGACCCTTTATTTTTGTTTACTTTCGTCCACATATTTATTCTCCAATAATTTACTTTCTACTATTGTAGCGTAGTTTCAAAAGAAATAAAAATATCAAAAAAAAGATTGGTAAGATTTCTCCTACCAATCCTTTTCTTTTGAATTAAATCGTATCTCCATTAAAAATCGAGTTTTTAACGATCACGTAATCAACTTTTCGAATCGATTCTAAATCGCGTCCACCAGCATATGAAATGGAAGATTGTAAATCTTGTTGCATTTCGACTAACGTATCTTTCAATGATCCTTTATGTTGGATCCAGATTTTCTTACCTTCGACGTTTTTCTTCTCGCCTTTTTGGAATTCAGAAGCAGAGCCGAAGTATTCTTTATAGACAACTCCGTTTTCTACTTTTGTTTCTCCCGGTGATTCTTCATGTCCAGCAAACAATGAGCCGATCATCACCATCGTTGCACCAAAACGAACAGATTTCGCCACGTCTCCAGGTGTGCGGATCCCGCCATCTGCAATGATTGGTTTACGTGCTGCTTTTGCACACCATCTTAACGCTGCTAGTTGCCAACCACCAGTACCAAAACCAGTTTTGATTTTTGTGATACATACTTTTCCTGGGCCAATCCCCACTTTAGTTGCATCTGCGCCGGCATTTTCTAGTTCGCGAACCGCTTCTGGTGTCCCTACATTCCCAGCAATCACAAACGTATCCGGTAAATGCTTTTTGATATGTTGGATCATCGCAATCACAGCATTCGAATGTCCATGAGCAATATCAATCGTTATATAATCAGGCACAAGTGATTTTGCTGCTAATTCTTCTACAAAGGCATACTCGTCTTTCTTCACACCAACACTGATAGAAGAGATCAAGTTTTTTTCTTTCATTTTTTCGATAAACGGGATTCGTGTTTCTTCTTCAAAACGATGCATGATATAGAAATAACCATTTTCAGCTAAAAATTCCGCAATCGTTTCATCAATGATCGTTTGCATATTAGCTGGTACAACAGGCATCTTAAATGTATGTGAACCTAATTTCACTGTAGTATCACATTCTGAACGGCTGTTTACGATACATTTATTAGGAATTAGTTGAATATCTTCGTAATCAAATACTTTCATCATATCTTCCTCTCGGGTTTATATTCGTCAAAACACGAACATTACCTTCTTTTTTCGTGCTTATTTTTAGCACCTCATGTAATTTAACGTAAATCAAATAAAAAATCAAGCTTTTTATAATAAAAAAACTGTATTTTATCATTAATTAACTTTTCGTTAAAAAAAGCAAACATTTTTAAAAATGTTCGCTTTTTCGTATTAATCTTTGCTTGTTCGTTTGATTCGTCACAATCCCTATCAACGATCACTTTTTTGTTTACTATCATTTGGCTTACGACTTTTATCTTGATTAATAATTCCCAACCGTCTGTTTTGCATCGTTTTTGCTTGATCTTTCGCAGCATTAGTCCGATCTGCAAAAGAACCACCAGTCTGCAAGTCTCGCCGAATTTGAATATTATTATTAGTATCTAATCGTCTATGTACATTGACCGCTCGCTCAACTTCTGCTCCTTGACTTCTTATATAATCAATGGCTCCTAACACTTGAGGCGTATAGTGGTTTCTATGCACTTTTGTTAGAGTTGCAAGCGCATCTCCACGCTTATAATTCAACTCTTTTAAGGTCTTACTACCCTCAACATACTCCTTGCTGCTATTGATTTTTTCTCTAGTTTCAAAGAGCTGTTCGTCTTTTTTATGTAAATGAATCAACGCAGCACCGTAACTCAACATACTTGAATGTAATGATTCGACCGAATCGAGCACTGGTCTAGTAATATTATCGATTGAATGATGAGATTCCAATCCTGTTATGAACTCCGTTCGAAAATCGGGATTTTGTATATCTTTCTGACTCTGTAACACTTGTTTCGTTAATCCTTCTAATTCATTTTTCCATTCATGCACTTCTTTATGTAGTACTTTCAGTTCAGCTGTCAAACGATCTTTACGAGCTTGGAGCGTCTTTTTGCTTAAATCCAATTCAACCTTTTCTGGAATTTTTGCTTCTCCATGAGTGAAAGTGAAATCCGGACGATGGAAAGAAGTGACTTTTTCGATCAATCCATGGAATACCTTCGGATAAAAAGTCTCGTTCCGTTTTTCAAGCAGATTGATTGCTGAATTTTCCTGATACCCCATTTTTTTAAATGCCTTACTTGGTTGCTCTATTCCCGCATGTAATTTCAAACGAATACCCTTGATATGTTTCTCTATTTTCTCCATTCTCATGGCATTGGCAACCCATTTATCTACCTTAGCATCATAGGCGTTGATTGCAACAACGAGTAATCTTGCTTGTTTTTCATTTTTAGGATATCTATTCAATAAATTATTTTGTTCTTTGATGATTTCTTTATAAAGCTTTTGTTGTGTTTTATGTATTGTACTAAAATCGCTATATAAGTGTTTTCTCTCATTTTGTAATAATTTTCTTAGGTTTTTGTCCATTGATTCTCCTCTTTTCTTCGATGCAACTCATCGTTTTTTTCTTTTTATAAAACCGACTCTCTTGCTCATCTAAAAACAGAGAGTCGGTCAATGATATCTTTTGTTTTATGGCAAAATGTTGCCAGCTGCGCGGTATAGTGCATACCAATCTTCTCTAGTCATATCGATCGTTGATGCTTTAGCGATTTCTTCAATTCGCTTAAGATTCATCGTTCCAGCAATGACTTGCATATTAGCTGGATGACGTAAGATCCAAGCAGAAGCTAACCCAGTTGGTGTTGTCTGATATTTTTCTGCCAGTTCATCTAACGACCGATTTAATTCAGGGAATTTCTCATTGCCAATAAACACTCCCTCAAAGAAACCATATTGATATGGCGACCACGCTTGGATCGTCATGTCATGTAAACGTGAGTAATCTAAGATACTGCCATCATGGTCCACACTTGCTTCATCAGTCATATTCACATGGATTCCTTGATCGATCATTTCTGAGTGTTTAAGACCAAATTGCAATTGATTCGCCAACAACGGTTGACGGACATATTTTTTCAACAATTCGATTTGCATCGGTTTTTGATTGCTCACACCGAAGAAACGAACTTTCCCAGATTGCTCCAGTTCATCAAAAGCCGCAGCTACCTCTTCTGGTTCAACCAATGTATCTGGACGGTGAAGTAATAATGCGTCGACATACTCCATGTTCAATCGACGAAGACTATCTTCCACGGATTGAATGATATGTTTTTTTGAAAAATCAAACATCACTCCTGGGACAATCCCGCACTTTGTTTGGATAAATAATTCATCACGTTTTAGCGAAGTTTTTGCTAACGCTTGAGCAAAAATCGTTTCACAGTCCCCACCACCGTAAATATCCGCATGGTCAAAAAAGTTGATGCCATTTTCAAAAGCTGTTTCAATCACTTTCTCAGGTTGTTCAGAACCATTCAAACGCATACAGCCTAAAATGACGGAGGATACGAGCTGGTCAGAAGCCCCTAAACGAATCTTTTTCATCAAATCTCATCCTTTCTTACCACCTCGATTTTACCATAACCACCATGAAAAGGCTTCAAAAAAAATAAAACTATTTTTCCTTTTCAGCAAAAAATAGTTTTATCTTTTTACACAGCTTTTACTTTGGCATCAAGGCTTTAGAGCCGATGTCCGTCCGATAGAAAGTATGGTCAGTATTCTTGACTTTTAAAACAGAGTATATTTTTTCTTGCGCTTCTTCGATGGTTTGACCACTTGCTTCTACCAGATAGATACGCCCTCCTGAGCTTACCAGATCTCCTGATTCTTCCTCGACCCCAGCATAATAGACTGAAACTTCTGTGTCAGATGAAAAATCTGGGAGTAACGTCCCTTTTTGATAAGTTCCTGGATAACCTTCTGCCGCCACCACTACACCTAGGCGACATCCTTCAGTTTCCCATGTCAACTCGATCGGTTTGTCTGATAACAGACGATCAATAATTTCCGCTAAATCACTTTTGAGACGAGGCAGGACAACTTGCGTTTCCGGATCACCAAAACGAGCATTGAACTCGATCACTTTCGGACCATCAGTCGTAGCAATCAAACCAGCATATAAAATACCTGTAAATGAGCGTCCTAACTCTTTCATGCCTTGTGCTGCTGGTTTCAACACTTCTTCGATCGCCTGATCGACCACTGATTGAGGAATTTGCGGTACAGGTGTATACGCGCCCATTCCACCAGTATTTGGCCCTTTATCTTCATTATATGCTCGTTTATGATCTTGCGAGATCACCATTGGATAAACCTCTGTGTCGCGAACAAAAGCAAGTAAAGAAAATTCTTCGCCAAATAAAAATTCTTCTACGACGATTCGCTGCCCACTCGCACCAAATCGATCATTTTCTAACATCTCTGAAGCGGCGTTGACTGCGTCTTCAAGTGTTTCTGCCACAACGACCCCTTTACCAGCAGCTAATCCATCTGCTTTGATGACGATTGGCGCACCTTTTGCTTCAATGTAGGTTCTCGCTTCACTAAAACTTGTAAAAGTTTGTGAATCTGCGGTGGAAATTCCTTGACGTGCCATCAGCTCTTTAGCAAAACTCTTTGAACCTTCGATCAATGCCGCTGCTTTCGTTGGACCAAAAATAGCTAGTCCAGCTGCTTGGAAATCATCAACGATCCCATTAAGTAAGGGAACCTCTGGACCTACGAACGTCCATGCGATGCCTTCAGTTTGAGCGAATCCAATCAGTTTTCCATGATCTGTTTCCGCAAGATCCACTAGTCTGATTCCGTCTTTTTTCATCCCCGGATTTCCAGGGGCACAATATACCGCTTCGACCAACGGGCTAGCTGCAAGTTTCTTACTGACTGCATGTTCCCGTCCGCCGGAGCCAATAACTAAACATTTCATTTTATTCGCTCCCTCTTAGTGTCTAAAATGGCGTACGCCAGTAAATACCATCGCAATGCCATGTTTATTTGCCATGTCGATCGACGCTTGATCTTTGATACTTCCACCAGGTTGGATGATTGCTTTGATACCATGCTTCGCAGCGTATTCGACAGAGTCATCCATTGGGAAATACGCATCACTTGCTAAAGCTGCGGTTTCTGCTTTTTCTCCTGCTTGTTCGATTGCAAGCTTGACTGAACCGACACGATTCATTTGACCTGCGCCAATACCAAGAGTTTGCTGTTGATTGGCTACAACGATGGCATTAGACTTAACGTGTTTTACCGCTTTCCATGCAAAAGCCATCGCAGCTTCTTCCTCTTTCGTAGGTTGGCGATCAGTTACGACAGTCCAACTTTCTGGTTCTTCCATTGCAACATCATCTTGTTGGATCAATAAACCACCAAGGACTGATACCATTTCATTGGCACTTTCCGCCACATTTGCGAAATCAACTTGTAACAAGCGGAGATTTTTCTTGGTTTTCAAAACAGCAAGTGCTTCTTCACTGAAACTAGGAGCGATGATGATTTCCAAAAACAATTGAGTCATTGCTTGGGCAGTAGCCAAATCGACTTCACGATTCAACACGATGATCCCGCCAAAGATCGATACTGGATCAGCAGCATAAGCAGCTTCCCAAGCTGAGAAGATCGTCTCCCCGCTTCCGATGCCACATGGATTCATGTGTTTCAATGCAACGACTGTCGGTTCTGTAAATTCTCTCATGATACGTAAAGCAGCATCTGCATCGCGAATATTATTGAAAGAAAGTTCTTTCCCGTGCAATTGTTCTGCACTTGCAATGGAGTATTCCACTGGTAAAGCAGACTGGTAAAACGCAGCTTCTTGATGACTATTTTCACCATAGCGTAGATCTTGTTTGTGCGTATAAGTAAGTGTTAGGTTTTCAGGCTCTTTTTCGCCCACAGCAGCTGTCAAATATTGACCGATCAACGCATCATAAGCAGCTGTATGTCGGAAAACTTTAGCCGCTAATTTTCTGCGTGTTTCAAGGGTCGTTTGACCGTCTTTTTTGATTTCTGCCAAAACGACCTCATAATCGAATGGATCAACGACGGCTGTCACAAAGGCATGGTTCTTGGCTGCACTGCGCAGCATACTTGGACCACCGATATCAATATTTTCAATCGCGTCCGCTTCAGTCGTTTCCGGTTTTAGGATCGTATCTTTGAATGGATAGAGATTGACGCAGACAACATCGATTGGTTGGATCGCTTCTTCTTCCATCGCTGCCATATGACTCTCGATGTCTCGTCGCCCTAACAATCCTCCGTGGATCTTAGGATGTAACGTTTTTACTCGGCCATCCATCATCTCAGGAAAGCCAGTCACTTCATCGATGGAGATCGTATCGATCCCTGCTTCATCTAATACTGTTTTCGTCCCACCTGTAGAGATGATCTCGATACCTGCAGTACGTAATCCTTTCGCAAACTCAACGATCCCAGTTTTATCCGAAACACTTATTAACGCTCTTGTCATTATTTTACATCTCCCATATTTACTAAATTTGCGATCACTTCTGGAAAGATCCGATGTTCGATCTGATGGATTTTTTCTTCTAATGTGGCTAATGTATCCTCTTTTTCGATCGTCACTTTTTCTTGACGGATGATTGGGCCTGTATCGACACCACGATCGATATAATGAACGGTTACACCTGTTTCATCTACTCCTGCCTCAAAAGCATCCCTAATCCCATGCAAACCAGGAAAATCCGGTAATAACGAGGGATGGATATTGATCATTTTATTTTCATAAACCGCGAGCAAGTCTTCACCAACGATGCGCATGTAGCCAGCCAACACGATCAAATCGATTCCTCGATTGTCCAACTCTTCAAGGATCGCTTGTTCATACTCCGACTTTGATGCAAACTCTTTTGGTGAAAAACTAGTAAAAGCAGTCCCGGTTTTTTTAGCACGTTGCAAGACATACGCCTCTGGCTGATCACAGAATAACCAGTCGATCGTCGCAGAAAGTTGATTCTTTTTGAAATAATCGACTAATGCTTGGAAGTTACTGCCATTTCCAGAAGCAAATACGGCAATCTTCATTTTTTTCCCTCTTCGATCACTACTTTTTGGTCAACAAACGGCACTACTTGACCGATTTGGTACACTTCTTCGCCAGACTCACGGATCTTCTCGATGATCCCAGCCGCATCTTCTGGCGCCACAGCAATGACCATGCCGATCCCCATGTTAAAGATTTCATACATTTCATGGGCAGGGATCTCACCATATTTCTGTAGCGCATCAAAAATCGGTAAAACCGGCCACGTGCCTTGTTTGATGCTTGCAGCCATATTTTCTGGTAACATCCGAGGAATATTTTCAATAAACCCGCCACCTGTAATATGCGCAGCCCCTTTGATCTTTTCTTCTTTAACTAATGGCAATAAGGTTGAAACATAGATTTTCGTCGGTTCAAGCAATACATCTGCTAACGGAGCATCTAACCCTTCGATTGTTTCCTCCAACGAAAATCCTTGTTGTTCTAAAAAGATTTTGCGAACTAAAGAGTAGCCATTTGAATGAATACCGCTTGAAGGCAACCCTAATAAGATATCTCCTGCGGCGATCGTTTCACCAGTGATCAATTGCTTTTTCTCTGCGATTCCTACCGCAAAACCAGCTAAATCATAATCGTCTCCTTGATACATGCCAGGCATTTCTGCTGTTTCTCCACCGATCAATGCCATATTGGCTGATACACAACCAGTTGCCACACCAGCGACGACTTTTTCTAACCGTTCCGGATCATTTTTTCCTGTTGCTAGATAATCTAAAAAGTATAAAGGTTCTGCTCCTTGCGCCAAAATATCATTGACACACATTGCCACACAGTCAATACCGATCGTTTCATGACGATCTGCGGCGATAGCTACCGCTAACTTAGTACCTACACCATCTGTCCCAGAAACTAAGACCGGTTCTTTTAACTTGTACGCGCTAAGGTCAAAACAGCCACCGAAGCCGCCCAGCGCACCCATCACACCGATTCTTTCTGTTTTCTTCACATGTTTTTTGATGCGATCCACGACTTCGTAGCCCGCTTCTACGTCCACGCCTGCTTTTGCATACGCATTGCCCATTTGATTACTTGCTCCCTTCATTTGCTCCACCTAAAAAAATGATACTTTTTCTTTTAAAGATTCTTGGTATTTCTCTTCATAGTCATACAGCGGTGTTGGATAATCGCCGTTGAAATAAGCCATACATAGCCCTGAATAAGGTGCATCTTTTTGCAACCCGATAGCTTCGATCAATCCTTCTTCACTTAAGAAATCCAACGAATCGGCGCCGATACATTCTCTGATCTCTTCAATCGAATGATTCGCTGCGATCAGTTCTTTTCTCGTTTGGATATCGATGCCATAAAAACATGGATATTTTAATGGCGGGGAAGCAATACGTACATGGACTTCTTTTGCGCCAGCTTCTTTTAATAAATTCACGATTCTTCGACTCGTCGTGCCACGAACGATCGAATCATCGACCATAATGATTTTTTTGCCTTCAACAACACCACGAACCGCAGAAAGCTTCATTCGAACACCTTGCTCTCTTAATTCTGGCGTTGGTTGGATGAACGTACGAGCCACGTATTGATTTTTCACCAATCCGATTTCATAAGGAATCCCGCTTGCTTCAGCATAGCCACTTGCCGCGGACAAAGAAGAATTTGGCACACCAACCACCATGTCTGCATCGATCGGTGCTTCGGCTGCTAAACGTCTCCCCATATTTTTACGTGCCGTATGAACATTGATCCCCGCAATATCAGAGTCAGGACGGGCAAAATAAATATATTCCATTGAACAGATCGCCAATTGCGTTTCAGTTGTGTATTGTTCGATCGTATACCCTTCATCATTGATGATCACGATTTCTCCAGGTAAGACATCACGTACGAAACGCGCGCCGATTCCTTCCAACGCACACGTTTCAGAAGTAATGACATACGCCCCATTTTTCATCTGACCAATGGCTAATGGGCGGAAACCATTTGGATCCAAGGCCGCAACCATTGAGTCCTCTGTTAATAAAAGGTAGGCAAATCCTCCTTTTACCTCAGCCAACGCTTCTTTCAGTCGGTCTAAAAATGTCTCTTCGTTACTGCGACGGATCAAATGCATCAGAATCTCTGTATCTGAATTTGAATGAAAGATAGCGCCATCTTTTTCTAAAGACGTACGCAACGAGCGAGCATTCGTCAGATTCCCATTATGAGCCAATCCGATCGATTGATCATAAAACTTGAACAAGAAAGGTTGGATATTATCCACGCTGCCATTGCCAGCGGTGGCATAGCGAACGTGACCGATCGCTGCCTGTCCCGATAATGCAGCTAGTTTTCGTGGATCTTTGAAAACTTCTGAAAGCAATCCAAGATCACGGTGACCATATAACTTTCCTTCATCATTCGATACGATACCAGCGCCTTCTTGTCCCCGATGTTGCAAACTATGCAAACCAAAATAAGTGACGTTGGCAGCTTGGGGATGTCCCCAAACGCCAAACACTCCACATTCTTCATTGATACTTCTTACTTCATAAGACATTCGATTGCTTCCTCCCAAGACTGTTTCGCAGAAGCGACTGGCAAGTCAATGCTTCCATCACTCGCTTGCACCACTAATTGTTCCTGTTCAGTCACGTGACCAAGGAGCGTCACACGATTACCAGCTAACTTTTCAAATGCTTGTTGATTTTCTTTTGTCACGGATACGACAAAACGTGATTGTGTTTCAGAAAACAGGTGAGCGACTGGCAAATCAACTGTTGTCGATACACCCAATCCATTGGTGAATGCTGATTCAGCGATAGCCACCGCTAAGCCGCCTTCTGCACAGTCATGCGCACTTTGGATCAATCCCGCTTTGATTGCTTCCAATACTAAGTTTTGATTTTCTTTTTCGTTCGTTAGATCAAAATGTTCGACCATTCCTTCGATTCGACCAAGTTGCATCTTTTGCAATTCGCTCCCATTAAAGTCCGCAAACGTCTGACCGATCACGTAGATCAAATCGCCCGCTTGTTTGAATCCTTGGGTCGTGATATGTTCATGCGCCTCGATCAATCCGACCATCCCGATCATCGGTGTAGGATAGATCGCTTGTCCGTCCGTTTCGTTGTATAAAGAAACATTTCCAGAGATCACAGGTGTTTCCAACATGTCACATGCTTTGGCGATCCCGTCAGCTGAATAAGCTAACTCCCAGAAGACTTCTGGTTTGTCCGGTGAGCCATAATTCAAACAGTCAGTGATTGCTAATGGTTGACCACCACTAGCTACGATATTGCGTGCTGCTTCTGCAACTGCGATCTGGCCACCAACTTCTGGATCAAGGTAAATATAGCGAGCATTACAATCTGTCGTCATCGCTAACGCTTTCTTCGTGCCACGAATCCGCAAGACTGCCGCATCACTACCAGGAGCCACGACTGTATTCGTCTGCACACGAGAATCATAGGTTTCATAAATCGAACGTTTGGATGCAATCGTTGGTTGTTTCAGCAAAGCTGTCAAAGTTTCGTTCGGATCAGAAATCACTGGTTGGTATTGGCTTAATTCACGGAATTTCGCCATCCGTTCAGGTTCAACCATTTCTTTATGATACACAGGAGCATCTTCAGCCAAGGCATCGACAGGAAGATTTGCTACTTCTTTTCCATGATGATACAAACGGTATTGACCGTCATCCGTCACTTTTCCGATCGTTACTGCATCTAAGTCGTATTTTTGGAATAGTTCTTGGACTCGCGCTTCTGCACCTGCCTTCACACAGATCAACATCCGTTCTTGTGATTCAGACAACATCATTTCATAAGGTGTCATGTGCGATTCACGTTGCGGCACATCATCTAAGGTCAAGATCAAGCCAGAACCAGCTTTTGAAGCCATTTCTGAACTAGAGGAAACAAGACCTGCCGCTCCCATATCTTGGATACCTACTAGAATGTCTGAGTGCTCCAAAATCAATTCCAAACAAGCTTCTAACAATAATTTCTCCATAAACGGATCGCCTACTTGGACTGCTGAACGCTGTTGTTCTTCTTCTTGGCTAAACTCTTCAGAGGCAAACGTCGCACCGTGGATACCGTCACGACCTGTTTTAGCACCCACATACATGATCGAGTTGCCCACACCTGATGCTTGACCTTTTTGGATATCTTTATGGTCGATCAAACCAACACACATCGCATTCACTAATGGGTTGCCTTCATAACAAGGATCGAAGGCGATCTCGCCGCCAACCGTCGGTACACCGATACAATTGCCGTAGCCTCCGATACCCGCAACGACTTCTTCTAAAAGATATTTGGTGCGAGGATTATCTAATTCACCAAAACGCAAAGAATCAAGTAAAGCGATCGGACGTGCGCCCATGCTGAAAATATCGCGAATAATGCCACCAACACCAGTCGCAGCCCCTTCATAGGGTTCAACTGCTGAAGGATGATTATGACTTTCTGCTTTAAAAACTACTGCTTGACCATCGCCAATATCGACGATCCCCGCCCCTTCACCTGGGCCTTGCAACACCTTTGGCCCACTTGTAGGGAATTTCTTTAGGATCGGTTTTGAATTTTTGTAAGAACAATGTTCACTCCACATCACTGAGAACAAACCAGTCTCCGTATAGTTAGGCATTCTACCTAAAATATCTTCTTCGATCATACGGTATTCCTCGTCCGTCAATCCCCATTGCGTATAAATCTTTTGTTCTTTGATTTCTAATGCAGTTGGTTCGATCATTGTTTTCATTTATGCAGTCACCTTTCCGAAATTCTTCAATAGGGAAACAAAGAAACGTTTGCCATCTTCTGAGCCTAGCAATGCTTCCACCGCTCGTTCTGGATGAGGCATCATCCCTAGCACATTTCCCGCTTTATTTGTGATTCCCGCAATGTTCGCTACACTGCCGTTAATATTTTCTCCCTCGTATGTAAACACGATTTGGTTGTTGTCGATCAGTTCTTGAAGTGTCTCTTCATCACAAAAATAATTGCCTTCTCCATGTGCTACTGGCAACTCAATGACTTCATTTTCGTCATATTCTGAAGTGAACATGGATTGGTTGTTGACTTTCAGTGCCGCTGATTTACAAATGAAGCGCAGTGAATCGTTTCTTCTTAGGACGCCTGGTAATAATCCTGCTTCCGTCAATACTTGAAAGCCATTACATGTACCAAAAACAGGTTTACCTTCTTCCGCAAAACGGATCACTTCATCCATGATTGCAGAAAAACGAGCAATCGCCCCACTACGTAAGTAATCGCCGTAAGAAAAGCCACCAGGGATCAACACCCCATCATAGCCCTCAAGAGAAGTTTCATCATAACGAACATAGTCCGCCTCTGCGCCCATCACATCACGGATCGCCCAAAGTAAATCAGCATCACAATTTGATCCAGGAAAAACAATCACGGCAAATTTCATGCTAAACTTCCTCCATTTTGCTGATTTCATAACGATAAGTTTCCATATTGACGTTTGCTAATAAGCGATCACAGATTGCTTCGATCGTTGCCTCAACTTCCTCTTCACTCGCTGACACTTGGATCTCAAAATATTTTCCGATACGAATCTCTTCAATCACATCGTAACCTAAACGATGAACCGCATTTTTAACTGCTTCTCCTTGAGGGTCTAATACTGAGTCCTTATATGTTACGTACACTTTTACAAAATACATGATTTATTCTCCTTTATTTTCGATTGATAATTGATTTAAACGATTCAGTACTTCTTGATAAACAGGAATGATATCACCGATCTTCCGTCGATATACATCTTTATCCATATGTTCATGGGTCACAAGATCCCATAAACGACAAGTATCCGGGGAGATCTCGTCTGCCAGTTCGATTTCACCTGACGCAGTTCGTCCAAATTCCACTTTGAAATCGACCAATTGCAAATCGATTTTTTTGAACAGTTCACTCAAATGTTCATTGATTTGCAACGCTTGTTTTTTTAGCTCTGCAATCTCTACTGGTGTTGCCAACTCCAGAAAAGTAACATGGGCATCATTGATGAATGGATCATCTAATTCATCTTTTTTATAATAAAATTCAACGATCGGTGTTGGTAACACTTGTCCTTCTTCTACTCCTAAACGCTTTGAAAAACTTCCAGCTGCAATGTTTCTCACGACCACTTCCAAGGGAATGATCGACCGTTTTTTAATTAATTGTTCGGTTTTTGATAATTTCTCAATAAAATGATTTTTGATTCCTTGTGTCGCTAAGTATTCAAAAATAGCACTTGTGATTTGATTGTTTAATTCAGCTTTCCCTTGCATCTGATCTTTCATCCCACCATTGAGGGCTGTTACTTGATCCAAATACTCCACCCATAAGACAGATTCATCATTCGTGCGAAACATTCTTTTTGCTTTTCCTTCATAGAGCAAATCTCGTTTTTCCATGTCAACGACTCCTTGTTTTATTAACGTTGCTTTGGCAACGCGTAATATTTGTTCGTCTTTTCACTTTAAATTTTACCAAGGCTCTGAATTCAAAGCAATATAAAAGTGTACATTTCATTAATTAAAAACGTTTAATGTTCGGTTTTAACACCATTCTTAAGATTCATGCTTCTTCGTTAAGAAGCGTTTACACATTTCTTGATTGGTGATATAGTAGATTTAAATAAAACAGTTAGATGTTTCAAGGAGGTTACTGAATGGAAGATCCAAGTACGTCTGCCCAAAGTTTTTTACTCGATTTATCTGTAGAAGAAAAATCACGCTTATATAATGATCTGCTTGCCATCAAAGATGTTGATGCCTGTATGAAGGATCGAAGCTTTTATACATTTAGAAAACTTCGTCGTGCAGCAAAACGACAAACAGAATGTCGAAAGCGAACGTTTCATTATCAGACACAAAACAACCATGAATTAGTGATCAAACAAATCCATGAGCAAAAGCTCTTCAAGCATCATTATCGATTGCGTGTAACGTTCGACCAACAAGAGTTAGGCTACACTTTTGTCGAGACCTTATTGAGCCTTCTTCATTCACAACATTTTGATTTTGGTCATCAAATCGCTTACGCCTAAACAAAAAGAACACCCTTCAGTAGTTGATCTGAAGGATGTTCTTTTTTTCTTCAATTTGAAATAATCGTTTTAGTCATCTATTGTTCGTGTTTTATACATAAAGCAGCTTTTTGTTCTACCCGATCGATTCAGGCTAAACCAACACGTTCAAAAATGACATCAACATTTTTCATGTGATGGTTATAGTCAAAGGCTTCATCGATTTCTTCTGATGTCAAAACAGAAGTGATCGCTTCGTCTTCTTCTAATAACGGACGGAAAGCAACTTGATTGTCCCATGAATAAGCAGTCTTAGGTTGAACAAGATCGTAAGCTTCTTCTCTTGTCATGCCTTTGTCGATCAATTTCAACATAACACGTTGACTGTAGATCAAGCCGAAAGTAGCTTCCATGTTACGCTTCATGTTTTCTGGGAATACTGTAAGGTTTTTAACGATATTGCCGAAACGGTTCAACATGTAGTCAAGCAAGATCGTTGTATCAGGTAAAATGATTCGTTCTGCAGAAGAATGTGAAATATCTCTTTCGTGCCAAAGCGAAACATTCTCGTAAGCGGTGATCATATGTCCACGGATCACACGTGCTAAACCTGCCATATTCTCTGACCCGATCGGATTCCGTTTATGAGGCATTGCTGATGAACCTTTTTGTCCTTTCGCAAAAAACTCTTCCACTTCACGTGTCTCAGATTTTTGAAGTCCGCGGATCTCAGTCGCAAAACGCTCAATACTTGTCGCAATCAATGACATCGTTGCAAAATACTCTGCATGCAGATCACGTGGTAAAACTTGGGTCGATACTTCTTGCGCACGTATTCCTAATTTTTCGCAGACATACTCTTCGATAAACGGTGGAATATTCGCAAACGTACCAACAGCGCCAGAAATTTTCCCTGCTTCTACGCCTTTTGCTGCATGTTCAAAACGTTCGATGTTTCGTTTCATCTCAGAATACCAAGTAGCCAATTTCAGTCCAAAAGTCGTTGGTTCAGCATGCACACCATGCGTACGTCCCATCATCACGGTATACTTATGCTCTTTTGCTTTTTCGCCTATGATCGCTGTGAAACGTTTCAAATCTTCTCGCAAAATGTCATTGGCTTGTTTGATTTGATAACCGTAAGCCGTATCGACAACATCTGTACTCGTCAAGCCATAATGGACCCATTTTCTTTCTTCGCCAAGTGTTTCAGACACAGCTCGAGTAAAGGCAACGACATCATGGCGAGTCGATTGTTCGATCTCTAAGATACGATCAATATCAAAAGACGCATGTTCACGAATTTTTGCGACATCTTCCTTAGGTATTTCTCCTAACTCTGCCCAAGCTTCATCAGCAAGGATCTCCACTTCTAGCCATGCTTGGTATTTGTTTTGCTCTGTCCAAATATTGCCCATTTCAGGTCGTGTATAACGTTCTAACATCAAGTATTCTCCTTTAGTCCCAAATATTCGTTTTTTCGATTTCTTTCAATGTCGCCTCGATATCTTCTGTCAAAATCGTGATATGTCCCATCTTACGACCTTTTTTTGCTTGTTTCTTGCCATAAAAATGGAATTTCCAATCTTGTTTTTTGGCAATCAAATTGTAACTTTCTAATAGTTGCTCGCCTAAAACGTTGACCATGACTGCTTTGCTCAATAGTGGCACTTTTTCAGCTAACGGCCAGCCACAGATTCCGCGAATATGCGCATCAAACTGCGTCATCCCACAAGCTTCCAAGGTGTAGTGTCCTGAATTATGTGGACGTGGCGCTAATTCATTGACGTATAATCCGCCGGTCTTTGTCAAAAACATTTCGACGCCAAGTACACCGGACAAACTAACTGCTTCGGCGATCACTTTCGCGATCCTTTCTGCTTCTTCGATCACATCAGTTGGAACCGTTGCTGGAGCGATCGTTTCATGAAGAATATTGTTGCGGTGGATATTTTCAACAACTGGGAATGTCATATATTGTCCTTGTCCATTTCCAGCAACCATGATCGATAGTTCTTTCTCAAATGGGATCCATGCTTCTAATACGCAAGTCCCTTCTCTTAAAAGATCCATCGCAGGAGCTAAGTCTGCTCGACTCTTCAGAACATATTGCCCTTTCCCATCATATCCGCCTCGAGTTGTTTTCAACACACAAGGATAGCCGATACCATCGATTGCATCTTGGATATCTGTTGGACTAACGATCGTCGCATGTGGTGCGATCACAATATTATTTGTTTCTAAAAAAGATTTTTCTAAAAGACGATCTTGCGTGATCGCCAACAAATCTGTCCCTTGAGGAATAAATGACATGGGCAAAATCGCATTCAGCGCTTCCACGCTGACATTTTCAAATTCGTAGGTGATAACCTCAGTTCTTCTTGCAAGTTCCTCCAAGGCAAAAGTATCATCGTATGAACTTTCGATATGCCAATCTGCTACTTGAGCAGCCGGGCAATCATTCATTGGATCAAGTACACCGACTTTGAATCCCATTTCTTTTGCACTGATCGCCATCATGCGACCTAACTGTCCACCACCGACGATCCCGATCGTCGATCCTGGTAATAATGGTTTAACCAAGTTGATCACTACTTTCTATTACAGATTCAACCGACATTGCGCGTCGTTTCGCTAATGCAGCCTCCAATTCTAAATCATACATTGAAAGCATCTGTATCGCAAGTAGACCGGCATTAATTGCTCCAGCTTTTCCAATTGCGGTTGTCGCTACAGGGACGCCGCCTGGCATTTGGACGATGGACAACAAAGAATCTAATCCGTTCAATGTTCGGCTTTGGACAGGAACACCGATTACCGGTAGGGTCGTTTTTGCGGCAACCATCCCTGGTAGATGCGCAGCACCGCCCGCCCCAGCAATGATGACTTTTATTCCTTTTTCTCGAGCTTCCTCAGCGTATGAGAACATCAAATCAGGTGTCCGATGCGCAGATACCACTTTCTTTTCATATGGAACACCAAATTCTTCGATGATCTCACACGCATGTTTCATTGTATCCCAATCCGAAATACTTCCCATGATCACAGAAATTTTTGCAGTCATTCGTTTCTCCTCTCGATTTGTATTCACTCATATTTTATCAATCGCTATCTTCAAAATCAAGTGAAATTCGAATGAAATCAACTTAATATGTATTATTGTTCGTTTTTTGGAATCGATCAAAAAAACTTCAAAACAAGTTTTTCCATGATCGAAATAATTCGTTTTTTAACAAATCGTTAAAACTGTTCTTCCTGTTTTTCAAACACATCAAAAAAGCCTGTTGCCTATCCTTCAACTAAAAAAGCAGAGAACCCGAAAATATCAACCATTTTCAGATTCTCTGCATTTTTTGTTCACTATTATTTGTGAAGGGACTTAGATCAATCCTTCAGTGCTTCTTTAATGATTTTCTCGTCTTGTTTTAGTCCGTTGAAGACTAAGTTCAAAACAATGGCTGTGATACTGCTCATGACGATACCATTTCCAGTAAACATTTGGACTGTTTCTGGTAATTGACTGAATAGTTCAGGCATCAAATTGAATCCTAAGCCAAAACCGATCGATACCGCAGCAATCAACAAATTTTTATCATTTGTAAAATCGACTTCTAGCAACATACGGATTCCTTGGATCGCAACCATACCAAACATCACAAGCATTCCGCCACCAAGAACTGGTTCAGGAATGATTTGAGCAACCGCACCGATTTTAGGGAATAAACCTAAAATGATCAAAAAGAAAGCAGAAAAATAAATCGGTTTTCTTGTTTTGATTCCAGAAAGTTGAACTAATCCAACATTTTGCGAAAAGCCGGTATACGGAAATGTATTAAAAATACCACCTAAGACCACAGCTAAACCTTCTGCTCGATAGCCTTTTTTCAGTTGTTCTTCGCCAATTTTTTTGCCAGTGATATCCCCCAAGGCAAAGTATACGCCTGTTGACTCGACCATACTCACCATCGAAATGATGATCATCAATAAAATCGACCAAATTTCAAATGTCGGCTTGCCAAAATAAAAGGGTTGCGGTACGTGGAAAACTGGTGCCTGACCAATCGCACCTAAGTCGATCTTACCTAAGAAGCCCGCTAAGATACTTCCTCCGATCAAACCGATCAATACTGCAATCGAACGGATGAATCCTTTTCCTAATAATTGCACGCCTACGATCAAGAGGATCGTCACAAACGCTAATAATAAATTAGTCAAATCACCAAATCCAGGAGCAGCTGCACTACCGCCACCCATTTTTTCGATCGCTACAGGAATCAATGTCAGCCCGATCACTGTGATCACTGTTCCAGTTACGATTGGTGGAAAGAGCTTTTTGATCTTAGAAAAGAAGCCCGCTACTAAAACGACGAAAATCCCCGATGCGATGATCGAACCGTAGATTGCCCCTACACCTTCTGTACTACCGATCAAAATCAACGGTGCTACTGCTTGGATCGCACAACCTAAAACAACTGGTAAGCCGATGCCGAAAAAGCGATTGACAGTCAATTGCAAAAGTGTGGCTAACCCACACATAAAAATATCGATTGAGATAAGATACGTCATCTGTTCTTGATTAAACCCCAACCCCGTACCGATCAGTAACGGTACAGCAACAGCGCCTGCATACATCGCTAATAAATGCTGTAGTCCTAAGACAGCAGCTTTACCATTTTGTGTTTCTTTTTCCACGCTTATGCATCCTCCTCAAGAAATTCTACTTGACCATTTGAAAGTGAGGCAACGCGTGCAAGCGATACGACTTTCAAGCCCATTTCTTCAAGAAGTTGGCGACCGTCTTGGAATGATTTTTCAATGACGATCCCAATTCCTTCAACGCTCGCTCCTGCTTGCTGGCATAATTCGATCAAGCCTTTTGCCGCTTGACCGTTGGCTAAAAAGTCATCGATGATCAATACTTTATCGTCAGAAGATAAAAATTTCCGAGAAATCGAGATCGTGCTCGTTACTTGTTTCGTAAATGAATAGACAGAAGCAGTTAGTAATTCTTCGTCCATTGTTAAACTTTTGGCTTTTCTAGCAAAAATCATTGGTACGCCCAACTCTTTAGCTGCAAATAAAGCTGGTGCGATGCCAGAAGCTTCAATCGTTACGACTTTAGTGATTCCTTGCTCTTTAAAAACTTCTGCAAAACGTTGGCCCATTTGTTCCATCAAAACTGGATCAACCTGATGAGTAACAAAACTGTCTACTTTTAACACGCCTTCACCCAAGACTTGCCCATCTTTATTGATACGTCCTACTAATTCTTTCACTTTATTTACTCCTTTTCTTGCTAAATTCATTTTACTCACAATAGAAAAAACATCTCTTCTGCTCGAATATATAAGCAAAAAAGATGTCTCACTACTTTTTCACTTATAGTCCAACATTTACGGTGCTGGCTAGAAACTGTCATCCTTATCATGACGATATATAAGTTGTTCGATTATTCGATTGATAAACGCATTGTTTTTAAACGATGAAAACAGTCTAACACTTGTTTCTGAAACTTACAACCATCTTTCTCGTATTTCTCATAAAGGATTTATCTTAGGTTTAGGTGATGACCACACGCATTGTTCCAACACAGAAAGTAGACGAATCTTTTAGATAAAAAAAGCAACCCGTCCAAAAAGAGAAAGGTTGCTAAAGTCAAGATTGTACGAGACTGGAACAAAAGTAAAACCCATTATTTTTTATTGCTTGGAGCTAGACAGTTGTCACAACAACTAGTTTTTGTTTAAGATTCAGTTCGTCTTCTCGATTTTTCGGTATTTGTCCATTTTACGACTGAACAATTCCCCACTGCTTGGTGGCGTATAGGTGATCGCATTAGCACCAGCTTCAATCGTTTCTTTGATGCTCTCATCTGTTGGTCCACCAGTCGCAATGATCGGTAACTCTGGATATTTCTCTCGGAAAAAACGTACAGTCTCTGCTGTGTCTTTTCCTGCACTGATATTGATGATCGTGATACCTGCCGCTAATTTCTCTTCGATTTCCGAGTATTTGGATGTCACCGTACTGATTACTGGGATATCGACAACCTGACAGACATCATGAACTGTTTCTACAGGTGTCGGTCCATTCAATACCACACCTAGTGAACCTTGCGCTTCAGCGAAAAGACTCATGTATGCAGAACGCATCCCTTGCGTCAATCCACCACCAACTCCAGAAAAAACTGGAATATCCGCTGCTTCGATAATGCTTTTCGTAATCGCCGGGTGCGGCGTAAACGGATAAACTGCGATCACTGCATTTGCATTTGTGTTTCTGATGATCGCAATATCTGTTGTAAAGATAATCGAACGTATCAACTTTCCAAAAATTTTAATCCCACTTGCTTCCATAATGACCTCTGGAACTCTCACGATATCTTTATGTAATTCTGTCATTATTTCCGGAACAAATAAATCTGCCATCCGTCCACTTCCGTTCTGTCTGATTATTGATCGTATTGATTTAACTGATAAGTTTCAATCACATGTATGATTTTATCAGCATATGTCGGATCTGTCGCATATCCTGCTGTTTGTAACGCGTGGGCTGCCTCGATGTAATTCGTCGCAGCGATCACATTCGCATACAGAGCAGGGTTCCAATCAACACCATTGATAAATAATGCAGTGTGATCATCCATCGACTCTTCCCACGAAGAATAGACTCGGAAGTCTCCTTGGATGGTGATCCATTCTTCATTGATATATTCTTTTGTTTCCAGATTGACTTTTTCTTCGTTCCCAAATGCCTTGATGCCAAATAGGTTCTTATATTTACTCGCAAGGGTACTATTGCCCCAATCAGATTCAAGTATAGCTTGACCGATGATGATGCTCGGCAAAACGCCATATCCTTGCTGCAGCTCTTTTGCGTGAGGAACTAATGCATTGATGAATTCTTGATGGGTCAACTCTTCTTGTTGCTGTGCTTCTGTGGAATATGGGGATGACAAACTTCTCATAGAAAAAACAAAAGCCATCATCATCAACATACTTCCTACAATTACAGCAAACCAGCGATTATTTTTGCGCCTTTGTTTTTTCCATTTCTTTTTTGCCATTTCTTATTCCTACTTTTCTTTTAGTTGGTCTAGGTACTCCTCCATCGTTAAATCATTTGCTGCGATATATTCCGCACTTTCTTTGCCCACATATCGTAAATGCCAAGGTTCATAAGTGATCTTGGTAATATCCTGACGACCTTTTGGATAACGGATGATAAACCCATATTTAGGGGCATTTTCCGCAAGCCACTTAGCGCCTGGTTCCTCACCATACTTTTCATCCAGAACTGTGCTTGGATAGTTGTTATACCATGTTTCATCGACCACATCCACAGCTAAACCAGTATGATGTTCACTATAACCAGGTTCTGTCATCGTTTTTTTCGTGATATTGGTCGCTTCTTCTTCAGTGACACCTTGACTGCTCATCACTTGTTGTACATTTTGAGAAAAAACTTGTTGTTGCGTAGCCACAGACCGGTATGCAGATACCATTACCAGCGGAAAGCCCGCTGTCTCTGCTG
This sequence comes from Enterococcus sp. DIV2371, assembly GCF_050498525.1. Lineage (NCBI taxonomy): Bacteria > Bacillati > Bacillota > Bacilli > Lactobacillales > Enterococcaceae > Enterococcus > Enterococcus sp. DIV2371. Next base: position 1,301,685 of record NZ_JBIPAJ010000001.1, on the reverse strand, counting down.
CTTTAGCCAGTGCTTCATAGTCCGTTTTGATGCGCTTATCGACCAAATAGCCATTGTCTAACGCAACCAATTGATTCGCTTCATCAATTTCTGTCTCAAGCTTATGATCAGGTCCCACCAAAACAAGTGACCAATCGTCCACTTTGACATCTGGCAACTCACTAGCTGTTTCTTTTTTTGTCTGGTTTTCTGAACTTTCTTTTGTTGTACTCGTAGTTGTTTGCTCAGTCTTTGAATTATCCGCTCGGACCTTCGTATCAGAATCTTTTTCACTGATGACTACATAGCCCATCGCAACGATCATGATCACAACTGCAGCAAAACCTAAAATTTTATTCACTTAAAAAATCCTTTCATTCCCCTTCTGGCTCCACTTTCTCACTGATATAAGTTTCTTCCAGATTTTCATTTACCCAATCTAATAACTCGATTTTCTCTCCTTCGATTTGCTTTTGAACTTCTGCTGGTAATCGGAAATTCAAAATATCATCATAACCCCACTCATCATATTGAATACTGACTTTCAAGTCAAGATATCCATTGGAAATTTGATCTTTTTTTAAAGGAACCAATTCGACATCCGCACTGCCGCTGCCAACCCATTTCTGAGCAATACGAGTTTTGACTTGCTTATATTCTGCAACTGCAACATTTCTTTTTTCAGGGAAAATGATGGTTTGACGTAAAATTTTCTGTGTCAGCATCCACTCATAATCTGTAAAGAGGTTTTTAACTTTTTGCATTGCTTCTGATGGCAGATTTTGTTCGCCACGCTTCCAGCCTTGCCAAGTTCCTTCGTCCACCAATAGATAAGTATCTAAGAAATTTTGTTCTGTTTCAAATTGTTCGAGTAAAACACTCATAATAAGATCAACGTATACTTGATGCATGGTAATTCCCTCCTCGTAATTATTTTACTTAAATTAAATTGAAAAATCATCCACTTGTACATTTTTTTCCTCTTTTTTTAGAAAGCGAATCGGCAAAACGAACGAATCCCCTTTTTTTGTTATAATAATAGTGAACCCAAGGTTATTCAACTAAATACCCTTACAATAACTATAGCATGAGGAGAGATGAAAAATGAAAAAATTTCACTGGGGCATCGTTGGTCTAGGATCGATTGCCCAAGAATTTGCAGAAAGCTTCAATCAACAATCAAGTGAATTGGTTGCTGTCGCATCACGTACACTCGAAAAAGCACAAACGTTTGCTACCCGTCATGCCATTAAAAAAGCTTATGGCGATTACCAAGATATGTTACAAGATCCTGAAGTGGATATCGTCTATATCGCCGTTCCTAATCGTCAACATATCGATTACATCCTTCCTGCCTTAGAAGCAGGAAAACATGTTTTATGCGAAAAAGCGATCACTATGAATAAAGCAGAACTTCAAAAGGCCATCCAGTTAGCAGAACAAAAAAATCTGATTTTGGCAGAAGCAATGACGATTTTCAATATGCCTTTATATCAGCAACTTCGTTCAATGATCGACTCAGGCAAATTAGGGGCACTGAAAATGATCCAAGCGCCTTTTGGCAGTTACAAAGAACCTGATCCAACCAACCGTTTTTTCAATCCTGATTTAGCAGGCGGTGCTTTGCTGGATATTGGGACTTACGCTGTTTCATTTGCACGTTTCTTTTTAAGTTCACAACCTGAAGTCATCGCTTCTCGAATGATTCCATTCAAAACAGGCGTCGATGAACAATCCGTGACCATTTTACAAAATAAAGAAAATGAATTAGCGACGATCAGCCTGACTTTCCAGGCAAAAATGCCAAAAGTTGGTATTGTCGCTTTTGAAAATGGCTATCTTTCGATCAATGATTATCCTCGCGCAGATCAAGCCGAAATCATCTATACAGATGGCACAAAAGAATTGATTGAAAGTGGCAATCGTGCACAAGCAATGAATTATGAAATTGAGAATATGGTAAAAATGATCGAAGGCGAACTCCCTAATCGCTCGCTGTATTTAACCACCGAAGTCATTGCACTGTTAGACGAGATGCAAGAACAGTGGAAGAAAAACGGATAAATAAATATAAAATAAGACGAAGCAGATAGTCATTAGTATCGCTTCGTCTTATTTCTTCACTTTTCAGCATCTACGATCATCTGCTGAGAAAATTCTACTTTTATTTCAATAAAACTTTTAAATGATTGTAAAAACTGGAATAACTCCGCACGAGCTTCAAATTCACTCCGAGTAGTAGGTAATGGCATTTGACGATACAATCCATACACCTCTTCGATGCGTGCTAATATTTCTTTCCCATCATTCGACTCAGAAAATGTTTCGGCTGTATAAATCAATAATCCATAGATATGGTCGCTATACGGTACCGGCTCATGGATATACTCTAAATTCTCTTGCATGTCTTGGATCACATTGATCTGTGCTCGACGCATGGAAAAATAAGTTTCATAGTATTGATTTTGTCTGAGTAAGTTATTCTCTTGATGATCCCGCGCGTATGCTTGACTTTCTCGAATAAAAACTTGCAATTCTTTACATAATCCTTGATTCTCATAGACACCATCAGAAATCAGAAAATCTGCCATATTCCTCAAGAGTTGTCGAAAACGCTCTTCAATGATCACTTGATTTTCTTTTAATCGTTTTTTACTATCTGGCATGTAAACGTTTGATAACAAAGCGAAACCTACCCCAATGATCATCAGAGCTGCTTCATTTGCGATCAATTGCCAACTCATACTTTGTTCACTTAGATAATGCGTGATCAAGACTGAATTCACAACGATTCCTTCTGTCAATTTGAACCGCACAGCGATCGGAATAAAAAATAAAAGAAAGACACTGAAACTGATGATTCGATAGCCTAAAAAAGTAAAACACAAAAAGGCAATAAATGTGGCAATGATAAATGCAGCGATTCGATAAATGCCAGTCATCAATGTCGAGCGACGAGTATTCCCCACACTCAACAAAGCAATAATCCCGGCAGACGGCCAGAAGAGCAAGGAAAAATAGTTGGCAACTACCATCGAAGCAAAAACGCTAATGACCGTTTTTACCGTTCTCATTCCAATTCGCATGATCGGCTCCTTTCTTTTTCTTGAATTATACTAAATTCATCCATGAAAAACTAGCAATCCAAGGGAAGTTTAGTTATGATATTGTAAAGAACATAAAGGAGAGTATACTATGCAATTTGGACGCTTTCGACTTGGTATGCGTACAATGAAGAGCGCTTTAGCTGTTTTCTTATGTATTTTGATCTTCCATCTCTTTAATCGTGGCATTCCAATGATTGCTGCCCTATCTGCTGTTTTTTCCTTACGCCAAGATTTGACGACTACCTTTTCTTTTGGTCGCTCACGGATCATCGGGAATCTCCTTGGTGGCGGATTAGGAATTTTCTATTTTTTTGTCAAAAGTTACTTCCACAATGATTTTTTAGTTGAACTGATCGTTCTGCCACTGTTAGTGATCATCGTGATCGTCTTATCTGACGGGATCAATAATAATTCTGGAATCATTGCTGCTATCGCAACATTATTGCTGATTTCTTTGAGCATCCCCCAAGGCGAATCAGTCTTCTATGCTGTTGAGCGGGTTTTTGACACCTTTATCGGGACATTTATCGCCATCGGGATCAATTTCTTCTTACGTCCACCAGAAGTAGAAAAAAAAGAAGAGATTGTCGAAGACTTAGAAGAATTAAGAAAAAAAGAGCAAGCCTTGCTTGAAAATCTTGAAGAAGTAAAAGCGCAGATCCGTAAACAAAACGAACAAAAATAGCAAACGATAAAAAACTCAGAGAAAAATTGTAGTGACCTTCAAAAGTTAGTATCTTGGTCTAACTTTTGTGGTCAGTACAACTCCTCTGAGTTTTTTTCATTCAACGCCTATTCTTTCGGTTCGTTTGATCCTTCATAGACATTCAATTGTCGAGAATTTCCGCGAGTAGAAAGATTTTCTATAATGTCTTTGATGTCCAATCCAGTTGTTTCTTTCAATGTTTCTTGTGTCGTAGACAACAAGTTTGTGGCATAGCTCGTTACCCGATTAGCACCGCCTGTTTCACCTGAGGCACTACCTGTATCAACGACAGAGATTTTTTCAATATTTCCAAGAGGTTGTGCCGCTTCACGCATCAATTGAGGCAACATTTCGATCACCATGCTAAGCACAGCCGCTTCGCCATATTCTTTGAACGCATCTGCGATTTTTTGTTTTGCTTCAGCTTCGGCTTTCCCTCTTGCTAATGTTGCTTCCGCTTCAGCTTGCCCAGCTAAACGAGTCTGATTTGCCTGAGCTTGCGCTAATGCTTCGATTCTAAATTGTTCCGCTTCTGCCTCTGTCACTTCTTTGACTTTTTGCGCTTGCGCTTCTTGTTCTTTCGCATAACGATCAGCATCTGCTTTTTTCTTCACTTCAGAATCATATTGTTTTTCACGACGAATGATTTCTTTTTCTTCTAGTTCGATTTGTTTTTGACGTTCAACGACTTTTACTTGCATTTCTTGTTCGATTACTTGTTGTTGCTCCCTTGCGCTTTCTAAATTATACGCTTGGTCAGCTTTTGCTCGTGCCACATCTTGCTCTTGCTTGTAAGCAGCTAGTTTCAATTCTTTTTCTTTCAAAGATTCAGCGATTTCCGTTTGACGTTGTAATTCGGCAGCTTGTGATTCTTTTTCTGCTTCCGCTTTTTTGATTCGTGTCTCTTTTAGTGCTTCCGCTTCTGCAATATCTGCATCACGTTTGACCTGAGCAATCCGTGGTTTCCCTAATGAATCCAAGTAACCATTCTTATCACGTACTTCTTTGATCGTGAAGGAAACAATGATCAAGCCCATTTTCGCTAGATCCACAGAGGCCACTTCTTGTACGCTTTGGCTGAATTTGTCACGATTTTGATAAATTTCTTCCACTGTCATCGAACCTAAGATCGAACGTAGATGACCTTCTAAGACTTCACGAGCCTCATTTTCAAGTTCTTCACGCGTTTTCCCTAAAAATTGTTCCGCAGCTGTCGCAATTTCTTCTACAGAAGAACCGATCTTGATGATCGAAGTACCATCACACATTACTGGAACCCCTTGTTCGGTATAAACTTCTGGGGTAGATACATCTAATTTACTTGATAATAAACTGATGCGATTCGAACGTTGAAAAACTGGCAGTACGAATGCCCCGCCACCACGGACGATCTTGATTTTGTTGTTGCTTTCATCCGCATGGACATTTTTACTTCCTAAATAACTACCACTGATGATCAATGCTTCGTCTGGTTTTGCCGTTTGGTACTTGGCTACAAAGACGATCAATAGCATCAAAACGATCAATACTGCTAAAACAATTGCTACAAACACTCCAGATATTTCCATTTTTTCCACTCCTTCACATTTTCAACATACTTTCGTACGGCGTAACGTAACAAACACGATCTTTTACTTCAATGATCAGTACCTTTTCTCCTCGTTTGATCATTGTCTCCTGAGGCGCATAAAAACAAGCGGGACGGCTGATCGAACCAGTAACACTTTTCAGTTGGATCTCACCCATTCCTTGGATCGGTATCGGCGTCACCACCGTAGCGATTTGACCTTCCAATGATTTTTCAGAAGCCGATAGCGATGACTCTGCATGCTTCATTGGCATCAAGACATAAAAATTCAACAAAAAGACTAAAACGGTTGCAATAATGGCACTGATAACGAAAATCACTAACGAGGACTGGTCGGTCAAGGATTCTCCCAAATACCCTAACAAGCTAGTAAAAGTCAACCAAGGAACGATCAGCATCGGATCGATAGGTCCATCGAAATCAAAGACATCCCCAAAAATAACAAGTAACACTGCAATCCCGGCACATATGAGTAGAACGTACCAGTAAATCGTGATGATTGCGATTCCTCCTATCATCTCATTCGCCTCCTTTGTGTACAAGAATATCATATCATAATCACCTATATAATTACTCTACTTTGGATAAAGTTTTTACTTTTAGTCCTTTTTATTTTGCCTTATACTAATAAGCGAGGTGAAAGAATGAAAAATTTAAAAAAACTATGGGGAACATTGATTTCTTTAGTTGTTTTGGGTGCAATCGGATTTATCGGGATGGACTTAGTGAACGAAGAGCCAACAGTCACCACTGATTACAGTGAATCTGCTTCTTTAAATAAAGAATCTGGTGAGAACGTAACAGAAAAAGAAAATGCAACACCGAACTCATCTGAACAAAGAAACAATGGCCTACCGCAAGAAGAAGACTTAGCACCAACTGGAAACAATCCTGGGCCGCAAGACTTAGGGCAAGCATCATTCACCGCAAATGATTTTTCAACGAACCATGGATGGATCGAGTATCATGCGCTTGATCAGCTAGGACGACCAACTGGTGCGGATGCCTTACTGGAAAAATCAATGATCAACACAGGAACTAGTGCAAATCGTGACATCCGCCCTCCTGGATTTATTTCTGGGCCGAGATATGATCATTCTCGGGGACATCTGATCGCTAAACAATTCGGTGGCAGTGGCGACGATAAGAGAAATCTAGTTACTTTGTTTCAATTTCCCGTCAACGATCCTTATATGAATTTTTATGAACTAAAGATCCGTAAAGCATTGAACCATGGGGAAACTGTTCGTTATCGTGTTACTCCGCATTACGCTGGCGATGAACTGATCCCTGAAAGTGTCGAGTTAGAGGCAAAAGGAACAGGCAATAATCCAACGATCGACTTTACTGTGTTGATCCCAAATAAAAAGTAGGTGAAACGATTGTTTGAACAATTGAACAAAAACGGTACATTGACACAAACACTTACATGGCTTGAAGAGAAAGAACTGACCGATTATGAAGAACTTGTCTTTTTTCCTTCTTCAAAACATTTTAAAGCTAGTATTCTACGGACGATCGATTATACATCACTTAATGAAGAGGATCTCGCGAAGCTCCTTTCATCCTTTCACTTGGTTGCTCGTACGATCGATGGCGATTACGTCTTGGCAAATGATGATACGGTCTATTTACTTCCTCGCTCGCACCAGAAAGAAGAAATCCAGCAATTCAATGGGAGTTTAGCCGATCTACTTATAAGATACGCAAACTCTTCAAAATCGATCGTCGATTTTTTTGATTTTCCCGCTAATTAGATTAGAGTAATCTACAAATAAAAAAATCGGAAAAAAACCTTTATTCTCGAAAAACAAAATGTCGTCCACGAAATCTTCCTTGCGAATTTCGTGGATGACATTTTTTGATGTTCCATGTGCTTGCTAATATTTCGGCTCTATAATAAAGTGGACTGATGAATCAATTCTGATTCGTCAGTCCACTTTTTCTTTTTGGGTATTAAAAAACATATCGTTCTCTAGTATGATTAAATCACCACAAAATAAACAACTGAGAGGACGATATGCTCTATGGAAAATTCTATCAAAAAAATGCTCCGATTAACAGATAAATATTTAACCATCCAAGATGTTTCTTACGAAACGTTCCATCAAACCAATACTTTAGTTATTGACGCAGTGTTAGCTCCTCCTACTTCTGCTTGTTTGACTTGTGGCTCTGCCGTGAGAGATTCGAAGGGGAAAACGGTCATTGTCAAAAATGGCAAGAAAATGACCTGCATTCGTTTCGATCAATTCAACCATTTACCGCTAATCATGCGGCTGAAGAAACAACGTTATCACTGTAGAAACTGCCATACCCATTGGACAGCCCAAAGCTATTTTGTTCGGCCAAATCATTCGATTGCCGAGCATGTAAAAATGAAAATCATTGCTTTACTCACCGAAAAGGTCTCCTTATCTTTTATCGCAAAGCATTGCCAGGTGTCTATTCCAACGGTGACGCGTATTTTGAAGTCGTTAAAAACCTATTTACCAAAACAAGCCAAGCGCCACCTGCCCAAAGTATTGATGGTCGATGAATTTCGTTCCCATGTATCCTCAGAAGATAAGATGAGTTTTATTTGTGCCGATGGGGAAACCGGGCAATTAGTTGATATCTTACCCACTCGAAAATTGTCTCGGTTGACCACTTATTTCCAGACATGTGTGAATCCATCTGACGTCGACTATTTAGTTACTGATATGAATGCGGCGTATTTTCAACTAACAAAAAAAGTATTTCCTCATGCCAAACTGGTCATTGATCGTTTTCATGTGGTCAAACACATGAATCAAGCGTTCCAAGATTTTCGTGTCCGTGAAATGAAACGCCTGATTGCTTCGGGCAATCGGACAATGCCAAGGAAATTAAAAAGCCATTGGCGCTTACTCACCAAAAATCGGAAGAATATCAACCACACAGAATATAAAACTTGGCGTAGCTTTCGTGCCCCAAAGTATCCTTACCTGACAGAAGCCATGGTGCTTGACCGTTTATTAAGTGCTTCAACTGCCTTGAAAGTCGCCTATCAAGCGTTCCATGAACTAGCGGATGCCTTTCGTGACAAAGACCACGAGTCATTTTTCACTCTCTTGCATCAGTTACCAGAAACATTAGATAAAGAATTTCGGCTAAAACTACAAAATCTTCTGAGCTATGAAGAAGGGATTCGTCATTCTTTGATTTATCCTTACTCTAATGGGAAAATTGAAGCAAAAAACACCCACATCAAAACACTCAAACGAGTGTCTTATGGCTTTAAATCATTTGAGAACATGCGCATCCGAATCTTTTTGACGAATCAAGTCATTCACGTCAAATAACGAAGAAAATCCGGAGAAGAAGTGTTCACTTCTTCTTCCGGATTTCACTTGATTGCACTCATCAGTCCTTATTGACAAAGAGCCAATATTTCCTTAGAAATTAGCGAGAAATGAAGCTTATCTATGGATTGATGATTTGAATGTTTACACAAAAAAGCGATCGAAATGACCCATCATTTCGATCGCTTTGCATTTTTTTAGCTCTACATTCGTTGTAGAAGTATTTAACAGCTACTTTTTCGAAGAAATTCTCTCTAGTTTACCTATCTGGTTTCATGGAGAAAGTAAACGATCAAGCATCAACTCTGTAACTTCTAGCTGATAAAATATATTTTTCGATTTCTACTAAGAAGAATAAAAGTAATCCTGGTAAAAGACTGATGACTACTTCTGCATTTGATAACAAGTTAGTTCCTAATGCCATTCGCAATGGTGGGAACCAGATCATCGCTGCTTGAAGCAAGACCATGATCCCAATTGAATAAAACAATGCTGTATTTTTCCATAATCCTTTGTCCAAGCTAAACTCACTGATTCGGCGGCAATTGATCATATAGAAGGCTTGACCAAAGACCATCGCATTGATCAACACCGTTTGACGGGCATCATTTGAGACATATTCCATCGCAGTCAAACCTAAGATCGTTAAGATCATGCCCACATATAAGATACGCATCAACGCATATCGCGAAAGGATTCGCTCATCTAGTGGTCGTGGTCGGCGACTCATTACTTCTTTTTCCGCTCGTTCAAATCCTAACGCATAAGATAAAGTGATTGAAGCCACTAGGTTTAACCAAAGAATTTGAACAGTCGTTAATGGTAATGGGAAGTTTCCAATCAATGAGAACAGCAACAATAACCCTTGTGCCAAACAGGTTGGCAAGTAAAAGAGAATGGTTTTCTTCAAGTTATCGAAAATCCGACGACCTTCTTTTACTGCGTAAGCAATCGTCTCAAAATTATCATCGACTAAGACCATATCCGCCGCTTGCTTACTCACATCGCTCCCTTTGATTCCCATAGCGATCCCTACATCAGCTTTCTTCAATGCCGGTGCATCATTTACACCATCTCCGGTCATTCCTACAATTTCACCTTGTTCTTGCAGATAAGACACGATCGCTAATTTATGTTCTGGTGTCGTTCGAGCAAACACATCATTTTCACTTACTGCTTGTTGCCATTGTTGCTCTGAAAGTTGATTCAGCTCTTTTCCTGTGATCGCAGTTTGATGATTTTGCAATCCTAATTGTTTTGCGATAGCTTTAGCTGTCAATGGATGATCGCCAGTGATCATTTTCACACGGATTCCTGCTTGCTGCATCGATTTTACAGCTTCGATCGCTGATTCTTTCGGTGGATCGATTACACCACACAGACCGATCATTGTTAACTCTGCATCTAATGAATCATGTGATAAGTCTGCATCACCGATTTCTTTCATAGCGAAAGCTAGAACACGTTGCCCTTGACTTGCCAAATCTTCATTTTTCTTATTCCAACGTTTTTTATCGATGGCTTGAATCGTACCTCTAGCATCCATTTGTTGGCCAGCTTTTTCAATCAATACATCAGGCGCCCCTTTGACGAACAGGATGTTTTTGCCATTGATCTCATGGACGGTACTCATATACTTATACGCTGAATCGAATGGGATCTTAGCGATCGGCGAATAAATCTTTGCGTCCTGCGTGTTTGTATAACGTAATAATGCAAGTTCAGTTGCATTTCCTGTTTCAGGACAATCGCCATCTGCTAATTGTGTTTCTTGACAATTGTGCATCGCTTGGAACAAATACTCCTCAACTTTTGTACGTGATGCTTTTGTAAATGATTGAGGCGTGTACCAATCATTCAATGTCGCAATGTGGACCAAAGACATTTCATTTTTTGTCAATGTTCCTGTCTTATCTGAACAAATAACCGTCATTGCTCCTAATGTTTCTACAGTAGGTAATGTTTTTACGATCGCATTTTGTTTTGCCATTCGATTCACACCGACCGACAAAATAATGGTTAAGATCGATGGCAAGCCTTCTGGAATCGAAGAAACGATCAAAGCGATGATCGCCGTCGCTATATAGCCCCACGTCATGCCGTAGTAAAAATAAGAAACGATCGCAATCAATAAAATCAACGCACTGATTCCTTTAAAAATACTTGTATTCATTTCTTTGATTTTTTTCAATAATGGTGTTTCTTGCTCTTCAACCGTCGATAACGAATGACTGATCTTACCGATTTGAGTATTCGGACCTACTTCAACAACGACGCCTAGCCCATTTCCAGATTCAACTTTTGTGCCAGAAAAAGCCATATTGATTTGTTCCGCTAATTCTGTGTTTTCTGGTAAACTCTCGCTAGTTTTGCTGACAGAATGTGTTTCTCCTGTTAAAATTGCTTCATCCACTTGTAGGTTGAATGATTCAATGATCCGAACATCCGCTGGTACGATATCTCCAGCAGTCAAAACTACTTGATCGCCAACGACCAACTCAGTCGGATCGATTTCACGTTTTTTACCGTCTTCCAAAATCACTGCTTTATCACTCAATAATCCTTTGATACTATCTAAAGATGAGGCTGCTTTCCGTTCTTGGAAATAACCGATCATTGCATTTAGAAAAACAACTAAAAAAATCATCCCGCCTTCCATCAATGCTCCGGTTGCTACTTTCAAGATTGCAGCACCTAATAAGATGTACATCAAAGCATCGTGGAAATAAGATAAGAATTTTTGCCATTCAGGCGTTTGGTCTTGCTCTTCCATTTTATTTTTTCCAAATTTTTGTTGTCGTTCAAGACGATCACTTTCTGAAATAAAATCTGTGACTTGAACCCGTTCGAATGTTTCCTCAGTTGACTTGTTATACCACTCCATACTTTTTCTCCTCCAACAATTACTAATCTAAAATAAGCTTACAGGTTAGAGTAACTCTAAGGTCAATGCTTTTTTTGACATTTTTTTAAATAACTCGCTTTTTCTAACCAACTAATAGTAAAATGAGAAACAGAGACAAGCTATAAATAAAATCAAATGGAAGTGAATCGATTGAAAATCAATGAATTAGCAAAATTATATGATATTACCCCACATACTTTACGGTACTATGAAAAAATCGGTTTGATCCAACCAGATTATGACGATAATGGCTATCGTAACTATTCTTATAAAGAACTAGAACAACTAAACACGATTCGAGATTTGAGATATTTCGATGTTTCTCTACCAGATATCGTCGAATACCTTAAAAATAAAAACATTGAACGCACAAAAGAACTTTTACGTTTTGAAATTGATTCTTTGCATCGCTTGATTGAAGAATCTAAAGAAAAAATCGCCTTACTGGATGATCGCTTACAGTTGATCTATGAAGTAGAAGACACTCCCTTCCATCAACCGATTGTGATGGAGCATCAATTACGTCAAGTGATCAAAGACGATGAGATGACGACAAGCGATGATGTCGATTATGCGTTGAAGCAACTGCACAAAAAACATGAAAAACATCTTAGTGCCAATAATCAAAATCTATTTGGAAGTATTTTACATGAAGATACGGATCCTATTGCCTATCAAGTATTCTATTTCTATCCAGAAACTGCCTCGCTGATCAATGAAGTATCCACCTTGCCCTCAGGGAAATACTTGACTTACACATACCAAGGAGGCTATGAGCAACAAATCATCGGTATTCAAGAAATGAGAAAATATGCGGAAACACACAAACTAGAACTAAAAAGTCCATTTTATGAACTGTACCTCGTTGATTTCCATGAAACGAATGACCAAGATGAATTTATTACTCGTTTAGAAGTATTGATCCAGTAACGATCCTATAAAAACAACACAAAAATAGCCAAAAGAGAATGAAGCTACGATCTGCTTCTTCCCTTTTGGCTGTTTTTCATTTTTTATGCATGGTAACGTTCTACACCATCTAAATAAGTGGCATCTAAAGTCATGTCAGGATTCAAGACGATGAAATCAGCATCTCTTCCTTTAGCAATCTTTCCACATGTATCGTCGATCTTACAGCTGACCGCTGGAACGTAAGTAGCCATCATGATGGCTTGCTCAGGCGTAGCTAAGCCCCAATCAACTACATTCTTGATTGCTTCTTTTAATCTTAAAATACTTCCAGCTAGATTACCAGATTCTAAACGAGCTGTTCCGTCTTTAACGACAACTGGAAACTCACCTAGATTATAGTTGCCATCTGGCATGCCGCCAGCCATCATACAATCCGTGATCAATGCAACATGATCATGTCCTGCTTTTTCCATCAAGATTTGAGCAGCATTTGGATGGACATGGTGACCGTCACAAATCAATTCAGAAAACACGTGGTCTAATGACAATAATGCACCAACCATCCCAGGTTCACGATGATTCAATCCACGCATACCATTAAATGCATGAACAAACACGCTTGCTCCTGCTTCAACTGCGGCTTGCGCTTCGTTGATCGTCGCATTACTATGACCTAACGCCACGACAACGCCTTCATCGGTCACTTGTTTGACAAACTCTTCAACACCTGAACGCTCTGGAGCTAAGGCGATTTTTTTGATCAAACCACCAGAAGCTTCTTGCCATTCATTGAAGACAGCTAGATCTGGATCGCCAAAATAACTTGGGTTTTGTGCGCCTTTGTGTTCCTCTGTAAAGAATGGGCCTTCAAAATAGATTCCTTTGATTTTAGCACCAGGAGCTTCGTGATACATTTTTCCAATGGTTTCTGCTACGTCTTTTAGACGTTCTTTGCTAGAAGTCAATGTGGTAGGTAAAAATGCAGTGACTCCACAAGATAATAATCCTTCTGACATGGCTTTAATACCTTCAGCGTCATTATCCATAACGTCGTGATTCATAAACCCATGAATATGCGTGTCTACAAGTCCAGGGGCAATCCATTTGCCAGTTTGATCAATGATTTTTACTTCTCCTGTTGGTTTTTCTGAAAGATACTCTCCAAAAAGTCCATCAGTGATTTCAAGATATCCAGCATTTTTCACACCAGATGCCAAAAAGAATTTGTCAGCATAGATATAAGTTCTCATTCTATTCTCTCCTTTGATGATCTACCTTTAAATTACTCTTATTTACGAGAGAAGTCAAGAATGGTCTACACCATTTATATACTTTTTGCGATTTTTTTTACAGCTTGAGCTAATTCTTCATAAAACAACGCTTTTGATAGTTCATTTTGTTGCTTATATATCAAACTTTTCAGAATAAATAAATCATTTAAATAATAATAGCTATTTTTTTCTTGTGCCCAGCGAATGCCTTGATTCACTTGTTCAAGTGCTGCTTCACTTTCTCCTTGATGAAATAAAAAACTTCCGTAATTATAAAAAATTTGTGTCAGCTCGCTTTTGTTATGATCGTTCATTGTCTCATGCAACAGTTGAACGCTACGGCTTAAATAATATCTTGCTTCCGTACTTCTCCCCGCTACACCATAGACTTTACCAATACAGCTGATCAATTGGATCTCAATATCGCAGACGTGGATTCGATCTTTTTGACTTGAATAAGTCAATGCTTCTTTTAAGTAGCTGAGGGCCTGTACTAAGTTTTTCCTTAACGTAAATTCACAAACGCCTAAATAATAGTAATACCGTTGAAAATCTTCAGCGGAATACAGGTTCTCTGTTACTTTCGCTGATTTTAGTTCTTGCTCTAATTTACGATAATCTCTTTTTAGAAAATAAAGATCTAGAAAATCAAATTGTCTCGTTGCTGCTCGAAATTTATCTTTGGATAAATTCATCACATAATCGATCGTCACTCCAAGTCGATGGCAGATTTGCGCCATTACCAATACATTCGGTAACTCTTCGTTATTTTCAATTCTACTCAGCACACTTTGAGAACAAATGCCTTGTGAAAGCATTTGTTGGGTCATTTTTTGTTCTTTTCGGATTTCTTTGATGATCGTACCAAAGGAATCGACTAACGCTTCCATAAGTATCCTCCTCTAAAAAATATGCGTATTCGCATGACTACATGTATTGTACTTGACTACTTTGCAAACTTCAAGAAAAGACCAACAGCAACATTTTTGGTTTTCAAATAGTTGGCATTAAAAAAGCGTCTCGGTGTCGGGACGGCTTTTAGGTAAAGTCATATTTACTTGTAAATAGGTTAAAACAAACACTTATTCCCACAAGTTCAGTAAACCCATGGATCAAATGAACGCATTGGATTTTAAGAAGTAAGCAATCACCCACAAAAATCACTGTGTTCCATTTTCATCGGTCACCACTTACTTCTTAAAATCCGCTTTGTCCCGCGAGTTATCCACTCACGAGCCAAGCGCTTTGCGTACGTGTAATCGTTAAGCTATCAACTTTCCTATCTTTGTTGATACGTTGTCAGAAATTCACGCATTTTTTTCGCTGTCACTTTTAAGTCATCTAATTTAGGCAAGTACACGATTCTGAAATGATCAGGATTTGGCCAATTAAAGCCACCTCCATGAACAAGCAAGATTTTATGCTCATGTAGAAAATCTAAGACGAACTGCTCATCATTTGTAATATTGAAGCGTTTCGTGTCGATTTTCGGGAAGATATAAAAGGCTGCTTTTGGCTTAACTGCTGATAGTCCAGGTATATCATTGATCGCATTATAGATATATTCTCTTTGTTCGTAGATCCGTCCGCCTGGCAACAATAATTCATCCACACTTTGGTAGCCACCTAAAGCAGTTTGGATGATCTGTTGCGACAAAACATTGGAACAAAGACGCATCGAAGATAACATGTTCAACCCTTCAATGTAGCCTTTGACATTTGATTTGTCTCCACTTAATACCATCCAACCAACACGGAATCCTGCCACACGATGAGATTTTGATAATCCATTCAAGGTCACAACAAACAAATCAGGTGCTAACGTTGCAATTGGAATATGTTCTAAGCCGTCCATCACTAAACGGTCGTAGATTTCATCAGAATAAATGATCAATTGATGTTCTCGGGCAATTTTCACGATTTCTTCAAGTAGCTCTTTTGGATATAAAGCCCCCGTTGGATTGTTTGGATTGATGATCACGATCGCTTTTGTTCGACTCGTTACTTTTGATTTGATATCGTCAATATCTGGATACCACTCTGCTTGCTCATCACACACATAATGAACGGGCTTTCCTCCAGCTAATGAAACGGAAGCGGTCCATAAAGGATAATCTGGCATAGGAACCAATACTTCATCACCATTGTCCAGCAATCCTTGCATACACATCGTGATCAATTCACTGACGCCATTACCAGTATAAATATCATTGATCGTTACATTTGGGAATTTTTTTAACTGGCAATACTGTTCGATTGCCTTTCGAGCAGAAAAAATCCCTTTTGAGTCTGAATAACCTTCTGAATCTCTGGCATTCATGATCAAATCTCGGATCACTTCATTTGGTGCTTCAAATCCAAACGGAGCTGGATTTCCAGTGTTCAATTTCAAAATACTGATGCCCTCTTCTTGCATTCGTTCTGCTTCTTCAAGAACAGGCCCGCGGACATCGTAGCTTACGCCTTCTAATTTATTGGATTTTTCAAATTCTCTCATAGTGATCCAATCCCTCGTTTCAAAAAAAGTTAGAAATTTCTGATTATACTCATTTATTTCCATATCATACTCCATTCATCTGGATTTTGCCACCGTTTTAAAAAAATCCTAGATGAAAATCAACTTTTTTTGAGTTTACTTCTCTTGGCGATCATTCCAAAGATTTGCTGCCCAATCCATAGCGATCCCAATGATCACCCCTAAAAATATCCCCATGGCTAACTTCCCAAATGCTAATCCGATGATGATGCCTGCTATCATTCCTAAAATCGAGAATTCTCCATCATACTTATTCATGATTTTCCTCTTTCTTATCTTGACATCTATTTCGTTACTCGCTATGATTATATTGTTGTTTCTTGCAGACGTGATGGAACGGCAGACATGCAAGATTGAGGGTCTTGTGAGCGTAAGCTCGTGTGGGTTCAAATCCCATCGTCTGCATAATGAACAAAACTCATGGTTCAAGCCATGAGTTTTTTTGTTTTCGTTTTTAAGAAGAGGCAACGCCTCAGAACATTATTTATCTTCTACCTATATATAGGTAAACTTATTGGCTACTTCTTTCACCATTTATTCTTGTTGAATCACTTTACTAGTTTTTGTCTAGGAAAGGGGCTATTTTCAAAAGCGACGACAATGTTTGGTTTTTCTAATACCGTGTAGTCTTTGACAACAAATTGTTTGCGGTTGTTATAGTAGCCTTTTACAAAGATTTTCATCCCATCATCGACATCGGCAATAAAATTCAAGCTATGGCTCGCAATCAAGCAATTCTCTGTTCCTAAAGTAAAACGGATCAATGGTTTTTCTCCTAATTTTAACAATCTGATTTTCGAGACCGTTCCATATTTTCTTTCCATTGTCATCTCCCCCTCCCTTACTATTATACGAACAAACGTTCAGTTTTTCAAGTTTTATTCTCTACTAGTAAACAACTTTTACAGCGTACTTACTATCTATATAAATACGTCACGACCGTTTCTTCTCGCTTTTCTTTTATCGATTTAGATCTCATTACTTGCTGACTTGTCGATCAACGATTTGTTGAGACTTTGCCGCTGTCAACTTCGCATCACTTCTCGCTTTTTCTAATTGAGCAATATAACTTCTTAAACTACTATTTTCTGCTGAAATAGTTTCTAATTGTTTTTTAGTGGTTGCTAACTCGGATTGTAAGTTTGTTTTCTCTCGGCTTAGTTGAGCGATTTGTTCATTTAACTGATTGACGCTATTTTGCATTTCCGTATATTTTACTTGGATCTCTTGGAGTCTTGAATTCCATTGGCTGTTCAAATTATTGATTTCGCTTATTTTTTGACTGATTTCATTGATTTTATTGTTGATTTCAGTTTGTTTGTCTTTTAGTTGGTTTTCCTTACTAGTTAACTGATTTTGTAAGTTTGTTTGCTCTGCAACTAATTGACTTTTTTGCGTTTCTAGATCAGAGATTTTAGACTGATATTCTTGTGCTTTCGTTTGTGACTCTTGAAGTTCTTGATTTTTAGTCGCTAATACACTAGTTAAATCGGTGATTTTTTGTTGATGACTTGTTAATTGCTGATCAAGTTTATCAAGATTCTCGTTGATTTTCGCGATATCAGCTTCACCTCCCCAAAATAAAACTTCTCCTGCAAAACGCGTACCTGTATAACCAATAGCTCCCAACAACAACGCAATCAATCCACCAATAATCCATTTCTTTTTCATGTTCTTCTCCTTAATGAAATAATTATTTTATAACCAGATAAATCTAATCTTTTGCCTTCCTAATGTCAAGACATATCTGTATCACATTTCTATGATTCTGTATAAACGTTGAAATAAAGGCACCTAAGGATTAAATTACAAGCAGTATTTTAGTAGTAATCCTTTAATTGTTTTATAATGGTAGTAAGTCATATAGGAAAGGGGTAATTTCAATGAAAACGTTAGATATGATTGCTTTAACATTATTGATCGTTGGAGGATTGAACTGGTTATTGGTTGGTTTATTAGAATTTGATTTAGTGGCGATGATTGCTGGTGGTTCAACAACAATTTTAGCTAAAGCTATTTATATAATTGTCGGGATTTGCGCTATTTACTGTTTGAAATTCTTTCCAATGATCTCCAATCGTGTTGAAAACTAATAGTTGGGATTTGATTTTTAGAACATGGAGCATCTAGTTGCTCTATGTTCTATTTTTATTTTCAAAAATCTCTGATTATCCTCTCGAAAGAGCATCTTCATGAGTCCAGATGATTACTTTATATCGCCTTTTTTACTCTTTTCAATCAAAAAATTACTTATTTATTGTTAGCTTAATACTTTCTTAACTATATCATTCTTCAAAAAATGAGAACATACATTCTTTTATTCAAGCGAAAGAAAGCGTTTTTCAATTACATATGTTTCGTTAATTATTACAAAAAAGGTAGTTTTGTCATAAACTGTTACGTTTCTATCACCTATGAAATGTTGCATCATGTTAAAGTATTACTCGTTAGCGAAACAGCTAATCAAATAACTTTTTAAAACACGAAGGAGATCTTTCATGAAATCACTTAAAACAATTCTTTTTGGAACAACTTTGGCTGCCGGCGCTGCTTTATTTATGGGTACTTCTGCACATGCAGACGAAGCCTACACTGTTCAATCAGGTGATACTTTATCAACGATTTCTCAAAAATACGTTGGTGACAACTCCTTGATCCAAACAATTGCCGAAGCAAACTCAATCTCAAACATTCACCTGATCTTTTCAGGTCAAGAACTAACAATTCCTACTGGCGAACAAAAAACAGCTCCTGTAGCTACTCAAGCTCCTGCTGCTCCTGTTCAAGAAACTACTCCAGTTGTGGAAACACCTGTAGTGGAACAAACTCCAGTAGTTGAACAAGCTCCTGCTGCTGAAGTGGCAGTTTCGACTGGTACAAACGATGCGAAAGAATGGATCGCACAAAAAGAATCTAGCGGTTCTTACACAGCAACAAACGGACGCTACATCGGCCGTTACCAATTAGACTCTTCTTACTTGAATGGTGACTACTCAGCTGCCAACCAAGAAAGAGTTGCAGAACAATATGTTGCCTCTCGTTATGGCTCTTGGGACGCAGCAAAAGCTTTCTGGTTAGCTAACGGTTGGTACTAAGAACGAGTGATTTTATCACTTAATAATGAGCTAAAATAAAAACAGGAAGGACCGAAAATAGATAATCTATTTTCCGATCCTTCCTGTTTTTTTGTATAAGATTTCTTTATTTGATGACCATCAACTAATGGTAATCGTACCGTCAATCGTCGTTGTATTGACCAATTGTTGTTCGTTATAAATATTGTATAAGATTCTGACATCATGGCTGCCCTCATCAGGTAGATTCTCAAAAGGGATAGAGTCTATTCGATTGTTTGGTGGAATCAATCCTGATTTGTACAATATTTTATTGTTTGAGACTAAATAATACTCTACTTGGATATTGAATGCGTTCTGTCCGTTATTACGTACATCGACACTCGCTTTTCCTTGTGCATCGATTTCTATATCATGCTTCAAGAGGATACGCATTTTGTCTTTATCCACTTGATCTTGCATCGCTTTTAAAATATCTTCATTACTCAATCTTGTCAGGTTATCATCTAAATCTGGCAATCCTACCACTACTTGAGGAGGAGATTGATTAAAATAAAGGTATCCGCCAATCCCTGCAATCAAACTGAAGATAAGCAAGGAAAATAAGATATATGTTCTCTTCTTTTTACTACGATTGTTGTTTTTAATATTACTATGTGCCATTTCTCTCAACCTCCTTTCTCAATTTCTAGTTGAAAAGTATATTTATTTAGATCCTTTTCTAAAAAATTAGGTAATGGATACTTCTCAATATTTCTGAACTTAGTTAGCTAATGCAGTGAAATGGAATGACATCGTATATGCAGGTGTCACGATCACGTTTTGCTGGAATGGACTAGTGATCGCCCCTTCAAATCTTAAAGCTTTTGTTTGTCCTGTTCCGATTGTTGTTAAATAAGTACGAGTATTCAAGAATTGTCCAGAAGCACTTTGCAAGCGAACTGCCGCTTCATTTAGTGGTGTAAAGAACAAGTCTTGAGTGATACCAGTTGAGCTTGTCTCCGCAAAACTATCTACTTCGATCATTACTCTATGTGAAGTTGAATTATTTGTCATTGAATATAACGGCGAAACGATTTCTGGTTGAGGCGTGCCGTCATCTGCCATCGAATTCGCATATCTTACAGTCGTAGGAACCGTGATATCGATATAGCGTTTATCTTCCGGATCAACTGGATCCCACTCACCGATCCAACCTGAAACTTGAACGTCTG
Source organism: Enterococcus sp. DIV2371 (assembly GCF_050498525.1). NCBI lineage: Bacteria > Bacillati > Bacillota > Bacilli > Lactobacillales > Enterococcaceae > Enterococcus > Enterococcus sp. DIV2371. The sequence continues at coordinate 1,281,070 of NZ_JBIPAJ010000001.1, read as the reverse complement.
CTTTATCGTCACCTTTGATCGTCTGACCAGGTGTATTGTCAGGTTGTCCAGGGATCCAGCCCAAATCAGCAGCAGCAGCATTTAAAGATCCAAGTCCTAAACCACTCAATAAGATAGTTGATACGATCGCTAAAGTACTTAGCTTTTTCATATTATGTTTCTCTCCTTGCAGAAATAATAAACATTATTTCAATTAATTTTTTGTAGTCGATCTTCCTTTTGATTGAACGTATAAAACGATCCTATCGAAAAAAGAGTAAGCAATAAACCGATCAAGGCAATTCCATTGGTCAAATGTTCACCAGTTTGTGGGAATTTAGAGGAAGAACCTTTACTTTTACTTGACACTGGAACTGTAGCTTGTTGTTCCTTTTTTTGTTCTCCATTTTGGGTATCCTGCCCTGTGTCGTCTTGATTTTCGGAACTATTTCCTAAATCGCCGATCGTTGCTTTGACATGAACCGTTTGTATTTCTGATTGTTGAGCATGATAGATCGTTGGACTCATAACACATAACAGCAACGCACCTACCATGTAGTACATCATTTTTTTTATCTTACCCTTCACCTCCTATGTAAACGACACGTTTCCCACAAAACAATTATCCTTAAAAAACTAGCACTTTTAAAACCAAGTTTTACCGTTAGTTTGGTAAATAAAATAAGAATATGCAGTTATTTTTACTGCAGATAAATATAAAATACAATTGCTATTATCAACTATTTAACCACATATAACAGCGTTAAAATAGCATTCTTGTATTTCTAAGAACCTTCGCTAAATTTAATAACATATTATTTTAACCAACCAGTCCGAACTTTTCTCAATATTTCCCTATTTGAGAAATAGTTGTGTCATGAAATGCAAATTTTAATAGAATGTCCCTTATTAAGGATGTAGCCGTTTTTTCAAACCGTCTTATATCTCTGCAAGTTCATCCACTTTGATATGATAATAATCCACCAATTTGTTGATGATTGCTTCATCTAAGTAGTTAGATATTCCAAGAGTAGGCACTTCAAAAAAATCATTTGAATAGATGTCTGTCAGGACACAATCAAATTTTTGTAAATAGCCATTTTGTATTTTTGTCGCAGGATTTAAAATCTCAATATCAATATTATGTCTAAAGTAAAACTGGATTTCTTCTTTGAGCATACGCATATGATCATAAGAACTATCTAACAGTAGTGCGACATGAAGTTTCACCTTTTGTTTACGTACTTGGATCCATAGATCTGACCATGATGTCAATAATTTAAAGACGGATTGATGGATCATTTCATCGATGTAAATGTGAAATGACGGTCCTAGTGATTGGTAGATCTCAAAAAAACGGTCTTCTAAATCTTTGACAAGTGTCGAACTATCTCTTTTTACGTTTAGGTAAAATTCTTTTTTCTTATTATGTAAAATATAGGTTGGCTTTACTGTATTCATCGTTGTCCAATAAATATCATGAGTCAATTGATCTCGATTCTCACAAACGACCCCGAACTGTTTTTCTAAATAGCCAATAACTTTATTAATTTTATTTTTTTGATCCACTGCATCAACTTCAACATTTAGATATTGTAAACGTAAAGTCGGATGGATCGGTTGATAAAACTCGTAGAATAGTTGTTGAAGATCTTCCTCTTTTAAATGAACAGCGAAATTTTTATTGATTCGGCCTAATAGTTCTGTTTCGTTGGCGAAATGTTGAAAAATAAAAGGTACGTTCCATGAAAGCAAATTGTACCCTTGCTTTAATTGGATAAAACAGATAAATAAGTGGAATTTCATATTTCCTAAAAATAAATGATTGTCATTATTGACTAATGCCCAAATCGTATTCTCTTTCACAAAAACTTCGATGATATCAGTGATCAATGAGATATCTTTTGTTTCCATCATATTCTCAGGTAAATTATATTTTTCTGCAAAGAAGGCAGAGAAAAAGTCTCTGATATTCCCTTCATTCCCGACGATTTCAAGGTGATTATTGATTTTAAAATCATACTTACTGATTACTTGATTGATTCGATTGATGATTCGTGATACCTGTGTTTCCGATATATATAAACTATCACTTAGGTCATCTTTTGAACTTACTTTCCTGAAAAACAACGTTTCAAGTAATGTATATTCTAAACTTTTACTTAATATTTTTGAATATATGAACGCTTTCGGTGTTGTCAAATTTTTCTTTAGCAATACTCCTGATCTAAAGGAGGTTTCAATCGTCAGAGGTTCGATCATCTCGTTTATTTGTGAAAGATCGTTTCTTGTCGTCTTCTCTGAGCTTTCGATCATTTCAGCTAATTCGGCTGTCGTCACCCACTGAGTTTCCCATAATATTTCCAAAATCTTCAACTGACGTTTTAAACGTCCATCTAAGATTTCTCTCATTTCTTTTCCACCTCTCCAAACAAAAAATATTGAACGTCTACATCATTTTTAACATAGTGATTTCTCTAAAAATAATCTCATTCTACCGACTGCTTGGTAAAATAACGCTAAAAGTCATGAAAATTTGTTTTATCAATGTCAATAATTCTATCATTTAAAAAATGGTATAGTTAATAAAAAGACAGACTACTCCTACATATTGAACACCAGAATTCGTGAATACCTCCCTTTTGACCTCTTACGATTGCTAAAAAACAAGAAAAGATATGCCAGTTTATGGCATATCTAATAAATTGGATTTTTAAGTATATTTTAAATCACTAGTTCTTTCCTAAATAACTGGATACTTTCTTTTCTCTTTATAATAAAAGTATGTAATTTGTTGATGAATTCATTATCGAAATAATGTGGGATGCCAATGACCCTTGATTGCTCGATTGCTCCGCGAATCGTAAAAATATCCGTTAATACACAGTCGTATTTTTCCAACTTCGCTTGACTGAATTGATCGAATGGCGATAAGATGTCAACCGAATAAGCACTTCTAAAATGCATTTCGATTTCTTCTTTCAACATGCGCAAATGACCGATTGGAACATCCAAGATCAATGCTGCTTTGATTCTATGCGTTTTTTTCATCTCGATACGAAAATCAGACCACTGAGTCACTAAACTGTATATCGATTGATACACCATATTTTTCTTGTCAAAAGATTTGAGCTCAAGATTTTCATAGATTGCTGCAAAACTTTCTTTTAATTCAAACATGATCGTTTGATTTTCACTCATTAATTCTAAGACAAATTCTTCAATCACATTGTTCAAAATAAAAGTTGGCCCAATGATTCGAAAACTACTCCATAAAATATCACCGATCAAAGTATCGATATGGCCACACTCAATGTTAAATCGTTGTGATAAATCTTTGATCAGTTGTTCCATTTGATTATGTAATGATGATTGTTCGATACCTAACTGATGACAGGTTTTTGTCACTTTGAAAGGTTCGCAATAATTTGCAAATAAGTTATATAATATGTCTTCGTTCAATTCTACCTCAAAGCATGCTTGACATTTTCGTTTCAATCCATCATCATCCAAAATGGTTTGATAGTTGAACACAGTTGCTTTCTTCTCTATAAATTTTCCCTGCCGACAACGGTATAATGCAGCTAGTACTTTTAAATGGATTTTATTCAACAGAAAATGATGTTGATCATTCATTTCAATGATTGCTGCGTTTTCTTCATAAAAACGTTGGATCAAACGATCAATCAACTCGAATTCTTCTTTTACAAGTAATTTTTCTGCTGAAAGATATTTTTCATACATCAGGCTGGCAAACAATTTGCGAATATTAATCTCTAAACCTTCGATTTTCAACTCATGGCTGATTTGTATTGAAAATTTATCTAATACTGAATTTAGCTTTGTCAGTAATCGATTCAACTGTGTTTCTGAAATAAATAGCCGATCGCATAACTCGCCTTTAGTCAGATTCGGATGAATAAAAATTTCTTCGATGATCTGGCATTCGATGCAGTTTTGTAAAAATAAAGAATAAAGATGTGTCTTTGACACGCCCAGTGTTTTATCTAAGAAAACACCATGTTTAAAAGAAGTTTCAATGTTAAGCGGCTTGATGATTTCATTCAAATGTTTGATATCCGTTCGTATCGTCTTCTCCACTCCCCCGATGACCTGGACGATTTCTGATACTGTTAACCATTCATTCTCCCACAACAATTCTAGTAAAGCTAATTGCCTTGTACTTTGTTTATTTAATATTCCTTTCATTTTACTCCCCCAAATCTAATAAAAAAGCACAGTTATAAACAAAAAAATAACACCCCATCTGTGTTTTTTTGCATTTTTTTATGATATTAAAATTTAAATCAATCTGCAACTTACTACTCAAACAGGTTTATTAAAAAAAATATATACTCTTACTTAATCATAATTTTAGATTATAAATCGCCTTATGTCTACAGAAAAATGAAGATAACATGAGATATTTTTAATATTTTATTAAATAATGTCCGTCATAAAAAAAGATCGAGTAAAAGTTCCTCTTGTTTGAACGTTTACTCGATCATTTATTTATTTTGTTATTCTAAAGGTGATTTAAATAACTTTAGTGGATTTTTTTCTCATCTGGTGATAGTCATATGGATGGAAAATGTCACTTTCTCCTAGAAATATTCAAACGAATCAACCTTTTTTCCCACTTAAAAATGCAAATACATTTTTTCTGGAGATTTCTCCAATCGGTGTCTCTTGTTTATATACGCTGACTTTTTCTACTTCTTCCAATTGAGCAAACAATTGCTGTAAAGGTGTATCAAGTTCTACCGCTCTTTGTTGTTCAGTGATTTCCTTTTCAAAAAAACCGGCTAAAATGACTTGTTCAACTGTCTGAGCTTTGTCTTGGATCGATTCCTCAAAGAAGCTACGAACAAAATCATTCTCAGGGTGTAATAATAATCGATCTGGTGTATCGCATTGGATCAATTCCCCTTCTTTCATTACGGCGATTCGGTCGCCTAATTTTATGGCTTCTTCCATATTATGTGTGACAAAAACAATGGTGGTCCCTAATTCTTTATGAAGCGAAAGAACTAGCTCTTGCAACGAAGCTCGGGAAAGTGGATCAAGCGCACTGAACGGTTCATCCATCAAAATCACCTCAGGATTAGCAGCCAATGCTCGGACGATCCCGACACGTTGTTGTTCTCCTCCTGATAATTCTTGCGGCATTCGATCACGATAGTTCTCTGGATCTAAGCCAACTTTCGCTAGTAACTCATCCGACGTTTCAGAACGTTTCTGTTTTTCCCAGCCTAACATCTCAGGAATCACTTCGATGTTTTGTTTCACTGTCATGGTTGGGAACAATGCGATTTGTTGCAACACATACCCCATTTGCCAACGCATTTTTTGCAAATTATAGTTTTTCAAAGATTTACCTTTGAAAAACACCTCTCCGTTACTTGGTAAAGAAAGTCCATTGATCATTTTTAGCGAAGTCGTCTTTCCGCTTCCAGAAGGTCCGACCAACACAAAGATCTCTCCTTCTTCGATTGAAAGATCTAATTGCCTAATGGCGTACTTGTCACCAAAGTTTTTTTGTACATTTTTAAATTCAATCAGCTCGGTCAATTATTTCCCTCCTTCACCAATCCTTGGTCAACTAGAAATTGTCGTGCGACTTCAGCAGGTTGTTTTTTCTCGACGTTTACTTGATAATTCATTGTTTGCATCTGTTCTTCGGTGATTTTGCCACTAAGCTTCTCTAAAGCAGTCACAACTTCCGGATGTTCATTTGCAAAATCTTCATTCATCAATGGTGCCCCTTGATAGGTTGGGAATAAGCCGCGATCATCTTCCAGAACGATTAGATCATATTGCTTTAATTCACTGTCGGTCGAATAAGCATCAACGACGTTCACGTCACCATTATTTATTGCTTGATAGCGTAAACTCGGCTCCATACTTTGAACGCTAGGGAAGTCCAATTGGTAAAGCTCTTGTATTCCTTTATAGCCATCTGCACGATCAATAAACTCTAAAGTGAAACCTGCTCTGATTTGATTTTCAATTTTAGCTAGATCAGAGATCGTACGCAACTGATTTTCTTCTGCAAAGTCGCGTTTCACAGCAAGTGCATAGGTGTTTTGGTAAGCCATTGGTTTTAATAGTGTCATTGAGAACTGTTCACTCAACAATTTATTGGCTTCTTGATAGGTTTCCTCTTTTGTTAATTTTTTCTCCCTCAATGTATCGGGAACTTGAACTAAACTCTCCAATACTGTTCCTGTAAATTCGGGGTAGATATCGATTTGTTGATTTTCTAAAGCACTGAATAAGAAACTCGTTTTCCCAAAATTAGGTTTTAACTCGACTTCCGCGTCGGTTTCTTCTTCAATCAATCCTTTGTACATTTGGATCAAGATATCTGGTTCAGCACCAAGTTTACCAGCAATCGTGATTTTTTCTTGCTTAAAGAAGCTGGTCTGATAAATGGATGCCCCGGCAACTACAGTCAAGATCAACCCTAATACAAGCATTGTATAACGTGGTCGCAGATGTTGTAGTAAACGGATCAAACTACTGAAAATGATTGCTAATAGCGCAGAGCTGATCGCCCCGATCAAGGTCAAGACCGGTGTATTCCGATCGATCCCTAGTAAGATAAACGTTCCTAGTCCACCAGCACCGATCAATGCAGCTAATGTTGCCGTCCCAATGATCAACACTAAAGCCGTTCGAATTCCTGAGATGATTACAGGGAGTGCAATGGGTAACTCTACTTTGATCAGTCTTCTGAAACGCGACATCCCAAAGGCAACTGCGGCTTCTTCAATTGACGGATCAATCTCTGCTAAGCCAATATAGGTACTTTGAAAGATGGGTAATAACGCGTATAAGATCAAAGCAATCAATGCCGGTAATGTCCCGATCCCCACAAATGGGATCAATAATCCTAAAAGTGCAAGTGAGGGAATGGTTTGCAGTACACTTGTGACTTGTAATAAAAATTCTGCCATTCGTTTGTGACTTACAGCCCAAATAGCCAATGGGATCGCAATCACTGCGGCGATCAGTAAGGCAATCAATGATATAGATAAGTGCTGGAATGTAGCTGCAAGTAACTCTTCTTTTCTCTCACTGAGCGTTTCGATAAACGTATTCATATGACCTTCCTTTCCGTTCTCCTTTAAGTATAAACATAGCCAAGCAAATTCCCAACTAAGTTGTTTTAAAAAAAACTTGCAATCGAGTCGTTGGTGAGAACCGATTGCAAGTGGCGTTTTCTATTGAGTTATTTGAAATGATAGGGTGTTCCCTGCTGATAGAAATTTTCTTCATATCTGCGTTTTCGTTCGGTTTGTCGATACTTTTTTTCATCCCACATTACAAACCACAGTACAAATGAAGGCAGAAAAATCAACAATGCTGTTTGTAACCCATAATTACCTATAATAATACCAAAAAATAAAATCAACAACATTGCACCTAAACGTCTCATTGATTGCATATTCGATCACCTCTAAGATTTTATACCGAACGATTGTTCGCACTTTCATTATACGAACAATCGTTCCCTTTGTAAAGTAGAAGTTTTCTTTTTGAGCAAAAAAAAAACAGCCAGTAACGTTTAAAATCTCGTGGGGGAGATACTTGTTTACTGGCTTGTTCAATAAATATTATACTTTATCTTGAGTGTCCGTGACCAAAAAAGTAAAAATCGGTTGTTTTGACATCATAATCGTTAAAATTCATAAGATAATCGATGTTTTTTATATAGAAATGCTTCTTTTTTACTCTTCCACTTCTCATGCACGCTTTTTTTGCTTTTCAAAATAAAGGACGATGGGATGTTTACGAAGTATTTTTCCAGTTTTCACTGAGAAAATCTTGAAGGAAATAAAATATACTTCTTTATGTATATTTTTTTCCATTTTCCTATTGAATAAATAGAGTTGTTCAGTGTAATATAAAGATTGCTGAAAATTTTCAAAAAGAAAAGAGGTTAGAGATGAAACAGTTCAAATTTTTATTAGACTTATGCGGAATTATTTTAGGGGCAGCTCTTTACGGATTGGCAGTCACTGGAATCAATCTCCCTTCAAAATTAGCTGACGGTGGTGTTACAGGTATTGCTCTTTTACTAAATCATTTATTTGGCTTTGCGCCCTCTATCACCTCGCTGATCATAAATTTACCTTTATTGTTGGTTTCCTTATTTATTTTTGGAAAACACTCATTTATTCGAACGATAGTCGGAACGTTTTCTTTGGTCTTCTTTTTACATGTATGGGAAAATCTAAACGTTCATTTTGCTGTCGGAAACTTGCTTGTGAATAGCCTAATGACAGGGGTTCTTTCGGGGATCGGTTGCGGGTTAGTCTTTCGTTTTGGAGGAAGTACAGGCGGAACAGATATCATTTATCAAGCGATTGAAAAATACTACCATGTAAATATCGGGAAAAGCCTATTTATTATCACTTTTGGTATTTTAATTGTCTCTTTGCTGTATTTGGATTTCACACATTTTGCGTATACTCTTTTAAGCTGTTCAATTTTATCTTATACATTGAATAAAGTGAAGTATCTCAGAATCTCAAATCCTTTCAAAAAAATCACATCTACAACAGCAACAGTGAATCCATTAGAACCTATGGAAGAACCTTACTTAGATTAAGCCATTTTCATACAATAAGAGCTACCTCCTTTAAATAGTATGACTATTTAAGGATGTAGCTCTTTTTTTCTTGTCAGTTGTTTTGTTGAATCAGTGAGCCGCCTTTGGGAATCCACCAGAGACTACTAATTTTCCTTGTTGGCTTCCTTTACTAACTGCCGCCATCGCTTGTTCAAGTGAAGCTCTGGTGATGCCCTTTGAGTAAACCGTTGTGACATGACTATGGAGCTGGTTCGCTTCAAAGAGTTGCGCCAATTTCTTTAAAATCGCTCCTTGTGTGGCGATTTCTTTGTCATGATCCGTTTTTGTAAACACATACTCCCAATGGAAGCTGATCGAATCATTTTTAAAGCCATTTAGATCGATTTTTTCTTTTGTATTGACGATCATCCCGATATGCCCGAGTGGTTGAATGATTTTTTTTATTTCTGATAAATAAGGTTCGATATCATAGAGTACAGCAACATGATCCACACCTTCGCCCCCAACTTCTGCTAATTGGTCATAGAGAGAATGATGGTAATCTAAAGGAACATCTACGCCATTTTTTTCCAGCCATTCAAAGTTTTGCGGGCTAGCGGTAGCATAGACTTTCATACCTGCCCATTTTGCTAACTGTGTCATGATCGAACCGACGCCACCGCCTCCGTTGATCACCAATAATTCTTTGCCTTCATTTGCTCCTTTTTGCGGAATCAGATGGAATTTTTCAAACAGCAATTCATACGCAGTCAATGCAGTGAGCGGGATCGCAGCGACTTCTTCGTCCGTCAGATTCTGTGGTGCTTTCGCAACGATGCGCGCATCAACTAACTGATACTCTTGCTGACTGCCTCCGCGTTGCGTCGTACCGGCATAATAGACACGATCGTTCTCTTCAAAATCTGTCACAGCTGTGCCTACTTTTCGTACATAACCCACGCTATCATAACCTAAGACTGTAAAGGTTTCTGCTTTAACAATTTCTCTTCGCTTTGTATCTACAGGGTTGATTGAGAGAGCAACGACTTCAATCAACAAGTCACGTTCGCCAGGTTCTGGCGTCACGATTTCTTCTTCAACCAATCGTGGGTAAGGTGTGTCACGAGTAAAACCAAATCTTTTCATTGATGAGGGAACAGCCATCATCTTTCGCCTTCTTTCCGTTCAAGTTATCTGATCGATCGACAAAAAAGCTGTTTCACTCCAACATTCAAACAATTTAGCACAAGCCTTGCCTGTTTTTCATTTGACTGAATCGTTGAAGGAATCAACTTTTTTTCGTAATTGATTGATTCTTAGTTGAAATAGCCATTTCCGTTCAAAGAATCGCCTTGTTCATTGATCAAGCCTTCCAATGAACGATCTAGTACCCCATGATTTTTTTTACTTGGATGTTTCTTTTCGTCCATTGTTACGCTTTGTTTTCCATCATATGGGGTGTTTTCTGCTTCAAATAGAAGATACGCATTCTTTTCTTTTTTGATCGAAGCAATCAGTTCTTCTTCAGAGATTTTATTTTTCTTCTGATCAGGAATGATTGAAGCTGGCACATATTTAGGTACAAAATAAGACCGTTCTCTTACAGAGCTATTGAATACGCTTCGCGATGAAGACTTTTTCTCTTGTGGTGGTCTTTGCTCTGACGTGCTGTTCCGACGAGCATAACCGAAACTCGTCTGACTGTTTCGTTTTGTTTTCGTCGTATTGCTTTGTCTGTAATCTGGCAAATTTTGTTTATGTTTGGCTAGATTTTCTTTTTGTGTCGAAGCATGTCGAACATTGACTGTCGCATGACTGTTTTTTTCTTTTTTTGAGTAATCCTCAAAATGAAATTCATTGATTTGTTCAAACAATGGCTTGTCGCTCGTATCTGTCATCAGATCATCTTGACCGTCGAACAATACGCGTCTATTTTCATTTTTCAGCTTCACGCCGATGTGATCATCATAGGCAGGGAAGCGAAAATGTTTTCGTTTGATTTCTGTCATGTAAACCATCCTTTATAAGTGGACTTTCTCTTATAATAGCATAAATCTTGTATTTTCTATAGCTAAGCGTTAGTCGCTTATCGCTTTCTTGTCGTTTCACGAATGATCAACTCGGGGAAAAAATGGCGATAGCCTTGACTCGCTCCTTTTTCGCTAATTTTTTTCAGTAGCATTTCTCCGCAAACTTCACCCATCCGAATAATGTCTTGCTTGACGGTCGTCAGCTTGGGCGAACTGATTTGATCAAGAAATACGCCATCAAAACCAATCACTCCAAATTGTTCTGGTAATTGCCCGCCGACTTGCGTGATACCACGAACGATGCCTAGTGCCAAGCGATCAGAGCTACAAACAAAACAAGTCTTATCTGTAAATTCATCCCAATGCTCGGTGATATATTTTTCTGGTGTGGTCGAATGATTATCAAAACGTAACATTCTCGGTGTTAAGCCAGCTTCTTCCATTACCTTTAAATAACCCGCTTCTCTAGATAATTCAAAAGGCTCTGCTTCATCGATACCAATATACACGACTGTTTGGTAACCAACTTCTAAAGCATATTGGGTCGCTTTAGCAGTTCCATATTGATTGTCGCTATCGACATAATCGTAGCCCATGCGATTCTCACCAAATAAGACGACTGGCTTTTCCAAGCGATTGATCCAATCAAAATCTCTTTCACGCACCCCTGTAATGATGTAGCCATCACAAGACCCGACATCAAACGCATCATTGGTCACTAATTGCAAGGAATAATGTTCTTTTCCAATTCTTTTAGCAATTCCCATGAGTAAATTCATATAATAAGGTTCTGTCGTATCGATTTCTTCAAGAATAAACAACTTGATGATTTGCGAACGGTTTGAAACTAAGGCTTTTGCTGCAATATTTGGGCGATAATCAAGCTCAGCCATCGCTGTAAAAACTAATTCTTTTAGTTCATCCGTCACTTGTTCTGGATGATTGATCACCCGAGAAACTGTCATTTTTGAGACATTTGCTCGTTTAGCTACATCTGCTAACGTTGGCATAAAATCTCCCCTTCCATGCCTAAATACATAACTATAGTCATTATAGCAAAGAATCGGGAGAAAAATAAAAAATGATTTTAGTTGTCTAATTTTATTATAAAGAAATACCACCGAACGTATAAACCGCTTAAGTATTTCATTGCAATACTTAAAACAGACAAGTTTATAAAGGATGTTGAAGCTTTTTAGCGAAATCCCCTCAATATTATAAATATTCCCACATATTTTTATAAATAGTCGGATTTATTTTAAAATTACTATGACCTAATTGAATGGATAGGCTATACTAGACTAGACAGAAAAATTAAGTTGTATAGATTAAAAACACGCTTATTGATGTTTTCACGTCAAGACTTGAAAGTCGCACCTTTACATAATTGTTTAATCAACAAGCGGTTGAGACAAACTAAAATATCTGGTCTTTCTCTGAAAAGGACAACATTACTCCTGAACAGAAAGAATTGAAGGAACTGTGAAACAAGCCTTTATCCGGATTATTTACGTTCAGTATTTTATACAGATTGAGGAAAAGAAATTGACACTCAAACGATTGAACAGATTCTTGCAAGCTTTTTTTAAATTGAGTATTGCATAAGTAAAGAAGGATATCCTATATCAGTTGGAGATCCAACATTTTGTCTATGTTCATTGGTGTAACTATCTACGATTACATGATTCATTAAGATACGCTCCCCCCCTTTCCCATCAGAATATTAGATTACCCATGGAGGCTCGTTATCAAGGGCTATCGGATCAAAAGAGTAATCAAGCAACTACAATTTATAATTTTTGTCAAAATAAGTGTTGCCATTTCAAGTTAACTTTTGAAAATTTAGGTCTTCCAATAAATTCAATCTTTCAATTTGATTACCCATCTTTAATGCTTTCGAAAAAAAACATCTACTCTCATACTTTATAAACCCTTTAAATTTTATCATCTAAGGAGGAACATTATGTCTGAAGTAATTGTTATAGAACAATTGCAAAAAGTACTTTCAAAAAAAATTATTCTCGACAATATAAATGTAATTATCAAAGAAAATGAATGTATTGCTCTTCTAGGTAAAAATGGTGCAGGAAAAAGTACACTTATAAAGATTATTTTAGGAAATTATACAATGAATAGTGGTTCTATTGAAAATAGATATTCAAAAAGCGAAATTGGTTACCTCCCTCAAAAAACAAGTTTTCCCGATGATTTAAAAGTTTCTGAGTTACTCCAGTTTGTATCAAGCTTTTCCACCAATCCTCTGTCTGTTGATAAGATAAATGATGTATTAGGTTTTACAGAAGAACAATTGAAACAATTCGCAAATACGCTCTCAGGTGGCCAACAACGAATTCTTGACTTCTGTTTATCAATAATCAATCAACCTAAGTTATTGATTATTGATGAACCAACTGCCGGTATGGATACACTCACTCGCAAAAGATTTTGGGATATCATACAGCGCTTGAAGGCAAACAAAACGACTATTCTTTTCACGACACATTATATCGAAGAAGTTGACTATTGTGCGGATAGGGTGCTTTTATTAGATAGAGGAAAAATTATCGCGGATGATACGCCTTACAGGCTAAGAATAATGGAACGAAAAAAAATATTGATGATGGAATTACAAAGCTATCAACGATACCAGCATAAGCTAAAAAAGGTTATCCAGAAACACGATATATTCTTAAATGAAAAAAAATCCTTGGTAGAATTACATTTCTCATTTGATCAAACAGTATCTATCATCAAAGATTTAATTACTATCGATTTCCCTTTAGATGATATCGAACTAATGAATACGTCTTTACTAAATTCTATTTTCAACGGAATCGATTCAATCAGAAAGGAAGACGCCAATGAGTAATCTTCTAAAAATAGAAATGATACGGCTGACTAGAAATAAAAAATATCTTATTATGAGCGTTGGTATGCCTGTAGTTTTTTACATTATATTTACTGCGATGATACAGATGCCTACAGAAGAAATACAAATAGTATTCATGAGAGAATACCTTATGTCTATGACTACCTTTAGTTTGACAAGCTTTTCCCTTTTTACTTTTCCGTTTGAAATAATCGAAGACAAAAAAATGGTTGGAGATCCTTGATCAACCGTTTACCTATTCGTGAATATGAGGTTTATTTAGTGAAAATCATTAAAATGATTATCCTTTTTATTTTAGCTATCTCATTAGTTTTTCTAACGGGATATTTATTTAGAGGGGTTAAGTTGTCCATTATAGAGTGGATTGTTTCATCTCTATTACTATTATTTGGTGCTCTTGCTTTCTTGACCCTTGGGACAATTCTAAGTAATTTTAAAGAAGAAAAAACTGCTTCCGTTTGCGCAAACATCTTGTTCTTAGGTTTGGCTTTATTAGGAGGTCTATGGTTCCCCACTGAACAATTTCCTTCTTGGTTACAGTCAATTTCTAAAATGACACCTACGTATCACTTTAGAGAGTTGGCCGTTGGCTATATCAATAAAGGCTCCATTCCAATAGTATCAATACTAGCAATGCTTGCTTATAGTTGTCTTTTTTTAGGCATTTCCTATCTTATTATATTGAAAACAAAAAAAAGCCATTCATAATGACTTTTCTAGAACTAAATATGTAGATACCAAGAAAAATCAAAAAGTTGGTTTTCTTGGTATCTCTTTGTTTTTAGCATCTATAAATACAATAGTTTATCTTCTTCATGTAAAAATCTTCCAGTCATCTTAGCTGCTGAAACGCTACATCATCCCATCCAAAAACTCTGCGGCTTCTTCCATCAATGGGACTTCTACCATATGACGTTTCTCCGAAGAGGCACGAAAGACGATGCCCTTGCCGTAAGACTCATCCTTATTTTTTTCTACAAATTTAGCTACTTGCTGATAAGGGATTTTCTCATCTTTTTCGCCATGCCAGAAAAACAAGGGACGTCCGGCTAATTTTTCTGGGTGCATCGATAGATCGTAATGATTGACCCATGAAATCAAGTCGAAGTAATCATCTGGCAACTTGTAGTGGTATTCTTGCGCTCTACGTGAGATTTCTTTACCATATTCAAGTGGTGCTGGTGATCCCATCAAGCAGATACCGCCAGTGATCTCAGGATGCTTTGCCAATAAGGCACATGTGGTCATGCCACCCATCGATACACCACCCACTGCCAATTTGTCTGAAAGAAGTTCACGTTTTCTTAAATGTTCGATCAATGTATCGAATTCAAATAGATTCCCGTAAATACTACTCCAAAAAGTAAAGGAAGGGATTTTTGACACCGGTTGCTTCCGTTCTCCATGATTCATGGCATCGGGGAGTAAGACTCTCATTCCTTTTTTTGCCATTTTTCTTCCTTGCGTCAACACAAGTTCCTTACTCGTCTGCCAGCCATGATAATAGATCACTACTGGGATTTTTTCTGACTTCAACTCTTTTTGGACCACTTCTAAGACTGGGATATTTTTTATTGTTCGTTTCAAAATAATTGGATTCACTGATCGATTCACCTGATTTTCATAAGATTGGCTGAACGTAATGACAGCCATAAACCTAACATCACTTGTACAAGACATAATAGTCCAAATGTAGTTGTGTAAACATCCATTCTTTTTACAAAGAATAGCATGGCGAATACCCCTGTGATCCCTAACCCTATTGATAGTACTGGGTAAATAGACATTTTAAAAAAACTAGCAAAACTGCCAAAGATATTTCCAATAAATACCATTAAGAATAGAAAAATACTTAGTATTACCCCGTCTGTCAATGAGATTGGGAATAACAAAGCATTCGCTTCGACTGGTTGTTGGATTGCATTGTTGCCTAAATACATACTAAGAAAAATACTACATATATGACTGACTCCAACGACCTTGTTCATTCGCTTCATCGCGCTCACCTGACTCTCTTTATAATTCTATTATAATCATTTTATCATTTTTTTAAAGTAATAAACGTTTATTCTTTTCTTCAATTGAATTATTTCTGATATGATGAGTATAGAGAAATCAGAAAGGAGTTCTTATCATGTTCGATCTAAAAATGTTAGCGATGATCTTTTTCATCAATTTCGCTTACATCACATTAAATACATTACGCTTTATGCTGACCATGAAAGGCTATCGTTATATCGCACCTTTAGTTAGTATGGTTGAGATCATTATTTACATCGTTGGTTTGTCGCTGGTCTTAGACCGCTTAGATAACCCTTTGAACTTATTCGTTTACGCACTAGGCTATGCTGTGGGTATCAGTGTCGGGATCGCCATCGAAGATAAATTAGCACTAGGCTATATCATGGTAACAACGATCTTGCCAGCGAATACGTCTGAAGATAAGAACTTACCGATCATTCTTAGAGAAAATGGCTTTGGTGTGACACAAACTTCTGCGACAGGACTTGAAGGTGAGCGTTTAGTATTAGAGATTCTTTCTCCACGTAAAAGTGAGCGCGAACTTTACCGATTGATCAAAGAAGTGGAAGAGCGGGCTTTTATTATCTCTTATGAACCAAAATATATTTCTGGTGGGTTCTGGACAAAAAAAGTGCGCAAACGCCGAAGCAATGTAAAATAAATAAATGTGAAGTAAATGATGATCTGATGAAGCCCTTTCATCAAATCATCGTTTATTTATTTGTTTTATTAAAAAATGTCGACAATTCCTCATCATTTTGTTATTATAATGTATATCATTAAATTTATGGGAGTCCTTATGCAAATACAACAAAAAACAACGACCTATTTACATTGGGGATCTGTTTTTGCCTTTTTGAGTGCCTTGCTTTTTTTCTTTTACGCTTATTTCAAGACATCCAGCATACCTTGCAACTCATTTGGCTGGTTACTACTAGACCATTCTGAGCTTAACCAATCGAGCGACAATCCAACATTCTTGATTTTGTCTACCTTATGTGGTCTCATTTTCTCGTTATGCTTCACGGCCTACTTTGCAAAGAAAAAAATGAATACATTTAATGAAGTGAACATCATTTTCGTCATACTGAAATCACTGAATCTCTTAACAGCTATGTTGTATACGTTCAATCAAGATTCACTATTTTTCTTCATCATCAATGGTTTAGTGGTGATTTTGACGATATTCACTTTCTTTATTTTTTCATTGATCACTAAGCAATTAAGGATGCCGATGCTTATCCAAATGAGTACTTTTTTCTGTTTTTGCTATAGTATCATTGCATTGTTCATCTTGGCATTTGCACCATCGATCAATTCTGCAAATATTCAAATCACTAGTAATATACTAGATATCTTGTTTATCGGTAATTTAGCTTATATGATGTGGCACTTTCGCAAAACAGCATGACTAAAAAATCACTGTTCATCCAAATAGGGAGAACAGTGATTTTTTTAAATCATTTTTTTGATGTAAGAATAAGATTTTACTTCTAGCTCCTTCATCAGCGCAACCAACGCTTGTTCTTTGATAAAGGCACGTTCCACATTCGTTTGAGTCAATGGTCGCTCTTCCAACAATGAATCTTTCTTATTCTCGACTACCGGCAGCAGTAAGTGATACTGCTCATTGTGAGCCAAGACATTTGCTAATAATAACGCATCTAAAAAAATAGACTCACGGCGTTTTTTGTATTTGTTTTCACAAACCCGTTCGATGATCACTTCTACTTGATCAAAAAAATATGCTTCGTTCACATCGCCGATCAACTGCCCCAACGCCTGGAACTCTTCAGGTAATGTCGTCTGCTGTTTTTGAAGATGGAAATAAGTTGGCAAAGAAACTTCGTTCTCTTGTTGGAGCGTTACAAATCGGTAATTTTCATTGCCTGCTTCTAATCGTTCGATCGTTGGAACTGAAAAGGCGGTCGCATAAAAATAATCTGTTTCAGTCTCACGACAGAAATGCCAGATCTCTTCTGCCAAAAAGAGCGCTCTTTGACTTTCTGGCTGCTTCAGCAATTCTTGCATCAATTCTTGGGTTAACTGAGCGATTTCCTCTCGAAAATCTTTTTGATCATACACTGGAAAGGCACAGCGATAACGCCGATTCTCTCGAATGATCAAGCCGTTGTCGATCATTTGGTCAAGAAAATGTTCCATTTTTTTCTGGCGAAATTCTTTTTTTAGTTGTCGCAAGATGATATCTTGTGTGCCTTGACTGATCAGATAGTCGATCATTGGTTGAAATAGTGGCTGTGCGATCAGTTTCCGCCGATCATCTTGAGAATGAAAATATTGCATCGATTTACCTGCTTTCTATGTGGACGTTTAAATAAAAAAGTGAGAGGTTCCAGTCAACTGGTCACACTCCCACTTCTTTCAATCTCGTCGCTTAATTGAAAACTTCTGTCAATTGAGGGACCACTTGTTTTTTACGTGAAACGACCCCTTGTAAAAATGCGCGATTGTTTTCTAACTTCACATTAAATGCTTGTTCAACTTCTGCTTTTCTTTCACCGGCAATCAATAATTCTGAATTGCTGTTCAAGATGTCCGTTACTACAAGGACGAAAAGATCATAACCGTTTTTAGCAATCTCAGCGTTCATCGCTGCTTCAAGCTCTGCTTGACGGTCCATCACTTCGTTTAAATCAACTGTATTGACTTGAGCGATGCGCACGCTTGAGCTCGCCATTGGAAAACTTTTTGCATCTAGGTCAAGTAATACTTCGGCTGCTTTATCGCTAAGGTTTGTCCCTGCTTTTAGCATCTCCAAGCCGTATGCTTCTAAATCCACACCCGAGATCTCAACTAGTTCTTTTGCAGCCAATTGATCTTCTTCTGTTGATGTTGGTGATTTGAACAATAAAGTATCTGAGATGATTGCAGATAACATGATTCCAGCGATTTCTTTAGGGATCTCAATTTGGTTTTCTTTGAATAGTTTTAAAATAATAGTACTTGTGCAACCAACTGGTTCAGCACGATAGTACAATGGATTTGCTGTTTCAAAGTTTGCGATACGATGGTGGTCAACTACTGCTAAGATCGTTGCTTCCGCAATGTCAGCTACGCTTTGTTGGAATTCATTATGATCCACTAGCATCACATCTGCTTGTTCTTCTTTGATTGATGAGATCACACGTGGTGCATCTAATTTGAAGTAATCTAGTGCAAATTGTGTTTCTTCACTTGGTGTGCCTAAAGCAACAGGCTCCGCATTTACTCCTAATTGATTTTGCAAATATGAAAATGCAATCGCTGCTCCAATTGCATCTGTATCAGGATTTTGATGACCAAAAACTAAAACTTTTGACATTTGACTCGCTCCTTTTTCTTTTCTCCTATTCAATAATAGCAAAAAAACGGAAAGAAGCAATACTTATCTTCCTTCCGTTAACGTCTATCTAGTTAAATATTTTGTGTAATCTTCTATATGAAGAAGACGTTTCGCATTTTCAACTCGCTCTTTTGTCGGTGGTTCGATCCCTTCAAGTGGATACGTCAAACCAAGAGTCTCCCATTTGTATCTACCCATTGTATGATAAGGAAGGATTTCCACTCGATCGACATTCTCAAGTGTTTTGATGAACGCATCTAGGCGAATCAAATATTCATCATAGTCACTACGTTCAGGGACTAAGACATGACGGATCCAGACTGGTTTTTTGATATCTGAAAGATACTGAGCCATTTCCAGAATATTTTCATTGCCCCAGTGAGTCAATTTCTTGTGTGCTTCATTATCAATATGTTTGATGTCAAATAACAGTAAGTCCGTATAGTTCATCAACTCTTCAAAACGAGAAAAGAAAGGCTCATCATACGAAAATGGTTTCCCACACGTATCGATCGTTGTATGGATGCCACGTTCTTGCGCTTTTTGGAATAATTCGATCAGGAAATCGATCTGCAATAAAGGTTCACCACCACTGATCGTGATCCCTCCTTGCTTACCCCAATAAGAACGATAGCGCTCTGCTTGATCTAAAATCGCCTCTGCGGTATATTCTTTTCCTCCACCGATATTCCAAGTGTCTGGATTATGGCAAAATTCACAACGCATCCGACAACCTTGCATGAAGACGACAAAGCGAACGCCTGGTCCATCTACAGACCCAAATGTTTCAATCGAATGGACATAGCCTATTGTTTGTTCTTCCATCTTAATCACTTCTTTTCTTTAATTTCTTTCGTCTCGAGCCACGGACAATGTTTTTCAATCACAACCTCTTTGTAAAAAAGGAAGACAAAAGCTCATGCGGAACTTTTGTCTTTCCTTTTACACTACGTTGGTTGTCTTACATTCTGTCGTGTGACGTTCTCATCAATACATCTAATTGTTGTTCTCTTGTCAAGTCACGGAATTTAACGGCATATCCAGAAACACGGATCGTTAAGTTTGGATATTTCATTGGGTTTTCCATTGCATCACGTAACAAGTCGTTACTGAATACGTTCACGTTCAAGTGGTATGCGCCTCTTGAGAAGTAACCATCTAATACGTTACGTAAGTTGTCGATTCTTGTTTCTTCGTCTTTCCCTAACCCAGAAGGATTGATCGTTTGTGTGTTAGAGATTCCATCTCTAGCATGTGCATAATTGAATTTCGCTGTTGAATTCAAGCTTGCAAGCAAACCATTTTGTTCTGCTTGGTAACTTGGGTTTGCACCAGGTGCCAACGGTTTACCAGCTTCACGTCCATCTGGTGTATTACCTGTATTTTTTCCGTAAACAACGTTTGACGTGATCGTCAATAATGAAGTTGTCGGAGTTGAATTACGGTAAGTTTTGTGACGTTTGATTTGGCCCATGAAGTATTCTAATACCCATTCAGCGATTTCATCTGCACGGTCATCGTCATTTCCATATTTAGGGAAGTCGCCAGTCACTTCAAAGTCAACTGTGATCCCTTGTTCATTACGGATTGGTTTTACTTGTGCATATTTGATTGCAGACAAGCTATCTGCTGCGTGAGAGATCCCTGCAATACCTGTCGCAAATGTACGTTTCAAGTCAGTATCCATTACAGCTAATTGTGCAGCTTCATAAGAATATTTGTCGTGCATATAGTGGATGATGTTTAGCGTATTTACATAAAGCTCAGCTAACCAATCCATGATATTCATGAAGTTGTGTTTCACTTCTTCAAAGTCTAATGTGTCGCTTGTGATTGGACGATATTCAGGACCTACTTGCGCTCCTGTCATCTCATCAACACCACCGTTGATCGCGTATAACAATGCTTTCGCTAAGTTTGCGCGTGCTCCGAAGAATTGCATATCTTTACCAACAACAGTTCCAGATACACAACATGCGATCGCACAGTCATCTGAACCCCATTGTTCGCGAAGTAAGTTATCATTTTCAAATTGGATCGAAGAACTTTCGATCGCAATTTTACTTGCATACGTTCTGAATCCTTCAGGTAAGTTTTCTGAATATAAAACAGTCAAGTTTGGTTCTGGTGAAGGTCCCATGTTTGTTAATGTATGCAACATACGGAAATCATTTTTCGTTACTAATGAACGTCCGTCTAAGCCCATACCAGCAATTGATAATGTCGCCCAGATCGGGAAACCAGAGAACAATTGATTGTATTCAGGCGTACGTGCAAATTTCACCATACGTAATTTCATCACAAGATGGTCGATCAATTCTTGTGCTTCTCTTTCAGTGATCACGCCGTTATCTAAGTCGCGTTGGATGTAGATATCTAAGAAAGCAGAGATACGTCCGATAGACATTGCTGCTCCGTTTTGAGATTTGATTGCTGCTAGGTAACCAAAGTATAACCATTGAACAGCTTCTTTCGCATTTGCAGCTGGTTTTGAAATATCATAGCCATATTTTGCAGCCATTTCTTTCATTTGAGCCAATGCACGATATTGTTCTGAGATTTCTTCACGAAGACGGATCACTTCTTCGCTCATTGTATGGTAGCCAGTATTGTCATGGTCTTTTTTCTTTTGAGCCATTAAATAATCGATTCCGTACAATGCGATACGACGATAGTCACCGATGATTCGGCCACGTCCGTATGCGTCAGGAAGTCCAGTGATGATCTTGTTTTTACGTGCAGCACGCATTTCTGCTGTATAAGCATCGAACACACCTTGGTTATGTGTTTTTCTCCAGTCTGTGAAAATATGTGTCAACTCTTCTTTTGGCTCATAGCCATTACTTGTCAACGCATGGTTTGCCATGTTGATACCGCCAAATGGCATGAAGGCTTGTTTTAATGGTGTTTCTGTTTGTAGACCTACGACTTGTTCTAAGTCTTTGTCTAAGTAGCCAGCTTCGTGAGAAGTGATTGTTGACACGACATCTGTATCCATATCGTAAACACCGTTGCGTTCAAATTGGATATCATTCAATTTTTGTAATTTTTCCCACAAGTTGTCAGTTGCTTCAGTCGGTTTTTCTAAAAAGCTATCATCACCGCGGTATTCTGTATAGTTGTTTTGGATAAAATCGCGTGTATCCACGCCTTCTTTCCACTTCGTTCCTTTAAATCCATTCCATTGTTCCATCGTATGGACCTCCCGTTTCTGTTTTATGTAACAGTTTTTACGTGATAAGTATAACACATGTTGCTCCCAATGCAAGGGTTTTCTTGTTTTTTTAGTAACAAATAAAGTATATATAAAATAATATTAGTTATTAAAGTTGTTAAATCAACATTTACAGCTTGTGAATCTATTCATATTTTGTTTGTGCAAGTATTAATTTTCTTTTAATATAAAAAGAATAGCCCGAAACTGTAACAGTTAATCCTCAATCTCGATCATTGGTGAATCGATGACCATCTGCACTTCTCCACCTTTTTTCTCGTCGATGACAAAAGAGCCATTAGATGTACGGCCTCCGATCGGATAGTCCGTCGGATCGATCGTAGTTTCTTGTCCTTTTTGATTGATCATAGTGATCGTTTTCGCGTGTCCTTCAGACATATAAACGACTCGATGTGGTTGTTTCTTCAGTTCTCGTAAAACAGCTACGCCTCGTTTGGCACGAGAAGTCTGACTGATTTCTTGCGCAAGCATGCGTTTTACAGCACCTCGCTGACTAATGATGACGATTGGCGTATCGCCTTCTGCCAAGACGAGTAAGCCATTGACGACATAATCTTCTTCTTTCAAGTTGATCGATTTGACACCTGCGGCTTTTGTGCCAACAACAGGTACTTCCGTCAATGGGTAACGTAGGCCCATGCCTTGATGTGTAACTAAGAAAACATCTCGATCAGTCTGTTCTTTCTCAAGATAGACAGCTACTAATTCATCTTCCCCAGCTTTTAACTTCATCCCACTCAACGGACGGCTCTTATACGTACGCCATGGTTCAAAATCGGTCATCCGTGTCTGTTTGATCAAGCCATTTTTACTGATGAATACAAATGTTTTTTCAGAATCGATCTTCTGATATGGGAAGACTGCTAAAATCGATTCATCGACCGCAAGATTCAAAATCGTTTGAGAGATATGCTCCCCAGCATCTTTCCATTTCAAATCTGGCAGTTCATGGACGGGACGATAGATCACATTGGCTTTATTCGTGACTAACAAAACGTGATCCAAGGTGTTCAGTTCACCTGCATATAGCAGATAGTCTCCTTCACGCATTCCGATTTCTTCTGGTTTTGAGGCACTATAAGAACGGAGACTCGTCCGTTTCACATACCCCTCACGCGTCACACTGACGATGACATCTTCTTGCGCAACCAGTACTTGTGTGTCGATCTTGATTTCTTCGATTTCCTCTTCGATCATCGTCAAACGAGAGGAAGCGTATTTCTTCTTGACTTCACGAAGTTCTTTTTTCATGACAGAAAACAGCTCTTTATCATTTGAAAGAATTTTATTCAATTCCGTGATCAGAGCGATCAATTCTTGCGATTCACGACGCAACTCTGTGATGTCTGTATTCGTTAAACGGTACAGTTGTAAAGTAACGATGGCTTCCGCTTGTTCTTCTGTAAACTGGAACATTTGGACCAAATTAAGTTTTGCGTCTTTTTTATCTTTACTTTCACGGATCGTTGCGATCACTTCATCTAAAATCGATAAAGCTTTCATCAGACCTTCGACGATATGTTGTCTTTTTTGAGCTTTTTCTAGGTCAAATTGACTACGCTTAGTGATCACTTGTTTACGATGCTCGATGTAACTACTTAAAATATCTTTCAAGCCGACTTGATGAGGCGTCATGTGGTCGATTGCGACCATATTGAAGTTATAGTTGATCTGCAATTCGGTATTCTTGAATAAATAATTCAAGATCCCTTGGGCATTTGCGTCTTTTTTCAATTCAACAACGATCTGTAGACCCGTACGATCACTTTCGTCACGAACTTCTGCGATCCCATCGATTTTTTTATTCAAGCGGATCTCATCCATTTTTTTGACAAGTGTTGCCTTGTTCACTTCATAAGGGATCTCAGTGATCACGATCTGTTGTTTGTTTCCTTTGATTGATTCGATCGAGGTCTTTGAGCGTAAGATGACTTTGCCACGACCGGTTTCATAAGCTTTCTTGATTTCATCTTTTCCTTGCAAAATACCTCCTGTTGGAAAATCAGGCCCAGGAATGAATTCCATCAATTTGTCTAAGCTGGCTTGTGGATGGTCGATCATATAGACCGTCCCATCGATGACTTCAGCAAGGTTATGCGTTGGGATCTCAGTCGCATATCCCGCAGAAATCCCCGTTGAGCCATTGACTAACAGGTTGGGATATCTTGCTGGTAATACGGTCGGTTCTTTTTCAGTATCATCAAAGTTCCAAACAAGATCGACCGTATTCTTTTCGATATCAGCGAGCATCTCACCACTGAGCTGCGATAAACGTGCTTCTGTATAACGCATGGCCGCTGGTGGATCACCATCCATACTTCCGTTGTTGCCGTGCATCTCCACAAGTACTTCTCGCAGCTTCCAATCTTGACTCATACGAACCATTGCATCATAGATACTACTATCTCCATGAGGGTGGTAATTACCCATGATATTCCCAACAGATTTCGCTGATTTACGGAATCCTTTGTCAAACGTATTGCCGTCCTTGTTCATCGCAAATAAAATACGGCGTTGAACAGGCTTCAAGCCATCTCGGATATCGGGCAACGCACGTTCTTGGATGATATATTTCGAGTAACGTCCGAAGCGGTCACCCATCACTTCTTCTAACGTTAACTCTTGGATTTCTTGACGTTCTTCCATTAGGTGACCTCCTATTCTACATCAACTGATTGTTCATTTTGGTTTTCTTCTATGCGTTCTTCATCTAGCAATTCATTAGAGACTGAAGAGGAAGTATCCGTTTCTTCTTTTTTGTCTAAAATGCTGCGTTCTTCTTCTAAGCTGAATTGCACATGGTTTTCGATCCATTTACGACGTGGTTCGACTTTATCGCCCATCAGCGTTGTTACTCGTCGCTCTGCTTGTGCGGCATCGTCGATCCTAACACGGATCAATGTCCGAGTCGCTGGGTCCATTGTTGTTTCCCATAATTGTTCGGCATTCATTTCACCAAGACCTTTATACCGTTGCAACATGTATCCTTTACCGATATTTTTGATCACTGCCGCTAATTCATCATCCGTCCAAGCATATTCAATCACTTGTTTTTTCCCTTGGCCTTTTGACACTTTATACAAAGGAGGTAATGCAATGTAAACTTTGCCTGCTTCGATCAAAGGTTTCATATAGCGATAGAAAAATGTCAGCAATAAGACTTGGATATGGGCACCATCGGTATCCGCATCGGTCATGATGATGATTTTGTCATAGTTGCAATCTTCAATCGAAAATTCAGGGCCAACGCCCGCACCGATCGTATAGATCATCGTATTGATTTCTTCATTTTTCAAAATGTCTTGCATCTTAGCTTTTTCGGTATTGATGACTTTTCCTCGAAGTGGTAAGATCGCTTGGAATTTCCGATCTCTTCCTTGTTTGGCTGAACCACCAGCTGAATCTCCTTCGACAAGATACAATTCATTTTTCTTGGGATTTCTCGATTGTGCTGGTGTCAATTTTCCAGAAAGCAAAGATTCGCCTTTTTTCCGTTTTTTGCCGTTACGGCTTTCTTCTCTCGCCTTACGAGCCGCTTCACGTGCTTCTCTGGCTTTGATTGCCTTGCGGACCAACATCTGACTCATCTCGCTGTTTTCCTGCAAATAGAAGCCCATTTGCTCGCTCATGACATTATCAACAACTGAGCGAGCAATCGGTGTCCCCAATTTTTCTTTTGTTTGCCCTTCAAACTGAAGCAAATGTTCAGGTACACGGATCGACAAGACTGTTGCAAGACCTTCTCGGAAGTCACTACCTTCTAAGTTCTTATCTCTTTCTTTCAACAAGCCGACTTTTCGCGCATATTCATTGTATGCTTTGGTCATCGCTGTTTTCATACCGACTTCATGCGTACCGCCATCTTTCGTTCGAACGTTGTTGACAAACGATAGTACATTTTCAGAATAACCGTCGTTATATTGATAAGCCACTTCGACTTCGATGCCTTCTTTTTCGCCAGAGAAATAGACCACTGGAGTCAACGTATCTTTTTCTTCATTTAGATACGCAACAAATTCTTTGATTCCTTCTTCGTAATGAAAGACTTCTTGAACCTTTTCATCGCCTCTTAGATCGGTTAATGTGATTTTTACACCTTTCAACAGAAACGCTGATTCTCTTAAACGTTCAGACAAGGTATCATAAGAGAATTTAGTGGTTGAGAAGATACTATCATCTGGTAAGAAATGAACAGACGTGCCATTAGCTTTTTTCGTTTTACCGATTTTTTTCAATGTTCCGTCTGGTTTTCCACCTTGCTTGAATGTTTGTTGGTATTCGATGCCATCACGAACGATCGTCACCGTTAACCATTTAGACAACGCATTGACGACACTAGCACCGACACCATGCAGCCCACCAGAGGTTTTATATCCTCCTTGGCCAAACTTACCGCCAGCATGCAATACAGTGAAGATGACTTCAACCGTTGGAATCCCTGAAGCGTGCATTCCAACTGGCATTCCACGACCACTATCTGTAACAGTCACACTGTTGTCTTCGTGGATCGTTACAGCGATTTCATTCCCGTAGCCTGATAAAGCTTCATCTACGGCATTATCAACGATTTCATAGACTAAATGATGCAAGCCTCGGCTATCAGTCGACCCGATATACATCCCTGGTCGTTTTCTTACTGCTTCTAATCCTTCAAGAACTTGGATCGAGGCATCATTGTATTCATTTTTAATTTTCTTTGCCAAGGCAAACGCTCCTTCAATAATACTTGCGGGATAACCGCACCACGCTTATCATACTAGAAAAGTCCTCAAAAAAAAAGAGGGAAGGTCAGAATTACAAGAAACAACCAACTCTCCCGCTTTTTCATCCTTTTCTATCAACTAGACCGATGGCAACGATCCCTTACTCTTTTTTAAAAATCAACAATCGGTCAACATGCGTTCTTCTCATACTTAGTTAACAGGTTTCCGAGAAGTTACTTTATTGCGTATCTGAATGTGCTCTCCCGATACTTCTCGTGTTTATTGCTCCATCTTCGCTAGCTCGATCTTGATGCAGCGATCCATGACGATGTCATTTCTTCCAGCAGCTTGGAGCATTTCAGCAGCTTCTTCATTTTCAATACCTAGCTGTGCCCAGAAGACCTTCGCATTTGTTTTCAAGAAATCGGCTGCCACTTCCGGTAAAAACTCACTACGACGGAAAATATCCACGATATCGATCGGTTCATTGATATCCGTCAGTTGCGCCACAACAGGTTCACCAAGCACTTCTTCACCTGCTAAAACAGGATTGACTGGAATGATACGATAGCCATGTTCTTGTAATAATTGCGCGATTTGATAACTTGTCCGTTCAGGCTTATTACTTAAACCAACGACTGCGATCGTTTTTGCTTCTTGGAGATAGCGAAAGATGGTTGCTTGTTCTGGATTTTTAAATGACATATGGATGACTCCTTTCGATCGTTCAATTTTTTTCGATTGTTTGAAGCATTCTTTCATGCTAAAATATACATTAGTTTCAACTTGAAAGAGGTTAAAAAATGAAAATAATCTTATTGTTTATTGTAGCATATCTTTTGGGTTCCATTCCATCCGGAGTATGGGTTGGTAAAATCTTTTTTAAAAAAGACATCCGCGAACATGGTAGTGGGAATATGGGCACGACGAATACTTTCCGTGTTTTAGGAAAAACTGCTGGAACAGTTGTATTGTTCATGGACATTTTAAAAGGAACTTTAGCCACTGCTTTACCAGTCATTTTCCATGTTACTTCCGTCAATCCACTATGGTTTGGGGTATGCGCGATCTTAGGACATACATTTCCGATCTTCGCAAAGTTCAAAGGTGGCAAAGCGGTAGCGACAAGTGCCGGTATGTTGTTAGGCTTCAATCCACTCTTCTTTATTTACTCGTCTGCGATCTTTGTGATCAGTTTATATTGTACAAGTATGGTGAGCTTAACGAGTATGATCAGCGCGGTCTTGATCACTTTATCCACGATCTTTTTGCCGTACGTTGCGCCAGCGATCTTGCCAGAACCAAATTTACTTTTGACACTCATTGCTTGTGGTGTCTCCGCTTTTATTTTTTACCGTCATAAAGACAACATCAAACGAATCAAGAATAAAACAGAAAGCCGGATCCCATTCGGTTTGAATAGCAGTAAAAAGAAATGATCGCTTTCGATCAATGAAAAACAATGCCTTCTAACACATTTGAGCGCCAACTAGCGACTCATTTGTTCAGAAGGCATTTTTTATTGTCGAACTAACTGAAAGCGAAAGGTTTTCTGGAGCTTAGGTTATTTCACAGTGATCGAATATTTCGTCTTGAATAATTCGTGCGCACCCAATTGATTGATTCCCGCTTTTTCGATCAACTGACCAGTACTGTTGACGGTGTCAGCAATCCCGAACCAAGGCTCGATGCAGACAAATGGCGCTTCTTTTGGATACGGCGACCAAATGCCGACATAAGGCATATCTTTGTAGCTCAGTGTGACACTGTGACTTGATTTTTCACTACGGATACTATACGCATTCAAGCCTCTTGTTTCAAATACTAACGCATCTTGATCAAACAGATCACGCATCAATGCAAGATTCGTATTCGTTTGACCAATCGTTTTTTGTTCCATATCGATGAATGGTCCAGATAATGGTAAACGTAAACGTGATTTTCTAGGAGAAAAAGCCAAATAAAAGTCTTCAAACGTCAACCCTTCTTCTAATGGCACATTGAATGCCGGATGACCGCCAATGGAGAAATACATCTCTTCTTCCCCAATGTTTTCAACTTGGTAATGAACAGTGATCCCATCTCCGCCTAGTTCATAAACTAATACTAGTTCAAAATCAAACGGATAGTTTTCTTTTGTTTCAGGGGTACTTTTCAGTACGAACTTCGCACGTTCTTTGTCGTGTTCAGCAACTTCAAAATCCATGTCACGAGCAAAACCGTGTTGTCCCATCGAATACGTTTTTCCTTGATACGTATACTGATCGTTTTTCAAACGTCCAACGATAGGAAAAAGAACGGGGGCATGTCTTCCCCAGTACTTAGGATCGCCTTGCCATATATATTCCAGATCATGTTCTTTCGATTTCAAACTGATCAATTCTGCTCCATGTTCCGAAATCTCAGCAATCAGCTGATCATTTTGAATTATAACAGTCATCGTCATCCTCCATCTTTTCTCAGACATTTACTGCGTCAAGCAGTAAATGTCTGAGAAAGTTTCCATTTAATAACTATGCTTCGTTAGCTCGTCTTTAAACCGAGCATTCAATACTTTTAAATACGTCCCTTTCATGCCTAGTGAACGAGATTCAATGATACCAGCTGATTCAAGTTTACGTAAGGCATTCACGATCACCGAGCGAGTGATGCCGATCTTATCTGCAATATTTGAGGCAGTCAAACGTCCTTCGTTGCCTTCTAACGCATCAAAAATGGCTTGTACTGCTTTCAATTCGCTGTATGATAACGTATTGATCGCCATTTGGACAGCAGTCGTACTACGGACATCTGCTTCGATATCTCGTGATTTTTGATAAAGGATCTGCATCCCTACTACCGTTGCGCCATATTCTGCTAACACAAGGTCTTCATCGGTAAATGCTTGCTCCATTCTTGCTAAAATAATGGTTCCCAATCGTTCACCGGCACCAAAGATCGGCACAACTGTCGTTAAGCCAAAAGGATATTTTTCACGGCTTTCAAAAGGAAATGCCGTCATATCACTTGTAATTGGGATATTTGCTTCTGTTTTTGTGATCAAATCGACCGTTTCCGTGTACGCATCAGGAAATTGTTTTTGTACAAACATTGTCTTCACACGATCATTATTCACATCGTGTCGTTCATTGTAACCAAGTAGAACCCCTTCACTGCCAATGATATACGTATTGCTATCTAAAACAGCACCTAAAGTGACCGCCATTTTATCGTAAGGTAAATCCGCCTGCATATCAAACGTATTTTTTTGTTGCAATAATTTGTTTATCTTTCGAGTGTTCGTCAACAAATCCGTCATTTTTTTCCTCCGATTTTATAATATATAGCGACTCAAGTCTTCATTCGCCGCAATTGATCCTAATTTATCATCGACATAGGCTTCTGTAATGGTGATTTCTCCCATTTGCATTTCTGGTGCTTCAAACAACAAGTCTTCCAACAATTTCTCTAAAATCGTGTGCAAACGACGTGCGCCGATATTGTCTGTATCACGGTTCACATCATAAGCAATCTGAGCAATGCGTTCGATGGCTTCTTTCGTAAACGTAACAGTTACATTTTCGGTACCGATCAACGCAATATATTGTTTGACTAATGCATTGTTTGGTTCAGTCAAGATCTTGACAAAATCCTCAGCTGTTAAATCATCTAACTCAACACGGATCGGGAATCGACCTTGTAATTCAGGAATCAAGTCACTTGGTTTTGACAAGTGGAACGCTCCTGAAGCGATAAACAGAATATGGTCTGTTTGTAATGCGCCGTATTTCGTATTGACTTGTGATCCTTCTACGATCGGCAAGATATCTCTTTGCACACCTTCTCTTGATACTTCCCCAGATTGTTGGGATTTAGAGGTGATCTTATCGATTTCATCAATGAAGATAATTCCGCTTGATTCAGCCAATTTGATTGCTTCGCTGTGGATATCCGCATCATTGACTAATTTGGCAGACTCTTCTTTGATCAATAACTCCAATGCTTCTTTGACTGTCACTGTACGTTCGATTTTTTTCTTAGGTGTCAAAGCGCCTAGTGTTTCGTTCAAATCGATCCCCATTTGTTCCAGTCCATTGTTCATCATTGGTGCAGGTTTCTTTTGATCTTGTACTTCGATCGTCACTTCTCGGTTGTCAAGCAAGCCTTTTTGCAATTGCTCTAACACTGTGCGACGATTCACTCGAATCTCTTCGGTCACTTCTTCTTGCGTTTCTGCCGGTTGTTGCGAAGCGTTGAACATATTCATCATTTGTTCAAATTGGTTGTTTGATTGTTTTTGCTCTTTTTTGATGCCAGGTACAAGAATTTTCACTAATTGTTTTTCCGCATTTTTCTTCGCTTGCGGGCGAACGCGGCTATATTGACTTTTTTCAACGATTTGGATCGCATTTTCGACAAGATCACGAACCATTGACTCAACGTCACGTCCTACATATCCAACTTCCGTAAACTTCGTTGCTTCAACTTTGACAAAAGGCGCATTGACGATCTTCGCCAAACGACGCGCGATCTCTGTTTTACCAACCCCAGTTGGTCCGATCATCAACATGTTTTTTGGTGTGATGTCTTGTTGCATTTTTTCGTCTAATTGCAGACGGCGATAACGATTTCTAAGGGCAACTGCCACTGATTTTTTTGCTGCTTGTTGGCCAATGATATATTGATCTAACTCACTGACGATTTGTTTTGGTGTTTGTTTTAATTCATACATATCCTTCACCTCTATAATTCTTCCACAATAATGTTGTGATTTGTAAAGACACAGATATCTGCGGCAATATTCAGCGCATTTTCAGCAATTTCTTTTGCACTCATGTCATTTTGAGCATAGTTCTTCATTGCTCGTGCGGCAGCTAAAGCAAAGTTTCCACCAGAACCGATGGCTAAGATGCCATCATCCGGTGTGATGACTTCACCTGTACCTGAAACAAGCAACATTTCTTTATCGTTCATCACGATCAGCATCGCTTCTAATTTTTGCATCGATTGTTGTGTGCGCCATTCTTGGGCTAATTCAACGGCTGCTCTTTGCAAATTTCCGTTATATTCATTGAGTTTGCCTTCAAATTTTTCTTCTAAAGTAAACGCGTCGGCAACACTTCCAGCAAAGCCGACAACTACTTCTCCATTGTAGATACGACGTACTTTTCTAGCACTGCCTTTCATGACGACTGATTCGCCCATTGTGACTTGGCCATCGCCAGCCATCGCGAATTTACCGTTTTTTTCAACTGCACAAATGGTTGTTGAATGAAACTGTGATTCTACCATAGTTGTTTCCTCCTAAAAATGTGGTCACGCTCGTGGATGGAACGAGCGATAATTTTTTTGTAAACTTTCTTTTGTGACATGCGCATAGATTTGGGTCGTGGATAAATTCGCATGACCTAAAAGTTCTTGCACCGTACGCATATCCGCACCGTTGTTCAATAGGTGCGTCGCAAAAGTATGACGTAGCATGTGAGGATGGATATCGCTATCCAAACTACTTTTTTTGATGATTTGGTTTAATACATATTCAATACCAGTAGGTGTGATCGGTTCTCCATGATGATTTACAAAGACATGGTCATGTGACTTATGGTATTTCGTCATTAAGAAGCTGCGTCCCTTGGCAAAATACTCTTGCAAAGCATCTTGCGCAAATGAACCCAACGGCGCATAACGTTCTTTATTTCCTTTTCCATGGATCAACATCACCTCTGTCCCAAAGTCGATGGCAGACATCGTCAATTGGCTACATTCACTCAATCGGATACCTGATCCGTAGAGAACTTCAAGTAACGCTCGATCTCTAAGTGCTAGAGGACTATCCCCAGTGACACTTTCAAATAAACTTTGCATCTCATTCTCATAAAAAAAACGCGGTAGTTTGACATTTTTTTTCTTTAAGTGAACATACGAAAATGGGTTTTCTGCAATTTTTTCTTCACGCAGAAGGTATTGATAAAAGGAACGTAAACTTGCGATTTTTCGACTGACTGAATTTCGACTGTATGATTTATCTGACAGATAGCTCAAATACACTCTCACGTCCAAATAGCTTACTTTCAGCAGATCAGATTCGCCCGATTCCGCTAAGAATCGCTGAAAATCGTTGATATCTTCTTCATAGGCTGATTTTGTTTTTTCTGAATAACCACGCTCAATAATTAAATAACGCAAAAAATCTTCTTGCAAAGTTGATTTCATTCTTTTTACACCTACCTTTTGATCCCAAAATAAATTTAGCATAGCCCTAGAGAAAAAACAAACAAATTGTCAGAATTTAATCAATATTTCTAAGTTTGTTCACAATTTAGCCAATTTACTTGACAAATAAGGGCTGAGGAAACTAAAAACCGCATTAAAAAACCTTAGTTATCTTAAAGAGTGACTCAATTCAAGAGGACTGCCGAGAAATAAGCCGAAGCACTCATAAATGGTGAACACCATTCAGAGAAACTTCGACTTATTACATAACATCCGTTTAACGAGAAGCAAATTCCTCATTCAATAATCCTTGCTTCACTTTTTCATTGGCTGCTAAGGCACGTTCGGCAATTGCTTCGTAACGAGACTTCTTATCACGGATACGTTCAGGCAATTCTGGGAACAATCCATAGTTTGCATTCATTGGTTGGAAATGTTTGCCTTCTGCATGGGTAATGTAGTACGCCATACTTCCCATCGCTGTTTCCTGCGGTAAAACGACAGGTTCCAGTCCTTTGGCTAGACGAGCAGCATTGATTCCTGCAAGTAAGCCACTTGCCGCACTTTCAACATAACCTTCTACACCGGTCATTTGTCCTGCGAAAAACAGATCCTCACGCTTTGTTGATTGGTAGGTCGGTTTCAATAGCTCTGGTGAGTTCATGAAACTATTTCGGTGCATTACACCGTAGCGTACGAACTCTGCATTCTCTAAACCTGGGATCATACGGAATACACGCTTTTGTTCGCCCCATTTCAAATGGGTTTGGAAACCTACGATATTGTAAAGAGAAGCGGCCGCATTGTCTTGTCTTAGCTGGATGACTGCGTAAGGTCTTTTGCCTGTTTTTGGATCTTCCAAGCCAACTGGTTTCATTGGACCAAACAACATTGTCTTAAAGCCGCGTTGCGCCATTACTTCGATTGGCATACAGCCTTCAAAATATTTTTCTTTTTCGAAGGATTTCAATTCTGCGACTTCAGCATTCACTAACGCGTCATGGAAAGCTTTGAATTCTTCTTCTGTCATTGGACAGTTCAAGTAAGCAGCTTCCCCTTTGTCATAACGTGATTTTAAATATACTTTGTCCATGTCGATCGTTGCTTTATCGACGATCGGTGCAGCAGCATCATAGAAATAAAAACCGTCTGAGCCATTAAATGCTTTGATGCTTTCTGCTAAAGGATGAGAAGTCAAAGGTCCTGTAGCAACTACTGTGATCCCCTCTGGAATCTCAGTGATCTCTTCATTCACTACTGTGACTAAAGGATGCTCTTTGACCTTACGAGTGATCGTTTCAGAAAATGAATCACGGTCAACCGCTAACGCACCACCCGCAGGAACTGCTGTTTCATCGGCTGAATGGATGATCACTGAATCTAAGCGACGCATTTCTTCTTTTAATAAGCCAACTGCGTTCGCCAGACTATTCCCTCTTAAAGAATTTGAACAGACTAATTCAGCAAAATTATCTGTATGATGGGCTTCTGTCTTTTTCACTGGTCTCATTTCATATAACTTCACAGGTACACCTGCTTGAGCGATTTGCCATGCTGCTTCGCTTCCTGCTAGGCCTGCACCTACAACATTCACGTTTTCCAACTAAAAACCTCTTCTCATTTCTTTATTTTTGCACATCTTCTTCGTAATCACCATTCGTACAAACGACTTGTTTACCGCCTTTGACTTTTTTCTCGACTAGATAATGATCACATTTCGGACAATTTCTGCCGATTGGTTTTTCCCATGACGTGAATTCACATTCAGGGAAGCGAGAACAGCCATAGAAAAGACGATTTTTCTTGGATTTACGTTCGATGACTTGTCCTTCATGACAAACTGGACAAGTGACTCCGATCTCTTTAACGATCGGTTTGGTATTACGGCAATCCGGAAAATTACTACATGCATAGAATTTACCATACTTCCCTAATTTTATCACCATAGGATGCCCACACAAATCACAATCAAAGCCAGCTGGTTCATCTTTGATCTGGATTTTCTCGATTTTTTCTTCGGCATTCGATAATTCTTTTTCAAATGGTTTATAAAAACGATCGACGACTTCGATCCACTCTTCTTTTCCTTCTTCGACTTTATCCAAGTCATCTTCCATTTCAGCTGTGAAATGGATATCCACGATTTGCGGGAAGAATTCGCAGATCAACGAATTGACGATTTCTCCTAATTCAGTCGGTTCAAAACGTTTTTGTGTCAATTTCACATAGTAACGTCGTTGAATCGTATCTAATGTTGGCGCATAAGTCGATGGACGACCTACCCCATTTTCTTCCAACGCACGGATCAATGTCGCTTCGCTATAGCGAGCAGGCGGTTGAGTGAAATGTTGTTTCGGTTCGATATCGACCGATTGCACTGTATCGCCTTCTGCTAACTCTGGTAAAATATTTTCTTTGTCTTCTTTCCCATCGTCGCGACCTTCAACGTAGACTTGCATAAATCCTTTGAACTTGATTTTTGAGCCGTTCGCAATGAATCTGACATCATTTTGTTCCAACGTCACTTTCATCGTATCTAAGACAGCTGGTGTCATTTGACTGGCAACAAAACGTGACCAGATCAACGTATACAATTTTAATTGGTCTTTATCCAAGTATTGTTTCAAGTCATCAGGTGTACGCAATGCACTTGTCGGACGGACCGCTTCATGGGCATCTTGTGCGCCTTTAGAATTTGCTGCTTTACGTTCTGAATGACTCGAGAATTCTTTCCCATAAGTTTCTTCGATAAATGTTGCGGCTTCCGCTTTTGCAGTGTCAGCGATCCGTGTGGAATCGGTACGCATATAAGTGATCAACCCGATCGTTCCTTGCTTCCCGAGTGAGATTCCTTCATACAACTGTTGCGCGACCATCATCGTTTTACGTGTTCTGAAATTCAGTTTACGTGCCGCTTCTTGTTGCAGGCTACTTGTCGTAAAAGGATTCGCTGGGTTTCGCTTGCGTTCTTTCTTTTCAACTTTTGTCACAGCAAACTCTTTGCCAGTGATACGGTCAGTCACTTCTTTTACAGTTTCAGCATCAGAAAGTTTTTTCTTTTTCCCGTCAACTCCCCAAAAGTTCGCTTTGAATTTCTTGCGTTCTTTCTTAAAGTTTCCGTCAATACTCCAATACTCTTCCGGTGTGAAATCACGGATTTCTTTTTCGCGTTCAATGATGATCTTCAATGCGATCGATTGGACCCGACCAGCACTCAATCCTTTCTTCACTTTACGCCATAAGATCGGACTAATCGAATAACCAACGATACGGTCAAGCGTTCGACGTGCTTGTTGCGCATCAACAAGATCCACATCGATCGAACGTGGCTCTTTAAATGCCGCCTTGACTGCATCCTTGGTGATTTCATTGAAGACAACCCGATTCTTATCGTTTAGATCCAAGCCTAATAAATAGGCCAAATGCCAAGCAATTGCTTCCCCTTCTCTATCCGGGTCACTTGCGAGGTAAACTTTTTGTGCTTTTTTTGCCGCTGCTTTGAGACTCTTTATCACATCGCCTTTACCTCGAATCGAGATATAATGCGGTTCATAATTATTTTCAAAATCGATCCCCATCTTACTCTTAGGTAAGTCACGAATATGTCCTACACTAGCCATTACTTTATAATTACGGCCAAGATATTTTTCAATCGTCTTGGCTTTTGCAGGTGATTCTACGATCACTAAATATTTATATGCCATTCCTGAATGGACTCCTTTCCATTTTCGGGTTCCTACTATATATATGCCACAAGGACTTTTTACAAATCGTAGCTTATCATATCCATTCAGAAAACGTTTGTCAAGGAAAGCAATAATAAATCAATCGTTATGATTCCAATTCATTCAGGATATCTTGGCCCGAAAATGTACATATTGCTCCATCTTGGATCAATTGGTGACAGCCAGTCGATTGTCCTGTCAAAATATTCCCAGGGATAGAAAAAATTGGTCGTCCGATCTCTAACCCTTGCTCTGCGGTAATCAGCGATCCGCTTTTTGCTCTTGCCTCAATCACGCAAATCCCTTGTGACAAAGCAGCAATCAGTCGGTTTCTCATTGGGAAATGAAATTTTTGAGGACGCGCATCTGGTAGAAACTCACTCAATAAAAGATGATTACGCGCAATCTCTCGTTGCAGTTGTTGGTTTTCTTTCGGATAACTCTGGTTGATCCCGGTACCGATCACTGCGATCGTCCTACCTGATCGACGCATCGTTACTTGATGCGCATAAGTATCCACGCCTTTTGCACAACCGCTAACGATCACATAGTGTTGATCGATCACAGGGGCAAGAACTTCTTCAACTATTTTTTTCGCGTACCCAGAAGTTTCTCTACCCCCAACAACAGCAATCATTTTTCGTTGCAACAACGAAAGGTCTCCTTGGTAAAACAAGATGATCGGAGGATTTGCCAAGTGAAGCAGTTGGGGAGGGTAAATCGGATCAAGAAAAGTTATGTACGGGTTCCCTCTTATTACTTGCCGCCACGTATCGTTGATCTGCTGCCAATTTTCATAAAATTGCTCTTTTGAACGATGGAAACGAACGACTGTCAGTATTTCATCGATCGAAAGCCACGCTTTCTTCTCCACCAATAGATGCTGGATCACAAGCCATTTTTGTGGTCCGCTCAGACCTTTGACCAGTGCTAATTTCGTAATAAACTCATTGTGAAAAATCATAAAGCGCCACCTTTTCTAATCTTTTTAATAAGATACGTGAAAAGCGGCGCATTGTTTATGATAAATATTGTTTGACTGGTGCAAAGCTTTTACGATGGATCGGTGTAATACCGTGTTGCGCTAATCCTAAGAGATGCTCTTTGGTACCGTAACCTGCATTTTTCGCAAAACCGTAGCCAGGGTATTGTTCCTCATATTCCTTCATCAATCGATCACGATAGACTTTCGCAATAATACTTGCAGCTGCGATCGAGATCGAGCGAGCATCCCCTTTGATCAGTTTATTTTGTGCAATCGGTAAATCTAACGTCATTGCATCGATCAATAAATACGTAGGTTGAGGGGTCAATTGTTTCACCGCTTCACACATCGCTAATTTACTTGCTTCGTAAATATTGACACGATCGATCGTCTGTTCATCGATCACACCGATACCGATCGAGAGAGCTTTTTCTTGGATCTGCTCGTACAATTCTTCCCGCTTTTTCTCCGAAAGTTGCTTTGAATCATTCAAACCATAGATTGAAACATCGTTAGGTAAAATAACTGCTGCGGAGACAACAGGACCAGCTAACGGACCTCTGCCGACTTCATCGATGCCAGCAATCAGTTGATGCCCTTGTGCGTACCCTTCTTTTTCATAGAAAGACATCGTTTCATATTTTTCTCGGATCAGTGCTTCTTTTGCCAAGCGCTTTTCAAAAGAGAGCAACGCTTGCTGCACACCTTTTCGCTCATCCAATCTTAGTTGAGTGACCACTGGATCATCTAAGGTTGTGATTTGTTTCAGTCTTTCTTTGATGCTTTGGATGGATTCACTCATGCGTAGTCTCTTCCATTTCCTCACAGCGATCCAAAGTATAGCGGCCTAGTTTTCCTTGGCGAATATCAAAGACCACTAGCTCGCTCCCACGGTCATAATCATCTCGATACCCTCTACGTTGCGTGATCGTCATCAAAAGTTCAGGTGCGATTTGTTGCTCTTCTTCTGGTGACAATCCATAACGTTCACTGATTTTATTTGGGTAATAACGGGCAAAGAAATCTAAACCGTAAATCGCTAGATCATCAAGGTGGACCAATTGATCTTTGATCGCGCCAGTCAATGCTAATTTCTTCCCGATTTCCTCATCTTCAAACTTAGGCCATAAAATTCCCGGTGTATCCAAGAGTTCTAATTCACTACCTAAACGAAGCCATTGTTGCCCTTTCGTTACACCAGGTTTATTTCCTGTCTGCGCGATTTTTTTACCAACTAATCGATTCATCAAGGTCGATTTCCCTACATTGGGGATACCTAAGACCATCGCGCGGATCGCTCGAGGTTTGATCCCACGAGCTGCATCTCTTTCCCGCTTTTCTTTCAGTGCTTCTTTTGCAGCAGGAATCAACGCCTTGATTCCTTTACTTTCCTGTGCAGTGATTGCTAAGGCTTGATGTCCTTGTTTTCTAAAATATTGTTGCCATAATTTTGTTTGTTGTGGATCGGCTAAATCTGCTTTGTTCAACAGAACAAGTCTTGGTTTTTGTTGAATGATCTGGTCTAGCATTGGATTACGTGAAGATAAAGGCAAGCGTGCATCGACTAGTTCAAAAACGATATCGACATACTTCATTTTTTCTGAAACTTCACGTCTGGCTTTCGCCATATGCCCTGGGAACCATTGGATAGTCATTTCTTTAAGGCCACTCCTTTCATATCAAGGTTTTAAGAGCGTTTTTCCCATAAATCCAAGTAACGTGTAACTGGGGAGAACGATGGATAACTTATCTTTTCCATAAAATAAAAAGATTATCCCTGAACAATCTCTTATAACCAAGTATCTTTCGCATTTTACCATAAATCAGTTAAATAGTGAATATCTGCCATCTTTCCCTTCATGCAGCAAGCTTCCCCCTGATCGTTTGACCATTCCCACGATTCATCCTCAAGTAATCCGTAGAATCAACTATACTACGTTCTAAGCGCAGCTATGTTTTAAGGACTAGAACTTTTAAAAAAGAAAAAACACGTAGTTTCTTGTCTACGTGTTTCCAGCAATGTCATATATCTTTTTTTAAACGTCTTTCCATCCAAATATATAAGAGTTAGTTGGTGTTATCCACTCCATAGCCTCGATAAAGTCAAAAGGAGAAGGACACATTCCCTAGTTGAAACCCTAACGTTCAAATTTACTTTTTGCTGATCATTGGTTGCTCACAAAAGATAAGTTCCTTGATCTCTACCCCATCGGTTTCAAAAATCACGATTTCGTTTGATCCTTTTTTCAAAAATTCTTTTGGGCAGTACAAAGAATGGATCGGGCCATTTTGCCAGTACCGTCCTAGATTGATGCCATTGACGATCACTACACCTTTACCATAATCACTACAATCGATAAAAGTATCACTAAGGGTTTCCAACGCGAATTCAACCTGATAAAAAGAAGGTTGTGTGGCATTTTTATTTGCTGTGTAATCGATTTTTTGTAGTTGCTCTTCGGACAACGTCAACGCATATTGCAAATATCCTTGATGGAAATGGATGTCGTGCATGATTCCACCACGTATGCCCTTTGCTTGCGTAGGACTATTTAATTTGAAGCCATAGTTTACCCGACCTAAGTTTTCCACTAAAACGTCCAGTTCAATCCACTCTGTCTCCGGCATATCATTGATCATTATTTCTTCGCCGAGCGTTTCTTGATATTGGATTGCTTGTAGCCTGCCGTCAACGAAAATATGCAAACGATCACCGGCGTCAACGACTTTTAATTTGTTTTCATGATGATAGTTTTTGATACTGGCTGAATAAAGTATGTAGCCATAGCCAGTACCTGCTTCTTCCATCGTTAATGGATATATCGTCTCTTGTGGTGTCATGATCTGATCTTTGATTGCGAGTAACGATACACTGTTGGTCACTGGATAATTTCCTAATGTACCGAAAACCTTCTTGCGAGGCTCAGCTTGCCATACTTCAGGACAGACTTCTTTAATCGCTCTTTGCACATGGAAATATTTCTCAGTTGGCTCACCAGCTTCGGTCAATAAAGCATCATAGTCATAACTTGTTATTTGCGGCAAATCAAGAACCCCACGAGCGGAACAACCATTGTAAAAACCAAAGTTAGTTCCTCCATGAAACATATAAAGATTCAAAGAACCTAACGTCAACATCTCTTTGACTTCATTCGCTAGCTCTTGCCCGTCACGCTTGATGATCGGTTCGCCCCAACGATTGAACCAGCCGTCCCAGTATTCCATGCACATTATTGGCCAATTTTTCTCATGCTTTGCCATAAATGCTTTCATCACTGCAACATTTTCTTTGGAATGACTCCCAAAATTTCCAGTCACGAATACATCCTCTTCAATCAATGTACCCGCATCCAATGCTTCTTCCCATGCCCCGTCTGAGGTAAATAACGGAACATCGATCCCAAACTCTTCCATCAATTGCTTAGTTTGGCGCAAGTATTCTTTTTCCATCCCATAAGAACCGTACTCATTTTCGACTTGCATCATGATGACTGGTCCACCATGAGTCACCTGTAGAGGTACTAATTTGGGCAAAAGTACACTGAAATAGGTGCGTACTTTTGCCATGAAATGTGGATCAGTCGAGCGTAATCGTCCTTTTTCTTTCAAGAGCCATGCTGGTAACCCACCGAATTCCCATTCGGCACAAATGTAGACGGATGGACGTAGGATGACCATCAAGCCCAGTTCTTGTGCCAATGACACAAAAGCAACGATATCTTTCATTCCCTCAAAATCATAGACCCCTTCGATCGGTTCATGTAAATTCCAAGGAATATAGGTTTCTACCGTGTTCGCACCGAGAGCTTTCAAATTGTATAAACTGTCTTCCCACTGTGCCGGTGTCATTCGAAAATAATGGATCGCTCCACTGATCAATTTTACTGGTTTTCCATCTAATAAAAACTCTTCTTGTATCTCAAACATTTGCATATTTACTTCTTTCTGGTCAAAATTTCCATTTTTTAATTTAAAAAGTTACTTTTTCACTTGGGTGATTTGTTTATTTATCAAGCAACTAAAATTATACCGCTTCCTTATCCGCCATTTTGACAAATGGTAAATAGATCAGAGTAGCTAAAGTTAAGTTTACAAGTGATAAGACAATGGCTCGCCAATCAAAACCGGTTGAAAAGAAGCCATATAAAACAGGGGGCATGACCCACGTGACATTCTGTGTCACTGGAGAAACCCAGCCTAGATCAGTTGCTAAATATGCCACACTAGACATTACAGCTGGACAAAGAATGAAAGGAATAAACAAAAGTGGATTCAATACTGTAGGTAGTCCATACATCACTGGTTCCCCAATATTGAACAGACATGGAGCAACGCCTAACTTAGCCACTTCTTTGTAATGACCATTTTTTGAGAACCAAAAAATAGCGATCAACAAACCTAACGTCGCATACCAAACATATGAACCATATGAAGCACTTGTCCAAACATATGGAATTGGTTCATTGTTTTGGAAAGCTTCTAAGTTAGCTAGCAAAGCGACGCCAAACACGCCCTCCATGATCGGTGCCATCACATTTCCACCGTGAATACCAAAAAACCAGAAAAATTGCGTCAATACAGCGACTAACACTACAGCAAAGAAGCTTTGCGATAAACCTAACAATGGCGTTTGTAACACTCTATAGATCCAATCGATCAGTAACGAGCCAGTGATTTGGCTGAAGAAATAAGTGATAACACCAACTACATATAAAGAAACAAGAGCCGGAATGATCGATAAAAAAGGTTTGGCAATCGCAGGAGGAACTGTCTCTGGTAATTTTATCGTCCAATTTTTCCCCATTAATTTACAGAAAACAATCGAAGAAAGAAAACCTACGATTATCGCTGTAAAGTATCCATTTGAATTGATTTGCGCACCAGGCAGTAACCCTGTGATCGTCACATTCAAGTTATTTCCTGTTACTGTTATGCCATCGATTCCTTTAAATAGACTTGAAAGATCAGCATTCCCAGTATTCGTTAGACTATAAGTTGAAGTCATAGAATTTCCAATCGAAATAATAAAGGCCGATAAAGCAACTAAACCAGAAGATAATGTATCGATATTGTATATTTTCGCAATATTTACACCTAAACAATAAATAAAGAGTAAAGCAACAACTGAGATACTTCCTTTAAAAACTAAACTATTGATATCCACCCACCATTGGAACATCGCTGTGATATTTTCTAAATTGAATTGACTAGGAATGTCAACTAAAAATGCATTGATCAGTATAGCAATCGAACCTGTCATTACTACAGGCATCGTTCCTATAAAAGAATCTCTAAGCGCAACTAAAAATCGTTGGTTACCAATTTTAGTCGCAATGGGTAAAATTTTATTCTGAATCCCATCCATTATTTTACTACTCACTCTATTCACCACTTTCAAAAATATAAAAAAACATGTTGGAAGCGCTATCCACGAAAAGAGTATACATTCGAATTGAACTTTTGAACATGATATTTTATACTTAAAACATGGAATTTTCTTCACAAATGATAATTTAAAGGATGGAAGTAATGGAAGATTTTTGGTACCATAGTCAATCAATTGCAACCCCTATTTCGCTCTCTCAATGCGGATATGAATCTTACCAAGCAAACTCTACTGTTCGCAGGTATACTGTTCAGCAAAAATGGATATTTCATTATGTCTTATCTGGCAAAGGTTTCTTAGAA
The DNA here is from genome assembly GCF_050498525.1 of Enterococcus sp. DIV2371. Taxonomy (NCBI): domain Bacteria; kingdom Bacillati; phylum Bacillota; class Bacilli; order Lactobacillales; family Enterococcaceae; genus Enterococcus; species Enterococcus sp. DIV2371. The sequence continues at coordinate 1,237,700 of NZ_JBIPAJ010000001.1, read as the reverse complement.
GTAGATGGACAACATTATGAACTAAAAAAAAATAATGTTTTCTTTTTTTTCCAAGGACAAAAAGTGAGATATTATACAGATAAAGCACAGCCATGGACACTGATTTGGTTAGGTGTTCAAGGAGAAAAAATTTTCGATTTTCTAGACGAAACAACACTCGTAAATAAGCATACCGCAACCTTAACTGATGATATGACGAGCAATATAAAAAAAATCATGCTAGAGATCATACAAGATAACAGAGAACAGATCGATGAATCTGAGTCTTTAAAAGAGCTTCGAAATACAGCCGCTTTATATGATTTTTTGTACCGGATCAAAAAGACTTTTTTACTACCTTCTTTAAACACAAATAGACCTACTGAGGTTAATATTGTTGATTACATAAATAATCATTATATGGACAATATTTCCCCGCTAAACATCGCTGAACATTTTAATATAAGTTATAGCCAATTGTACAAATTATGTATGTCTAAATTTCATTCGAGCCCTAAAAAAATAATCACTAACCACAGAATGAGAGTCTCTGTCGATCTACTACTCGATTCTGATGCAACCATCAAAGAAATCGCGCACAGGATTGGCTACAAAGATGAGTTTTTGTTTTCAAAAACTTTTTCCAAAAACATGGGTTACTGTCCTTCCAAATTCAGAAAACTAGATAAAGAGCAATTGAAAAATATTCGATTTAAATGAACGTGATTTCTAAACGACTTCAACCAGGCGGCACCCACCAATATTCGTGGATGTCGCCTGGTTACTCGAGTATGCTTCTTCAAGCAAGTTCATCTTTTATTTTCTTTGTAACTCTTTTAAAATCTTTTCCTCATTTTCTAGCAACCAATGAATATCTTGTTCATATTTTTTTGTATGCCCATCTTGAATATTTGTTTGAAAATTTGCTTCGCCACTTTCGGCTGCATAAGTAATGAACGCAATCATATAAGCGAGGCGTTTGACCATCGTAGGAATCAAGTCTGGATAGGCAGATTCATGAAGGCCATAAGCTTCAATAAATTTTTTCAACCGAAGACAAGCTTCGTCCGTGATCAGGGTTTCTTGTGCCGACTCCAAAGGTACCCAACGATAGGCACCATAGCTCACATCCCAAATTCTTGACCCGGGAGCTATTGTGTCAAAATCAATGATACCAATGGCTAGACCATTTTCTGTTGTCACATTATATGGAGCAAAGTCATTATGGCACATCACCTCAGGCTCCCCGAATGACTGGAGCATCCATTTTTCTTCCCCGCTCAAAAAAGCAAGATAGGCTTGATTTTGATCGTGAAAATTTCTTAGCAATCGCCCTGCGGAACAAATAGCAGCATCCGTCAACAGTTGTGGTGGTAACGGATAGTCATAGACCTCACCAGCCAGATAAGAAACCACTTCATTTCCTTGTTCATCATAGCCATACGGTTCTGGGACATAATCTACACCTTTTTCTCTCAGATACCTTAAAAACTTTTGAACATCCTCTGACCAAACTTTTTTTGGACGAATCACATGCTCTTCTTGGATAACTACACCGTCACGTCCTTTTGGTTTCTTTTCGATCATCTGAATCCTCACTTTCAGCTCTTTTAATCAGTTTACCATATTGATTCCCCTATATATTTGAAAAACATGCGAATGGACGATGGTTTTTCAAATGATCTCTCATTTGTTATAATCATTTTAAGAAATCGTTTACATTAAAACGAAAGAAGCTGACTCTTCTATGCAACGACTGAGTTAATTTCTGAAGATCTCTCTACTTAATAAATAAAAAAAGGAGAAAGTATATGCTTAATTACGAAAACTTTGATAAAGAAACTCAACCTACAGAAGCTGAAATCAAGGAATTTACCGATCCCGAGCTTTTTTCGAAACTAAATGAGTACCTGACTGAAGGATATAAGATCAAACCCAAGTATGCTTACTCAAACTGTAGAATGGACAAAAATATTTGGCGAGGTTGGAATATCAAATACCGCAAACATGGTAAAATACTTTGCACCATTTACCCTCAAGCAGGATACCTTTTGGTTCTGATCCCTGGCCGTTCCTTTGAAGTTCGTGATGAGAAAGTTTTGGAAGAAGCAAAACTGGCAGTCATTCAGCGTTATGAGGAAATAAGCACAAAATGATCCTATCCTGACATCGACCAAAAAACTCTGCATAATCTAAAAAAGCAAGTTTCGTGCAGTGATTGAATCAGCGATCACTTCACGAAGCTTGCTTTTCTAACTAAATTTTTTCACTAGTACTTGATATTTTTTCTATTGTGCATGATTGATATTGACTTTTTTTACTCTTGTAAAATTGCTAAGGTCGATCTCAACAAGACCGTCGTGATCGACTCCATGCTTGCTGATCTCAGAATTTTGCATTTTATAAATATCCAAGTTGACTTCTCCCAATTGCTCACTACCATCTACGTAGTAACCTGCATAGTGATTTTCATCCGGTAAATCAAAGACGATCGATAATTTTTTATCTGATAGATTGATCTCTTTAATATCTTTTTTGTTGAAAAGCACCACTTCACCAGATGTAGTCGTCTTTGCTTGAGCCCATTCGATTTTGGGTTGATTCGTCATAAAATACAAAATCCCCATTGCCAAAAAGATCGCAAAACAAGTTGATATGCCGACCACCATTTTCTTCAGTCGTCGTTTCTGTTTCAGCTCCGATTCTACTGCTTCCTCAATCGCATCTGTATTCTCTAGTAGTTCATCTAAAGAAACAGCTAAAAGTGCCGATATTTCTACTAAGGTATGTATATCTGGATAGTTTCTACCTATTTCCCAATTTGAGATCGCTGATCGACTGACATTCAATTTTTTTGCCAAATCTTCTTGAGTGATCCCTAACTGTTTTCTTTTTTCTTTTAAGATTTTTCCAAACTCCATTTCATCTCCTCCTTCACTCTATCTAACATTTAACCATTTAATAAAAAAACTTGAAAGATATTTCTAGTGTCTAGTATGATCTTTCGAAAAAATCGGATGCCACAATCTGTGACACACGTTAAAATAAGGTTTTTCTGGTTGAAATCTAGCAGTTTGACGCTTATCATTTAGTAGTAAACGTTTACCAAAAAATAACATCAAGGAGAATTTATGAGAAAACTATTCTTAACACTAATGCCTCTTTTATTTTTTTACGGATCAATGATAGGCCCCTCTGTTTCTGCCAATGAATTAGTGAGTCCACCAGAAAACGTCGAAATGCAAACGGAGGTCATGTTGTACAATTTGACTCCTGCGCTTACAAGAGGTACCAGTTTACCAACAGCCAATTGGAATGTCGCGTCATCAGGTAGAAATACGATGTCTGGCACTTATAGTGGCGGATATTACCTTTATTCTAACTACAATATCTTAGGTAAGAATACGTATAATTATTACTTCCATAACCAAGGTCGTGGAACATTGGAAATTCGAATGAGAAACTCAGTGAACCATGCGGTCTTAAAAACACACTTTGTTTCCTCTGGTTCTACAATCACTAGTAGCCTAAATATGACGGACCGAAATTCAAGATTCTACTACGAATTTTACAGCACAGTTGATTATGTTTTTTCTGGATATGTCCAGTAAGAAAAGAGTCTCTTCCCCAAGCTGAATCTTTTGACAACGCTTACTTATCGGCGCATGATAGAGGAAAATTGAAAGGAGCTGTATCAAATGGACACAATGGTTTTTGTCAATTTCCCTGTACATGATGTTAGTCGATCAGTCGAATTTTACACTAAACTAGGATTCAAGCAAAACAAAGAATTTTCAACTGAGGATGCTAGTGCAATGGTTTGGAATGACACATTTTGGATCATGCTCTTGACACATGACTTTTACAAAAAATTCTTGAAAGATAAAGATATCGCAGATACAAAGAAAACAAGTGGCGCACTGATTGCTTTTAGCTTAGCTAATGCCGCTGAAGTCAAACGTTTTGGTGAAATCGCAAAAGAAAATGGTGGTAGCTACCATACAGTTGATATGGGGATGCCTGAGGAAGAAATGTTCTCCCTCGAAGTCCAAGATCCCGATGGAAACACGTTGGAACCAATGTGGATGAATATGTAAAACAGAAGAAGAGCCTTATTTTGATGTATATAGCGGTTCAAAAAATTAGATTTTTTTAGTCTAACTTTTTGTGGATCATTCATTATATCGACAAAACTAGGCTCTTTTTTGATATTCATCTATTTTATCTTTAGGAATCTACCTTTCTTTGGTTCGATTCTATTCGGGTAATATAATAAAGGAACTGAATATTTTTTTAGTCATTTTTTTTAACTCATAATTGACTTTTATTTTTAGGTTCTATAATATCTAGTGTTGGTGGAAAACAATTTTGTTTTCTGCTAACACTATTTTTTGTAAAAAAAGATAGTAAAAGAGATATCCAAATTGATAGAATTAAGTCGACCAAAACCAACTCATCAAGAAAGGATATCTCCATGGACTATCATACTAAAAAATTACTCGGTTTAACAGATGAAAATATCATTTTCCCTACAGATTGGCTTTCTGAAAAGAAAGAAGGAGGGATTACCTCCCATGTGATTCATGGTCGCTTAGATTACACTCCCTCTTGCTGTACAAGATGTGGGATTAAAAACGAAGGACAAGTAATTAAGTATGGTACTCACCAAACCACGATTCAATTACTGCCGATTCGTTCAAACAAAACTGTCTTAAGTCTTAAAAAAACTCGCTTTCTATGTAAAGAGTGTGGCGCAACTTTCTCCGCTGAAACTTCTTTAGTCGATCGAAATTGTTCGATTTCTGTCAACTTGAAACGAAAAATCATGGCAGAATTAGCGATCAACTCTAGTAGAAAAGACATTGCCATCCGGTACTTCGTATCGGATGTAACGATTTTACGCATCATGAAAGTAGCCGTGAAGAACGTGAAAGTCTGCTTTGACTACTTGCCTTCTGTTCTTTGCTTTGATGAATTTAAAGCGATGAAATCTTGTGTTGGGAAAATGAGCTTTATCTTCATGGATGGCCAAACCAATCAGATTCTAGGTCTTCTTGAAAGTCGTAAACTTGCTTATTTACGTACCTATTTCTCTCGCTACACCCGTCAAGCAAGAGAAAATGTCCAATATATCGTCATGGATATGAACGCTCCTTATTTTGAATTAGCGAAAAGTATTTTTCCCCATGCACAAATTATCACGGATCGCTTTCATATTATCCAACATATCCACCGGTCATTGAACCATTTACGGATTCAAATCATGAACACGTATCGCAAGATCGATCGCCTGAAGTACAAACGATTCAAACGTTTCTGGAAGTTGCTTCTAAAGGATTCTTATCTATTAAATAGCTCTCATTACCGTTATGATTATTCCTTTAAGCGACCAATGACTGAAAAAGCGATTGTCGATGAACTACTAAGCTATGATTCCACCTTGAAGCTGGCTTATGACACCTGCCAACTCCTTCTTTATCATTATAAACAAAAGGATACGAACTACTTTTTCGAAGTGGTGAACACCTTAGATACACAACTTCCTGAGTGGTTTCGTAAGAAGCTCACTTTCTTCAATAAATATAGAACAGGCATCGCGAATGCCTTTCAAACACCCTATAGTAACGGGGCGTTAGAAGGGACAAACAATAAAATCAAGGTGATCAAACGCGTTGCTTATGGTTACCGTAACTTTCTCCATTTTCGTGACCGAATTTACTTGATTCAAGGATTAGTTTTTCAAGACCAATCCAATACAAAAAAGAATCAATCTAAGCTTCTTTCTGCTTAGATTGATTCACGATGAAATTCTTTCAATTTGAACTCACCAACACTACTTGTCGAAGAGCCTATTTTTAAAACTTTTATTTTACGTTAAATTAAAAACGATAGTACAATAATCATAAAATTAATGATTATTGTACTATCGTTATTGAAAGACTTATTATTCAGAATTTACAACTGTTCGCATATGTAAGTTTACTATAACTAATCCATTAAACTAAAACTATCTTACCTGACAGTTATATTAGTACTAGCATAAAATTTCCCAGTCCCTAACAAGTTAAAGCCATACGCTGTTCCTTCAGTATCGATGAAATGATTGCCAGCTCGATGAGTCCCCATATCTCGACCACCACAAGTAATTGAACCAGTTCCGTTGGTTCTTGAGTCATAACTTCTTAGTGATGGCAAACTTGAATAATGACTTCCGATCAAACGATAATATTGCGCATTTGTTCCTGGAGGTGAGTCTGCTCGTGCAATCATATGAACATTCCTATTTACAACTTGATAGCCAAGATGAAACAAAAGAGGAACAAGTGCACGTTCATTCCCAACCGATTCTACAACTGTCAACTTTACATATGTACCTGGAATAGTCCCTGAAAACCATACAATTCCTTTATCATCAGTACCGCTATAAGAAAATTCAACGTTCTCAATACTACCATCGCTTAAAACCGTTTTTACAAGTGGAGCTGAATAAATAGCATTATCATCTTCAATATCCGCTGCATAACTTTTATTTTCTCCAAGCATTACTAAACCTAAAACAACAATAAAAAAAGAATTTAAAAACCATAATCTCCGCATAAAAAACCTCCTCAAAGTTATTGAATACGCTTACAAAAAGATTATAAAAAATATCGTTTAAAATGTAAATAGTTATTTAAATATTTCTCTTCTTTTATTAATAAATCCAGTAATCTTATCTTCAAAATTTCTTCTAGAAATATCATTTGTCATATAAATTCTGTCAAAAAAAACTTCGTCAATAAATATATCAATCATCACTAATATCGTTCTTTCATAAATATATCTACTTATCTTGTTCAGTGGATTTAGAGAAACAAATTTTACTGTCTCAGTGCTAATTTCCCCATCTTCTTCAATAGGATTTACAATTTCAATCACAAAAACAATCTCTTCACGATGCTTTATATTCCCAACAGAAGTCTCGCCTTTAATAAAAGTGTAGCCGGATTCCCCCTCGTTTCTCACCATAGCAAACCTCCTCTTCCGTTTATTATACGAGCTTGAGATTAACTTGCCTTTTGTATCTGATGTTCTTGAATGTTTTCTAACACACAATAATTACTTTTTCATTTAGAAAAAAATACGCCCAATAAGGACAGATTTTTTTATTATAAAAAAAATTTTTCTATAATAAGGCGAAAACCAGTAAAATCACATCTTTCAACTTTTTATGGTTTCGCCTTATTTTCCGAAACGATAGACCCTATCTAGTTCATTGGATTCCAATAAGATGACTATCGGCATTTTTTATCTGATCCATTTGATTTCATGTAATGGATAATAAACAAATCTGGCTTTGCCTAAAATATCCTCTCGTGCGATTGTTCCAAATGAACGGCTGTCTTTTGAGACTCGACGGTTGTCTCCTAGAACGAAATAGCTATCTTCTGATAATTCAGTGTAACCTGTCAATTCTTCCAATGTGAAATCCGTGGTGTAAGGCGCGCTCTCATGATCTGAGCGGATGTTTTTGCTTAAATAGGGTTCTTCGATTGGTTGTCCATCGATTTTTAGTTGATCGTTCTCATAACTAATCGTTTCTCCGGGTAGACCAATGACCCTTTTGATATAGATCGTTCCATCAGCTAGTTGGAAAACAACAACATCAAATCGTCGGATTTCTGAAAACTTTTCCATGACAACCATGTCTCCTTGTTTAAGGACATTCTCCATTGAGTTTCCTTCCACTGGTACTGGGATCAGAATAAATCCACGCAAAATAAAGGCAATCACTATGGAACAAAGTAAAAATTTGAAAAATAACCAAAAACGGTCAATATAACGTTGCTTTTTTGTCAAAGCTAATCAATCCATCCCTCGTAAAATCTAAACCTATTAGTAGTATTATATAAAATAAATACAGAAAAAGCGAATGGTTCAATAGCCATTCACAAACTAGTATAAAAAAAGACAGACAAAAGCCCCCATTTATGGAAATGTTTGGGCTCGATCAAAATATCTTTTTTCCAATGTTTTGATCGAGCCAAATTGGTTTCCAAAGCAGGACTTGTCTGCCTCACCACATCCATTTGATCGCTTAGTTCGTATGTTCAGCTACTAAGCAGGATGGTTATTTTCTAAATAATGATCCCAAGCGGTATCAAAGATATCCATAGAGGGTAAATAGTCAACATTCATTTCTAAATAATCAGAGATTTCTTCATAACTTGTACTGTGTTTGGGAAACTGGATGTCCTTGCCCGCTTCTGTCGCAAAAGTCGATAGTGCATCCGTCGGTTTTCCGCCACGAAGAGTCATCAGATAGTGATAGAAGCTACGATTCATTCGTTCCCCTCCCAGTTGGCAGCAATAAATGCCGCCCGACGTGCATGATTACGCTCAAAATTTTCTGGATTTTTTTTGTAGTAATCTTGATGTTCTTCTTCTGCTAAATAAAACGTCTCAGCTGGTTCGATCGTTGTCACGATCGGGTCAATAAAACGACCACTTTCAGCAAGTTGTTGCTTGCTTTGTTCAGCTTTTTGTCGTTGTTCTTCTGTGGTATAAAAAATCACAGGGCGATAATTGTCGCCACGGTCTTCAAATTGACCAAACGCATCTGTCGGATCTGTTTGTTGCCAATAAAGTTCAAGCAATTCTTCGTATGAGATCAATGCTGGATCATACAAGATCTCAACTGCTTCGGTGTGTCCTGTTGTTTTAGCTTTCACTTGTTCGTATGTTGGATTTGGCACATTCCCTCCAGTGTACCCAGACATGATCGTATGGATGCCAGGTAATGTATCAAAAGGTTGGATCATACACCAAAAACAACCTCCTGCAAATATTGCTCGTTCCATGATGATTCCTCCTTTAAAATAAAGATCTCGCTTAATTGGTACTTGATTCAGTTGTTTCTTCTGTCGTTGAGGAATCTTTTGGTAAATACAAACTAAATCGGATATCATCATTCACTAAGTCGATTTTATCCGCTTTGATATACATTCCGTTTTGCATACGGAATTGGTCTAAGCGCAACATGATCGTTAAGTCTTCCGTATTGATCTCGATCCATTCAGGTAGTTTGTAATTTCGTTTGATCATATTCATCACATCTCTGATCGGTAAATTCAACGTACCGATCGATAAGCTTTTTGCTTTTAACTGAACATTGCCATTTTCCATTACATAAGGATCAAAATACAAGTAAAAATCAATCGGAAATCCTAACACTTCAAATGTTCCATTAAGTAATGCTTCATTTTCTAAATAAAATTTGTACTTGATATCTTGCCCTTCTTGAAAATCGGTCAAGAAAAAGCTGATAAGTTGATTGACTTTTTCTTTTTGTGTATTGATTGTTAATACTGGATCGCCTTGTCTTTCCGTGATCGCTGGCACTTCTGGCAAATCAGGTTCGCGATTGGCAAAGATCCGTGTACCTAAAAATATCGTTGAACCGATAATAACGCCTAATAAGATCAAAAATGCGTATTTCCAATGGTTACGCTTTTTTGGTGTTTCACCTGTCGCACTTCGTTTATCCATCCGTGTTTCCTCCCTTGACCAGCCATTTTTCATGCGTTTCGATCAATTGATCTCTTACGGCATTAGCCATCAATTGATAACCTAAGTTATTAGGATGAAAATGATCTTCCTCATATAATACATTATTTCTGGTCCCGCTAGAGCTATCACTTGAAGTTGTCTGATCCGAAGCTTCCGTGATACCAACCTCTTGATTCAACCCTTGATACAGTAAATCATTGATGGGGATAAAATAGCTATTCGCGGACTCATCTACTACTTGTTGTGTTCCTTCATTCCAATTATCCACGATCGTTTGCATGTCCGTGATCTCAGGGAAATTCAAATAAAAAGGATTGTAGATCCCTAAAATATAGATCGGTACTTGTTTATTCAATGAACGGATCTCTTCAATGATTTCTTTGACATTTTCTTGATACTTCTTGATTGGTTTATCGAATGAGTCAATACTGATACCAAAAAGATTGTTTTGGATCACTTTCATTAAATCATTCCCACCAACAGTCAAAGTAATGATGTCTGCTGTTTCGATATTGCTTTTTATCTCTTCATTTTTTTTCAGTCTTTTTAAAATTTGATCGCTTCGTTCTCCATTTACCCCGTAGTTTTCAATTTCAATGGCTGTCAAACCATATCTGTCTTTGATATCATTTGCGACTAACGGAACAAAACCACCTTGTTTCGTTTGGTCACCTACGCCTTCTGTCAACGAATCGCCGATAGCGACATAGTGTAGCTTGTCTTTTTGATTCGATTCAGAAGTCACCGATGCTGCCGGCTTTAACAAAGGCTGAGCTTTGGGCACACTCAAAGATAGTCCGACAAACAGAAAAACTGCGGTCAATAAAGGAATCAAAACGATCATCAATCGTTGATTGTTTCGTTTCATTCTTTCACCTCTAGACCATGATTGTTACTTATATTACCAAAAATTCGATTAAAAAAATAGCCCTTTTCTGAAAAAAGAAAGAGCTTGTTTCTCATTTGCCAAAGGAAGCGCAGTCTGTTAAATCTTTCAGTTGCCTCTTCCTTTTCATATACTGTTATCGCTCGGACAAATTAGAAAATACAGATCATTAAAAAACAAAATTGTCTGTCTTTTAATGATCTGTCCCTTTATGCTTTTTTACCTTCCATCAATCAACGTAATACATGATTGCGAAAGCATTTTCCCCTGTATGGGTAGCAATCACTGGATTTGTATGCAATACGGGGATATCCATATCGGGGAACAATTCTTTCAATCCCTCTTCGAATTCACGTGCAAGCTCTTTTGCTCCTGCATGAGAGATACCGATTTGGCGAACGTTTGGCAAAGCCTTCAGTTCTTTTTTCAAGCTTTCGAACCACTTGTCGAAAGTCTTTTTCCCACGACCTTTTGTCACAGGAATCAACTCTGAATGAGCAAAATTCATTACGACACGAATATTCAACATACTTGATAATAACCCAGTTGCACGACTGATACGTCCACCTTTCACCAAGTTATCCAATGTAGAAATACCGATATAAAGCTTTGTATTATTTTTGATCTTCTCGATTTCAGCAAGAATCTCTTCCGCTGACTTTCCTTCTTTTGCCATTTCAGCCGCGCGGATCACTTGGAATGATAATCCTTGGTCTGTCGTGTCACTATCGATGACTGTTACTTTTGTTTTTGTTAAGTTGCTCGCTTGTCTTGCTGCTTCAACCGTTCCACTTAGACCTTTAGTCATATGGATAGAGATCACTTCACTCCCGTCTTGACCTAATTCGTCATAAGTTGAGATAAATTCTCCGATCGGCGGTTGGCTTGTTTTAGGCAATGCCTTTGACTTCGCCATCATTTCCATAAATTTCTCTCCGCCTAATTGATCGTCATCAGGATATACAACACCATCGATCATTATTGATAATGGCATAACATGGATGTTCAAATGATCTCGTACTGCTTTTTCCATTGTACAAGAAGAATCTGTTACTATTTTTACGTTTGTCATTATTTCACACTCTTTCTTTCACAAAGTGCCTAGCATTTTTCAGGCAGGTCCTCTTCCAGTATACCAAAGAACTTCTGTTTTTTCATCAAATTCGATAAGGTTGTGACAGAAGTAGGCAGCTGTGAGAAATAACCGTGCGAAACCAAAAATCCACCTTCTTTTTAGTCGAATGAAAAAAGCGGCAGCAACCTAGATGAATGAAAATCTTTCTCGGTTGCTGCCGCTTATATCGATAAATGCGAGGAGATGCTACATCTCTTCAGCTGCGTGTTCTTCTTTTCGTTTATACGTCTCGAACTGATGCGCATAACTATTTTTTTCGTCGATTTCTCCCGGACTGATGTTGATCAATGACCAAGCTTCCCAGTCAACGGCAGGAAAATACGTATCTCCTTCGAAAGAATGATGGATCACTGTCCGATATAAAATCGTGCAGTATGGTAAGAATTCTTCATAGATTGCTGATCCTCCAGCAACGAATAAAATCCCATCTGCTTCTTTTTCATACGCTAATACTTCATTGACATCATGCATCACTTGTACGCCCTCAGCTGTAAATTCACGGTCCCTAGTCAAAACAATCGTTTTACGATTGGGTAATGGTCTACCGCCCATCCCCATAAATGTTTTTCGTCCCATGATCAATACATTCGCTTCGGTCATTTGCTTAAAAAATTTTAAATCATTCGGCAAATGCCATGGAAGTTTGTCTTCTTTTCCAATCAGACCATTTTCATCCTGTGCCCAGATTGCAGCGAACATCTTCTCATCCTTTCTTAGACCGCGATAGGTGCCTTGATTGAAGGATGCGGCTCATATCCTTCAACTTTGATATCATCCATTTCAAAATCGAACACAGAATCCTTTTCTGTATTCAATATAAGTGTCGGAAACGAACGAACTTCTCGAGATAATTGCTCTTTCATTTGTTCTACATGATTTGAATAAAGATGAGCATCGCCTAAAGTATGGATAAATTCACCGACTTCTAACCCAGTTTCATGCGCAATCAGATGTGTCAGTAAAGCATAGCTAGCAATATTGAACGGCACACCTAAAAATACATCACCACTGCGTTGGTACAATTGACAGCTCAATTTGTTGTCATTCACATAAAACTGGAACATCGTGTGACAAGGCGGTAAAGCCATCGTTGGCACATCTTCTGGATTCCAAGCTGAAACGATCAATCTTCTTGAATCAGGTGTTTTCTTGATTGCTTCGATCACTTCTTTGATTTGATCGATGAAACTGCCTTCTTTCGTTTCCCAATGGCGCCATTGATACCCGTAAATATGACCAAGATCACCATATTTCGCTGCAAAATCTTCATCTTCGACGATTTTTTCACAAAACTTCTTGCTTTCTTCCTGATACACTTTATTGAATTCTGGATCAGACAAACTGCGATGACCAAAATCTGTCATGTCCGGCCCTTGATAGTCCTCGCTTTTGATATAGCGCTCAAATGCCCATTCATCCCAGATATGGTTATTATTTTGTAAAAGATAGCGGATATTCGTATCTCCTTTTAAAAACCATAACAGTTCACTTTTGATCAAGCCAAAAGGAACACGCTTTGTCGTTAATAAAGGGAAGCCCTTTTGAAGGTCAAACCGCATTTGATAACCAAATAAACTCAATGTTCCAGTCCCCGTACGATCACCTTTTACATGTCCTTCAGATAACAACTTTTCACCTAGTTCAAGATATGCTTGCTCCATCTTATGCCCTCCTAATTATCTGCCCATTCACTTAAATATTCCCAACGTGACATTTTTTCTTCCAGCATTTCCTCAGTTTTGGTCACTTCTTTTTGTAACTCTTGCAAACGTGTGAAATCATCACATTGATGGTTCATTTCTTCTTGTAATTCATCCAAACGATTTTCTAGTTCTGCAATATCATCTTCGATCGTTGCCCATTCTTTTTGTTCCATATAAGAAAGTTTTTTCTTTGGCTCAGATTTTTTTTCTTCGATCTTCACTTTGACTTTTTCCGGTTGCGCTTGTTGGTCTTCTTTACGTTTGACTAAGTAGCTCGACATGTCGCCATAGTAAAGCTCTTGTTTGCCATTCCCTTGAAAGACTAGTAGTTTATCAACTACCTTATCCAAGAAATAACGGTCATGGGAAACAGTGATGACTGCCCCTGGGAACGTGCGGAAATAATCTTCCAAAATCGTCAAGGTGGCAATGTCCAAATCATTTGTCGGTTCATCTAGCAACAAAACATTCGGTTGCTGGATCAATAATTTGAGTAAATACAAGCGGCGTTTTTCTCCACCTGATAGCTTCCGGATCAATGTTCCGTGCATGAATCTAGGGAACAAGAAGCGCTCCAATAGTTCAGCGACACCAATTTGCGTCCCATCAGCTGTTTGGACTTCTTCTGCCGCTTCTTGTAAATAAGCAATCATCCGTTTATCTGGAGACATCTTCTCATTTTCTTGCGTATAGTAGGCTAATCGCACCGTTTCACCGATCGAATAGCTGCCACTATCTAAAGCTAATTTTCCTGCTAAGATATTCAACAGCGTCGATTTCCCTGCGCCGTTTTCTCCAGTGATCCCTAACCGTTCGCGCGATTGGATCAATAAATCTAAGTGTTGGAGCAATGGTTTTCCCTCGATCGAATAGGAACCATCCTTGATTTCGATCACTTTTTTCCCTAAACGCTGTGTGGCGATATTTAATTCAATATCTGTGTCATGATTGACTTGATATAAGTTCTCTTTTAAGTCTTCAAAGCGATTGATACGTGCTTGCTGTTTCGTGCCACGAGCTTGTACACCCGCACGCATCCAAGAAAGCTCTTGCTTATATAACCGTTTACGCTTTTCTTCTTGTTCAACTTCGACACGATCTCGCTCGGCTTTTTCTATAAGGTAGGCTTCATAATTGCCTTTGTATTCATAAAGATTTCCAAAGGCAAGTTCAAAGATCCGATTTGTCACACGATCTAAGAAATAACGATCATGGGTCACCATCAATAAGGCCCCACGATATTGTTTCAAATACGATTCCAACCATTCGATTGCTGCATAATCTAAGTGGTTCGTCGGCTCATCAAGTAACAAAAGATCCGGTTCATCGATCAAGACTTGTGCTAAGCTGACACGCTTTTTTTGCCCACCCGAAAGCTCTCCGATCTTCTTTTCTAATTGGTTGATCCCTAATTTTTGTAAAATGATCTTGGCATTCGTATCCGTTGTCCAAGCATCGTCTTTATTCATTCGCTCTTCTGCCAATGCGTATCGTCTTTGGACTGCTTCATCATCACCATTTTCAGCTAATGCAATCAACGCTTCCTCATAGAGTCGAACGGTTTGGATCAACGGGCTATTGCCCTGAAAAACAGCTTGTAGGACCGTATCATCTTCTGAAAAAGAGTCGGTTTGCGACAAATATCCGATACGGTAATCATTTGGATAAAAAACAGTCTGTTGATCACCATCTCCACTGTCAAGTCCAGCAATAATATTCAAAAGACTTGTTTTACCAGTTCCGTTGGTGCCAATCAAACCAATACGATCATGTTCATGGATCAAAAAGGAAATCTGATTGAATAACTCTTTTTCTCCATATGTTTTTTTGAGGTCAGTTATTTTTAGCTCTTTCACCAGTACTCCCCCTTATCTTGGATATTGTAACATAAATCAATTGGATAAAAGATAATTTTTTTTTCGATTATTCTATTTTTTGATTTAGTCGGAGACATTCGTCCTCTCTCCCTATTTAAAACCGAATAAACTAGATTACAGAAGCGCCCAGTTCAACCTTTTTTCTGTCACATTTTCAGCAAAAAAAGAGGCGCTGTGTTTTGTCACAGCTTCCTCTCTTGATCTTGTTTTAATTGAAGTTTTTTGGCTTTCGCTTGAAAAGCAAATCGGAATGAAAAACGTTCTGTTGGCTGATTCATGGTATAAGACTCCAACAGATTGATATTTCTTCTGTACTCATTCGCAGAAAAAGTCGTGATCGTTTCTGCTACTTCATATTCATCAATCACTTTTCTTTCTAAATAATAGCCTCTTAATAGTTTTTTCGTAAATAACCGATCTTGTTGGATCATCCAAGTGGAAATCAAGTTGCCACTCATCATCCGAATGCCTTGAGCTTTTCTTTGTTCGATAAAGAACCCAATCATCGTATCATCGTACACGTCCGTAAGATTCTCTAAACTTTCGATGATCAATTGTGTATTCTTTTGATACGTCTCTCGGATTTCTTGAATATCTTTTTCTGAGATCATCGTTTGCCGATCGGTTTGACGTCTTTGCCAAAACATCTTAGGATGAAGAACGATACGCATCAATCTGCGTACAACAATGAACCAAAAACCAATGAACGACAATATTTGGCTCGTGATCGAATGCTCGAAATTTGCAAGAAATCTTGAATAAAAACGATAACCATTGGAAGACAGCTTACCAGAACGATAACGTTCATCCAACCCATCTCGTTCAATGGATAAAATCAATGCTTGGATTTCTTGTACTTCTTGTTTCTCGTCCCCACTTAAATCAGATAAATAAAGTTCACTGATTCTTTCCTGATAGGTCTCGATCACTGCTTCTATCGCTAAATATTCTTTTGATCCTGGTTCTTCCGCTTCTTTTTCGACACGTAATGTTTCAATGACTTCTTCTAAGATCATCAATGCTTTTAAGTCAGTCGTTGCTGCTTCTTCTGTTTCAGTCAACATTGGCAACACGATGATTCCAATGATCAATGTCACTAAAATAACTCCCGCAGTTAAAAACAAGAGTAATGAACGTTGATTAAATGCCATTTGATTGATCGTGAATGGCAAAATGAAAATAGTTGCTAAACTGACTGTTCCTTTTACCCCGCCAAAAGTTAAAATCAAGACTTCATTCAATTGTTTTTTGAAGCTTTTAAAGCCGCCTTTGAACATGTAAAACAAACTGATCGAAACAAAGCGAATGACGAACAACATGATCGAGATCAATAAGATGATCATCAACAACAAGTGATTCGGATATAAGCCATCTCCCCAAACTGGCGTAAAGACTTGTGTTAGTTCGATTCCTAAAAAGATAAATACCAGCGCATTCAATGTGAAGGCGATCGTTGTCCAGGTACTATTCGACAACGTTGATAACTCCGCATCAAACACCGATATTTTTTTAAATCCTGAGGCTTGCAATACCCCTGCAACCACTGCTGCAATAATTCCTGAAACATGAAAGACTTCGGCTAAAACATACGCTAAGAAAGGTAACAACAATTCAATCAATAAGTAACCAGTCACGTCGCGTGCAGAAGCCTTCTCGATCAAACCAATGATCTTTCTTTTCACCCATACAAGTAAAAAGCCGACAACTGCCCCGCCAATACTTGATAAGATCAATGTCACGCCTGCATTTACCGCAGAAAACGATCCCGTGATCAAAGCAGCTAAAGCAAATTGGAAGGCTGTTACACCAGAAGCATCATTCAGTAACCCTTCACCTTCTAAAATATGCATCGCTTTTTTCGGAATGTTCACGCGCGTAGAAAGCGAACTGACTGCGACCGCATCTGTCGGACCTAACGCCGCACCAAAAGCAAAACAAGCGGCTAAAGGAATACTTGGTAACAGAAAGGACAACGTTGCTCCAACGCCAATCAAAGTCAAGATCACGCTACCAAAAGCTAGAAATAATATCGTATCGAAATTTTTCAAGATCGAAGCGATATCTGCTTTTTCTCCTTCTCTAAAAAGTAAGGGGGCGATAATCATCACTAAAAATAACTCGGGTTCAAAATTAATGGATTCACCCCATTCGGTCAATCCTAAGACCACGCCAAGAAATATTTGGATCAGTGGTGCAGGGATCATCGGCAAGATACGACTTGCTATATTGGATAGCGTGATCGTGACTGCAAAGACAATCACTAACTCTGCAAATTCCATGCTTGATCCCCTTTATTTTTTATTTTGTGCAAGAACTTTCAAATATTGCTCTTTTTTCTTTAAAATTTTACTTTCTACAACTTCAGCTTGAGTCACTCGTCCATCTAATTCACATTGCACACGTTTAGACTCCAAGCGTAACAAGTCATGTTTCAAACGTTCCAATTGACGATACATCAAAATATTTCTTTTACGTAATTTACACAAGATTTGACGACGATCTTCCATTGAAAAAGAACCATAATGATCTACCAACCGTTTTTTTTGTTCTTCAAAACTTTCTCTCATTTTCAAGATCTCCTATATTCAAACTGCACCAATTATAGCAAAATGTTTTTAGAATGCAACTAAAAACTTCCTACCTTTACGATTACTTATTGGTTTTGATTCCAGAAGCTCATTCTAGTCTAATCACCATAAAATATCAATTGTAATTTTAAAAAAATAGAAGAAAAGCACGTACAAAACCTATTCAAAAGTTTTGTACGTGCTATTTTTATTGATGAGCGATCCTATTCGAAATACTCACCGTAAACATCGTCAACACGTTGTTCCGGGTTGATCACAATATATAGGTTACCAGTTTTTTCACTGATTTTTGTTGATTGGTATTGGTTATCTAATCCCTCTGTTCCTTTGTCCAAGTAAGGGAAGTATACAAGGTCAGGTGTACCATTGCGATACAAGATTTCCATACGTTCGATATCTTCATATTTCAATGCGCGATTGAACATACCCATTTCCAAACCACCTAGATTGATATCATGAGTAGCTACTGAATCGCCTTCATGGAAAATCTCGATTTTAAAGCCTGCACATGGATGGATCTCGATAAATTCGCTCCCATTGATACGGCCAAAACTTGTTGTGATTTGTTTGATCCAAAGGTCGCCGATATGACGACGATTGATTGTCCATGTTTCGCCGTTACGGAAATAAAATTTTAGCGCTGTCATTTCTTTGCTCATTAAAAAAATCTCCTTTTTTGACGCATTATATTCTGTTCCATTACTAGTTTAGCATAAAACAACAAGAGTGGTCATCTCTCATGTTTGCTTTTCTGCATGCTTTTTTGATAACAATCCTCATCTAAAAGAAAAGGAGGGCATGGGAAACATCTTGAATAAAAGAAAGATGCTTCTATAGATAACTTCCATGTCCCCTCTTACTCAACAAATAATCACTAGACTTGTTGCTCTTTCAGGTAAGCCAGTAAATCAGCCTCTTCATTTTTTACCTGATTATTCACCACAGCTGATTCCGCAAGTCCTAAAGCCTCACTGACCCATTTCCCTGGTTTTTTCTCACTTGCAGCTAATAGGACTTTTCCATCGATCGCTAACTCACTCAGTGACTTGATCGGTAGCGCTTCATAGCTATCGATGACAGTTGTTGTATCCGGTGTTTGGTCAAAGTAGATCATCAATTCTTCCACATCAAGCGATGCTTCTTTGCCAAGATGATAGATCTCTAAAGGCGTCAAAGGCCGTTCTAATCGTTTCGTCAATCCCTTGACCAAACGCTGTACCTCACGGATCATTTGGTTTGAACATTTCCATGCTTTCAAGAACGGTGCTACCTCTTGCTCTGAACGACCGATTTGATTAAGCAGTAACGCCCATGCTTGGCTTTCTTTTTTTAATGGCACAGACGGTAAATCAGCAAACCGTAATAATCCTTCGCCATCTTCCTTCAATTGCGGACAATAGATGTAACATTTCGTTTCAACAAAAGCTGTCAATCCGTTCATCCGAAAATTCCCCAAAAGCATTTTGATAAATTCAACATTCATTCGTTCAACAGAAATTTTTTCCAACAAGGCATGATTATCTTCAATCGCCTTGGCGGTTTCCGCTTCCAACTTGAATCCTAATTGACTAACAAAACGAAGGCCACGCATCATGCGTAATGCATCTTCGTGGAATCGCTCAAAAGGTCGGCCAACAGCTCGTAATACCTGATTTTCCAAATCAGCTAAGCCATCGAATAAATCAATGATCTCCCCATCCTCTTTCAGCGCAAACGCATTGATCGTAAAATCTCGCCGTTTCAGATCCTCTTCTAATGTACGAACAAATGAAACGCTATCCGGACGTCGATAATCTTGATACGTTGATTCTGTACGAAACGTCGTGATCTCATACTGTTCCTCTTCATGCAAGACAAGGACCGTGCCATGTTCGATCCCGATATCGATCGTTTTGGGGAACAGTTGCTTGATTTCTTCTGGAAAAGCACTCGTCGCAATATCGACGTCGTGGATTTTTTGACCTAATAAAGTATCACGCACACTGCCACCCACAAAGTACGCTTCAAATCCAGCAGCTTCTATTTTTTTTAATACTGGGATCGCTTTTTGGTATTCGATCGGTAATTCACTTAGTCTCATTTTTACTCCTTCTATCTTCAGTTTGTTCGTCATCTTTTCGAGCAAACCGATGGTGGTCTCTTTGATTGAACTTCGCCATATTTTTTTCAAATACTGTTGTCAAATCAATATCTAATGAATTCGCCATGATCATTGTTACAAATAAAACATCGCCTAATTCTTCTGCAACTGAGTTACTAGGCTCTGTCGCTTTTTTGCTCTTTTCTCCATATGAGTGGTTGACTTCTCGTGCCAACTCTCCTACTTCTTCAGTTAACCGTGCCATCTGAGCCAATGGCGAAAAGTACCCAACCTTGAATTGCTGGATGTATGCATCGACTTCTTGCTGCATACTTTTTAGTGAACGCTCTTCATTCATTAAGAATCCTCCAATCCTCTCTTCCTAAAAAACTTTACAGCAAAACCCCAAGAAGTGCAATTGTGAAAACAAAGAATACGTGCTACATTATGTTAGGTATACTTAATAAATTCTTAGTGCCAAGCGAACTTAGTCTTTCTATTTAAAATAAAAAAGACCAATTTCCCGATCGAACGTTTCATGTCAAAGGTCGCTTGTTGCACGATCAATCATATCAAATAGTAGAAAGTGGGGATTCGATGACATCATTGAAAACGATGAAAGAAGTTTTTTTTATTATTTTAGGAACAAGCATTTATGCTTTTGGACTAGTGTATTTAAACATCGCCAATAATCTAGCAGAAGGCGGAGTTTCAGGTATCACATTGATTTTACGTGCTCTTTTTCATATCGACCCGGCTTATTCTACTTTGGTGATCAATATCCCTTTGATTCTACTAGGCGGAAAAATCTTAGGCAGACGCGCACTCGCCTATACTGTCTTAGGTACTGTTTCGCTCTCTGTCTTTTTATGGATTTGGCAAAGGATTCCTTTACAAATCAACTTAGAACATGACTTACTGATCGTCTCCTTACTTGCCGGGCTGATTGCCGGTATCGGCAGTGGGATCGTCTATCGCATGGGTGGTACAACTGGAGGAAGTGATATCATCGCTCGCATCCTCGAAAAAAATCACGGGATCTCCATGGGACGTTCTCTTCTGGCTTTGGACGTCATGGTGTTACTTGCTTCATTAACTTATATCGACTTGAAACGCATGATGTATACCTTGATCGTTTCCTACGTTTTTAGCCGCGTGATCGACTCGATTCTTGACGGCGGTTATTCTGCAAAAGGGATTTTGGTTGTCTCAAATAAAAGCGAAGAAATCGCACCATTGTTGATGACTGGACTACAACGAGGCGTCACATTTTTACATGGAGAAGGCGGTTTTTCAGGTATCGACAAAAAAATGATCTATATGGTCGTTAGTTCACGAGAATTGAACGAAGTGAAACGTATCATCAATGAAATAGATGAACATGCCTTTCTTTCGGTCTTGAATGTTCATGAAGTCGAAGGAGAAGGTTTTACGTATCTCAAGCCCCAGACAAAGCGGTTTAAAAAAATGATGAATTAAACCCTATAGCTTTTATTTTCTGATCAAAAGTTGCATATGAGACTAATAATATTTTTATATCAAACAGAAAAGCTACTATCTTGACCATTAAGATAGTAGCTTTTTTCGTTATTCATGCGAAGCTTATTCTATGATTTTCGTAGCTTCAAACGTGATTGTCTGAGAATTATTTTGCGGATATTCTCGGAAGTGATGGTCTGCTGAAACCACAATATCTTTGAAACCGACTTTCTCCAAAAGCAAGCGAAACTCTTCTACCCCATACCATTTCAAAGGAAAGATCTCAAGCTCTGATTCAGTCATCTTGTCTTCCTGATACTTTTCATAACGATTGTGGTAAGTTATCACTTGTTTGATTGGATCAACCTTTACTAATTTTTCTTCTAACGTAATCAGATCATTTTGCGCATTCGTAAAGATTCTTTCACCAACAAAACCTTTTTCAAAGCTCTCCGGTAGAAAAATATCCAAGATCAGCCTACCATTATTTTCAAGATGTTTGTAGAAGCACGTTAATGCAGCCATGGCTTTCTCTAATTCATCCAACAGCAAAAAAGAACCAATAGGAACAATCACAGCTTCATAGATTTGATCCAGTGAGAAATTAGTCATATCTAATTGATAGATTTTAGGGTCAAGTCCTTTTTTGCGACAGTTTTCTTTTAATAAAGCCAACATGTACTCTGAAAAATCAAACCCTTCAATGTCCAAACCTTTTTCCAACAATGGAATCAAAATCCGACCATTTCCAGCTGCCGGCTCCAAGATTTTTCCTCGGACATCTTTTAATCGTTCATAATAATAATCAACATCACTGTATGGTCGATCAATATCTTTATCGATTTCATATACCTCTGCGGATAGTTTCCCATATGAATTAGCCATTATTTCCCTCCGCTTTGACCTGATAAACGACACCTTCTGGTTCATAGCCTAATTTCTTATAATAAGGAAGTGCATCATTCGCTCCCGAAACATAGACCTCTTTATTAGGAAACTGTTCACAGACGTAGGTCATCAATTGTTTGCCAATAGCTCTCCCTCGATGCTCCTTATGAACGAGTAAATCAACGATCCAAATCACAAAATCATTGAGTGTTCTAACAAAACCAATAATTTGATCGTTTTCTACTACGATATACGTGACGGATTTCTCCAAAGCCTCCACATAGTTTGCTTGATTTTCTGGCAACCAATAGCCCCACTCCTCCCCTTCCGTTTTGAATAGCTCAAATAGCTGATCTTGGTAGTCTGAGGTATATTCTTTTATTTTCATTTTTTCTCTCTCCTATTGAAAAAGTAGATTTTGGTTTTAAACGTGAAAGTAGAAGGTAGAAACAGGAGCATTTGCTCACGTTCTATAGATCCTTCCGATAATCGCCATCTTTGAATTTAACAAAACCATTGCTCAGCAAAACTCGGACGGAAGGAGTATTCTCTTCTCCAGGGTCAGCTAATACTAGACGACCACCCCTCTTTTTCACTTCTTCCACCAAGTGTTGGATCATCATTTTTCCTAAACCTTGTCCCAACAAAGATTCTTCCCCGATGAGATAGCTCAACTCATAAGCTTGATTTTCTACGAGCGTTCCAGTTAGATCACTATAAACTTCCTCGACATAATCTGGAACTGTAGAGATATCGATACATTGCGCAAATCCGATTTTTTGATCATTCAAAACAATCACAAATTGATTGATCTGTTCACTTTCTGAAATATCAGCCATTTCATCTAACCAATCTTGTTTATCCGCTTCTCCAGAAGGACAAAACCATTTGTAAATAAACGGTTGCTCCAACCAGCTTTCAAATAGGGGTAAATCTGAGGGTGTAAAGGGCTGTAACAGAACATTTTGATTTTTCATGTGTAAAAATCTCCTTGGATAGAATTTATGCTACTATATTTAACTTAACACTATAAATATGGAAAAGGGATTTCATTCTAGAAAGACTAAAACTTTATCATGCTAATCTTATTAATTTTATATAAAAATTAGCCTAAATTGAACTCATCTATTTCATACGTCAATGAAATAGATGAGAAACCACGATTATATTTTTTAAAATAACATCAACAAAAAATTGTGGAGTATGTTACTTTCTAGAACATACTCTGACATTCCCACCATGAAATAACAATTCATACACTTTTTTTACGTTATGCAGTATCTCCTCTTCTCGTGAAAATCAATCAGCATCACCATTTACTCTGTTTGAATAGGTAAAATCACTATACTTTTTAATCAGTAGCACTTCCTTATACAGGATCGTACCATATAGTACTTTCAATTTGATTCATATTTTTTTATCCGAAGAGAAAGCTTTATGAACTACATTGATAACTCTCATAAAAATCTTTAACGTGCGAGGTACCAAGAATATAACCTGGAATTCGTTCACACAGTCAACTATGTCAGTATTCATAACATTCTAACTTATTTTAAAAAACCTTTTTAAAGTCTTTTTATTTGGAAGACCTCGAAACTAGGTACTGTACTTGAATAATTTTTTGCCAGTTTCTCGGATTTATCTGAGTGCTAACTTTTTAAAATCATTTGTCAGATGAAATTAATTCCGCTATCATGATATTTATAGTGTATGATTTCTCAACATTTTTTTGTTAGAAATCAAATAAACCAACTTTTGTACAGAGTATTGAAAACGTTTCACAAAAGAAAGAAGGATGCAGACGATACGGAGGAAAAGCAATGACAACCAAAAACTTTCAAACAGAGTACATAAACATCAATGGACTTTCACAATACATGTTGCACTATCCAAAAGAAGGAAGCAAAGATGTTTTATTGATGCTACATGGTGGACCTGGTGCCCCAAATTCTTATATTAGCTATTATCTCGAGCCTTATCTTAATTTTTGTCATGTGGTTTATTATGATCAGCGCGGTTCTGGAAAGACACAAATCAAAAGTAAAACAAAACTCAAGCACCACACATGGAAATTGATGATCGAAGACCTACGAGAAACCGTTCGACACTTGAAACGAAAATATAAAACTGACAGAGTGATCTTATGCGGACACTCTTTTGGAAGCATGTTAGGCGCAAGCTTCTTAGAAAAATATCCAGAGGAAGTACTGGCATTTATCGCTTATGGCGTAGTCGCTGATGTAAACGCACAAGATCAGCACTTTTATACAACTTTAAAAAGTAATGTTTTAAAAAATGGTAGTAAAAAAGATATCAAAAAACTTAATACTGTGGACTCATCATTTCCTTCTGTCAACAGAGAAGAATTTACCAAAGGGGTCAATGTATTATCCGAACTTCAACTGAAGTATGGCTATTACTACAACGACTACATGGCGATTTTCAAAAAAAGCCCCATCTTAGGTTTCAAAGATTTCCTTCAATTTCCTAAAGGTGCAAAGTATGATTCAAAACTAATCGCAGAAGTTGAGTACCAATATGACATCACACATATGACAACTTATCAGGTACCTGTATTTTATATTCTTGGCGAAAAAGATGATTGGACTTCAAGCGTTATCGCAAAAAAATACTTTGATACGATCAACGCCCCTGTCAAAGATCTTTACTGGATCAGCAATGCCGGTCATTTCGTAGATACCGATCAACCGCAGGAATTTAGCGAAGCAATCAAAGATATTTTGACACAAATTTGATGATATATACTTCTATAGGAAATTCGCAACCGAAAGCCTTCAAATGATCTAAAAAACATGATAAAACCTAGCACACCTCTACAAAGTATATGCAAGGTGTGCTAGGTTTATAGATTCTATAGTTTTTTATGTTGATACTTACTTGTCAGAGCTATACATTCCTGTAACTCGACCTTTCCTCCCCCTCAACTCTTACTCTTCTGAGGAGATTGAAGGATCATTCGATTCACTTCATCTGATAGTTCTAAGAACGCATCTTTGTTGCCTTCTTCTAATGCTTGATCGATTTGTTGATAGAGCATGTTCAGCTTTGCTTCTTGCTCTTTTTCTTGGAAATAATGCTCGACTATTTCTGTTGATTCTTCGCTGATTGCATCTTCCCACGAGGCTAACGGATTATCTTCGATGATTGCTAAATATTCTTTCGTTTGCCACGCATTCTCAAAGAGACATTCGACGTAGAGCGGGTTTTTCCAGTTCAGACGGATCTCATGGAAAATCTGATCGGTATCAGTAAACTCTTTTCCGTCTAAAAATAACTTCATCGGCTCTCCTTCATAAGAAAGATCGGTGATCTGTAAACCACGTCTTGTTAGGTTTGCTCCTTCAACAAAACGTACATTGTGTAAGATTGCTTCATGATTTGCCAGATAGTTCAAAATCCAAAATACTTCTCTGCGACTGAAAGAAACATGGTTAACCATCCAAGTTAAGAAATTCTTCTTTTCTTTGACATCAATCAACATTTTCATCACCTCTCTGTTAAATCATCTAATAGGGACAATACCTCCATATCACCTGGTTCATAAGTTAAATATTTTGCCAGTAATTCACGTGTTTTCGCTAATTGGCCTTCTTCACGTAAGAACAAGGCATATTCTTTTAAGAAATCTGGTTCATGGTCTAATTCATTTGCAGCTTGTTCATAATGGACTGCTGCTACTGCAAAGTCTTCGAGTTCATTATAGGCATGTGCGAGATTCCATTCTGCATATGGATTGGCTACTTCTTCCATTTGCTTGACGGTTTGAACAACATCTTCATAACGCTCTTGATCCAAGTAAAGATTACTCAACGTCAGCAATGTCTCATCTTGCTTGTCACCAACATTCAAAGCATCAAGCAATAATTGCTCTGCTTTTTCTGTGTCGTGTAAACGAAACGCATTTTCAGAAGCTAAGTGGTAAAGCTCCACTTGGAAGGGATTTTCTTTGATCCCGTCTTCTAAGACTTGTTGTGCTTCTTCGATCATTTCTTCTTCTTGAAGTGCCTGACCTAGATAGAGATACAAAGATTGATACTGTGGATTCAATTCACGTAATTCTTGTAAATAGTTGATTGCTTTTTCGTTCTCATTCAATTGAAGATTCGTGAACGCTAATTGGAACAAGCGATCATCTGTCCGTTCTTCGGCTAACGCAGCTTCTAACGGTGGGATTGCTTCTTCAAAATTCCCTTGCATGCTCAATGATTGCCCTAAGCGTTCTTGCATGGAAATGTTAGAGATTTCCTCGATGCCATTTGCGAGCAACATTTCGTAAAGTGCAGAAGCTTCATTGAAGCGATCAACTGAAAAATACAGTTCAGCTAAGGCAAATTGGATCAATGGTTCTTCTGGTAATAACTTGGCTGCTTCTTTTAATTTTGCTTCACTTACTTCAGGAATGCCGATTACTTGATACAAGTCGGCGATTGCTAATAATGCTTGTGGATAGTACTCACTATCTTGCTGGATTTTTTCTAAATAGTCAAATGCTTGATCGATCTCATTGTCTTCGATGGCAATCTCAGCCAACGGAATATTCCATTCATCATTTTCAGGTGATACAGTTAGCAAGTGTTCAAAGATTGCTTTTGCTTCTTCTAAAAAACCGATCGCTAATAATTCTTCACCTAATTCATGTAAGACATCTGCTGGATCTTCTTGGAGTGCCTTTGCCAAATATTCGTTTGCTTGTGTCAAATTTTCGTCTGCTAATGCTTGCAGCATTTTTTCACTATTTGTCATCATCTAAATCCCTCTAATCTCTTGGACGATCCGTTCATAGGATGCCATTGTTTTCAATAGTTCTTGCTCATTTGGCAACTGATATCCATCTATTATACCAATTTTTTCCAAAACGAGAATTTTTTTGCTCTTTTCTGCTAAAAGCAGCACATTTTCCAGATAGCCCATTTTAGGTATTTCTTCAGGCCACATGATAGGATAGCCTAGATGCTGTAACCAGATGAAAAAATTCTTCAGTTGGAACGAGAGTGTCTTGATTTCTGAATTCCAGACAAGCTGCATCAAGATACCTAGAAATTTTTTCATACTCGCTGAAAGTAAGTGCCCATTTTCAGTCAGATAAAAAGCTTGCTCAAATAGTTTACCATAATTTGAGATTTGTTCAGCATCTTCTTGATAAAAATAGATGATTTCTTCTAGCATACCAGCAAAGGGACGATTGAATAATTTTTCGCGATTCGGATAATTTTTGTAAAGATTTTGGAGAAATGGATGATCACAAACTAGCCCGCAACAAATAAAAATCAAAAAGTCGATTTGCTTTCCTTCAATTTGTTTTTCGCTGATCGTTCGATCATAAATGATCCGTTCTGGAAGGTTCGTTGTTTGAAGCGCCGATTGGTTCGGGCCATGTAAAATGTCACGTTGTGGATTCAATGCCCGCGCCATTGAACGAATCGAAACGGGAATCAGCCAAAGTATGGACTGAAGATAGGTATGTTTTTGAAAAAAGCCAGCCAAGTCCATAATTCCTTCATTGCCAAAACCAATCACTAAAAGTGCTTGATTTTCGGGGTACCGTCGCGCAAATGATAAGAGACTATGCAATTCAGATAACTGATTACACTGCGTATTGCCACAAATATACCAATCAATCGCTAACTTGTTGGGAAACGACTGGGTCATTTTTTCAGCATACAGATCATAGTAACGTTGGTTCGTCAAAAATAAAATCGGTTGATCGATCGCTTCTTTTTTCAACTGGCTGACGAATGTCTCGCCATAAAAAATGGTTGTATGTTCTTCTTGGTAGTGATAGGATAACTCCATGTTGTCCTCCCCTTTTCTTTTATTCTACCATTAGTAAGTAAAATAAAAAAAGAATAAGAAAATCTAGATATTCTTCTAGTAAAAATCCGTTTATTTTTTATATGTACATACATTCATTAGGTGTGCCAGAATATTGAGCTGCTACTTTTTTGCTACTTTTATCCCTTTATATAAACAATAAAGCGCCTGTAGCCTTAGCCACAAGCGCTTTTTTTCAACTGTCTTATTTAACAGCATCTTTTAATGCTTTACCTGGTTTAAATGCAGGTACTTTGCTAGCTGGGATTTCGATTTCTTCACCAGTTTGTGGGTTACGTCCTTTACGAGCCGCGCGTTCGCGTACTTCAAAGTTACCAAAACCGATTAATTGAACTTTTTCGCCGTTAGCTAAAGCATCTTGAATAGTTGAAAATACAGCGTCTACTGCTGCAGTTGCGTCTTTTTTAGTTAAATCTGTAGCTGAAGCAACTTTTTCGATTAATTCTGCTTTATTTGCCATGGATAGATTCACCTCCTCCAACAAGAGATATGATAGGAACATCATTTAGTTAAAAACTTTCTGAGTGGTCCAGAAGTTTAAAAGAAATATTGATTAAGTTTCAATATTCTGTTATCACGATATCATATGAATCGCTTAATAGCAAGGTTTTTGGCATTATTTAACCGCTTTTTTTAGTCATAAAAACGTAATACAAAAATATGCTTATTTTTTTTGAAAAAAACGGTCCACTATGGTAAAATGCCTATTTTCTTCGGCGTGGGATGATTCGGATCGAAGTTCCTTCAAATGTAAATGCTTTTCTGATTTGATTTTCTAAAAAGCGCTCATATGAAAAATGCATCAATTCTTCTTCATTGACGAAAACAACAAAGGTTGGTGGTTTTACTGCAACTTGCGTAGCATAGAAAATCTTCAAACGTTTTCCTTTATCCGTTGGTGTTGGATTGATCGCCACAGCGTCCATGATCACATCATTCAAGACGGCGGAAGAAACACGTAAGTTTTGATTCATGCTGACTTCTTCGATCATTTCAGGCAAACGCTCTAATCGTTGTTTTGTCACAGCTGAAACAAATATGATCGGTGCATAATCTAAATAACGAAATTCTTCTCGGATCTCTTGCTCAAAGTCACGCATCGTGTTGGTTTCTTTTTTGACTAGATCCCACTTGTTGACCACGATGATCACACCACGGCCTGCTTCGTGCGCGTAGCCAGCTACTCGTTTGTCTTGTTCACGAATGCCTTCTTCTGCGTTCAAGACCATTAAAACGATGTCTGAGCGGTCAATCGCACGCATGGCACGCATCACGCTATATTTCTCCGTCGTTTCATAGACTTTCCCACGTTTACGCATACCGGCTGTATCGATCATCATGAATTTTTGTCCATCTTCAGAAACGAAATGCGTATCGATCGCATCACGCGTTGTGCCTTCGATATCAGAAACGATCACGCGATCTTCACCTAAGATCGCATTGATCAAGGAAGATTTCCCAACATTTGGGCGGCCGATCAAACTGAATTTGATGGTATCGTCCTCTTCTTCTTCGGCTTCTTCATCGAAGAATTTCACCGCTTCATCTAAGATATCTCCGATACCTAATCCATGACTTCCTGACACTGGATAAGGGTCTCCTAGTCCTAGTGCATAAAATTCATAGATGTCATTTCTCATTTCAGGATTATCGACTTTGTTAACGGCTAAGATCACCGGTTTGTTGCTGCGGTATAAAATTTTTGCTACGACTTCATCTGCATCGGTGATTCCTTCGCGTCCACTAACGACACAAACGATCACATCAGCTTCATCGATCGCGATTTCTGCTTGGTGTTTGATTTGATCCATAAATGGTTCATCGCCTAAGTCGATCCCACCAGTATCAATAATACTGAAATCACGACCTAACCATTCCCCTTTAGCATAAATACGATCACGAGTAACTCCTGGAGTATCTTCGACAATCGAAATACGCTCTCCGGCGATACGGTTAAAAATCGTCGACTTACCGACGTTTGGGCGACCAACGATTGCAATTGTTGGATTTGCCATATTTTTTCCTCCTCACATGTTTCCAATCTCACTTAGTGTACCGAATACTTCACGAACTTTCAAGCTTAGATCGGTGAACATTCAAGTATTTTTCAGGATCGTGGTTTATTACAAAAAGAAAATGGTCTGGGGCGTAATCCCCAGACCACTTGTTTCGCACATGTACAACTTCCCTTGATGCTGAAAATTCGCGCTTCGGGAACGATCATTCATTTATTTTTCAGAATCATCCGTTGCTGTTTCTTCTACTTCCCCTTTTAATGCTTCACCTAAGATATCGCCCATCGTAAATCCTGTATTTTCTTCAGGCAACTCATACGATTCAACTTCTTTCGGTTCTTTTTCAGAAGTAGGTTTTTCTTCTAATGCTTTGATACTTAAAGCAATTCGATGTTCTTCTGGATTGACTTCTAAAACTTTCACTTGAACATCGTCACCTTCATGAAGTACTTCATGTGGTGTTGCGATATGTTTATGAGAGATTTGTGAAATGTGGACAAGTCCTTCAACTGTTGGGAACACTTCAACAAACGCACCAAAGCTTGTTAGTCGTTTGACTTTTCCATCAAGTACAGCGCCTACTGGAGCTTTTGTTTCGATATCTGTCCAAGGTCCAGGCAATGTGTCTTTGATCGATAATGAGATACGTCCTTGCTCAGGATTGATTGAAAGAACTTTTACTTTCACTTCATCGCCTACAGCTAAAACGTCACCAGGTTTAGCAACATGTCCGTGAGAGATCTCAGAAACGTGTACTAAGCCATCGATCCCACCTAAATCAACAAACGCACCAAAATCTGTGATACGAGCAACGCGTCCTTCGATCACATCGTCTTCTTTGATCGTTGATAGTAATTCTTTTTTCTGTGCTTCTTTTTCCGTTTCAACGACTGCTTTGTGTGAAAGGATCAAGCGATTTTCTGATGGTTCGATCTCAACGATTTTGAACGTCATTGTTTTTCCTTTGTATTCAGAAAAATCAGCGACGAAGTGATCTTCTACCATTGATGCTGGAACAAATCCACGAACACCGACATCGACCACTAATCCACCTTTGACAACATTTGTCACTGGTGCTTCAATGATATTTCCAGCTTGGAAATCTTTTTCGATATCCTCCCAAACTTTTTTCGCATCTAAACGTCGTTTTGATAAAAGGTAACTTCCGTTTTCTTTGTCTTTTCCGATCGTGCTGATCACGACTAGATCTAACGTATCGCCAACCTTTACCACTTCGTTGATATCTTCGACTGGTAAAGTAGATAATTCTTTTGCAGGAACTACACCTTCAACACCCGTTCCTTCGATTCCAACGATGGCTTGTTTGTCTTCAATGACTAAAACTTCTCCTTTGACGACATCACCAACGTTCACTTCTTGAACGCTATTCATTGCATCTTCCATTGATTGGTTGTTTTCTGTCTGATTTTGTTCAAATTCTGTCATAACACTTGTCCTCCTAACCAACATTCTGCCGTTACCTACTACGGTACTGCTTTTAGTTTAATTGATTATTAAAAAAAAATAAAGCGATTTCGTTTGTTTTCCTCCAAAATGGTCGTATTCCCACGTTTTTGTCCATTAATCACGACAATATCCCTTTTGATTGATGACTTCTTTGATTTCTTGGACCACTTCTGGGATCGATTTACCTGTTGTATCGATCCGTATTGCATCGTCTGCTTGCTTCAGCGGTGACACTTTTCGCGTCGAATCGTATTCATCGCGTGCTTGTATTTCTTTTGTCAACTCTTCTAAGTCTGTCGGAATGTTTTTTTCAAGGTTTTCCTTGTGTCGTCTTTGTGCTCGTTCCGTTACACTAGCTACTAAGAAAATCTTCACTTCTGCTTTTGGTAAAACAGCTGTGCCAATATCACGACCGTCCATGACCACGCCGCCATCTTCCCCGATCCTTTGTTGGATACTCACTAACGCTTTGCGTACATTTGAATGTGCAGCAACTTCAGAGACCGCTCGTGTGACATCTGGTTGTCGAATCGCTGAAGTCACATCTTGCCCAGCCACAAGGACATGTTGACCATCTGCCTGTTGTTCAAATGAAATAGGGTATTGGTTGATCAAATCGACTAATCCTGTTTCATCAGAGAAAGCGACTTGATGTTTGATGGCTAAATAGGTAACTGCACGATACATCGCTCCTGTATCTGTATAGATATAGTTTAGTTCATTGGCGATGATCTTTGCTACCGTACTTTTGCCTGAAGAGGCAGGTCCATCAATTGCAATACTAATTCGTGTCATTTTTCATAACTCCCTTTTCTCAAAAAAAAGGGGCTGTGGCTAAAGCCACTGCTCCTTATTTAATTACATTTTATGAAGATACTCTGAGGAAAAACAACTCTTCAGTATTATCTTTTTGCTTCGCTTATTGGACTCTTAGTTCTTGTCCTGGATATAGCATGTAGTTGTTTGGATCGATTCCATTCAATTGGAACAATTGATCGACTGTGATGCCGGCACGTTCAGCAACTTGTCTAGGACCTTCACCAGCTTGAACGACTGTTGTCGAACCTGAAACGCCAGTACCTGCTTCTGGTGTTGAAGTTGGTGTTGTTTCTTCTGGTGCAACAGTAGTTGGTGTCGTTTGTTCTGGTTCTGGCACTGTTGAAGTTGGTGTTGTTTCTGGTGTCACAGCACTTGTTGGTGTTGTTTCTCCAGCTACAGATTGTGTTTCTGATGTTGGTTCACTTGAAACTGTTGTTGATTCCACCGTTGATTCGACAGTTGAACTTTCTACGATCGATGAAGTCGTTTCAGTAGAAGAAGCTTCTGTCGCACTGTTATTCGACCCATTTCTGATCCAGAAGTAAGCTCCTGCTGGAATCGCAATACATAAAACAAGCAAAATCAAAAATAGCGATAAGAATAATGTGTTCCCTTTCTTTTGCTGTCTTTGAGTACTTCTTGAAGATGCTTCATCCTCTGTATCATAAATTGGTTGTTCCCATGGTTCTTGTGTTTCGTTATTTTCTGATGATTGATGTCTATCTTTTCTACTCACCTTATTGACCTCCTAAATTCTTTCCCAGTTATTATACCATAGGATAAACTTGATTGTACGAAAAAAATACTTCGCAACATTTTTTTAAAATAAATTTAGTAAAATTGTTTGCCAGTCTCCTGCTTCTGCAATTGGACTAGTTTGCCTCGTCTCACTTTGAATGAATAACGCCCCGTCTCGGTCACAACAGTTTTTAGGTTTGTCTTTGAGTGTTTCACCGAAATAGGACAATAGTCGTTCTCGTCTACAGCCCGTTTCGTGAATATAGGCAAGCATCTCTTGCAGCTGTTTTATTTTGACTTTCTCTTGTTTTTTTAATTCTCGCAGCCAAACATCAGGGCTTTGCATTTCATTGACTACAGTAAGCCATTTTTGTTGGATCTCATCGAAATGGGTCGCATCTGACTGTCCGGCTAACAGATGTTCTTCAAAAATCTGGCGTTGTTCTTTGGATAGTTGTTGGAAAAAGTAATGAATCCCTTCATCTCCTGGCTTGTATAGTAATACAGCGCTACTTGGACGTTGATCCCTACCCGCTCGCCCAATCTCTTGCATGTAGTTTTCCAAACTATCTGGCAGATCATAATGGACTACATATCGAATATCGGCTTTATCGATCCCCATGCCGAATGCATTCGTCGCAAATAGAAATCGCAGTTGATTTTTACTGAATTGTTGTTGGAGTTGCCGGCGTTGTGAAGCATCTAAGCCTCCATGATAGTAGCCTACTGCATAATCCTTACGAAACAATTGATAAAGACGTTCGACTTCTTTTTTGGTCGCACAATAAATGATCATTGCGCCATCAGCTTGTGCCATCAACTGGCGTAATTGTTGCTCTTTCTCCTCTGTTTGGCTGACAAATAAAGCGATATTTTCTCGGTTGACTGAATGCTTGACGACGACTGGTTTTGTTTGGAAGAGAATGTTTTCAATCTCTTGTTGTACCGGAAGAGTCGCTGTTGCGGTCAAGGCTAAAGTCGTTGGCGAACCTAACTCTTTTCCGATTCGTCCGAGCGATTGATATTCAGGACGAAAATCGATCCCCCACTGTGAGACACAATGCGCTTCATCGATGACATATAAAGCAATTTTTTGTTGCTTCAATGCATAAAGTAATTCAGATTGATTCAACATCTCTGGACTAACAAAAACAAATTTATACTCGAACAAATGGGCTAAGACATATTTCTTTTCGCTTTTGCTAAGTAAACTGTTATATGCAATTACTCTTTTTTCTCCTCGCTTTTGCAGTTGCCCGACTTGGTCTTCCATTAAAGAAAGTAAAGGAGAAACGATCAATACCAATCCTTCTTGTAAATATCCTGTCAATTGATAACATAGACTTTTGCCGTTTCCAGTTGGTAGGATCGCTAATACATCTTTTTGATTCAAAAGAGGCGAAATAATTTCTTCTTGTCCTGGACGAAAAGAGGAAAAACCAAAGTATTGTTTTAGTGGATCAACTAACTCCATATTTACTTCCTCCTTTGAATCTCTCGATTTGTGCTAAACGAAACTCTCCATAATCGACCGTTTGAACATCAAGGTCTTTATATTTGAGTGTGAGAAGGGGGCGATCTAAAGAAGCTAAAGCTTTCCTTGTCTCTGAATGAATTAGACGCTCAAAAGGAAAATCGTCAAAAAAGATCGCCCATTCGATCAAGTGATCGTTGATCGTCCCTTTCTTCAAAGCTCGTTTCGTCATCACTTCTTCGACTGGATCACCCGCTAAAATCAATGCTCTTGTTGTCAGCATGCTTTGATTATAGTTTTGGGAAAGCAAGGTTGAAAGCAAATCGTATAACAGGAAATCTTTGTGCTGTTCGATGATTACTAGTAATCCATGAATACACTGATCTTGGTAAATTTGCTGTTCCACCGCATCTTCCAATGTGGTCAATTGGTAGGCAAGCAAACCTGTTTGCTTTTTGCCAGAAAATTGATTCGCTAAGAAATTTGCTTGTTTCTCGGTCATCTGTGAAAAAACAGTTGAAAGCTCACTTGGCAATCGAGTGATCAACTCCGTTCTGGAACATTTTGTTTCTTTCAGCCATTTCTTGACTTGATAGGAATAAAAGGGGCCAGTCTCAGCTGGTAGATAAGTGGTTTCATTCGCTGATAAATGTGATACTACTTGTACAGCAAATTTCAGTAAACGCCAGCTCGTCTGAGCGGTGCGGCCATACTTATCATAATGTAATCCAGTCAATGATTTACTGCTTCCTCGCAGTCTGCCTTTTTCTGTCAGTTGTAATTCATTGCCCTCCCGTGACAAAAGTCTTTCATCGATCATTTGTTGGATTTGCGCATCAAATACCGTTTGTTTGAGTGAAGGAAAACAGCCATGTGCAAACAATAAACCATTGAAAAAACCAAAAAGCAATACTGATGATGTACGCTTACCAGTCAATAATTGATAGAGTGAGCTTGCGCGTAACTTGTCACTCGAAGAAAATAAAGATAAAATAAACTCAGTCATAGTAATCCCCTTACGTTAGGATGGTGAATATGTCATTATTATGTAAATTAGTTCCTGAGCGTTGTATCGCATGTGGTCTATGTCAAATCGAGGCGCCTGATATCTTCGATTATGACGAAGAAGGAATCGTCTTATTTGCACAAGAGCCAGAAGCACATCAACAATTCGTTCAGCCTTTAGAAGAAGTCAATGTAACCAAAGCTTATCAAAAATGTCCGGTTCGAGCAATCTTACTCGAAAAAGAACATTGATACTTTTCGTTCAACTAACTCCTAAATGAGCGGGTGTGACAAATCAGTGACCCTTTCTTATAACCGAATTGGCGACAAAAGAATAGAACCTCGATCAATGAGGCGGTATCCCTAAAAATTATTTTTCCATTTTTAGGGATACCGTCTTGTTTTTGCAGTAACTGCTTTTGTTCGATCCATTTACTTTACATGATCGTTCTCACTTAATGTGGTTCAACCAATTCATCATGGTCGTCACAATTGCTGTCTGTTGGTCTTGATTGCTGATCGTTGCTTCGCCATCACCTTTTTGATGACCATAACTACCAAAACCACCATGGTTTCCGCCGGCAATCGAAACAAATTCTGTTTGTTCAGGCAAGTAAGCTTTTGCTTCTTCAGCGGCTTCTCGGTTCATTACTTCATCTTCACTTCCAGTAATACTGATGACTGGAAAATCTGTTTCGGCCAACGTTCCCTTTTCATCTGGATAACTTGCCATGAAATAAACACCTTTTAGTTGCTCATCATCCAAGTTTGCATTCGCATAACGACTCGCCATTACGCCACCTAACGAATGTCCGCCAATCACAAAATCTCGATCTTTGAAATCCTCTCTGATTTTGTCCGCTTTATTTCCACTTAGAATGGCTAATTCAAAAGGCATTTTAGCAATTGCTACGGTGTAGCCATTTTCTGCCAATTGCTCTGCCCATATACTATAACTTTCTGGTTCAACGAGCGCTCCAGGATAAAAAATCACGACTGGCCGTTCCTCCGTTTTTTGTGATTCGAATAATAAATAATCCTCTTTATCTACTCCTTGCTTGAACGATTGCTCTGCTTGAGCAGTTGGTTCGTAGACACTTTGCTGCCAATAAAAATACCCTCCTACAGCACCTAATCCAAGCACGATCACTAATCCCAGCAGGACTCGTTTGAATATTTTCAAAAAATCACCTTCCATCCATCATCTTTCATTTGGTACTTCTATACACTAAATAAAATACGAAAAAAATGCAAATGATTTTATGCAAGTTGTTATTATTGGATCGAATCGTTAGGAGCAACAATGCAAAATGAAAGCCACCACTATTTTGATAAAGTTCCTCAAAATAGTGGTGGCTTTCCTACATTGTTATATCAGATTCAATTTATGTATTCACTGTTGTACATGACCGCATCTCATTTACTCTAGAAAATGATCAATCAACTAGAAATTCGATGTGGGGACTACTTTGAAGTAACTTTCCCTGACTGAATTAGGTAAGTCGAAACAGTTCGTTTTAATTCATCAAATTCTTTTTTACTAGTAGTAATATCTAAAATGAATTTAACTGCCTCTTGCTGGCTAAAATTTGTTGTATATCCATTTGCTTGAAAAAAAGTAATCATC
The DNA here is from genome assembly GCF_050498525.1 of Enterococcus sp. DIV2371. Lineage (NCBI taxonomy): Bacteria > Bacillati > Bacillota > Bacilli > Lactobacillales > Enterococcaceae > Enterococcus > Enterococcus sp. DIV2371. The sequence goes on along the minus strand of NZ_JBIPAJ010000001.1, from coordinate 1,200,538 downwards.
GATACAAATGCTGTACGTTTATTTCCATTATGAAAAGGATGCTTTGTAGCTAAATTAATTGTAAGTATAGATGCTTTATCAAATATCGTAGGATACAAATCTTTACCAAAAACTGACTGTGCAGGTTGATTTATTGCCATATCTAGTGCAGTAGCATCTTTTATACCGATTGTCTCACCTTGAGAATATGCTAAAATTACTTTAGCATTTATCTTTATGATATGATTTGAAGTCAAATATATCATAGGTCGACCAAATCTTTCAATGCTTGATCATATTGATTCATCACAGAGTCAACAATAGTATCAATATCAATTTCCTCTTGTGCTTTTACTATCCTTACTGCTCCATCTGTATCAAATATATAACTAATAGACTCTCCAGTTTTAACTCCAATATACTCTTTTACTTCATTTGGTATTGTTGTTACATCACTATTTCCAGATTTTCTGATTTTATATTTACGAATTTTGTCCATTAACTTTTTCCTTTCTGTTTATAATACATTTAATATGTAGATACATATTATCATAGTATCTACATTCCAACAAATTTCTAAGTATGAGAAATAGCTATTATTCTTGTTACTTAATTATGGATATTTAGTTCTTAAAGAAAGCCACCACTATTTTGGGCTCTATAATAAAGTGGACTGATGAATCAATTCTGATTCGTCAGTCCACTTTTTCTTTTTGGGTATTAAAAAACATATCGTTCTCTAGTATGATTAAATCACCACAAAATAAACAACTGAGAGGACGATATGCTCTATGGAAAATTCTATCAAAAAAATGCTCCGATTAACAGATAAATATTTAACCATCCAAGATGTTTCTTACGAAACGTTCCATCAAACCAATACTTTAGTTATTGACGCAGTGTTAGCTCCTCCTACTTCTGCTTGTTTGACTTGTGGCTCTGCCGTGAGAGATTCGAAGGGGAAAACGGTCATTGTCAAAAATGGCAAGAAAATGACCTGCATTCGTTTCGATCAATTCAACCATTTACCGCTAATCATGCGGCTGAAGAAACAACGTTATCACTGTAGAAACTGCCATACCCATTGGACAGCCCAAAGCTATTTTGTTCGGCCAAATCATTCGATTGCCGAGCATGTAAAAATGAAAATCATTGCTTTACTCACCGAAAAGGTCTCCTTATCTTTTATCGCAAAGCATTGCCAGGTGTCTATTCCAACGGTGACGCGTATTTTGAAGTCGTTAAAAACCTATTTACCAAAACAAGCCAAGCGCCACCTGCCCAAAGTATTGATGGTCGATGAATTTCGTTCCCATGTATCCTCAGAAGATAAGATGAGTTTTATTTGTGCCGATGGGGAAACCGGGCAATTAGTTGATATCTTACCCACTCGAAAATTGTCTCGGTTGACCACTTATTTCCAGACATGTGTGAATCCATCTGACGTCGACTATTTAGTTACTGATATGAATGCGGCGTATTTTCAACTAACAAAAAAAGTATTTCCTCATGCCAAACTGGTCATTGATCGTTTTCATGTGGTCAAACACATGAATCAAGCGTTCCAAGATTTTCGTGTCCGTGAAATGAAACGCCTGATTGCTTCGGGCAATCGGACAATGCCAAGGAAATTAAAAAGCCATTGGCGCTTACTCACCAAAAATCGGAAGAATATCAACCACACAGAATATAAAACTTGGCGTAGCTTTCGTGCCCCAAAGTATCCTTACCTGACAGAAGCCATGGTGCTTGACCGTTTATTAAGTGCTTCAACTGCCTTGAAAGTCGCCTATCAAGCGTTCCATGAACTAGCGGATGCCTTTCGTGACAAAGACCACGAGTCATTTTTCACTCTCTTGCATCAGTTACCAGAAACATTAGATAAAGAATTTCGGCTAAAACTACAAAATCTTCTGAGCTATGAAGAAGGGATTCGTCATTCTTTGATTTATCCTTACTCTAATGGGAAAATTGAAGCAAAAAACACCCACATCAAAACACTCAAACGAGTGTCTTATGGCTTTAAATCATTTGAGAACATGCGCATCCGAATCTTTTTGACGAATCAAGTCATTCACGTCAAATAACGAAGAAAATCCGGAGAAGAAGTGTTCACTTCTTCTTCCGGATTTCACTTGATTGCACTCATCAGTCCTTATTGACAAAGAGCCCTATTTTGATAAATTCCCTCAAAATAGTGGTGGCTGCTTTTTATGACTATTCTTAGTTTCTCAACTAATGAATGGCTTACTTCCCACACAAGCGATAAACCGCTTCTGCGTAGATTTCCATCGCTTTGTACATGCTGCTCAATTCCCAGCGTTCATTCGCTTGGTGCATGAAGTCTGGTGTATCAGGGAACATGGCTCCGAAAGCGACACATTGGTTCATCGTACGTGCAAATGTTGCTCCACCAGAAACAAATGGTTCCGTCATATCTCCTGTGATTTCGCGGTATGTTCCTAATAAGTTTTGGATCAATTCGCTATCTAAAGGAACATATAATGAATCTAGGAAGTCAAATTCTTCATAAGATAAATCGTATGCTTTGATTTTTTCTGTCATTTTTTCAACAAGATCATCTTTCTTGAAAGTAACAGGAATACGCATGTCCACACCGATTTTTGTTTGTTCAGGTGTGATTTCCAAGCTGGCAAAGTTCATTGTCAATTCACCGGATTGTTCGTCGACAGTCTTGCCAACCACATTTTCACCGGTCGCATTTTCTTGAACTACTTCGCCTAAAAACGCGATTGGAGCAAAATCAAAGACTTCACTTAAAGCAATCGCTAAACGAGAAATCGCATTGACACCTTCAGCTGCATCTTTTGCGTGGATACTTTTTCCTAAAACAGTTATCGAGTCACCATGATCTTCAAAATCGAAGTTATGTTTCGTCAATGCTTCTTTTACTTCTGCTAATTTTTCACCTGAATATGGTGCTGAATCAGGCACTACGTTTAGGGCGCCACCTACATTGACACTGAATTCGTTTGTGCCAGGACCTGTCAAGTAAGCTTGCAGTAAACCTTTTTCTGCATAGATCAGTGGAAATTCTGCGTCTGGTGCAAAACCTTGAGTGATGCCTTCTTCTTTTTCATTGTATTTATCTAAACAACGCCAAAGATTTTCTTCATCCGTTCCGAAGATAAACCGAATGCGTGTATTAAATTCTACTCCAGCATCCATCAAAGCTTTTACCGCGTACATTGCAGCAATTGACGGGCCTTTATCATCTTGTGAGCCACGGCCGACTAACCAACCCTCTTTGATTGTTGGATCAAAAGGTTTAGATTCCCAGTTTTTTTCATCGCCCGCAGGAACTACGTCCATATGGCATAAGATCCCAAATAATTCATCACCTGAACCTACTTCAGCATAACCATAGTAGCCTTCAGGGTCTTTAAATGTTTTGAAACCTAAGCCTTCACTGATTTCCAACACTTTATCTAATGCTTCGACTACTTTTTTCCCAAAAGGATGTCCTTCTCCAGAATCAGACTCATCTAATACAGATGGAATTCTGATCAATTCACTTAATGATTCTAATGCTTGTTCATGATGTTGTTCTGTTACAAATTGTTTCATCAACTTTGCCTCCTCATTATTTTAAAAAAGATGACGCTAGAAAATACTGCTTTGTTCCGATACTCTCTTGTTTGAATCATTGTGACATCAGTTATCCAAAAACCTAGATGTGTAAAAGCTCACTCCTTCGGAAATAAGCGACAAAAACCCAAAAATCTAGTTTCGGGTTTTGTCGCTTATTTCTTAGAGCTGAGCGTTTCTGTCACCATTTCATCAACAGGATCACTCGTTTTTTCAAAGGCCTTATTTCTATCGACAATCGCTTACCTATAAGTGATACATCGTGTAGGTCGAATAAAGTGTTCGTATCATTTTATCCAACCATAACTATTGTTCATTATTTATCATAGAACTTTCTTTGCTATTTGTCTAGGATTAGAACATTGCTGCTACGCCCAAGATCACACAGATTGCAACGAATAAAATCGCAATCAGTTTTCCAGTGAATTTCCACCAGATTGAGATATCAAAGCGAGCGATCGCGATCGCACCCATTACGATAGCAGAAGTTGGCGTAATCAAGTTAACTAAACCAGATGCTGATTGATATGCAGTGATAACTAGATCTTTACCAACACCAGCAAATTCTCCCATTGGTCCCATGATACCCATTGTCGCAGCTGCTAAGCCTGAAGTTGATGGGATCAAGAATGACATAGGGATGTAGAAGATAAATGTCAGGATCAAGAAGACGCTTGATGACAATGAGCTTAATCCTTGTTCTCCCCAATGTAGGATCGTATCAGTGATCAACCCGTTATTCATTACTACTTGGATACCACGAGCAACAGCTACAACGATCGCTACACCGATCAAGTCTGAAGCTCCTGCTAAAAATTCTTTAACAAAATCAGATTCTTTCATACCGTAAGTGATCGCTACAACGATTGACATCACTAAGAATAACATAGTGATTTCAGGGAAGTACCAGTCACCTAAAGGCAACATGTTTTTACCTAATACAGTACCAACTACTGGCAGACCAGTGATCCAGTTTGTCAATGATTCAAAAATCGTGAAGTTTTCGTTCAATGTTGTCCATGGAATCAAACTAATGATCATGATACCAAAAGTAAGGAAGAACAAAACATTTACATGTTTTTGTTTCTTCGTGATCATTTCTTGACGGTTGATTGCTTCAATATCAAAATGTTTCATGTCTTCTTTACGTTGGTCGTAGACTAAAGATTTGGTTGGATCTTTTTCTATTTTCGAAGCATAACGGTAAACGTAAATAATCGAGATTGCTAGTAAGACAACAAACATGAAGAAACGTAAACCGATTCCTTCACCCATTGAAATACCAACTGCTTGTGAAGCTACCCCAGTTGCAAATGGGTTAACTGTCGATGCCAAACAGCCGACTTGAGAACCAACTAATACGATAGCGACCGCTGTAACAGTATCAAAACCAACTGCCATCATTACAGGGATCAATAATGCATAAAATGGAATTGTTTCTTCTGCCATTCCATAAGTTGATCCACCTAAAGCGAATAATAGCATCAAAACAGGGATCAACATTTTTTCTTTTCCTTTGAAGCGTTTGACAACACTTGCGATCCCAGCATCTAAAGCGCCGGTTTTATTGATGATTCCTAGGAAGCCACCGACAATCAAGATAAAGAATGAAATTGGAATTGCCGCAGGGGTTTCTTTTGTTAATTCACCAGCTGGCACACCTAACATTCCGTTGACCGGAGCCATAAAGATATCCCAAAGTCCTTGTGGATTTTGTGGGACTCTTTCATAAGATCCCGCGATAATTCTTCCTGCTTCATCCACACTGTAATGTCCAGCTGGGATGAACCATGTTAGCACAGCGATGATGGCGATAATAATGAATAAGACCGAGTACGCTGAAGGCATTTGAAATTTCTTCTTCGTTGTTTGTTCCATTTTCTTCTTCCTTTCTCGTTTCAAAAAATCAGTAATACATCGTTATTTTATCAAAAAGATGATAAGAACAAAAATAATAACTAGTAGATTTGAGAAGTTTTATTCAAAACCCTCGTTTTTTGCCCCTCCTTTGTTAAAATAGTTGAAATGCTTTACTCGTACTAATTGTAGCGTTTTCGTCCGGTGTTATATCTTGTCCATTTAACAAACAAAAAGAGAAGGATTTCACATAAAAACGTATAAAATACATTTTTATACAAAAACCCAAAAAATACTCAGACACGATTTATAAAACGCTTACACAATGTCAGTTATTGAATTTTTTTTCATATAAAAATATTAAGAAAAACTTTAGAAAATAGATGATAACTACAATAAATTCTCCTATGTATCTTATTTTTTGTATCAAAATATACTTGTTTATATTCTTTATAAATAACTTGATAACTTTTTTAGCAAAAAAAACTTGAAAGTAGCAGCTGCCACTTTCAAGTTTACTTGTATATTCTACCCTAAGATGTAAAAATCTCCCTTTGAAACAGTTTCTTACTTTTTATTTTGCCATACTCTGGCGTTTTTCTAGTTGGTGTTGTTTTCTACTTAACCAAGGTAGTAATTTTGCGTGTAAGACTAGGAATGCAACACTTACTAGGAAGCCTTTTATCAGGTTGAATGGTACAATACCGATTGCAATATAATTAGCCATCGTTGTATTTAACATTTGATCTGCTGACAACCCCCAAAATAGTAAATAAAGTGGTGTAATCACAAAATAGTTCGCAATACTCATGAAAATAGTCAATGAAAGTGTTCCAGCGATTACTCCCAAAATTTGATTTTTTCCTTTTTTCATTCTGTTTCTTTGGAAAATGTAGTAGATTGGTAAAGTGAAAACTGTTGTTGAAAAGAAACTAGCTACATCGCCGACTAGATTTGTCGGACTAAAACCGGTTGTGATCAAATGTAAGAGCGAACGTAAAAATGCTGTTACGATCCCTGCGAATGGTCCAAATAAAAACATACTGATCAATACTGGGATATCACTAAAATCGATTTTCAAGAAATTAAACGCTGGCATGATTGGAAATGAAAAAAATTGCAAAACCAATCCGATTGCAGCAAATAATGCGACTGCAACCATTTTTTGTACTCGGGTGTTCTTCATGTTGAAATCCTCCTGTTGGGATTCCTCTTCAGCGAACTATTTAGCTAGGTAAACACAAACAAAAAAACTCTATTTTCGCAGGGGAAAATAGAGTTAGAGTCATTTGTACACACGGATGCCAAATAAGCTCTATCTTCTTTATCCAGACTTTACTGTCGGTATCGGAATTTCACCGATTCAGCTACTCGCAAAAGTAGGTCGTGGACTATAACCACCGGTCGGGAATTTCACCCTGCCCCTGAAGACGAACCATATCTAATTTTTGTTTACTTTTTTATTATACTTAGTTCATAACAAAAAAGCAAGGGATTTAGTCTTACAAAAAGTAAGTTGTTACTTTGATTGATTCAATAGCTGACTGATTTCTTTTTTATTCAGCTCACGATACTCACCAGGACGCAAGCCTTGTAAAGTCAATTCACCGTATTTTTCACGTTTTAATTTTTGGACAGGTAACCCAACAGCTTGCAGCATATTTTTTACTTGATGGTTCCGACCTTCATGGATCGTTAATTCTACGATGCTATGATTGGTATGCGGATCAACAGATAAAATGGCATACTTTGCCGGTGCAGTTTTCTTGCCTTCGATCTTGATCCCTTTTGTCAGAGGGTTCAACGCTGATTTAGTGGCGATCCCTTTGACTTTGGCAACATATACTTTATCGACTTCATGTTTTGGATGGGTCAATCGTTGCGCAAAATCGCCATCATTCGTTAGTAAAAGAATGCCCGAAGTATCATAATCTAGTCGTCCAACTGGGTAGATGCGTTCCTTGACCATTGGTAAAAGATCAGTCACTACTTTACGGCCTTTGTCGTCTGCTACAGCAGAAATGACGCCTTTTGGTTTATAAAGTAAATAATAACCATATTCTTCTTGATAGATCGGCACTTGGTCTACTTCCACTGTATCGTGTTTGCCTACTTTCACACCAAGCTCTTTTACGACTTGACCATTTACTTTCACTCGACCAGCTAAAATATATTCTTCAGCTTTACGGCGAGAGGTGATTCCCGCATGAGCAATTACTTTTTGTAATCTTTCCATCATTCATTTTCTCCTTCATGCACGCCATCGAAAAATAAATCAAGAGGTGCGTCTTCTTCCAGTGAACGTTCGATATCTTGAATATCAGGTAGATCGGTTAATGATCTTAGCCCAAAATAATCTAAAAAATGATTCGTTGTCCCGTATAAAATCGGTCGACCAGGTCCATCGACCCGACCTTTTTCTTCGATCAATTGGTGCGCCGTCAAGCGTTGGATCGCTCCAGAAACTTGAACGCCACGAATCAGCTCGACCTCGCTTCGCGTGATCGGCTGTTTATAAGCGATGATTGCTAATGTTTCAACAGCTGCCTGGGATAAAGTATTCGATGTCCCTTGCGCATATCTTTTGACGATCGGCGCCAACTCTTTTTTTGTCGTTAGCACGATTTGTTTTTCTGTTTCAAAAAGATGCAACGCCGTATTGTCATTTGCTTCATAACTAGCTGCTAATTCCGCCACTAAAGCAGCAGTTTCTTCTCGTGTATGGCCCAACAAGGCACTTAATTCTTCGATTGTTGTTCCTTCTTCTCCTACTATAAAGAGGATTGCTTCAAGTTCACTTAATTTCGTCATGTTGTGTATCTCCTACTGCTGGATAAAGCATGATTGATTCGTAATTTTTTTCTTGCTGTGCCACGATCTGTCCGTTTTTCATCAACTCTAGAATGGCCAAAAATGTCGTAACGACTTCATTTCGCGAAGGTGTTTCAAAAAACGATTCAAACGAACAACCACTCTTCAAAGAAATGATCCGTTGTTGGATGAATGTCATTCGTTCTTCGATCGTCGCATCATCGGGCGCAATCGTCTTCTCTTCTTTTTGGGCAAATTTCTTTCGTTCTAAAATCTTTTGCATCGCCTGGAATAAATCGATTTTTTTCACTTGTCCGCGTTTCAATGGTTTTTCTTGCCCTAATAACTCATCGATGGCAGAAGGTTCTTTAGTGAAATACAGACTACGTTCTTCTGCTTTTTCTGTGAGTTTCTCTGCTGCATACTTGAATTTACGGTATTCTAACAGCTGATTGACTAATTCCTCACGAGGATCTTCTTCCCAAAATTCTTCTTCGTCATTAAACGCTTCTTGGATTGGCAATAAGGTTTTACTTTTGATCGCCATCAGCGTCGCTGCCATTACAAGATATTCTCCTGCGACAGCTAACTCAAGTGTTTTCATCGTATGGATATAGTTCATATATTGCTCCGTGATCGTAGCGATCGGGATATCGTAAATATCGATCGACATATCTTGGATCAAATGAAGGAGTAGATCTAATGGACCTTCAAAGACATCTAACTTTATATTGATTTCTGTCACATCATTCACTCTTTCCTTCATTGATCCATCTGCTTAAATAAGCTTCCGTGATATCGGTTGGGTGGATCAGTACATCTGGGTATTTTTCTTGCAATTCATTCAACATTTGAAAGCCAATATTTTCGCCACGATAGGAAGGATTCAGTGAAATATCATGAATCGTCATCTGGTCTTTCTCGTTCCACTGCACGCCAATGATTCCTTGGATATTGGTGGAATCTTCAGGTGTATAGAAAAAAAGTTCATGATCTTCAGCAGATTCATACGTATCGATCTCTTTTAGTAAACTTGATTCTGCATTCAACTTCTTATGAAAGCTTAATAGTCCCATCGCGATTTTACGGTTTTCTTTACGATAATGTGTTAACATTTTCTCACCATCCTATAACTATGCCCTTGGGAAATGCTGCTTGTAGACATCTGTCATTCTTTTTTTCGTGATATGTGTATAGATTTGTGTCGTTGAAATATCTGCATGGCCTAAAAGTTCCTGAACTGTACGCAAATCTGCCCCGTTCTCTAATAAATGGGTCGCAAAACTATGTCTTAACGTATGGGGCGTAACTTCTTTGAAAATCCCCGCTTCTCGAACGAGTTGTTTTAAATTTTTCCATATTCCTTGCCGAGAGAGGCCCGAGCCGTGATGATTCAAAAAGACATGCATTTCGGATGGGTTTTTGACCAGCAAAGGTCGGACTTCATCTAAATAACGTTCTAACCATTGGATCGCATAATCACCTAATGGAATGATCCGTTCTTTATCTCCTTTTCCTAAAGTCTGTACAAGCCCTAAAGATAAATGTAAGTCACCTAACTTCAGCCCGACTAGTTCACTGACACGCATCCCAGTCGCATACATAACTTCTAAAATCGCGCGATCTCTGATCCCTAAACTTTTTGTTATATCAGGGGTTTCAATCAAGCGCTCGACTTCTTTTAGAGATAACGTATTTGGTAATTTTTGTGCTTTCTTTGGTGTCTCGATGTGTTGCATTGGATCTTGTTCTGTATATCGTTCTTGTCGCAAAAATTGATGGAATTTTCTTAAACTTGTGATCATACGTGTAATCGTTGCGGAAGCTTTATTTTCTTCGTGCAACGTTTCTAAATACTGAATGACGATAAACCGATCAATCTTTTGCCAAGACGTTATTTCGTGTTCTTTCAAATAGCGTAAGTATTGATTCAAATCTCGTTCGTAACTTTTTCGAGTATTGAACGATAACCCACGTTCGATACTTAAATAGCGAAGATATTCATTGATTTCTTCTTCCATCATTCTCACCTCATGCTTCTTTATCATATCAGATAGCCTTTGGTTTCGGTAGTCTATTTTTTGGTAGACACTTCAAAGAAAAAGCCGTCTATCAATTCAGACGGTCTTTCTTTCTTTTTTCTTATTATAGCATTCTTGGCAAATGCCATGAAAGGTCAAACGATGATCTTTGACAAAAAAGTGATAGCGTTGCTCGATGACTTGTTCCACTTCACTCAGCAAGTCTTCTTCCACTTCCTCGATCGTTCCACATTCTAAGCATAGTAGATGATGATGAAAATGCTTCGCCCCTTCTTTTCGCAGATCATAACGTGCCACGCCATCATTGAAGCTGACTTTATCGATGATCTTTAGATCTGTCAAAATCTCTAACGTTCGATAAACCGTAGCCAAGCCGATTTCTGAGTTTTTCTTTTTAACTAAAAAGAAAACTTCTTCTGCTGACAAATGTTCTTTTTCATTCTCTAAGAGGACAAGCAAAGTTGCTTCTCGTTGTGGGGTCAATTTAAACCCTGATTCATGTAGCTGTTGCTTTGTTTTTTTCATTACTGACATTGTATTCATGCCCATTTTCTCAACCCCAACAATTTATAATGATTATAATTAAGATATCCATTCAACCGTTCTAGATTAAAATTATTATAAGCTAGACGAGAAAAACATGCAAGTCATTCTCAATTAGATTTTTTTGCTAATTTTGTCACACCATCTTCTTGTTTGATCAATCCTTGTTTCAACAAATTACCTAAAGCTCGCTTAAACGCACCTTTACTAATACCAAACGCACGTAGAATTTCTTCTGGGTCTGATTTGTCCGTAAAGGCAATTTGTTGATCTGCTGAACGTTCTAAGATCGTCAAGATCATTTGTGCATCATCAGAGATCGTTTCGTGTGCACGTGGTTTCAACGAAATATTCAACACGCCATCCGGTCTAGCACCAACGACACGTCCTTCTAGTTTCTCACCTAAACGTGGTTCACGGAAACGTTCGGAAGGATGAATGAACCCAATATAAAAATCATCCGTCAATAAATACGTACCAGTCAGTTTTAAACGATAAGCCGTACCTGAAATATTTTTGTTTTTTAGTTCTTCCGATCCATGCTTACTTAGTGATTTGAAGATTCTCTCTTCTGCAAGACTTCCCCAAATGCGGTCTTTTGCATCTACTCGTAAAGCAATCATCAATTGATCGCCTTTTTTCGGCCACAATTCAGTCATTGTTGGCAATTCGTCTAAAGAAACAACAAAATCTTTGTCTGGTAGACCAATATCAACAAAGACACCTAAATCTTTTCTTGAAGAAGTGACAGTTCCAAAGGCATAATGTCCGATACGACTTTTAGGAATCACCGTTGTAAAACGATTTTCTTGTTTTTGGTTTTGATAACCAAACCCTTCGACTGCTTCGCCGATCGTATGCTCCCCTTCCTCTTTACTCAATCGGAAAGTTTGTCCGTTTTTTTGGACAAAATAGTTTTTTTCATTTTCGTCAATTACCATTGCGGTAAATACGTTTGCTAATAATTCGTTCATTTTCTTCTCCTTTTCTAAAAGGCCTCTGTATTCCAACATTTCTTTGCTATCATAACATAACGGCTTCTTAATGGATAGAGATTCTCCATAAAAGGTTGCGTTGACAATGTTCAGTCAGAATAAGCCGTAAAATCCGAAATATCCTCATATTTTGGATTCTACGGCCTATTTTTAATGTTGTAACAGAAGCATTCATGCGTTTTGGAGGCTATCAGACCACTGATCTAATTACTCCCGTTGCCGCCAAACCAGCCAGTTTTACAATTGATCGTAACGATATAAAATGGTAACGCACTCTCGCCGATGCCATTCATCAAGGATGATTTAGTAGAAGTCGCATAAAGGTTATAGTAGCCTTCGCCGTTTTCGATGCGAGCTTTCTCTAATCTATAGCCACCTTCAACGATATATCCTCGGGCAATGCTAGTTGCGATCACTTGTTCTTTGACTCCAGGCGCCCAATTCCAAGCCGGATTTGAAGCATCTGCCACGTCACTAGCCCTTGTTTCCATGATTGGTCGGTTTGCTGCGTTTGTCGCTGGAGTCGTTTGTGTTGACTCCGTTTGCTGTTGGGCAGCTGCGTCGGCTTGTTCTTGTGCTTCAGCTTGTTTTGCTTCTTCTGCTTTTCTGGCTTCTTCTGCTTTCTTCGCTTCTTCAGCCTTTTTCGCTTCTTCTTTTTTCGTTAATGTTTCATTGACTTTATCTAGTTGAGTCACAAGTTCTTTGACTAACTCTGCATTTTTCACTTTCGCAACTTCGGCTTTTGCAGAATCGTACTGCTCTTTCGTCGCTGAATCTTTGACTTTTCCATCTGCATAAACAACCGCAGTCTTTTCTTTAGCTGTTTGTAGTTGTTGGTATTGGTCTGTTGCTTCAGCGACTGCTTTGTCGATCAATTGTCCAAAAGCTGTATCTTCTGTATCGATTGTTTGGACTGCTTGATCAGCTTTTAGTTTTGGTTCTGCAATCAATTGGTCATCTTCGATCACAGGTGTCGTAAACCATTCGTTGACAGTTTGGATCTGTTTGATCTTTGATTGGATGTCTTCAAAGTTATTTTCCAGCTCTTCATAGCCTTTTTCGTCTTTGACTTCATTCAATGAAGCTCTTAATTTTGACAAGTCTTGATTGATCATACTTGTACGAATAAACTGTTCATCATCATCTAGATAAAACGCAGATAAGTCTGATTGTAAATCAGCTATTTTATCTTGTTTTCGTTGTGTTTCTGCTGCAATTTCTGCTTGGACTTTTTGCTGATGATCATAATAGAACCAACCACCTGCACCAAGCAAAAGTACTGCCGCACTTGTCAGATATAGACCTTTTTTAGATTTCTTTGGTCCTCGATCATTTGGTGATTCTTCGTTTTTGATCGATGCACTACTTGCTTCTTGTTTCTCCACTATTGGCTGTTCAGCGGGTGTCTCCACCGCCTCAGTTGTTTCAGGAGATTCTATCGTTTGCGGCGCATCGGTTAACTCAGCTTCTGTACTTTCAACCTTAGAAATTTCCTCTTCTGTCGGTTCTTCCGTAGAAACTGGATCATTTTCTTCTATGTTTGTCGTTACGTCTACTTTTTCTACTGTACTTGTTGAAGAATCTTCGACCGCTTTATCTTCAATGATTGTTTCTTCTGTTGGTTCTTCTTCGGTTGGTTCTTCTTCGGTTGTTTCTTCTACTGGTAACTCTTTTGTTGCATCCGCTTGAGATTTTTCAGGAACAACTTGGTCGCTTGTGTCTTCCGACAAACGAATATCGACTGAATCCTCACCCGTTGCCGCCGCTGTTTCGATCATTCGAAGCAGCTCTTTGGCATGTTCTTCTGTTGTATCTTCTCGGTGTGCTTTGATATAAGCAGCTAAAATGGAATTTTCTTCTTCATTATTCACTGCCTCTTTTAGTTCAGCCACCCGTTTTTTCTGTTGGGCTTTTTCGATTTGCTCAGATGTAGCAACGCTGTCTGCATCCGCCTTTTTTTCGTCAAGATGGGTGGTTTCTTTTTTATCTGTTGGTTCATCCTTAGATTCATTGCTCGTGTCAGTTGAGTCAAATAATTCCATGACAGACTCCAATGGCAGATCTTTTAGTTCTGACCATTCGATTGGATCATTTACGATACTGTCTGGATAAACTTCCTCAGATGTTTCATCTGACGATTGATTATCATCTGATTCAGGTAATTGTGTCAGTTCATCTTGTTGTGGTTCAAAGTCACATTTTGGACATTTCGTTTGATCTTTGATTTCTTCTGATCCACATTTTGGACATTTCTTAATCACTTAGCGATCGGCTCCTTTACTAGGTTTTCGCTACCATTAAATCTACCATAATCTTACCCACACGCCAATAGGATATCATGAGGATTTTATAAAAAAACAAATAAGTTATTCAACGAAAAATAAATAACCGATGTAATAAACTAACCTGTTTAAACGAACGTTTGTTGAAAGTCATTTGAATCGTTCGATAAAAAACAAACCCTCAACAGCCGGAGAGATCTCCTACTTTGAGGGTTTACGATCATTCAAGCAAAATAGTTTGCCTTTTTGCTAAAAAATCATTTCTTGCTTATTCCAAGAAATCTTTTAATTGTTTTGAACGAGATGGATGGCGAAGTTTTCTCAACGCTTTTGCTTCGATTTGTCGGATACGTTCACGAGTTACCCCAAAGACTTTACCCACTTCTTCCAAGGTACGTGTACGGCCGTCATCTAAGCCAAAACGCAAACGTAAGACATTCTCTTCACGGTCAGTCAAAGTATCTAAAACATCTTCTAATTGCTCTTTTAACAATTCATATGCCGCATGTTCCGCAGGACTAGTTGCTTCTTGGTCCTCGATAAAATCGCCTAAGTGTGAGTCGTCCTCTTCACCGATCGGCGTTTCTAATGAAACAGGCTCTTGAGCGATTTTTAAGATCTCGCGTACTTTTTCTGTAGGAAGGTCCATTTCAGCACCGATCTCTTCTGGCGTTGGTTCTCTTCCTAAGTCTTGTAGTAACTGACGTTGGATACGAATCAATTTATTGATTGTTTCGACCATATGCACCGGGATACGGATCGTACGAGCTTGGTCAGCGATCGCACGTGTGATGGCTTGACGGATCCACCAAGTAGCGTAAGTTGAAAATTTGAATCCTTTACGATAGTCAAATTTCTCAACAGCTTTCATCAATCCCATGTTACCTTCTTGGATCAGATCTAAGAACTGCATACCACGACCAACATATCTTTTGGCAATACTTACGACTAAACGAAGGTTAGCTTCAGCCAAGCGTTGTTTTGCTTCTTGGTCACCTTCTTCGATCTTCAATGCTAATGCTACTTCTTCTTCTGCAGTTAAAAGGGAGACGCGGCCAATTTCTTTGAGGTACATCCGAACAGGATCATTGATTTTTACGCCTGTCGGTGCAGAAAGGTCTTCTGTTTTTGCTTGTTCTGCTTTTTTCTCTGCACTTTTCAGACTATGGATCGATGGTTCACCATTTTCGTCAACGACGCTGATACCTGCGTCCTCCACTTTTTGGATCAACTTATCCATTTCATCTGCATTTAAAGTGAATGGTGTCGCAAGTTTATTTGATAAATCATCATAAATCACTTGCCCTTTTGGTTTATTTTCTTTAATGAATGCTGCCACTGCTGCTTCATATTTTTTAACATCTGTTCCATTTGCCATAAAAGAAGGCCCCCTTTAAGTAGCTATTCGGCTTGTTTTAACTGTTTCGTTAAATTAATGATCTCAATCGTCAATTCCAATTCTAACTGCTTGTTCCCTGTTCGTCGTGCTTCTTGCTGCATCTGTTTTTTCGTTATGATTTCTTCAGCTAAGCCCGATTTACTGATCACTCTCAGCAAGTCTTGGATCTCACGTGGCGTACTTTCTTCAGCCATTCGCATATATTCGATCTCGACCACTATCCGCCTTAAATTTTCATCTTGCAAAAAGTCTAAAAACTCCGCAAGTTTGAATTCTCCATTTTGAGATACGTACGCATCAAATAAAAAATAAATCTCTGCGTAAGTATCATGAATAAATTGAACGCCTTGTTCCTTGAGTAGATTACGCACAGCAAGTTCTTTGAACGCTCGATACAACAGCATCTGTTCTGCCTTTTCAACCTGCGATAATGGTCGTTTTTGTCTGACTGTACCAGATTTTACGACCGGCGCTTCTGCTGCTGGTTGCGATGGCTCTTGCTTACTTGGCTGATTCTTTCGTCGCAGATCCCGTATTTGTTTTTGCATCGTTTCACGACTCAGCTGAAATTCTGCTGATAACTGCGTCAAATACATGTCTTGCTCAATCGGCGAAACAACCTTACTCAACTCACTTAATACTGCTTCAAGATATTCGATTTTGTCTTTTTCATTTTCTAGGTTTTTTTCATGCTTCAAATAACGTGATTTAAAAGCAAAAATGGTTTCTCGTCCATGTAAAACCAATTCTTGAAAAGCCTCTTCCCCGTACTTTCTCAAATATTCATCCGGATCGAGCTTTTCTGGGATCGCCACAACGGACAGTTGCATTCGGCTATTTTGACGCAGCAATTCGATTCCTCGATTGGTTGCTTCGACGCCGGCACGGTCACCATCATAACAAAACACTAATTCTTTTGTTAATTTTTCCATCTGTTGGATCTGTTGCGTTGTTAAACTTGTTCCCATGGAGGCCAAACCAGTCTTCACACCCGCTTGCCAAGCAGCGATAACATCCATGAAGCCTTCGAATAAGATGATCTCACCCGACTTGCGGATCTCACTACGGGCTTTGTCTAAGTTGAACAATACTTGCCTTTTGTTGAACAGTTCCGTTTCAGGGCTGTTCAAATATTTGGGTTGATCTTTCGTATCATGTTCACCAGGCAAATAACGACCAGAAAAACCGATCGTACGACCTTGTCCATTACGAAGCGGAAACATGATCCGCTGATAAAAACGATCCGACATCCGACCATCATCATGCGTAACAAACAAACCGGATTGTTTGAGCACTTCCTCAGAGTACGCTTCATTTTGGAATACTTGCTGTAAAAATGAGCGTTCATTTGGTGAAAAACCGATGTTGAATTCTTCGATCAATTCGATCGTCAAGCCACGTTCGAGTAAGTAGTTTAAGGCTGGCTCACCTACTTTAGTGTGTAACAGCATGTGATGATACACTTCAACCGCTTTTTCATGGGCCGCAATCAGTTTGCCGGTTGCTGTATCTGTTGGAGTAGTCAGCGTTTGTTGACGCCATTGATCTTCGAGCTGGATCTGTTCTAGATCCGCTACCTTGATCACTGCTTCAGGAAACGACAAACCTTCCAATTCTTGAAGAAACGTAAAGACATTACCGCCTTTTCCACAGCCAAAGCAATGAAAAATCTGCTTATCTTCTGCAACCGAAAACGACGGTGTGCGTTCTTCGTGAAAAGGACAGAGACCTAAATAATTTTTCCCAGATTTTTTTAACTGGACGTATTGCCCAATCACCTCAACGATATTCGTTTGATTACGAATCGTTTCAATGGTCTCTTGAGGGATCCTTTGAGCCATCTTCTCACCCCCTGCATTAGTTGATATCTCATACTCATTGACAAGACATTTCAGGAGAATAACCGGTAAAAAATCGCACTAACGAAAATCAGTGCGATTTTAAAGGACACAATTATACATGTTTCATTGTACCATAATCCTATACTTTTTCAAGTGATAGATACCGGATTAAATGACATTTTCTTTTACTTTGATTTGAGGTGCTTTATTCGCATTTACTTTATTCAATAATCTGTTTTGAATGCCTAATTTCCAGTAGCCCAAACGTAACGCGACATTTAAAATCATGAAGCCAATAAAGTAAGGCCAAGTGCTTCCTAGTCCAAGGTTGACTTCTAATAGATGATGGAAAAGTAGTGCCGCCACATAGATACCGACCACTGTTGTCACTGCCAAAAAGATCCGTAATGGATTGAATGGCAAGCAGGCCTTGATAACTGCTAGACAGCTGATTCCAATCAACAAATAATACATCAGTGTGGTCGTTTCTCCAGACGTCCATCCTTGACTATGTCCAATCAAGTAGATCGCCACGGTATTGAAAGCGACAAGCAACGCATTCGGTAAAGCATTGACCAACGCAGTAGGCAGATAACGATAATCGACTTTTCGTTTGTCATTTTCAAACGATAAGAAGAAAGATGGATATCCTTCAATCGCAAGATCGATCAACGTGATCTGGATCGGGATAAACGGAAATCCGATCGCTGTTACTGCACATAAAATCGATAAGATAAATGAATAGATCGTCTTGATAAAGAAGATCCCCGAAACTTTCGTCACATTATTCACGACACGACGTCCTTCAAATAACACTTCAGGTAATGTCGTGAAATCTGAATCAAGCAAGACAAGATTGGCGATTTGACGGGTCGCTCCGTCTCCTTCTGCCATGGCAATACTACAGTCAGCTTCACGTAAAGCTAATACGTCATTTACACCATCACCTGTCATTGCAACGGTTCGTCCACTTGCTTTCAGCTCGTTGACCAACAATTTCTTTTGTAGCGGACTTACTCGTCCGAAGACGGTGTATTGGTGCGCTGCTTTTCTTACTTCTGCTTCTTCTGTCAAATCAGACAGATCGACATAAGATTGATAATTCGGCAAACCAGCACGGCGAGCAATATTAGACACTGTAAAAGGATTGTCTCCAGAAATTACTTTCAGGTCTACTCCTTCTTCGTGCAAGTATGCTAACGTTTCTTGTGCGTTCTTACGGATTGGGTCATCGATTTCAAATAATGCAATTGGTTCGACTCCTTGAGGTTCAGCTGACGACAACGTTTGATTCGGCGCCAGTCCTAACATCAAGACACGAAATCCATTTGCTTGTGCTTCAACTAAACTTTCTGGCAATTGATCTTCTGCTACCAATCGTTCAGGGGCACCGACATAGATGACACCTAGTTCAGGAAATTCCATCGCTCCCCATTTGCGGTCCGATGAAAAAGCTAATTTTTCGCCGACATCGTAGCGATTAGAAATCTCGAAGTACTCTCTTAACGCACGCATCGTTACGTTGTTATCGCTACTTTCAGCAAGATACGTACCCATGATCGTAGGGATCATCTTTTCATAAGCTTCATTTAATGGTTCTACTCGTTGGATGCTCATTTTCCCTTCAGTGATCGTCCCTGTTTTATCAAGACATAATGTATCTACGTGTGCCAAGGTTTCGATCGAGTACATATCTTGTACTAAGATCCGCTTCTTCGCTAGTTTAGTGACACCAGTCGTCAAAGCAATACTGATCAATAAGACTAATCCTTTTGGCAACATTCCCAGTAAGGCTGCCGCAGAGGCCACAACTGACAATTGGATCGACGCATTGCGGATGAACAAAGCTTCCAAGAATAAGATGATCCCTAAAGGAATGATCACAAAACTTGTAAATTTCGATACTTTTCTGATTGATTCCACAAGTTCTGAACGAATCTCTTTGTGGGTTTTTGCTTCATTAGTCAATCGGACAGCATAATTATCTGCCCCGACACGAATCACGGTCGCAAAAACAGACCCGCTGGTAAGGAAACTACCTGAAAGCAATTCCGCCCCTGTCTCTTTGACGATCAAATCAGATTCACCAGTCAATAAGGCTTCGTTCGCTTCTGCTCGTCCGCTGACTACTTGTAAGTCTGACGGGATTTGTTCTCCCGCACCGATTTTTACAAGATCGCCTAAGACCAGTTCTTTTGTTGCGATCTTCTGCTCTTTTCCATCACGTATTACGGTTACTTCAGCTTGAGAAACAATCGATAAACGACGGACAAGATTTCTCGCATGGATCTCCTGATAGATCCCCATGGAGATATTTACAAAAATGATTGCTAAGTAAGCCATGTTTGAATAAGCGCCAACTAATAACAAGCAGAGCCCTATTCCTAAGTTCAAAAAATTGAATAACGTTAAAATATTATCGCTGAAAATCTGTTTCGTACTTTTCGTTGCATCCTCTTGGTAATCATTTTGCTGACCAGAGGCACGTCTTTGACTTACTTCATTTTCTGTAAGTCCCTTTAATTCTTTCATATCCATATCACGCCAACTTTCAAAAATAATCACTCCAATTAGTCTAGCTGTTTCTACGATTAAAAACAACTTGTTTTTTTTACTTTTAAAAAAAGATAGAAAAATCAAAAACAGTATGTCTGTTTCCTATCTTTCTATCTAATATGATGTATGACTTAAAATTAACCATAGCATACGTGGATCTTACAGCTGATTGATCGTCTATCTGAAAAGCGACGAAATACACGCCTTTTTTCCGCTTCTTATGCTCTTACTTGTACTGCTCTTCTAAACGGCTCATCCACCAACCTAACGCAGCACCAGCAACGAATAGTACAGGACAAGCTAAGATACCTAAAATCCCAAGTCCACTGTAATTTGTTGGGATGATCATGATCGTTGATGCAAAAACAATGCCTAGAATAAAATGGAATAACTTGCTGTAAGCTTTCGAGAAAATAAAGTCCATCACTTTAGATAAACCTAAGACACACACGATCCCACCGATCGCAATAGGAATGATGACTTCTAGACGCACTTCCTTAAATCCATCCGCCATGGCTTTGTACAGCCCCATATAGACTAAAAAATTCGATGGGCTTAACCCAGGAACGATCATTCCTAGACCAATCAAACCGCCTGCCATCAACCAAGTATAGACATTTTGTTCTACTTGACCATCGAAAAGGCGTGCGCCATATAATAAGAAAAGATAGCCTAAAATAAATGTCACGACCATGATGAGTAGATCTGTTTTATTTCGTCCTTTTTTACCTGATTCTTTCCACAATGCTGGTACCGTTCCGGCGATACAACCGACAAAAAACCACAATATCGTTGTCTCATAGGCACCTAGTAAAAAACTAACTAAAAAAGACAATAAGAATACACCAGTGACACCGCCTAAACCAACTGGTAAAAAGAACAAGAAATTTTCTTTAAAGTTTCTCGTGATGTGCGCCAAGAAAGAAATCAACCGTTCGTACATCCCGAATACTGCTGCTAAAGCACCGCCACTGACTCCTGGCAGGATAAACCCTGAACCGATAAACATCCCTTTGAAGAATCTTAATCCCCAATCTTTCGATGTATTCTCTCTTTTCTCTATTACTTTCTGATTTTCTTCCACTCGTCCAAGCACTCCTTCTTTCTATTCATTGTATTTCACTTTTTGTCATACTTTCATTTGCAGTCCGTTCGATCAAAGAGCCTAAAAGATTTTTTCGTACCATTCAAGCAACTCTTGATTCATCTTGACTACATCTGCATAAAACATATTACCACCATTATGGTATAAATATCCGCCATTATAAAGTAATGACTGGATTCGCCAATAGCGATAGGTTTTTTTATCATGATTTCCTAAAAGCGGACTCAGCACATCTCTTGAATACTCTTCAGCTAGACTGACTGTATTCTTTCCGCCTCTTTCTTTGACATAAGCAATATAATCTTTGCCAAAATTGTACGCTTGGATCGCTGTCGGAAGGTCGCAACCTAATGCTTCTGCCTCAGCTATCATCTCTGAGAGGTACTTCACCCCTTGGTCAATACTTCCCGCTTGTGTCGTGATCGCACCCATTTGGCCATAGGCACTCTCTGAACTTTGCATCAAATCGATGCCCTTTCCTCTTGATTCAGTCAGTATGATTGCCTTCACTAGATTCTCGTGCTCTTGCATTTGATACTTTTCTAGCGCTGTCGAAATTTCTGTCTGATAGTTTTCGACACGCTTGATCGATTGATACGTTCTACCTAACAGAAAAAGAATCGTTGCCAAAATCGTGAAGACAAATAGACCTACGATCATGCGGAAGATTGATTTTCTTTTTTTCTTCATCCAAACCCACCTAGCTATTTGACATCTTTTTTTATCTTACTATTTCTTTTCATTCTTGGCTATTTTTTATCTGTTTTTTCTTATTTAATTTAATAAAAAATGAATGTTTTATTTCCACTCTCATCTTACGAAAATGATCGTTCGTTTTATAGTGTTTCGATTTCTAAAATTAGATAAAGAGCGTTATAATCCAAAATAGTAGGTGATAAATGTGAAAAGAGAAAAGAAATTTGCAAAAATGCCAGATGGAACTGACATCTATTATGAGAAAAGTGGAAATGGCTTTCCCCTGTTTCTACTTCATGGAAATGACGGAAGTGGTGATTTTTTTTCAAAGCAAGTCCCTGTTCTAGAACAATATTTTACGATCTATCTCATAGATAGTCGTGGCCATGGACATTCAACTAATCAAGCGGGAACGTTGAATTTTCGTTTGATGGCAGATGATCTATTGACAGTGATGCTAGTAGAACAGATCGCCCAAGCAAATATTTTAGGATTTAGCGATGGCGCCAATCTTGCCTTAGTTTTTTCAAGTAATTATCCCGATAGAGTCCACCGCTTGATTTTGAATTCCGGGAATACACTGTTGAATGGGGTCCTTTGGTCTTCTCGACTACTCAGTGCTTTTCACTACTTCTTTGTGTGGCTGCGCTCGTTGTTCCAGCCTAAATTGCGTCAGCATTTATTAGTCATTGATTTATTACTTCATGATATTGGGCTCACGACACAGGATTTAGAAAATATCGCTTGCCCCGCACTGATCATTGTCGGAAAAAAAGATGTGATCAAACTGAAACACTCGCTTTATCTAGCGAAAACGATGCCTAATGCTTCATTTGTCCTCGTTTCAGGACAAGGACACCAATTGGCACGTCAAGATCCAGAACGCTTCAATCAGGAAGTTTTAGACTTCTTGACAAAATAAATTTGAAAAACAGTAGGTGATTTTTTGTTCAAGCAAATCATCGAGTGGTTCAAAAGCCACTTGAGACTTATCAAAACGATTTTTTTGATTTCCGTATTAGTTATTATTATTCGCGAATTGATGACGATCAGCACATTGTTATCTGCTGACCAGTTAGCTCAAACTTTTTCTACAATCCCTCTTTGGAAAATCGGCGTGATGTTTTTGATTGGGTTGATTTCGATACTTCCCATGATTGGTTATGATTTGATTTTCAACAAGTTACTCGATCAAAAGCAAAAGCCATTATACTTATTTGAAACAAGCTGGATGATCAACACGATCAATAACATTGCGGGATTTGGCGGCTTCGTCAGCATCGGGTTACGTTCCGAATTATATGGTCAAAGAAAAGACAGTAAAAAAGTCATGCAAGCTTTATCTAAAGTATTTTTGTTTTTGATGGCTGGTTTATCCCTTTATAGTTTAGTTTCTTTTTTCATGGTCTTTTTCACACCTGTCGCGCCATTTCTAAAACAATATTGGATCTGGTTGATTGCCGGCGGATTGTACTTCCCAGTCGTGTTTCTTTTTACGACGCTCAAAAAAGAAGGCTACGTTGGCGGCCTTTCATTCAAAATCCAAAATCAATTGTTACTTGTGTCCTTACTTGAATGGACGGGTGTCTTAGGGTCATTTCTTGCCGTTGGCTATTTGATGGAGATCCCCATCGATTTATGGCAGACGATTCCTTTATTCATCGCCGCTTCCGTTATCGGGATCATCTCTATGATCCCAGGAGAAATCGGTAGTTTCGATGTAATGATGATCTTTGGTTTATCGGCTTTAGGCATTCCAAAAGAAACCGTCGTGATCTGGATCTTGCTTTACCGGATCTTCTACTACTTTATTCCATTTTTCATTGGATTGATTTTCTTCTTCAAAAATGTCGGTGTTTCGATCGATCAACGTTACTCTGGTATTCCAAAACAATTGGCGACACAGATTGCTCGAAAGATCCTTGTCGTCTTGATGTACTTTTCTGGCATCATGTTGGTTCTTTCAGCAACGATCCCGCAAGCATTTGCTGAGTTTCGTTGGTTGCATCATCTCAATCCAATAAAGTTGCATTTTATCGTACAGTTCCCAAGCATTTTGCTAGGTTTCTTGTTTGTCATCATGGGACGAGGGATCGCTGCCAGAGTCAAACGGGTGTATTGGCCAACCATTTTGCTGATCCTTATTTCATTGGTCTATGTTGGATTGAATGATCTAAGCACGACTGGGATCATATTCCTACTGTTGCTGTTAGGGATCGTGATTGCTTCACGCAATGAATTATTTAGAGATCAATTCATCTACTCATGGGAATGGCTGACGATCGATGGATTGATCGTCGGTGCCTTGACCGTTTTATATATCGTGATCGGTGTGTATAATATGCCGACTTTCCCTCATCGCAATCATCGATTTATTTCATTTTTTCTGTTTCCATCAGAAAAAATCTGGTTGTCAGGTTTCCTAGCAATCTTAGCAGTTACCTTTATCATGATTTTGTTCGTCCACTATCTCCAAGGGAAAAAAGCGCAGGTCGGACAGGAATTAGATGAAGAGGTTGCACGAACTATTTTAGAAACTTACGGCGGTAATTCGGATAGTCAATTGATTTTCTTAAAAGATAAACGAATGTTTACTTATGAAAAAAATGGCGAAGCCACAGTTTTATTGCAATTTGCTAGTTATAACAATAAATGCGTAGTGATGGGCGACCCTTCAGGTAAAAAAGAAGATTTCCCTGAAGCAATTGAAGCGTTTATTGCAGAAACAGATCGCTTATGTTATTTACCAGTCTTTTATGAAACGAGTCAAGAACTAGTCATGATCCTCCATGAATTTGGCTATGACTTTATCAAAATGGGCGAAGAAGGACATGTATCGTTAGCGGACTTTACGACTTCTGGGAAAAAAATGAAAGGAACTCGCGCGATCCTAAATCGTATCGAACGAGAAGGCTTTACGTTTGAAGTATTACAACCCCCATTTTCTTCCCAACAAATGGCTGAGCTAAAAAGAATCTCCGACCGTTGGTTAGGTAGTCGTAAAGAAAAAGGCTTTTCACTAGGATTCTTTTCAGAAGACTATCTACAACGCGCACCGATTGCGGTCGTTAAAAACGAACAAGATGAACTAGTCGCTTTTGCTTCGATCATGCCGACTTATACGAATGATAAAGTAGGAACCATTGATTTGATGCGCTACGATCCAGATACTGCCCCTTCTGGCAGCATGGACTATTTGTTCATCCATCTCTTTGAATATATGAAAGAAGAAAATATCCAATGGTTCAATTTAGGGATGGCACCTCTTTCTAATGTTGGAACTTCAAGAAAAAGTTTCATCCAAGAACGAATCGCTTATTTGGTTTATGAATTTGGTTCTCACTTTTATTCATTCCAAGGATTGAGAGAATATAAAGACAAGTATGCGACCAACTGGAAATCTCGCTATACACTTTATTCAAGAGATAGCTGGATCGCTTATGTGATGATCACCTTATTGATCATTGATAATGCACCTGTTGATCAAAAATCAAAGCCATTGAATGGCGTAAAAAAATGGTTTCGTAAATAAAAAAGGATGTCTGATTTTGTCGTTTTAAAGCAAAATCAGGCATCTTTTTATTCATAAAAATTATTTTGTTTCATCTTCAATCAAAGCTCATCAATGGTATATTCAGAATAACCTTCATAAAAATAACTCACATCGATGCCTTTCATATAAAGTTCACGATCGGAAATTTTATCCGTCAACGCGTTAGAGATCAAATAGCTGATTTCTAAGTCATTGATCGGACTACGTTCCATTGCAGATAAATAATCAGACTTATCAATCAAATTCCAGTCAACCACTTTCTGTATCTCAGATTTCAAAATGATAGCTAACCAAATTCTCGTACTTCTACCGTTCCCTTCACGAAAAGGATGAGCAATGTTCATCTCTACATATTTTTTGATGATTTCTTCAAAAAGTAGATTGGGGCATTTCATCGATATGTCTTAAAGCATGTTCCAAATACATAACCGGCGCAAATCGAAAATTTCCCTTGGCAATATTTACTGAGCGAATTTCCCCAGCAAAATCATAGATTTCAGAAAATAAATAGTCATGGATTTCGCATAGCCCTTTGAATGTTCCAATCGCTACTTCATCTATTCTTCCAGAATCATATAATTTTTTTGCTTACTGATTTTTTCTTCAGCTTTTGCTAACTCAACTTGACTGGTCAAGCCTAATTTATTTTCTAAAATCATTGAATTCCCCCTCACTTTTTGTCATATTTTTTAGAAACACAGATAAATCTATTATAACAAATTTATAGACATCGTAAAAACAAGAAAAATCGATGGAAAGCAACAGCTCTGATACGAGTCGTTTTGTGCTTTTAAAAAAATAAAGCGGGAAACCCCAAAAATCCGAAAATTTTAGAGGTCTCTCGCTTATTGATTGGAGCTGAACACTTCTGTTACAACCCCCGGACATACTATTCGAGCAAATACTATGTCCAAGTTTTTTAATTGTTGCTTTTATGAAAACGACTTACGCTTCGATTTCTGTTACCATTCCTGAACCGACCGTACGTCCACCTTCACGAATGGAGAAAGTGGTTCCTTGTTCAATTGCCACAGGATGGATCAACTCAACATCGATCGTCACATTGTCTCCAGGCATAACCATTTCTGTTCCTTCTGGTAACAAAATAGTACCTGTTACGTCTGTTGTACGGAAATAAAATTGTGGACGGTAGTTATTGAAGAACGGTGTATGACGTCCGCCTTCTTCTTTCGTCAATACATATACTTCCGCTTTGAATTTTGTATGTGGTGTGATTGAACCTGGTTTTGCGATAACTTGTCCACGTTCAATATCTTCTCTTTGGATACCACGTAATAAGATTCCTACGTTGTCTCCTGCTTCACCGTAATCCAATGTTTTACGGAACATTTCTACTCCTGTCACCACCGCTTTTTGTGTTTCAGGTTTGATTCCGATGATTTCAACTTCATCCCCCACACGAACAGCTCCACGGTCGATTCGACCAGATGCGACGGTGCCTCGGCCAGTGATTGAAAAGACATCTTCCACTGGTAAAAGCAATGGTTTATCTGTATCACGTTCTGGCGTTGGGATATATTCATCGACTGTATCCATCAACTCATTGATTGCTGCTTCTGCGTCTGGATCACCTTGCAATGCTTTCAATGCAGAGCCTTTGATAACAGGTGTATCATCACCAGGGAAACCATATTCACTCAATAGTTCACGGACTTCCATTTCTACAAGATCGATCAATTCTTCATCATCGACCAAATCAACTTTATTTAAGAAAACAATCAAATATTTCACACCGACTTGACGAGACAAAAGGATATGCTCACGTGTTTGTGGCATTGGTCCGTCTGTCGCAGAAACGACTAAGATCGCACCGTCCATTTGAGCGGCACCTGTGATCATGTTCTTCACATAATCCGCATGTCCTGGTGCATCGATATGCGCATAGTGACGTTTATCCGTTTCATATTCAACGTGTGCCGTATTGATCGTGATTCCACGTTCACGTTCTTCCGGAGCTGCATCAATGCTTGCATAATCTTGAGGATTTGCTAAGCCTTTTTTCCCTAATACTGTCGTGATTGCAGCAGTTAATGTGGTTTTCCCATGGTCGACGTGGCCAATGGTCCCGATGTTTACATGTGCTTTACTTCTATCAAAATGTTCTTTTGCCATAATTAACAAACCGTTGCCAAAAATCTATAAATAGTTCTAAGCAACTATTCAAGTTGTCAGATTAATGTTTGTTTCCTGTTTCTGCGTGTCCGATTTTGCCACTTGCTCGCTACTGTCGTTTGTTCTAACACTCCACAGGCGTCAATTCGGATACAACGAATCCTATATATCTACGTTTTTCTTTTGATTAGAAGCTCGTAGATCAAGCACTGTAACTCGCTAAATTCAGACTGGCATTATGATCCCTATCCGCCGTATAACTACATTTATTGCAATGGTAAATACGATCCTTCAGTTTTAAGTTCACTTTCCTATGCCCACATTCGTAACACAATTTAGAACTTGGATAGAATCTATCTGCTTCGACAAATTCAATGCCGTACTCTTCACATTTGTATTGAAGTTGACGTTTGAACTCATAGAACTTTTGTTGTGCCACTGATTTAGCTAAGTGCTTGTTCTTCATCATGCCCTTTACATTCAATGTTTCAACAACGATTTTCGATGGTTTGGTTTTCACGATCTCAGTCGTTGTTTGATGAATATGGTTCTGACGAAGATTTGCTAGTTTTCGATGTATGTGCCGAATGTTCTTTTCTAATTTATAGATGTTACATGTTTTGACAAATCGGTTTCCCTCCTTATTCATCTCGTATTTTCGAGAAACTTTACGCTGTAACCGACGTAAACGCTTCTCAATCTTTCTTATTTTCTTTGTCTTGTTGATATTTTTGTAGATTTTGCCATTTGAGACAACAGCTAAGTTTTTGATTCCTAAATCAATACCTAGCACTTCATTAGTTAGTTTTTGTTTGTCACATTTTTTTTCAATGCCAACAGAAAGATACCAATACTTGCCATCGTAAGAGATTCGTGGATTGATATATTTCGTCTTCATTGGCAATTGTTCACTAGTTTTTATCCAACCAATTTTTTCAAGTAGAACGGATTTCGCTTTTACTTTCAATTTGACATTGTCATTATAAAAAGCAGGTTTTGTCTTCTTTCTGGACTTAAAACGTGGCTTATCGACTTTTAGACGACTTTTTCCACTAAGACCATTGAACCATTTTTGGTAGGCATCACAAGCGTCTTTGACTGCCTGTTTCGCCACATTATTTGATACTTGGGATAACCAAGCATACTTTGAGCGCTTTTTCATTTGAGTAACATGCTTTCGTAAGGCATTGTTAGTAAGTAATTTCCCACCAAATCGATGGTTCATTTCTTGCATATTCAACACCCAATTAAACACCCATCGAGCAGTACCAGCTGATTGCCTCAATTGTTGTTCTTGATCTTTCGTCGGACGTAGCCTAATTTTCTTAGCCCTTATCACCTTCTTTCCTTGGGTAATATTCGCTCTATGTCCATTCAAATCATTACACTTCAAATCTTGCGAAAAACGCATGGAGGTTATATTCTCTTTTTTTCTCCGTATATTAAAATTTTTTAGCATATCCTTAGATTGATTGGAGAATTTACCGACTGAATATATACTCATTATTCTCACCTCAATAGTAAGGTACGCCAAATCAATCAGTTTAAGCTAACTTTTCAAATGATTTCAGCTCATCGTCCATCACAACCTTTTTCCGATCGAACTCGAAAGCCAGTCGAGCTTACTTTTTGTAAGTTATGAACAAAACCTATTATACGTCAAACTTGGTCAAAGTCAACCAAGTTGTCTCGAGCAATCAAAGACCTGAAAACACTAAAGCGATCCAAGGATTCAGACCCCAAAAATAAGTGCTAAAAAAGCAAACAATGCTTATTGTCCTTTTCTTTTATTCTGTGTTATCATTCGTCTATAAAAGCCGTTACTTTTCACAAAACACGGCTCTAAAGAGATTGAACATCAATTAGCTAGCTGGTTGCTAACTTGTCACCTCTTCTTCCAGTACAGGAAGAAGAAGCCAAGAAACACTTAAAAATTCATGATTTGACTTGACCCATTTGTCAGATGCTTCATAATTAAGAGAGCAACCAAGTAAACTGATAACTAGTATCTGAGGTGGAAAAAATGATGAAAAAACTAATCGGGGTATTCGTTGTACTAGGAATTTTCTTAGGAGGAAGCTTTATCGCCTATGATTATTTTTATGGTGGCGAAACCTATTATACAAAAATCACAACAAACGGAGAAAAAGAAGTCGATTCAGCGGATGATGGCATGGACATATCAGTATATGTCTATGATCAAAGTGCATATAACGCACAAGGGGAAGAAAAAGCAATCACTTTACGAGAAGCACGAGAACGACCTTTGAAGATGGATGCCTATTTAAAACTACTCGTCAATCCACGTAAAGGCGTGATCAGTTGGGAAGAAGTAAAAGCGCCTGACGTCCCTGAGAAAGCCTTAGATCAATTAGATCAATGATTGAAAACTCGCCACTAAAACAAAAAATGGTGGCCTACCAATCACTCACTTACAAAAAAAGCCAACACCCACAAAATTCTGAAGATTTCGTGGGTGTTGGCTTTTTTCTTGGACCTAGCCACTTTGTTCTGTACTGCTAGCTAGCTTTATAAACGATTCAGTACTTCATCAACGTTTTTGATCATCACTGAGATCGTGCCGTCAGGATTATTGACAAATTCAATCAGATCCGGATTACGATAAACATCGACTGGCACGATCAATTCAATGCCGTTAGATAAACGGAATTTTTGTTTACCAAATTTTTTCTCTGAAATTTCTTGCACTTCTCTGACTGGTGGTGCTTCTGGGATAAATCCTTGCTCTTGGACTTCTTCTTGGAATGCCAACTTAGCGGTGATATTTTCTTTGAAGACTTTTTCTGCAATCAGTTCATGATCCAGTCGCCCTTTTTCTTCGATCGTATCATACACCGCCTCTTTTAAGTCAGCCATGATATCGAACTCTTCCGCTTCAAATTTTTTGCCAAGTTGCTTTGCGACTTTTTTGATCACTTTGACATTATCTTCTAAAGAAGGCGCTGGCACGCTCTCGATCACTTTACCAGAGAAGTACCATTCTTTTTTACCAGAAAATTCATAGCGCTTTTCGATCAATTCATAAGTCAAATCGGATAAATTGACTGCCAATGCTTCGTCTGCTTTCTGCGATTTCGACCCAAGAATGGCCCGATTCAAAATCAAACGATTGTCTATGCCTGCTTCATCTGCTTCTACAAAATGAGTATACGCATCCCGATAATTGACTTTCAATAAAGCTAAATACATCACTGTATCCACTTCATACAAAACAACGAAGACATCCGCACTAGGGGCTTCCTCACTTTCCGCATAGATGTCAAACCACCGCTGCACTAACCTTTCGCTTTCTTCAATAAAATTTTCTTGGCATTGTTTCAAGTTTTGTGAAAAAGGACTTTCTTCCGTTAGTTGCCCTGTTTTCGTTTGTGCAGAAGAGATTTTTTGGATTTTCTTTTGTAGGAAATCACGGACAAACTCTTTCGTAAGATCTAATTCTTGTTGTGAAAATACAGGGGAACCTGTTTCTCGATCAATAATATGCAAAATTGCTTTTTTTAAATAGATATCCATCGTTTCATTCCTTTCTGCTCTAGTTTACGGAAATTCAACCAAAAATGCCAGAGACAAAATAGCTCGAGCAAAAAAAAATTATATAACAAACAAAATACATTTCTTTTTTTTGAAAATAAGCTACACTTAAAGTGTACTAAAATCAAAGGAGCTGAAAGTATGAATTCATTAACATCTACTTATCGTTTATCAAACGGCTATGAAATCCCTGTTGTCGGTTTCGGTACTTGGCAAACCCCTGATGGAGACGTTGCTGTTTCCTCAGTAAAAGAAGCTTTAGCTGCGGGTTATCGTCACATTGATACCGCTCAAGGATACAAAAATGAAGAAAGTGTTGGACAAGCTATCAAAGAAAGTGGCATTCCCCGCGAAGAGATTTTCTTGACAACTAAGCTTTGGAATTCAAACCACAGCTATGATTTAGTGATGTCCTCATTTGAAGATTCTTTAACAAAATTACAAACAGACTACGTGGATCTATTCTTGATCCATTGGCCTAATCCAGTCTCATTCCGTGAGAATTGGCAAGAAGCCAATGCTGAAACATGGCGTGCGTTTGAGGAATTATATGAAGCCGGTAAAATCAAAGCAATCGGTGTCAGCAACTTCTTACCTCATCACATGGATGAATTAGCTAAAACAGCAAAAATCATGCCGATGGTCAATCAAGTCTTTCTTGCACCTGGCGAATTACAACCACCTGTTGTTGAGTATGCGCAAAAACATGACATCGTTCTTGAAGCTTACAGCCCTCTTGGAACGGGTAAAATCTTCGATGTTCCAGAAATGAAAGAAATCGCTGAAACTCACAACAAGAGCATTGCCCAAGTAGCATTGCGTTGGTCATTACAACATGGCTTCTTGCCATTACCTAAATCTGTTACACCAAGCAGAATCAAAGAAAATACTGAATTATTTGATTTTGAACTGACAGAAGAAGAAATGAAAACGATCGACCAATTAGATGGCGTCGTTGGTAAAGCAAAAGATCCAGATACTGCACAATTCTAAAGATAAAGGATAGTGATATTTTATGAACCCCGTGGACCGCTTAAATCGTTTACCAAAAACTGTGACCCAAACATTTGATCCAGATTTTATCTTTTTGATCCGACCAGAAAAAATCCAGCATTTTCCAGCTAGAAACTGGTCAAGAGATGAAAAACTTGCGGAAATAAAAAAGCGCTTGGATCATTCATTGATGACGATGCAATGGCAAGGACACGAGGTCATCTATTCACCTGAATTAGTAACCTTTGTCTTACTGCCCAAAAAATAACTCTATTAGCGGGCTGTCAAATCAGGCAACATGCTTTTTACAGCTCCGTTTGGAACTGGTATTTTTCATTAAATCCCAGTTCTTTTTTCTTTTCTATAGGAGGAATAAAAGTTTTTTCTTGATAAACCTTTTCATTTGCTCATTTTTTTCTTATAATCGAAAGGGTATGAATGAAGGAGAGTATTTATGAAGAAAAAACAAAAACAGAAATTATTAAAACAATTCCGTCCTTCTTTAGATGGAATTCGCACACAATTATTCCGCTCATTGGAAGAAGAAAGTTTACGTCGTTATGGGTTACCATTGCAAGTTATGCTTGATCCCAAAAACCGTCATGTCCTAACAATTGGCTTAGCTGGACAAGCAAATGAAGACACACGTATCAATGTCCCGATCGACGATAATTTTACAGCTGTCTTGAAACGTATTCGTTCAGGTGAATCAACGGTTTTTGAACGTTTCCGTGATAACTTGTTGATTGAGATCGTTTCTTACTGGAATGATCAACGGATGAAAAAAGATCAACCAACTGCTCAACCCGTAGCAACACCAGTTACTAACGAAGCGCCAGTAAAAGAAGCACCATCAAAAGAAGTCGATAAAGTAGAGACAGCTTCTCAACCAGTCAGTGAAGAAGTAAAAACGGATGAACAAGCAAGTGACGAAAAAGCTTCGACAGATGCGTTGACTTTTGATGACTTTGCCAAACAAGTAGCAGAATATCCAAAATTCTCTGCTGAAAAAACAGCAGATGCTGTCGTGATCAACGAAACAGTCAAAGATGACACACGTAAACTAGCGGAGATCTCTATGTCCGCAGTCAATGAGTTTACGATCGAAAAAGCGTTGGAACGCAAATACAAAGTGAAATTGACACTCGTTCCACTGATCGAACAATTTGCTGCTACACCGATCAACGAAAGATAAACGTGAACAAATAGATTTCTAATTAAAAAGCAACGGAAATGACAAAAATCGGTCATTTCCGTTGCTTTTTTTCTTTCACAGGTTTGATCAAGAGTTACTCTTGATAAGAGAGGCTCTGGCCATTTATTTCTAATTGTTCATGAAGCAGTTGCATCACTCTCATCCGTTCCTCTTCTGGAATCTTTTCATAGTAGATCCCTGCTTCTCCTAAGATTCCATCGCCAATATACTGCTCCCCTTGTAACTGATGATTGGTGATATTTGATAACGCGGTATGATAGTCATTCATCATTTCGATCATTTGATCTAAGGACATATCTGTCGTACCATTTTCACCTACTACTTCTAAGAGTTGACGATAGTTGAACAGACTTTTAACGGATAGAAACTCATTGACGAGAATATTGACCACTTCTCTTTGCCTTTTTTGTCGACCGTAGTCCGACTCTGGATCTTCTGCCCGCATTCTCGCATATTGCAAGCCTTCCCAACCATTTAATTCCAACTCACCTTCCGGATAATGGATATCTTCTGCTGTAAATTCAAACGCATTATTGACAGTGATTCCTCCCACAGCATCGATCAAGGCTTCTAATCCATCCATATTCAAGGACACATAGTGATGGATCGGTACTTCGAGGTAACGTTCAACGGTATCCACCATCTTATCGATCCCGCCATATGAATGGGCGTGATTGATTTTGTCGATCTTCCCGTCCATATCTGCAAGCTCAACAAACGAGTCTCTAGGAATACTCGTGATCGTTGTTGTTTTCTTTTGATTATTCAAAGTGACTAACATGATCGTATTCGCCCGATAATCCGTTTTTCGGATGGAATTATTGGCGATACCTAAAACTAAAATACTAACTGGCGTATCTTTTTCACGTTGGACGGTTTCTCTTTTCAATGGCTGTTGCATCGAGGTCACCGTCTGTTTTGCATCATAATAAAAGCGAACACCATAGGCGACGCCAGAAGCTACCAAGAAAAAAAGAACCAACATGAAGGCTAACAACCCTTTTTGCTTTCTACTGAACACTCGTTTTTGCTGATGTTTTTTTCTGACCGTTTTTTTAGTGATAAAAGAGAAAAATAAACTATAGCATAAGAAAACGACTAAAAAACTGAGCAGGAAACCTGCGAAGATATCACTTGGATAATGTACGCGCAAATAGATCCTAGAACAAGCGATCAATACTGGATAAAGAGCAGCTACCCAAACGAATTTACTTACCTTTTGTTCTCGATAAATAATGTACATCGTGATCAAAAAAACTAAGAATAATGTCATCGACAAAATCGAATGACCACTTGGAAAGGAGTAAGACGATCTAGAAACCAATTGTTCCACATCCGGTCGCGTCCGATGAATTGCTTGTTTCAGAACATAACCGACAAAACTCACTGTTAAAACCATAGAAACTGACCAAACCGCCAGTTTATGGTACTGCTTCCTCCAACTAACTATCGCAAGCAAGCCAGTGAAAAATAAAGTAGGTAAAATCGTTGCAAGCTTTGCAAAATTGCTGAAAAAAGTGGTTAATCCGGGGATTTCTATTAAATGATCTCGCTGATAAATCGCTAAATCGAGTTGGTTGAATGCAGTATTTTCTGTGATAACTAGTGTGGATAAAGTCGCCAATAAGACGAATGATACAAGTGCTACCACCAATGTTCCTTTTGGTATCTGTTTCATAATAACTTCCCTTCTACTTCTCAATCATACTTTTTAAACCCTAAAATAATACCCAGTCCACAACCAATGACCAAAAGGGAAGTTCCTCCCTGACTTAAAAATGGTAAAGGAATCCCTGTTAGTGGAAGTAAACCAATCGCCGCTCCTATGTTTTCAAACACTTGGAATAGCAACCCGAAAACAAAGACGACTGCGAGATATACGTTTCCTTTATTGTTTGTTTCGATTGCGCTATAAATGATTTGATAAAAAAGATAAAAATATAAAAAGAGTACTGAAACACTCCCTAAAAAACCAAATGACTCAGCAACTACCGTAAAGATCATATCTGATTCACGAACCGGTACATATACTGGATTGATCGATGAAGCTCGTCCACTAAATCCGCCTGCCCCAATCGAAAGCAAACTTTGTGATTGCTGATAGCCAATTGATTGACTATACGCAAATGGATCGACCCATGCCCGTACCCGATCTAACTGATAAGTCTTAAAATTCAGACGATATAAAATCTGGTTGCCGTATTCAGTAAATACTAATGCAATCAAAATGGCCCCGAGAATCACTAGAACAGCAGTCATTGTCGTCATGATCTTCCAATGGACCCCAGCGATCATGAATAATGCCCCCAAGCAAATGACAAAGACTAAACTTGTTCCAAAATCTTTTTGCATGTACATCAATAAGAAGGTCGGCACACTAACGAGTAAAATCTTGCCGACATAAAACAGATCTGTTTTGACAGTCCGGTGCTTGACATTTTGTTCATAGATCAACGTCACATAAACCACGACTAGAATAAACGTCAACTTTACTAGCTCGGAAGGCTGAAAGGAGAAACCACCGATTCTTAGCCAACGTTTTGTTCCTGTGATTTGAAACATCACCGGGTCATAGAAGCGATGCAAAAGTGCCATCACTACTAGAGAAAAAGCATAAAAATACGGAGAATATTTTAAAAAAACAACTGTTTTCACGCGCTGCATGATCAATAACAACGCTAAGGACATCAGACAAAAAACGATTTGTTTGAACACAACACTTCTGACTGGAACTTGATCATATACTGCTGCACCATATTGTACGGCAACACTCAATAGATAAAAAAGAAAAATCGGTAAAAATAGTGCGTAGTTGAATTCATTGAATTTAAATTTCATTTCTGGCACCTCGTGAAGACAGTTTCAGGCACACTCCTAATAGCAGTGATAAAATCAAATAACTTGATCCCCCATAACTGATAAAAGGTAATGGGATACCGGTCATTGGGATCATGCCACTGATACTCGCAATATTGATGCTCGTCTGTAACAATAGCAGCATTCCTGTTCCCAAATAGATCAAGCCGATTTGTTGGTTTGGCTCGTTGGCGCTTAAAACAAATAAGCGCAAGATGATTGAAAATAGCAATGCCAAAATCAGTAGGCCAACAATCAGCCCTAACTCTTCCAAAATAATCGAAAAAATAAAATCCGTTTCCGCTACTGGTAAATATCCTTTTTTGGTAATACTATTCCCTAGCCCTAACCCAAAAAGTCCACCGTTATACATGGCATAATAAGATTGGCTCATCTGGAATCCTTTGCCATATGGATCTAAAAAGGGATTAAATGCAATCGTCAAACGATCATATGTGTGTGCAAAAAGGCTTGGTAATAAATCATTGCTTCCTAGCAAGTAGATGATTCCTCCGAGAACCAAAAAAAGACTGAGTAATCCTGCAAAAAACACTAAGATATAACGAACTGGTAATTGCACCGTGGTGATCATGATTGCTGCTAATAAAATCAATAAAATTGCACCAGTTACCTTTGGTTGGAATAAAATCAGCAGAGTACATAAAGAGATGATCAAAAATGGTTTTTTCAGTTCATTCAATGATTGCTTCGATGTTCTAAAATAATGAGCTAAATAAAAGATCATACCGACATTCACGATTTCTGCGGGTTGGAATTGAAAACCAGCAATGGAGATCCACCGTTGCGCCCCACTGATATTGACACCGATTCCTGGTACTTTCGTCAACATCAATCCGACGATACCGATCCCCATCATTATTTTTACGATTCGATGATCGAGTATGAATGCAGGTCTGATTCGATAAATGAAAAAAATCATTCCCCAACTCAGTCCTACGAATACCAATTGTCGAACTAAAAGCTGTTTCGTACTTTGATCGAATGACATCAGACGAAACGTACTCGCACTATAGATCATCAGCAGACCGATCACACTGATCAGCAAATATGGTACGAGTAAATATAAGTCTAATTTTTTAATATCTTTTACACCCATCCTATATTTCTCCTTTGTGTTACAGCGGAGATACGTCACTTACCCATCTTGAATAAAAAAAGCCAAACGAAAAATACGATTGGCTTTTCAGTCTCATCGTGTGAGTTTTGACACTAAACAACGTAAAGATTTCTCTTAGCTATCTTATGAAGAGCCTTAATCCGACAATTCCTGTTTTACACATTGGCGTCTTTCGACGTTTCTGCGCAATAGCCTATGTTTGTTTAGGAGTCTCGCCTAACAAGTTATTCTATTTGAAAAAAAGTATACCTGTTTGATTATTCATTCACAAGAAAAGCTCGAATAACCATATGAAACTTTAGCTTTTTTTAATTAAATATAAATTATTTTTAAAATTTAATAATAACTGTTCTATAATTTCTGGTTGAAATATACAAAAAAACGTAACAAAATCCTTGTAATAACAAGGACTGTTACGTTTAATCAGAACTATTGAAACTTCACCAAAGATGATAAAACAAAAAAGATGTTATGTTTGTTTATGAAAAACCTTAAATTCAGATGATAAACATTTGATGCCAAGTATTCGTTGATGTTTTTGTTCATCCAAGGTGAGCCGTTATAATAATGATAATTATTTGCAATCATTGCCTTGCTGTCCACCTTGCGTGAACTGACCGCTACTTTTTATCCGTACGAAGAGCTTCTAAGGCAGCTAAAGCGTTTTGTTGATTGATGTTGCCTGATTCTCTCAGTTTTGCTGCTACTTGTTCGATCTCTTCCCCTTTTGCACCAACTGTGATCGCCAATGCTCTGGCTTGTAACGACATATGTCCCTTTTGGATGCCGTCACTAACAAGAGCACGTAATGCAGCAAGATTTTGCGCTAACCCGACTGCTGCGATCACTTGCGCCAATTCTTGTGCAGAATCGATCGCTAACATGTCTAAAGAAGCTTTCGCTTTAGGCAAGACTCTAGACGCCCCTCCGACAGTTGCCACAGCCAAAGGAACAGTCAATTTTCCTACTAAATGATCCTCTTTGATCTGCCAGTCGGTCAATCCTTGGTAATGCCCATTTCTGGCAGCATACGCATGGATTGCCGCTGCAGCTGCCCGTGTATCATTTCCTGTTGCCAAAATGACCGCTTCAATACCATTCATGATTCCCTTATTATGGGTCGTTGCCCGATACGGATCTAACTTAGCATATTCGCTTGCTTGACGAATCTTTTCAGCAATCAACTGACCCGTTTCTTTGTTCTTTGCTAACCGCTCAAAAGGAATCGTACAAGTGGCGATCGCTAAAGATTCTGTCGCTAGATTGCTCAAGATACTAAACAAGATTTCTTCTTCCGGAAACCATTCTTTCAGTCGAAGGGCAACACCTTCCAAAATCGAATTGATGATATTGGCACCCATCGCATCTTTGACGTCAACTAAAAAATCCAATGAAAGATAGGCATGTTCACTTCCCATAAATTCACGAGTAGAGATTTCACGCACACCTCCGCCACGCTTGACGATCGAAGGGTAACTTTCGTTTGCACAACTGAAT
This sequence comes from Enterococcus sp. DIV2371, assembly GCF_050498525.1. Lineage (NCBI taxonomy): Bacteria > Bacillati > Bacillota > Bacilli > Lactobacillales > Enterococcaceae > Enterococcus > Enterococcus sp. DIV2371. Next base: position 1,161,885 of record NZ_JBIPAJ010000001.1, on the reverse strand, counting down.
AGTTCTGCTTTTCTTTCTTCAATGACTTCAGTGATTTTTCGATAATCACAACGTCCGGTCATAACGATTTGCCCACGCATCAAGCGTTGCGGGATTTGGACGCTGATATCGCCACACATCTTTGCGCCATTGCTCGCTGCCGCAATCACAGAAGGCTCTTCTGTTGCCATTGGTATCCATTTTTTCTGTCCATTCAACTGGAAATTCAATGCGACACCTAATGGGATCTCTACTTGACTGATTTGATTTTCGATCAAATGATTGGCGATGTCTTCTGCTAACACAGATTCTTTCAAATGTGTCGCGTCTTCTTGCGAGATCACTTTTTCTTGAACTAAACGCTGTCTACGTTGTTCCGGTGTCAGCTCATAAAACTTTTTTTTTTGATCGTCACCAGCTTCTTGCAGATTGGCTTCTAAAAGAACCGCTAATCCAAGACCCCCACCAATACATAAAGAGGCAACGCCATAGCGTTGTTGTGTTCTTCTCAACGCATAGCTTAACGTTGTCAAGATACGCGCACCACTAGCGCCGATCGGGTGACCTAAGGCGATCGCGCCACCATAAATATTGACTTTATCTGCTGGGATATTCAATTCACGATTCACAACGATCGATGACGCCGCAAACGCTTCGTTGATTTCAAATAGATCGATTTCATCAATAGAAAGTTCTGATTTTTCCAACAACGTATTGATTGCTTTGATTGGTGCAACGCCCATGATACTTGGATCGATACCGACTTCAGCCACTCCTTTGATCGTAGCTAAATACGGTAACCCATGCGCAATTGCATAATCTTTAGAGGCTAAAATCAAGACAGAGCCTCCATCGTTCAAAGGAGAAGCATTGCCGGCAGTAACCGTACCGTCCTCTGCAAAAACGGTCCGTAACGTACTTAATTTCTCTAACGTACTATTGCCTCGTACGGCTTCATCCGTCGCAAATACTTCTTCATTTTTTGAGATTGGAACGATCTCTTCCTTGAAAATCCCTGCTTCACTCGCTTTTGCCGCTTTTAATTGCGAGTTGAGTGCATATTGATCTTGCTCATTTCTTGTCACAGAAAATTGTTGTGCCACATTTTCTGCAGTCAATCCCATATGTGTATTGGAGAATGCATCAGTCAACCCATCATTCACCATGCTTGAGATTTCTTCAGTCTTCTCATTTTCTAGATCTGCCACTTGTAACATTGGCGCTCTAGTCATACTTTCAACGCCACCGGCTACTACGAGATCCGCTTCGCCTAATTGGATCTGTTGCCGTGCAAGAATCACAGATTTCATACCTGATCCGCAAACTTCATTGATTGTCATTGCTGGCACGCTCACAGGAATCCCGCTATTGATCGCAATCTGTCTTGCAACATTTTGACCGTTTCCTGCTTGAAGCACATTACCAAAAATGACTTGATCGATTGCTTCTTTTTTGACTCCCGTTCTTTCAAGAATCTCTGTGGTGATCATTGTTCCCAACTCAACAGCAGAATAACTGCTTAAACTGCCACGATACTTTCCAATTGGTGTTCGTGCAGCATCTATAATAACGACTTCCTTCAAGTTAAGCCACCCGTTGCCAAAACTATAAATCGTCTAAATGTATCTTAAAATGTACTGATGATTTATAGGTGTTACAATCTTTTGAGCAAACGGATTTCCTCCTTATTTCTCTCAGATTTACGAAAAACGTCACGCTGTAACCGACGAGACGTCCTTCAAAAAATGTTTATCTATATCAAATGGATAGAAAAAATATTAATATTTTCGTAAAAAATGAAAAGACACTTCCTATATAACAGGAAAAAATGGACAGTTGCTCACTATGCTAACTATCGATTGTCTACTACAAAAATATACCATTCTTTACCGGAAATACAAATATAACATACACCTTTTAAAAAAAGCGCTATATTTTTTTACAAATCCTTAAAAATTAGCTTTTTTGTATTTCTTTTTAGGATTTTGTGATACTTTAATAAAGTAAGTTTTTTATCATGAGTAAAGAGGTGTTGAAATGAAAATAGGGATTGATCGTCTTTCCTTTTTTATTCCTAATTTATTTTTAGATATGGCTGAATTAGCAAACAGACGTGGAGATGATCCTGCCAAATACCATATTGGGATCGGTCAAGATCAAATGGCTGTCAATCAGGTTTTTGAAGACATCGTCACGCTAGGAGCAAACGCAGCCAGCAAAATCGTCACAGAAGAAGATCGTGAGAAAATCGATATGGTCATTGTAGGTACCGAGTCAGGTATCGACCAGTCAAAAGCAAGTGCTGTAATCATCCATCATTTGTTAAAGGTCCAACCTTTTGCTCGTTCATTCGAAGTAAAAGAAGCTTGCTACGGGGGAACAGCAGCTTTGCATATGGCAAAAGAATATGTAAAAAATCATCCAGATCGTAAAGTTTTAGTGATTGCCAGCGATATCGCTCGCTACGGTCTAGCAAGTGGTGGTGAAGTGACTCAAGGTGTTGGTGCGGTCGCGATGATGATCACACAAAATCCTCGAATTTTATCTCTTGAAGACCATAGTGTCTTTTTGACCGAAGATATCTATGATTTCTGGCGTCCAAGTTATAGCCAATATCCGGTAGTTGATGGCCCTTTATCCAACTCTACCTATATTGAATCTTTCCAAAAAGTTTGGAATAGATATAAAGAAACAACCGGTCGAACACTTGCTGATTTTGATGCGCTTACGTTCCATATCCCTTATACAAAAATGGGGAAAAAAGCGTTACAAAGTGTGATCGAAGAAACAGATGAAGCAACACAAACACGTTTGATGTCCCGTTATGAAGAAGGCATCACCTATAGTCGTCGGATAGGTAATCTATACACTGGTTCACTTTATTTAGGCTTGATTTCTTTACTAGAAAACTCCCAAGCATTAAAAGCCGGTGACCGCATTGGCTTATTCAGCTATGGCTCTGGTGCTGTGAGTGAATTTTTCTCTGGCTATCTAGAAGCAGACTATCAAAACTTCTTATTCAAAGAAGAGAATCAAGCAATGTTAGATAACCGTGAAGCATTAACGGTTGACCAATATGAAGAAATCTTTAACCAAACATTACCTGGACACGGTGAATCAGCTGAATATCATTCAGAGCTACCTTATTCGATCTATAAAGTTGAAAATGATATTCGTTTCTATAAAGAGAAATAACTAATAATAAAAAAACTGACCTTGATCATTGACTAATAGATAGTCAATAATCGATAGGTCAGTTTATTTGTACTTAGAATTGTTTCATCAGATTGAAATAGTTCTTGAAGATACGATTGAAAGCGTAGATCATCTTGGTTTTCTGCGTAATAAGCGCGCAAAAATGAAGGAGTTATTTCTTCTTGGGAAACATAAGTAAAATCTTTCCTCTTATACGGAATATGCTTTTTGGACAAATACTCTTCAAATCGGTCCATTACAACCGGTGAACTGTTAGGATCGGATTCCTCAATATAAAAATCCCTTTCAAGCGGCACGAACACATCATCTTCTGATAAAACTATTCGTAAGATCAAACATGCTTTCGTCGCTTTTCTACGTAATTTTTCCAATTGCTCACAAGCCACCAACGCAGGATTTGCTGCTGAAAAAACAAGCTCATACGTCTTATTTTCATGTAAAAATTCCGTAAATTCTTGAAGAATGAACTGACAGTTTGTGATACTCATTTGCCTTGCTTCATGCTTTGCATAAGAAAGCATTTCTTCTGAAAAATCAATCAACTCATATTGCTCTATTTCTTTTGCCAATGGAAGATAGCGCCCTGCGCCACCCGCTACATCTACGAAGGATTTCGCTGGCAATAACTCTTCATCTCGTAAATAAGCAGCAAGATCCTGTACGATCATCGTATTGGATTCTTTCTGCGACTCATAATAGTCTTGTGCAAACTCATTCCAATCTTCTTTATTCATTGGAGGTTTTTACTCCTTTCGTTTTCACTTTTCGGAATAAATGTCTTTGATGCAGAAAAGAAACATTTCAAGTATAAGTATAAACCAAAATCCACGAAAATCGAATGATCTCCGTGGATTTCTTTTTGATTATAGAAGCTGAAACGATTGTTTTAGTCTCGGCTACACGTTATCGAGAAAAATCCCTCTCGTCCGTGATTATTTATTTCCTTGCACACGTACCAAAATCATCTTAGTGATTTCCATCAATACGATCGTTACAAGCGCGATTCCGATACAAGTGAATACTTCAGTCAATCCAAATGCTGCTGGGATCGAGAAGACTTCTTTTAATCCTGGAATCATGGCAATGCAGTATAGTGCGCTACATACAACCACCGCTAACAACACACTGCGGTTTGAGAAGAAACCAGCTTGGATCGCTGTTTGCGTGTTTGAACGTGCAGGGAATGTTTGCAATGTACGACACCAAATCAAGGTAGAAAATGACATTGCTACACCGAATTCAGGTGAATGTTGCATTCCTAACCATTGAGCAAAAATAACCGCAATACCGATCAAGATCCCACGATAAGTCACAGAGATCAATGTTTTATCCGTAAAGATACCTGAATTTGGATCTCTTGGCGGACGTTTCATTGTCGCAGGTTCTGCTTTTTCTGTTCCTAGGGCAATTGCTGGCAACGAGTCATTGACTAAGTTAATGAACAACAATTGTAACGCTGTAAATGGATTTGACCAATCCGCAACTAAAGCAAAGATGATTGCGATGATCGCACCTAAGTTTCCTGAGAACAAGTAAGAGATGGCTTTTTTGATATTATCAAAAACATTACGTCCTACTTCTACCGCGCTAACGATCGATGCAAAGTTATCATCTGTCAGAACCATTGCCGCAGCATCTTTCGCTACGTCAGTACCTGTACCCATGGCAATACCAATATCTGCTTGTTTCAAGGCTGGCGCATCGTTTACTCCGTCACCAGTCATTGCAGAGATATGGCCTTTTGTTTGCCATGCACGCACGATACGGATTTTATTTTCCGGTGATACACGTGCATAAACCGTTACTTTTTCTAACACTTCATTTAATTGGTCTTCTGTAAGATCATCTAATTCTGTACCAGTCAATGCTTGGTCACCTTCAGCAAAAATACCGATTTCTTTTGCAATGGCTACCGCAGTCGTTTTGTGGTCTCCAGTGATCATGATCGTTTTGATCCCAGCACTTTTCGCTTCTTTGACCGCTTGAGTGACTTCGTCTCTTGGCGGATCGATCATTGCCATGATCCCCACTAAGATCAAATCATCTTCATCATCAAATGATAAGTCCAAGCTATTGATTGGACGATAAGCAAAGGCTAAAACCCGCAATGCACGTTTTGAAAATGCTTCGTTTTGTTCTTGGAATTTTTTCATCAATTCATCTGTCATTGGCACGACTTCGCCATTTACTAATGCCTTCGTACTGCGACCAAAGACGATATCTGGTCCACCTTTGACAAATAAGAATTTGTCTTGATCGATTTCATGGGCAGTCGACATCAATTTTCGATCGGAGTCAAACGGCAATTCCGCTTGTCTAGGATTGCTTTGACGGATCTCACGGTAAGGTTGATTCAATTTTTCACTGAAGTCAATAAAAGCAACTTCTGTTGGATCCCCTAATTTTGAACCATCTTCACTGATCGATGCATCATTTGCTAACACACTGATTTCAATCAAACGACGTTCATCGACCGACCAGTTTTTCGGATCATTTGAAAAATCACCCGTTGCTCCATTCGCTAAGTAATAGTCAACAACCGTCATTTTGTTTTGCGTCAATGTTCCTGTTTTGTCTGTACAAATGATACTCGTTGAACCTAATGTTTCCACCGCTGGTAATTTACGGATGATCGCATGTCGCTTCGCCATTTTATTTGTTCCTAATGACAACACGATCGTTACGATCGATTGCAATGCTTCTGGGATCGCTGCTACCGCAACCGCTACAGCAAACATGATCGCACTAACGATATCCGCTGTCATATCTCCAGTTCCGCCACCCATGTAGATACGGAATAACTGGATACCTAAGATCACCAATGATAAGCCTAAAATGGCTAAACTTAACTTCTTACTGAATTTATCTAAACCACGCTGTAATGGTGTAACTTGTTCCGTTGTTGATTCTAACAAACCAGCAACTTCACCGATTTCGGTGTTGTTTCCTGTTGCCGTAACTAAAAATTTCCCACGACCGTAAGTAATGATCGTTCCACTAAACACCATGTTCGAGCGATCACCGATCGGCACAGTCTGAGTGATTTCTACGACTTCTTTTTCTGCTGATGTCGATTCACCAGTCAACATACCTTCATCGACTTTCAATGAACCAGCTTCTAATAGACGTCCATCCGCCGGCACATAGTCACCAGCATCAAGTAAAACGATATCGCCAACTACTAATTCATTCGCCGGAATCGTCATTTCTTTTCCGTCACGGATCACTTTTGCATCCGGTGCAGACAGGTTTTTCAATGCTTCAAGTGAACCTTCTGCTTTTTTCGTTTGGATCACACTGATCACTGAGTTCAACATCAACACGGCAAAGATAACGAAAAATTCGATGTAGTCGCCCATTACCATTTGAATCAATGCAACCACGAGTAACACGATGACCATAGCATCTTTGAATGTTTCCAAAAACAGCTTCCAGGTTGGCTTCTTAGGTGCTTCCTTCAGTTGGTTCAAGCCATCTCTTTCTAATTTTTCTTTTGCTTGCGTACTACTCAACCCGTCAGGTGAGCTTTGCGTTTGTTGCATCAACGTGTCGATCGATTCTTTGTAGACCGTTGATTGAGTGTGTTCCTTGTTTTCCAACTTTCATCCCCCATTTTAGTTAGTGTTTCCGCTATCGCCTGAAAAAAAAGAGACCTAAGACAAATGCGGATTTGTCTTAGGTCTCACCATTTCATACAATACCAGAAAACCATTTGGTTAACTTACTGTTGATATTATCACAACAAATGTTGTCGGTTACTCCCCTAAGGAGATATTCAACTGTATTTTTATACTACATGATTCATTTTTAAAATGCAACAACTTTCGCTTATCGTGCCTGATATTTTCAAAAAATTTCCATCTATATTTTCTTGATAATAGGCTTCTCCCCTTTCTCATGCTATACTGATGTTATTAAATAAAGGAGGTTTCACTCGTGGTAGGAAGCATTATTACTTTTTTATATGTACTGAACGCACTTATTGCACTTGTAACTATCTTGATCAAGCCTCGAGATGTCGCTGCGATCTGGGCATGGTTGCTCGTTTTGTTCGCTTTACCTGGTTTTGGCTTCGTTCTCTATCTTTTCTTTGGTCGCGGATTGACTGACAAGAAAAAATTCCACCTTCGTCAGAGTGATCTAACAGAACTGGAAAATTTCCAAGACTTCAAGGGAGATACCTTAGAACATTATGATCCCATCATCCAAAATGAAGAACATCAACATTTCGTTGATTTCTTCTCATCTTTGAATCAAATGCCCCTCACTCGAAAAAATGCAGTCACACTGCTGACAGACGGTCAAGAAAAATTAACTGCTGTGCTAAAGGATATTGAAGCAGCTAAGCATTCCATTCACATTGAATATTATGCTTTCGTGACTGACAATATCGGACAGCAGATCTTGACACTATTAGAAAAGAAAGCCGCAGAAGGCGTGGAAGTTCGCTTACTTTACGATGCGTTTGGTTCACATGGCACAAAAACAAAAGATTTCAAGAAGTTGGTCGAAAATGGTGGGCATGTCCACACGTTCATCACTTCGCAACGCGCACTTTTACGCTTTCGTTTGAATTACCATGATCACCGAAAAATCATTGTGGTTGACGGCAAGATCGGCTACACCGGTGGCTTCAATATTGCCAATCAATACGTCAATCATACAAAAAAATTCGGCTACTGGCGTGATACACATATTCGTATCTATGGTGCCGCAGCCTCTTTACTACAACTACGCTTTTTAATGGATTGGAACGTCTCTGTTCCAGATCAAAAAAAAGTCGGTTATCATTTAGATTATTTTTACAAAGTCGACAAAAAAGATCAGGATCAACTATACCAGACATCGATCCAACTGGTTTCTAGTGGACCGAACAATGAGCGTGAACAAATCAAGTTATCATTTATCAAGCTGATCAGTTCAGCAAAAAAACGGGTCTGGATCCAAACACCTTATTTAGTTCCTGACGAAAGTGTGATTGCTGCGTTAAAAATCGCGGCGGCTTCAGGTGTAGAAGTAAAAATCATGATCCCAAATAAGCCAGATCATCCATTCATCTATCGCGCGACTCAGTACTATGCGCGTCAACTGATCAAAGAAAATATCCAGATCTTGGTTTATGAGAATGGTTTTTTACATGCAAAAACACTGATCATGGACGACGAAATCTGCATGGTCGGCTCAGCCAACCAGGATATCCGCAGCTACCGCTTGAATTTTGAAAGTAGTGCGATCATCTATGATCCAGCTTTCCTACAACAATTAGCTGATCAATTCGTACTTGATGAAAAAGCAAGTATCCCGATGACCACTGAAACAGTCAAAGAAATGTCAAATTGGTTGTTGTTCAAGCAACAGATTTCAAGGCTTTTCTCACCGATTTTGTAATCCTTGATACGGCAAAAACAAGCTGGACTACTCAAACTATTTTTGAGCAGTCCAGCTTGTTTTGTCGCATCATACTTTCATCTTATTCGACCGCTTCAGCCGCCCAATGATTGATCGGGCCATATTTATGTCCGACAAAAATTTCTTCTTTGATTGCTTGATTGACATATTCTTTCGCCATACGAATTGCCGCTTCAACAGTTTTACCTTTTGCTAATTCAGCAGCAATACAGGCAGACAAAGAGTCACCCGTGCCATTGATGCGATCGGTTGCGTAAAACGGAGCTTCCAACCAAAATGTTTTTCCTGAAGCCAAACGAACATAATCCTTGACTGTTTGTTGGTTTGTATCGCTCGCATGATGGCCTTTGATCAAAACATTTTTAGGTCCCATCTTTTGGAGAATTTGAGCCGCTTTGGCATAATCTTCTTCTGTATTCAATTTGAGACCCGTCAGTTTCTCCGCTTCATAGAAATTAGGTGTCACTACTTCCGCCAGTGGTAAAAGTGCTATTTTCAACGTACTCAATGCTTCTTCTTCTAATAACTGGTTGCCATGCTTCGTCATTATCACTGGATCAACGACTAAAGGACCAAAATCATACTTCTGAACATTTTTGACCACTGTATTGATCAATGCAGCATCCGCCAACATCCCGGTCTTTGCTGCTTTGACCTGATAATCCTCTGCGATCAGTTCAAACTCTTTGTCGATAAAATCCGTTGGTAAAGGGACACTCGCACCGATCCCATAAGAATTCCCAGCTACACATGCAGTCAAAACAGATACTCCATAGACCTTTCTGGTAAAAAACGTATGCAGATCGGCTTGCATGCCTGCACTTCCATCGCTATCTGATCCAGCGATCGTCATTACTTGGACATATTGTTGTTCCATTTTATCCATCTCCTATTTGAAATACGTTTGTCTTTTTTATCCTAACGCATTTTCTGTTGGAAAACAAAAAAAGGGATGTGCGTTGGGTCACGCGACATCCCTTAAATAGATAAATCGTATGAGAAAGCTTGCTCCTACAAGGATCATGCAGAAGTCCTCGCTTCACCATCACTTATTTTACAACTAACACATTACATGGCGCATGGTTGACCACATAAGAAGTGGTTGAACCTACCAATGCACGTTCGACAGCGTTCAAACCAGTCGCGCCCATGACGATCAAATCGATCGGCTCTTCTGACTCGTTGAAGTTTGCGATCAATGTTTTTGGATAACCGTATAATACATACGTTTTAATATCGGTCAATCCTTTTTCGATCGCTAAATTTTGGTGTTCCTTCATTTGTTTATCTGCCACTTCATCTAATTCTTCTTGTAAACTTGTTGTGACAAAAGCAAAATCACCAAAATAGTTTCCTGACACCTCATTCACATACAAAATATGCAATTTCGCTTGATTGCGTTTTGCTGTGGCAATTGCCTCAATAAATGCTTTTTCTGATTTTTCTGAACCGTCGATTGCTACTAAAATATTTTTATACGTATCTACCATTGGAACCGCCTCCTTCTTTACTTTTAGTGTAGCACGATTAGAACCGAAGGACAATTCTTAAGGATATTGCATAATAAGAGTGAACGAGTACATAAAAAATAAGGCGGAAAATCTTATTTTGGGATTTTCCGCCTTATTTCAAACAATTTATCGTATTTATTCAGTGATGTTTCTTATTTATTTAATGATCGATCACGCGTCAAAGCCATTATTATCCGCTACGTCTTTGAACCAATGACCAGATTTTTTGATCGTCCGCTTACCATCTTGATCTAGATCGACCGCGATAAAGCCATAACGGTTTTTATAAGCATTTGTCCAAGACCAGTTATCCATACATGTCCACATATGGTACCCTAAACAATTTGTGCCTTCTTGAATCGCTTGATGCACATATTTTAAATGATCTGTCACAAACTCGATGCGATAATCATCTTCAATCATTCCTTGTTCATTGACATAACGCTCTTCTCCTTCAACACCCATGCCGTTTTCAGAGATGAAACATTTGATATTTCCGTAATTTTCTCGCGTATTTGTCAAGATATCATAGATACCTTTTTCATAGATTTCCCAACCGCGATAAGGATTCATTTTTTTATTCGGCATATCATAGTTGTCAAAATAATCATCTGGTAATGGTGCGCGATCTTTGTCGATTGGCGTTTCTTTCGCTTTGATACGTCGTGGCTGATAATAATTGATCCCTAAAAGATCCACTTTATTTTCTTGGATGATCGTCAAATCTCCTTCTTCCATGACAGGCATGATATCCAATTCTTTAACGATATCGATCAACTCTTGTGGGAACTCACCTTTAATAGCTGGATCAAGGAATGAACGATTGAAAAAGGCATCCGCAATTGCCGCAGCTTTCACATCTTCAGCGTTATTTTCATCACGTGGGTAACTTGGTGTCAAGTTCAGGATAATACCGATCTCTCCATCTTGTCCTGTTTCATGGTAGATTTGTATCGCCTTTGCACTTGCCAAGTTTTCGTGGAACCCTACTTGAACTGCTTCTTTGAAGTCCACATGATTAGGATAATGGAATTGATATAGATAGCCACCTTCTACAGGTACGATTGGTTCATTGTGCGTAAACCATTTCTTCACGAGATCTCCGAACAATTCAAAACATGTTTTGGCATACTCAGCATAAGCTTCGACAGTTTCTCTTGCTAACCAACCACCCTTTTCTTGTAAAGGCATCGGCATATCAAAATGAAAAAGATTGACGAATGGTTCAATACCTTGTGCAATCAGTTCTTCAAAGTACGTGCGATAGAAAGTCACAGCTTGTTCATTTACTTCTCCTGTACCATTAGGAAGCAAACGGCTCCACTGGATCGATGTACGGAACGTATTATGACCAGTCGCTTTCATCAATGCGACATCTTCTTTATATTTCGTATACACTTGAGAAGTCTTGCTTGGTCCTACTTGATTGAAAAACTTCTCAGGTTCCAAGTCGTACCAATGATCCCAAATGTTTTCTCCTTTGCCATCTCCTGTAACACGTCCTTCTGTCTGTGGACCGCTAGCAGCTGAACCCCACCAAAAATTTTCTGGAAATACATATTTTGTCATGTTTTGTCCCTCACTTAATTTTCTTTTGATAACGTAATCATACCAAACCACAAAAATAAATCAATACTTTTTAAATAAATGACTAGACATTTATCTAGTTTGAAGTTATACTCATTTTGTAATCGATTGCAAATTATAATAGAGGTGAATAAAATGAACGGTTTTATGGATAAACTAGCTCAGAAAATCATGCCTTTAGCGAACCTTCTAGGGCAAAATCGTTACTTGACAGTGTTACGGGATGCATTTATGTTATCTTTCCCTTTAACAATGTTCGGATCGATTGTTGTCGTTTTCAATAACTTACCATTCTTTAGTGATGCAACTAAAGGAACGCTATCAAGCTTATTTGGAAATGGGCAAAATGCAACAATGAGTATCATGTCAGTCTTTGTTACTTTTGGTATTGGCTATTATTTATCTAAATCATATGATGTTGAAGGTATTTTTGGAGGCGCTGTCTCATTTGCCAGCTTCTTGATCTTAACGCCTTTCGTCATGACAACTGTCGGTGGCGAAGAAGTATCTGGTGTGTTGACTCTTGATCGCTTAGGCGCAAAAGGAATGTTCATCGGTATGATCGCTGCTTTCATCGCAGGTGAAATCTACTGCCGCATCACAAAACGTGGTTGGCAGATCAAAATGCCCGCAAGTGTCCCACCAGCTGTAACAAAATCATTTGCTGCATTGATCCCAGCGGTTGTGACTTTGACTGTTTTCTTGATCATCAATGCAGTTATGACTGGCGTTTTCCATGCAAACTTACATGATGTCGTTTATGAAGTCATCCAAAAACCATTGACTGGTTTAGGAAGTAGTTTACCTGCTACTTTGATCGCTTTGTTCTTTGTACAATTCCTATGGTTCTTTGGTCTTCATGGTCAAATCATCGTCAACTCTGTAATGGACCCTATTTGGAACACGTTGATGCTTGATAACTTAGAAGCTTACCAAAATGGTCAAGAATTGCCTCATATCATCACAAAACCATTTATGGAAACATTCACTGTAGGAATCGGTGGTTCAGGGATGACTTTAGCAGTCGTTTTATTGATGGCATTTGTTTTGAAGAAAAAACAATACCGTGATGTTGGTCGTTTAGCTCTTGCTCCAGGGATCTTCAACGTCAATGAACCAGCCATTTTCGGTTTACCGATCGTATTGAATGCAACGATCTTGATTCCTTGGGTTGTCGCACCATTAGTCGTAACAACTTTCAACTACCTAGTGATGGCAGCAGGAATCGTACCCGCTCCAACTGGTGTCTCCGTTCCATGGACAGTACCGATCATTGCGAGCGGTGTGTTAGCTACAAACTCATGGTTAGGCGGCTTGCTACAAGTCATCGATTTTGTGATCGTCGCTGTCATCTGGTATCCGTTCTTGATGATTTTGGATAAACAACCTGATATGGATGTTGTCTGATTTGACGAGATCAGAAGCTGATTTTTGAAGTCGAAATAGAATGATTTACAATCAACACTAAAATGAAACACCCGCGAAAAACTTTTTCTTTAGTATTTTCCCGGGTGTTTCTTTATGTTTTAAAACTACATAAGTGTGTGTTTCTACTAACACGATCGACCACCTGGCTATCAAGGTAATAAAAAATCGGTTAGAGTACGAATATTCGTACTCCAACCGATTTTTTTTCGTTCCCTTTTTAAACAGGTAAAGTGACATCAATAAGTTTGCTTTTCAAATGGCTGATTGATTCTTGTGACAGCCCAATGTCTGTTAGATAGCGATGAGTGTTTTGATATTTTTCTTCAAGATGAGTCAGTACTGGTACAAGATACTCTGGAACTGAGAGCCACATCTCATTAGCCACCGTTTCAATTTGCTCCGCTACCTCAGGGTTAGCTAATAAATAAGTATTCGTAGTTTGATAATTAGCAATGATATCCTCTTTTGCAACATCTGCCAATTGGAGCAATAGCATGGCGATCACTCCAGTGCGGTCTTTTCCAGCTGCACAATGGAATAAGACACAGCCATTTGCTGCTGCCATCGTTTCAAACACATGCTTGATTTGTTCTTTGCGCCCTTCGATTATTTGGATGTACATCTCTGACATACTAATTGTAAACGGCTGATCCAATTGCGTCACATCGCCGATATTTTCTGGAATCAATGAGATTTGCCAATTTTCAACGCCTTTGATCTCAGGGGTTGGCTCTTTTTCGATTTCTAACGTGGTTCGCAGATCGATAATCGTTGTCAAATTATATTCTTGCAAAATAGCAACGTCTTCTGTTTCAAGATTCGTCAGACTATCACTTCTCAAGAAACGCTTCCATGCAGTTACGCCATTCCTGCTCGCATATCCCCCTAAATCTCTTGTATTATAGGTTCCTCTTAATGGTAAACGTGTATACACTGTCGTCCCTCTCCTTATCTTAAACGTTTTTTGATTTGCCCGATTCCTAACTCCACACTGACGATTGTCAAAAAGATCAGTATGATCAGCATCGAGATTTCACCATAATTGTATTGTCCGATGGCTCTCATCATCAACATGCCAATGCCACCCGCTCCAACCATACCTAAAGAGATCGATTCTGCCAGATTTCCTTCTAAGCGAATCGAGGTCCAAGCAAGAAACTGATTAAATAAATTTGGCAATAATCCTTCAGTGATTATTTGAAGCCAACCAGCACCTGTCGCTTTCATTGTTTCAATGATTGCTGGATCTTGTTCTTCAATTGAACTAATAAATGATTTTGTCAAATACCCAACTGTTGGGAAAACTAATCCTAAAACACCAGAAGTATTGCCAAAACCCAGACTAGCGACAACAAGTAAGATCCAGACAAGCGCAGGAACCGCTCGGATGATGGCAACAATACCTTTAATGGTCATGGAAATAATCACATGTGGTGTGGTATTACGTGCCCCTAGAAAACTAAGCACAAAAGAGATGAGCCAACCGATAACTAAGCCACAGATAGCCATGCACAAGGAAACGAACAGCTCTCCTATGGCCACATTCAATCTTGAGAAGTCGATCGTCATAAATTGAGAAAGAATACTACCCGCATCTTTAAACCGACTAAGAAACCGAGCAATTTCCAAATCTAGTAATAAAACACTAGTGAAGAGCAAGAGAACTAAGACAAAGATTGTTGTCAGCATCAACCATCGTTCTTTTTTTGTAGATAGTTCAATTTTTTTTGTCATTTTTTCCTCCATAAATTAGGCAATTCTTTTTCTTAACTGATTGACTACAAATTCCGTCAACAACACTAGTAGCACTAAAAGAATAATCAGTGCAAATGCTTCGCGGTACTTGAACAAACGAATATTTGTCTGAATCATAATTCCCATCCCACCAGCGCCAACCATCCCTAAAATGGAAGAGGCACGGATATTGATCTCAAATGAAAACAACGTCCAATTGATCCATGAAGGAATGAACTCTGGGATCAAACCATGAAAAAGGATTTGCCAATAAGATGCACCCGTTGCGCGAAGTGCTTCAAGTTTGTTGCTGCCGATCTCATCAATTGAATCTGCATAAGAACGAGCAAGAAATCCTAAAGTCGCAACTGTTAGTGCTAACAGACCAACCATATTGCCAATACCAAATATATAGACGAATAAGGATGCCCACACTAATACAGGAATATTTCTCAAAAAAGAGATCACCATTCGACACGCGGTTCGTACTAAGGGATATGGATTTGTCTGCTCAGACATCAACAGCCCAAAGACGAAAGCTAAGACAGCTGAGATGTACGTACCCACGATCGCAAATAAGATCGTTTCCGCGACTAAAGGTAAGTAACTAGGCAAATTAGTAAAATTCGCCGGAAAAAAATTTTGGAAAAAAAACAAAATAAAGTCTGGCATTGACCGAAAACTCTCTATCACATCGATTTCTAAATAACCAAACGATAGAAGAATGACAAGTAGTATCAAAAGACTATTCAACAGCCGTCGCTTGTTTGAGTGATTACTCAAAGGCAGCACTAATCTAGGCTTCTCCATATGACAATTTCTCCTTTAAGACTGGGATGGCTTCTTCAGATAATGTCTTTTGCTCCTCTTTTCCTTGATAAATGTGAGCAATTATTGCTTCTGATAAGTCTTGAGGCGGTCCATCAAAAACGATTCGCCCATCCTTGATTCCTAAAATTCGAGTCGCATACTTTTTAGCGAAATCGACTTGATGTAGATTGATGATGCAAGTAATTTGGCGCTCGTGAGTGATTCCTTGCAAATGCTCCATCACTACTTTAGCCGAGTTTGGATCTAAAGAGGCAATCGGCTCATCTGCCAAAATCAACTTCGGCTGTTGCATGATTGCTCGACAAATCCCGACTCTTTGCATTTGTCCTCCAGATAATGCACTCGCACGTTGGTACATATGGTCTTTCAAACCAACTTTACTTAAAAGGTCAACAGCTTCTTGCTTGTCTTTTTCTGAATAAAGTCCAAAAATCGTTTTACGAAAAGGCGTTTTTCCTAATCGTCCATGAAGGACGTTTTTGATCACATTGGTACGTCCAATCAAATTGTAATGTTGAAAAATCATACCGATTTCTGAACGAATCTGTTTTAATTGCTTCTTTTTCGCACGAGTAACATCCATACCAGCAAACAAAACTTCCCCTCTTGAAGGTTCGATCATCCGATTGATTGTTCGAATAAAAGTAGATTTTCCAGCACCAGATGGACCAATCACCACAATAAATTCGCCTTCTTCAACGGTTAGATCGATTTCAGAGAGCGCATATTTCTTTTTATCATAGGTCTTACTTAACTGTTTGATTTCTAGTAGTTTTGCAGGCATTATTATTCCTCCTCTATGTTAAGGATCTCAAGCATTTCTTGGACAACCTCATAATCTTCATCCTTTGCTTCCACAAAACGAACATCTGCACTGCCGTAAAATGTTTCAAAATAGTCTTCATTATCATAAGAAAGGTAGAATTCTTTCAATTCCTCTTTGACCTCATCCGGTAAGTCTGCACGAACGACAAACAGTGCGTTCGGTATGATATCTGTTTCACCAACTATGCGGATGTCATCTTTTTGGATCATACCAGCCTCTATAAGTGGGTTGATCATTTGCCCAGCAACAGCAGCTGCATCGTAATCACCTTTGGCTACACCAATCAAACTTGAATCATGTTTCCCAGAATAAGCGACCGTATCAAAAAAGTACCCAGGATTTTCTAGTTGATCTGGATCTAACCCTAATTCTTTGATCAGTTTTGCCTTTGGATACATGTACCCAGAGGACGAAGCAGGATCAACAAAAGCAAAACTTTTGCCCTTCAAATCAGCTAATGTTTGAGTTGTCGTATCCTCTTTTCCTACCACAAAAAGGGTGCGATAATCTTCTTCTCCCATTGACGTCGTTGTCACTAATGGCTCAGCACCAGCAACTCGTTTTGCTTGATAATAACTCATTGGGCTAACTAACAGAACATCCAATTTCCCAGCTTTTAAAGCTTCGATTCCTACTGAATAATCAGCACCTTCTAATTCTTCGATTTCAATTCCTAAAGCTTCTGACATGTCTGAACGAAACTCTTCATTTTTCTGTCCAGAATTGGGATTTGTTTCATCTTGTATTTGAACGATTGTTAATTGATCAATGGCGCCTGCTTCATTGGCATCAGCAGAATCTGATGCTGTACCACAACCTGTGAATATACCGAGTGCAAAAACTTGTATCACACCAACCAAAACCCATCGTTTCTTATTCATAACAAAAACCCTCACTTTTTTATTTGTTTAGTAGTATACTACTAACTAAATGTAGTATACTTTGATTAAAGAGTTGACGTCATCAAGAACGTGTAAAATCTAAGTTAAGGTATTGTAAAACCACGAAATGGAGGAAACATCATTGGAAGAAACCATTGAAACCATTGTTTATAAACAAATCAAAAACGAGATTCTCTCAGGAAATATCAAAGTTGGAGAATCATTCTCAGAAGCATCGTTATCGAAAGCGACTAAATACAGTCGTAGTCCTATTCGCTCTGCTTTAAAACAACTTGAGCATGAAAAACTAGTGACTTACAAGAAAAATCGTGGCGTCGTTTTAAGAGAAGCGTCCATCAAGGAATTAGCAGACATCACTCAAATCTGTGTCAACTGGCTAATCTTAACTACGAACCAAGTGTCTGAAGGATTAGGGAGCTTCGATATTGGGAATATCGAACACTTACTAAATGAAGCAAAAGCTTATCGTAAAAAGATGGACTACGTGAATTACATGAATAAAATGCCGGAAGTATACATGGCGATCATGTCAGCTAGCCCCAACGAGCTTCTTGTCACAACTTATCAATGGCTCAGTAGTCGTGTCATTAGTACTTCCATCTATAAAAAAATCGCGGATCCTAAAAATTCGCCTAAAAAAACTCTTTCGACTGTTCATTTCTTCGAGGAGTATATCGAACATATCCGGTCAGCTGATTATACCGAAGCCATTCGTTGCTTGAATGAATACCAACAATATGCCAACAATCAAATTCTTTATTATGGTTATCTATAATAGAAGATTTATGAAGTCATTTTTACTCGTAATAGGGGGAAAGAAAATCAAAACACCTGACATAAATATCAGGTGTTTTGATTTATTCAAATTTGTTGAACTTTTCTATTTTTCAACTAAGCTTTTTTCATAATAATCCACGCTAACCTCTTTTCCCGACACTTCTGTAACTGCTGTGCTTACTTTCCTAAACCCGACTTTTTCCCAGAATCTATGTGCGCCCGCATTGTTCTCCAAAACACTTAATGCCAAAAGAGTATATTGGTCTTTCAAAAACTCTCTTGTCAAATCGTCCACTATTGCTCTACCATGACCTTTCCCTTTTTCTTTGATCAACAGTAACCCAACATAGACTGCTTTCTCTGAAGGATAGCCTAACAAATAGTCGATCACTCCAACAAGCTCAGTTCCTCTTCGCACAATGTAAAATTTCTTTCGATCCATCGGAACTGAATCAGGCTTCGCGCTCATATCGTGTTTTAACGATTCTTTTGATGCTGTATGTCCAGTGAGAGAAAAATAAGCTTTATTACTCAGGTATACACTCAATGCTTCCTGTTCATTTTCAGCTGTAACTTTCTCAAAAACGTAGGTTGTCATTTTTATCATCCCTAGGAATATATTTCAAATCGTCTGCTTAAAAAATTATAGCATGTGCCAAATCGGTGTTTTTTATCAACTATATAGCAATTGGTTACTCTGTTTCAAGTCGTAATTATGATCCAGTCTTGACTAGTTAATTTAAGAGAAAAAGGATGTTTTAACATAAGATTTCCTTCAAACACTCTGCAACAATATATGTTGATATTCTCCTTCAGAGCTATCCCTACAAAAATACCCCTTGGTTAGATTTTTGATCTAACTCAAGGGGAACACTTCTGTCTCGCTTACCTTTAAATTTTCTCCGTAAAAGTTAGAAAATCAAATTTCTTTCAAACTTGCTGCGACATAATGGTTTTCTCCGACTTTTACCCAATCAGGATCAACAGATTCAGTTGCTTTGAAATTTGTGAAATCAAATCGTTTATTTTCTTTATTATAAAAATCAATTGGTTCAGATTGTTTTTGTTGGATATCCGTTCTTAAAAACGCTGCTAATAAGCGACGTGTATATGGATGATGTGCATTTTTGAAAATGTCTTCGATTGATGCACTTTCTACGATTTTTCCGCCATGCATGACGATCACATCATCTGCCATTTTACTGATGACACCAAGGTCATGCGTAATGAATAAAATACTCGTTCCTAGCTTATTTTTCAACTCATCCATCAACTTTAATATATCCGCTTGGATGATGACATCTAAAGCAGTCGTCGGCTCATCAGCAATCAATAGTTTCGGATTACAAGCTAACGCCATCGCAATCATCACTCGCTGGCTCATCCCACCTGAAAGCTGATGCGGATATTGCTTTGCCACCCGATTGACATCGGTGATCTTGACTGCTTCTAACAACTCATACGCTCTCATTAATGCTGCTTTTTTACTTAGATCCTGATGTAACCTCAACGCTTCGATCAACTGTGCTTTGATTGTGAAAACCGGATTCAAACTCGTCATTGGCTCTTGGAAAATCATCGAAATCTCATTTCCGCGAATCTGTAGAAGCTCTTTCTTTGAAAAATCCCGAATATTTTTACCTTCAAAGCGGATCTCCCCTTCAGCAATGTATTGATTGCGCTGAAAGAGTTGCAAGATCGACATCGCAGTTTGACTTTTCCCACTCCCACTTTCGCCAACGATGCCCAGCGTTTTTCCTTTTTCAAGAGAAAAAGTAACACCTTTGACCGCTTTGACTGTTCCACGTTTTGTATCAAAATAGGTGTGTAGATTATTTACCTCGAGTAACTTCATCCAAACCTCCTTCTTAATCTGTTGTGACAATGCCAACCAGTTTCTTATAAGATTTCAGCCACACAGATTATTTCTACTTCGAATGGTATCGATTGTCTCTTTTCTGTCATTAGTTTAATGTGCATTTTACAAAATGATCTGGTTCTACTTCGACCCAATCGGGATCTGTATCTTGCTCTTTTGAATAGTAAAAGGCAAACTCAGGGTAGGTTTCTTGAAGATCCCACTGCTGCTGATCCTCATCAAGTGTCGGGATCGCATTTAGCAATTGTCTTGTATAAGGATGGACAGGATTTTTGAAGATCATGCTTGCCGGTGCTATTTCTACGATATGTCCAAAATACATGACTGCGATACGATCGGAAATAAATCTCACGACACCGAGGTCATGCGTAATAAATAAATAGGTCAGGTTAAGTTCCTCACGTAACTCTTGAAGCAAGTTGATGATTTGCGACTGAATAGAAACATCTAATGCAGAGACTGCCTCATCACAAACAATAAATTTCGGTTTAAGAGCGAGTGCTCTTGCAATGCCGATCCTTTGACGTTGCCCACCGGAAAATTGGTGTGGATATCGATCAATAAATTCTTTCTTCAGCCCACATTTTTCCATAATATCAATGATATACGCCTCATACTTTGGATCTTTTTTATTTTTGAAAAACTGATGGATCAATAGTCCTTCTCCGATGATCTCCCCGACAGTCAAGCGTGGGTCCAACGAGGAATATGGATCTTGAAAAATGATTTGTAAATCCTTGCGTAATGCTTGCGATTCCTTCGAAGTTAAATTAGCAAGGTCAATCCCTGAGTCTAACTGTTGCTCAAAGTAATCAAAATCTTTATTGCCCATTACTTCTTTTCTCAGTTGTGAAACTGTTTGGTTGATAACCGCTAACTCTTCTTGTTGCTGTTGAAGCGTTTCTTCGATCCGGTCAATTTCTTTCTGATCGACAGATGCCCCCATTAATTGTTTCTGTTGGTTGAAAGTAAGACTTCTTTTACTTTTAGCAATACTCGATGCCACTTGATAGTGAGCCAATAATGTCTTACTCACTTTTTTTAGATCTTCGTGTAAAATCAATCCTCCTACAAGTCGTAACATATTGCCATAGTCATTTTCAAAAACAGCCTTTTTTAGACGTAATTGCTCCGTTACATGATCCGCTTCTGAGCTCTTTCTACTACGCTTATTTTCAAGTTCAGCTATCACACTTCTTGCTTTCTCAAAAGACTTCATTTTTTGTGGAAGTTCTTGATAGATTTTTTTCATATATAAAGGTGTAAAGTCCTCTAAGGTTTCTCCGTAATAAAGAGTAGAGCCGCTCGTTTGTCGTTGTAATTGGATGATGGTACGACCAAATGTTGACTTGCCACAGCCACTTTCACCAACGATTCCTAGTGTCTCGCCTTTTAGGATATCTACTGAAATATCCTTGTTGGCTTTTACATAATCTTTCCCAATACTAAAAGGATTTTTTTTCTTGATAGGAAAATGTTTTTCTAGATTTTTGATGCGCAAAATAGTTTCCATAGCCAATCACCTCTCTCTCATTTTCGGATCAATGGCATCACGAATACCATCTCCGATCAAATTAAAGGATAAGATTGTCAAAACAATCGCCAGTCCTGGATAGATCGTTAAATAAGAATGCGTACGAATATAACTACGACCAAAATTCAACATCGTTCCCCACTCTGCAACAGAAGCTTCCATCCCTAAACCAATAAAGCCTAAGCCGACCGCTGATAAGATCGCCGTTGCAACTCCCATTGAAGCTTGAACAATCACTGGTGACATCACATTTGGCAGAATATGCTTGAAAATCAATAAATTGGCATTTGCACCTAACGCGGTTCCTGCTTCAATAAACTGCTTTTCTTTGACAGACATTACACTGGCTCGAATGATCCGAGCAAATATGGGGATATTCGCTAAACCAATCGCAATAATCATATTCATTAAACTTGAACCAAAGGAAGAAACGATCGCAATCGCTAATAAGATGGAGGGAATCGACAACAAGATATCACAAAACCGCATGATCAATGTATCGATCCAACCTCTAAAGTAGCCAGATAGTACGCCTAAGATCCCGCCAAAAAACAAAGCCAACAAGACCGAGCAACCCCCAACTGTCAATGAGACACGTGTACCATAAATCAGTCGGCTCAAAACATCACGACCTAAATCATCTGTCCCTAACCAATGCGTACGATTGGGCGACTGCAAAGCATTACTAAGATCCTGCTCTCTCATTCCATAAGGTGCAATAAAATCAGCGAAAATCGCAACAAAGATCAATAAACAGATAAAAAATAAGCCGAACATAGCACGTCGATTGGATTTCAACGCTTGCCAAATCTCTTGTCTAGAGCCTTCAGACTTGCCGGCAATCGATTCTGTTTTTGCTAAATTATTTTTTCTAAGAAACATAATTTCCTCCTTTAGTCATATGAGGTTTTTATTCGTGGGTCTATATAGGCATAAAGAATGTCTACACATAGATTGACCAACGTGAAAATAAATGCGATAAACAGGACCCCACCTTGAACGATCATCGTATCTCTTGTTCTGATCGCATTGACCATCAAGGTACCGATCCCATTGATACTGAAAACAGTCTCTGTTAGAACTGCGCCTCCTAACAAAGCGCCAAATTGCAGCCCAATGATCGTCACGACAGGGATCAATGCATTTCTCAACGCATGATGAAACGTCACCGTCGAGTCGCCGACTCCCTTAGCTTTTGCTGTTCGAATATAATCTTGATCTAAAACATCCATCATACTTGACCGAGTAATACGGGCAATGCTTCCAATGGAAGAAGAGGCTAATGCAAACACAGGCATGATCATTTGTTGCCAATTACTAAAACCCGTTGCAGGCAACCAGCCAAGTGTTGATGTAAATAAAATGATCAATAACAAGGCTTGCCAAAATGTTGGCATTGAGACGCCTAATAATGAAATGAACATAACGACGTTGTCGATTTTTGAATACGGTCGAGTCGCCGATACGACCCCCATCGGAATCCCGATCAACGAAGCAATTAAAATACTCCACGTCGATAGTTTGAGCGTATTCGGTAGACGAGTAAGGATTTCGTCAAGCACCACTCGTCCTGAAACATACGATCTACCGAGATCAAAATCGATGAACACATTCCTGATATAGCGGAAAAATTGTTCGATAAAGTGACGATCGAGTCCCATTTGGCGCCTCATTGCCTCATATTGTTCTTGCGTTGCTCCTTCACCTAAAACCATCGTTACTGGATCGCCAGGTGATAAGTACATAATCGTGAATACAATAAAAGTGACCCCCAACAACACCGGGAACAACCATAGTATTCTTTTTACAATGTATTGGAACATCTTATCATCTCCTTAAAGAGGTAGTTACTGAAGGGTTTATCTTTAGAAAATAAGCGCAAAAACCCGAAAATGATTCTGCCAATTTTGGGTTTTCGCACTTATTTCTGCATGCACTACTTCTGTAACACTGTTTATTCGATTTCAGAGGTAAAAGATGACTAATGCCGCCGCCCCTCCTCTAAACATACCTTTAATTTTTTGACACAACATTTAGGAAATAACTTCCTGTTGGATGGTGTTCAAATCCTTGGACCCAATTACGAACACCAGACACGTTTTCCCTTGTTTGCAAATATACCCAAGGAACATCTGAATTAATGATTTCCTGTACTGTATGATAATACACTTCACGCTCGTCTTGTTCAGATGTGTAACGTGCAGCTTCTAATAATTCATCTACCTCTTCATTATGGTAGAAAGAGCGATTTCCTGATTCACCAAAATTACTAGAGTGGAACAACGGGTGCAGTCCATAATCGGCATCTGTTGTGATCGTCGTCCATCCTAATAAAAACATATCCGCTTCTCCAAGAGCCGTCGCATCAAGAAATGCGCCCCATTCCATCTGATGAACTTCAACCGTAATTCCTAGTTCTGCTAAAGCTTCTGAAACAATTTGAGAAACTCGAATTCTTTCTTGGTTGTTATCGCCGACATATAAAGAGAGAGAGAACCCACCATCTGGATAGCCTGCATCTGCTAATAGTTCTTTCGCAAGGTCCATATCATAAGGTGTCGCTTCTAAATCGCCATTGAATCCAAAAACTAGTTCATTGATTGGACCGCTCATCGGCGTCCCAATCCCCATATGCACCGTTTCAATGATCGATTCAACATCAATTGCATGTGCGATTGCTTCACGAACGCCAACCTCTTGAAGGGGCGTGTCATTTTGTAAATTGAAACCTAGATATTCTGTTCCTAAGTTTTCAGTATTCAATAAAGTCAAATCATCATTTTCCTCAACGGTACTATTATCTGAAGGAGAAATATCATAAGCAATATCAACGGTTCCTGATTCCAATTCAATCAAACGAACACTTGAATCTGTGATCGTGCGAAACTCAATTCGTTCCACTCCATCAACATCGTCCCAATGATCAGAAAAGCGTTCTAACGTCAGTTGGCTCCCCGTCACCCACTCAGTAAACTCAAATGGTCCAGTACCTACAACACTGTTGATCCCATAATCTTCACCAGCTTCTTCTACAGCTACTTCACTTAAAATACCGACAGCTGGATGAGCAAGGTGAGTTAAGAAAGGCCCAAAAGAATCATGGGTACCGATACGAATCGTATGATCGTCGATTACTTCGATCGTCTCAGGATCAACCGAACCGATGATATGACTGATCGAAGGAGATTCAGTTGCGCGGTGTAACGTATAAGCAACATCAGAAGCCGTTAATGGTTCACCATTATGGAAAACAACATCTTCCCGTAAGATGAACTCATAAATATTTTCTTCCACTTCTTCCCAATCTGTAGCTAATCCAGGTACCAACTCTAAATCGTTCGTTTGCTTGATCAACGTCTCATAGATTTGTCTTGCCACTCTACTTGTCGCCTGATCGTTTGTTTGATGAATATCTAATGTCACCGGATCTGCACCAGTAGCCACTACTAAGACATTGGGATCAGGACTACTTGAGCCTGATGCGCTGTCTCCATCACCAGTTCCACATGCACCTAAAAACAATGCACCTGTTAACAGCAATAAGAATCCTCTTGTTTTACGATTTTTCATACGTATCCTCCATTTCACAGTTTATTTTCTCTAACCTATTTTTCATTTAAAAGATAACGATACCGAGGATTTTTTAATCTTATTCTAATTTAACTAAAACCCACGCGCTATCTTTTTGCCAATACTCCAATAAACAACAGCTATTATCTTAAATGATAATCTGTCAAATTGTTTGCTTGAAAATATTAAAGCTCATTATATATTAATCTTTTTCTTATGTAAACATAATTTTTAGAATTTTTTCTTTTTTTTGAATCTTTATACTTTTGACTAAAAATACTTTCAAATGACATTTTATGCGTTAAATATCCATACATAGCGATTTTTCTGAGTATTGTTACATTTGTTTTTTTTGAAATTTAACTCTTAATAAAGCTTGTTTAAAAGTGGGAAATTTAGGTAGCAATTACTTTTTTCTTTAGCATTTTTTAGATAATCGTTTAATCATTTATAGGTTCATTTGTCCCATCCATGATCAAAACCTACTATATAAAAAAATCAGCGTTTTTCTTGATCACGTAGATTAACGATCTTTGCTCTTCCCTTTACAAATTTATAAAATCAATTCATGTACACGGTCATCCACACTTCTCATGCTTTTATTGGTTGTCGGCGCTATGATCTTTCGTTATACTCAAAGTGAGGTGAAAAACGTGCCAAAATATGAAGAAATCGCAAATATCTTAAGAGATCGAATTCGTTCAAAAACTTATCCACCAAATAGTTTTTTACCAAATCAAGTGGATCTAGTCGAAGAATTCAATGCTAGTCGAATGACGATCAAAAAAGCTATCAACATTCTAGCCATGGAAGGACTCGTTTACTCGCAACGAGGATCAGGAACTAAGATTTTAAGCCATCCTTATTTAAACAAAGATACTTCTCCTGCGAATGAATACGAAGGATTAAGTTTACAAATGAAACGACGCCAACGATCCCTAACAAGTCAGATCATTCAATTTGATGTCGAGTTCCCTAATGCTTTTATCCAAGAACGTTTGATGATCGATGCAGAACAGCCAGTTTATAACATTCATCGCTTGCGTATCTTAGACGATGAACCGTATATTTTAGAACACACTTTTATGCCAGTCCAACTTGTTCCAGGACTAAAGAAAGAGCATCTTTTATCATCCATCTATGATTATTTGCACAAAGAACTCAATGTCCATTTTGCTGGAGCATATCGTGCAATCTCAGCAGACAAAAGTTCCGCATTTGATCAACAGTATTTAAATTGCGCCGAAACAGACCCAGTACTTGAGGTCCAACAAGTCGTCTACCTAAAAGACGGTCAACCGATCGAATATTCCTCAAGTCGCAATCGCTTCGACGTCCGCAATTATTCACTGTTAGATGTACGAGCAAATCAGTAGATGAAGTGAGGAATCCTGTATTCACTTCAAAAAAGCAACGGCCACATTCATGAAGTGCGCCCCCTAAGTTAGATCTTGTGGTCTAACTTAGGGGGCGCACTTCATCAACTATCGTGACCGTTGCTTTTTTTATTAAGCCAGCTTATTCGTCTTCTCATTTTAAAATCAAACAAACAAACCCCCTCTCTTTCAAGTAGCAGGACATATTTATTGCAATATCTCTCGTAACATCCTATACTGACCTTAACAACATTTACTTACTTTTTGTAAGTTTAAAGAAAAGAGGATGAATTATGGATACAACAATTCGAGGCGTCCACCATGTCACAGCAATGACATCTAGTGCACCAAAGATCTACCGCTTTTTTACAGATATTCTAGGAATGCGCTTGATCAAAAAGACAGTCAATCAAGATGATATTGAGACTTACCACTTGTATTTCACTGACGAACATGGCTCTGCTGGGACAGATATGACCTTTTTTGATTTCCCAAACCAGCCAAAAGGAACGAAAGGAACGGATACGATCGCTCGTACGTCGTTTCGTGTACCTTCCGATACAGCGTTAGACTATTGGTTCGACCGATTTGAAAAATTCCAAATCACTCATTCTGCGATCAAAGAACGTTTTGGCAAGAAATATCTTGAATTTGAAGATTTCGATGAACAAGCGTATCAATTGATCTCGGATGAAAAAAATACTGGCGTTCCTGCGGGAGTTCCTTGGAAAAACAGTAGTATCCCGACAGACATGGCAATCACTGGACTCGGCCCAGTCATCGTTCGTGTAAGTGATCTTGAGCCCATTCGAACAGTATTACTTGCTTTACTCGGTTTTAAAGAAATCGATCGTGCAGATGACTTTTATTTATTTGAAGTGGGCGCTGGTGGAAATGGTGCTAGTATCATCGTCGAACATCGTACCGATCTGCCAAAAGCGATCGAAGGTTATGGGAACGTCCATCATCTCGCTTTACGTGTAGCTAATCATGAAGCACTGCAGTTTTGGATCAATAAAATCAACCAAACCTCTTTACCTAGTTCTGGATTTGTTGATCGTTTTTACTTTGAATCTGAATATTTCTTAGCTTCTACTCACGTCTTATTTGAACTAGCCACAGATGGTCCTGGATTCTTTGGCGATGAGCCTGCTGAAACAGCTGGAGAGATCCTTGCTTTGCCCCCATTACTAGAAGGAAAAAGAAAAGAAATCGAAGCTTATGTTCGACCATTTGACACTCGAGACGCCAACCAAAAACGGGTAGATCAATGACAGGAGTGAAACATTTGAAGTATCTTTACAGACAAGGAAAACCAACACAAAAAAAATTGATCTTACTTCATGGGACTGGTGGAGATGAACACTCGCTTTTAGAAATTGCAGAGTTTCTTGCACCTGAAAGTACACTTTTATCCTTTAGAGGGAATATCAACGAGCAAGGGATGAATCGTTTTTTTAAAAGAAACGGATTGAATCAATTCGATTATGACAGTTTAGCTGAAGAATCCTCAAATCTGTTAAATGAAATCAAAACAATCAGTCACTCCCATGAGATTCCATTAACAGATTGGATCGTTGTCGGATTTTCAAATGGCGCAAATATTGCCGCTCACATCATGTTGGCTCAACAAACAGAATTAAAAAAAGGACTTTTCTTCCATCCGATGTCTTTAGACAAGTATCCTGAGAAAACAGAACTACCTGATACTTCTGTCTGGTTATCTTACGGCAATGGAGATCCGATCGTTTCGAACACTTCATTTAGTCAATTAGTTAACGAATTTGATTCACGAGGCGCTAAAGTAACAACACAAACCACAGATCAAGGGCATCAATTGACCATGGATGAGTTGACGCACGCCAAGCAATGGCTAGATACTTTAGACTAACCCTTTGCGTTTTATTTCAAAGTTTTGAAATCAACTACGTTACCCAGAATCGAAAAAAGAACTTGGGAAAATAAATCGTTTTCTCAAGTTCTTTTTTTCGCTTTTAAAATCTATTTATTGATCAATATGTCGCTACATCTTCTTTTAGTTGAAGTAAATCAATCCTAATAAGAAACATCGATTAACCAAGACTCCCCGCCAATGTTTCTCCATCCTCATGATAAAACAGATTGGCTTATTCGAATACTTTTAATTCCTTTTCTTGCTCATCGAATACTTCTATTACTCTTTTTGCGAACCCTCCTTTGACAGAATCCTCCAACTGACCACGACTGCTCGAGAACGCTTTTTCTGCTTCTTCTACCGCTTTCTTATGAGTTTTATCCGTTTCTTTCTTTTCTGCCATCAATTTTTCCTGCATGGCAATTCCCACGGTTTGAACATTCCATTTCTCTAAAGTTTTTCTTAACTCATTTAACAAATCTTCCAAATCAACCATGACTTCCCGTTGCCAAAAATCTATAAGTAGTTTTTCAAGATAAAGTTATCTTACATCTAATTTATAGAGGTTATATATTTTGACAAACTAGTTCCCCTCCTTGTCTCTTATTTTTGAGAGACCTTACGCTATAACCGACGAAAACGTTCCTCAATCTTTCTTAGTTTGCTCCCTTGAGTGATACTTTTTATAGGCTGCTTCATATGAAAAAATCGTAAAACAGGCCAAATTCGCATGTCACTAGTTCACTTTTTCTCATCCACTTTTATCGAGGAAAGCAGGTTTGACTTTTAGTATAATTTCTCCTCAATCAGAAGATACGTGCTATTGTTCCAATTCAACGACATGTTGAGATGGTTTTATGTAGTTATTACTTTCTTATCACTGGCTTAATTTTCGATAAGCTGCTTGGTACTCTCGTTCTAAATCATCAAATCGTTGATGTAACAGACGTCGTTCTGAATTTAATGCTGACTTATACCGCTCTTCTGCAATCTGATATTGTTTCCTTGCTCTCATCAACGGTTCGTTATCAAGGGCTAAACCATTCAGACTTCGCCTTAACAGTTGCTCAGATTGTTCAACCACTTCTTCTCCTTTTCGGTTGAAATAGCGCAACAAGTCTTCCTCTTCTTCTAGTTTGATTCGTTTTCTCTGATAATCCGCTTGCAACTCTTCAATCGTCATTTTCTTTTCTCACCCCTTTAGTTGATTGGCTAATTCTTGGTCTCGTGCGACTAAATTATCGATTTTATTTTTGATCTCTTTTGCCAATTCATCATAACGTTCACCTTTTCGACTTGCTTTTTGGATTCGTTGTTGACATTTTTCCTTTGGCGTCATTACGTGTGTTTCCCATGTCACTCCCACAGATGCCAATGTTTCTTTTACTTCCCAAGCAGCCAAAGAAGGTGCAGCATGTTCCGCTCTCCGTACTTCTTCTGCCCAATTCATTTCGATTCGCTCAATACTGCTCTGATTGATTCGTATAACTTCCTCCATTGCATTTTTAATCTTTCGTCCCATCGTCTCTACAACTGCCTTTGTTTGACTATGATTCAAATAAATTCGCTCATTCGCTGATAAACGTCCTCCACTCGCAGTAAACTTTTCACGCCATTTTTTCAACGTATCCAAATGACTTGAGAAATCACTCATTGCTTTATTTTTTTCCTGTTGTATACTTGCTTTCGTATTATAGTCGTTCTCTGGAATGATCAGATTTCCTTGTTTATCAAATCTCCAAACATCTAAACCATGATAATCAAACGGATTTATTAACCCCATTTCCATACTTATTTTTATTTCTGCGCCTGTTCGATTTCCCATAATATTACCAATGAAATCACCCCGGTTCCGATAATTCGTCAACATCCCTGGATTTTCCTTTATCCATTTTTTTGCTTCTGGAGATAGTAGTTCGTACGGATCTGGTCCATTAAACCCAACATTTTTCCATTGGTTTTCAGCTGCGACATACAAGGCTAGATACTGTCCTAATGAATGACCTGTTGTAGAAATTTCAGCATCTTTATACTCATTCTTTACCTCTTTCGCAAACTCAGTAGCAGACGTCAATTGACCCAAAAAACGTGCTTGTCTGGTTACTAAAGAAACCACTCGATTATCTGAGCCATCGAAAAGACCAATAATCGTTCGTAAGTCTGTTTCTATATCCTTAAAATCTGACTTATTTGTTCCTGCATAAGAAATCACTACTTGGGAAGTATCAACGTTACCTTTTTCATCCAGCGGAGCTAACGCCATAGCTTGCATGCCATCTGTTTTCGAGTTTTCTTTGAGTTTTAGTATTTTGAATTCAGCTCCACCGAAATTGCGAAATGATCCTTCTTTTAAATCAGCATTATATTCAGGGTGGTTAGGATCTATTCGATAAACCCTATTACTTATACTATTATAATTTTTATCCGTAATTGTCATACATAATCCTCCTCACCATTTGAATAAATCACTTTTATTTTGTTTTTCGTAATTCCTTTCGTTTGTATACTTCTATCCTCTATTCCGTAATCAAGAATCTCACGGCTATGTTTTCCAAAACCGTATGAAAAATACACTGATTGTTGTTTGGTATTTGTCATAGTAACAAACATGTCATAAGAACCTGTCATGCTGAAGTACCCTGAACGCTCAATTTTTACCTCTAAAATATTCGCAAATATTTTTTTTAAAGCTTGGACCGATTCTTTTTCTGCCATTAACAATTCCTGTGCTTTTCTTTCTTCTCTCTTATCCATATATACTTTCCCTCCGATTCCGATTATTACCAAACTGAGCATTACTGCGATACCTATTAACAATTGTTTATTCATTCGTTTTTTCATCATCCATCTCTCTTTTAAACTATTATCAATACACTAGAACCACTATTTTATCAAAAAAATTCACTAATCGTTCATAAGTCTGTTTCTAGATCCTTACAATCTGATTTATTTGTTCCTGCATAAGAAATCACTACTTGGGAAGTATCAACATTCCCTTTTTCATCTAGCGGAGCGACTGCCATAGCTTGCATGCCATCTGTTTTCGAGTTTTCTTTGAGTTTTAGTATTTTAAATCTAGTTCCGCCAAATTTCCGTATTGCTCCTTCTTTTAAAGTAGGGTCATATTTTTTGTTTTTAGGATCTAGTCGGTATATTGATTACTTATTTTATTATAGTTCTTATCAGTAACTATCATACATACTCCTCCTTACTATTGGAATAAATCACTTTTACTTTATTCTTAGTAATTCCTTCAACTTGTATACTTCTATCTTCAATTCCGTATGTATCAATTTCTCTACTATTCTTTGAAAAGTCATACGAAAAATAAACAGCCTGTCCTTTTGTGTTTCTCATAGTGACGAGCATGCCATACGAACCTGTCATATTGTCATATCCTGTTTGTTCAATTTTCACTTCTGCAATATCTGCAAATGTATTTTTCAAAGCTTGGACCGATTCTTTTTCTGCCATTAATAATTCTTGGGCTTTTCTTTCTTCTCTCTTATCCATGTATACTTTCCCGCCGATTACGATCATTACCAAACTGATCATTACTGCTAAACCTATTAGCATCTGCTTACTCGTTCGTTTTTTCATATGTCCTCTTTTCTTAGACTATCGCCAATACACCAATCTGCCTATTTCATCATGATCAAACATCTTCTTCCTGACCATTACTATAAATTGCTTTTATTTTCCTTGTCGTTATTCCTTCTTTTTGTATATCTATATCTTCTATTCCATAAGCGCCTAGTTCATTGGTTTGTGCGATAAAACCATAATCAAAATAGACTGACTCTCCTTTAGTATTAGTCATTGTAACCATTGCCCTATAAAATCCTGTCATCTCATTTTTATCAAATTGTTCAATTTTCACTTCTGCAATATCCGCAAAAGTGTTCTTCAAAGCTTGAACCGATTGTTTCTCTACCGCTAACAATTCTTGCGCTTTTCTTTCTTCTCTCTTATCCATGTATGCTTTCCCACCGATTACGATCATTACCAAACTGATCATTACTGCTAAAACTATCAGCAATTGCTTACTCGTTCGTTCTTTCATATATCCTCTCCCTTTCAAAGTATTATCAATGCACAAGACTGACTGTTTTATCAAGTGGAGTGTCTGCTACTACTTACATACCATCTGTTTTAGGGTTTTCTTTGAGTTTTAGTATTTTAATTTAATCCCATACAAACTACTAAAAACTCCTTATTTTATGCTAGAGTCATATTTCTTTTTATTGTTAGATATCTCCAATAAACGATGCCTTATAAGTTCGATGATTTTGATTTGGTATTGTCAGATTTCTTCTTCATTCACACTTGTGTAAATTACTCTAATTTTATTTTTCGTAATACCTTTTATCTGTATCGCCCTATCCTCAACCCCAAAATCTCCTAACTGATTAGCTTCTTTCCAAAAACCATATGAAAAATAAACAGATTGACCTTTGGTATTCTTCATTGTTACAAACAACCTATAAGAACCCGTTATATCATTTTTAGCAGAACCTTCAAATTTAACCTCTGCAATATCCGCAAATATTTTTTTTAATACTCGTACCGATTGTTTCTCAACTGCTAACAATTCTTGCTCTCTTCTTTCCTCACTTTTATTTATAAATACTTTCATTACAATGAGAATCATTACTAGACTGATAATCACAGCCATAGCTATTAGAACTTGTTTGTTCGTTCGTTTTCTCATCTCTCCCTCTTTTCCTTTCAAAAGCAAAAGTTTCGCTTCTCTATTCAATAAATACGTCAAAGACCATCAAAATACGAAAAACTGAGAAACATCCTCTAAACATTTTATCAGCTACTTCCTTATCAAAATAAATCGTTATTTAATAGTTGCTCGTTTTTTGCAAATCCAAAATCAATGCGATTGATCCATCTTTATGTTCAAAGTTTCAATTTCATTACTACATCTTAGATCAATTTATTACGTAACTCATCCTATCATTTTTATATTGTTATTTATTACATTCCTAATAAAAGATCTTTTTAGTATCATAACCGTTTACATGAGTACTTCCCTCTTATTTATTCTTTACAAATTTTTTCAAATATGATAAATTCGTTTCAGCAATTAGGACACATTCTCCGAAAAACCCTTTTGGGCATATAAATTGTTAGAAATCTAATTTATATCCAAAGGGAGAGAATAAAAATGTCAAAAATGATGTATGATGAAAAGAATTGGAAAAAGAACATAGCATACTTACTAACCTCGCAGGCCATTTCAATGGTCGGAACGATGTTGGTACAGTATGCTATTATTTGGCATGTCACATTATCAACACGATCAGGAATGATGGTTGGTTTGATGAGCGCGATTGGTATCTTGCCGATGGTTTTGGTCATGCCTTTTGCGGGAGCACTTGCTGATCATTACGATCGAAAAATAATCGCTATTTTATCTGATAGTTGCGTCGCACTCGCTTCTTTATTCATGGCGATCCTGTTCGTTGTGAACAACGCGATGGAGAAAAATCTTCTTTTATTATTGGGGTTGATATTCATTCGCTCTGTCGGCCAAGGATTTCAAACGCCTGCTGTTTCTTCGATCATTCCACAAATCACCCAAGAAAAGCACTTGGTACGGATCAATGGAATCGATCAGACGATCCAAGCAGTGATGATGCTTGCAAGTCCTGCATTGGCAGCAAGTTTGCTTACTATTTTGCCTTTAGATGCGATACTGCTGATCGACTTTTTGACTGCGGCTATTGGTGTGACTATCCTTTTTTTCCGAGTAAAAGTTCCACCGATGAAATCTGCAAAAACAAATAAAATACAAGTTTTAGCAGAAATAAAGACTGGTATCAGTTACCTTCGTACGCACAAAATCCTGATTGCATTGATCGTTGCTGGTTTTATGGGAAGTGTGTTTTCTACACCTGCTGCCAATATAGCACCATTACAAATCACTCGTAATTTCCATGATGGAATATGGCAACTATCGGCAGTTGAAATTGGGTTTGCTTCAGGAATGTTGGTAGGTGGATCAGTGATGAGTACATGGGGAGGCTTTAAAAATAAAATCCATACGATTGCACTGGGCTATTCATTGTTGGTCATCCCTTTTATTTTGTTAGGTGTGGCATCAAATTTCTGGCTGTATTTCGCCATGATGATAGCAATTGGTTTTGTTGTACCCATTTCACGTACTGCAATGGTTTCGTTCTTTCAAGCAAAAACGGATAACGAACATATGGGCCGAATCATGAGTCTAGTCACGATGGCGATCAGTAGTGCTTCTCCAGCTACGATGTTGGTACTGGGACCATTAGCGGATATAGTTTCAATCGATTGGATAATGATTGGAAGCGGACTACTACTGATGCCACTTATCCTATGGCTAGTAGTCGGAAAAAACTTTCGATGCTAATATCGATTGACCTTTTCCGTGTTTCTTCAAGCCATGGATAAATGAATAGCCCCCCAAAGTCAGATGATTGATCGAACTTTGGGGAGCTACTTCTCTTTTCAATTTTTTTCTTCAATAGCTATTGATTTAGCTCTCGATATGTCTGCTTACAGTTAAGATAAACCAAACCTAAAAATAAATTTGGTGTGAGCAAGAAGCCAAACTGTGGTTTAACGACCATCACGATTAGCAAAAGAACCAACAAAACAGCGTTCAATAGACTGATGTACCATTTTTTCAATACATAATATAGTGATACATGGTAGATTTTTCGTATGGAGGTCTTCGGATTCTTTACTTGGAGATAAAAGTTATTGATTATCAGGCTAATCGCCAAAATGATCAATAAGAAAAAGAAAGGAATGACCCATTTCCCCATTGGTTGATGGATGAAAAAAAGGATATCGACATAAGAAATCACGATCACAAGATATCCTGGACCACCTAAGTACATACTTTTTTTCCAGAGTCCGCGATACAGTTGGAAAAACGTTTTGACTGGTACGTCATTTCCTTGGATATCATTAGCGAAACAAGCTAAAGTTGTTAAGATCGCAGGTAAGAAAAAAAGTATACTCCCTAAGAAAAAGAGACTATTTCTACTATCGATCGCAGTTGTCACTACGACCAGAAAAAAGGGAAGATTCACAAGAAAAATACATAGATTGCCCGCAAGAAAACTATAAGCTAAACGAAACAGCTTCATATAAACATTCGTTTCAAACGTTTGTTTTTTAAACATAGCTTTTCCTTTCTATCCTTTGACGCCAGAAGAAGCAATACCTTCAACAAAATATTTTTGCATGACTAAAAAGACGATTGCGACTGGTAAAACAGACAAAACGGATGCCGCCATGATCAGAGCATATTCTGTATCGAACAACCCAACAAACATTTTCAATCCTAATTGGATCGTTTTATTTTCTGTTGATGACAGATAAATAAATGGTCCCATATAGTCATTCCATGTATTGACAAAAGTGATGATCGTCAAGCTAGCTAAAGCTGGTTTAGTCAAAGGTAAGATGATCCGGCGATAAATGCCCCACTCGGTCAGCCCATCGATCCTTGCACTTTCACAAAGAGAATCGGGAATACTACTATAGTATTGTTTCAATAAAAATACGCCAAATGCACTAAATGCTTGTAACAATATCAAAGAAAGCAACGTATCTGACAACCCTAATTGTCTCATCATGATAAATTGTGGGATCATGTAAGATTGCCAGGGAACAGCGATCGTACCGATATATGCAAGAAAAAGGAGGTTTCTTCCTTTAAAGTGCATTTTCGAAAAGCCATAGGCAGCAAAACTTGATGTAAAGAGTTGGATCAATGTGATCACAATACTTAAAATCGCTGTATTTTTGAAAAAAGTCAGTAACGGAATGCGTGTCCAAATGACTGAATAATTTTCTGGATGCCATGTCTTAGGTATCCATTGGATCGGAACCGAAAAGACATCATTGTTCGCTTTGAATGATGCAGAGATCATCCAGATAAAAGGAATCAACGTGAGCACTGAAAAAAATACAAGCAACACAAACACGAGTATTTTCTGAAATGATTTTTTGTCTGACTGATTGTTCATCTGTTCGCCTCCCTTAGACTTTCTCTTGAATCTGATTCCATTTGAACTGGATCACCGTAATCACCAATACGATCACAAACAAGACCATAGCAATTGCTGAAGCGTAACCGAAATTGAATTTTACGAATGCTTCACTATAGACTTGGTAAACTAACACATTTGTTGCACGACCTGGTCCTCCATCGGTCATCACTTGGACAAGGTCAAAAATCTTGAAGCAGTTGATAACCAACATGATCGTGACAAAAAATGTTGTGGGGCGCAATGCAGGTACGGTGATGTGTCGGAATTGCTTCCACTTGTTTGCACCATCCATCGCTGCTGCTTCATATAATTCTTTCGAGATCCCTTGTAATCCAGCTAAGTACAAAATCATATAATAGCCCATTCCTCGCCAGACACTAACGATAATGATCGCTGTCAATGCCCAATCTGAACTAGACAACCAGCCTGGAGGATTTTCAATGAATACACGTAAAAACTGGTTGATTGGTCCCATCGTAGGATGAAACAACATACTCCACACCACTGCAATTGCCACTAATGAGGTGACATAGGGGAAGAAAAACGCCGTCCGAAAAAACTTGACTCCTCTTATTTTCTGATTCAGTAAAATGGCTAAACCCAACGAACAAACCAAGGTCAACGGAACAACGCCAATCGTGTACAGAAAAGTATTTTTTAGCGAGATCCAAAACGTATCGTCCGATAACATTCGAGTGAAATTTTGCAGACCAACAAATTCTGGTGTACTAAAGGAATCCCATTTCATAAAGGCTAACACTAATGAAAAAACAACTGGTACTAAAGTAAAAATCAAAAATCCAATAAAGTTTGGCGCAATAAATGACCAAGCAATCAACGTATTTTTACGTTTTAATTTATGTGAAGCTGACTTTGTTACTTCCATAGCTAGATATCAAAAAAACCAACTGGTTCTTTTGACGCTCCCCCTTTCATTAAAGGCAATGACAGGCATTTATATCAGCTATACACTGAAGGTGCAGTATGCCCACCTTCAGCATATAGTTGGCAATCGATTAAGGGAAAATCAACGTTTACCCTCGATTATTTGATGTGAATCTTGTTCACTTACAACACATCGTCACAGACCTTTTTATTCGCTTTCTTGTTTCACTCGTTTTTCCATATTGTCAATCGCTGATGTTGGTGATTCGTCGCCTACCAAAATCAGTTCATGCTCTTCCTGTAAGATCCTGTCAATCGCTGGGCCGTTCGTATCGACTGGAAACTCGATAGCAATATAATCTGGCTCAAATGCTTTTTGTGAAATCTCATCATTTGGCATTCCTTGACGGCTGAAGTACAATTCATTGATCGCATCTGTTCGATAAGAAGGGACGACACCTACTTCTGCTAACACTTTAGCACCCGCTTCTCCCGAGCAAAAATCAAGGAACTTTTGCGCTAGTTCTTGTTGTTTTGAGTTTTTATTGATCGCAAAGGCTGTGGGAGAACCAAATGTTTGGATTTCCTGTCCTTTTTCATTTTGCGGCATTTGAGTGATGCCCCACTCCACATCTGTTGAACCAGCATCAATATTTGTCAACAAAGCACCCATGTACCAAGTGCCCATGTACATCATGGCAGCCTTGGAGTTTTCAAATTGTGATTGATAGGTCACATTCGTTGACTTAGCTGTACCAAAATCCATTTGAGCTTGCTCTTCTTGCATCCGCAATACACGGTCATAGTACTCATCTAAAAAACCATAATCTGGCTCGACTAGATTTTTATTATTTTGCGCAGCTGCAATTGCTTGAACAGTCGAGCGCCACGTGTGTTGGTATGCACCGTATACTTGCTCTTCCGGTTTTGAAAGTTGTTTCGCCAAGTCTTCGTATTCTTCCCAAGTCAAATTATCTGGATAAGGTATCCCTGCCTCATCGAATAATTTTTTATTATAGTAAAGCACCCAAAAGTCTGTACGATAAGGTTGCGCATACGTTTTTTCATCAATGTCATACATCTCGTAGCTTTCCATGGCAGGGGCTGTATCTAAATCTTTGATGTGCGTAGACAAATCAACCAATTGATCTCTTAATGCGTAATTTGAATAAGACAATAGATTTTTCATCGTCAATACGTCTGTCGTATCGCCACTTGCTAACATCGTCGTCAATTTTGTATCATAATCATCTGAAGCAATATCAACGGGTTTCACTGTTACTCCAGGATTTTCTTTTTCAAATGCTCGAAAAAGTCTGTCAAATTCTGGTGTCGTTTCATAATTCCACGTACTGACTGTCAACACTGTTCCTTCTGATTGGTCTTGTGCTTGATTTTCATTTCCGCATGCACCTAACCAAAGCCCTCCACTAACAAGTAACGCAGCAATAACACTTTTTTTCAAAAACTTCATGTTCCAAATCCCTCCGTTTCATTTAATCGTCGTTTTTACCAGTAACTGTACCAAGCTGTTGTAAGTCGTACCAAGGCTTCTACATAATAGTAATCGCCCCAGATCATGCACTCTTTCACTCCTTTATTTGATTTTTTGTCATACACCCCTTCGAGTAACAAGCCATTCGATTGTGGCGAATCCACACTTGTATATCCTTTTGATAACGTTTTCATAATTGCCACAGCAACAGCTTGATATTCCTCTTTTTTCGGATCAGTCAAAGGTAGTTGCTTTGCGAGTTCCAATAAGCCGCAAACGGCGATTGCCGCAGCAGAAGTATCTCTTTCTTCTCCGCTGCCATCATGAAACACCAGATCCCAGTAACAGATCTTGTCTTCCGGTAAGCAATCAATGAAATAGTCCGCGAGTTTTTTCGCTGTTTCTAAAAAAGTATGATCGCCAGTATGATTGTAACTCAAGGTAAATCCATAAATCCCCCATGCTTGGCCACGTGCCCAGCAAGAATCGTCTGCAAAGCCTTGTTGCGTTTTGCCGCCGATTGCTTCGCCAGTTTTAGGATCGAAATAATACGTATGATATGTTGTAAAATTATCACGAACGATGTAACGCTGGGTTTGTTTGGCGTGTGTATATGCAGCTTCTTTATACTTGCCCTCTCCAGTCATCGCTGAAGCAAAATATAGCAGTGGCAAGTTCATCAAGCAATCAATGATCATACGGCCGCGTTGTTGTTCATCATTCAAATCCCCCCACGCTTGGATGATCTGTGTTTTTGGATCATAGCGCTCCATCAAACGATCGGCGGCTTTGACCGCTAATTCTTTTGAGGATTCCCGTTGATTCACTTGATAATCAGCGATGGCAGAGAGCGTATATAAAAAGCCGATATCATGTGTTTCAAGCGCAATATCTTTTTCAAGACGTCGGCGAAAAGAGGCGAGTTGCTTTTCAATCGTTGGATCGACTGCTGGATCGTTCGTCAGTTCTTTGACCAAAAAGAGCATCCCTATCCAGAAACTAGCTGTCCAATCCGTATTTTCCTCTGGAGCATAGACAAGGTCTACGCTCGCAGCAGGTGGTACGGTCTCTTGAAAAAGTGTCAGATTTTTTTTGATTTTATCAACGACAAAATCAATGTCATGTGTCAACCATTCAAATTGTGTCATTCCTACCTCCATTATCTAATCGTTAATTCGATCGTTTGATTCTTTTGTTGGATCAATAATTTTTGTCCTTTTTGTTCAATGACTGGCTGGTTCACTGTTTCATCTGGTAAAGTTCCTGAAATGAGTGACACAAGCAAGTGGTTTCCTGGTGTTAACTCAGCTGAAACAAAAGGCAACATCGTACGTGGGAAAAAGAGATTCGTGTTTGGTTCCGTTCGCACAATATCTGCGTTTTCATAGCCGATCATTCCTTTGACGGTTGATGTTCCTATACTCGTTTTTGCTTCAATACTTTGCTCAGTTGCTTTGGGCAAGCTTTGTTCGAAAGGAACACTAAAGCCGCCATCATATGCTTGAATCATATCTTTTGTTTCAATTTCATGTACTCTGACGTGACAGTTTTCCAGTGGCACGATCGTGGAACGAATCTTGACATCTTCCCACGGTGACCATTCATGGATGATACGATCAGGTAGAACAGAGAAAGCTGTATCTAATCCCTTGGGACGGAAATAATGCCCATCTTTTGCTAAAGCCAGCGTACTGTCATACGCACCTTCGTAATACCAATAATCAGACTTCGGTACGCTAAAACCAAATCGTGTTGAATAGACGAACTTGCTATATTTTGCATGAGGAAAGCTTTGCTGATTCACAAACTGACCAGCTGGAAAAGCTTGCAGATGTGTCAATAACTGATTATATTGGTAAAAATTTTTACTTTCCGGCAACGCCAATGTCTTTTCTTCGATTTGTAATGGCTGGATTTCTGCTTGCCAATAAGGGTGTTCGTCTGGAACAGCTAAAAGAATGAAACTTTTCATTGCCCAGTAAGGAGAACCCGGTCCATTATAGCCTTCCCCGAAGACTAGATTTTGATAATGATAACCAACTGTCAGTAGGCCATCCGTCGAGAAAATCTCTTTAGTCATCCAGTTTTCTAAATGGCGACTGATCAATCCTTTGATTTCACCCCAAGGTAATGCTTCGACATCGGCAAAAACTAATGCACTAAAAAAGCTGACTTGGGCAAAGCGATAGGTCAAACTACGACCAAAAGGTAATGCTTCCCCACTCGCATCAAACCAGTATTTGAATGTTTGAGCAAAAAGAACCGCCCGCTCTTTTATCCATTTTGTGCGAACTGGATCTTCATCAGCCATAAAATGGGCATATACTAGACTATAATAATGGATCGCAAAGGAGATATAGTAATCATGTTGTGTCTCAGCTCCATCAAAATACCACCCATTGCCACTATAAAACTGTTCGATCACATCAAAATCTTGCTCGATTTGTTGCTGTGAATATGGTTTTCCACATTTTTTTAAAGCGATATTCACTAAAATACGGAAGAAATACCAATTATTTTTGGGGATTCGACGCGCATTTACTGAGAATAACCACTCCGCAAGATTCGTCTGTTCCAGTGAAGACAGCCGCCCCCAGATTTTTTCAGGATTCAAAAGCAAGGTTGTACTTATAGAAGCCATCTCAACAATCAATTGATCGTAATCGGTTACGGCTCCCCAGTAATCATCACTTTGTGGATCAGTTCCTGCGATGAGCCCTTTCAAGTAATCTGATAGCAATTCATCATCGTCTTCATCGACCAAGTAAGGACCAAAGCCCCATAACGGTCGTAAAAAAGCTTCAACCTCCCTTGTTGCCTCTGAATAAACCGTCCCATGTGTTCCTAGTTTTAATTTACCTGGTTCATTTTTGTAGTAAGGACGTAAAGGTGTCATTAGCTGGCAGAAATTTTCTTGCCATTGTTGTTTTGTACGAAATTGTTGCATTTGTTTCCTTCCTCTCAATTAAAATTCCTTTGATAAATCCATAATATTCGCCGTAAACGATGACTTCATCGCCCACATCGATTTTAGCTGTTTGCTCATTAAATATTTGATAATCACTCGAACCACTGCGAAGAATAAAGCGATCCCCTTTTTCTATTTCATTTCCCCTATCCGCTTGAATGATTTTTCCTTCGATTTTCACCCAAACATGTAAGGGAACTTCTCCTGATTGATATTCTTTTTCAGTAAAAACATGTGCTTTTTGTTGTATTTCTTCTTTGACTTGATCCTCAAAAGCGATCTCTTGTTGCCGATTATTTGCTTGACACCCCGCACAGAAACTCATGATAAGAATGAATGGTACCCCAAAGAGAAATCGTTTGATTGTCCTATCCTCCTTATTGAAATCGTTTTCTTTTACTAAATTTTACCTAAAATTAGTAAAAAGTCAACATTTTTTTGGTAAAAAAATAAATATTTTTACTTGCCTTTTTACTGAAATTACCTATACTATAATTAATAAAGTCTATTATCCGGAGGTACCTTATGGCGACGATCACCGATATCGCAAAGGAAGCAGGCGTATCGATCTCTACTGTTTCACGCGTATTGAATTATGACGACACACTCTCAGCAACAGAAGAAACCAAACGAAAAGTTTTCGAAATTGCAGAAAAGCTAAATTACACCAAATATAAAAAGAAAGCCAGAAAAAGTGGCAGCTTAAATCCAGCGACTGAACTTTCAAAAAAAAATGGTGTCATTGGTTTGATCACTTGGCGCACGAGTGACGAGGAATTAGAAGATATTTATTACATGTCCATTCGTTTAGCTGCGGAAAAACGCGCAGTCGAACTTGGTTATCATGTAACAAACTTCTCTCAAAACGAACAACATCAACTACAAGCAGTCGATGGCGTTTTAGCAATCGGTAAATTTACACAGGAAAAAATCGATGAATTAAATACCACTGCGCCGAATCTCTGTGTCGTTGGATCAAATTTTCCTTTTCACGATTATGATTGTGTCAATACTGACTTCGGTCAAGCTACGGAAGTCGCCCTTCATCATCTGCTCGATTTAGGCCATAAAAAGATTGCTTATATCGGTGCAGAAGAAAGTGATAATCTCTATGGTTTTCGAACCTACAAAACACCAACAACAAATACGTATATCGACATGATGAAACATCATCATTTGTTTGATGAAAACTATTTTTTTGTAAAAGAAAACAGTTCACTTGACGTTAAAACAAGTGAAGCATTAACTGAAAAAGCCTTGGCACATTGGCAAGGCGATTTACCAACTGCCATCTTAGCCGCAAACGATGCTTTTGCTATCGGCATCATCCATACATTGAATGCGCACGACATTCAAGTTCCCGAACAAATCAGTGTGATGGGCATCAATGATTTATCTATTTCTCGCTATATCACGCCTCCCCTTTCTACAGTGAGAGCTTATACAGAAGAAATGGGTGAAACAGGAATCAATCTCTTACATGAGCGCATCCACACACCGGGCATCGCAAAACGCATCCTTTTAGATACAGAATTAGTCGTCAGGGGCTCAACGACACGTCCTGTTGAAACCAGACGTTGAACAGTGATCATCCCCGAGAATAAGCCAGAAAACCCCAAGTTTGAATCTAGGGTTTTCTGGCTTATTTCTTACGAAGCTACTTCTGGAATGCCTTTTTATTTCTCGTTAGACGTCCTCCGTATAGGGTTGTTGTCATTTACTTGTAATCGTGCACTCGATTTGGATCGTTCCTGCTCGCTCCAACTGATAAGTTGCTTGAATCAACGTAGCTTCTACTTCTTGACCGTAATGATTGAAATATGTCTGTCTGATCAACTGAACAGGTCTTGAAAAAAGCATCTCACACTTTTCCTTTTCCCCTACAATGCACACCGTTCCTTCTCTAACTTCAACTGGATGAGTTGTTATAAAATTTTCAACTACCTCCTGATTTTCTTTGTCAGATACGAAAACATCCTTCAGCACTAATTGTCGTTTGGTACGATCTACTTCTAACGTTCGT
Organism: Enterococcus sp. DIV2371; assembly: GCF_050498525.1. Classification (NCBI taxonomy): domain Bacteria; kingdom Bacillati; phylum Bacillota; class Bacilli; order Lactobacillales; family Enterococcaceae; genus Enterococcus; species Enterococcus sp. DIV2371. Next base: position 1,118,010 of record NZ_JBIPAJ010000001.1, on the reverse strand, counting down.
TCCATCTGAAGCAATCTTGCCTGTCGAGGATAAATATGAGTTAATTCGGTCTTAAAAATACCGCCAGTTCTTGTTCGTTGAAAACTCGTATTTTCCGCTGACACGGTACCCGAAAGCTGGTAAGCATCAGCAATGATCGGCACACTATGTCCAAGTGCATTGTTAACTAAAAAACGATAGCGCTTTTTTTCGTCAAAATAATCTTTTGTATACTCACCCGCTCCAAGATCTGTTAAAAACAACGTTTCTTTTGTACCGAAAATGAAATGACCGATATCAAGATGATTATGACTTTCATCATTGCGTCCTCCTTTGGCTGTAAAAACCAAATTTTCTTTTGCAGATTGAAGAACACCCCATGCCACATCATCAAAAAAATGAAAGATTTCTTTTGAGCTATCTCCATTGTACTGCTTTGTCCAAAGTAAATTACGTAATAATGGAGCAAAGCGATAGCAATGATCAAAATCCAACTCATTCATCGCTTTAATTTCTGGAATTTCGACACGAAACCGTTCATGACAGAAGCTCAATAGTCCACTAGGCAGCTCTGCTGGATGATAATCAGAAAACGGTACTCCCTCTTTTTCATCGATCATCACGTAAAAAGGAAAAGCCGCGATTCTTTTTACTTTGTCATCTGATAAATAGCGGTCATCCTCGTAAACTTGTTGATATTTTTCCGCAAAATAGCAATAATAACCAAACCCATAAGCCCAGTAACTGATACCTTCTTCACAGGCACCATCATTTCCAAAGCTGCGTAGATAAGATTGGACACAGCGATCAACCTTCACTAATATTTCTTTTTGTAACTCAGCATTTCTTTCTAATAAATCCAATGCCGCCATTCCGATCGAACCACCGATTACCGCACTCCAATTGTTTTCCAATGATTCAAACGACCATGTCTCTTTTATCAAAGGAACAAATAAACGTTGAGCAACTTCTGTCCTGATTCGAAAAGTCAACGTTTCAGACAATTCTGTCGAAAAAAGACTGACGATTTCTGCTAGCATTTGCCCCGTCTCGGCAGCAAATAAATCGATCCATGTGGCGGCATCTAAACGAAAGTGATCGCCCTCGATCGGTAAATGAGCGGGTAAACTCCAACTATATTCGTTACAGATTTCCCATAGGACTTGTTCCAATTTTTCAATAACTTCTACTTCTTTTTGTTGTAATAAGGACAATGTCAAGACACTTACTTGTTTACGTCTGGCAAAGTAGGCAGTCTCAAAAGACAATCGCTCACCAGTCCGTAAGAAATCCCTATAGCCCGAAACTGGCAAATTAGGTACTGTTGGATTCACAAGATATTCTTTTTTTGCTTCTAATAATTGCATCAAAAAGCGCTTTTTCATTATCTATCCCTTCATTGGCTGATCATTCTTACCCCAAAATTCAATTTGCGTTAGTGCCGGAAACGGTGATGGATCTTCTGCTTGGATCAACTTACAAAAACGTACAGTTCTGGTCTTTTTCTGAACAAATGAAAAATGTTGTGGATGAGCAGTTTTCTCTGTTGCAAATGTTTCACTTGTACCATCGTCAAACTCGATCGTTACATTCGTCCAGTAACTATCATGCGGAAAATCTGCACGCCATGTGAAAACAACTTTATCCAACTGGACATCTCGCCCAAAATCGATCGTCAAAGCTGCATCAGCTTGCTGATTGATCCCCCAAGATTGAAACGGATATGAGCCATGAGAGTGATTGGCATAAACACCATCGATTGCGTTGCAAGCAAAGAAAGTTGCATCATTCCTCGTTTCCACATTCGCACTTGCATGAGGATAAGCCCCAGATTCTTCTTTTTGATCATGCGGATTCAGCGCTAAATTACGATACATTTTGACCTCATCCTCAGAAGCACAGCGAACACTGATGTAATGACGTCCTCCAGAAAAACGAGTCTCCGGTCTAGCTTTGATACGATTCGACTGAAACGAAACTTCATACGTCCATTTATTTTCTGGTAAATACACAAGCGAAGGTTCTAACGTTTCATCTAATTTAACCCATAAATAACTTCCTGACTCTTCCGTTTCAACAACGATCTGGTCCCCTTCTTGGTACTCAAATTTTCTCATGGACAAATGCACAAAATTTTCCGCAGATTCCACCAGGTCTTTCTCGATTTCCTCTTCTCCTTGAAGATGCTTTCTTGGCACACCCTCATTATCATAAATTGCGACTGTTAACTTGGTCATTTTCTACCTCCTACGAGCATTTTTATCTATTATAACGTGACTAGCAAGAAAAGAAAACGATTTATTTTACTAAATATTTAGTAATTTAATTGAAACACATGAAAGAAGCGTTTTGACCTCAATAATAAGATAGAGAATTGAAAATCGTTTTTCATAATATCCATTTCAGGAGCCACACGTTAGCTAATGAGCCAAGCCCTTCATATCTTTCCATTTTTTTAAACACCAATTACTCTTTTAAAAAAAGCTAGTATCCCAGTACCTTTTCAATCGGATGGAACTTTACTATTTATCGCCCTGAGAATATTCTTTTATTTCGAAAAATTAGATAAAAACAAATAAATAACCTTTAAAAACTAATTAAAATCACATTTATCTAATTATCACTTTTATAAACTATAATAGAAAGCGTATTCAACATAACGTTTTTTCATATTAAAATAATATATCTTACTAAATTAAAACTAAATGATATTGCAAATACATACTGATAATCATGGAAAAAGGAATAGTATATATATCAAAATCATCAAAAAATATTTGATTTGCAAAAAAGTTAAATAAAAATGTGAAAATAATGATAAAAACATTGATTAAATTTTAAATAACGAATACACTAATAGTAATAACTAAATTCTTATTTAAAAAAAATGTAATTATTTTTTTCTCCTATCATTGTCTAAAAAGAAAGGCTGCCAGTATGAATAATTTACCTATGACATTACAATTAGATAATCAATTCAAACGACAGTATAACTTGTTACAGTTTATACGTACGCACCAGAATAAAAATTTAACGCTTAGTGATCTATCTCAGGAATTAGGTACATCAAAGCCAACTTTACGAAAAGATATCGACATTATCAATAGTTCTTTGCCTACGAACGATTTTCAATTAACCTACAATGACCAAGGTTTCTTACAAATCACTCAACAAGAAATCTCTGTCGATTCAGTGATCACTCGGTTAGCAAAAGACACGACGATTTATCGTATGATGGATTTATTGCTCCATGATAAAGCCTACACTACAGAAGAATTATCCGAACACTTAATGATTTCTCGCAGCTCGATTTTTAACATTATACGCCATATGAATGAAGTGCTAAAAGAATACCGCGTATCGATCGCAACAGGTCCACTAACCTTTATTGGTAAAGAAGAAGATATTCGCTTTTTACTCTTTTCATTTTATTCTAGTTTTGGCGATAGTCAGATCATTGATTCTGATAGTAATCACCATGCACAAACGATTATTGAACATGGTCGAAAAAGTGGGATCACTTTTCTTCATTTTAGTCATTTTCGTTTCACTCTTTGGTTATCCATCGCTAAAGTAAGAGGGCAAGCTAAAAAATTTTGCTATTTGAAGGAAAGTACAGCCGAATTAGTTAAAAAGAATCGGGGATATCAAGTCATCGAACCATTGATTGCCTTATATTATTCCTCACTATTCAAGCTAGCAATCCCTGAATCAGAATCTTTATGGCTCTATCTCGCGTTTTTACATTGTGTCTCTTACTCAAAATGGCAAGGCTTAGACGAAGAGCGAGTATATGCTTTTCGCCGAGAAGAAAGTGCGCCAGTCGTTGCAGCAGTTCACCGTTTTTTATTACAGGTTTTCCCTAAGCAGATGCTAGATGACGGCTCTTTAGAAAAAATGGAGGCCTTTTTGATCAATACAAGATTACTTTCAAATATGAGTACGTCTTATGAAATGACTTCCGTTGCTTTGATCGATTTAATGAAAGAAAAATATCCAGAGATTTATCAGCTTTGGTTTCGCCAATTAGAGCGTTTAAAAGCAAATCCACTATTTGAGTTCACTCATCTTGATCACTTAGCTGCTAGTTTGACTACGTTTCATGCAACGATTTTACGTATAAAGTCACAGCAACCCCTTAGAGTCATTGTAGCGCTGCAAAGCTGTCCATCGATGGATGACTACATCATTCAAGAAGCAGAATTACTCTTCTTGCGACAAATCTCTGTCAAATTTTTGATTGAGCAACCAGTAACTATAAAAGAGATCAACGATCATCAAGCCAGTCTGATCATCTGCAACTATGATTTGCACTTAAATGAAGATTTACCTTGTCCAATCCACCGCCTACCTAATATCCCTTCAAAAGAGGATTGGACGCTTCTAATGGATAAAATCACTTATTTAAATTCAGCTACTTCTACAGCAAACAATACAGGTTATTTTTAGGCACTTTATTTTTATTTATAGAAGAATACCCAGTGAATTATTTTGAGATCTCAAATAATTCACTGGGTATTCTTCGTGGCTCAACTTATTGGTTTGTTTGTATGTATCGATGCCGACAACGTTTGATAAGAAAATACCAGCATCCAGGATAAAACAGCACGATCCTGAGATGAGTAGATTTTGAGTTTGAGCACTCTTGTTTTGCTAAAAACCTTTTGTTTTACTTAGATGATCGCCACCCTTGTATCTACTTTGATAGGTTTGATTACATGATTTATTTCCACCATAGATGAATGACCTAAAATACGTTTTACTCTAGATCAATCGACGGATTTTTTCTTTTTTCTATACAGCAATACGTATGGAACTATACAAGCTAAACTATTTAACAAAAGTACAACTATCCGCTTTATTGCGATTAAATATAATGGAACATAATGTAGGCCTTCACCTATCATCTCAAATAAAAGAGTAAAACCAGATTGAGTATACATGAATGTTATCATCAAATTAAATAATACAACAACCGTATAAGCAATTAGTGAAGTGAGCTTGATCCATTTGTTGTGATTTCCTAAAAATAGTAAGCTTATCAATCCACCAACTATTGTTATAATAGTAGCAAATAGCAGTATAATATCAATAAACTGCATAATACTATCATACTTAACTAGATTTTCAATTGATAAAACTAGCAGTAAGAATATTGTTGGAATGATCGAGATGACTACAGCACTCTTCTGATAACCTAATCCACCTTTAGTCCAATTACTCACTTTTAGAATTTTTATATCTTTGACTATTCGATATAAACTAACGACTGTTCTCTCCTCATCAAGTATGTATATGTGATTCGCCAAAATCATGAATATTAGTGATAAAATATAATAGATGATCAACAATCCGATAGTAACAAACTTTAAAGGAACATTTGCTGGCCTTGAATTTACGCTCCCTTCATCTAAGTAGATAATAGCTGAAGAGTTGATTAATACGATAATCCAAAGTAGTACTGTCCCAGTACTCATATTGAAAAAGAACATAGATTTTGACTTTAAATTCTTTTGATAAGGTAATAGTAGATTTAACCATGGCAGTAAGAATACAAGCAAATACAACCCGAATGACAAGTAAACAAACCAAAAATATGCTCCACTCAATAAATAAAATTGAGCCACCTGAGCGGTTCCAAGAGCAAGAATAGCAGTTGAACCTAAAGCAACAACGATTCTCCAGCTTTTTTTAAGATCAAATTTTTTATGTATCCCCTCAAGTACATCATATATATGTATTTTTATGATAATATCGTGTAAAACCATAGTAATGATCCATTGCACTATAGCGATACATAGATAAACAATGGGGAGCAACCACACTAAAACTAAAAAAATTTCATCATCTCCTTTATTAATAGCTTTTCTCTAGCTTGTTTAGTAACATTTAGCCATCAATTGTACTCAATTTTGAATAAATGAAATAAAGTATATAAATACCTAAAAACACCAACTAGATACTCGCTCTTGATAAATAAGAACTGTTTATATGTATGATTTTAAATGAGTTTCCACTAGTTGTAAACACTATACTATTTTGTACTCCCATTGATTCGATGAATGGTTCAAACTGACTTTCACTATATATAGATGCTAGGAATGTCTAAGGTTCGATGTCGTGTAAAACGTGCCCCAGGTAACTGTTTTTTTCGGCTCTTTGAAACAGCCAGCATCACTCCGAAAAGTTATCAATCAGAAATTATTTTTTCGTTTTGGCTACTAGCCACTGTAGCAAACCAGATTCTTTTCATCAAGCAGATGGTTTTCTGCGCCAACAGAAGAATCACTGATTTTCTTCAAGTTACTCCGCTTTCTCCATTAGAGAGTAATTTCCCGCTTGTTCTTTCTATCCTACAAACTTGAAATCTAGACTTTTATCCTTAGAAATACACATGGCGTACGCTTGCTTCTTGGTGGGATTTCTGACTAAGCTAATAGCTTTAGATAGCTTTCTTCCTAATTACGTTAAAAAGAGAATAACAGAAGATTAAGTAAAATTGAAGCCCACTTCTTTCTCCTATAATAGAGATACAACTTTTACATGGTATTACAACATAGGTACTATCATTTTGATATAAAAAAAGAACCTCTTAATGTAAGATATACCTACACTAAAAGGTTATTGTGATACCGGCGGCCGGGGTCGAACCGGCACGATCGTGAGATCACTGGATTTTGAGTCCAGCGCGTCTGCCAATTCCGCCACGCCGGCAAATAGATGAAACTGGGGTAGCTGGATTCGAACCAACGCATGAGGGAGTCAAAGTCCCTTGCCTTACCGCTTGGCTATACCCCAATGAAAAAGGGCGAATGATGGGAATCGAACCCACGAGTGTCGGAGCCACAATCCGATGCGTTAACCACTTCGCCACATCCGCCATGATAAAATAATCTGTTATTTAATTTGCGAATAAAAAACTAAGATGTGGTCATCTTAGTTAATACCGGCGGCCGGGGTCGAACCGGCACGCCCTCAACGGGCACTGGATTTTGAGTCCAGCGCGTCTGCCAATTCCGCCACGCCGGCAATGTAATTAGTACTAAGGCGGTAACCGGATTTGAACCGGTGATGAAGGTTTTGCAGACCTCTGCCTTACCACTTGGCTATACCGCCATTATACTATTTTTAGCTATAAATTAATATTTATAGGACTGGGGTAGCTGGATTCGAACCAACGCATGAGGGAGTCAAAGTCCCTTGCCTTACCGCTTGGCTATACCCCAATGAAAAAAGGCGAATGATGGGAATCGAACCCACGAATGTCGGAGCCACAATCCGATGCGTTAACCACTTCGCCACATCCGCCATGGCAGGGGCAGCAGGAATTGAACCCACACTAACGGTTTTGGAGACCGCTGTTCTACCTTTAAACTATGCCCCTATAAAATGGAGGAGAGTGGATTCGAACCACTGAACCCTAAGGAACGGATTTACAGTCCGTCGCGTTTAGCCACTTCGCTACTCCTCCATGGTGGCGCGGGACAGAATCGAACTGCCGACACACGGAGCTTCAATCCGTTGCTCTACCAACTGAGCTACCGCGCCATAAAGAATAAATTAATAAATTGTTTGTTAATTGAATAGAAATGACGGTCCCGACGGGAATCGAACCCGCGATCTCCTGCGTGACAGGCAGGCATGTTAACCCCTACACCACGGAACCAAATCATTATGGAGGTTAACGGGATCGAACCGCTGACCCTCTGCTTGTAAGGCAGATGCTCTCCCAGCTGAGCTAAACCTCCAATGTATCCAATTAATGACCCGTACGGGATTCGAACCCGTGTTACCGCCGTGAAAGGGCGGTGTCTTAACCGCTTGACCAACGGGCCAGTAAAAAATCAATTACGGAGAGTAAGGGATTCGAACCCTTGAGACAGTTTGCACCATCTACATGATTTCCAATCATGCTCCTTCGGCCTCTCGGACAACTCTCCAGAGTGAAAGAAGCTCATTACTCTTCTCATAAATGAGAACTCCGGCAGTAGGACTCGAACCTACGACATCATGATTAACAGTCATGCGCTA
>NZ_JBIPAJ010000001.1:825000-1107500 GCF_050498525.1 Enterococcus sp. DIV2371 | reverse complement strand
GTCTCTTCAACTTAACCTCGCATGCAATCGTAACTCGCCGGTTCATTCTACAAAAGGCACGCCATCACCCATTAACGGGCTTTGACTTGTTGTAGGCACACGGTTTCAGGTTCTATTTCACTCCCCTTCCGGGGTGCTTTTCACCTTTCCCTCACGGTACTGGTTCACTATCGGTCACTAGGGAGTATTTAGCCTTGGGAGATGGTCCTCCCGGATTCCGACGGAATTCCTCGTGTTCCGCCGTACTCAGGATCCTCCTAGGTGCCTTCCAAATTTCGTCTACGGGGCTTTCACCCTCTTTGACTGACTTTTCCAAGTCATTCGACTATCTGAAAGAACTACCAGATCGGAGTCCTACAACCCCAATGAGCAAGCTCATTGGTTTGGGCTTTTCCCGTTTCGCTCGCCGCTACTCAGGGAATCGAATTTTCTTTCTCTTCCTGCAGGTACTTAGATGTTTCAGTTCTCTGCGTCTACCTCGTATACGCTATGTATTCACGTATACGTAACATCCTATAAAAGATGCTGGGTTCCCCCATTCGGAAATCTCTGGATCATAGCTTACGTACAGCTCCCCAAAGCATATCGGTGTTAGTCCCGTCCTTCATCGGCTCCTAGTGCCAAGGCATCCACCGTGCGCCCTTATTCACTTAACCTTATCAACCTTACGGTTGGGTTTTGATCTTTCTTCTAGCGATAGAAGTCCGATCAAGAAAAATAAGCAATTGAACTTATTAAAAAACTCATTCAACGCGGTGTTCTCGGTTTGTATTACTTACATTTTTACTTCAATATCCAGTTTTCAATGAACAAAAATTTTGAGAGTAGACCTCTCAAAACTGAACAAAGTATCGACAAACGTGTGTAGTCTCCGTAATATTCCTTAGAAAGGAGGTGATCCAGCCGCACCTTCCGATACGGCTACCTTGTTACGACTTCACCCCAATCATCTATCCCACCTTAGGCGGCTGGCTCCAAAAGGTTACCTCACCGACTTCGGGTGTTACAAACTCTCGTGGTGTGACGGGCGGTGTGTACAAGGCCCGGGAACGTATTCACCGCGGCGTGCTGATCCGCGATTACTAGCGATTCCGGCTTCATGTAGGCGAGTTGCAGCCTACAATCCGAACTGAGAGAAGCTTTAAGAGATTAGCTTAGCCTCGCGACTTCGCGACTCGTTGTACTTCCCATTGTAGCACGTGTGTAGCCCAGGTCATAAGGGGCATGATGATTTGACGTCATCCCCACCTTCCTCCGGTTTGTCACCGGCAGTCTTGCTAGAGTGCCCAACTAAATGATGGCAACTAACAATAAGGGTTGCGCTCGTTGCGGGACTTAACCCAACATCTCACGACACGAGCTGACGACAACCATGCACCACCTGTCACTTTGCCCCCGAAGGGGAAGCTCTATCTCTAGAGTGGTCAAAGGATGTCAAGACCTGGTAAGGTTCTTCGCGTTGCTTCGAATTAAACCACATGCTCCACCGCTTGTGCGGGCCCCCGTCAATTCCTTTGAGTTTCAACCTTGCGGTCGTACTCCCCAGGCGGAGTGCTTAATGCGTTAGCTGCAGCACTGAAGGGCGGAAACCCTCCAACACTTAGCACTCATCGTTTACGGCGTGGACTACCAGGGTATCTAATCCTGTTTGCTCCCCACGCTTTCGAGCCTCAGCGTCAGTTACAGACCAGAGAGCCGCCTTCGCCACTGGTGTTCCTCCATATATCTACGCATTTCACCGCTACACATGGAATTCCACTCTCCTCTTCTGCACTCAAGTCTCCCAGTTTCCAATGACCCTCCCCGGTTGAGCCGGGGGCTTTCACATCAGACTTAAGAAACCGCCTGCGCTCGCTTTACGCCCAATAAATCCGGACAACGCTTGCCACCTACGTATTACCGCGGCTGCTGGCACGTAGTTAGCCGTGGCTTTCTGGTTAGATACCGTCAAGGGGTGAACAGTTACTCTCACCCTTGTTCTTCTCTAACAACAGAGTTTTACGATCCGAAAACCTTCTTCACTCACGCGGCGTTGCTCGGTCAGACTTTCGTCCATTGCCGAAGATTCCCTACTGCTGCCTCCCGTAGGAGTTTGGGCCGTGTCTCAGTCCCAATGTGGCCGATCACCCTCTCAGGTCGGCTATGCATCGTGGCCTTGGTGAGCCGTTACCTCACCAACTAGCTAATGCACCGCGGGTCCATCCATCAGCGGCACCGTAAAGCGCCTTTCAAACCGAAACCATGCGGTTTCGATTGTTATACGGTATTAGCACCTGTTTCCAAGTGTTATCCCCTTCTGATGGGCAGGTTACCCACGTGTTACTCACCCGTTCGCCACTCCTCTTTTTCCGGTGGAGCAAGCTCCGGTGGAAAAAGAAGCGTTCGACTTGCATGTATTAGGCACGCCGCCAGCGTTCGTCCTGAGCCAGGATCAAACTCTCATAATATGCTAGTTCCTCACAGCGATAGCTGATGTGGAACTGTAGTTCGAAATTTACTTTCGAACATCATAATAGTTCATTTGTTAAGCTCAATTTGTTTGCTAGCATATTGCTTGCTTGTTAAAAATGTTTGTTGTCTTGAATTGAATCAAGACGCCCTACACATTTGGTTTGTCTTACTTTGTTCAGTTTTCAAAGGTCTAATCTTTCTTGTTTCAACAACTTTTATATCTTAACACTTTCTTAAAAGATTGTCAACAAGTTTTTTCTTCCTTGTTTAGAAAGTTTGTTGTCGTCATTTCTTAGCGACTTGATTAATATACCATCTCGTTTGTTATTTGTCAACAACTTTTTTCGTTGATTTATTAAGCTTTATATCACTTTTGAAATTAGCGACTCAGTTATTATAACATAGCTCCAAAACCTAGTCAACAGTTAAATCAAACAATTTGTTGCAGTAGTTTTATCTGCTTTGTCAGAACAAATAATAATATATCAAGGACTCAAAAAAATTGCAATAGAAAAAATGCGATTTTCAATGAATATTTTTAAAGCCGAATATTCAGCGTTTTTCTTTTAAAATCAACAGTTTTTTACTGTTATTTAATTGTATACAGCTGAAATCAAAGAATTAAAGTTCGCCTCTTTTTCAGACATCCTCCGCAAAGATCTGATTATTAGAGCAAAAGACGGCTCGCTACGTTCGATAAATCCATAAAAAAAACAAGTAAAGTATGATACTTTACTTGTCCTCTGTTCTTACGATCGGTACAAAAATCCTAAAAATCGTCCCTTGACCAACCACACTCTCAGCTAATATTCGACCTTTATAGCTTTCGACAAGTTGTTTGGCGATAGACAACCCTAACCCATTTCCACCTTTTGTTCGTGCTCTCGCTTTATCGACCCGATAAAAACGGTTGAAAATTTTCTTCAGGTCCTCTTCAGGGATTCCTTCACCAAAATCTTGGATGGCAATCTCAAATTCGCTAAGTGTTGATGAGATTGAGATATGAACTTCTTTTCTAGTCGTTGAATACTTCACCGCATTATCTAAGATGATGATGATCAATTGCTCAAAATGATTCCTAAATATTTGTAGTGTTACTTCCTTAGCTAAGTCATCATCTAGTGTAATGACATAGTCTGGATAAAGTAATTTAAAATTATTGAATACTTGATAAGTCACTTCTTTTGCATTCGTCGTTTCATTAGCATAATAAACATCTACTTGTTCTGCCCTTGAAAGATCCAGCATTTCTTGTACTAAACTTTTCATACGACTGATTTCTTGCATACTTGCGGTCAATGACTCTTCTAGAATTTCAGGATCATCTTTCCCCCAACGATTCAACAGGTTGAGATGCCCTTCAATGATTGCTACAGGGGTTCTTAATTCATGAGAGACATCTTCTACAAATTGTTCTTGCTGCTCAATATAAAGACGCATACGATCAAGCATTTCATTGAAGATCTCAGCAAGGTCGGCGAGTTCATCATCTGTATCGATCTCTGGCATGTGGATATCTGATTGCGGATCTTTACGAATCGTATCCATGGTGTCTCTTAATACTTTTAACGGTTTCAAGAAGTATGAAGATAAGAAGAAGCCTAAGATACTACTTAATATCAAAGAGACGATCTCTAACACGATCAACGTCAACAAGAGATTGTTTCTTATGTCGTAGAAAGATGAAAGTTCGTAAAAGGTTTGAGTATACCCGATTTTTTCTCTCGTTTGTTTAGAATAAATAGGCTGGATCGATAAAAAACCAGTTTTTCCATCTAAGGTAACGATCGTTGGAATCTTACGCGTTGTTTGAATCAATGAACGGCTTTTTTCATGTGTTTTGAAAATCAGCTTTTCATCAAGATCGTAAACGTATAGATCCATTGAGGCTTGACCAAGTTCAGAAATAAAGGAATCGATCTTCATCAAGTTTCCTTCAATGATCGCTGTATCATCGCCAGTGCCACCAGTTTGGTCAGCATTCGTTAAATTGCGATAGGCACTGATCAACGTCAACTCTTCGTCTGAATTTGATAAACGAGAAGCTGCTTCAGAAATCGTATGTTCCACGTTCGCTCGTTCTTTTGCTACGATCAAGTTGATCGATGACTTATAAGTGATCACCGCAAAGATCGTAAAGACGACAAATATGAAGAAAGAACTTGCAAAGGCCCACTTGATTGTCAAGGATGGACCTTTAAGTTCTCTTTTTTCTGTTTTATTGTAGTTGCTCACGAGCGCATCACGTAACCAGTCCCACGTACTGTTTGGATATAACTTTCCTCACCAGGAACGTCGATCTTATTACGAAGATAACGAATATACACATCCACTACGTTCGTTTCTACTTCGGTTTCATAACCCCAGACTTTATTCAATAAAACATCACGGGCAAGTACCACATTGACATTTTCCATTAAAGTAAGTAATAGCTCATACTCGCGTTTTGTTAATTCAATGACTTCATTGCCACGACGTACGACTCTGTTTTCTTTTTCGATCGTCAAATCGCGATAAGTGATCGTTGTTTGTTTGGCTACGTTTTTATCTCCTTCGATGTCGATACGGCGTAATAAAGCACGCAGACGTGCCAACAACTCTTCGATCGCAAATGGTTTGACGATGTAATCATCTGCCCCGTGATCTAGACCTGAAACTCGGTCGATGACAGAATCTCTTGCAGTCATCATGATGATCGGTGTATTTTTTGCTTGACGCACACGACGACAAACTTCAAGTCCGTTCAATTCAGGTAACATCAAATCTAATAAAATCGCATCCCACTCATTATTCAAAGCGGCATCAAGACCTGTCCGTCCATTGTAATGTACTTCAGCATTATACCCTTCATGCTTTAATTCTAACTCGACAAATCGGGCTAAATTTTTCTCATCTTCAATGATTAGAATATTACTCATTCAATTTTATCCTTTCTCTCTCCTAGGCTTCTAAACTCCATTATTATACCGATATATATTTTTTTAATCTAAAATCATTTTATCATGGAATACCATTTTTAAAAAGAGCTGAAGTCGTTCTCTATAAATTGACCTCAGCTCTTTCTTTATTACTTATTTGTTTCGCATGTTGAAGAGTTTAATCTTCGTTATACCATGAGTAATGGAAGATTCCTTCTTTGTCAACACGCTCATACGTATGTGCCCCAAAGTAATCACGTTGTGCTTGGATGATGTTTGCAGGCAAACGTTCGGCTCTGTATGAATCAAAGTAAGCAATGGCTGAAGAGAATGTTGGAACTGGTACGCCTGCTTGAACGGCTAGAGCAACAACTTCTCGTACGGCTTGTTGGTATTTCTTAGTGATCTCAACAAAGTAGTCATCCAATAAAAGATTTTCAATGTCAGGATTAGTATCGTAGGCATCTGTGATTTTTTGCAAGAAACGCGCGCGGATGATACAGCCGGCACGCCAGATTTTTGCGATTTCACCAAATGGCAGATCCCAACCATAATCTTTTGATGCGACACGTAGCTGTGCAAATCCTTGGGCATAGCTCATGATTTTACTGAAGTACAATGCTTCACGAATTTTTTCGATAAATTCTTTTTTATCGCCTTTGAATTCAAAGTCATTTGTATGTGACAAGATTTTGCTTGCTTGTACACGTTCTTCTTTGTATGCAGAGATATATCGGGCAAATACCGACTCAGTGATCAATGGAAGTGGTACACCAAGGTCTAAGGCACTTTGGCTTGTCCATTTACCTGTCCCTTTGTTTCCAGCAGCATCAAGGATCACATCTACGATCGGTTGACCTGTCCCTTCATCGTCTTTACGTGTCAAGATATCCGCAGTGATCTCGATCAAGTAGCTGTCTAATTCGCCTTCATTCCATTCTTTGAAGATATCTGCCATCTCATCAACAGATAGACCTAGAATATTTTTCATCAAGTCGTAAGATTCAGCAATCAACTGCATATCGCCATACTCGATCCCATTGTGGACCATTTTCACGTAATGTCCTGCACCATTTGGACCAATGTAAGTCACACATGGCGTACCATCTTCCGCTTTTGCAGAGATTTGTTCAAGGATCGGTGCAACTAACTCATACGCTTCTTTTTGTCCACCAGGCATGATCGAAGGTCCTTTTAACGCCCCTTCTTCTCCACCTGAAACACCAGTTCCGATGAAGTTGATGCCAGAGTTAGCTAACTCTTCGTTTCGACGGATCGTATCTTGGAAGAAGGTATTTCCACCATCGATCAAGATATCGCCTTTGTCTAAGTGTGGTAATAATTCTTGGATGGTCGCATCGGTTGCTGGTCCTGCTTTGACCATCAAAAGGATACGACGTGGTTTTTCGATTGAATCAACAAATTCTTCGATCGTGTATGTTGCTTTGAAGTTTTTGTCTGGATGCTCTTCTACCACATCTGTTGTTTTTGCTCCTGTACGGTTGAATAGAGCAACAGAGTAGCCGCGGCTTTCAATGTTAAGGGCTAGATTTTTACCCATGACGGCCATACCGACAACGCCGATTTGTTGTTTTGACATATAAACTCCTCCTACATATGGGATATTCTCCCTAATCTCTCTCATTATAGCTTAACATGGCTTACTTGCAAACCAAATAACTACGAATCGGTCATGTTTCTTATCTTATATATTCGAAATCCAATTGTTATTTAAGAATCAAAAAATAAACCCCAAGGCTCCATGGTTAGCCTTGAGGTTTTACATTTTCTAAATAAAATGTATTAAGCTTCTTTAGACATTACGTCCTTACCATCGTAGTAACCACAACTTGCACATACGTGATGGCTTTTTTTCATTTCACCACAGTTTGGACATTCGTTCAATCCTTTGATTGTCAATTTGTAATGAGTACGACGTTTTGCTTTTTTAGCTTTCGATGTTCTTCTAGCTGGTACTGCCATTTTGCTACACCTCCTTGTAAAGTCTCGTATCAAAATTTGATACAATATATTCCAATCTTACGCTTTATCATCTTCTTCTGATGCTGAATCAAAAAATTCTGATAGTTTTGCAAGACGAGGATCTACTTTTGTCTCAGCTTCTTCCGTTTTGCGTCTTTCGTACTCTTCTTCAGATAGCACTTCCCAGTCATTTCCTTTCGGTAATTCAGTGGATTGCTCTTCTTCTTCTGTGAGTACACGCATCGGAATCGCCAATAAAATGTTGTCTTCGATCGACTCTGTCACATCAAGATGTGTTCCTTCGATCAAGAGAATCTCTTCTGAAGGTAACTGTGCATCTCTACGTTGGTATTGTTCCATCGTCATAAACAATTCATCCACAGACAGTTTGATTGGTAATTCAACTGGGGTCAATGAACGAGTAGACGGAACAGTCAGTGTCGTCTGCGCAGTGTAATGAACGAGATAGCCTTTGTTATCTACTGAGACTAGACCTTCGACTTCCACAGGCGCAACATCTAAAATTGAATCGTCTCGCTTCATAAGAGCCTTTTTTACGTCAAGGGTCTCATGAAAAGTTAACGGTGTCTCTTGGTATTTTCTCAATTCCAATAAAGACCATTTCATAGTTTCATCACTCCTAAGCAACAAAAGCTATTATACAGGGCAAAAAGTCGGTTGTCAATGAAATTTTCTTGACACCTTACACTTCATAAAAAAACATTTAGCTTGTTGGGACAAGGTTTCGATATACTTATTTTTGTTCTCACTGATTTTCTTTAACTTGTTTGATTTGATAGTCGGAAAATTATGGATTACAATAAACATTATTTATATGTTGAGGGAGCGAATCGTTTCATGAATACCAGAGATCTTGAATATTATGTTCAAATCGTCAAACAAAAAAACTTCACCAAGGTCGCTAAGTTTTTCGAGGTCAGTCAGCCAACGATCACTTATGCCATCCAACGCCTTGAAAAAGAACTTGGTGCTACGCTCATTACAAGAGATCGTTCCCATCATGAACTGATCATCACTCCTGCTGGCAAGCAATTGATGATCCACGCACAATCAGTCTTACAAGAAATCACTCTTGCCAAAGCTGAGATTGCACAATTACAAAAGAAAAAATTGCGTTTTGGCATGCCGCCTATCATTGGTAACGAGTATTTCCCAAAATTATCGAGCTACTTTATCAAGTACCAATTGATGGCACAGATCGATATCGTTGATGGTGGTTCTCGTGATCTATACGGAATGATCCATCAAGGTCGTATCGATATCGCAATCCTCGGGTCCACACAACCGATCGTCGATCAGAAGCTTGAAGTCGAACGATTGTTAGATAAATGCTTTATGATCGTCGTTTCTCCTTCACACCCTCTAGCAGAGCGCACAAGCGTTTCTTTTAAGGAGTTAGCAGATGAACAATTTGTTTTGCTAAATGAGCACTACGTCCATCCTGCTGCATTTACGAAGCTTTCTAAGCAAACGCATATCGAACCAAAGATCGTTTATCAAAGTAACGATTTGAACATCTTGAAAAGCATGGTCCGGGAAAATATCGGCATCGGCTTTTTGACGGAGATCGCCATCCACCCTGAAGATAATTTGGTCGCTATTCCTCTGGCAGATACTGATCAACCACGTTTTTTGATCTCATTAGCTACACGTGCGCAACAGTTGCCAACCGTCTTACATGAAAACGTGATTGAAGTGATCCACGAATTCATGCAAACACAAAAATAGTTTACTCAAACGAAACATTGGATCACACAAAAAAAGAGTGCTGAGATTTCTCTCGGCACTCTTTTTGATGTGGATTAGATAGCTGTTGTTTCTCCGCGATATACAATACCACGACGAGCATCAACAGTGATCAATTCTCCGTCTTTGATTGTTGAAGTTGCGTCTTTCGCACCAACGATCACAGGAATATCTTGTGCAATCCCTACAACTGCTGCGTGAGAAGTCAAACCGCCTTCTTCAACAACAACTGCTGCTGCTTTTTCGATTGCAGGCATGTATTCTTTGTCTGTTGAAGGAACAACTAATACCATACCGTCTTTCGCTTTTTTGATTGCTTCTGCTGCTGATGAAGCAACGACAGCGTTAGCTACTAAAGATTGTTGTCCGATTCCTTGAGCTTCAAGCAATTTTGAACCAATCATTTGGATCTTCATTACGTTTGTTGTTCCACGTTCACCAACTGGTACACCAGCAGTGATCAAGATCAAGTCGCCTTCTGAAGCAAATCCTAGTTCAACTGCTTTTTTCGCAGCTAATTCGAACATTTCGTCTGTTGTTGATGGTTTTTCTGCAACTGTTGGATATACACCCCAGTTAAGCATCAAACCACGTTTTGTGCGTTCGTCAAATGTAACAGCTAAGATGTCAGCATCTGGACGGTATTTAGAGATCATTTTTGCTGTATAACCAGATTCAGTTGCAGCAACGATTGTTTTAACGCCTAAGTTTTTCGCAGCACGGGCAACAGATAGACCGATTGTTTCTGTCACATCAGTTTTATCAAATTCATTTAATTGGAATGAACCTAATTCTGATAATGCCATTTCAGCTTGTTGGTCGATACGAGCCATTGTTGCAACAGCTTCAACAGGATAGTCACCATTTGCTGATTCACCTGATAGCATTGTTGCATCAGTTCCGTCAAATACCGCATTCGCAACGTCAGAAGCTTCCGCACGTGTTGGACGTGGGTTTTCTTGCATTGATTCTAACATTTGTGTTGCAGTGATTACTGGGATACCCGCAGCGTTACAGTTTTTGATGATACGTTTTTGCACCATTGGTACTAATTCAGCAGGGATCTCAACACCCATATCTCCACGAGCGATCATCACACCGTCAGAAACTTTGATGATTTCATCGATGTTGTCGATACCTTCTTGAGATTCGATTTTAGGGAAGATTTGAACATGTGTCATGTCTTTTTCTTCTAAAATTTCACGGATGTCTAATACGTCTTGCGCTTTACGAACAAAACTTGCTGCGATGAAGTCGATGTCGTTATCAAGTCCGAAACGGATATCGTCAGCATCTTTTGGTGTAATACCTGGTAAACTGATTGATACGCCTGGTGCATTCACACCTTTACGTGATCCTAGCATACCTGCATTTTTAACTTCTACAACTAATTCGCGTGTTGCTTCGTCTTTTTCGATGATTTCCATGTCGATCAAGCCATCATCGAATAAGATGTGTCCACCTACATGTACGTCTTCAAAAAGACCTGGGTAAGTCACAGCGATTTTTTCTTTTGAACCAACATGTTCAGGGTCCATTGAGATGCGTGTTTTGTCGCCTACTTCAAATTTGATGTAGCCTGCGCGGCCAAAATCTTCTTCAGTTGTACCTTGAACTGTTGTACGGATTTCTGCACCTTTTGTATCTAAAAGGATACCGACATCTTTACCAGTTTTTTTAACTGCTTCACGAACCATTACCATACGAGATAATTGTTCTTCATGGTCACCATGTGAAAAGTTGAAGCGGAAGACATTTGCTCCAGATTCAATCAATTTAGAAATAGTTTCTACTGAATTACTGGCTGGTCCTAATGTACTAACGATTTTCGTTTTTTTCATTTTACAAAACTCTCCCATTCAAATTGTTTATTTAAAGCCATTCAAAGCTTAAATATCTGTTAGATATTGAGAAGACTTGCTTCTCACTCCCATATATATCTAGTGATTTATCTGACTGCTTTCCTTTATTAGAAAGAAAGTGAGTTGTTCAAGTCGTATAATGATAAATCTGGTTGGTGTTTGTTGTTTTCTAATGTATCGATGATATCAGCTTCAACGATGTCGTTGTCACGGATTCCGATACACAATCCACCTTTACCTTGTTGCAATAATTCAACAGCATGTGCGCCGAATTTACTTGCTAATACACGGTCACGTGCAGTTGGTGAACCACCACGTACAACGTGTCCTAAGATCGATACACGTGTATGATAATCGCCATATTCTGACAATTTTTCTGCAAATTCGTTTCCGCCCATTACGCCTTCAGCTAAAATGATCAAGCAATGTTTTTTGCCGCGATCGCGTCCGTCTTGGATTTTTTTAGCAACGACTGCCATGTCAAAATCATGTTCAGGGATGATGATTTCATCTGCTCCACCAGCAACACCTGACCATAAAGCGATATCTCCTGCATTACGACCCATTACTTCGATCACAAACGTACGAACGTGTGAAGTTGCTGTGTCACGGATACGGTCGATTGATTCTAATACTGTGTTGATCGCTGTATCAAAACCGATCGTGAAATCAGTTCCTGGAATATCGTTGTCGATCGTACCTGGTACACCCACTGCTGGGAAGCCACGTTTAGTCAATGCCATCGCGCCATGGTAAGAGCCATCGCCACCGATCACAACAAGTCCTTCGATACCGAATTTTTTCAATTGTTCGATTCCTTTTAATTGTCCTTCTTCTGTTCCAAATTCAGGATAACGTGCAGAGTATAAGAATGTTCCTCCGCGTTGGATCTTATCACCGACGTCTGCAACATCTAGGCGACGGATATCTCCGGCAACTAGTCCAGCAAAACCATAATTGATCCCGTAAACTTCCAATCCTTCATATATACCTTTACGAACGACTGCACGAACTGCTGCATTCATCCCAGGAGCATCTCCACCACTAGTTAAAATTCCGATGCGTTTCATATTCATCTTCACCTCATTAAATTACTTTATCCTAAGCATGACTTAGGTTTATAACCTTCTTTGTCTTAACCACGACTAACATTCTAACATTATTTTGCTCACTTGTCTTGATTTCCTGATAAAAAAATGAAAAAAAATGAAAGCAAATAGTATGTTTTACCGTAAGTTATTTGAAAACAACATTTTCTTCTTTTAAAAGGTAAGCTAATTGCTTCTTAAGACTGTCTGAGCCGTCGAGCCAAAAGGCTTCAGATAAGACGACTTTTCGTTGGTCTTTTTCATGATACATGACAACAGGAATGTATCCTGGGAATTTCTTGAACAGTTCTTGCAGTTTTTTCATCGTATCAGGCTGATCTGCTTCTTCTCTGATCCGCAAATAACACGTTTGCTCTGGATATTGTTGTTCCAGTTCTTCAGGGTCAGCGACCACTTCTGCGATCAATTGCAACTCTTGATTATATTTACTGATTTCTGAACGTCCTTGCACGTAAATCACTTGATTTTCTTTGAATAGCGGTCGTGCTTGACGATACAGCTCAGGAAAGACAGTGATCGCCAGTTCCCCGCTACTATCTGTGCCGCTGACAAAAGCCATCAATGCCCCTTTTTTCGTTCGGATCTCTCTTACTTCTTTGACCATCACTAAGACATTGGTTGCTTGTTTAGGCACGATCTCTGTGACCAAATGGACTCGCTTTGCTAATTTCAGTCGTTCGTAACCTTCTGTTGGATGACCGGATAGATAAACACCCAGATATTCTTCTTCCAATTGCAGTTTCTCTTCGAGGGTATAATCAGCAACTTCTTCTTCTTTTAAAGCCATGATATCCAATAAATCTAAACTACCGCCACTATATAAGATGTTTTGGATCTTACCTTCTAAATCCAACATCAACTGTCTGCGATTTGCTGCTAATTCATCAAACACACCAGCTGCGACCAACGTTTTCAGTAAGTCCAACTTCAGCCAACGTTTATTGATCCGTATCAAAAACTGATCTACGGAACGAAACGGCCCTTCTTCTTTTCGTTCACGGATGACCTCTTCAACAAAATCTCTACGAACCCCTTTGATTGCGGTCAATCCAAAGCGGATCGTTTCTTTGTCTGTCAACTCAAAACCATAAAAACTTTGATTGATCGATGGCGCTGTCAGTTTTAGTTTATACTTTTTCGCCTCAGCAATATACTCTTTTAGCTTTGCAGTATTGTGACGAACAGAATTCATCAAACTTACAAAAAATGCGCCGGGATGATGTGCTTTTAGATAGGCCATTTGAAACCCGACAAAGGAATAAGCAAACGCATGGGAACGGTTGAAACCATAGTTTGCAAAGCGTTCGATGTATTCGTAGACTTCATTCGCTTTTTCGCTACGGTATCCTTGTTGGACTGCCCCATTCACGAAATGATCTCTTTCTTCATCGATGACTTCTTTTTTCTTTTTACTGATTGCTCGCCTTAAAATATCCGCTTGGCCAAGAGAGAAGCCCGCCATAGTTGAAGCAATTTGCATGATTTGTTCTTGATACACGATGACGCCATACGTATTTTTTAAAATCGGCATCAATGAATCATCAGGATAATGGATTTTTTCTTTCCCTTTCTTCCGAGCAATAAATGTATCGATGTTCTGCATTGGTCCGGGTCGATATAACGCATTGACCGCCGCGATATCCTCGATGTTTTCTGGTCCTAGTCTTCGTAGAACATTCCGAATCCCCGCAGATTCAAATTGGAAAACACCAGTTGTTTCTCCTTGCTGAAAAAGCTGTAATGCTTTGGGGTCATTCAATGGGATTTCTTTTAGTTGGATTTCTTTGTTCTCGATTCGTTTGATTGCTTTGACTGTGTAATCAATGATCGATAGATTTCTTAATCCAAGGAAATCCATTTTTAGCAATCCGATTGCTTCAACATCATTCATTGTATACTGAGTCAAATATGCTTCATCTGATCCTTTTTGTAAAGGAACTAACTCTAAAAGATTTTTATCGCTTAAAACGACTCCCGCCGCATGCGTGGAAACGTGTCTGGGCAATCCTTCAAGTATTTTAGCTGTTTGGAACAACAATTGATTTTTTTCGCTCGCCTGTACTAACTCAACCAGTTTATTTGATGTACGATAGGCCTCAGCCAAAGTCATTTTCAATTGATTAGGAATTGCTTTGGACCAACGATTGGCTTCGCTTTGCGATAGACCAAAGACGCGAGCGACATCTCTTAAGACCATTTTAGCTGCCATGGTTCCGAAAGTTGCGATCTGTGCCATATGATATTGCCCGTATTTCTCTCGGACATAGATCAGCACTTCTTCTCTTCGGTTGTCCGGAATGTCTAAATCGATATCGGGCATCGTAAAACGTTCAGGATTCAAAAATCGTTCAAATAGCAAGTCATACTCCAGTGGATCTACATCAGTGATCTCTAGGACAAAAGCAACTAATGAACCCGCAGCTGAACCACGCCCAGCACCTGTCACGATATTGTTCTCGTGAGCAAAAGCCATGACATCCCAGACAATCAAGAAGTAATCATCAAATCCCATTTGGTGGATCACTGACAATTCATAATCCAAACGCTCTTGATACGCCTTATCAACTTGTGCCACTCGTTTCTTTAATTGATTTTGACAAAGTTCTTGCAAATATTCTCCAGCAGAACGATTGTCTGGCACAGGATAATGTGGCAGTAACTTTTGATGGAATTGAAATTCAAACGTGACCGATTCAGCTAACTGATGCGCATGCTTTATCGCCTCTTCTAAGCCTGCTGCTAAAAATCTTTGACGTAATTCTTCTTCAGCAATCAGAAAGCCTCTGCCTGAATCCCGAGTTGTTTGTCGTACTTCCTCAAAAGAAAGTTGTGTTCCTTCACGAAGATGTTTCATTGTTTCCAAAGAAAAAAGCTCTTCTTGATGTAAGCTGGCAATCGGATGTAAGGCACAAAGTTTAAATTGGTTTGCTCGTAAATAAGCAAGCCATTCCGGCGCTTGCGTTGGTGTTTCTTCTGTCACACCGACATAAAAATGGGAAGACAGTACTTTTTCTTGTAACATTTGCCAGTGCTTATCAAATGAAGCGGACACACCATAATCGTCAGCAAGCGAGTGTTTTGTTGGTAAAACGACTAGCAAATGGTCGAGTTCGTTGATTTCATGAAGCTCAATGTTCTCCTGGATCATTTTTTTACTCGAAAGTTTGATCAATTGTTGATAACCTACAGCATCTTTTGCATAGAGTAATAATTCATAGTATCGTTCTTCAAATAAATAGGTAAGATTTAATCCAATGATCGGTTGGATTTTTTCATCCATACAGATACGGTAAAATTCTGCTGCGCCAGATAGCACATTCTTATCTGTGATCGCTAATGTATGATAGCCTAGTTTCTTTGCTTCTCGGACGTATTCGTTTATGCGAATCGTACTTTGCAACAAAGAATACGAGGTGATCGTATAAAGTTGTGGAAGAAACATTTTACATACCACCTTTTCATTTAACTTTCTGTTCTTCTGTCCTTATCGTTCTTATTTCACTCAGATGAACGTGTCGTTTATTCCTTTTTGACGCCACTCATTGCCTTTGGACGCTTGTTTCTCCCTTTACATTCCAAAAAAATCTGGTAAACTGAACTTAGAAAAGAGGTGTTTGATATGCGATATATCGTCACATTGTTTTGGGCAGTCATTTTAGGTCAAGTGGTTGGCTATATTGGTGGTGCATTAACGAGTAGCCCTTATGATTTTACTATGACGACTATTATTTCATTAGTTGCGGGATTGATCGTCATTTTGATCAGCGCTGCTGCAACACCTAAAAAAGAAACGACATCATCACATTCCTAAAAGCCGAACAGATTGGAGTATTCTCCAATCTGTTTTTTATTTTGCTTGATCATAGTTTTTGATGTAATACTTTTCTAAAATTGAACAGTGATAAAAGGATATTGGTTAGAACAAAAAGACTCGTCACAATAAACACTGCACTATAATTGTACGCATGGGCAATCGTTGAACCTAGCATTGGTCCTAAAACTTGACCAAAGTTCGTAAACATCTGGTTGTAACTGTATACTCGGCTAACCCCTTCTTCAGGTGTGATCTTGCTAATCAATGTATTGATCGATGGCATCAACGCACCTGTTGAAAAACCTAATATGAAGCGTAAAATCCCTAGTTGTAATGGTGTCGTTACAAACGCCATTGGTAAATAGCAACATAAAGATAAAACCAACCCTGCTAATAGAACTTTTTGATTTCCTATTTTATCCCCTAGCTTCCCAAGTCTTGGCGAAGAAAAGACGGCTGATACTCCTGAGACTGAAACAATCAAGCCACTCACAAATAAAATATTTGATGTATCACCGCTGAGTTCTCGAATATATAATGTCAAAATCGGACTGATCGTCGTGATCCCTAACTGTAAAATCAACGTAGTGATAAACAAACCGACTAAAACAGAAAAGTGATCCATTTTAGCAAAGACTTCTTTCGTACTGATCAGATCTTTCTTCTCAACCGGTTGGAAATCTTCTTTTACCATGAAAATCGTTAAGATCGTGGTGATCAGTAATAACCCTCCAGTAATCAAAAAGACATTTTCCATTCCGAACCATTGCGCCAAAGCGCCCCCCATCGATGGACCGATCAATGTGCCTGCAACTGCTCCAGTAGAAAGTGTGCCTAACGCCCAGCCACTTTTCTCTTTTGGTGCTTGTGAAGCAATCATCGCTGTCGCATTAGGTATGTATCCAGATAAAATCCCATTAAAGAAACGCATGACCAAAAGCCAATACGCATTTGGTACAAAGGCTAGTGACCCCATAGTGATCGTCATTCCGGCGGCTGCTCGGATCATCATCATTTTTCTTCCTTTTCGGTCAGCTAAGTTCCCCCAAATAGGCGCAACGATTGCCGCAGCAAAAGCTGTTACTGAAATCGCCAGTCCCGAAAATAATTCGATTTGATCCTTTGGTGTACCTAGTTGTTCAACGTATACTGGAATAAACGGCATGACTAAACTGATACTTGAACCAGTAAAGAAGCAGCCTATCCAAGCTACAAATAAATTTCTCTTCCATTGAATCTTCATTCATCACCCTTCTTTCGTCTCTATTATCATACCTATTTTTCTACCTGTGTGCAACGTATGTGCCGGTATCGTTCGTTTTTGCAAAAGAGGAACTAGACCAAAAAAAATAGAAGCAAAGGGTCAACCGACTCTTTACTCCTATCAATTGTCATTTAAATAACTGCTAAAATAACAAAGTTGAGGATGAATAAAATATCAACAACCCATAAAGCAAATGAAATCTCGTTTGTTTTGCCTTTGATGACTTTCATGATCGTATAGAAGATAAAACCAGCAGCGATTCCGTAAGAGATGCTGTACGCTAATCCCATAAAGATCGAAGCAAAAAATGCCGGTAAAGCTTCTTCCATATCTAACCAATTGATGTCAGCAAAAGATGCCATCATCATCACACCTACTAAGATCAATGCCGGAGCAGTTGCTTGTGCTGGCACGACAGCGATCAGTGGAGAAAATAAGCTACTTAAAGCAAATAATGCGGCTACGACAACTGAAGTCAAACCTGTACGACCACCAGCACCGATACCAGCTGCTGATTCGACATACGTCGTTGTATTCGATGTTCCGAAAATCGCACCAATCGATGTTGCAATCGCGTCAGCGAACAACGCTTTATCCATTTTAGTTTTGAATCCTCGTCCGTCTTCCAAGGCTTCCTCATCTTCTTTAGAGAAAATACCTGTACGTCGTCCAGTACCGATGAACGTACCGATCGTATCAAATGTATCGGATAAACTAAACGCAATGATCGTCATCAGTACTTGTGGGATCTTAGAGCTATCGCTGAATAAAGATTGCATCCCTTCCGCACCAAATGCTGCACCAAATGTTGTGCCTAGTTCATTGATTGAATTGCCTAAAGAATTTTGTTCCCAATCGATCGTTCCTAGATCGACAACCCCCATCAAAATTCCGATGATCGTTGTGACTACGATACCGATCAAGATTGCACCACGAACATTTTTAACAACTAAGATCGATGTCAAAACTAACCCAATGACAGCTAATAGGATCGGCGCATTATTAAAGTTTGCCAGTTCAGGTACGATTCCGCCATTGATCGTCACATTTGTTACTTGACCGTTGTCAACGACAGAGCTAGTGATTGCTGATTGATCCGCAGAAAAAGACAAAAGCCCAGCATTTTTGATCCCAACATACGCAACAAAAATCCCAATACCTCCACCGATTGCATGTTGTAAACTCTCAGGAATCGCATGGATGATCATTTTACGTATATTTGTAACGGTAATAAATACATTGATCAATCCACAGATAAAGACCATAGCTAATGCTTCTTGCCAAGAATAACCTAACCCAAAGACTACTGTAAAAGTAAAGAAAGCATTTAGTCCCATGCCTGGTGCTTGTGCATATGGCACATTGGCAAATAACCCCATCACTAAAGTACCGATGATCGATGCGATGATCGTTGCTAAAAAGACTGCTTGAAACGGCATCCCAGAAGCTGATAAGATCGTCGGATTAACAAATAATATATAACTCATGGCAAAAAAGGTCGTTACACCTGCCATTACTTCTGTTGGTACGTTTGTATTATTTTTCTTTAGTTGGAAAAACTTTTCCATAAAAATTTCCACTCCCTGATTTTTTCTAACGGACTACATAATAATATGTAAAATAAATCCAAATCCATTCCCCCGTCGAACATTTATAAATTATATAGAGATTTCATTCGTATTTCAATAGAAAACTATATAAAAAGTTAGTTTATTCTAAAAATGTTCGTGTTTTACCGGTTTTTTTCTCCTTCTTTTCTCTCTTCGCTCATTAGCATCTCCTTTTCAGAAAATTTTTCACCTTGTTTATTCATCGAAATATGCTAGACTGAAACAAATCGTTGTTTGAAAGGAATGACAGCATTGAACAAAAAATTGATTGCGATCGACTTGGATGGAACAACTTTGAATCCTGATTCGATCATTACGAATAAAACCCAACAAACATTGAGAAAAGCCATTGATGCTGGCCATCATGTCAGTATTGCAACAGGTCGTCCTTATCGAATGAGCTATCAGTATTATCAACAGTTAGAATTGACTACCCCAATGGTCAACTTTAATGGTGCGCTCGTGCATATCCCAAACCAACAATGGGCTGGCGAGCAAGAAACACTGATCAATAAAGAAATCGTTTTTGAGATCTTAGCGCAAAAAAATCAATTGAACCTAGACTTTATCGCTGCGGAGAATCGCGATACTTTCTTTATCGATACGTTTGATTTTTTTGATGCAAAATTCTTTGCTTCACCAAATCCTAAACCAGAAAATCTACTGTCTCCTCGAAATCTAACAACTAATCCTACGTCCTTATTGGTACGTACGGAAAAACAATACGCCGAACAAGTTTCTGCTGAACTGACACGGCAATTTGGAAAACACGTAGATGTAAGGACTTGGGGAGGTCCGATGGCGATTTTAGAGATCGTTTCAAAAGGGATCGAAAAAGCAAAAGGAATCCATCAAGTGGCGAATCATTTATCGATCGAACAAAAAGATGTCATTGCTTTTGGTGATGAGCATAACGACTTGGAACTTCTCGAGTATGCCGGCTGGGGTGTTGCGATGGCTAACGGTACGGAGCAACTCAAAGGAGTAGCCAACGATGTCACTGAGCAAACAAACGAAGAAGATGGTCTGGCAAGTTACCTTGAAAAGTTACTTTCATTATAAAAAAAATAGTTCAGAAGATACGTTACATATCTTCTGAACTATTTTTTTATCTATTTGCCATGAACATATCGTAATAAGCATTCATGATCTCTTTTGCAATGATCGAATTCATCCGATCTTTTTCATCTAGAAGGTTTGGTAATACGACACTTACCGCGATCTCAGGATTTTCTGTCGGGCCATATGCAACGATATTACTATTGACCGTTGCAATATCGGGATGTCCTTCAGCAACCGTTTCGGCGGTCCCTGTTTTAGCAGAAAGATCCATCTTTGCATCTGCTAATGAGCGAGCAGTTGTGTAGGCATTTGTGCCATGAACCACTTGATGGAAACCTTCACGTAAAAGCGCCATGTTTTCAGGTGAGATATCCACTGTATTTTCAACAACTGGTTCCATTTCCTTTTTCACTTCGCCCAGATTACCATTCTCGTCATTGCCATAGATTCCTTTGACCAGACGAGGTTGGATTCTTTTTCCGCCATTTGCGACGGTTGAAGCATATTGCGCCAATTGGATCGGTGTATACGTATCAAACTGTCCAAATGCCAAATCGGTAAAGTTACCTGGTGTGAACCAGTCTTGGCCATTATCCTCATTGAATTTCTTCATGGACTCAACAGAATGTGAGATCCCCGCAGACTCATTCGGTAAATCAATACCTGTGATCGTTCCAAGTCCGAATTGTTTGAAGCCCTCACGCAATTGTTCATATGCTTGTGCCTCTTCACTCAAACTAGGTAAGCCCATATTCGGTACGTATTCTAATCCTAGCATTTTTAAAGCGACTTTGATCATGTACGTATTTGATGAAAGCTCTAGCGCTTGAACGACATTCAACGGTACGGAACCGCTACGATTGAAGACGGAACTTTTTTCAGAAGAGCCTTGCAGTCTGATCGGTTCGTCAACTAATACTTGATTGCCACTGATCACACCACTTTGCCAACCGGCTGCCAACGTCCCTGCCTTCACGACAGATCCTGGAACAAACGCATTGGTGATCGTACCAAGTGCATTTTCAGTCAAATCTTTTGAACCTTGTTCATGGCTAAAACCAGCCATTGCCAGAACATCACCCGTTTGTGGATTCATCGCAACGACATAGGCACCTGGTGAATATTGGGCTTTGCCATTATCGACTAATTTTTGATAATTGTTTCGAAGAATCTCTTCGACTTTCGCTTGGAACTCTGCATTGATCGATAACATCAAGTTCGAGCCTTTTTCTCCGGCATAAAGTTCTTTTTGTTGGATCACATTTCCATTATTATCTAACGTCACTTCATATTGTGTCTTTGTTCCTTGCAGAACATCTTCATATTGTTTTTCTAAATAACTTTGACCCACTCGGTCATTACGTGAATAACCTTTTGCCAAAAATTCTTCCACTTGATCAGCCGGTAATCCTTGTCTTTCTGAAGTCACACTTCCTAGGATACTCTTTATTGAATCCGCCGCATTGTACTGGCGTACCCAGTCAGTTCCTGTTGAAACTCCCGGAAGATCTGAAGCGTGTTCTGCTACGATCGCCAATTCTTGATCTGTCACATCAGAATTTTTGATAAAGACTGTATTCAATTCATAAGCGTTATTCATTCGTTTGAAAATCGTTGCAGCTTTCAACTGTTCTTCATTGAAATTGATTTCCTCATCTGTCACTTTGTCTACCGTTGCCTGGTATTGTTCACTAGTACTCAACTCTTTTTCTTTCGCCGACAAACGTTCGGTCGCCTCTTTCAAGTGAGCAGGATCAGCTAACCAAAAATCCTTCTTATCACGAGTCGTCAAATTTTCATCTACTGGCATGTCGATCAATTGCGTCAGTTTATTTGCTGTTTTCAGCAAGTCCTCGGCTGTCATGTTTCTGCCTCTCGTAAATGTGATCGCCTGATTGGCTTGATTCGTCACTAGTGCTTTTCCAGTCGCATCATAGATCATCCCACGAGGTGAGCTGACTTGCACCGTCAAAGATGAAGAAGATTTGACTTTCGCTTCTAATGTCTCACTGTTCACGATCTGCAAATAACCTAATCGAGCAATCAATGACACGAACAACGTAAATATAATGAAAAAAAGAAAATTTAAACGAAAAGGAACGTGTGAACGACGAAACGTCTTGTTTTTCGGTTCTTGAGTCCCTTTTTTTATTCGATCTAACCAAGAATTATTTGTATTTTTTTTCATAAAACTTTTCATCATTCCTATCTTTTGCATGGTTGTAACAGAAGCTTCCAACTACGAAAAATAAGCATTGCAAACCTAAAATATCTTCTTATATTTTGGCGTTGCAGGACTTATTTTTGAAAGAGTTGCTTCCGGAACACCGTTCTTTCGATTTGAGGGGACGACAGATAACTCATGTCATAGTGCCTCCATTGTACCTAAAAAAAACAAAATTAAAAAGTAAAATCCCAATCCGCAAGAAATTCTTTAATTCTCACCTCGAAAAAACCCGATTTGTTTCACAAACAAGAAATGTGTCACAAAAAACAACTTTAAAAATCTTTAAAAAATATGGTTGTTTTTGAAAATAAAGTTTTCTTTTACCGTGAAACAATGGAAACTAATCTGACATTGTGGAAAACTACCATCTGTTATTTCATTTTCGTTTGACATAATTCTTGATTGCTTCTTTGGTTTGCATGACTTTGTCGGTCAATTTTTCATTCTTCGCCATGTAGAAATAAAAAATGATATCGATCGTTGCAAATTGCGCCAGCAAAGAGTTTGTTGCCGCACTACGATTCGTGATCTCTTTAGGTCTTGATGTTTGGACAACGACATCAGCCAATTTGCTTAATTGGTTGTTCCCAAATTGTGTCAAGGCGATGACCTCGATCCCTATTTCTTTCGCTAACTGAGCAAGCATCACTACTTCTTTGCTGTTCCCAGAGTTAGAAACAAGCCATAGTACTTTTTTAGTATCGTTACTTACTAGTTGTGGCAATAACACATGGATATCTTTTTCAAAGATGATCGGTTTTCCTACACGAGACCATTTTTGGAGAATGTCCTCCACAACTAAAGAAGACGCACCTACTCCATAGAGATAAACGGTCTGGGCTTCTTCCAGACGTTTCACGACACGTTGGATCATCTCTTCTTCTAAAATATCCACGGTTTCTTTGATCGCCACTTGCGCATTGTTTCCTAACTTATGCTTGATCGAATAAAATGACTCGTTCGGTTCGATGTCACTAAAGCCTTCTACAATACCGGCTTGTAGTTCCGTAGAAACATTGATTTTGAAAGCCGTCAAACTTTGAAAACCAAGTTTTTTAGAAAAGCGAACCACTGTAGGGGCACTTACCCCAGCACCTTCTGCTAATTCATTAGCTGTCATCATCGGAATTTTTTCTACATGTGTCACGATATAATCGGCTAATTTTTTTTCCGCCGAGGAATACTCATTCATCATACTTTCGATACGACTAATTACGCTCATCTGCTACACTTCCTTTTTTCTATCAGTCTATATGATTATAGCATACTCAAAGGAAAACAAATCTGCTTCGGAACAAGAAAATCAAAAACATTCATTCGGCAAAAAAAGAACCCTAAATACGCGTGAACTCAGATATCACTTGTACTTTGGATTCTTTCTTATACATTTTTTAAATGCCTAAAAACCATCATTTAGTTCAAATAAATTACCTTCTGGATCTCTAAAGTAGGCACTCATAAAGCCGCCCCAAGTCTCCATTTTCTGTGGCTCACCTAAAAAAATCACGCCATTTGCCTTTAACTTCTGATAATCTTTTTGAATATCTTTCGTAGGGAGCGTAATCACTACTGTATCAGATGCTTTTTCTCCAACAGATGGCGTGTAGCCATTGATCAAAGACATTTCTTCTGCCAAAGTCATATCAAAACAGTTAGGTTCTCCTTCAGCCATTGCAAATGACGTATACGGACCTTTGCTATCTCCCCATGTAGGGACTAAACCTAATTTTTTTGTGTAGAAGTCATAACATCGTGCATAATCTTTTTGAATCACTAAACCTATTTTTGCCTGATTAAAGTTCATCTATCGACCACTCCTTTTATAAGTTACTCTCATTGTAACAACTCAACGAAGTAACGTATTGGATAGAAGCGACATTTTTCGCTGCTCGCTTAATTTTATGAATTCACTCGGTGTGAGGCCGATATTTTTTTTGAACTCATTGATAAAATGAGATTGATCATAATAATTTTCAACAAGCACTTTTCGATCCGTTGGTTGTGTGAATAAAATCGTCAAACTATGGTGAAATTTGATGATCGATAGCCCCATTTGCGGCGTGAGACCGTAGTGCTTTTTGAATAAGCGCTGGACTTGGCGTGGACTCAAGCCCATATACTCATACAATTCTTGAGTAGATGACATTTTTTTTACATATAAATCTTCAAACAGCTTGATGTATTCATTATTGATAATCAGTTCGGCTAAACCAGACAGATAGCCAATCAGCGTTTCTTTCATTTCTTCAATCGTAATAGTAAAAAATTGTGTCGTATCAAAATCATGCGCCACTTCCTCAAGCGGTAATACTTTATCCATTGCCTCAGTTGCCTCTCGGCCAGTCAGTGCAAAAAAAGCACCTGGCTTTAAACGAAAACCAATATAGTGTTCGGGAAAATTCGAGATAAAGTTGAAGTCAGTTTTACTTGAACCGGTATAAAAAACAGATTTTTCCAAGACATTCACAATCAAATCGATGCAACCATCAGCGATGATCACATCGTTCATCGTGCCACTGAAATCAATTGCAATCGACTCCCACATACACACCAAGACATCTGCTAAGTCAGGGAGATATATTTCTGTATAGTTGATTTTTTCTTCGTATTCTTTATGGAATAGATGATGCGGTTGGATTGGCTGGTACATTCTCTTCTCCTTCTTTATTCAGCTACTTCTATCTTACCATGATTTCGTTTTTCCCATCAGCAACGATCAGCTAGATAAAAAAAACAGGGAAGAACATTTTTGTCCTCCCCGTTTTGTATTCACTTATAACTTTTTAAAAATTCGTCTTAACGGCTGTAATTATGAACTTCTTCTGACATCGCATCAACAAAAATATTCAAATCTTCTACAGCTGTTTCTTTACTTCCGTAGCGGCGGATATTCACTGTTGCATCTGCCATTTCTTTGTCACCAACAACGATTTGATATGGAATTTTTTGTGTTTGTGACGCACGGATCTTATAGCCCATTTTTTCATTGCGGTCATCGACTTCTACACGTAAGCCTTTCATTTGTAGACGTTCTTTGATTTCATAAGCGTAATCGCCATGCGCATCAACCGAAACTGGGATGATCGTTGCTTGGATCGGTGCCAACCAAGTTGGGAATGCTCCTTTGTATACTTCAGTCAAGTAAGCGACAAAGCGTTCCATCGTTGAAACGATTCCTCTATGGATAACGACTGGTCGATGGTTGTTTTCGCCATCTTCTCCCACGTAAGTCAAATCAAAGCGTTCTGGTAATAAGAAGTCCAATTGGATCGTTGATAATGTTTCTTCTGTACCCAAGGCTGTTTTTACTTGAACATCTAATTTTGGTCCATAGAAGGCTGCTTCTCCTTCTGCTTCAAAGTACTCAAGCTCCATTTCATCCATCGCAGCTTTTAACATGATCTGTGCTTTTTCCCACATCGCATCGTCATCGAAATATTTATCTGTATTGTTTGGATCACGATAGCTTAAACGGAAACGATAGTCTGTGATATTGAAATCTGCGTAGACAGCGACCATCAACTCCAATGTACGTTTAAACTCATCTTTGATTTGATCTGGACGGACAAATGTGTGGCCATCGTTCAATGTCATTTCACGTACACGTTGCAATCCAGATAACGCACCTGATTTTTCATAACGGTGCATCATACCAAGTTC
Source organism: Enterococcus sp. DIV2371 (assembly GCF_050498525.1). Classification (NCBI taxonomy): domain Bacteria; kingdom Bacillati; phylum Bacillota; class Bacilli; order Lactobacillales; family Enterococcaceae; genus Enterococcus; species Enterococcus sp. DIV2371. The sequence continues at coordinate 1,081,773 of NZ_JBIPAJ010000001.1, read as the reverse complement.
GGCGATACGGATCGGTAATTCACGGTAAGAATGGATCGTGTTTTTATAGACCATCATGTGGTGTGGACAGTTCATCGGGCGTAAAACAAGCATTTCGCCATCTCCCATATCCATTGGTGGGAACATATCTTCTTGGTAATGGTCCCAGTGTCCTGAAGTTTTGTATAACTCAACGTCACCCATGATCGGTGTATACACATGTTGATAGCCTAAGCTGATTTCTTTGTCCACGATGTAACGTTCGATCGTACGACGGATCGTTGCACCTTTTGGTAACCAGAATGGTAAGCCTGAACCAACTTCTGGTGCCACCATGAATAGCTCCAACTCTTTTCCTAATTTACGATGGTCTCTCTCTTTGGCTTCTTCACGCATTTGGATAAATTCTTTAAGAGCTTTTTTATCAAAAAATGCTGTTCCATAGACACGTTGCATCATTTGATTATTTGAATTTCCGCGCCAGTAAGCACCAGCAACCGATAATAATTTAAAGACTTGGATACGTCCAGTTGAAGGGACATGTGGGCCACGGCATAGGTCGATGAATTCTCCTTGTTGGTATGCAGTGATCACTTCATCTTCTGGTAATTCACTGATCAATTCCACTTTGTAAGGATCGCTTGCAAAGATTTCTAATGCTTCTTGTTTTGATAACACACGACGTTCGATTGGCAAGTTTTCTTTAACGATCGCCATCATTTCTGCTTCGATTGCTGGTAGATCTTCGGCACTGACTTGGTTTTCGCCGTTGTCTGTATCGTAATAAAACCCTGAATCGATTGCTGGTCCTACACCAAAGTGGATATTTGGATACAAGCGACGCATTGCTTGTGCCATCAAGTGAGCACTTGAGTGACGAACCAAAGCAAGGGCATCTTCATGATCTGGTGTCACGATCTCGATTGAGCCATCTTCTTCGATCCCACGGTTCAAGTCGATCAGTTCACCATTCACTTTACCAGCCAAGGCTTTCTTTGCTAAACTTTTAGAAATACTTTCTGCAATCTCTGCAGTTGTGATCCCTGGCGCAAACTCTTTTACAGCACCATCGGGAAATGTCATTTTTATCATAGGGGATTCCTCCTTTAATTTTTGTTTTACCACTAATAAAAAAAGTCCTAGTATCTATACAGATACTAGGACGAAAAATTCGTGGTTCCACCTAATTTTGAATACGATGTTCGTATTCCTCAAGCGTGATAACGGTACGACCGCCTTTGTTTCAACAAAGGTTTCGAAAGTGGTCATCCTTTGGTTTTCTTCTGGAAAAGTTTCAGCCTAGCTTTTCCTCTCTTATCGAAGACTCTCAAATTCAGTTGTCTTTCTCATCAATCATCTATGAATTTATTTAACCACTATTGTTTGAAAAAATCAAGTCTCGAATCAACTTATTTTTTCCATTCACCATTGACACCATATGTGCCTTTTTTCATTTCGTTGATGATCACATGAATGTGTTCTTTTGGTGCTTGCGTATTTTTGTGGACAGCTTCGGTAATATCTTTCATCATGTTTTCTAATTGTTCGGGGCTACGTCCTTCGACTAATTCGACATGTACGAATGGCATGTTTTCAACTTCCTCTCACGGTTCTTTTTTTGTTTGATCAAGTGTTACTTCTCTCTTTGCATCATACCGTAAAAAGATTTTGCTGAAAAGTCCTTCTTGCGATTTTGTCCTTAATTTTGCGGGATGACCCGATTTCGTTTTTGAGGTGAGGATTTTTTGGCACGCAACGCACTTAAAATGGAAACTGTATCAACAACTTCTTGGAGCATGGCACCAAACAATGCTGGAATGACTCCTGTACTTGCAACAAGCATCAAAAAGACACAAACAAAAATACCAATCAAAACAGACTGTTTCGCTACTTTCATCGTATCTCTAGAAATCATCACTGCTTCGGCGACTCGCTCCAAGTCATCTTTCAAAATGACAACATCTGCGCTTTCACTTGCTGCGGTAGAACCATGTGCCCCCATGGCTATGCCTACATCAGCTACTGTTAAGGCAGGCGCATCATTGACACCATCTCCCACCATGGTGACAGGGCGCTTTTCTTCGGGGATACTAGTTAAAATCGACAACTTATCTTGTGGTAAGCAACGAGCATGGATTTCAGTCAAGCCAACTTTCTCAGCAATTGCTTCGGCAACCGTATGCCCATCTCCTGTTATCATCAACAAATCTTGAATCCCTTGTGCTTTCAAGTTCGCAATCGTTTCCTTTGCTTCTGGGCGAATCGTGTCAGAGAAATAGATCGTCCCCGCATATCTTTCATCGATCGCCACATAGATCGCAGTTGTATCGGTTTTAGATTCAGGTACGCCGATAAACTTTGCATTTCCTACTTTGACATGACGTCCCTCGACTGTTGCTTCGATCCCTTGCCCTGAGATTTCTTTTAAATCAGTGACTGGTAACAGTTGGGGAACTGCTTGAACTAAAGAACGGGCCAAGATGTGAGCAGAACCTTGTTCCGCACTTGCCGCCACACGCAATAATTCCGCTTCTGAAAATTGAGAAACTGGATCAACGCCAGTGACTGCAAGAATACCTTTGGTGATCGTTCCTGTCTTATCAAAAGCAATCGTTTTTGTTTCAGCTAATTTTTCAACAGCAGTCCCAGTTTTGACCACGATCCCGCTTTTACTTGAACGACTCATACCCGCCACTAAAGCGACAGGGGCAGCTAAAATCAATGGACAGGGCGATGCTACAACTAAAACTTGCGCAAAGCGTACAGGATCCCCACTGACCCACCAAGCAATTCCACCGATCACGTAAGCAATCAATGTAAAAGGAACAGCATAACGATCTGCCAGACGAACAAAGCGTGCTGGTTTTTCTTTCGATTCCTCCACAAGCTTGATGATGAGTTGGTACTGACTGTCTTCTGCCCGCTTTTCAACGATCATCTGAACAGACGAATCGCCGTTGACCGAACCAGACATCAATTCATCATCAATCTTCTTGACTATCGGTTTCGATTCACCCGTCAGCGACGCTTCATCAAAAGTAGATTCGCCCTTTATCACTCGTCCATCAGCCGGAACGATTTCTCCTGGTTTGATTACCAACCGATCGCCAACCTCAAGTGCATCTACTGAAACATCGAGTTGTTTATCTCCTTCCAATTTATGGGCAGTTCGCGGCGTATTATCTAATAGAGATTGTAATTCTTGACCCGCTTTTTTCTGCGCATAGTCTTCCAGACTCTCACCACCTGTCAGCATAATCAAAATCATCAAACTCGCCCAATATTCATTGACAAGCAACGTCGCAACGATTGCGGTGATTGCTAAGATATCTACGCCATATTTTCCTGAACGTAGCGTTTTGATCATTTCAATAAACATCAAGAAGGCGAGTGAACCGCCTGTGACAGCAATGATGATAAACGCAAGGCGAGGACGATCGAACATAAACTCACTGACCAGTGCCACCACACCGATCAGTAGTGTCATCGCAAATTTTTTATAATGTGTCATTTCGTTCAGCTCCTTTCTCCATCTTTAGAATACCTGTTCTCTTAGGCCATTCAAACTAAAAACCCCTAAATGAAAACAACTATCACTCTCAAATACTTTACGATTATTTTTAGTTGACTCTCCGATGTACCTTTTTTAATCAATCTGTGCTATACTTTTAATTCGTTATTTACGGCGGAAGGAGTAAACGATGCAATGAATGAAAGACAATTAGAACAACAGCATGTGGAAGAAACCACTCAAATGATCCAATTAGAACAACGCCTATTAAATCGCAAATTAAGCGACTTGACAGAAAAAATGAATGATTCCACAAAGGAAACAGCGAATCACAAAATACGTAGTGGCTCTAACGAATCTTTTTATGAGTCAGTAGTCGAATACCGCCAACATGAACAAGAACTACTTTTAAAGTACCACACATTAGAATCGCAACAAAAACGCCTACAAACTTTAGAAGTGATGAAAGAAAATCCTTACTTTGCCCGCATTGATTTTAAAGAAGAAACAGAAAAAGAAACCCTCTATCTAGGTATCGCTTCATTAAGAGATACGGATGAAGAAACGATCGTGATCGACTGGCGTGCGCCAATCGCTAACCTCTATTATGAAGGGGAAATCGGCCCTGCTTTTTACGAAACCGATGTAGAAAAAATCGATGTGGAACTGCTATTGAAACGACAATTCAAGATCGTTGATGGGAAAATCGTCTCGATGGTCGATACATCCGAAGTCATCAATGATGATTTTCTGTTAGAGATTTTAGATGATGCTTCTAGCGCTCATATGAAGAACATTGTTTCCACGATCCAAAAAGCCCAAAATGCAATCATTCGTGACACAAACAGTAAAGTCATGCTGATCGAAGGGATCGCTGGCAGCGGTAAGACTTCAGCGTTACTTCAACGAATTGCGTTTATTCTTTATCACAATCGAAAATGGTTAGATGCCGAAAATGTCTTATTATTCTCGCCGAATCATCTATTTTCTGATTACATCTCCACTGTTTTACCTTCTCTAGGTGAAAGTGGTGTACCGACACAAACATTCAAAAATTATTTACAACAGTTGTTGCCTGAATTTGATTTGACAGAGGAAGAACAACAAGAAGTCGGTTTTCTCTCTGGTGACAATGATCCGATCAAAACATTGAAATCTGGCTTGACTTTCGTTGAGCATCTCGATACTTACATTCAAACAATCACTGATTTTGGTCCTTTGTTCCGTGAAATGAAAATCAATGGTCGAACCATTTTATCAAAAGAAGCGATTCGAAGATGGTATCAAGAAACAAATGAATTACTCCCCTTGCATCAACGCCTGTCCTTGCTGCAAACAAAACTATTGAAAAAACTAGGCGGACTGCAAAAGGATGAAACTCGTCAGAAATGGGTCAAAGAGCTTGCAGAAGAGCAACTCCAAGAACTATATGCCACCGATCCAAACTTAGAATACACCGAACAAAAAGAAAGATCATTGCTCAAAAAATTAGCGAACCAAATCGTGAAAAAAAGGTTTCGTAGAGTTCATCGTGGGATCTTGCAGTATCAATTTGTCAACTTACCCAAACAGTTTCTTCACTTTCTACAAACAGTGCCTAAAGAGCTGTTAACGTCACATGGCGTCAGCGAAAGTGCTTGGGGTGAACACCTACAAGTAGTCAAGACGAATTTACGTACCAGAGAGCTCCCACAAGAAGATGCCGTTTTATATTTTCTACTGATGCGCCGTGTCCATCCTGTATCAGTCACTCAAAAAGCACGGTATATCTTCATCGATGAAATGCAAGATTTCGCACCTTCACAAGTCGCTTTGCTCCAATCGATCTATCCAAATGCTAACCTAACATTTTGTGGAGATCTAAATCAAAATGTCTTTGGTAATGAAACGATCACTGGTTCGTTAGAGGCGCTTTTCCCAGAAAAAGAAGTGACACAGTTTCAGTTAACCACGAGCTATCGCTCAACGAAACAGATCACTGATTTTGCGAATCATTTCTTAGCACATGATAATGTGGTAGAAACAACCGCTCGGGAAGGACGTTTGCCATTGATCGTCCAAAGTGATTCAGCCTCAAGTAAAATCCAGTGGTTGGAACAAACGATCACAGAGACGAAAGAACAAGCAAAATATTGGCGCACTGCGATCATTGGCAAAACAATCGCTGAATGTGAAACTCTTTATGAACAATTGCCGGCTTCATTAAAAGACCAAGTCCAGTTGATTGCGGATGAATCTGATTTTATGAAACGTTCGATTATTCTTCTCCCGGCTTATCTAGCCAAAGGATTAGAATTTGACCGAGTCTTTTTGTGGAATGTGGATGACGCACATTTTAATTCTGGCCATGACAAACAGATTTTATATACGATGTGTACGCGCGCCATGCATGAATTGATCCTCTTTACATCCGCTAAAGATGCTTCTTTTCTGCAAACATTGGCTACTGAACATTATGAGTCTCTCGCTTTAGATTGATTCTTTGCATAAAAAAACAGAGATTTTCTACATGACGTGTAGAAAATCTCTGTTTTTTATTCATCTATCGATCACAACATCAATTCTGTGTTTGGGTATTTCAAACGAACAAGTGAGACGATCATTCGCAGTTCTTCGATATTTTCCGGATATTCTGGGTCAAACACCTTGCTGTGTCGACCGATCCCGCCATTATCGATCAAACGATAAATACGATTCCAATCCATGAATTGTTCGACCGTCTGGAAATTGCTGATCGGATAGCCGCCACTGTCCAATATTTCTGAGACACGAAAGGCCAGATAAGCAGTATCGATGACTGTCTCTTTTTTTGGTGCCATTTTTGTGCTTGTTTCAATCAATATCTTTTCTGGTTGATGCTTCAGACTCCAGTCCAACAATAAAAAGAAAGCTTCCATTCGATAATCTTCTTCAAACAACTGAAATGCTGAGTCAGAACGTCGAAAAAGCAATGGAATCAAATATTTTTTTTTATAGATCAGCATAGGTGCCCGATCAACCATACATTCTAGATAACGATTCAAATAGCCTGTGCCTATATAGTTTCCTAAACGATAACCTTCTACGCCATAAGGTGCATATTTTTGAGCAAGCTTTGAGCAATCAGCGATATTGACTGCCAATTCTTCTACTTTTTGGTAACCGCTTAGAATACGTTCGAAAGGCTCTAGATTAATTTTTGCTTCCATTATTCTTTCCCCGCCTACATCAAATTACTATTCGTTTACTCACGATACTTTAATAATAACACAGGTTGAAATAGAAATGATAATAAATCACAAAAAAACTGTAACAAATAACACGCAATTTTTAATTTTACTACGACTTCTTTGTTGTCTTTTCTAAACTTTTTAAGCCTCTGCTTCTTTTTTCACTCTCACCGAAAAGTTCCTTTATCAGAAAAAATGGAGAGATAAAAGATCGAAAGTAAAACATGACATTGGGTTTTTGGGTATGATAACAACTGCTTAGTCTTTCAAAGAAAATAAAAAAGAACTTGAAAATGGTTCTTTCAAGCCCTTTTTATCAATGTTCCTCTATTAATCTTCTAACGCTACATTATGGAAGACATGTTGAACATCTTCTAGGTCTTCTAATACGTCAATCATTTTTTCGAATTTTTCTAAATCTTCACCAGTCAATGTGACTTCATTTTGAGGGATCATTTGGATCTCAGCAATAGAAAATTCAGTGATGCCTTTTTCTTTTAGTGCTTCTTGGATACTGTGGAAATCAGGCACTTCACCGTAAACGATGATTTGTCCATCTTCTTCCATGACATCACGCACATCGATGTCTTTTTCCATCAAGTACTCTAAGATCTCATCTGCATCTTCGCCGGCAAAACCGAAAATCGCCGTATTATCGAACATATAAGAAACTGCACCAGATACACCCATATTACCACCATTTTTACCGAATGCGGCACGCACATCAGCGGCTGTCCGGTTCACATTGTTAGTCAACGTGTCAACGATGACCATTGAGCCATTTGGTCCAAATCCTTCATAGCGCAATTCAGAGTAAGTTTCATCTCCTGAACCTTTCGCTTTTTCGATTGCTCGATCAATGATATGTTTAGGTACATTGTAAGTTTTAGCGCGTTCAATGACGAAACGTAGTTTTTGGTTAGCGTGTGGGTCAGGGTCACCTGATTTTGCTGCTGCATAGATTTCAATTCCGAACTTCGCATAAACTCGGCTGTTGTTTGCATCTTTAGCTGTTTTTTTAGCTACGATATTGGCCCATTTACGTCCCATAGTTTCACTTCGCTTTCTGATTTGATATAAGATAGATACTTTTGATTCGTGCGGGAACACACAAAACGTCCTGTTTCATTATACTTGTGAATCAGGTTTATGTGAAGCTTTTTTTCTCTTCGATCGTTTCAATAAAGACTGGTTTTCGCCCAAATACTTGTTCCGCTACCTCGCCACCTAAGCGATAGATTTCGTCACTGCGAACGAGTAGTTTTGCTACTTGCGCTTCTTTTTTGCCGATTTTAGAAAAGAGTGCGCATGCTTTTTTATTTTTGAGACATGCCCGACCTGCTGATGTAAAGCCCAGCACATGGATATATTCTTGTAACTGTTGTTCCTTCATTTCTTCTTTTTGGATATTCAACAATACATAGCAAGACAAACGCTGGATCCTCGTCCAAGTATAACGTTTTGTTTTGACTTGTTCGACAAACTCAGCAAACGCAGTGGCAGTCTTTGCCGCTTCTAACATTCGAATTTCTATGCCTTCCGTCATCTGATAGATTTGTTGCAACGAGTCGACCGTGGAGGAAAGAAGTCGGTATTTTAACAAGGGCCAATAGGATGCCCATGTTTGTAAACTTCCTGTCGTTAAAAACGTCTCTGTTTCTGAGGGGACTGTGGCAGAAATCGAGCGATTTTCTGTTAGTGCTTTACGAATCGCCGTGGCACTAGCTATCGTTTCTTCAGACAATTCTTTATCATGATACCCTGCCCCTTTGCGATTGATCGGGACTAATTTCATCGGATGTTCATAGGTCGCATTTTCTTTTGCATAGCTCAACCCTAGAATATGATTAGGTGAGGAAAAATCAAGCGAGATCTCTGGATAGACTTGTTTGAATACTTGTGTCATCTTTTGCGGATAACTCATCGTCTGATCAGGCAACGCTTGGAAAGCTTTAGTGATTTGATCTTGATGTTGCATGACAAACGTTCCAAATGTTTGATAATCAAACGCCTTCTCGTCCTCTGTGCCAAAACATAAATAATCACAACCTAATTTTTGCAACAGTTGAACTGCGCCTTTCGCAAAGTAATCAGCCGATTGTACCGCCCATTCGATCGGTAGTTCTACCACTAGATCTACTCCGTAGTGCAACGCCACTTCTGCACGTTGCCATTTATCAATGATCGCCGGTTCCCCTCGTTGCAAAAAATTTCCGCTCATCACCGCAATCACCACGTCTGCCCCAGTTTGTTCCTTAGCTTGTTGTACATGGTAAAGATGCCCATTATGAAATGGATTATACTCCACAATGATGCCGCAAACTTTCATTTTCTTTCCTCCTTCCATCTAGTAAAAAAGAAGAGACAAAGCTTTATGATCCAGCCGTCCCTTCTTTTTATTTTTTACTACAGTTCGTCTGTATCGCTTTCGTCCTTATGAGCAACAAAAAACCAGCGTCTTGATTCTTCGTTAGGTGTCTCATCTGTAAAATCAGCACATACTTCAACTTTCGCAAAGCCACTATTTTCCAGCATACGCAAGTAATTCTCTAACGGATACGTGCGTTCTTGGTGTAGTTCATCTTCACGAATAAACGTACCTTCTTTTTCTTGAGACTCGACGAAAAATGTCAAATAATGTTCAATGCTATGTTTTTCTTTTCCAGCATAACTATCCCAAAGAAAGGCAAAATTGTCTCCTTGGTAATGATAACTATACTCTGGAAACACTCGATCGATCTGATAAACGGAATGAACATCAAACAAGAAACGACCATTCTCTTCTAATGCCTGATATACCTCATCAAAAACTTGTTGCACTTCTTGATCATTTTGCATATAGCATAAAGAATCAGAGAAACAAGTGATTGCTTGGTACTGTCCACTTTCGGAAAGATCTAACATATTCCCTTCCACAAATTGCACTGTTGCTTCTTCTTCGTAGGCCCGTTGACTGGCGATCATCAGCATTTCTTCTGACAGATCCAAACCAGTCACATTGTAGCCATCTTTGGCAAAAGCGACCGCTAATGCGCCAGTACCGCATGCAAGTTCAAGGATATTTTTAGTTGTTTCCGGTAAATGCCGTTTAGAAAAAGCCAACCATTGATCATATAACCCGTCGTCCATTACTTCATCGTAGATAAAAGCAAATGTTTCGTATGCCATTTTAATCCAACCATTCGTTCAAGTCGACAAGTGGTGCGTCTGACCATAGCTTTTCTAAATTGTAGAAACCGCGTTCTGGTGCATGGAAGACATGGATGATCAAATCACCAAGGTCGATCAGGATCCATTTGCCACCTTCTTTTCCTTCTACGCGTTTCACTTCATACTTGTTTTCTTCTTCTTTTTCGATGATTTCTTCCACGATGGCATTGATTTGACGTTCACTGTTTGCTGAACAGATCATGAAATAATCAGCCAATAATGAGACTTCACGGACGTCCAAAGCTAAAATATCTTCTGCACGTTTTGAATCAGCTGCTTGAACAGCGATTTTTAATTGTTCTTTACTATCGATGATGATTTCCTCCTATATTGGCTAGCTATTTTGCTACCCAATGATTGTATGTTTCGATTGTTTTTGGATATATTTGTTGTTCTTGCGCAATCAGATGCGCTAAAGTATGTTTGGTTTCGAATGCGACTGCTTCGTCAAGATCGATCATCGCAAGTTCACGAGCTTCTTTAACACCTGGAAAAGAACGTCCAGGCTCGATGTAATCAGCAACATAGATGATTTTATCGAGTAAAGACATCTCAGCCGCTCCCGTCGTATGCACACGAATGGCTTGCAAGATCTCCTCATCCGTGATGCCTAGTTCCCGCTCCACAAAAGATGCACCGACCAAGCCATGCCAAATGGCATTCCCGTAAGCGAGCAACTCAGGATCAAAGTGATCCCGTTCGATGACTAGTTTAAACTCATCATCAGGACGTTCTTTCGCATAATCATGTGTCAGTGCAGCGATGCTTGCTTTTTCTGGTGAGCAGCCATATTTTTCAGCAAGAGCGATCGCCGTTTGTTCGACACCTAAGACATGTTTGAACCGTTGCTCACTCATTCGCATTTGGACTTTTTGCATCAAGACTTCTCGAGTATATGCCGTATAATCTGTACTATAATTCATGTTGATACAAGCCTTCTTTCTGAATATAATCCAAGACTTTATCTGGGACCAAATAACGGACTGAACAACCTTGTTGGATCTTCTGCCGTATTTTTGTCGAACTCAAATCGATTTCAGGGACATCGACCCAGATCACTGGGTACGGTGTTTCCACTTGATAACCGCGACGATGGATTCCTACAAAGTGGACCATCGTCAACAATTCATCGATTTTGTACCACTTTGGCAAATATTCGACCATATCGCCACCAATGATAAAATAATAGTCCGTATCCGGATTATTTTGCGTCAAAGCCTTCATCGTATCATACGTATAGCTCTTGCCACCTCGTTCGATCTCAATCGTTTCAATCGTTAAAAAAGGATTGTCTTCGATCGCAAGTTCAAGCATGTTTAAGCGGTGTTCTGCCGGTATTGTTGGCTTTTCATCCACATGAGGTGGTTGATAGGAAGGCATTAAACAGACATGGTCTAGTCCTAAATTCTGTCCTGCTTGTTCTGCCATGACTAAATGGGCCAGATGCACAGGGTTGAAAGTTCCTCCCAAGATCCCCACCTGTTTTCTTTTTTCATAAAGATGGGGCATTTCTTTTGGAAATACTTGAGGTCGAACAAAGGATCTCGCTTGCGATTTCATCTTCGTCACTCCTTAGATTGCATGTACTTCTTTAGATATCCGTTGATATTTTTCTTTGGTCGAAGCTTTGTATAAAACAAGTACGCGTCCGATGATCTGTACCACTTCACAGGCGATAGCTTGTTCTAATACTTGTGCCACATCTTCCGCGATCTCGTCTGTGTTTTGTAACAATGATACTTTGATCAATTCTCTTTTTTCAAGGGCTTCTTCGATTTGAACGATCATCGCTTCATTGACTCCACCTTTACCGATTTGAAAAATCGGTTGTAGATGATGGGCTTGACTACGTAAAAATCGTTTTTGCTTTCCTCTTAAACTCATGCTTTTCCTTCTTTCTTAAATGAGTGCTTTTCTTCTTAACACGTGTACCCCTTTTGGCGCCCAACCTGCAATGACTGCCGGTTCTGTCACAGTGATCCACCCTAGTCCTGCAAAGACGATATCTGTCTTTTCTTTGACAGAAAATTCAAAGCGAACAAGTTCAGGGAAGTCACCGACTTCATTTGGACGTGGTGGTTGCAATAAGCCACCTACATGTTTTTCATAAAAAGCATCTGCTTTTTCCAATTTTGTCCGATGCAAGTTGACATCATTTGATACATAGGCAATAAATGAACCACGTTTCCCACTGATGAAGTCGAATCGAGCTAATCCACCAAGGAAAAGCGTTTGGCCTTCATTCAGCTGATACACTTTAGGCTTGATTTCTTTCGTCGGTGCAATGATCCGTAAATCTTTTTTGCCTAGATAGTGCGCCATTTGATGACGATGGATGATCCCTGGCGTATCGATCAAAAACTGACCATCATCTAATGGAATCTCGATTTTATCTAACGTCGTTCCTGGAAATTGCGACGTGGTGATCACTTCTTGGACCCCTGCTGTGTTTTTGATGATCTGATTGATCAGCGTCGATTTCCCAACATTCGTTACACCAACGATATATACATCGCGGCCTTCACGATATTCTTCGATCTTCTCAAGTAGCGTCGTCATCTCAGGTGCTTTTTTCGCACTTGTCAATAAGACATCGACAGGTCTTAACCCTGCTTCATGGGCACGCTCATTCATCCATTTGATCATTTTTGATTTTTTCAATGATTTAGGTAGGATATCGACTTTATTTCCAACTAAAAGAACTGGATTATTCCCGACAAAACGATGTAATCCAGGGATCAATGATCCGTTAAAATCAAAGATATCGACTACATTCACGATCAATGCGTCTTTTTGCCCTAATTCATTTAGTAATCGTAAGAAATCATCATCCGTCAATGACACATCTTGGATCTCATTATAATGTCTCAAACGAAAACAACGTTGACAATAGACATCACCTGTTGCCAGCCCTTTTTCAAGCGCGGCTTTTGGTGTATAGCCTAACTTATCAGGGTGTTCTGTTTGGATCATCACACCACAACCGATACATTGTAATTCTTCATTCATTCAATGCCACCTCGCCAATCCATATCTGGATGTTTCTTTACTAAATAACTCATGATCTTACGTTCCCAGAACCGATTGAACTTCGTCTTCCAACTATCTGTATCAATGATTGGTTTGACTAAGACACTACGGATACCGGCACTATTGGCGCCACGAATATCGGTCATGATCTGATCACCGACCATGATGATCTCCTCATCTGCCAAATCTAACATTTTCTTCGCTTTATTGATGCCGACTGGTAAAGGTTTCAATGCTCTTGCGACATAAAGCAGCTCAAATTTTTCAACTGCACGAGCTACCCGTTCTGAGTTGTTGTTAGAAACAACGACTACTGGTATACCCGCATTTCTCATTTCTAAAATCCAACTGAACAATTCTTCTGTCCCGTCTGGATTATTCCAAGCAATCAGTGTATTATCAAGATCCGTTAAAACGGCTTTGATCCCTAGTTTTTTCAGTTGTGCAGGGGTAATTTTATAGACGGCTTCTACCATCCATGTAGGTTTATAATTTGAAAACATGTTGTCTCCTCATCTGCAAAAAATGAAGGAGCACGAAATGTACTCCTCAACCCCATATTATACTGTAAAATCTAAAAAAAAACTACCTCTATACATCAAACCTTTTACGTATGGTTATGACAGAAGTAATCAGCGGCAAGAAATCAGCACCCAACTTCCAAAATAGTTTCCTATTATTGGGGAAGTTGGTTGCTGATTTTCACAGGGATTCTTTGTATTCATTTTTTAGATTGCTTGAGGACAAAAATCATCATCTACAGGCAGACTCGAAACAAGCATCCAAATCTTCCTGTCTCTTATCTCTTTTCTGACTATAAGACTTTTGCTAAGAAATCGATCGTCCGAGGATGACTCGTTCGTTCAAATACTTCGTCAGGTGTTCCTTCTTCAAGGATCTGTCCTTGATCCATAAAAATGATCCGATCCCCCACTTCTTTTGCAAAGCCAATTTCATGAGTGACAATAACCATCGTCATTCCTTCTTGTGCTAATTGCAACATAACGGAGAGCACCTCACCGACCATTTCTGGATCAAGCGCCGAAGTAGGTTCATCGAACAACATGACATCAGGTTGCATCGCCAACGCTCGCGCAATCGCAATCCGCTGTTGCTGTCCGCCTGATAAAGAGTACGGATATGCAGCCGCTTTGTCTGACAATCCGACTTTTGCCAATAGCTCCAAAGCAATCGCTTCGGCTTCTTTTCTTGGCATTTTTTTCACCTTGATTGGTGATAAAGTGATATTTTCTAATACTGTCATATTGGGAAATAAATTGAATTGCTGAAAAACCATCCCCATTTTTTCTCTTGTTTTAAAAATATCATGCTGTTTATGCGTGATGTCCGTTCCTTCAAACTCCACCGTACCCGCTGTAGGAGATTCGAGTAGATTCAAACAGCGGAGAAACGTACTTTTTCCTGAACCTGAAGGGCCGATGATCACCACGACCTCGCCTGCTGAAATAGTAGTAGAAATACCTCTCAACACTTCTGTTTCTGCAAATGATTTATTTAACTGCTTGATCGTCAATATTGATTTTTCCATACGTTGTTCTCTCCTAACGTCGATACCCTTTACCGAGTTTTTTCTCCCAACTACTCAACAACCGCGAAGTCACAAAAGTCATAACGAAGTATAACCCTGCGGCAATAAAATAAGGTTCTAATGGGATATATGAGTTTGAAATCACGATTTGAGCAGATCCCATCAATTCATTGATACCGATCACTGTCAGCAGGGAAGAATCTTTGATCAATGTGACAAACTCATTTCCTAATGGTGGCAAAATATTTCTCAACGCTTGTGGGAAAATGACATAACGCATCGCTTGTATGGGACGTAACCCTAACGAATAGGATGCTTCTGTTTGTCCCATATTGACAGCCGCGATTCCTCCACGAATGATTTCAGCAACATATGCGCCAGAATTTAGTGATAAAACGATGATTCCAGGTATCAAACGACCTAAGTCGATCGTCAAAATACCTACTGACCAGTCAACAGCTGGAAAGAAACGTTGTAATAGAATGAACCCGATCATGATCTGTAACAACATCGGTGTGCCTCTCAATAATTCGATATAGCTATTAGCCAACCAATTCAAAGGCTTGACTTTTGAGCGCTTCATCAATGCCATTGCTAAACCAATCAACGTTCCAAAGATGACAGTCAAAATCGAAATCACGATCGTAACAACCGCACCTGATAGAAAATAGGGTAAGTATTTATCTAAAAACGAAAAATTCACACGGCTTCCCTCTATTCTGTCGCTGTTTGTTCAGCTAATTCATGATTTTTTTTGATAAATTCATCGATCTTGCCTTCATCGCTCAACTTTTTGATGATGCGATTCAACTCTTCTTGTAATTCGGTACTACCTTTTGGTAAAGCAACAGCAAAGGCTTCATCATCTGATTGTTCCAAAGGGATATCAGCGATCACCAAGTTAGGATTTTGAGCGATATAAGCTTCGGCGATCGTCTGTTCAACGACCATTCCATCAAGTGAACCTTGATTGATCTCGATCACCATATTTGGCACCTTGTCGATCGTAACTACTTTAGCCTCTTTGATTTGTTCGTTGATCACTGCTTCTTGGATCGAACCTTTTTGCGCACCTAAGCTCTTACCTGCTAAGCTATCAATGCTTGTTAATGTACCTTGGTCTTTTTTGTTGATCACGAGCACTTGTGGCGGATTGTAATAGTTGTCGGTGAAATCAAATTGTTCTTTGCGTTCTTCAGTCGCTGAGATTGCTGAGATCGCTACATCGGCTTTTCCTTCTTTTAAAGAGGCTAACACTGTATTGAAACTCATATCTGAAAGCTCCAGTTTCACACCAAGTTCATCGGCAATAGCATTTGCTAAATCAATGTCCGATCCGACGATTTGATCTTTCCCATCAACGATCGTATGAAATTCAAACGGCGCATAATCAGCAGACGTCGCAACTTTCAATACTCCACTTTCTTTGATCGCCGTCAATTGATCGGTTGATTCAGCTGCATTCCCATTCCCGCAAGCGCCTAATGCGAATGTTGTAACTAAAAATAAAATAATTCCTGAAATCTTTTTCATTGTCTCGCCCCTTATTCATTTTGTTCTGTCATTATAGCATGAAAATTTCAAAAATAAACTATTTTTTGTATATTTATTTAATTTATTTTGATTTTATGCTTTAAAAATGAATAATATGAGCGAATAAAGAATATTTATTTCCATCCTTTGCTTCAGGTAATGAAAAAAAAAGTCGAGTACTAGGTCTCAGCTTATATCATTCTTTATTCAGATTTTTTCTTTACTCAACTATTCCCCATCCTCTGACACAAAACTATATTCAATCTTATGTGAGTCAGCTAAACGATTCCCACTTTCATCTACCCAAGAGAATTCTTTTCGATAATCCTTCCCGACTAATGTTGTCGTTTTCTTCTCCTGATTGACTTCGACTGTGACATGTTTGATTTCTTTAACAAACGTTTGAAAAAGTTCAGTCGTTTTTAGTTCTTGTTCTTCGGTTGTAAAATCAGGTGTCAGCAAACTTTTGATTTCTTTTTCTTCACTGCTTGATAGTTTTAAATCAGCGGGATTTTGATCAAGGTTTTGTGTCAGTTGGATTTCTTTCATGATTTCTAAATTCCCCTCTTTAAGGGTATAACTTCCTCTGTTTTGTAAAGTTCCACCATTCGTTACTTGAACGATCTCGGCGTTTTTTAATTGATCCTCATTCGATTTAGAGCAGCCAGTCAAAAATAGCAACATCGAAAACAACACTCCGTAAAAAAGAACATTTAATGATTTTCTAAACACACTATCAACTCCTTTTAAAAAAAGATATCACACTTTTTAAAAATAACAAAAAATAATTTTAGTTGTGATTGTAAAGAATAAATTGACTATAATGGATTTGTAGCGAATATAAAGGGAGTAATAGTAAACAAAATATTTTGCATGATATTACTTTTTTAACATGTTGTTAATCAGCTATTTGACATCAGGATAAATTAAAACAGATAGCCCCACCGTAGCTTTCTTTTAACTGGTATATTTGATTACTCAATAGGCTAGTAGTTTTTATTTTTTTTATACCATATTATTCTATGTATATTCTATGTAATTTTTCTAAATACTCTTTGAATTGCCTAAGGATAGTTTTAAATCTTAGATGTTTAGCATATTCTCTGTCTTTAATATAATTCTTCCAATAAATATCATTCATTTTTTTATTTGCAATTATTTCATCAACAATAAAAAACCAATCCTCGAACCGTTCTGCATCAATAGGCAGTTCCTTATGCCTAAACAACCATGTATTCTCAAAAGCCTTATAACATTTAGTAATACTCGGTTTATATTGATAATTTAAAATCAAATGTATATCGTAAAAATCTTTCATCCTGGAGTTTTTTGTTCCTAAATCCAATATTATTTCTGTTTTTTCAGCAAGAATGGTCTCAATCGGGTAAGCCTGCAAAGTGATTGATTTATGGTCCCCTTTTTTCTCATTGAAAAGTAATGGTATGTCTATAACTTCTGCTTTAGGAGTTATAGTGTCCCCCACACCTAAATCTAGATCAAATTGAACGATTGAATTTTCTTCTAAAAAGGTCATTTTGAATTTGGCTCGAAAACCATCATATTTACGTTGTTGCTGAGATTCTGATAAATTGATCAACTCAAATCGTACGCCATCATCCAGATCAATACTAACAATATTTTCAAGCACTCTAGTTACATTCATTTTATCTGCTGATATCTCTTTTAATAATGTATCTAAATCTCTTGTTGTTCTTTGCTCTACTTTAAAAATAGCTCCCAGTAAAAAACCGCCTTTAAGGATAAAGTTATCCTTATAGTCACTTTCTTGCAATCTAGATAAAAATCGTTCAGTTGCGTATCTTATCCTGTACTCTTCAACACTTATTCCTGAATTCCTAGTCTTTATTATGTCTTTTAGTCTGTTTGAATTCATCCGTCACTGCCTCCTTCTTATAGTTGCAACTCCCACAAATACTTGTCTAGTTCCTTCAATACACCTTGTTTGTGCGCTATTCTTCTCAATCGGTTACTATCTCGGTGATATAAATCATAATATCTTCTAAGAGCTTCATGTTTAACCTCTTCTTCTATATTAGATTTAGGAGCCAATATATCTGCTATAGTTCTCTCTGCTGATGTGACTCGAACAAGGTTATTCTTCATTGATTTTTTTAAAACGATCTGGGTACTTCCTATTGGATTATTTTTCGTTACGAATATGGGATCATTTTCATAATAACTCAAAACAAGAGCCTTATTATTATTGTATACTCCATTATAAATCTTAATGTAATCATTTGAATTTCTTTCTAATTGAGAGAATTTGTAATCCTTTGGCAAACTAACAATAGTTCTTTTCGGAATCACATCACTCAAATCTAGCATATACAAAGCCGATTCATGTGAAATAACTGCTTTAGAATATTGAGATTGAAATAAAAATGGTGCATCTATGTTTTTATGTGGAAAAATATAAATTCCACTTGATACTTCTTGTAATTTATACTTGTGAATGAATTTATTTAAATAATAGTTACTAATACCTACTTCATTCATCATTTTTCTCACTATATTACCATTATATTTTTCAGCTTGAATAAGAAATAAAAATTCCTTCGATTCTATATCTGGTAAACTAAAATCTAGTAAATAATCTTTCAATTTATTGGCAAAAAAGGGGCCACTTAAAAACTCAATAACTTGTGATAGCTGATCAACATCTAGAATACCGATCATCTCATTAACCATATCTTTTTTTTCTTCAACACTTTTATCATTTTCTAAAAAGTCATCTAAATTAGAATACATCCTCTAACCTCCCTTACAGCTACTTATTTTAACATTTAACTCGTAAAATAAGTACAAAAACAAGTTATTATTAAAAAAAATATATATTAAACCTAATTTATTTTTCTTTTTAACTAGAAAATAATAAAAATAATCACGTTAAATATACAAATCATAAACCAATTACTATAGCTTCATATGATAAATCAGAAAAAACTGTAGAGTAAATTCTCTACAGTTTAAATCAAAAATCTTCTTAATATTTACGAAAACGTTGATAGCGTTGTTCGATCAATTCTTCGGTGGGTTTCTGGCAAAGTTCGGTCAGTTTTTCGATCAATGCTTTTTGCATCATGCGAGCGACTTTTTCTTTGCTTAACGGCTCCCCGTTGAATGTTTCTGGAATCACGCGATCGATGACGTCTAATTCTAATAATTCACCAGCGGCAACTTTCATCAATTCAGCGGCTTCAGCAGCTCGGCTGCCGTCTTTCCAAAGAATCGAAGCAAATCCTTCTGGTGATAAAACTGCATAGATCGTTTGTTCTAACATCCAGACTTCATCGGCTAACGCCAAGGCTAATGCCCCTCCACTACCGCCTTCACCAATAATGATACTGATGATCGGTACCTTCAAATCAGACATTTCTAACAGATTACGGGCAATCGCTTCTCCTTCGCCACGTTCTTCTGCGCCGATCCCACAATAGGCACCCGCTGTATTGATCAACGTAATGACCGGACGATTGAATTTTTCTGCTTGTTTCATCAAACGTAGTGCTTTACGGTAACCTTCTGGATGAGGAGAACCGAAATTCCGACGAATGTTTTCTTGCAAGTCTCGGCCTTTTTGGATACCAATGACAGTCACTGGTTTGCCGGCTAATTTCGCCACTCCTCCAACGACAGCTTCATCATCACCAAATAAGCGATCACCATGAAACTCTTGGAAGCCTTCAAAAATCGTTTCAAAGAAATCAAGACTTGTCCAACGATCTTTTGCACGTGCCAGTTGGACGATATCATGAGCTGTTTTATTCATGGTTGATCCATCCTTTCTGCGTATGCAATTCTAGTAATTGATGGATCGTCTGCTTGAGTTCTTTTCTTGGAACGATTTGATCCACAAAACCATGCTCGAGTAAAAACTCAGCTTTTTGGAAGTCTTCAGGTAGTTCCTGTTTGATCGTTTGTTCGATCACTCGGCGTCCCGCAAAGCCGATCAAGCTTTGTGGTTCAGCTAAGATGACATCCCCTTCCATCGCAAAGCTGGCAGTGACTCCTCCAGTCGTTGGATCTGTCAATACCGTCAAGTAAAATAGCTGCTTGTTGCTGTGACGTTTGACAGCTGCTGAGATCTTGGCCATTTGCATCAGAGAAAAGATGCCTTCTTGCATACGAGCGCCTCCAGAGGCAGTAAATAATACGACAGGCAATTGTTTCGCCGCGGCACGTTCAAATAAGCGTGTGATTTTTTCGCCCACGATCGTTCCCATGCTTCCCATGATAAAATTAGGGTCCATGACACCGATAGCAAATGGAATGCCTTCGATGGTCGCTTGACCAGTTAAAACTGCTTCATGTAAGCCAGTCTTTTCTTGCATCTTGCTGATTTTTTTTTGATAATCAGGAAAATCAAGTGGATCTTTGGTGACCAAGTTCGTATCCCATTCTTCTAAACTTTTCTCATCGATGATCAGCGCTAATCGTTGCCACGCACCGATCCTAAAATTGTAACTGCAATGTGGACAAACTTTTTCTTCACCAATATCTTTCGTATAGATAATATGCTTACAATTGGGACATTTCGCCCACATATTATCAGGGACCGACGGCGCATTTGTTGGCTTGATTTCTCGATTAGGATTGATTCGAATGTATTTTTTCTTTTTGAATAAAGCCATCTTATTCGTCTCCTATCTCCGTCTCGGGAATCCAATTCGGTAAAAATTCTTCTTGTAAGAATGCGGTACTGTAATCTCCGGCAATCACTGCTGGATGACTGATCAGATCCATTTGGAACTCGGCATTCGTGATCACCCCATCGGTCACGATCTCGCTCAACGCTCGTTGCATTTTCATCAACGCATCAAAACGTGTGTCGCCATGTACGATGACTTTAGCAATCATCGAATCGTAATAAGGAGGGATCGTGTAGCCTGAATAAACTGCGCTGTCTACCCGTAAGCCCATACCGCCAGCTGGCAGTAATAGATCATTGATTTTCCCTGGTGAAGGAGCGAAATGGAACGCTGGATTTTCTGCATTGATCCGGCATTCGATGGCATGTCCTTGAAAAACGATCTCTTCTTGTTGGATCTCTAATGGACGTCCAGCCGCAATCTCGATTTGTTTTTTGACTAAATCGATATTTGTGACCATTTCAGTTACTGGATGTTCGACTTGGATGCGGGTATTCATTTCCATGAAATAAAATTCACCGGATTCATCCATCAGAAATTCGATCGTCCCTGCATTTTCATAGTTCACTGCCTTTGCAGCACGTACTGCGGCAGATCCTAAATGATTTCGTTTTTCTACAGAAATCACCACAGACGGGGATTCTTCTAATACTTTTTGGTTGTTCCGTTGCAATGAACAATCGCGTTCGCCTAGATGCAGAACGTGCCCAAATTGGTCACCCAATACTTGGACTTCAATATGTCTTGCGGGATAAATGATTTTTTCTAGATACATTTCATCGTTACCAAAAGCTGCTGCTGCCTCTTGTTGGGCAGATGAAAAATGTTGTGGTAACTCTTCTTTTGATAAAACTTTACGGATTCCCTTACCACCACCACCAGCGGCGGCTTTGAGCATCACTGGATAGCCGATTTTTTCTGCTACTTCAAGTGCTTCTTCAACAGTCGACAGCACACCATCACTACCTGGGATCACTGGGACATTGGCTTGTTGCATCAACTGGCGTGCGTTGATTTTATTCCCCATGTCATCGATCGTTTTGCTTTTAGGTCCAATAAAGACGATATTACATTCTTCACACATCGAAGCAAATCGACTATTCTCAGACAAGAAACCAAATCCAGGATGGATGGCTTCTGCTTTTGTTACGATGGCTGCACTTAAAACTGCTTGTACATTCAAATATGAATCAGTCGCTCTTGCAGGACCGATACAGATTGCTTCATCTGCTAATTGTGTGTGTAATGCCTCCGCATCCGCTTCAGAATAGACCGCAACGGTTTGGATTCCAAGCTCACGGCAGGCACGAATGATCCGTACGGCTATTTCGCCGCGATTTGCTATCAAGACTTTTGAAAACATAACTCACCTATCCAATCATAAAGGTTAATTCAGCTTCAGCAACTTTTTTGCCATCCACTTTTGCAATTCCTTTGCCTATTCCTGCAGAAGATTTGATTTTAGTGATTTCGACTTCTAACATCAACGTATCTCCAGGAGTCACTTTTTTACGAAACTTGGCTTTATCTAATCCGCCAAAGTAAGCAGTTTTTCCTTTGAACTGTTCCAATGATAAGAGGGCAACTGCTCCTGCTTGAGCCATTGCTTCAACGATCAAGACACCTGGCATAACAGGCTCTTCTGGAAAATGTCCTTGGAAAAAAGGTTCATTGATGGTCACATTTTTTTTGGCTACGATCCGCTCGCCTTCGACCATTTCTTCCACTCGATCGATCAGTAATAATGGATAACGATGAGGGATAATTTTTTTGATTTCTTGAATGTTCATAGGTCTAGTTCTCCTTGCCTTAATTTGGTTGAACGATAAAGAGTGGTTGTCCGTATTCTACGACCTCTTCATTGTCGATCAAGATTGCTGCGATTTCACCGTCTACGTCACTCGTTACTTCGTTCATCAATTTCATCGCTTCGATGATACAGATCACTTCGCCTTTTGTGACTTTGTCTCCCACCTTTTTAAAAGCTGGTTTATCAGGAGAGGGTTGTAAATAGACGATTCCTACGATCGGTGATTTTACTTCCACACCGTCGACTATTGGTGCAGCTACAACTTCTTGCTGAGTAGAACTGCTTTCTTCTTTTGCTGCAACTGGGGCAGCTGGTTGTGGTTGTGGTTCAGAAAACATGGGTGTCGGAACGGGTTGCCCCATTCCTCGACTCATTTCATTTTTATTCATATATAATTCAAATTGTCCGTCTTTCAAGTCAAATTCTGTTAACGTGGATTGATCAAATTGACTGACTAATTCTTTGATTTCATTGATCTTCAACATTATTCCTCCCAGCGTTTCATACATAGCACAGCGTTATGTCCACCGAAGCCTAATGAATTACTCATAGCATAAGATAGTTCGGCTTCTTTGCTTTCATTGATCACCACATTTAAATCAATTTCAGGATCTTGTTTCTCTACATTGATATTTGGTGGAATGAACTGATGCTCTAACGCAAGCAATGTCGCAAGTGCCTCGATTCCTCCAGCGGCCCCTAATAAATGCCCAGTCATCGATTTCGTACTGCTGACATAGGTTTCTCTGAATGATTCCCCTAAAGCGATTTGGATTGCTTTTGCTTCTGCTTGGTCGTTGGCAGGTGTACTTGTTCCATGCGCATTGATGTATCCTACTTCTTTCGCATCGATTCCTGCTTCTTCCATTGCTAGTTTCATTGCTTTAGATGCGCCAGAACCATCTGGTGTTGGAGCTGTCATATGGTAGGCATCACAATTTGAGCCATATCCAACGACTTCACCATAGATTTTTGCGCCGCGAGCTTGTGCGTGTTCCAATGATTCTAGAACTAACACACCGGCTCCTTCACCCATGACGAAACCATTACGGCCTTCGTCAAACGGAATCGAACCACGTGCTGGATCTGTTGATTCGGATAGAGCAGTCAATGCTGCAAATCCGGCGATCCCCATCTCACAGATCGTTGCTTCTGTCCCACCTGCAAGGATGATATCTGAATAGCCATGTTTGATATTACGGAAAGCTTCTCCAATGGCATTCGTTCCACTGGCACATGCGGTCACGATCGACGTACAAATGCCTTTAGCACCTACACGTAAGGCAATATTCCCAGCTGCCATGTTAGCGATGGACATTGGAACAAACATAGGTGAAACGCGGTTTGGTCCTTTGTCATGCATCCGGATGACTTGACTTTCAATCGTTGGTAATCCACCGATCCCAGAGCCGACAATAACACCAAAACGATCTTGGTTGATTGCTTCTTTTTCGATCCCGCTCATTGCTAATGCTTCCATTGCGGCATAAATACCATAAATTGAAAACATATCCATCCGTTTGCTGTCTTTTTTTACAAAATATTTATCAAAAGGAAAGTCTTTGACTTCACCTGCTAATGTGATACCTGTTTCTGACGCATCAAATTTTGTGATCGGTGCAATACCATTCGTTCCAGCTTTTAAACTAGCTAAAAAACTTTCTGCATCATTCCCGATCGGTGAAGTGACTCCATAACCTGTGATTACTACTCGATTCATTAATTTTCCTCCCTATCCGTGCATGACCAATCCGCCGTCAACATTGATGACTTGACCTGTGATATACGAACTTTTCGCTAAGAACAGTGCGGCTTCCGCAATGTCTTCTACTTGGCCAAAACGTTGCATTGGAATTTGTTTTTCTGCTTGCTCTCTTACTTTCTCAGATAGGACATCTGTCATATCCGTAGTAACAAAACCAGGCGCAATCACATTACAAGTGATTCCTCTTGTCGCAACTTCTCGTGCCACCGATTTAGTAAAACCGACAACACCTGCTTTACTCGCTGCATAATTGGCTTGGCCTAAGTTACCGATCAATCCAGAAACACTTGAAAGATTGATGATTGCTCCTTCTCTTTTTTTCATCATTTTTTTCAACACGTGCTGTGTCATATTGAAAGTGCCTGTTAAATTGATATCTAAACATTTCTTGAAATCATCTGCATCCATACGTAAGACAAGTTTATCATTAGTAACTCCAGCGTTATTCACCAGAATATCGACAGAACCCAATTGCTTTTCTGCTTCTTTGATCATCTCTCCTGCTTTATCATAATCGGAGATATCGCCTGAGATCCCCACGCACTCCACACCGTATGCCTTGATTGCATCGATTTTTTCGGCTGGGATCTCTCCACGACCGTTTAGGAAGATATTTGCCCCTGCTTTGGCAAAAGCTAAAGCAATGGCTTCGCCAATTCCTCGTGTACTGCCTGTAATAAACACATTTTTTCCAGTTACGTCCATAACTTGCCTCCTATGACAATTGATTGATTGTTTCTTCGAATGTTTGCTGATTTTCAACACGTGTGACTGCGATCGATTTGTCGATCTTTTTCATAAAACCACTTAAGACTTTACCTGGTCCGACCTCAACGACTTGTTCGATCCCTAAGTCTTTGAGTTTTTCGATACTTTCATAGAAGCGAACAGGTTTCATCACTTGTTGTTCAAGTAAAGCTGGGATACTTTCCTTTGTCATGATCTCCGTTGTTGTATTACTGATCACTGGGATCTTAGGTTCCGAAAAAGCGATTTTGCTTAGTTCTTCTGCTAGCTGTCTAGCAGCTGGTTCCAAGATGGCTGTGTGGAAAGGACCACTGACATTCAGTGGAATCATCCGTTTGATGCCTTGTTCTTTTAGTAAAGCAACCGCTTGATCCACTGCTTTTTCTTCACCACCAATGACGATCTGCTGTGGGGTGTTGTAATTTGCTGGTGAAACGATCCCTATTTGTTCTGCCTGTTTACAACAGTCTTCGATCACGTCTGCCGGTGCATTCATGACTGCGACCATTTTTCCACTACCTGTTGGTGCAGCGGCGGTCATGAACGTACCTCTTTTTTCGACTAACGCCACGGCTTCTCTAAAGGAAAGAGCGCCACTTGCCACTAATGCAGAATATTCACCTAAACTAAGTCCCAAGACAGCCTGAGGAGTGATTCCACGTTCTACTAATAAACGATAAAAGGCAATGCTGACAGTCAAAATAGCAGGCTGTGTATAGACCGTTTGATCTAAACGATCATTTGTTGAAAAACAAAGCTCTGCCATATCATAGCCTAAGATCTCACTTGCTTCATCAAAGGTCTTTTTCACGATTGGCTCATGGTAGAGGTCTTGACCCATTCCTTGGTATTGTGCACCTTGTCCACTAAATAAAAATGCTGTTTTCATCATCGTTCTCCTATTTATATTCAGGATAAATATCTTCTTTTCATTTAAAAAAAGGCTAAGACACTCCTTTTTCGGAAAATGTCCCAGCCCCCAACCTAATCTTGATGATTATGCAGTTTGTTTTTCAACATAAGTGACTAAATCTTGAACTGTTTTGATGCCATCTTCTGTTTCGATTTTCACATCAAATTCATCTTCGATCTCGTTGATGATTTGGAATAAATCCAAGCTATCTGCTTCAAGGTCTTCTTGGATGTTTGTCGTTAATTTGATTTCTTCTGCGTCTTTCCCTAATTCTTCCGCAATGATTTCTTGAATTTTTTCGAATACCATATGATAATTCCTCCGATATTGTTTCTTTTTTATATTTTTATTTTTATCAGTTTATAGTTCCATGAGGATACTTCCCCATGTCAATCCTCCACCATAACCTGTAAATACCACTTTTTGTTTTTGTCCTAATGTGATTGCTCCGCTTTCTACTGCCTCATCTAAAAGAATCGGGATGCTTGCTGCGGAAGTATTACCGTATTTATCCATGTTCGTTAGAAACTGCTCTTGTGGGACTTTGACCTTACGAGCAATCTTTTCGATGATTCGCAAATTTGCTTGATGCAAAAGCAGATAATCAACAGCTGTGCCTTGAATGATCTCTTTGATGTTCATCGCAACGTCTCTTACAGCAAAATCAAAAATATCTCGTCCGACCATTTTTAAATAGTAAGAACCTTCTGAATCTTCCGTGTATAAAGGCGAATGATTTGGCAGATAACCGGAAGTGAGGGATTGCGCACGCGAGCCATCTGCCGCTAGCGATTCTCTCAATAATTTTTGTTCTGGTCCGGCTTCTAATAAAATGCCTCCTGCACCATCACCAAACAAAACAGCGGTTGAACGATCTGTCCAATCGATCAGTTTGGATAATGTTTCGCCGCCAATCACTAAACCCTTCATTGAGCCGCAGCGAATCAACTTCTCTGCTACACTCAATGCATAAACAAATCCCGAACAAGCTGCGCTGATATCAAAAGCGATTGCTTTTGTTGCGCCGATCCTACCTTGAACTAAGGTCGCTACAGATGGGGATGTATAATCGGGCGACATCGTAGCTACGATGATAAAATCAAGTTCATTCGGATCAAGTGCTCTTTTTTTTAGCAATTTTTTGGCAACGAGGTAACACAAATCGGAAGTTTCCTGGTCGGTTACACAATGTCTCTCCTTGATTCCTGTACGTGATGAGATCCACTCATCCGAAGTGTCCATCATTTTTGAGAGATCATCATTTGTGATGATTTTTTCCGGTAAGACACTTGCCGTTGCTGTGATCGTTCCAAATTGTTCCATTAAACTTCCTCACTTGTAATCTCGCAAGAAATCATGCAAGTTTTTCAATGCAGACAGCAAAGCTTGTTGTTCGTCGGCAGCCAGACCGTCTATGATGTTTTTGACCATTTCACGATGGAAATGCTGATGCACGCGGTAAAGCAGCTTTCCTTTTTTTGTTAACCCCAGCTTCACCACTCGTCGGTCGTCTTCACTACGGATACGCTCAACATAGCCTTTTCTAACTAACTTGTTGATAGCAGTGGTCAAGGTCCCAACAGTAATCGACAGTTCTTTGGCTACTTCTGAAGTTGTCTTTTTCTTGTACATACCGATTGCCTCGATCGTATGCATCTCTGTAATCGACAGATCTTTGAATTGTGACTTTTTTAATTCAGATTCTTCGATCGTCAAAATATCATTGAAGACACTAACGAGATAATCATTTACTGTATTAAAATCAGGTTCCATGTTCCACCATCCACTAAAATTAGTTTGATTATCAAATCTTTTGATGTTCAAACTATATCTTAACTTTTTTCAAAATGCAACCTTTTCACTAGATTTTTTTGCATTATTAATTTTTTTTAATTTTATTTTCATGACAAAAAGCCTTACTACCAGCATTTGTTTATCAAACAATTAAAATCAGGTTCCAAAAAAATATTTTGATTATCAAAGTATCTCTTTAATTTATTTTTAAAATATCATAGCTTATATTGTTCATTTTCGTAAATCTGTTATAATCTTTTTGATTTCAATTTCAACTAGAGGAGCACTTATGCAACCAAAAGAGAAAGTAAAAAACCTCCCTTTATTACCTGGGGTTTACTTAATGAAAAATAGTGAAGGAAAAATCATTTATGTAGGTAAAGCGAAAAATCTAAAAAATCGTGTAAGTACGTATTTTTATCAAAATAAACAACACTCAAAAAAAGTCTTGCGCTTAGTTCGTTCGATTGCCGATTTTGAGGTCGTTGTCGTCGATACAGAACTAGATGCTCTATTGTTAGAGTGTCAATTGATCCAACACTATCGTCCAATCTACAACCGACAAATGAATTATTTCGATAACTACAACTACTTACATATCCAACCTGATGGCCTTTCTCTCACGAATGTACCCACTGCAAGAACTTACGGTCCGTTTCGACTTTACAAAAAAATGCCGAGTATCCTTCGCATCATCGAAGAAAACTATCAAATGCCGTGGCTTTCTGAAATCAGTCATTTAGCCTTACAAGCCCAACTTCCAGAATTGAAGGATTGGACTTTTGAACAAAAGAAGAAAGAGATCCAAGGGTTGTTACAAGGGAGAAATAAGAAATTGATCAGCTATTTAAAAAAACGTCAATTGCATTTCATTGAACAACTAAATTTTGAAAAGGCGGCTATTCTTCAAAGGGATATTGAATTGGTCACCTATTTTACACGTAGGGTACAAGAACAAAAAAAGTTTTTGCGTACGCCGAGAATCACGCTGAGCATGCCGTTAGCTAGCGATGAATCCAAGATGAAGCATTTCCTGATCTGCTATGGTCAAGTGGCTGATACAGCGATTACAGAGCCAGGACAAGCACCTCATTTCTACTATGAAAAAGATAATACGTTGTCACTCAAGCGTCAACTATCTCAAGCGGAAATCGATCCTGTTCAGATCTTGATCAGTTATCAGCGTAAATTAGTCAAAGCCGAACAACAAATAAAAAAAGAGTCTGGAATCCAACCAATCGGCTGAATTCCAGGCTCTTTTAGCTAGCTCGAAATCTTATTGAATCAAATCATAGATCTCCATCGCAACGATATCGACATTGTCGAATTCGTATTGTTGATGTGTGTCTGTCTCAGTAAGTTCAAATGTTTCGGTCGCTTTATCATAAGTCACGGTACATTTTTCTACGCCTTCTTTTTCAAAGCGACGAACTTGCAGTTCATTGTCTGCTGATTCGACCATAGCCTCCAGTCGTTTAATGATTGCGACTAATTGTGAATGTGCCATCGGAGGTCCTCCTTTTCTTAGTTCTGTTATATTGTATCAAAAGCATCGTCGACTTGCATTGATTTTCTCCAAAAAAACTGGTTTTTTAAGATTTTTTTTTCGGCTGCTTTCCATCTTCCCACCAAAGCTTGATCAAGGCTTGTGTTCCGTCATTCTCAAAACCCTTTTTCGCTAGCTGTTCATATAGTTTTCGGGCTTCTTTTGTCGCCGGTAAATCCAGTCCTAATTTTTCTGCTTCTGCCAAAGCGATCGTCAAATCTTTGATAAAATGTTTGACAAAA
Source organism: Enterococcus sp. DIV2371 (assembly GCF_050498525.1). Lineage (NCBI taxonomy): Bacteria > Bacillati > Bacillota > Bacilli > Lactobacillales > Enterococcaceae > Enterococcus > Enterococcus sp. DIV2371. The sequence goes on along the minus strand of NZ_JBIPAJ010000001.1, from coordinate 1,052,265 downwards.
AAACCAGGCGAATAATTTTCCTGTAAAATACGTGGCGCATAATTGCTCAATGACCAATTGGCTGCACTGCCACCTGAAAGTGTAGCGATGACTTTTTCTAAGTCTAAACCAGCTTCTTGCGCATAAACAAGCATTTCTGTCATGCCAGTCATCGTACCAGCGATCATGATTTGGTTTGCCATTTTTGTATGCTGCCCTTTTCCAGCTGAGCCATGCAACGTAAATGTCGTTCCAAACTCTCGGAATAACGGTAATATTTCCTCGTAGACATGCTCTTTTCCGCCGACCATGATCGTCAAAGTACCATTCTTAGCACCTAGATCGCCCCCTGAAACTGGTGCATCTAATGCTTCTGCTCCTAGCTCTTGCGCGCTTGTTGCAATCTTTTCTGCAAGTGTTGGAGTACTTGTCGTCAAATCAACGACTGTTTTACCGCTCAATCCAGCTCGGAAAATCCCTTTTTCACCATAATAGATTTCTTCTACATCTTGAGGATAGCCAACCATCGTAAAGACGACTTGGCTTGTTTCAGCTACCTGTTGCGGACTATCCGCCCAAGTTGCTCCTTCTTCGACGAGTGGTTCTGCTTTTGCTTTTGTGCGATTATAAACAGTAAGTTCATGACCTGCTTTTTGTAAATGACGAACGATCGCAGTTCCCATAACTCCTGTGCCGATAAAACCAATTTTCATCTTGTGCCCTCCTAAACGATAAAATCCTTGTTTCTATGCTAGTATACGCTAGAAACAAGGATTTTTTTAGAATTATTCACTGTTTTTTTATCTTTTGAAGGAATTTAATTTAATTTTAATTCGTTCGATCGATGCTTCTTCTTCTTTTTTACGCATTTCTTCTTTGTAATAAACAAGCATATCTTCATAAAATTCGATCATTGATTGGCCGAAATGAGTAGCTGAGATCTCAAAAAGTTTTTTCTCGAAGATTTCTGGATCTTTTTCTACTTTGCTTTCAATATAATCAATAAGTGCAGGAGCAAAGTCTTCATCTCGTTCAAATGTTCGTCCAAGAGAAGCATGATCAAACAAACGATTCAAATAATCGTTTCCTTCAACAACACATGGTGTACCAGCCGCCATTGCTTCTGTGTACGTCAATCCTTGCGTTTCAGAGGTAGAAGCACATACGAAATAATCAGCCGCACGATAGTAAAATGCGACATCGTTATTATCGACTTCTCCGGTGAATTGAACTACTTCATCGAGATCCAGTGAGGTGATCAATTCTTTTAGTTGATCTACATAAGGACCTTTACCAACAATGACCAAGCGTGCCTCAGGATACTTTTCAATGACTTCTGGAAACCCTTGGATCAATGCTTGGATATTTTTTTCATAAGAAATCCGACTCAAAGACAAAATCATCAAACCATTTTCTTTGATCCCTAAAGATTCACGTAACTCGCTGGTTTGTTCTTGTGTGATTTCTGGACGTTTGAACTTATCGATGTCGATCCCTGTTGGTATCACTCGCAATGGCGCTGTCACGCCATAGCTACGCAACGTTTCGATCACACGCTCACTCGGACAAACGACACCTGTCGTATGATTCACAAATAACCGTGACAAGTATTTGACATGGGATTGTCGAATCACTTTTCCTTTTGCAATGTAGTGGAGATAATCTTCATACATCGTGTGATACGTATGGATCGATGGGATTTTTAATTTTTTGGCCACCATCTTTCCAAGAATGCCAGCACCAAATTCAGTGTGCGTATGGATCAGATCTAATTCTAACTCTTTCGCTACTAAATAGGCATACCACATTCCACGTACCACGACTCGTCGTTCTTTGAATGATACAAATGGAACACTCGGCATACGGATCACATCTTTTTCTAACTTGTCTGCATTAGGGTCTGTTGTCGTAAATATATAGACGTCATGCCCCATTTTTTCGAGTTCTTCTTTCAATGTCTTGATCGATGTAGCTACGCCACTTACCTGCGGAAAATAGGTATCGGTAAAAAAGCCGATTTTCATCTTTTTTCGCCTCCAAACTACCTTTTATTTTGATTCTTCCATTTGTTCACTTGAAGAATCAGATGCTTTCAACACTTCTTCATAGACCGATTGAAGCTGCTCACCAATTCTTTCGATACTTCGTTCTTCAGCCGTTCGATAGCCAGCTTCGACTACGCTAGGAACTTCTTGTTGTACGATTTTTTGAATCAGTTCACAAAACTCTTCATTGTTTCGTCCCATATAACAATTTTTTTGATCTTCGAGCCAACCTTCATAGACAGGGATATCACGTACTAACACATTTTGTTTACTTGCTAAAGCTTCAAGCACTACGATTCCTTCTGTTTCTTCATAAGAAGGGAAAAAGAATAAATCCGCTCCTGAATAAGCGCCCTCGATGATCTCCCCTCGAATGTAGCCTGGAAAAATAACATTATCGGGATGATCTTCTTTTACGATTTTACGGATGTTGCTTGGGATCGAATACATTGGCACATGACCAAACCAGATAAATGTATAGTCTGGCATCTGTTTTGCTATTTCAACAAAATCAATGATTCCTTTTCTTGCAAAAAAGAGTCCAACACAAATGATTACTTTTTGATCAGGTAACAGATTGAAATACTGCCTAAATTTTTGTTCTTTGACAGGATCAGGCTGATATTTCTCTAAATCGATCCCATTGGAGATTGATTGGATAGGCAAATCGATCCCATAACTTTTCAGTAATTTTTTTGAATAAGGAGTTGGTGTGATCAAGTAATCCGCCTTTTCATACAGACCAACTAAATATTTTTTTACTAACGGCGATAATTGATTCGAACCGATAAAGGAATTGCGAAAATCCTCTTCTGTTGAATGCGCATGATATATAATTTTCTTGCCGTTTCTTCGCGCTTTATTGATCATGTTATGACTATTGATACCATATGTATTGATGTGCAAAATATCATAGTCTTCCTTACTATCTAAAGTATAGGAGATCCCTACATCCTTAAGAGCACGTTTTTGATGATCAAGTGCACGACCAATGCCGGACTTAGAAAGTATCTTCTCACTTTCAAAATATAGTAATACCTTCATCTATGTTGCCCCCTTACTCTTATATTATAACACAGCCTGAAACCTGTCACTCAACCTTAAGTCCGATTTTTTCCCAACAAAGTTGTAAGATAGCGCAGAATTTAATTTTGCTTATTGCATAAAAACAAAAAAACAGGCACAGCCAAATACTGTACCTGTTTTAAAAAATCAAGCTAGATATTCATTGACAAGCTCTACGACTTCTTCCATTGTATCGCACTCATTAAGCGCGCGATCCGCTAGTTCAGCCATTTTGCTTGTGTCTAAACGTTTCATCAAGCTACGTGTTTTCAAGATCGATGTTGCACTCATTGAGAACTCATCTAATCCCATACCAACAAGTAAAGGAACAGCCATTTGATCGCCGGCCATTTCTCCACACATACCAGCCCATTTACCTTCAGCATGTGCTGCATCAATGACGTTTTTGATCAAACGTAGGATTGATGGGTTGTATGGTTGGTACAAGTATGAAACACGTTCGTTCATACGGTCAGCTGCCATTGTGTATTGGATCAAGTCGTTTGTTCCTACTGAGAAGAAGTCAACTTCTTTAGCAAATTTATCCGCAATAACGGCTGCAGCTGGAATCTCGATCATGATCCCTACTTGGATCGAATCAGAAACTTCAATGCCTTCATTTACTAATTTTTGTTTTTCTTCTTCAAAGATTGCTTTTGCACTACGGAATTCTTTTAGTGTAGCAACCATTGGGAACATGATACGCAAGTTTCCATGAACAGAGGCGCGTAACAACGCACGCATTTGCGTACGGAACATGTCGTCACCTTGTTCTGACAAGCTGATACGTAATGCACGGTATCCTAAGAACGGATTCATCTCATGCGGCAATTGCAAGTATGGTAGTTCTTTATCTCCACCGATATCCATTGTACGAACAACGACAGGTTTTCCTTCCATTCCTTCCAATACTGCTTTATAAGCAACATATTGGTCTTCTTCAGTAGGAAAATCTGGTGAATCCATATAAAGGAACTCAGTACGGTAAAGTCCAACTGCTTCGCCTCCATTGTTATGCACACCGACTAAGTCTTTTGGTGTACCAATGTTAGCTGCTAATTCAAAGTGTTTGCCATCGGCAGTCACTGTTTCAGCATGTTTCAGTTTTTCCCATTCTGCTTTTTGTGCAGCATAATCTGCACCGATTTTTTCAAATTCAGCTTTTTGTTCTGCTGTTGGATCAATGACTACATCGCCTTCGATTCCGTTAACAGCTAACATTACGCCTTCTTTCACTTTCGCAGTGATCTCTTTTGTTCCAACGATTGCTGGGATTTCAAGAGAACGAGCCATGATCGCAGAATGCGATGTACGTCCACCGATATCTGTTACAAAAGCTTTTACGAAGTTACGATCTAATTGTGCAGTGTCACTTGGCGTCAAATCATGTGCCACGACAACTACTTCTTCATTGATCATTGAAGGGTTTGGTAAAGTCACACCTAGTAGATGTGCTAAAATACGTTTTGCAACGTCACGAATATCTGCTGCACGTTCTTGCATGTAAGCATTATCTTCCATTGCTTCGAACATACCGATATACATATCAGTTACTTCTTTAAGAGCAGATTCAGCATTTACGCTGTTATCTTTGATGTTTTGTTTGATTTGACCTATCATTTCAGGATCTGAAAGAACCATTAAATGTGCGTCAAATACTTGCGCTTCTGCTTCACCTAAGCTTTGCGCTGCTTTTTCACGAATTTGTTGTAATTCTTCAGTTGATTTTGCTAAAGCACCATCTAAACGAGCTTCTTCAGCTGAAGTATCCTCAACTGTCGTCTTACTGAATGATAAATCCGGTTGAACTAGCAGGTAAGCTTTTGCAACGGCTACTCCGTCACTAGCGGCGATCCCTTTTAGCATTTCAACCATTATTCAGATAAGCCTTCTTTCTTCATTGTTTCAACGATAGCTGCCATAGCGTCTGCTTCGTCAGCACCTTCAGCAGTGATAGTAACATCAGAACCTTGACCTACACCTAAAGACATTACGCCCATGATAGATTTTAAGTTTACTGATTTACCTTTATACTCTAAGTTTACATCAGAGTTAAATTTGCTTGCTGTTTGTACTAATAGTGTAGCTGGACGTGCGTGGATCCCAGTTTCTGCTACTACGTGAAATTCTTTCTTTTCCATATTAATCGGTCTCCTTTAAGTGAGTGTTGTTTTTATGTGAGGGTTTTCTTTTTTAGCAATCCATGATAGAGCTAAGCAGATGAACCCTTTCATCTGTAAAGATTACCATTTTTTTTCCTTAGTTACAACAGTTTTCATTTAAATTGAGAGAAATTCCAGTAAAGTATCTTGCTGATTTATCTCATGCTTAGTTTCTATTCCTTCTGTTTTGATAGAAACCTTGTTTTTTTATCTTCGCTTGATCTTCATGATACTATTCTTCCTATAAAGTATTCGTTTTCTGTATTGTGAATTCTGAAAATTATCAGCAAATGTGGCTTGACGCCTACCTGATTTAATTTTTTCCACGATCCAAAGAATCAATTACTTGCGTCTCAGCAAAAATTCAGTATAATTAAAACAAATGGTCAGTAATGGTCAATTGACTTTGACTTTCTAAATGGGTTTGATCAAGTGTTATTCTTTTACCCAAAGAAATACGCGAGGTAAAATAGACCTATCGACCAATGTTTGAAAGGACGTGAATATTTTATGCTTTGTCAAAACTGTGGAAAAAATGAAGCAACGATTCACTTATATGCGACTGTTAATGGGCAACGTACACAACTTGACTATTGTCAGAGCTGTTATCAAAAAATTAAAAATCAGCAAAATGGAGGATTAACGAGTATGGCTCAAAATGATCCATTTGGCTTTGGAAGTCTGGACGATCTATTTCGTTCGATGTCTCGTCAAATGCAACAACAAGGCAACTTTGAACAAACACCACCTACCCAATTCGGCGGGAACAATAATTTCAACGGGGGGCAACCACCTCAAGGGCCAGCTTCGGATGGGCTTTTAGGAGAATATGGGATCAATATCACAGAAGAAGCACGCCAAGGCGAAATCGATCCTGTTATCGGTCGCGATGATGAAATCAAGCGTGTGATCGAGATCTTGAATCGCCGCACCAAAAATAATCCAGTATTGATTGGCGAACCAGGTGTTGGTAAAACAGCTGTCGTTGAAGGACTTGCACAAAAAATCGTTGATGGCGATGTCCCACAAAAACTGCTGGACAAAGAAGTCATTCGTTTAGACGTCGTTTCACTTGTCCAAGGCACAGGGATTCGTGGTCAGTTTGAAGAACGTATGCAAAAACTGATTGAAGAAATCAGACAAGCCGAAAATGTCATCCTATTTATTGATGAAGTCCACGAAATCGTTGGGGCTGGTTCAGCCGGAGATGGCAATATGGATGCCGGCAATATTTTAAAACCTGCGTTAGCTCGTGGTGAATTACAAATGGTCGGTGCAACCACATTGAATGAATATCGAATCATCGAAAAAGACGCAGCGTTAGAACGACGCATGCAACCCGTTCGTGTGGATGAACCTTCCGTAGATGAAACGATCAGCATTTTAAAAGGACTACAAAATCGTTACGAAGATTATCATCATGTCAAATATACGGATGCAGCGATCGAAGCTGCGGCTAGATTGTCGAATCGCTATATCCAAGATCGCTTTTTACCAGATAAAGCCATCGACTTGCTAGATGAAACAGGCTCTAAGAAAAACTTGACGATCCAAATCGTTGATCCAAAAACGATCGAAAAGAAATTGGAAGAAGCAGAAGAACAAAAACTATTAGCTTCTAAAGAAGAAGATTTCGAAAAAGCGGCTTATTACCGCGATCAAATCAATAAATTGAAAAAAATGCAAGAACGTCAACTTTCAGAAGAAGAAATTCCTGTGATCTCTGAAAAAGATATGGAAAAAATCGTCGAACAACGGACAGGAATCCCTGTTGGTGAATTAAAAGAAAAAGAACAAACACAATTGAAAAACTTAGCTGACGACTTGAAAAAACATGTTATCGGACAAAATGATGCAGTTGATCGCGTAGCAAAAGCGATCCGTCGTAATCGAGTTGGTTTGAGTAAGAAAAATCGTCCGATCGGTTCTTTCTTATTTGTCGGTCCTACCGGTGTCGGTAAAACAGAATTAGCAAAACAACTTGCATACGAATTATTTGGATCTGAAGAATCAATGATCCGTTTTGATATGTCAGAATACATGGAAAAACACAGTGTCGCTAAATTGATTGGTTCTCCTCCAGGCTATGTCGGCTATGAAGAAGCTGGTCAATTGACTGAAAAAGTACGTAGAAATCCGTATAGCTTAGTACTACTAGATGAAGTAGAAAAAGCGCATCCTGATGTCTTACACATGTTCTTGCAAATCTTAGATGATGGACGATTAACAGATGCTCAAGGACGTACTGTCAGCTTCAAAGATACGATCATCATCATGACAAGTAATGCGGGTACCGGAAAAGTAGAAGCAAATGTCGGCTTTGGTGCCGCTCGTGAAGGTGTGACTCGTTCTGTCTTGAATCAATTGAACAACTACTTCACACCTGAGTTCTTGAACCGTTTTGACGGCATCATCGAATTTAGCGCATTATCAAAAGAAAACTTGATGACGATCGTTAGTCTTATGCTTGATGATGTGAACCAACTGTTAGCTGCACAACAGTTGCATGTAGATGTTCCTACCAATGTCAAAGAAAAATTGGTCGATCTAGGATACGATCCAGCAATGGGCGCACGTCCATTACGTCGAACGATCCAAGAACAAATCGAAGACGGCATTGCTGAATTCTATCTTGACCATCCAACGATCCATGACCTTAAAGCAAAATTAGATAAAGACGATAAAATCGTCATCACGTCTAAACCTGAACGTTTAGTCAAAGAAGCAAACAACGAACCGACAGAATAATTTCATGCTAAGAAATCAGCAAAAAATCGAGCGGAGAGTTTGCCACTCTCCGCTTTTATTTTGATTTTTGAAAAAAATAGTAACTAAATTTTCCTAATTCTTTTATTTTTAAAAAGACAAAATGCTGTTCAATTTACTAAAAAAAAATTATACTTAAGGTAAGTTATTTCTTAAATACATAAGAGAGGTGAGCGCCATGAAACTAGTTAATGTAACAAACAGCCATTCACGATTAGTTTTAAATCAGTTGGAAAATACAGATGCACATATGGTCAAGGTATATACTGCCGGAAATACAACTGTTATTTATACAGAAGCTCCTGAGCATAATGAAATCGTCCTAACAAATGAAAACCGTAATATCCAACCAAAAGAAATTGAAGAAATCCAACACTACTTCTTAAAAAAAATCCATGACGCTGAGTACCATCCTGAAGACATCCAAGTAATCGAGTTACCTGGCTTAGTAGAGATCTCTATTCCAAAAAGAAATCTAGATGCACCAATTGCTATGTAGACATAAAAAATAAATCACGAATCAAAAGGGTTTTGTCGAAGTCACTTGGCATTCCCTTTTTTTGTTTCTCCTATTTTCTCCTTCTCTTCCTTTCACGGAGCGATCCGCTTGGATGATCGAACGGATCTCTTGGACGATGCGTTCATTTTTTTCCCAATTCTCAATATCCAGCATTTGACACACTCGCCGCATTTTTGCTTTTTTTCTCTCAATACGCTGCTTTTTCTCCATATCTGTTTCCATTTATTTCCCTTCTTTCTTTGCTTATTTTTTATATATGTACGCAAAAACATTCTAATCTATTTTTTTATTTGGTTTTAATTGATTTTTTCAAAAAAACCAAAAAAAGGGTTAAACTTCAACAAAAAAACACACGATCGTTCACTGAAAACAGGAACTATCGTGTGTTCGTTCTGATGTGTGGCTTTGAAAATATTTTTGCTGTATTACACTACGCGTAAACCACAAAATCAATGAGAACTGCTTATTACATCAAACTTTTCAATTTCACATTTGGATATTTGTCTGCAAACCAGCGTTCTGCAAACTGGTTCTCAAATAGGAATAGCGGTTGATCAAAACGATCTCTTGCTAAGATGTTTCGACTTGAACTCATCTTCTCGTCTAGATCCTCCGGCTCGATCCAGCGTGCGATCTTATTGCCCATCGGTGACATGATCACTTCTGCATTGTATTCATTCAACATCCGATATTGGAAAACTTCAAATTGCAATTGTCCAACAGCACCAATGATGTATTCTTCCGTCACATAGGTTTTGTACAATTGGATCGCCCCTTCTTGTACTAATTGGTTGATCCCTTTGTGGAATGATTTTTGTTTCATCACATTTTTTGCTGTTACTTTCATGAAAAGTTCTGGTGTGAATGAAGGCAATTCTTCATAAGCTACTTTTAGTTTTCCTTCATATAAAGTATCACCAATCTGATAGTTTCCAGTATCGTATACTCCAATGATATCTCCTGCTACAGCATTTTCAACGTTTTCTCTGGCATCTGCCATAAACTGAGTGACATTACTTAATTTCAATTTTTTATTCGTTCGTTCTAGGAAAACATCCATCCCACGTTCAAATGTGCCTGAACAGATTCGTACAAACGCAATACGATCTCGGTGAGCCGGGTTCATATTTGCTTGAATCTTAAAGACAAAACCAGAGAATTCTTCTTCGTATGGGCTGACTACTTGATCTTCACGTGTTTTATGACCATAAGGAGATGGCGCAAATTCAACAAACGTTTCTAAAAAGGTCTGTACACCAAAATTAGTTAAAGCTGAACCAAAGAAGACTGGTGTTTGCTCTCCGCGAGCGATTTTTTCTTCATTGAATGCGTCACCTGCTTCTTTTAACAGTTCTACTTCATCAAGGACTTGTTCGTACAATGAATTATTTCTTAACGGATGATTTTCCGGCAGATGCCCGTCCTCATCTAATTGAGCTAAACGTTCATCTTGATAGTTTTCAGGGCGATAAAATTCGACACGGTTATGGTGGATGTCATACAATCCTTCCAGTCCTTTACCCATACCGATCGGCCAATTCATTGGATAAGATTCGATATCTAATAATTCTTCCAATTCTTCTAATAATTCAAGCGGCTCTCTACCGTCACGATCCAATTTATTGATAAAAGTGAAAATAGGGATGCCTCTTTTTTTGACTACTTGGAAAAGTTTTTTAGTTTGTGCTTCGATCCCTTTTGCGCTATCGATGACCATGACTGCGCTATCGACAGCCATCAAGGTACGATACGTATCTTCTGAGAAATCCTCATGCCCTGGTGTATCTAGAATATTGACTCTTTTTCCATGGTAATCAAATTGCATCACTGAACTTGTGACAGAGATCCCACGTTGCTTTTCGATTTCCATCCAGTCGGATTTTGCAAAATTCCCTGTTTTCTTTCCTTTGACTGTTCCTGCTTGGCGAATCGCTCCACCGAATAAAAGCAGTTGCTCGGTAATCGTTGTTTTCCCTGCATCCGGATGGGAAATGATCGCAAATGTACGACGATTGTCCACTTGCTGTTTTAATTCTGGATTGTTCATAAATTTACTCCATTCTTCATTTGTCTATTGCTTCATCAAAGAGAAATCCATCGATTATTCGACAGATCCTCTATCCTTTTCTTCAACTCAAATAGTATAGCATGGATCTTCTGTTTGAAAAAGTCAGCGAAACAGTTTTACTCTTTCTTTTCATTATATATCTCCAAAAAAAGAACAGATACATCACTTCATAAGACAAGTAATATATCCGCTCTTTGTTTAGTTAGAAAATAGTTGAAGCTGTGTTATCTTCGAGGCTCGTCATCTTCAAAATCTTTTTTGAAGTAACGACGTTCTTCATCAGGTTCAGCTTCTATTTCTTCTGGATCATGGAAAATCACACGAATTTTAAGCACTCGTGAACCTTCCATTTCTTCAGAGATCAACGTGATATTTTCAACATCAAATGACAGCTTTTCTCCTTCATCAGGAATCATGCCTAAAGCCGTGATCAAATAACCGGCCATTGTATCCACATCACTCATATGAAGATTGCTTTCAAATGCTTCGTTGAATTCATCGATCAGCATTCTGCCTTGGATGATATATTCGTAGTCACCGATTTGTTCGTAGAGGTTTTCTACTTCATCAGATTCGTCATCGATCTCTCCGACGATTTCTTCAAGCAGATCTTCTAATGTTACTAAACCAACAACCCCACCATATTCATCTAAAAGGATCGCCATTTGATTTTGTGTTTTCTTCATTTCATATAATAGATCATCAATAAAAATCGTTTCTGGAACAAAAAGTGGTTCTTGGATGATTTTTTTGATCTCTAGATGTTCAAACCCAAATTTATGGGCCGCTTTTAATAAGTTTTTCGTGTGGAGGATCCCAACGACTGTGTCTTTGTCTTCATTATAAACAGGAATCCTTGAGTAATTTTCAGATAATACTTCGTTGACATTTTCTTCAATGGAGTCATTAATGTCGATCATAAAAGCATCTGTTCGAGGAACCATTACTTCCCTTGCTACTTTTGTGTCTAAGGAAAAGACACCTTGAAGCATTTCCAACTCTTCGTTGTTCAATACCCCTTCGTTTTCAAGCATATACCGCATTTCGTCGCGGGTCATCTTTGAATCTTCATCATCAAAAGTCATTGGTGTTATCCGTGCCAATAAGCTAGTAGATGCAGACAGTAACCAAACGAAAGGTTTCGCTACGACACCGATCAAACGGATCATACCAGAGGTGAAATTCGCTACTTCCTCTGATTTATTCAAAGCGATCCTTTTCGGGTACAATTCTCCAAAAACAATCGAAACATAGGTCAAAATAGCCAGTACGATAATATTTGCAATACTTCTTGCTGCGGCACCGCCACCTAGTAGTGGGGCTAATCTTACGGATAAAGTATTAGCTAAAGATGCACCAGATAAAATATTGACCAAAGTGATTCCTACTTGGATAGTGGATAGGAAGTTATTTGGGTTCTGCAATATTTTTAAAAGCTTTTTAGATTTAACATCTCCTTCTTCCGCTTTTTGTTCGATCCGATTTTTATTGATCGATACAACTGCAATTTCGGAAGCTGCTAAAAAAGCATTGATCAATGTCAAAATGATCAATAATAAAATTTGCGCTAACAGCGACTGACTCTCAGGGTCAGCATTCATAATCGCATTCTCTCCTTATTCATTTATATTTTTTATATTTTTATAGAAAAAAACGTGGCTAAAGGTAGCCACGTTAAAATGGTATCATAAAGCTATTTTCTTTGCAATAAAAACAGCCAAAGGTTTCTTAGGACTCAAGAGTCGTCGCAATTTTTTTCTTGTTCTCATTTTGCTTGTCTTCTTTGACGATCTTGACGACATAAGAAATGATTGTTTTACAGATTGCATAAAAAGGTACACCTAAGAAAATCCCTAATAAGCCAGCAATGTTTCCTGCAACTAATAAAACAATGATTATCGTTAGTGGATGGATCTTCAACGATTTACCGATAACATTCGGATAAATGATGTTTCCATCTAATTGCTGAACGATCAATACGACCCCACAACATAATAATGCTCTAAACGGATCATTGAATACTGTGACTAAAAAGGCAGGAGCTAATCCTAAATATGGTCCTAAATAAGGAATAAGGTTAGTCAACCCAGCAATCACGCCGAAAAGAAAAGCATAATCGACCCCTATTGCAAAATAACCTAGAAAAGTAAAGGTCCCAACGAATAAACATTCGATTGCTTGCCCACTAATATAATTAGCTAGCGTCTTATTTAACTGTCCTAATAATTCAACGATTTGCTCTCTTCGCTTTTCCGGGAAGAAACGCTTGATATTCGGGACAAGTTTTTCACCGTCTTTTAGCATATAAAATAGAATGAATGGTGCGGTGATAATAACGATAGTTGCTGAAGCAATCGTCCCAACGATCGAACCTAAGCTGTTGGATAAGCCGCTTAAAAATTGTTGGATGATCGTGCCATACGAAATATCCAATTGTTCAAAGTACTTATTGATATCCACATCTCTGAATACCGACCATTGAGCAACTTCTGATAACCAAGTCTCTACTTGGCGAATAAAATTAGGCGTGTTCGAAGCCAAAGAAGAAATCTGTTGCACTAAACTTGGGATCACACTTAACAAGATCCAAACCAAAGCAGCTACTAGTAACAACAGCACAATGGCGACTGCCCAGATTCGTTTCATTTTGGTTTTCATCAGTAATTCAACGATTGGATTTAAAATATAATATAAAAAACCAGCAATCAAGACTGGTGCAAATAATGTGGAGAAGAATGTTCCGATTGGTTGGAAAATAAAGTTGATTTTTGAGGAGACCAAGATCAACGTTGCTAAAATCAACAACTCAAACGACCAAAACATTAACTTTGATTGTCTTAATTTATCGAACAAATAATTCCCTTCTTTCCTTTTTATGCTAGTATATAACATTCTTTTAAAAAAATCTGTTATTTTTAATTTATTTTATGCACTTTCCATTCCAATCACTTTACAGTATACTACTGGAAAGAAAGGTGGCTGTTTGATGAAAGTAGTTCATACAAAAGATACGATGAGTGCGATTTATCTTGATGCTGTACGTATCAGAAACCAAGTTTTCGTTGGCGAGCAAGGTGTTCCTCCAGAACGAGAAATCGATCAAGACGAGGCATACTGTATCCATTTCGTCCTTTATTCAGATGAACAAGAGGCAAAAGGGACCGTACGGCTACTCCCGCTTGAAAATGGCCAGATAAAAGTACAGCGTATGGCGATCCTTGCCCAATATCGTCAACAAGGACTTGGTCAAATACTCATCAGAGAAGCGGAAGATTTCGCAAAAAAACAAGGATTTGATACGGTAAAATTAGGCGCTCAATTGTCAGCTATTTCGTTTTATGAAAAACTTGATTATCATCCATATGGCGAGATCTTTGAAGATGCTGGCATTCAACACATCAATATGAAAAAGACTTTATAACGCGCTCAAGTAAAAACAGTAAGCAAAATGAAGATCACCTCATTTGCTTACTGTTTTCGTTTACTTTTGCGACAATTGCTTGTAACGGTCATACCAAATATCAATATAGCCTTCTGAGAAAGGGCCATCTCCATTATTGATCCAGTCAACCAAAATCTTCACGTTCTCTTTTAAAATGAAGTCAATATCACTTGGATAATTCATCATTTGACTATGCATCTCATATTCATCGACATCTAACAAGCGCTTCTCGCCATCAGGAAAAACCTTGATATCTAAGTCATAATCAATATATTTTAATGCTTCCTCATCTAATAAAAAAGGTGAAGCCAGATTACAATAATAGGAAACCCCCTTTTCTCTAATCATTGCTATTACATTGAACCAGTATTTTTTATGAAAATATACAATCGCTGGTTCTCGCGTCACCCAGCGTCGGCCATCAGACTCTGTTACAAGAGTATGATCGTTGACACCGATCATTGAGTGTTCGCTTGTTTTCAATACCATAGTATCACGCCACGTTCGATGCAATTTGCCGTCGTGTTTATAACTTTGGATCGTTACAAACTCTCCTTCTTTTGGAACTCCCATCGCAATCCTTCCTTAGCAACATTTTGTGCTTTGTGTTGGGGTGTTCATTACACCGACATCGTAATTATTATAGCAATAAAAATCATCTTTGCCTAGAAAGGATTACTATTGTTTCGATTTTTATCGAGCTGCTGGACTAGCTTCATTTGCACTTTTGGAAAAACCACTTCTTCAAACGAGGTTGGGAGCAACCACTGTGTTTGTTTTCCGCTCTCTGACAAGTCTTCTTCGTTCTTAGGTAACCGACCGTAAAATAGTAAAACATGCCATTTCAAATGACTGAAGATATGCGTCACTTCGCCTAAGTGGCGCTTTTGCCACACGACTTTATCAGCTTGGACAAAAGGCAAGGCTGAAGTTTCTTCAGCCACTAGAGCTTCATCGAACAAACTGATTTCATTCGTCGCTTGCCATTTTGCCTGAAGTTTTTCATATTCTTCTTTCGTCACTTCTACCATTGGAAATGTCCACATATCAGCAAGTAATTTTTGTTGGTCTCTCCGTTCAAAATAATACGCGCCTGCAGAATTTTCGATTGCTGCACAAATATAATAAACATCTCGCGGTTTCGCTTTTTTCGTCTTGACAGGAAAAGCAGTTTGGACTCCTTTTTCCTTTGCTAAACAGAATGCTTGGATCGGGCATTCTTCACATTTCGGAGAAGTTGGGGTACAGATTGCTGATCCTAGATCCATCATCGCTTGATTGAATTCACCTGGATGTTTTTCGTCAATGATTTTTCTCATTGCTTGATCAAACACTTTCCGGCTCGATGCCTTCGCAATATCTTCTTCAATACAGAACAAGCGACTCACGACACGCATCACATTACCATCGATCGCTGGTTCAGGTAAATCAAAAGCAATACTCGCGATCGCTCCTGTCGTATATGGGCCAATCCCTTTCAATGTACTGATTTCTTCCGGCGTTTGCGGCATTTTTCCG
The DNA here is from genome assembly GCF_050498525.1 of Enterococcus sp. DIV2371. Classification (NCBI taxonomy): domain Bacteria; kingdom Bacillati; phylum Bacillota; class Bacilli; order Lactobacillales; family Enterococcaceae; genus Enterococcus; species Enterococcus sp. DIV2371. The sequence goes on along the minus strand of NZ_JBIPAJ010000001.1, from coordinate 1,036,700 downwards.
TCAAAGTCTTCCATGATCTGTTTGGCAGCGGCTTGAATATTTCTTGCCCGAGAATAATAACCTAAGCCTTCCCAAGCTTTCAATAGTTTTTCTTCTGGTGCTTGCGCCAATGCTTCAATGGTGGGGAACCATTCCATAAAGCGGTAAAAATAATCAATAACTGTATCGACTCGAGTTTGTTGCAACATGATTTCTGATATCCAAATACGATAAGGATCTTGATTGTATCGCCAAGGCAGATTCCTTTTCTCAAGTTCATACCATTCGATGAACCGTTCTTGAAATTCTTTTGTTTTTTCTGAAGACCAGTTTTCCCATTCTCTACTCACTTGCTTCTTCTTCCTTTTCTAAAATAAAGCGTTGGATCATCTCAAAATCAAATCCTTTTTGATAGAGACTCTGCTTTACTTTCATCTTTCTTTTTTGAGGTTCAAAACGGCTATTCTTACGCCAGATTTTCTCCCCTTGTTGCACTAAGCGCTCGTACTCAGTATCTGGATCCGTTTCTTGCGGCAATGTTTGCATGGCTTCTTGGATCACATCATTGGTAAACCCTTTTGTCATTAATTTCTGTTGGATATTCCGTAATAAATCTTTTTGACTCTTTGCACGGTTTTTTTCGTAAGTCTTTTCCGCTGTTTGTCGGGCATTTTCTACCTGTTCTTCAAATGGGTACTGGCTTAATGACTGTTCGATCACTTCTGGCGAGAGCCCTTTTTGTTGCATTTGCTGTGCTAATTTTTTCGGTCCTTTGTCACTCAAACGCATATTCGTTCGCACGTAACTTTCACCAAAAGTCAAATCATTTACTAAACCTAGTTCTTTTAATTTTTCAACGATCTTATGTCGATCTTCCTGCCCGATCTCTTTATCTTTTAAATAGATCCGAATCTCTTTTTCTGTTCGGAGTTGGTAACTCAAATAATTCAATGCTTGTTGTAAACCAAAATCATACCCTGTACTTTTTTTGATTTCTGCTAATTTATCTTTTGTTAATTCTTGCCCTTTTAATAAACGATAGCGTACTAAAATATCTTCTGAGACTTGTAGTACTTCGCCATCCGATAGATCAACTTGATAAAAAGGCCCTTTGCCTTTACTGATTCTTGTGATAGAAAGCAACTTATCCCTCCTCGAACATATATTCCTATCATAACATAGAAAATCCCCAACTTTCGCTATAATATGGTAGAATATAGCCACATAATGATAAAAAGGGAGATACCTATGCCAGAAGCAATTGTTAAAAACGGCCAAACGATCACATTAAAAATCAAACGTTTAGGGATCAACGGAGAAGGAATCGGCTATTTTAAACGCATGATCGTCTTTGTTCCGTATGCCCTTCCGAAAGAAGAAGTCGTAGTAAAAATCACTAAAGCAACTCCTCGCTATGCAGAAGGACAATTGGTCAAAGTCAAAAAAACGAGTACTGACCGCGTGACTGCTCCGTGTCCAGTCTACTATGAATGTGGCGGTTGCCAATTGCAGCATTTAGCGTACCATGCACAACTCGATTTCAAAAAAGATTTGCTTTTACAGTCCTTAGAAAAATTCAAACCCGCCGGCTATCGTGATTATCCATTGCTACCGACGATCGGAATGGACGATCCTTGGCGTTATCGTAATAAAGCGCAATTCCAATTAAGAAAAAATAAACAAACAGACAAAATCGAAGCTGGACTTTATCAGGCAAATTCACATCACTTGGTGGCGATCACTGACTGTTTAGTTCAAGAACCTGCAACGCAAAAAGTGATGAATACAGTCGTTGATTTGTTGAACAAGTACGACTTACCGATCTATGACGAACGCGCTGATAGTGGCATTTTCCGTACGATCATGGTCCGAGTTGGGGTCCAGACTGGAGAACTGCAAGTGGTCTTTATTACTAGAAGTCAAAAATTCCCACAAAAAAATGCGCTGATTCGTGAAATCAATCAACAACTACCTGAAGTCGTTTCGATCATGCAAAACGTCCAACCTTTGAAGACCTCCCTTGTGATGGGCGACGAAACGAAGCATCTTTGGGGGAAAGAAGCAATCGAAGAACGGATCAATGAAGTAACATTTGATCTTTCACCTCGTGCATTTTTCCAGTTGAATCCTCAACAAACTGAAGTTTTATATGGTGAAGGAATCAAAGCTTTGGCTATCCAACCTGAAGAAACGATCGTAGATGCTTATTGTGGCGTGGGAACAATCGGTTTGAGTGTGGCAAACAAAGCAAAAGAAGTTCGCGGAATGGATACGATCCCCCAAGCTATCGCAGATGCTCAAAAAAATGCAGAACGCCTAGGTTACCACAATACGCGCTACGAAGTAGGAACTGCAGAAGAGCTATTACCCAAGTGGTTGAATGAAGGATTTCGACCGGATGGGATCATTGTTGATCCACCACGTACTGGCTTGGACGAGCAGTTGATCCACGCAATTTTAAAAAACCCTCCGCAGAAATTAGTTTATATTTCATGTAATGTTTCGACTTTGGCGAGAGACCTCGTCCAATTAGCGAAGGTATTCCAAGTAGAGTATTTACAATCCGTCGACATGTTCCCGCAGACTGCTCGTTGTGAAGTCGTCGTGAAATTAACAAAAAAATAAGCAACCCCCTCAATTTATAAAAATAAGCATTTTCCTCTATAAAATAGGATAAAACTATTTCAGAGGAAAATGCTTATTTTTTTGTATCAAATTATTTCCGATCATGCCTTATTTCATTTGCTTTTTACGTTTCAATAAAGTAAACAATGTTTGCACTTGGCCTTTGAAAGACATCACGTCATCAAAGATATCTTCGCCATCATTCAACATTTTTACTGTGATCCAACCGAGGGATTCCGTGATCGTACTAGCAACGGTTGCATTGATCGCAGCCCCGGCCACTGTTCCCACCGCCGGGATCACCTTGATGATATTGCCTACTGCACTTCTACCAAGACTAACAACGATCAATTCTTTTGATACGCTTTTACCTAAAGATTCCGACCACGATTGCCCGAACAACTTGTGGAGACGTCCCATCATCGTCAACTGGACAGGTACAAGTAAGAAAGCATCCGAAAAAGGAATTGGCGAACAACCGATGATCGCCGCAGTCAATGATGCTGCATGGATCGTCGCATGACATTTTTTCCGTAATGGTTCGTCTACTCCTTTTAAAAAATCTTCAAATAGACGATCAAATTGTGTTTTGCTTTTTGCTAATATTTGTTCTGCTCGGCTTTTTGATGAATCAAAACTCCGTAAAATAATTGCAGATGTTTTTTGAGGAAGTCTTTTCATCGTCTCTGCAAAAAAAGAAGCAAATTCTTTCTCTTCCTCAGGTGTTTGCTCGAATGTTTCTTCCAATTTTGGTTCTTCATTTTTGATTACAGCATCCTCAATCACGTCTTTGTTTTTCTTAGATTTTCGTAAAAATTTTTTCATTTGATTTCCTCCGTGATCCGTCCATTTTTGTTATCCTTACTTCTATCATACAATACAAGCGAGGCTTCGCCAAAAAATGAGATCATGAACGGAAAAATAAACACCAATGAAGCGAAAACGACTAGTCTCTTCATTGGTGTTCTTTTATATGATCAGTTAAAAAGGTTTCTCTTTACGTATTGCCTATTGGACGTTGACATCGATAACTTGATAGAATGCATTTGTTGTATCTGAAATATTCCAAACAGCTAAAATCACGTTGTAGCCTTTTCTGTCTTGAGGCACAGTGATTGTTTGGTTCACTGTTTTTGGTGGAATCGTTGCTTTATCATCGATTTTTGCAATCAATTCAAAATCGCTGAATTTCAATGGTTGATTTGGATTCCAACCTGATTTCGTCATATAGTAGTCCCAAGTACTCGTACGGTGTTGTGCAGTCAAGTTCCAAGTGATATTCAATGAACCAGGATTGATTACACTTTTATGCCAGCGCGTTGCTGTTTGTTCATCCAAAGGTTCAAATCCACTGACACCAGCACTAGCGATTTTACCATCGATAAATGTATTTTTAGTCGCTTCAATACTTTGTGGTTCCCATTGCGCACGACCAACGTTCTGATTTAAATTTCCTGCAGCAGCTGTACCAAAATAAGCACGACTACCTGGAGATGTTACATAACCATGTGCGTAACCCGATGTTCCGAAACCAAACAAACCTAACATAACAATACCAACAAACATCATAACACTAAACTTTTTCATAATTGAACCTCCTCTTTTTGATAGGTTCATTGTAAACGTTTTCTAAATATAAAACAAACGTTATGCTTTTATAATTTTGTTCGACTGAATACAAATTCCAAATACATTAAAAAAGATTGTTTTATCAACGTTTTCTTAGTAATTTAACTCGCATTAATTAAAAGTACACCTGTTCTATAATTAATATTTTCTTAATATTTAAAATAAAATATGTTTTTTCAAAAAAAATAGAAGAGCACTTCATGCACTCTTCTATCTTATTCATCTATTTAAATAATAACTTGAATCTTGATCAAAAATCCGAGCGATTAGTAAAAATTATAAAATATCATCATTTTTATCTATAGAGTAATATGAAATTTATCTATTAGTTAGTTACAAGTTTCCAGGGGCCATAAGGTCCTGATTCACTTGGAATATCATTTTGTGTCCAATATCTTGCTTCATAAATCAATCCTTCGTATGTAACACGTTCCCCACCTAAGTAAATCGTTGTAGGATCCCAAGCTGGAAGAGTTGATTCAGATTCTTCAAGTGTTGTAAAAGTATAGGTTGCTGCATCTGAAAAATTTCCAGAACGATCTTCCGCGATGACTTCCACTGTATATGTCGTGTTACTCTTTAATTTTTCAAATGTATGAGAAACAGCCATTGTTGTCGCTGCAACTGTTTCGCCTGCGCCTGTCAATTTTAGGTTATAGCGAGCGATGCGATCATTGTCTGTTGATGCTGTCCAATTGATACGTGCGCGTTGTGTTGTAATAAAATCTGAGCTCAGATTTGTTGGTGTTGATGGTTTTTGCGTATCTTCCGGCATTTCGGAATTATCTGTGAATCTTTGACCAACCGTTAAGAACTCATATTGATTTTTCACTTGTCCTTGCCCGCCGTCTACTTTTGCATCACGGTTCATCGACCAGTAAGAAACCATGCCGATTTTACGTTCTTTTGCATGTTGTACGACTAGATTGAACATGTCTGTTGTAAAGTAAGGATGTTGTTCATTCTCAAATCCGACAGAAGGTGTTGTACCTAACTTGGCATATGCTTGCTCATCAGTCAATGTTTTACCAGCATACTGCTTGTAATGATTTTTCAGTTGGACCATTGTATTATCGACTGCATCTAATGAACCTTGTGCATAATCTGGAACGCTAGATCCATAGCACATCGTCATGATGTTAACATTTGTTAAATCCACGCCTGCTTCTAAATATGCTTGTAATACAGCTAAGCCGGTTGAAATCAAACCTGTCGGCATAACTGGCAGTGTCAGAGTAACATCAACACCAGTCGCATCTTGAAGACGTTTTACTGCTTTTGCATTTGCTAGATTTTCGTGATATCCCATTGCTGCTGCTTCTACATCAAAATCGATGCGTGTAAAACCATACCCTTGGATCACTTCCATGTAGGCATCATAAAGCATGTCTTCATCTTGCGTTACTTCCCAGAATGCACCGGAATTCAATCCACCGAATGATACCGCAGCATCTCCGCCTACTTCTCTTAATTCACGGATCGATTGTTTAATTCCTTCGTATTGCCATTGATCGCTGTCACTTTCACTTAATCCAGCAAAACTTCCCCAAGCCCAATCAACTTTACCATTTTTGATTCCTCTTGCTTGCATAAATCCTAGATTAAAGAAACGTTGACCGGTTTCTCTTGCGATCGCCGCCATATTCAAGGCACCCTTATTCGATAGCTCTGCATCTGAAATGTAAGCAGTGATATCCACGAACGGTGCGACAACTTGTTCTGGCCACTCGATTCCTTGCCCTACACCAAAATCAGGTGTTGCGCGAATTGTTTGTTCTGTTGCTGCCCCTTGCTCTTCATTCAAAAATAAAGGTGCAACTAGCAAACTACATAAAGCTGCTCCAGCTAATACTCTTTTTAACCCTTTTTTCTTCATCTTTTTCAAACTCTCCCCATTCAACTAATTCATTTCCCTATTTTTCGTAATCGATTACAAAATCCATGATATCAGACAGACAATAATAATATAACGTTTTATAAAATAAATTAGAGTTATTTAATCGTTTTCTTTTCTTTTTTTAGTCAAGTTGGTAAATTTAAAATCCAATGTACGGTATTGCAACAACGCTGATATATCAACGTTTAAACCATTTTGAAAAGGGAATCAAGAATCGTTCAAGTCTACTACCTAGCAAAATGATTGCTATATTAGCTAAAAATAAAATAACTTCAAAAATACACAAGCATTAATAGGTGTTGTTATAAAATGTTGTGGTAAACTGTTTAAAGAAAGGAGTTTATCTTATGACATACACTATGAATCGATTAAAAGATTATCGTTTATGGGTTTGTATTATCGGAATCGTAGCCTTAGGTTTCTTATCTGGTATCCTTAGTGGTAACCCAGGAAGCTATTATTACTCATTACAACTCCCAGCTTTTGCACCACCTAGTTGGATTTTTGGCCCAATGTGGACAGTCCTCTATGTTTTAATTGGTATTTCATTGTACTTCATTTTAAATACACAAAATCAGAAACATCGTACTAGACTACTCTGGCTCTTTACTATCCAACTCATCTTCAACCTTTTGTGGTCGGCTATATTCTTCAATCTTGAAAATACTTTGATTTCTGCTATCGATATCACTTTATTGATGATTTTCTTAACCGCTTTGCTGTATCATTTATGGTTGCACAACCGCGCAGCAATGTGGTTGACGATCCCTTATTATTTATGGGTATTTTTCGCATCCATCTTGAATTACGCGATTTTTATTTTGAATTAATAGAGAGATTTTAGCTGATAACAACTTATTCGCTTGAATCATTGAACGATGAAAAAAGCTACGTGAGCAATTCACGTAGCTTTTTGTTATTAACTATTATTTAATATTTTATCCAACCTGTTTCCAAGGACCGTATAACCCAGATTCACTTGGAATATTGTTTTGTGTCCAATATTGTGCTTCATAAACGATACCGTTATATGTCACTCGATTTCCTTGTACATAAACTTTATTCGCATCCCACGCGGCAATCTCATCGCCACCTTCTGGCGTTCCTGAAATCAATTCCCAAGGACCATACAAACCTGACTCACTTGGAATATTGTTTTGTGTCCAATATTTGGCACGGTATAATGCACCTTTATAAGAAACAACATCACCACTTAGGTAAACTTTTGTCGCTTCCCATGCAGGAGCCTCTCCTGGTTCACCTGGCTCTCCTGGTTCTCCCGGCTCGCCAGGATCTACTACATCCGCTAAAGTTGTAAATGCTACTTTTGCCGTATCTGAAATATTTCCAGAACGATCTTCTGCATTGATTTCTACAATATATTCTGTATCATCTTTTAAGTTTGTGAATGCGTATGAAAGAGAAGTAGTTGTGACATTGATCGTTTGTCCATTCCCTAATAATCTCAAGTTATATTTTGCTACACGGTCATTGTCTGTAGCCGCTGTCCAGTTGACACGCGCGCTGTTTTTTGTAATATTCCCAACAGAAAGGTTGGTAGGAATCGATGGTTTTTCTTTATCTTCAGGTGTTTCGCTTCCACCGCCATCATTACCTCCAGCAAACGCTTGACTAACCTTCAAAAATTCGAATTGGTTTTTCACTTGTCCTTGACCGCCATCTGTTTTAGCATCACGGTTCATCGACCAGTAAGATACCATCCCGATCTTGCGTTCTTTTGCATGTTCTACGACTTTGTCAAACATCTCTGTTGTAAAATATGGATGTTGTTCGTTTTCAAAACCGATCGAAGGAGTTGTTCCTAATTTTGCATATGCTTCTTCGTCCGTTAAAGTAACGCCAGCAAATTGTTTGTAGTGATTTTTCAATTGGACCATCGTATTATCGACCGCATCCAAAGATCCTTGTGCATAATCAGCTACACTTGAGCCATAGCACATTGTCATGATATTCACGTTGGTCAAATCAACACCAGCTTCTAAATAAGCTTGTAATACAGATAAACCAGTTGAGATCAAACCAGTTGGCATTACTGGCAATGTCAATGTAACTTGAACACCTGTTGTATCTTGTAGACGTTTGACCGCTTTTGCATTCACTAAGTTTTCTGAATAACCCATCGCACCTGCTTCAACGTCAAAATCAACACGGGTAAAGCCATAGCCTTGGATCACTTCCATATACGCATCATACAGCATATCTTCGTCATGACTGACTTCCCAGAAAGCACCAGTGTTCAATCCACCAAATGAAACTGCAGCATCTCCACCGATTTCTCTTAATTCACGGATCGTTTTCTTGATTCCTTCATATTGCCATTGATCGCTGTCGTTTTCACTTAATCCGGCAAATCCACCCCACGCCCAATCGATCTTGCCATTTTTGATTCCTTTTGCTTGCATGAAGCCTAAATTAAAGAATTTTTGTCCTGTTTCCTGTGCGATTGCTGCTAGATTCAACGCGCCATTGTTCGATAGGTCTGTACCTGAAGTGTAGGCAGTCATATCGACAAACGGTGCAACGACTTGCTCTGGCCATTCGATTCCTTGACCTACGCCAAAATCAGGTGTTGCTTTAAGTGTTTGTTCTGTGGCTGCACTTTGTTGTTCATTCAAAAACAACGGTGCAACGAGCAGACTACATAATGCAGCTCCAGCTAGTAATTTTTTTAGACGAATATTTCTTTTCATTAGTATGTATTTCCCCCATCAACATTTTTCTTGTGCTATGTACTTCTCTTGCACATCGATATCATAACAAATTAAAAACAAAAATATAACATTTTTTTATAAGAATTAACGTTTTTTAATTTAAGAATAAAAATACTGAAAAACAGTTCAAGTCTCTATTATGATTAAAACCAGAGACAAAATCGAATTTAGTGCTGATAAATAGGCAAAAACGTGAAACAAAAAATATCTACTAAATATATCGAATATTTTTTTATTTTAAAAACAATAATTTTAAAGGATTATAAATAACGATTTAATAACGTAAAAAATAAAAAAATATCGGAATTTAAAGGAAATTTCCTCTAAGTTCCGATATCGATTTATTTGATTCACGCTGTTGGTCACAAAGCTTTGTTAATAACCATTACCTGTCCAAGTCTCTGTGTTTTGATCGTTTTGTTGTCCACTGTATGGATCATAGTACTGTTGGTTATATTGATTTGGGTCATAATACTGAGAGGTGTCTTCTGAGTATGTTGATTGCTGACCATACGTATCAGTGCCGTATTGATTGGTGTCTTGTGAATAAGCAGATCCATCTCCAGTTGCGCTGTCGGCAGTGGTATCTCCTTCACCATTTTCTGAGTCATCATAAAACATCATATAGGCATTATCGTTTTTCAAATTAGGCAACGTATCACTTGGCTCGATCTCTAATTGTTTCTTCAGTTGATTTTGGATCGATAGCAAATCATTTTGACCTAAGATTTGATAGTATACATCATTGATCGTCGCGTCTTTTCCTTTTAGTTGGTCTTGTTTGATCGTCTTGAAAGCATCGGTATAATTCGTTGCAATGTCAAGCATATCATCCCAATCTAAATCGGTCGTCACATTGTTTCCAGCTGCATCTAAAAGTTTGCGGTAGTTACTTACACCATCCAAGCTGACTACTTTGTTGACGATTTTTGTCACTACTTCTCGTTGACGTGCTTGTCGGCCAATATCGCCTTCCGGATCCTCATGACGCATTCTTGCATAAGCCAAGCCAGTTTCACCATCAACTGTTTGCTTGCCTTCTGGTACATGGACACCATCTAACGTAAAGTCGATCTTATTGTCGATTTCGATCCCGCCTACTGCATCGATCAAATCTTTCATCCCATCCAGATTGATCGTGACGTAATGGTCAATAGGAATATCGAGTAATTGTTCGATCGAATCCATTGCCATCTCGACGCCACCAAATGCATAAGCGTGATTCAACTTATCGACTGTCCCGTAACCGACAATGTTCGTATAGATATCTCGGTCCAAACTAATGATCGTTGATTTTTTTTGTTGTGGATTGACGGTCACGACCATCATCGTATCGGATCGACCTTGCTCCGTACGACCAAGCCCTCCTGTGTCTAATCCTAATAATAATACTGAAAAAGGTTCCTGGTCATCGATACTCACTCGATCCGTCCGTTTTGCTGATACACGGTCAGATTGTTTTGAGATTCGATTGACTGTCTGGCTTGCCTCTCCCATAAACTTGATCCCATACGCTGAAACTCCACCGATGAGTAGTACGATAATTCCTAATAAAGTCAATATCACTTTTTGCCACCGCTTCATAATACACCTCTGTCATACATATTCTTAACTATTCTCTCATACACCCAATCATTCAGCAATTCACCCACTAAATCCTAATAAAAGTTTAAAAAGTAGTGTTTATCTTCGTGATTTATATGTATTTTTTGTAAAATTCTTAATTATCATACCATAGGGCGCTCTTTCAGAAAAGAAAGAATACTATTCTTTTTATACGTTTTATTGGATTTTTATGATTTTTTACTAAATAAATAAACGACGAAAGTTTTTTTCTGAAGTTTATTGAATTCATTCAACCAAGCTTCATCAATGAAAAAAACGGAGAGTAGCGAAAATGGAATAACCTTTTTCGACTTCTCCGTCTTTTTAAGAATTCTTAAAAGTGGCTATTAGTGAAAAGTTAGCTTGACTAACTTCCTTGCTTTATTCTTACTTTCGTCTTTGCTCACGCCATTTCTTTGAAAGAAAAACGACGAATATACTTATCGATTTCATGGAAATCACTTCCTGTGACAGATCCCTTTGCCAAGACTAAACTATCATTTGTCAATTGTTGTTGGATACTTTGTGTCAACTCAGGTAACGTTTCAAACCACTGGTAGTTTTGCTTATGTTTACTTTGTTCGTTGAATAATTCTCTGAAATGTTCCCCATAGCCAAAAACATGATCTGCTGGTACATCTGTTAGTTCTTCCATCACTTGTTGATGAATACTTGCAGAAGTATTCCCCAGATCAGCGATCTGTCCCAAAACTAAGATCGACTTTCCTTCATAAAACGGGCGAACTGCTTTAAAGTATTCGATTGCATTTTTCATAGAAGGTAACGAGGCATTGTGCGTATCATCAATAAAAGTAAAAGTTGGTTCATTCGAATAAAAGCTTTTTTCTAAAACCTTAGGTAGTGGTCTGAATGTCTCAAAAGCAGAAAGATAAGCCGAAACATCCCCCTTGATTTTCCAAATCGCAATCAACGTCGCCAATGCATTGGAAATCATACCTGATGAAGGAACGCTCAAGCGGATCTTGATTTTTTGATCAAAGAAATGGACACCTACTTCACAATATTCTTTCTTCTGTTCAATCGATGACACATGTACCACTCTACTAGTGTCATACAATGAATAAGTCAAAATATCCGTCGTTTTCTTTTCAGCCGCTTGAACTAGGATGGCTAATTCTTCTGCACCCATATCAGTATTGATGATCGCTGTTCCGTTCTCTTTTAATCCGTCAAAAATTTTAGACTTATAATAAGCCACATTATTGGTTGTTTTTAACGAACTGAGATGGGCTTCTCCTATAGAGGTAACGATTGCTATATCAGGTTGTATCAAATCAGACATTGAACCAGTATCGTAGGTATTGAGCGCATTGAGCGATACTTCTAAATTCAGTAAATCAAAATCACCGACTAGCTGACCTAAATAAAGAGGAATCGCAAATCTCACATTGTGATTGCCCCGATTTTCTAGAACTTTTTCCTCTTTGAACGCATGGGTGATCATCATTCGTGTGGATGTTTTCCCAGCTGAACCAGTAATCGCAATCACCGGTTTTTTAAAGTTTTGACGCATCTTATTAGCAAACTCCAATAAGAAACGCCAACTATCTTTTACAATAAACTGCGGTGTGGTCACAGAAGGGTCTTCAATCGGATGTTCCGTGACGATCAAAGCAAACTGATTTTCTTTTCCTTTGATTTGATCATTTCCATCTGCCCATTTGACTGGACGCATCTGATTGATATATTGTCGGCGCTCATTTGTTATACATACAAACATCGTTTTAGAATAATCCTTCATACGTTTTAAATGTCCTGAAAAATATTCAAGTTGATTGACCTCTTGATCTAGCTCAGTATATTCTTCGAAATATGAACCCTCGATTTCACTAAGCAATTGTTTGATCGTATTCATCTTTCCACCTACTTCGTTCACCATTTTCCACGCTTGGGTCTTGCCTGGTTCACATATCTTATTGCTTTTTGATCGATCCGCTTAGGTGAGTCATCTGCATCAACTTCCCAAGGGTAAAGTCCTTCTTCATTTTTCTCATATTGGCTTAAATCCGTTTCGAATGAGTCTGCTTGATGATGTTTCTTCTTTTTTAAACGATAACCTAAATAAGAAATCCCGATCAACGCCAGTGCAGCAAAACGAATAAATGCGACCATTGTATTCCCTCCTAATCTTTATAATGACTACGATAGTTGATCAAGCCAGATAAAAAATGCTCTGCATCATCTATTCGCATACGGAAGCGATCGTGTCTTGCAAAAAAACCATAATCGATAGTCGCAGGTTTTTTAAAGAAAACAGCAAATTCCGGAAACATGACCCCCGTTTTTATTTCATGAGACACACGCTTTTTCATGACTGTATCAATTCTTTCTTTGACTTCTAAAAAGTCTGTTGGTGTCTTGAACAGTTCATTTTTAAGTTCACTTTTTTCCAGTTTTTTCATCATTTTAGAAGCTGCAACGAGTAATTCCAACATCGTCGGATAGGCGGTGTCACGTTGCTCAATAAAGTCGATATTCACAAGGGCATTTTTGATTCCAAAACGATAATACGTGATTTTTTCTTTGTGCTTCAACATCTCGTTGGTTGCGTAACTCAACCAATGATCGTGATATTTTTGATAGTTTTCAGTAACAAAATGTTCCATTAAGATTTCGCATGTCTCGAAAATAGCTTGTTCATTTAAAATCTCATAGGCCCTTAGTAACGAGAATAACGCCTCTCCATCATAATAGATGATACGGAAACGTTCTTTGATTGCTAGGGCTTTATCTAGAACATGGATCGTTTGATTATCTTTTGTAATAAATTTTTGAGAAATCGTACGAACAAGTTGCTTCAAATACGTTTCGAAAGAATCATCTTTAGAAACTTGGATATACTTTGCGATTGCTAGTATCGCAGTTGCCTGAGCGCCTAATTTGTATTCGACTTCTTTTCCTAGGAAATCTTTGATGAAAAAATAACCTTGTTCATTGATTGTGAGTTGCTTGATTCCCCAAATAAGACCTGCTTTTGCCTCTAGCAACATTTCCTCATCTGAGAAATATTCTGCCGCTTCAACCAATGCATACAATGATGAAAAATGTCTAACTGAGTTATAGCCTTTGATTGGTTGATCATAGCAAGGATAATAGCCGTAGATGAATTGTCCAGTATCCATCAATTGTTTTTTCAAATACTCGCTTCCTTTAGCTATAACTAAATCAGTCATCTCGTTCAATGTTTCTTCCGTGATCGTTCGCACACGATTTCCATTTCCATAATCTTCAAGAGGAATGATTTGATCATTTTCGATATAATAAGCTTTAGTTTTAAATAGATAGACATTTGAACGCTCTAAGTAACTTAGATCCGACTCCTCGCGATTATATTTTCGCTTGACATAACCTCGATAGTTCTGTGGATCAATGTGGAGATTCGGATGGTTCTTTCCAACGATATGTTTATTATCCGGTTTGATAACAGCGTTTCCTACTAATTCTTCTTTTAAAAAAGAACGTTTTCTTATCCCATCAAATCGTAAATTAAAGTCGATATAATTATTGCGTTTAATTTTTTTCAATTGTTGTTGAAGTAATTCAAAGGTGATTTTTTCTTCTTCCGTAACAAGATCTACCCTTAGATAGGCATTATTATCCCATCGATTCGTTTGATAAGCAGTTAGAAGATTATTCCACAGCTGAGAGACACTTTTCCCATAAAACTCCATCGTTTTTCCACGTTCTTTATTCTCACCAGTAGTAATGATGGCAATTTTTCTTTCTGTTTCCATTTCAGTCGTATCCAAAATATCTTTTAACATCGAGAGTCTACTACGTGTTTGTACTAGCACTTTATCACCCCTATAAGAAATAGCTATGACAACCAGACAATACTCTGATTGCCATAGCTTATTTCTAACTCATGGTAGTTATTCTTTTTCTTTGTTTTTTCTAGATTTCCAGATACCAAGCCCTGAAAGCATCGCTGTGATTGCGCCTAACCAAGATGTTGCGATAGACGAATGCTCGGCTGTTTTAGGATACATTTTTGGAGTCATTTGTCCGGCATTTGTTCTATTTCCATTAGTAGACATTCCAGAAGGATACGTTCCTGATCCACGAGTTCCAGATAAGATTCCGTTTGGATCACTATCAGAACCATTTCCTGGATCACCCCAACTTCCATAACCAGGACCATTGCCGTTTCCACCTGAACCGCCTATACCACCTGCGCCACCTGTACCGCCTGTGCCACCTAAACCGCCTGCACCACCACTTTGTCCATCAATACCGCCCACACCAGGATCGCCATCGGCGTCGGCATCCGCATCAGCATCCGCGTCGGCATCGGCGTCAGCATCGGCATCCGCATCAGCATCCGCGTCGGCGTCAGCATCAGCATCCGCATCCGCGTCAGCATCCGCATCCGCGTCGGCGTCCGCATCAGCATCCGCATCGGCATCGGCATCAGCATCCGCATCAGCATCAGCATCGGCGTCCGCATCCGCATCGGCATCCGCATCAGCGTCGGCATCGGCATCAGCATCCGCATCCGCGTCAGCATCCGCATCCGCGTCGGCGTCCGCATCAGCATCAGCATCGGCATCGGCATCAGCATCCGCATCAGCATCGGCGTCCGCATCCGCATCGGCATCGGCATCAGCGTCGGCATCGGTATCAGCATCGGCATCGGCATCAGCATCCGCATCCGCGTCAGCATCCGCGTCGGCATCCGCATCGGCATCGGCATCAGCATCCGCATCGGCGTCAGCGTCGGCGTCGGCATCAGCATCCGCATCGGCGTCAGCGTCCGCATCCGCATCAGCGTCAGCATCAGCATCGGCATCAGCGTCGGCGTCAGCATCGGCATCAGCGTCGGCGTCGGCATCGGCATCCGCATCAGCATCGGCATCAGCATCGGCATCAGCGTCGGCATCGGCATCGGCGTCGGCATCGGCGTCGGCGTCCGCATCCGCGTCAGCATCGGCATCGGCATCAGCATCGGCATCGGCATCAGCATCCGCATCAGCATCCGCATCGGCGTCAGCGTCAGCGTCGGCGTCCGCATCGGCATCAGCATCTGCATCGGCATCGGCATCCGCATCAGCGTCGGCATCGGCATCAGCATCAGCATCAGCATCAGCGTCGGCGTCAGCATCCGCATCCGCATCAGCGTCGGCATCGGCATCAGCGTCGGCATCGGCGTCAGCATCGGCATCAGCGTCAGCATCAGCATCAGCATCAGCGTCGGCATCGGCATCAGCGTCGGCATCAGCGTCGGCATCAGCGTCAGCGTCGGCATCCGCATCAGCATCAGCATCAGCATCGGCGTCGGCATCGGCATCAGCGTCAGCATCAGCGTCAGCGTCGGCATCAGCATCAGCATCCGCGTCAGCATCAGCATCAGCATCAGCATCAGCATCGGCATCGGCATCAGCGTCGGCATCAGCGTCGGCATCTGCATCAGCGTCGGCGTCCGCATCAGCATCGGCGTCCGCATCAGCATCGGCGTCGGCATCGGCATCGGCATCGGCGTCAGCATCGGCGTCAGCATCAGCATCGGCATCTGCATCTGCATCAGCATCCGCATCCGCGTCCGCATCGGCGTCGGCATCAGCATCCGCATCCGCATCCGCATCGGCATCCGCATCCGCATCCGCATCGGCATCCGCGTCCGCATCAGCATCGGCGTCGGCATCGGCGTCAGCGTCCGCATCAGCATCAGCATCAGCATCGGCGTCGGCATCCGCATCGGCGTCAGCATCAGCATCAGCGTCGGCATCTGCATCAGCATCCGCGTCGGCATCGGCATCCGCATCCGCGTCCGCGTCGGCATCAGCGTCCGCATCGGCGTCGGCATCAGCATCCGCATCCGCATCAGCATCCGCATCAGCATCGGCATCCGCGTCAGCATCCGCGTCCGCGTCGGCATCAGCGTCGGCATCTGCATCAGCGTCGGCATCAGCATCAGCGTCGGCATCAGCATCAGCGTCAGCATCGGCATCCGCATCCGCATCGGCGTCGGCGTCAGAATCAGCGTCGGCATCCGCGTCGGCATCCGCGTCGGCATCAGCATCAGCGTCAGCATCGGCATCCGCATCCGCATCCGCATCCGCATCTGCGTCGGCGTCAGCATCCGCGTCGGCATCAGCATCAGCGTCGGCATCGGCATCAGCATCAGCATCAGCATCCGCATCAGCATCCGCGTCGGCATCAGCATCAGCGTCAGCATCGGCATCGGCATCAGCATCAGCGTCGGCATCAGCATCGGCATCAGCATCAGCGTCGGCATCGGCGTCGGCGTCGGCGTCGGCATCTGCATCGGCGTCAGCGTCAGCATCGGCATCGGCGTCGGCGTCAGCATCAGCATCCGCGTCGGCGTCAGCATCAGCATCGGCATCCGCGTCGGCGTCGGCATCCGCGTCGGCTTCTTCATCGTCAGGGATAATTGCAGCTGTCGGTAAACTTGGATTATCAGCTTGGTCATAAGCAATTAACTGAATATCATCTAATGGAGCTACATCTTCTTGAGAAATTGGTATCGTAAAGTTTCCAGTTGCATCTGCTTGACCTTCAGCAATCAAATTTCCAGCATCGTCATAGATCCTAACTGTTGCATTCGGATCAGCCATCCCTGTCACTTCATACCCATCCGTCGAATTACCTGTGACCTCAACGTTGTACGGTGCAGTTACCTCTGCTGCCTGATAAAAAACAGGAGTATAGCCGTCAGTATTTGAAGCAACATTAATATTCAATAAATCAGATTTTACGACTGTTCCTACAAATCCTGCTTCATATGGCACAGAAAGATCTACACCCGCAGCGGTAAGGTCCGCGTATGAAGGGTCTTGGATCGTTGTTGGGATAATCACCGTTGTTCCGCCTAAGATACTTGCATCTGCGACTGATCCAATCAAGGAAGAGCCAACATTCACTAATGGAAGAAGTGCAGCATAAGCAACATTAAATACTGGTTTTACTGTAGCAGCTAGTGCTGTATTGATCGTCGTAGCAGCTACTCTTGCCAAAATACCACCATTATTAGGAGTGGCTTGCAATGCTTGGACGGCGCTGTTCAAATCAGTTAAAATCTTACTTAAATTCTCTCTGATTATCGTTTCTAATGCGCCATCAAGTTCACCATAAATATACTCATCACCTTGCATCTGCAATGGTATTTGTACTTCAGCAGATGTCAGTGTACTTAGATTTTGCAATAAGTTTAATTGTTGATAAACTTGAGCCAAATTCACACTAGCTAACGGATTTGCATTTACCAACGTTCCAATTGTCTGGATCAATGGTGTAACTGCGCCATTCACTGCATTGAGCAATGGAGCTAATTCATCTGTAGGCAATAAAATATCTGTCCGGACGGTTGCATTCCCGTTTGGCGCAACCAACCCTTGCATTTCTTCAGGAATTGCTAATACTGCCCGTCGATTCCCATTTAAGAGACTAACATTGATCCCATTATTACCAGATATCGTAAAATTCACATTTCTTGTTACCCCTTCAAGAGTATATGGGGCTGTTGTTGTCGATCCACTTGAGTTCGTTGTAGTTAAATTATTAAATAATTGTCCACTGATAATATCGGCATGCACTTGGTGACTACCGATCGTAAATAACGGAGTTGTGACCGAAATAGGAGTAAGACCTAACATCATTCCGGCAGCAATCGATGTACCAACCAAAATGGATTTTTTAGAACGAGACTTTGCTCGTGCTTTTTGATCCATCGTCTTTCTATAGTCCCTCTTCATCCTTATTCCTCCTAGAGCAGATTCGCGTATCCATTTTCTCCCCCACAGATTAAATCAACACAAAAATATGCTTTCTAATGAAACACTCCCTCAAATAATTTTTATCAAAAGACGCCTTCTTCAATCATTTCTGTACTTACAACTTAAGTTATTTTGAATTTTAGCAACCGATAAATAAGAAATCTATTATTAAGCTCTTATAGAAATTTAAATAACTAGAAAATCAAAAAAAATTTTCTCAACAAAAATAAATCAAGTTATATTTTGCATAAAATTTCATTTTTTCGATTGATTATTTTATACTATTCTATAAATAAATATTAAATAATTTTGTTTATTTAATTGGCGAAATTATCTAAAAAAGTAAATTTAAAATAACTAAAATAATAAATAAAAACCCTTTCCATTAACCATAAACGATATATAAAATAATAAATTATTATTTATTTTTGTATTTCAACCAATCAAATAGCAATATTTTTTGATTGATTGATTACCTATTCTATTAACATATGAGGTGGGAAATAATTTGAAAATTTATAGATTATTGGAAAAAAATATTAAAACCCAACTAAAAATTTTATGTAGAATGTACCAGTCGGAAACTAGCTGCTCTATAGAAGAACTCGCACTTTTTGCAAAATCTGACAAACGTTCCGTCAACAATTACTGTATTCGCATTAGCGAACTCTCAGAAAATAAATGTATTCAGAAACAAAAGAACAACTATCAGTTCATTGGTAATGAAAAAGATTATCGCCGTCTGAAAGTAGCGATCATTGAAAGCTCATCGATTTTTCAAATCATTAAAGCCGTTTGTCTCAACTCTTCGATCAATTTAAGTGAGTATTCTGCAAGATATCAACTAAGTGAATCGTTTCTAAGAAAACAAATCGGCGAGATCAATTTACTAATCAAAAAATATAATCTCCAACTCAAAACAAAAAGAGGGGAAATCTTTATTTCAGGAACCGAGGACGCCACTCGGTATATGATCTACACGCTTTTGTGGGAAGTATACCAAGGAATCGACTGGCCTTTTTCAACGATTAACTTTGACGATGTGTTTTATGTTATGGAGAATTGTTTTAAGCTTGTAAAACAAAAATTGAACAAAATCAAACTGATCGAATGGTGTTTTATTTTAGCAATTAATTTATGCCGCTATTCTCAAGGAAATACGATCGATAAGGACCGGCTTCCTGCTTTTTCAGAGGAGTTATGGAAAAAATTCAATGATGAAATAAAAGATCTCAAATACTTATATTCCGTTCTAGATCTTCCAGAAGAGGAATTAAAATTCCTATTTTTATGGGCACAAACGCGTCCTTCATTTTATCTTAGGAATGAAATCCTTTTACTTGCTATAAAAATACATTCGAAACATGAAACCCCTATCAAAGAATATCAAGATCATTTTTATAAAATTCTATCAGCTATAGGGTTAAGTCCTCATAAAATCAATCAAAAAAGAAGCTTGCTAAATGCCACTTTGATTGCCAATGGGATCAATGATTATTTCTTTCACCCTAAGTCTAGTAAGAAAAAAGAAGTAACAACTTCTGTTCAGCAAAACTATCCGCTATTTTACGATAAAGTTTCTCAGATGTTGTCAGAGTTAAAGAGTGAGAAACCCTCCCTTCAATGGGTACAGCTTTGGAATCTGTTCGAAGCATTATTTATTGTGATTCCACCTACGTTTTTTGATAAAGAAATAAAAATACTTTTGGAAACAGACTTACCTCTAAGTATTGAGCTTATGTATATAAATGCCTTACAAGAACAATTGAAACTTTATTTGAAAGTTTTATTCGTAAATGATCTTTTGCTACAACCTGATTTGATTATCCGGACAAATGATGAAACAGTTCAATTGACGATACTCGAAGAAGATATACCTTCAATTACTTTGACTAATACATCGACGATCCAAGTCGATCATAAACTGATTGAACAAATCAAAAGCATGTTTTACCAAAAATGACCTATTTCATGTTTCCTGTAGCAATCGAACTACTTTTTCTCATCCCGGGAAAAAGAGTACAAAAAAAGAAGATAGAACATCGTTCTATCTTCTGAAATGACTATAGTACATATAGCCTTTTCTTCAACAAATTCTTATAATTTAGATACTTCAGCAGCTTGAGGACCGCGCGCACCTTCAACGATAGAGAATTCTACTTCTTGGCCTTCTTCTAAGCTCTTGAAGCCATCGCCTTGGATTGCTGAGAAATGTACGAATACATCGTCTCCGCCGTCTACTGTAATAAACCCAAATCCTTTTTCATTGTTGAACCATTTTACTGTTCCGTGTTCCATAGATATATAGCCTCCAAAAAAGTTCTTGCAAGTAACCTTGCAAAAACATTATACCGAATTTAGAAAACGCTCGCAAGCATTGCCCCGTTAATTTTCTAAATTCGATCATAAAGGAAAGAGGCTGTTTTATCCTGCAAAATGTTTGTTTACTTCATCCCAATTTACAACATTCCAGAAAGCTTCAATGTAGTCTGGGCGTACATTTTTGTATTTCAAGTAGTAAGCATGTTCCCATACATCTAAACCTAAGACAGGTTTTTTACCTTCCATTAAAGGAGAATCTTGATTCGCAGTAGAAGTGATTGCAAGTTTGCCATCTTCAAGTACTAACCAAGCCCAACCAGAACCGAAACGTCCTGCTGCTGCTTTCTTGAATTCTTCTTTAAATGTAGCAAAATCTCCGAATGCTTCGTCGATTGCATCTTTGATTGCTCCTGTTGGCTCGCCGCCAGCATTTGGTGCCATGATTTTCCAAAAGAATGAATGGTTTGCATGTCCACCACCATTATTACGTACCGCAGTTTTGATATCTGAAGGGATCGCATCCATGTCAGAAACCAGTTCTTCCACAGTTTTTTCACCTAGTTCAGGATATTTTTCAATCGCTGCATTTAAGTTTGTCACATAAGTATTGTGATGTTTGTCATGATGCAAATGCATCGTTTCTTCATCGATATATGGTTCCAATGCATCAAATGCATAAGGTAGATCTGGTAATGTGTAAGTCATAAAAAAATTCCTCCTCAAATTTGTTAGATATCTTTACATTAAAAGAGTAACAAAGTGAGGGGAATTCTTCAATTGTTATGCCTAGTCTTCTAACTTTTTGTTAGTTTCTATTGGCTCTTCGATAATTTCTGTCTTGTTAAAAATAAATAATTTGCTAAAGATATAATTTGCCAATACGACTAATACTTGCGTAATGATCTTAGCCACATAGTCATTCATATCCAATCCTTTGATCATCAAGAACATCGCACCCATATCAAGGCCATATGAAACGATGCGATAAAAAACAAACTTTGCAAACTCAATAAAAAAATGCGTATAACTCGGCGATTTCGATTGGAATACCCAAATCTTGTTTGTGACAAAAGCAAATAATACTGAACAGATCCATGAGATCGTATTTGATACTGGCATAGATAAATGGAAGAGTTGCTGCGCGATTGCGTAACTGACAAAGTTGACAACTGTCGCTAATCCACCAAAAAATAGATAGATAAAAACTTCCCAATATCCTTTACTTTCTAAATAGCTTTTAAACTGAACATAAACCTTCATTTTCCTACCTACCTTACATATCATTCTTTCCTATCATACTCTATCTGCTGATAATTTTCATCTTTGGGAAACAATGAATGATAGAAATTTAACCTTATCTATCGTGAGAGATTGTTTTAGAACTCTTGTAATTCATAGCATACTCCGCTAGAATTGCTAGTGATGACAATTCTAGAGAAGGAGTAATTATGACAACAAAACAATTAATCGTTAGCTCTTTTGCTCGATTCACAGAGCTTAAAAATGCTAAAAATGTATCATTTGGTAAATCATTAGTTTACCTCTTATGCCTAAGTATACTGATGGCACTACCTATTTCATACCAAATTTTTCAAGTATTAGACACGATCAAATCAGATGGGCAAAAAATTGCGTCTGAAATACCAGATTTTACGATCCATGATGGACAAATCGATTCGACAACAAATGAAGGGTTCATTTATCAAACAGATTCGATCATCTTTACCTTTGACCCAGAAGGAAAACGCACTCCCGAAGATATCTCTTCTGATTTGATAGGGAATTTCTTAAGTGTCGGCCTTTTAAAAGATAAATTAGTGTTAGCTTTACCAAATTCTGGCACGACCTCAGCATTACTGAACAATAATCAATTTGAACTCGAATATACGAATAGCGCATTAAAAAATCTGACCGGAGACAGTTTACGTAGTACATTAAGTGAAGCAACGATCCCTTTTTGGATCAAAGCACTAGTGTTTTTGATCTCCATCTATCCTAGCTTTTTAAATTTGATCATCACTCTACTTATGGCAAACTTTGCAGCGTATGTTTATGCAAGATTGCGTTTAGCTAAAGTAACCTTTCTTGATTGTCTAAAAACGATGATCTACGCGATTTCATTACCAACGGTTATCGCAACAGTACTAATGATCTTTTTACCGGCTTTTGATACAACAGCCTTTATTGCATTTGCCGGCATATTCATTTTTGCTCAAGCAGTCAAAGGTTGGCCAAAAATGCAATTACCAAAACAATAAAAAAATCGCTGGAAGAGAAGCTCTTCCAGCGATTTTTTTAGTACCCTTCATTCAAGTCGATTTCATTTACTTCCAACTCTTTGTTCTCAATATAAGATTGTAGGTTTTTCAGAAAAATATCCATGAACTTTGTTTGGAAATGCGGTGTCTGACCTGCAATGTGAGAGGTGATCAAGACATCTTCTCTTTCCCATAGTGGGCTGTCTTCAGCAAGTGGTTCTTCCTCAAATACATCTAAAGCTGCAAAAGCTAATTCTCCATGCTCTAACGCTGTGATCAAATCAGCCGTTTTTACAGAAGGACCACGACCTACATTGATGAACACCGCCTCTTCGTCAAACGCTTCAAATACTTTTGCATCAAATAAACCTTTTGTTTGATCTGTCAAAGGCAAAATATTCACCACGATCGTTGCTTTCGGCAAGATTTCTTTTAAGCGATCAAGTGGGTATGTCTCTTTGAAGCCCTCCACTGGGTGTCCAGAAGTATTGATTCCGATACATTCCAAACCAAAGACACTTGCATGTTGTGCTAATTTTTTCCCAATATGACCAGTGCCGATAATCAGTAGTTTCTGGTCTTCCAATGCTTGGTAATGGATCGCTGAACCTAGCCATTCTTTTCTGAGCTGCGCTCTTTGGGCCTGGAACAAACCACGAGAATAACCTAAAATAATGCCCATCACATGCTCACTGATCGATTCTACATGGATACCGCTAGCATTAGAAAGTAAGATCTCTTTATCCGCGAATTCATTCAACGGAAGATTATCTACCCCAGCAGAAATCGATTGGACCCATTTTAAGTGATCCGAAGCGAATACTTCTTCTTGGTACTCTCGATTCCAACCGATACTAACCTCTATCTCAGAAAGTTCGTCGGATGCTACTTCTGTTTGAAATGAATAGTCAGGTGCTATTTCTTTCATTTTTTCGATAAATTCTTCCCGAAACGGACGTACTGAATAAATAATTTTTTTTGTCATCACACCCCATCCTCTCTAGTTATCAGTCTAGCTTAAACCGGCAAAAGATTGAAGCAGGATGCACTTCGTTACTTGAACGACTTTTTCCTATAATCAAATTGGACGATACAGACTTGATCCTATGTTGATTGTAAAAAAAGCCTAACTACTCCGAAAGCATTTGAAAAATGCCTTTTGATTAGTTAGACTTATCTTTTTTAAGACTGAACGTTTCTTCACACCTTAGATATCTGTTGTTTCTTGGAAATGATACGTTGGTTCATCTAATTGCGGATCATAATCAACAATCAGATCATATCCTTTGAAAAACCAATCATCGGCTTCATCAATAAAGAATAATAGACCATCGATCGTTTCTTTTTTGATTGGACGTTCCGGTGACTCAACAGACATACCGATTGAAAATCCCTCATGCACATCTGTTTTTCCGTATACTTTCCCAAAAAAACGGATGCCGTAATTTTCAGGTAGATCTACTTCACTTTGAAACCATTTTTTTGCTTTGTCCGTTACTGTTAATTGCATGTGATGATCCCCTTTTTATTGATTCATTTTATCATCGAGTATATCTACATCTTCTGTTTCTCCGATAACTAGTAAGTTGTCATTTTCTCGCACATATTCATCTGCGGCTGGTGAAACAACAACGGAACGGTCGAAGCGACGGATCGCAACTACAGTCAAATCAAAACGCTGTCTGAAATTTAATTCGGCTAACGTTTTGTTGAAAAACTTCGGATTTGATACGCGAATCTCCGCAAGAGAAAAGCGATCTGATAACTCTAGATAATCCAAGATATTTTTGGAAACGAGATTGTGGGCGATCCGTATTCCCATATCTCTTTCTGGATGAACGACTCGATCAGCCCCGATTTTTTCAAGCACTCGGGCATGGTACTCATTTTGTGCTTTGGCTAAGATATTCGGCACACCCATTTCTTTGACCATCAAAGTCACTAAAATACTTGCTTGGATATCTTCACCAATTGCAATGATCACATGATCAAAATTTCTGATCCCTAAAGAACGTAAGGTCATTTCATCCTGTGCATTCGCAACAACTGCGTGTGTTGCGATATTCATATATTCATTCACTCGGTCTTCACTGCTGTCGATGGCTAATACTTCTTGACCAGCTTCGACAAGTGTACGACAGATACTGCCGCCAAAACGACCAAGCCCTACGATTGCAAAATTCTGTTTCACTTTTTCCCTCCTTTTTCCATTACGCTTCAAGTATAGCAAAGCCACTCTAAAAACAAAAGTAGTCCAGCTTTGCCTCGATCAGAAAAGAATGATTTCAATTTATTCCTAGTTGAGAAGATGACTATTTATGAATCAAAGGGTCTAATTTCTTTATGCTCTAAAAAGTACGGACAATCACCAGTTGATTTTTTACAACAAGTATCCTAAGAATACATTGACTGAAACAAAATAAATGAACAATCCAGCAATGTCTTTGATCGATGTGATGATCGGTGCAGAACCAGCTGCTTGATCAATATTCAATTTCAGCAAAATGAATGGGATCAAGAAGCCAAGTGCAGCAGCTAAGGTCATTGCAAAGACCAGTGAGATGCCCACAGCTACACCTAATAATGGAATCCCTTGCCATACAGAAGCAACGATTCCAGAGACGATTCCTACGACGACCCCTAAACTTAAACCAATGCCTGTTTCTTTTAAAAAGTGCTTAACAAATGTATTGAGATCGATGTGACCTAAAGATAATCCACGAACAAAAACCGTTGAGGACTGAGTCCCAACATTTCCTCCCATATCCATGATCAAAGGAATAAAAATAGCAACAGCTGCAACTGACTCTAACGTTTGTTCAAACTCATCGATGACTAGACCTGCTAGCATCCCTGCAACCAATGTGATGGCTAAGAAAGGCAAACGAACTTTCCAGATTTGCCATAAGCTACCATTGATCAGCACGGTACTACGGTCGGCTTCTACAGAGGCGACATCTGCTAAACCCGCTGCATTGAAGATATCCTCCGTTGTTTCTTGTTCTAAGACATCGATGGCGTCATCTACTGTCACGATACCGACTAGCCGTTTCTCTTTATCGACGACCGGAATAGCAATCAGATCCAACTCTTGCAGTAAATGGGCAGTTTCTTCTTGGTCTGTATCTGTAGTTACATAAGCAACATGCTTGATCATGATTTCTTCAATAAGCTGATCCCCTTCTGCAATGACTAGATCTTTTAGTGAAAGAACACCTTCAATTTTTTTCGCCATATCTGTCACATACAAAATATAGATTGTTTCCATTTCTTTCGCTAATCTTCTGATTTTATGCAGTGCTTCTTCTACGGTCATTTCTTTTTTGATCGAGATGAACTCAGTCGTCATGATCCGTCCGGCTGTCTCCTGTTCATAGCCCATCAATAGATTCGTTGTTGTGCGCTCTTCCTCAGAAAGCTCTGCCAATAATTTTTTAGTTACACTTGCTGGTAATTCGTAAAACAATCTTACCCGATCATCCGGAGCCATCTCATTGACAAAATCGATGACGCCCTCATCTGTAAAAGAACGAAGTAAATGTTGTTGGACAGCTGGCTCAAATGTTTCGAAGATTTCTAGCGCTTTTTCTTTTGACAATAACCGAAAGACAATTACTTGTTTATTTGAAGGTAATGTCACAAATAATTGGATCAATTCTACTTTCTCGATCGTTGCTAAATACTCTTTCAACTCTTCCAGTTTTTTCTGCTCAAGATAATTAAGAATCGTCAGTTGTGTTTCCTGGTTGGCTGTATCATTCAATGTTCTCATATCGCATTCTCCTTTGTTACATCGTTTTTTCGATATAAACTTGTTGGATAGATGGATTCGTCTGGGAAAACATAGAATACATAAAAAGACGGCCTCCAAAAGAAGCCGTCTCATAAGATCCCATCATTGTGGTTCTAGTGTTTACCTGAACGAACTTCTCGTCTGAGCTTTAGCACTAAAAGACGTAATTCTGGAATATCATCCAGATAGCTACGTTAAGCACGCCTTAAGCCGACGTTGCCTGTTATACCCTGTGGCGTCTCTCGACGTTTAAGGGCAGTAGCCTGTGTTCTTTTAGGAGCCTCACCTAACAAGTTTTTATAATTAAACCCTACAGGTAAAATTGGTTTTTGTCAATAAGAGGATTAGCATTTGATAAAATAATCTCAAATATAGCTAATCAATTTCCCAGAAAGTAAAGTTCCGCTGATTTCATCTATACTTTTACTTTACTAATCCGTGTTTGAACGCATAAATTGCCGCTTGCGTGCGATCTTCTACTTCTAACTTGGCCAAGATATTAGATACATGTGTCTTGACCGTTTTTAAAGTAATAAACAATTCATCGGCAATTTCCTGATTGCTTTTTCCTTCAGAGATCAACATAAGAATCTCATTTTCACGATTGGTTAAATCATCATGCAAGATCGGCTCATTGCGTCGACTCATTTTTTCCATCATTTTAGTAGTTACTTCAGGTTCAAGTACACGTTCCCCTCTTTGGGTCGCGCGAATCGCATCAGCGATCTCATGCGCTGTGGATGTTTTGAGTAAATAACCTGTGGCACCAGCTTCAATGGCTGGATATACTTTTTCATC
Source organism: Enterococcus sp. DIV2371 (assembly GCF_050498525.1). Lineage (NCBI taxonomy): Bacteria > Bacillati > Bacillota > Bacilli > Lactobacillales > Enterococcaceae > Enterococcus > Enterococcus sp. DIV2371. The sequence continues at coordinate 1,009,308 of NZ_JBIPAJ010000001.1, read as the reverse complement.
ATCGATAAAACTTGTAACGATGATGATTTTTGCTTCTGGCCAATCTTTTAAAATCGCTTTGGTCGATTCGATCCCATCCATTTCTTCCATCACTAAATCCATCAAGATCACATCTGGGCGAAGTGCCATCGCTTTTTCATAGCCTTGTCGTCCATCTTCAGCTTCCCCGATCACTTCGATATCTCCTTGGATCGACAAATAGGAAGAAACGCCTAAGCGTACCATCTCATGATCATCGACTAGCAATACCTTTATCATTTTTCCGCCTCCTTCATCAAAGGAACTTTGATTTCTACGCTTGTCCCTTGTCCTTTAAAACTAATGATTTTTACTGTTCCACCAATACCCGCTACACGTTCTCGAATATTATTTAGACCATAGCTACCGGTTTTTGTTTCATTCATGTTAAAGCCCGTACCGTCATCGATCACTCGCAATAAAAGATTGTTATCGATCTTATGCAGATAGACTTCTAGCTCATTTGCTTTCGCATGTCGTAATGTATTGGAAAGTAGTTCTTGCACGATCCGGAAAAGATGATCTTCGATGGAAACAGATAACGAAATATCTTCAACATCCCATTTCAATGCAATCTGGATCTTGTTTTGTAATTCTTTCAATAGTTGTTCGATTCCTTGCTTCAAACTCTTTTCTTCAAGATTGACTGGACGCAAGTGAAGAAGCAACGCACGCATCTCTGACTGTGAAGCATTGATGATATCCGCTACCATCCTTAATTGTTTACGAAACATTTCTGGCGTATCACTTTTTTCAGCCTGTTCTGTCAACGCAGACATCATCATCATGGCTGCAAATAATTGCTGGGAAACCGAATCATGTAATTCACGAGCTAAACGATGTCTTTCTAATTCTAAGATTTCTTCTTTCGTTTGTCCATCCACATACTGAGGACGACTCGTCAATATTTGGAGCTCACTTGAAACCTCGATCATTTTTTCTTTGATCTTAGTGATTTCTTTTTCAATTTCTTTGACATATATATCGTCCGATGCGCTCGGCAATGAATCGTTTAACACTTTTGCCTCATAATTACCAGAAGAGAGTGCTCGCAATTGTTCTTCGATTTTACCATACCGTGCTTTTTGTAAAATAGAAACGATCAAAAAAACAATCAAACCGACACCTGAAGAAATCGCTAATAAGTGAAATATCAATGGGACGTATAAAATTCTAGCACTTAACAAAGTACGCCAAAAATGAGTTTGATTGCTTGCGTAAAAATAAGTAAAAAACGAAAATAAAATGACGATAAATGAGGCAATCGAAGCATAAATAGCTAACATCGGTCGAGAGAGTTTCTCTATCATGCTCGAATCACCTCAATATCCCCAAGTAGTGTGTTCGTAATGATCTTCAAACGACGTGGATTTTCATCGTAATCGTTGCTATAGATTTTGATCGACTCATTCTTCAATGAGAATTGTTCTTCTTCAAATTGGACGTTTCCTACTAACGTTGCGTGTTCTAAACTGATCGCAATCCCTAGAGGAACCAAAATACGCGTTCTGCCAATGCCTTTTCTAACAATAACGATGTTATCATCTTTAGGTAATAAGGTATTTCCTAAATCGATGATCGTATCACCTGAAATAAGAGAGATATTGATATCATCCCATTCATACACATCATTGCCGATCCGTTGGTTACCAAATAATTGTTGTTTTTTTCGTTCATTATTGTGAGATTTTAATTGCTCTGTTTGGACCATCACGATTTGCTTTTTTCGCCAAAAAGCATTTTTCGTTAGATCGATGCCTGAAATCTCCACACCTTTAAGACCAATGAACAAGACAGCAAAGACTGCCATTACCCATAGCGCTGGACTGTTGATCAAACTGAAGAAAATAACTAATCCACCTAGTACAAATTGAAAATTTTGAAAACCAGATCTCGGTGATTTTCGCAATGCAAGATAGATATTAAAAATACCAAATAAAACTAATAGTAATAACTCAACATTATTTACGATCTGCCAAACTGCAAAGATCAAAAGTAATGCTTCTACTACTATAAAAAAGCGCCAAGAGCTATTCATCGCTATTTTCCTTTCTATTTCATTCTCTTTTTTATCATACCTATTTTTGTTTCGATATGCTATAGGACTTTAGATGTAATATCCTTCTTATAACAAAAAAGGCCTGGGACTTTGAGTCATGATCCCAGACCTTTTTGTTTAGACAGACGCATGGATCTGTGCCTGAAAATTTACTTATGCTTGCGCGACCTTGACGATTTTTACTTGCATATCGCCACCAGGTGTTGAAATCGTTACTTCATCATTTTTATATTTACCGATCAAAGCTTGTGCAATTGGTGAGTCGTTTGAGATCTTTCCTGAGAATGGATCTGCTTCGGCACTTCCTACGATCGTGTATTCTTCTTCTTCGCCATCTGGCAATTCGATGAAGGTCACTGTTTTACCAATAGACACTTCGTCTGAATCGACGCCATCGTTATCAATGATCTGTGCAAAACGGATCATATTCTCGATTGTTGTGATGCGTCCTTCTACAAAGGCTTGCTCATCTTTTGCTGCCTCATATTCTGAGTTCTCAGATAAATCACCAAAGCCACGGGCGATTTTGATTCGTTCAATGATCTCTCCCCGTTTAACTGTTTTTAATTCTTCTAATTCTTGTTCTAATTTCGCTTTTCCTTCAAGCGTCATAGGATATACTTTTTCTGCCATGTATAACTCTTCTCCTTTATTCTATGGAATACCGCAAAAGGTAATCTTTTACGGACTACAGTCCAAAAAAGATTACCATGCTTTTTCTAAAATGTAAATGTTTTTCTAAAAAATAAATAAAGATCTATTTAGCGTTCTTTTTTAGCTATTTACGTATTTGTGTACTAACTCCATATGCTCTTCATAGGTCTTTGCAAAATAAACCTCACCTGTAGTGATATCTGCAACAAAATAATAATAGTCGTTTTCTGCTGGTTCGATCACTGCTTGGATAGCTGCTTCACTCGGACTGTTGAATGGCCCTGGTCCATAGCCCGTATTCGTATAAAGATTATAAGGCGAATCAACAGCTGTATCTTCATACGTCACAAATTCTTTGTGTTCGCCCAACGCATATAGAATAGAAATATCTGATTGTAATGGCATCCCGATATCGATCCGGTTATAGAATACTCTTGCGATATTTTTACGATCTGATTCAGATACCCCTTCTTTTTCGACCAATGAAGCAAGTGTCAACACTTCTTGAACAGTATGGTTTTGCTGTTTGATGGTTGAGAAATAAGGCTGCAACACTGTATTTGTTTTATTGACCATTTGGATGATCAAGTCTTTGAGTGACATATCTTTATAGTAATCATAGGTCGCAGGGAATAAATATCCTTCTAAGCGATATTTAGCATTTTCTGCTTTCGCTGCACTTTCTAATAGTTCTGGGAATTTTTGAGTCAACTCATTGAAAAATGATTCGTTTTTTAACAGATCCAAAAACTCTTGTTTATCTTTACCAGTGACCTTAGCAACACGTTCTGCAATCTGTTCTGCATCGATCCCTTCAGGTATCGTGATCTTCCCATCTGCTACTTCCGTTGGTTCGGATGTGCCACCTTCTTGGAGCTGTTTCCCTATTTCATCTAATGTCATGTTCGGCGCCAGTTGATAAAAGCCAGCCTGGAAGCCAGTCATATTCTTAAATTTTGTATAATAATTAAATACGATACCGCTTTTGATGATCTGGTCTTGTTCTAAAATCTCTCCAATTTGCTTATTTGAAGAGCCGCTAGGTATTTCGATCGAAACCAATTGATCATTGTTTGAATCTAAAGGTTTTAATCCACTATCGATATAGCGATATACCGTAAAACCAAATACACATCCAATAATTAGCAACGTAAGCGCAATCACTAAAATTATCTTTCCTACGATTTTATCTTCTTTTTTACGCAGGTCTTTTCGTTTACTGACTACATCTGTCGAATCAGTTGCATCCTTTTGTCTTCGTTTCTTCTCATCTGGATGTTGTTTGTTTTCTGACAAAACAACTCCTCCTTACTATCAACTTCATAACTTTATTCATTATACATGAAATTTAGGCAGAGGTGAATTATTTTTAACAATTCTTATGTCAAAATTGTAAGTAGTAAATCAACTCGATTCGACTTAAAATAAAAAAATAAAACGATTTTTATTCACAAAATAACAGTAATCTGCTTATTTTCATCAATAAGCTCTTACAAAAGAGAGGATTGATACATTTGAAAAAAAGAAAACACGTGGAAAGAAAAAGAACTACTTTATTTTCCTTTCCCCAAAAAATATGCCTATTTGTTTTAGTCATCACTATTGGAATCATTTCGTGGACTGTCTATGAAAAAATCCAAGCGAAAGTATCAGCTACGATTCAAGTGACGAATGATTCACTTGATTTGACTGATAACGAACAAGCGCTTGCTGATCAGATCGATCAATTATTACAAAAAAATAAATACGTTGGATCTGTCTACATTCGTAAAAACGATCGAGTGATTCTGGAAAAGGGCTATGGATACGCTAACGAAGAAGCACAGCAACCTAATACTCCCTCTTTGTACTATCAAATCGGTTCGATCCAAAAAGCGATGACTGCTCTGCTGATTTTAAAACAAGTGAATAGTGGAAAGCTTTCTTTAGATACGAAGTTAGCTGAATTTTATCCTCAAATCAATGGTAGTAAAAAAATCACGATCAAAGATTTACTATACATGCGGTCAGGATTAAAAAGAACCGCTTCGCCGACCGTACCGATGAATGACCAAGAGGTGATTCAATTCGCTTTGAATCATCTCGAATATACCAATGACCAAACGTATAAATATGAACCTTTGAATTTCACTTTATTAACAGGTATTTTGATAAAACTGACTCATCAACCATATGAAAAGCTGATCTATGATGAACTGATTACTCCTTTACAGCTAAAACAAACCTCTTTTTATGATCAAGTCAAAAACACTTCAGAACATGCGGTCTCTTATCAAATGAGTCCAGACGATGATTATCATCAAGCTTTGACTGAATCAGAGACAGATATTCGCAATGAATTAGGCACTGGGAATATCAGTATGTCTGTCTATGATTTAAATGAATTTTTTACAAAAGTATTAAAAGGGAAATTGATCCCGAAAGACTTGCTCTTTTCTCTTTGGGGAGAGAACTCGAGTGGGCGTCCCTATAATGGCGGAGTCTATAGTGCAAAGGATACGATATTTGCGCAAGGAAACATCAATCGTTTCCATGCTGTATTAGCAATGAAAAAAGATACGTCTGACGCGGTCGTGATGGAAAGTAATATCCAAGCAGATAAAAAATATAAAACAACCGCCACCGATCTAAGAGATCAAATTTGTAAATTGATGGGAAATAATGAATAGCCTATTTAAGTATCATCAATCATAGTGAAATAAGAACGAATAGAACCTTATATCAATCAGCGTTTCTTGATACAAGGTTCTATTCATTTCATTCGTTAAACTGTTACGTTTTATGCTTCAATTGAGTTGATCTCTGTAGCTAAATATTTTCTCATGCCATCCAGTATACCGTGTTCAGGATGATAACCCAGTCCTGATAATTTCGTGATATCGGCTAAAGAATCGTGGATATCTCCTGCTCGTTCCTCTTGATAGTCTAACAATAATTCTACTTCAAGAATTTGATCGATCGTCTGGATCAATTCTAGTAGCGTTGTACTCTTCCCAGTTCCAACATTGAATTGTTGTCCTAATGCTTTTTCTTCTTTTGAAACAAGTAACAAAGCTTGCACGACATCTTCTACGTAGACAAAATCTCTTGATTGACTGCCATCTCCGAATAAAGTAAATGACGCTTTTTCACCAGCCAGTTGCTTTTTGTAGCGGTCAACTAAAATCGAGATCACACCACTATATGGTGAATTTGGATTTTGATTTGGTCCATATACATTGAAGAAACGTACCGCAGTTCCTGGCACATTATACAGATGACAATAATCTAATACATATTGTTCTGCAGCAAACTTATCGATGGCATAAGGTGTCAACGGACGAATGACTGATTCTTCTTTTTTCGGTAGTGTTGGCTCATCTCCATAGACAGCTGCGGAGGAACTAAAGACGATCCGTTTTAAATTTGGTTGATATTTACGGATCAATTCCAACAACATCAAGACGCTATCAAAATTCACTCGATGCGTTTCCAATGGACGTTCAACAGAATCCGCGACACTGGCTACAGCTGCTAAATGGAAGATATAATCAAATTGTTGCGTGCTTAATAGTTCTTCCATTGTTTTTTCATCAGCTACGTCGCCTTCAACAAAGGCAATGTTTTTAGTGAAATCAAGATTTTCTTTATTTCCCATAGATAGATCGTCAATGACAACCACTTTATTATTTTCACTCAAATGATTGGCTAGTGTAGAACCGATGAAGCCGGCTCCTCCTGTTACTAAAATAGAATTCACTTGAACTCACTCCTCTATTTCTGATAGTTTATTTTCTTGAATGCACAATGCGTTTAGCCGTCTTTAAAAGACCTTTTACGATGTCCATATTAACAAATAATAAAGCAATTAAGCAAATCAATTCTAATCCAATCAACAACAAACCATCAAATAAAAAGATCAATGCCACTTGAGCAGCTAAAACTACATGATTGACCACGATATTCCATACATTTATTTTTACAGTGATGAATTTGCTTGTATCATAAATTCGAATCATCCAACCAACAAATAAGCTGATCATTGAAGCAAATCCGACACCTATCAAGCCAAAAGATGAAATAAATAGGAAATTAAGAATGACACTCAGTAACCCGGAGATCAACGAAGTATTCATTAATCCCTTTGTTTTCTTTTCTGCAATATAAAACTGTCCGTAAAAACCAATAAACCCAGAGTAAATAGCAGAAATCAATAGGAATGGCGTAACTTGCCAACTGATGAAAAATGAACTTTGGACTAAATTACCTAAAATCCACTTTAAAATCACCATGATTGATGAAGCGGTGAAAAACAGTAAAAATGAGTAATACTTAAATATGTTTGCATGAAATTCTCCACGAGACTCTGAGTCTCGTTCATCCACAAGGGAAATTTGCCATGCTTGTGAAAAGACAGATTGCATCATAGAGATAACTGAAGGTATTTTATTAGCGACAGCATAGATACCATTCGCACTGACTCCTAGAAAATACAAAATAAAGTATCGACTCGCACTATTTACAAACCACCATAACACGTCGTTAGGAATAGTCGGAATCGAGAAAATCAGCATTTCTTTCATAAATGATTTATTAATAAGCTTAACGGAAAAATCTTTGAAATATGGAGTAGTCACTGCTAAATAGATGAATGAGATTATTTCTGCAAGTATCAATGATATCAAATACCCATTCAATCCCATTTTTAGCACTACAAGGAAGTAGATGTTCAATAATCCGATTGCTAATGTCTTGATCATCCCATTAAAAGCGAAAATACGTACTTGGCCATTTCCTCTGGCAAACTGTGCAATGATTTGTGTAAATACTTGAAACGCTAGCAAAAACATAAAAGCTAGAAGTATCTGATCAAAAGCACCAGTCATTGCCATTAATGGATAACATAAAGCTGTAATAATGATACCGATTATCGCAATGATCGTCGCATTCGTTACGACTGATTTTTTATCTACATCTTTATCCAATGCAAATCTTAAAACTGCGACAGAAATTCCTCCTGATACAATTGGGATCATCAAGCTGACTGTCGTTGTTACTAAGTCAACTTTCCCGTATTCTTGTGTAGTTAGATAATATGTATAAAGCGGGACCAATACGAATGATATCAGTTTACTTCCTAAATTACCTACTGCAAATATAAAAGAATTTCCGACTAATTTTTTGTATTTACTCATACTTCTTATACGACCTTTCAGAATAAATTTGAGTTTGAGTTTATGCTATGACTGTTCAGTATATTTCCGAAGAAATCATTTTGACACACCCGTGGATCAAGTTTAAAAAAGCCCCTTTGAACCTCTTTTTATTTCGTTTTTAGAGGTCCATAGGTGACTTAGGTGACGGTTGTAACAATCTCAAACTCTATCTTATCTATAACTATTTAGACATCTCAAGCAACAAACGATCTCCTAGTGTTTTACTTGCATGACCTGATTCGGAAATATTTAAGTCCTTTTTAAATTCTTGCATTTTAGATAGGTACTCTTCCAAATCAAAATCCTCAATACTTCTAATGAATGTTTCTTGACTTCTGATCAACGGAAATGGCAAGTCTGCTAAGTCCATCACCAGACCTCTATTTTCTAAATATTGGTCATAGTCATAGGCATAGATAAAACACTTTTTATCCGATACTAAAGCTTCACCGATAGTGGAAGAATAATCCGTGATCAATATATCTGTGGCACACAATAATTCTTGCATATCATTATAATCTGAAGCATCAATCAAATTGGAGTTGTCTAATTCTCCTAAAATTTGCTTTTTATTCTCCGTATCATTGGGATGAAGACGGATAAGCATCATATATTCGACACCAAATTTATCTGTGAAAGCTTTTCTTACCTGCTCTAAAAAATCTGGACTGACTTTTATCAGTTCCCCTGCTCTAAATGTCGGTGCATATAAAACAATTTTTTTATCTGCTGGAATCTGGTAATAATCATAGACTTTACGGATGATCGTTGGGTCGTTATTGACGATCACATCATTTCTAGGTACGCCCTCTCTAAAGATCTCTCCATCATACCAGAACATTTTGCCGATATCTTTAAATAGATCAGAGCTTTCAAAAACCAATAGATCGCACATTTGAGAATCTTTTTTTGCCAATTTCACGTATCTAGGTTTTAATTTGTCGGCCGCATTATTCTCGATTCGTTTTAATCCAAACCCTGCATGCCAAGTCTGAAGATAGAATTGTCCTTTTCTTTTAGGTGGATAAAAGCTTTTACGGCAATTATCGATCCAGATCTTAGCAGTAAACATTTCAATCAATGCTCGAACCGATTTGTTTTTCACTAACCTTATCGTATCTGGAAAGAGTTCCGCCTGCTGTTGAAGAACTTCTGGCTTACATAACCAAACAATATCTAAATCATCTTTCTGAGATAATAAATATTCACAAATATACTTAGGATTATCTCCATAACCTTTTCCAAAATAACTAGAAACAACAATTTTATTTCTATTTAAAGGTCGCATGACTAAAAACGGATAACAACAATAAAAAATAGCATATCTTCCTACTCGTAAGAAGAGACTTTTAACTACAAAAATCATTCGAGTGATTTTATTTTTTAGCGACGCTATCATATAACTTTTCCTCACATTCTTATTGATTCATTCCATCGCTTTCTTTTAGCTTGCCGATAACTTCACCAAGTAAAAACCAGAATAAGAACGCGCCAGAAATATTAACAAGAATCATTTCATTATGGAAGAATCCAGAAAATGCTAATGCGAATACACCACAAATACAATAAATCATTCGTGTATTCAACAAATTAGTGATTGGCTTGAATAAGAAGCCGATCACACGAACTGCTTTACTCACAATAAAAGCGACGAATGTTAGACCGCCTAGTATCCCAGTTGATGCTAACGTGTTCAAATATGCATTGTGTACAGAAAAATTACGTTGCGCAATATACGTATTTGGCAAAACATCTTGTGCGTAAGCAATCATATTTTTAGGAGAAGTACCAAATAACCAACTTGATTGGAAAATCTCTACCGCACTTTTCCAAATGGTGAAACGTAAATTAGATACATCTGTGCTTTCGGCCACGTCTGGTCTCGTCAAGTTGACTCTACCTGGTGCAGTTCCAGTTTGTTTTTTCTCAAAAAATTGCGGGAAATATGACCAACCGATTTTGATCAACTGAGCTGCGCCAAAAACAAGAGCCATAACAGCTACACCACTTAAAATCGAAAGAAAAATATTTAAAAGAAGATTCATTTTTTTATTTAATTGATATTGATACATCGAAAAGAAAACAAAAACAAAGGTCGTCGCTAATAGCGTGATCAAACCATTTCTAGAGCCTGATAAAATGATATAACTGATATTTAAGAAGATTGAAAAATAGATACCAGTCAGTAACCATTTGTTTGAATATTTCTTACTAAAGATATAATACAAGCTAAGAAAAATCGTTACGACACACATAACTGAACCATAGTTTGGATCAGAGAATACACCAAACAATCTGCCTTCCAACATACCTATTCTCAGTGGATTGACTCTGGTTAATTGAACTGAATAGTTATACTGAGTCAAGAACATCCCTAATGAAACGATCACTAAGCTTGTCCAAATCACGATCAAAGTCCCACTGACGATCGATAATAATTGATCGGTCTTATTTCTATCACGACTGATGCCATTATCATATACAACAAAGAAATACAACGCTTGCCATACAATAAACTTGATATTACCAAATAAACCATACTTCATATTTATCAAACTCGAAATACACATGATCACGATAAATAAAAGTAGTAATATATCATACGTCCAACGATTTTTTTTCAATACTCTCGTAATAAAATCCGCTAGTAATACAATTGAACCAAATATCGCTAATATAGAAAACAATACACTATCAATTGTAGAAGGGAGTAAACTGTACGCACCTACTGCTCTACTGATGAGCATGACCAATAATCCTACTATAAAAATATTTTTACCTTTTTGAAGATAATCATCTCTTTTTGTTTCCATAAAACTCATTCTTCTCCTGTCACATTCATTTTTCAGCCATCAACCATTTTTCTTTGTTACATAATTATACTTTATCTTAGCTAATGTATCATAACATAAATTACTTATCATTAATGCAAGCATCGATAGTTTTCGACTTTTTGTGAATATTGGATTTTTCATTACAAAGGTGAAATTTGACTTTAGAAACTTCACTATAGGTTTTCTGACTTCTTTCGATTCACTCTTCTCACTGATTGCTATCTTATCTAAAACATCAAAATACGCCCAACAAATCCTGCGATGGATGGAATCTGATAGTTCTGGATAAGCTTTCTTCACTAACTCACCATTTTTTTCCCATGCTTCAATGACGTCAAAATTTTTAGTTGAAAAAGATAATCCAGTAATACTATCATTTCTTCGATAATAATAATATTTTTGCTCAGTATTCGTGACTACCTTATTACATTGAAGTAATAGATCAATGATAATGAAGGCATCTTCTACGATTTTGCCAACAGGATAACGAACGGTATCAAAAAGTTCTTTTTTATAAAGTTTATTGACCGCATATGCATACACATCGGTACTGTCTAGAACAGCTTGTATCGCATCTTTTTGATCTAGAACTTCAACTAATTTTAAATGATTGACCTTTGTTTCTTTGTTCTCATACACATCGATCATACCTATGGTAGCTATATCAGCATCATAATCTAATAACTGATTATATAATATTTCAAACATATCTTCAGCAATATAATCATCACTATCAATAAAGCCTAAATATTTCCCTTTGGCAATCTCAATACCTGCATTACGTGCGCTGCTTAACCCGCCATTTTTTTTATGGATGACCTTTATTCGTTTATCTTGAGCTGCATATTCATCACATATTTTCCCACTATCATCTGGAGAACCATCATCGACTAAAATGATTTCAATATCAGTAAATGTTTGAGCAATAATAGAATCGACACATTTTTTCAGATATTTCTCTACTTTATATACAGGAACGATTATACTGATTTCACACATCAAACTTCATCCTTAACTAACTGTACTGTGTGCGCTAGCGATTCTTCAAGTGTAAATACTGAATCCCAACCATTTGCTTTTAATTTTTGATTGTCTAATATTGCTGTACTTGCTTTTGAGAAACCTTTGCTTTCAGTTTCATCAGGTAGTTCAAAGATAACTTTTTTATTGTTTATTTCTGCCAGTTTTCCAGCAAGATCTCTTAATTGTAGGTCAAAAGCCTCTTCTGACACATTATACGCTTCTCCGCTTTTCCCGTGGATCATCAAATGAAGAATAGCAGATACTGCATCCCCTACATAAATGTAAGAAAAATACTGTTTGCCTTCGCTTTTTAAAACAATATCTTCTTCTCGAGCTGCATTCAAAATAAATTGTGAAGAAGCTTTAGAATCAGATAACAGCATCGTAGGTCCAAATGTACGACATAGTCTTGGGATGACAATATCTAAGTCATGTTTTGCGATATACGCTTGGCATAATGATTCACTGACTCTCTTACCTTCAGGATAACCAGCTCTTAGCGTATTACAATCGATATAACCACAGTAGTCTTCCTTAAATTTATCTACATCGCCTCTATTTTCACCATATATTTCTACGGTCGATAAAAATAGCGTTCTTGTAGCATTCGTAGCTACTGCATGTTTTAAGACTTGTTCCGTACCAGCCAAATTCGTCATGATCGTTCCGATTGGATCGGTTGCATAAGCCCTTGGATGTGTGTTACTAGCTCCATGGATGATATAGTCGGCTTTGATAGAAGGATCTAAAGGCTCAGTAACATCTCCTTCTACGATCTCAAAGTTATCACTTGATTGGTACTTTTCAAATCGTTCTTCTAGTTTTTTGCGATTTCGTCCCATCGCATATACTTTGATCTCAATGCCTAACCGTTCATTTGCTAACATGATCGTATCGACTAGAAACGATCCTACCATTCCAGAGGCGCCAATCATCAAAAGTGATTTCCCATTTAAGTCTTTGATCGCCTCGACGTGGTCGATCACTTTTTGCAAATCTTTTATATATAGCGGATTTGTATTTAAAGCCATCTATCACACCACCTAGTCTTTCATCTTTAAATATGCTTTGAACAAATCTAAATCTTCTCTGGTTGTCAACTTGATGTTTTTATCTGAACCAGCAGCAAAATAAAGTGTTTCTCCTAGATCTACCATCATGGTATTTGTATAAGAAGAATCAGTCATACCAATATCTTCTTTTACTGCTCGATCGTATGCAGCTAGCAATTTACCGTACTGGTAGGCTTGCGGTGTTGACACACGTCGTAACGTATTGCGGTCCACATATTGTTCTGTTGTTTCTTCTGTTTTTTTGATAAAAATTTGTTCGTTATATGGAAGTGAAGTTACACCATTTCCAAACTCTTTACATTTTACGATGACATCAGATAAAACAAGTTCATCTACTAATGGGCGGATACCGTCATGAATGATGATCGTATCGTCATCTTCAGAATAATCTTTCAAGAATTGTACGCCATTATTGATCGATTCTTGCCCTTTAGAACCACCAGTGATCACCCACTGAACTTTGCTGATATTGAATTCTTTGATGTACGCCCACATTGTTTCTTCCCAACCTGATTTACAAACCACTAATATTCGATCAATTTGTGGATGGTGTTGGAATGATTCCAAGGTATAGATAATAATCGGTTTTCCTTCAATATTGATAAATTGTTTTGGGATATCTTGTCCCATTCTTTTGCCCACTCCACCGGCGATAATAACAGCTGTAATCATTCGATTTAAATTCCTTCCTTTTACAAGTACATGAAGTATTTGTCATATTTAATATTCTAATAATAATCCAGTGTTAAACTGCATTCAACCTTTTACATTTTCTCACAACTACCAACAAGTTTCAATGTTTTCTATAGTACGCCAGACAAAATGTCCGATCAACTCAAATTTTTTTCAATCGATTTTTACCCATAATAAAGAACCAGGAACATAAAATAGATGATCTTTTTCATATTCCTGGTCTTATCCTATTAGTTTACTTTTTTTACATATGCTTGATTTGCTGTCACGTACCCATTAGCTGTTTTCAACCTTGGCATACCTGACGCAGTATATTCGATGCCTTGGATCGTTAAAATCGTCCCTTTTTTTATGGCGCTTCCTTTTTGAGTGAAGTTCAGATCTTTATAGTAACAATCATCTGTCAAAAGTTGTACGCGACCAGGGTTCGTTACAAAGTAATTATTGTTACTGTTTGCAGCAGCTGTCACATACGTTTTATTTGCTGTGATATAGCCGTTTGCTGTTCTTAATCGAGGAACACCATTCGCTGTAAATTCGATGCCTGATACATCGATGATTCTGCCTTTTGGAATAGTCGCCCCAGGATTGTTAAAAGCAAGATCAGAATAATAGCGATCTTCTCTTAACATGATGATTTTTCTTGGATTTTCCAAGAAATAATTATCGCTATTAGAAACTAAGGTAGTGACGTAAGATTTATTTGCTGTCACATAACCTTTCGCTGTTTTTAAACGTGGAATGCCACTGCTAGTAAAGACGACATCTTGTACTTGGATGACTTCATCTTTTAAGACAGGGTCGCCTTTTTGGCTAAATGCAACATCTTTATAGTAGCTATCGTTCTTCTTCATAACTACTTGATTGATATTACTGTAGTAATAATTATTGATGTTACTTGGTACTTCTTGGACATAATTTTTATTTGCCGTTAGATAGCCTTTTGATGTGATCAAGCGTGGAACAGCATTTTCACGATATTCGACACCAGTTACATTGACTAATGTTCCTTTATTGACTGAAGCCCCTTTATGCAAGAACTCAGGATCACGATAATAAGCGTCATTCGCTTTTAAAACAACCTGTGTAGGTCGTTTCGTGTAGTAATTATTGATGTTTGATACTGCAGCGATCACGTAGTCTTTATTCGCAGTAAAATAGCCTTTATTAGTTTTAAGTCGCGGGATACCACTCTTCGTTTTTTCGATACCTGTAACTTTTATAACTGTGCCGGCTGGAACAGATTCACCTGCTGAAGTAAATGCAACATCTTTATAATATTGATCATTTTTTAAAGTGATGATTTGTCCAGGATTCGTTGTATAATACAAATCAGACACTTCTAAGAATTGCTCAACTATACTTTTATTAGCTGTTAAATAGCCGTTCTTGGTTTTAAGACGGAAAATGCCACTTTGCGTATACGCTAAGTCTTCTACTTGTACGACCGTCCCTTTTGCCACTTTATTCAAGCGTTGTTTGAACTCTGTATCTGCATAATAGTAATCATCCGCTTTTAAACGAACTTTTTTAGGATTCGTTGTAAAATAAGAATCAATATTGCTTTGAGCCGCAACAACATATGATTTATTCGCCGTCAAATACCCTTTATCTGTATATAAGCGAGGAATACCACTAGCAGTTGTCTGAATACTCTTAACAGTCACTAGCGTATTTTTTTTGACTCTAAGGCCTGGATCAGTAAAATTCACATCATTGTAAAAGTTATCATCTTGTTTGACAATGACTCTACCAGGATTAGTCGTGTAGTATTTGCTCAAATCAGGACCAGGATTTGGCGCACTGAAAAACGTACTGTAACTCATGGAGATATCAAATGGTCTGTTTTCATAATTAGCAAGTCCTGGGAAATGCATATTAGAGGACCATTGCCATGCCCCATGGTCATTGTTCCATTGCATCGATTTATCTGGAGAATAAGGATATTGCGCGACCCATACACGATCTTTCCCAAACGCCGAAGTGTTGATATAGCCGTTAGTGATCCAGTATTTTCCTACATATAAAGCTGCATTTGAAAAACCTTTTGCCTGTAGTTGTTTGTTAAATGCTAACGAATTGTTATGGGCATCTCTCCCATTGTTGATCAATGTAGGATCTTCTGCATCGTTGAACATGATCGTATTTTTATTAAGTCCCAGCCGAGTGGCAGCGTCAGCAAAATAATTTGCTTCGGCTTGTGCAGTTTGAGTTGATGTATACAAGCTGTAATGGTAAGCAGAGACTGTTAATCCAGCAGCTTTTGCGTTGTTGATTTGACTAGCAGCGTAAGGATTCGTATAAGAGGTCCCTTCCGTTAATTTCACCGATACTGAAGTCACACCATAACTTTTTATTTTTTGGTATTCCGCTACGGAGATATTCCCATTCCAACTAGCCACATCAATAAAATGTTTGCCTGGAAGATTAGGATTGTTCGCATAGACTTTATCGATCACTGATGCGGCACGCAGAGAGATTCCACCAGATTGCATGGCATACGTGCCTTTTTTATGGTTTGTTCCTTGTTTCCCCACTTCGACATCTTCAGTGGACTGTTGCTCTGTACTATCATCAGTTGATTCTGTCGTCGGTTGATCTGTCGAGCTGCTCTCAGTTGTTGAAGAACTGGTTTCACTGTCGGCAGTAGTAGAACTAGCCTCTACAGAATCACTTGTTTCATCTGTCGTTGCCGAACTTTCTGATACTGTCTCTGAAGTGGTTGTACTTTCCTCTAAATCCTCAATTGAACTACTCGAAGTACTACCTGTTGTCTCTTCCGTAGTAGTATCACTTTGTTGTACAGCTGATATATCTTTACCCGTTTTAGCCTTTGAAAACTGAATTTCATTCGCAGACATACCGGGAGCAAAACCATTCAATAGCATCGTGCACAAAAGTGTTCCGGATAAGATTTTTTTAATGCTGATTCTTCTGGGCAACATTCTTGTATTTTTCTTTACCATTTATTTCTCCTCGTTTTTATTATGTCTTTTTTTGTATGATGTTTTTGTGTCAAGAACAACCGCCTCATGATGCGGTTGTTGGTCTTCTTTTGGAGGTAGCTCCATATACTCGCCAAAGACTTGTTTTAAGTAGCGATCATAGCCGACTGGAATTGGCATCTCGGTATCTTCAAAAGGAACAAAAATGGCAGATTTAAAATCAGCTAATTCATAGATATTCCCCATATATTTGGGTCCTACACACAACTCGGTCACATATTGAGTTGAGCCAAATGGATATTTACTCATTTGTTTCTCAGCAAAGCGCCAAATCTTGTACCGCGCTTTTTTGGAGCTAAAGATATTTAGAAGGACTCTACTTCCAGTAGCTAAAAGTCCGCCGTGTTTTTCTGGTACTACTTGCGAGCAAAATAAAGCATAGATCAATGCCCATATTTTTTGGATTTTTCGTTTATACCCACTTTCTGGAGCGCCATCTAATGGAAATATATCGATGGGGATACCATGTGGGATATCCAGATCTTCTTGATACGTTTTTACAAATGTTGTTTCTATATCACGAATAGTCATAAATGAATTATGATCATTGTATTCTAAAGTAGCAAACAACAATGGATAACGATCCTTATTTGCATATTTCTCCCATAGGATCTTCAATTTCTCATAGTCTTGCCTCGGCATGAAAAAATCTAAATCGTCGTCCCAAGGTATGAATCCTTGATGACGAATCGAACCAATACATCCACCGCCACAAAAATAACATACAAGACCATGCTCATTACAAAATTCAACAAAATATTTTGATATTTCAAGTACGACTTTTTGCACATTTTTTAGTTCTACATCATTACTATACATTATTACAGCCTCATCTATTTTTAATTTCTTATATATTTTCGCATAAGCTCGTGTTTTTTACAAGTTGTCAATTAGTTAAACAACATTACGAAAAAGCACGCTCAAACGTTTGAGCGTGCTTTTTAATACGATCGTTTTAAGAAAGCCATCAATCCTGGCATTCTTTCCTCTACAAAACTACCTAAACGAACAGCGGATAAAAATATCGGCGCAGGTAAGTTGTACAGAAGTTTTGTGACTTTTTTGGCTGTAGAATCTGTCAGTGCGATATTTTTAGCTTCTACGATCACTGGATCTGCCAAAACCCTTTTGGCTTCACTAGTCTTTTCTTTAGAAGTTTGATCAGAATTTCCGTAAATGGAAAAAATCACTGAGGTAGTTCCTTTTAATAAAAGTGCAGCCATTCCGGGTTTGTTTATCGAATTTGTGACGGTGTTTGCTAACAGATAAAATTCTTTGAAGGTTTGGAATTTATTAGGGTAATACTTATTAGTAATGCCTTGCCCTCCAACAAACTCATAGGTATATGCAACGGTTGGATTCATGACCACATATTGACAATGTCGATAGTAGTCCAAATTAAAAATACGATCCTCACAGCTACGATAATTTTTAAATCGAATATTTTGTCCCATTACAATATCTCTGCGATAGCATTTGTTCCATACAACATACATGAGTTGCTGATTCATCAAATGATACATGTCTTTAATAAATGTTTCATGGTTTCGGTAAATGGCTTCGGATACTTGATTCACTTTTTCGGATACGACTTTTTCATTATCCATCGTTCGAAAAAGAAACGAGCTGACGATCAAATCTGCTTCTGGATGATCAGTCAGTAACTGATCGTAATTTTTTAAAATCGAGCGGCTCGGTTCATCATCTGCGTCAAATAATAAAATATACGTTCCTTTTGCTTGTTCGATTCCAATATTTCTCGCAATACCAGGGCCATTATTCTCCGTGGTGATCAACTGAAAGATCGGATTTTCTTCAGTCAATGTCAGAATCATTGTTTCAGTTTCATCGGTTGAGCCATCATTGACGATGATCACTTCGTAATCATCGTAGTCCAACGTTTGTAATGTTTCAATCGTTTTCTTTATCGTGGATTGCGCATTATAGACCGGCACAATAATGCTAAATTTTGGTTCTATCATTTTATGTGCCTCCCACTTCACTGATAAATTCGTTCTTTTGGAAAATCGATTTCCGCTAATGAGTTAGCATTTTCATCTTCTTCTAATCCTTGAGAAGACATTTTATCAAAAAGGATCTTGATCGTTTGCAATAGGATCTTTAAATCCATCATCAATGAATATTTTTTGATATATAACAAATCGAAACGCAATTTGCTATTGTAGTCGGAAACATATTTACCATACACTTGCGCATATCCGGTAATACCTGCTCGGACATTATGTCTCAAATAGTAATAAGGATTTTCTGCATTGAATTGATCCACGAAAAAAGGTCTTTCTGGACGTGGTCCCACGATAGACATATCCCCTTTTAAAACATTGAAAATCTGTGGCAATTCATCAAAACGCACAGCACGAATAAATTTACCTACAGGTGTCACCCGTGCGTCGTTGCTTTTAGCTAAGACAGGTCCAGATTTAGCTTCTGCTGTCGCTGCCATCGAGCGGAATTTGTAAATAGAAAATTCTTTTTGGTTCTTAGTGATACGGACTTGTTTATAGATCACTGGTCCTGGCGAAGTCACTTTGACTAGGACTGCTGTGAGCAACATAAATGGTGATGCAAGGATCAATAAAATAAGCGAAACGACGATGTCGAATAAGCGTTTGAATAATTCATATTCAGGTTGGATCCTAAATCCTGAAGCTTCAATGATGCTTTCATCTTCAAAGTTCATGATGTTCGGGTTGATCATCGTTAGATTCTCAAACGTCGTATTCAAGAATAGTTTCTTTTCTTTTTTTGTGATCAATTGATAAATCTTGATTTTTTCATTTTCTTCGATATGGGAAGATAGATACACGATATCGATCTCATCGATCATCTTTTTGATATTCTCATAATAATTATCGATGACCACAGCTTCGACTTTATGTTTGTTGTTCTTTTTAGATTGAAAGTTTTGGATCGCTGGAGCGACATCTTTTTCAAGGCCTACGATCACTACTTTTTTATCTCTACTTACTCGTAAATATAATTTGTAGATCAAAATGCGATACAGACTCAGTAATATCGTCCCTACTACAAAGGATAGCAAGATGACTGCCCGTGGAAAAGCAAACCAGCGACCAGCAAATGTCACGATCATTACACCGAATGATATCAATACTTGTCCGATCACGGTCACAAATATAATGTCACTGATCATTCGATTATAAAAGACATACGCCCCTAACAAAATATTCAACGCGATAAAAATAATGGAAATAAATATTGCAGAATGTTGAAAGGTCTCAAAATTCCGCATTGGGATTTCTCCTTGAAATTTCAATAAGAAACTTATATACACTGCTGCATTGTATACCAAGACATCCATCATGATAATAAATATCCGACGGGCAGCATTCCATTCTCCATTTTTATTCATGTATACACTCCTAACCACAAAATAATACCTCTATCATCTTACCATAGCCCTCTTTAAAAACATAGTGGATAACCAAATTGTAACCTAATTTCAAAGTAACTGATGGTAGATTCAGCAATATGTCCGAGCCAAAACTGCATCGATAAAAATATACCTTCAGCAAAGCTTGACACATGGTCAAGATTTGCTGAAGGTATAGGATACAAGCATCAATCTGGTCGTAATGAAAAATCGCCGATTCCTTGTTTTGTCAAATTATCATTATAGAAAGGATCGTGTGCGATATATTTTGGCCATTTATCTTGCATTTTTTTGATCTCACCAGCAAAGCGCTTTTGCTTTTCTGGTGTATCTTCATACCCGCGAGATTTCGACTCAAAGTGATATAGCTCGACTTGATGGGCGTATACATTATTTCGACCCAATTCATAGATTTTCAGACATAAGTCAACATCATTGAATGCTACTTGTAATGTTTCGTCAAAGCCATCTACTGCAAGGAAATCTTCTGCTTTCACCATCATACAAGCTGCTGTTACTGCTAAATAATCAACATCGATCACTAGGCGTCCAAAATAACCACAATGTGTGCGCTCGTAATTGTTCAGTGCATGTCCAGCAACTCCACCGATCCCAACTAATACGCCTGCATGTTGCGTCGTATCATCTGGGTAGTAAAGTTTTGCACCCACACAGCCGATTGAATCAAACTGAGCATAAGAAACCATCGTTGTCATCCAATTAGGTGCGATTACTTCCGTGTCATTGTTCAAGAATAAGTAATACTTTCCGCTGGCTTTTTCTGCAGCCAGATTATTGATACGAGAATAGTTGAATGGGATATCGATCAGTTCGACGATAAACCGTTCTTTTAACTGTTCCCTGTATGAGTCAAAAAGATTTTGCATATTAGGATCAGTACTACCATTATCCGCTACGATGATCTCGTAGTTTGGATAGGTCGTTTTTTCAATGATTGAATCAATACACATTTTCAAATCATCATACCCGTTTTTGGTTGGGATGATGACACTGACTAGATCCTCTTCTAAGACATCGTATGTGATCTCATAGAATCCTGAAATTCGCCCTGGACGCACTTGACCTTTGATATTTCTGCGAGCTAACGCATCTGTTAAAGCTTTCACGCCAGAATCATAGATATAGCTTTTCGCTTCACCACTACTTGCTGTTGATCCTGGAATCGTTCGCCAATGATAAAGTACACGATCGATATGATAAATATGATCTGCTGGGATCTTTTCTGTAAAACGAAGAACTAGGTCATAATCTTGAGACCCTTCATAGCCTTTACGGAAGCCTCCTAATTCTTTGACGATACTTAATCGATAAACACCTAAGTGAGAAATATAGTTATTTCCCATTAAGGTATTTGGTGACCAATCTGCCTTAAAGTGAGGATCAAAACGATTGCCATCGGCATCAATCTTATCTTCATCACTATAGATCAAATCAAGTTCTGGATGATCGTTCAACACATTGACTACTTCAAACAACGCATTTACAGGAAGTTCATCGTCATTATCAAGTAATGCCATGAATTCTCCTTCTGCGATCTCAAGTGCGGAGTTTGTTGCTAAACTGATATGTCCGTTTTCTTCACGAAAAACGACTTTGATCCGTGAGTCTTTTTGCTGATAACGTTCTAAGCACTTATGGATTTTAGGATCAGTTGAAGCATCATCACTGATACACAACTCCCAGTGATCATACGTTTGAGCAAGCACTGAATCGATACATTTTTCTAACCATTTGATTTCAACGTTATAAACCGGCATGACGACAGAAATCAATGGACGATACCCAAATGCCTGCGCTTTTGCCTTTTGCTCTTCTAAATCGATTTGTTCGTGCTTTGCAATCCATTGTGCGTAATCGATCGAACCTGGTTTCAATTCCATTTTTGCACGACGGATCGCTTTTTTAAACCCGTATGTCCGTGCATAATTCAACCCTTTTTTCAATAAACGTTTTTTCATCTCTAAACTTGATTCAATACCATCATCATAAGGATAGCGCCCATTCAACTTGACGGAGATCCCATTTTGATGATCTTTTGTTCGAAAATCTAAAATTGCTTTCCCCTTTAGCTTTCCAGATAATCGAAGGTTGAACCCGCTTTGAGTTTTCACATCTAGATTATAGAGATGATTGATGTCCAAACGCACGACTGGCGTATTTTCCGCTATGACGTCTTCCTTTTCGACTTGGATCGTCGGAATTTCTTTTGATACTTCATCGATTGCCCAACCAACGATCAATAAATCGCCAGTTGCCCGCTCCCGAGTGATCTTATCGATAAATACAGCAATTTCTTTTTTTTGCACTGGTTTAGTACTCCTTTACCTAATAAGTTATTTACATTTCAACTAGCCAAGACTGCCCATTTTCTGCAATCAATTCAATCAAAAATGATTTTTCTTGTTCACACGCTATCTGGATCTCAAAACCAGCTTTTGTGTGGGGAGGAAGGTTTTCGGCTTCATTTACTTCGATACGCTCGATTTGCTGAACCTCGAAGAATGGTGATTGATCGACAGACAGCTTATAAGATAAAGGTTTGCGTTCTGCATTTGAAATTCCCCATCCAATGATTTTGAGTAATTTTGTTTCTGGATCCCAACTTTTTTCGTCGATACAAAGAGAAAGGTCTTTCGCTTGGACTTTTTTCGCAGTTTCTTTTGGTTTCACCAAACGTCCTTTAGGCTTGATCGCCCAATTGTTAGCTTGCAATAACTCAGAATATCGTTCAGTCATGATCTGTAAGACATTCGTTAACTCTTTATTCTCCGCTTGTAAATGTTCATTTTCTTTTGTGAGTGCCTCGTTTTTCGCAGACAGTTCTTTTTGAACATCAGCCATTGGTTTGATCACAGTAAGTACTTCAGCCATCGTTTCTGGTAGCTCACCGATAAACCGATAGTGACAAGAGATTTTGATAGACTCTCCACTAATACCGGTCAATTCAAATTTGGGTACATCTGATCCGTCAAAGATATAGCAATCTGTGGTTGTTTTGATGATTGCATTCGATGCAATGAAGTCAAGCTTTTCTCCATCTATTTCAACACTGAATTCTAGGTAACTTGGTTGCTTTTCAAATTGAAAAACAAAACTTGTAGGCTCCTCTGTCAATGGAAAAGTCAATATTTGGTTTTCTCCCGTATGATTATTGAACGGGATCTGTAACGTTTCTTCTTGTGTATTCTTTTTGGTGATTTCCATCATTTTAACGTAATTTGAATTTTGTGGCATGTTGATCTTAGCTTCCACATTCGGTTGTTTTTTCAATGAAAAGAAATACTGATACACTTCGCCAAATGGGCGCATTTTGAAGTCATAACGAACTGCTTTTGGTAAGTCTGTATAGGCTGACTTCAATTCAGTATCTCCCACCGCTAGATACAAATAGTCTTCGATGTTGATATGCAAATCAGCTTTTTCAAATACTTTTTGAAAGCCTTCGTGGGTATAAAATGAATTATGTGTTTCATCAAGTAACCCAAACGAAGCCCATGGCAACTCATTATTAAAGAGATGGATCAATACAGAGTTATGCACGAGATTAGGAAACGTAATCAAAATCTCGCCATCTTCATTTAGAAATTCTCTGACCTTTTTCAAAGTTTTTAAAGGATCAACTAAATGTTCCAATACATCAGCAAATAAAATATAATCAAATGTTTGACCATCATAATATTTTGCCCATTCAAAACTTTCAATATCGCCATAAAAACCATCTTGGGCGATTTCATTCACATAATCAAATAGTTCTTTGTCTAATTCAACGATGCTTACTTCACAGTTTTTAGCACCAATCAAATGTTTCGTCATGCGGCCATTGCCTGGACCGAATTCCAAGACTTTGCTTCCCGGTTTGATTTGGCCGACAATCTTGCCTACGCTACTTTGTTCATCTAAGTCCATCTCGAAATCATACTTCATTGTTTTGATCTCCTTCTTTCCAATGGTGATCCAAGACCACGATTCCTTCACCAATATAAGAACCCGTCACAAATAAGTTCATATATTTGGTTTTATAAACTAAAGGAACGGTCGCATTTTCTTCAAAAACAGCCACATCGAAATAGTATTCGCCGGCAAGCAGCCCTAACTTATTGTATTTGAGATAAAAGACATTTTTCCCTTTTTCCCAAGGGATCGTGATATCGTCCAATAAAGTATTCAATCCACAGACATAGAAATTATCAACCGTTCGCAAGGCGATCCCTAGAACAGGTTTCTTGATCGTATCGTCTTTCACGTCATAAGTGACTTTGACATACAGATCTTCCCCTTGTTCTAACATATCGATCGGTTGCTTGTTTTTGTCTAATAACTCAGCACTTAATACATCCACGATATCTGGTGCAGCAAAACGCTCCACTTGATTTTTATTCCGATCAACGGTTTTGACTGATTTTTTCTTCAAGAAGTTTTCGTAATTGGTCGTCACGTCCATCGTATCGCCATATTCGACGACTTCCCCATTTTTTAACCAGTAAGAACGATCGCAGAAACGACGGATCGAGCTGATATCATGAGAAACAAATAGAATCGTTTTCCCAGAATTTTTGATTTCTGTAAATTTTTCCATACATTTCAATTGGAACTCCAAGTCTCCGACTGCAAGTGCCTCATCGACGATCAAAATATCTGGATTGACATTGATCGCAACCGCAAAAGCCAAACGGACGAACATCCCACTTGAGTAAGTTTTAACTGGCTGGTAGACATGATCTCCGATATCAGCGAACTCAATGATATCATCAACCATCGCATCGACTTCTTCACGAGAAAAACCAAGGACCATCCCATTTAAATAAATATTTTCATATCCTGAATATTCAGGATTGAAGCCTGAACCTAATTCAAGTAAAGCAGAAATCTTCCCTTCAATCTCCATCGTGCCACTAGTTGGCGTCAGCACGCCTGTAATGATTTTGAGCATCGTGGACTTACCGGAACCATTTTCACCGACAAAACCGATCATTTCACCTTTTTTGATTTCTACATTGATATCTTTCAATGCGTAGAAAACATCATGGTATGATTTCTTGAACGGATTCAATGCTTCTCTAAAACGATCACTCGGTTTCGCATACATATTGTATGATTTAGTGATGTTGTTTAATTTAATTGCATATTCTGTCATAACTATACTCCTTACAGCACATCTGAAAAATGTGGTTTCAATCTACGGAACACTAATGAACCGATTACGAACATAATCAATGTCACTACCCAAAAATATAATGTATACGTGCCATGTTCCCAGAACCAAGCTTCACTTAGGAAGGATTCACGGTAACCTTGGACAATATAATACAATGGGTTCAACTTCAAGATTTTTATGATTGCTGGATTAAATTGACTAGTACTCCAAAGAATTGGTAATGTCCACATAATCAGCTGTAATAAAATCGTGATAAATTGCATGATATCAGGTAAAAACGGTTGGATAGATGCAGTCAACCACGTTAGACCGGTCAAAAAGGCCACCATACAAAATAGATAATAGATCAATTGGAAAGACATGACTGTTGGAAAAATACCATGCCCCATCGCTACGACTAATCCAATCAAGATAAAGAATAAATGTGTATACAAATTCGAAAGGATTTTAGTTGTTGGTAGAATACGGATATTGAATACTACCTTTTTTACTAAATACGTATATTCTCGGAAAACCAATGTCGTAGAGGTAAAAGCATCTGAGAAAAAGAACCATGGCACCATCCCAGTGATCAGATAAACGATGAACGGATACTTGCCATCTGTCATTGCCGCTCTTAACCCGAAACCAAAGACTAACCAATAAATAAGAACCGTAAAGACGGGATTGATGAACGCCCATAGAATTCCTAAAAATGAACCCGCATAACGTGATTTAAAATCGTTTAGCGAGAATTGAAGTAATAGCTTTCGATTTTGATAGATATCCTTCATAAATAAAAACAAATCTTTAAACATTTGTGTTCCTCCAAGCAGTTTCAGTTAATTACAGTCAACAGCCATTTTACCACATTTTAAGCCGAGGACTGCGATATTCGTCGTTTCTTAACTTTCTATTAAGCAAACTTTTTGTCAACGTTACTATTTTACAAAAGATGATACTTAATTGCAATGAAGCAAAAAACGTGGATCTGCCAAAAAAATGGCTGACCCACGTTTATTTTATTGATTGAATGAAACTTGATCTCTAGGTTGAATCCCTTCATCTCGTTCAAGTGTTTAGTGATAACGAGCAACTCTCGAGGTTGCAAACTGATTTTCATCGTGTATTTTTATTTGCTCTTCTTTAGGTTTGTCGTAACGATGACTTGCCATGGCTAACAATAGATAGCCGATAGGAACCCAAGGGAAAGAAGTCAATGTATCTTCCATGAACGACTGGATCATGACTGCCATGAAAGCCCATAAGAAAGTCAGTTGTCCATTTGACAAATTAGCCTTTAAGGTCAGTCTACCAATAAACACAAGTAACAAGATACCGGTAATCGCTATACCTATCAATCCGTATAAGTTCAGAATCGAGTTATAGCTGTTATGATTTCCTAGAACTTGTTCACCACGGTAATATAGAAAAGGTTTCATTCCAACCATCAATTGCTCGAAGCTCTCGGAAATCGTTTGATAGAATTTTAGCCAAATTTCTTCTCTTCCAGTGAAAAGATTGATATCTTCAGAAGTTGCTGCTAAATAGGAAATCGGTAGTGCTAAACTAAAAATGGCTAAATAGCCGATAAAAGGTGCCCGAATAAATTTAAAGAATTTCTTAGGCCAGATATCTAGTAGTACAAAAAGGATAATGGCAATCAAGGCAGAGCGTGATTGACAGACCCAGATACCTAGAAATGCAGCGATAATCGCTGGTATGCTAAGAATCCGAATATACCAACGTTCAAATGAACTAGCGAAACCGCTGATCAATAGTCCAAGCATCATCAATGTGCTACCGATCGTATTCGTATTGATCCATATATCTGATAATTTATTATCTTGATTCCAGATACTTTGTCCTTCAGGAACTTGGATCTCTGTGAAAACTCGATAGACTGTCACAGCTAAGAAAAATGAGAATACAAGCAAATAGATTGCGCGATCTACTTTGTCGAATTCGATCCACTTTACAGACAATCCAAATAGAATAAGTATTGGGATCAAAAGATTGCCAGCCAAAGAACCTTCTCGTACCTCGCTGAAATACGTATAAAAGCAAAATATTACGACTGCTGCTCCTAAATAAAAAAAGTCAAATCCTCTTGCTTTATAGATATTCAAGCCAGTTAAAACAAATACGCCAAATGTGACAAACTGTGCGCTATGTTCATATAAAAATAAAGTAGCTGGTGTCCCTATACCGATCGTCCAGACAGAAAAAAGGGCGATAAGCATAAGTAACAAGATCCCAGTACTCATTTTATTTATGAATTTTTCTACAAATGTTTGAATGGTTTCCACCTCCTCTTCTAAGAAGTTTTTTTAAAAAAGGATCGTTGGATCAATGCCACCAAAAATGGTTTATCACTGATCCAACAATCAGCTTAATCGCACACATCTTATTCAATCAACAAGTTTTTTTATTGACCTGTTGTTTGTGTTTGCCAAGTAGCGTAATTTGGGTATGCTACTTCAAAAATCATGTGTCCATCGTCGTCTGGTCCATATAATTTAGTAAACTGTGCTTCATTACGTTGGTTATAGTCATCTAAAGGACGTTTCGTTACAACGTATTTGATACCTAATTTTTCAGCATCATCAAAATTCAGTGTCACTGAGAACATGTCTGGACGATCGAGTTTAAAGGCTGTATCTTCTTTGGCAATAAAGGCTCTCGTATGAGCGTACCGGTTGTAGAATCTCTCATATTCGCCTTCTGGATCAATCAATTGCCAAGCGGCTTTATCTGGATAGAAACGTACCGTATTGAATGACTTCACTCCTAGCGTCGGCGTGAAATTATACAGTTCATCTTCTGTTAACCATAATTGACCAGGATCTTGTTGATCGATTCTTTGGATCTCCTTCGCCAATGTTTTTTCAAAGATTGCACCCGTTCCTTGGACAACTGGATTCACAAAGAAACCAGAAGCAATGATCAACGCGCTAAATGAAAGATAGAAAAGCACGCGTTGTCGAAACAGTGCAAATGCTAAAAGAAGGGTTCCCAGCGCAATCACACTGATCAGTTCGATCTCAGAAAAGTATCCTTCCATCTTAGAACCTTGTAATGCATAGTAATAAATACCAGCATTCGCAATCAATAAGACAAATTTATACCATGTAGGGATGACATCATGCTTCCAAATATAAGCAATGAACCAAATCGATAATAGACAAGCCGCAAAACTGAACGTCAAAATCGCTCGGAAAGGCGGCACAAATGATAACAAGGTCAATTGAGCCATCGTTCTAGATAAGCCGACAGTGATCCAAAAAATGGTGAAGAGACAAAAGATCATCAAGATGCGACCGATGATTTTTCGATCTCCGTCTTTTTTCCCAAACAATACGAATGGACTTGCCAACAAGACAGTCGGGAAGAAATGGTAAAAGAGTGCCACTTCTGAATTATTTGAGAAGCTGATATCCTCAAAGGAGATTTTCCAGTTTGTTAAGAAATAGAAAAACTCACTAAATTTGAATTTCCCACCCGTACTCACTCGATTTCCTGGATACAACGTATTCAAAGCGGCCATCAATGCATCTTTTGAGATTGACCAAAAATGCCACATGACAACGCCAATAAACAATAGCGCTGCAGTGATCAAGACAGCGTCAAACCAATCCCATTTTATTTTTTTGCGGTAATAGACCAATAACCCGATAAAATAAAAAACTAACAAATAGGCTAACATGACCTGATGGGCCGGATAGATCACTAGGATAAAGCCGATACCGAATATGACCACCAGCAACATCATCAATGCACGCAGCCATTTTTTTTCATGTTGATAAAAGTAATGATAAAAGGCGACCATCAGTCCAATCGTAAAGAAGATCAAATCGCCAACGTGTTGCATGAACCACCATTGAACAGCGGGTGCGAATGTCAAAGCAAAAGCACCGATCAATGAAAGTGGCTTGTTTCTTTTTGTTAGGATCATCAGCAGTTCAAATCCTAACAAGACCATAACGACCAATTTCATTGCCCAATAAAAAGATAACCCTCGATCTCTTCCTAAAAAGAAGAAGCCCCAGTTGAATGGTTTACCGATCACAGTAATATCTTTTACCGGTGAATTGTAGGCAATGATCATATTTTGTCCATTCAAAGAATAGTCTTCGTTTATGACCGGATAGCCTGTTTCTGCTTGAGAGAGATAAAAAGGCGTTTGTACTAACCATTCATCCGAACGTACTTCACGGTTTTGACCAAATATCACGTCCGTCTCTTTTCCATCATCTCTTTGCGATACGTAAGTATCCCAACTACCGATCGAACTGCCGTTCAAGTTGAAGGTTACAACAATCACGATTACTAGTAACCCGATCAGATAACGTAGTTTCAAGAATATATCCAAAAATGGATGCGTCTGTTCCTTCTCTACTTGCCTTGACTTATCTTGCCGTGACTTATCTCGCCTTGCACTTCTTGTTTGTTTTTCCATAAAATTCTCCAATTTCTTTGTTGTTTCTTTTTTCTAAGGAAAAACCTTATTTGTTCAATTTTTCAGAAGCTTGTAACATTTGTTCAAGTGCTTCTTGCCACGTTGGGATCTCAAAACCAAGATCTTCCGTTTTTTTCAAACTCATCACGGAATATTGTGGACGTGTCGCTTTTTGTGGATATTCTGCCGAAGTCACAGGGGCTACTTCTACTGCTTCGTCTTTTAAGATCTCTTTTGCGAATTCATACCATGAACAACTATTCTCATTTGAAAGATGATATACGCCATATGGCACTTGTTGTTCGATCACATAGACCATGAATTCAGCTAATGTGCGCGTCCATGTTGGACGGCCAAATTGGTCGTTGACCACAGTTAAGCGATCATGCGTTTGTGCCAAACGTTGCATCGTGTAAACAAAGTTATGACCATATACGCCAAACACCCATGAAGTACGAATAATATAATAATCTTCTAAAAGTTCTTGAACTGCTTGTTCACCTAATAATTTTGTACGTCCATATTCATTCAATGGATTCGTTGCATCATCAACTTGGTATTCTTCATTTTCTTTTTTACCATCAAAAACATAATCCGTGCTGATGTAAATCAATTTAGCATTTACTGCTTTTGCTGCCAGCGCCACATTTCTCGTGCCGTCCACATTGATTTTTTCATCTAATTCTTTGCCTTCGTCTTCTGCTTTGTCGACAGCTGTATAAGCTGCACAATGGAAGATGACCTCTGGTTTTAAGTCTGTGATATAAGCCATTGTTTTATCTGCATCTGTGATATCTAATTCTTGGGCATCTGTTGAAACATAAGATAACCCTTTTTCATCTAATAAATGTCGTAACTCTGTACCAAGTTGACCATTTCCACCTGTTAATAAAAACATTACGCTATCGCTCCTTGAATATTATTTTTAACGTGTTCTTTGTAAAAAAGTGTGAGTAGTTATCTTGTTTTCTTTTTGTACATGCTTGGTTCATATATATCTGTTTGTTCGAAGACATAGATGTTTGTTATGTGTTCAGAACCAAACTTATTCTACCATATCGGTTCTCGCTTTTCGAGAGGATGAGCATCCACCAAGCGTACTTAAAAATCTTTTGCATGGAAAAAGGGGCAGCGTCCATTAAACGCAGTGCCCCTTCAACGACTATTTAAAAGAGGTTGAGTTTCTCTAGCTAGCCATTCAAGCAAGAAAAACATCTAATCAGAGAAGATCATCCGCTCTAATCAACGCAGCACGTCCGAGGGAGTATGAATGCTCTCCTCTTATTGTCCATTTTTAGCGTAAGCTGCTTCAACTGCTTCTTTTTCTTTTTTCCACCATTCTTGGTTTTCTTCATACCATTTGATCGTTTCTGCTAAACCATCACGGAAATTAGTGAATTCTGGTTGCCAGCCAAGTTCTTGACGAAGCTTTGTTGAATCGATTGCATAACGCAAATCATGACCAGCACGATCTTTTACATGTTCATAAGCATCCATTGGTTGCCCCATCAACTCTAAGATCATTTCCATCACAGTTTTGTTATCTTCCTCACCGTCAGCACCGATCAAATACGTTTCGCCAATATTTCCTTTAGTTAAAATCAACCATACGGCAGATGAGTGGTCGTTCGTATGGATCCAATCACGAACATTTTTCCCTTCTCCGTACAACTTAGGACGAATACCACTCAAAATATTTGTGATTTGACGTGGAATGAACTTTTCAATGTGTTGATAAGGCCCGTAATTGTTTGAACAATTAGAGATCGTCGCTTTTAAGCCAAATGAACGGACCCATGCTTTCACTAATAGATCAGAACCAGCTTTTGTTGAAGAATATGGGCTTGAAGGATTGTAAGGTGTTTCCGCAGTAAACTTCTCACCTTCGCCCTCACCATGACCTGGTAAGTCTTCACGTAATGGTAGATCACCGTAAACTTCGTCCGTAGAAACATGATGATAACGAACATCATATTTTCGGCAAGCTTCAAGCAACGTATACGTTCCAATGATATTTGTGTGTACAAATGGGAACGGATCTTTCAACGAATTATCGTTGTGTGACTCAGCCGCATAATGAACGACTGCGTCTGCCTTTTCAACTAATCGATCAACTACTTCCGCATCAGCGATATCTCCGACCACTAGTTCCACACGGTCAGCTGGTAACCCAGCTAGATTTTCTTTGTTTCCTGCGTAAGTTAGTTTATCTAAAACTGTCACATGTACTTCCGGGTGGTTTTTTACAACATAATGAACAAAATTTGATCCAATGAAGCCTGCTCCACCAGTAACAATGATATTTTTCATTTAATATTTCTCCTCATCAAATGTTAGATTTCACCATAAACAAATGGGTTTTCTGCTTCAAATTCTTTCAGCGTAGGATGATTATGATCTTTTTCAGACATGATTGCTTTTGAAAGATCGATCGGCCAATCGATTGCTAAGTCCGGATCGTCAAATGCGATGCCACCGTCTGCTGCTGCATCATAATAGTTGTCACATTTATAAAGGAAGTTCACGTTTGGTGTCAACGTCACAAAACCGTGGGCATATCCTTTAGGCACAAGTAATTGACGATGGTTGTGCTCAGATAGGATGTAGCTTTCCCACTGTCCATAGGTTGGACTACCTTTACGAATATCGACGATCACATCTAAGACTGCACCTGAAGTGACACGGATCAATTTCGTTTGAGCCGATGCTCCTTTTTGAAAATGTAAGCCGCGAATCACACCTGCTTCAGCTGATAAAGAAT
This sequence comes from Enterococcus sp. DIV2371, assembly GCF_050498525.1. Lineage (NCBI taxonomy): Bacteria > Bacillati > Bacillota > Bacilli > Lactobacillales > Enterococcaceae > Enterococcus > Enterococcus sp. DIV2371. The sequence continues at coordinate 976,967 of NZ_JBIPAJ010000001.1, read as the reverse complement.
GATTATCTTGAACAAAATCAAAATCTAAGCCATGTTCTGCAAATTTTGCTTTTGAATAGCTCTCTGTAAAGAAACCTCGATGGTCGCCAAAAACGTCCATTTCAATGATTTTAACATCTGTTAATTTAGTATCCGTCACTTTCATCACTAAAAACTCCTTATTCAGCAGCCAATCTTAATAAGTATTGACCATATTGATTTTTTTTCAGTGGTTCTGCCAAAACTGCTAGTTGCTCCTTGTCGATGTAGCCCATTCGATAAGCAACCTCTTCTAAACAGGCAACTTTCAAGTTTTGACGTTTTTCGATCGTTTCAATAAATGTAGAAGCCTCAAGTAAGGATTCGTGTGTACCTGTATCTAACCAGGCAAAGCCACGTCCCATGATTTCTACAGAAAGCTTGCCTCTTTCTAAATAAGCTTTGTTGACATCTGTGATCTCAAGTTCACCACGTTCAGATGGTTTGATTTCTTTTGCAATTGAAATCACATCGTTATCATAAAAATAAAGTCCAGTAACCGCATAGTTTGATTTTGGCTCTTCTGGCTTTTCTTCAATGGAAAGAGCTTGCATATTTTCATCAAATTCGACTACACCAAAACGTTCGGGATCATTGACATGATAACCGAAAACAGTCGCTCCACTCTCTTTTGAGGCAGCACGTTGCAGCATTTTTGATAGTCCACCACCATAATAGATATTATCTCCTAAAACAAGACAAACACTATCATCACCAATAAATTCTTCCCCAATGATGAAGGCTTGGGCTAATCCATCTGGACTTTCTTGAACAGCATATTCAAGATGGATACCTAAATCATGCCCATCCCCAAATAATTCTTTAAAGCGTGGGGTATCTTGAGGGGTAGAAATAATCAATATCTCCTTAATACCTGCCAACATCAAGATAGACATTGGGTAATAGATCATTGGTTTATCGTATACTGGCATCAACTGTTTCGATGTTGCCTTTGTTAAAGGATACAAGCGTGTTCCGCTTCCTCCCGCAAGGATGATTCCTTTCATGAATATAAGCGCCCCTTTATTTTTGATTTTTACTTTTGTTATTATCTCATCAATCCAACTAATTGTCATGGATTTCTTGCGAATTTAACAATATCTTTTAGCGATGTTTTCTCCATTTTCGCTGAACGAGTGCTTGGATCAAATGCAATCGCCATGCGATTTTCTGTCGCCAGCTACTCTTCGTTTCAATTTCACTTGCATTGAAATCATGTCTCCGATAAAGAGTCAAAGGTTCTCGAATAAAAGAAGTATGGCTACCAGCAAGCAACCCGATCCACATATCATGCATCGGTACATTATCAGGTATCGGTAAAATCGTTTCTTTTAATGAAGAACGAAATGCCATACCGGCACCAATGTAATTACTACGGATCAAGTTGATCAACCAACCTTCTTTTGATTTTCTAAAAGTAAAGTAAGATGGATGGATCTCATTCAATTCGCTATCTACGATCACTAGATCTGAAACAACTACTAATTGATCAGGATGTAAATGAAAAGATCGTGTGATTTTCTCTACTTTTCCATCTAACCAGACGTCATCTTGATCTGCTAAAAAAATCAGCTCTCCTTGAGCCTGTTCGATCGCAAAGCCAAAATTTTTGATCAACCCTTGTTTAGGTCCTTCAAAAAGTTTGATACGCGGGTCATTATTTGCATATTCCGTTAAAATCAACCAAGTATCATCAACTGAGCCATCATCTGAGATAATCACTTCATCCTCTGGAGAAAGTTGTTTTAAGATACTATCTAACTGTTCTTTTAAATACGCACTACCATTAAAAGTTGCTATACAAACCGATCGCATCATTTCACACCTTCCAATTCTCAACAAACGAACGTAAAGTCATTCGCCAAATTTGACGATTCTTGACAGTCAAAAATTGCTTGGCCATCCTTAATACTAACTGCTTTCGATGTTGAGCCAAGTGCTGTTGATCATATTTCTGATAAAATCTTGATTCAGCAGTCAAAATCGACTGATAGCGTGTTACGTTCACTTTTTTATAATCTAATACTGAGAGATCATGGTTCATTCTAGTATTTAGAACGACTATTTGCTTGTTCAATTGCTTGATTTGCCAAAAGAGCCAATGATCTAAAAAGTCGAGCGGAAATTCTGTGTTATAGCCATTGATCTCTCTTAAAAAAGTGAGAGAAAAAACAGCACCTGAATTGATCGCCATGATTCGCCGAGGTGTCGTCACAGGTTCTTCGATCACTTCGAAATGACGATTGATGTATTGGTCAGCCCAAACTGGCGAAATCTGTCTTGGCCCAGAAAACACCATAGGAACAGCAGCGACTTGTTCCTTATTCCAAGAAATTTGTGCAACAGTTTCAAAATAAGTTGCATCGATCTCTGTATCCTGATCCAACGTCACCAATGTCTGCACTTCATCAGAAACATGGTCAATAGCATAATTATAGGCAACAGCAAGACCTGGATTCGATGGATCATGGTGATACTGGACATTTTTTTCAGAATAAAGTAAATCATCATGCGCCACTGGGCTATTATCGAAAATAATTAGTTCAATTTTTCCAGCTTGTACAGCTGTTTGTAGACAATCATAAGAAGGAGATTGGTCGATTTTTTGGTGATACAACACGATCACTACTGCTACTTCAGGTGACATTAGAAAAAAGTCCACCCCCACTTATGGAAGAATTTCATCATTGAACTTAAAAAGATGCGAAAAAGCTTAAAATTCCGATGTGCTCCTTTTCCATACAAATGGACGACGGTGGAAAGAGGGGTATAAAGTATTTTTTCATTCGCTTTTTCAAAACTCAAGCAAAGATCATTGTCTTCAAAATACATAAAGTAACGGTTATCGAAGCCGTTGACTGATTGGAATTTTGCAACATCTACTACCATAAAACTACCAGAAATCATTCGAACATAAGAATCATGATCGTCCGGTAAATCACGGCATTCAAAACGAGTCAATCGACGATCAAACATTTTTTTAACAAAATCAAAAGGGATAAAGCGCAAGATATAATCAAATAACGCTAAACGCTGTCTAACTAAGTATTGGGTCGTCCCATCTTCATTCAAGATTTTAGGCGCCAACATCGCACATTCAGGGTGTGCTTCTAATCGTGCAACAAGATCGATCACCGTCTGTTCATCCACTAAGATATCTGGATTAAAAATCACCGCATATCGTGCAGAGCTTTGCAGTAATGTATGATTATGCCCATAACCAAAGCCGCGATTTTCGTTATTGAAATAAATATTCATGAACGGATATTTTAAATACTCGCGTAAACGAGCTTGATACTCAGGTGTCGAGTTATTATCAAAAATTTGAAATTCAACTGCCGGTTGTTCACCGATCGTTGCAATGATCGTATCCAATGTCTGAAATATTTTTTTACTATTTGCTGTAACAATGCTGATTAAAATCGGCTTATTTTTATTGTTCTCCATTAAGGTCTTTTCCATTTCTTAAAGTATTTCTGCATCACTTGTGTACGATATTCTTTATTTCCTAAAAAGCGTAACGTTTTTAGAATAAACTGGTATTTTTCATTGATCAATCCGATCAATTCAAATAATAAAATAGCAGCAAATAACATCACTAAGAACAAGGCGATCGTACCAAAGCTTCCTGTATAATTCATGATCATCGCAGTGAACGAGAACATCAACGCAATGGAGTAAATCGTCAAAACAGCCCCTTTATGGGTAAATCCTAAAGCGAGCAATCGGTGATGTAAATGCTTCTTATCTGCCGTAGAAAACGACACACGGTTCGCTTTCCTACGAATGATTGCAAAAAAAGTATCAGTTACAGGCACGCCCATGATGATCAACAAAGAAATAGATGAAACAAACGTAACATTCTTCAATCCTTGCAGTGATAATACAGCCATCATAAAACCTAAGAAAAGTGCCCCAGTATCCCCTAAATAAATTTTAGCTGGGTAAAAATTGTAAGGGAAAAATCCTATGATACTCGCGACTAAACAAAAAATAACAATAGGTATATATACTGTTGATGCGTGTAAAAAAAAGTAGCCAATAATGCCAATGGTCATTAAGCCAATCAATGATATTCCTGCCGCTAAGCCATCTAAACCATCAATCAAGTTGACTGCATTGGTGATACCAAAAATCCAAAACACGGTGACCGGAAAACTAAGCCAACCTAATTGGACATAACCGATGAACGGCAACGTAAAAGAATCGATCCTGATATCCGCAATGAAATAGACGATCAATGCCGCTAACAAAATCCCAATACTTTTTTGTTTTGGTGATAATTCGTATTTATCATCAAGCAAACCAGTCAAAACGATAACCGATGCCGCTAATAAAATCGGAAGAATATAAAATTTAGGGATAATATCTTTGAACAAAAATAAACTAGATATCACGAAAGTAACAAAGATAGGTAAACCACCAGCTGAAGGCATCGGCACTTTGTTTATTCGTCGTTCATTCGGTTTATCGACCATCCCAGTTTGTACTGAAATGATTTTGAAGATGGGGGTCAATATCAAAGACAATAAAATTGTCAAAAAAATCCTTATTACCATACTAAAAGAAACCAGCATATGGGCACCTACTTTATTTAAAGAGTCAATAATAATTATAAAACACTGTCGCTATTTTACAATAAGAACTCGTGTTTCTATTTTTTTTTATGAGAAAATTTATTTTTTAGTTTATTAAACCATTTTGACGTAACATTTTTACGTTCTTTTATTTCATTTCCTGTTATGTACTCTTGCACAACAGCATTGATGATTCCGCCAAGAATAATGATCGTGGCAGCAAAATTTAACCAAAGCATCAAAACGATAAAACTTCCGATGATTTGATAACCGCTAACACGCGTAGCGAAATAACGAGCATAGATCCCAAAAACTTGCGATAGTAACATCCAGCCAGTTGTTGCAAAGACAGCCCCTGGAATCACTGCTTTAAATTTCAATTGCGCATTTGGGACGATCAAATAAATCAAAAACATAATCACGAACAAAGCGACCAAAGTAATCGGCCATTTCAATGTTTGGAATTGGTCAATAAAATTAACAGGTATTTTAAATATCGGTTGTATCGCCTCTAAAATCATTTGTCCTAATCCAAGAACTAATGTGACGCCACTAATGGCAATCATAAATAACAAGATGACCACTAAAGAAAAGAAACGGACAATGATAAAATTTTTCCTATTTTCTACTCCGTAAGCTTTATTCATTGCAATCTGTAATGCATTGATACTCTGGCTTGCTGACCATAATGCCGCAATTGCCGAAACTGACAACAAACTACCAGAACTTTGCGTCAACAAATTTTTCACCGCAGGACCGATAAACTGATAGATTGTTTCAGGAATCACTTGGCGAATATAAGTCAATACAGTTTCTTGATCGATTTGAAGATACGGCAGAATATTTCCAAACGCAATAATCAATGGAAACAAAGATAATAGTAAATAATAAGCAACAACTACTGAAGTCGTCCCCATTTCCGAATCAACGATCCTCTTTTGCGTCGTCTCAATAAAACGCATTAAATTCTTATGTTGTTTTATTTTGTCCAAAATATTCATAGTAATCTCCTGTTCGAGGTTGTGAGAAAGCCGTTCAGCTCCGAGTATTAAGGCATAAATTGAGAAAATAGCTCCTCATATTTTTTCAATTTTTGACTTAATATTGAAGGAGCTGGCTTTCGAACACCGTTTATCTAGGTTGTGAGAAAAGCGCTTTGACCTGAGCAGTAAGATGGAAAATCAGAAAATAGCTTCTCATATTTTTTGATTTTTCAGCTTAATGTTGAAGGTCAGCTTTTCGAACACCGTTTATCAAGGTTGTAAAAGAAGCGCTCAGCACTGAGTAATAAGACAGAAAAATCGAAAATGGCTTTTTCATTTTTGATTTTTTTGGCTTATTATTGAAGTGTTGCTTCTTGAACACCGTTTATCTAATAAAGACACCTCCAATTCTAAACTTCAAATAGGAATCGAATCGATTGTTTTATCTATCGTTCAATCTCTACTTTAATATTGTAGGCGTCAGTATTTGAACTACTTTATTTATCTCTTGAAAAATTTGGTCACCGAAAACATTCTCTAGTTACTCAAACAGTTTTTCAACTGATGATTTTGGGAACGAATCAGTAAGTTCCTTCTTCACCTTGAGAAGTTAAAATTCTTGGACCGTCTTTGGTGATGGCCAATGTGTGTTCATATTGACATGATAATCCACCATCTCTAGTATATGCAGTCCAGCCATTTGGGTCCATTTTCATTTTCCACGTTCCGGTATTAACCATTGGTTCGATCGTGATGACCATGCCCTCTTTTAAGCGTAATCCTTTGCCTGGTTGACCATAATGTGGAACAGCAGGTTCTTCATGGATCGTTGGTCCGACACCGTGACCAATGAAATCGCGAACGATGCCAAGGTTTTCCCCTTCTACATATGTTTGGATCGCGTGTCCGATATCACCGATGCGATTACCGACTTGTGCCTGTTCGATACCGATGTATAGCGCTTTTTTAGTTACTTCCATCAAGCGATCGATCTCAGGGGTTGATTCACCAACTACATATGCCCAACAAGAATCAGAGATTCCGCCTTTTAAGTCAATACACATATCTACCTTTACTAAATCACCGCTTTTAAGTGGTTTTTTTCGAGGAAATCCATGACAGATCTCATCGTTGATGCTGATACATGTCGCATATTCATATCCTTCAAATCCAATTTGTGCAGCGATTCCGCCATGACTCTCAATATAGTTACGTACAAATACTTCGATATCCCAGCTAGTAATTCCTGGTTTAATGAAATCTCGCAGATTTTTATGTACATCTGCTAATAATGCACCAGACTCTGCCATTGCTTCGATCTCACGTGCTGATTTTAATGTTATCATCTATTCTCGTCTCCTTTTTACAAATCCTTTTTATTTTAACATAGTAGTAAGTATTTAGCCAAACACCTTAGTACGCTTACAAATCTTGCTTCCTTTTTCTCAAACTTTTGGTATAATTGATAATTGTTGAAATGCTATTCATTAAAATTTTAGGAGGCGCCTTATGGCTTTAGCAAAAATCGTTTATGCAAGTATGACTGGTAACACGGAAGAAATCGCTGATATTGTTGCAGAGGCTCTAGAAAATATGGATATCGATGTCGAAATCAATGAATGTACACAAGTAGATGCGGAAGATTTCCAAGAGGCAGATATCTGTGTAGTTGCTACTTATACATACGATGACGGTGATCTACCTGACGAAATCGTTGACTTCTATGAAGATTTACAAGAACTTGAACTACCTGGAAAAATCTATGGGGTTTGTGGTTCTGGAGATACTTTCTATGATGAGTTTTGTAAGTCAGTTGACGATTTTGATGCTGCCTTTGCAAAAACTGGTGCTGTCAAGGGTGCTGAAAGTGTCAAAGTTGATTTAAATGCGGAAGAAGAAGACATTGAAAATCTTGAAGCATTCGCAAAATCTCTTGTATCCAAGTTATCTTAATCACAAAAAGAAGGATGTGTTTACCACATCCTTCTTTTTGTTTAGAAGCATTACGTTTTGTAAATCAAGGCATTACTATCAAATGGGGTCGATCAATTTTCAAATAAACGAATCAGTCTACTTCAATCGGATCTTTTAAGCTTAGAATGGCATTGATACTATCTTGGATCATCTTTTCGATCTGTATATCAGTCGGATGGATGATATTCGATGACATCAAGGCTGCGATACCTGTTGCAATGATCCAAGTCCCGTTGAGAAGCGAAACTAGTTTATCATTTGGCAAGTCCATGTACTTTGGATCTTCTTTCACTACGTCCATAAAGTAATTATAGGAGAAATTTTGCATCTCTCTTCCGCCACCATACTCTTCCAAGTAAAGGGAGCTATATAATTTCTTTTCACGATTTGCGAAATGGATGTAATTCAGCGCTAGATCGACAATCGTGTTGCCGGTATGTTCTACAGGAAAGACTTCGTATTTTAGATAATCGTAGATTTGCTCAAACAGCGCATGTTTCAAATCATCCATATTTTTAAACTCTAAATAGATTGGTTGTGTAGAGCAGTTCATTTTATTTGCAATGTTTCTCGCAGTGAATTTTGAAAATCCTTCATTGGCTGCAACTTCATAGGCGGCGGCCAAAATCTGCTCTTTCGTTATTGTTTTTTTCTTGCCATAATTTTCTAATCTCCTTGAAATTTTTTATAACGCTTCCACCATTGATTAGTACTATTGTACCATTTTTTTCTAATAAGCAAAACTTGTTTTTTTATTTTTTTGCAAATTTTTCTGCCTTTATTGACGGATATTAACGCATTTTTTTGTTTTCTAATTAAAAACAAATGATTATTTTATCAGATGTTTATTTGTTTCACTTCTAATTAAATGTTATTATATAATGAGTAATTACCAAAAATACGATGAGGAGGAATTTAATTATGTCACCTGATTTTAATGAAAATTTAGAAAAATACGCACGTTTAATTGCAGAAACAGGGGTAAACGTGTCGAAAGGGCATACAGTAGTCTTACAAATCAATGTAGAACAAGCTGATTTAGCTCGCCTGATCACGAAAGAAGCCTACCGTTTAGGAGCAGCTGAAGTGATCGTTCAATGGACGGATGATATCATCCAAAAAGAATTCCTGACTCATGCAGCAGATGATCGAATCACAGAAGTCCCACAATACAAAATCGATCAAGCAGATGATTGGATTGAAAAAGGCGCGAGCAGAATCAGCGTCGTCTCTTCTGATCCAGACGCATTCGCAGGTGTCGACAACGACCGTGTAGCAAGTTACCAATCAGCAGTTGGCAAAGCATTGATGAATCTAAGAAAAGCAACGCAATCAAATAAAGTAAGTTGGACAGTCGTAGCTGCTGCTGGAAAACAATGGGCAGCAAAAGTCTTCCCTGACCTTCCAGAGGAAAAACAAGTCGACGCATTATGGAATGAGATTTTCAAAACAACACGCATTTATGAAGCAGATCCAGTGATTGCTTGGAAAAATCACGACGAAAAATTAGCGGCAAAAGCGGCAGAATTGAACAAAGAACAATTCACAGCTTTACACTACACTGCCCCAGGAACAGACATCGTGATCGGTTTACCGAAAAACCACTTATGGGAGGGTGCTGGAAGCTATAATGCTCGTGAAGAAAAATTCATGGCAAATATGCCAACCGAAGAAGTATTCACTGCACCTGATAGCCATCGTGTTGATGGATACATTTCAAGCACAAAACCTTTGAGTTATGCAGGAACGACTATTACTGGAATGAAATTTACTTTTAAAGAAGGAAAAGTTGTTGATTTCTCAGCAGAACAAGGGCAAGAAGTCTTAGCAAAACTTTTAGATACAGATGAAGGCGCACGACGTTTAGGCGAAGTTGCTTTAGTGCCTGACCCTTCACCGATTTCACAATCAGGAATCATCTTCTACAACACATTATTTGATGAAAATGCGTCAAACCATTTAGCACTTGGTTCAGCTTATGCGTTTAGTGTCCAAGGCGGAACAGAAATGACCGATGACGAATTGGCAGCTGCAGGCTTGAATCGAAGCCAAACACATGTCGATTTCATGGTAGGTTCTGATCAAATGGATATCGATGGTATTCGTGAAGATGGCTCAAGAGTGCCGATTTTCAGAAACGGCGACTGGGCTTGATAAAAACAAACAGACCTGGACATGATGTCCAGGTCTGTTTGTGTATACACGCTTTACAATAAATCTTCTTTTTTAGTAAACGTAAATTTGCGACTTTCTTTGTGTTCTGGTTTGTCTTCTTCATGTTTTTGTATCGCATCTTTCGTAATTTCTTCCCGTTCTTTTTTTGTTTCATCCAAACGTTCCGCAATTACTTCTTCTTTTGGTTTCTCAGTCATAATCAAAACCCCCTTCAACACCCTCATTCTACCACTCTAGATTCCTTTATTGGAAACGTTTTGCTTCAAAATCAGCTTGCAACTATTCCTTTAAAACGCTAAAATAATAGTGTTACTACTTGTTCCTGTAGCTCAGTAGGATAGAGCGATCGCCTCCTAAGCGATAGGTCGCTGGTTCAATTCCAGTCAGGAACGTTTAAGAACTTATCAAAGTTTGCGCCAAAAGTATTCGATTATAAGAAATAAGACCAAAACCCTCGTTTTAACTTTTTTGAGGTTTTGGCCTTATTTTTTTATGCAAAACATCGATTCAGAAATAAGAGGATGTCGTTGGATCATAAGCGGACTGGTCTTTAGCCATTTTTCCACCTTTTTAACTCTGGGAAGAAGCCTTGCATAAATTCACGGGCTTCTTCTTTTGTCTTGCCTTGTTCTTTAAGCATTCCTGATTCACTCATATGTTTCACACTCACGTCTATCATTTCTTCCATTGTATAATCAGTTAAAAAGGCACCGTCTTTGAAGCAGTAGCTGCAATACTCGACATTCTTGCTTTTATCTTTATTTGTCCCTAAAACTTCCTCTGAATCAAGTGGCATGCCACAACTTTGACAATACTTCATCTCTTGCATCTTCTTAATCCCCCTATCAAACTATTCTTACAACTTAGAAATAATCATTTAAAATTGGTTGTTGACTCGGTAAAGCTTGACTGAGTTCAGCGATCAATTTGTTTTCAACTCTGATTTTTTCATGAAAAGCAAGCGCTTCAACTGTTTGATATCCTAGCAGTAATTGTGTCATGCTTTGGATTGTTCCACTGACCACAGGTAATTCCGTCTGTTGGACTTTCTTTACTTCAAGTACTCCATTGACATAAGTAATGTCAAAAAAGCCTTCATTCCATTTTGCATATGGATCTTCTGTTACATGGAGCGCAAAGTTGATGTCCTGCTCAAATGGATAGGTTTGCATAAATTTCTCGATGTCGACGATCCTTCCCATCATATACGGTGTGACCGTTGTTTTTGCAAATGGATTATCTAATAAATAATTTTTACTGTGTCCGGAAAAACCACAAGTATATTCAAATGAAGCAAATGCGCCATTATGGGAACCGATGAATCGCATCAATCCTCTCAACGCTTCATGGTTCAAGTAACCCATTTCGACAATGACAAAAGTGGGCGCTTCTAACTTATAAACAACATAACCTGAAGCATTTCCCTCACGGTCATAGTACAGTGCATAATGGTTCTCTTCTCGTTGCTTGAACTTGTAAGAATACCACCAATCTTCACGGACTAAACCGCCTCTTTTACTCTCGGGCATGTTTGCGTAGATGGAATGTATCGCTTCCACAGATTCTTCAAACGTTGTGCGTTTCATGAAGCCCGTCGTTTTTTTTACTGCCGGCATATCACGGCTATCTAGTTCATAGCTGATTCGGTCAAATAATTGCTCGTACCCGTAGCGACGATAAAAAGGATAAGAAAATGGGGCTAAATACGAAAGTGCGACATTTCTTTCGCGACAATCTTCAAGGATTTTTTCCATGATCCGATTGATGCCACCTTGTCCACGTGCTTCGGGATAAGAAGCAACATAGCCGATCCCAGCCATCAAATAAGTTTTTCCGTGGAAGTCCACTGAAAAAGGTGTCGCCATCACTTGACTTGTCAAATGCCCTTCTGGATCTAGAAAGCCATAATTCCATGAATTTTCAACGATCAGCTTGAACCGTCCACGTCGTTCTTCTGTATCTTGCGAATTAAAGGCATAGGTCGCTAAAGCATACATTTCTTCTAACGATCCATTTCCTAATTCTTTTATAACATCCGTCATATTTCCCCTTCTCCCTTTAAATATCTATACCAATTGTACTATTATTTTCTTAATAATAATAGTAGGTGGATTACCATCGCTTTAAAAAGTATACTTGTCAAAAACACGCTTCTAAAAAATAGCGCTAAAAAACCAAAAAATAGAATAGCCGATTCTTGGTTTTTAGCGCTTATTTTTTTGGATCAGAGCATTGCTTTCACAACTTATTCTCTTTTTGATCATCAGTTATCCTCTTTGTGCTACGGTCAGATTCGCTACCCGTTTAATAGGATTCTTCAATCATTCCTAGCATCTTTTTAAAACGTCTCTTTTTAAAGTACATCAACATTGTTCCTAAGATCATATCATTCATTTTCTGCAACATTCCGTGTGATTCCATCTGTTCCGTATAATGGACTTCACAAGATTTCTCATCGATCGGCTTGATTTGATAATGAACGACAAAATCATTTTTTGTTGTTGAGGTACGAAATTTATAAGATTGGTTATCAATGACTTCCTCAATTATAATGCGTGCACGATTATTTTGAGAGAATTGTTTGATGTATTCAAGATTCTTTAACTGTTTGCGTGTCACTGATTTCCCAGTGGCTTTACGGACATCGAAAAGAACAGAATCCATCACTTTATCATAGAAAAACGATGCCGGAATATTTAGTGTTTTAACGATTTCCATTAGTTCTTTTTCTCCTTTGCTTCTTCTTTTTTCTTACCTTTTAAAAAGAAGTAGATTCCTAGTCCTGCAAAAAACAACCCAGTGACCATACTATAAATATCATATTGTTGTGTTCCGGGATTTAAACTATATAGTATGATCAGTGAACCAATACTACATAAAAACAATCCATTTTTTATCATTTGAACCACCCTTATCTTGTTTCTTAGACTGCTGCTGCTTGGAAATATAATACCGTGCCCCATGGTTGAGCTTTGATTAATTCTTTTGCTGTTTTTGCAGCTGCTTCTTTATCTTCTGCACTTGTTTCAAAGAATAATTTGATTCCTTGTTTTTCTTTGAATGTAAAGGACATGCCGTCTTCATTGTATCCTTCTAATAATTCTTTGATTGCATCTTGTTGCATCGCACTAGCTATTGAAATCATTTGTTTTCCTCTTTTCTTTTTCTATTGGTTTTATTCTTCTAGTTTCTATACATATTCACTCGATTTCCTTCTGAATGAAGTGAGGGCTAGGGATTTGACGGATCGTCATCGCCCATAGCCCCTACTCCTTTTAGCAGATTATTTTGGCTCCCCTGCTGCTGGATCCATCTTATTCGCCGACATGACGAATGGTGCCCAGATCAAGAAGGTCACAACCATACATACTAATGTAACGATCGGTGCCCGCCAGTCTGCTCCTGTTGCAAGGAATGATAGCAAGAACGGTGGGACGACCCAAGTTACTTGTTGGGACACCGGTGCGACTAATCCTAGATAAGTTGCTACCCATCCGATGGTTGTCGCAACAACTGGTGCAACTAAGAATGGGATGAACATGATCGCATTCAAGACGATTGGTAAACCGAACATAACTGGTTCATTGATATTGAAGATACCAGGTCCAATCGAAAGTTTTGCTACAGTCAAGTAGTCTGCGCGTTTTGATAATAGTAAGATAGCAATCAATAGAACAATTGTACCACCTGATCCGCCAAACCATGCAAATGCATCAAATGAACCACGTACCCACATGTATGCTTTACCATCTTCGATCGCATCCAATACTGCGGGAGTTCCTGTTTTACCATTGTAACCTTTTTGGAAGATATCGATATTGATCAATTGTGCTTGACCCCAAATACCTTCTAATACTGGTGCCAATACGTTCGGGCCATGGATACCAAAGAACCAGAAAATCTGAACGAAAATTGTAACGATCAATACTGCGCCGATACCTTGTGACAAGCCCAAGAATGGTTCTGCAATATATTTTTGTACTAAATCAATGATCAATTGACCATCCGCAACACGTCCAACAACATAATTAATGATAGCGATGACATATAATGAAATCGTTGCTGGTAAAATTGCTGCAAATGCTTTAGAAACTGCCGGTGGTACTGAATCTGGCATTTTGATCGTAATATTTGCAAGCATCAATTTACAGAAAATAATAACCGAGATTGCGCCCATGATCATTACTGTAAAGTAGGCATTACCGTTTAAATGATCTAGTTTCAACCAACCCCATAAACCAACTGATAGCGTACCATCAGCAATCGTTGCGCCAATTTCTGAACCATTGATCGCGTCTGCAACATTTTGCGGTACATTGACATTTAACGCAGCTGATAATGACGGGCCAAAAGCGATTCCTTGAATCAAAGTTGCTAACCCAACGATCCCTCCTGCTAAGTCATTGACGCCATATGCACGGGCTAGATTATATCCCCATGAAAAGGCAAAGATCAGTCCGGCAATTGCTAATGTCCCATTCCAAACGAACCCATTGATGCCGATGATTACATTCAATACGGCAAAAAAACCTTTGTCTGCTGCTAAGCTGTCAGCATACGTACTAATAAATTGCTGTGGTAAATCACGAATAATTGCATTGATCATTACAGCTACTGATCCAGCCATTGTTGCAGGCATTGTACCGATAAAAGCGTCACGCAATGCCACTAAGTGCTTTTGCGCGCCGATTTTTCCGGCAACTGGAAGGATGTATTTTTCCATCCAACTTGTTAATCCATTCATTATTACTTCCTCCTATAAGTTTTTTTATATAAAGAATAACTCCTTATATCAAATTAAAAAAAATCCGTTCAAAAATTTTTTTTCTTCTTCCGTTCAAAAAAGAAGGGTCTTAGTTATTCAACGTAAGTTCTACGATATAAATCAATGATCTCTTTTGCAAGGTCTGTGAATGCGATCGATGTCATCAAATGATCCTGACTATGCACCGTCAACAGTGTCACTTGCATATGATTTCCTTGTGCTTCTTGTGTGAGCATTTGAGTTTGAGAATGATGCGCTTCGATAAGAGAGGCTTCAGCATCACGGATTTTTTGTTCCGCTAAATCGAAGTCGCCTTTTTTCGCAGCCGCAATCGCTTCCATTGCATCGCTTTTTGCATTTCCGCCATACATGATCAATCCCATGATGGCTTCTAGATTCTGTTGATCTTCCACTATTCTACCTCCAGCTTTCCAATTGATTATTTCATTAATTTTTCAGCTTGCTCAAGTACTTTCGCGCCGTTCATCATGCCATAATCCTGCATGTTGATCACATCTAATGGAATTCCTTTTGGTGCTAATTTTTGTTCAAATTGTGCTTTCATAAAACGAACTTGTGGTCCAAGTAATAATACGTCCACATTTTTAGCTTCAAGGTTATTGTCAGCATCTGAAGCTGAAACCGCGAAGATATCTGCGTCCATTCCTTTTTCTTCTGCTGCTTTTTGCATTTTTGTTACCAATAAACTTGTACTCATTCCTGCAGAACATACTAACATGATTGTTTTTTTCTCCATTTTTTCCACTCCTTCAAATTTGGTTTTACACTATAACTATAACGCAAGAAGCATGCCAAACACTAAATCTCAAAAATAGCGTTTTCATAACTATAAATAAGCAAATACAGTGCGCACACTAACGATTAGTGTGTGCACTGTGCGTTGTTGATTATTTTTTTATTTTATTCTCTATAAACATTTGTGTAATAAAAGCAATTTCATGCTCAGGGATTTTAACCCCATATTTACGTTCGATCCCGATTAGATTCGTTCGTACGATGTCCATCTCTAACCGATAGATTTTCGCAAAAGTCGCAAAATCATCGAATGTCCGCAATTTTTCATGCTTGATAAGACCGTCGATCAGAAAAGCGACATGGATCACGATTCCTGTGTCTACCCCAGGCTCAATGATGATCGATAAATCGGTCTGGATCTGCTGAACGGCTTTCTGTAGGGATTGGATCAATCGCTCGACAGATGAAATAGCGTTCAAAGAATCTTTTAACGAATCAACGATTTTAGCTGTTGGTACTTCATCATCTGCAATCCGTTTCAATGTATTGAGTTTATCATCATCAAATACGTCATAGGCAGAAAAGAATGGGATATTTTGATAGTCCACTTCAACCGTTCCTGCAATCGCTTTGATTTCATATTCTTCCAGTAATGCATCGATATGCCGTTTAAATGATTCTCGTTCTAAAAATTGCATTTGGATTACTTCCACTTTGTCTTGATTGATCACTGGCACGATACGTTGATAGAGTTTTGCAGCCACTCCTTCTCCAGTAAAACAAGTCACGATGACTGCTTTTTTCCGTTCGAGCTGCTCTTGGTTTTCGATCTTGAACTGGTCCTTAACGATCGATTCAAATGACATTTGAATGCTTTGGTAGATATCTTCTAAGCTTCGGCCAACATTCGCCATACGAATGGCTTCGATCACGATCATGGTACTCGTCATCGTGATTGCTTTTGTACGTATGCCAGTTTCTTCATAGATCAGATCACTGAATGTGTTGAGCGACCCCATATCAGTTAGTAAAATCAATCCATTTGTCAAACTGCTTTGGCGATTTTTTACATATCGCAATACTTCTTCATACATCGATTGGACTTCCATCTCTAAGGGCATATTGAACGCTTGACCAATCGTTGTTCCGAGAAGATCTTGCGCCATTTCCAGCATGCTTGAAGCGGTTTGTCTGCCATGCATCAGAACTAACACATCGACTTTGTTTTCTTTAACTGGCTCACTTTCGCCTAAATTGATAGAAAGAAACATACTGATAAAGCCAATTTCATCAAAAGGTATCTCCACTTGTTGATCCTCTTCAATGATCGTGGATAAATCGATGGCAACTTGAAACTCTTTTTTAAATTTCTTTCTTATATTATTCAAATCAGGGTGAACGATCATATGACCATCTTTGACACGATCCAATGTGCTTTGTAAATGTAAGGCAAATGCAAAGCGTGCTTTTTGATTATAGATCCGATCTAGTCTTTGTTCAGCTAAGTCATACAACTCATTCGTCAAGCGCCAGATGTCTTCTGGAATCAAATCTTTCGGGATCGTACTTTTCGTCAATTCTTTGACATAGGTTTGGAAATATTCATCGACATCTTTAGAGATCAAAGATTCTAAATCAATATTTTCTCTGCCTGATTCAGAAAGCGACATCACCTTTTCTTCAATGTCATTGTATACTTGCATATTTCTTTCTGGATCGCGAGACCAAACGACGTCAGCAAACCCTGGCTCAAACGTCAAGTATTGACTCTTACTATCCATAAAACGATCCAATCGTTCAGGAACCTCTTTGATGCGTAATAATCCTTTTTGGACTTGTAAGGACAACTCTTCTTTACGAATGACTAATTTTTCTTCCTGATGCATCCGATAATGGAGGAAAGACTTGGCACAGACTAATTTCAAGTCACGTTTTACTTGGCCGATGTTGCCTTCTGCATCGTATAACATGAAGGCTAGAATTGCTTCTTTTTCGATATCGATCCGTTGATTCAATCGATTGGCTTCTTGTTTGATAAACAATGAAATGATTTCATAACGCTCATCGAGTGAACGAGAGGCTAGATTGGGCAAAGTGATCGCCATTGGGATCCTACGATTGAATGTAGTCAAAAAACTTTCAGATGATTCTGTTGTTGCGCCAATGATCTGGACAGATGCTTCATGGACTTGAGCGCTTTCACCTAAAGGACGATAAACACCTTTATCGATAAATGTGAAGAGCATCTCTTGTCCTTCTGGCGGTAAGCGGTGGATCTCATCTAGAAATAAGATCCCGCCATCTGCTTTAGCCATCAACCCTTGACTATCTTGTGTTGCCCCGGTGTAAGCACCTTTTTTTATTCCAAAGATATGCCCAAACAACAGTTGCGGATTTTGTGCATAGTCCGCACAATTGAATGAAATAAATGGCGCATCAGGAGAAAGCATCTCCGAATCGATAGCAAAATGATACATACATTCAGCAAACATCGATTTCCCTGTTCCTGTTTCACCAAAAATAATCGTATGCAATCCTCGCGGAGGATACAAAATCGCGGCTTTGGCCTGTTGGATACTTACTTTTAGCGATTCATTCTCTCCCACTAAGGTTTCAAAAGTAACTTGTGTAGAAGCGTCTACATGAACTTTGTCTGAAGCTGTTTTTTTGGGAGGCATAGAATAAACTACAGGTCTACCAGTACTTTTTACAATATAATGCGCTTTATATAAATCACTCAAATAACGACTTGCATTACTACGGTCAATCTCTAATTGTTTTGCAACATCTGTTGCTGTCAATCCTTGATGATTTTCCGTGAGTAAATCCAAGATTTCTTCCTGTCTTTCGTTCATGCTAACTCTCCTTTAAACAAACGACCTGTTTCCATTTTCAATATATTAACACAAAAAGGCGCTTATTTGCGCCTTGCTCCTTTATTTTTGTCCTTTTTCTGCTTGTTTTTACGTTTTACTTTAGGGGAAACAGCTGTTTTTTTCGTTGATCCGTCACTAGTATCTTTCTTTCCAGCCTCTTTCTTTTTAGGGAGCGTTTTTGTTGGGGCTTTTTCAGGCGCTTCTGTTTGCAGACCTCCCCCATATATAAATAGTTCTGTTAATTCTGTTTCTGTCTGTCGAGTAATTTTTTTCAGGTCTCTCAGCGTGTGATCATTCACAAAAGTGATCACTTGTCCCTGTTGACCCATTCGGCCAGTTCTGCCAGCACGGTGTAAGTATGACTCCTCCGTGACTGGAACATCGATATTGACCACATAAGGAAGTTCAGCGATATCTAACCCTCTAGCTGCTACATCTGTTGATAACAACATGCTGATCGTGCCATCTTTAAATTGATTCAATGCCGCTTTTCGTAATAACTTGTTTTGATCAGAGGCTAAACTCGCTACTGGGATTCCTCGATAACTCATTTTTTCTTCCATCACACCTAGTTCACTCAATTGGTTGAAAAACACAAGAGCTTGGAAACCTTCCACATGGGCTAGTCTTCTTAAATAATCCTCTGTTTTTCGTGCCGGGACACGAATGAAGTAGTGACTAAGTCCTTTTCTTGAATCATCCATTTTAGTGACATCGATGACTTTCAGCGATTGTTTAGTCAACGCTTCGATTTGTTCGATCGAACGATCGGCTGTAGCTGAAAAGAAAGCTAATTGATAGTCTGTTGGTGCTTGATGCATGATTTGATCGATAAATGGTCGATTTCCTTCATCAAACAGCTGATCCGCCTCATCAAATACGATTGTTTTGATTTGATGTGCTTTTATTTTCTTTGCTTTCATCAACTCTAATACACGACCTGGCGTACCTATCAACACTTCAGGTTTCTTCTTTAGTCCTTCGATTTGTCGTTTGACGTTTGCGCCACCAACGACAGATTGGACAGAGATTGCTAATTCTTTCGCCCATTCCCGTGTGACATCGGCGACTTGGATCGCCAACTCCTGTGAAGAGGCAAGGATCAGCAAAGTACTTGCCTCCCCTTTCTTCACATTCAACAATAAAGGCCATAGATAGGCTAATGTCTTGCCCGAGCCGGTTGGAGAAACGGCAATCAAACTTTTACCGTCTTTCAAATCAGTAAATACTTCTTGTTGGATAAACGATGGGGTAGTGAAACCTTTGTCTGCCCATTTGTTTTGCCAATTAGTTGGAAAATGTTTTAAAAAATCGTTCATTCAGTCGTTCCCTCTTTATCTGCATCAAATTCAATTCCACCACTGATCCGTAAATCATAAACGACTTGATTCACGTTTCGTGCAAGCTCGACCCATTCTTCATAATGTAGGCCCCATTGTGGATCTTTTGGATTCATGATCACATGTGCAAAATCTTCTGCTTCTTCACTCATTGGATTTTCAGAAGCAACGATATCTAATTTTTCGATTTGTTCGTGATTACGATCATGATATTCTGCTTGTTCGATCGCATTGACACCATTCATGATCACCGTTCCACTATCAAAATAAATTTCTGAAGGTAGATACGAATCACCAATCTTACCTGGTTGGATCGCTACATCAAACGTAGCATATCTTAAAATCCCCCAGCCAAGTCCATCGACACCAGTTGCTATTTTTCTTGGGAAATAATGGACTTCTTGTGGTTTGCCAAACCAACCTACCGCTGCATACACAAGGTAAACACCTAGATCCATCATTGCTCCACCAGAAAAATGTGGCGAAAAGATATTCGGTTCTTCGCCGTCTAACACTTGATCATAACGAGAAGAATATTTCATGTAACTGAAATTCGCACCAATGATCTCATTTTTCAATGGTAGGAATTCTGCAATCTTTTTAAAACCTGCTTCATGGATATTTCTTGCAGCTTCAAAGAAAAAGACTTTCTCTTGGTTCGCTAAATGGATGATTTCTTCCATTTCTTTAGGTGTACTGAATGCTGGTTTTTCTACAATGACGTTTTTCCCCGCCAGAATCGCTTGCTTTGCAAGCTGGAAATGTAAACTATTCGGAGAAGCAATATAAACCGTATCCATATGCTCTAACTCAAAAAAGACAGTTAAATCTGTTGCAAAAGCGATGTCTCCTTCATACTCTGCACCAAATTGTTGAGCTTTTTCTAAGTGTCTTGAATAAACTGCTGTCAATTCATATTTATGTGTACCTAGAGCCGCTTGTACAAATTGATGGGTAATCCAATTTGTGCCGATTATACCTAAATGGATCATTTTTCCGCCTTCTTTCTATAAATTAGGATCTTCAAAAACTGTCTCCAAATCAAATGGGATCGCTTGTTTCACACGCACTTGATTTTCTGTCACTTGACAGTTGTATACGACTACGTTTACACCTGCCTGTTGAGCAGCACGAAAAGCAGCAGCTAATTCTGGCTGCATCTGCTCATGGATCGTTGCTCGATGTAAGTGTTCGAATTGTGCAATAAATACGATATAGGACTTGTAGCCTTCTTGATAGGCGTGAATCAATTCATTGACGTGTTTAAGTCCGCGGATCGTTGGCGCATCAGGAAACGCGCCGACTGCTTTATTTTCTAACGTCATTCCTTTGACCTCAACAAACGCTTTTTGACCACAGCTTGTTTCTAAATAAATATCAAATTTAGACTTGCCAAAAGTCACTTCACGTTTGTAAGTCACAATCTCTCCGTCTAAGTGAGGTAATTGGATCGTTCCAGCTAAAATCCCATCGATTGCTAGTTGGTTGGGCAGCTGACTATCGATATTGAACCAGTGTTGTCCCTTTTTGACGGCAATCAAATCATATGCTGTTTTACGCTTCGTTCCCGGAATGTGTACCAATGCAACCTCAGCACCAGGTAGTAGCAGTTCTTTTCCTCTACCTGTATTCTTAACATGGGTTTTGAGAACTTCGCCTTTTTGGTTTAAGCAGAACGCAATAAAACGATTTGGTCGTTCAATAAAGTAAGCAATTTCAACATCTTGGTAGTACAATATTCATCACCTGTCTCCCTACTACTGTATCCTACCATAATTTTGCTAAAAACACTTAAAAAACCAGTCGAAAGTCTTAGAGAAATCATTCACTTTCTTTAGTAAAATATAAGAAAAGGAGCAACAGGCAAAATATGCTTCCAATATACGTAAAGACAAAGGAGTGGTCACATGAAAAAAAGAATCCTCTATTTCCTGCTTGCCGGTGTCGCGACACTTGCTGGGAAAAAAGTACTTGATCGTAAAATAAAAGAAGCACACGTCGATGACCTGACTAAATACTGTGGGGCTTGGTCATTCGTTGATAAAAATCAAACATACCATGAATTAACCATTACTTCTGACTATTCTTTTTGGCTTGATGACCGTTCTTTAGGTACGCTGTTAGTCGAAGTTACCTCTGAAAAACTGATCGTTAGAGACCAGTATGGCTTTTATCTGACCTTTTCTTACAATGATATGTTACTGTACGATGAAGCAAATGATTCAGCTTACTTGTTATCAAAAAAATCATAATTAGACTGCCTGACTGGATACGATGCTCGCTACTCTTCCATCTCTTCAGTAGCTAATCGTATTTCTTTTCCACTATAAAAACAAGACAAATGATTTAGAAACTCCCCCATTTTCTAAACCATTTGTCTTGTTTTGCAAGTTTCCTTTATAGAACTTCCTTATGATAACATTCACCCATCAGATTATGCTATGATGGGAGAAAAGAAATCGTTCGCTGAATGATTTATTTTAAGATCTATGATCCCACACAAAACCTTAGAATTATAGGAAATCGATTGGCTACTATCACTGAAAAAAAACAGCCGATTTGCTCTTACTTTTTTTCTCATAAAATAGTCAATTCGTGTTTTTTTTGTTACACTTACAAGTGATGGTTTCTTACCATGAAAGGATGATCGCATATGACACCAAACCGAGAAGATTATTTAAAAATCATTCTGGAATTAGGCGGTGACACAACTAAAGTCAACAATAAACAAATCGTTTCTAGCCTAGCAGTGTCCCCTGCTTCAGTAAGCGAAATGATTTCTAAACTCGTAAAAGAAAAACTAGTCGAACACTCTCCTTATCAAGGTGTACAATTAACTGACAGCGGGCTGATAAAAGCAAGCAGTCTGATACGTAAACATCGACTATGGGAAGTTTTTTTAGTCGAACATTTAGATTACAACTGGAATGAGGTACATGATGATGCAGAAGTATTAGAACATGTGACTTCTGAACAGCTTGCGGATCATTTAGAAAGTTATTTAAATCATCCTAAACATTGTCCTCATGGGGGGATTATCCCTGAGAAGGAACAAGTTGTCCATGAAGAGCGTCGGCAAACACTTGAATCATACCCCGTCGGTACAAAAATACGGATCGCACGTGTCCTTGATGAAAAAGAATTGTTAGACTATTTAGTGACAATTGATGTCAACATTGATGAAACTTATGAAATAACTGATGTAGCGGCTTATGAAGGGCCAATCACTATCCAAAATAAAACCAAAAAAATTTCTGTCAGCTTTAAAGCCGCCAGTACAATTTTTGTCGACAAACTGTAAAGGAGATTACGCAAATAATGAATGAAAAAAACGTATTATTTACTATATTTGGCGGTACTGGAGATTTAGCACAACGTAAATTGTATCCTTCGCTTTTTCGTTTATACAAAAAAGGCAACCTGAGTGAACATTTTGCTGTGATCGGTACAGCACGCCGCCCTTGGAGTGACGAACACTACCGTGAAGTAGTCAAAGGAACGATTGCATCATTGAATCCTTCGCCAGAAGAAGCCGAACGATTTGCTAGCCATTTTTATTACCAATCTCATGATGTCAACGATTCTTCTCATTATCAAACATTGAAAGAATTGTCAGATCGTTTAGATGAACAATATCACTTAAATGGCAATCGGATGTACTATTTAGCAATGGCTCCCCAATTTTTCGGTACGATCGTTTCTCATTTGAAATCCCAGAAGATCGTTACAGAAACTGGATTCAATCGATTGATCATCGAAAAGCCTTTTGGTTCTGATTACCAATCTGCCTTTGAATTAAATGAGAAAATCCGTCAAGTCTTTCCAGAAGACGACATTTTCCGCATCGACCATTATTTAGGAAAAGAAATGATCCAAAATATTTCTGCGATTCGCTTTGCCAATAATATTTTTGAGTCTCAATGGAACAATCGCTATATCGATAACATCCAAATCACTTTTGGTGAGAGTTTAGGTGTCGAAGATCGTGGGGGATACTACGACCATAGCGGTGCATTAAAAGATATGGTCCAAAACCATATTCTCCAAGTACTGGCGCTATTAGCAATGGAACCGCCTGTCGCTTTTTCTGAAAAAGAAATTCGTTCAGAAAAAATCAAAGCCTTAAAAGCGATTCGTGTTTATGAAAAAGAAGAAGTTTTAGAAAACTTTGTCCGAGGTCAATATGCCGCAGGACAATTGGACGATCAAACGTTCAAAGGATACCGAGAAGAAGATAATGTTGATCCAGAATCGACAACTGAAACATTTGTTGCCGGAAAATTCACGATCGATAATTTCCGTTGGTCTGGTGTACCTTTCTATGTACGTACGGGGAAACGTCTAACTGAAAAAGGAACACGTATCAATATCGTCTTTAAACAAGTTCCTGTCAATGTGTTTAAAACATCGATCGATGAACCATGTAATGACACGACATTACCACCCAATGTCTTGACGATTTATATCCAACCAACAGAAGGTTTTTCATTCACATTGAATGGTAAAAAAGTCGGCCAAGGTTTTGCGACTGATCCAATCAAACTAGAATACCGTAATAGTGCTGAAATGGTCGAAAATAGTCCAGAAGCCTATGAAAAACTGATGCTAGATGCGTTAAATGGCGATAGTACCAATTTCTCTCATTGGGAAGAAGTTGCACAATCATGGCATATCGTTGATATCATTCGTCAAGTTTGGGATCAAGTACAACCAGATTTTCCAAATTACAAAGCTGGTTCCATGGGTCCTCAAGCAGCCTTCGAACTTTTAGAAAAAGACGGCTTCGAATGGATCTGGCAGCCTGATCATTGGTACCGTGAACGTGGCAAGTTGGATTAAAAACCAATAGACAAAGAGTTTGGGACATAGTTAGATTTTTTCTGAACTATGTCCCAAACTCTTTCTAATTATAAAATTTTTGATTATCAACATTATTTGATTATAATAATATATTATTGAATCGATAGCCCTTTTTTGTCAATCCAGCCCTTCAATTCAGGACTATATACATAACTCCCCTCTTCTTGGGTTAAGGAAATATTATTTCCAATATAATTGTTTAAACTTCCTACTTTAACATAACCAGGCATTCCCCATGGTAATGTATCAATTGACTTCCCATTTCCTAAAACAGATGCTTTTTTATTGATTTCAGTACTTATACGTTTATTTGTTGTAATGACATTCGTACTAGGTGTATCATCTACAGCTTTTTGTAATTCAGAATTGAAAGCTTTTTTATCAATCCATCCTAAATTAGCTACGTAATAATAGGATCCTTTTTTAGCTGTAACTGTAACTTTTTCATTTATATGATTAGATGTTGAACCAATATGTACGATTCCGCTATACCATGGTACAGGATCTATAGAATATCCTCCATTCTTTATCGTACCTTGTACATTAGTAGCAATTACTTCATCAATTCCTTTTTTATCAATCCATCCTTTTAATTCAGGACTATAAGCATAAGAGCCAGAATCTTGTGTAATCGTTACAACTTTTCCTTTATATGTTGTAGAACTACTTATATAAATATATCCTTTCATTCCCCAGGGTAAAGAATCAATGGATTTTTTTTCTTCATTGACCATGACTGTCTTTTTAACTTCTGTAAATGTTTTTTTAACTACAGGCTCTTCACTACTTAGTAATCTTCTGGCAAAGCTTGGATAAAAGTATTGGATATTTACTGTTGTGACAGTTTCTCCAGGTTTAGGAGCATGAATCATCTGTCCATTGCCAATATAAATCCCTACATGATAAGTATTTCCTCTGTCACCGTAAAAGAGTAAATCTCCTGGTAGCAATGAATTTAAGCTAACTTCGGTCCCATATTTTTCTTGATTTGTCGTTCCCATTGAAAGTTCCATACTAACAGCTTGTTTGTAAACATATTTAACCAATCCCCCACAATCAAATGAATTAGGCCCCGAAGCTCCCCAGACATAAGGTTTGCCAAGTTGTTCTTTTGCTTTATTAACGACTTTTGTTTGATTTGTTGTCATTGTAGCAAACGGCGCATAGACAATTTCTTCTGAAGGAAGCGCAGGCATATACATGATTTGTTTAAATTGTTCTTCCGAGAACCCAGCTTCTAATGCTTGCTCCTTTTCGTAAGAAAAGTCCCTATTAGATAAAACGCTTTCTTCAGCATGCGTAATATTTCCCTTTAAAAAAATAGATCCAATCAAAACTAACATACTTAAAAAAACTAATTTTGTGGATTTCTTCACTTTAAACACTCCTTTTATTTAGTTACATAAATGATAGTAACAAGTATTCGTTGTTTATAAGTTGCAGAAAGATTATAATAATCCTATATTTGAATAAAATAAATTTAA
The DNA here is from genome assembly GCF_050498525.1 of Enterococcus sp. DIV2371. Lineage (NCBI taxonomy): Bacteria > Bacillati > Bacillota > Bacilli > Lactobacillales > Enterococcaceae > Enterococcus > Enterococcus sp. DIV2371. Next base: position 951,159 of record NZ_JBIPAJ010000001.1, on the reverse strand, counting down.
TATAAAAAAATATTTTAAAAAATTTATTAGTTTTCTTTATTTTTTTATAATTATCGAATAAACTGGTTTTATAAAATTAATAAAGAAAGGTATAAAAAACATTTAAATGTTATTTTAAAAATAGTAATGGTAATAATTATACTTATATTTAAAATAAAATATTTCATTTAAAAAATGCGCACAAAAAAGATATATACTTAGTACGGTTCAGAACAAATTTTGGATTTGAAACTACTTCATATGCATATTTACAGTATTCTAAAAAAGATTTGATTATAGTAATGCATGATTATCCCAAAGAAATTAGTGAATAAATCTGCTAATGTGAATTCTATCTGGTTGAGTTAATATCAAAATCAATTTTGAGAATAGCCAATAAATTTCCACTATAGCTTCTTAAGTCTTTGGGAAATTATTTTAATTTTTGATAGAAATAAATTATTTATGAAGTAAGTATTTCCTTAATTAATATTACTTCATTAAGTTCTTTATCTAACTTAACCTCATTAATCTCTAATTTTTATTATATCATTATAAAAATTTAATTTTTGTTGATTCTACTTCATGTTAACATTACTGATTATGTTTCAATCATTAGAATATCAAAACTAAGTTTGGCTAGACAAATTAAACATGTTAGTCATAAGAATCAAACCATTTAGATTTATAAAAAAATAAGTATCACAATAAAAACAAAGGGAGTTCAACTATATGCGATTAAGTAAAAGTATATTTTTTCATTTTTTTCTATGTTTAGTTCTTTTTTTTATGTTATGGACAATCTCAACTAGTATTTTTTCTCCAAGAATAGGAGAAATTTTTTCCTTATTCAGAAATACCCATTCTTATAAAGTGATTATACCAATCAATATTATTTGTTTTGCTTTCTCTTTATTAATGTATTTCTTAATTATTCAATGGTTACGAAAAAGGCAATTACCTAATTTAAATAATAATTTCACTTATATATTTTTGATTATTGAACTAATGTTGTATCTCGTCTTACTGATTTTATTTATAAAGTTTATAGGTTTTGATCAACCTGTGGACGATACACGAATTGTATTGAATCATATAAACCAGTTACGAGAAGGAACAAAGTGGGGCTATGATTATATGTACTCGAATCCTCAGAACTTACTTTTAATGTATATTTTTATAGGAGTACAGGCTCTTTTTGGTCAAAACTACTATGCTATAATTCTAATATTTTCTATTATTCATTTGTTGACGATATTTTTTATTTTCCTATCACTTAAAAATTTAAGAATAAACAATTTAGTTTCTTTAATAGTAGTCCAATTAATCATTTTTGCTTTGCAAATAACTTTACATGTACCAGTTGCATATACAGATATTTTGTCACTATTTTTTATTTCATTAACATTTTATTTTATGTCAAGGTACATTCAAAGTTATAAAGAAAAAACAAATTGGTCTTTAAATCTTATTCTCGCACTCTTATTTTGTACCATCGGCTTTATTAGTAAAGGTACAGTTTTAATATTAGTTATTGCAATCGCACTATTTTTAGTAATTATTAACAAAAGAAAATGGAAGCTACTCGGATTATTACCTTTTTTATTTTTATTCTTAGGAAATTTTGGATGGAAACAATTCATAAATACTCAAAACTTATATCCAGATTCAAATTATGGTCAACCTAATACACATTATTTGATGATGGGAATCCATAATGCCCCTATTCCTGATAAATTAACTGCAAATGAAAAATCTAGATGGGCTATAGGAATATATTCAACTGATGAACAGCAATTTACTTGGAAACTTTTTTTAGAAAAAAAGGAATCAAAATCACAAATACAACAAGAGCATTTAAAAATAATCAGAGAACGTTATACAAGATTAAGTATTAAAGAGTTATTAGAAACAATGAATAATAAAGTATCAGTAACTTGGGGATCAGGAGATTTGAAATCTTCATTTTCTGTCTTCTTAGGTACTGGGAGATCTGAAAAGACCTCAAGCTTATTTTCAAGTAAAGGTACGGGACTAATTTTGTACTCCTGGATGATGACGATTCAATATTTATTGTATATAGGTGTTGTTTTGTCTAGTATTTATTCGTTCCGTTCTAAAAACAAAATAGTTTTATTGTGTACGATTTATATTTCAGGCTATTTTACATTTTTGCTATTTTGGGAGGCAAATCCTAGATATGCGATGGGTATCTTCATTCCGGCTATCCTAATGATTGGTGTATTGCTAAATAAATTTTCGACTAAAACTAATTTATAGCTACAGATTAAATTACCAAAACTTTGCTTTTAAAATCAATCAAAATAAGTAGCACTAGGAAATATGTTTTTCCGAGGCTACTTATTTTTTATAATTTGCTTATGTTGAATACTGTAAAAAATTGAAAAAATATTCAAACATATATACTTCTATTGATTTAAAAAGGAAAGCGCTAGAAATGATATGTTACAATCATTCCTAGCCACTTTCTAATTTTACTTATTTCTCTTCAAAACCTTCTGCAACTGCTTCTGGATAGAACTCTTCAACAAGCTGTGCGCAACGTCCGCATAAGTGTGGTAATTTTTCATGGGAACCAACATCTTTACGGATCTGGCGACAACGATCACAAGTTTCCCCATCTGCTTTTTCGACTAAGATTGCCACATCATCAAAGACTAAAGCATTTTCAGATGCTTCCGTATTTTCTGGCATGATCGTAAAGTAATCTGGTGAGATGATCAATAATTGTGGAATATCAGCAGCAACTGCTGTTAATAAATGTGCCACTTGTTGATTCGGATAGATCGTTAATTTTGCTTCTAATGATTTACCGATCAATTTACTATTTCTTGCTTCTTCCAACGCTTTTAAGACTTTGTCACGGAAATCCATGAAGGCTGTCCATGTGTCCAACAACTCATCTTGGTTCGCATATTCAACATAGCTTGGTAATTCACTTAATTGAACATATGCTTCCTCTTCTTTTAAGAATGACCAGATTTCTTCTGCTGTATGAGGAATGATCGGCGTTAGTAATTTAGTCAAGGCAACTGCTGTCTCATAGAATACAGTTTGCATGCAACGACGTTGATAATCATTTTCTGCTTCGATATAAACCACATCTTTGGCAAAATCAAGATAGAAAGAAGATAGATCAACTGTTAAGAAATTCATTACCGTACGATAGATTTGCATAAAGTTATACTTGTCATATCCTTCTTCACGGATTTCTTTGATCACTTGATTTAAACGAACTGTCATATATTTATCGACTGAACGACGCTCTTCATACGCCACTGCATCTTTCTTCGGATCAAAATCATCCGTATTTGCTAATAAGAAGCGCATCGTATTTCTGATCTTACGGTAAACTTCCGCAACCTGACCTAAAATATCCATTGATACACGAACATCTGCTTCATAATCCACACTAGATACCCATAGACGTAGAATATCCGCACCGAATTGTTTGATTACTTTATCTGGAACGATCGTATTACCTAAAGATTTACTCATTTTCCGACCTTCGCCGTCTAATGTGAACCCTTGAGAAAGAACTGATTTATATGGCGCAACTCCATTGATCGCTACACTTGTCGTAATACTTGAATTGAACCAGCCACGATATTGATCGGAACCTTCAAGGTACATATCTGCCGGGAAAGATAATTCAGGACGTTGACGTAAAACTGCTTCATGGGAAGAACCTGAATCGAACCAAACATCCATGATATCTGTTTCTTTGGTGAATTCGCCATTAGGTGAACCTGGATGCGTAAAGCCTTCTGGAAGTAAGTCTTTCGCTTCTTTTTCAAACCAAATGATCGAACCATGGGCCGCAAATAACTCAGCAACATGTTCAATTGTTTCTGGCGTAATGATTGCTTCCCCATTTTCAGCGTAAAAAATCGGTAGTGGTACACCCCAAGCACGTTGACGTGAGATCACCCAATCGCCACGATCACGTACCATATTATAAAGACGTGTTTTACCCCAAGGAATGATCCAATCAACTTTTTCAACTTCATCAAGAATGTTTTGACGGAAGTCATTGATTGAAGCAAACCATTGTGGTGTGGCACGATAAATGACAGGTTTTTTAGTACGCCAGTCATGCGGATAACTATGTGTGAAGAAATCCAATTTCAACAAAGCACCTTTTTCTTGCAATAAATCAGTAATCATTGGATTTGCTTTATCATAAAAGATTCCTTCAAAGCCAGGTGCTTCCTCTGTGAATACACCTTTAGAATCAACTGGTGAAACTACAGGTAACTTGTAGCGATTTCCAGCAATGTAGTCATCTTCCCCGTGTCCAGGTGCAGTATGAACTAAGCCAGTACCGGCATCTAACGTTACATGATCTCCCAAGATCACTAAAGATTCACGATCATAGAAAGGATGTGTCGCTGTCATGTATTCCATTTCTTGTCCAGCGAATTCTTTTAAGACGTTGACTGCTTCCCAGCCGATAGCTTGTTGCACAGTTTCCAATAAATCTTTCGCAACAACAAATTTGCGGCCATCTGCTTCGACTAAAACATACGTAAATGTTGGATTTACAGCAATCCCTTGGTTTGCTGGTAATGTCCATGGTGTAGTTGTCCAAATTACAAATGCAGTGTCTTCACCTAAAAGATCTTTGCCATCTTTGACAGTGAAAGCAACATAAATTGAAGGAGATTTGACATCTTTATATTCAATTTCTGCTTCAGCTAAAGAAGACTCACTAGATGGTGACCAGTAAATCGGTTTTAATCCTTTATAGATATAACCTTTTTCAGCCATTTTACCAAATACACGGATCTGCGCAGCTTCATATGAAGGATCTAACGTCACATAAGGATTTTCCCAATCCCCAGCTACTCCTAATCGTTTAAAGTCTTCACGTTGTTTGTCTACTTGTGAAAGTGCGTATTCGCGACATTTCTCCAAGTATTCAGCCATCGTCATTTCTTTTCGTTTGATCCCTTTGTTCGTCAATACTTGCTCGATCGGCAAACCATGTGTATCCCAGCCGGGTACGTATGGTGCGCGAAAACCTGACATTGATTTTGAACGGATGATGATATCTTTACTGATTTTGTTTAACGAATGCCCTAAATGGATATTTCCATTTGCATATGGAGGGCCATCATGAAGAATGAAGCTTGGTTTGCCTTCATTCAACGCTTGTCTTTGTTGATAGATTTGATTTTCTTCCCATTCTTTTTGCCATTCACCTTCACGGTTTGGCAAATTCCCACGCATAGGAAAACTTGTTTTTCCTAGTTGCAAGGTTTCTTTCATTTTCATACAAACACTCCTTAACTATAGTTTACAGAACGCAAAAAAGCATGCTCATCCTAGGGACGAACATGCCGTGGTACCACCCAAATTTAGTTACGATCGTAACTCTCAAAGACCGATAACGAGGTCAGCCGCTATTTCTTACTGATGTTCAGAAATAAATCAAGTAGAGGATCTTTCACTTTGCAGGGTCTTACCAATCTTACACTATCATCGGCTCGCTTTAAGAATGTCAAAATGCTTTTCTGTTCTACTCTTCTTCGTATTCTCCAGGAATGATCGAAAGGTCGATTGCTTGAGTATCAAAAGCAGTCACTGGAGACTCGTATACTCCTGTTTCAGAGTGTACATCACTTTCATTTTCATTGTCAAGCTGTTTTGCCAAAACTTCTTTGATTACTTCATGGCTATCTGTTACATAACTAGAGAAAGGTTGTAAGATCTCATCCCATTCTGGACTTTTTACTTGTTCAAGCTGTGACTCTAACATCAAGCTGATTCGTTGATGGAAGACACGAGTTTTCTTCTTCAAATCTTCTGTTTCTGTAGCTAATTGTCTTGCTTTTTCAGTCGCATCTGTCAAGATACGGCGTGCTTTTTCTTCTGCATCTGTAGTTAATTGGTGCGCACGCTTTTCAGCATTTGCAACCATTTCGTCCGCTTTGTTTTGTGCAGAAGTAACGATCACTTCTGATTCTTTACTTGCACTTGTTTTTACTTTGTCCGCTGTATCTTGTGCCACGATGATCGATTGATTCAAGGCATCTTTCAATTCATTGAAGTATTCAAGTTTTTCCTCTGAATGCTTCACTGCTTTTTCTAATTCACGGTTTCGTTGTGTCACTTCTTCGTAATCACGAACAACTAAATCTAAGAAATCATCTACTTCGTCTTGATTATATCCCCGCATTTTAGTTGGGAATGTTTTATTTTGAATATCTAATGGAGTTAAAGCCATGAGTAAACCACCTTCTTGTTTTATTTACGTAATACACCAAACAACACCCTGCACTTGTCTTTTTTCGTTTTCCCCTCAAGGTCTTGGATTTGTATTCTACCATATCCTCTGATTGAAACAATGTCTAATAACTCAAGTAGAAAGTCCGGTTTGGTATTTTCTGTCCAGTTGACTTTTACTTTTCCTGCTTCGATCAGTTGCTTCGAACGCTGTCTGGAAATATTATAGATTTCCGAGATCACACTGTCCAGTCTAAGTGAAGTCACTGTTCCTCTTTCTTGCGTCCAACTATCTTTTGGCAAGACCATATCTGTATACTTGATTTCCTCTAAGCGAACAGCTACTTTTCCGATCTTAGTCACTTGATTAACGACAAAGTGATCGACTTCATTTGCAATGAACACTTGCCATCGTTCATCATCTGAAATAATATCACCGAAGTAAGAACGTTTGATTCCAGTACCTACTAGCGTGCCTAGAATTTTCCCATGACTTAAATTGGCGAATTTACTCGGATAATGGACTTCATATAATGACATTTCAAAATCATCGTCAACAGGTTCATAGTAATCTGGGAAAATCAAGCATCGTTTTCGCTCCGCTTGCTCATATCCACCATACAACTGAAAACGCAAGTCACTATTTTGGCGAATCAGGGTCTCTAAGATGTAGCACTGTCTCGGATCAAGAAATTCTGTCAGATAAGGTGCATACTGACTCTGGACCTGTTCGATCCAATCTCCGACAGAGTCGATAAAAGAACGTTCATCTACTCGGAAATGCTGATACACATTCGCATCCACTTGATTCCCTCCTATGTCCCTGTTTGTTCTACATTAAAAAGCCATGATCAAAATCCAGTCAACGATATGTGCCAATCCTTGCACGGCAAGATTTAAAATCACAATCGATGCTAAGATCGTAAAATCGATTGGTCCAAATCTTAATGGCAAACGATCAAATAGGCTGATATATGGTTCACAGATTTTTGCTAATATACGTCCGAGATTAGACTGGTATCCACCAGGAAACCAAGATAATAACGCGTAGACTACTAGGATCATGCTATAAAAGTACGCAGCTCGTGAAATTAAATTAAGTAACATAAAAAGAATATAAATGTTTGCTCCTCCTCATTACAGATCAAACATACTTCCATCTGCGAAAGATTGAGCCGTCGAACTATCGATTTCCAGACCAGCAGGGGTACATAAGAAAATCTCATCCCCTACTCGTTTAATATCGCCATCTAATGCATAGACTGTCCCAGTTAGGAAGTCCACGATACGTCTCGCCTGTTTTTCTTCTACTAACCGAAAGTTGACTAACGTTGCTTCTCCTGCAATGATTCTTTTGGCAATCGTCATTGCTTCAGAGTAAGCACGTGGTTCCATCACTGTGATTTTTCCCGCTAATTGTGTTTTAGGTTGCGCGGATGGTCTCGTTTGTCTTTGCTCTTTTTGCGTATTTTTTGTAGAAGATTGATGTAATTCGATTACTTTCTTTGTTTCGTTCGTCGGCACATTCTCACGACCAACAGGACGAGTTGTCGTAGTTGAGCGTTGTTGTTTTTCAATCGGCTGTGAAACAGCTGGAGAATGTTGTTGATACTGTGTTTTTGTTTTAGTTGGTTGCGGGGCAACCTTTTGTTGTGTTTCAGGATAATCTTCGTATTCGTACTCTTCTTCATCAGCTAATCCGAAAAAATTAGCAATTGCTCCTCTGTTTAAAAGTGGCATTATTCTTCCTCCTCGTCTTTGAATAGCGCTGTTCCTACACGGATAAATGTAGCTCCTTCTTCAATTGCAAGCTGAAAATCTTGGCTCATCCCCATGCTTAGTTCGGTACATGGTGCATGTGTGTATTTTTTTGATTGGACAAGATCACGCAATTCTCTCAGCGTTTCAAACACTTTACGAATTTGTTCAGCAGAAGCATCCTTAGGGGCCATAGTCATAAGTCCCACTATCTGAATATCAGGAAAGGCTGCTAAAGATTCTAAGAAAGGTAGAAGTTCATCTGGTGAGATACCATGCTTAGAGGCTTCACCAGATACATTCACTTCCACAAAGCAAGCTAACTGCTTTTCTAATCTTTTTTGGATCTCTTCTGCCAATTTTAAACTGTCCAACGCATGAAAGTAATCAATTTCATTTACAATCAATTTTACCTTTCTGCGCTGTAAATTACCAATTAAATGCCACTTTACTTCAGAATGTTTAAGCAAATCTTGTTTTTTTTGCAACAATTTATCGACACGATTTTCTGCACAATGGGTCACTCCAGCAGTGATCAATTCTTCTGCTTGGGGCGATCCAACAGATTTTGTAACAGCTACTAGTGTAACTTCTTTCGGGTCACGATGAACAAGAGCACACGAATCCTGAATGTCTTGCTTGATATTCTGCAAGTTGTCAGCAATCATGTGCTCTTCCTCCTTTTATTTTTTACGACGGAAAAACGGCGGTGTATTCAATTCGTCGTCACCTTTTGTTTTTGTTTCTTCACGATTGAATGTATCAAATTCTTTTTTCTCAATAGTTTCATAATTAGACTCATCCACTTTAGGGCGAACATTTTGTTCGCGACGGATGTCCCAATCACCAAAACTGCTTTCATCTTCAGCAGTGATCGGTTTTGCTTGGTCCATGTCTAATCGATTGCTTTGAGCAGAAGATTGCGTTTGTGTTGGTGTTTGTCTAGCTGGACGACTAGACTTTCGTTCCTTTTTTGTTTCATCAATACCTGTAGCAATGACCGTTACACGGATCTCATCGCCCATTTCTTCATTGATCGATGTACCTAAGATGATATTTACATCGCCAGTTGCTGCATTAGCGACGATGTCTGAAGCGTCTTGTGCTTCGAACAATGTCATATCCAAGCCACCAGTGATATTCAATAGGACTTGTTCTGCCCCATCGATCGATGTTTCTAATAATGGAGAAGAGATAGCTTTCTTCGTTGCTTCGATCACGCGTTCTTCGCCACTTGCTACTCCGATACCCATCAAAGCAGTTCCTTGGTTTGCCATAACTGTCTTCACATCAGCGAAGTCCAAGTTTACGTAACCTGGAGCAGTGATCAGATCAGAGATACCTTGAACACCTTGGCGTAAGACATTATCTGCCTCACGGAATGCTTCAAGCATCGGTGTCTTTTTATCAACGACTTCAAGAAGACGGTTGTTAGAGATGATCAATAATGTATCCACGTTTTCTTTCAAACGAGCGATTCCTTCAGCGGCGAAACGACCACGTTTTGGTCCTTCAAATGTGAATGGACGAGTCACTACACCTACTGTCAATGCGCCTAATTCTCTAGCGATACCCGCAACGATCGGTGCTGCACCAGTACCAGTTCCGCCACCCATACCAGCAGTGATGAAGATCATGTCAGCACCTTCAAGTGCTTCACGTAAAGATTGTTCACTTTCTTCTGCTGCTTTTTGACCAACTTCTGGTTGTGAACCTGCACCTAAGCCACGTGTATATTTAGGGCCTAATTGGATCACTGTTTCTGCTTTTGAATTTTTTAATGCTTGTACGTCTGTGTTGGCAGTGATGAACTCAACACCTTTAACGTTTTCTTCAATCATACGGTTTACAGCGTTTCCGCCTCCGCCACCGACGCCGATGACTTTGATTACTGCGCCGTCATTGATGTTATTATCAATTGAGAATTCCATGTTTTTTTCCTCCCACGATGATTAATCAAATATATTGGTAAAAAATCCTTTGATTTTACTTGTAACGTTTTCCCCAGATTTTTTTTCTTCTGGTTCTTCGTTATACGTTGTTTCTTCTGCCACATCATATTGTTCATAAGATGTGTGAGCTTCCGGCTCATTGGTTGTATAATGAACAGGTGCTGATTCACCCATTACAGCGATTTTAGCTAATTGATAGACTTCACTTAAATTCGCAGAGTAATCAACGATACTGATCACGTTTGTAAATACCGGATTTCTTAGACCCATTTGATTTGGTACATAAAGTTTTACATTTACGCCAAATATTTCTTGTGCCAAATCAACTACACCTGGAAGGCTTGCTGCCCCACCAGTTAGAACGATGCCGCCAGGCAGTTCTAACGCTTCGATTTGATCCAACGCTTCTTTTGCTTTGTTGAAGATTTGTTCCATACGAGCTGAGATCACTTCTGATAGATAATGCTCATCGACTCTAACAGGCTCTGTTTGGCCGATCACATCTACCGGAAATTCTTCTTGCTCTGAAGTACGTTCTGGGTAAGCATCCCCATAATTTATTTTTAATGCTTCTGCATTGTTGAATGACGTATTCAAAACGATAGAGATATCTTTTGTAACAAACTCGCCGCCTTCTTGATCCAGGCTTGTGAATTTCAACTGTTTGTCGTGCATGACAGCAGTGGTTGTTTGTCCGCCACCCATGTCGATCACGATCGTACCAAAATCTTTTTCTCCATCTGAAAGGATCGATTCAGTCAATGCTAAAGGTGTGATCACTAATTCGTTCACGATCAACCCTGCATTCTCAACACACTTGCGGATGTTATGAATGATTGTTTTTGGTCCTGTAAATAATAGACCGTACATTTCTAATCTGACACCGATCATCCCGCGAGGATCTTTGATGCCTTCGAATCCATCTACCGTAAAGTCCTGTGGTAAAATTGACACGATTTGACGTTCAGGAGGTATTGAACGAACCAGTGCAGCTGAAGCCACGTTACGGACATCTTCATCGGTGATTTCTTTTGAATCTCCGTTTACTGCAATCATCCCTTGGCAGTTTTCTACTTCAAGCATGTTTGCTGGTAGACCCACACTTACACTTTTGATTTGGATGCCGGCTTTTTCTTCTGCCTGACGCACTGCTCGCTGTATCGCTTGAACTGTTTTGTCGATATCAACGATGATGCCTCGGTTAATCCCTTCTGATTTTGCGTTCCCTACTCCAATAATATTCATTTGGCTGTCGATATATTCAGCCACGACAACTTTGACAGATGTCGTTCCAATATCAAGGCCTACGTACATTCCTGTTTTTGCCATGAATGGGATTCCCTCCTACTTAACTATTCCATATACATGCGAACAAATAACGTCCGTTTTAAAAATATACTTTATAGATATATTCACTGTTTCCAATTTTACCATAAATTACCAGTTTTTAGAAAGTAGATTATCACATTTTACAATGGTTTTCTTAATTTTCATCCAAACTTGACGAAGATGGGGTCGTATTTTCATTTGTCGGATTCATTTCGTCTTGATTCTCGCTGATTTCAGGCTCATTTTCGCTTGTTTCCGGTACAGAAGTTTGGTTTGTGCTTTCTTCTGTTCCTGCTTCTGTTCCCTCTTCTGATTCTTCTTCATCGTTATTTGAGTATGGGTAAGAGAAAATCCCTACTTCCATATCGATCACGCCATTTTCTTCCATTTCACTTGCTACTTGCGCATAAAAATTCATTTGTGTCGCTAAATTACTAATGTTGACGATCACCTGATTGCCATCATTCATATTTAGCTGGATCAAATTTTTATTAGTATCACGAGGCGTATACTTGATTTCTGAAATGGCTTTTTGCAATTCTGGTGATAGCTTATTATATTCGGTTGCTAATTCTTTGATTTTTGTTGAATCTGTGAATCCTTCTAAGATCGGTAAGTTCTTCGTAGGACTTTCAACCGTCTCATCTAACACCGTGCCATCTTCGATCACAGGATGATATTTCCCGTCCGTTAAAATCAAGGCGATCTCTTTGTATTCAGTGACAGACAGATCAAATGTATTGATGCCACTAAAAGCGATCGTAGCAGATTTTATCCGAGGTTGTTCTTTTTTCAACTGGTCGATATAAGTTTGGCGATGCCAATACTGTCCCCAGATATGCTGGTTCATCTCTAATTGCGTATCATTCAATATTTCTTCTTTGGAGACGACCTCGTTTCCCGAAATAGAAACTGCCTCTAATTTACTTAAAGGAGAAACATAATAAATCAAAAATAACAAAGGAATCAACAGAATGGAAATGATTAAGCTCAGCCTACGATATAAAACTTTATTTCGGTAATTCTTCAAGTTAGGTAAACGATCGATAAACGAACCATTATATGGTGCGCCGTCTTTCTTATGTTCGATTTCTTCATAGTCCAAGAAGTCTTCTTCAACAAGCGGGTCTTCGACTTTAGAAGGAATAGTAGCTTCTTGTTGCTCTTCCTTTTGATCGCTTTTTTCACTTGTTTCCAGCGGCTTCTCTGACTGCTCTTTATGTTCTTCTAAGTATTCACGGTTGGCCATTTGCCAAGGCGTCAACTTTTTTTCGTCGTTTGACTGCTCCGGCTTTTTTGTTTCTTTTTTCTTACTCATCTATGACCACCACCTTACTCTTTGATTAACGATTTTGCCAGTTGATACAAGCGCTCCGATGCATCCGGTATACCTAATGTTTTAGAAGCAGTTGACATGTTCTTTTGTAATGTTTCATCTGTCATGATCTCAGCGATCGCGGCGCCTAATGAATCACCGTCCAATTCTCCATCTGCAATCATCTTGGCTGCCCCAACTCGAACTAAGCTCATCGCATTTTTAGTTTGATGGTCGTTCGTCACATAGGGACTCGGGATAAGGATCGAAGGTAACCCTAAGGCAGTCAATTCAGCAATCGATGTTGCTCCTGCTCGACCAACTAACAAATCACTTGCCGCCATCACTTCAGCCATATCATTGATATAAGGTTGGATGCTGATGTTTGCTTTCGCTTCTCCAAGTGTTTCCTTAATGCTTTGATAATAGCGATCACCTGATGCGTAAAGAATCTGATAGTCAGTAGCAGTAAACGTGTCTAAATAAGAAGTAACAGCTTGATTGATTTTTAATGCCCCTTGGCTCCCGCCAAAAATCAAAACTGTTTTTTTCTCAGGATCAAGGTCGAATTTTTTTAGAATATCAGTTTTCATCGTATCTGCAACTTCTTGGGCACGTGGATTACCGATCAAAACCGATTTATTTTCTGGAAAAAATGTTGCTGCATCTTTAAAAGAAAGGGCGATCCGATCCACGTAGCGACTTAAAAATTTATTCGTCATTCCCGGAACACTGTTTTGTTCATGGATGATCGTCGGAATCCCTAACTTAGCAGAAGCATAGACAACTGCCCCAGATACATAGCCACCCGTCCCGATCACGATATCCGGTTGGAATTCTTTTAGTATTTTTTTTGCTTGATGGATACTTTTTAAAAATAAATGGATCGTTTTGACATTACCTAGTGAAAACTTTCGCTGAAATCCTTGGACCTCTAAGGTATGAAAAGGAATCCCAGTGGTTGGGACGATTTTATTTTCCAAACCACGTTTTGCACCTACATACATAAACTCGGCGTTCGGCTCTTGTGTTTTCACATAATTGACGAAGGCTAGCGCGGGATAGATATGTCCACCGGTTCCTCCACCTGTTACCAAAATTTTCATAGTTATTATCGCTCGTTTCTACTTTTCTATTTTAATTTTCTTACGGCTTCCATAAAGCGATCGCCTCGGATCTCAAAGTTAGGGTATTGATCCCAGCTTGCATTAGCAGGTGACAATAAAACCACGTCTCCCGGGTCACTATTTTCTAAAGCTAATGGAACCGCTGCTTCCGCAGATTCTGCCGTATAGATCGTCGGGATCCCTGCTTTTTCACCCGCGTCTTTCAATTTCTCTTTTGTCTCACCAAACGTGATCAAGCCTTTGACTCCTTCAAGCGATGGAATCAATTCATCAAATGAATTTCCACGATCAAGTCCACCAGCAATCAAGATCAATGTTTCTGGTTTGAAACCACCTAAAGCCATCTTCGTTGCTAAGATATTGGTCGCTTTCGAATCATTATAAAATTTACGTCCTTGGACTTCACCAACATACTGTGTACGGTGGGGCACGCCATGAAAATGACTCAACGTTTCTTTTATTTCTTCATTTGATATGCCATATTGTTTTGCCACTGTAATCGCTGCTAGTGCATTTTCAACATTATGGGCGCCTGGAACACCGATTTCTGAGGTATCCATCACTTTTTCTTTATCGTAATAAATGGCTCCTTCAAAAGAATAAGCGCCTGTTTCCAAAACTTGATCTGTCGCAAAAGGCAATACTTTTGCCTTCGTTTTTCTACTGAGTTCTTGTAATTCTTTTTGGTTCCAATTCAACACGAGGTAATCGTCTGCTGTCATATTTTTTTGCAAATGCCATTTGGCTTTGACATAAGCTGGACGAGAGCCGTGATAGTCGATATGGGCTTCATAGATGTTCGTGATCACTGCAATATGTGGACGAAGATCAGTGATTCCCATCAATTGGAAGCTTGATAGTTCCATGACGATCTTATCTTCTGGACCAGCCTCTTGTGCCACACTACTTGCAGGAAACCCGATATTCCCTGCTAAACGTGCAACACCCGCCGATTTCCCTGCATTCAGCAATAAACCGATCATCGTAGTGGTCGTTGTCTTTCCGTTGGTTCCTGTAATACCTATAATTGGGCATTCCGCTACTTCGTAAGCTAGTTCAACTTCCGTAATTACCGGAATACCCATTTCTTGAGCTTTTGCAACTAATGGTTGTGTGTAAGGAATACCAGGGTTTTTGACAATCATCGAAAATTTTTCATCTAATAGTTCGATGGGGTGACTACCGGTCACGACTTTGATCCCTAAAGATAGCAATTCCTGTGCTTCAGGATTTTCATCAAATGGTTTACCGTCATTAACGGTGACAAGTGCGCCCAGTTCATGTAATAACTTGGCCGCACTAAATCCGCTTTTTGCTAATCCTAAAACAAGGATTTTTTTATTTTCATAAGTTGTTATTTTTTTCATTCTCGTCATCTCCTACCATACGATCCATAATGTGATCAATGAAGTAATTACACTTGTTATCCAAAAGACAGTGTCGATCTTCCATTCTGACCAGCCACTCATCTCGAAATGATGATGGATCGGTGACATTTTAAAGATTCTTTTCCCCGTCAATTTGAAAGAAGAAACTTGCAACATCACACTAGCTGTTTCAATGACATACATCAATCCGATCAGCAATAACGTCCATTCTTGATTGAGCATGATCGAGATTGCCGCTAATAAGCCACCTAAAGCCAAAGAACCGACATCACCCATAAAAATTTTGGCTGGCTTACGATTGTAAACGAAAAACCCTAGTAAACCGCCCAAAACACTTAAACAGATGACTAATACGTCATACTGTTGTTGGTGCCAAGCAATCACTGCATAGGTCAAAAATGAAATACTGCCCAATCCAGCCACTAAGCCGTCGATCCCATCTGTCAAGTTGACCGCATTGGAAAAGCCGACTAGCCAAAAAATCGCAAATACTCCGTACAACCAACTTAATGGCAGATCGATGCCAAAAAAGTTCAGTGTTCCTGGATAACCTTCCCCACGATAAACGAGATAAAAGATGATTCCACCTGCGATTTGTCCGATCAGTTTTTGCTTTGAATTCAGTCCCATGTTTCTTTTCTTGAAGATTTTGATAAAATCATCCAAGAAGCCGATTGCCCCGTATAAAGCAAGGACAAAAAGTAAGATGAAAAGAGTAGGTGTCAACTGTTGTTGCCAAGCACCTACCCAGATACCTGTCAAGATCGCACTGACTAAAAACACCAATCCCCCCATCGTTGGAGTTCCGGCTTTTACATTATGCCATTTAGGTCCCTCCTCACGAATGGCTTGGCCTTGTTTTTTCATTTGAAAATAACCAATAAATAACGGCATTGTTGCAATCGTCATTGCACAACTACTCGCAATGGGGATCAATGTTTGTGTCAAATCCATGCTCTCTTCTCTCCTATTATTCTTTTAGATGGAAACTCAAGGTTTCATCAGATATTTTTTCATATGGTGCAAGGCTTTGTTCCGTTGCGTAACCATCGCCATGGAACGTCACTTCTACACCAAGTATTTTTCCTAATTTCATGATATCTGCTTTTGACCAACCTGTTACATCAGGCATCAGTGCAGTACCACCAGTATATAAAATCAATTTTTCTCCAGATATCAGCTCATCACCATTTGCTGTGGACTGTGCTTGCACCTTGTCTCCATCACCGATGACTACTGGTTGCAACCCGCTTTTTTGTGCATCAGCGGCCGCAATATCAGGATTTAAGTTCCGGTAATCAGAGACTGTCACATTGCCAGTCCGCTTTTCTTCTGGTGTAGCTGTTTCAGCTTCTTTGAAATCCATCGCTCGTTTTAACAATGGGTTTGCGATTTTTGCTAAAGCTGTACGGTCATATGTCTTAGGATGTTTCATTGTCAGATATAACACATATTCAGGATCTTCAGCTGGTATCATTTCGACGATCGAATATAGATAAGCTGTTTCTCCTGTTAGGTAGCCTCCTGTATCTGAGGCAATCTGAGCAGTCCCAGTCTTAGCTGCGATGTTATATCCTGGAACACTATACACGCCATACGCACTACCATAATTTTCGTCTTCAATGACATCACGCATATACTCACGTACTTTTTCTGTCGTTTCTTTAGAAAACGGCTGTCCTAACACTTCCGTTTCAGTAGATACTTCTTCTCCGGTATTCGGATCAACGATCTTACTGATATAACGTGGTTGGATCATCGTGCCATTATTTGCGATTGCGCTGAAAGCTTTCATCATTTGGAAATTAGTCACACCGATCGCTTGACCATAGGCACTCATTGCTTGGTCAACGATATTGGCCGTCGGTAAAGCACCAGCTACTTCATCATCTAATCCAGAGTGAGTGCTTTGACCAAATCCTAATTTCTGCAAATAGTTATACCATTTACCACCCAAGCGTTGTTCAAGCATCACCATACCAACGTTACTAGACCAAGAAAGAGCTTGACGCATCGTCAGCATCCCTTTTTTACCAAAGTCATGGTCATTGATCGTTGCATCAGCCACTTTGATCTGTCCAGATAAGAACGATTCATTTTCATCAAATTTACCTTCTTCGATCGCAGCTGCTGTTGTGAATACTTTGATCGTCGAACCTGGTTCATAAGAATCTTGTACAAGGATATTACGCCATACAGCATCTTCCCCAGTCAATCCTTCCATCGTTTCAGGGTTGAACGTTGGGCGTTGAGCCATGGCAGTGATTTCACCTGTTTTAGCTTCCATCAAGACAGCTGTCAATTCTTCGGGTTGGTATTCTTCATTCACTTGGTCCATCAACGTTTCCAAGTAAGTTTGCAGACGACTATCAAGGGTCGTATAGATATTTTTCCCATCGGTTGCCGGTTCTTCTTCTGCTACGGTTCCAGGTAATGGATTTTGGAAGTTATCTTTTTGATAGTAGATCTTTCCATTTTGTCCACTTAAGATGTCATCATAAGCAGATTCGATTCCTAGACGTCCGACTAAACCAGTCTCTTTTTCATCAGGTACAGCGTACCCAATAAAGTGGGAAGAAAAGACACCACTTGGATACATACGTGCTGGATGGTTATCAAAATAAAGGCCAGTAACATTGGCCGCTTTCATTTCATCTTCAATGTTTTGTTTGGTTTCTTGGGTGATATTGCGCCCATAATTACCAAATTCTACTTGATACAAATTTTGATCGGCTCCATCACGGAGGACCTTCAATGCTTTGCTTTTTTCCATTGAAAGGTTTTTACTGATGATATCAGCAAGCGTATCAAAATCTTTTTCTTGCGCAAATAATTTTTTGTCTCCAGACGTATAGGTTTTGGAAAGAATCGCTTTGATCGAGTAAGACGTAGCATCTTCTGCTAAAGCTACCCCATTACGATCAAAGATCGTGCCCCTTTTTGCCTTGACCACTTCACTTCCTTGGTAAAGCTGGTTCGTTTTTTCTTCTAATGAAGTGCCTGCCACATGACCACCGATCACGATGTATGCAAAACGAACGGCAAATAAAAAGAACAATCCAATACTCGTAGCAAATAAAATGATACCTACTTTTTTGCGATTGTTCATCGGATTTAGATTTTTCTTTTCCATAAACCGCCGGAATTTATTTTTAAGACTCATTTACTTCACTTTCCTTAAATTGTCGTCATTGATTGACAACCCTTTTTCTTCTGCGATTTGTTTGACACGTTCGGTACGAGAAAGTTCACTTTTCTCTTGTTCCAAACTTATTTTTTGTTGTTTCTTCTCATTGGCTTCAACTTGTATTGAACCGATTTGTTTTTCCATGCCACTGATATTGGTTCTTAACATGACTGTCAACACACAAAGTGCAACGACGGAAAAAGCAATACACACTACTGCAAGCTTTTCAAAAATAGAGATTTGCTTCAAGCGCTTAGCTGGCGATTGAGGAAGAATGATTTCTTTCTCAGAGGGTGAATCTGGCAGAGGTTGCTCTGGTAGTTCAATTTCTTGTAAATCATATGGATATTGTTGGACTTTCTTTAATTCTGCCATTCTTCTACTCCTCTTTCTCTCTTATTTTTTCAGCGATACGCAGTTTTGCGCTACGAGAACGATTGTTTTCTGCTAATTCTTCTTCAGACGGTAACATCGGTTTTCTCGTGATCACTTTTAATTCCGGTTGGAACTCATCAGGTACGACCGGTAAACCCGGTGGTAGATCTTTGACTGTACTATATTCTTTGAACATGTTTTTGACGATCCGGTCTTCTAATGAGTGGAAAGTGATCACACTGATCCGACCATCGATCTTCAATAAACGGATAGCTTGTTCCAAGGAAGCTTCCTCAGCTCCTAATTCATCATTGACTGCAATTCGTACAGCTTGAAAAATACGTTTTGCAGGATGACCGCCTTTTCGTCTTGCTGGGGCAGGAATCACGTTTTTGATGATCTCTACTAACTCCCCGGTTGTTTCAATCGGATGATCTTTTCTCACCCGTTCAATTTCTCTGGCAATTTGTTTTGAAAACTTTTCTTCTCCATAACGAAAGAAAATCTTCACTAATTCGTTGTATGGATATTCGTTGATCACATGATAAGCTGACAATGGTGCCGATTGATCCATCCGCATATCTAAAGGCGCATCTTGATGATAACTGAACCCACGTTCCGCTTCGTCTAGTTGCGGCGAGGACACGCCTAAATCGTAAAGGATCCCATCGACTTTAGAAACGTATTCCGTCAGACGCTCTTCAAGTTCACGGAAGTTTGCTTTGATAAAAGTGACCATACCTTTTTCGACATACTCAGCCAAACGGATTTTTGCGTGATCGATTGCCTTTTGATCTTGATCAAACGCATAAAGATGACCCTCTGTATTCAATTGGCTTAATAAGTACTCGCTATGCCCGGCTCCGCCGAGTGTACAGTCCACATATATTCCGTTCGGTTTGATCGCAAGTCCATCTACCGTTTCTTTTAACATGACTGTATAGTGTCGAAATGTTTCAGTCATTAGTCAGCCTCTTCCTATTTCTTATAATCCGAAATCGATCATGTTCTCAGCGATTTCATCAAAGTTTTCTTCTGCAGCTTCTGAAAATTCTTGCCATTTGGCTTCATCCCAAATCTCAATTCGGTTTGACACACCAACAATGACACACTCTTTCGTAATTGTTGCGTAGTTTCTTAATGTATTAGGGATATTGATACGTCCTTGCTTATCTAGCTCGCATTCTGTAGCTGCTGAGTAAAAAAAGCGCACAAACGTCCTAGCGTCTTTCTTTGCTAGAGGCATATCGTTTAGTTTCGATTCTAATTCGTTCCATTCACTCATTGGATAGCCGAAAAGACAACCATCTAAACCACGAGTCAACACGAATTGTTCGCCTAACTCCTCGCGTAATTTTGAAGGCACGATCAAGCGACCTTTTGCATCAATATTATGCCGATATTCGCCCATTAACATCGAAACTCCCCCCAATCCTCCACTAACTAAAATCAGTCTACCACAATCCCCCACTTTCTACCACCTTTTATAGGAAATCTGAGAATAACTTTTTTATTAGTAAAAAAAATTTTAACAATCAGGCTGCAAAAAGATTTTTAAAAGTCTTTTAACAGCCTGATTGCGTCATATTAGAGAAATGAAAGGATGTTCAAGACGATCAATACGACATACATGACTAAGGTAACCAAAAAAGTAAGTCGCCAAGTCATTTTGAAATAACGTGAATACACGATTTCGTCATAGTAATAAGCTTGGAATAACGCAATACAGATTGCCATCAAAAGGATTGTGATCAATAAAAAAGGCAAAAATGAAGACGTAGCGGTATTACGAGACAATGCGTGGATACCTCCCCACAAAAAGGGAACGGCTAAATCAGGTGCTTTGACTTTAAAACGGCGAGTCAGAGCAAAGATTTTAACTAGAAATTGACAACCAAAAATCACGATTGCCGGAAAGATGTACCAAAATAATACAAGTGGTGAAAAACTGCCCATACGACAAATCTCCTTTTTAATCGTTGCGTTAAGTATACGTGATTTAGTTTACACAACGATTTCATTTAGTTTAAATTTATACTGTTTTATTACTTTACTATAGCCCTTTTTTACAAATCAACTCATTGTTGGTCAAAGGATAGTCTCTTTCAATGTGTTCTTTTCAAGAATTAGTTATAATAGAAGAAAGAAGTATTGAGGAGGTTCCCAATGATAAAGTATTTCACACTCGAAGACCAAAAATTGATTGACTCATCGGAAGAAACTGCTGAAACCGTTTGGTATTGTGTCGAGCGTCCTACAGGAGAAGAGATCGATCAGTTGATCGAACAATTTCAGATACCTAGAGATTACCTTACGTCTGTCTTAGACGATGCAGAAAACTCACGGGTAGAAGAATTCAATCAAGAAAAATTAACGAAACCAGCATTATTGTTGTTACAATACCCATTTCCAAAGACAAGTCCTAGTGGGTATTTCCAAGTAGACACTTATCCGTTCTCGATTATTCTCACGCCCAAAAAGAAGCTTATCACAATTACCAATCATGAACCACTTTTTTTGAAGAAAGTGTTCCAACAAACGTTTCATAAAAATGACCTTTCGGCAAATCTAAATATTTTTATGCAGATGCTTTGGCAAATTACTCAATCTTTTAACACCTACTTATCTTCATTACTTGCTCAATGTGACTTGCTTGAAACACAATTAAAAGTTTCAACTGAAAATAAACAGCTATATCAAATCATGGATATCCAAAAAAGTTTAGTGTACTTCAAAGAAGCGACAGCCTCCAACCTTGAAGCCTTACAACACTTAGCCGAAAATCAAGCTGTCCAAAATAATCACGCTTTGATGAATCATCTAAGAGACGTGATCATCGAAACCGAACAAGCGAAGACAACTGCTCGTATCCGTTTAAAGCTAGTCGAGCAAATGAACCAAACTTTTTCAGCAATCATTTCCAACAACTTGAATAATATTATGAAAATTTTAACTTCTTTAACGATCATCTTAACAATCCCTACAATTATCGGAAGTATTTATGGGATGAACATTAAACTACCAATTGCTGAAAGGGATGATGCGTTTCTCTGGCTGATCTTATTGACCGTGATCATTTCCCTGTTAACCACTTATTATTTAAAAAAAGGGAAGTTTTTATAGAGATGCCCTCTTGTAGAATAGGCGAAAAGCATGTAAAATTAAGTTAACAATAATAAATCGAGGTAATCACGATGCGAGAAAAAAAACAAACGAGTACTTTTGCGAAAGTGACCAAATTAGTGATTTGGACAATGTTGATTTTGACAATCGGTTCAGTCGTTTTAACTGCTGTAATCAGTGTAATGTAGATAACTGCTAATAACCTTAGTCTCTTTATGATTAATGATAAAAAAAGCAGAGCTTGGAAATCATTTCTGATTTCCAAGCTCTGCTTTTTTAGTTGAATGCTTCTTGCATCGTTTTATTTTTTCGCTAAGCGCAGTAATTCTTTGGCATGTTCGATCGTTAATGGTGTGATCTCACTACCTGCCAACATTCGCGCAATTTCATTTTCTCTTTCAGCCGCAGCTAGTTCGGCAACGGATGTTCGTGTTCTTCCACCGACTACTTCTTTTACAATGTAGTATTGATAATCCGCTACAGCAGCTACTTGGGGTAGATGTGTGATGCAGAGTACTTGAGAATACTTAGAGATTTTCAATATCTTATCTGCAATGGCTTGTGCCACTCGGCCACTGACCCCAGTATCTACTTCGTCAAAAATGATACTAGTCACCCCATGCTCAGAAGAAAAAATGGTTTTCAATGCAAGTAATACTCGGGACAACTCACCGCCTGAAGCAACTTTGACCAGCGGTTTCAATGGTTCTCCTGGGTTCGTCGTGATATAAAATTCAAGGACATCAATCCCTTGCTCGTCTAATCGTCCATCTGCTCGGTTGGAAAAACGAACTTCAAATTCGGTATTTTCCATATACAGGCTCTTCAATTCACGTAAAATCGATTGCTCCAACTCACTTGCAATGGCTTTTCTTGCTTGATGAAGCTCATTCGCACACTGAAAAGCTCGTTCTTCTTTTTGAGTGAGTTCTTGCTTCATTTTATCAAGCTGACCTTCTGTAAAGTCGGAAGAATCTAGTTCCTCTGAAATTTCTTCGTAGTAGGCTAAGATTGCTTCAACTGAATCACCGTATTTACGTTTTAATTGTCGGATCGTTTCCATACGTTGCGTTACTTCTTCTAAACGATTTTCATCCAGTTCAAGTAAATCGATTTGTCTGCTCATATCCCCTACTGCATCTTGCAACAAATAGTAGGCACTCTGGATATTCTCAAAAATCGCTTCGTATTCTGGATCAAGATGCGCGATACTCTGTATTTCAGAAACAGCCATCCCGACACCATCAAGACTGCTTTGTTCCCCTTCACTTAATGCGCCGTAACCCGTAGCCAAGCCATCAACGATTTTTTGATAATTACTTAACTTATCGCGCTCTTCTTTTAGTTTTTCTTCTTCACCAACTACTAGTTGTGCAGCTGCGATTTCTTCTTGTTGAAAGTTCAACATATCGATGCGTTGCACATAGTTTTTTTCGTTTTGTTGGATCTTACGTACTTTTCTTTCTAGTTCACGATATGCTTCATAAGCTTCTTGATACGTTCTTTTCTTCTCTTGGAACGTCGCATCTCCAAAACGATCAAGTAAAACAAGATGCGATTCAGGTTGTAGTAATTCTTGGTGTTCATTTTGGCCTTGGATATCCACTAAGTAACCACCGACACGTCTTAGATTCGCCAATGTAACAATATGCCCGTTGACCCGACAGACATTTTTTCCTGTCAATGACATATCACGGCGAACAATCAGGTTTGAGCCATCCGACTCGATCCCCAATTCTTCCATCAATGATTCAAAACCCTTTTGCTTTGGCCATTCGAATAATCCTTCAAGAATACATTTATCCGCACCTTGACGGATATAATCACTTGATCCGCGACCCCCTGCTAATAAGCCTAAAGCATCAATGATAATTGACTTACCCGCACCGGTTTCTCCTGTTAAAGCAGTCATTCCTTCATGAAACGACAACCGCAACTCAGGAATAATCGCAAAATTGGTGATACTGATTTCTTGTAGCATTGCAATCACTCCTTAGATTAAAGGTAATGCAGAAAATCTTTCTTTAATTGAACAGCATCTTCTTCCAATCGTGTGATCATCAACACATTGTCATCATCATTGATGATTGAGAATAATTCTTTTTTGTAACGCTTATCGATCAGATTTGCAGCAGCTGAAGCATTACCCGGCAAGGTTTTCAAAATAACGAATTTCTCCATCTGGTCAACAGCTACAAATGCGTCTTTCAATAATTTTTCTAACTTTGTGTTCACATCTTCACTTGTTTCAGCAGGCAAACTATAACGATAGCCGCCATCTACAGCTGGAACTTTGATCAATTTCAGCTCTTTGATATCTCTTGAAATCGTCGCTTGCGTGACAGAGATTCCTCTATTTTTTAGTATTTCTACAAATTCTTCTTGTTTACGTATATCTTGTTCATTCAGTAATCGAGTAATCAAACGATGTCGATCTTTTTTTCTCATGCTCAATCCGCTCCTTCGCCAATCCTTCTTCTATCAATGATAGCTTATTTCAAGCGCTTAATAAAGAAGAACTCATAGTCTTTTTTTATCATTTTTCGAGACTATCGCTTATGCGTAAATTGTTCATGAGCCATTTCAACGATTTGAACTGGATCAACGTTCGCATAGATTGTTCCTTTATCTGATACTTTTTTCAAGTGCGCTAAAAATTCAATATTTCCTTCTCCACCAGTGATTGGAGAATAACTTAGATCCAATACATCAAAACCATGTTCTGTAGAAAAAGTCAAAATTTCTTCGATAACTTGTTGATGTGTTGCAGCATCACGGACGATGCCATTTTTGCCAACAGCTTCTCTGCCTGCTTCGAACTGTGGTTTGATCAATGCGATCACTTCACCTTCTGGTTTTAAAATCGCATGTAAAGGTGGTAACATCAGTTTCAAAGAGATGAATGAAACATCGATAACTGCCACTTCAGGAACACCTTGATCAAAATCTTCTGGTTTTGCATAACGAAAATTAACGCGTTCCATCACTACCACTTTGGGGTCTTGGCGGATTTTCCATGCTAACTGATTATAGCCCACATCTAACGCATAACTCATCTTTGCACCATTTTGCAGTGCTGCATCTGTAAAGCCTCCAGTAGATGCCCCAATATCAAGCAATACCTTATCCTTTACTGTCAGATCAAACTGCTTTAATGCCTTCTCTAATTTTAACCCACCACGAGATACATACGGCAATTTTTTTCCTTTGACTTTTAGTTCACTGCTCACAGGGATTTTCTCTCCTGGTTTGTCAAAACGTTCATTTTTTTCATTATAGATCAAACCAGCCATCACAGAACGTTTTGCTTGTTCCCTCGTTTCAAATAGCCCTTGTTTGACAGCTAATACATCTACTCGTTCTTTTTCCATCCTTTTCCTCACTTCTCATCGAATCGTTTGACCAATTGACGAAGGATGTCTCCATCAAATGAACAAACTTCTTGTTCTAACTGGGCAATGATCTCATTAGCGGAATGGATTTCTTGTTGCAAGGCAGCTCTTGTCTGCTCGATTCCTAATAAACGAGGGTACGTATTTTTATCCGCTCGCTCATCCTTGCCCGCTGTTTTTCCTAACGCTTCAGTCGTGCTAGTTACATCCAATAGATCATCGCGGATTTGAAATGCTAAACCGAGATGTGCGGCGATTTTTTGTAATTGAAGCAAGACTTCTTCTGGTTGTTCCGCTAAAATACCCCCAGCTAGCAAAGCATAGCGTATAAGACGTCCAGTCTTTCGCTCGTGGATCAGTGCTAATTCTTCTAGCGTCAACTCTTTCGTTTCACCTTCGATATCTGCCGCTTGACCTGCTACCATTCCTTGGGTTCCAGCGCTAACAGCTAATTGCTGCAATAACAATAATTTTGGTGAATTGGCTAAGTGAGTCATACTGATCAACTGAAAGGCACCTGTTAGTAAACCATCGCCTGCTAAAATCGCTAAAGCTTCTCCGTAAACTTTATGGTTCGTTGGCTTGCCTCTGCGCAGATCATCATTATCCATCGCAGGAAGATCATCATGGATCAATGAATACGTATGGATCATTTCTAATGCGGCTGCCACTTGGTAAACCGAAGTGTCGATCTTGGTACCAAATGAAGAGACAGTTGCTAGTAAAGCAAGTGGTCGGATTCTTTTTCCGCCCGCATGGATCGAATAGACCATACTTTCCTTCAGGCGCTCATCCGACGTATATTCCGTAATGAAAGAAACCATTTCTTCTTCTACCAAAGGCAGGTGGATCTCAGAAAAATCAGTTAGTTCCATCATGCTCCCTCTTTCTCGTCAAAAGTGATTTCTTCATTCGTTTCAGTCATCATTTTTGTTAATGTTTCTTCCGCTTTCGAAAGTGTATCTTGACATTGCTTACTCAATTCCATTCCTCTTTTGAACGCATCTAACGCTGATTCTAAAGGGACATCTCCTTGCTCTAATTGCATGACGATTTTTTCTAATTCTTGCAATGATTCTTCAAATGTTGGATTTGCCATCTTATTCTGTCTCCTTTTCGATCTGTTCCACTTTGCCTTTGACCCGTCCATCTGCATAATGAATGACTAATTCATCACCGACTTGGATCTCTTCGACACTTTTTGCTACTTGATCATTCAACGTCGTGTAGCTATATCCTCTACCCATGATTTTTAAAGGACTAAGTAAATCAAGTGATTGAACCGCTTGTTGAAATTTTTGTTGCTGTTGTTGCATATATTGTTGGATTTTTTCTGCTAATCGTTTTTCTAAGTAGCTTGTTTCTTGCTTGGCTGCTTTCACTCGATAAATTGGTGCGACTTGTTGCAACTGATGACTTAAATTCAACGTTTGTTTTTCTTTTGCATGATAAATTTGCTGCGTCGCTTGATACAGACGTTGCCGCAATTGATCTAATTTGATTGTTTGTCCTTCGTAAAGTCGTTCAGGTTGACGAAAAACATAAGATTGTCGCGCTCGAGCAAATCGTTCTTGCTTTCTTTGGATCTGACGTAAAAAACCTTGTTCTAAGCGTGCTTGTCGTTCTTTGATCCGCATCAACTCTTCAGATAGCACTGGTACAGCCAATTCAGCTGCCGCAGTCGGTGTCGCTGCGCGAACATCTGCAACTAAGTCGGCGATCGTCGTGTCTGTTTCGTGTCCGACAGAGGAAATACTTGGCGTTTTGGCTTGGTAAATGGCACGAGCCACTCGTTCCTCATTGAAAGGCCAAAGATCCTCAATCGAGCCGCCTCCGCGTCCGATGATCATCGTATCGAAATTCCCCAGCTCTTCTACACGTTGGATATTGCGAACGACATCATCTGCGGCCTGATTTCCTTGGACAACTGTTGGGAACAAAACAAGCTGCGCAATCGGATAACGACGTTTGACCGTCGTGATGATATCACGAATGACTGCTCCACTTGGACTTGTTAACACCGCGATCCTTTTGGGAAATCTCGGTAGTGCCTGTTTAGGTCCGGCAAATAGGCCTTCTTTCATCAATTTCTCTTTTCGTTCCTCTAACTCTTGGTAGAGCGCACCGACACCATCCGGCTCCATATGTTCTACGTAGATTTGATAAGAACCACTGGCTTCGTAAAGAGAGATACGACCGATCACTAATACTTTCATGCCCTCTTTTGGTTGGAAACGTAACTTTTGGAAAGCCCCCTTGAACATGATCGCAGAAATTTTTGCATGATCATCTTTTAAGCTGAAGTATTGATGCGCATTTGCTCGCATACGGAAATTTGAGATTTCACCAGTTAAATAAACTCTTTCCAAATATGGATCTGCTTCGAATTTTCGTTTTAAATATTTGGTTAACGTGGTGACCGTGAGATACTCTTGCGTCATAACTCGCCTCGCTCCGCTTCAGCTGATTGCACCGTTTGTGCCATCAGCATCGTGATCGTCATTGGTCCTACTCCTTTAGGAACAGGTGTGATGAAGCTTGTAAGAGGAGCGACTTCATCAAATTTGACATCACCAATCAATTTGCCTTCCTTATCGCGATTCATACCGACATCGATAACGACTGCACCAGGTTTGACAAAATCCTTCGTTACAAAGTGACCGCGACCAATAGCTACCACGAGGATATCTGCTTCTCGCGCTAATGCTGGAAGGTCCTTCGTTTTTGAATGAGCGATCGTGACTGTCGCATCCGCCATCAATAAAAGTTGTCCCATTGGTTTACCAACAATATTACTACGACCGATCACTACAGCACGTTTGCCTGTTAAATCAATATTATAAGCTTCAAACATTTTCATGATTCCATAAGGCGTACAAGGGATCTTATCCGGATTTCCTGCAAACAAGCGTCCTAGATTTAATGGATGGAAACCATCGACATCTTTTTTAGGATCGATAGCCAATAATACTTTTTCTTCATCAATATGCTCTGGCAATGGCAACTGTACCAGTATGCCATGGAAAAGAGGATCGCGGTTGTATTTCTCGATTTCACTCAACAGTTCATCTTCTGAGATTGTTTGACTATAGCGTTCTACTTTTGAATAAATGCCTAATTGATTGGCTACTCGCTCTTTATTGCGAACATAGACTTGGCTTGCTGGATTTTCGCCAACTAATAAAACAACTAATCCGGGATTGATTTGTCGTTCATTAAGCTCTTTTACTTTTAAAGCAAGTTCTGCTTGCATTTTTTCTGCTAATTCTTTTCCATTTATCAGTTCTGACATACGATCACTCCCAGATATTTTTGCTTTCATTCTACCATAGAAATCTCTTGTAACATAACCTGATTTCTTGACCATCATAGAAAAAAGCTAGGACTTACGCCCCAGCTTCTAATTCTTTCAACACATTCGATAACATACCATTCACGAACTTACGTGAGCGGTCGTCACTGAAGGTCTTCGCTAACTCGATTGCTTCATTCAATGCAACGGTTGCAGGTACGTCATCCACGTACATCATTTCGAAAATCGCGATTCTTAAAATAATCAAGTCCATTTTGGAGATACGGTTGATCCGCCAATTATTTTTTAAATGCTTTTCAATGATCGTGTCTAACGATTCTTTTTTTGCACAGACGCCACCTACTAGTGTGTCTAGATATACCGGAACAAATTCTGATTGCTCTTCATTGATCATCTCTTGGTGATCCAACTCGATCGCATTGAAAATCGCATCTTCTTTCGTCAGATCAGTATTGAAATCTAATGGGAACAATGCCTGTAATGCCATCTCGCGAATTTCGTGTCTTGATAACTCTTTATTCATTTTCTTCCTCTTCGTCCTCAA
The DNA here is from genome assembly GCF_050498525.1 of Enterococcus sp. DIV2371. Lineage (NCBI taxonomy): Bacteria > Bacillati > Bacillota > Bacilli > Lactobacillales > Enterococcaceae > Enterococcus > Enterococcus sp. DIV2371. Next base: position 922,128 of record NZ_JBIPAJ010000001.1, on the reverse strand, counting down.
AAAGTTCATCGATTGCTGGTTGTTCCAATTTTTCTGGCACAACTGCTACGACATGGATATTGACTTCAGCTAGTGCAATGTCGGTCATGAAAAGTACTTCTTGGTTCACTCGATCTTGCATTTCCATCGCTACTTTTGGTACTGAAACGCCATATTCTAAATAACAATATAAGTCAACTTTCAAACCTTCTTCATCATTGACTAAATATACACCTTTACCATGCGCTGCGCGACCTAGCAATTCTGTGACATTGCTAGCAAAAGTTCCACGCATCCCGTAGACACCTTCGACTTTAGAAGCTGCAATACCGATAATGACTTCGATTACTTCTGGTGCAATCACGATTTCTCCTAAATCTTGATTAGCATGTAAGACTAAGTTTTTTTCGTCTGCCATTTTTATTTATTCCTCCTTTTGCCTACGTACATCCCTCACTTCAATAAGCTCCGTTCATGTACCTAGGAAAACTGTCGCCTGTAAATCAGTCATGCGTGAAAAACGCGCCGTTTACAATCGCTTGATTTCTCTTATAGTGTATCATTAAATGAGCCCATTTTCTATAACAAAGTCTGAGTTTTGACATTTACATTTATTGAAAAAGGCTAATCGATCATAAAATAATCAATTCTTTTGGTGAGTGAGTCAACACCCGATTTCCTTCAGCCGTGATCAACAGATCATCTTCGATCCGGACCCCGCCAATTCCTGGTAAGTAAATACCTGGTTCATCTGTGATGACATTACCAACAACAAACGGCTTCTCTGCACGAGAAGATACATTAGGCCCTTCGTGGATCTCTAACCCAATACCGTGGCCAGTCGAATGACCAAATGCTTCACCGTAACCATGTTTACTGATATAGTCTCTAGCCACTGCATCAAGCTGGATTCCTGTCACACCTGGTTTAGCAGCTTCTAACACTGCTAATTGAGCATCCAAGACGATTTGATAGATTTCTTTCAGCTTTTCTCCTGGATCACCGATCGCAAAAGTACGAGTCATATCAGAAACATAGCCTTCGTAGTAACAGCCAAAGTCGATCGTGATCAAATCCCCTTGTTCAATGATCTTTTTGCTAGCAACACCATGTGGCATTGCGGAACGAACGCCACTTGCCACGATCGTTTCAAAAGATACACCGGATGCACCTAGTGAGCGCATATAGAAATCTAATTGGTTCGCAACTTCGATCTCTGTCATGCCTGGTTGGATCATTTTTAGGATATGATCATACGCCATGTCAGCGATACTACATGCTTTTTCAATGATCACTAATTCATCGTCATCTTTTACTTCACGCAATTCTTCGATCATGTCAGAAACAGGGATCAATTCTGCATCAAGTAATTCTTCTAATACCGAATACTCTAAAAATGATACTGTACGTTCTTCAAACGCTAGATTTTTCAAACCTTCTTTGTGCGTCAAATCTGCTACTTCTTCAAAGATAGGGGCAACATTTTTGATGATCTCAAAGCCTTGTGCTTGTGCTGCTGCTTGTTCTGTATAACGAAAATCCGTAATAAAAAAAGCTTTATCTAATGTGATCACAGCTAAACCAGTCGTTCCGGTAAAGTTTGTCAAATAGCGGAGATTGTAAGGACTTGTCACTAAAAATGAATCTAGATTCGCTTCTCGCATTTTTTTGCGTAACTTTTCTACTCGTAACATCATGTGTAAATTCCTTCTTTCTTTGCACTCTTTTTATCATTATAGCAAACTTTCTTTTTTATAGGCATAAGAAAGATAAATTCCCTCAATAGAAACGAACAAAGCGTTCTGACTTGAACTTTCACTCAAGTCAAAACGCTTCATACTTTTATTTCTAAGATCTTTTGCCAAAGAAAAATGAAACAACTGCAACTAAGATCACTGCCCCTAAAATAGATGGAATAAGTGCCATACCAGCAGCGCTCGGTCCCCAGTTACCAAAAATCGCTTGACCGATCGTTGAACCAATCAAACCAGCAATAATATTTGTGATGCATCCCATCGAATTTCCTTTACTTGTGATTGCTCCAGCAATCGCTCCAATGATCGCACCAACAATCAATGTCCATAACCAACTCATCGTATAACCTCCCTCTTTACTTCTTAAGTTTATCATAAGAAATAAAAACCAAGCAAACGATGAGGGTTCGCTACAGATCATTTACGCTTAAAAATACCAATCACACCTCGTTTGACTACGTCGAACAAACTGAGAGAGCGCACCATGTGACTTGGGTCGACATATTTTCGAACTGCTCGTAAAACTTCCTTAGGGCGCTTCGCAGAAAATGAATACGTCCCATTTTTCTTTGTTCGAATCGCAAAACGGGGAATCCATTTCCCTTTGAACATCACTGAGGCAATTACTACATCGACCTCTTCCCAAGGGATCTGCACAAATTTACGTGCATCGCGATCGTTGTAAAATTCAAATCCTTTATCCCCGATCATGATTTTTCCATATTCTGCTACCCCTAGATAAGAGGTGGCATTCATCGTTAAGTCCACTTTTGTATTCAGCGATTGGACCATTTCAATCACTCCATTTCTAATCAATCTAAAGTTATATTAAGTAAAAGAAGGTAGGTCAGAAGCGGTTGACCTCACTTATACTCACAAGTTTTCGCTTCTATATCAAGGTCATCTTATCATAAATTATATGCCTTTTCGAGCATAGACACTACCTTCAACGAACAGTTTCTCCCATTCACTCCCTGATGTAACAGGACGATTGAAGAGACCAATCTCGATACGTTTCAAGAAAAAAGCTGCAACAAAAATCAATGATTGATTTCTGTCACAGCTTATCTTTTATTCCTTTAGATTACATTAAACCGATCAAGTGGAATACGATACCCACTACGAATAATCCAAGAATGATAACGATTGGTGAAACTTTTTTCTTCAATAACCACATACAGAACAATGTTAGTAACAATGCAGCTAATCCAGGGATCAAGCTGTCTAGGTTGTCTTGTAATGTTGTTACTTTGTATTCAGATAGAGAAAGTCCAGCTGCTTGTTGTTCCAAAGCACTCTTGATTCCTTCAGCACCTGCAGGTAAGCTGCTCCAGTCAATGAACGCGCCATCGTCAAGTTTAACTTCTGATACTACTGGTGCGAAACCAATAGATACCCAACGGTTAACTAATGAACCTAAGATGAACATCCCTAAGATTGAAGCACCTTTAGTGATATCTTGCAACAATCCACCAGATAAATCTTCTGTGATTTTAGAACCAGCTTTGTAGCCGAATTCTTGTGTGTACCACATAAATGCCATACGGATGATATTCCAAGCAACGAAATAAATGATTGGGCCTAAGATGTTACCAGCCATCGCTAGAGAAGCTGCTAAAGCACCAAGGATCGGTCTTACTGTAAACCAGAAGACTGGATCACCGATACCAGCTAAAGGACCCATCATACCAACCTTAACCCCTTGAATCGCAACATCATCAACAGGTGCGCCATTTGCACGTTCTTCTTCTAGTGCAAGAGTTACCCCGATGATTGGTGAAGCAACGTATGGATGTGTGTTGAAAAACTCTAAATGACGTGTCAACGCAGCCGCACGGTCTTCTTTTGTTTTATATAATTTCTTGATCGCTGGGATCATTGAGAATGCCCAACCACCATTTTGCATACGTTCGTAGTTCCAAGATCCTTGAAGGAAAGTCGAACGCAACCAAACAGAAATACGATCTTTTTTAGATAATTGAATTCTTTCTTCTGCCATTTCGTGAACGCCTCCTTTAATAGTTATCGATGATATCGCCTAGTGGGTCACCAGTATTTGAGCTTCCGCCGTTACCTGAACCACCTTGTTTAGAAAGTGCCAAGTAAATAAGAGCTAAAGCAATACCGATTGCGCCTAGACCGATAAGAGTGATTTCTGATACAGTTGCCAAAACAAAACCGATTGCAAAGAATGGCCATACTTCTTTTGTAGCCATCATGTTGATAACCATTGCGTAACCAACGGCAACGACCATTCCACCACCGATAGCTAATCCGTCTGTTAACCAAACTGGCATAGATTCAAGTAAGCTTCTTACTGGACCTTCACCGATTGCTAAGATCAAACCAGCAGGGATTGCAATACGAACACCTTGCATACAGATTGCAACAATGTGCCATAATTCAACTTTTCTAAAGTTACCTTCTTTTGCAGCAGCATCCATCAAATGAACAAACGCTGTCGCAATCGTACGACAAATGATTGTTAACAATAAACCAGCAACAGCTAGTGGCACAGCAATCGCGATCGCTGAAGAAACGCCGGCTGAACCTTGACCACCTAAAACTAAAATAATTGCAGATGCAACAGATGCTAAAGCAGCATCGGGAGCGACAGCGGCACCGATATTTGCCCAACCTAGCGCGATCATTTGTAATGTACCACCTAAGATAAGACAAGGAACTAGATTTCCAGTTACTAAGCCGATCAACGTACATGCAACAACTGGTTGATGGAATTGAAATTCATCAAGAATTCCTTCCATACCAGCTAAAAATGCGACGATGATGACTAAGATCACTTGAATAATATTTAAATCCATGATAGTAATCCTCCATTTTTTCTGATAATTAATTAAGCACGATTTTTCAATTCATCTTGCGCTTTTTTCAAAATTTCATCCATGTTTCCTTTAGAGTCATTCGGTACTTTACGTACATCGAATTTCACGCCAGATTCTTTCAATTTATTGAATGAGTCAATATCATCTTGACTGAAAGCAAGTACTTTATTTGGTTGTACTTTACCTGGAGAATGCGCCATTGAACCGACGTTCACTGTTTCTAGTGGTACGCCACCTTCAACTGCACGCACGACATCTTGAGGATTTTCAAACAATAGCAATGCGCGTTGTCCACCAAAATGTTGATCGTCTTTTGCAAGTTTGATCATTTGTTCAACTGGTACAACGTGAGCTTTTACCCCAGGAGGTGCAGCTTGTTGGATCAATTTTTTACGTAATTCATCTTTTGCTACAGCATCAGATACAACGATGATACGTGTTGGTTTTGTTGTTTTTGTCCAAGCAGTTGCTACTTGTCCGTGCAACAAACGTGAATCAATACGTGCTAATACATAAGTGAATTTACCAGGTGCTCCTGAAGTACTAGCTTCTTGTCCTGCAGCTTTAGTTTCTACTACTGGCTCTAATTCTTCTGGTTTGACTTTCACACCTTCTTTTGCTGTTTCAATGATATGAGCAGCAATTTCATGCGCTGATTCCATTGAAAAACGTGAAGCATATGCTTCGATCAGCATAGGCAAGTTCAAACCACTTACGATTGCCCACTTATCTTTGTGTTCTTCAAATAATGTGTTTGATTGATTGAACGGAGTTCCGCCCCATAAATCAACTAAGAATAAGACTTCGTCTTGGTTATCGAAGGAAGCGACTGCTTCTTCTAATTTGGCTCTCAAGTCATCTGGACCTTCACTCGGTTGTAAAACAACAGCTTTGACGTTTTCTTGTTCGCCAAAGATCATTGAACCCGACTGTAAGATTCCTTCAGCAAATTGCCCATGACTTGCAAGGATAATCCCTACCATATTTATACCTCCTACTTCTTTTTGTTGTAACAAAATCAAAAATAAAAAAATAAGTGCTTTCCTCTTACAACAGATACATTTGACCGTTACGCAACAACAATTTTATGCTTTTTTGGCTTTGGTCAGCAATTCCATCAAAAAGATTTTCCGATCTGCGGGTACTTTCCGAATCTCCAGTTCGACACCTTGTCCATCCAAAAAATGGAAGGCTTCAATATCTCGTTGATCGACGGACACAAAATTTGTGATCATGGTTTTCCCTTCAGAAAAACTCATTCCTCCGATATTTAGAGAATTCAGTCGGATACCACTTCGGACAATTTTTTCAACGTCTTTAGGATTCGTAAACAAAAGCATCACTTTCGTTCTCGCTAAGAGTCCGCTCTCAAAAATCTGGATCATCTTTTCGACTGTGATGACATTTGCCATGATCCCTGGAGGAGCAGCTTCTTTTAAAAGAAACTTTCGTAACTTATCTTTTGCTACTACGTCACTGATGACGATGATACGTTCAACGCCAGTCAATTTAGACCAGACAGTTGCAACTTGCCCATGGATCAAACGATCATCTATACGTGCTAATCGAATATCCATTCGTAAATCTCCTTCTTTTAAAATCACTACGCAAAACATCTTCCTACTCGTATAGGAAGAATCTCCGTTAAGCACACTTTATTAAAAGCAAGAACCGTGCCAACTTTAAAAAGATACACTGCTTTATTTAATGGTTTCTTATACAATACACAAAAAAGATACACTACAATAGTGTATCTTTTTTGTGTATATCCTCATTAGTGTATTCTTTTTTCTCTAAATGGTTGTTGATCATCTTCAACAGATAATACACTTCTTCCAACGGAAATTTCACTTTGATCTTTTCTTCTAAATCGTTTAACGGCTCAATTACTTTTACATACAACGGGTCATTTTCAATCAAATGATCCTCTTGTCTTTCGACAGAAAGCGGCTCATCTAAAATGACACGCTCGATCATTCCTGCTGTATGCAAGACCAAGTTGATCATAATTCCGTATTCTTTGACGTCGATACCTGCTGAATCCATTAAGCCATCTGCAAATCTCCAAAGAGGATCGATCAACTTTTCTCCATTGATAAATGTAAAATTCTCAGCGATAAATGACACACATGTCGTTTTAGCTGTCTCTTCATTCAACAACACATCTTCCGTTTCGTCTAATTCTGACTCCAATAATAGTTGATCTAAAATCACTTCAATATTTTGATCAATAAATCGCTCTAAAGGAATAAATGGTGCAGCAATGTGCGGATCAGTGATTCCTGTCGTTGCAATGATTTGATAGTTTTTTTGGATCTCTGGTAGTTTTGTTTTCAAATCAACGATCGACAATGCAATCACTTCTAATTGGGCTTCTTGCCTTTTGCTGACTGCTCGTTCGATCAAAGATTTGATCCGTTGTGCCGTTCCTTCGCCTGACGCACAGATCGCCACTACTGCTTTTCGTTGTTTATCCGTCACTTCTTTACTGACCTCTCCAGATGAAACCTCAGCATAACCTCGAAAATTCTTCAAGGATTCATAAAGTAGATCAAGGTCTGTTCCTAGTACAGAAACTTTACGCACCGTTTCTAAAACTAAAGAAGTCGTGACCATATCGACCGTTCGGACTGGAATACCAGTATCTTGTTGGATCTGTGTATTGAAGGACGCAAGTGACCCCATATCTACTAAAAGAATCGTTCCACTTCCTTCATCTACTTCTTGCACACTACGTTCGATCCGACTCAATGCCGTTTTCGGGTCCATATCTAGCGGCATATCCACTGCACGAACATTATCCGCATCAAGCAACTGTTGCACCACTTGGACCATACTGCTCGCCGTACTATTGCCATGTGCAGCTACAACGACACCGATCCGACCGCTTGCTTGATTCGCTCGTAACGAGACAAGTAAAACGGTCAAATAGTAATCTTCACTTTCTGGGATATCCACTTGGAAATACGCTTCGATATGTTGCCGTACTTCCTTGGCCAACGAATATTCCTCAGGGAAATCGATCGCCATTTCACGAATATTATCATTCGTATGACGCTCTTCCCCTAAATGGATTCGTTTTAGAAAAGAACTGATATGAAGACTCATCGCATAAATAAAGTTTTGTTGAAATTCATAAGGTAATGATTGCTTGACCATCATATAAATCTGATTCGTTACTTCAATGATTTTAGGATCGACAAACTCCGCTAACTTATTGTCAGCATTAAATGAAAATCCATGATCTTTGTAGAATGACTTTAAATGGATATTGATATCCGTTGAGATAAAATGATTGATGGCTTCTTGGTCCAATCCGTCTGACTTCAGCAATGCTGCTTTATCGCCAATAATATCGTATAAATTGTAAGGTAACTCATAAGAGTCCGCCTGTAACTGCATCACATCATCGTTCGGAAATACTGTGATTTTTGGGTCAAGAATCTTAGATAACTCTGCCATCTCTTTCCGATTACTTGCCAATTGGATCAACCCACTACGAATCCCTTCCGTCAAATCATCGATCGTGATCGATATTTCAGGTTTATTCATGTGATTCAAAAATCCACGCGCACAAACTAATTGGATATTCGACTTCAGCTGTCCGATATTCCCGTAAGTGACACTCCCTATTAGCGCTTTCACAACATCTTCTGTCAAAGAGATTTTTCTTTGTGTACGATTGGCTTCGTGAGCAATCATGATTTTGACTAAATCGATTTTTTCATTTGCTGGGCGTCGATCAAAAGCAGGCAACTTGATGTTGATAGGGATACGACGAACGAACGTTTCAAGTAGTGCCGAACCTGGATCTTCCGTCGTGGCACCGACGATCCGAACATTCGCTTCATGATATTTTGTTGTTTCACCCAATCGACTATACGTGCCATGGTCCATAAAGTAAAAAATCATTTCTTGTCCTTCAGGAGGCAGGCGATGGATCTCATCCAAGAAAAGCATTCCACCATCTGCTTGGTCAATGATCCCCATTTTCTCTTCTTCTGCACCTGTAAATGCACCTTTGACATAGCCAAAAAGATGACTCATCAGTAATTCAGGGTTATTCGCGTAATCGGCACAGTTGAAGACGATCAGTTCTGTATCATCTTCCACTACATGGTTCGTTTTAGCAAAATGAAACATCGCATGAGCAAAATAGGTTTTTCCTGATCCCGTTGGCCCAGTGATCAAACAGTTCAGTCCTCTTGGCGGATATAAAATCGCCGCCTTGGCTTGCTCCACTGAGTTTTTCATACTGCCATTTGCCCCGATGATCTTGGCAAAGATATCCTTCGTATCTACTTGAAGACTCGGCTTTTTCACACCAGTCATTTCTTCTTTATAACTTGGTACATATTTGGTTAATGGTTTTTCTGTGATTGGACTCTCTTGGTAGACATACCGAACCGGACGACCATCCATTTTCTTTAGCTTTCCTTCGCGTACTAGTTTGTTAAGATCTTTACTGCTATTGGTACGCTGGATACCCAAAACTTCAGCAATCTCTTGGGTCGTTACGCCTTGATCATTTTCTTCTATTGATAAATGAGCGGTCTTTTCTTTGACATACGTATAAATTCGGTCAATTCGTTTTGCCAATTTTTTCGCCCCTTTTCTCTTGTCCTTGAAACTTAATACTATTGATTTAATCACTATTCGTCAACTATTTATATCAAAAAGGAAGCAAGATACATTCAAAACGAAAAAGAACGTTTGTTATTTATTTTCCGAGCAAATAATGCACTTTTGAAATAGCAGGATCTTATAGATATCATTAACAACTGTCTGGATATTTTTATTTTTTCGCATTCTCTTTTCCATATATAGCTGAAGAACATTGCTAAACCACTAATGATAGATGCCCTTCATTCTATAGAGACAAAAAAACCACCTCTTGATGAGTCGAAAATGACCCCATGAGAATAGTCTGATTTAAATCATAAAAAAACCCTATCCCTTGCTACGCAAGGAATAGAGCCAACTGTTCATTAAGCTTCTTGAGCTACTGGATAAACAGACACTTGTTTTTTGTCGCGGCCTTTGCGTTCGAAACGAACAACACCGTCAACTTTAGCAAATAAAGTGTCATCTCCACCAATACCTACGTTCACACCTGGATAAATTTTTGTTCCGCGTTGGCGGTAAAGAATTGATCCACCTGTAACTGTTTGTCCGTCAGCACGTTTAGCACCTAGACGTTTTGATTCTGAGTCACGGCCGTTAGATGTAGAACCGCCACCTTTTTTGTGGGCGAATAATTGTAGATTCATTGTTAACAACATGGTCTGCACCTCCTATTTTCATTTGATTGTTTTTGTTTGGATATGTTCTGGGTTATCAGCTTCGATCGATTGTAAACCTAATAGGAGATTCTCCAATAAGATTTCAGCAATATTGTTTTGCTCTTGTGTCAATGGTGAAATTACTTCGACGTACAAATAGCCGCCTTCTTCTTCATTCATTTCAACAATCGGTTCGAAACCTGCTAATGAAGCAATCCCGTTGACCGTGCTGATCGCTAATGCAGAAACACCTGCACAGACGATATCACTTCCGTAAGGACCGGCATCAGCATGCCCAGTCAAAGTAAATGAAACGATTTGACCAGCGTCATTTCGTTTAAATGTCCCTTTGATCATTGTTTAGGCCTTCTTTCTCAAACGCAGATTAAGCGTTGATCGCGTCGATAACCACTTTTGTGTATGGTTGACGATGACCTTGTTTGCGGTGTGAGTGTTTTTTAGGTTTGTATTTGAAAGTTACGACTTTCTTTTGTTTGCCGTGTTTTTCAACTGTACCTTCAACTGTTGCACCAGAAACGGTTGGAGCGCCTACTTTCGTAGTTTCGCCACCTACTAAAATAACTTCGTCAAATACAACCTTTTCGCCTGCTTCAACGTCAAGTTTTTCGATGTAGATCGTTTGTCCAACTTCAACTTTAACTTGTTTACCACCTGTTTTAATAATTGCGTACATGCTTTAAAGCACCTCCTTATTTTCATACTTAGACTCGCCATCCAGAGTGACAGGGTGACCTGTACTTCATTTAACTCGTTCTGTGCGGTTGTAGCTGTGGAGACCACAATTACAACATTACTAGAATACCAAATCTGGCTTTATTCGTCAACTACTTTTTTATGTTGCCAATCATTCGTCAATTGATCGATTTCTTTTTATAATGGATAAGAACAGGAGTTGATGAGATGGATTATCCAAAACAATTGATTGACGAAGCCACTCGCCGTATCCAAGGGTATCACGTAGAAGGGTTTGTTGCAGGCCAAGGTCCTATGCAGCCTAAGTTGATGCTAGTCGGCGAAGCACCAGGAAAAACAGAAATTGAGAACCATATTCCATTTAGCGGTCAAGCTGGCAAAGAGTTGATGAATGCCCTGCAGTCAGTCGGTTTATCTCGAGAAGAAGTGTATATCACGAGTGCTGTTAGAAGTCGCCCCTACCGTATCGTCCAACGGATCAATGGACGGACTCAAAAATCAGAGATCGTCTATCCGAATCGAACGCCTAGTAAAGCAGAAGTGTTTGCCCACGCACCGATCTTGGATTATGAATTGCAACATGTTCGTCCCCAATTGATTGCCACATTAGGTAATATTGGGTTGCAGCGCTTGTTAGGAAAAGACTATACGATTTCAAAAAATCACGGGAAATTGTATACGGGCCCAGTCTTAGAGTTGAATCAACAACACGATGCTTACCAGTACTCCAACAAGCAATATAAGGTACTGCCACTCTTTCATCCAGCTGCTATTTTTTATAATCGAACATTGACAGACACTATTTTAGCGGATTGGCAAACACTCGGAGAACTACTTCACCAAAAAATATAAAGACAGCAAAGAACCAAGCAATCCCTTATTTTAGGCGCAATTGCTTGGTTCTTTGTTTCGTCTACCCGATCAGGCAAAGATTTTATCGCCTTTTACCAAGTCTTCGTTGTAATGGGCGATTTTCTTTTGAAGACGATCGTAGCAAGCTTGCATCTCTGCCATCTTTCTTTCCAATTGGGCGCTTTCTTCCATCAGCAAGTCTCTACGAGCAAGGATCGTTTCTTCACCTGCACCATATAAACGGATATACTCGGTCAAGGACTCGATCGACAAACCCGCGCTTCGCATACATAGTGTGAAGTCGACCCAGCGTAAATCTTCTTCGGTATAATCACGGATGCCCCCGGTTGTTCGATTTACCGGTGGAATCAGTCCGATTCGCTCATAGTAACGCAATGTATCCGCAGAGATGCCTTTTTCTTCACTGACTTGTTTGATATTCATTTTATTTCTCCGCCTCCCAGAAATCTGTTACTTTATTTTACCTTACCCCTTGTAACAGTCACAAATCTTTTTTGTCTCGCACATCATCCGACTACGCTTCACCGTCGATCACATATTTTTTGTGCAAGGAGGATAATGCATGGGCTACAGTGCGATGCTGTTCCGTCTTTTGTTTTTCCCAGAGATGTTCCAATTGCTTTTCAACTTCTGGCTGTAACGAAGTGTAAATGATCGTCTGCCCTTGTAAAGCAGCTTTTTCTTGAAATTCTTCAAATAAGCTTTGAGCCGTCAAATCAATACTCGGTACCCCACGCATCGAAAAAATGATTCCTTCTTTTTCTTGTAATTGTGCTAAGGTTGCCTTCAAGCGTTCAGCAGACATGAAGAACAAAGGTCCACTGATATAAACCACCGCCCAATTATCTAACTGTCTTGTTTCTGGTAAGTTCACTCGTTGCCAATCGACTTCTTCAATCGAAATCGTGATGGCTGCGCTCTTAGCAACAAAAAATACACATCCGCTGATGATTCCGATAACGATTGCTATACTTAGATCAAAGATCACTGTACACCCCATCGTCAAGAAAAATAAGAGGATCGCTGACCAGTATTTTTTAGCAAATAGTTCTTTGATCGTTTCCCATTCGTTCATACGCCAAGCAGTAACGATCAACACACCTGCTAGTGCTGGCATTGGGATATTCGACATGATCGGAGCAAAAATCAGCATAGATAGAAACAAGACGATGGCGTGGATCATCCCAGCTAATCTTGTTTGCGCACCTGATTTGATCGCTACACTTGTTCGAGCGATTGCTGCTGTCGCCGGAATCCCACCAAAAAATGGCAACAGTAGATTGCCAATCCCCTGTGCAATCAATTCTTGGTTGCTATCTAATTGACGATTCGCCATACGTCCTGCCGAAGCACCACACAACAAACTTTCGATCATCCCTAATAACGCAATACTGATTGCAGGGACAAGTACTGTTTGGAACGCTGAGAGGCTAAAATCACCAAGGGACAACCGATTGTTACTGATCAATGTTTGAGGAATGTCTCCTACCGTTGCGATTGGCCAATCAACAAGCATCATCAAAGCAGTTGTAATGACGATCGCTAGTAATGAACTTGGTATTTTTTGTCCCCATTTTTTAGGATAGAACACCATCCCGATGATCACCAAACTCCCCATTAGAAGCGTTGGAAAAGAGATAGCAAAGCCTAAATCTTGATAGCTAGTCAACTTCTCCATGACATTCGCACCTTTAGACGAGACTCCGAATAAATTATCCACCTGCCCCAATGCGATAATAATCGCGATCCCAGAAGTAAATCCGGTGATGACTTGCGCTGGAATAAACGAAGTCAACGTTCCAAGCCTAAAAATACCCGCAACTAGTAAAAAGCCGCCAGCTAAGAAAGTGGCTAACAAAACCCCTTGCATCCCTTGCTTAGCCGCAATAGACATCAAGATAGCCGCCATCGCACCAGTCGGACCAGAGATTTGATAGAACCCACCTGACAAACCACCAATGACTAGACCGGCAATGACAGCTGTAATCAACCCAGCGGCCGCATCAGCCCCACTTGAAACACCAAACGCCAATGCTAAAGGCAAAGCAACCGCAGCAACGGTGATTCCTGCCAATACATCTTTTTGGAATTTTGAAAGATCATAACCAGTAAATTCTTTTCTCAATAAACGCATATAATTCTTCAACAACACTACTACCCCATTTTCATAAAAAATTTATAAAATGCACGTTATAGGATAGCATATTCTAGCGACCAAAGTAAGGTTTTTCACAAACTTTCATGTTTTTTACATTGAATTCTCCGCATCATTCTTAAAAAAATAGCGTAATGAGTGCAATCAGCGCTAATCCACCTTGTTTGACAATGATCAAGCGATCACTCGTAAAACTGCCATAAGCCGCAACAAGTAAGATATAAATCAATAATAGCCCTGTGATTTCTTTCGGTGCATTGGAAAAATAAGCACCGTATATCAAAGCCACGCCAAGTAAACCGTTATAGATCCCTTGATTCTTAAATAAAGTCTGCACTGACTGCCGTTGTAATTCTTCTTTTGGCATATTGAATACTCGACTAGTTGTTGCAGAGACTGTCGCAAATGTTTCAATGTACATGATATAAAGAAACTCCAATGCAACAAGGGTAACTAAAATTTGAGATAAAAGTGTCATCTATTTTCTTCCTTTCTAAATCAGCGATCGATCCCATTTTTTTAGTTGGCTCGCTGTGATTCTCCGCCAACTAAAACGATCTCCATTTAGATTATAAAGGAACTCTTGTTTTTTTACTTTAACTTCTGCTCGTGACTCATGATTGGTAAAAGAAAAATAAACGCCGACTCATCAATGAGTCAACGTTAAGAGTAGCATATATATTAACGTCATTTATTCGATCATAAAGTTGTGCTCAGTAAGTAACAAGTCATTGGTTCTCCTTCACCTAGATCGATTGGTTGACGACCGAAAATCTGGAATCCTTTTTTCAAGTAAAATTGGTAATTACAATTAGAGTCTGTATAGAGATATACACGTTTATCTTTGTAACGTTTCTTGATTTCTTCTAACAAGCGTGAACCGATCCGCTTACCTTTCAAAGCCGGATCAACCGCAAAATAAGTGATTTCGCCCTCTGGATGATTCGATGCAAATTCATGATACATTTTTTGATTGGCTTGGTCATACGCTCCTATCGCACCTTGGTAACCAGTCAAGCCGATCATTTTTTCTACCATGTTGACAAACAACCGTCTCCCCCATGAAACAGGTACTTTCTTTTCTCCATCGAAGCGAGCAAATATAAAGCCAACAAATTTTCCATCCAAATAAGCACCCAGGGTGACTGTTGATTTCATCAACATTGCTGACAATGCGTACTGGCGATAGAGATAAAGCGCGATCGGATTTTCTGTATAACTCGAATAGTTCATCCCTTGCGCCGCAAATTTACTTGCTGTATCTAAGTCTTTTTTATCGATTGAACGAATCGTTAATTTTTCCATGTTCATCTTCTCCTTTAAAACAAAACTTTATTTCTTGATGTAACTTTATTATAATTACTCAGAAAGCCACTTCCTATAGGCAATTGTTCAACATCTGTCCAATAATGAACATTTAGGAAGATACTGTCTAAAAAAGGAGATACGCATGGACCGTCGAAGCGCCAAAACTAAACAAGCAATCAAACAAGCCTTTTTGGATTTAACGAAAGAAAAACCAATCAATAAAATCACGATCGCGGAGCTTTCACAACAAGCAGATATCGGGCGAGGAACGTTTTATACTCATTATGAAGATATTTATGATCTTCGTTCAAAAATCATTGAAGAATCGATCTGTATACTGACAGATATCTTCGATCAAACTTACCCAAAAAAAGAGCAATATGACTTTCGCAACTTTGTCCATGCTTTAGTCAATCATGTAGATGAGAACAAAGCTGTTTTCCACTTTTTCTTCAATGATTTCATGGATGATGAACTCTCCGCTCAGTTGACACACATCTTGATAAAAAGAGTCCTGGACGAAGAACAATTAGATGAAAAGGATATCAAAAACAAAGTAGAAGTTCTTTTCTCGATTTCAGGAATCACAAACGTCTTAGCTGAATGGAGCAGTGGTCACTTAAAAGTAGAAAAAGACGAACTGATCACTATTTTAGATGACATCATCACGCGATTCTGATCAAAAAAAGAAGAACACTATCACCTACGGTTGTATAGTCGTTCTTCTTTTCTTTATTGAACCCGTAAATACATACCTTACTGGATTTGCATTAAAAATTCTCTTTGTTCATCCCCTAAAGGAATGATTTTTTTTATGATTCGAAAGCGCCACTTCTTCCCTCCAGCAGAAAAACGCCAGACAACAGATAGTCCACCACCTAAAGCCACATCTTCCTTTTCAATCTCTGCTCGTTCATAGGTGAGATGATCAATGACTTTCGTTTGAAAAAAATTCAAAAATAAAATCGTCACATTCTTCTCATTGATCAATAAAATCACTTTACTACTAATACTATCCATACTCTGCGATTCCGCTAAACAACGGACCATTCCTTGTGACCTGTATGGACGTGTCAAACGATCCATCCA
Organism: Enterococcus sp. DIV2371; assembly: GCF_050498525.1. Classification (NCBI taxonomy): domain Bacteria; kingdom Bacillati; phylum Bacillota; class Bacilli; order Lactobacillales; family Enterococcaceae; genus Enterococcus; species Enterococcus sp. DIV2371. Next base: position 906,131 of record NZ_JBIPAJ010000001.1, on the reverse strand, counting down.
TTTTTTTGTGATTAACATTCGTTTTTCCTTTGTCCTCTCTTAAAATATGCCCATTCGATTTTCGACTCAAGAAACGCTAGTCACTATCTGCTCAGACAGTTTCTTTTGATACTTTATTTTATCATAGATATCTGGTTTTCCTACACCAAGAAAAAAGCTCTCTCATCTAGCTCTAAAAAAAACAGCAAATGATTTCAATATCTTTTAGATCAATGATACAATCGCACTTTGTTGATTTTATTGTAGGAGGAGTTATTTAATGTTCACGATGTTTCAAGCTGTCACGTTCAATCCGTGGCGGTCGCTCTTAGCACTCATTCTTTTGATTTTGGCTGATTGGGGCATGATGACCGCTAATCCGGTCTTCTCAGGGGCTCTAGATTGGACCTTTTTACCTATCGGAGGTCTGCTTGCTTTGATCTCGCTGATTGGTTGGAAAAATACACAGTCCTTATTTGAAAAACTAAGAAAGAAAGATTGGAGCTGGATCATTTTTGTTATTATCAGTGGTTCTCTACTTTCAGATATTTTTATCTTGATCGGAAAACTGCTCAATCAAACAATGGCTGCGAATGCTGGTGGAGCCAACTGGTACGAAGGATTAAGTATTGGCGGAGGAATCCTATATCTATCTCAACTTAGTGTGAGCCTGATTGGTGAAGAACTTTATATTGCAGCGATCTTCGTCCTAACTTTTCTATTACTTTCCAGATTTATGCCTACTAAAGTTTCTATTTTGACCGCTAGTACGATTTCTCTACTCGTTTTCGGTCTCAGCCATTATGCAGTATATGGTGGCAATCTCTATCAATGTATTTTTGTTATCGGCTTAGCTCATGCACCTTCCCTCTACGCATGGCTAAAAACACAAAACTTATGGATCCCGATGCTCGCGCATATCTTATATGATTTGATTTTGTTTTTTATCATTTTATTGTTTGGTATTTAGCATGTTGATTTCTTAAAAATATGTACAGAAAGAGGGGATGACGGGTGGGGCAGCTCCAAAAAATAACCATGAAGAACCGAAAATTACTCGACGAATTTATGGGGGTTTCACACTTATTTCTGAAGGAGTGATTCTGGAACAACATTTTCGTGGTTTTAAGAATCGCTGCTCCATACTCTTATACTTTTCTCACCTTTTGGCACTCATTTGGCACAATATACAAGAAAAACCGCTAGAAACAAAAGTTTCTAACGGTTTTTTACGTCACAGGAGGGATTCGAACCCCCGACCGTCCGCTTAGAAGGCGGATGCTCTATCCAGCTGAGCTACTATGACAGCTTTAGCGGAACAAAAATAATTATAGATAAATAGACAGCTTCTGTCAATACAAAATAGTTATTTTATGAAACAAAAATTTTTATCGTACTTTATTCACATCGCCTTTACCTAAAAAAACATTTGTCATTATTAAGTTTCGGCTACGAGAGAGTAGTTCGACACCAACTATCAACATAGCGCTTGATCAATCCTTTAGGCTCCATCTGTTAAAGAAATACTATAAAAGCACCTAGGTTCGGTTACGAACGGATAGGTGCTTCACGCTTAATTACACTATATCAATTTATAAATCGATTGTTTCAGCCTCTTTCGTGATCAAAATCACACCGTCTCCCAAAGGTAATAACGTAGAGGTCAAATCTGGATGTGCCATAACTACACGTAAAAATTCATTCAATTTACGATGGATTGCTCGTTTCCCTCTCGGAATCTCTTCATCAGCTAAAAGAATCGTTCCTCCTTGGAAAATATCATCAACCATCAAGACGCCACCTTTTTTCAACACGCGTAAGCATTCTGGTAAAAATTCGATATATTTTGATTTTGCACTATCCATGAAAATAAAATCATACGGGCCAGTCAAGGTTGGCAAAATATCGGCTGCTTGCCCTTCTAATAATGTCACTTGATCGGTCAATCCTAAACGCTCATACGTCGCTTTCGCTTTTCTGATCATCACATCAAAGCGATCGATCGTTGTCACATGACCATCTTTTCCGATCACTTGTGCCATCAAACTAGATGAAAAACCAATCGCTGCTCCAATTTCAAGCACTTGTTTTGGTTTGATCTGTCCTAATAAAAACTGTAAAAATACGACTGTTTCATGAGGAATGATCGGCACTTCTGCCACATGTGCTTCCTCTTCAACTTTCCCTAATTCTCCGGTCAACTGTTTTTGTTCTGTCCGCATAAAGTCCAATAATTCTTCTTTTACAACGGGACGATGCATCATTTCATTACGCATACTTCCACTCCTCTTCCAAACATTATACGAAGAAACCTATCTTTCGACAAGAGGAAGAATCGATCGTTAAAAAATCAATCTATTGGATATCAGAAAAGAAATCAGTTTCTTTCTCTCGGCGCTTCTTCAATTCAAGGTAAGTGTGCCAAGCAGTAATTGAGGACAAGCAAACAGCAATGCCTAAGAAAACCCATTTCATCCAATTAAATGCATGCCGTGAAAACAGCAATCCGATGTAAGGAATCTTAAACACAGGTGTTCCAATAATATTGCGGTCTCGAACGGCTTCGACTTCAATCTGCGTTTTCCCATCGGCTTTCGTATAAAAATAGCGATGTTGGTCTTCAATAGCAACGACTCTTCTTGTCACAATATGTTTACCAGAATTCTCATAGTAGGTAATCACATCGCCAACTAATAACGTATCCGCCTTTCTTTTTTGTACATAGATCAAGCTTCCCTCTGAATAGGCTGCGCCCATTGCTTGATCGTCGATGATATGTGGGGTCAATCCAAATACACGAGGAAGCAACACGACACATAAAATCATTGCTAATAAAGACACTAACGTAATTGAGCTAATAAAGGTTATTTTTTTATAGATAGGCACATCGGACCTCCTTCGTAACATTTCATTAAATACATAATATAATAACAAGATATTTATTACAACATTAACACTCAAGCATTATCTTATTAAAGAAAAATAAAACTAATCAACAAAAAAATGTGTTGACGCAGATAAAAATTGACTCTAAAATAAAAAAAGTTTACTCTTGAATTAGAGTACTTACAAAAGGAGATTCGTCTATGGTTCTTTTTAATAACATTCGTAATAAAAATGCACCATTCTCTATAAAACTCAAATGGAGTATAATCATTACATTAACTACGTTATTTATAATCAGCATTACTTATTTTTTCCATTACATTTTCACTCCAGTTGACAGCAAACAAATGTCACAGATCGAAGACTCATGGGTGTATTATTCTGAGTATGATCCATATTTCCAGTTCGATAGCAGCCATATCGACTACATGCCATCGATCGATAAAAATGAACCATTTATAATGGAGACGACTCTACATAAAGATTTGGATGATGCCAATCTGTTGATCAAAGGTAATCACCAATGGCTAAGTGTTTCACTAGATGATACTCTACTCTACAGTCGATCAAAAGATAGTGAAAGAAACAACCCTGGATTATCATTATCGATCATTGATCTTCCAGAATCTTATGTTGGTAAGACATTGAAAATCGTTGTTTCCTCCCCCTACCAGAATTATTCAGGACTGACACCAAACGTTTATTTAGGAACAACCAGTCCTATGATCAGCTTTATTTTTTCACAGTCGATCCCTCAAGTCATTGCGATGATCCTGGCTTTCGTTATCGCCATCGGATTATTGATCTGGACGAGCTATATTCTCTATAGACACAAGAAATTGGATCGTTCATTATTGATTTTAAGTCTATTTTCTTTAGTTCTTGGGTTTGAATCTATTTCGGAGGATATCTTGAGTGGGGTTCTTTTTGAGCCAATCGTTCATTCGATTTTTTCTCACTTATTCGCTATTTTGACTTCTATACTGATCATTTTTTACTATCAATCAAAAATGACGAGCTACCAGAAATGGTATGGCTACTTCTGCTATTTCCAAGCATTTCTTTTTGCCAATATCATTCTTTATTCGTTATTGTCCGACTTTGAATTGCCTGAATTGATGCCATTTGCAAGTGTCGTCAGTGTGGTCAGCACTTTAGTTACTTCCATCGCAAGTATCGGAGAAGCATATAAAGAAAATCGCTTTTTCACTGTTTGTAGTCCTTGGATCGTTTTGATCGCTATTTTTCATTGTATGTTCTATATCCAAACAGCTTTAGGTATCGGGCATACGATCATCAACTGGTCCACTCTTTTATTTGCGATCATCCTGATTGTTATTGTTGCATACAACATCATGGAAAATGTCATGAAAATCGATAGTTATCATAAAGAACGGCTTTTCTTACAAACTAAAACTGATTTGATTGAAACACATTATGCGAAAATCCAAGCACAGATCCAGCAAATCGATCATGCTAAAAATGACTTTGTTGCCCGGATGGAAGCACTCAGTCAGTTGATCGATGCAGATGAACAAGATGAAGCAAAAGCTTACTTAAAGCGAATCGTACAAGAAACAAAACAATTGGATCTGTCCCTATTTCCGACAGGGCACCAACTGACAAATTTGATTCTGGCGAGATATCAAGAAGTGGCGACTAAAAAGAATATCAAAGTCGATTTCCATACACACATTCCCGCTTCGTTACCGATCCAAGATGAAGATTTCACGCAACTGCTTATTCATATTCTCGAGCACTCGTTCCGAGAGACTCAAGCCATTGAGAATCCTTTGCATCGAGAAATCTATTTATCGATCCAAGAAATCAATTCTCAAATCCAGATCCACTGTGAACACAGCATACAATATGAGAAAAATATTTTTTCAAAAGATGTGACAGAAGAATTGATGCGACAGGAGCAGTATGACTTGATGATGATCCAAACTACGCTCGATAAATACAGCAGCACCTTGATCCAAGAAAAAGATAAATGGGTCGATCGTTTAAAAATCAATATCTCTCCTAGCTAAATAAAGACCTTCAAAAGCAGTCAATAGACTGTTTTCGAAGGTCTTTATTTGATGTTTTAGATTTTATCATACCCTCATTTAGTACAAGAGCTCTAATAAGTCCTGGGCTTCGATCGCGCCAAAGTATTTTTTGATATCGATCGTTTCAACTGCTTTTTGTAAAGTAGGTTTGTCATACTTTAAGCCAGTCAATGCTTGTTCAACATCTTTGATATCTCCTAGACCAAAGAAATCGCCGAAGATTTTTACGTCATCAATGATTCCTTCTGAAACATTTAAATGTACCTCGATCGAACCAATCGAGAAGCGTTTTTGACGTGAGAAGTTGAAATCTGGTGATTTTCCGTAATTCCAGTCCCAGTTTCGATAGTATTGTTCAGAAATTTGATTGATTTTCTCCCAATCCTTTTCTGTCAATTCATACGTTTTTACTTCTTCTACCGAAGACACACCGAAGATTTTCAAAAGAATATCTTCACGGAATTCTTCCGTCGTCATTCCTTGTTTTTCTTCAGGTAAGAAAGGTTTGATATTTGTGACACGGGAACGAATGGATTTAATTCCTTTTGATTCGATCTTTTCTTTTTTGACTTTTAACGCATTCACTACTTCGTCAATATCTGAATCGAACATGATCGTTCCATGCGCAAACATTCGTCCGTTTGTAGCGTACATGGCATTTCCTGAGAACTTCAAACCATCGATGACTAAATCGTTGCGTCCTTTTAATTCCGCACCAGAAATGCCTAACTCGTGTAATGCTTGGATGATTGGTTTAGTCACCTTCGCAAAGTCCCGGAAAGAATCCCCGTCATCCGGCATGATAAAACTGAAATTCAGATTACCAAAATCATGATATACTGCGCCACCGCCGCTTAACCGACGTACCACATGGATACCATGTTCTTCCACGTACTCACGATTGATCTCTTCGATCGTATTTTGATTTCGTCCGATAATGATCGACGGTTCATTGATATAAAACAGCAAGATTGGTTCTTCTAATGGCATCTCTTGTAGTAAATATGTTTCGATTGCTAAATTTACTCTTGGATCATGGTTTTCATTTGGTACAAAAATCATTCTTCTCGTCCTCCTAGATATCGAACACTTTATCGACTTCCGCTAAAGCAACTTCGATTCCTTCTCCAGCTGCTTGTTTCGCCTCGTCCTTTAATTGTGTTAAGTCACCGAATTGTGGTAAATGTGTTAAAACCAGTTTTTTGACCTTTGCCGCTTTTGCGATTTCTCCAGATTCTTTTGAAGTAAAATGCGCCTGATGTCGTTCATTTCCTGCAAAAAGATACGTATCCGCCAAAAATAAATCAGCTTCTTCAGCAAACGGTATGAAGCTCTCCAAATAACCGGAGTCTCCTGTAAAAACAAATACTTTACCAGTTGCTCTTTCGACAATGCGCATCGCATAACATACCACTGGATGAATGGTTTCCATGAAAGTAATAGAAAAAGGACCAATTTCAAGTTCTTTTGCTGGATCGTAGGCGAATCCTTGTGAAACTCCAGGCATCGTCAATTGTTCAAAATGACTAGTATCTTTTGCGTGCCCATAGATCGGCAATATTTTTTCCTTGTCTCTTTTTGGATTCAATTGCCACTCGTATTGTAAAACGCCTAGATCTGCGATGTGATCGTGATGGTAATGGCTGATGATCACTGCATCTAAATCAAGTGGATCAAGATGATCTTCCAATTTTACAAGTGTCGTACTGCCTGCATCGATCATTAAATTAAATTGATCGGCTTGCAACAAATAACTCGTCGTTCCTTGTTTTTTGTAAGGATATGCACCTAAGCAACCTAAAACGGTTAATTTCATGACTGATTCCCCCTCAAAAACTTATGCTACCACAATTTCTTATTTTCATAAGAAAAACTGCTTATCCTAAGGAAAAATATTCCATAGGGCTTCCTTTTTCGATACGGGCTTGTTCATAAAATTCTGCAATCGACACATTGACGTAAACAATCACCCAAAGTAAACCGAAAAATAGGGCGATGAATCCGAGAATATACCAACCAATAAAGGAAAGTTGTAAAAGCAGATAGGTCCAAATACGATCCTTCAATAAAAACCAGGCATATCTCAAGCTTTGAATAACTGTCAATTTTGGATAGTCGAACTTTGTCCATGCAGCAAACTGGAATAAACCCATAACGACCGTCATCGCAAATAAAGATACGAAGAACAATAAGGTTGTAAGGACCGCAAAACTCAAATCGATCGTATAATCAGGCATGATTTGTTGAGGCGCAGTATTCCCATTAAAAAGTAGATCAACATACGTATTGAAGCCACCAATCAAAAAGCCCGGTAAAAAAATGATGCCGTTGATCAGCCAATTCACAACTGCATTGAAAAGATTGATAAGTAAAATCGGCACAAAATATTCTTTCTGAAAAACAGCAAACAACAGATTCGGTTTTGCTTGCCCACCTCTGACCACCACCAACGAGATATAATAGACCCCATAAGTGAACGCAAAGACTAACACATGCTGGAGCAAAAAATTGAAAATATTAGATTGTGTGCTACCCGTTGGGAAGAAGCCGCCAAAAATCTCTTGAAGGACGATCCCGATCACGATTGAAAGAAAGATGATCCAGGCATTGATCCCCCACTGACCTTCTAGTGATGCCCGCGCCTTTTTCCGATACTCAGATACCTTGATTTTCATTACTCATAACTCCGGATTTCTGCTACTTTTTCACTATCCAAACGTTTAACTACTTCAGTAACTAATTTCACTGTATTGAAATAATCCTCTTCATGGATGATCGATGTGTGAGAATGTAAATAACGAACTGGAACTGTGATAGCAATAGATGGCACGCCGTTACGTGACACATGCATTTGACCAGCGTCTGTCCCTCCACCTGTGATCACTGTATATTGGAAAGGAATGTCCATTTCTTCTGCCACTTGGATCACAAAATTCAATAATTTTTTATGTGGGATCATTGAAGCATCGAAAATCAAAACCTGTGGTCCTTTACCTAAAACAGAGTCTGCCTCCTTAGGTGACATACCTGGTGTATCTCCAGCAGTTCCTGTATCTAAAGCAATCGCAATATCAGGATCAACTAAATGTGTACTTGTACGAGCGCCTCTCAAGCCGACTTCTTCTTGGACATCACTACCGGCAAACAAGACATTTGGATGGCCTTCTTTGGCTAGATTTTCAAGTACACGTAGCGAAACAGCAGTTCCAATGCGATTGTCCCAGGCTTTTGCTAACAAGAATTTTCCATCATTCATTCGACGATATTCAATGTAAGGAGTGACCATATCTCCAGGACGAATGCCCCACGCTGTCGCTTCTTCTTTGCTTGTCGCACCGATATCAATAAACATATCTTTGATATCGTAAGGTTTATTTCGGGCTTCAGCTGTTAAGACATGCGGTGGTTTTGAACCAATCACTCCATGGATGATTTTTCCAGCTTGAGTCTTGATTTCTACTTGTTGTGCCAACATCACTTGACCCCACCAGCCACCAAGTGTTTGAAATTCAATAAATCCTTTATCTGTGATTTTCGTAACCATGAAACCAACTTCATCCATATGTCCTGAGATATATACTTTAGGACCGTTGCCAGAATCATGTTTTGCGATGATACTACCTAAGCCATCATAAATAATCTCGTCAGCGAACTGCTCTGCATATTTTTTGTAGACTTTTCGTACTTCTTCTTCATTTCCTGGTACACCACGCGCAGCTGTTAAATCAATCAATAATTGTTCTTCATTTTTATTCAAACGCTTTCCCTCTTTTCTATACTTAATAGTAGAATTATATCATTTTTCATTCGTTTTTGGGCAGGATATTTGTTTGATTTGTTCCGCCTTATGTTATTGATTTAACCTGTCCAGCATGCCAAAAATGACCCGTAACATCCTTTTTCTTTGGATGTTACGGGTCATAACTTGATCTTACTTACGTGAATGATACTATCGTGTTGGTATTTTGACTTATTTTTCTGGTAGCGTTTCTGGGGATTGCAATTGCCAATCCTTACTATAGAAAGCATCATCCATGTGATAGCTACTCTTCGCTTGCTTTTCTTCTAAAAATGGTTGAATGTATTGATCCGCCGTCAACCAGCCTTGCCAACCAAGATGGATCGTATCTTCCATAAAATAAGGAACACTCGCCATTTTTGTCAAATCGGCGATATGTTGGAAACCTTGTTCCTTTAATTGATACTTGATTTTTTTCGCAAATCCTTGCAACATCTCTTGCGACAAGCCAGTATACTCACTCCACTTTTCATTCACTGGTGGAAGAATGAATAGGGCTTCCGCTTGTTCATTCGCTAATTGTTGCAACAATAATTGGAAATCAGAATACTCTTTGGAAAAACGATAATCCCAATCTTTTTGCGAATCTTTCAACTCATTTAAATGGTTTTTGATCCGAGTAGTATAGAACTCGTTTTTTAGGGCAAAAGGATTATTTTTCGTTTCGCTGGAACCAATCTGCGTCGCGAGTTTTGCCAATTGCTCTTTTTCATAACTCGCAGGTAATGGTTTTGTTGCTTGATTGATCCGGTTTTGTTTGTCTGTCAAACCAATACCACTAAACAATTCATCCTCACGTTTCAAGATATTCCATTTGTCTTCTAACTCTGCTAGCTCTTTATCTCCTGGTGTGAGTCCTTTTTTCACTGTATTTAAAATTCGTGCGATTTCCTCATCATCAGAAACGATCGAAAAACTTAATAATCGTCTGGCCAAGTAACGATCTGTAGGTGTGACTTTTTTTATTGAGAACAACCAATCCAATGTCTGTAACTCCGAATAATGTGTACTGAAATAGTCTTCCTTCACACCTTCTTTTACGAACCATTGAGGCGACACGACCACCACGACTTTTTTATTCTTAAGTTCCTTACTGGCTGAGCGCATCATCATGAATTGGCTCAGTGATTGCGTTCCAGGCGCACCTAATAAAAATGGCTCGTAGCTTCGTTCATATTTTTGGGCTAATACTGAAGGATGAAAAGGACTGATTCGACTCAGTTCACTCGATCCAAGAAAAGGGACATACTGCTTCTCAGCAAAAGCTGTGTTTTTGATTATGTCCCCTCGCAACACATTATCTGACATCGAACTGGCTGCTTTATGGATGATTTCCGGATCAGATACATTCACGCGATAAGATGAGGTGAAAAATACCGCAATCAATAGAAATGCCAGTATCACAGGTCCAAAAATCACAAACAGCTTTTTCTTCATCTCTATCCCTTCAATTCGTTGACTTGGTCAATGATTTTATTTGGTGTTGCCCATTCTTCTCGATCGAATTCTGATACAGGAATCTGAACATCAAGTTGGCCATCAAGCTCCACTAATAATTGGACGGAGCCTAGCGAATCTAATAAACCTTCCCCAAATAGATCCATTTCTTTGTTTTCTTTCACTTCATCTGTCCCTGTAATTTCTGCTAAAATCGTTAAAACTTGTTCTTCCATGTCTATTCTCTCCTTTGAGTTAATTATTTACTTGAAAAATAGTTGATTTAAAAATCCTGAAAAAATCAATAAACTAACACATACTGCTTGAAATGTCATAAAAACAGAAAATGCGTGAGTAAAACGATTCGAAGGAAGTTTCTTCTTCCGTTTTTTCTTATAGCGAATCCATGCATCTGTCAAACAAATCAATGTCGCATGATAAATGCCATACAAAATGTAGTACCATGTCAAACCATGCCAGACACCCATCAGTAGAAACAAGGCAAAGTAACCGATATTGGACGTCACGATCTTGCTCTTGAACCATTTTTTCTTCATCAAGAAGAACATCAACCGCATATAAACGTAATCTCTAAACCAGAAGGATAACGACATATGCCATCGATTCCAGAACTCTTTGATGTTCCAAGCTAAAAATGGTTTGTTGAAGTTGATTGGTGTATCGTACCCCATCAAATAGCTTGTGCCGACCGCAAAGAAACTATAACCGGCAAAATCAAAAAATAGATACAAACTATATACGTACATGTAGCCGAGTAACGACCAGGAGATCCCGCCATGAGCTAAGGCTCCTTTTGATACGATTGGTAACAATACCTGTCCAAGATAGTAACCGATGATGAATTTGTATAAGAAGCCCATAAACAAATGGTGGACTCCTTTCTCCAACAACTCCAGATATCGTTCTTTTGTTGGTGGTTGCACTTGGTCTTTCTCAAATCTTCGATAACGATCAATCGGTCCTGAAGAAATAGTTGGGAAAAATAATAAGAACTGGATATAACGATACGGATGATAGGTCTTGATCATGCCGTCTCTTATTTCCATGATCATTTGTACCGATTTAAATGTTAAATAAGAAATCCCTAAAAAAATAAACAGAGATTCTTTACCTGATAAGACAAACGGTGTGATCTTTGTGATCACTAAAGGTAAAATTGCGAGAACTACCGCCAAATAAAACCAAATACCTTGATTACTTTTTTTTCGATAAGTGAAATAGCACCAGACAAGTATCGATTGCCAGACTACATAGCCAATCAAGGCAAGTCCTTGTTGCCAATACGTTCCTCCAAAACTGATGAATAAGAAAAAGCAAGTTACGACGGCTTGATAAATCGTTAAACGTTTCTGAAAAAATAGCAAAGAAAAAATGATTGGTGCTAACGCGAAACCCAACATGAGAAAGTAATACGGCTCCGCATAAGGAATCATATGTGGGAGATTCATCACCTATTCACCTCAGCAGTCAGTGCTTTACGGTCGATCTTGCCGTTGTTCGTTTGGGGCAATTGGTCAATAAAAATCACTCTTTGCGGAATCATATAATCCATCAAAAAGTCCGATAATCCTTGCTTGATCGAACGAGCCAATTGATAGTTGGCATCTGGAGTCTCTTCATTTAGCACAACAAACGCCACTAATTGTTGGACTTTTGACCCTTGATATTTAGGAACAACGATTGCTTGATTGATCCGCTCATCCTTTAGCAACGCATGCTCAATATCTCCCAACTCAATGCGATACCCGTGCAATTTTACCTGTTGATCGATTCTTCCTTCAATAAAAAGTAAGCCATCCTCTGCTAGATAACCTGCATCGCCAGTTCGATAGCTTTGCCGCCCACCTGTTGTTTGAAAGAACACTTCTTTCGTTTTTTCTGGATTATTCAAATAGCCTTTTGAAACACTAGGTCCGGTTATCAAAATCTCCCCACGATCGCCTTCTCCTTTTTTCAAAATCGAGACAGCCGTATCTGATTTGACATAGCCGATCGGTAACCGTTCGTAGCGAGCCAATATCTCCTTGGTGATCAATACACTAGAAATCGCCACGGTTGCTTCTGTCGGTCCATACGTATTGTAAATATCAGCTAAAGGGAAACGATCTACTAATGCTTGCGCAGTTTTCTTCGTCAATTCTTCTCCACAGAAAATAAATGTAGACAGTTCTGGCAAATGTGTCGCATCGAATGCTGGGTCCATCAAACACATATCGACAAAGGAAGGGGTTGATACCCAAACATTCAGTTCTAGTTGTGGTAAAACTGTAAATAGTTTTTGAAAATCTTGAACGATTTCCTTAGATAAAGGACTGATGATCCCACCAGAAACCAATGCCGGATATAACGTGAATACCGAGAGATCAAAAGAAAAAGGTGCTTGTGCTAAAAAACGTTCCCCTTCTTTGATGGGAAAATCCGTCAAGACCCAATCCACGAAGCTGACTAAATTATCGTGACTGATCTGTACGCCTTTTGGTTCGCCTGTCGTACCGGAAGTAAAAATCAGATAGAAATTTTCATTCTCTTTTACCGGCTGCTCAAATGGATATTCGACCATCAACGTAATGATTGAATGTAAACAATCTTTATGAATGACTGGTATCTCTGTCTCAATCTCCCAATCATTTAAACTAATGATCATACTAGGTTCAGCCACTCTTAAAATGGCTTCGATCCGCTCCTTCGGTGTTTGGGCATCAATTGGTAAATACGCATGTCCTGCTTTTGATGCACCTAAAAAAGCCACGACCATCTCAAACTCCAGATTGCCAAACACCACGATCGGGCCTTTCTCCAGCAATCGTTTTTCTAAGTAATAACCTAATGCGTCCGAGGACTGCTTCAGCTCTTTATATGTGTAATTTTTTTCTGATGTCTGATACGCGATTCTCTCCGGGTCTGATACTCCCCAAAAATCGATCGCTGCCACGATTCCTTTTTTCTTCATCGTTTCCCTCCTAGAATTCGTTATATATAAAAGTTCCACCTTGGATATTTTTGTAATGATACAAATAAATGAGTACCAATAGTATTGCAGAATAGACAAGGGTCCGAAATATAAATGTTCGCCAATATCGAACGTGCGGTCGCTGCCACCATTGTTTCATCTTTTTTTCCTCCTAATCAAATCCTTAGTCAAATTCTACTCATCCATGTGAAAAAAATACATCTGTTTTACTAACAGAATGCGCTTTATAGCTAACAGTTTTGTCACTAACAAGCAATTGCGCAAAAATAACCAATAGAAAAAGTGAGCCATACGAAAATCATTTCGTATCTCTCACTTTTTAAGTTGAATAGTTATTGTCTCCACTAGATGTGCTTTTGATGGTTCTTCTTATTCCTCAATGATCCGACAATATAAGCGACTCGTCACCACGTAAAAGAGCAGATAAATGACGATCAATACGCCACTGACAAAATATGCCAACCAATAATCTGCCCCTTCGACATATTGGGAAAACACGTTAATCGCAAAAACTGCATGTGTGATCCCTAAGATCATCGGCGGAAAGAACATCAATGCATTTTGTTCATAGATCATCCGATTGGTTTTGCGCTGAGCAATACCTAATTTTGTCAACAACTGATAATTACTACGTTCCGTTTCAGCCTCCGATAATTGCCGAACCATTAAAATACTACCAGTAGTGACGATCACGATCATCCCTACAAACAAGGCGACAAAAATATTGATGCCAATTTGGCGATCGATTGCACGCAATCTAGGATAGCGCGCATTATAATTCAAGCGTGAGGACTGACCAGTCAATTTCGTTTCTGAATACACACTAGCCTCAGCTTTAGAAGGGTCCGCGTGAATGTTTCCAATCAACCCTTGATCAGTGATCTCGTAACTATAATAGATCGTATGTGTCCAATTGGTCGGCAATTCCTCATTGATTCGATCAATGACTTCTTCTTCGTTCCCACCAGTCACATTCCAGTTGATGATCTGATATTCTAATCCATCGACACGTTCAAAGATTTCCTGATCAACGACTAAGGTCGGTCCATAATAGGTCATGCTTTCATCTCCTAAAAATCCAGGAAGTACTTGTTGGATCACTAATTCCTGCTGATCAGGTAGATGGATCTTTTTCCCATAACTGGAAAAATTGCGAAACATTGATTCGACTGCATCTAACATAACAGCATGATCAGTTTCTGTTAATTTGATCTCTGGCAAATTAGGTTTTAGTTCACGAAAAGCCTGATATTCATTTTCTGAGATCAAATTCACCGGTTTGATTTCATTACCCGCAGAGAACGAACCAATATTCATGTCATAATAGCTACCTACTACTTTGTAATGAAAGACGATTTCGTCTGTGATTTTTTGATTTTCTTCTCCTAAAATCGGTCGAAGCTTACTAGCTATTTGAGTATCCAATTGGTAAGCAACAGGCGTCGCGATTTGTTCACCGTGAGCAATAAGTGTTGATATACCCGTCATCCCACCGATCATGGCCAATGATAAACCGATAACTAAAGTGATCAGAGAATTCATGCGCCAATTTTTTAGCTGGTGGATCTGTGTGTTCCCGATCAATAAAAAATTAGTTCCTTTATACTTGAATTTCGATTCACTCAATAAATGGAACAATAACCGAAAAGAATAGCAAAAGAACAGGTACGTACCTAGCAAACAGACAAATAGGATCGAAAATGGAAAAGCGATGATCAATCCGAGACTGACTCTTGTTTCATATAACCGGGTCAATACTTCTCTAAAATTCAATGCAGCGAAATAACTACTAGAGATCATCAATAGACCAACGACCCCTAATAAACGATGCCTTGTCCGTATACGCATCATCGAACTTTCGACTTGTTCTTTCTCCCCAAAGCTGCGAGTCATTGGATAACTCCAGATCTTCCATAACGAATAAAGGGAGACCGCTGCAAGAATGACGAAAAAGACAACGACAGTTTCAACGATCGAAGGAATAGAAACAAAAAAGCGACTCGTGATGTCCATCTTCATCATTCGTACTAAAATCATTTGGAACAATTTTGAGAAAATACTGCCTAACAATATCCCTAAGGCACAAGCAAAAAAACCAATGATCATCGTTTCCAACACATAAATCGATGAGATCTGAAACTTATTGATCCCAAACAATTGATAGATACCTATTTCTTTTTGCCTTCGGTTGAGAAAAAAACGATTCGCACTGAGAACGAAAAAGAGCAAAACAACAGTAATGATCCAGCTACCTAGATTCAAGGTATTATCAATAGAAACATCTTGACTCGCCCGGCGGATCAATGATTGGTCATAGGTCATTGCACTAAAGGAATAATAGATCATCGTTGATAAGGTCAAACTAAAGAAATACACAAGGTAGCCTCTTGACTGTTTTAGAAAACTCTTTGCGGCTAATTTATAAAGCATTGATTTTACCGCCTCCTCCAATCGTCGCCTGCATGTCGATGACCTTTTCAAAAAATTCTTTTCTTGTTCCTCGACGGATGACTTCTGAAAAAATCACCCCATCTTTGATGAATAAAATCCGATTGCAGTAACTAGCGGTATAAGGATCATGCGTAACTAACAGGATCGTTGTTTTTTCTACTTCATTGATCGTTTTCAAGTAATTCAGCAATTCTGTCGCTGATTTTGAATCCAAAGCCCCAGTTGGTTCATCCGCAAAAATCACCTCTGGTTTCACCACTAAAGCTCTTGCTGCCGCAATCCGTTGTCTTTGTCCGACTGACATTTCATCCGGATAACGCTTCATTAATTCTTCGATCCCCAAAAGTTGCGCAACATGTAATACTCTACGTTCCATTTCATTTTTTGCTATGTTCTCAACAGCTAAAGGAAGCAAAATATTATCTTTACCGTTCAAAGTATCGATGAGATTGAATGATTGAAAGATAAACCCAATTTTTTTACGTCTAAAATCACTTAGTTCATGTTTTTTCATTTTAGTGAGTTCATTCCCTTGGATCAACACACTTCCCATCGTTGGCAGATTAATCGTTGATAATATATTCATCAAGGTCGTTTTTCCAGCACCACTTGGTCCCATGATCCCAATAAACTCTCCCTCTTCAACTGAAAAAGAAATATTATCCAACACTTTGACTGGTGTTTTACTACTTCCATAACTTTTACTTAGATGTTTTACTTCGATTATTTTATTCATCATTTTGTCCTCCACCATTATCCTTAATTGAATAGTAGCATATCCTTCCATTTTTTTCCCTTTTGATTTTGTCACCTCATCACACACGAAAATTACCTTTGAAATTTTTTTATTCAATTTTTTTATTCAAAAAAAAATAATTCGTATTTTTCAAAAGCTGATACCGTACGTTTTCACTTTTTTTCACAAGATAATATACACCATATATAGTATACTCATTCAATTATGCAGTGATAAAACACTATATGTAGCAGATAATCAGTTGCTCCTTTCTTCAATTTGTTTTATGATAGACAAGAACTATTTTGTAGGAGCTGAAGAAAATGAAACGAACAGATCAAGAAATGGCTGTACTCGAAAAACAGCCTGAAACAAAACAAATGACTGTCATCAAACGTGATGGACGCGAGGTACCTTTTGATGAGCAGAAAATAAATGCCGCACTGATCAAAGCAGAAAAGAAAATTCATGGTTCCTTATCTCCTATTACGTATGAAAAGATCCAATCCATCGCTGAACTTGTGATCAAAGAAATCAAAGATCGCTTCGCACATAACGTAAAAATCTACGAGATCCAAAACATCGTGGAACATATCTTGCTAGAAAAAAACGAATATGCCTTAGCAGAAGAATATATCAACTATCGAACAAAACGCGATTTTGCTCGCAGCAAGGCGACAGATATCAACTTTTCAATCGAGAAACTGATCAATAAGGATCAAAGTGTTGTCAATGAAAATGCGAATAAAGACAGCAATGTTTTCAATACACAGCGTGACTTGACTGCTGGGATCGTAGGGAAATCAATCGGATTAAAACTACTCCCACCACATATTGCAAATGCGCATCAAAAAGGCGATATCCATTATCACGATCTGGATTATCATCCATATACTCCGATGACAAACTGCTGTTTGATCGACTTCAAAGGGATGTTGAACAATGGGTTTAAAATCGGTAATGCTGAAGTTGAATCACCAAAATCGATCCAAACAGCAACTGCCCAGATCTCACAGATCATTGCAAATGTTGCATCTAGCCAATATGGTGGTTGCTCTGCCGATCGAACAGATGAATTACTTGCTCCTTTTGCAGAATTAAATTATAAAAAGCATCTGAGCGAAGCCAAAGAATGGATCGAAACATCAGAACGTCAAGAAGCATACGCAAAAGCAAAAACGAAAAAAGATATTTTTGATGCGATGCAAAGTTTGGAATATGAGATCAATACGCTATTCACTTCAAACGGACAAACCCCTTTTACTTCACTTGGCTTCGGTCTAGGTGAAAACTGGTTTGAACGAGAAATCCAAAAAGCAATTTTACAAATTCGAATCAACGGACTCGGCAGTGAAAAAAGAACGGCGATCTTCCCTAAATTGATATTTACGCTAAAAGATGGCATCAATTTGAAACCGACTGATCCAAACTATGACATCAAACAACTCGCATTAGAGTGTGCCACAAAAAGAATGTATCCAGATATTCTAAATTATGACAAGATCGTTGAATTGACTGGCAGCTTCAAAGTGCCAATGGGCTGTCGTTCCTTCTTACAAGGATGGAAAGACGAAAATGGCGAAGAAGTGAATGTAGGACGAATGAACCTAGGTGTCGTTACATTGAACTTACCACGGATCGCTTTAGAAGCAAATGGCGACCAAGAAAAATTCTGGCAATTACTGTCAGATCGTTTATCGATCATGAAAGATGCCTTAGTTTATCGTGTTGAGCGCTGTAAAGAAGCCATCCCTGCTAACGCTCCGATCCTTTATATGTATGGTGCATTTGGCAAACGATTATCTCGGACAGACGCTGTAGACGAATTATTCAAAAATCGTCGTGCAACAGTTTCAATGGGCTACATCGGACTTTATGAAGTTGCTGCTTCTTTCTTTGGCGGTGAGTGGGAAAACAATGCCGAAGCCAAAAACTTCACTCTTGATATCGTGAAAAAACTCAAAGAAAAAGCAGATGATTGGGGCAATGAATACGGTTATCACTTCAGCGTGTACTCTACGCCAAGTGAAAGTTTGACCGATCGTTTTTGTCGATTAGATACCGAAAAATTCGGACTCGTTGAAAATATCACTGACAAAGAATACTACACAAATAGTTTCCATTATGATGTGCGTAAAAATCCAACACCATTTGAAAAACTTGAGTTTGAAAAAGACTATCCAAAATACTGTTCAGGCGGCTTTATCCATTACTGTGAATACCCAGTCTTACAACAAAATCCTAAAGCGTTAGAAGCTGTTTGGGACTTTGCCTATGATAAAGTCGGCTACTTAGGTACCAATACACCAATCGATCATTGTTACCAATGTGGTTTTGAAGGAGATTTCCAACCAACAGAACGCGGTTTTGAATGCCCAGAATGCGGCAATCACGATCCAAAATCATGTGACGTAGTCAAACGAACATGTGGCTACTTAGGAAACCCACAAGCCCGCCCAATGGTCCACGGCAGACACAAAGAAATCTCGTCACGCGTCAAACATATGAAGTAAGGTTGTGAAAGAAGCGTTCAGCACTGAGTAATAAGACAGAAAAATCAAAAATGGCTTTTTCATTTTAGATTTTTTTGACTTATTACCGAAGTGTTGCTTCTTGAACACCGTCGATAAGGTTGTGAAAGAAGCGTTCAGCACTGAGTAATAAGACTAGCATGTCCGATTTTCTTACACTCTCTACGACCTTAAAGAACCTTTATAACGAATACCATTTTATAATGAAAGAAGTTTTACTATGAGAAATCCTAAACCAAAAGAATGGCTGGCCCAAGATTATAGTCATGACTATATCGCCGATTATAAACCGTTCAACTTTGTGGATGGCGAAGGTGTTCGTAACAGTTTGTATGTCAGTGGCTGTTTATTTGCTTGTGAAGGTTGTTTTAATAAAGCTGCTCAGAATTTCCGTTACGGCAAACCATTCACTACAGAATTAGAAGAACAGATCATGGCCGATCTGCGCAATGATTATGTACAAGGATTGACCCTCTTGGGCGGTGAACCTTTTTTGAATACAAATGTTTGTCTACGTATAGTCGATCGGATTCGCCAAGAATTCGGTCATCGCAAAGATATCTGGTCATGGACCGGCTATACATTTGATGAATTATTACAGGATTCTGAAGATAAACTTGAACTGCTCTCGAAAATCGACATTTTAGTCGATGGTCGTTTCGAATGGTCAAAACGAGATTTCAAATTGCAATTTCGTGGAAGCAGTAATCAGCGAATCATTGACGTCCAACGATCACTCGCTGAAAAACAAGTAGTCATCTGGGACAAATGTACAGATGCGACACAAACGTATGAACAAATAAAAAAACAAGAGTTGATTTAAACATACTCTATTGCTTTCTATAAATAGCGAATGCCCCAACTAAGCCTAAAATACACTTTTATTTTGGCTTAGCTGGGGCATTTCCTATTCTATTTCAGATTCCATATCATTCGTTTCCCACAAAGGTAAAACAATATTCTCATACGTCATCGGGTCTAAATTCGTTAACGTGATACCTAGTAAACGAATCCCCTTTTCGATTCCTAAGATCTCTTCCCATATCAAGCTTGCTTGATAAAACAGCGCTTCTTTTTTATAAACATATTCTGGCAATGTCACTCGTTTCGTTACCGTGGAATAATCAGTGTAGCGTACCTTCAAAACAACCGTTTTTCCATGCTTCTGGACACGTCTTAACGAGGCTTCGACTTTCTCAGCTAACTGCCTCAACTGCCCGAGAACTTCCTCTTCTGTTCGTAATGGTTGTCCATACGTATGCTCTTTCCCCACTGACTTACGCTCTCTTGTGACGTTGACTGGTGAATCATGGATACCTCTCACTTTTCGATACAATGAATACCCCATTTTACCGAACTGTTGGATCAACATCATTTCGCTGCATTTATAAAGGTCTTCCCCTGTAAAGATACCTAATTCGTGCATTTTAGGGACCGTTTTTTTGCCAACACCATGAAATTTTTCGATTGGTAAAGCTTTTAAAAAATCTATCGCTTCTTCGGGGGTAACAACTGTCATGCCTTTAGGTTTTTGAAAATCTGAGGCAAGCTTCGCTAGAAATTTATTGTAACTGACACCAGCAGAACAAGTCAGATGGACGGTTTGCCAAATATCAAGTTGGATCATGCGAGCAATCTTGATCGCCGATTTACAATCGATTTTATTATTCGTGACATCTAAATAGGCTTCATCAATACTTACCGGCTCGACCAAGTCCGTGTAGCGATAAAAAATCTCTCTGACTTCTTTTGATATCTCACTATATTTTTGATGATCTCCAGGTTTGAAGATCGCATTTGGACAAAGCTCGTAGGCTTTTTGGGCACTCATAGCAGAATGGATACCGTACTTACGTGCTTCATAGTTGGCCGTGGTCACCACACCACGCCCACCTGTGTCGCTGGGATGTCTGGCGATCACTAATGGTTTCCCACGAAGCTCAGGATGATCTCGTTCTTCAACGGACGCGAAAAAAGCATCCATATCGATATGAATGATTTTTCTAGACGTATCATTATGTAAAGGAAACTGTAGCTCCATCAGACTCACCCCACTTCATTATACACGAACCTTTGTTCCCTTTCAAGTGAGGTGGTACTTCTGTAACTAACTATGTCTATCTTACTCTGTTTATTTTCTGAGAACAAAAAAGACTATTCAAAAGGTATCTGGAATAGAAGTAACCTCTTCGAAGAAACACTTCTGTCCCAACCTCAAACTTTTGAACAATCTTTTTCGCTAAATTTCTACTCATCTAGTTCATGGAACTGACGATAAACTTCTTGTTTCTTGATCCCATTTTTTACTGCGATCGTTTTGATTGCCGCATTCGGCTTTTCACCTTGATCAATCAATTGTTGAACTTGCTCTTTCAACGTACCTTGAAGTTGTTCAGTCGGTGCAATTTCTTCATTGCTTCCTTCAACGAGTAAACAACATTCTCCTTTGATCGGCTGATTTTCTAAATAAGCCAGTAATTCTTCGATGTCTCCACGTAAGTATTCTTCGTGGATCTTCGTCAATTCACGACAAAGCACAACTTGACGATTACCGAATACTTCTAACATATTAGTTAATGTTGCGGCTACTCGATAAGGTGATTCGTAAAAAATCAAGGTTGCTTTTTGAGCGCCAAGAGAGGTCAGTACCTCTTGCTGTTCCTTTTTCTTTCTAGGAAGAAAACCATAGAATAAAAATGGTTGTGGCACCAGTCCTGAAGCAATCAATGCAGTTATTCCCGCTGTCGGTCCTGGTAACGCAACGACTGGAATATCTTCCTTGATACAAGCAACAACCAGCTCATGTCCCGGGTCACTGATTGACGGCATTCCCGCATCACTTACTTGTGCAATCGTTTTGCCTTCTTTTAACCAGTCGATCAATTGTGGAATACGTTCCTTATAATTATGTTCATGCAAACTTTTTTGAGGTGTTGAGACCTCGAAATGGTTCAACAGTTTTTGTGTATTGCGTGTATCCTCACTCGCGATCATATCAGCTTCCTGTAATGTTCGCACACTACGGACGCTCATATCCTCTAAGTTCCCGATCGGTGTAGGAACGAGATAAAGCGTTCCAACTACATGATTCCCTTTAAAACTCTTTTGATTATGCATATGATTCTCCTTATTAAACAGATTGACACTCCCACGACTTAAGGCGCAAGCCTCATTCCTTAGGGATTGAGGTGGGATTCTTTGGTGCTAAACCGTACGCTGTCCATTTCTG
The DNA here is from genome assembly GCF_050498525.1 of Enterococcus sp. DIV2371. Taxonomy (NCBI): domain Bacteria; kingdom Bacillati; phylum Bacillota; class Bacilli; order Lactobacillales; family Enterococcaceae; genus Enterococcus; species Enterococcus sp. DIV2371. The sequence continues at coordinate 884,037 of NZ_JBIPAJ010000001.1, read as the reverse complement.
TTTTGTACTAGCCCAAAGCTAAGGGTATGCCAATACCCCATCCTAAACCAGAGCATATAGCTGTTTAGGCTACTTGACTTTTACCATCAAGTACAGGTGCATAAATAATATTTTTAGCACCGACAACATCACGATGTCCAACATAGCCACAATTAATACAATGATACCTACGGTCTTTTGCACGATGTTTCTGTCCGCAATCTGGACACCTCTGACTTGTATAGGCGGGATGAACATATTCAACTTTGATACCTACTAAATGTGCTTTGTATTCAATATAAGAAGCTAAACGATAGAATGACCAATTACTTAAAGAATGGTTGTTTTTACGACTTTTTCTTGTCTGTTTGCGAATATTCGCCAGTTTTTCTAAGCGAATCATTCCCACATTGTGGTTGATCGCAAAATTTATGATTTCACGACTAATTTTATGGTCTTGGTCTTTCATCCAACGTTGTTCTTTATCTTTAGATTTTTTTATAGCATTCAGCTTTTTAGCATGACCTAATTCTTTCCTACGGGAGTTATGATAACGACGAACATATTTGTTCATTCGACCATTACCAGCAAACTTAACTTCATGTTCATCTGTGCAACATACTGCAGGTATTTTTATCCCTAAATCTACACCCATTGTTTTAACAGATGTTGTTATTCTTTCTGAAATTTCAATCGAAATTTGGGCTATGTACTTATTCCCTTTTTTAGTGATTCTTAGTGTACCGACTTTACTCGCTTGATTTAACAACGAACGTTCATACGCTAAGATGGTTGCGGGAATTTCAATTTTTTTAGATTTACCATTAATCACAAAAGGCATACGGATGCTCGACGGACAAACAGTGAAGTTTTGATTATTCCATATAATAACTGGCTTTTTCAATACAGGAATCTTTTTAAATTTGCTTTTCTTTGCTTTTTGAAAAACAGATTTGGCCTCACGAATCGCTTGATTTTTAACAGCACTATTGAGGGACACGTTAATGTCCTTAGATGATTTTTTGGTGATTTTTTCATTACTCACCATTTCTGAAACTAGAGAATTAACTGTCGCAATATAGACCAAAGAAGAAGAGCGGATTAACTCTCTATCTGATTTCGTCGGTTTCAGTTTTATTTTCACTGTCATGGATTGAGTCATGAAATGTTCACCTCTTTCGTTGATTTTCAACCTATCGTTTGATTGTTTGACTAGATGCGGTGGATACGAAATAACTGCGTGTCCACAGGCTAGGCATCGCTTTTAGCTCTGGGAATTCATCACGCAAAATTCTTGAAGTTCCACCTTTCACTTTCGCCATTATATCCGCAGGACTATACGTTGGGCGTGCATTTAAGAATAAATGACAATGATCCTTATCTGTTTCTAAAGCAATAATTTTAAATTCTTCATTTTCAGCAATTTGATTGATCAACTCTTTAAATCGCTTATCTAATTTTTGATTTAGAAAAATCTTTCTACGGTATCGAGGACAAAAAACGAAATGATAGTTGATGAAGCTTAAGGTTGTTTTGGTTCGGCGATAGTCTTCCATAGCAAAAACATACCACCTTTTCGTATGTATAACCATTACAATTACGAAACAAAGACAATTAAAAAACGAGAAAGCACATAGTTTTAGGTCTTCGAGTTCTCTAAGGTGAACTTTCATACCTACTTCACTATCCTCCCACGATTAAAAACCGTGGGCTTTCTCGTTCAGAAGTTCAGTAAAGGAAGTTACTCTAATTTAAAAATTTTATGGATCGTTCAACGACGAATACTGCAAAACAAGAATGCTTTGCGGTATTCACCAACCGTGAAAAAAGCAACTAGATCAAATGATCTAGCGTCCACTTTCTCGATAGATCACTTCTAAACAGAACGCACAAGGTTCATCATTTTCACGTCTTGAACCATACAAATCATAACAAACATGAAATCCTTCTTCATAAATCTTTTCCAGATTCATTCGGGATTTTGATAGTTCTTGTTTTGCATTTTCAGCTGGAGCTTGCGCCACTTGGTTCAATTCACGTAGATGTTCACGTAATCGTTGATTTTCCATTTCTAACGTGGTATTTTTCTCAACGATCTCATGCAGTGCATGTTTCATCTCGACTAGTTCAGTCAATGTATTTCGTAACTCTGACTCCAATTGGTTCAACCCATCATATAATGATCTCTTATCCATTCATCTCACCTACTTGGATGAAATTTTTTAGTTCATCCCATTCATATTCAACAGGATTCTCCCGTCCGTTCAGTCGCACACTCACTAAGCGACTGAGCAGATTTAACCCTACGACTTTCCCTTTACCATCAGGAGTTTCAAGTATTTTCCCAAAGTCAGGGAGTTCTTTTTTTGCGGCTTCATATGCTTCACTTTCATACTGTAAACAGCACATCAAGCGACCACACAAGCCAGATATTTTAGTTGGATTCAGTGATAAACCTTGTTCCTTTGCCATTTTGATCGAAACAGGAACGAAATCTCCCAAGAAAGACGAGCAACATAGTGGTCGCCCACAAGGCCCAATACTTCCGATCATCTTCGCTTCATCACGAACACCAATTTGTTTCAATTCGATCCTTGTACGAAAAACAGCAGCAAGGTCTTTCACTAATTCACGAAAATCGATGCGCCCATCTGCCGCAAAATAAAAAGTCAATTTGCTTCGGTCAAATGTGTATTCAACGTGGACGATCTTCATTTCTAATTTTCTAAATCTAATCTTTTCTTTCGCAATCAAAAAAGCTTTTTTTGAATCTTCTTCGTTTTTTTTGCTTTTTTTCAGCTCAGCAGTCGTTGCTTTATGCAAAATGGGATTGATGGTTTCAGGTAAATCTTCCAGATCAATATCTCTTTTGGGAATAGCAACCGTTGCGATATGTAAAGTTTGCTGAGACTCGACTAACACTTTATCATTGTATGAATATTCTGAATCTCCGGGTGTAAAATAATAGACATGACCAGCATCTCTATAACGGACACCTACTACTTCTACCATTTGCGGCCTCCTTGATTTCGCAAAATATAAATTGACAAATCAAAAAATCGTTTGTAATACGAATTGCTCAGCGACGGCTTGAAAACTCACATTGCTACGCAGTTTTTGTTCTGCGACCAAAATGCGTTCAATCGTTTGATTCAGCCGTTTGACTTTACCATACTCCCCAGATGTTATCGCCTGTTTTTGAGCTTCCTGATAATAATACATCAAGATTGAAAAACCGGTAAATTGTTGGCTTTTCTCTTTAAATGCTTTCACCAATCGTTTTTGGACATAGATAAATGCTTGTGTATCTCGTTTATCCAAGTAGACAAACCATTGATAAATCAAGTCCTTAGCCTCATTAAACCATTCATCATCTGAGATTTCAACTGCTTTTCCTAAACTGTTCGTCAAGAACGCTAAAAGTTTCGCTTTTTCCGCAGAAATTTGCTGTTCTTGTAATTTTTGGATCAATGAACCTTTTGATAATTCTTGGAAATGGAGTGTTTGACAACGAGATTGGATCGTCGGTAAAATCCGACCAATCGCTTCCGTTTCTAAAATCGCCAGAAAATCACCTGGTGGCTCTTCTAAAAATTTCAGCAAGCTGTTTGCCGCACTCGCGTTCATTTTCTCTGCTTCTTGGATCAAGAATACTTTTTTTCTTGATTCATATCCGCTTCGACTAAACTCTGTCTGTAAGCGTCGGATCTGTTCGACTTTGATCGATTGACCTTCCGGTGAAAGAACAAGTACATCCGGATGCTCTTGGTTTTTTATTCGTTGACAATTATTACATACGCCACAAGGCTGTTGTTCGTTCATTTGCGTACAATATAAATGTTGCGCTAACCAAATGCCCATCTCATGTTTTCCTGTGCCCATTTCACCTTCAAAAAGATAAGCATGAGCGAGACGCCCATGCTCAAAACTTCGTTGAAGTTGTTGATACACGAGAGGTTGCATTTGCGCAAGTACAGTTTCTTCAGCCATACTTCCTCCTAAAAATGGTGGAATCCTTCAACTGGTAAGACAAAGACTGTTGCTCCGCCTACTTCAACTTCTACAGGATAAGGAACGCCACCGTCCATTGAAATATCTAACGTTACTGGAGTAGAAACAAATTGTTTTCTTGACTCGCACGTTTTTTTGATGATCTCTAATGCTTCTTCGACACGATCGTCTTCGATACCCACGATAAATGTGCTGTTTCCGGCTTTAAGGAACCCACCAGTCGAAGATAATTTAGTGGCACGAATATTGGCATCGATCAATTCGTTGGACAAACGGTTGCTATCTTTATCTTGAATGATTGCTAAAATGATTTTCATTTACGTTCACCTTCCTGACTTTCAAAATATTGTGGAAATTGGTTGATAATTGCGTGGTAACTCAATTGTAACACTTCTTCAAAACTATTTCTTGCATCGATCTTATGGATACGTTCCGGATGTTCCTCTGCCAGTTTCAAGTACGCATGACGCACACGCTGGTGGAACTCTAATCCTTCTGAATCTAAGCGATCGATTTGGTTTTGTCGATTTTTTGCGATGCGACGTAACCCTGTGTCAGAGTCCACATCAAGATAGAGAGTAAAATCAGGCGTTGTCCCTTCTGTAGCAAATTCATTCAACTCAGCAATCTCATCGATACCGATCCGTCGACCAGCACCTTGATAAGCCAAAGAACTATCGACAAAGCGATCACATAAAACGATTTTCCCACTTGAAAGTGCGGGTAAAACTTTTTCGACTAAGTGTTGTCTTCGCGCAGCTGCGTATAACAAACTTTCTGTCCGTTCGTCCATGCGATCATTTTTCGGATCAAGGATCACTGCACGAATTTGTTCAGCGATCGGTATTCCTCCTGGTTCTCGAGTTTGAATGATCTCTGTTTTTGCTACTTCTTGTAAAAGAGGAAATAACTCATTGATGATACTTGTTTTACCTGCACCATCCGGTCCCTCGATCGTAATAAATAAGCCGTTCACACTTTTGCCTCCATCTCTTCTCTTGCTTCTATATTGTATCGGAAAAGTCTTGTCGATCAAATTGACATACTCAAATGTATGTCAAAAAATTATAATTCACGTCTACCTTCGACCGCTTTTAATAAAGTCACTTCATCCGCATATTCGATATCGGAACCAACGGATAAGCCATGAGCTAAACGTGTGACTTTGATCCCCGCTGGTTTGATCAAGCGTGAAAGGTAGATTGCTGTTGCTTCTCCTTCAGTTGTTGCATTGGTGGCGATGATCACTTCTTGGACTTCTGCATCATGCAGGCGTTGCAAGAGAGGAGGAATATTGATATCTTCTGGCCCAGTGCCTTCCATTGGAGACAACACCCCATGTAGTACATGATACAACCCGCGATACTCCCGCATTTTCTCCATCGCCATGACATCTTTTGGTTCTTCGACGACTAAAATGATGCCACGATCTCTTGATGGATCTTTACAGATCTCACAAGGGTCCTCTTCTGTGATATTTCCGCAAATACTGCAAAAATGCAGATCACGTTTGACGCTCAATAATGCCTTAGCAAATTCGTTGACTACTTCATCCTTCATATCGATCGTATAAAAAGCCAATCTTGTCGCTGTTTTTTGACCAATACCTGGTAGTCTCATATAACTGTCGATCAGTTTTGCAATTGGTTCTGGATATTGCATGTTCATTTCCCCTTCAGGAAAACTTAAAAGGGTAAGCCCTTAGTATATTTTCCCATTGTTTTTTCTGATTCTGTATCGATTTTTTCTAATACGTCATTGACAGCCATCACGATCAAATCTTGTAGCATTTCTGTATCTTCTGGATCAACGACTTCCTCTTTGATCTGGATATCTTTCATTCGACGATTTCCAGTGAAAACTACTTTGACTAAATCATTCGTAGAGCTACCAGTAAATTCTGTTTCATTTAGTTTTTCTTGGGCTTGTCCCATTTCTTTTTGCATTTTTTGGACTTGTTTCATCATCCCTTGCATATTTCCCATTCCGCGCATCATTGTTATCGCTCTCCTTTTCTAATCATCGATTACTGTGACTGCTGAACCAAAAAGTTCTTCAGCTTTCGTCACTACATTTTCTTGGTTTGTTTGTTCTTGAGGGATCAATTCGATCTCATCCGACTCATCATCAGACGCAAACGATTCTTCTGCTCCTCCGTCTTTTACTTGAACAAGGTAATTCTTTCTTAGACCTGGCCAGCTTTCCCTTGTGATATACACAGGTTCAGGCGCATAGTCTTTGATCATTCGGCTAAGTTGATTATGGATCGCTAATTGCAGTTCTTCATCATTTGCTGCTCGTTGACAGACGATCTCATAATCAAACGCAATGACAAGCCCACTTGGACCAGCCGCAACTGGTTCACTCGCTTTTAACATTGCTCGTTGCGTGACCGACAAACTCATCAAAAGATCATCCCAGACTTCTTTTACATCATTCAAGTGTTTTCTTGTTGCTTCTTTTAATACATTATACACCCGTTCAGTCGGAATACGGTACGTACTTGGCTGTTTTTTCTGAACAGGTGCTTGTGTCGTTTGCTGATTGGTCGCGACTTTCACCGTACCATTTTTGATCTCTTTGATCTCTTTTTTTAGTTCTTGGATCTCTTGTTGGAGTTGCTTCACTTGTTGCTGGTCGGTTTCACTTGGCGCTTGTTGACTGACAGCTGCTGAAGCTTGTGCCAGTTTCACAGTCGCAACCTCTAAATAAATCGTCGCACTATTCGTAAACCGTACCTCATTTTGTGTATCACTCAAAATTTGAATCGTCTGGAACAACCGCTGTGCTGGAATCTCCTTCGCTAATGTCGTAAATGTTTCTGTTTTGACATGTGAAGTTTCCTCTAACAAATTCGGTGCTTGTTGATACATCAATAAATCACGACAGTAAGACAGCAGATCTTCCAAAAAGCGTCGCGACTCTTTTCCTGCCGCTAAAATTTGATTCAATTCTTGTAAGGCTTGTGGGATCTCTTTGTTGAAACAAGCCGACAGATACGCATCCATCATCTCATTTGTCAAACTACCTGTGACTTGCATCGCATCATCCAACGTGATCGTCCCATTACTAAAGGAAATCGCTTGGTCAAGAATACTCAACGCATCGCGCATCCCACCTTCTGCTGCTCTTGCGATGACAGTCAGTGCAGGTGCCTCATAGGTGATCTCTGATTGATCCAAGATATATTCTAAGTGTTCGGTGATATCCGCTGCATTGATTCGCTTAAAGTCAAAACGTTGTGTTCGAGAAATGATCGTTGCAGGTATTTTGTGCGGTTCGGTCGTTGCTAAAATAAAAATAACACTTTCTTTTGGTTCTTCCAGTGTTTTTAGTAAGGCATTGAATGCCCCAGTTGAAAGCATGTGGACTTCATCAATGATATAAATTTTGTAAGCGGCTTTTGTCGGTGCATAATTTGCTCGGTCTCTGATGAAACGGATCTCTTCGACACCATTATTACTTGCCGCATCGATTTCAATGACGTCTTCTTGCGTTCCAGTCGTAATCGACTGACACATCTCACAATGATTACAAGGTTCACCATCTTTACTGTTTGGGCAATTGATCGCCTTGGCAAATATTTTTGCCGCACTTGTTTTCCCTGTCCCTCTTGGTCCTGTAAACAAATAGGCATGTGAGGTTTTATGGGAAACAATCGCATTTTTCAATGTTTGTGTCACAGCTTTTTGTCCAACGATATCTTCAAATCGCTGTGAACGCCACACACGATAAAGTGCTTGATATGCCATAAGGATCCCCCTTCTTTTGAAAAATTCACTATCTTTTATTATACGTGATTTAGGATAAAAAAACTACTATAGTTTATTAGGTTGTGAGAGGAGCGGTCAGCACTAAGGCATAAGACAGAAAAATCGAAAATGGCTCTTTCATTTTTGATTTTTTTGGCTTATGACCGAAGTGCTGCTCCTTGAACACCGTTTATCAGAGGTTGTGAAAAAAGCGCCTTGACCTGAGCAGTAAGATAGAAAATTGCAAAATAGCTCCTCATATTTTGTAATTTTTTAGCTTAATGTTGAAGGTCAGCTTTTTGAACACCGTTTATCAGAGGTTGTGAGAAAGCCGGGCAGCTCCGAATAATAAGACGGAACATTGAAGGAGTTGCTTTTGAACATCTTTTATCTAGCTTGTAAAAAAATGGTCAACTTCATATATAAATAGGGAATGTGGGAAAATCGCCCCTCTCTTTTTCTACATCTTTCGACTGAGAGCATTTTCATACTCCTATGGTATAATACAAACATATACTTAGTAACAAATAATTGATCAAAGGGAGGACTTTTTATGGGACTTATTAAAGCAGCAACTAGTATGATCGGCGGCGGATTGGCAGATCAATGGATCGAGGTCATTGAACCAGATAATATGAGCGATACAACAGTCATGACTAAAGGTGTCAAAGTACGAAAAGATGACAAACGTGGTTCAAATCGAAAAGGAACAGATGACGTATTGACAGATGGTACTGTCGTTCATGTTTATCCAAATATGATGATGCTCTTAGTGGATGGCGGAAAAATCATCGATTATACGGCTGAAGAAGGCTACTATACGGTGAAAAACGATGCCGCTCCTTCTATGTTCAATGGTTCATTGAAAGGTGCAATCGCTGAAACCTTCGACCGTTTTAAATTTGGTGGCGTCACACCACAAAAACAACAAGTATTCTATATCAATCTCCAAGAGATCAAAGGAATCAAATTTGGCACAAGCGCGCCATTGAATTACTTTGATAATTTCTATAATGCAGAGCTATTCCTACGTGCACATGGAACGTATTCTATCCACATCACTGATCCGATTTTATTTTATACAAATGCGATCCCTAAAAACAAAACACAAGTTGAAATCGCAGATATCAATGAACAGTATTTAGCAGAATTCTTAACTGCTTTACAATCAGCAATCAACCAAATGTCTGCTGATGGGCAACGGATTTCTTATGTCCCATCAAAAAGCTTGGAACTAAGCAAATACATGGGAACAGCCTTAGATGATTCATGGCGTGAGCTTCGTGGCATGGAAATCGTTTCTGTCGCAGTTGCTAGCATCTCTTATACAGATGATTCAGTCAAACTGATCAACATGCGTAATGAAGGGGCAATGTTAGGTGATCCAAGTGTCCGTGAAGGTTATGTCCAAGGCTCGATTGCTCGTGGGATGGAAGCCGCTGGTAAAAATGATGCCGGTGCAATGACAGGCTTCATGGGTATGGGCATGGGGATGAATGCCAATGGTTCTTATCTGGCACAGTCCTCACAAAACAATCAAGACCAAATCAAACAACAACAAGAAAAACAAAATCAACAAACCGCTCAAGGCACAAATGATACGTGGACTTGCCCTGTCTGTGGCACCGAAAATACAGGGAAGTTCTGTTCAAATTGTGGCGGGGCAAAACCTGTAGCGAATAGCCAACCAAAGCTTGAAATGAAATGTAGCGAATGTAATGAAGTGGTGGATCTTTCAAATGGTATTCCTAAGTTTTGTCCTAATTGTGGAAAACCATTCAAAGGTATCCCACTCGACTAGTTGAAAGGGGTGCCCGAATGGATGTTTTAACACATAAATGCCCCAATTGCGGCGGACCATTGACCTTCGATCCAAAAGATCAAAAATTTCATTGCGACTATTGCTTGAATGTCTATACAGAAGCTGAAGTCAGTCAATATGAAGAGGAACAAAAAGCGGCCCGCAATATCGATGGGAATCAAGAGCAACCAGCTGCAAGTGATGACTTCACTTTTACTGCTGAAGAACAACTTGATCAAATGGATGAAACGGAACGACAAGCATTTGCAGATGCTGGCGGAGTGTCTGATGCAGAAGCAACCGCTGAACAGACAACTACTGGCGAACAAAGCAGTATGGAACTATTTTTATGCCCGAGTTGCGGTGCAGAGATCGTTACAGAGGCAACTACTGCTGCTACCTACTGCTACTACTGCCATAACCCAGTTGTGTTATCTGGACGTCTGAGCGGTGACTTTTTACCAAATAAAGTTTTACCTTTTGCGGTAGAAAAAGAAGAAGCAATCAAACAATTTCTCGCCTGGACAAAGAAAAAATGGTTTGTGCCAAAAGCCTTTTTCAATCAAGATCAAATCGATAAATTGACCGGCGTTTATTTCCCTTATTGGGCGACCGATGCCGAACTGGACGGTTCCTTGCAAGCCAATGGAACAGTTATCAGAATCTGGCGTGTCGGCGATATCGAATACACCGAAACAAAACAATATGCTGTCCAACGTGAAGGGAAACTTTCATTTAAAGAATTAGTGAAAAATGCCTTGTCAAAAAATACTCAGCAAAAGATGGTGGAAGCGGTCCAGCCATTTCCATTAGACAAAGCGATTGATTTCAAGAGTCAATATCTGGCAGGTTTCCAAGCAGAAAAACGTGACATTGAGTACCAAGCGATCAAAGCAGATATCCAAAATGAGCTACGTGACTATTCGGAAAAATTGTTGCGGGATACAGCAAATGGCTATACTACGTTGACCGGGGTACGAACTTCTACTCAGATCACCGGCGAAAAAAATGAATACGTGCTGTTACCTGTTTGGCTAGTTACTTACCGTAGCAATGACTCCGATAAGAAAGTCTACTATTATGCCATGAATGGTCAAACTGGTAAGGTCAGTGGTGTATTACCAATCAGTCATAAAAAGCTAGCTTTGACCTCTTTTGGCATATTCGCCGTTTTAGCCATCCTCTTTATGATTGGAGGCTACTTGATATGACCAAGACAAAAAATAGTCTTTATCTTTTCTTTTTATTAGCGGTTAGTTTACTATGGACACCGATCGTAGGTGCAGCTACTCCAACGGTCAATGACGAAGCAGGTCTATTTACAAGCGACCAAATCGCAACATTGAACCAACAGGCACAAGAAATCAACGAAAAGATCAAAGGTCAGGTATTTATCGTAACTACTGACTCTAACTCTGAAGAGCCTAGAGACTTTGCTGACAACTATTTGCGAAACGCAATAGGAAACGATCAAAATGGTTCTGTTTTACTTTTAGATATGGGTCAACGAGAAATCTATATCTCTACTTCTGGGAATATGATCGACTATTTGACGGATCGCCGGATCGATTCGACCTTAGACGATGTTTATGACGAAATGACGAATGCGAATTATTTCGCGGCAGCTCAGGCTTATCTGACTAAAGCTTCTAGCTATGTGGATGAAGGTGTGCCTGGTGGTCATTACCGCGTAGATGAAGCGACAGGTAAAATCACTCGATACAAGGTACTGACTACGATAGAGATAGTGATTGCACTTGTCTTAGCTGCTGTATTGGGCATCGCTTTTTATGTCATAAACGTCTCTCGCTACCAATTGAAATCTGGGACATACAAATACCCATTTCGTGAAAAGGCTAGTATCAAGTTAACGGACAAAACGGATCGTTTGACGAATTCGTTTGTTACGACCCGTCGTATCCCTAAAGCACCACCACCAGGAAGCGGTGGCGGTGGCAGCACGACTCATTCGAGTGGTGGCGGAACCTTTGGTGGCGGTGGTCGAAGCTTTTAACTAGCGCTCTCAAGATTATGACGAAAATACTCATCTCCAAGAATAAGCGTGAACCCCGAAAATTGTTCTTCAATTTTTCGGGGGTTCACGCTTATTTCTGTAGTCGGTTTTAAGGGATACAAGGTGACTAATGTCTCAGGCTCGTTTTTTTGTGCGTTTATTTTACACTAACTCCTATTTTTCTCTGTTAAAACAAATCATTAGAAATAAAATTACTTGATAGCAACAAATATATTGATTTTAAATTTCATATAGGTATACTTAAAATATGTAAACGCTTCAAAAAGAAAGGAGGTATTGAAATGAACAACAAAAAAACATCGTCAGCGGTTATTCATTTTGGGATCAAATCATCTTGCTATTTGCTTCTTGCTTGTATGTTCGGTGGAATCTTCATTCCATATTTATTCTATTTATTGCACTGGGAAGTTCGACTTGGTATCTTACTCTTCCTACCCGTCTCTTTAGCTACTGTCATCACCAGCAATCATTATTTTATTTCTACGAAAAAAGGTATCACTAAAGGCTGTATCCGCACATTTTTCTTTGCCACAGCTTGCTTGATGATTGTTGCCTATCTTTGGTTGTACAAAGGGATCATCTTTTAGAATTTATTGATAAAAAGGAGTGTTGAAATGTTAACCAAATTCACAGAAGTCATTGAGCGTTATTTAGCTGAACCAATGGCAAAAATTGCAAACCAACGTCATTTACGCGCTATTCGTGATGGAATCATCGCCACTTTACCACTGATCATCGTAGGCTCATTTTTCTTGATCATTGCTTTTCCTCCCTTACCACCTAGCTGGGGAATCTATCAGTTCTTGTCGGAAAATGCCGCAACGATTTTACTACCTTATCGCATGACCATGTATATCATGTCTCTTTATGCCACATTTGGAATTGGCGCTAGTTTGGCAAAAACCTATAAACTCGATGTCGTTTCTGGGGGGTTATTAGCAACGATTGCTTTTTTATTAACATTCATCCCTGTCAACATTCCTCTTGAGGCTGCGGAAGCTGCTGGCACTTCTGGTTTTGTTTTGCCAATGGCAAATTTAGGTGGCGGCGGAATGTTCGTTGGTATCATTACCTCTATTTTTGCTGTGGAAGTTTATCGATTAACAGACAAATCTAAATTCAAAATCACCATGCCCGAACAAGTACCGCCAGCAGTTGCTCGATCGTTCGAAGCATTGACGCCAACGTTGATCGTGATTTTAGTTATGGCATCGATCAGCTATTATATCGGCTTTGATTGGCATACAGCCGTTTCAAAAGTTGTCAGCCCTTTGATCAGCGCTACCGACACGTTACCGAGTGTACTATTACTTATTTTTCTGATCACCTTTTTCTGGGCGTTCGGTATCCATGGTGTCTCCATCATCGGTTCACTTGCTCGTCCACTATGGTTACAGATCTTAGAATCGAATACGACCGCGGCGGCAGCTGGAGAGGCGTTGCCAAATATTGCGGCTGAGCCATTTTATCAATGGTTTGTGTGGATCGGTGGTGCAGGTTGTACGATTGGTTTAGCGATCCTGCTCGCCTTTACTGCCAAATCGAAATACGCTTCAAAGCTAGGGAAAGCGATTATTACTCCTTCCCTTTTCAATATCAATGAACCAGTTATTTTTGGGGTACCGATCGTATTGAATCCGACATTGATCATTCCCTTTATCTTTGCGCCAATGGTTTGTGCAACTATTGCTTGGTTTGCGACAAAACTCGGCTTAGTCAGTGCAGTCACGATCACTGCACCGTGGACACTCCCTGGACCAATCGGCGCATATCTAGCAACCGGCGGAGACTGGCGGGCAGCTGTGTTAAACATTCTATTGATCATTCTTTCCATTTTTATGTATTACCCATTCGTCAAGATTTATGATAAAAATGAATTAGCAAAAGAACATGCTTTAGAAGAAACTTCAAAGGATCGTACAGTTGCTAACTAGTTTATAATCTTAGATTCACGTCAAACAAAAAGGCAGTACTTACCTTCATTTGAAAGTAAGTACTGCCGTTTTTAATAATCGTCTAAAACTACTGTTTACGATAAATGTTTTGCTATTTCAATGCCCAAACATCGCTCGTTTCTGGATTCGCATTGGTATTCCACCATTTTGCTTCATAAGTTTTCCCTTTGTAACTTACTCGATCACCACCAGAATATGCCTTACTTGCTACCCATTCTTCTATTTGTGTTTTATCTGTTTTTTCCCATGCTTGTGAAATATCTGGGCGTTCTCCTTTGATCCACCATTTGGCACGATATTGAATCCCATTATAAATCACTAAATTGCCTGTCGTATACACTTGGTCGATGCGCCATGTATCTTCCAACACACTTTGATCTTTTGTAGTGATCGTGATTGCTTGGCTTTTTTCTGATTCATTCCCCGCTGCATCATAAGCACTTACTTGATAAGTATATGCTGTGTTGCTCGCTAAATTCGTATCCGTAAACGTCGAACCACTTACTGCATTGACTTTCACACCGTTACGATACACATTGTATCCTGCTACTCGGTTGTTATCCGTTGATGGTCCCCAGCTGAACTGCGCACTATTAGCAGTCACTGTCCCAGCAGTCAAGCCTGTCGGAATACTTGGTGCTTGTGTATCTTTTTCCTCTTGCTTTGTCACAACCGTGATAAATTGTGTTTTCTCAGACTCATTACCTGCTTCGTCAAAAGCACTTACTTGGTAGACATAAGCAGTATCACTCGCTAAATTCTTATCTGTGTAATCCAATGTTTCAGTCGTCCCAACTCGTACCCCATTTCGGTAGATACGATAGCCTTTGACTTTTGTGTTATCAACTGATTGATTCCATTTGATTTTTACAGAATTGCTTGTTACTTCTTCTGTAGCAAGTCCAGTTGGGATCGTCGGTGCTTCTTTATCATCGCTGTTATTATCTTCACCATCGATATTGCCAACGTCACCAGTCATCTCATCGCGATATTCCCAGATTTTTTTCGTTAATTTCGGTAGTTTTTCCATTTCAAGTCTACTCTCTGCTGTTACATCGATTCCCCACTGTTGGAAGAAAGGCTGCAAGTTTCTGCCACTGATTTTAGAAGCTGCTACAACGAAATACTGACGTTTATCCTGTTCTGATGGTAATGAGCGTTGCTCGTTACGGTACATTTTATGTAAGTTTGGATAGAAATCTTCACCAAAGGCTAGTTCCAATTGCCAGAACATCGCTAATTTTGTCCAAACATTTTGGCTATCAAATTGTTTTTGTCCAGTGCTATTCAAATAATTGAAAATAGATGTATAACGATTATCTCTTTCCAAACGACTACGAATACCAAATTCCTTTTCCGCACGTAAAGAATAGATATTGACTGTCACTTCTGTCAAACCATTCCAATTCATCCGATTCATTTGATACGTATGTCCAATTTCATGATACATGCCCCATTGCTCTTGACGTTCAGGCATCAACAAAGCATACATCGTATCCGCATGATAACCAGTATGTTGCAAGTAAGCATACATATAAGCACCAGCAGAATGCGTTTCACGCATATGTTGGACTAAACCAACAGGAGTACGGTGATTCGAGGCACTATTATCAAGACCGGAAATCTTATCGTGTGATTTGATGACTTTATCTTGCGTTTCTACAATATTGGTCGGATTCCTTACCAAATGAATCGATCTGCTTGATCCTGTAATCAATACACGTTCACCTAGTAATTCATATCCTGGTGCTCCTGGATGATTTGCTACGATTTGATCCCATTGTGCATTCGTTGTTTCACCAAGAATAAAGCGTGGGATCGTGATACCACCTTTGATTTCAATATTTACCTTTCCAGAAGAAGTTAATTGATCTTGTTCATTTTGAATATGGATAATACCAACTTGTGTTCCTGAGATCACGTTTCTTCCTCTATTTAATTGAATTCCTCTTGTCCAACCTTCAAGGTAGTCGGTCAATCCAGCTCCAGTGATCGAATAAGTCGGTAGTTTCGATTGATCTGTATTTTCATCAACGTAAATTTCGATCACATCATTCGCACGTTTATAAATCCCTGTTGATTGATTGGAACTTGGTCCATATGTATTGTTTAAAATATTTGCCTTATAGGCGTTCAAATTCTCACTTTGCTTGATTTCTAATTTCGTTGAAACATTTTGATTCGTTTGGATTGCTGTGGAAGTTTCATTTTTATCAATAACTTCATCTGCATGATTTATCTCTGAATACATAACCATCCCTAACAAAACCGCACTAAAAAGTAAAGTCTTTTTCATATCTAAAATAACACTCCTAAAATTATTATTTGTTACAAAATAACTATAACATCCATCTGAATATGTTATTTTCCAATTTTTCTTCCATTCGGGAAAAATAGGAGGAAGATTCATTCCATTTATGCATTGATTAGCAAATGCCTATAATTAGATGATTCACATTAATTATTTCGATCAGTTGATCATCTAAAAAAAGTAGTAATTTCCATAAATTCTCACTGAAATAAAAAAACAGACCACATAAACCATGCAGTCTGTGAAATAAACGATTTCGATAATTTCTAAGTAAATAAATTTTTCTTCTTTTGTCCAATAGCCGAAACAAGTAGAAGAAGTATACCCGAAAAAAGATAGACGAGTTTTACACCAAACACGTCCGCAACTCTTCCCATGAACAGCATTGCGATAGAGAAAGTTCCCATGTAAATCATCCCTGATGCAGCATAAACAGCGAGGAGTTTTTCTTCTTTTGCTCTTTGCTGAATGACCGTTGCTTGCGGAATATTTTTGACTTGAAAAAATATTCCGATCAAAAAAGTACACATCAAAATAAATGGCGCATATTCAGTCGATAAGACTAGTAATGTGGCAATTCCGCCAAAAAAAGAACCTGCTACGATTGCTTTTCCTTTACTTCGATCGAACCACTCTGGATTTTTCATCACGATCACACTTCCAAGTAACGCACCAACAAAATAAAAAGCATTGATGTAGCCCCACCATTTATCTGATTGCTTCAACACTTCGGAAACAAATACCAGAACAAGAGAAGAAACCCAAGCGGTATTAGCGATTCCTTCCAACGTGTCCATGACCACGACTGTCCGTATCAACGGTTCTTTCCACACATACTGCCACCCTTTTTTAAGCTCTTTCCACTTTGAACCTTGCGTTGCTTTTTGAACGGTCCGAGGTAGCAGTAAAAATAAACCAGAACAAAGTAAAAAAAGCCCCACATCTATCCAAACTAGTTCAGAAACCGAGAACCACACAAGCAAAGAGGCGCCCACCGCCCAACTACCAATGTTAACAACTTGAAGCATCGTGCTGAATAAGCTGTTTGCACGAATCAACGCCTCTTTTTCTACGTATTGAGGAATCAGCGCCATA
The DNA here is from genome assembly GCF_050498525.1 of Enterococcus sp. DIV2371. Classification (NCBI taxonomy): domain Bacteria; kingdom Bacillati; phylum Bacillota; class Bacilli; order Lactobacillales; family Enterococcaceae; genus Enterococcus; species Enterococcus sp. DIV2371. The sequence continues at coordinate 867,098 of NZ_JBIPAJ010000001.1, read as the reverse complement.
CTAACCGGTTCTGCACACCCATCTAAGAATGCAATGCAAGCAATCAAAAGATAGATCACACCTAGTTCAATTTGCTCAGACAAGTAGGAAAGATAGCCCGCTAAAATAAACAAAAAAATAGTCTTCATTAGCTGACTCAGCTTCAACATTTTATCAAGCGATAATTTCATTGATAACAAAGGAGTCAAAAATCCCGCCACCATCATCGCTCCTGTAACGATAACTGGCACAATTGCTGAAGCAAATGCCGAATTTGTCCAAGAATAAACGGCGCTGATGACTGCTACCGTGTAGATCGTATCACCGATATTTGCTACCGCTTGACCGAGTATCAAGCACAGGAATGCTTTCTTATTTTTCATTTTTATCTCCTTCAACCAGAGGAATCAATCACATCCATCTGTCGCTATTCATTGTATCTTTTACTCTTTCCTAACACATTTTTCTTTCTAAAAACAGACATTACCAAGGAATAACCTTGAGGTCTGGCCATTTCTTTGTCCATTTTGCTACTTTCTGATCATAGATTTCTTTCGTGATCATTTTTTTATTCGGCCGGACGATCCCTTCATATAGATCATCCAGTCCATAAGGAGAAAAAACTTGTAACTGTCCATTCTCATTTAGAGAAACACCGATTGCTGTAGCTGTAGTTGGCCAGGTAGAAATAGCTTCTTCTGAAGAACCATACGCCTGTATCGGAAAGCCAAATCGTTCTTCATACCAAAGATGGACCCTTGCTTCATTGATGATATCCAGCGAATAGTTTGAAGATTCGATTTCTCCTGCGATCTTTTTACTCGTTTCTAGTTCTTTTCCTTCACTCAAGTCTTCATCAAAATAGACAATATCGACATCACTTATCCCGTAGCCGATTGGCATGCCATAAAGCCGATTCCAAACGGATTGCACGATACATCCCGCTCCCACATATAGTTCTGGTATCGCCATGTTAGAAACCATTTGGATGATTTGATAAAGAGCAGTATCTTGTTTTAGTATCTCGTGAAGTGATTCTTTTTGAGTCTGCAACAGTTCATTTTTTGTCATGTTTTTTCCCGCCTTTTTAATAATGTTCCGGTTCAAACGATTATTTTCTTAAATAAAATCTTACAGGAAGCGGTTGCAGTTGGCAATAGAGCTTCCCACGTTTGATTATTAAACAGCAAACAAAGCGATCCTATAATAGAGTTGTACGGATAAAAAACAAATAATTTCATCATTGAACTAACAGGTATTCTCATAGCTTAATGCTTTTTCATTAGATTAGTAACATTTGTTTTACGTTCAAAAGAAGGCTCGCTAATTCTATTACTGAATATTTTATTATAAGTTCAAATTTTTAAATTAGAAATTGGATAACTAAACAAATATTAGGGTAATAATTTGATTTACACCCAATTATTTGTTAAAATAAATCAAACATTCGGGTTTTATGATTATTTATACCCAATTATTTGCCTAGGAGAATTATTATGTCTAGTAATCTATATAAAAATGAGTTAATTAACTATTTGAAAAATAAATCAGAAATTTCCACGGAAGAACTCCACATGTTTTATCGACAATTCACTCCTAATTTACCAATGAATACATTACGTTGGCGGATTTATACGCTTAAGCAACAAGGACTCATTTATAGTCCCAAAAGAGGTGTCTATGCACTCAGCGAAAAGGAGACGTTTACTCCAGCACCTAATGATAAAATTTTACACATAGCTAACCTTTTACAAACTAAATTTCCTTATGTGAACTTTAGCATATATTCCACACGATATATTGGTAATCTGTCTAATCACGTGTACCAGACAAACAATCTAATCATCGAAATCGAAATTGATACCTTAGATGCTTCCTTTCATTTTTTGAAGGATCAGTTCCCTAATACTTTTGTGTCCCCGGATCAAAAGATGTATGACTACTATATTAGTCCTTCAGAAGAAAATATTATTATCAATCGCTTATATGTTGATGCTCCTTTAAATAAGTTTGATGGAAACTTTTACATTCCTAAAATAGAAAAATTAATTGTCGATTTACTAGTAAACAATCCCATTATTCTCCCAATCAGCTCTGCAGAAATCCAAACAATTATCTCTACTATTCTAAATACGTATAATATTAATTATTCAACGCTTACCCGTTACGCAAAAAAGAGAAATGTAAACCAAGAACTAAAACAAATATTGGCTAAAAAAGGAGAAGAAGAATGATTAAAGAATCTAGTTTTACTGCTGACTGGTATTCATCTGTAGAAAAGGACTATCAAAAATTAGACCATAATTTATTGGACAAAGTAACACACGCTTTATATTTACTAGAAAAGCTTACAGATACTCAATTAGAGTTTATTTTTAAAGGCGGAACTTGTTTACTTTTATTGCTTGAAGAAATTAAACGATTCTCTATTGATATCGATATTGTTATTACTAGAACAATCTCCAAAGAAAAACTTTCTAATACGTTACAAACAATTATTGATTGTTCTCTCTTTACCCGATTTGAAGAACAATCACGCTATCAAACAGAGATTCCCAAGGCGCATTTTAAGTTTTTTTATCCATCACCATTAGATGGTACAGAATCCTATGTATTACTTGATATTTTATTTGAGTCCTCTCCCTACAATCAGGTAATAGAACTGCCGATCAATAGTCCTTTCGTAGTTACTTCACCACCAAACAAAGCAGTTTACGTCCCTGATATCGAAAACATACTAGGCGATAAGTTAACTGCATTTGCCCCAAATACTACTGGTATTCCTTACAACAAGGGAAAAGAAATGGAAATTATTAAACAGTTATTTGACGTTGAAAGCTTATTTGACCAAGCAAAAGGTTTAGATAAAATAAGAGCCGCTTTCATCAAATGCGCGAAACAAGAACTTATCTATCGCGAATTAAGTAACATGGATCCTGATGACGTCTTAGATGATATCCTAAAAACTGCATGTGTTATTGGGGGACGTGGTAGTAGTTATAAAGAGACATTCTTAAAATTAGAAGATGGAATCCGGAGAATCAAGTCTCATATCATTTGTAAAAACTATATATTAGAAGAAGCTGTGGTGAGTGCTTCTAAAGCTGCATATTTAGCTTGTCTGATAAAATCTAATCATACAACTATCGAACACTACGACTCATCTAAATCTTTGCCTGAACTAACCGGTGCTTTCCTCTTTAAAAAGATGGGAAAGATTAAAAAATTTAGTCCAGAAGCATATTATTATTTTGCGAAAGCTCAAGAAATCAGTAATTATATACATCAAACGGCTAACGATACTATTTAGAGATTATTTTTTAATAGATACCCAGTTCATGAGCTTTACATAGAAATTTACAAAAAATAAAAAAAACAGACTATCCTCATGGGATAGTCTGCTAAACCTTGACTTAACAACGTTTTTATTATTCCGCAGCGTTTGCGTCTTTGAGACCGTATTTTTTGTTGAAACGGTCCACACGTCCGTCTGCTTGTGTGAATTTTTGACGTCCAGTATAGAATGGATGTGAGTCAGAAGTTACTTCGACACGGATGACTGGGTATGTATTACCGTCTTCCCATTCAACTGTTTCTTGTGAAGTTTTTGTTGAACCTGACAAGAATTTGAAACCAGTTGTAGAATCCAAAAATACTACTGGATGGTAATCTGGATGGATATTTTCTTTCATGCTATTCGCTCCTTTGCCCTGCTTCATTTGCTGAACCAGAGTTGATTTGTCGATTTACAACATTTACATCTTACCATGTTTCCTATGAGCTTGCAATTATCTTTTTAAATTTCTTGTGGGATTTTTTTTGCCAAAAGAAACATCTTGGAATTCTTTAAAAAATTGTTGGTTATTTTTAGTTTTTCGCAAGAAACGAATCAATTGTTCCGTATATTCTAATGAGTCGCCAATCATATGCTTACGCAATTTCCAGATTTCTTCTAGTTGCTCGCTATCCATCAATAACTCTTCTTTACGCGTACCTGATTTTTTGATGTCGATTGCTGGGAAAATACGTCGCTCTGATAATTCACGTGACAATTGTAACTCTAAGTTCCCTGTTCCTTTGAACTCTTCATAGATGACATCATCCATCCGACTCCCTGTATCAACTAATGCCGTTGCTAAAATCGTCAAGCTACCGCCTTCTTCGATATTTCTGGCAGCACCAAAGAATTTTTTCGGTTTGTACAAGGCAGCTGGATCGATCCCTCCACTTAATGTTCGACCACTTGGCGGCACGACTAAGTTATATGCACGTGCTAATCGTGTGATACTATCCATCAAGATAACGACATCTCGTTTGTCTTCAACTAAACGCATGGCACGCTCTAACACCAATTCAGAAACCCGAGTATGGTTTTGCGGTTGCAAATCAAACGTAGAAGAAACCACATCACCTTTGACACTGCGTTCAAGGTCAGTGACTTCTTCTGGTCGTTCATCGATCAGTAAGACGATCAATTCAACTTCTGGATGATTTTCAGTGATGCCATTGGCGATTTCTTTTAGGATGGATGTTTTTCCTGCTTTCGGAGGTGCAACGATCAAACCACGTTGGCCAAATCCAATAGGGGAAAAAATATCGATCATGCGAGTTGCTATTTGTTGTGGCGTTGTTTCTAAGCGAAGCTGTTTCTCAGGATAAAGAGGCGTCAGTGCTGGGAAATGCGGGCGTTCTTTCGCATCTTCTGGATCTTTACCGTTGACACTTTCAACATGCATCAACCCATAATAACGTTCTGATTCCTTTGGCGGTCTTGCTTTACCAGCTACTTTATCCCCGTTTCTTAAACTGAAACGACGAATCTGAGAAGCAGAGATATAGATATCTTCAACACTTGGACCATAATTGATCGGCCGTAAAAAGCCATAGCCATCTTGTCCTACGATATCTAAGATCCCTTCCATATAATAGAAGCCTTGTTTCTCAGCCTGTGCCCGGATAACAGCTAAGGATAATTCCTTTTTGTTCATTTTACTGTAATAAGGAATCTTGAATTCTTTTGCATAACTGTAAACATCTTTTAGCGTTTTGTTTTCCAGTTCGGCCATTGTCAAATAATCGCTCATTCGGCTTCCACTTCCTCCACCATTTTAATACTTGCTCCAATTGCAGTTAACTTTTCGATGATATGATCGTAGCCTCGCAAAATATATTCGACATTATAAATCGTTGTCGTGCCTTCTGCCATCAATCCTGCGATCACTAAACAAGCACCTGCACGTAAATCTGAAGCAACGACTTCAGCGCCATGGAGTTTATTTGGGCCATTCAAAATGATCATATTGCCTTCTACCGAAATATCAGCACCCATTCGTGCCAACTCAGGAACATGATTTACTCGTTTCGAATAGATCGTATCCACGATTTCAGCAGTTCCTGTGGTCATCAATAATAACGGTGTCAACGGTTGTTGTAAGTCTGTGGCAAAACCTGGATACGGATAAGTCATCACATTTGCTGCTTTCAAATCCTTTGAAGGATAGACTTCGATCTCGTCTTCACTGATTTTCATACTTACGCCGATTTCTTGAAGTTTTGCAATAAAACTTTCAAGATGCTCATAGATCACGTTCTTGATTTTTATGCCATTTCCTGCCGCAGCAGCCACAGCTAAATAAGTCCCTGCTTCGATACGGTCAGGGATCATAAAATGACGGCAACCATGCAGTTCTTCTACCCCTTCGATACGAATGACGTCCGTACCAGCTCCACGGATCTTGGCACCCATATTGTTCAATAATGTCGCAACGTCAATGATCTCAGGTTCACGTGCTGCATTTTCGATCGTTGTCTGTCCTTTTGCTTTTACTGCGGCTAGCATGATATTGATCGTTGCACCAACAGAAATCACGTCCATAAATACACGGTTTCCGTTAAGTGTTTTGTTTTCTGTTCGTAAATACATCGCACCGTGTTCATTGGTTACTTTCGCACCTAATGCTTCAAATCCTTTGATATGAAGGTCGATGGGACGGGGACCAAGGTAACAACCACCTGGTAAACCGACAACTGCTTCACCGAATTTACCTAATAATGTTCCCATAAAATAGTAAGACGCACGCAAACTATTGATCTTTCCACTTGGCATTGGTACTGAAACAACGCCACGAGGATCGATCTCTAAGACATTATTTGCAAAACGGACAGTAGCGCCCATGATCTCTAAAATCTCTATCAATGAATGAACATCTTGGATATCAGGTACACCTTCCAAGATCACCGGAGAATCTGCTAAAATCGCTGCCGGTATCAAGGCAACTGCACTATTTTTAGCACCACTGATCGTTACTTCACCGGTCAATGGACGATTTCCTTCGATAATTATTTTTTTCATTTGTTCCCCACCTTGTTTATTCCTCAAATTTTATACATATGTTTGTATTTTATCATAGATGAAACGAAGAAACGAGCATCGTTCGTTTTATTTAAACAAAAAAGAAGAGAACAACCGCCTGACTGGCACATTGCTCTCTTCTTTCAATTCTTGGAATCGATCTAGTTTTTATCGATTATGCTTTGTTAGCAGAACCGAACCAGTCGATATGAGATTCAGCATCTTTAACGATTGCTGCTTTACCTGGTGCTAATAATTTACGAGGGTCAAATCCTTTACCTTCGCGGTCTTTACCAGCTTCGATATACTCACGAGTTGCTGCAGCAAATGATAATTGGAATTCAGTGTTAACATTTACTTTAGAGATACCCATTGAGATTGCTTTTTCGATTTGATCTTGAGGAATACCAGATCCGCCGTGTAATACTAAAGGTACGTCTGAACCTACAGCATCAGCAATTGCTTGTAAGTGGTCAAATGCTAATCCGCTCCAGTTTTCTGGATATTGACCGTGGATGTTACCAATACCACATGCTAGGTAGTCAATACCTGTTGCTACCATTTGTTTACATTCTTCGATGTCTGCTAATTCGCCTGATCCGATGATTCCATCTTCTTCTCCACCGATTGAACCTACTTCACACTCAACTGAGATTCCTTTAGCATGAGCTCTTTCAACAACGTCTTTAGCTAATTTCAAGTTTTCTTCGAATGGTAAATGAGAACCATCGAACATAACTGAAGTATAGCCAACTTCGATACATTCTAATGCTGCATCGTAGTCACCGTGGTCTAAATGGATTGCTACTGGAACAGTGATGTTCATTGATTCAACTAAATTAGTGATCATGTCTTTACATACTTTATAACCACCCATGTATTTAGCTGCACCCATTGAAGTTTGGATAAGTACTGGTGCTTTTTTAGCTTCAGCTGCTTCTAAGATCGCTTGAGTCCATTCTAAGTTGTTTGTGTTGAACCCGCCGACTGCATAACCGCCTTTACGAGCAGCTTGTAAAAATTCAGCTCCTGATACTACTGGCATAATAAATTCCTCCTAAATTTTGTATAACTAAATTTGTTAAGACATTCCTTAACCAACGAACCTATTTTACCAAACATTTCAGTAGTTTTCTACTAAAATCAATAAAAATGAAAATTTTCAAGAAGCTTTTTTCATTTAAAAAACAGCCACTACTGAAATATCATTGGTAAAAGGTTCGCCACGAACATTTTTAGTTATTTATTAATAACAATTCTAATTATTTGACACCGCACGATTTTGACGAATCAAATAATTTCATCGGCCTATTTTGTTTCGCGTTCTGCTAATGAAGCACCAACAAATGCTTTGATCAATTTTTGCGGACGATTTGGACGTGAGATCAATTCTGGATGGAATTGACATCCTACAAAGAATTTTTTCTCTGTGATCTCGACGATCTCAACCAAACGATTGTCTGGAGAGACACCAGAGAACACTAAGCCATGTTCTTCAAATTGTTGACGGTATTTATTGTTGAATTCATAGCGATGACGATGACGTTCTTGCACAACTTCTGCATTATCGTAAGCTGCAGCAGTTGTCGTACCTTTTTTGACTTTACATGGGTAAAGACCTAAACGCAACGTACCACCCAGATTTTCAATGTTTTCTTGATCTGCCATCAAGTCGATGATGTTGTGTTCTGTTCCTGGAATAGTTTCTGCTGAAGCAGCGTCTTCTAGACCTACGACATTACGTGCAAACTCAACACAAGCCATTTGCATTCCTAAACAGATTCCTAAGAAAGGCACATCATTTTCACGTGCATAACGAATAGCTTCGATCTTTCCTTCGATACCTCGGTCACCAAATCCGCCTGGTACTAAGATCCCATCGGCATCTTTCAATCGTTCGTCGACATTTTCACTCGTTAGCTCATGGGCTTTTACCCAATCTAATTCGATATCCGCATCAAACGCAAAGCCAGAATGCTTCAATGCTTCTACAACTGAGATGTAGGCATCTGGTAATTCAACATATTTTCCGACCAAAGCGATCCGTACTTTTTTCTTCAAGTTCAATACGCGATTTTCTAACGCTTTCCATTCTGTCATGTCTGCTTCTGGGGTTGATAGTTTCAAATGATCACAAACGATTCGATCCATTCCTTGTGATTGTAATAATAATGGGATTGAATATAATGTATCCACATCTGGCGATTCAATCACTGCTTCTGGTTCCACATCACAGAACTGAGCTAATTTATTTTTAACATCTTGAGAAACAGGTTGCTCTGTTCGAACAACTAAAATGTTTGGTTGGATACCTAAACCACGTAATTCTTTTACGCTGTGTTGTGTTGGCTTAGTTTTCATTTCACCAGCCGCTTTCAAATAAGGGATCAAGGTTGTGTGGATATACATCACATTATCAGAACCAACATCCGCTTTCATCTGACGTAAAGCTTCTAAGAACGGAAGTGACTCAATATCCCCAACTGTTCCTCCAACTTCAGTGATGATGATATCTGAATCGGTCATTTTTGCTGCCCGCATGATTTTTTCTTTGATTTCATTGGTAATATGTGGAATAACTTGGACAGTTGCTCCTAAGTACTCCCCTTTACGCTCTTTACGTAGGACTTCTGAATAAATTTTTCCTGTCGTCACATTGGAGTATTTGTTCAAGTTGATGTCAATAAAACGTTCATAGTGGCCTAAGTCCAAATCCGTTTCTGCTCCATCATCTGTGACGAAAACTTCTCCGTGTTGGTAAGGACTCATTGTTCCTGGGTCCACGTTGATGTATGGATCAAATTTTTGGATCGTTACTTTCAATCCACGATTTTTCAACAAACGGCCTAAAGATGCTGCGACAATCCCTTTACCAATCGATGAAACAACGCCGCCTGTCACAAAAATGTATTTTGTCATATGTTCAAAAACTCCTTCTTGTTTTATCTGCAGGAAAAGTCTAAGAAAATAAATAAGGCTCCCTATCCTTCAAAAGAATAGGGAGCGGTAATTTCTGTAAACTTCTGACCCTCTAAAAGGGTGCCCAAGGTGTATATTACAAGCTATCTAGGAGAAAGTCAAGTGTTCAATTGTGATTGAATCCGCTCACTTTCTTAAAAGACTTTAATTATTATTCGATTGATTAAAATAAGAAGTAAAATAGAATATAGGAAATATTGAGAAATTATTAGGAAAATACAAGAAGAAAATGTTACTATTAATATTGAACTAAAAAAAATTTATCTAGAAAAGAGGAACATTTATGAAAGAATCTTATTTTGATGGTGGACTTGCCACTTATATTGGTACATCGATTTTAGCTTCACTTATCACCATTCTAACGTTAGGTATCTGCGCACCTTGGGGATTTTGTCTCTTATATAATTGGAAAATCAAACATACTGTAATCAATGGAAAAAGGCTTTACTTTGATGGTACAGCAATGCAATTATTCGGTCATTGGATCAAATGGTTCTTACTCACTATCATCACTTTAGGAATATATGGTTTCTGGGTAAATATCAAGTTAGAACAATGGCGAGTGAAACACACACATACAATCAATTGATATTTACATATTACATTAAACCAATGACAGTAAATTAGTTCTTTAGAATCCATCGCAAAACTAACGAATATAATTTAAAAAAAGCCGAACCATGGCTATTACCCCATAGATTCGGCATTGTACACTTTTATTAGAAATCGTTGCTTAATAAAGTTCTAAATATTGTTCTCTTTCCCACTCAGAAACTGTTTGTCTGAAGGCTGCCCATTCCAGGCGTTTCGCTTCGACAAAGTTTGCAAAGATATGATTGCCTAACGCATCGATCATCACTTTATCTTTACGCAATTCTTTGATCGCATTGTGGATCGTTGATGGGAGATCTTGGATTTGCGCTTCTTCACGTTCTTCTTCATTCATCACGTAAATGTTGCGATCAACCGCTGGTGGTGGTGTCAATTCGTTACGGATTCCGTCTAATCCTGCTTGTAATAACACAGCCATCGCTAAGTATGGATTCGCCGCCGGGTCCACAGAACGTAATTCTAGACGAGTCGATAGACCACGAGATTCAGGCACACGTACCAATGGTGAACGGTTTCGTCCGCTCCATGCTACATAAACAGGTGCTTCATAACCTGGAACTAAACGTTTGTAAGAGTTGACTGTTGGATTGCAGACTGCGGTATACGCGCGTGCATGTTTCAATAAACCACCTAAGAAGTGGTATGCCGTTTGGCTTAACTCTAAATCGCCATCTTTATCATAAAAGGCGTTTCCTTCTTCATTGAACAAAGACATATTGCAGTGCATTCCAGAACCATTGATTCCGAATAATGGTTTTGGCATGAAGGTCGCATGTAAGCCATGTTTACGTGCAATGGTTTTTACTACTAATTTAAACGTTTGGATATTGTCACAAGCGTCTACGACATCCGCATATTTGAAGTCGATCTCGTGTTGTCCAGGAGCGACTTCATGGTGAGAAGCCTCTACTTCAAAGCCTAAGCTTTCTAATTCTAACACGATATCTCGGCGGCAGTTTTCGCCCAAGTCAGTTGGGGCAAAATCAAAGTAGCCACCTTTATCATTCAAAGTCGTCGTGATCCCGCCATCTTCGTCTAACTTAAATAAGAAAAACTCTGGTTCAGGGCCTAAGTTGAATGAGGTGAAACCAAGTTTTTTCATGTCATTCAATGAACGTTTTAGATTGCCACGAGGGTCCCCAGCAAATGGTGTACCGTCTGGATTATAAATATCACAGATCAAGCGTGCCACTTTACCGTGGTCGCTTTCCCATGGGAAGATCATCCAAGTAGAAAGATCAGGATACAAGTACATATCACTTTCTTCGATTCTGACAAATCCTTCGATCGAAGAACCATCAAACATCATTTTATTTTCAAGCACTTTGTCGATTTGACTCACTGGAACCTCAACATTTTTGATCGTTCCTAAAATATCTGTGAACATTAAACGTAAAAATCGTACGTTTTCATCCTCAATGATTCGTTTAATCTCTTCGCCTGTGATTTGTTTCTTTACCATGGTATCTGTATCCCTCTTTCTATTTTTTATTCCATTCAGTCAAAGTATTGACGTTGTTGCAACCCTTGTGACTGATAATGTCCTGTTTTCGCTAACCCGCCTTGAGCTAAGATCTCATCACGGAAAATTTGACGAACGTCGTGATCGGTCAGCGGTTTTTTACTTTTTTCTTCTTGTTTTTTCGCCTGTGCCATTTCATAGACACGTTTGATCCCAGCCATATTCAGTCCTTCTGAAAGATAGTCTTTGATTTCTAGTAAAATATCGATGTCATTCAAAGAATACATGCGCCGATTTCCTTCGCTTCTCTCAGGATGAACAAATTCCTGTTCTTCATAATACCTGATTTGCCGAGCGGTTAAGTCTGTTAGTTTCATAACTGTACCAATTGGAAAAACCGACATTGAACGACGTAATTCCTTTTCTCCCATCTGACGTCTCCTTTCGTCCTATCAATTGACTAAAGTATACCAATCACAAAAAATGCTGTCAACCTCTCATGTAAGGTTTTCTTACATAGAAACCAAGTTTTTTTATAAAAAAACTTGGTCAACTCCTAAATGAAGCCAACCAAGTATATTTATTCTTACTATTTACTTTTTAAAATAACTCATCTTTTTTTATCCATTTAGAGTTTTTATTCGCAAACCCTCGTACTTCATAGCTATTTTCGTCTTCAATAAAATGCTCATCTAGTACAAGCGTCTGTCTTCTCAACTCACTTAGCAGTTGTCCTTGATCACTAGGTACCAGTTTTGTATATGGGACCATCAGCTCCATCAACTGTCGTTTGATTGCTTCAATCAAGCGTTCTTTCCCTTCTTGTGTTTGAGTCGAAACCAAGACATTCGGGAATAGCGTTGGCGTGAAGGTAGCTGGATCGATCAAATCAGATTTATTATAGACCGTCAAAACAGGCATTTCTTTCATCTCTAGCTCATCCATTAATTTTAAAACCGTCTGTTCTTGCAAGATCCGATCAGAAGAACTCACGTCAACGACATGTAATAACAGATCCATGCCTTGACTTTCTTCAAGGGTCGAATGGAACGCATCGATCAACTGTGTGGGCAAATCTTGGATAAATCCAACTGTATCCGTCACAGTCAGCTCAAGCCCTTCCGCAAAACGCCATTTTTTAGTGAGTGGATCTAGCGTGGCAAACAATTGATCTTTTGCATATGATTCTGCTTGCGTCAATAAATTGAGGATCGTCGATTTACCGGCATTCGTATAACCAATCAACCCAATTTGAAACACATCACTGCTTTGTCTTTTCTGGCGGTTGCGTTCTCGATGCGCTTCTACTGTTTTTAATTCTCTTTTTATGCCTAAGATCTTATTACGGATATGGCGACGATCTGTTTCCAATTTTGTTTCCCCTGGACCTCTTGTACCGATTCCTCCACCAAGACGAGAAAGCGACTTTCCTTGCCCAGCTAGACGAGGTAATAAGTATTCCAATTGTGCCAACTCGACTTGAAGCTTTCCTTCTTTCGAACGCGCACGCATGGCAAAGATGTCTAAAATCAATTGGACTCGATCAATCACTGGGGCGCCTACCGCATCTGTGATCAGTTGGCTTTGACGCGGAGTCAGTTCATGATTGAAAATGACTAGCTCTGCTTCATAAGCATCCGCTAATTGTGTCAATTCTTGGAGTTTTCCTTTACCGATCAGCGTTTGCCGATCTACTTGAGGGCGCTTTTGCGTAAGGGTATAAACAACCTCACCCGCCGCCGTATCTGTCAATTGTGCTAATTCTTTCATTGATTCAGCAAAATACCGTTGATTTTCTTCTGTTTCTACACCAACGATGATCACTTTTTCTTTTGCTTCTTTCACGCGCTCACCTCTTTCAGCCAACCTTCGATGGCACTTTCGATATTTGCAAGATCTGTCGGTTCTTTTAATAGATCAAACCAATTCGCCGTCAAGCGATTACGAAACCAAGTCAGTTGACGTTTCGCGTACCGCCGCGAGTTCAGTTTGATTTGTTCGACTGCTTCATCTAAAGTGATCTTTTCTTCAAAATAAGGAAATAATTCTTTGTAGCCGATTCCTTGACTTGCTTGAACTGTTCCAAGCTCATAGACTTTTCTTGCTTCTGCAATCAGTCCTTCCGCCAACATTTGATCCACTCGTTGATTGATCCTGCTATAAAGGAACTCACGCTCGGTATCCAGACCGATCATATAGTAATCATATAAGCACACTGGCGTTTCTTTTGGTGCCATGATACTGTAGCCAGTTGTCTCGAATACTTCCAACGCTCGAATCACTTTTCGTTGATTGTTCCAATGGATTTTTTCTGCTGCAAGCGGATCACGATCGTTCAAATAAGCCCATAGCTTTTCTTTTCCTAGTCGTTCCGCCATTTGTTCATATTTCGCTCGAACGTCTGGGTCTGTATCTTCATTTGCTCCTAATTGAAAGTCGTACAATAACGATTGAATATATAAACCTGTACCACCAACGATGATCGGCAACTTGCCCCTGTTGGTGATCTCAGTGATCAGTCGTCTACCTGTTCGCTGAAAATCCGCTGCCGAATACTGTTGATCCGGTTCGATCACATCAATCAAATGATGTGGGATTCCCATCATTTCACTCGGCTTGATTTTTGCTGTACCGATATCAAGTTGTTTATAAATTTGTAAGGAATCCCCACTGATGATCTCGCCATTGAATTTTTGGGCAAGTGTCACACTCAATGCTGTTTTACCAACTGCTGTGGGTCCTACGATCACTAATACTTTTTCCATATGACTCCTACTTTTTCTTTAATTGTTTCACATACCAGGCACGTTCAGGAAAATCTGTGATGAGCGCATCAACAGGTTCATTGAAGCCTCTTTCAAGATCTTCGGTCGTATTGACTGTCCAAAGGCGAATACGTTTTGGAAACTCTTGTAGTTCCTGAGAGTGTTTAAATGCCCAAGCCGCTTTAGGATGAAGCCCTTCGATAAAAGGCAATGTCTTAGCTAATTCGAATTTCTCCATTGAATCACTCATCAAAAGGTCCAACTGTGCATCAGGTTCGATGACGGATAAGCGTTCTAATGAACGAAGATTGAAACTGCAATACGCATGACGAAACGGCCATTCGTTTTTCGTCATTAGTTCAGATACTCGCGCTTCGATTCCTTCATATTCATACTTATCTGTTTTGATTTCGATCATCAATGTGCCTCGATAGTTTTTTTGGAGAAGCAACGAGAGTACTTCTTTCAAGGTTGGGATCTTCGCTGCTGGAAATTCTTTACTGAACCAACTTCCTGCATTCAACTTCTTTAATTCTTCAAGGGTCTTTTCTCGCACCAGACCTTTACCATTCGTGGTTCGATCGACTGTTTCATCATGGATCACGATCAACTGTCCGTCTTTACTCAGATGAACATCAAGCTCGATTCCATCAGCCCCTACTCTTACTGCTTCAGAAAAAGCTGGTAAGGTGTTTTCTGGATGCGTTCCCTTACTTCCTCGATGTGCATAAATCTGTACCATAGTCCTCACTCCGATCATCCCTATTTTACCACAGGAACAAAAAAGAAAAAGCTCGGACTCATTATGAATGTCCAAACTTTTTCTATTATCGTTAGTATCTGCTTGCTATTTAGTTGAACAAGCGATATTTAAGCATTTACTTAGCTCCATACATCATCTTTTGAGAAAAAGCCGATCGGTTGTCTAGTCGTATTTTTCAACTGGGATTTTTTCTCATTGATCATTGCGGTCAAGTTGTCTGTAAAGTTTTCTAAAATCACACGACCACCTTTGTAAGCATAACCACCGATCTTCATTGTTTCATCCGGTGAAAGAATCACTTTGCGATGTGCGATATTTTGGAATAATTCGTCTAAAATATAATTGGGTAAATAAAAATTATTTTGTGCAGAAAATGATTGCAGATACGCAAAATCATCGATTGTGATATAACAATCGTCAAAAGCATCAAAGCTGACATATTCTTCTAACAAGCTTGCGCGCTTTTGGAGGATCTCATTGATTTTTTTATTCAATTGATTCAACGTTTCGATTTCTTTGACTTTTAGTTCCAATTCGCGTCTACGTTGCTCTTTATTCTCTAAATGACGCATCTGGATCGCCATCCCAAAATACACTAAGATCGCTCCTACTAATACACCGATAAAACCTGTGATAGCAATTACCAATTATGGTTCCTCCTTCTTATTGATTTCTTTTTTTATCATAACATAAACTGACTTTATGAGACTAGCTATCGGAAAG
The DNA here is from genome assembly GCF_050498525.1 of Enterococcus sp. DIV2371. NCBI lineage: Bacteria > Bacillati > Bacillota > Bacilli > Lactobacillales > Enterococcaceae > Enterococcus > Enterococcus sp. DIV2371. The sequence continues at coordinate 851,463 of NZ_JBIPAJ010000001.1, read as the reverse complement.
TTTTTTCATTTGACCTTTATTGACCAAAAATGTATACTACTTTGTAGGTAATCAAAATCAATTTATGTTACACTATTTCTAAACAAATCAAGGAGGAACCTTATTATGAATTTAATTCCTACAGTTATTGAACAATCCTCACGTGGGGAAAGAGCCTATGATATTTACTCACGTTTATTGAAAGACCGCATCATCATGTTGAGCGGACAAGTAACAGATGATCTTGCAAACTCGATCATCGCGCAATTACTATTTCTTGATGCGCAAGATTCTGAAAAAGACATCTACATCTACATCAACTCACCTGGTGGTTCTGTAACTGCCGGAATGGCGATTTACGACACAATGAATTTTGTGAAAGCAGATGTTCAAACAATCGTTATGGGGATGGCTGCTTCAATGGGAAGCTTCTTATTGACTGCCGGAACAAAAGGCAAACGATTTGCTTTACCAAATGCTGAAATCATGATCCACCAACCATTGGGTGGCGCTCAAGGTCAAGCAACAGAGATCGAGATCGCTGCACGTCACATCTTACAAACGCGCGAACGCCTGAATAAAATCTTGGCTGAACGTACTGGTCAACCAATCGAAGTGATCGAAAAAGACACAGATCGTGATAACTATATGACTGCTGAACAAGCAAAAGCATACGGTTTGATCGATGAAGTCATGGAAAACAGTGCTTCATTAAGCTAATCAACCGATAAGACCAATGAAAGAAGGACCGTCATATTCACATGACAGTCCTTCTTTTTTCGCTATACAAACAGGCGATCAACCTAGTTTTGCCATTCTTTGAAAAATCCGTCCGCATGTTTTTGTCCCATCTCGATATAATGCGCGATATTCTGTTTATTTTTGCGGATTTCTTCTTCTGTTAAAGGACGGATCACCTTGGCTGGTCGGCCAAAAGCTAAAACATTCGGCGGGATGATTTTTCCTTCGGTCACAAGTGACCCGGCACCGATCAAGCTGTTTTCACCGATGACTGCATGATTCAACACGGTCGCTCCCATACCGATCAACGCACCCTTTTCGATTTTACAACCATGGAGCATACATTGGTGACCAACTGTGACATTTTCAGCGATTTCGACTGGTGCATCATGATCAACATGGATGACTGTTCCGTCTTGAATATTGGTTCCATTGCCGATCTTGATCCAATTGCTATCACCACGAACCACTGCTTGGTACCAAATCGTGACATCTTCTCCTAATTCTACATCACCGATCACTGTCGCATTTTCTGCTATAAACCTTGCCATCTCGTTCCCTCTTTTCATTTTTATTGAAGAAAAAAGGTTCTAGAAGGCTGTCTGCCCCTAGAAACCTCTTTCCGTTATTCCGCAGATTCAGCAAACTGGCTATTATAAAGTTTCTCGTAGAAACCGCCTTTTGCTAATAAACTTTCATGTGTTCCTTTTTCAATGATTTGTCCTTGATCCATGACCAAGATCAAATCAGCCTCACGAATAGTTGATAGACGGTGAGCGATCACAAAACTCGTTCGTCCTTCCATGACTTTATCCATGGCTTTTTGGATCAACGCCTCTAGTCTCGTATCAACGGAACTAGTCGCCTCATCTAAAATCAATATCTTCGGATCTGATACGACCGCACGAGCAATCGTCAATAATTGTTTTTGTCCGAGAGAAACATTTTCTCCCTCTGAGTTGATTTCCATATCATATCCGTCAGGCATCGTCCGGATAAAATGATCGACGTTCGCTGTTTTTGCTGCATCAACGATTTCATAATCCGTTGCATCCAGCTTACCAAAACGAATATTATCTGCGATTGTCCCTTCATATAACCAAGCATCTTGTAGCACCATGCCAAATAATGAACGGACATCACTACGACTCATCGCTTTCGTATCGATTCCATCGATCTTGATCGCGCCATGTGTGACATCATAAAAACGCATCAATAAGTTGATCAATGTTGTTTTCCCAGCTCCTGTCGGTCCAACAACTGCCACCATCTGCCCTGCAGCTACTTCAAAATTAAGATCTTGGATCAATGGTTTCTTCGGATCATAAGCAAAATCGACATGTTCAAACGACACATTTCCTTGAATCGTTTCTGGCAAAGGAACATCGACTTTGTTTTCTTTTTCCTCAGGTTCATCTAAAATCTCAAAGACCCGTTTTGTCGCTGCTGAGGCACTTTGTAACACAGATGATAATTGCGTTACATTTCCCATTGGTTGGCTGATTTGCCAAATGTATTGGATAAACGCTTGTAGTTGCCCAACAACGATGACGCCCGAGATAACGTAAAAGCTTCCTAAAATCGCCATACCAATGTAAGTAGCGTACGCCGTCAACTGCACTAAAGGCATCATCAATCCAGAAATGAAGGCCGCTCTAAATCCAAAATGTTTTAACTTATGATTGACTTTATGAAAGCCTTCAAACGTTTCTTTCTCACGGCCATATACTTTTAACACGCTAAAACCAGTCATGTTTTCTTGAACATAGCCGTTTAATTCTCCTAAAGAGTTTTGCATTTCTTGGAAATACTTTTGAGAAGCATTGATCACTCGTTTAGAGATCCAAATCGATGCTGGGATCATGATCATTGAGATCAACGCCATGATTGGTTGGATATAAAACATCATCGCCGCTGCCATCGTAATTCCTAAGATCGCATTCACGACACCGATAAATGCTTGTTGTAAAGCACCGCTGACTGCATCTACGTCATTTGTTACACGAGATAAAATATTTCCTTGTTGGTTTTTATCAAAATAAGAAACCGGCAAGCGATTGATTTTTTCTTCAATATCTCTACGCAAGTCTTTCATTGCGCTTTGAACAACATTTGTCATTAATACACCCGAAAGTAATTGAGAGATACAGTACCCTGTACCAACTACTGCGATCCAAATCAAACAGTTAATGATATAAGAAAAATTGATGGATTCATTATTTGCTAGGTTTTTACTGATTTCTGTCGTTGGAAGACCTACGACGTAAGGAAGCGCTGCGTTGAATGCCACCGTCAAAAATGTAAATAACAGTACTAAGATAAACGTCAAACGATACGGACGGATATAGCGGGCTAAACGTTTAAAAGAAGCGAAGGTTTTTTTCATGCTAATTCCTCCTTCGATAATTGAGAAGCGGCGATATCGTAATAAATCGGACAATTTTCCAATAGCTCACGATGTGTTCCCATGCCCACTACTTCTCCTTCATTCATTACGATGATTTTATCCGCGTGCATGATCGTACCCACACGTTGCGCCACGATCAGTACGGTTGAGTCAGTGGTTTCTTTTTTCAACCTTGCGCGAAGTTTTGCATCTGTTTGATAATCAAGTGCAGAAAAGCTATCATCAAAAATATAGATTTCTGGACGGCGGATAATTGCTCGAGCAATCGCTAACCGTTGCTTTTGTCCACCGGAGAAGTTTGCCCCACCTTCAGAAAGATGTTCATCATATCCATCTGCTTTTTTGGAAATAAAATCAGTTGCCTGCGCAATATCAGCCGCACGCTCCATTTCCTCTTGTGTTGCATCTTCCTTACCGTATCTCAAATTTTCAGCGATCGTGCCCGTAAACAATAATGCTTTTTGTGGAATAAAACCGATTTTTTGTCTCAACTTACTCAACTGATACTTACGTACATCGACACCATCAATCAAAATCTCCCCATGTGTAACATCATAAAAACGAGGAATCAATTGGATCAACGTCGATTTACCACTACCGGTACTACCGATAAATGCTACGGTTTCGCCAGGTGAAGCGGTGAAACTCACATTACGGATCACTGGTTCTTGCGAATGGCCAGGATAAGCAAACGTTACATTTTTAAATTCAATGTATCCTTTTGTTTTTGTTTCTGATACCCCAGTGGCATCTTCAACAATAGCAGGTGAAGCATCTAAAGCTTCTTGGATACGACTAGCAGATACTGCTGCCCGTGGATACATCATGAACACACTGGCAAACAACATAAATGAAAACAATGCGTGGAAAATATATTCAATAAAAGCAATCAAATTCCCTACTTGCAATTGACCATCTGCGATTTGCAGCGTACCACTCCAAATGATCAAGATCATCACGATATTGAATAAGAAGAAAAAGCCGGGTTGCGCAACCGCCATCAAACGAAAGAGACTCTTAGAACTTGATGCATAATTCTCATTGACTTTTTCAAATCTTTTTTCTTCGAATTTTTCATTTACAAACGCACGGATCACTCGCAAACCTGATAGATTTTCACGTAAGATACTATTGATCCTGTCTAGATTCTTTTGTTGGATTTTTGATAAAGGTTCAGAGAACTTAGCAATCCCAATAACAGCCAACAATAAGAATGGCAACGCGCCAATAACATACAGCCCAAGAGATGGACTGGTACGCATAACCATATACAAACTAACAACAAACATCATCGGTGCCATAAAACCGATTCTCAAAATATTTTGTAGAAACAACATGATCTGGTACGCATCATTGGTCGTACGAGTGATCAATGACGACACACCTAATGTTTCATACTCTTGATGTGAGTAAGTTTGGATATGTTTGAATAGATCGTCACGAATGTCAGCCACGATATTCGTTGTGATCCTAGAACCAAAATATCCTAAAAATATATTCATAATGATCCCGATCACCGTGATCACGATCATTAATATCCCTTGTTGTTTCACATAGTCAAAATCATCATTGAGGATCCCGACGTCGATCATGCGTGCTAAAATAGTTGGTAAACCTAACTCGATCAAAATAAAACCGAATACACATATAAAATTCAACACCAAATATTTCTTGTAGCGCATGGTGTAATGCCACATTAACTTCACTTTATCATCTCCTTTGAATATTCTAACTATCTTGCCATTACTTTCAATAGTAGCACACTCTCCTCCATTAGAGAACACTTCTATTTTTTTAAAAGAAACTTTTCTGAAAAATATTTTTCTTTGCTACCTTTTTTCATTTTACGGTGACCGTTTTCTATACTTATCTCTTGATTTATGCTAGAATAGCAATTAACTATTGTATGTTTCATACAGAGGATCCGAGTAAAAAATATTCCAATTGGATAAGCAAATGCGAGGCTTGTCTCTTTAAGGAGAATCAAGTATTTTTCTTAAAGTATAAAAAATACAGGTGGCTAGTCCCCTCGTTTTGTGTTGTCCAAAAATACTACGCTAAATTACTGCATGATGCAGATAAAGGAGACATATATAATGATTTACAAAGTTTATTATCAAGAGTCAAAAATCCGTAACCCAAAACGTGAAGAAACACAGTCGCTATACATCGAGGCAAATAGCGATGTTGAAGCACGTCAACGAGTGGAAGAAAATACCCCATACAATATCGAATTCGTACAACTTCTAGAAGGCAACCATCTAGACTACGAAAAAGAAAACCCAGCATTCACATTAGTGGAGTTTTAAGATGAAACTTTCCATCAAAAATAATGAGACAGGCGTCTTTGCGATTGGTGGATTAGGTGAAATCGGGAAAAATACGTATGGGGTACAATTCCAAGATGAGATCATCATCATCGATGCTGGAATCAAATTTCCAGAAGATGAACTGCTTGGCATTGACTACGTCATTCCTGATTACAACTATATCGTACAAAACATACACAAAATAAAAGCATTAGTGATCACTCACGGACACGAAGACCATATCGGTGGGATTCCTTACTTATTGAAACAAGCAAATATCCCGATCTATGCTGGGCCTTTAGCTTTAGCACTGATCACAAACAAACTGGATGAACATGGTCTGCTTCGTGATACTGTACTCAATGAGATCAATGAAGATACCGTGATCCGTTTCAGAAAAACATCAGTCAGCTTTTTCCGAACAACTCATAGTATTCCTGATGCTTTGGGTGTCGTTGTCAAAACGCCTTCTGGTAACGTGGTTGCCACTGGAGATTTCAAATTTGATTTCACACCTGTAGGAGAACCAGCTAATTTGCATAAAATGGCTCGTATCGGAGAAGAAGGCGTGCTTTGCCTACTCTCAGATAGTACCAATGCAGAGATCCCAACGTTCACAAAATCAGAAAAAACGATCGGCCTTTCAATTTTGAAGATTTTCGAAAAAATCGAAGGACGTATCATCTTTGCCAGCTTTGCTTCCAATATCTTCCGTCTGCAACAAGCAGCAGAAGCAGCTGTAGCAACTGGCAGAAAAATCGCTGTTTTTGGTCGTAGCATGGAAAATGCGATCGTCAACGGACAACGTCTTGGCTACATCAAAGTACCAGATGGTACATTTGTTGATGCGCATGAGATCAATCGCTTACCGGCAAACGAAACAATGATTTTATGTACAGGTTCTCAAGGAGAGCCAATGGCTGCCTTGAGCCGTATTGCGAATGGGACCCATCGTCAAATCCAGATCCAACCAGATGATACAGTGATTTTCTCTAGTTCTCCGATCCCAGGTAACACAACAAGCGTGAACCACTTGATCAACTTGTTGTCTGAAGCTGGTGCTGAAGTGATCCATGGAAAAATCAATAATATCCATACCTCTGGTCATGGTGGACAAGAAGAACAAAAACTGATGCTTCGTTTGATGAAGCCAAAATATTTTGTTCCGGTCCACGGTGAGTTTCGGATGTTGAAGATCCACGCTTCTCTTGCACAAGATACAGGAGTCCCAGCGGAGAATTGTTTCATCATGGAAAATGGTGATGTCTTAGCTTTGACAAGTGATTCTGCTCGTTTAGCAGGTAAATTCGTGGCTGGTGATGTGTATATCGACGGTAGTGGAATCGGCGACATCGGTAACGTTGTTTTACGAGATCGTCATTTGCTCTCTGAAGAAGGACTTGTCCTTGCTGTGACGACAGTCGATATCAAGAAAAAAGAGATCCTTGCTGGTCCAGATATCCTTTCTCGCGGCTTCGTTTATATGCGAGAATCAGGTGATATGATCAATGAAGCGCAACGTATCTTGTTCCACGCATTACGTGATGTGCTAAATGCACCCGATTGTTCGGAACACAAACTAAAAGAAGCGATGGTCGGCGCACTGCAACCTTTCTTGTTCGACCGCACAGAAAGACATCCAATGATCATCCCTATGGTGATGACTCCGGATCAAGACTAACTCAAAACCACCAAACGAAATCGATCGTCTGGTGGTTTTTTTGTGATGAAAAAAAAGAGACTGTGTAATCACAGTCCCTTTTATCAACTAATTGATTCGCTCCATGAGAAAGCAAGCGTCATGTCAGTATATTTTCGTATGGATTATGCTTTTTCAACATTTGTAGCTTGTGGGCCACGATCTGAATCTTCTACGTCAAAAGTAACTGGTTGACCTTCTTCTAATGTTTTGAATCCTTCACCTTGGATAGCTGAAAAGTGTACGAATACGTCGCTGCCGTCTTCACGTGAAATAAAACCAAATCCTTTTTCAGCGTTGAACCATTTTACTGTTCCTTTTTCCATTAATAATACCCTCCTCGTGCCAAAGCACTAATTTGATTGTAACATTGCTCGTGTACGATAGAGGTGCAACAGATGTTTCAACTTCTATTCCCAAACAAAATTACATTATAATTGTACACTTGGTTGTTTTTTTTTGCAAGAAAGCTACATCATTCTTTTTCCATTAATCCTTCTTCTCTCAAACTAAAATATTGTTTGCGCCCAATGATCAGATGATCAAGCACTTCGATCCCCATCATCTCTCCACATTCCTGGATGCGTCGAGTCAATCGCATGTCCTGCTTAGACGGAAGAACGTTGCCGCTTGGATGATTGTGTGCAATCACAAGCCGTGCAGCCGAATAGCGGACCGCGTAATGGAACACTTCCCGCGGATGTGCGATCGTCTGATCCAGCGAACCAATAAATAGTGTTTTTTTTAGCAAGATTTGATTTTTTGTATCTAAATAAATACAAACTAAATGTTCTTGTTTTTGATCTTTTAGTTCTAAAATCAATTCTTTTGCCAATGCGTAACTGGCATGGACCGTCTTCGTTTGTCTTAGTTGATCGACTTGGATGCGCCGACCAAGCTCGATCAACGCTTTGATTTCCAAAGCTTTGACGCGACCGATCCCACGAACAGCCTCTAATTCTGCTAACGTTGCTTGTCTCAAGAGCGCTAACCCACCAAATTTCTTCAATAACGTACCTGCTATTTCTAATACATTATAAGGATGCTGACCGGTTCGCAATAAGATTGCTAAAAGCTCTTGGTCTGATAATGCATCTTCGCCATAAATCTCCATTCTTTCTCTAGGCAGAGAAGTCGATGGAACTGTATGAAGTAAATTTGTTTCCATAAAAAATCCTCCTTTCCCGTGCGCTCAAAATAAGATACGGAAAAAGAGGTCATTTATTTTATTTATTTGCGATCAATGACGGAACTTCATGAAGTGAAGACACAATCGCTGTTGTTTTTGCAGCTAATTCATCAGAAGGTGCTAATAGATCTGGCACCATGATAACTGGGATGCCAGCACCATGAGCGGCTAGTACGCCATTTTGAGAGTCTTCCAATATCAAAGTCTCTGCTTTTTCTGTTCCCAAATAAGCATGGGCACGTAAAAAAATTTCCGGATCTGGTTTTGCACGTTTGACATTTTCAGCGGAGACGATCGTGTCAAAACGATGGCGTAGATCATTTTTTTCTAGTAACAGCTCAATCACATGGCGCTGATTGCTTGATGCTACCACTTTTGGAATATCCTGTTCTTCCAAAAAGTTCAAAAATTCCAACACTCCTGGCTTTAATTCCACTTGCCCTGAAGCAAAACGGTCAAGTGTTTCTTGATAGGAATCGTCAATAAATTTTTGGACAGTTTCTCGACCAAAACTTGCAAAAATAGTATGGTAGTTCGCCCAAACCTCTTCATCAGATACCCCTAAAAATCGTAAATAAAGGTCTTTATCGTAGGGAAATCCCATTCGATCCGCTACTGTCTGAGATGCCTCATAGTATACGATCTCTGTATCAAATAATAAGCCATCCATATCGAAAATCACTGCATTAACTTTCATTTTTTCCTCCCAACTGTACAAGTAAATGTCGCACTTCAGAAATAAAATAGAGTGAACCTGTTACTACAAGAACATCTTCATCCGTCATCTTCTCCAAAATCTCCGCAAGTCCAAATTGCCACATTGAAACAATGGTGACTTGATCTTCCGTGCTTGCTTCGATATCCGTCAGCTCGATGGCTTTAGGATAATCAAAAGTGGTGACATAGATCGTTGCGTTTGGTATGTCTTGTAATTGGTGTAACATTTTATCAACCTCTTTTGTTCGTAAAGCAGAGAACAAAAGATGGATATGATCCCCTTTGAATTCTTCTTTTAGATTTTGGACTAAACGTGCCATGGCATGCGTATTATGCGCCCCATCTAAAATCACTAATGGTTCTTCACTTAATCGTTCCATTCGTCCAGGCCATTGCGCCTTTTTCAAGCCATTCATCACGTCTTTTTCGCGGAATGGGAGATTCATCAATTTGCAATACACTTGATACATTTCAACTGCCATACCGGCATTTTCTACTTGGTGTTGCCCGATCATATGGATCATCAACTTGGGGATCTTACCATACTCATTTTGGAATGAAAAAATCTCGCCCCATTCTTCTGCCGGATGTTTGTAGGTAACCGTATAATCCTCTCCACATGCGTGATGTGGCGCATTTTTTAGTTTGGCTTGCTTTTCGATCACTGCCATCGCTTCTGGTACGATCTTCCCAGTGACTAGTGGCACATTTTGTTTGATGATGCCCGCTTTTTGAGCGGCAATCTCTTCGATCGTATCGCCTAAGATATCCGTATGATCCATGCCGATCGTCGTGATGCCCGTCAACAAAGGTTTTGCAACATTTGTCGAATCGAGTAAACCTCCTAAGCCAACTTCGATGATCGCAACGTCGACTTGTTCTTCCAGAAAATAATCAAACGCCATCGCAGTCAATGTTTCAAATTCAGTAATGCCGGCTACCGCTTCAAATTGATCCATTTGCTCGACTAGCGGTTGATATTTCTTTACCAGTCGGATCAATGATTCATCAGGGATGCCTTGACCATTGATGGAAATGCGTTCATTGAATGATTCAATGTATGGGGATGTAAATGTTCCGACTGTTAAACCGGCTTCTTCCAATAAATATCTTAAATAAGTTACTGTTGAACCTTTGCCATTCGTTCCTGCAATATGGATCGTTTTGACTTTGTCTTCTGGATGCCCGACTACCTCTAATAAGGCTTCTACTCTGTCTAACCCAGGACGTGAGCCAAATGGTAATCGGCTATGGATCCAATTGATTGCTTCTTCGATTTTCACGTTTCCATTCCCCCATTCCTCTTCATTATAACAAAAAAGCCCACGTAAGAAACAATGAAATCCAGAAGAGTTTTTTTCTCAAAAAAAAAAAGAGGCAACTTTCGTCACCTCTCTTAATTTATGGTTCTATAATATCTAGTGTTGGTGGAAAACAATTTTGTTTTCTGCTAACACTATTTTTTGTAAAAAAAGATAGAAAAAGAGATATCCAAATTGATAGAATTAAGTCGACCAAAACCAACTCATCAAGAAAGGATATCTCCATGGACTATCATACTAAAAAATTACTCGGTTTAACAGATGAAAATATCATTTTCCCTACAGATTGGCTTTCTGAAAAGAAAGAAGGAGGGATTACCTCCCATGTGATTCATGGTCGCTTAGATTACACTCCCTCTTGTTGTACAAGATGTGGGATTAAAAATGAAGGACAAGTAATTAAGTATGGTACTCACCAAACCACGATTCATTTACTGCCGATTCGTTCAAACAAAACTGTCTTAAGTCTTAAAAAAACTCGCTTTCTATGTAAAGAGTGTGGCGCAACTTTCTCCGCTGAAACTTCTTTAGTCGATCGAAATTGTTCGATTTCTGTCGACTTGAAACGAAAAATCATGGCAGAATTAGCGATCAACTCCAGTAGAAAAGACATTGCCATCCGGTACTTCGTATCGGATGTAACGATTTTACGAATCATGAAAGGAGCCGTGAAGAACGTGAAAGTCCGCTTTGACTATTTGCCTTCTGTTCTTTGCTTTGATGAATTTAAAGCGATGAAATCTTGCGTTGGGAAAATGAGCTTTATCTTCATGGATGGTCAAACCAATCAGATTCTAGGTCTTCTTGAAAGTCGTAAACTTGCTTATTTACGTACCTATTTCTCTCGCTACACCCGTCAAGCAAGAGAAAACGTCCAATATATCGTCATGGATATGAACGCTCCTTATTTTGAATTAGCGAAAAGTATTTTTCCCCATGCACAAATTGTCACGGATCGGTTTCATATTATCCAACATATCCACCGGTCATTGAACCATTTACGGATACAAATCATGAACACTTCTCGCAAAAACGATCGCCTGAAGTACAAACGATTCAAACGTTTCTGGAAGTTGCTTCTAAAGGATTCTTATCTATTAAATAGTTCTCATTACCGTTATGATTATTCCTTTAAGCGACCAATGACTGAAAAAGCAATTGTTGATGAACTACTAAGCTATGATTCCACCTTGAAGCTGGCTTATGACACCTGCCAACTCCTTCTTTATCATTATAAACAAAAGGATACGAACTACTTTTTCGAAGTAGTGAACACCTTAGATACACAACTTCCTGAGTGGTTTCGTAAGAAGCTCACTTTCTTCAATAAATATAGAACAGGCATCGAGAATGCCTTTCAAACACCCTATAGTAACGGGGCGTTAGAAGGGACAAACAATAAAATCAAGGTAATCAAACGCGTTGCGTATGGTTACCGTAACTTTCTCCATTTTCGTGACCGAATTTATTTGATTCAAGGATTAGTTTTTCAAGACCAATCCAATACAAAAAAGAATCAATCTAAGCTTCTTTCTGCTTAGATTGATTCACGATGAAATTCTTTCAATTTGAATTCACCAACACTACTTGTCGAAGAGCCTAATTTATCTAATTGATCGATTTTAATTGTTCGATACGTTCATTTACAGCTGCTTGTTTTTCTAAATAATCTTTTTCTTTGGCACGCTCTGCCTCAACGACGTCATCAGGTGCATTGGAAACAAATCGTTCGTTGTTCAATTTCCCTTGTACACGTTTGACTTCACCTGTCCATTTCGCTAATTCTTTTTCTAAGCGTTGGATTTCCTCTTCAATGTTGATCAATCCCGCTAAAGGTAAGAAGATTTCCGCGCCAGTCAAGACAGCAGACATTGCTAGATCCGGTGCTGTCACTTCACTAGAGATCGTTAGCTCTTCTGGATTACAGAAGCGTTCGATATAATTAGTGTTCTCGATCAAGAATTGATCGATCTTCGGATCATTTGTTTTGATCAATAACGTGATCGGTTTTGATAATGGTGTATTTACTTCAGAACGGATGTTACGAACAGAACGGATCAGTTCTTTCAGTACTTCCATCCCTTTTGAAGCTGCTTCATCATCATATTCCGGTTGAACGACTGGATAGTCAGCAACCACTAAAGAAGTTCCTTTATGAGGAATGTGTTGCCAAATTTCTTCTGTTACAAATGGCATGATTGGGTGCAATAAGCGTAAGATCTGATCGAGTGTATGGACAAGAATACTACGGTTGGTTTGTTTTGCTGCTTCGTCCTCACCATAAAGTGTTTCTTTACTCATCTCAATATACCAGTCACAGAAATCATCCCAGATAAAGTTATACAATTGACGACCTGCCTCACCGAACTCAAATTGTTCAAACAAGTCAGTCACTTTAGCGATCGTTTCATTCAAACGAGTCAAGATCCAGCGATCAGCTACTGTTTTTTCACCGGAAAGATCAATATCTTCTACTGTCATCCCTTCTACGTTCATAATAACAAAACGCGAAGCATTCCAGATTTTATTGATAAAGTTCCAAGAAGCATCCATTTTTTCGTAACTGAAACGTACGTCTTGTCCTGGTGCTGAACCATTCGATAAGAACCAACGTAACGCATCGGCACCGTATTTTTCAATGACTTCCATTGGATCGATCCCATTTCCAAGGGATTTACTCATCTTGCGTCCTTGTTCATCACGGATCAATCCGTGGATCAAGACGTTTTCAAATGGGCGACGTTCTGTAAATTCCAAGCTTTGGAAAATCATTCGGCTTACCCAGAAAAAGATAATATCGTATCCTGTTACCAATGTACTTGTTGGGAAGTAACGTTGGTAATCTTCATTGTTTTCGTCAGGCCATCCCATCGTTGAGAAAGGCCATAACGCTGAACTAAACCAAGTATCCAAGACATCAGGATCTTGTATCCAGTTTTCACTATCAGCTGGTGCTTCCATACCGACATACATTTCACCAGTTTCCTTGTGGTACCACGCAGGAATTTGATGTCCCCACCATAATTGACGTGAGATGACCCAGTCATGAACATTTTCCATCCAACGTAAGAACGTTTGGTTGAAGCGTGGTGGGAAGAATTCCACAGCATCCTCTGTTTCTTGGTTTTGAATTGCCTTTTCAGCTAAAGGCGCCATTTTTACAAACCATTGTGTCGATAAACGAGGTTCAACAACTACCCCTGTACGCTCAGAGTGACCAACATTGTGGATCATCGTTTCGATCTTGATCAAACGACCGATCTCTTTTAGATCAGCGACAATCGCTTTACGTGCTGCAAAACGATCCATCCCTTGATATTTCCCTGCTAATTCATTCATCGTGCCATCTTCGTTCATGACATTCACTCGTGGAAGATCATGACGATTACCAACCTCAAAGTCATTTGGATCATGGGCTGGTGTGATTTTTACAACACCTGTTCCAAATTCCATGTCGACATATTCATCGGCTACGATCGGGATCTCTTTGTTAACTAAAGGTAAAATAACTTTTTTCCCAATCAGTGCTTGGTATCGCTCGTCCTCTGGATGAACCGCAATCGCTGTATCACCAAGCATCGTTTCCGGACGTGTCGTTGCGATTTCAACCACACCTGAACCGTCAGCTAATTCATAGCTCATATGATAAAAGGCGCCTTCGATTTCTTTGTGGATCACCTCAATGTCAGAAAGGGCTGTCCGTGCTTGCGGGTCCCAGTTGATGATGTATTCGCCACGGTAGATCAACTCTTTTTCGTACAAGCTAACGAATACTTTACGAACCGCTTCAGATAAGCCATCGTCTAAAGTGAAACGTTCACGGCTATAATCTAAAGATAAGCCCATTTTTGCCCATTGTTCACGGATATGACCCGCATATTCTTCTTTCCATTCCCATACTTGATCAATGAATTTTTCACGACCAAGATCATAACGAGAAACGCCTTGCTCACGTAGTTTTTCTTCTACTTTTGCTTGTGTCGCGATCCCCGCATGGTCCATTCCGGGTAACCATAACGTATCGTACCCTTGCATTCTTTTTTGGCGAATCAACATATCTTGTAATGTTGTATCCCAAGCATGACCTAAATGGAGTTTACCAGTCACGTTGGGAGGGGGGATAACGATCGAATAAGGTTTTGCTTTCTTGTCGCCACTAGGTTTGAACAAATCTTCGTCTAACCAGTTTTGATAACGTCCCGCTTCAACTTCTTGCGGATTGTACTTTGTGGAGAGATTCTTTTCTTCCGTCATACTGTGTTCCTCCTTTAAAATAAAAAAACGCCCTAAAATACTTTCGTATTTAGGACGTATAGATTACGCGGTACCACCTAATTTGTAATAGCTGCCTATTACCTCTCAAAGTGAGTTAACGATCACTACTCGTTTATCTCTACTCGATTCAAGATAAAAACTCCCAAGCTACCTTCACTAGCTTTCGTTAAGAACGTTCCACCATTCGTTCTCTCTCTCTAAACGTCGGACTAGTTACTCCTCTTGATCAACATCTTGACTCATTTTACAATGGTTAGAATCTAAAGTCAATAAAAGCTCTTAATGAATCACTGATCGATTTGCTGAAAAACAAACCCTTGGAACGTTCATTGTTCGCTCTCTGTGCTGTTATTTAGAAGAAAAGACTTGTGAATAATTCTCATCAAAATAAATCAATGTCTGTAATTCAGTAGTCAAATCGATGTATTGCATATGGACATGTGGCGGGACACTGACACGATCAGGCGCAAAATTCAAGATCGCAGTGATTCCACCTTTGACGATCTCATCGATGGCTGATTGTGAATACTTACTCGGCACAGTTGATATCGCCACTTTGATGCCTTCTTTTTCAACGATTT
The DNA here is from genome assembly GCF_050498525.1 of Enterococcus sp. DIV2371. NCBI lineage: Bacteria > Bacillati > Bacillota > Bacilli > Lactobacillales > Enterococcaceae > Enterococcus > Enterococcus sp. DIV2371. The sequence continues at coordinate 836,244 of NZ_JBIPAJ010000001.1, read as the reverse complement.
CACTAAAACGATCCATAGGGTATACCATCACGCCTTCGATTTCTTTCCCTGCAATGGCTGGATCATTATCAAAGACACAAACAATATTCAAATTCGCATTTCTTCTGAAATTATTATGCTTTAATGCTTTTCCTAAATTACCAAAACCAACTAAGGCGATTCTTTTTTCTTCTTCTGTATTCAAGATCCGATCAAACACTTCAATCAAATAGGGAACATCGTACCCATAACCGCTTCGTCCCAATTCCCCTAAATGAGAAAAATCTCTGCGGATCGTTGCGGAAGGTACTTGCGTGATTTCACTGAATTCATTTGATTTGATCCGTTGAACACCAGAATCATTCAACATATTCAAATAGCGTAAATATAAAGGCAACCGTTTGGCTGTTGCTTTGGGTAACGTTTCTGATTTTTCTCGCATATCGCTTCTCCTTGTTAATCATTTCACATAATCTCAGTTTAGCATGGAACGAGGAACCTCGCAATAGGCGGACGCTCAACTCCTTTTAAAAACAAATAAAATAAGCAAGAAAATCAAAAATATAAAAAGTTATTTTTTGATTTTCTTACTTATTTCTTGAAGTTGGACTTTTTTGCCTGCTACCAGCGTTTAGAGTAAGTCAGAAAACTCTTCTGCTTGTTGCTTCGTTGTTTCCGTGTGGATCGTTTCGATCTTCAATCCTGCCAATGCACGTTCGATCATGCCATCGATATCCAATCGTTCTTCATATTGATGGACTTTTTCAAGTCGCGGACGTGTCTTGGGTTGCGGTGGAGCAAAAATCGTACAGCAATCTTCAAATGGTTGGATGGACAAATCAAACGTATCGATTTGTTCCGCTACTTCGATGATCTCTAGTTTATCCATCGTCGCTACAGGGCGAATGATCGGTGTATTCGTAACCTCATTGATAGCTACCATACTTTGAAGTGTTTGCGAAGCCACCTGTCCTAAAGATTCCCCATTTAAAATCACCAAGCCATGACGAATACGGCGGATCTCGTCTGTTAAGCGAAGCATCATACGACGAGTGATCGTCATCCAGTAACCTTGTGGTACCACTCGTTTGATTTCTTCTTGCACTTCTGTAAATGGTACTTCGATGAACTCGATTTTTCCTACATAAGGCGTTAGTTTGACTGTTAGATCTTTGGCTTTTTGCAACGCTTGTTCACTTGTATAAGGCGGACTAGCAAAATGGACCGCTTCGATCTCAACCCCACGTTTCATAGCATAATAACCGGCAACAGGTGAGTCGATCCCTCCTGAAAGCATCAACATGCCTTTACCGCTTGTACCAACCGGCAGACCACCGGCACCTTTGATCGTTTCATAGGAAAGATAAGCACCATCTCGGCGTATCTCCACACGTAAGGCAATATCTGGCTTTCTCATTTGTACTTGGATATCAGGAAAAACATCGATGACTGCATCTCCTAGGGCTTGATTCAGTTCATTACTATTCAATTCAAAACTATGATCACTACGCTTTGCAATGATCTTAAATGTTTCTTTTCCTGTATAGATTTCTTGCATGATCTCCTGAACTGCTTGTTTTAAACTTTGTACGTCTTTTTCCACTTGCACGCTCGGTGAAAAGTTTTGGATCCCGAAGATTTTTGCTAACTTAGGGATGACTAGCTGACCGTCTACTCCATTTAAAAGGAGATGCATACGATCGCGCTCTGCATGAATCTTGATTTCAGGAAAATCGCTCAATGCTTGTCTGACATTTTGTGCCAACTGCATAATAAAACTTCTACGATTTTTTCCTTTTGTTGAAAGTTCACCATAGCGAACCATAATTTCACTGTACTTCAAAAAAACACTCCTCTGATTCTTAATTGATGACTGAAAATTTCTTATACAACTGCTTGAAAATAATCATGAATTGCTCAACTTCTGCCATCGTATTACTTTCGTCCAAGCTGACACGAATAGCGGAAGTAGCTAGATCATTGGGAACTTGCATCGCATGTAGTGTGCTACTTGCCATGTGCTTGCGAGAAGAACAAGCGCTAGTCGTAGAAACAAATATTTGTTTTTCTTCCAGTGCATGGACCAGTACTTCACCGCGGATTCCTTTTAGTGAGAAACACAAAATGTGTGGTGCATAATCGTCACCCTCAGAAAAAATCGTTACTTTATCATACGTATGTAAAGCTTCAATCAATGCTTGTTTAAGATACGCTGTTTGGTTTGGTTTTTGTGCTTTGATATCTAATGCTAATCGTAAAGCTTTAGCCATCGCGACGATTCCTGGCACATTTTCTGTTCCGCTACGTTGATTCTTTTCTTGCCCACCACCGGTCAATAGCGGCGATAAACGACGACCTTTTTTCCAATAAATAAAGCCAACACCACGAGGCCCATGGAATTTATGTGCAGAAAAAGTGGCAAAATCCACTCGTTCAGTCAACCACTCCGCCAAAGGTACTTTACCGATTGCCTGTACTGCATCCACATGAAAATGAATCTTAGGATGATCATTCAAAAAGGTACTGATTTCTTTGATTGGCTGGATCGCACCGACTTCATTATTGACCGCCATAACTGAAACCAAAATCGTTTCTTTACGTACTAATTTTTTCAGCTCATCTATGCGTACGATCCCTCTTTTATCGACAGGCGCAATACTCACTTCGATACCGAGCTTCGTTAATTGTTCAGCTGTTTCACTGACTGCTGGATGTTCAACGCCTGAAATGATCATATGGTTGCCATAGCCAAGTTTTTCCAGCATCGTTCCTTTCAGTACCCAGTTGTTTCCTTCTGTTCCTCCTGATGTAAAATAAATTTCTTCAGGAGAGGCAGAAACTAATTCAGCGATTTGTTTTCTTGCTTGCTGTAACAAGCGATTTGCCTGATTCCCTAAATCGTGTAGACTTGATGGATTGCCGATGATCCGCTGACTTGTTTTGACATACGCATCCAAGCTTTGAGGATAGATCGGTGTTGTCGCACTATTATCGAAATATATCATATAAAACCCTTCTTTTTTGAAATTCTTTTCTATTATAACGGTTGTCCATTACGCTTTCAAGAGGCGTTTGTTTGAGACAAGATAAAAACAATTGAACACTCCTCACTGATCGGTCATGATGGCTCAGTTCCTGAAAAAAAGACAACACTTGGCAATTGCCTGTGTTGTCTTTTTTGATCACGCGATCATACTAAATCAGGATGATTGAAGTAAAAATCTTCAATTCGTTTGAATGCACCTGGTTCTGTGCGCTCTAATGCTGTGCCGATCTCATCCAAAGCTTCTTGATAGTGATATTCTTTATTGAATAAGTAATAACTCTTTTCAATCGCTTCTTTCACTTCTTCGTGTGTGTGGCGATAACGGTTCGCATATTGCAACATTTGTTCGGTCAATGCTGCTGCATCCACTAGATCGTGAGTTTTCTTATCTAGTAACTCTAAGTCTTCTTCGCATAATGCGACAAGACGTTCGACTTCATCCATGTTGACTCTGATTTTATTCAACACAGTACTCAATTCTTCAATGCGTTCTGTTGCCACAAAGAAAAACTCTAGATAATCATTTGGCAAACCTGGTAATCGTTGTTTTTCAACAAACCGTTTAAGACTACGCAATTTAAATTCGAATGTATCGATTTTTTCTTGCGCTTCTTTTTCACCTTTTCTTAGTTCGTGTAAAGAATCGCTGATTTCAACCTGTTGGTTTTCAATATCTTCTAACACTTTGAAAACTTTTTTGTAGAACGTTCTCACTTCTGAGTAAGGAACTTCGTGTTGTTGCAGCTGTGGTTTGATCTGCTCGTTTTGACGTTCGATCTCTTCCACTTCTGTTTGGAAACCACGGACACGCCCGATCTCATTATGGTTCAATGTATAACTTTGAGCGGTATGATCTAATTCGATCAACAATTGACGATTGTTTTTCGTCGCATGTTTGATATACTGTTCGATCGTTGCTTGGTTTTTAGCGACAAAAGCCTGTGCTTCCATCTCACGCTCTAATATATCATATAGTGCATCGATCAGATTGGCCGTTTCACGATTTTCAAATTCTACAGTTTCAACTTCCGTTTTCTCAATATTGATCAACGAACGTTCGATTCGACGATTGATCGTTTCGATATCGCCAACTAGGTTTTCTTCTGGAAAAACATACTCCTCTTTGATCAAGCGGTCATACGTCTCTTGGATCTCCTCAACTTGCGCTGGGAAAGTCGTATTCAAATCTTCGAATAATGGAGGAATTTTTTTCATTAAAGCATCTACTTCATACGTGTGTTTTTCTGCTTTATCTAGCACTTCACGCGCTTCAACTGGATCACCAGAAGTATTTAGAGTAACAAATTGTGTGAACTCATTTTCAATGGTTTTCACTTGTTTTTGTAACTCAGGTAAAGCTGGTCCGTATTGTTGTTCTTCCTCACGAATCGTTGCTTTTAATTCCTCATAAACGTCTAAAGCTTGTTGAACAGCCAAGGAATTACGTTCTTCTGTTTCACGCAACTCTTTCAGACCATCGCGAATCTCAGCAACTTCTTTTTCCATTTGGTTCATTGTTGCTTCGGCTTCTTCGACTGCTTTTTTCCCTTTTAAGAATCTAAAGCTCTCATTGAGATTTTCGACTTCAAAGATTTGACTTTCTAACTCGGCAAAGGATGAGGTAGAAATGTCATTCCATTTTTGACTCCATTCACGAAAGGTATTTTGGCTTTGCCCCACTAGATGCATTTTTTTGACATCGTCAACTTCTTCAATCACAGGCAAGTCGAATAATTCTTCCTTGCGTTTTTCTAAGACGTCCAATCGATCTTGGTTTTTTTTCTTCATTACGTAACTAACCAAAAAAGCCAGAATGGCGACTATAATGATTGCAATGACGATCCCGATGATAACATTATTTCCCATTTAAGGTTCCTCCGTTTTCAATATGCATCTACTGTCTATATTTGTTTATGATCAGACGAATCTGATTTTGCATAACATTGTTAATACGTCTTTCGTGCAAAAAGACATCTATTTTATATTATAACACACTCTGTTCACTCATACACTACCTACGTAAAAAATCTTTTTTGCACGTGGATAATCTATATTTTTAGCAACTAATCGCTTGCTGACAGTTTTTCTGCGAAAGATTTTAGCTGATCCGCTCTACTTATTTGCTTTTGGATTTCTTTTGCAATCCTGTCTTCTGGCGCATAATCTCTCTGCCAATTGTCCGGTTTCATTACTTTGTTCGTGATTGGATCATAATGGGGTTTGCCATCTGGAAACAGTTTTCCCATATTCGCTTGATGGACGATGTCAAAAATCTTGGTAGGATCAACGCCAAGTAACGAAAAAGAGCCATAGGTAAAATAAAGTAAATCTGTCAACGCATCCACTTGCTCGACTAAACTTTCTTCTCCCCAAGCCTTTTTTGTAAGCATTTTTTTCTCTGCTTGATCGAGTGCTTGATGCAAATATTGGACGGAATCATGCAATTTTTCTGCATCGCCACCACTCGCTGCTGCCACAAATTCAACTAACTCTTCGATTTTGAAACCTGCTCGATCATCCGCATGTTTTTTAGTAAAAGCAGTTGGTCGATCTGGGATTCTCGGATCAAACGTCCGATGAAATCGTTCCACTTTTTGATAAGGTGTTTCTGGTTCCATACTAAAATTCTTCCTCCTAACAGACACTCGTTCAGTGTACTACACCAAAATGCTTCAATCCTTTATAAATACCATCATCTTCATTTGTCGCCGTAACAAAATCAGCTTCTTGCTTCACAGCAGTTGGGGCATTCCCCATTGCAACACCGATCCCCACACCTTTTAGCATCTCAACATCATTGTAATGGTCGCCGAATGCCATGATATCGGTCAATGCGATACCTTTATTTTCCGCAAACTGTTTGATTCCTAACAATTTAGAACCGCCTTTTGGAATAATATCGACCGTATAAGGATTTGAGCGTTGGAACGAGCATTCTGGAAATCGTTGGACAAGTTTTTCTTGTTCAGACGTTTGGCTCAATAAAATACATTGATAGATCGGCTCGTTCAATATCGCTAATGTTTCATACCGTTTTCGTTGCCGATGTGGACTGAAGACTTGTAAGATTTTTTTCAATAGACGTACCGGAAATTTTTTAGGCAAATGATTCACTATTTTTTTGATGACGATCGATTGCCCTAACATCATCGTCGTTGAACCATCCAGTTGTTCCCGTCCACCAAAAATGATTTGTCGATGATACGCATCCGAAAAGTGGACGATATCGTTCAATACTTTTTTGTCAAATGGCTGGTCGACGATCGTGTGATCACGATCAAAGACTAATTGCCCATTGTAGACAACAAACATATCTAGTTCAAGTTCATCGATCACTTCTTTGATTTTAACGGGGCTACGTCCAGTGGCGACACCACACAATATGCCTTTTTTTTGTAATTGTCCAATCGCATCTTTAGTTGAAGTCAACGCTTTGGCTTGATTATTGACTAATGTGCCATCGATATCAAAAAAAACTGCTTTGATCATGTAGTTCCATCACCTCTTTCGATTATTCGTTGATTAAATTTATGGTCCAATACTATCATTTCTGATTGATAAACATCGTTCATATTTTACATATATTGACAAAAATTGGCTAGAAACCAATTATTCAAAACAAATCGATTTGTTTTGGATTAAGCTCCTCTGGTTCGATTCCTAAGATTTTTTGTAACGCCAAGGCATTTTCGGCCGCATCTCCACCAGAGTTATTATTAAAAATCACACCGATCTGTTTTGTTGATCCTTCTACTTTTTTGATTGCCGCTGCTAGTTCTTGCAACTCTTCTTCAGAATATCGATACAACGTTCTTTTTTTTCGCCAATCCTGATCATTCGCTTGCCAACCTTGCTCATTTCTTCCATGAAAACGAAAAAGCGTAAAATCCGGATTTGTAACATAAGGATCAAAAGGAATCGTCGTATTTAATAGTTGTGGTTCATCAATGACCGCTAAGGAAGACATTGCTTTAGTCATAAATTGTCTTGTTCGAGATAGAAACTGTTCACTATACCAAGAATAATCACGTAACTCGATCGCTATCGGATAGCCGGCAAACCATTTTCTTAGTTTTCTTAAATACGCTACATTCTCTTTCGTACACTTGAACGAAGCGGGGAATTGAACGAGGAAACAAAAAAGTTTCCCTGCTTCATACATTGGCGCCATGACGTCTAAAAAACGCTCGATCATCTCTTCTTCTGATTGATAGTACTTCTGCCAGTCCCCTTGACCGCTAATACCTTGATAAGCTTTCATCACGAAGCGAAAAGATGCGGGTACTTCATTCACCCACTTCTCCACCGATGATTTCCTAGGGATCCCATAATATGCTGTATCTAATTCGACGAATGAAAGCACACTCGCATAATCGTAAAGCGTATTATTCTTTTTTCCTGTTAATTTGTCATGTTCTTTAAATGAAGTCAAGCCAATTTTGATCACGGCGAATCACTTCCATTCGTTTAAAATTCATTATCTTCATTTTATATTCCTAGCCGATCGATTTCAATTGATTCATTCGTAGCAAAACTCTTTTATATAGTATACAATAATCAAGAAACCCTATGCAAAATTATTCGTGAGGAAGTTCTGAAAATGAAAAAAATTCTTATCTTACACACAGGCGGTACGATCGCCATGAAAGAAAATTCTTTAACAGGCGGCGTCAGTCCAGACGTAGCAAACCCACTATTAGATGCAGAAGTAAAAATCCCTGAGAATGTGGATCTGATCATGGAAGACATTTTTAATCTTCCTTCTCCCCACATCATGCCTAAACATATGTTACAACTCAAAGAAAGAATCAACCAAGCACTTCTTTCTGACATCCAAGGGGTCGTGATCACTCATGGGACGGACACATTAGAAGAAACAGCTTTTTTCCTGGATTCAACCATTGGCGACAAACTACCGATCGTCTTGACAGGCGCCATGCGTTCAAGCAATGAGCTAGGTAGTGACGGTTTGTATAATTTTGAAAGTGCCATTCGTGTAGCCAGCTGTGATGAGGCAAAAGACAAAGGCGTTTTGGTCGTGATGAACGATGAGATCCACTCCGCACGTTATGTCACTAAAACCCATACGACAAATGTCGCTACCTTTCGTACCCCTACCTTAGGACCAATCGGCTTGATCACTAAAAATCGCATTTTGTTTATGCAAGAATTACTTGAGGTACAAAGACTAGGTATCGCGTCAGTCGAAGGAACGATCCCAATCGTCAAAGCCTATGCCGGTATGCAAGGTGATTTACTCGAAGCACTTGCACACACGAAAGTTGATGGCTTAGTCATTGAAGCATTAGGCGCTGGGAATCTTCCCCCACAGGCATTGACTGCGCTAAAGAAACTTTTGGTCCAAAAAATCCCAGTCGTGTTAGTATCCCGTTGTTTCAATGGAATCGCTGAACCCGTCTACGATTACGAAGGTGGCGGAAAAGACCTCGCAAACATGGGGGTTATTTTTTGTAATAGTATCAATAGTCAAAAAGCCAGACTAAAACTTTTGATCGCCATCAATGGTGGCTTAGCAGAAGAAAATCTCATTCAATTTATGACCCAATAAAAGACGAATCGAGTAGTACAAGATGATAGCAGCCAGCGTTTCATCCTATTAGAAAAGGATGAAACACTTCTGTCATAAACTTGTACTACTCGATTTATTTTGTTACCTCTTTTTTCTCCCACAAGATATTCGCAGCACAATACAGTTGTCCTTGCATTCTGATTTCATGCCTTGTTTTTACCTCTATTCCAGAAGCGACTTGTTCATAATGGCTTTCAATCTCATTGCCATATTCAACTTCTTTATCAAAACGGATCAACACATGTTTAGGTGTGTGCGTAGTAAGAAAATCATAGCCAAGAACATCAATGATCCAGTTGAAATACATCGCATTGTTCACGTGTTGATTACTATCAATATCGTAAAACCGCACGCGGTAAGGTAACATTAAACCTGATTCGATTGGCTCAATTTTTTCTTGACGTTTGATTTTCTTGATTTTTTCACTCTCAAAAGGTGCAATGATCTCTTCATTAACGCTGCTCATCTTACGATTCACTAGATCCATCAAGACAAATACTGATTCGATCTCAACTAATTCATTGCCTTCCTCATCATGGATCCAAAAATTACGATAACAGAAGAATTTGTTGTACTGCATCGCTTGTGTAGTGATAGCGATATTTTCACCTACATGAGGCAAGCGATTGATTTTCATTGAATAGTTTGTGATCACCCAAGTCAAACCAAATCCGCTAACAAAATCGGTTCCTCGGTTTAAATGATCACTTTGATCTTCCGAAGTTTTGATAACAACTCCTAACATCGACGGAAACGTCATTGTTTGATTGATATCACATTCATAGTAAGATACTTCATGTTTTTTTGTATATTTTTGTGTCAAAAGAAAAAACCTCCAGTTACTTCTTCATTAATATATGATCGACCTGTGTGCCATAACTCTCGCCAAACATGTTGAGATGGGCTAACAAGTAATAGAGTTGGTACAGTGGCAGGCGAGTCTCCCACCCTTCGTCCAATGGCCAGCTTTCTTGATAAGCTTCCAAGAATTCTGGGCGAAATCCGCCGAATAACTGACTCATCGCAATATCTTGTTCACGATTCCCATAAGAAACTGCTGGATCGATAAACACTGGTCTTCCTTGTCTATCATAGAAAACATTACCACTCCATAAATCTCCATGCAAGAGGCTAGGAGTGATCTTTTGATGAACTTCACGACTCAATACTTCTTCTTTCAACCGCCGATACTCTTTTTGGCGGGTGTCATTCCACCGATTATTTTTCTCAGCCACATCGATTTGAGCTTCCAAACGATTTTTAAAAAAGAACGTCCACCAATCTTCTTCGAACGTATTGATTTGTGGTAAACTGCCTAAATAATTATCTTTGCGAAACCCAAACTGTGGTGCAGTCGAACGGTGGATCTTCACTAAATCTTTTGCAAGTTCACGTGGATCACCTTTTCCTGGTTCGATCCATTCCATCAATAGATACGCACCTTCATTTGTTTCCCCTAACATATACGTTTCAGGTACGCGTACATGTGGTGCCAACTCTTTTAAGCCATCCACTTCTGCTTCAAAAAAGCGTTTCGTCACATGAGGATGGATTTTTAAAAAATAAGATTTCTGTTGTTCTTCAATTCGATAGTTTTGATTTACATCTCCCCCAGTAATTGGTATAACTTTCCCACTTAAACGAATCTCTGCCAACACTTCTTGAATATCCATTTTCGCTCCTCCTTGCTATTTCGCAAGATCGATCATTCATCGATCAAGTACGCCCACAACAACTCCTTTATTAGTTAAAAGTATAACACAGGTATTTATAAAAACCTGAAATCAAGAAAACAAATAAAAACAGACACAGTAAACCACCGAGGCTTCTGTATCTGTTTTTACTGATTTCGTAATTAAGCTAATGCACCCATTGGATCCCATGGTGCTAATAAAGTTGGCTCAGCATTGAAAGCTGCTAGTTGTTCTTCCGTCAATAAGTCTTTGCGGACAACGATTTGATACGTGTATTCATCCATCCACTCGTCGCTCATCACAAAGAATCCTTTATCTCCGACTTTTTCTCCCCAGCTGTTTTCCACTTTCCATTTCGTCGATTTTCCATCAACCAAATCCACACCAGTCAAGACCATCGCGTGAGTCATCAAGCTTTCTCCATGATCTAAACGCTCCGCTTTTGTCATAGAAAAATCTAAATCGAATAATTCATCCATCTCATAAACATCTGTTGCCATGATCCCACTATCTCTTGTAGAAGATTGACCAACATCACAACCAAACCACACAGACTCTCCTTGTTCCAGTTGAGCAATCGCCAAGTTTTTGAAAGTCGTCATGTCGACATTTAGATATTTGACTTCTTTGCCCCCAACGACATTCCCTAGCATTTCAACCGTATAAGAACGATCATAAGGTTTGTCCGCTGTAGGTGCATTGATGATACTTACATAATCATCCAAATTTACACCAATATATTTGTCGTAAAACATTTGAGGCGTCAATTGTTGATCGATATGATAATTTTTTTCTTCATCACGATACTCAAAATCAAATTCAGTTGGCGGTGTTCCCAATGAGATCGTTAGAAACTGATAGATGCCAGCTAGCATTTTTTCTTTTTCTACTTGGATCTCTTCACTTGTTTTTCCTTCTGCCACTAATTGACGCAA
>NZ_JBIPAJ010000001.1:0-820000 GCF_050498525.1 Enterococcus sp. DIV2371 | reverse complement strand
GTCTTGCTAGAGTGCCCAACTAAATGATGGCAACTAACAATAAGGGTTGCGCTCGTTGCGGGACTTAACCCAACATCTCACGACACGAGCTGACGACAACCATGCACCACCTGTCACTTTGCCCCCGAAGGGGAAGCTCTATCTCTAGAGTGGTCAAAGGATGTCAAGACCTGGTAAGGTTCTTCGCGTTGCTTCGAATTAAACCACATGCTCCACCGCTTGTGCGGGCCCCCGTCAATTCCTTTGAGTTTCAACCTTGCGGTCGTACTCCCCAGGCGGAGTGCTTAATGCGTTAGCTGCAGCACTGAAGGGCGGAAACCCTCCAACACTTAGCACTCATCGTTTACGGCGTGGACTACCAGGGTATCTAATCCTGTTTGCTCCCCACGCTTTCGAGCCTCAGCGTCAGTTACAGACCAGAGAGCCGCCTTCGCCACTGGTGTTCCTCCATATATCTACGCATTTCACCGCTACACATGGAATTCCACTCTCCTCTTCTGCACTCAAGTCTCCCAGTTTCCAATGACCCTCCCCGGTTGAGCCGGGGGCTTTCACATCAGACTTAAGAAACCGCCTGCGCTCGCTTTACGCCCAATAAATCCGGACAACGCTTGCCACCTACGTATTACCGCGGCTGCTGGCACGTAGTTAGCCGTGGCTTTCTGGTTAGATACCGTCAAGGGGTGAACAGTTACTCTCACCCTTGTTCTTCTCTAACAACAGAGTTTTACGATCCGAAAACCTTCTTCACTCACGCGGCGTTGCTCGGTCAGACTTTCGTCCATTGCCGAAGATTCCCTACTGCTGCCTCCCGTAGGAGTTTGGGCCGTGTCTCAGTCCCAATGTGGCCGATCACCCTCTCAGGTCGGCTATGCATCGTGGCCTTGGTGAGCCGTTACCTCACCAACTAGCTAATGCAACGCGGGTCCATCCATCAGCGGCACCGTAAAGCGCCTTTCAAACCGAAACCATGCGGTTTCGATTGTTATACGGTATTAGCACCTGTTTCCAAGTGTTATCCCCTTCTGATGGGCAGGTTACCCACGTGTTACTCACCCGTTCGCCACTCCTCTTTTTCCGGTGGAGCAAGCTCCGGTGGAAAAAGAAGCGTTCGACTTGCATGTATTAGGCACGCCGCCAGCGTTCGTCCTGAGCCAGGATCAAACTCTCATAATATGCTAGTTCCTCACAGCGATAGCTGATGTGGAACTGTAGTTCGAAATTTACTTTCGAACATCATAATAGTTCATTTGTTAAGCTCAATTTGTTTGCTAGCATATTGCTTGCTTGTTAAAAATGTTTGTTGTCTTGAATTGAATCAAGACGCCCTACACATTTGGTTTGTCTTACTTTGTTCAGTTTTCAAAGGTCTACGTGATAAATGAAACACAACTGCTTCAATTCATCGTTTGTGATTGCCGTAGCAACTTTTATATCTTAGCAAACTCTCGGATGATTGTCAACTATTTTTTAAAAGTTTTTTGAACTCGTTTTTCACGAGGTCGTTTTAGCAACTCACTTATCATAACTTGTCGTTTGTTATTTGTCAATACCTTTATAAGCTAAAAACTCTTTTGTATCAACTTCTAAAAAATCGACTAACAAGTCAACTCAGTTATATTAACACGGGTTCTCCCGATGGTCAATAGTTTTTTGATGTTTTTCTGAACATTTTCAAAAGAACATATTTCCGAATCAACGTTGTCTAATTTACCATGCCACCTATCAGTCGTCAATAGTTATTTTCGCCTTATAAAAAGAGAAGGTTTTCAAATATTTTTAGATTGTTCGGGTTATCTTCTTATTCCACTATTTTCTTCTCATATTCAGATGAAAACCCACTAAATCCTGAACATTCAACCATTACTTATTAAAAAAAGTGACAAAAAAAGAAGTTTGAAAGAAATTCAAACTTCTCTGAAAGTCATGCTTGTTATCAAAAATGATCACCTATTACTCGTCTTTTGGTTAAAAGATCGGTACGCCATCTACTTCATAAATCCCTAGTACCGTACGCATTTGTCCTGGATCTTCCCAATGATAACCTTCGCCTAACTGTTCTTGTTGATTTTTCTGTTCTGTTTCAAAAACGAACAGCGGAACATTTTCTTGATTGATATGAGTATTCGTCAACTCCATCAAGTTTATTTTACTCACGTCAATATGAACGATTTCTTTCAAAAAACTAAGTATATTTGCCAAACCAGTCTTATCATTTGAGTGGTCTGCGAATGCGAACTCTAATTTATTCTCTATTGAATGAACTAAAAATTTTTTAGATCCATCCTCCAAATGCAACATAATTGTACCAGCGACTCTTTTGTTTGCCAAAATTTCCACCTCGATCAACTTGTTTATGGCTTACAAGAGAATTTTAGCATATTTTCAGAAAAAATACACTTTTTATTTCCTAGATTCTTTTTGATCAAGTTCGACTAAGGCTTCTTTGATCCATATGGGTAACTGCTTTTCAATCGTCGCAAAACCTATTTTTTTATTTTTATTCGTAAAGTAACGTTTTCTCCGATATGGGATCGAAGGTACTTTCTTTTCTAGGGTACGTAACGACAGACTGATTTTTTTCGAATACTCATCAATATCAATGATTTGCACAGTCACCGGTTGTCCCACTTTCAATAATGTATGAATACTTTTTGTATAACCAGATTGCACTTCTGATACGTGGATCAACCCCTGCGTTTCTTCATCGAGTGAAACAAATGCGCCATATGGTTGTATTCCAGTAATTTTCCCTTTGATTATTTCGCCTATTTTATAAGTCATATACTTCCCTCTCTTCGCATTTATCATTATACTGTAAATATTCAAAAAAAAGAAGTTCTGTTCTTGCACATGAAATAGGAGGTTTTATAGATGGATCACTTTGACGAGTTCATTTCAAGAAAAAATACAGATAGCGTGAAATGGGATGCCATTTCGCAAACATACCATATGGATGACCTTTTACCGTTATGGGTAGCGGACATGGATTTTCTTGCACCCCAAGGAGTCATTGACTCCTTTGAAAATTATCTACAAAAAGGGATTTTCGGTTATTCGATCGTACCGGACGGTCTTTACCGCTCTGTGGTCGATTGGGAGCAGAAGCACCACCATGTGACACTGACAAAAAACGACATTCTTTTTACCAGCGGTGTCTTGGTTAGTCTTTCAATGGCGCTCCAAGCATTCACAGCCCCAGGTGATGCGGTTTTGATCCACGATCCGGTTTATCCACCTTTTGGCGCAATCGTCGAAAAAAACGAGCGTCAGCTGATCCGAAGTTCTTTGAATAAAAGAGCTGGACATTTTGAGATGGATTTTCAAGACATGGAAGAAAAAATCATTTCAAAAAAAATAAAAGCAATTATTTTATGTAATCCACATAACCCAGGAGGCCGTGTTTGGACTAAAAAGGAACTCAAACAATTAAGTGATCTATGCTTAAAGTACGGCGTCTTCTTATTTAGTGATGAGATCCATCAAGATATTGTCTTTTCCGGACATGAATTCACGTCGATGCAAACGATCGATCCTACGCTTTCCAGATTGTTGATCACCTTTACTTCTGCAACTAAGACGTTTAATCTAGCCGCAATAAAAAATTCAATGGTCTTTATTAAAGATCCTGATTTAAAAAATCGGTTTATAAATCAACTAGAAAAGAATCAACATCAAGGAATCAATACTTTCGGCTTATTAGGTACTCAGGCTGCTTACGAAACTGGAGAGGAATGGTTGAAAGAGTTACTCGTATATTTAGAAGAAAATGTCGAGGAGGTTATCACTTTTTTTGCAGAACACCTGCCTGATGTCGAAGTGATGAAACCAGAAGGAACGTATCTGATGTGGCTTGATTTTTCTGCGTATACACAGGATGATCGTCTCCTTGAAAAACAACTCATCAAAAAAGGCAAAGTTGTCTTAAACCCTGGAATCAGTTTTGGGCCAAGCGGCCATAGTCATATGCGCTTGAATGTCGCTTGTCCGAAATCAGTGTTGAGAGAAGGACTTTTACGTATCAAACGTTCATTTATTGACTGAAAAAGATGAACCTATTCATTGAACGCAAGAATCTCACACCTGTTGTCATCTGTTATTCTCTAAGTTAAAAAAGAAGCACCGAACACCAAAAGCTGGAAAAGCTTCAGGCGGTCGGTGCTTCTTTCATTCGTTATCCGCTCTTAAAAAATTGATTCTATTCAGAAATCTCGATCGTTTCGATCACTACATCATGTACTGGACGATCTTGTGGTCCACGTTGTGCATTTGCGATGTCATCAACCGTATCCATTCCTTCAAGTACATGTCCAAAGACTGTATGACGGAAATCAAGCCATGGAGTCCCACCATTTTTGTACGCTTCAATGATTTCGTTCGGGAATCCTGCGCCTTCTAATTGACTAAGCATATTTTCCGGCACGTTCGTATTATTAACAATAAAGAATTGGCTTCCATTTGTATTTGGACCAGAGTTAGCCATTGACAATGCGCCGCGTAGATTGAACAATTCACGACTGAACTCATCTTCAAAGCTTTCACCGTAAATGCTTTCGCCGCCCATGCCTGTACCGGTCGGGTCGCCTCCTTGAATCATAAAATCAGGAATCACGCGATGGAAGATCACGCCGTCATAATACCCTTTTTTTGCCAATTCAACAAAGTTTTGGACTGTTTTAGGTGCCAACTCGGGAAATAGTTTTACTGTAATATCCCCACGATTCGTTTTTATAAGGGCTTTAGGCCCCTTTTCATTTGCTAGATCAAGTTGTGGAAATGCCATATTTTCTTCCTCCTAAATATTCTGTCTTCATGTGTAATCATAACATATTCTATTGATATACGGTAAAGATGAGCCACAAGAAAATCAAAAAAATACTGTTGTAGAACGTGAAGATCAATATATATTTACTTCGCCATTGTGGGTATTGCTTGATGATTATTTTATAGGAGATCAGACTTGCCATCGAAGAAATCAAGGTTCCTAAACCTCCTAAGTTCGTACCAATGATCAACGCCTTGATATTTTCCGTATAGCTTGATAATAGGATTGCCGCAGGAACATTACTGATTAATTGACTTGCAAAAATGCTTGCACTGACTTCATGATGCGCAATACTTTTTTCAAACAAAACTTGGATCATCTCGACTTGTTTGATATTCCCAATAAAGATAAAGAAGAAAATAAACGTAAACAATAAGGAATAATCGATTTGTTTGAACAGTCTGCGATCATTGACAAGAACACATGCACTGACTAAGAGCAATACGACATAATGCGGGATCACCCCACTGACTGCCAGAAGACAGGTGAAAAATAGAGCAAAATAAAAAATGAGTTGCGACCTTTTTACAATTATCTCTTCCGTATCCGCCAAATCAATTGTCCTTTTTTTGACTCTTACTAAGATCAATACAACCAACAAGAAAGCTGCAGCCAATGTATAGGGTAACATCAACTGTAAAAATCCGACTAATTGCAGATGAGATTGTGCAAATAAATATAGATTTTGTGGATTACCGATTGGCGTGAACATACTGCCTAAATTACCGGCGATCGTCATCAACGTAACGATGACCGGCAGCATCGCAACCAGTCCAACCATTTCTGCTATCAATAGACCAAATGGGACAAAAATGATCAGTGCCACATCATTCGTGATCAACATACTGCTGATAAATGGGAGAAAGACTAAAATCAAGAGGATGCCTCTTGTAGTTTTTGTCTTTTTGATCAAATAATTGCCTAGAAAGTCAAAAAATTGTTGTTGGCGGATTCCTTCGACGATCAACATCAAACAAAAAAGAAGGATCAATGTGTGAAAATCAATATAGGAAAGATAGTTGAGGGACGGCGGAATGAGAAACATCGTCCCGATTGCTAATAGAAAAGACAGGGTTAATATTCCATCTTTCCTTGCATAGCTGGTTATTCTTTTTATCATAAAATTCTACCTCTTAGATTTAAACATTTAGTACTAGTAAAATAACTCTATTTAGTTAATATTGAAAGTAAATAAGCTACAGTTCAGATAACTACGCATATTTTTCAAGGAATTCTTGTACCATAATCAGGCTATTTGAGAAGAATTCTCAATTAAATTCTGTTATAGTGTCACCAAGGAGGAATTTCAAAAATGGAAATTTACGATATTACGATTATTGGTGCAGGACCTGTTGGCATGTTCGCAGCTTTTTATGCTGGCATGCGTCAAGCGAAAACCAATATTATTGATAGTTTGCCGCAACTTGGCGGACAATTAACTACCTTATACCCTGAAAAATATATTTATGACATTCCTGGTTATCCAGCAATCAAAGCGGTTGATCTTGTCAATAATCTAAAAAAACAATTGACCACTTTTAATCATACATTTCATTTAAATGAAGAAGTGATTTCACTTTCCAGAGAAGATGATATCATCGAGATCACAACTACAAAAGGAATCCACTATTCAAAAGCAGTGATCCTGACACTAGGAAGTGGCTCATTCCAACCGAGAAAGCTGAATTTAGAAAATGCGGATATTTATGAAAACCACGGATTAGATTATTTTGTGAACGACTTGATGAAATATGCAGGGAAGAAAGTTGCCATTGCCGGCGGCGGTGATTCAGCGATCGACTGGGCATTGATGCTTGAACCGATTGCGAGTGAAGTGTATTTGATTCATCGAAGAGAAGCTTTTAGAGCCCATGAACATAGCGTCAACCAATTGAATCAATCATCCGTCAATGTATTAACGCCCTATTTGATTGAGGAATTATCCGGTTCAAATGGTGAATTGACAGATATTCGCCTTAAAAAAGCCAGAACCGATGAAACCATTGACCTTATGATCGATTCATTGATCGTCAACTATGGATTCACTTCCAATTTAGAGCATTTATCTTCTTGGGGACTTGAAAGTTCAAGAAATGCGATCACTGTCCATTCTGATATGTCCACTTCTATTCCTGGTGTTTATGCTGCTGGAGATATTTGCAGCTATGAAGGAAAAGTCAAATTGATTGCCACAGGATTTGGGGAAGCACCGACTGCTGTCAATAATGCGTTGCACTTTATCAATCCCAAGGAACGTACACAACCTGGTCATAGCACTAGTCTTTATGATAAAACATTTGGAACAAATTAACTTGCCTATTTTGATAGAAAAATTGATTCTTGCTTTTTATACGTACTACGTTACCATTATATATAGATAGAAAGAAGATACGGAGGAATCAAAAAATGGTCATAAAAACAGAAACGTTAGAAGAAAAAGCCAGAGATCTCCTAAAACAACGTGGAGTCACGATCGAAGATATCGCTGAATTAGTGATGTTTTTGCAAAAAGATTATATCTCAGATTTGAGCTTAGAGGATTGTGCGGAAAGTATTAACGCAGTTTTAACAAAACGCGAAGTCCATAATGCGATCATTACAGGTATTCAATTAGATATATTGGCAGAACAAAAGCAATTGATGGCCCCGCTACAACATATCATTGAAGATGATGAAGGGTTATACGGGATCGATGAGATTTTAGCCTTATCGATCGTCAACGTCTATGGAACAATCGGTTTTACCAATTACGGTTACATCGACAAAGTAAAACCAGGGATCTTAAAACAGCTAAATAGTCACGACGGCAAAAACGTTCATACATTTTTAGATGACATCGTAGGAGCGATTGCCGCGTCTGCTGCAAGCCGTTTGGCCCACCAAGAACCTGAAAAACGGAGTCGTTTGACTCAATAAACAAAAAAAGCATCCATAAAATCCTTCTGCGATTTTTATGGATGCTTTTTCTATATCAAATCCTGTGTGCTTATCACACTTTCTTAACTCTTGCCTTTTTTCAGTTCTCTTTTGCCCATGAATACCATCAAAGCGAATAGTAATTCAATCAGCACGAAAAACAAAATGAAGCAATGCATGAAGTATTGCTCAGGTAAGACATTGATAATGGGGTCTGTCCGAGGATCGAACAACCAATCATCATTGTTGAAAAATGTTTCGTGAAACACAATGAAAAAACGATCAAAGCCGATCAGCATGAAAAAACCAAAAACAAATGGTACGATCATGCCGATTTGAAACGGACGAATCAATCGCCACAAGCGTTGATCTTTCTTCAGTTGACGAAGAAACAAGCCGCTAGGAATCAACGTAAGCAGTAATACCGCATAATTGACCATGAATAATAACTTTACTTCATAAAAATGATGTAAGCCACTCGCTGACATGGGAAAGTCTGGAAGTGCCAAGACTTGTTCAAAAGGATTATTTAAATACATCATCAACTGATCATAATTTTTGAGTAATGTGGCCTGATCCAACGAGGTGTATTCTAAAATATTCAGATGTCCGATATCAAACACATAAAGTGGCCGAAAATTGATCGTTAGTGTAATTGCTAAAGTGATCAATGTCAGGAACAAACTAACAAACCCTGCATATTCCACCCATTGCCATCGTTTGTTTTTCATTCGTTTAGAAACTCCATTCATCTAGAGATTGCATGACGAAAGTCGCAGGAGTTGGCAGATGTGACAAGTCTTCTTCTTTAGTAAAACCTGATAGTACAAGGAGTGTATCGATTCCATTACGAATCCCCGCTTGGATATCTGTTTCATAATTATCTCCTACCATGATGACTTCTTCTTTGTTCAACCCTAAAATCTCCACCGCTTTATCCATGATGATTGCTTCTGGTTTTCCGATATAGATAGGCGTCTTTTGTGTCGCTGTTTCTACAAAGGACACAACGGAACCTGCCCCAGGTAACAATCCTCTTTCTGTTGGAATGTTCTTATCAGGATTCGTACCGATAAACGTTGCTCCTTTTTGGATCGCTAACGTTGCTGTCACTACTTTTTCGTAGGTCAAGTGATTGTCTAACCCTACTACGACATAGTCTGGCTGCTCTTCTTCCCAAACAAAGCCCGCATCCAAGATCAAATCCGTTAAGCCAGCTTCGCCGATTACGAACACTTTATTGCCTTTCGCGTCTGATTTCATGAAATCGATCGTCGCTAAAGAAGCAGTATAGATTGTTTCTGGTGACACATGGATATCAAACTCTGTTGCTAAACGATGTGCCACTGTTTCAGGTGTTTTCGTTGTATTATTGGTTACGAATAAAAAGGGAAGCCCCTTTTCTTGTAACTGCTCGACAAAGCGTTTACCTGCGGGGATCGGTTCTGTTCCTCGATAAATCGTTCCGTCTAAATCGATCAAATAGCCTTTATAATTCATAGGATCATTCTTCCCTTTGTCTAATAGTAAAATTTTTCTTAGAAGTTGATTTTGTTGGACGTTCTGCCGCTTTTTCAGTTGTTTTTGTTGTTGTTTTATTGCTTGCTGGTTTACGATTTTTGATTACAGGTTGTTTACGCATCGATTCAACTGGTGCTTTTTTCTCATCGATGTGCGCTTGATTGTTGCGATTTTGATTTTTTTTCTTTTTACGTCGTTGGGTATTTTTTTCTTTTTTCCCGCCAACTCGTTCAATGACAAAATACGCACAACCAAAATTACAATATTCGTATAAATAATCTTCTAATGCATCGATTCGCTGATCTGGGTGAGCACGTCGATTCGTGGCATCAAAAAAGCCTTTCAAACGTAGCTGTTCATAGCCCCAGTCTCCTACGATGTAGTCGTATCTGGAAAGCACTTCGCTATATCTTTCACCAAGCTTCTCAGCATTGAAACCCTCTCGATAATCCATGACGATGCGATAAGGTCGATCACCGATCAAAAGATTCGTTTCATCTGTCAATGTGACGATTTCTCCTTTGATTTTCTCAGGTTTCGTTTCTTCGATTATTTCTTCTAAAACCGCCGTCACTTCTTCAGTCACTGTTTGTTCGTTTGATTGATCGGCCGTTTTTTGACTCTCTTTTTTGTCACTAGTATGTTGTTTATTTTGTTTCGTCGACATGCTTTCACCACCTATTCCTCTATTATACCTTCTTTTTCATTGGTTGGGTAGTGAGCATTTAGGTAGTCTCCCACTACTGTACGGATAAATTCAGGGAACAAAAACTCGACCTGTCCGACAATTTCAATCGTTGGGAAAAAAGGAACAAACATCAAATGGTCCACCGTAGTAACGGTATAGCTCTTTTCTCCCTCAATCGGTTTGTTTTTCCAAAGAACCGCTCGATTGACCGGATCATAAGTGATTCCGCTATAGAGGATCTCGCCAAATATACGCCCACGAAATCCCATCCCTTTAATGGGGAAATTTCTTAAAAAGAGTCGGCTTTTTTCGATTTCTAACACTAAACGAATCATATCCGATCCTTTCAACGTGACGTTGATCAAATGCATCGGATGAGGCAACGCACTATGGAGTTGATCTTGATCGACCAGACCTTTGGGTATGCTGTTCAAAAACAACCCACTATTTAAAAACGCTGCTTCTGTGTTTCCTCTTTCTTTCACTGCTTCTAACGCAATTTGGATAAAGGAATGTTCAGCAAACGGATCAAGCGATAAGTCAAATGGGAGATCAGCGACTTTCTTTTGTGCCAAAAGTGCATGTCCTTGTTGAAGATAACCAGTGATTTCTTCTTCATCTTCCAAAAATGCTGTCATTGACTCTGTCGCAATCGCTTTGGCATAGTGCGCGATGATTTTTTTATTTTCCACTGTAAGATGCACTTCTCCAACATATTGTCCAAATTTTCCGGCAGCGGCTAATTGGACCTCATTGACAACTTTCCCATCAATAAAAAGATGATGCGTATGTGACCCTAAAATCACATTGATTGCAGGAATCTCTTTAGCAATTTGTAAGTCATCTTGGATGCCTAAATGGCTCATCAAAACAAGAACGTCTACTTGCGGACGCAATTGCTCAACTAGTTCAGGCAAGAGGTCATAAGGCTGACGGATATCCCAACCATTTGGACTATAAGTCAATGGGAACGGCGCAGTAAAAGCGATCAAACCGACTTTTGTTCCTTGCTCGGTTTCGATGATTTTATACGGTTTTGTCCACTCAGGAGGTTGCAAGGTATTCTTATCGAATAAGTTGCTGAGTAGCACATCGAAGTTTGCATGGTCATATAAATGATTCAATTCATTTTTTGAATTGCCCACACCTTCATTATTACCTATCGTTGCTGCGTCATATCCGACTGCATTCATTAGTTCAACATTCGCATGACCATTTGTCGCTTCTGATAGAGGATGCCAGCGATCAACAAAATCTCCGAGATCTACCGTAATTGTTGTTGTGTTGCTTTTTTTCTCATTTTCACGTTTTTTTTGCTCAAGGTATCGTCTGATCCTTGGCCAATTTTCAAGATGAGAATGCAAGTCATTCGTGTGTAAAAGAACGATTTCTTCCATTGTTTAGATCCACCTCGCTTTTTTTCATCATACCATAGCGTTGCGCTTTGTCCACATGGAAAGTTTTTGCGTAAAAAAGAAGATGCTCAGACTTTTTTACAAAAATCCAAACACCTTCAACTCGCTTAAAAGCAAAAAAATAAGCCCTCATAGGCTTATTGACTTCAAATCAATCAGACACATGGCGGCACCTGCTTAGTGCTGCTTCCTTCCGGATCTGACACGCTTCACAAGCCCACCATTGTCCTAGCCTTTCGGCAAAGAATAGTATACCGCATTTCGTTATCTTTGGCTAGTCCTTTTTTGATTTCTTTTTTTTCGCGCGTAAATTCCTAAAAAACGCTGATAAAAGTTCCCCACATTCTTCTTCTAAAATACCACCCTCTACATAAGCTTGATGATTGAAACGCTCATCTTCGAGTAAATTCATCAACGTTCCGGCGGTTCCTCCTTTTGGATCAAAGGCGCCAAAGTAAACTTCTTTTACTCGGGAAAGAATCATAGCACCACTACACATCGGGCAAGGCTCTAACGTGACATATAATTGTGTCTCTTCTAAACGCCAACTTCCTATCGCCTCACATGCTTCTTGGATCGCTATCATCTCCGCATGGGTCGTGGCATTTTGCGTTGTCTCTCTTAAATTATGTCCCCGCCCGATGATCTGACCTTCATGGACGACGATGGCACCAATCGGTACTTCTGCCAGAGCTTCTGCTTTTTTTGCTTCTTCGATCGCCACACGCATCCATTCTATTTTTGTTGGTTGTTGTCCTGTTTCTTCCACCTGTAATCCTACCTTTTTCTTAGATTTACTTATTACATCTGTCCAAAATAGTATAACTGGCTTTTATGAGAAGCACAAAGAGTTTTTCCTTATCAACGTGTCCTATGGTAAACTAATGGATGAGGTGAAGCGTATGAACACAGAAAAGTTACTTGGATTGTATCCAAATGCACAAAAAAAGAATGCACCTTCTCCTGATGAGCACATTCTTTCTCTAATTGTGGAAGACTATTTTTTATGGATCGACAAGAACTCTTTGTCTGCTCAAGAAGAGAATCTTTTGAAAGCGTTATTCCAAACAACCTATTCATTAGAAAATCATCCTTGGTTTCATTATTTATTTGAGGAGCAGGCGTACGTATCTGAAGAAAGTTGCCGGATCATCCAGTTACATCTTGAAAAAAGAGCAGAGTTTTTACAAAAAGAGTGGCAAGAAACGATCGCTGAACTCTTTCCGGAAGCACTTGATTTTTTTCTCTATACGGAAACAGATGGGTTGATCATTGAAAGAAAACACCCCAATTATTTGAATACTGCGGATCTAAAAGGCATCTTTTTATCTCTTGATGTCGATTTTGATCTGACGACACAAGCATTTGTGGGTTCATTCCACACATCTGGACAAAATCTAACCGCCATGTTTGATGAAGAGCGAAAGATTTTTTTGAACAAACAAACGCAGATACAGGTCTCCGATCAAACGACCTCTATTCAAGAACTTGCCTTATATTACTATACTAAAGAGCTAGTCACTTCTAGCCAACTCACCAACGAGTATCAAGAAATAATCCGAGGATTTAAAATGGAAGAGATCATCATTGAACTTTGGAAAAATTTCGGAAATATCAGTTCAGCTGCTAAACAGCTATTCATGCATCGGAACACCCTGCAATATCGGATTGAAAAATTTGACGAACAAACAGGCTTTAATTTAAAAAAAGCGGATGATTTACTCTTTTGTTATCTTCTTTTGTTACACACGTGAACTACTCGCCACTTAGCTAACCCTAACGGTTCTTAACGCTTGAAGTGGGAGTTTCTTGGGAAGAGATCATACTTGTAAGCGTATTTCTTTACTCACAGCGGTTTCTCTTATTGACCAAGCGATTTCCGTAGTTCCTACGGTTCTTATTTGTATCTAAACCAAGTCTTTTATTCGCAGTCCTTCGTTCAGAATATTGATACTCGCATTGATATCTCGGTCGTGATGCGTTTAAAAAAGGCACAAGCAGCAACCTTCATTGCTGCTTGTGCCTTTGTATAATCAATCGATCAATTGAATGAAACTAGTTTTTACATCATTTTTTCAACGAGTGACATCAGACGGCCTTTTGCATCCTCTGTTGAGTCTTTGATGGAATCACCATAGACAGAAATTTTCTTTTTGCCAGATTTTATCTTTGCTAACATTCCCATCAATGAATCTAAATCGCTATCTGATAAATGGTCAACGACATCTAATAACTTTTCATTTCCATCAAATTTGTCGTACACGAATTTTTTTACTTTTGTACGGTTACTTAAATGATGGATTTTCTCGATCACTTTACCAGAAACAACCACAGCTGTTGCGACACTTGCTGCTGCTGCGACACTTAATCCAATCGTTACTTTTGTTGATGTTTTCATAATTATCAGCTCCTTTTTATCTATCACAATCATATCACAGTAAAAAAGATAAGCGAACTAATTGCTATGGCGCCTATCGCTGAAAGGACAAAAAATGATACAAAAAGTAAATTGTGTCTTATTTTGATTGTCAGGGTTGCCGTTTTATATCAGTTAGCTGTTCGACGATTACCGATACCAGTATTTTTTGTTCTAAAAAAAGCATCTCTGTTTAAGAGATGCTTTAACCAACATCAACCAATCGGAGCATATTGGATATTTGTTAGCATTTCAGGCAAATCGTCTTCTAACTCTGCTAATTTATTCCAAATCAACGTCATTGTTTCGAAAAATTCTTTTGAAGACTTGTCTGAATTCAAACTTCCTAATGCGTTCAACCAAAGTAGTTCGAGTAAATAAGCTTCTTTGATCCCCGTATGCTCTCTAACAAATTCTGAGAAGGTACGTTTGAACAAGGAGGCCATATCTAATTCAGATTTGATGACTACCCCTCTGATACTCTCATGAATCGAGAAAAATTCCTTTAATAAATGAACGATACTAAAAAAATCGTCAATGACATATTCTGCTAAGTATCGATCAAAACAGATCGTAATCTCTTCGATAATTTTTTCTTTTAAAATACGGATTGATTTAAAATGTGCATAGATCGGGTAAGTAGAACATCCACAAAAAGAAGCTAAACTTCTTGCTGTAATTGTCGATAACCCATTTTCTTCAGCATATACCATGCTCTTGAATAGTAAATACTCTTTACTAAAGTTCGTCACTCTTCCCACGAAACCATCCATCCTTTCCGATTATCTCTTTCATATCCGGCAATGATTCTGTCTTTAATTTTCCCCTACTCTCCAGCGCATTTCACAGTAGGAAAAACTTATGTAAACCATGAAGAAACAAGTTTTGATAAAAAAATAACGATAATAACATATTTTGGGGGTTAAAATATGTCCCTTTGTAATAGAAGCTTGATTTACCTAATACTTCGCCAAAAATCAAAGTTTAAAAATAACAAAAACATCAATTAAATAACGATATATCACTATAATCAAGTTTATTTGAATGATTCCAACTTGACAAAATAAGCAAAGAAATAAACAATAGAATAGATAACTAATTATTATTTCTTAAAATAACAAGTTATATAATCAAAATCTATTACTATGTGAGAATATCATACATTGAAAACACTTTCCACTCACATTTTATGTCACTATCGGTACAGCAATTGTAAGAAAGGAGTCCATTATGTTAATCGACGCTAAAAAGAAAGAGTTATTAGTCCTCTATACGATTTCGCAAAAAAGTCAATGTACGTTGAAAGAACTGGCAGATGAATTAGCTATTCCTAAACGGACGATCAAAGAATTGATCCGAAAATTGAATACGACGATTGAACAGCAATTGAATACCTCTTCCTTTATCTCCTCTACACATAAAGGGGAAATAACGATAAGCGATGACTACCAAGAAATAAAAATGATGATTTATCATAAGATCAAACTTCTTTATTTAAAAGAGTCCAACCGTTTCAACTACTTATTACTTATGGTCAATTATCCAAAAACGTATGTTCCAAAAAAATATTTACTGGAACAACTGTACATATCGCCCTCTTATCTAGAAAAATTAACACGCCAATTGAATGAGACACTTCAAGATTTCGAGATCGAGATTGTTTCGTCCCACGGCTGTTACTTGTTCAAAGGAAATGAATTATTTATCCGGCTCTATCTATTTTTTATTTTATCTGACGCATTCCAAGGATTGGAATGGCCGTTTGATAAATTTAAATTGAGTCAATTAAAAAAAGAGAAGCGATTATCCAAAAAATTGCTCGTTTCAAAACATTCGTTGAAATATCAAGAAAATCTCTATTTGTTGATTGCTATTTTCACACTTCGTACGCAACAATCTGCTTTGATCATTCCTGAATCAACTGAAGTGTATGATATTTTAGAATTATTGCAGCAGGCTCAAGATGTTTCTGGTAGTTTTAAACACCATTTGTTTAAACTTTTACCGCAAGAAACTGCAATTGATGAACTCTTACATTTTAATTTTTTGATCTATTGTTTTTTTCCGAATCTCATCTCTAGTCAGCAGAAAAGTTTGATTGGTTACATGTTGACGAATAAACGAAATCGTCTATGTAATCAGATCACCTTGTTAACAAAAGAGCTAGCTCAAGTTTTTCCGGTAATCTCTTCTTCTGAAAAAAGGTTTTTCTATAATTATTATTTGATGCTTTCTTTGGTTTCCATTTTGATGTTAGGGCATACGACCCCGTTTTTCTACTCGTTGCACTTCCCTAAATCAGCACTTGAGATCGATGAATCAAATCAACAAATACAACAAATCAAGCAGATCATCTCGGAAGTTTTCCATGATCATCCAAAAAACGCGTTGATCGTTTATTATTTGAGCGGCTTGGTCTATAACCTTTTACAATCGGAAACAAATGAAAAATTATTGATCTATGTACAAATGAATAAAACACTTACGGGGAATTATTATATCCAAAATCGGTTACGACAAGTGTTTGATGAAAAAATGATCCGTTTGACTGAAAATCCCGAACAGGCAGATTTGATCGTGACTGATTGGTTTGATAAGTTTCATCAGACCAGTAAAATCTTTTATCTTGATCCTAATAAAGAAAAAGATTTATGGGTGGATCTCGTCACAAAGATCCAACAGCTCTATGTCAATAAGATGATCTGATCATCACAGCTAGCCGATTCTCCTAAATAAAAAGTTTCTCCAAAATAAAAAAAGTGAGTGGATCAGCGCAAATGGCTATCACTCACTTTTATTCATTTCCTCTAGTCTCGGCGATTACCACCGAAGATCAAAATCAATCGTAGTAATTGCAAGAAAGTAGATAGCGCTGCTGCAACGTAGGTCAAGGCAGCCGCAAATAGCACATGTTTTGCCATTGGTACCTCTTCTTCTGTCAGCAAGCCACCTTCACTTAAAATTTGGATGGCTCTTCTTGACGCATTGAATTCTACTGGTAGCGTAACAAGTTGAAATAAAAGTGCCAATGAAAAGGCAAAGATCCCGATATTGATCAATGTTGCATTCCAACTAAGCAATACGCCCACCATAATAAGCGGAAATGAAATCATCGAGCCAAAATTGGCAACAGGCACTAGAGATGCTCTGATTTTCAAAGGAGCATATCCTACAGCATCTTGGACTGCATGCCCACACTCATGGGCAGCCACACCGATGGCAGCAACTGACGTTGATTGTGCAGTAGCTTGCGACAAACTCAATGTTTTATTGCCTGAGTTATAATTGTCTGTCAAATCACCGGCAATTTGTTGAACGCCTACATTATTGATTTTTTGACTTTGTAAGATGAACTGTGCGGCTTGTGTCCCTGTCACATTATTTGTGCTTCTGATTTTATCGTATTTACGAAAGGTACTGTTGACGTACGCAGAAGCGATCCCAGAGATAGCTAATCCAGCAATAACTAAAAGAAACGTTGGATCTAAAAAACCATATAAACCATATCCATACATTATCGTTTCACCCTTTCCTCATTACATCTATTTTATCATTGATCTAGTAAAAAAATTGTGAAAAGACTTTGAATAATTTATCCTTTTTTAACAAATTCTGATTTCAGCTTCATCGGACCAAACCCGTCGATCTTGCAATCGATATTATGGTCGCCTTCAACTAAACGGATATTCTTCACTTTTGTGCCTTGTTTGATTGGTGAAGATGCACCTTTCACTTTTAAATCTTTGATAACGGTCACGCGATCACCGTCGGCTAAACGATTCCCATTTGCATCGAGAACGACCAAACCTTCTGCTTCTGTTTCTGATTCTTCTGAAGGGGTCCATTCATTGCCACATTCAGGACAAATCAATAATCCTCGATCTTCATACGCATATTCTGAGCCACATACTGGGCAATTTGGTACTGTCATGTTGTTTCTCCTTTTTGTTCGTTATTGAGCAATATTATAACGGAAAAATAACAGTTTGAAAAGAGTAAGCTGGTATTGGCAATCATTGTTTGACTGCCTTGATTTCTTGACATTGTTTGTCGTCTCACAGACACCTGTAAAAAGGCAATCAACTCCAAGTAGTGAACTAGAACTTGAATGATTTTTTCAAGTTTCTCTTTACTACTTAGAGCTGACTTTTAGCTGATCTTTATCGCGAATAATTGCTACACGCAACTTGTATTTCCTTGTAGATCTCTGCCACTTCTTCAAGATCACGAGCATTTGCGCCACTCGCCAAAGGATGCCCGCCACCATGATGTCGTTTTGCGATCTCATTGATCACTGGGCCTTTTGAACGTAAGCGGACACGATAATAGCCTTCTGGTTGCTCCACAAAAATTGCCCAAGCTAACACTTCATCAATGACACCTGGTAAAGAGACAACAGAAGCGGTCTCTGAATCATCAATGCCATACTTTCCTAATAACTCTTGTGACAAGATCACTTTTCCGGCGCCTGTTTCATCAACTTCGATCGTCTGATAGACACAACCGGATAATTTTGCTACTTTCATAGTGATCTGCTCGATCTCACGATTCAGTTGGCTCGCATCGAACGAGTAGTTTCTTAAAACTGCCGCAATTTCTAACGTGCGACCTGTGGTTGAAGGGTATAAAAATCTTCCTGTATCTCCAACGATTCCTGCATACAATAAACGGGCAGATTCACTGTTCATATTCAAATCATCAGGAAACATCAAAGCAAATTCTGCAATCATTTCACTACAACTGCTGGCTTTCGTGTCCACCCAAAGCAAATCTCCATAAGGTTCGTCGTTCGGGTGATGATCGATTTTGATCACCTTTTCGCCTAACGAGTAACGCTTATCATCGATTCGTGGTGCATTTGCTGTATCTGTGACAATGACTAATGCACCTTTGTAAAAAGCATCGTCGATTTCTTGCATTTCTGTTAAATAAAGCAACCCTTCCACGTCTTTTCCAACTTGGCGAATGTCTTTGTCTGGAAAACTGTTACGTAATAATTCGGCCAATCCGACTTGTGACCCTAAAGCATCTGGATCAGGTCTTTGGTGGCGGTGAATCACGATTTTTTGATATTTTTTGATTTCATTCAAAATCATTTCTTGTATAGTCATTTTCTTTCCTACTCTCTACGAACGTTCCATCACTTGGCAGACGACAATGGCTTTAGCCACGATCGTATTTTCAATAAACACTTCTATATCAAGTTTAGCAGATCTTCGACCGATTTCTAACACTCTTGGTCGAATATCTAGCTCACTTTCGATCTGGATCAAACGAAGGTAATGCAGATTCATTTGCTCTAACAAAATATTTCGGCGTTGGTTCATGATCATTGTTTTTTGGGCAACATCTGAGATGATCTCACTTAATACCCCAAAAGAAATCGTTCCAACTCCCGTCACCATTTGTGGAGAAACTTCAAATTTGAACTTAGGGGTAGCCAAGCGGTTTCCCTCACGATCTGTATCGATCGTTTGGATTCCTCCAGAAATCTGATCAGAGATCGTATCAGCGATTTGCGGTTGGCGTTGTACCAGTTGCATCGCCTTCATCACATCTTGTCGTGTAATCAACCCTTCCAAGGTCAAATCATCAGAAACAACAGGCATGACTTCTAAGCCATCCCAGATCATTTGGTGACCGACAGAAGCGACACTCATCGTCTTCTTAACACTGATCGGGTCTTTCGTCATCACACGATCAATCACTTGGGTCGGCGCTTTTCCTACGACGTCTTTTGCAGTAATGATCCCCATTAAACGCATATGATGATTGACTACCGGAAAACGCGAATGTTGCGTTTCTTCTGAGATCCGTTGATAGTCGGCTACCGTGTCAGACTGTAACAAGTAATGTGTTTTCTGAGTCGTCAAATAAATGTCTCCAACGAGCATGATATCTTTTTTGATCAGTTGATCGCTAAGCGCTCGGTTGATCATTGTAGCTACGGTAAACGTATCATAAGTCGTACGTAAAATCGGCATAGCCAACTGATCGGCTAATTGCGCAATCTCAGGCGTCGTATCAAAACCACCTGTGATCAATACCGCTGCGCCATCTTCAAGAGCTAACTTTTGCACTTCGGTACGGTTACCGACGATCATCAATGAACCAGGAGTGATGTAGCGTTCCATGGCGTGTTCCGTCATCGCACCGATGACAAATTTATTCAGTACTTTATCTAAGCCGACCGAACCGCCTAAGACATCACCTTCAATGATCCGTACGACTTCGCCGAATGTCAAACGTTCGATGTTTTTCTTCAACTTGCGTTCGATCCGAATAGTCCCCACTCGTTGGATCGTTGAGACCAGACCGATGTTTTCAGCATCTTTGATTGCTCGGTAAGCCGTCCCCTCGCTGACATTCAATTCTTTCGCAATACTCCGGACCGATATTCGATTCCCCACAGGCAGGCTTTCGATATATTCTAAAATCAGATCATGTTTTGTTGCCATCTCTTTCCCCTACACTTCCAGCGTTTCAGAAACGCTCATTATTTTTCCTTCGTTGTCTGTTAATAAATCGATGAATACTTGCGGATCTTGTTCAATTACAGGGAAGGTATTGTAATGGATCGGCACCACTTTCTTGGCTTTTACTCGCTTCGCTGCACGAGCCGCATCCTCAGGCCCCATTGTATAGTTATCGCCAATCGGTAAAAAGGCTACATCGATCGTAAACTGTTCCCCTAAGAGCGCCAGATCACTAAAATCGGCGGTATCCCCCGCATGATAAATCGTTTTTCCCTCTGCTTGTATCAGGATACCACTTGGCTCTCCCATATAACGTGGGATACCATCGATCTCAAGACTTGAGCTATGTTGAGCGTGGACAAATTTGACCGTGCCAAATGGAAACTCACGCTTGCCGCCAATATTCATCCCAAAAGAGTTTGCTCCTTGTTGTTGTGCATAGTTAGCGATTTCGACAATACTAACAATAGTCGCCTGATTATTTTTCGCAATCGGTAACATGTCACCAATATGATCGCTATGTCCATGGGTGACCAGTATCCAGTCCGCCTTGACGTCATCCACCTTTAAATCAGTCATAGGATTGCCAGTAATAAATGGATCTATCAGCACTTGTTGGCCATTTTGCATCTCTAGAGAAATACAAGAATGTCCGTGATAAGTAATTTTCATCTTCTCACTCCTCAACATTTTAGTCACTAACTCTCTCAATTTCGGTTCGATCATTCACACATTTAGTAGTACAGTATATCCGACTTTATTGTAACAGATAACACAGGTTGTACCAAGTAACAAGTGGGCATGAATTTTCTAATGCCTCTCTAGGTTAGCAAGTATTTTGTCTATGTTTTTCATGATGAACTGACCAAGTCCAAATGGTCATCTGTTACTTTACTAAAAGAAACAAACTTACTAACCAATATTTTGTTATAATCTTTCGTTTGACAATAAAATAAAAGAGAAATACCATTAAATCTATAATCAAAAGTTGAGTAGCTGATGTAATATAACTATCTAAAAATCTAGGAGGAGCGCTTTGGAAAAATATCATTCAAAAACATTCACTGTCATTCGATTGATCGTATACATTATTTGTATTATAAATTTTTACCTTCACTTCATCAGCAATCATTTTTTTAAATGCTACGTTCACGTTTTTATCAATTGTCTTTATCATCTACGACATTTGGGATATCGTCAGAACTGGTAAAAGCAATAAAAGGGCATGATAGCAGTCATTCTATTCTTCCTAAATCAAATCGTAGCCCACTCTTAAAATCATAAGAAAGAGCCCTAGAAAACTTGAACACGCAACTTTCTAGGGCTCTTCTTATTTTTCGCAGCTAAATCCTTTGATCATCTTCTAAAATAAGCAATTTTTTTAATATCTTTTCAGCATTCAACAGACCATAATCTTGCTTGTCTATCACTTGGATAACCTTATCAGGATACTCTTCCATGATCTTTTCTTTCATCGAAGACAGTTCTGGAGATAACAGGATGATATCGGCAGCCTTAGCAAACTCATCCAATTTAGAAATACTGTGCATTTCAACCTGTACGAGTAACTGTTGCTTTTTTGCTAGATTGTTCATTTTAGTCACTAACAGGTTGGTATAAAACGTGCTATCTGCACTCATCGACGTCAAACCAAATAGTATGATCTGCTTTTCTTTCTTTTGCTCACCCAGACATTCAGTTTCTTTTTTCATTGTTATCCCCTCCAGCTTTCATTCTAGTTGTTGAACGATTTACACTTACTTTATTCATAAAAATATACTTAGGACATTTAATCAATCGTACCTGTTTGACAATAAATTATATTCGTTATTCAACAATTTACCACGAAATAATCCCTTTGGCCTTTTTTATCATAAAAAGCCGTTTTGACGTCATAATATGAATCCAACAACTCCATTCATTTGAAACAAAAAGCTGTACCAAACATGTTCAACACCTGAACATCCTTGATACAGCTTTATTTCAATAGTTATCTTTTGCCGCGACGTTGTGTGGCTTCCATGATGACTGGTAAGATCACTGGACGACGTTTTGTTTGTTCAAACAAATAGCGGCCTAATTGGTCACGTATTTCTTGCTTTAACTTGCTCCACTCAAAATCATCGCTTTCTAAGTGTTTTCCTACGATGCTCTCGATCATGTTGCTACTTTCATTGATCAAGTCGCGACTTGCTTTGACATAGACAAAGCCTCGTGAAGTGATCTGTGGTTTTGAGACGATTTTCTTTTCACGACGACTGATCGTCACTACTGCAACAAAAATGCCGTCTTCCGATAAGATTTTACGGTCTCGTAAAACGATGTTGCCGATGTCCCCAACACCTAGTCCGTCGATCATGACATTTTCAGCACTTGTCGTACCTGCCACACTCATTCGATTGTTTTTATATTCCAAAATATCTCCACGTCCTGTGATATAGATATTTTTGTATGGAATACCAACCGCATGTGCTAAGTCGGCGTGCGCAGCTAATTCACGATATTCTCCTTGAACTGGGATAAAATACTTCGGTTTCATGAAGTTCAACATCAATTGTAGATCATTAGGGTTTGCGTGACCGGAAACGCGCAGATTATCAGAGATCTGTTTGACCGTTCCACCTGCTCGATAAATGATATCTTCTGTTTTTGCCACCATTGTTTCCATCGCAATACTTGGTGTCGTTGTGATATAAACAAGGTCGCCTTCTTTGATTTTGATGTGACGGTGTGCACCATTCGCCATTTTTTGCAATGACTTGATTGGTTCGCCCATACGGCCTGTTTCTAAAATGATCAGTTCTTCAGGCTCATAGTTTTTCATATCTTTTAATGTAACGAGCAGATCTTCACTTGGTAATTGAAGTTTTTCTAAGCGCATAGCTGTACGGATGATCCGTTCAAAATCTTGCCCAGTCAACACGACTTTACGTCCTGCTTTAGCAGCAGCGTCTAAGATTTGTTGGACGCGTTGAAGATTGCTTGCAACACAGGCAACGATGATCCGGCCTTCCCAGTATTTGATCGTATCAAATACTTCATCTGCGATTTGGAACTCAGAAGCGACTGGTGTCGCGTTTTCAGCGTTAGCTGATTCACTAAGTAAGGCTAAGACACCTTCTTTACCGATTTCTGCTAAACGGGCATAATCTGTTTGATACATCGGAATCGCCATTTGGTCAAATTTGAAATCCCCTGTGTAAACGATGTTTCCTTCTTGGGTTTTCAAATTGATCCCGATTGAATCAGGGATCGTATGGGTGGTACGGAAGAAACTAACGATCGTTTCTCCGAAATCGATCTCTGTATGCTCATCTACCACATGGAAATCTTTGAATCCTTTTGCAGCATCATTGCGATTGACATTTAGTTTTGCCAATTCGATCGTCAATTCTGTTCCGAACACAGGTACAGAAATTTTTGACAATAAATATGGCAACGCCCCAATCGCATCTGCGTGACCGTGGGTAAGAAAGACACCTGCCACACGATCAACATTTTCTTCTAAATACGTAAAATCAGGAATCACGACGTCGATCCCTAATAATTCGTTTTCAGGATATTTTAGACCACAGTCTAAAATAAAAATAGCTTCCCCTACTTCTGCAATGTACAAGTTTTTTCCGTTTTCGCGTACACCGCCTAAAGGGATAATCTTAATGGTACTCACAAATTTCACCTCTTCTTATGACATCTTCGTTTAACGATGTCGATTCTCTATTTTATTTAAACGATCCATTTTCTGAGTGCCTGATTTTCGGATGCTCTCATCAAAATCAACACTCCGGCTTTTTTACAGGCTTTTAGGATCTTTTTTGACACAAAAAATCGGGACTGCCCCAGTTGCTCGATCAACTGTTCCACATTATTATACAACAAATCAAACAAATCGCTAGCATGTACGATTGTTTCTGTCTCTATGTTTTTCCCAGACCATTTTCTTCCTTCATTTTGGAAGATACTTTGTCTATTTTAACATAAATTACGCAATAACTATAGAATGTTTTTCATTTCCTGCTTCATTTGACTTGTTTTTTGGCGTTCTGCTATCTCTGGTCGTTGTCTTTCTTTAAGGTAGGCTTAAGCTACTCCCTTTATTCTGTTCCTTGTACTCATTCGAAAGGAGATCGAACCAATGAATTTTTTCAAACGAGCATTAAAAAGTACCAAGGTAAAATGGGGACGATCCTTGCTATTATTTGCAGTATTTACAGCAATCCTCGTCTTTGTCCTTGCGGGATTAACCATACGTAGTGCCGCACAACAAGCAGCAGAACAAGCACAAAAAGATGTGGGGGCAACCGTCACTTTAAGTGCAAATCGTGAAGCAGCTTTCCAAAAACAAGAAGATACCACAGATTCTGAGTCAGGTGGCAGACCTGATCCTGGAAGTTTTTCACTCACGCCTGTTTCAGTCAGTGATGCCGAAAAGATCGCCGCTCTAGATAATGTGGCAAGCTATTCCTTTGAAAGTTCTGCGACAGCTTTAGCAAGTAGCGGCATTACCGCCATTTCAAGTTCTGATAGCACTGAAACGTCAGAGGAAACAGAAGCTGACACGATGCCAAACGATGAAAATATGGGTGGTGGAATGAATGGCAAACCACAAATGACTCAAGCAGATTTTCAAGTCAGCGGTGTATCTGACACAGCACAGACTAGCGGATTTACAGATGGCACAGCAAAAATCATCGAAGGTGAAGGCATCACCGAAAGCGATAAAGATACCAATAATGTAGTGATCGATTCCACTCTCGCTAGTGCTAATGACTTGGCCGTTGGTGATACTTTTGTTGTTACTAGCACAGAAGACGAAGACACCACTTATGAAATGACGATCAAAGGAATCTATGAGTCAAGTGAAACAAGCAGTAGTATGGGCATGAACTTCAATTTCATGAATCCAGCAAATACTCTATATACTTATTATACGTTTGCTAACACATTGAATGGCTCAACAGATGAGGAAACGATCGATTCTGCGGTCTATACACTTGCTGATCCGAATAAAATGGAAGCTTTCATCACCGAAGCTGAAAAACTGATCGATACGTCAACATTCAGTCTGCAATCAAATGATACGATGTTCCAAGCAATGCTTGAACCACTTAATAATGTCGCAAGCTTCTCACAAAATGTCGTCTTACTCGTTGCAGTTGCCGGAATCATCATTTTGACATTGATCATTATGATCACGATTCGTGAACGTCGCCATGAATTAGGGGTATTACTCTCATTAGGTGAATCCCGAAGTAAAATCATCCTTCAATTGTTCACAGAAGTGGCCATATGTATGATCGTTGCATTAGGTGTGGCTTCATTTACCGGAAATGTCGTTGCAAATGCTGTCGGTCAACAACTCCTTGATCAACAAACCGAAACAACCACCAACTCACCGAGTGGTCAACAAGGAAACCAAATGCCTGGTGGCGGAAATCGCGGACCTGGCGGACAACCGGGTGGTACGAGTAATCCGTTTACTGTCTCAGAACAAGTAAGTGACCTCGAAATCGCGGTCCAACCCACTCAACTTGGTTTATTAGCAGGTGTCGCATTTGGGATCAGCTTACTCTCTGTTTTCCTAGCCTCCATCGGCATATTGCGACTAAACCCACGAAAAATCTTATTGAACTAAAGGAGGATATTGGATGTTACGTACAGAAAACTTGAGCTTCTGGTATCAAAATCCAGCAGAGGCGCTTTACAGAAATGTTGATTTATCATTTGAGAAAGGCAAGATGTATGCCATATTAGGCGCAAGCGGCTCAGGCAAAACCACCTTTCTTTCCTTGATCTCAGGACTTGATACACCGAAAGAAGGCACTGTTTATTATGAAGACCGTTCGTTAGCTAAAATAGGGTTGCGTAATTATCGTAAAAATGATGTATCGATCATTTTTCAGGCGTACAACTTGTTGCCTTACCTTTCGGCTGTCGATAACGTCATCGCTGCCATGGAAATTTCAAATACGCCAAAGAAAGACTACCGACAAGTGGCACTTGACCGACTCGCACGCGTTGGGATAAATGAAACACTCGCCAACCAGCAAGTGACGAAATTGTCTGGTGGACAACAACAACGTGTAGCAATCGTGCGAGCGATTTGTTGCGAACACCAATTGATCATCGCGGACGAACCAACAGGAAACCTCGATGAAACGACTTCACAAGAAATCGTTCAACTCTTCCAGGAAATTGCGCATGAACAAGATCGCTGTATCATCATTGTGACACACGAATTGGAAGTAGCTAAAAAATGTGATGACGTCATCGAATTAAAAAATAAAATGTTCACACCTATTCATTTTGAATAGCAAAAAAAGCGTCCTACCATTGAGGTGGACGCTTTTTTTACGAAAATTCTCAGCTAAAAAGATTACTTATGGTCTTTTTTTGAAAATTTTTCTTTTACATCTTCAAAACCTTCTTTGATCTCATCGCCGATATTACGAGCTTTGCTCTTGATATCTGCACCTACAGATTGGGCTTTACCTTCTGTTTCTTTGCTTTTGTCGCCTGTTGCTTTACCATAGGCTTCTTTGCCTTCGCCTGCAACTTTGTCTTTCAAATCTTTAGAGCGTCCTTCTAAATCTGCCATAATAATTCCTCCTCTAAAATTTGTCTTATCTAACTGTTTTTAGAGTAACACCAATTATAAAAACAAACAAACAGAATGCTTAAAGCGTTATTTAGTTGTTAATGATTTGTTCAAACGTTCCCCAAACTTTCACTTGTTTCTCTTGAACCATTAGTTTCCCATTGGCAATCACTGTATCGATCTCTAGCGTTTCTTTATCAAGAATACAAAGATCCGCATCCTTGCCAACAGCGATTCTACCTTTTTGCTCTAATTTTAGGATTCTTGCAGGATTACAAGTAACTGCTCGTAAAGCGATGTCTAGTGGAATATTTTCTTTTTGAACGGCTTCTTTTATACCAACAAGCAAGGACTTCGCGCTACCAACGCCCATTCCAATAAACCGATTCTCTTCATCGAAATACGGCAAACTGCCTTGTCCATCAGAGGTCAAGGTGAAATTATCGAGGGAGACTTGCGCTTCCAGTAATTGTTTCAATGCTTTACTAAAACGGACTTCGCCATCGGTCTTCTCCCAAAAATCAGGATCTTCACTTGCTGTGAAATCGATGGTTCCTCCTTTTTTCGCAAATTCGATACATGCCTCTAATAATTCAGTCGTCCGATTCGCATGAGTTGGGTAAAACTGAGTGATCGGAATCTCAGTTTCTTCAACGATTCGATCCAGTAAGTCGAGTTTTCTTTTTCCTCCACCTAGATGGACATTCACGATTCCAGCTTTACCTGATAACATGCCGCCAACACGCGCATCTGCTACTGCGCGAGCAAACTCTTCAAAGGTCGGTTGAGAAGAACGATGATCAGAAACAGCGATTTCTCCGATTCCGATGATTTTATCAATTGTCAAAAAGTCCTTGATCAATGAGTCTGTAACAGTCTTAACTGGTAAGCGATAGGAACCAACATAAACATAGGTAGACACCCCTTCTGCCTCTAACCCTCTTGCTTTACTGATCAAAGCAGTCATATCTCGCCCTTCACCATCTGTCCCGATACACCCTACGACCGTTGTGACACCAGCTGTGGTTAATTGGCTAAGGGTTACTTCAGGCGTACGGTTATGATAGCCACCCTCGCCTCCGCCTCCTAAAATATGGAAATGCGCATCAATAAATCCTGGGGTCAAAATTTTTCCATCCCCTGAAATTTCTTCCGCGTTCAATTCCTCGTAACCACCGGATAATCGTTCTTCTAAGGCAACGATTTTATTCCCTGCCACTAACACATCTTTCTTACCAAGATATTCTGGTGCATAGACATCGATTTGTCGAATAAGTTTCATACGTGTCCTCTCCTTTATATAAATCACTGATACTGCCACCATTTTTCAAATGACTGAACAACAAACCATCGAACAGCCGTCAGCTCCTTAGGAAATAAGCGAGAAAATCCAAAATATGAAAATACTTTCGGCTTTTCTCGCTTATTCTCTTGGAGCTGCGCTCAGTTGGCACAGCTTCTCTATTTGATAAAAACAGTTTTTTTCTTTATTGAAGTCCGATTGCAATGGCTATCATAATGAAGATCGTTCCTAAAACAAAGAAGAAACCTTGCATTTTGATTTGGAATCTTGCCCATTTTGCCCATTCGATCCGTGCAACACCTAATACGCCGATCAAGCTAGCAGAAACTGGCGTGAAGGCGTCCATGAAGCCGGAACCTAATTGATAAGCCAAGACTGCAACTTGACGTGAAACACCAACTAAATCAGCTAACGGAGCCATAATCGGCATTGTCAATGCTGCTTGACCAGAATTTGATGTTACGACGAGGTTGAACAAACTTTGGAAAACATACATCGCCCATGCACCGATCACTGCTGGTACGCCAGTCAATGCTGTTCCAATACTGTGTAAAATCGTATTAAGCGCAGAAGGCACAGAGGCATCTGATCCACCTAATACAAGTAAGATACCTTTTGCCATCCCAACAACGATCGCCGTTCCAGCTAAATCTGCGGCACCTGATTGGAAAGATGATGCAATATCATTGACTGTCATACCATCAAGTTTGAATAGCACAGCAATGATCCCTGCGACTAACCCCATAACGAAAAATTGCGAGGCGATCTCTGGGATATAGTAGCCTTTTTGAGTGACTCCCCAAACGATCCAAACTAAGACGATCAGCATTTCTACTAAAATCAATTTGTGTCCTAGTGTAAATGGTTTTTGCTCATCAGACGTTTTCTTCAAGTGGTTACGGAAGTATTCATCTGATTTATACGTCAATGAACTTTCTGGTTTTTTCCGAACTTTTTCACCATAGATCATCAAATAACCAGCTGAAAGTGCAGTCACGACGACCCACATGATCAATCGGAACGTTGCACCCGATAAGACTGGAATACCTGCGATCCCTTGGGCAACTGCCACACTGAATGGGCTCATCCATGACGTGGCATTCCCTACTTGCGAAGCAACGTAGGTGACCGTGACGGCAACAATCGAATCGTAACCTAAAGCGATCACAAACGGCACCATCACCATTGAAAATGGGATGACTTCTTCAGCCATACCGAATGTTGCGCCCCCAAATGAAAATGCAAAGAATAATAGCGGTAAAGCTAAACGTTCTAGGCCACGCGTCTTATTGATAAAAGCATAAATACCTGCATCGATTGCACCCGTACGCATGATGATCCCAAAAGCACCACCAACGACTAAAATAAGTGCAGCGATTCCTACTGCTGATCCATATTTATCTCCTGATACAAGCCCTTCAAAAACAAAGTTCAAAAAGCCAAATCCACCAAAGTCATCTGTTCCCCATAGTTTCGCTGTTTTATGGAGTTTCTTTGATGTATCATAGATATCTTCCCCGTATTCATCATATAACACATCATCTGTCAACGAGATTTCATCTAACTTCTCTTGGCTCAAGTTTTTTTCACCAGCTGCAAGGACATCTTCTAATCCCTCTTCAGGAACAGCTAGTTTTTCTCTTTCACTTGGATTATTTTGCAATTCTTCCAGTTGATCAAACACAAATGCCTTATCTAATTCATAGGCATAACGGAATGAATCTTGCCGTAATACCGTTCTTGTACTCGTTTCTCCATTTGCATCTTTGTATTCAATATCTTGCGTACTGAATCTCCCAGCTGGTACGATAAACGTCAATATCCAGGC
This sequence comes from Enterococcus sp. DIV2371, assembly GCF_050498525.1. Taxonomy (NCBI): domain Bacteria; kingdom Bacillati; phylum Bacillota; class Bacilli; order Lactobacillales; family Enterococcaceae; genus Enterococcus; species Enterococcus sp. DIV2371. Next base: position 790,014 of record NZ_JBIPAJ010000001.1, on the reverse strand, counting down.
AAGTACAACTACACCAAAAATAATGACATACGTATGCGGAGTTGTCATTTTGGTAAAGTCCCGTTTTTTCTTCAGCGAAGAATTTTTTCCCTTCAAAACTAGTTCTTCCTTTCTTGTTACATTTTTATTGATAATGAATAAGCAAATCGATTATACAGTAAAACGTTCTATACCACATGAATAAACAATTAAAAAATTTTATTTATTTTCATTGACTAAAACAAGCTTTTTTTCATAAATGCTTTTGTATCAGTCATTCTTCCTATAAAAAATGATTAAAATTCTTTTTCTATTTTTACAATTTGTGCGTTCTCGTCTGTATATTTTCATTTCTACTGACGAATAAAAAAAGATAATTTAGCATTTTGCAAATATTTATACATTTTTATTCCAATAATTTTACAGTCGAATCCTCGTTTTAGTTCAATTTCTATCATCATTTCTCCTTTCTTTTCATTTTCATTAGGTATCTTCATTGCAATATTCATAACAAATGTACTATAATTGGAGTGTAAAGAGTTTTGGGGAAGACTCTTTCATCAACGTGTATAAAGAGACAAGAAAGAATTATCTTAATTCTTTCTTGTCTCTTTTTCGGACTATTTTTATTTTATCTATTAGTGACTCTCAAATAAATGAAGCACTGCAAAATAGACGATCTGCTGCAACAACACTTGGGTCGCTAACGACGCAGTGCCGCATATTGCTAGTTCAAATTTAGGAAGCGTAAGGACTGCATCGCCTAGCGTTGCATAATTATCTAGTACCAGATCCGCGTATTCATATAGCCGTAATCCGCTACTATGTCTTGACTTGATACTTCGGGATAGATCAAATCCGGTGATCACGATCAACAGGTGCCCTTGTGCTTTGATCCATTCTGCTAATTCAATGATCGCAGGGTTTCTTCCTTCATTTGATAGAAGCAGAAAAATATCCTCTGGGTGCGTATTGATCTGCTCAATGATTGCATGACCAGTTCCTTCCAACGTCTCATAAATCCCTGCGGCGGGGTGCTCGATCAACTGACTAGGTAATATTTTCGGACATTGTTGCCAAAACTCATAAGCGACCCCTTGTAAAGTGCGACTAGCAAAAATATGTAAGCATCCGCCTCGGCGAATTTGTGTAGCGATCCAACGTCCTGCTTGTTCCATCAAAGGTTCTTCTATTCTTAATTTTTGTTCAAGCTGTTGGCAATAATCAAAATAGGGTAGGCTCATCTTTTTCTCCTCTTCTTCTGCTATTTCAGCATAGAGACAACTGTCAAAAGAAAAATACAAAAAGATGAAACGGAGTAAGCACTCAGTCTCATCTTTACCTTAACCACTTATTCATTACAATCACGAAAAAATCTGATGTAGCAGCATCATTATTTCTCCGGTTTTCATGTAATAGATAGGAACGATGTATTGTTGGAAGTTTTTGAAACTTTCCTAAACAAGCAACTTGCTTGAACGTACATCTTTTTTGACATAGCAAATAAACTGTCCCGCTTCTTCCGCTATTTCTCCTGATAAGGTAGAAAATACTCCTTAAATCAGGTACAATAAATGCGGTTGATGCGTTGCATCGACTATGGCAAAATGATCGGTCAGGGTGTATACGTGTGACTGGTCATTCCTTGATCGTTAGTTGCCGCTAAGGATCAAGGAGCCTTTTTTAGTTATTTCTATCTGCATCTATTGTAAGGAAACTGCTGAACAAGTGCAAGCATCAAAATATCAGCGGCCAGACCTTGTTTGTCTTTCCGAAACATCTTTCGATCGGCTTGAAGAGGCAGCATGCCTACCTTTTTTGACAACATGGAATCTTTTGAGCAGGTAAGGGATATAGGCAAAGAGGTACAGCACGAGAAATGCTGCTGCAAAAATAAATGCCTGTTGGTCGCCCCACAAAAGAACGATGATCAAACTGCTGATTGCCACTGTTGCCAAGTACCATATAAAAATCAAAAAGGTTTCTTTTATTCTGACCATATATAACATCGTAAATAAACTAATAAATAATACTGGCAGTAAAAACAGCCAATTATTTCCTTCCATCAACCATTTCAATCCATCAAGAAACGTTTGTGCACTATTGATTAGAATCCCCATGTATGCAATACACCCCATTTACTATTCTTTCTCATGATTTTATTTATCTATTTGTACTATTTTAGTCAAGAGAGCGACTTAAATCAATGAGGTATTGTTTGAGCTGTTCGCTGATTTCAGGATGACCTAAGCCGTATTCGATACTTGTTTTTAGATAACCAAATTTATCACCAACATCGTATCTAGAGCCTTTGAATTCTCTCGCATATACGGGCTGTTTTTTATTCAACTCATCGATGGCATCCGTTAATTGGACCTCATTGCCAGCTCCAGGTTTTTGTGTCTCTAAAAGTTCAAAAATTTCTGGTGTCAACAAGTAGCGTCCGATGATCGCTAAATCACTCGGTGCTTTTTCAGGCGTTGGTTTTTCGACGAATCGCTTTACTTCATACAAACCCTCTGACTCTTTGACTTGTGGATCGATGATCCCATATTTCGATGTCTCTTCATGAGGAACCTTCATGACCGCCACAGTCGATCCACTTGTCTTTTCATAATCTAAAATCAATTGTTTTGTCAGTGGGACCTCATCTTCCATCAAATCATCACCGAGCATGACGATAAATGGTTCATCACCAACAAATGTCTTTGCTTGTAATACCGCATGACCAAGCCCTAGTGGATGAGATTGACGGATAAAATGAAGATTGACTTTTGTTGTTTCTTCTACTAGTTTTAGCAAATCTGTTTTATTCGATTCTTGTAAATTCAATTCTAATTCGATATTTGAATCAAAGTGGTCTTCGATCGGGCGCTTCTCTTTTCCAGTCACGATCAAAATATCTTCGATGCCAGATGCTAAAGCTTCTTCTACGATAAATTGGATCGTTGGTTTATCAACGATCGGCAACATTTCTTTTGCCATTGCCTTTGTTGCAGGTAAAAAGCGCGTTCCTAAACCTGCCGCAGGAATGACTGCTTTTTTTACAGTTTTTTTCTCCATATGCGTATTTCCATACTCCATTCTGTTGATTTACTGAAATTCGTTTTCCATCTTACCATCACGCAACATGATTTCCTTTGCTGCTTGTTTGATGTCCTCGCCTTGATAAAGGACCTGATAGATCGTTTGAGTGATCGGCATTTCTACGCCTAGCTGTTCTGCTAATTCAACCGCCGCTTTGGTTGTTGCTACGCCTTCCACGATCATTCCCATACTTTCTAAGATTTGATCCAGCTTTTGTCCTTCACCCAACATATGTCCGGCACGCCAATTTCGTGAGTGAACACTTGTACACGTAACGATCAAGTCACCAACGCCACTTAATCCAATAAACGTTAGCGGATTAGCACCCATTGCTACGCCTAAACGACTGATTTCAGCTAATCCTCTCGTCATGATTGCCGCTTTCGCATTGTCGCCAAAACCAAGACCGTGGATCGCACCAGCACCGATCGCAATAATATTTTTCAATGCAGCTCCTGTTTCGACCCCGATCACATCATTATTTGTATAAATTCGAAAATAGTCGTTCATAAACAACTCTTGCACATAAGTGGCTGCTTTTTGATCGATACTTGCAGCAGTGATCGTCGTGATATCGTGGACGGCCACTTCCTCTGCATGACTTGGGCCTGACAACACAACGATTGGTTGGCGTTTTTCTTCTGGGATCTCTTCAGCGATCACTTCGGAGATCCGTTTGTGTGTGTCTTGCTCCAATCCTTTACTTGCATGGATGATGACAGGTTTTGTCGTTAAATGTTGCACTAACTCTTGTGCGACGCTACGTATCGCTTTTGTCGGCACGACAAACAATACCGCATCTACCCCTTCGACCGCTTCAGCCAATTCTGTATAGCCAATGATCGATTCTGGTAAATGTAATTCAGGTAAATAGCGTTTATTCGTATGATACGTATTGATTTCTGTGATTTGTTCTGGAACATTCCCCCAGATACGGACATCATGCCCATTTTCTGCTAAGGTTTGAGCTAAAGCAGTTCCCCAAGAACCTGGGCCTAATACTGCAATCTTTTGTTTCATGGAAATTCCTCCAAAATTCATAGTTAATTTCTATTATAGTATAGATTGGCAAAATACTGGACTTATTTTCATTGTTTTTCGCTTTTGTTTTAAAAAGTGCCTAGATTATTGAGCAGTTTTTAAATCTTATCCTAACATAAAAAAAAATAATGTTGCAATAACGTACATTATGTTCCTTTAACCGATTTAGGCGATATACTATGTTCATAAGATAACCAATAAAGGAGGTTAGTATTATGTGGCAAGTTATCCCACCAATGTAAAAATATTTACATAACCAAATTTTCAGTAAAAATGAAAGTCGACAGTTGCTAGTCAACGTCGACTTTTATTTTTTTGCGGAGAAAACAATCGAACGGATAACTGATCTTATCCATCCATTGATACAAAAAAGCGAGAATCGAACAGTTGCTCGATTCTCGCTTTTTTAATTTTATTATGATCATTGTACTGAACGATTATATAAATCAGCCAATCAATTCCCAAGGTCCCCATTGCTCTGTTCCTGGTTCATTTCCTTGTGTCCACCATTTTGCACGGTAAGTATTTCCGTTGTGAGTGACAACATCACCTAGAACATAGACCTTCGTCTCATCCCATGCAGCGATTGCTGGTGCTTCTGCTGTTGTGATAACCAATGCTTCACTTGCTTCTGAGACATTTCCTGCTGCGTCAAAGGCTTTTACTGTGTATGAATATTCGGTGCTTGCAGTTAAGCCAGTATCTGTAAATGCATTTGTAACTGTTTCCCCTACTTCTTTACCGTCACGATAGATAACGTATCCGGCTACGCCAACGTTATCGCTTGAAGCAGTCCATGTCAATAAGACACTCTTATCAGTGATTGTCGAAGCGGTCACATCTAATGGTGTAGATGGCGCAAGTACATCTGCTGGAGGTACTTCTAGAGTTTCGATCACTAATGCTTTGCTTACTTCGGAAACATTGCCTGCTGCGTCAAAAGCTTTCACCGTATATGAATATTCTGTTGTTGCTTCCAACTCTGTATCAGTAAATGCGTTCGTCGTTGAACGTCCTACTTGTTTGCCATCACGGTAAATATAATAACCAGCTACGCCACGATCATCAGTAGATCTTGTCCATGATAACGCAACCGTTGAATGTGTCGCTGTTCCTGCTAAGTTAGTTGGTTGTGATGGTTTTTCTGTATCTGGCGTTTTTTCTTGGAATAGATCTTTATACGCATTCGCAAATGACTCATTATACATCACACCTGCTGAATTTCTTCCTTCATCCCAGTTGATACTCCAAGTCATCAACCCTTTCAGCGGTGTTTGATCTTTTTCCATTTGTTCAAATACATCATAAACTTTCGATGGTTCTTTTACAAAGCCATTTGCTGCTGCATCAACGTTTGCTGGAATACCTAAAGCTAAGCGGTTCGCTGGGATTTGAATAAATCCTCCACTTCCTTCATTAAAAGCTTTTGAGATTCCATATAAGAATTCAAATTTTTTGCTGTCGTTGTTTTGAGCGATCCATTCAGTTCCAACACTGATACCGTCTCCTGCTTGATTGTACAACTGAGGTGCGATAAAGTCATACTCTTCTTCCAACGCAGTGATATAAGGAACATATTTTCCTTGTGTTCTTAAATAGGGAAATTCTGGTGCCATTGAGATAATGAAATGTTTTTGTTCTTTCTCAAAATGCGCACGTACGATTTTCAGAGCAGCTGGAATCACTGTTTTATTGTCGCCTGCATCTACTGCCGTTTGTTCTAGATCGATATCCAAGCCATCAAATCCATAGACTTCTACAAGACGAATGATTTCATCTGCAAAAGCTTGTTCTTCCCCTTTATGTAATTCAATATGGGAATCTGCGCCCCCAAGTGAAATAAGCACTACACGATTTTCCGCATTCAATGTCGCTACTTTTTGTCTAAATTCAGTATCAGACATATTGTACGGTTTGAACGTTGGAATACCATCCCCCTTCATGAAGGATACAGCAATCACATTATAAAACGGATTAACTTTCGCCAAATCAGTATCCGCTGGACGTCCTCCTTGGTAACCAGCTCCTTGCTCAGGCATCCAGTTATGATAATACCCTACTGATACTTGACGATTTGAGATATCTGGCATCACATCTGCTGCATCTGCTGCAAATACATCCGAGCCGCCTCCAATTAAACAACCTAATAGACCAACTGAGAATAACAACGTTTTCTTGTTCATTTTTTCCCTCCTAATTTTGTATTACAGAACAAATTAAAACATGTTTTTTTCTGACATTTTATTTTTGTAGGGTATTGCAACAAAAAAAGATTCTCTCTTAAAAATCGCACTTATTTAACAAAAGGGCGCATATATGAAAACATAACATTCACATAACTACATTATGCTATTATAGTCATATAAAAAAACAGCTTCTGGAGGTATTGAGCATTGACAGAACATGCTGCTCTAATTCGCAAACTAAGAAAAGATCGTGGACTAACACAAGAACAGTTGACTGAAGGCATCTCGCAAAGAGGAACTTTAGCAGCCTTTGAATCCCGTGGAACAAAAATCGGTTTTGAACTATTAGTCAACTATCTTGATCGTATGAACGTCACACTTGAAGAATATCAATTTTTGTTGAATAGCAATTCACTTTCGAATAAACAAAAATTGACGAATTATCTGATCAACTCGAAAAAGATCACACCTGCACAAGAACAAGAATTATTGAATGAATTTGAAAAAACTGGTAATATTTATTATCGCTTGATCTATGCCCAAAGAAAATTGATTTCAAATTATCTTTACAGCACCATATTTACCTCGGCAATGAAAGAAGAAATAGCTATCATTAAGACATATCTTGAAAAAATTGACACGTGGGGACATTTTGAGTTAGCAATTTTTTCAAATTGTTTATTTATTTTTGACGATGACTACATTATCCATTCATTTCAAAAGAGTGTCATTAAAATGAAAGCCTACATAGATAGTACCTACTATTCGGAACATCTTTCTATATTTATCTTGAACGGGATTCGTCTATCTTTCAATCGAGAGTCCTCGAGACTTCGCAAATTATTTCTAGAAAAACTAAAAATGCTCGCGAATACACACAAACAATCTTTAGATTTAGCACACTACAAAGTCTTTACTGCGCTCGATCGTTTGGCAGATGGTCAAAGAAGTGCTTGTAAAGAAGTTGAAGAAGGAATTCATTTCTTTGACTGGTTAGGCTTGACCTCTACGACAGAATATTTGATCAGCTTAAAAGACAAACTAGCTGAACAGTATAATGAGTCAATCTATACGGAAAGTCGAACAGACCGAAAAGTCATCGTAAAAAGCAAACGTGTCCCATCAACGTAATCGATCCAATAAAACGACAAACCAAAGCACTTAGCCTTTATTTTCTCGATAATGACTAAGTGCTTTTTAGTTATCTCGTCATTCTGTAGGTTCCACTTGAATGACGGAATTTCACACGATGACTACTTATAGCTGGAGCAGTTCGCCAGCGACCAATCTTTTTTGTTGCAATAACGTACAATTTTTTAACACTAAAAACATATCAGTTATGATAACAATTGTACGTTACATAAAGAAAAAATCATTGGAGGAAACATCATGAAAAAATGTACATTAATAGGTTTAGGATTGATTTTAGGAAGTATTGGAGCAAGCACGTTCACTTCGATCGATGTCGCTGCTCATGGTTACGTTTCGCAACCAGCAAGTCGCGGTTATCAAGGGAGCATTGACAAAAACAGCAACTATAATGCAGCATTCAAAAAATACGGAGCTGTCATCAATGAGCCCCAATCTCTTGAAGCACCAAAAGGATTTCCAGCTGCTGGTCCTGAAGATGGACAAATTGCTTCTGCAAATGGCGCTGTCGGCGATTTCCTATTAGATCAACAAACGGCATCTCTATGGACAAAACAACAAATGACAGCTGGTGCAAATGACTTTACTTGGACATTCACTGCTAATCATGCGACAACGAAATGGCATTATTACATGACAAAAGCAGGTTGGGATCAAAATGATGCGTTGACAAGAGATGATTTGGAATTCATTGGTGAAGTCTCAAATAATGGTCAATTATCTTCTACTAACCCGACTCATTCCATCAACATTCCTAGCGATCGCTTAGGCTATCATGTGATCTTAGCTGTTTGGGATGTTGCTGACACTAAGAATGGCTTCTACAACGTCATCGATGTCGATGTCAAAGGTGAAACTTTATTATCTGACTTACAAAAATAAAACAATACGATTGAACGAAAAAGAGTACCTCTATATTTAGCTAGGTACTCTTTTTTTGTGATTTCTTAAGTTTTACTAAAATATGCTGTTTATGAAAAGGCTTGTTCTCTTTTCATTCTAAATTTCATAAGCTACAATATGAGAGTACCTAGTTATATTATCGTTGGATTTCTCGTTGCAAGTTCATTTCATTGCTTTAAGAATATCTATTTATCATATATCGGTTGGACTATCCTTTGGTTTATGCCGACAGACGTTAGAACAAGATTGGGTAACTCGTTTTTAGGAGGAAATTTTATGATTCAGTTATTGCGCTATGCGAAAGACTATCGAAAACAAATCATCCTAGGTCCTGTGTTCAAATTCTTAGAAGCTGTCTTTGAATTGATCTTACCTTTGATGATGGCTTCGCTGATCGATAATGGGTTGAAAATGAACAATCGTGAAGTGATCATCAACATGGGTATTTGGATGATCGCCATGTCAGTGATCGGACTGATTTGTGCCATTATTTGTCAATATTACTCATCCATTGCCTCTCAAGGTTTTGGGACAGAACTTAGGAACCAACTTATCAAAAAAATCAATACATTTTCTCACAGTGAATTAAATCATTTTGGCACTGATACGTTGATCACGCGAATGACAAATGACATCAATCAACTACAACTGGCACTCGCAATGGTGATTCGTTTATTGATCCGTGCCCCTTTTTTAAGTATTGGATCTGTGGTAATGGCTTTTGTGATCGACTGGCAAGTCGGACTATTCTTCTTAGCTTTGTTACCTATTTTTTCAGTCATTTTATACTTTATTATCCGTAAGACGATTCCCCTCTATCAAAAAGTCCAAGAAAAATTAGACGGTCTGAATGAGACTGTCAGCCAAAATTTAAGTGGTGTTCGTGTGATCCGTGCATTTTCTCGCACAAACAAAGAAATCAAAACATTTGATGAAAACACTGATGTCTTGGCAAAAAATTATTTACGTGTGTCTAATATCTCTGCTTTACTTTCTCCAGCTACGACATTGATCATGAATGTCGGCATCATCTGTTTATTGACTGTCGGTGGGATCAAAGTAAATATCGGTTCCTTACAACAAGGACAAGTCTTAGCACTGATCAACTACATGAATCAAATGTTACTTGCCCTGATCGTTGTTTCAAATCTTGTCGTGATCTTCACGCGTGCAGAAGCTTCCGGCAAACGGGTCAAAGAAGTTTTAGATACTGAAAATAGCATCACTGATCCTGAAAGTTCGCTTGAACCAACGATGGATGCGGAAGATATCTTACAATTTAAAGACGTAGATTTTCGTTATACACCAGAATCTGGTCTATCCCTGCAAGGAATCAACTTCAAACTGAAACGCCAAACAGTTCTAGGGATCATCGGACCAACTGGTAGTGGGAAAACGACATTGACGCAATTGATCCCACGCTTTTATGATGTTAGTTCGGGCGCAGTGATCTTTAATGAGCAAGACGTTCGTGACTGGTCATTAGATGTTTTAAGGAGCCAAATCTCACAAGTCCCACAAACAGCCGTCTTGTTTACTGGAACGATTCGTGACAATCTTCAGTGGGGCAAACCAGACGCGACAGACGCAGAATGTTGGGAAGCTTTAGCGATTGCGCAAGCCGAGGATTTTGTTCGCCAATTGCCAAAAGGATTGGACACAAGAGTCATGGAAAATGGGAAAAACTTTTCCGGTGGACAAAAACAACGTTTGACGATTGCCCGCGCGTTGATTGCCAAACCAGCCCTCTTGATTTTAGATGATTCATTAAGTGCGTTGGATTACCAAACAGATTTAAACTTACGAAAAGCGCTCCAGTCTTCCCTTGATACAACGGTCATCATTATTTCTCAACGGATTCGTTCGATCCAACAAGCGGAGCATATCCTCGTTATGGATCAAGGTCAAATCGTGGCACAAGGAACACATGATGAACTACTGGATCACTCGTTTGAGTATCGTGAAATCGTAGCATCTCAGGAGGAGGAATAAGATGAAGTCGAAAAAATTATCCATGCAAACCCTCAAACGCTTTGTTCCCTATCTGACTGCACATCCACGAGAAATTTGGCTGGCTGTCTTGTTGGGGATCATCAATGGTGTTGCTACCGTCGTCATGACACTACAAATTGGTCAAAGTATCGATCAAATGGTTGGGATCGGCCAAGTCAACTTTACTCGGTTGGCCCAATTACTTTTGATGTTCGGCGGGATCGTATTACTGAATGTCATCAGCCAATGGTTGATCCAAGTATTGAGTAATCGATTAGCATACCTATCTGTTGCTAATCTAAGAAAAGATGCCTTTGCTCGTTTGAATCTTTTACCTTTAAGATATTACGATCAAAATTCCCATGGGAACATCGTCAGCCGCTTTACGAACGATATGGACAATATCTCCATTGCAATCTCGGCGGCGTTCAATCAATTGTTTTCTGGCGTGGCGATCATTATCCTCTCCTTGATTTTCATGCTCAACTTGAGTCCATTATTGACCCTTGTTGTGATCTGTTCGACACCGATCATTTTCTTAGTTAGCTGGTTAGTTGCACGAGCTTCTCAAAATGATTTTGATAACCAACAAAAAATCATCGGAAATATCTCAGGTTTTGTGACGGAACGAATCGGTAATCAAAAAATCATCAAAGCGTTCCAACAAGAAGAAGTCAATCAACAACAATTCAGCGCATTGAATGCCGATCTATATGAGAAAGGACAACGTGCGCAGTTTTCTTCTTCATTGACGAATCCATCTTCTCGTTTTGTCGATCACTTAGCCTATCTTTCCATCGGATTGATTGGTGGGTTACTTGCATTAAGAAGTGATTCAACGATCACTGTTGGTATTATTTCAAGCTTTACGATTTATTCTAGTCAGTTTTCAAAACCGTTTATTGAATTGTCAGGTATCACCACGCAGATCCAAACAGCTTTTTCTGGTTTAGAACGAGCTTTTGAATTGATCGACCAACCGGAAGAAACGCCTGATGAACCTTTTGCTTATCAACTTGATCCTAAAACGATCAAAGGCGAGGTCGCTTTCAAACATGTTTCTTTCTCGTATGAGCCACAACAACGCTTGATCGAAAACTTTAGCTTTGTTGCCAAACCTGGGCAAACGGTCGCAATCGTTGGTAAAACTGGTGCGGGTAAATCGACCTTAGTGAATTTGTTGATGCGTTTTTACGATGTTAACTCTGGAACGATCACGATCGACGATTATGATATTACTCAAATCGCTCGTGACTCCTTACGTAAGAGTTTTGGGATGGTTTTACAAGATACTTGGTTATTCGACAGTACGTTACGAGAAAATTTGCGTTACGGAAAACCGGATGCAAGTGATGAAGAAATCAATGATGCACTCAAATCAGCATATATGTACGAATTCGTCCAACGCTTACCTGAAAAACTAGATACACGTATCGGTGGACAAGGATTAAAAATCTCCGATGGGCAACGCCAACTACTAACGATCGCGCGTACCATGATCAGTAATCCACCGATGTTGATACTTGATGAAGCGACAAGTTCTGTGGATACATTGACGGAAAAGAAAATCCAAAATGCCTTTCTAAAAATGATGGAAGGAAAAACCAGTTTCGTGATCGCCCATCGCTTATCGACGATCAAAAATGCCGATCAGATCCTCGTCATGGATCAAGGAGCAATCGTAGAAATGGGCACACATGACGAATTATTGAAGATCGCAGATGGGAACTATCGTCAGCTTTATCAAGCACAATTTACTGGATCAGCTGAAAAATAATGAGCATTTGTAGAGAGAAGTCGGAACAAAAATGTTTCGTCTCCTATAGATAAAAAAACAAGCAGTCTTCTGGGATGGGAAGACTGCTTGTTTTTTTATTTTGTATGCGTCGTTAAACTCCGCAAAATTCTTTTATATGGCATGGCACGCCCAATCACGTAGATCATGATCGATTGGATCGGCACCCAGATAATGGCTCTTAATAAACGTGGTCCCCAAAATACCCAGTTCATCGGTACTTGGTACATAATGACTAACCATAGTGGTGTCAGGATCAAACTAATGAGCACTGTCACACTAAGTGTTGCTAAGATCGCATTTTTCCAAGTGATCTCTTTGCGATAGAAAAAGAAACCATAAATCGCTCCTTCAATAAAAGCATTCAACGTGAAGCCGATGAAAAAGACAGATTTAGGAAATAATGCCATACCCACGACATCAGCTAAAACAGACCCGATCCCTGTCCAAAATGGGCCAAATAAAATACCCATGACCACTTGGGGAATGAATGTTACACTGATTTTGAGTAATGGTGTTTCAAATGAAACTAAGCGAGACAGCGTGACCATCAAGGCGATCAACAGTCCCATGATCGTAATCATACGAGCATCTAAACGATTTTTCTTCATTTCTAGCATCTCCTTTAAGAGCTGCTACATGTTTCATGCAGCGAATGCGAAAATAAAACCGCGAACAAATGTCCTTCGTCCTAGAGGCAACATCCCATCCTCTAAGCACTTAACGCTTTACTTTCTACTCTGTTGATAGTGGGAATTTATCCCAGACAAACTATAGCATAGAAAAGGATTCTGTGTAAATAAAAAACTAATATTTCTATCAAAAACAATTCATTAGTTCGTAACGTAACAGACATTTAACAAACAAATCCTAATGAATAACCACAAAACACGAATTTTTATAGATGGTTGGGAAAAGGAATCTTGCTGCCCTCTTCATGGATGACTTCTCGGAACTCGAAAAACCCTGCTTCAAGCCCTCGCAACAAAACTTCTGCGGTACCGATATTCGTCGCTAAAGGGATATCATAAACATCAGCTAATCGGATCAATGCAGTCACATCAGGCTCATGCGGTTGAGCCGCTAAAGGATCACGAAGGAAAATCACTAGATCCAGTTCATCTTCCGAGATCATCGCCCCAATCTGTTGATCTCCGCCTAAAGGCCCTGAGTTGAATCGATGGACTGATAGTCCTGTCGCTTCTGCAATCTTTTGTCCGGTCGTCCCTGTCGCGAATAGTTCATGTTGTTCAAGTATCGTTTTGTAAGCAGTAGTAAATTTTATCATCAATTCTTTTTTGCGATCATGTGCAATCAATGCTATCTTCATCTGTCATCACTCCTTTTCTACCAGTGTAACAAATTTCTTTCTGGTTTGATATTCTACAACTTCCTATACAAACATATCAAGGACTTCTAGTACATCAAACCATGTCAGAATAGCCCATTGTTCAATTTTTATTATGTTTCTAGCGGTGTAGTCAATTGAACGCAACTGATGTGTAACAACTTGTCCAGAAATTATTTGTGGTTCTTTGATCTTAATATATGTATCAAATTTTCTTTCCTCTAGCTGAATCAAAATCCAACCACACAATATCTTTTTGCTTTGGATCATCCATTTATTTATAGTTCCTCTCCCTCAAGGTCCATTTCATCCCACTCTTTATCTTCTTGGGTAATTGACTCTCTAAAGACTGCCCATGCCTCTGGACTCTTGAAAATATCTTCTTTTTTGGGCTTTAAAACATATGTTTCACCTATTTTTATAATCGTATATATTTTTCCAACTTCTGGAGAAATATCTTTTGGAAAAATCGCTCCTACAGAATTTCCAATCTTTTAATAGTCGTTTCCATTATTATCATCTCCCAGCTCATGTTAAATTGAATTTATCTTCATTTAACATGAAAATCAAATTTTGTTTTCTTGGTTGCCTCCTTTTTATATCTCTTAATATCTACAAAGTATTATACGCTCTAAGATAGTGAATACACGGTAAATCTTTGATAAATCGAGCAGTAAAAACCAAAAAAATAAATTATCATATTGCTGGAGTTTGCTCTCATTATTGAAAGATTTGCTTCATGAACATCATTTATTCTATTTTGTACACATTGACGAAAGATTCCACGAATTCTTGTTCATTGTGACATTGATTATAGATAGCGCTTTCAACTATACTAAACACATCAAATAAAAGAAAAAAGAAAGCGTGGTTTGTTCGATGGTAGAAATGGCTCTGAAAAATGTATACAAGAAATATGATAACGCAGAAAATTATTCTGTTACTGACTTTAACTTGGCAATCAAAGATCGTGAATTTATCGTATTCGTTGGTCCTTCCGGTTGTGGGAAATCAACGACACTTCGTATGATCGCTGGTCTTGAAGATATTTCTGAAGGTGAATTGAACATCGGCGGCAAAGTAATGAATGATGTTGCTCCTAAAGATCGTGATATTGCGATGGTATTCCAGAACTATGCCTTATACCCTCACATGACGGTGTTCGACAACATGGCGTTTGGTTTGAAATTACGTAAATATGACAAAGCAGACATCAAACAACGTGTGGAAAATGCTGCGGAGATCCTTGGTTTGACTGAATACTTAAAACGGAAACCAGCTGCTCTTTCAGGTGGACAACGTCAGCGTGTGGCTTTAGGTCGTGCCATCGTACGTGATGCAAAAGTCTTCTTGATGGATGAGCCATTGTCAAACTTGGACGCGAAACTACGTGTTGCTATGCGTGCCGAAATCGCAAAATTACACCAACGTCTAGAAACGACAACGATCTATGTTACCCATGACCAAACAGAAGCGATGACGATGGCAGATCGTATCGTTATCATGAAAGATGGATTTATCCAACAAATCGGTTCACCGAAAGAAGTTTATGATACACCAGTCAATATGTTTGTCGCTGGTTTCATCGGCTCACCTGCCATGAACTTTTTCAGTGTTACACTAAACCAAGGCGTGATCTCAGATGGCCATGGGTTAAAACTAAGAATCCCTGAAGGTAAAAACAAAGTCTTGGTTGAAAAAGGCTACGAAGGAAAAGAACTTGTCTTTGGTATCCGTCCAGAAGATATCCATAGTGAGCAAGTCGTTTTGGATGCCTCACCAGAAACCGTCGTCAATTCAGAAGTTGTCGTATCCGAATTACTTGGTGCAGAAACAATGCTTTATACTCGCACTGGAACAACAGAGTTCATTTCAAAAGTTGACGCTCGCGACTTCCATAAACCAGGAGAAATGATCGATCTTGCCTTCAACATCAATAAAGGGCATTTCTTTGATAAAGATACAGAAGACGTTATTACGATCCCATAATCTGTAAACAATCGATGATAAATAAAAGTCCCAACGATCTTGTGATCGTTGGGCTTTGTTTTGATTTCTTCAATAACTAAACAGTTCTTTTGATCGTTCCTTGCATGATCTCGTTCTTTTGCTGTTTTTTTGCGGCAGTGAAAACTGGTACGTCGAAAAATTTGCTTAATGTACCAGCGATAAAATAAGCAATATTGTAATCCACTAAACTGTGGATCAAACCACCGATCCCCATCAAGATGAATACTGTATAGAAGTACCCTTCTGCGTAGTATGTTTCAGGCATGTTTCCAATAAAGAAGAACACACTGACGACAATCATCTCAACAATCGAATGGATCACACCAATTAGGAAATTAAATCCTTGAAAGCGCCAGTTCAATAAAGTGAACTCTCCGTCTTTTAAGACGATTCCTGGTTTTTTTTGTAAATACCATGCGCCGATCAGCGCAAACACCAAATGAGACAATGCGCGAAGTGCAATAATCACTGGTGTAGTCAAGAAGAAGCCAAATGTTGTACCTAGTGCTACTGCAACAGCGACACCTGGTGAAAAGAACATTGCGATAAATAATGGCACATGGGAAGCAAGTGTAAATGATGCAGGGGGGATCACGATTTTAGGCATGATCATCGGGATAAGAATCCCCATCCCAATCAGCAAAGCGGAAATTGTCAGTTTTCTTACAGAATTTGTTTTCATTTTTTTACTCCTTAACGTGTCTTGACACATTCATTTTGACTTATTGTACTGCTAAATCATCAATGTGTCAAGACACCTAAAGGCAAAAAGAAGCAGACACCTTACATCTTCTAAAGTCGAGTAAGTACGCCAAAAAAACTGTTTTTAAGATAATAAGAACCTCTTGAAAAAAATAGCTAAGCTTATTTTCTCAAGAGGTGTCTGATGATTCATCTTTTAGACGTTTTTTTCATGTCTTAGACTGATTGCTTTATTTCTTTAGCTGCTCCATTGCATTGCTTAGTGCAGCAAATTCTTCTAAAGAAAGTGTTTCGCCTCGTCTTTTCGGATCAATCTCTGCCTTAGAAAGACTTTCGGTCAACCAATTTTTTGTTTCTTCATCTTTCCCATAAGCATGCTGCAAATTATTCCATAAGGTTTTTCTGCGCTGTTGAAACGCAGCTTTGGTCAAACGGAAAAAGGCTTGCTCATCTGTCACAGAAACTGCTGGTGTTGCTCGTCTCGTCAATTTCAAAATTGCTGAATCCACGTTAGGTTGTGGAACAAAAACAGTTTTTGGAACAATAAACGCTAAGCTGGCTTCCATGTAATACTGGACAGCAATCGACAACGAGCCATATGCTTTTGTTCCAGGTTTAGCTGAAATACGATCGGCCACTTCTTTTTGCATCATCACGATCATTTCATCGACAACGACTCCTGACTCAAGAAAATGCATCATGATTGGTGTCGTAATGTAATAAGGTAGATTCGCAACTACCTTCAAAGGTAATTTTTCTTTGAATTGTGTACTTATTGCCTCTGCTAAATCGGTTTTTAAGATATCTTGATGGATGACTGTCACATTTTTATAAGGCGCAAGTGTATCCGCCAAAACAGGAATCAATCGGTCATCGATTTCAAAGGCGACCACTTGCTTGGCGTGACGTGCAATCTGCTCTGTCAATGCACCGATCCCTGGTCCTACTTCGATCACATTAGTTTGCTGATCGATTTGACCAGTCTCAATGATTTTTCTAAGGATGTTCGGCTCTGTCAAAAAGTTTTGCCCTAAGCTTTTCTTAAAAGAAAAACCGTGTTTCAATAAAATCTCTTTCGTTCTAGTGGGTGTTGCAATGTCCCGATATTCACTCATAATGATCCTCCACTTTTTTCATTGCCTGTTTAAACTCGTCTAACGTAATCCGGAACATGTTCAACCGTTTCTCCAATTGTTTTCCGTTGGTATAGCCGATGCGTAATTCGTCACCTAACATTTCCCGCTTTTCTTTTGCTTGAGGTCCTGCAATCAAACCTTGTGTCACAAGCATTTGTCTAGTGATTTCTGGTGTTTGTTCCTCATCATCGACTGGCGTGACGACTTTTTTCAATGCTTCTAAGATCGCCGTATCACTCGCATGCTCGACCCCTAAACTCCCTTTCTTCTTCGGGACTGCTTGATTCCTCGGTAAAAAGGCGTGTTTTGCTTGTGGTACAACTTCCATGATCGTTTTACGGATTTTTTCACCTGAAAAATCTGGGTCTGTAAAAATAATGATGCCTCGAGTTTCCTGCGCATGTTCGATCTGCATCAATATTTCTTCGTTGATCGCTGATCCAATGGTTTCTATCGTGTCGGCTTCAACCACTTCTTGTAATCGTCTCGTATCGTCTTTCCCTTCGACGACAATGATTTCTTGGATCTTTAATTTAGTCATGCTCTGCTAATCCAAACAAACGATGGGCGTTTTCCCATGTCTGTGCAGCTACTTCTTCCATCGGTAGCTGACGAAGTTCTGCGATCTTTTCTACTGTGTAACGTGTATAGCCCGGTTCATTTCTTTTGCCACGATACGGTACAGGTGCTAAATAAGGTGCATCCGTTTCGACCAACAGCCGATCCAATGGTACATTTGTGGCAGCTTCCTGCACATCTAATGCCTTTTTGAATGTGACTACGCCACTAAAGGAAATGTGCATCCCTAAATCAAGGAAACGTTTTGCCCACTCAAAATCACCACTGAAGCTATGCATGATCCCACCGATATCTCGGATGTCTTCTTCTTTTAAAACCTTATACGTATCTTCTAACGCATCTCTCGTATGGATGCTGATCGGTAGGCGCATCTCTTTAGCGATCGCGATCTGTCTTCGGAAGATTTTGTCTTGGACTTCTTTAGGATCTTCCATCCAGTAGTAATCCAATCCGATCTCACCTAAAGCAACTACTTTGGGTAAAGTCAATTGTTCTTGTAGTTTATTTTCGATTTCTTTCGTATAGCTGCCAGCTTCCGTGGGATGCCAACCGATAATGCTATAAATATTTTGGTAATCTTGACTAAGCATCAAAGACTTTTCGATCGTCGGCGTATCAAAACCTACGACTGCCATTTTAGTCACACCTAGTTCTTCTGCACGCTGGATCGTTTCAGGGATATCCTCATTGAATTGTTCTGCGTTCAAATGAGTATGAGAATCAAATATCATTTTTATCTCTCCTTTTCATTCATTACTTTAGCATATAAATAGGCTTTAAAGAAGTCTCAACGACTAAAAAACATGATATCTGTTACGAAAAAAACAAGACGGGATAAAAGTGTTCTCCCTAGAGAAGTCACTTTTATTCCCGTCGTTTATTCAGTGTTAGAGGACGCAAGAGAACTAACGTCTCCACTTTTTCAATCGAAACTTATTTACTTTCCGATTGTCTTTTTTTGTAATAAAACACAGGCACACCTAACAATGTCACTAAGATGCCGATCATCGCTAGATTCGTTTGTGTGATCAGTGTCATTCCTAAAATAAAGATTGCTCCTAAGATCGCGATGATTGGTATCACCGGATAGAAAGGCAC
Source organism: Enterococcus sp. DIV2371 (assembly GCF_050498525.1). Taxonomy (NCBI): domain Bacteria; kingdom Bacillati; phylum Bacillota; class Bacilli; order Lactobacillales; family Enterococcaceae; genus Enterococcus; species Enterococcus sp. DIV2371. The sequence continues at coordinate 771,009 of NZ_JBIPAJ010000001.1, read as the reverse complement.
TTTATAAGGACGAGGCATTTCAGGCGCTTTCTTTCTTAAAATGAATACGCCAATGAAAATCAATAAGCTAAATAGCCACATCACAAAAATCAGCATATCCGTCAGAAAATCAAATGATCCTAAGCTCATCATGATACATGCAATCGCTAGTTGGAATAACGCAGGTACATATGGAACCGTGAAATTTTTTGAGAGCTTTGATAACTGTTTACTGAATGGCAATTCATTTTCTAATGCCATGGCATAAGGGACGCGAATTCCGGTCAGTGTATAACCATTCAATGCCCCATAAACAGAGATCAAAATACCGATCGTAACAATTTTCCCTCCCAATTCACCGAAGATAACGGCAGACGCATCAGAGGAAGCATTCAAGTTTCCAGCAATTTGGTCGATCGGTAATGTTTTCAAAAAGACGAAATTGATCAATAAGTAGACGAATGTCACAAAACTTAATCCTAGAATAATTGCTTTTGGCAAATCCTTTTCTGGACGCTTCATTTCTCCAGCCATCGCTCCGACACCTAACCAACCATCGTAAGCAAAAAGTGTCGCCAACAAAGCACCACTTAGACCTTCTGCCCAGGAAACACCTTGTCCTGCTTCTACTGGAAATAATTGAACCGTCCCTTGTCCAGGTGTCAAAAGACCCCAAATGACGATCACTGCAATCGGGATCAACTTGATCACTAATGTAACAGATTGAACATAAGCACCGACTTTGGTCCCTAGGAGATTCAACCCAGTGATAGAAAGTGCCGTAATAATCGCGATCACTAATAAATAATTAGCTGGTAGTTGCAAAAGATTGATCAGCTGTGTCGCAAAGATGATCGACAGTGCCGCGATGTTGGCTGGAAAGTAGATCAAACTTTGTGCCCAGCCTAATAGAAAACTTGGTAACTTACCGTAAGCTGCTTCAATATATTTGACTGCTCCACCGGTTTCAGGAATCGCAGTGGCTAATTCAGCTACCGTTAGGCCGGCACAGATCGTTAAGAACCCTCCTAACAACCACGCGAGTAACGTCAAACTTGTTGATTGTGTACTTGCCACTACCGCTGCTGTTTTAAAAAAGACGCCGGCGCCAATCACAGTTCCCATCACTGTAGATAGTGCACCAAACAAATTGATCTCGCGTTTTAATTTCCCTTTCATCCTCTTCCTCATTTCGTATTTCTTTTTTATTTTTTTCAGTATAACTGAGAACTTTTCGTTTTACCATTCTTTTCAGAAATTTTTATTGAAAAACATCCCTCCTAAGACGGATGTTTTTTTGCTATATCTTCTATAAAATAGGACTACTTGGAATTGTAAGGAGGTAACCAGATGGATTTTCAATCAATCGATCCAAAATTAGCCACTTATTTAAAAGATAAAGGTGCTAATCTTTTTCCACAAAAAGAACAAAAGCAATCCAAGCTACATTGGTTATTGTTGATTTTATTTGGTTGGTTAACGATTGCGACATTTACGCAACAATTGCTACTGATGGCTGGTTTTCTTCTCATTGCGGCCTTGATCAAAGGACCTGGGATGTTGTTGTGGGGAATCGTCTATTCCTTTCTTGTTGGTTTGTTTCCGCCCATTGCTTTTTTACTTTCTGTCCTCTTTTTACTATTGAATGTCCAAACGATCGTCAAAAATTGGCGCGTCACGATGGTCGGGATATTTTTCTATGGCTATCCTTTAACAATGAACGCTTTGCGTCACTTGAACGATTGGGATACGACATGGTTCTTCGCTATTAGCTTACTGGTAGGTTTAGTGATTTTACACACGCTATTGCTCAAGATCTATGCACGTTATGGCAATAGCCGTCTGGTTGCTTGGTATATTTTATGTATTCCTTTTTCAATCGTAGCAGCTTTATTGCCAACAAAAGTCAAACAACGGTTAAAACTAAAGAAAGTCGGACGATGATTTCTCATCGTTCGACTTTTTTGACTGTCTCTAAAACGACTCTAGTGATGAATCGCTCCTGTGAATTTCATTCGTTTCAAAAACTGTTCATACATATCCTGGCTCATACCTAAAGTATCGAGCAAATAACCGTTCTCGGTTCCCCAATTACTTAAACCTCTATAATAAAATTCACGATGGATATCTTTGATGACGAAAGGCATGACATTGTGCTTCAAACATTCTTTGAACATGAGCAAACGTCCTGTACGTCCGTTGCCATCTGCAAAAGGATGGATTCTTTCATATTTCACATGGAAGTCAGCAATCTCAGCTAAACTTTTGTTCTTTTGATTCTCGTAGTTCGTAATTAAATCCATCATTTCTTCGCTTACGTTCTCTGGCGCTGCTGTTTCAACTTCCTCATAACCAAACCCAATCATATTTTGAACAATCTTGAATTCTCCAACAGGTGTCAGCGGATTTTTTTCATCGGTTGTTCCTCGTTTCAAAATACGGTGTAATTCTTTAATAAAATCATTCGATAATGGTTCTTCGATATGCTCAATCACGTAATCAAAACCTTTGAAATGATTTTCTGTTTCTTTGATATCATCTAGTTTCGTCGCCTCACCATTTTCAGCAGGAGGTAGAATATTATTTTCAAATATCAAGGCGGTTTGCTTCTCAGAAATTCTCGATCCTTCGATTCGATTGGAGTTATACGCCATTTCTACTTGCGTCAAATGGTAAATTCCACCATGCAGATTTGCTTTCCTTTCCAAGATAAATCGCGTGATCAAATCTAACTCATTCACATCCATCTTTATTCCTCCTCTCCCAATAGGTAGCGTAGTTATCCTATATTTCATAAATCATTCTGTCTAAACCAATAATCTGATGACTCGGTTTGGACTCTTTACTTTTTATACCTAGACACTTTTCTTTCTTATTGTAACATGTATGTTTTGTTTAGCTGTGACATTTCGAAAATTTCATTGAACAATGATTATGAAAGAAAGATTTAGTTTCGATAGGCTATTATTCTAGCTCTACACAAAAACTTTATCCAAGAAAAAATGCTCGATGTCTGAGTCAACCTATCCATCTTTTTATACATCAAATCTTTGATACTGTTCGATCGAATCTGCTAAATCTTCGACTGTCTGATTGCCTATTTTTCCAAACCAATGACTTGCATCACTATAATATTTTTTTGCACTTTTTGTATCGCCTAAAAGAATTGAAACATCCGTTAAGAGTACATATACTTGAAAGACAACTTCAGGTAATTCTGATTGTAGGTCCGCTCTTGATATTGCACTTTCAAGCATTTTTTTAGCTTCAATCGGGCTTTCGTGGGAATAAGCAAGCGTGTTACTTTCCCAATATAATTTTTCAAATCTTGATTTGTCTGAGTGCTCTCTTTTATGACTATAAGGTTGTGAAAAAATGAAATGATTCCCATTAGGATCAGTTATACTAAATCTTCTATCAGCATCTAAATTCTTTGGAATCCCCACTCTGGGTAAGCCATTTCTTGGCGGAACCTTCCCATGGATCTGTTTATAATTCGATATAAAAAGTTCGTATAATGAATCAATATTCTCAACTTCATATAAATACATATTCGTTGGCGTAGGTATTGTCAATTTTTTATAGCTGTAGAGTTGAAAATTTAAATACCCATTATCCATGATTGCATACCCGCGTGAACGTTTTTTGTTCTCATATAGATTAGTAAAACCAAGTTCCTTATAAAATGCAACTGTCTGTTCCATTGAAACAGCTGGCAATAATGGTACACTCTTTTTAACGATGATTTCATTCATTGAATTGCCTCCCTTAAAACTAAATTGGTAGAAATTTTATTCCCTACAATAATCATAGCAAATTAATGCAAATGCTAATGTTTCAACAAATAAACGTATATTTGATCATATATTTGGAAATATAAGTTGTCATGAACTTTAAAGTTTAATTATAATGAAAAGTAGAGGTGTATAAGAATGAGAGGCAACGAAATTGCAAAAGAATTGAATATTAGTACAAGTGCGTTAAGACACTATGAGTCTTGGGGGATCATCCCTAAAGTCGAACGAGCAAAAAATGGCTATCGAATCTACACCTATGAACATCAAGCATATTTTCGTTGTATCCGATCGATGCTTCCTGGTTTTGGTATGGATTTTATAAAAGAGATCATGCCTTTAGTTATGACGGGGGAAATGACAAAAGTTCTTTGGAAGATCAATGATGAACAAGTAAAACTTCATACAGAAAAGCAAATAGTCAAACATACCATCGCTATACTTGACCCAACTGCTCTATCAAGTACGCCAAAATATAAAGATAAAAAACACTTTTCGATTGGCGAAGTTGCCAAGGAAGCAACTGTATCGACATCTGCCATTCGCCACTGGGAAAAAGAAGGATTACTAAAGCCGACTCGGAATAAAGATAGTCGATTTCGAGAGTTCAATATTTACGATATTAGAAGAGTTTTCATTATTAGAACCGTACAACGTGCCGTATTTTCCTTAGAAAGTGTGAAAGAAGTACTTGAAAGACTTGATAACAATGAAATCAGCCATACCAGAGAAATTGCCGTTAATACCTTACAGCAAATCGATGGCATCTTATTGGAACAAATCAAGGGCATCTCCTCATTCAATGAGTTATTACGTGTGATCAGTGAATAGAATACCTATAGTTTTCGTTTTAATTAACGAGCCAAAGAATAAGACGACAACCACAAAATCTGAACATCGATTTTGTGGTTGTCGTCTTATTTACCGAGGCTAAATATTTTTGTTGAAACCTCTATTAGTTATTGCATTTTAGCCAACTTCTGAACCGTTTGGCATACCTTTTGGTGCTTCGATCACTTGGAGCGAGCCATCTGCTGCTTCTGCTGAAAGAATCATCCCTTGGCTGATCAGTCCGCGCATTTTGCGTGGTTTCAAGTTGGCAACGATCACCAATTTTTTGCCGATCAATTCACTAGGATCAGGATAAAACTCAGCAATACCAGATAAGATCTGACGGTCTTGGTTATCACCTGCATCTAAGCGGAATTGCAACAGTTTATCTGCGCCTTCTACTTTTTGACAATTGATAACTTCCGCTACTTTTAATTCGACTTTTTCAAATACATCGAACTTGATTTGTTTTTCTTTTGTGGAAACAAGTTCTGTTTCTTCTGGGTCCCATTTGACAGAGTCCTCATTTGTTTGAGTACCTTCTGACATTTTCGCTTGGATGTAGGCAATTTCTTCTTCCAACTCTAAACGTGGGAAGATCGGTGTGCCTTTTGCAACAACTTTAGTTCCAGATGGGAATTCACCGAAGTGCAATCCTTCAAGATCCATTGTTTCAGCATCCAACCCTAATTGATTGAAGATCTTGCTTGGTGTTTCTGTCATGATCGGTTGTAAGAGAATTGCTGTGATACGTAGCGACTCAGCTAAGTGGATCATCACACTCTCCAATTCTTTTTTCTTCTCTTCGTCTTTCGCTAATACCCAAGGCTCTGTTTCGTCGATATATTTGTTGGCACGAGAAATCAATACCCAAATTTCAGCTAAGGCAGTGTTGAATTCCATTTTTTCCATCGCATCATGGTAACGACCTACCACGTTCGCAGCAGTTGTCGATAACTCACTGTCAAATGGTGTCACTAATGAGGCATAATCAGGAACTACACCGTCGCAATATTTATTGATCATCGCAATCGTACGATTCAAAAGATTCCCTAAGTCATTCGCCAAATCGTAATTTACACGAGAAACAAAATCTTCTGGTGTAAATACGCCGTCTGAACCGAATGGTACAGCACGTAATAAGTAGTAACGTAGCGCATCTAAACCATAACGTTCTACAAGCATTTCCGGATAAACGACATTTCCTTTTGATTTAGACATCTTGCCATCTTTCATCAGCAACCAGCCATGTCCAAAGACTTTCTTCGGCAATGGGATATCTAATGCCATCAACATGATCGGCCAATAGATTGTATGGAAACGAACGATTTCTTTTCCGACCATATGGACATCTGCCGGCCAATATTTTTGGAATAATTGATCGTCGTCTGAGCCGTAGCCTAATGCCGTGATATAGTTTGATAACGCATCGATCCAAACATACACCACATGCTTCGGATCATTCTTGACATTGATCCCCCAGCTGAATGTCGTACGTGAAACCGCTAGATCTTCTAAACCTGGTTTGATGAAGTTATTGATCATTTCGTTTTTACGCGATTCTGGTTGGATGAATTCTGGGTGTTCTTCGTAGTATTCTAACAAGCGATCCGCATACTTGCTCATACGGAAGAAATAAGACTCTTCCTTGACTAGTTCAACTTCATGACCACTTGGCGCTTTTCCGCCGATCACTTTGCCGTCTTCATCTTTGTAAACTTCTGCAAGTTGTGTTTCTGTAAAGAATTCTTCGTCTGAGACAGAATACCAGCCTTCATATTCACCTAAGTAAATATCGCCTTGTTCAAGCAAACGATCAAAGATTTTTTGAACCGCTGCTTTATGATAATCATCGGTTGTGCGAATGAATTTATCGTAGCTGATATCTAATGTTTTCCACAGTTTTTTGACATCTGCAGCCATTTTGTCTACATATTCCTGTGGCTCTACGCCTAATTCTTCTGCTTTCTTCTCAATTTTCTGTCCGTGTTCATCTACCCCAGTTAGATAAAACACATCAAAGCCCATCAAACGTTTATAACGTGCAACAGCATCACATGCAATCGTTGTATAAGAATTGCCAATGTGCAGTTTGCCACTTGGATAATAGATGGGCGTAGTGATATAAAAAGTTTCCTTTTCTGCCATGGGGTACTTCCTCCTTTATCGCATGGTGCGAATTCGTTTCCTTGCTAGTATACCATAAAATGAATACGCTGTTAGCTTTTTTTGATAACTCCCGAAATGTTACGATGTTCGATTCTTTCATAAAAATATCGATCAAGAACTTCTGTTATAGTGAGATGTCACTCACTTCCCTGCTCAACCAATCACTCGTTTTTCTTTTAGATTGCCTACACGCCATTCTCTGCTTTACAAACATGTTATAATAAGCAATATCATATAAGAAAAGGTTTTGAGACTAATGACAAAAAAGCACAAATCATTTATTATCAGTATTACTTTACTTTCGCTCGTCCATCTACTATTTAGTTTCTATTATTTACGTTTATACGGTTATTTCAATCTTCATGGACAGCTGAACACGTTTCTTTTACTCTCAATGATCCTTCGAGTCGTCCTAGCAGTGTACATCGTTGTCTGTGGATTTTTCGCCATTCGAGAAGAAAAACAAAAGCTTCTCCCTTTTTATTTGCTTTTCTTCCTATTTAATCTACTCTTACCGTTTCTCTTTCAACTATGAGTTTGATTTATTTGTCTAGAAATCTTTGGTTTTACTTGAGATTCTGCTACAATAATGTAAAAAGCGCCTTAATCTAACGGGAGGTGAAAACGTGGAACACTTTCATTCAAAAGAAGAAGAAAAAACCTATTATGAACAAGAAGCACCGGAAGCCGATTTCTTAGCTTGGTACCAAGACCAAGAGCGGCCTGAATATGAGAAACCTTCCTTGACAGTCGATATCGTTTTACTCTGCTATAACAAAGAAGAAGATCAATTAAAAGTTTTGCTTATCCAGCGTAAAAGCCATCCTTATCGAAATTCCTGGGCACTTCCTGGAGGATTCGTCCAAAAGAATGAATCGACAGGTGCCAGCGTCTTAAGAGAAACCAAGGAAGAAACTGGCGTTGTCATCTCAGAAGAAAATATTGAACAACTGCATACCTTCAGTACACCAAACCGTGACCCTCGTGGCTGGGTCGTCACAGTCAGCTATCTCGCCTTTATCGGTGAAGAACCTTTGATTGCTGGAGACGATGCCAAAGAAGTCCAATGGTTTTCTCTGGAACGCAATGCAAACAAGCTTCATTTATCGAGTGGTGAGGTGGCGATCACGCTTGATTTAACGACAAGTGAATCTTCCGGCAAAGACACGTTAGCCTTTGACCACAGCGAGATCATTGTCAAAGCCTTCAACCGTGTCGTCAATAAAATGGAACATGAGCCACAGGTGCTTCAAGTTCTAGGAAAAGACTTCACGATCACAGAAGCACGTAAAGTATTTGCTAAATTTTTAGGGATCGATTTTAAAATGATCGATCATTCCAATTTTAAAAAAGCAATGTTACAGTACTTTGATGAAATCGGCGAACGTCCAGTTGGGATCGGACGTCCTTCAAAAATCTATCAATTAAAACCTGGGCATACAGAATAAAAAGAGGTGAAGGGCAGTAAATGCTCTTCTCCTCTTTTTTGGTTTGTCATAATTAGTGAGCTTTTCTTAAAGAAATTCCTAGAAACAAAAACAATAGTTGTTTTTTATAAACAAGGCGAACCCTGGCGCCCCTACCAGTTTTTTTATTCAAACAGAACTTGTTTTCCTATTTCAACTAATTCCAGACTCTTTTTTCCTGTGGAAGGATTCGTTTGTTCCTGCATATCGATCAATACTAGCTTTTTGCTGTACCATTGCGATTTGTACTGGAGTTTTGCTAATAGCTTATGCCAATCTTGGATTGAAAACTCACCTTCTGAACAGTCTGCTGAAATCGATTCGACAAACAAATAATCATAGTTACGGATGACCGTTCCTGAAATTTGTTCAAAATAGTCTTCTCGTTGAAATTTTTGTTTTAAATACAGGTCTTTGATTTTTCGTTTTTGTTTTTGGTAATTTTTAACTCTTTCAACGTGTGTCCGTCTGTGTTGCGCTGCCCGACCTTTGATCACAAGCTTTCTTTTTGCTCGAACAAGCTGCCGATCGACGTGTTTGAATTTAGGGACCGAGATATCGATCGGTGTGGACATCTCCACTAGACGATCTGGATCATAGGCGATCCCGATCCATTTATTTGATGCTTCCATTGTTTTTTGGGGAACTTCACAAAGCAATGACACATAAAACAGCTCATTGTAACGAGAGGAGATCGTCGCTGAACGAATCGTTCCTTCAATCGGACGATGGGCATGGATGCGGATCTTCTCTTTTAACTTTGGCAGTTTGATGTATGTTTCTTCTAAATAGATCGTTCCCTTTTGGTTGTTCGTCGTATACGACTGCCAAATACTTTTTTTATTTTTCAGTTTGGGGAAGCTTGCGCGTCCTTTAAAATAATTACGAAATGCACGATCCAAGTTTAATTGGGCATTCGCTAAGGCTAAACTATCGACTTCCTTTAAAAAAGGATATTGTTTTTTTAAAGAAGCAGGTGTCAACGTATAATCGATTTCTTTTGTTTCCAAATAATACGCTTGTCTGGCTTTTAATAAATGATTGTAAGTGAAACGCACACAACCAAATGTTTGGATCAACCACTGTTTTTGTGAAGCAGTGGGATAAATTCGAAATTTAAAGGCTTTTAGCATCGGCTTCTCCCTCCTAGTTTGCGACTAGCAAGGCTTCCTTTTGCCGTTTTAATTTTTTTGCATAATAAGCAACTTCTTGCTCCGTTGCATAAACGAAATGCTCTGGTGCGATCTCTCGCAACGAACGAGCTTTTCCATCGTCTGGTTCAGGTTGATACTTGATTCGACGACGTTGACGTTCATGGTCTGGGTCAGGCAAAGGAATCGCTGAGAGTAAACTTTCTGTATAAGGATGTACCCCATGATTATAGATTTCTTCACTTGTTCCCATTTCTAGTAACAAGCCATTGTGCATCACGCCGATACGGTCACTGATATGTTTCACCATAGATAAGTCATGGGCAATAAACAAGTAAGTCAAGCCTTGTTCTTTTTGCAAGTCTTGTAAAAGGTTGACTACTTGTGCTTGGATCGATACGTCTAAGGCAGAGATCGGTTCATCACAAATGATAAACTTAGGATTGACCGCTAATGCTCGGGCAATTCCGATCCGTTGACGCTGCCCACCTGAAAATTCATGTGGGTAACGTGTGCCGTGACTGGGATTCAAGCCAACAGTTTTTAGTAATTCATTGACTTTTGTTGCACGTTCTTCGGGTGATTTAGCTAATCCGTTGACATCGATGCCTTCTGCAATGATGTCACGGACTTTCATTCTCGGATTCAATGAAGCATAAGGGTCTTGGAAAATCATTTGCACTTCATGACGAAACTTGGTCATCGCTTCTTTTCCTTTTAACTTCGTTACATCTTGACCGTCAAATAAAATCTCGCCACCCGTCGGTTCATTCAAACGGATGATCGTACGTCCAGTTGTTGATTTCCCACTACCAGACTCACCAACTAAACCAAATGTTTCTCCTTCATAAATGTGGAAACTGATGTCATTCACCGCATGAACTTCATTTTTCTTTCCGACATTGAAATACTGTTTTAAGCCTTTAACCTCGAGCAGTTTTTTGTTCATTGTTCAGTCCCCCTTGGCCATGTGCTTTTTGCTTTTCTTGAAAAATCGCCCAGCGCCGTTGGATTTCTTCCGGTGGCGTCACTTTAGGTGCTTGTGGGGCTAATAGCCAAGTAGCCGCTTGATGTGTTGGTGATAATTCGAAAAACGGTGGAGCTTGTTCGGCATCGATCTTCAATGCAAACTCATTCCGTGGATAGAACGCATCGCCTTTTGGCGGATTCAAAAGATCCGGTGGCGAACCTGGGATCGCATATAAGCGGTCATTGCCACTTTCCAACGTAGGCATGGAGCCAAGTAAGCCCCAAGTATATGGATGCTGTGGATTGTAGAAAATCTCTTCAGACGTACCGACTTCAATGATTTTCCCACCATACATCACGGCTACTCGATCGGCGACGTTTGCCACAACACCAAGGTCATGGGTGATAAAAATGATCGATGTATCGATCTTTGATTGGATTTTTTTCAACAATTCTAAAATCTGTGCTTGGATCGTCACATCTAGAGCAGTCGTTGGTTCATCTGCAATCAAGATCTCTGGGTAACAAATCAACGCAATCGCAATCACGATCCGTTGGCGCTGTCCTCCTGAAAATTGATGGGGATAGCTGTGGATACGTTTTTCAGCATCCGGTATCCCTACAAGATTCAATAAATCTAAAGCGGCTTTTTGCCCTTCTTTTTTCGATACTTTATTGTGCTTACGTAAAGATTCTGCTACTTGTTTGCCGATCGTCATCGTTGGATCTAATGATGTCATCGGATCTTGGAAGATCATTGCGATTTCTTTTCCACGAATCTTTTGCATTTCTTTTTCTGTTTTATCAACAATATTTTGTCCTTTGAATAAAATCTCACCTGAATCGATCGATGCGTTACTTGAAAGTAAACGCATGATACTTCTAGTCGTTACGGATTTCCCACTACCGGATTCACCAACGATCGCCAATGTTTCACCTTTGTTCAAATGAAAATCGACGCCTCGGATTGCTTGGACTTTCCCAGCATAGGTATCAAAGGAGATTTGTAAGTTCTTTACTTCAAGAATTTTCGTCATCGTACTCACTCTTTCATTTTAGGATCAAAGGCATCACGTAAGCCATCTGCTAATAGGTTGAAACCAATCATGATCACCGATAAAGTTGCTGCCGGAATCCATAATAGATACGGCAAGTATAAGAATGTTTTATAGCCATCGCTCAACATCGTTCCCAATGAAGCAGAAGGAGGTGTCAAGCCTAGACCGATGAAGCTTAAGAAAGCTTCGAAGAAAATCGCTGATGGGATACTGAACATCATTTGGATGATGATCACGCTCGAGATGTTTGGCAAGATATGTTTAAAGGCGATCTTCCATTTGGATTCACCTAACGTCATCCCTGCTAATACATACTCTTGGTCTTTTAATTTCAATGTTTGCGCCCTGACGATCCGCGCCATTGGAATCCAGTTCGTGATCGCCATCGCTGCTACGATCGAGAAGATCCCTGGTTCAAAAACGACTAACATCAAGATCATTACGACTAAGTTAGGAATACCAGATAAGACTTCTAAGAAACGTTGCATCGCGTTATCTACACGACCACCTAGTAAACCAGAGATCAAACCATATGCTACACCGATCGTTACGTCTAGTAAGGCCGCGATAAATGCAATCAACAAGGAGATCCGTGTTCCCATGAACAAACGACTTAACACATCACGTCCTAAACCATCTGTTCCTAAAAAGTAGTTCACGTCTGCTGGAACATTTGCTTGTGCATATTTATCGACTAACTCACCTGCAACCATTGCTTTCCCATTCAGGCCATCGATATCGATGCCAGGAATACGGGGTGGCAAGTTGATATAATCCACATTTTGAGCAGTTGGATCGTGAGGAGAAACAAAAATCGTGATGATCGAGATAAAGATGATCGTCAATAGTAGCCCCATGGAAATAACTGCCGCTTTGTTTTTCTTCAATCGACGCCAAGAATCTTGAATAAAATTCAGTGAAGGAGCTTCGATTTTTTCACGTTCTTCTTCTGTATTTTTTTGTAAGGGTAAAAATTCATCTGCAGGTATTTCTGCAATTGTTTCGTAACGTTTAGGTATCAATTCCATCTAGCTTCGGCTCCCTTCAGAAACTCGGATTCTCGGATCAACTAGACCGTAGAGTAGATCCACGACTAAAATGACTAAGATCAACATAAATGAATACAAGATCGTCACAGCCATGATCGTTGGATAATCATTGGTTGTAATTGATTTAACGAATTGCTCACCGATCCCTGGAATCGCAAAAATATTTTCAACGACTAATGAACCAGTCATCAATGCTACTGCTAGTGGTCCTAACAACGTCATCAATGGGATCAAACTATTTCGTAAGCCATGCTTGAAGGCAATTTCCCAACGACTCAAACCTTTTGCTCGAGCGAGTTCAACATAATCACTATGCAACACTTCCACCATTTCTGTTCGGATGAATCGGGCAGAATCGGCTAATGGCGACATGGCTAATGCGATCGTTGGTAAGATCGTATACATGAACCCATCCCATTTGGCAATTGGTAATACGCGGAATTGGATAGCAAAAATATATTGCAACAGCACCGCAAACACAAAGTTAGGGATAGAACGACCTAAGATTGCGACTAATGTTGAAGACGTATCGACCCAAGTATTTTGTTTCATTGCCGAAATCGTTCCTAGGATCGTTCCAAAGAATGTTCCGAAAATGATTGCTTGTAGCCCAAGTTGTAACGAAGGTCCTACTCGTCCTGCTAATAAGTTAGCAACTGGTTGGTTTTTGAATTGGAATGAGATACCAAAATCTCCTTGGATCAAATTAGAAAGATAGATCCCATATTGAACGATCACTGGTTTGTCCAAACCGACTTGCTTGTTCAACATCTCGATCGTTTCAGGACTTAAACGTTCTTGGTTCGTATAAGGTGTTCCAGGTAATAATTGCATCAAAAAGAATGTAATGGTTGCAATCAACCAAAGTGTGATGACCATAAAGAAGACGCGTTTTAATACATATTTTATATAACTATTCACGAATGTTTCCCCCTAGCTTTTGACTTCTGATCAATGTTTCGCTACATTATTTAATGAACCAATGATAAAGGAGCAAAATAATGAAAAAAAAATATCGTCCTTATTTGTTTGCCAGTCTAGTGATCGTCCTCGTATTTGTAAAAAATATTGTGACTGATCAACTGACTCTTCTTCAATTATCCAATGATTTATTTTTATGTGCGTTGCCGTTTTTGATTATCGGCGGATTTTTATGGGTATTCTCCTCAGGTTTCTTTGATCACTTTCAGCGTTCGATCCATTTAGCACGAACAAGAAACCGGAAAGAAAAACCAGAATTTACTTCACTATCTTCTGTCAGCTACGGTATGTATACCTTTTGGCTGATCATCGCTGGAATTTTGCTTGTGTTTTCGATTGTCTTTGCGCTCATTTCACTTATCTAAATGAACAGCCAAAAGAATGACTAGGATCAGAAAATTGAATGTCTGGGATCTTTGAACCATCCCAGACACTCTTTTTTCTTTTTTAGGACAGATTATTCTTCAATATATGTCCATTTGTAATCCCATGATGCACCAGCAGCATGATGAACGATACCTTTGACTTTTGGATTAACTAAATGACCTTCAGCTTTTTGATAAACTGGAACGACACCCATATCTTCAGCGATGATTTTATTCGCTTCTTGTAAGTCAGCCCAACGTGCTTGTTCGTCACCAGCATCTTTAGAAGCAGAAGCTTCAACAGCTTTGTCATAGTCAGCATTTGACCATTGACCACGGTTATAAGAGTTACCTGTTACAAATAAGTCAGTGAAACTACTTGGGTCAGCGTAGTCTGCGCCCCATCCACCTAATACTGTGTCAAAATCACCAGATGATGAACGGTCTAGACGAACAGAGAATGGTACTGGTGTAGGTTTCACTTTCACACCATCTAGATTTTCTTGGATAGAGTTTTGGATATATTCGATCACTTTTTTCGTTGAGTCATCATCTGATGCCATCAATTCAAATTCTAGAGAATCGATTCCTAACTCACTCTTCGCTTTTTCCCAATATTCTTTTGCTTTATCTTGATCATATGATACTAATTCGCCTGCTTCTGCTGCGAAATCTTCATTTGTTTCAGGGTTCTTAGTCATGTCCGCAGGAATCAATCCTGTTGAAACAACTGAGCCATCACCCATTACTTGTTTCACTAATGCTTCACGGTTGATTGAATAAGAAATCGCTTTTCTTAAGTTCACATTTTTGAATGGTGAATCGTCTTCTCTTTGATTGAACTCGATATAGCTTGTACGTGCTTCTTTTACTGAAGTGTAAGCTGGATCATTCGCATTTTGTTGTGCTAATTCACCTGACAAGATGACATCGTCTGCTTGTCCATCTTTGAATAGATTCAATGCAGTAGAAGATTCTTTAACAACACTTACTTTGATTTCTGATAATTGGACTGCATCTTTATCCCAATACTCTTCATTTTTCTTGTAAGTCCATTCAGTGTCAGTTCCTGGTCCATCAAAATCAGCTAATGTAAATGGTCCATTGTAAACTGCGTTATCACTTGAAGATGCGTACGCGTCACCATGTTCCTCAACTACTGCTTGACTTTGTGGGAAGAATGAAGGGAAAGCAAGTAAGTATTGGAAGTATGGTGTTTGTTTTGCTAATGTGATTTCCAATTCATAATCGCCGACTGCTTTGATCCCTAGTTCTGATTTGTCTTTGTCGCCTGCTGTGATTGCTTCAGCATTTTCAACTGGTGCAAAAAGATACGCATATTCTGATGCCGTTGCTGGATCTACCGTACGTTGCCAACCGTAGACATAATCAGCTGCTGTGACAGGTTCACCGTTTGACCATTTTGCGTCTTCACGCAATTTGATTTTATAAGTCAGTCCATCTTCACTAACTTCAGCCATTTCACTTGCACCGGCTGGTTGAGGTTTACTATCTTCATCTAAACGATAAATTCCTTCATACACATTATTTAGTGCAGTAAAACTGATTGTATCTGTCGCGACCGATAAATCGGCTGACGGCATTTCTTGAGGTACTACTAAGTTGAAGACGCCTCCTCCATCTGCTGATCCACTACTTGCAGAACCACTACCATTTGTATCTGCACTGCCGCCACCATAACAACCGGCAAGTACTAGCCCAGATAAGGCCACAACACCAAAAGTTAAATTCTTTTTCATCTTCCGTACCCCTTTATCGAAATTTTCAGAATAATTAGTATTTTCTGAGTTGTTTATGAGTTTAATGAATAATTATTAAAATTGCAACAGTTTTTTTTGCTTTTTCTAAAAAATAATGATTATTGCATGAACATTTTATTATTTTTTTCTGAAAAATTGAGATAAATCAAGGATTTTTATCTTATCCTCTCGAGAATAAAATAATCATAAAATAATTACTGTTATAAGAACGTTTCTTATTAATGTTCGGATTTTGCCCAAAAAAAGAGCCTCCACAGTACGGGAGACTCGCATGTTTTATTCGATTGTTGTGAAATCATTTTTGGTTCTTCGTTCATTGATCGATTTCCCCAAGGCGTTTTGCCAGAATGATATCTGGTTGATTGATGCCATTTGCATCAGGAATCGCACCAACAATCTGATAGCCCAGCTTTTCATAAAATGTATAAGGATGTTTGTTGAAATTTTTGATTGCTTTCAGCTTATCCAATGGATGATCAAAAAGATCCGTGTGACTGAGACTTGTTGCTCCGTCCACATCATCTGTTCCTAAATAAACCATCACTCCACCTTTAGAGGCGATTTCTTTTTCTAAGTAATCCACTAAACGGCTACCGATATACTTCTTTCGATAAGAAGTTTCTACCACTAGAGGGTGAAGTTCCCAGCCTGTCATCCCATATTGAGGGAGCGCACCAATAAAGCCGACTAACCGATCTTGTTCCACTGCTGAAACAGCGATCCGCTCCGTTGCCAGTAGTTCCTCGACTTCTTTCATTGGTTGTTCTCCGTAATCCGCAGGCCAAGTCAATCGCAAAAGGTCAGCAAGCTGATCCTTCAAGCCAATATTTTTACGATCAAATTCACTGATGATCATCTCATTTCCCTCCATTCCGATTTCAGCCTATTCTATCAGCCGAACGAAAAAAAGAGAAGGAAAGAAAACTTAACTTTAAAAATATTTATTTTGCGACAGTTTTTTCTTTTTTCATTTGTTTGCTGCGCAACTGCCCACAGGCAGCATCAATATCTGTACCATGCTCTTTACGAATCACACAATTGATACCATTCTTCTTCAAGACATCGTAAAACTTCAATACATCAGCTTTCGGACTTCTTGAATACTGATCATGTTCACTTACTGGATTGTATGGGATCAGATTGACATAGGTCAATTTTTTCTTATCTTTCAATAAGTCTGCAAGTTGTTGTGCATGCTCAGGTCGATCATTTACTTGGTTCAACATAATGTATTCGAACGTGATCCGGCGATTGGTCTTCTCCAAGTACTCATCGACAGCTTCCATCAATTTTTCAATTGGGAAACGGCGATTGATGCGCATCATGGATGTGCGGACTTCGTTATTTGGTGCATGTAATGAAATGGCTAAGTTTACTTGTAACCCATTTTCAGCAAATTCTTTGATTTTATTCGCCAAACCACTTGTTGACACGGTGATGTGACGTGCGCCGATCGCTAAACCTTTCGCATCATTGATAATATGCAAGAAATCCATCACATTGTCGTAATTGTCAAATGGTTCACCGATCCCCATCACGACGACATGCGACACGCGCTCGCCTAGTTGACGTTCATCGAAGTAATGTTGGACCATCATGATCTGCGCCACGATCTCACCGGCTGTTAAATCACGATTTTTCTTTAATAGCCCACTCGCACAGAAAGTACAGCCGATATTACAGCCAACTTGTGTAGTTACACACACAGACAAACCGTATTCCTGTCTCATCAAGACCGTTTCGATCATATTTTTATCTGGCAACTCAAATAAATATTTGACTGTCCCATCACTTGCCTCTTGCACGACCATTTGTTTCAATGGATTGATCACAAAATGCTCAGATAGCTTTTCAATCAAACTTTTAGACAGATTGGTCATCTCTTCAAAGCTGGTCACACGCTTTTGGTAAAGCCATTCCCATACTTGTGACGCACGGAATTTCTTTTCACCATGTTCTAAAAACCAAGCAGTCAATTCTTTATTCGTAAAACCGTAAATGGATTGTTTTTCCACGATTATTCCCTCTTTTTCTCAAAGTATCGCTACATACTATAACTGATTCCTTTTATTAATGCAATAGTTCACAAAAGAAACTAAATAATCGTTAAAAACTAGGACTACTTCTTATTCAGGTCAGGATTGAATATCATCCACCTCATCATATTCTTCTGTCAACTTTTCTGGATCTAAAATCAACCACTTGATAAAGATAAGACCAAGAATGAGTAAAGTCGCTGGGATGATCAAGAAGAAACTGAATAAAAGAGGTGACCCATACCCGACAGCAGAAATGATCAAGCCAACCACTTTTTTAGAGTCTACTGCTTTTGAAAGTAATAAGTACAAGGTTAAAGTAAAGCCGATCACACAAATCATACTCAGAATCGACCAAAAAATGATCCCATAAAAGTTGCCCCAAATACGTGTCACATAGATGAGCGGAACCAGACCTGACTGCTCTGCTACTCGGTTAAAGAAACCGAAAAGGTAAACCACTGTTTGAACGATATTCAAGATGAAAATCGTTTTGATCATTTTTTTATGCATGTTGTTTTCTCCTTTTCTAGTAGTAGAAGCCATCGTAGCGATAAGGCTCGTAATTATAAAAATCCTGGATGATCGAATGACGATAACTCAATAAACTATACAGAAAAAATACGATGATTCCAAGATGTAATACGATGATCCCAATTTGAATAATAAACATGGCTACTCCAGCACGACTCCAAGTTTTTTGAACTTTTTTAAATGTGGCTATATCTGTATAGTCGCCATCTCTCCATGCCCATTCGTTGCCTTTGAATCCGCAAATAAATACCCAAACAAGATTGAATACTGGAATCAAACATAATAGTGGCAGATAGGTTTTATTCCCGATTCCCCAAAGAATATTGAGAGAAAATGCTCCCCAGTTCCATTTTTTGATTTCTTCCGGCACTTCCTTGTTGCCCCCTTGAAGGACAGCATTTGCAAAGCCAACTTGAGGTTCATCAATAGGTGCTTTTTGGTTTTGACTGGTTGGTTGTAGCGGTTCTTTGATTGATTCTTCATTTGGTTCTTTAGCTGGTTCTTCGATGGGCGCTTTGATTAGTTCTTCATTCGGTTCTTTAGCTGATTCTTCGATTGGCGCTTTAATCGCTTCTTTAGTTGGTTCTTCGATGGGGGCTTCATTTGATGCTTCGATTGGCTCTTTGATCAGTTCCTCGTTCGGTTCTCCTGTTACTTCGTCTGTTTGTTCTTGCGTTCGTGCTTCACCTTGCTCGTTGACAGGCGTATCGACCACTTCCTCCGTCATTTCTGTGGGTTGTTCATTTGCCATTTCTTCGGCAGCTTCATTCGTTGCTTGATCGAGCTTTTTGGTTTTCTCATCGTTCATTCAGTGAATCTCCTTTCATCTAAAAAAACTATTGTGTCTTTAAGCTTATCATTTTTTTAGGAAGAATAATTTTATAATCATTGTTCTGTTACTACCTGTTTTTTTTAGTCTTAGATATTTTTTTAAACTACACACAAAAAAAAGCAAAAAATCAATTCAATAAGAAAAGATTTCTTGCTTTTAATTTATATCTCTTGATTGTCAGATAGTGGCTGATCCATGGATTCTTCCACCTGCTCAATAAAGACTTTACGTGGTTTACTTCCTTCTGAAGGACCTACGACTCCATGCGCTTCCAGCTCATCGACTAAACGGGCTGCCCGATTGTAACCGATTCTGAAACGTCGCTGCAATAAAGAAATACTTGCAGTTTGCATTTCGATGACTAACGCCTTTGCCTCTTCAAATAGTTCATCTTGTGGTTGCTCGTTTGAACCCGTTGATTCGACTTCATCGGTCGGCATCATTTTCTCTTCATAATTTGCTTCTTGTTGATCCGTTACAAAGCTTACCACCCGTTCGACTTCATGATCGGAGATGAATGCGCCTTGGACCCGGATCGGTTTGTTCTCACCCATTGGCAAGAAGAGCATATCCCCTCGTCCCAAGAGCTTTTCAGCACCATTGGAATCAATGATCGTCCGTGAATCGGTTCCGCTGGATACAGCAAACGCCATGCGGGAAGGAACGTTTGCTTTGATGATCCCAGTGATAACGTCCACACTTGGTCGTTGTGTCGCTAAGATCATATGGATTCCTGCGGCACGAGCCATTTGCGCTAAACGAATGATCGCATCTTCAACTTCGTTACTTGCGACCATCATCAGATCCGCCAATTCATCGACAATGACGACGATAAACGGCAAGGTTGGATGTTTCGTCCCATTTTCCAGATTTTTTTGTTGAACAAATTCATTGTACCCAGAGATATTTCTCACACCAGTTGCAGCAAATTTCTCGTAACGTTCTTCCATTTCCTGAACGACTTTTTGTAATGCTTGCGCCGCTTTTCTTGGGTTAGTTACGACCGGCGTCAATAAATGCGGGATGCCGTTATACATATTCAACTCAACCATTTTCGGATCGATCATCATCAATTTTACTTCATGCGGTTTTGCGCGCATCAAGATACTTGTGATGATCCCATTGATGGCGACCGACTTCCCACTACCAGTCGATCCGGCAACAAGCAAGTGAGGCATTTTAGATAAATCAGCCGTTTGGACACGACCAGAAACATCTCGTCCTAATGGTACTTCCAATAGTTTGTCTGGATGATCCGGCTGTGCTTCGATGATCTCTCTAAAGGAAACCATACTGATCTTGCTATTCGGTACTTCGATCCCAATCAATGATTTCCCAGGAATCGGCGCTTCCATCCGGACATCTTTTGCAGCTAAAGCTAACGCAATATCATCCGTCAAACTAACGATCTTACTTACTTTTACTCCGACAGCCGGTTGGATCTCAAACTTCGTCACAGAAGGTCCTAAACTCGCTTTGACGACTTTTGCATCGACACCAAAACTTTGGAAGGTTTGTTCTAGGACGCCAATGTTTTTCTCGATTTTCTTATACTCGTCACTTTGGTCTACCGTCTGTGCCGAATCTAATAAATCGATCGAAGGTAGTTCGTATGCTTGATTTTCTTCTTCTGCTTCGATCTCAAATTCTAGTGCAGTGCCATCATCTTCAAAGAGCTCTTCTTCTGATAGCTCCTGCGTTTCTGTCGGCTGTGCTGTTGCTTGTGTCGGACGTTCCATCACAGGAGACTGGACATTCCCTTGAAAACTATCGATGGGAACAAAACTCAATTGTTCTGGTTCCTTTTCTTCATAACTATTTGAAGCTTGTTCGTCAAAATTATTTTGACGAGTCGCTTGTTTTTGTTCCATTTCCGCCATTTCAGCTTCTGCTGCTTCTTTCGCAGCAAGTCGCTTGGCTTCTTTTGCTTCGGCGCGTTGCTTTTGTCGTTCTTCTTTCGCTGCTTGTTTACGTGCCTGTTTCTCTGGATCTCCTTCCAACAATTGTTGGAATTTCTCTCCCATGGTCTGCAAGCCATCCAGTAATTGATGTCCTTCGATATTACTGATCAAAGTTGCTCCGCCAATAATCAGTAAAACAGCAACAAAATAACTACCTGGTTGAGCAATCAAAAAGAACGTCAAATTATAAAGAAATGCACCTAACATCCCTCCACCGACATTTGCGGTGATTTGACTTTGGCGAATATCTGCCGATAGCAGGTCCCAAGTCGTTCCGATAATATTTGGTTCACCACTGTTCAATTTCCCAAAAAGGTTGGCATGTAAAAAGAGCAAGATACCTAAATAAAACAGTCCTACTCCCAACCAACGACGACTCTTGCCCATCGTAAATTCTCTATTTTTGACCATGATCCAAAATCCTAAAACTGCTAATACTACACAGAGGATCTGATACGTATTTCCAGCGACTATGCGAAAGCCGTTCGCCACTAAAATGCCTAAAAAGCCAAGTTTTAAAAAGCCAAAGACGGCAAATAGTATAAAAGCAAAGCCAACACCGATCGCAATCATTTGCTCCTGCTGCTGTTTTTGTTTTTTTGTTTTTCTCTTCTTCTTAGCAGGACGTTTTTTCTTTGCCATGATTTATCCCTCTTTTCATCAAGTTCCATTATACAAAAAAAAGCAAGCGAACAAAAGTTTTGTTTGTCCGATTGCTGATTTTCTTTCTTTATCAAAAAAAGAAGAGCCGGACCTACGTCCTCTCTTCCTTTTTTTCATATTCATTTTTTATGAAGAAATGGTTCAAATGACCAGCTACTCGCCAATATTCGCTCCATTTTCACGAATCACTTGTTGGTACCAATAGTAGCTATCTTTTTTGTAGCGATCAAGTGAACCTTCTTGTGTTTCATCTTGATCCACGTATACAAAACCATAACGTTTTTGGTAACCATTCAACCAGCTAAGCAGATCTGTATAAGACCAAGTGCAATAGCCCAAGACTTCTGCGCCATCTGAAATTGCTTCTTTGATTGCTTTTACATGGCTTTCCAAGTAGTTGATACGATAATCATCGTGGATTTTTTTATCTTCGGTCAATTTATCGTATTCACCTAAACCATTCTCAGTAATCAAAACAGGAATACGGTAACGGCTTGTGATCCGACGCAACGCAACACGTAACCCTTCCGGATCAATCTCCCAATCCCAATTCGTACGTTCGACAAATGGATTTTCGATCTTTTTATACATGCCAGGTACGCCTGTCTCCTCTGATGAGCCTTTTTTACCTGTCGTATTCATCTTACCAGCACCCACGCCATCCAATGGATTAAAGGCATTCGTTGCTGTTTGATAGTAGTTGATCCCTAAAAAGTCAGGTTTGGCTGAAGCTAATAGTTCCTCATCGCCCGCTTCGATCGTTGGTGCCCATCCTTGCTCTTCTAAGAATTTCATCGCAGCAATCGGATATTTGCCCCACATGTACACATCCATCCAATAATGAGCCATCAAATCTTCGGCATTTTCAGCCGCCAAAATGTTTTTTGGATCGCTGTCGATTGGATAATTTGGCGTATACGCAAAACTTGGTCCGATCTTCCCAGGCATGTCCATTTCATGAAAGGCATTGATGACAGCTGCATTTGCCAAGTTTGCAATGTGGTTCACCTGATACATCCGTTTTGGATCAGTTACTCCAGGAGGATGTACAGCTAATAAATAACCTAGTGAAGTGAAAATATTTTGCTCGTTCAAACTCACCCAATAATGGACTTTGCCACGAAACGCTTCGAATAACGTTTTTGCATAGTTCGTAAAATCTTCGATGATCTGACGAGATTCCCATCCTTGGTATTCATCTTGTAATGCTTGTGGTAAATCCCAATGATACAATGTCAACATTGGTTCAATGTCGTTTTTGATCAATTCATCAATCAAGTCCATATAGAAAGCCAAACCTTCTTGATTGATCTCCCCGCGGCCATTTGGAAAAATACGTGTCCAAGCCACAGAGAAGCGATACGTTTTCAAACCTTGTTCTTTCATCAAGGCAATGTCTTCTTTATAACGATGGTAGTGATCTACTGCTAGGTCACCATTCGTTCCTTTAAATGTCTTACCTGGAATACGGACAAAGCGATCCCAAACTGACTCACCTTTTCCGCCTTCTTGCCATGCGCCTTCTACTTGATAGGCTGCTGAAGCAGATCCCCAAAGAAAATCATCAGGAAATGCCGTTAACTTTTGGTGTCCCATGAACATCTTCCTTTCCTAGTTCAATCTTTACCTCTTTAGAATAACACGAAACCCTTTTCATTACCAAGTAGATTTTCGACTTTTCATCACAAAAGTCTAGTCATTTTAAAAAAAAGTCTGACATATAGCAAAAAAAGAGAGCACAGCAGATGCTGTCCCCCCTTTTTCGGATTTCACCATGATTTTGCGCCTCATGCCATCCTGTCACCTATTCTGGTGTGACATCCTCGCCAAACCATTTCTCTGAAATCTTTTTAAACTCTCCGTTTTCAACCAATTCAGCGATGCCATCATTGATTTTCTTCACGAGTAGTTCATCATTTTTTCGCGCACCGACAGCAAAATCTTCTCCGTCAAACTCCCCTTTGATCACGTTGAAATCATCTAATTCGTCGCGTACGGTCAAAAAGTATTCTGCGTAGACTTTATCGATCAAGACGCCATCTGTACGACCACTCTTCAAATCGATCAATGCTTCATTGAAACTTGCGTATAAGACCGCATCTTGATTTTTTACATAATCTTTCAAGATCTCTGGGTGTCTGACAAACATATCATAGCCAGAAGAGCCATTTTGTGCGCCTAATACTTTGTCTTTCATTTGTTCAAAGCTAGTGATGCCAGAATCTTTAGGTGTGATCAGTACTTGATCATTTTTCATATATGGTTTTGTGAACAACACTTTTTCTTCACGTTCCGGTGTTTTTGAATAACCATTCCAGATCAAATCGATCGTCCCATTATTCAATTCGAATTCTTTCATCGACCAATCGATGGGCTGGAATTCAACCGTGATGCCATATTCATCAAAGACAGCTTTTGCCAAATCAATATCAAAACCTGTCAGTTTGCCATCTTTATCACGAAAACCCATTGGTACAAAACTGTCGTCTAGTCCCACGATGATCTTTTTTTCTTGATTGATCCTTGTCCAACTTTCTGTCGCTGTCCGCTCGTTCGTGCAGCCAGTTAAAAAGAAAAAACCAATCAAAGATAGGATCAAAAAGCTGAATTTTTTCATTTTCTCCCCACCGCTTTCTTACTTACTTGGTACAACTTTGATCAATTGATCCCCAACATTTTCAGCAAATACTAAATCATGGGTCACGATGATTTGTGTCACACCTTCTTCTTTTAATGTAAGAATCAATTTTTCTACTTGTTGACGTAACTCTGGATCTAACGCACTCGTTGGTTCATCATACGCTAATACTCGCGGGTTCATTGCCAACGCACGGGCAATTGCCACCCGTTGTTTTTGTCCCCCAGATAACTGATAAGGATAATTTCCCAATAAATCACGAATACCTAAGGAATCAGCTAACTCTTCTGCTTTTTTCGTGTATTCTTCTTTGCTTTGTTTCAACACCATTTTAGGCGCCAAAGTAATATTGTCAAAAATACTCAAGTGTGGGAAAAGCTGAAAATCTTGAAACACGACTCCTATAACTTGTTCTTCTGTTTTCAATTCAAATGGGTCGAATTTTGAGCCATCAAGGAAAAACTCGCCACTGTCTGCTTTTTCCAATCCAGCTAAAATACGTAGCATCGTTGTTTTTCCGCCACCAGACGGTCCGCCGATCGCCAATGTTTGTCCTTCTGGGATTACTAAGTTAAAATCTTTGATCACTTGTTTGTCACCAAATGATTTACTAATATTTTTTAATTCAATCATCGCTGTTCCCTCCTCGATTCTTAGCGGTAATAATTTAATTTTTCTTCAATTTGTTTCAACACGATCGTCAAAATCCCTGTCAATGCTAGGTAGATCAACGCAACACCAAGTAGTGGAAGCAAGCTAGCATCTCGTTCCATCGCAATCTTCCCTGCGCGCATCACATCTCCTAGACCTAAGATATAAATCAAAGAAGAATCTTTCACTAGATTGATGACTTCATTCCCTACAGAAGGTAAAACGATTTTTGTTACTTGCGGAATAATGATTCTTGTCACTGTTTGGAAAGGACTCAACTGTAACACTTGCGCTGCTTCATATTGCCCTTTAGGAATTGACTGGATACCGCCACGGAAAATCTCTGCAAAGTATGCAGCATAATTTAAAATGAATGCGATCAAGGCAGCTTCGAAGCGGTCAAATACGATCCCAATCGTTGGTAAGCCATAAAATACGAAAATCAATTGTAATAATAGCGGTGTTCCTCGCATGATCCAGACATACGTCTGTAAGAAATAACGTATCGGTTTAAAATGCAACGACAATCCTAAAGCTAAAATAATTCCTAACGGCAAAGAACCAATCAAGGTAAAGGCAAATAATTTTAAGGTTGTCAGCGCCCCTACTAACAACTGTGGCATCACTTCTAATAAATCATTCATTTTTCTTCCTCCTCTTTTCTTTAAAGGGGTACATTGTTAGCTGTCCCTTCCAACCACATGAAAAACAAAAAAAGTCCTTTGATCCGAAGATCAAAGGACGTAAAATACGTGGTTCCACCTTTTTTTATTAGTTTTTCGCAAAACTAACCTTATCTGGTCGTCTAACAACGACCGCAGCTATAACGGGCTTCCCGGATTTCCTTACTGGTTGTTCAGAAAATCGACTCCAAGATGTGTTTCACAATCAGTTATTGTCTCTTCTCACCAACCAGAGACTCTCTTCAAACACTTAATCGCTACTCTTCTTTTCGATGTCTTTTATTTAACTTAATGAGTAATTTACCTGATTCATTTTTATTTGTCAATCTTTTTTGTGCTAAAATAAATAAAAAATGAATGGAGGTTTGTTTTTTATGTCTGATGCCACGAAACAAGAAGCTTATGATCTACTTGATCGATTAGCAATCAATTACCAAGAAGTGAGCCATCCGGCAATCACTTCCGTCAAAAATCTCACGTTCTCTTTGCCAGGACCACAAGTCAAAAATCTCTTAATCAAGTCAAAGAAAGGCAAACAAATTTATTTCGTCGTCTTGCCTGATGAAAAACAAGCCGATTTAAAGTTGTTGGCAGAACAGTTGAAAGAAAAACGATTATCATTTGTTTCAGAAGAACAAGTGAAACGTCTATTACATGTTCCACCAGGTACCGTCAATCCGTTTGCCTTAGTCAACGATTTAGAAAACGAGGTCCAAGTCGTCATTGATTCCTCAATCGACCGCAAAGATACCGTCGGCTTTCATCCAAACAGCAATACGAGTACTGTCATTTTTCCCTTTGCAGATTTTGAACGATTACTCGCTCATCTGAATCATCTGCCATGGTATGAAGTCTTGTAGCTTAATTCTCTTTCATTGCAGCTTTCAAGGCAGCAGCTAATGGGCTTTCTTCCGGTTCTTCTGCTTGAGAATATTTCTTCATCAAGCGACGTTCTTCATGTTTCGTCATTTTTTTCTTCTGCTCTTTTTTCCCTAGCATTTTCTCTGTCGTCCCATCAAATTTACAACGGAAGTAAGCCCCATTCTTGCCTTCAATGATTTCCATTTTGCGATGACATTGCGGGCAACGATGATTGGAGACTTTCGGATCTTTGCGACGGCGATAGTTACAATCTTGATTCGTACAAACATAGATTTTTCCATCTTTTGTGTTCTTCTCACGCAGATTCGAGCCACAATCTGGACATTTCTTTTGCGTAATCGAAAAATCTTGATACTGTTGCTTGCTTGTTTTGATTTCTTGAACAAGTCGCTTCGTTTCCTTCTCGATCGATTGCAAAAAGACATTCGCTTGTTTTTTCCCAAGAGCGATCGCTTCTAAATCTTTTTCCCAGCTTTCCGTTAAATCAGGTGTCACAAGCGATGGATTGACCAACTCTAACAATTGCTTGCCTTTTGGTGAGACTTGCAAGCCTTGCGGTGTGCGTTCCATCAGTTCGGATTTGATCAGCTTTTCAATGATCTCCGCACGAGTCGCCGGTGTTCCTAAACTGTGTTTTTCCATCAACCCTAACAGACTGGCTTCCGTCAAAGGTTTCGGCGGTGCCGACAATTCTTTCTTGATCGTAAAGTCAGGTTGGATGCGCATGTCTTTCTTCCAATCGAAAGAATCTACATGACTTTCCTCCGTGTTTTTCCAGCCTGCTTCCAACACACGATTTTGGCGGAAAACAAATTGTTCGTTCCCAAATACAACGGTGATTTTCGTTTGGCTGATTTTATGTGGCTCTGCAAACAAGCCTAAGAATCGTGTCACGATCATTTGATAAATCTTTTGTTCTTCATTGCTTAATTTTTCATAGCGTGGACGATTTTCCGTCGGTAACAAAGCATGGTGATCCGTTACTTTATTGTCTTGGAACACGCTTGTTTGGCGAACGACTGCCCCATTTTTTAAATAAGTTTTGACTTCTGGCGCAAAATCACTGATAGCTTGAAGGCGTTCTTTCATCGTGCTTTTCATGTCATTCGTCAAATATTTACTATCAGTTCGTGGATACGTCACGATCTTATGCGTTTCATATAAACTTTGAACGAGACCTAACGTTTTCTTTGCTGAATAGCCATAGCGCTGATTCGCTTCTCGTTGGATCTCCGTCAAATCATACGGCAACGGTGCTTTTTCTGTCTTAGTTTTTTCTTCAATACTCACCACTGTTCCCTTACTTTGACTCAGTGTTTTAACAAATGCTTGGGCTTCTTCGTGGGATTTCAAAGCAAACTGATTTTTTTGGACCATTTTTGCTTGTTCCTTGCCGACTGTCAATGAAATCGTAAAATACGTTTGTGGTCGGAACGATTCGATTTTCTTTTCCTGATTACGCACTAAAGCTAAGGTTGGGGTTTGCACCCGACCCGCTGATAAATTGTCTTGGTATTTCACAGTTAGCGCACGTGTCACATTCAAGCCGACTAACCAGTCCGCTTTCGCTCTAGCTAAAGCAGACTCATAGAGTGCGTCATAACTTTTAGCTGGTTTCAATTGGTTGAATCCTGTCTTGATCGCTTTGTCCGTTTGAGAAGAGATCCATAAACGTTTCACTGGCTTATTGAAGTGAACATATTCTAAGATCCAGCGAGCAACAAGTTCGCCCTCACGTCCGGCATCTGTAGCGATCACGGCCTCTGAGACATCCTTACGACTAGCTAACTGTTTGATTGCTTTCAATTGATGCCCTGTTTTTGGTAATGGCTTGATACCTAACTTTTTAGGAATCATCGGCAAAGTTTCCATTTGCCAGCTTTGCCATTCTTTGTTTAGATCCTCTGGCATCTTTAGACCTAATAAATGACCAAGGGCCCAAGTCACGATCACCTTGGGTCCTTCGTAATAATTTTTGTGTTTTTGATTAGCACCCAGCACCTTGCTTAGGTCTTTCGCAACGCTTGGCTTTTCCGCTAGAATTAGTTGTTTCATAAAAATCCTTTCTGCTTTCCATGGTGATCGGCTGATAATCCTTCAGCAGAGCAAGTCCTTTATATTGCTGCAAGTCATCATCACATTCCTCACACCAGCGCTCATCCCCATCATTCCAAAAAGCACTTAGAAAATTGGTTTTGGCATGGATATACTCATAATTGTTTTTAATGGCTAGCCATTTTTCTTCATAACTTTGTTGTGCTTCTTCAAAAGAGGCAAAAGATTCCTCCACTTGAATATCTTCTTGCCAATTTTCAAAGAACCACCAAGGCTCATTATCACCGAACATTGTAATTACTTGATACATACGTGCGCTCCTTTTCTCAGGTCATCTTAAAAACATATTAGTCACTTTCCAAGAAAGTTGCAAGAAATTTTGCTTAAAAGGGGCATTTTATGAATGTTCAGAAAATTAATTTAAATGATGCCTTTTATTTTATTGGTAAAGTTGCTATAAAGTCGTCGATCATCCAGACATAACTTGCTTCTGGAGAAACATTTGGTTCATTGGTAAAGTATCCTAAGAAACGCAACGAAAGATAACCATGGATCATGCTTCGTAATTCTCGACTACGGTGGACTTTTTCTTCTTTTGACAAGGAAAAAGCGTCAAATATTTGTAAAATGATTTGGTTCGTTTCATGTATTCCTTCTAATAAAATTTCTTCATTGGTATGTGGCACACTGATCAGAAGTTCATAGACTGCCTGATTTTCAAATGCAAAAGACTGATAGGTTTGCGCATACGCTTGTATTGCTTCTCCCTTACTTTTCCCTACCAACACTCGGCGCAATTGATCATTCAGCTCCGTTAAAAGTTTCGCAGTCAACGCCGTCTTTACTTCCCGAATATTTTTGAAGTGATTATAAAGCGAAGGTGATTTGATATTCAATGCTTTAGCTAAATGTTGAAAAGTGATTTGCTGTACAGCCATCTCTTCTGCTAATTCTCGAAAGCAGTCGATGATTTTTTCTTGTGACAGCGTTCGTTTTTTCATCTAATTTCCCCTCTTATGGAATAAACTCAATCTTATTCAGTTTACCACGAAAGACGAAGAGAAAAAAGACTTCTTCTTGATAAACTACACATTGTAGTTTATAATAAATGATTGTAGATGAAAATTTTCAGAAAGAAGGCTTTACTGTGGTTTCAAGATTAAAGGATTCTGTATTTAGAAAAAGAGAACCTTGGGAAAAAAATCTAGTGGTTTTGTGGTTTGGTACATTTATGGCCGGAATAGGTTTCAGTCTAGTGATGCCTTTTATGTCACTTTACATAGATACGTTAGGTAATTACAGTACAGCACAATTGAATTTCTGGAGTGGATTGACCTTCTCCTCCACTTTCCTTGTTACTACCTTGATTTCTCCATGGTGGGGACGCCTTGCCGATCAAAAAGGGCGGAAGTTGATGTTGTTGCGTGCCTCTTTAGGAATGGCGGTAGTGATTTCCTTGATGGGTTTAGTAACAAGCGTGTATCAATTAGTCGCTTTACGACTATTACAAGGCATTTTTTCCGGTTATATCAGTAATGCAACAGCTTTAGTCGCCACTGGTACCCCAAGAGAAAAAAGTGGACAAGTACTTGGCACTTTGGCTACTGGCTCTGTGACCGGAACATTACTTGGTCCTCTACTCGGTGGACTTTCTGCTTCTGCCTTTGGGTATCGTCCAACCTTCTTTATCACTGGGACGATCTTGTTCTTCGTTTTCTTGCTCAGCTTATTTTTCGTCCATGAAAAATTTGTCCCCGTAGAAAAAAGTGAATTGGTTTCTGCTAAACAAATTTTCCGTGACCTGAAATATCCACATGTCGTCATCGGTATGTTTATTACGACAATGATCATCCAAGCATCAAACAATTCGATCAGTCCGATCATTAGTTTATATATCCGTCAATTGTTACATGGACACGGCAACGTCACGTTGATCAGCGGGATCATTGCTTCTATTCCCGGGATTGCCACACTGATTGCCGCTCCTCGCTTCGGACGTTTAGGTGATAAGATCGGTAGTGAACGAATCTTAGCGATCGGTTTAGGCTTTGCCTTGATCGTTTACATCCCAATGGCTTTCGTAACGAATGTATGGCAACTTGCAGGACTACGATTTTTGATCGGAATCTCCGACGCTTGCCTCCTTCCAGCGGTGCAAGCCTTGATCACTAAATACTCTCCCGCACAAGCTGCCGGAAGAATCTTTAGTTACAATCAATCCTTCCAAGCAACAGGAAATGTCGTTGGTCCGTTGATTGGTTCAAGTGTTTCAAGCATGTTCGGCTATCGTGGTGTCTTCTTATCCACATCCTTACTTGTTCTTGCAAACTTTGTGCTTGTTCGCCATAATACGAAGGAGA
The DNA here is from genome assembly GCF_050498525.1 of Enterococcus sp. DIV2371. NCBI lineage: Bacteria > Bacillati > Bacillota > Bacilli > Lactobacillales > Enterococcaceae > Enterococcus > Enterococcus sp. DIV2371. The sequence goes on along the minus strand of NZ_JBIPAJ010000001.1, from coordinate 740,121 downwards.
TTCATGAGCGGGAAGAGGATTCATCAGTGGCACAATTGACTACACATAAATAGAGGTTGTGACAGAAGTGTCCAGCTCCGAGAAATAAGCCAGCCAGTCCGAAAATTGTTCTTCAAATTTTTGGACTGGCTGGCTTATTTCCGAAGGAGCTACTTCTGGAACACCGTTTATTCAATTTTATAAGGCGTGAGAAAACAAATACCTCAGACTTTTATTTTAAACGTATTGCAAGACTTTCGTTTCTTGATACGCATGGTCGATCAATCCGCCACCTAGGCATTCCATTCCGTCATAAAAAACAACGGCTTGTCCTGGTGTGATTGCGCGTACGGGTTCGTCAAAGATGACTTCTGCGCGATTATTTTCTAATAAGCGCACGGTTACCGGTACATCTTGTTGACGGTAACGAAATTTCGCTGTACATTTGAATTCTTTTGGCATTGGTTCATTCGTTGTAAAATGGATTTCACTTGCATCTAAACTTGTCGCATACAATGCAGGATGATGGAATCCTTGTCCAACATATAATGTGTTCGTCGCAAGATCTTTACCCACCACGAACCAAGGTTCTTGTGAATCGCCACCGCCGCCGATCCCTAAGCCTTGGCGTTGTCCGATCGTGTAGTACATCAAACCAGCGTGTTCGCCTTTGACTTCACCGTCAAGGGTCACCATGTTGCCTTTTTTAGCTGGTAAATAGTTACTTAAAAATTGCTTGAAATTCTTTTCGCCGATAAAACAGATGCCTGTTGAATCTTTTTTCTTCGCCGTTGCTAGACCAGCACGTTCTGCGATCGCACGTACTTCTGATTTTTCCATGCCACCTAACGGAAAAATCGTTTTTGCTAATTGTTCTTGTGACAATTGGCTAAGGAAATACGTTTGATCTTTGTTGTTATCGACGCCACGCAACATATGTGACACGCCATTTTCATCACGTGTAACTTGTGCATAATGGCCAGTAGCAACATATTCTGCTCCCAAGTCCATTGCATAGTCTAAGAATGCTTTGAATTTGATTTCCTTATTGCACATTACATCTGGGTTCGGGGTACGTCCCGCACGATATTCTGCTAAGAAATATTCAAACACACGGTCCCAATATTCCTTTTCAAAATTAACTGAGTAATAAGGAATCCCGATTTGGGCAGCGACTTTCGCTACATCCTTATAATCTTCCGTCGCCGTACAGACGCCATTTTCATCGGTATCATCCCAGTTTTTCATAAAGATCCCGATTACATCATAGCCTTGTTCCTTTAACAAAAGTGCTGTTACAGATGAGTCAACACCGCCACTCATCCCAACGACAACGCGTGTTTTGCTGTTGTCTGTCATGGTATCACCATCATTTCAATTAGATTCTGAAACATCTACGAGTTGAAGGTCGCAACTTTTCAGTATTTTACATTATACGTCATCTTTCTGAAAATTTCACCCCTAAATAATCAATTTAAAAAAGCGACGTTTTTTAGTTGGTCCATTCCATGCTTTTCAGATACCAAAACTTTGCTATGAGATGAGTTTTATTCATGATTCAGTTTCTTACTACATTCACCAAAAACAAAAGCAGTAACACAACATTGAAATATGTAGAGAACAAATAGTTGATAAACAATAAGTAAAACTTTCGCCGGCTAGTTTCCAGTTTTGTTGCAGCGTATAGTCCAATCAACCCAGAGATCACCATCAACAGAAGTAAAGGAATCAAATAATAACTCTCGAAGGAATGACTTCGAAAAATAATCAAATAATGAGCATAAATAAATGCGAGTGTAGAAATAGACATCGGGATGATCAAGCCCATGATAAAGAATACTTTCTTCTTCTCTAACTCATGAAGTGCCCCCACAATCAATACGTACGCAATAGGAAACAATAAATACTCCACATTACCAAAACTGGCAAAACCTAATAAAGTACCTAGTACAATACCATACATCAAAACAAGATGAATCCCAATGAGCCCCCTTTTTAAGAATGCTGAGGGGATTCTAGTTGAGTAAAACAAACTGATTCCACTGATGATCCACCAAGAATATTGGACTGTTGCAAATAACCAATAAAATTTAAAAACAAAAACTAAACTTCCTAATAGAAAACAAAGCGCCAATAGATAGAACGAAATGTATTTATTCGGCATACTTTTTTTTACAATCATTCCACTCACTCCTTCTTTCTTAAATCCACTCACAATCAGATAAAATTTCTATTAATTTTTAAATTGTTCAATTGATACATAAAATAAAATGTACTAACTTTTGAAAAACTCTATCCCGAAGACTTGTAACCAATAAATTACGATAATCAAGACAGTACTGTAAGTAGCGAAAAGGTAATTCAGCCCTAGCAGTAGCCATTTTAACTTCGTCTTTTTTATTTTTGTCGAACAATAAAAACCAATCAAACCCGGAAAACCCAAACCTAATGCAAAAAGAATACCTTCAATTTCTCCACTTAAATAAATATGTATATAAAACAGACCACTTACACATGCAAGCATTGACAAACATAAAACGAATACATTCAATGCACGTTTCATTCTTCTTTCTCCTCCTTATCAACATCAATATTTCTCACTAAAAACAGAAATAGCTTCAAAAATTTAAAGAAAATTGGAAAATCGTAAATAAAAAGACATAGCCAAATACAAAATTCAACGTAATCAATGTCTTTTTCAGGTATCTGTCTGCGATTCCTAACGCAAAAACGATACTCCCTCCATTGATGACCCAACAAATCGAAATTGTGACTATAAATAGATGCGATTGATATTTAAATGATTCAAACAATATGGGACTAGCAAAGACACACGTAATGAATACAAGAAAAATTGACAATATCAATAGAACTACTGATTTTTTTGTACGAGACTTATTTTTTAGAAAAGACATTTATACGCTCCTTTTTACTATTTTTAATTTTCTATTTTACAAGCACACATAGACTAACCAACCATAGATACAACAAAAATTCACTAATATAATTCCTCTTTTCAAATATGGATAAGTGATTTTTGTTGAAAAAAACAAACTTGCAGTGCTACATAACCAACAAACCGTCATGATGAATATTCTGATTTCATATTGCAATTTAGAATACGGATAGGCATAGAATAAAAATAAAAGAATAGAGATTGCCAATAAAACAATTGAAAGAATAAATTCTAAATAATTTTTCTTGGTTAACATTCCTATTCCTCCTCGTAATAGTCTTAACTCATTTGGATAAACTTTCTAATAAACCATTCAATGAATTGCCCAATAACAATATACGTAGCAAAAAAGTAATTCAAAGAAATAAGCAACCATTTATAATGTCGAAGTTCCGCTTTAGTGGAAAAATAAAGTCCTAGCAGACTTGGAAAAGTCATCATGAAAAACAAAATAATCCGTAGAGCACTCTCTCCGGAAATGATTCCTCCAACAAAGCAACTCATCGAAAAAACATTGCTATAGATAATATGAATTGGTTATTCGTCATCTTATTCTCCTTTTTAATTTATGAATATCTGTATTTTCAAAAATCATATATAAACCACCAACCATAAATACAGAAAATGTTGATGCTAATGACAATACGTTTCAGAAATTTATTACTGATCGCCCGACAAAAAAATAAACTAAATCCGCTTAGTATCCAACAACCGTAGACAATAATCCTTTGATATACAAGTGGATATAGTCTATAGGATAAAAAATAATGTCTAGCAAGTAGACATGAAAGTATCAATAATACAAACGACAAAATCCAATATTTTTTATTTTGAATCATTTTTTTCTCCTTCTTTCAATATCTTTCTTGATACGCCTGTTCCTTTTTATTTATAAAAAAATTGTAAGAAAACATAGACCAAATCCCATATGGTGAGCGTAGTCGCAAATAAATAATTCACGACTAACAGAGACCATTTCAAGTACCTTCTCATAGTGATTTTTGTGGTAAAATGGATTCCCGCAAGTCCTGGGATAATGATCACAAACACCAAGATGAAGCCGATATATCCTCCATAATCTATGATTGCTCCCAATAAACACAAGATCGATAAAATCATAGAAACAACTAAACCGATTTTATAACCGTTCATAAGTATCTCCTTTCTTCGCTTCTTTTAAAAATAATCGAAGCTATTTTTCTATATTGACCGCTAAACATAAAACCCCACTACAATTAATTTTAATTCGTTATTTTAATTGTAAAATAAAATAACGAATAACAATTTAAATGATTGGTCTAATATAAATTTCTTATTTATATAAAAAGGGGGAAATAGCTAACGTCAAAAAACTAATTAATATATATTATATGTACAAAAAAATATAATTATTAGTTATTATTTTACCATATAAAAACTTATAATAGATTAATCCTCAAACTTTTTTTCGTTATTTTTTTATTTATTGTTACACTTCAATTTTCGAGTAAACAGGCATAACCAGAAATATTCTACCAACAACAAAAAGCATCCAAGTACTACTCGTAATAGTAGCACTTGGATGCTTTTCAACTATCTTTCAACTAAGTACTTCCGTCCCGATTGAGCCTCTTCTTTACCTTTTTTTCAGTCGTTCCAGTTCTGCTTGTTTTTTCTGATAGATTTCCTCTATATTGTTTTCTGATAAAGGTGTGCCAAAGGGTAATTTTTTTTCCAATAGTTCTCGTTCTGGTGCATCTACACCTACATTGACGTCGTTGCCGATCGGTACGCTGTAGTGATGGATATGTCCGTGAAGGTTGCGGATTTTATCATTGTTTCCTATCAATAACGGATAATGTGTCAGATAGTATTGTTGATGATTGAATTTTATGATGACGCCCACATCGTAAAAGTAAAATTTTTGTTTTCCTTCACTTTTCCATGGATCATGTTGTTCCAAGTATTTGAAAAAGGCTCGACTGTCATGATTTCCTTTAATAAAGTGGATCGTGCCATTCAATTGTTTGACTAAGGAAAGAATTTCTTCGCTGCCTTTTTCATATTTGGGATGCATCGCAAGGTCACCTAGATGATAGACATGGTCAGATTCCTTTACTACTGCATTCCAACTAGTAATCAACTGATAATTCATGCGGGCAACATTTTTAAATGGTCGTGGTGAAAAATCACTATTCCTGAGCAACCGTTCATGAAAAAAATGGATATCACTGATAAAATAATTCATCCAAGCTCACCGTCCTTTATAAATATCGTATGTGAAAACAAAAAAATAGGCAATCAATGCCTATCTTCAAAAAGAAAGTTTTTCTTAGCTATGTTTACTTTGTAATTCTATATCGTAGTTTCTTGCTGAAGGAACCATGTACAGCGCAACCGCACATAGTAATGTACCGATTCCAGCAATCACAAATAGTTTTTCTACGCCAAGGGCATCTGCTAATGGGCCGGCAAAGATCAAACCAACTGGACCGGGTAGAGACATCAGAGAATTGAACACGCCCAATACTCTTCCTAAAATACTTGGCTCAAAACTTTGCTGGATCATCGCCATCACTAATGTATTGTAGTAAGGTGTGGCCAAACCGGCAATCGCATTGAGAATGACAAAATAAATAAATCCTTGTGAGGTCGCTGGCAATAAACCACTCGCTCCAACTGATACACCTAAGACGATGTAAGAGATGATCACTAATAACATGCGATTCTTAAAGTGTCCAGAAAACCCAATGATCGCTCCCCCTACTAACATTCCAACAGCGTATATCACTTCGATCAAACCAGCTTGTCCGACGGTGCCATTGAAATAGCCCATAGTCATTAAAGGGTATAAGCTTGCAGCTGGCATGAATAACAGCATGAAAACTGCGCCATTGATCATGATATGCCATAATCCCCGTTTCTCGTACAGCTTTTTAACTCCAAATTTAGTATCCGCTAATAGATGAACCTTTTCCCCTTGTCTGTCAATCTTAGGGATCATAACAAATATCAACAGACCGACACCAAGAATGGCTCCTAACACATCTAAAAGGATCAAACCATTCATTGGCACCGCAGCAAATAAAAAAGCACCTAATCCAGGAGCAATGATATAATTCGCTGATTGGACCATTCCCAACCGTCCATTGATCCTTGTCAATTCCGTTTCAGGAACCATCGTTGGTAAGATCGATTGGATCGTTGGCATTTGAAAGGTCTGTGCGACTGAACGAATAAATAGAGAGACAAAGACTAACCATAACGGAAAGGTCGACATCACTGTTCCTACAATGGATAAAATAAGAGCAAAGATTGCAACAATGATATCCGTGTAAATCAATAACTTTTTCTTATCCCAACGATCAATCAGCGGTCCAACAAACGGACTTAAAAGAACCATCGGAAGCATCCCTAATAATGTGGCAAAACTTAAAATAGTCGCCGATCCTGTTTCTTGTGTTAAATACCAAATGATGGCATACTGCACGACCATACTTGTGATCCCTGATAAAAATTGACCTATAAGAAATAGGTTGATATTCTTTTTCCAATGTTTTTCCATAAATCCCTCCTGTTTTTTGTATCGTTTTATTCTACCATTATTAATCCAGCGATTGCTACAAAACAAAGTCCACATTATTTCTTCCTGATTGAAAAAATGGTAAACTGAATAAAACGTTTTTAGGAGGTACCACCATGGAAACAGTCAGTTTTCACACGACGATCAGCCGTTCAGAAATAAACATTGATTTTGAAGAAGAACAAATCCATTTCAGTATACTTAATAAAAAAACTAAGCTGTTGGAGAATTCCTTTTTTCTTTATTATGAAAAAAACAAATGCATTGCTATTGGAAAAGACGATCAGCCTAAAAGTTTTGACAAAGTGATTCTCGTCAAATTACCTTGGGATCTTGAAGCAGATTATTTTATGTACCTTTTGAATGATCAAGCAGCTGAGGCCGGATTAACCTTAGAAAAAGACCAAGATTTCAAAGAAAAGATCCCAGCAGAAGCCGCCAAAAAATTAGCACCAAGCATCGAAAAGGTAACGACTGTGTTGACGACTTTCGGCTATGGCTTCGCTCCGCTTCCTGAGACGAAAAAGAAACCTGCCAAAGCACGTCATCGCTGGACGAAACAAATCAGTGAGATTCCTTTTACAGTGGAATTTCGCGGCAGTAAAGCAACGCTTTATTGGATCAGTCGCAACGAGATGTTGATCAAAGCAGGTGCTACTTTATTACCTGATGCTCCATTGAATAAAGACGGTTCAGTCAGTTATGCAGCTAAATACGGTGATAAAATGCGCGACGACTATCAAGCGCAGATCAAAGATAACAAGATCGTGGAGGATGTTATCGTCAAAAGTGTGAATGAAGCTAGTTTACTATTGTATTATGGTGGAACAAATAGTTGGTTAGAATTAAAAGATCCCCAAGGAAAAACATTAGATGAATGGTCAAAAGTCGAATGATCGTTGACTACTAAAAAAATACCTGAGCGCTAGAAAGAACAGCTTGGCCTACTTATCGTCATATAAAGACGATAGACGTGCCTGATTCCCTAGCGCTTAGGTATTTTTAGTTTTTCTTTGCTATCTCACACGATTGATTAGCCTTCAACTTTTTCAAATAGTCCACGACTGATCATGCTATCCATCAAGAAATAAAACTTATCTTGACTCATTTTTTGCTTTGGATCTTTAAAAATATCGACTGCACGCAACCCATTGGCTGTCGTGATCGACATCTTCAATGACTTGATGTCTTTAGCAACTGTGATTTTTAATTTAAAGCCTTCTTTGCTTTGTGGGGTTGCATCAAGCGGACGAATCAATTGATAGTTGCCGCCGTTCGTTTCTGTAAAACCATTATCACGTAATGTGTATCTTTTTGCATCAGGATGTAAACGGTAAGTGACCGGAGAACCGAGTACGGACGCTGTTTGTTCAAATGCCATATTTTTCACCTCAGTAAATTTAGTTTCCTCTTTATTATAAAAGTTTCTGACTCGTTTTACTAGGCTTTTTCATGCTTAGATCGCCTTTACTAGGCTATCCGCAAATCGTTGGACTTCTTCTTCTATGTTGCCATAACCAAAACTGATACGGATCGATTCTTTCAAGAAAGGTGTTCCTTTTCCATACATCGCTTCTAGCACATGAGAAGGCTCGATATTTCCAGCAGTACATGCCGAACCGATCGAGATCGCAAAGCCTTGCAAATCTAATCTCATCAATAAGAGGTCATTGACAATGCCCGGAATACGTAAATTCAGGACATGCGGTAATTTATTCGATAAATCACCATTGATTGCATATTCAATGCCATTTTCTGCTAATTTATCTAAAATCAATTGCTGGAAGCCAACGTACTTTTTATTACGTGCTTCTCTTTCTTCAAGGGTCAATATCTCGACAGCTTTGGCTAGTCCGCAGATACCTGCCAAGTTTTCTGTACCAGCACGACGTTTTTCTTCTTGTTCGCCACCTAAAAGCAAAGGTGGGATGTTTACGCCATCTCTTTTATATAAAAAGCCGATTCCTTTAGGCCCATTGATCTTATGCCCTGATATGCTCAAAAGATCGACCCCTAATTCTTGAGGATGAATGGTTTGATTGCCATAAGCCTGAACAGCATCCGTATGAAAATAGGCTGGATGTTCTCGCAAGATTTCACCGATTTCTTTGATTGGTAATAAATTGCCGATTTCATTATTTCCGTACATGATCGATACTAAAATGGTTTCTTCTTTTAATGCAGAACGAAAATCATCGATGGAGATATTCCCTTTTTGGTCAACTGGTAGATATGTAACCTCAAACCCCTTTTTTTCTAGATACTTCATCGTATTCAAGACAGCTGGATGCTCTATAACTGTAGTAATCAGATGTTTCCCTTCATTTTGGCGTGAAAATGCTGTTTCAAGAATTGCGGTATTATCGCCTTCAGTTCCGCCACTGTTAAAAATGATCTCATGCGGGCGGACTTGTAAACTATCTGCCACAATTTGTCTGGCATTTTCTAATTTTTCATGAGCCATCCGACCAAATCCATGAATGCTCGAAGGATTGCCAAATGTCCCTTCCATGATATCCATCATTTCTTTGATTACTAACGGATGCATCGGCGTCGTCGCTGCATGATCTAAATAAATATTGCCCAATGTATTCATCCCTTTCAAATAGAACTAGGCACATTCTAGCATAGAAATAGCAAGTTACCAAAAATAAACTGTGCTAAAGGCGTTTTTTTAGTCGCTCGGACACAGTAGATGAAAAAAACACCATAAAAATGAACCGTGTTCCGCCATTTTATGGTGTTTCGACCTTCTTTATCTAAAGCTCTTCTCTTCCAAACGGAACAATGGGCTCATCGGTGTATTTTCGTGGATACGTTTCACCGCTTCTCCCATCAAGTTTGAACAAGTCACGATCGTCAAGTTTTCAGGATGACGTTCTTCTGTTGTATAGACAGAATCAGTAATACAAATGTCTTTGATCGGTGCTTCGTCCAAGATTTGTTTCGCAGGATCTGACAACAAGCCGTGTGAAGCACAAACGTAGATATCTTTTGCGCCATTTTCTTTCAGGACTTTGGCTGCTCGAGCGAACGTCAAACCAGTATTTAAAATATCATCAACCAGTATGCACGTTTTCCCTTGAACATTCCCGATGACATAGCTTTCTGCTGTTCCTTCAACTTCTTCGTCTGCATGATCAACGATCGCTAACGTACTATTTAGGTACTCTGACAAGCTGCGTGCACGTTGGACACCGCTATTCTTTGGTGACACAACGACAATGTCATCGCCAACTAATCCAAGCTCACGATAATAATGAGCAAACAATGGCATTGTAAATAAGTTATCTACAGGAATATCAAAGAATCCTTGCACTTGAACTGTATGCAGATCTAACGTCAATACACGTGTCGCTCCTGCTTCTTCAAGCATATTCGCAATCAGTTTTGCTGTAATTGGTTCATGAGGTTTCGCTGTACGGTCTTGTCTCGCATAGCCATAATACGGCAACACCACATTGATCGTTTTGGCACTTGCACGTTTCATCGCATCGATCATGATCAATAATTCCATGTAGTAATCATTGACTGGCTCATTCGTGGACTGAACGATGTAGACATGGTCGCCACGGATACTTTCTTCGATGTTGATCGAAATTTCTCCATCGCTGAATTGTTTGACTACACATTTCCCTAACTCTGTTCCAAATACTTTGGCGATTTTTTCTGCTAACGGTTGATTCCCATTCAAACTAAAGATTTTCAACGTGTCGTCCTGATACTTTTTACTCATGACATCCTCCCAAACTTCTCTATTCTTGGATAGTTTAACATATTTCTACGAGTATTTCTGGTGTTTTCTGAAAATAATCAAGGAAGTGAGACTGTGCCATTCGCCCACTTAGCAGGAATGACTTTATTCGTGTTTCCCCAATTATCATGGACTTTATAATAACGTTCACCAGAAGCTGATTCATAGTAAGCATAAGCTGTGACCCAATGATTACCGTAAGTACTGCCTAGTAGTTTTAAAATGCCGATCATTACCGGTTTTCCTTGGCGAATTCTCTTTGTTGCTCGTTGCCAAGACCCCACTACTGTACTTCTGGCGTAAATGGGTTCTTGTTGTGTTTTAAAAAAGGCGGATATCCCTGAGCTTACTTGAATCGGTATGGTGGGAAAGCCTAAAGGTTGGATCGTGTGACGTAGCTTTTGGATCAATTCTTTTGCATCGCGAGAATCTTTTTGGCGAATATCTGATGGAATCAGATCCGACACACAATAATCTTGATAGTAGGCAAGCAGCACTGCTGCCGCATAAGTACCACAAAGATAACCAGATGGCGTTCGCCACTTTTTATAAGTCAAGAAACGTTGCTCAGGCAAGCCTACCCAACAATCCACTAAATGTGTGGTTGACTGTTGTTGCGCCCACTTTGTTAGAAACGTGTCGATCATTTCATCGTCACTAGTTGCTGCATCTATACTTGTTTCTTGCCAAGTAATGGATGTTGCGATACTTTTTGAATAGCCATCCACCGCCGTAATAACTTCGATAGACTGACCTTGACGATCAACGATCAAATAGCTTTCATTTTCAAAAATCACTGCTAAATAGTGTTCGTTCTCCCGTCTTCTTTTTAGCAGACGAAACTCTCTGATTCGCTCTGTTTTTCCGTCGAGCGTGACTTCTTGCCATTTCCCACTTGCATTTTTCAGAACGATCACCGTTGCCAAAAATCTATAAATAGTTCTAACCAACTATAAAAGTTGTCAGATTAATGTTTATTTCCTGTTTCACCGTGCCCGATTTTGCCACTTGCTCGCTACTGTCGTTTGTTCTAACACTCCACAGGCGTCAATTCGGATACAACGAATCCTATATATCTACGTTTTTCTTTTGATTAGAAACTCGTAGATCAAGCACTGTAATTAGCTAAATTCAGACTGGCATTATGATCCCTATCTGTTGTATAACCGCATTTCTCACAATGGTAAATACGTTCACTCAGTTTTAAGTTCACTTTCCTATGCCCGCATTCGTAACACAATTTAGAACTTGGATAGAATCGATCTGCTTCGACGAATTCAATGCCGTACTCTTCACATTTGTATTGAAGTTGACGTTTGAACTCATAAAATTTTTGTTGTGCGACTGATTTAGCTAAGTGCTTGTTCTTCATCATGCCCTTTACATTCAATGTTTCAACAACGATTTTCGATGGTTTGGTTTTCACGATCTCAGTCGTTGTTTGATGGATGTGGTTCTGACGAATATTTGCTAATTTTCGATGTATGTGCCGAATGTTCTTTTCTAATTTATAGATGTTACATGTTTTGACAAATCGGTTTCCCTCCTTGTTCATCTCGTATTTTCGAGAGACGTTACGTTGTAACCGACGTAATCGTTTCTCGATTTTTCTTACTTTGTTTGTCTGGTTGATATTTTTATAAACTTTGCCATTTGAAACAACGGCTAAATTTTTGATACCTAAATCAATACCCAACACTTCAGTGGTTAATTCTTGTTTGTGACATTCTTTTTCAATGCCAACAGAAAGATACCAATACTTGCCATCGAAAGAGATTCGTGGATTGAGATATTTCGTCTTCATTGGCACTTGTTCACTAGTTTTTATCCAACCAATTTTTTCAAGTAGAACGGATTTCGCTTTTACTTTTAATTTGACATTGTCATTATAAAAAGCAGGTTTTGTCTTCTTTCTGGACTTAAAACGTGGCTTCTCTGCTTTCACTCGACTTTTTCCGCTACAGCCATCAAACCATTTTTTATATGCATCACAAGCATCTTTAACTGCCTGCTTTGCAACATTATTTGACACTCGGTTCAACCAAGCATACTTTGGACGTTTTTTTATTTGAGTAATATGCTTTCGCAACTCATTGTTGGTGATAAATTTCCCACCAAATCGATGATTCATTTCCCACATGTGCAATACCCAGTTAAACACCCAGCGAGCCGTTCCAGCTGATTGCCAAAGTTGTTCTTCTTGTTCTTTCGTCGGCCGTAGTCTTATCTTCTTGGCTCGTATGACTTTTTGTACTAGTTTTGATCCCTTTTTTGTCTCCTGTTTCTTAAAAGTTTGTAGACTTCCTTCGTAATGTTTTGCCCATTTTCCGGCTGGATAGTTCATATTTGTTCTCACCTCAATAGTAAGATACGCCCTATCTAGCCATTCAAACGATTTTTTTACTATTTCTAAATTCTATCCTACTGCCCTTGACCTCCACCTACATTATAAGGGATAGACCTAAAAAAATAAATCAGAGTGACTAATAGATGATTGGTTGTTTTTAACATTTTTCTTGATTTGTATGGACAGAAATTGAACTTCTTATCCGTCAAAGAAGCTGATTATGCCTCCAATCACTTGTGCTTCTTTGGAGTAGATTTTACGTTCCATTTGTTTATTCTGCTTTTTTGTTAGATAATGGGCACACGGAACTAAAAAGGAGCGATGATTCAATGAACCAAGAACGTTTGAAACAAGATTTTTTTGAAGCAGTAAATGAAGAATGGTTAAAAACAGCAACAATTCCTGCCGATAAACCAGCGACTGGCGGGTTTCAGGATTTAGTTGATGGCATTGATCAACTAATGATGCAAGAGACAGATAAGATGTTAGCTGATCCGTCATCTGTTACGTCTGACAAGATGCGTCAATTCCTTGCGTATTACCAATTGGCAAATGATTATGCCTATAGAGATCAATTAGGTGCGACACCTTTACAACCAATCCTTGAACGGATCGAAAAACTTACTTCTTTTGATGAACTAAATCAGCAATTTCCAGACTGGACATTGGATAGCTTACCGCTACCTGTTGTTTTAGATGTGGATGCAGATATGAAAAATGCACAAGTCAATGCCTTTTTCGCCTCACCACCGTCTTTATTTTTACCAGATAAAACTTATTACGAAGCAGAACATCCAAATGGTGCTCAGTTATTGTCCGTCTTTTTTGATATGATGGTCCAACTTCTAGAAATGACAGGCAAAGAAAGAAGTCAGGCTGAAGCAATCGTTGAACAAGCGATCCAATTTGATAAATTGATTGCGCCTCATGTCAAAAGCGCAGAAGAAAATGCGGACTACAGCCAAATGTATAATCCAAGAGCCTTTACTGAATTTACGGCATATACAGATGCACTTGACTTAACTGCCTTGAGTACTGGCTTGATTGGCACACACCCAGATCAAGTGATCGTTACAGATCCTGTCTACTTTGAACATTTAGCTGAACTGTTGACAACGCCTCATTTTCGACTACTTAAAAGCTGGATGATCGTAAAAACTGTGCGTTCATTAAGCAGTTACTTGTCTGAAGAGTTCCGTCAAGTCAGTGGGATCTTCTCTCGAACTTTATCGGGAACTGATGAAGCAATGCCGCAAAAGAAAGCAGCATATTACCTTGCTTCAGGGCAATTTGATCATGTACTTGGAGATTACTATGGCAACAAATACTTTGGTGAAGCGGCGAAAAAAGATGTCGAGCAAATGGTCAAAAAAATGATCAACGTTTATCAAAAACGACTTGAAACAAATGAATGGTTAAGTGATGCGACACGAGAAAAAGCAATCGTCAAATTGAACAAATTAGGCATCCAAGTCGGTTATCCTGACAAAATCCCTGCTTTGTTCGATGCATTCCAAACAGTTCCCGCAGATGAAGGTGGAACCCTTCTTTCAAATGCATTGAACTTTAGTCATCTGACGTTAAAGGATCGTTTCAGTAAATGGAACAAACCTGTCGATCGTAGTGAGTGGGAAATGAGTGCAGACACAGTCAATGCGTACTATCACCCATTCCGCAACGTCATCGTTTTCCCAGCTGCGATTTTACAAGCGCCATTTTATAGTTTGGAACAATCTAGTTCAGCAAACTTCGGCGGAATCGGTGCAGTTATTGCGCATGAGATCTCTCATGCTTTTGACAACAACGGCGCAAAATTTGATGAATTCGGTAATTTGAATAACTGGTGGACAGAAGAAGACTTTTCTCATTTCCAAGAAAAAGCACAAGCTATGATCGAACAGTTTGATGGTGTACCTTTTGCAGATGGCACAGTCAATGGCAAACTGACTGTTTCTGAGAACATTGCCGATGCTGGTGGGCTAAGTTGCGCACTAGAAGCCGCAAGGACAGAAGACGATTACTCAGCAGCCGATTTCTTCATGAATTGGGCAACGATCTGGCGCACAAAAGCGAAAAAAGAATACCAACAATTACTTTTACAAATCGATGTTCATGCACCTGCAAAACTACGTGCAAATATCCAACCTCAGAACTTAGAAGAGTTTTATGAGGCATTCGAGATCACTGAAGAAGATCCGATGTATCTAGCACCTGAAAAACGTGTGCATATTTGGTAATTTTTGTGATCTAGCTACGAAAATCATGGAATAGTAACTAGTAATAACCAAAATAAAGCGACCCCAAAAGTTAGATGAATGATCTAATCTTTGGAGTCGCTTTTTTATCCCTTAATAATCTCAGCACCAAGCGCTGTTTGAAAATGCTTCAACGCCCAGTCATGTCCGATTGGATCAAAACTAGCAACTGCATCTTCATAAATAAATAATTGATAGCCTAAGTTATACGCATCGACCGCTGTATGCAAGACACAAATGTCTGTACAAACGCCTGTTAAATATAGCTCAGTAATCCCACGTTCACGCAAACGAATATCGAGATCTGTACCGCTGAATGCTGAATAGTGGCGCTTATCGATCCAATACACGTTGGCTTGCGTTTGGTGTTCCTTATAAATCTCTTGCAAGGAACCATATAGATCACGACCATTCGTTCCGATCACATTATGTGGCGGAAACAAGTTGTTTTCTGGATGAAAGTCATCCGTTGGGTCATGGGCATCAATAGCAAAGACGACATAGTCATTTGCTTCAATGAAAGATTTTGTGTGGTCTGTCAATGCTGTTTCAATCGCTTGCCCGGCTTCTCCAGTAGTCAATTTCCCGTCATCTGCAACAAAATCATAGGTGTAATCAATCGAAATCAATGCTTTCATACGGTTCACTCCTTATACAAGATGTTTGACAAACTCAATCACCATTTCAGCTGAACGTTTTCCTGCTTCTTCAATGAATTCGTCAAAGCTTTGTGTTGCTGAATGGTCTGCTGTATCACTCATTGCTCGCACGATCAAGAAAGGAATGTTGAATTGTTGCGCTGTTTGACCAACCGCAGCTCCTTCCATTTCACAAGCAAGTGCTTCAGGGAAATTCCCTAAGATCTCTTGGACTTTTGTTGGAGAATCAACAAATGTATCCCCTGTAACGATCAAGCCTTCTTTGGCATTTAAGTTGGTTGCTTCTGCGGCTCTTTTCATTTCTGAACGTAAATACGTACTTGCTTCATAGTAAAGAGGCATCCCTGGTAATTGTCCTGGTTTATAGCCAAAACCTGTCACGTCTGCGTCAAAATAGGCAACTTTGTCAGAAATCACGACATCCCCTACACGTAGCCCTTCACCAATACCGCCAGCTGATCCTGTATTGATGACCATGTTGACACCATATTGTTGGATCAGCAAGCTTGTTGTGATCGATGCCAAGACTTTTCCGATGCCTGAACGTACAACGATGACTTCATGATTTCCTAAAGAGCCTGAAATAAACAAAGCCCCCGCTCTTTCCCATGATAACGGTTCGCCTAATTGCTCTCTTAAAATTTTTACTTCTTCTTCCATAGCGCCAATGATTCCAATTTTCATCTACTAGTTCCTTCTTTCTATAAAAATGCGACTGCTAGAAAAACGATGGCTAACAATAAAATGACGATAACCAAGCCTTTCATTAAAATAGCATTCCATTTGCGTGTTTTTTCTCGTTCGCCGGCTCTTGTTTTTGTGATCGGCTTGTTTTTCTTTTGTTCTTTGCGATAAAAGCTCGCGATCTTTTTTTCTTCTTGTTTGTACGTGGCTTCCGCTTTTCTTTGTTTTTTCAATGATTCTTGTGCTTGTTCTTGCTGTCGCTTGCGGATTTCACTACGTGTGACTAGCGGTCCTTTGACCATCCATCGATCCCTCTACTTTCCTTTGTTCATTGATTCCCAGTATTGAATCGCATAAATCGTTTTGGCATCGCAAATGACTTGATCTGCCATCGCTTGTTTTGCTTCTGGTAAAGTCAGCGCATAAAGCTCCAATACCTCGTCCTCGTCTTGTGCTAGAGGCTGTTCTACTTTTTTGATATTTAATGCATGATAGATATGCAAAAGTTCATTTGCAAATCCTGGTGACAAATACATGGAAGTCAAATGTTCCAATCGCTCTGCGCGGTAGCCCGTTTCTTCTTCTAGTTCTCTGGCCGCAGTGATCTCAGGCGCTTGTTTCTCTCCTGGATCGATTTTACCTGCGGGTATTTCCAGAATCACTTTTTCTAAAGGTTTACGGAATTGTTTGACTAATAATAGACGTTCCTGTTCATCAAAAGCAATGATCCCCACACCACCCGGGTGAAAGACCAGCTCACGTTTTCCGACATTGCCATCTGGTAAACGAACATCATCGACAGCTACATCAATGATCGCGCCATGATAGATTTCTTTTCGTTGGATCGTTTTTTCTTCAAACTGTTCGTATTCAAGCATCATTTCCCCTGCTTTCTTTTGTCCTATAATAACTACTTTTTTTGATTTTTTCAATTTTCTTTTTGATTTCTTACTTAGTTTAACATATCCAAACCTTAGAAATTCTATAAACTCGTAAAATCCACCTTTAGTCCGATACTAATTATTAAGTAGGGTGTGCTAAAATGAAGGAGTAGATGAATCGAATGGTCAACGAATATACTTGGAGGTTTTTATAATGATCAAAAAAAATTGGAAATGGATCTTAGGTTTACTCTTAGTGATACTGTTCTTTAGTTATAATGATGTATCGATCACATCAATGATCTTGCTGATTGGCGCTGTTTTGGTGATTTGGGGACTTTTCGGTTTTCGTAGCAAACCTAAAGATAAAACCGCATTACCCGATCTTTCAGACAAATTAGCATCCCATTATAGCGAAAATGGTATGACACCTAGCGAAATCTCTTATTTTAGAGAAACGATGAATCAAACAAAAAATGAAATTGAACAGCTAGAAAAAAATATGCACGAAACAGCGAAGTTAAAAGCAATCGATCTTCGTCACGAACCTGTAAAAGCAGCAAAAGGGTTGTTCAAAGAACTTGTAAAAGAACCTACTCGCCTGCACGATGCGAGTCAATTTCTTTACACCCACTTGCCAAATTTAGTGGATTTGACAAATAAATACATCGAGATCAATGCACACGAGATCAAGAATAAACAGACTTACCAGAAATTGGAAGAAAGCAATCAGATCATTGATCAACTCGCTTTATTAGTTGCTAAAGACTATCAAGATTTCGTATCCGAAGATCTGGAAGATATCGATGTAGAGATATCTGTTGCGAAACAAAGCTTAAAGCGTGATAATAAAGAAGAACAAGAAGAATAAGCAACTCGTCTCTAAGACTCGGAACAGTTAGACATCGTCTGCCTGTTTCGGGTACTTTTTCTAGCTTCATTCGATAAGGAGGAAATTATATGGAAAATAAGCCAAATTTACCAAAACAAGAAGTAACCCCAGTTAATGATACTTTAGAAGACTTACTGAATAATCCATTTTCGACACCTGTCGATAAATTGACCCAAACACAGCAAAACGAAATCAATGCTTTGCAAGAGCAACAAACAGCTGCCCGTTTGATTGATAAGTTACCTGCCGAAAGACAAGAACAAGCAAAACAATTAGCAGAAAAAATCGATGTGACTGATTCTCAGTCTGTCATCAGCTATGGTTCCGCTGCCCAAACAAAATTAGGTGAATTCTCACAGTCAATGTTGAATCACGTACAAGCGCAAGATATCGGACCAGTCGGCGATTCATTGACTGAACTGATGTATCGCTTGCAAGAAGCGAATCCTGATGAATTACGTGCCGGCGAAGGAAATATTTTCCAACGCGTATTCGGCAAAGTCAAACAATCGATTTATGAAGTGACTGCAAAATATCAAAAAATCGGTGCGCAAATCGATAAGATCTCAGTCAAATTAGACAAAGAAAAAGATGGTCTATTAAAAGACAATTTGATGTTAGAACAACTTTATCAAAAGAATAAAGATTATTTTGATGCGTTGAATATTTATATCGCTGCTGGCGAGTTAAAAATGGAAGAACTACAAACAACGATCATCCCAGAAGCGATGCGAAAAGCAGAACAAACAGGCGATCAAATGGATGTACAGATCGCCAATGATTATACACAGTTTCTTGATCGCTTAGACAAACGTACCCACGATCTACGTTTAGCAAGACAGATCACGATCCAACAAGCACCACAGATCCGTTTGATCCAAAACACAAACCAAGCGTTAGCAGAAAAGATCCAAGCATCGATTGCTACAGCGATCCCATTGTGGAAAAACCAAGTGGTTATCGCGTTGACTTTACTTCGTCAAAAAGATGCTGTTACTGCACAACGTCAAGTTTCTGAAACAACCAACGATCTGTTGAAGAAAAACTCAGAAATGTTGAAAATCTCTGCGATCGAAACAGCGAAAGAAAACGAACGTGGTATCGTGGATATTGAAACATTACAAACGACACAAAATGATTTGATCGAAACGATCCAAGAAACACTCCGTATCCAACAAGAAGGAAAAGAAAAACGTCGCCATGCAGAAGTCGAGCTTGGCCATATGGAAGAAGATTTGAAACAAAAATTACTAGATTTAACACAATAAATAAAAAAACCTTGTACGAAGCAATCTGCTTGATACAAGGTTTTTTGTTTCCTATTTTTCGGTATTCATCTTACTGTGTTTATAACCATAACCAAAATAAATCACTAGTCCGATGACCATCGTAATCGCAAAGACTAACCAAGTCACCGCTTGTAGACGTGACATCAAAACGAGACAAGATAAAATCGAAATGATTGGTAAAATCGGCACCAACGGCACTTTGAACTCGCCAGCTTTTGGTTTACCAAACATTTTACGCAATTTCAATAATCCTAGACTTACTAACATCAGATAAGCTAATGCCATGATGTTCGTCAACTCTGCCAAAATATTCAACGGGAAGAATCCGGCGAAGAATAATGCGGCGATTCCTGCTGCATAAGTCGCTTTCTTTGGCGTACGGTGTTTCTTATCGATTTCTGTCATGAATTGTGGCAACAAGCCATCTTTACTTACTGCAAACAATAAACGAGCTAATGAATACATCATTGAGATCGTAACCGTCAATAAGGTCAAAATCGCCCCAACAGCGATGATTGCACCTACTGTACCATGACCGACATAACGCATTGCGAATGCCACAGGATCATTTACCCCTAATTCTGTATAAGGAACGATTCCTGTTAAAATCAATGTCACAATGATATATAAAACTGTTGCGATCAAGATCGAACCGATGATTCCACGAGGTACATCTTTTTGCGGATTTTTTACTTCCTCTGCCGCCATCGCTACCGCATCAAATCCTAAGAATGCGAAGAAAACTAATGCTGCGCCATCCAGTACTCCTTCGAAGCCGAACGGTGTAAATGGTTGCCAATTCTCTGGCTTAACAAAAAAGATTCCTACAATAATAAATAATGCAATGATTCCAAATTTCACATAAACCATCATGTTGTTCAATCGTAACGCTTTCTTTGCCTCCAAAGAAACAACGTATGTGACGAAAATCACAACAAGCACCGCAATTAAGTCGATGTATGTACCATTGGCTGGGTTATATCCACCTGTTAGAGCAGTTGGCAAGCCAAAGCCAAGACTTTCAATAAACCCTTGTACATAACCGGACCAACCAGACGCGACAGATGAAACGGCTAATAAAAACTCACCGATCAATAGCCATCCAGTCAACCATGCAGCAAATTCTCCAAATACGACATAGAGATACGCATAAGGTCCACCGATCACTGGTACGCGTGACGCAAATTCTGCAAAGCTTAGACCAGATAAAATCACAACGATCGCTGCTAAGACAAACGATAATGATAGTGCTGGGCCTGCATTTTGGTTTGCTGCCACTCCTGTTACGACAAATATTCCTGTACCGATGATCGCGCCAATACCAAGCATGATCAGATCGGATGTTTTTAGTTCTTTCTTCATCTCACTCGTATGATTGAGATTGATTTCTTTCTTACGAAACAAATCCATTTAATTTCCTCCCCCTGATTTTGAGTATATAAAAAAACAGCTTTACGCTGTTTTCATATACCCTAAAAGAATACCACCAAAAATAACTAAAAGGCAACCTACAATTACAAATATAAGCTCTTTTTTTGTCTTTTTCTCACCTAAGATAAAAATACCACCTAGAGTTGAAATGATGATTCCCATTTGTGAAAGAGAGAAACCTACTGCTAGTCCTAATGACTTCACAGTCAATAGCATACATACGTTACCGATTCCCCATAACAATCCGCTTGCCATGTTTTTCCAAACATATTGATCGACTTTAACTTTTCGGAATGCAAAAAAGCTTGCTCCTAAAATCATCCCGATACTTTGCGGTAAAATAATCGACATCGCATCTAAGTTTGCCCAGTTAACGATGATCGTATACACACCATAACCTAACGTAGAATAGATCAATGCTCTGAATCCCTTACCAAAATCAAGCATTGTATTCTCTGTATCAACTTTTCCTTCATCATCTTGTCTAGCCGTCAAATACGCACCGCTTACAAGAAGAATCAATGCTAAAATACCGTAAACATAATCTTTTGTTTGCGTCCATTCATGGAAAAACACAGCACCCGCAATCGTATTCAAAATCAATTGAAAACCAGTCGATAACGGTAACCCTACAGATACACCCATGAATTTCATCCCATGGAACTGACCGTTTTGACCAACGCTCCATGCTAGACCAGATAGAAAACCAATCAATGCGATCCACGGTGTGATTGTTGGACTAACGATGAAAAAGGCAACGAGTGAAAAAAGAAATGCGCCGATCGTCATCCCTAATGTTTGTTGATTGGCATCGCCACCGATCTTTCCACTGACTAAACCAATACTCCCCCATGCTACCATTGGGACTAATGCGATTAATAATTCCATAACCATTCTCCTTCTTTTCAATGTCACATGTTATAGAACATATCAACGAAAACGTTAACAACACAAGAGTTATTTTTTATTTCTCACTTTTTTCTAACTTAACTTCATCAACAGTTCTCTGAAGTGTGAGCAGACACTAAGAAACCAATAAGCAAAAATCAGCCACTGCTCCGAAAATCAGCCGATTTTCGAGCAATGGCAAATACATTCGACATTAAAATTTTTTAAATCATTCGCTTATTGTAAGTAGAGTCGCTATGATCTCCATGGGCAAAAGAAGTCTATCTTTCGTCGCTAAAAATGTTTCATAGACTGACTTCAGAAACAAGTATGAAAATCTCCTTGATTTTAACGCTCTTCTTGGTAAAAACTCAAGATAGGGAAAAATAAAGTCATCGTCGTTCCTTCTCCCTCGATCGAATCAACAGTGAGCGTGATCCCGAGTTTTTCAGCCAGATTTTTAGCAAGGTACAAGCCTAAGCCAGTAGAATGTGTTTTGCTCAGACGACCATTCGCCCCCGTAAATCCTTTGTCGAAAATCCGTCCAACATCTTCTTTTGGGATACCGATCCCTGAATCTTTGACAGAAAAGTTTACGCCTTTTGGGGTTTTCTCGATCAACAATTTGATCTCACCTTCATCTGGCGTATACTTGATAGCATTGCTAAGAATTTGTTTAAAAATAAACGCTACCCATTTCGAATCCGTTAAAATCGTTTGGTCTTCACCGATTACTTCATAGCGTATCTTCTTTTGGATAAAATAATTTGCTTGGCTACGAATGACCGGTTGGATGATGCTCTTGATACTGTATTCTTGAATCAAATAGTCCCTTGAAAAACTATCCAAGCGAGCATAATACAATACTTGTTCGACATACTCATCGATTTTAGACAACTCGTTTTCTAACAGCGTATACTTTTGATCGTCAATATCAAACTCAATCGAGCGTAACAGTAATTCTGAAGCTGCTACGGGAACTTTGATTTCGTGGACCCATGAGTCGATATAATCTTTTTGATCTTGTTGATTCGTGATGGCTTCTTGCATCACTTCCTGATGTTCACGTATCAGCTGATTGATATAAGCCTCCACCAATTTTTCTTCTTCCGTATGTCCACCATCCAAATAATTTTGTAAAGGGGAAATTTTTTGCAGATTCGACAATTTCGCCCACCATCTACGTTTACTTAAATAACTGACAAGCAAGAAAAAGAGTAAAAAGACACCTTCGATCAAAGCTAGGTATGCAATCGTAGCCCAGTCTACTGTGATATTAGGGGCTAACCACATGACAAAAATCGTCAACAAAATGAAAAATACCCAGCCAACGATCAGCGACCATTGATCTTTCAAATACTTAAAAAAATTCATAGTTATCTTTCATCCTTTCAGGGAACGATATACCCCTGGCCGACTTTTGTTTCGATATAGCCGGTGATACCTGCTTGTTCGATCTTACGACGCAAACGATTGATGTTGACCGTCAATGTATTGTCATCAACAAACCGTTCATCATCCCATAATGCACGCAATAATTTTTCGCGAGTCAAAATCTTGCCGTGTTGCTTCATTAGAATGAATAACAGGCGATACTCATTTTTACTCAAATCGATCATTTCGCCATTGATCTCCATACTGCCGTTATCAACATTCAATGTGATGCCATTATGTGTCATCATCTCACTCGACAACTCACCATAATTGTATGAACGACGTAACAAAGCATTGATTTTAGCAATCAAGACATCGATTTGGAACGGCTTCGTCACAAAATCATCCGCCCCCATATTCATTGCCATGATCATATCCATATTGGTATTACGACTTGAAATAAAAATGATCGGTACTTTAGAGATCTCACGAATTTTTTGACACCAATAATAACCATCAAAAACGGGTAGATTGATATCTAACAGAACAAGCTGCGGTTCTTCTTTTTCAAAATCAGCAAAAACCTGATTGAAATCTGATGTTCCATACGTTTCAAATTGCCATTTCTCCAACTCTTCCATAATCAGCTGACGAATGATCTCTTCATCTTCTACTACCATAATTTTAGCCATGATATACCTCCGATGTTTTTCTTGTACTAACCATATCAAAGAAGCAAACATTCTACAAGTAACAATAGGTCGTGAGAAAAGCGTTCTGACCTGAGCAGTAAGATTATAAAAACAGAAAGTAGTACCTCGTGACGAAAATCCCCTTACTTACTTTCCGTCAATAAAATGAGAATACAATTGGAAACAAACATTCTTTTTCATTTTTGGACAAAAGCTATTTCGTCGATTTGCTTCATTCTTTTTCTTTTGACCGACTCAAGCTCACAGAATAAAACATTGTTAAATCAACGTTTATAAATTATTTTTGATAATCAGAGCGTTTCCTTTGAATTTTTTTCTATTCCATATAACAATAGTAATGTATTAAAAAATGATTAGGAGGAGATTTGATGTTTAGACACCAAAAAGAATTACAGTTTGAGGCAAAACCAGATCGTCCGAATCCATTAATCGCAAAATATTTACAAGAATTGATTGGCGGACAATATGGTGAAATGAGTGTAGCGATGCAATACCTTTTCCAAGGTTGGAGTTGTCGTGGGGAAGAAAAATATAAAGATATGTTAATGGACATTGCGACAGAAGAACTTGGACACGTTGAAATGTTAGCGACGATGGTTGCTCGCTTACTCGAAGATGCACCTGTTGAAGATCAAGAAGAAGCAATGAAAAAAGACCCAACGATCGGTGCGATCATTTCCGGTATGAATCCTCAACATGCTATCGTAGCTGGCTTAGGACCACGTCCTGCGGATAGTGTAGGTAATCCTTGGAGTGGTGGCTATATTATTGCTAGTGGGAACTTACTTGCTGATTTCCGTGCCAACTTGAATGCTGAATCTCAAGGAAGACTACAAGTCGCTCGTATTTA
This sequence comes from Enterococcus sp. DIV2371, assembly GCF_050498525.1. NCBI lineage: Bacteria > Bacillati > Bacillota > Bacilli > Lactobacillales > Enterococcaceae > Enterococcus > Enterococcus sp. DIV2371. Next base: position 715,607 of record NZ_JBIPAJ010000001.1, on the reverse strand, counting down.
CGAAATGATCGATGATCGTGGCGTAAAAGACTTACTTTCAGTTTTATTAGCTAGAGACAGCTATCACCAAAATCTTTGGGCAGCTGCTGTAAAAGAATTAGAAGAAACTGAAGGCGGTATCCTTGTTCCTACAACCTTCCCAAGAGAAGAAGAACGTAAAGACATTGCCTATGATTTCTATAACCTTTCAGAAGGTGACGAAAGTAGCGAAGGCTCTTGGGCAAAAGGCAAAGCGCTAGATGGTGAAGGAGAATATCAATGGTTGAAAGAACCTAAAATTGAAGGCGAAGCACCTAAATTAAAACCAGTAACGCCTAAAATGTACGGTACACCTCCAAAAAAATAAACGAAAAGCAAAAACTGATGCCTCCAACGTAGTGGGCATCAGTTTTTTTGTGGATCACTCGATCAACAGGATTCCGTCTTCGACGATCTTCCCGAAAAATAAGAAAATACTACTTGTGAATAACAACGTCATATTCACACCAAAATAGATGGCTATTTTTTCTAAATAATTTTTGATTTCTTTTATTTTAATATACATAAACGCCAAGAAATTGACGCCGTAAACTAAAATGGTCAAGAAAATGATCATGTTTGTCATCACTGGCTCGTTCGCCTCTCTTTCACTGTCTAGTTGTTCAAATTGATTGGCACTTTGGGATGCTACGACTTATTCCGAGATCGTTCGATCAAATTACCTACCATTAAGTCCAGCACTCCTACCGTTTCGTAGTATCTAAACAACTACCTGTTTGTTTAGCGCTTCCATTGATGACTAGATAAAAAAGCGAACCTATTCCCTCATTTGCTCTAATTTTTCGGCAAAAGACTGAGCTTCTTCTTCTGTTCGACAAATAATAATGAACGTATCGACCCCAGCAATCGTTGCAGCGACTTCTGGATAATTTACTTCATCTAACCAATTCGTCACGACGTCCGCACCATCTTTTTCAGTCAAGACCACGATCATGAATTGGATGGGTTGGATACGTAAGACTTCACGTTTGACCGCATTTCGTAAGCGATCTTCCATTAAAGAATCGGCTTGTTGATTGAATAACGCATACCTTATCTGTTTATTCTCATCTTGGACCTTAACGAGCTTCAATTCGCGGATATCTCGTGAGATCGTTGCTTGAGTTGCATTGACACCATTCATCTGTAAATGATTCAATAATTCCTCTTGCGTACCGATCGCATGTTCCGTGATCAATTGGCGAATCAATGATTGTCGTTGATTTTTTTTCATACAAAAAACACCTCTTCGTATCTAATTATAGCAAAAAACAAGTAATCTATCGGTTGCATTTATTTGATTTCTGACACTTCGTCTGGTTTGTCTTGTTCTACGGTCACTCGTAAAATCGTTTTTAATTTTTCTGGTGCAACCCTTCTTGGATCACTCATATAGATTTCTTTATGCTCTTTTGATGTTCGGTGATAGCCTTTTTCTTTAAGAAATACATCCAGCTTTTCAAATGTTTCTGGTTCATCATCGTATGGACCAACGTGTAAGATTTGCGCAACCATGCCTTCTTCGATCGACGTGAAGAAAAGTTGACTCACTAAATCTTCTGGGATTTTACTTGCGGCTCGCGTTAACGCCTCTGAAGCCACTTGAGAGGTAACAAAATCCGGTTGCTGGATCATCAACTGATAAGAAAAATGTTCCTTTAACATCACTGGTTCATTCAAAAATTTTTCTTGTAGCCCCCAATGACCTTCTAAAGGATAAACGGTGTAAGGTGCATAATCAGGAATCAACCAGCCACTTTTTTGTGCCATTCGGATCGTATAACTTACAGCATATAAACAGCCTATACGACGCTTGAATTCTTCCCCGTTTGGATCACCTACTCCATTGATACAAAAAAAGTTTTTAGCACGGAGTTTCAGTAGCTGTGGTTTCTTTGACATACGATAACTAGGGTCGTTTTTTCGCCATTCGATTTTTTCCATAAGCCCTCCTTGTTTTGTTCTTCACTACTATCATAACTCTTTTACATTCGCTTGGCTAATCTGGTTGACACTATTTTTAGACTTATGCTAGAATAAGCCGAATGATAAATCGTACAGATAACACGCCTAGCGTGTCGAGAGAGAGGCGGTTTCTATTTTAGAATAGAAATCTGTCTCTTTTTTTACGAGAAAATTAGAGGTGAAAATCATGCAAAAAGAAAAACAACTACAGTTAGTTCCGGCAGTACTTGCCACAGGGATCATGTCATTTTCTGGGGTTTTGATTGAAACCGCAATGAACGTGACTTTCCCTACACTTATCCAAGAATTTCAAATCAGTACGTCTCAGGTACAATGGGTTACGACCATCTATTTGTTGATGATTGCGATCATCGTACCCCTTTCGACCTATCTGACAAAAAACTTTAGTATCCGAACACTTTTCTTGAGTTCTAATTTACTATTTATTGCTGGTTTGTTGGTCGATTACTTTTCTCCTACCTTCTTGTTATTGCTCTTAGGTCGTGTGCTCCAAGGGGCTGCGACAGGGATCGCCTTGCCTTTGATGTTTCATATCATTTTGACTTTTGCCCCTATGGGAAAAAGAGGCACGATGATGGGACTCGGTACTTTGACAACTGCGATTGCTCCAGCGATCGGTCCAACATATGGTGGGATTTTGACTGCTAACTTCTCATGGAGTCATATTTTCCTCTTTCTATTGCCAGTATTGCTCCTTTCACTTGGGATCGGCTTATATGCGATTCCAAAATTTGCGGTTGAGAAAACTGGTCGCCTAGATTTACTTAGTGTCTTCGGTGTTTGTCTGATGTTTAGTGGAAGCCTTACGTTTTTAAGTATGTTTAAAGACTGGATTGGCTGGGTGTCCTTGGTCATCGCTATTTTAGGCTTCTTGCTTTTCTATCAACGAACAAAAAAAGCCACACACCCTTTGATCCGACTAGAGATTTTTAAAAATCGCACGTTCCGCTTATTTTTATTTAGTTTTTTAGTTTATCAATTTTTACTGCTTGGTGTTTCCTTTGTCCTACCGAACTTTGTCCAAATCGTTCAAGGAAACAATGCGTTTGTCGCAGGTTTAGCGATGCTTCCAGGGGCAGCGATTGGTGCTCTCTTATCTCCTTTCTCAGGGAAATTACTCGACCAACACGGACCTAAAAAACCGATTTTTATTGGTCTCTTGTTTTCATTGGTGGGTTGGAGTGTCCTTGTCGTGATACTAGGCCACGCATCACTAGGCTTCTTGATTGCTTGTCACTTCTTCTATATGATCGGTATCGGCCTTTCTTATAGTAATATGATGACAACTGGGATGAATGCTTTATCAATGGAATTACAATCAGACGGTAATGCTGTATTCAATACGTTACAACAATTTTCCGGAGCTGTCGCTACTACGCTAGTTGCTGTGATCATCAACTTTTTCCAAGACCATCGTTCGAATAGTTATGAAGCCGCAACTACACTCGGTTCAAAAGTGGCTTTAGGTGTCCTACTTTGCTTATTGATCATCAGCTTGCTCCTATTTATCCGTTACATGATGCAAAAGCCTAAGCAAGAACAAAATTAGAACGATACTCCGAATGAGGTTGTGACAGAAGTGTTCAGCTCCGAGAAATAAGCCGAGAAACCCGAAAATCGTTCTTCAAATTTTTGGGTTTCTCGGCTTATTTCCGAAGGAGTTGCTTCTGGAACACCGTTTATTCGGTTTTAATGTTAGAAACAAAAATGAATTTTATTTTTGTCTCACTCTCATTTTTTTCAACGATTAGCTTTCAACACAAAATTTTGTATTCAAGCGAATAAAATCCTCGGATAAAATATTGTATCTTCTAACATTCTATGAGATGGTAGATACGTAAAGGAGGTTTTTTTATGGAAAAAATCGCTGTTATCGGTGGTGGTATCATCGGTATGACATTAGCAAATTATTTAGATACCTCTAAATTTGAGGTTACCTTGTTCGATGCAAAAGAAGGACAAGCAACTCGGGCAAGTGCTGGGATCATCTCGCCTTGGCTTTCCAAAAGACGAAATAAACAGTGGTATCAGTTAGCAAAAGATGGCGCTGCTTTCTTCCCAAAGCTCATCCAAGATCTAGCACTTGATGATTCTATCTATAAACAATCAGGTACATTGATCTTTCGCACAAAAGAAGCTTTGGAGGACCTTGCCGCACTTGCGGAAGAACGAAAGAAGGAAGCACCAGAAATTGGTGATATTTCACTATTGAGTGCTGAGGAAACAGCGAAGGCTCTTCCCTTGCTAAAACCAACTCCTTCCTTGTTTGTCAGTGGCGGAGGCCGTTTAGATGGTCACGCTTATCTGTCTCACCTTGCCGCACGGTTAGAACAGAAAAGGGTCCAAGTTGTCTCTGAACGTGTCCAATTACGCAAAAAAGCCACCCAATGGCTCGTGTCTGGTACTTTTGGGCACAAGTCATTTGACCGAGTGATCTTAGCCCCTGGACCTTCATTGAAACCGTTGCTTGAAGAGATCGGAATCTGTGCAGATATTCGCCCCCAAAAAGGGCAACTGATCGTTTTTCAAACGCCTTATTTACACAGTCAAGAATGGCCTGTCGCTATGTTAGAAGGTGAAGCCGATTTTATCCCATTCAATAATGGGACAATACTAGTTGGTGCCACCCATGAAAATGATGCAAGATGGGACCTCGCGCCAACTGAAGCGGCTTATCAACAACTGATCCAAAATACCGCACCATTTTTGACTGATTCTGATCAGCTTGCTACATGGACACACACGATGCGTGTCGGCACACGTGCGTACACTTCTGATTTTGCGCCATTCTTTGCGCCTGTGCCTGAAGAACCAACGTTGATTGCTGCAAGCGGCTTAGGCTCTTCTGGTTTGACTACCGGACCTTATATCGGCTATTTGATCGCAGACTATCTCAATACAGGAACTTGGCGAGGCGAGCATTATCAAAAACCGATTGGCACGTATCTTTCACGAATATAAAAGAAAAGCAAAAAAAAGAGACCTACTTGCGTAGTCCTCTTTTTGATTTCATACTTGGTTTTATCTTAGTACCAACCGTTTGCTAACCAGAATGCTTTTGCAGCATCCCATGAACCGTAGCGTCCAGCAACGTATTCTTCTACAACACGTTCTTGGTTCGCTGGTGAGTAGTCACCGTTCAAATATGCTGAATCTAATTGGTAACGTCCGATGTAGCGGCCGTTTGTTGCAGTGTATGAACCACCTGATTCTTTTTGTGCAATCCATTCTTTCGCAGAGTTGCTGTTTGTTGTTACAGTAGCTGTAGCAGGTGCTACTTCAACTGTTTCAACAGGCGCAACGTATGTATATTCTTGCGCTGGTGTTTCTGTAACTACAGGAGTTTCTACTTTTTCTGTTGTTGGTGCTACTTCTGTTGTTTTTACTGATGAAGCGTCAGCTGGAATTGTTAATTCTTCCCCAACAAAAATACGGTTGATATCGTCAATCGAATTTTGTTCAGCAATTGCTTTGATCAGTGAATTGTCACCTGCAAATTTTTGTGAGATTTTAGATAATGAGTCTCCAGCTTTCACTGTATAAACTTCATCTGCATGAGCAGTAGTTCCTACAAACATTGCAGTTGCTCCAGCGGCAACAGTTGTCCCCAAAACGATCTTTTTAATTGAATTCATAGTAAGCTCCTTTTTTCTCTTTGATTTGTTTCAACGTCACTAACTTTATCATTTAGAAATATTTCATAGGTGAAAGAATTATGACAATTCATGACAAAATCGTCATATTTTTAATATTTGTAATATTTGTTTTTTGGAAAAACTAGGACTAAAGTCGTAGAAAGCTTATAAATCAATGTTGTAATCGTTTTTCGTCACTTTGTTAGAATTTTTGATAAAACACGTGTTCTGTAATATTCAGAAAATATTTTTTTTAATTTATTGGATTTTTTTGCGAAATTCTTCTCATTTTTCGAAAAATAGATGCAATTAACACAAAAAAACCAGTAATTGTTACAACAATTACTGGAGAAAATGATTCATTTGAAATAAAAAAGTCATTTTTTAGCGTTTTTTTTCTTTTGTAACAATTGGATTGCTTGATCCATTTCATGGATTGCTTCTTCTTCTGTTTCTTTTTCCAACGCATTCGTCAACACTTCTTGCCATTTTTCAGGGTCTTTGATTCCTAATTTACCGATTGCCCACGCTGCCGTCCCGCGGATCACCGGACGGACATCACTGAGACATTCTTCAATATGAGGCAAAGCAGCACGTTCGCCTAAATTGGCTAAAGCAATCAGCGCATTTCGTTGAAGTGGTTTTCTACCACGCCATGAGCCAGCCAGATGCCCGTATTGTTGCTTGAATTCTTTATTGGAGATCGTTAGCATAGGCGTGAGTTTTGGATAGACTTCTTCCACTTGCGGTTCCATTTCTGGATGGAAATGAAAATCTTTTCCTCTATTATATGGACAAACTAACTGACAGATGTCACAACCATAAATGACGTTACTCATCTTTTTCCGATACTCTTCTGGCATCATGCCTTTTGTTTGTGTCTGATAAGACAGACAACGTTGTGCGTTCATCCTGCCATCACCTAAAAGCGCCCCTGTTGGACAAGCAGTGACACAACGCGTACATTCACCACACCCGAAGACACCAGGAGTATCTGGCTCTAAGTCGATGTTTGTCACGATCTCTCCTAGATAGACGAACGAACCAAACTCCTCTGTGATCAATAGCCCGTTTCGACCAATAAACCCTAATCCGGCACGTTGCGCAACAGCGACATCGATCAACTCTCCTGTATCCACTTGCGGAGCCAAGCGCCATTCTTCTTCTTTTTGCCAGTGAGTTGCTCGTGACTCGATAAATGAAATCAATTGTTGCAAACGGTCACGTAAGATATCATGGTAATCGATTCCCCAGGAGGCTCGGGCAAATTGTCCACGCTTCTCATCTCTAGGCATTTTTTCATGGATCTTTGTAGGATACGCTAAAGCAATTGCAATGATCGATTTTGGCCGATCAAACGTCATTTCTGGATATAAACGCTCATCAATATTTGGATGTTCAAATCCTGATGTATGCCCAGCAGCTTTTTGTTCCTCCAACGATTCTTTCAAGTGATCAAAAGGCTCTGCGGTGGTAAACCCGATTTTATCGATCCCAATACGCTTGCTTTCTTGAATGATTTCTTCTTTTAATGTTAATGCCATTCTTTCCACCCTCGATCAGACACGACTATATAAACCATAATATAATCGTTCTCTTTTCAATTGAACGAATTGGATTTGTTGATCTGGGATTTTTCTTTCCTCCATCCAACGATTTCTAGCCGCAAACACTTCCCAGAAATTCACGGACACCCATTTCCGGCGTTGATCTAACGCATTGAAAAAGTTCAATGAAACTGGTTTGGTATGAAGTAATTCATGTAAACGGAGTTGTTCTCTTGGCGAAAACTCAGATAGATCCCTTGAATAAACAACGTCTTCGTATAGATTCTTTTGTTGCCCGTAAGTGAACGTTTGCGGAATCTCTCCAGGACGAGCGATTTCTACTAAACGATTATAATACGTATTCATTAGTTTGCTATTTGCGATAAATGCACTCTTGAAAAATGCGGATTGGATTTTGGGAATGACCCCTTCTGTTCCTATCAGAGAAAACAGCGCAGGCCATGCTTGGACCTTGAGTTCATTCTTTTGTTTGACTAATACGCCAGGCGTAAAACCGACAGATGAAAGAAAAACAAAATAGCCGATACCAGTTTCTTCATCTAATGGCTGAAAATCGTCAAACAACCATTTTCCAGGATATGTCTCCTCTTCCAATTCTTCTGGGCTTGCTATGAACGCTTTAGCCATTTCTGCTTCAAGAAATTGGAGATCTTGGTCTTTCTCCTTATTTTCTAGTTGCTTGATCTTTTTTGTTATTTCTTCTGCAATCAAAAGTTTATCTTTGCTAGTAAAATTCATAGCTTCACCTTCCTTTCCTCTCTTTTAACTATAACGGAATTTCACTAAAATTGGTATCTATAAAACAATAAACGAACGAATTTCTCTTGATAGAAAAACAGAGAAAAGACAAGGGACCGTCTTTTCTCTGTTTTTTAACTTTTTTATTAAGACTTTTGATGATTACTTAGTTCTTTTCTTGCGACAGACCTTCGTGGATTCTTTCGATATTCCACTTCATCATGTCATAATAAGAGTCACCATCTTCGCCTTCTTTAGCGATCGAATCAGTGAATAGCTCGTCAAAGATCTCAAGACCTGTTTCATTTGCCACACGCTCCATGCTTCTTGGGTCAACACTTGTTTCTACAAATAAGACTGGGACATCTGATGCACGAACTTGACTGACGATCGATTGCATTTGTTCAGGTGTTCCTTGGCTTTCCGTGTTGATTTCCCAAATATAGCCCGCTGGTAGATCGTACGCTTGTGAGAAGTATTTAAACGCACCTTCACTTGTCACTAACAACTTTTGATTTTCTGGGATCGAATTAAAGCTTTCTTTTGCTTGTTGATCTAATTCTTTTAATTTTTCAATATACGCATTGGCATTTTCTTCATATTGTGCCGCATGATCCGGATCTTTTTCAGCAAAGATACGTGCGATTTCTTCCACATATTTGATGCCGTTTGAAAGATCTAACCAAGCATGTGGATCTGCTTCTGTCTCTGACTCTCCTCCTGATAAATACAGAGGTTCGACTTCTTTACTTACTGCAAAATAATCTTCATTTTCTGTTTTATTTGCTGTATCCATCAAGTTGTCAAACCAGCCATTACCAGTTTCTAAGTTTAACCCGTTGTATAAGATCACATCGGCATCACTTGCATTTTTGATATCTTCTGGCAATACTTCATATTCATGGGGGTCTGTTCCAACTGGGACGATACTATGGACAGTAGTTAAATCTTTTCCGACTTCTTTTGCCATATCGGCAATGATCGAATTCGTTGCTACAACTGTCAGTTTTTCCTCGTTCTCTTCTGCTGCCGAACTGCCGCAACCTGCAAAAATAAATAAAGCAGCTCCGATCAACCATAAGATGTTCATTTTGTTTTTCATGTATATACTCCATTTCTATCGTTAGTTTTTTTACGACTCGGCATTCTTTTTTCGTTTATTTCTTGAAAAAACAATTCCTTTAGTCGGTGAAAATAAAAAGGCCAACGTAAAGAATACTGCACTGGTCAACACGATTGTTGCTCCTGATGGCCAATTGTAACTATAACTGTAAAACACACCGATGATGGCACTCAATACACCGACTGTCGCCGAGATAAAAATCATTTTTGCCAATCGATCGGTCAATAGATACGCGGTTGCTGCTGGTGTGATCAACATGGAGATGACTAAAATCGTCCCAACTGTCTGTAAACTCACAACGGCAACCAGTGTTAAGAAGAACATCAATAAATAGTGGATAAGCGTCGTATTCAAGCCATAAGCTTTTGCCATCATCGGATCAAACGAAGTGATTTTCAATTCTTTATAGAAAATCAACACGAACAGCAACACGATTCCACTGACGATCGCAGTCATCAACATATCACTTTCTCTGACTGCTAAGACATTCCCAAATAAGATATGGTAAAGATTCGTCGCACTTTGAGCAAAAGAAATCAAGATGACCCCTAATGCAAAGAAAGAACTAAAAACGATCCCGATTGCTGTATCATTTTTCAAGCGACTCCGTTGTGTGACAAATCCAATGATTCCAGCTGTCAACATCCCAAATGCGGTAGCTCCTAAAATATAACTAAAACCAAACATATAAGAAATCGCCACTCCAGGTAGTACTGCATGAGAGATTGCATCCCCCATCAACGACATGCCTCTTAAAATAATAAAAGAGCCAATCACACCTGAAGCTAGTCCTACGAGCATCGATGTGATCAATGCGTATTGTAGAAACTGATAATCCATTAACCCCTCAATAAACGATTGAATCATTTTTCCATTACCCCTTTAGCTAATTGTCCAATGATCTCCCCATAAGCCAACTGTAGATTTTCTGAAGTAAATACTTCGCCAACTGGTCCAGCTGCGATCAGCGCTTGATTCAATAAAATCACTTCATCAAAATAAGCTTCGACTTTGTGCAGATCATGATGGACGATCACAATAGTTTTTCCTTCATTTTTCAGTTCATTCAAAATAGCAAAGATTTTTCTTTCACTGACCGCATCGATCCCTACAAACGGTTCATCTAAAAAGATCCATTCTGCGCCCTGAGCCAATGCTCGGGCGATAAAGATCCGCTGTAATTGACCACCAGATAATTCACTGATTTGACGATCTTCATAGTCCGCCATATCAACTTTTCGTAAAGCTTGCTTCGCTCGTTCCTTTTCTTTTTTCCCAGGTCGTTGACCCAAACGCAAGGATGGATAGGTTCCTAATAGAACGACTCCTAACACATCGATTGGAAAAGAAAGATCCAACTCACTTCGTTGTTCCACATAGGCAATTTTTTTGCGGATCGTTTTTATGGATCGATCGTCAAAAGTGATTTCACCAGAAACTTTAGGAACTAGCTCCAATAAAGCCTTCATAAAAGTAGATTTCCCGGCACCATTCGGTCCTATGATCCCGGTAAATTTTTGTGCTTGGATAACTGTTGATACATTATTTAATACTGTCTTTCCTTGGTACGCAACCGTTAAATCTTTAACGGAGATTTCATTTTTAGACACCTTTCGCCACTCCTTTTTTTCGGCATACCTAACTTTTTATTTAATCTTAGTTTAACTAATATCAAAATGATTTACAAGTGTTGTGAAAGATTTTTTTGATTTTTCTCGCAATTTTAAAAATTTTTATGTAAAATCACAAACAAGAGCCTTAAAGTAATATTCGTTATTTATTTTCTCAGTTATAAAATGAACTTATTTTTTACTTTATCACTCAACTTAAAAAAGGGGTTTTTGTATGGAAGAAGAAAAATTAACTCGGAGTCTCAGCGCCCGTCATATTCAAATGATCGCGCTAGGAGGGACGATCGGTGTCGGTCTGTTCATGGGTGCTTCATCCACCATCCGTTGGACAGGGCCTTCTGTAATGGTTGCTTATGCTGTAGCAGGCTTCTTTTTGTATCTGATCATGCGTGCCTTAGGTGAAATGCTGTATCTTGATCCCTCTACTGGTTCATTTGCTAATTATGCAAGTGAATATATCCATCCCGTCGCAGGCTATTTGACCGCTTGGAGCAACATTTTTCAGTTTATCGTGGTCGGTATCAGCGAAGTGATCGCTGTAGGGGAATATATGAACTACTGGTGGCCAGACTTGCCTCAAATCATACCAGGGATCATTGTCGTCCTCTTTTTGATGTTCGCAAATCTTGTATCAGTCAAAGCATTTGGTGAATTAGAATTTTGGTTTTCTACTATTAAAGTAGTCACGATCATTTTGATGATCATCGCTGGTTTAGGAATTATTTTTTTCGGATTCGGTAATCATGGCGAAGCAATCGGGATTTCAAACTTATGGAAAAATGGTGGTTTCTTTACAGGCGGCGTAAAAGGTTTCTTTTTTGCTCTATCGATCGTCGTTGCCTCTTATCAAGGAATCGAATTGATCGGAATGACCGCAGGTGAAGCGAAAGATCCGCAAAAAACGATCGTCGAAGCGGTGCAGTCAACGATTGGGCGTATTTTGATATTTTACATTGGCGCAATCTTCATCATTGTCAGTATCTATCCTTGGAACCAATTAAGCGAACTAGGATCACCGTTTGTTCAAACATTTTCTAAAATTGGAATCACATTTGCGGCTGGTTTGATCAATTTTGTTGTGATCACCGCAGCTTTATCTGGTTGTAATTCTGGTATTTTCAGTGCCAGTCGAATGGTTTATACCTTAGCAATCAACGGCAAAATGTCTAAAAAATTCTTGAAACTTACCCGACATGGCGTTCCATTTTATCCAGTAGTAGCCATCTCATTTGGTATTTTGATTGGGTTGATTTTGAATTATTTGTTGCCATTAGTCTATTCTCAAACACAGGATCTATTTGTTTTTGTCTATAGTTCCAGTATCTTACCAGGAATGGTCCCTTGGATCGTTATTTTGATCAGTCAAATCAAATTTAGAAAGAGTCATCAGTTGGAAATGGCGTCACATCCGTTCAAAATGCCTTTTTCTCCATATACCAATTATCTGTCATTAGGCTTTTTGGCAGTCGTTTTGATCTTTATGTTCATCAATCCTGAAACAAGGGTTTCATTGATGATCGGTTTCGTTTTCTTAGTGTATATGGCGCTCTACTATTTTGTACGTGAAAGAAAAATCAAGCAATAGTAAAAGAAGTCAAGACTACACAATGGTAGTCCTGACTTCTTTTATTCTCTATAATAACCAGATTGCACAACTGCTACTCACCAGGGACTAAACTTTCTACAAGAGTGTATTAACATGTGATTTCAATAATCGTTCTGTTCTTTACTTTGTTCTAGTATGGTATGGTGTGGTTTAGTGAATTCCAATTGAGTGTGTATAAATATAGAAATAAAGTCCCTGGCAAATAGCAGTTGTGCAGTCTGATTTTTTTCTCTACTGATAGTCCCAAACGTATGGATGACCTTATTACTTTCTTTTGTTCTCCACAAAAGTGACAGAAAAACACATGCTAGAATTAGTTGATGGCTTAAATGAATACTCCCAGCCATACTTGTCTAATAGTTGTTGTACGATAAACAGTCCGAGACCAGTACCGCCAGTATCACGACTTCGACTATAATCTGGTCGATAAAACGGCTGGAAAATCTTACTTAATTCCTCCGCATCCAGTATCTGGTTGACCTCATTTTCAATCAATAATTGTTTCCCATCGAAAAACAGACTGATTTCCCCTTCATGCTTTGTGTATTTGAAAGCATTACTCAGTAGATTATCTAAAATCTTATCAAGATCATTTTTATTCCCGATGATCGACTGCTCTTTTAGGTGAACGACTAGCTTTTTCTGTTCTGCTTCAGCTAGTATCCGAAAAGAAGTTAATTTATGTTCAATCATTTCTTTGATAGATACTTCTTCATAGACCACATCATCTGACGGCAAATGATTTCTCGAAGCAAAGAGAATATTATTGATCATTTCTGTTTGTTCTTGCAAAATATTTTTGCAAACTTCTAAATAGCGTTCTCTATCTTTGAACTTACCGACATTATAGATCATGCCATCAATCAGCCCCATCAATGACGCCACGGGTGTTTTTAATTCATGCGAAGCAACTTGCATGAACTCTGATTTTGCTTTTTCTAATTCTTTCGTTTTTGCTACTTCAAGCTCTAAAACATCAATCGTTTGGATCAAAGACGCATATAATTGATTGATATCTTGCGCTAAAAGTGAGATTTCATCCGTACCTTTGACATCACAACGAATATCCGCATCTAAATCGATCATCTTTTCTGTCACTTTGGAGATTTCTTTGATTTTTTTTGTTGAATAAATACTATAATAGTAGGCACCTATTCCACCGATGATCAGTGAGATGATGATGATAAATGGATATAAATGAAGTAAAACTTGACTTGCTTCTGCGACTGGTTGCAACGAATACATACCGAGTAAATAATAAGTATTACCTTCTTTGTCCGTAATTTCTTGATAAAGACTCATTTCATCAGAAAAATAGTTTATTCCTGAATAATCAAGATTCACATCAAAAAATGGACCAATGACTCTGCCATTCTTATCCATCAACATGAGATCAAGATTTTGTTCTCTTCCAAACCAGTATTGATCAACCTCCTTTTGTATGGTAGATAAATCTTTGTTCTCGATACTCTTTGCCACTTGATTGAATTCCTTGTTTATTTCATTTAGCTTCATTCGCTCATAATAGACAGGCATTGTAAAATATAAAGCAACCAATGAGATGATCGAGACTAAAAAAATGATGACCCCAGAAAACAGAAAATTTTTCAGCATGATGTTCATGGTGAAACCTCTAATTGATAACCTCTATTTTTAATTGTTTTTATCGATAATAGAGGCATTTTCTTTCGAATGTTTTTAATATGATTATCTAATATGCGATTCTCCAAATGATATTCATACGACCAAACTTGATAAACCAATTGTTCTCGCGTGACGATTTTCCCTTTATTCCTTATCAGAACCACTAAAATATCATACTCTTTTCTGGTTAAGTGGATTTCTTCTGTCTGATGTTTTACAAGACCACCATCTAAATCAATGGCATACTCTCCGATAGTTATATGTGGATTTCCTTTATTCAACCGAAAAACATTTTCGATACGTTTGATCAAAATAAGCGGTGAAAAAGGTTTAACCACATAGTCACTGATCAAATGAGAGAAACTGAGTAATTGCGTATATTCATCATCTAACGCAGTTAACATGATGATGGGCACATCCGAAGTTTCTCTTATTTTCTTTAAAACATCCGTCCCCCTTATCCCAGGCAACATAATGTCCAATAGGATCAAGTCAAATGTTTCCTCAGCAAAAACTTCCAATGCCTGTTCGCCACTCCTGACTGAACAGACCTCATATTTTCGCTCTTTTAAAAATTCCGTTACGATTTGATTGATCATATATTCATCTTCAACTACTAGAATTTTCTCCATGTGTACCTCTCCTTATTCAAAGCGAAGCGCCTCGATAGGGTTTAATTTTGATGCTTTCATTGCCGGCAATAGACCGAATATGATTCCCATCATTGAACTGAAAATCAAACTGCCGACAATTGAAAGTGCGGATACGATATAAGGATAATCAAGCGACTGAGTAATGGCATAGCCACTGAGTAATCCAATCAGCACACCCAGCACACCACCAATCAAAGTCAGGACGACCGCTTCGACTAAAAACTGTTTTAAAATAGTTTTTCTTCTTGCACCGAGGGCTTTCTTTATCCCAATTTCTTTCGTTCTTTCTGTAACTGAAACCAACATGATATTCATCACACCGATCCCTCCGACCAATAAAGAGATACTTGCTATACCAGTTAAAAGAATAAAACTTGATTGATTCATTCGTTCCAATTCCCTGGCAAATTCGCTAAGATTCATTATCCCATACTCATAATCGGATGGTGGGATCTGTTGGTTAAGGATCTCTGCTGCTTTTTCCGAAGCAGTTTGTAATTGATCGGTATGATTTGTTTGGATCGTGACAAGTGGTACAATATCCAACTCATCAGATAGTTTATGTGCTTGCTGCAAAGGAACATAAGCTCGTTTTTCAAAACTAAATATATTGCTACTATTTGGATCTAATTTAAATACACCTTGAACTTTAAAGGGAACACCATTCACTTCGACAAACTGTCCTATACCTTCTTCATTCGGAAACAGTTCATCATATAGCTCATTTTCTAAAAAAATCACTTGTTGATTCTCTTTAAATGCTTGAGAACCAAATCCTTCTCCTTTGATGAAGTTTAATTGCTCTAACTCCTCAACAGATGAAGTGACAGCAGAAACTTTGGCGTCGGTTCCTTTTGCTTTCCTATAGATTTTCCCATCTTTTTGATAGGACAAACCACTCGCTAAGACTTCTGGTATTTCATTGATTTGCTTCAGTACCTCCTCACCCAAAAATGGAAAATATAACGGTTTTTTCTCTTCCTTGTCAGACAGGATTCCACCAGACATAAGGTTCTGTTGGAAAGCACTTTTTCTGTCATATTGGATATTCATCGTATTATTGTTGCCACCAATCATTTCTCGTTTCATTTTTTCGGTGTTACCTCCGATGATACTGAAAATCGAAATAATGGCAGCAATCCCAATGATAACACCTAGCATGGTCAATATCGAACGCATTTTATGAGCAAAGATCGATTGTAAGGCAAATCTGATTTCTTCCATTTCCGATCACCTCACTTCATTTTGTTCGTCGCTGATTATTTGACCATCTCGTAAAGTAATCGTTCGTTGACATAACGCTGCGATTTCTGGCTCATGAGTAATGAGAATAATCGTCTTTCCCGCTTGATGGAATTGCTTGAATAGCTCCATGATTTGACTACTTGTTTTTGTATCAAGTGCCCCTGTCGGCTCATCGCCTAAAACAAAACTAGGATTGGTGACTAAAGCTCTCGCAATCGCCACTCGCTGTTTTTGTCCTCCAGATAATTCCATCGGTTTGAATTCACTTCGATCCTCTAAACCGACGAGCTGCAACATATCCAACGCACGCTTACGTCGCTCTTTTTTATTGACTTTCTTATATGTTAAAGGCATTTCCACATTCTGCGAAACGGACAATTTTGGCATAAGATTGAAATTCTGGAAAACAAAACCGATTTTTGCATTGCGAAAATCAGCCAATGAATTGTCAGCTAGCGTTTTGACGTCAGTTCCTTCAACGATATAATCTCCTGAGGTCGCCGTGTCCAAACAACCGATGATATTCATCAATGTTGATTTTCCTGATCCTGAAGGCCCCATGATCGCAACTAATTCGCCTTCATTGATCTGCAAAGAGATATCTTTAAGAACTTGCAGCTCTTTTCCGCCTTGCCAATAAGACTTATGGATGTTGTTAAGCGTCAACACTCGCACCAACCTCCATTCCTTCGACCATTCCTGTTTGTGGCAAAGCAAGCTGATCTTCAACTGTCAATCCTTCGACTATTTCTGCGAGTTCATCCTCCATCAGATTTACCTTTACTTCATGCTCTTTGATCCGATCATTTTCTACTTTCCAGACATAATACTTTTCATCTTTTTCCATGAGGTATCTTTGATTGATGATCACTTTTCCAGCCACAAAATCTTTCGGTAAAACATTGACATACACATTCGAACCAATCAATGGCATCTCTTCTTTTGGATCAATCTTAACTTTATAAGGAAACTTAGATAAATTAGGGTTCTCTTCTTTTTGATCGTCTTGTTTTGCCTCATTCGTTAAGTTTGCCACCTGCACAATGCTTCCTTGCCAAGTATTCTCTTGGTTTTTACGATCCATGATTTCTACTCGCTGATCGACAGCGACCTTTTCACGATCAAATTCAGTGACTTGACCATCCACATACAAGTTGGAATCATCAAGGATCTCCATAAAGTTTTCTTCTTTTTGACGTTCTTTGGATTGATTGACTAAGTCGCGATTCAATGATTTGATTCTTCCTGAGTGATCAGCTGTCACTGTGTCTTCATTCAAACGTCCTTTTTCGTTTTCCAGAAGTAATTGCGCCCTTCTTAATTCTGTTTCTGCATTCTTCACTTCATTGTCGCCAGCAATAGCTTCTGCATGTAAACCTGTGACTTCTCCTTCTAACGCTTTGATCGTACTTTGCAACTCTTCCGATTTTTCTTTTGCATAATCCTGTCTTGCTTTTCCGAGCTCTGCTACTTTTTGATTATGTGCCGTCCATTTTTGACTTGCAGTCGCTCGTGCTTGTTCTACCGCTCTCACTTTGATTTCTACATCCATTTCAGCTTCAGCCACTTTTGTCTGCTGATCTGTTTGGTACGTAAATAAAGGTTGCCCTTTTTCAATGACATCTCCTTCATTTACCAAAATTTCTTTTACTGACCCACGTTCCGGATCGATTTTGATTTTATTACTATTATTTGGCATGACTTTCCCAGCTAAGATCAAGTTTCCAGATTTTACTTCATCGATGAGAGATTTAACAGAGCGTGCTTCAATCGTTGTTGCTGAACTATTTTCTTTCGTGCCGCCACTGGTTGCAACCAGACTGATCGCACCAATCCCTAGTAAAACGACGATGACAGCTATTGGCAAATACCATTTTCGGTTGAACTTTGTTCTTTTTTTTTGCTTCATGTACCTACTCCTTCATTAAGATCAGTCATTAAAAAAGCGCTTATATAATTCTATCCAAAGCTCATTCCTCTTCTTTTTCCGACACTTCTTCATCAAACATTTGAACAACCGTTCCATCATCCATAACTAGTTCCGTTCCTTCTTTTCCATCAACAGTCACTTTTCTCTCGCTTTTCACATTTGGTATTTCAGCCTCATTCGACTCTTTTGTCCCTGAACCACAGCCTGCTAAAAGGCCGATTGAAAAAGCTAATACAAGATACCCTTTATACTTTGTTCCTTTTTTCATCATAAAAAACCATCCTCTTCTATTTGTTTTAGTTATGTTTCGCTTGTTATGTTTACTATCATACATAACAGACCTATTCTCTTTCTAAAGCTAATCTGTTTTTTGTGTAATTTTTTTATTAATATTTTTAGAACAAAAAGATAGCGCTCTATTTTTATGTAAACAAAAAAACAACCCAAGTGATCGTTGGATTGTTTTTCGTAATGAAGCGAGGGATTCAATTCATTTATTTCGTCAACTCATAACTATCTTTCAGCAAGTAGACAACTTGTTTTTCTTCAACTGCACCATTCAGCGCCACACTGATCCAATGGTTCTTATTCATATGATAGGCAGGATAATACCCCTCACTCTTTTTCAGAATCGAAATGATTTCTTGATCAGCTTTCACATTGAGGAGTGGTACTTTTCCTTCCCATCCAATCCCAATTTGTCTTTTTCAATAGAAACGACCAAGCCAAACCATTTACCTGACGATCGATGCCGCAACACGATATACTCAGGAAATTTTGCAAAAGGATGATCGATTTGGACGTCTTTTAAGGTAGCTGTGAAATCGATGAGTTTTTGTGTTAGGTCCATAGGTAGGTTCTCCTTTCTGACAACAAATAAAATAGGATGATCATCAGTCAATTTAAACGATGTGTCATGTTACATCTAAGGAATGATACATCATTTGGTTATCAATGATCGAATTATTTTTTGTGTGTTGAGGGCTTTTATTATGCTTCCTCCACCAAATAACCTCATGTCCTTTTATATTGTAAATATTCCCTTTTTAACCAGTGTATTTTCTTTCTGTGTATTGCTGTCTTTAATAACTAATAGTAACTTTTTAAAAACCATTTTATGAGTATTTTTGTTGGAAATAACTTGATATGATAGTTGATAAGCTTCGGTCACTATATGACAACCATGATTACACTCGTAAACCTAAACCTAGATCAAGCATGAAAGTCATAGTTGAATATATTTTTCTTCGTGTTTTTATCCATTATGAGTTGTCAAAAATAAATTCGTTTCAGCAAATATAGTGACCGTGAGCTTACTTTTACTCCTTTGTCTTTTTTCTACTCAATAAGGATAAGTATTGTCACAACAAGTAAAAAACATCGGATTTTATCAACCTTCACGAAGATATTTCTATTTCATATCATGATCATTATATTCCCTTATCCTAAACAGATAGTGCTGAGTCTAGAATAAACAACTAATACTTTTATTAACTTAAAGTCAGGCTCACACCGGAATCCGTGTGATTTTTTTGTAAATAAGCGGAAAAATCCATAAAAATTTGATGAGTCACTTTTATGAATGATTCCCTAATTTTGTGGCTCTACACTTCAATAGCAATAGCCTCTTTTCAAGTAAACTTCTTACTCAAGCATATCAAAATAATTATTCTCAATACAAGAATAAAATCCAATTTAATATCTTGTTGTCTTACTCAGTTGATTTCTAAAAATTCCAGCATATTAATATTTTCATAACAAACACAACCTTGAAAATCCTGATATTTTTATTCACCCTCAAAATGTCTGCTCTCTACCTCAATATGCTACTCTCTATAAACAAAAATCAGGTACTGCCTGAAACTTCACTAACGGGCAGTACCTATAAAAACAATATATAATGGACGTCTATAAGTTAGATTTTACCAAATTATTATTTTTTATACGTTCAAAAAAACAATGAAAGAAATCCAAATTTTGGATTTCTTTCATTGTTTTTCTTATTTTTAATAGGTGCATCTCATTATTTTAATTGTTCTTTTAATTCATTCTGTATCCGTGTTAATTCTTTTTCTTCTACTTTTTGGTAAGAGATACCTTGTTCACCTGTCACTCCATCTCCAGTAAAACCTGTACCCATTAGTTGATCTGATTTTATTTTTTTCAGTGCTGGTCGGTATTGTTTAACCATACTTTGCATCATGTTCCACGGTACGTCAGTTTTCATATTTCCACCAATTATTTCTAGGAAATCTTTATAATTCGTCAAGGTTTTTATTGATTTCAATTGGTCTATAATACCAGTAACAATTTGTCGTTGTCTCTTTTGCCGACCATAATCGCCATCAGGATCATCGTAACGCATCCGAGAATATTTGAGCGCCTTTTCGCCATCCAAGTGTAATTTTCCGATTGGGAAATCGGTTCCTTCATAATTAAAACTGAAGGCATTATTTACGTCAACACCGCCCACAGCATCAACTAATTCTTGCATGCCTTTTAAATCGATTTGAACATAATAATCAATCGGAACATTTAATAAATTTTCTACAGTTGATAGTGACATAGGAACGCCCCCATAAGCATAGGCGTGATTGATTTTATCCGTTGTACCATGCCCTACGATTTCTGTATAAGTATCTCTTGGAATGCTGACTAATGTGGTTGTTTCTTTTTTAGGATTGACTGTAGCAACAATCATCGTATCTGATCGCCCTTGCTCTGTTCTACCTAAATCACCGCTATCCGTTCCTAACAATAAGACAGAAAAAGGTTCGCCAGACTCATAATCTAAGCTGTCATTTTTTGAACCGTCTGTTCGTTCGATTGCTTCATAGGATTCATTTGCTGTTGCTTTCACATCAAAATAGATTTTTCCGACATAGCCAATAATCCCAATAACGACAATCAACATGACCGCTAAAATAGAAAGAAAGATTCGTTTAACCATTGACATTATTTTTGCTCCTTTTTTTATTAAATTTAAAAATCTCCACTGATGCCTTGATTTAAATGATGAAACTCATTTGCAATTGCTTCTATGATTCGTTCACTTGCTCTTCCATCTCCATAAGGATTAGACGCCTGTGCCATTTTTTTATGATCAATTTCATTTTCGATCAAGTTTTTTATTTCACGATACACGTTTTCTTCATTCGTGCCGACAAGTTTAAGAGTATTCGCAGCTACGCCTTCTGGTCTTTCTGTCGTGTCACGTAAAACTAGAACTGGTACCCCCAATGATGGGGCTTCTTCTTGCACCCCACCCGAGTCTGTCAAGATCATATAACTACGGGCAATAAAATTATGAAAATCCACGACATCTAACGGTTCAATCAAATGAATGTTAGGCAAATCACCTAGTATCTTTACTACTTTTTCTCTAACCTTAGGATTGCGATGCATCGGAAAAACAAATTCAATATTCGGATAGGAAGAAGCAACCCTATGAATTGCCCGACACACATTCTCCATTGGCTCTCCGAGGTTTTCTCTTCGATGCATAGTCACTACAATCATTTTTCTATTCTCTTTCAGTTCTGGTAGATAGGGATGACTATATTTTTCCTTGATTGTATATTTCATCGTATCAATTGCTGTATTTCCAGTGATATAGATTCTATCAAGAGAGTGGTTTTCCTTTTCCAAATTTTCCTTACTTCTTTCTGTCGGCGCAAAGTAAAGATCGCTTAGAATATCAGTCAATTGTCGATTTGCTTCCTCCGGATATGGTGAACGTTTATTCCATGTTCGAAGACCAGCTTCTACGTGCCCAATTTTGATTTGTTGATAAAAAGCAGCTAATGCACTCGCATAAGTTGTCGTAGTATCCCCATGTACCAAGACGATATCTGGTTTTTCTGTTACCAAAATAGGTGTCAACTTTTCTAATATTTTTGTAGTGATACTTGTCAAAGTTTGATTACTTTCCATGACATCCAAGTCATAATCCGGTACAATATTAAAATATTGCAATACTTGATCTAACATTTCACGGTGTTGTGCTGTTATGACGACTATTGATGTAAAGCGAGCATCTTTTTCTAATTTTTTTATTAACGGAATCATCTTGATTGCTTCAGGCCGAGTACCAAATATAGACATTACTTTTATTTTTGACATTTTTAGTTCTTCTCTCCTTTAACTAATATATAGCCAATAAGTAGAAGTCTATTCTTTTTTTTTAAACTATTTGCCTAATATTCACCATTTGAAATCCCAAATATTGATTTACTCTTCTAAGATTTAGGGGAGCACAAAATAAAGAGACCAGAGTATTTTTCTGGTCTCTCTCATTACTCACCGTTTTTTCTTTTTATTGATAACTATATACGTTAGGAATCCAAAGAATAAAATGAGGATAAGCACTCCAAATAAAACGAGTAAAGGTTGTCTTTGTTCACCAGTTTTAGGAAAGCTTTCATCCGTCTTTTGATTTACTTTTTTCGGATCATTTTCTTTTGTTAGTTCAACTGATTCGTTTCTTTTTGAGATATTAAAAGCTATCGGACGATCATCTAAAATATAACCTTCTGGTGCTTTCGTCTCAATCAATTCGTAACTACCTTCAGGTAAACCTTCAATTGATAGATGTCCAGATGAATCAGTTTTTAAATTTTTTTGAACTATTTTCCCTTTTTGATCTTTAATCATAAATGAGGCATTAGCCAATTTTTCACCAGATTGGCTGTCTATTTTTTCTAGCAAAATACTGTTAGCTTTACGTGTATTCGTTTTCGTTACTTCTACCGCTTCGGTTTGCCCTTTTTCTATCGTGAAGCTGACTGGTTTCTTGTCTAGGTCATAACCGGTTGGCGCTTTTGTTTCTACCAACTGATATTCACCTGGCGCTAACTCATCGATTGATAGTTTCCCACTTGCATCAGTCGTCAATCCACTTTGCAGTTTCTTCCCTTCTTTATCTTGTAACTCGAAGACTGCGCCAGCTAGACCTTCTCCGCTTTGATCATCCGTTTTCGTGAGAACCACTCCTCCTGGAGTTAAGTGGTTCGTTTTCGTTACTTCTACCGCTTCGGTTTGCCCTTTTTCTATCGTGAAGCTGACTGGTTTCTTGTCTAGGTCATAACCGGTTGGCGCTTTTGTTTCTACCAACTGATATTCACCTGGCGCTAACTCATCGATTGCTAGTTTCCCACTTGCATCAGTCGTCAATCCACTTTGCAGTTTCTTCCCTTCTTTGTCTTGTAACTCGAAGACTGCGCCAGCTAGACCTTCTCCGCTTTGATCATCCGTTTTCGTGAGAACCACTCCTCCTGTATCTAAGGAATTGGTTTTAGATAACACTACAGGAACTTCTTGTCCAGAGACGACTGTAAATGAAACAGGTGTTGGATCGATCGCATAATTTTCTGGCGCTTGGGTTTCGATAAACTGATAATCACCTGGCGGAAGTAAACCTGTATTAACTTTTCCACTTGAATCAGATACTAGATTTTCAAGTACAGTCTGCCCCTTACTATCTACTACTTTGAAAACGGCCCCAGCTAATGGATTTTTATTTTCAGAAGCTATTTTAGTTAGATACGCGCTTCCATCTAATATCGTCACAGCATCATTACTATATATACTCGTACCATTATAGTTGATTGACGCCTTATTGATAATTTTATCCCCAGCTTGTGCATCTTTATTATTATAAACTGCATTAAATACGATAGTTAAGCTTTCACCTTCTTCTAAAGTATCTAATAAGGTATAAGAAACTTTTCTAGTTGTAGAATCATACACAGCATCCGATACTTTTGTATCGTTTTTTGAAACAGTTGTTTGATAGGTTGTGTAGTCTGGAAGTGGATCACTTATCACAGTTCCAGCTGGGATACTACCGCTTGAACTTTTCAAAGTCAATGTATAATCCAAAATCCCTTCTGTATCTGCTAGCGTAGTTTGTTCCACTTTTTTATTTAAAGAAATACCACTGTAACTTGATTCGTCCAAAGCCATTGCTGAGTCATAACTTGAAACAAGCGAATCATTTGAATAGATTGCTGCATGATTATTTTTCACACCAAATTCTGCCGGTGTTGGATTCCCTAGTATTTCTTCCCCATACATGACAACGTAACTGTCTTCAGTTGTAACATCGCCGAAATCAATGGTAAATCCTTGATTATTCACAGTTATTTTGTTAGATAATTCACTCGTTACATACTTCCACTCATTTGGGGTACCATCTGCCTTTCTAGAAGTTACTTTAGCAATTCTTATATGTTGATAGGGTGTTAGATCCCCAACTGCGGGTATATAAGTATCTGGATCGGTTAACTGAGTCCCTTCTGGTATGGTATCCGTAAGCTTAACATTTTTCATAGATTTTTGGTCATAATTGACTGTTATTGCATAGATATTTGATGCAGGTTTATCTAGGCTCATTAGTGCAACTTCATTTCCATCAATTATTTTCTTGGGCCTCGTACTCCACTTTGAAAGATTAGGTAAGCTATTATTTAGTCGATGTACTTCGGAATTCAGCTGATCGCTGCTGACTAAGTTATTCCCCTTATAAAATTCAACAGGAAATTCGACAAAATCAGGAATACTTTCATCCCCAACATTAAAAATCGGAGCAATAAATTTAATCGTAAATGTATAGCCTACAGCATCTGTTTGAGATATCTTGGTATGATCATAAAACACCGTCAAGACGTAATCTCCCTGACTATCCTTGGTCAAGGAAGAATCATCTAAATAGAATGGCTCACCGATAATCAGTTTATTTAAAAGATCACTTTCATCTTGAACAATTTCATGGGGAATCGAGATTTGTATTTTCCCATCCTCGTCGATTCCGCCTGCTGAAGAAGCTAAATGAATATTTAATTCAACTTGTTGCCGTGACTCAATAATACTAGGACCACTGATAGAAATTCCTGGATCATCTCCAACAATTCTTGGACTGATTTCCGATGAACTTCCAATCAACGGTAAGAATCCAAGTTGACCGATTATCAAGATAATACTAGTTAATAGATTTAAAAAAAATGTAGCCTTTTTATTCCTCAATTTTGTACCCTCTTTCACTTAATAAGATATTCTTTGATAAACATTTCATTGATTTACCCAGTTGTGTCTTATTTGGCTTGTTACTAGGTAGGTAGTTATCTGCTTCTAAAATAACTAAATCATCCTCTATTCGCTGAAGTTCTTTTGCTATTTTTAATTTCTCTTTGTTTGACAAAGAGATTTTGGTATTACTAATCGTTATCATCTGTTTTTCTTCATTAAAAAACAACTGTTGCGATTGACTCGAAGAATCGATTTTCTTTTTTAGTGAAATCTCTTTTATTCGCGACGCCTGACTTAGTGGATATACTCCTTGTCTACCAATCAGTAATATGGATAGAATGACAGATAAAAATTTCAACTAATTTACATCCTTTTCTCTTTGTCTTTTTACCTCTATAATTGCATCTCCAAATACCTCCCAATCGTTTGGAGTAGGTGGTCTTTTCCAGATGATTTGTGTAATCGATAAATTCTCAATAACAGAATCTGAAACAAAAATATCTGTTTTTGAGGTTAAGCGATTCTCTACAATAATATTTAGATTTTTAAATCCTTGAATTTGATTTTGAATAAAATTCGTGTATAAATTTCCCAAAGAAAAATCAACACAAACATAAACAGGTATTTCAATAAAAGCAAAATGATTGATTAGTAAAAATACGTACTCAAAAAAAAGTTGATTGACGCTTGTCTCATCGCTAAAATGCAATTGCTCTTTATAAATTGTTAAGGCTCTCGTAACCGATTTACTAAGTTTGGGATATGATTCCAAAAAATAATCTCTTTGATTACTTGAAGCAAAGGAAGACAAAGTAAAATCAAAAATTTGATGATACCTATTTAACGCAATTAAGTTATTTTCGAAAGATATACGATTTTTGTGTTCATTTATTTTTAATTCAGAGGTGATTTTACTTGCTAGATTTATACTTATTTCATCAATATCTTCAAACTTTGACGTTTGGATCACAACAGGTACTTCGTCTACACCTAATGACTTCAAAAAACCTAATAAATAGCGAATTTCAATACACTTCTTCGTCTCATCTTCAATAGACAAAAAATCAGCTATTTTATCGATGACAAGTTGAATATCCGAGCTTGTCAAAAAAATAAAAAAATCTTCTTCTTTGCTTAAAGAAAAACCATTTTTTTCTCTACATATTAAGATACCGATTAACAAATTTAATTTTACCTGTTCTGTTTTACTTAATCGTAAATGGAAAAGAAATGTTAAATATTCAGATAAAGATTTGATCTGATTTCTTATTTCTTCTGTAAAAGGAAGTTCAATTCCGTTATAAATGTCAAAGAATACAGAAAAAATAAGATTTCTTATAATGATTTCATTTCCTACTACTTTGCCATTTTTTATTTCAAGATTATGTTTTGATAAAAATTTTTTTATCGTTCGCTGTCTCAAGTAAACAGTTGGGAGAGCAAAATAGTGTCGAATGCTAAATTCCTTGACAGTCATGTTTTCTTCGATAAAAGCTTTAAATAATAAAAAAGTTGGTGCTTCTTTGTAATAAGTCAAGCGGAATTTTTTTACAATCGAATAATCTATATTGATTGGGTGGACTATGACACCATCACTGTGGATATGAGCATTCGATTCAAATTGATAAAGTTCATTGTTTAACTCATCAAGAAACTTTTTTAATCTTGTTTCAGTGATCTCAATAAATGAAGCAAGTTCCCTAACCTCAATACTCCTATCTTTTAACTCAATGTAGCGCAAAATAGCTAATTTGATTCTCTCCTTATCTTCTAAAAAAAACTCTAATTGCATTCGATCCTCCTTTTATTAGTTAAGTTAGGTGTTACAGTCCCATTAATAGGATACCTCTACTTAAAAATGGAAAAAGTATGGTTTCTAACTTTTTTTATATAAAATAACTTTTTTTTAAATGAATATATATAATATTTGTTATATATAAATCCTTAAAAACCTAGATCCAAAATAAAACAGAGCAGAAATAGATTCTCCATTCTGCTCTGCTCTATTTGAAATCCACATAGTTTTTTTACATCTTTAGTCTAACAATATTAAACTGATTTTATGTTCATTTATTACCGTATGATCCACCATTCATTAATCAACTCAGTATTATTGTACTTTCTTGGTAATCCATGAAATGTAACCTACCTAAATCTGTCTCTTTTGATTCCAGAAGATGAACGTATGAAAAATAGAAGTTTGTTAAAATAGCAAAGAAATACAAGGAGGTTGAAATATAAAGATGAAGAAATTACTACTGTTTAGTACAATATTATTGTTATCCCTACCTATCTTAACTAGTTGCAAAAATACCAACAATCACGCAACAACAACTACTTCTAGTAGTGCCTTAGATATAGAAACTCAAAAAGTTGATGGTATAGGAAAAGCAACTGTTATTGATGGATTGGAAATCACGATAAATAAACCAGAGAAAAAAGCGATAACAGATGAAAAAGGAGATAAGATTCTATATACGTTCCATGTGAAAGGTAAAAATATCTCCTCAGTTACTAAAGGTTTAGGATCAATTGATTTTTCTCTAGAGACCAAAGATGGTAAACAACATAGTGTAAGTACAAACTACACTGTTTTTGGACAAGAATTAGATGCTAACCAAGAAATTGAAGGAGATCTTTATTTTGAATTGAACAAAAATGATTCCATCGAACAGCTAATTTATCTCGTAAGCGATCAAAAACATATAGCCTGGGATTTAAATAAAAATTAAGCATTCTAAATATTAAATACACTAAACAGCAAAAAAGTTCGCACATTACTTAACAATGTAGTGCGAGCTTTTTTGCTGATCATCAAATCTTTCTATTTTGTAATTATAACTATTTTCGATATGCTGATATTAACAACTATCCTATGGTCAGTTTACACCACTATATATTCCAATTATTGATTTTGAATTCTTTATATATTTGGTATTGTTTCATTTATGTGATAAATAATATTTTTTAATAAATACTATAAAAAAGAGGGAATGCGGAATGGACATCAAACACGTTTATGGGAAAAACATCAAGAAAAAAATCACATTAGTGAACATACTTTACAATAACCATGATTGGATCACTACAAGCGAATTGGCCGAAAAAACGAAGCTAGAAAGAAAAACTACGCTAAAATATATTGCTGAGTTAGAGAGGGATTTAGAATTATTCGATCATTCTGAACTAACGATGGAATTTTCAAAAGGTAGAGGAACGTTTTTGCATGCTAGAGATCCTTTAATCATTCAAAAATTTATTTTGTGGCTAATCAAAGATAATATAGCCATTAAAATCATTCATACTCTTTTTTTTGAGAATCGTTTGAATATTACAAAGTGGTCTTATGAGAATTATGTAAGTATTTCAACAATTAGAAGAACGATCAATGAATTAAAAAAGTTGTTTAAAACTTTAAATATCAATATAACTTCTAAAAAATCAACCTATTATATTTCTGGTAAAGAACACAATATACGATATATGTTTCATGAGTTTTTCTGGAATACGTATAAAGGATTGTATTGGCCTTTTAAAAATATATCAAAAAATAAACTTCATGATTTATTAAATGATATGAGCATCGAATATGGTGCTTCATTTAGCATCCAAGCAAAAGAACAATTATGTTTTTTTATGGCTATAAATATAACTAGATATTTTCAAAATCATTATATTTCATTAGAAGAATTTGATTACAATTACCAACGAATCAATTCAGAATTAATGGAAAATTCACAAATACAGGAGATGATAAAAAAGCATTTTCTCATTTCTGATTCAGAGATTCAATTTTGGTTGTTCTATTTCCAAACGAAAGGAACGTTTTATCGACGATTCGTCAACAAAACTGATATATTCGGTTTACACGAAAATTATCATACGGAGAGTCATTATTATTATACAACATTTAAAACTAATTTTATTGAATACTTCAACTTAGACCTTGAATCACTACCAGACAGCGAGAAAATAAGATTTAAAACAAGTGCTTTTGCAATCCACTACAAAATTTCAATTTTCCCGAAAATCGATAAGAATCCCATTGAAGGGGATGATGTATTCGAAGCACTATATCCACAACTTTTAAATCGTATTGATCATTTTATGGAGTTGATGTATCAAGAAACGCTAAATCCTATCTTTTTAAACAACTCATTTTTAAGAAAGAAATATGCTTTATTATATGAAATTTTTCACCCGCTCTATTATTTAGAACAGAAAATCCAAATCTATTTTGAAGCAGATTATCCCTCAATGATTCGTTGGTCATTGAAAAAACACATAGAATCAATGTTTAGTCTTTATTTCAATCTTAATATTTATTCGATTGAAGAATTAGAATCGAATGTCTCTTCCTATGATGAGATTGATTTAGTGATATCTACACTTCCGACGAATACACAAGCCCATAATTTTCAAAAGAGTTCGTTTATCTATTTAAATTATAAAAATCATTTTTCTGAGTACGACATTCATTTAATTTATAAAGAGTTACAAAAGCTAGTGTTAGAAAACTATCAACATTCAATTCAAACTAGCTAAGTAACTGCTAATTCAATGGGCATCATTGCGACATCAAACGAACGTAAATACGATGCCACTTCTCCATATAGCTATCTAAACTAAAATCCTTCTTTACTTTTTTAAAAGCTTTTTCTGAAAATCTGGCTTTTTCAGTCGCAACTTTTCCGAGATACTGGAGGATTTTGTGACTCATTTCTTCTACATCACCGGGTTCCGTCAATAAACCATCCTCATTATTCTCAATGAGCTGTGGGATTCCTCCAATGTTAGTCGTAATGTTGGGAATGCCATAGCTCATTGTTTCTAAAATAGCCATCGGTAGCCCTTCATTATAAGAGGGCAAGAAATGTAACAATGTTCGTTGAAACAATTCACCCTTTTCTTCCTGATCAACCCAACCATTGATTTTTACATTTGGTAACTGACGGGTCAACTGCCGAAAGTGTTCCACTTCCCCATCTCCATATAACTCAAAAACGACTTCTGGATAAAACTCACCCACGATTTTTGCTACTTTAAGTAAATCATAGGAACCTTTTCGCTCACCGATTCTTCCTAGCGTCAATATCCGCTTTGCTGTCGTCTGATACTGATTTTCTTGTGGCATTTTCACTGCATTATTCACGAATTCAACCGGTGTATCAGTTATTTTTTGGTAAAACTTCTGCCAACTTTCAGAAACTGCAACAATCAAATCCGTTCGACCTAAGCACTTTCTGATGATTCTTTTTTTTCGTCTTGAGGCTTCGTGATAAAATAAGTCAAATTGTGAAGCATGGATGTGGAACACTGATTTTACCTTTTTAGGCAATAAAAATAGTAATAAACTCTTACGATAAAAACTTCCTTTTTGTGCTACGTGGAAATGTACGATATCAATCTTCTCTTCTTTTATTGTTTTTCTAATTGTAAAGATATTTTTTAAAAATAGTGAAATACGGTGTTTCTCATGCCAATTACTCACCACTTTGATTTGGTCTTCTCCCTCATATTCATACATATTCTTGATGACTGTTGACATCCCGCCCTTCGCATCAATACTAGGCCCTATCATTAAGATATTCATTTTCACTTTCCTCTCGTAATAATCTCGATACGATCAAACCTAAAATAGTCGCAGACATTGCAGAATAAAATACATGACCCGAAGTCGCTGCAAACCCAAATGTCACAAGTAACAAAAAAGCATACTTATTAAATAATCGCATCTTGAAGATACGATAAATCAAATAGACCAGTGGTAAAAGAAAGACAAGCAAACCTATTGCTCCATATGAGAAAAAAGTATCCAAAAAGTCGATTTCAATATATCCCCCAGCTCGTCCAAAAAATTCCCAGCGATTCTCAACGCCAAATCCAAAGAGAAAGATCCAGTGATTATTTGGATATTCCATAAAATTAGCCATCGCATCTTCAAAATAAATACTTCTGGAACTACTAAGGATCTTGATCCAATTTCCATCGTATAAATCATAAAAATAAGTCATTCGATCAATCGTTCCTTGGATCATTCCGATAAATAGATCTTTTCCCCAAAACAAACTAAACCCAACACCAATTAATATTAATTGCGAAAGTAAAAACTTTACTTGGAAAGGGATATCAGATTTAAAGAAGAGTAAATATAAAATCGTAACAATCAAACTAGCAATGCTATAAATAATCCCCGTCTTCGTTCCAATCAGTAGGAGACAGTAACAATTTGCCAAATAGAGTAATGACAGATAAAATAAAGGACGCCATTGCTTTTTAGTAAAACAAGTAATTAGCACAAAAAGCAACAGAGTGCACAAAATAACTAAAACGTAGGTTAAATCATTGGTTGCATAAAAAAAACTTTTATAACCTGCATTAGAGTTGGCATAGGTAAAATTACCTAACCCTAAAAAATAAGGAACGATCAAACCCACCACAAATAAACTATCGATTGCAATAAACAACTGAGTCAGCTTAGGTTCAGCTATTTTAGAAAATAGTAAAGCAATCAGAAACCATAATAAATATTTAGTTACTGCGCTAGCATCACTAAACAACGTACTAAATGAATTATCAAAATAGATCGTTTGAATGGCTAACAGTAAAAAATATACAAACATACTTAAAATCATCAATAATCCAAAAACGCTGGTAACTAATTCTAGATGATTGATAAATAAGAAAAGTAGTATGATAAACAAAACAATGCGATAGAAGGTTCCAATAGGGATCGAAATCCCTTCACTTAAAAATACACCGTTCATAAAATCGACAAGCGGAAAGACGCCTACAAAATAAAGCAACCATTGGGAATATTTTTGTTTGCTATCTTCTAACAAGGGATTTCCTCTTTTCATCAATGACATGTCCTAAAAAAGTCAAATTGCCAAAAAAATACCGGTGGAACATTCTTCTTGGTTCCTGCGAAAACCGATAGAACCATTCCATTCCGATTTTTTGCATCCATCTAGGTGCACGCTTCACTTTTCCAGCAACTACATCAAAACTCCCACCTACGCCAATCAAAAGGGGGATATTTAAAATTTCTTTGTATTGATCCAACCAGTACTCTTTTTCAGGGGTAGGAATCGCTAAAAATAAAATATCAGGATGAGTAGCTGCAATTTCTTCAGCTACTTCCACTGATTTATTTCGATCGAAATACCCATCCATATAACCTGCTACTTTGAGAGCAGGATATTCTTCTTGATGCCTCCTGACCACTTCTTTTACAACATCTGACTTACTGCCTAAATAATACACACGATAATTCTTTTTTGCAGCAACTTCAATCATTTTTTCAAATAGGTCAATCCCTGTTACACGCTCTGGAATCGCTCGATTGAACAATCGATCTGCCCAGACAACGGACTGCCCATCCGCATTGATCAATTCACAAGAATTCACGATTTTTTTTAGTTTTGGTTCTTTGTATAACAAATTGATTTTATTGGCATTCACTACCACGTGTTGCGTGATTTTTCGTTGTTCAATGATGCGGACCATTTGCTCGATTGTTTCGTCAAACGTATACGAATCTACTTCTGCACTTAATAATTTTACTCTGTTCAATACTTAGTAAGCTCCTTTCATCTTTAAGACCGCTGGGACTGTCAAACACAATATCTTCAAATCAAACCATAGACTCTTATTCTCAATATATTGCAAATCCAAATCAACCATTTCTTCAAACGAAACATCACTTCTACCACTCACTTGCCATAAACCAGTACAACCTGGCAAGACAGTCAAACGTTGCAAATCATGATCTGTGTATTTAGCTACCTCGTTAGGTAAAGGAGGACGTGGCCCCACCAAGGCCATCTCGCCTTTTATTACATTGATCAATTGTGGCAATTCATCAATACTTGTTTTACGTATAATCCGGCCAATCGGTGTGATACGTGGATCTTCTTTAATTTTGAACATCTGCTCTCCAGCTTCATTCAATCGATCAAGTGCGATAAGTTCTTGTTGCGTGACCTCTCTCATACTTCGTAACTTATAAAGAGTAAATTTTTTTTGGTTTTTTCCAATTCTTGTCTGGGAAAAGAAAGGAGAGAGTTCTGGATTCTCCAGCTTCAAAAGAATACTTACTATAATAAGTAAAGGGGATAAAATCAACAGCGCAAAAGCAGCAAGAACACGATTGATGATTGAGTCAAGAATATTCATAAATTACCTCCTGAAAAATATTTGATTCAGGAGTATTATAGTGAATAAATAACCTTTACAATGTTCACTAAACGTATTATTTAAAAGATAAAAAAGACCTATAAATTTTTCTAAAACACTTCCTTGCAGTAAGAAAATATAAATTTTCCTATCTATTAAAAATCATTATTTTTGACAGTTATATCAATCATAAAATACTTTCCCATCGAAATTAAAACAATATAAAAAACCGATCAAATCCCTATTGGTTTGATCGATAAAAAAGCTTTTTTCTACTAAAATAAGCATCTATAAAATAACAATATTTCATATTCACCTTACAATTAATGCTCTAATTTACTAAAATTATTTTTTAGAACAGACTTGATTTGCAGAATATAACTCCACTGAAACACGAAATAAACGATTATACTCAATATGATCAATCCTACTGACTGAGTGAGCGAACACAAAATAGTCGCCAAAATAATGATGAATAGCTGAACAAAAAAAGAGTGATGGGTCATTCGCAACCCAGAAACATTTCTCACTTTGTTAAATCTCAAGTAAGCCAAAAATAAAAAACTGATTGATGCGGATATTCCTGCACCATGCAATCCCATGCTTTTAATAAAGAGTGGACTAAGTACAAGATTTACAATGGCGCACAGGATCGACGAATGAAAAACAAATTTTGTTTCACCTTCCGCAATACAATTTGCGCCTAATAAACTGGCGAGATTGGAAAAAAACGCAGCTAAAACCAAAAAGGGAATATAGTCGATTGCCTGAGTAAACGCATCAGCAAATAAGATTTTCCCGATTGGTTCCATAAAAAGATACATCATGAGCACACCTAGACTCATTAAAAAAAGGAATGCACGAAAAACGGTTGTGTAAAATGCTTCTTTTTTATTGGATTGTACCTCTTCAATTGCCGAAACTTGCCAAGCTTGAAAAAATACAGTACTTAACATGGTAATAAACATGGGTAACTTATTGGCAGCCGCAAATAGACCACTTGCACTTGTTCCTAGAATCAGTACAATAAAAATTTTGTCTGCCGAATTAATTCCCCACCACATCAATGCATTAGGAATCAATGGAAAACTTTTTTTTACCAATTGTTTGAGATAGTCAAAATCGACTGCAAATAGCGCTGTTTGTTTTTCAACATCTTTTTTTCGGAAAAGTATTAACGGCATGACAACGAGAAGCACTACCGTATAAGCACCGACATTTGCATAAAAATAACCAGGCAAACCCAATTCTAAGTATCGGAGCATCATTATCGCAAAAATAATCAATAAAACTGTTTGAATCAAGTTCATCGTCGCATAAATCGTATTTTTATTGATTGCACGAAGGTAATTAGAAAATAAACTATTATAAGATTGGAGTGTCATCAAAAGCATCATCAACAGGAAAATCGAATAATCTAGATGGATATAGCCCAGTGCATACAAACCTTGACCAATGATCCACGCACTAACATTTGTACATAAAAGCAAGAACCAAGCATTTTTTAAGAAGTAGATTTTACGTTCTGGTTGCTGGATCACATCTTTCATGAACATTTCAAAAATACTCATTGTAATGATGGGTAAAAATAAATTAATGAACGTAATTGATAGATCTGCCACACCATATTCAGAAGTAGAAAGGTACTTTGTATACAATGGTAGTAGAAAGAGTGACCCAAATTTCGTTCCTAGATTCCCAATCATTAATATGCCTGAACTTGTTAGTAATTTCTTATATCGGTTCATTTGATCGCCAAGAGCGCATTTACTCGTTCCTTTTCTTTAGACACTTTCTCCTGAAAGGATTGACCAATCTCTCCGAGTAAATACCGCTCATCTTCTACATGATTCATCTTATACTCTACTCGTTCAAGAATCGCTGTTTGTTGTTTCTCTAATTCTTGGATTGAAAAACAACTCGTCGGATCAGCTAGTATACGAAACATTTCAGTTACTTTATCTTGCCAAGAAATTCCGACCACAGGAATTTTTGCTGCGACAGCAAAGATCATCGAATGCATTCGTGTACCAATGATCAAGGTACTCACTTCGTACAACGCATAAAGTTCTTCTTTCGAGCGTATTATTTTCATTTCTACAGCACCAACTAATAAATGATAGATATCCTCAACCGCTTGATAATCTCTCATTTCTGTTGAAAAAATGGTTACTTGGTACTTGATTGAAAGCTGTAAAAGTATTGCTGTCATTTGTTTGATATATACCGAATATTGTTCCTGAGAAGCCCCAGCAAGGCGATAGTCAATGATAGAAACCGCAATGTGTTGCTCATTTTTTAGACTTTGACGTTGCGCTAACGGTGCAAAAAACTCTGAAGTAAAGACAGGATCCTGAATCACAGCTACTTCTTTTTTAAAATAGGAAGCTGATTTTAGATCCCTCACACTAACATAGCTCAAATCGTTTAATAATCTCACCGCTTCTTTTTCTTGTTTTTTTGTTTTGAATGGTCCTAAACCAATCGACAGAGCAACTATTTTTTTGTTGTGTTTCTTAGCCAACTCAACGATCCATTTTAGTTTAAAATAAGATTTACTATACTTGTTTAAGTCAAAAATTAAATTTCCACCAGAAAAAACGATGCAATCTGCGTCAGCGATCCATTGTTCCACTAGATCTTCTGTCCTTCGGTCTGGATGGTAAGGAATCATCATAGCAAGTTTTTGTTTCAATTTATTCTTCTTTTTTGATTTTTCAACTGAAGAATCAGCAATCGAGGGAATGTTCTCTCTAGGCGTGCCCAAATAAGAGACTGCCCTTGTTTCATGATTTTCTAAATACTGATGTTGGATTTCTTCAGCAATCAAACGATCCCCGATATTTAAGCTATCAATAAAACCAAACTGTAAAATTTTCACTTTCTCACCTCACCAATCATTGTTTGATACATTTTTTCTAAAGAATAGTTTTCAGCATGTTGTCGATAATCAAACTTCTTGATTGCTTGTTCATTTTTAAAAAAATACGTCATTGCTTTTACCAAATCGATTGTTAATGTTTTGGGGGCAGCAGCTATTTGTAATTGTTCATCGCCAAAAAAGTAGTCTCTCAATGCCCCTGCATCTGTCGTGATCACTGGTATGCCACACGCCTGTGCTTCCATATTCACTAAACAAAAGGATTCCTTGACGATTGAAGGAATGACGCAAAGATCCGCTACTTGGTAGTACATTGGCATTTCTTCTTGAGTTGCTTGTTCAATCAGTTTCAAATCAATCGCTGAATGTCTTAATGCTTTGTCTAATTGTTTATTGGAAACAGTCCCTACTATCAATAGTAGTACTTGCTCATTCGTCAATTGTTCGATGGCATCCATCAAATAAGTGATTCCCTTGGAACGATCGATCCTACCTGAAAACAAGACCACCTTTTCTTGGTGACCTATGCCTAGCTCTGCCCTCAGACTCATTTTCGTGTCATTTGTGACAGGCGAATAAGCAGTCGTATCGATTCCATTTTCAACCACACACAAGGATGGTCTATTGGATTGGTTTAGCACTTCCTTCACCTTATGGTCAATAAACGAACTAACCGAAATGATGCGATCGACTGACTGTAAAATCTTATTTTTCTGATAAGAAAACCGATTAAGATAATCATTATGTAAGTATAGTGATACTTTCCCTACATAAAATTCTCTGATTTTTGGACAATACACCCCGTAATTCAGCATAATGATTTCATCAAAAGAATAGCTTCCTATCAAAATTTTCAGCTTAGATAATAAATTGGGATTGATTGATGTATACTTTTGTTGATATCTGTTGATTCGATTTGTGCACTTATTTAAATACCTCTTCGCTCTCTGAAAAATAGTTGGGGCGTCTTTATAATAAAAGAGCCCCGTTGATGGATCATCCGAAGAAACAGAACTACAAGAAAGTACAAAAAAATCAACATCCATTGGTTTGTTTTGGTTCAATTCCCAAAGTTTCTGTGTAAGAAACTCGATTGCCCCTCCTGAGGTAGCGGGAACCGGCTTATTGCTTCCAGAGACGAAAAGGACTCTTTTCTTTTTTTCTGTTCCCATAGCCGTAAGCACCTCCATAACCATAGTGCTTCGATTTTTTTGTTTTATTTCCGTTATAAATAACTCCAAGAACATTTGCTCCTGAATTATCAAGTAGTTTTTTAGCTTCAACGATCAATTTTTTACTGGACTTACTATCTCGTACCACTAACGCACAACTATCAACCAACGTCGCTATAATTTTAGCATCCGCTACTTCGGTGATTGGTGGCACATCGATAACGACAAAATCATAAGTTAAATTGATTTCTCTCAGTAGTTTTTTAAATCCAGCACTTGCCAAAACTTCAGCTGGATTTTCTGAATAAACCCCACTAGGTAGCACATCTAGATTCTCAATATTTGTCTGGTACGTACTAGATTCTAATGAGTATCCTTTATCTAAGATGCCACATAGCCCTGAAGCATTAGGAACATTCAATGATTCCGTGATGGAACGTTTCCTTAAATCACCGTCGATCAATAATGTTTTACATTTTGTTAGAGCAAAGACAACAGCTAAATTCACACTCGTTGTTGTCTTTCCTTCACCCGGACTGGCTGAAGTAATCATCAATGAAGTCAATGCTTCCTTTTCTCTTTGGATTTGGATATTCGAGCGAATACTACGATACTGTTCAGAAGCAACTGATTCTGGATTCGATAATGTCACAATATCCAATCCAAGCTTTCCCCTTGCCATTCGTGTCTATCTCCTTTCCTCTACTACATATAGTTTTTTCTTGCTTTTTTCATTTTGTGTTGGTTTCATTTCCGCCACATTTCCTAAATTTAGAAGACCGAGCGTTTCTTCAAAGTTGTCTTCTTTCTCTAAGATTTGATTCGACAGTGACCAAATAAATATGCCGATAACAGCGACTAACCAGCCAATCAAAGCAAACATAACTGTATTCATCTTTAAGTTTGGAGAAATCGGTGTTCCCGAGGTACGAGCGGGTGAAATAATCGAAACAGAATTCCCTTCACCTAGTAATTCACCGACTTTTGCTGAAAAAGATTCTGCCACCTTTTCAGAAACAACTTGAGCAATTTCTGGTTTTTCAGATAAAACAGAAATACTGAATATCTGTGAGTTTTCTTCTTGAGCCACCGTGATCATTTGGCGAATCTGATCCACATTCAAATCGATATCTTGCGTTTCTTTTATTTTCTTTTGTGCATCATCTAAAATCGAATAACTTGTGACTAAACTTTTATACGTATTGATCATCAATAACTTATAGTTCGCATCATTAAGGGTCTCATCCGACTCTGGTGTCACCGTTGTTTTTGCTACAAGTTGAGTGGTTGCCTTATACGTAGGTGTAATGAATTTTTCAGTAAAAATATACCCCCCAGCAGCAAAAAAAACCGTAGAAAGTAAAATAATCCATAGATTTTGTCTTAGTAAGCGAAATGTTTTAAGTAGTTGATTCGTGCCTTGCATCGAACTCTCCTTTCTATAAGACCACCTTATCCATGCTCAAATCACCAATAGGATCAAGAACAGTCTCACCAGACTGTTTTATCAATGGCTCATTGACCACTAAATGTTCATGTCTATTCATCACTAGCACGACATCTGTATTCTGTAAGAAATCATCAAAATCCATTGCTTGATTTTTTACGATCGATTTTTTGACCAATGGATCATAAAATAGGACTTCTGCTTGTTCTTTATCAGTCATTGCTTGGTACAGTTGTAAACTAGGACTTTCTCGAACATCGTCTACATTATCTTTATAAGTTAGACCGTAGATACCCAAACGTTTTCCAGAAAATGAATGATCCATTATTTCTCTTACTTTGTCTAAAATACGTTTTGGTACAGCATCATTGACCTCTCTCGCTGTTCGGATCAATCTTGCTTGCTCAGGATAATCTCCCACTAAAAACCAAGGATCTACGGGAATGCAATGTCCTCCCACACCAGTTCCTGGATTCAAGATATTGACACGAGGATGTTTATTAGCGATTTCGATCACCGAATGTACATCCAATCCTTCCCGTTCACAGATCAGCTTCAATTCATTCGCAAACGCGATATTGATATCTCTAAAGGTATTTTCAACAACTTTAGAAAGTTCGGCTGTTTTGATATCTGTTAAAACGATTTCGCCTTCACAAAAACCTTGATAGATTTCTTTGACTACTTGGGCTGTTTCCTCATTATCCGCACCAATCGTACGAGAATTATATCGTAGTTCTTTCAGGATATTACCAGGTAGAATACGTTCAGGTGCATGACATAAGTTCACCTTTTTATTTTTAAAAATTGGTCGAACATATTGATCAATTGTTCCTGGAGAAATCGTTGATTCTACAATAATCAACGCTCCTTCTAAACAATGTTCACTGATTGCAGTCAGTGCACTGACTAAATAGGTCGGATCGATTTTTTTTGTCGTTGCTTCAAACGGTGTTGGTACAGCGACGACATAGGTCTCTACTTGTTGATATTTTGTTGTGAACTGTATCCCATTAACCATTGCTTGATCATAGGCTTCTTGAAGACCCGGCTCGTCAAACGTCTTCTTTCTATTACTTAATTCAGATACTAGTTCTTGATTGATATCTGTCCCAATGATAGAATAGCCAGAATTTTGTAGTAATAACGCTGCAGGTAACCCTACGTAACCTAAACCCACAAAATTGATTGTTTTTTTGTCCATGTTTCCATCTCCTTATTTTGTTTTCCAAGAAAGAAGTATACTGTCAAAAGCCCCCAAAGGATGTTCAATCCTCGGTTTTATATAGTGAAACAAACGAACATCGGTCACTTAGTGATTTTTATTTATTGATACTTACTATGTTGAATATAGATCAACAAACACTTCTTTTGATTCCACATAAAATTTTATAGTCATTAAATGAATAAAAGGGAATCGATCCAAGCAATTCTATACTCGGATCGATTCCCTCTTCGTAGAACAAGCAACGATAAAACTATTACGATTTTATCTACAAATTCTCATTATAAGTGTTTTCAATTAAGCATTGATTGTAACTGTTTGTTGATCTAATTGTTTGCCGTAAGCATCATAAGCAACAACTTCCACAGTTTGATCTGCTTGAATTGAGAGATTACCTACATAGTAAGAAAATACGCCATCTTTGACTGAATTCCCACTAACAACACCTTGTGGTGCACCATCAATCACTAAATCAATAGATGAAACATCTCCCGTAAAGGTACCAGTGATTGAATTGCCACCTACTTTAAATGGATCAGGTGTAATGGTACCTTCTGTAACCGTTGCAGTTACTTCAGTAGCGACAGAACTAATACCATCTGAATTTACTGCTGTAATTTGATACATGTT
Source organism: Enterococcus sp. DIV2371 (assembly GCF_050498525.1). Taxonomy (NCBI): domain Bacteria; kingdom Bacillati; phylum Bacillota; class Bacilli; order Lactobacillales; family Enterococcaceae; genus Enterococcus; species Enterococcus sp. DIV2371. The sequence goes on along the minus strand of NZ_JBIPAJ010000001.1, from coordinate 675,271 downwards.
ACCTGCTCGTACTTTGCTTGATAGAATAATACTAAATGTACCATCTTCACTAACTTCACCACGACCTACTTCTTTTCCATTTAAAGTAATGACTACTGTATCACCAGCTTGTGCAGTCCCAGTGATTTTTCCAGCTCCTTCTTTAACTGCATCCACTGTTGGTTGTAGTGGGCGAGCTGCTAAGACTTTTGCATTGACCTCTTCACTTCTTGCATTCCCTTTTTTTGCCATGACAATCAATTGTGTATCTTTTGCTTGAGCCGGAATCGTCACTTCATAGGTACCATCTGCTTTGACTTCGGCTTCGCCGATAATATTTTTCAAATGATCTTTCACATAGACCGTGCTACCTGCCTCACCTGTACCTGTAACGGTTGTATCGCCAGCATAAATATCATTGACTGTTGGTGTATCAACACCATTATCGATAGTGACTTCTTTTTCATCTAGTCGTTTACCGTATTTATCGTATCCGACAACTGTGACTTTTTGACCTGCTTTGATATGGTCTCCTACATAGAAGTTAAATTGTCCATTAGCTACATTCGCTCCAGAAGTTTTACCTAATTCCACGCCATCGACAAATACAGCAATTGTAGTAACATCGCCTGTATATGTTCCTGTAATGGATAATTCTCCTAGAACATAATCATTTGGTTTTACTTGTCCGGAAGTCGCAACGACTACTTTTTTCACTGTTTCAGATTGGACATTATCATCATTTACTGCATACACTTCATAAGTTTCACCTTGTTTTGCACGATACGTACCAGTTAAAAGTTCAAATGTTCCATCAGCTTTGACTTTTCCACGACCGATTTCTTTTCCATTCACAGTGATAACAATAGTATCGCCTGCTTGGCCTTTACCTGTTACTTTTCCGGCACCATCTTTGATATCATCAACACTCGGCGCTTGTGGAAGTTGGTCGATAACTATTTTAGACACCAACTCACTGGCTTCCTCACCATCTTTTGCTAAAATTGTTAGTTCTGTACCTGCCTTTTGCGCTGGAATCGTTACTTCAAACGTACCGTCTTCCTTCACTTCAGCTTGGCCTAAAATCGTTGAACCTAATTTGACATAGACGGTTGTACCCGCTTGTCCAGTTCCTGTTACCGTTGTATCGCCAACATAAATATCATTGACTGTTGGTGTTTGAATTGTTTCTTTGTTATAGATCGTCAATTCTTTTTCATCCAAACGTTTACCATACTTATCGTACCCAACAACTGTTACGACATCCCCCATTTTAATGTTTTTTCCAACATAATAGGTGAATTGTCCATCTTTTACACTAGCTCCAGAAATCGTTCCTTTGTTCACACCATTGATAAAGACCGCAATAGAAGTGACATCGCCAGTATAGCTTCCGGTCACATTTGCGTCCCCAATCGTATAATCATCTGGATTGACTTTTCCTGCAGTGGCAATAACTTTGACATCTGTAATTTCAGAGCCTGCGTTTTCTGAATTAAAGGCTTGAACAGAGTACACATCTCCCGCTTTTGCACGATACGTGCCAGTCAAGATCTCGAATGTACCATCTTCTTTAACCGTTCCTGTGCCAACTTCTTTTCCATCAACAGTGATGACAATTTTATCGCCGGCTTTTCCTTGTCCTGTGACCTTACCTGCTCCTTCTTTGATTGGATCAACGGTGGGTTTCATGGCAGCTTCTGCGTTCACTGTCACTTTGACTGTTTTTTCTTTTCCTGATGCGGAAACAAATGTAATACTATATTCACCTGGTTTACTTGTGTCAACATTCGTTTCTTTCACTGTGACAGCTTCTTCTTTTCCGTATTTGTCAGTTGCTTTCGCTTCCGCTTTTTCAATCGCTGCTTCGTCTGTTAGATCAAACCCATAATCTACTTCAAAATCATGTGCTTCGATCGTTGCATTTTCTTCTGGCGCATCTTTGACAGTCACTTTGACTGTTTTCTCTTTTCCTGATGCAGAAACAAATGTAATACTATATTCACCTGGTTTACTTGTGTCAACATTCGTTTCTTTCACTGTGACAGCTTCTTCTTTTCCGTATTTGTCAGTTGCTTTCGCTTCCGCTTTTTCAATCGCTGCTTCGTCTGTTAGATCAAACCCATAATCTACTTCAAAATCATGTGCTTCGATCGTTGCATTTTCTTCTGGCGCATCTTTGACAGTCACTTTGACTGTTTTCTCTTTTCCTGATGCAGAAACAAATGTAATACTATATTCACCTGGTTTTGAAGTATCTACATTACTTTCTTTGACTGTGACCGCTTCTTCTTTACCATATTTGTCAGTTGCTTTTGCTTCAGCTTTTTCGATCGCCGCTTCATCGGTTAGATCAAAGCCATAATCTACTTCAAAGTCATGCGCTTCAATGGCTGGTTCTACTGTTGGATCTTTCACTGTTACTTTACGTTCTACGGTCTCAACATTGAAATCAGAATCCCAAACTGTATAAGTAACGGTATACTCGCCTGCTTTACCAGTATCAACAATACCACCGTATTTGATTTCAGAGGTTAAGTCCCCATCTTCGTTATCATACGCAGTGACACCTGAAATTGGATCAAAGCTATCTCCTACATTGATTTCCAAATCGTCTGCACCACTAATAACGGGCGCATTTCCTAGCGTTGCAACCACTTCAACTTCCATCATTTTAGTAGCTTTGTTTCCGTCACTATCAGTCACTTCATAAGTAATGAATTGTGAACCTAGTTTATCGGTATAAATTTGCCCTAAAACTTTGATTTGATCAGTAATATCGCCATCTTCATTGTCATATGCTTGTGCATAAAGTGTTGGATCAAATTTACTATTTTGTTTGATTGTTAGTTTATCTGGACTCATTACCACTGGTTTACTTGCATCACTTTGGACTGTCACAACCCGTTCTGCAGTCGCTACTTTACCATCTTTGTCATACACATAATATTTTATCGTATATTCTCCTGGAGTAGATGTATCAACAGATCCTGTATACGTTAGATTATCAGTTATATCATTTCCTTGACTATCTTGTGCAGTAACGCCTTCAAGTGGATCAAATTTCGCACGTTCATCAACTCTCACGTCATCTGCGCCCTTGATCACCGGACCATCTGTTACTTGATCAACTACATGGATCGTAACTGTTTGTTCAGTCGTATTTCCGTCCTTATCTGTTACAGATAATTTCAACTCATAATCGCCTGCTTTAGACATATTGACTCCAGAAGCATCGGCTTTGACTTGGTCCGTTAAATCACCGTCTTCTGGATCTTCAGCGGTTACGCCTAATAATGGGTTTAATGTTTCTCCTACTTGATAGGTCATATCTGTTGCATGGATGATTGGTTCGGAACCAATGATTGGTTTGTTTTTAACAGTTACTTTCACTGTTTTTTCTTTTCCTGAATCAGAAACAAATGTGATACTATATTCACCTGGTTTTGAAGTATCTACATTACTTTCCTTGACTTTGACCGCTTCTTCTTTACCGTATTTGTCGGTTGCTTTCGCACCAGCTTTTTCAATCGCCGCTTCGTCTGTTAAATCGAAACCATAGTCTACTTCAAAATCATTTGCTTCAATTGAGGAATGGTTTTCTTCAACTGTTACCAATCCCATTTCACTAGTTGATCCGTCTGATCCAAATGAAGCAGTAGCAAAAAGTGTACTTCCAACTTTATAATTATCATATTGTTTCAATTTTTCAACAGGGATTGAGAAATCACCGTTGTCATCTGATTGGACAGTTATATCAACTTGGGCTGGCTTGGTAATACGTAATTGGACAGATGCATTTGGGGATGTCTTTCCTCTTAAATCATCTCCATATATATAGGGTGTCTCAAATACTGGCGTTTCTGCTTTTACGGATTCTTTCACCGTTACTTTAACTGTTTTTTCTTTTCCTGATGCGGAAACAAATGTGATACTGTATTCACCGGGTTTGCTTGTGTCAACATTCGTTTCTTTGACTGTGACAGCTTCTTCTTTGCCGTATTTATCGGTTGCTTTTGCTTCAGCTTTTTCAATCGCTGCTTCATCGGTTAAATCAAACCCGTAATCTACTTCAAAATCATGTGCTTCGATCGTTGCGTTTTCTTCTGGTACATCTTTGACCGTTACTTTGACTGTTTTTTCTTTTCCTGATGCGGAAACAAATGTGATGCTGTATTCACCGGGTTTGCTTGTGTCAACATTCGTTTCTTTGACTGTGACAGCTTCTTCTTTGCCGTATTTATCGGTTGCTTTTGCTTCAGCTTTTTCAATCGCTGCTTCATCGGTTAAATCAAACCCGTAATCTACTTCAAAATCATGCGCTTCGATTGTTGCGTTTTCTTCTGGTGCATCTTTGACCGTTACTTTGACTGTTTTTTCTTTTCCTGATGCGGAAACAAATGTGATACTGTATTCGCCCGGCTTACTTGTATCTACATTATTTGCTTTAACTCTGACACCTTCGATATTTCCGTTGGCATTTGTAGCAGTTGCTCCCGCTTTTTCAATAGCAATCTGATCATTAAAATCTGCACCATATTCTAAGGTAAAATCATTAGCTGTAATCGACGCTTTATTTTCTGTGATTTTTGTGGATGCTACTAGACTGATTGCTTGACTATAATAATCATCTGCACTCATAAAATATAAAGTAGCACCAATTTTGTATTCAGTTAAAGCCTTTAACTGAGAAGCTGAAACTGTAAAGTTACCTGATGAGTCAGTTTCAACAGTCATATATCCACCAAAATCATTCATATCAGAAATATAAACTTTCGAGTTTGGATATGCTATACCTTTAATTTCTGTGTTATAGGCATAGCTTTCAGCTACTTTAGGTGTAGGATAATGGATCAGAGTAGTTTCTACTTCACTATAATTGGCATTTTCTATATCCCCAGATTTGACATAAAGTTTAGTACCTGGAGTATGTTTTGCAAGAGAATTTAACAAAGAACTTGATGCAGTAAAATTACCTGAAGAATCTGAATGAACAGTGACAAATTCTTCGAAGCCGTCACTATCAGAAATCACAACATCTGTATCAGGTGTCGTTTTTCCTTTCAAATCCGTTTGATAAATATATGGATTTTCAAGAACTGGTTTTTCATATTTAGCTGATTTCACAGTAATCACTACTGTTTTACTTTTTCCTGATTCGGGCGAAGTAAATGTCACATTATAATTTCCAGGTTTATTTGTATCTACATTCCCTGATACTGTTACGTTATTCGTTACATCATTGCCATATTTATCAGTTGCTTTGACTCCTGTTACTTGTTTGGCCACACTATCATTCCAGGTTGATCCGTATTCGACAGTAGCATTGTTTGCTGTAATCGTTGCTTTATCTGCTGGTGCATCTTTAACAGTCGCCACTACAGTAGTACTTTTACCTGATTCTGGTGATGTAAATGTCACGTTATAATTTCCAGGAATTTTTGTATTTACATTTCCAGAAACCTGCACATTATTTGTAACATCATTGCCATTTGCATCAGTCGCTCTTACACCAGACATTTGAATAGCAATATTGCTGTTATACGCTGATCCATAATCCAGTGTAAAATTATTAGCAGTAATTGTAGCCTTATCTTCAGTAATCTGAGTAGACACTGTGTGACTAAGCAATCCTGATACGTTATTATTAGAACCGGCTGCCCCACTCCTTATATACATAGTCTTTCCTGAAGCGTAGCCTGCTAAACTTTTTAATTGGTTTGAACTTACTGAAAAGTTACCAGACCCATCTGTAGTTGCTGTTACCCAGCCAGAAGCGAAAGACGAATCATCAGAAATGTATACTTCCGAACCAGGATAAGCGGTCCCAGTGATTGGTGAATCATAAGTGTAACTATTACTTACTTTTGGAGTACTATAATGTACATATGTCGTATCATCACTTCCAAAAAGTCCTGATGCATCGACACTTCTTACTGTAATTACATCTCCAGGTTGGATCATGTATTCAGCAACACCAATTTCAAAATTTCCAAAAAGATCTGCGTTAACCGTGGATGTTACACCCGTACTACTTTCACCTTTAAAACCAGTTACCCGAAAAAGGGGCTCACAAGTTCCTTTAATTGTTTTACTTTCTCCATAATAGTATTCTCCTGATGTAATCTTAGTATTCAAAATTCTACTACCGGAAGAATTTGTTGTTATTTGTTGTTTTTCATTAGTATTTTCTTTACTATCAGATAGTCCGCTGGTAGTTGTAGAGTTTGTCGTCACTTCATCAGCAAGAGCTAAACCTGTTCCGACAAATGTATTTGTCATCATTCCTGCTGTCATAAACATTGCCAGCAGTTGCTTTTTTCTTTTTTTAGTTAACTTTTTTTTACTCATAAATTTTCCCCCTTATAACTTCATAAAACTAGATTTTATCCAGCTGTTACATTTTAAGAGATTATTATTTGTAAAAATGTTCAGTTCTAGGTTTTTTTTAAGAACAAAATTGAACTCAACTATCTGATATAATATTTTTTAAACATATAGTTAAAAAAATCATCATAATCATGTTGAATGAAGTATAAATAATTGGTCCTTAAACGTTCTAGTAACATAAACATAATAATAGTTAGGGATAAATCAAATAAATTTTGTATCAGTATCTGGTCATGAACGATCAATCAATGTAAAAGCTTATTGATTGCTATCCAAAATTCTAAAAATAAAAAATCATTGAAGTTACTGAAAAGTTAACAAAATAATTTCTGATACTTTCTCAATCTCTTCTTACTGTAAGAATATTCTTTCACATATGTGATTGGAATTCTTCTTGATTATATTATTTTCGTCATCTAAAGCTGCAACACTAAATATCCACTTTTCTTTTTTGTTAGGTTATTAGTAACTATTCATATTAGTTAAACAGATAATCTTCTTTTTTATCTGTTCTATAAAATCGCTTCACTAAATTAAATACACCGCCGCTCCTTATGATCTAAATAATCATTTTCATAGTCCGTGAAAAGAACTTCTATCACCATTTTTTTTGTTACTATTATTGATAAGCAGTGACCACTAGGTATACTAGAATTACATTTGAAAAACAAAAAAGATTAGTTTTATCTCTTTTTAACCCGTTTCTGTTTATTCATTTGTGAAAGATCTTGTCAGGGTGTAGGTAATCTAGTGGTCAGTGCTTTTTACAGCAATAATGTAAATCGAATTTCTTTACTTCATACATAATTAAATATTTCATTTTATTCGATTTGATAAACCGTTTTGTGAAGATAATTTTACATTGTTATATGTTATTCTCTTTATAAGCTTTGGTCACTTATATTTTTATTCAATATATGAACGTATAAACATAAAAACAAACTTAATCAATGTGTTTTGAACACAAATTTTCATCCATTCGTGATTTTGCACAAATAAAATCACGTTAAAATATATGGTGACCAACAGCTTTTTACTTTTCTATTTCAATTTTTCCGAGATTATTAAATGCGAAATTATCATTGTTACCGCCTTGTAACTAATTCTAGTATGAGAAACAAATATAGCCTTTTGATTTTGTTTCTCACTTTTTTGTTTTGCTATTCAGCATCTATTTATCTCCCTAGTTCCATTCGTGACTTTTTAAACACCATTTCTTGAGTATTGAATTGGTTATTTTCCTGATACTATATGTAGTAAGCTTCGGTCACTATATTGCAACTTTATTTATAAACCCTAAACCTAGTGTCAACATGAAAGACATCGTTAAATGCGCCTTTTCTTTCATATTATTTTGTCCATTCATGAGTTTGTGAAAATAGACTTATTTCCAACAGTATAGTGGCCGATAGCTTTTTCGTATTAAAATTACTTATAGATATATAATTTTTCTATATTGGTGATTCATAAAAAAGTGCTGCTGGAAAACACAAATGTTTTCCAGCAGCACTTTTTTTAAAGGCCAATTTAATTTTTGCCTACTCAATCACCAACCCCAATCCTGCCGCAATAATGACTGCTTGTTCTTGATTGACGGTCAGTCCGCGAAGTAATTCCAATGACAGGTTGATTTGTGAGAATGTATTCGTTGTAAAATCTAATCCTTTCAGTGCCGTATTGAACCAATTTGAGCCTGAAAGTTCATTATTTTCCAATACTAGATTTTTCCAATTACTATCAAAAAAATCACTATTATTCAATTGATTATCGCTAAATCGAACGAACTTCATATTCGTATAGCTAAAAGAAGACAGATTAGCTACACATTCTTCAAAGACGCAGTCTCTTAAAAAGCTGTCAGAAAAATTGGTTCCAGTCAATTTGCATTGCTTGAAATGCACGCGATGAAAACTTGCGCCAAACCACTCTAAATTTGAAAAATCGCACTTTTCAAAAACAACATCACTACATTCAAACCGTTCCAAGCGTGATTTTTGCATCGCTAATTTTTTAATATGGCTATTTTTCAATACAGTATTCCGGGAACTAAGATAACTTTGATCTTCTCCTTCAGAAATAATACCTGTAAATGTTGTTTCGTCTTCTAAATAGAACGATCCATCAACTAATTCTGTCAGCTCTGGAGAAGCAATTTTCTTTGCCATACATTCATCCCACCTTTTTCTATTTATCATGCTATTTCTATCATAACAGAATCAAGAAAAAAGAAGATACTTTATTCGATAGATAAGCTTGCTTTAACTTCTATACTAATGAAGAACTTTTTAGCTTTGTTTTCTGTAGGAATTTGACAATGAAACAGCTTTCACCGTAAACTATAGATAACTAGTATTTTATTGATAAAATATGAGATGTATCTTTCAGGAGGCTGCTATTTTGACTAATTACCATTCCAAACCGTTTACATTCCTACGCTTGGCGTTATATACCCTTTGTAGTTTAAATCTATACTACCAATTCATCACAAATTCGATTTTTACTTGGGTGCTTTATCTACTCGCAATGGGATTTGTTGCTTATGACGTTTTTGATATGATCAAGACACGGAAATAATGGATCGATTAAACGAATTATTTTATAAATATGAAAGAATCAAGCTAAACTGGCATGTTTTAGCTTGATTCTTTTAGTTTTTATTGGTTGCTTATCTAAAGACCGAAAACTTCAAGGCTTTTAGAAACGCAGTAATCGCCGAATGTATCTAAAGTTTTTACTCAGTTTAGTGATTGGATTGTAAACCACATTCGTCCCTCTTTGATATGACTCGTCCAATACTATAAATTAGATTTCTTGTTGCTCGAAGTAATCTCGTAATCTCTCCCTTTTACTGTATAAATCTTGATAAGTAGTGACCGTGATGTCAGTCGGTTGAAGGAACGTTTTCGAAGTTTTACATTCTGGATAGTAGTATTGGATTGCTTCGAGCCACTGATGCTTCAACAATAATAAAAATTTAACGATTAATTTCTGATGGAAGTCATTTTATTTCGATTGAATATTTCTAGGAAATCCCCGTTGGCTCCAATACTATATCTATACGATCAATAAATTGATTCCTCGTGTGTTGATCTCGCTTAATTGTGTAGGATAATTGAATTCAATTTTACTTTTTCTTTAGATAATCCCCATCATTCGTTGCGATATAGCTAAGACTCCCTAATTAGCACTTGATCATGCGTTGCTGTCAAATCAAAATCAACAAAAGCTAATTATTATAGCTTTCGAATTTCTTTCATCAACCTGCTCCTTTTAACTGTTTATATTCTTCGATGATTTTGATGCCAGCGCTTGTTCCTAAACGTTCCGCCCCAGCTTCAATCATCTGTAACGCAGTGTCTAAGTCACGAATCCCTCCTGCAGCCTTCACTTTCACTGTTTCACCTACCACGCTTTTCATTAACTTGACGTCTTCTACTGTCGCACCTCCTGTACCGAAACCTGTTGATGTTTTGACATAATCAGGCTTTACTTCTTTTGCGATTTCACATACAGCGATTTTTTCTTGATCCGTTAAGTAACAATTTTCTAAAATGACTTTACTGATGATGTTACCTTTACGAGAAGAATTAACAATCGCTTTCATTTCTTCACGAATATAGCCGAAATCCCCTTCTTTTACCTTACCGATATTGATGACATAATCGATTTCGTCTGCACCATTTTTGATGACATCTTCTACTTCAAAAACCTTCGTCTCAATCGTAGTTTGTCCTAATGGAAAACCAATCGCAGCGCCCACATGGACTTCGCTATCTTCCAAAAAATCACGACATATTGCTACAGGATAAGAATTGATTGCTACCATTTTAAATCCATAGTTAGTCGCTTCCTTACAAAGTTGTTCAAATTCTGCCTTCTGAGCATCCGCTTTCAATAATGTGTGGTCTACCATATTCGCTAATCTTTTTAACTCGATCATTTATTTTCTCCGTCCTTCATTTATTTTCATTTACACTTATATACTATCCTTTAGTTTTTTTGTCAATATATAAAAAGAAATAAGAATAGAGTGTTGATCAATAGTGTTCACTTATTATTCCAATCTAAAACAAAATAATGTATCTGAGGTAAAATTAATATTCACTTTTATTGTATACCTTAGAACTGAATAAACAACGGGAACAGAAGTAACCTCTAATTATTTCTTTCGATTAAGCATTCCTCTCCCGCCCTCTGTTTCTTTCACTTTCGATTGGCACATTTTTTATTCACCGATTATTTAGTTTTCTCTTTCTTTGCATTACGCCATATCTTTGTTGTACAATATCGTTTCATTAAATAAATCAACTGACAAAGTACTGAGCGGTTCATGTTAAGACCTGTTAACTCTCTGTAAAATCATTTAACAACGTCTTCTTTTTATAAAGCAATCATACCTGAAAGCAAAACAGAATAGCAAAAGTGTTTTTTCTATAAATCAAGAATTTTTCTATTTTTATACTTAGAAGTTGTTCCCATTTGACACATACATTCCCTCAGATACGAACAAACCAACAAGCCCCTTTCAATGACGGAGGCCTATTGGTTTGTTTCTTCTTTATTATTTTACTTTTAGTCAGTACTCTTTTTCGGATGCTTGTCACCCAAGTACTGATTCTTTCTGATTGAAATAACAAGCCAGGCTGTAACGATTAAATAGCCAAGCCATAAGAAACGCCGACCACTCAAACCGTTTGTTTTTGGTAGATTCCCTTGTTTTAGTTGTGAAATATCTGCGACAAGGGTGTGTTTCTTGCTCTCGCTTCCATGTGCTTCATTGATCGTTATACCTTTTTCAGTGCTAGTGTCTTCGCCAATTCGTCCAGTGACAGTGACTTGTCCCGTTGTCGAATTTGCTATAACTACTTTAGTCTGCAAAACGTTCGAGATAATGAAGAATAGGCTCGTGATATAAAATAACTTCATACTTTTTTTCATTTGATTTATCCCTTCTTTTCTGGGATTTCAGCGATTCTTTTTTTACGCTACATTAGGAGAGAAACTCAAAACTAATTTAAACGTTGGATTTAACTCTGCTGAAGCATTGACCGGCGTAACTTTACCAGTGAAAGTAAACTTGCCTTCATTCGCCCCTTGATTTCCTTGGAGTCTGAAAAGTTCAGCTACCGTTTCTGTTGGCTTACCATCTTCAAACAAATCAATCGTATTCACTTTTAGTGAATCCACTTCAGCCATATTCGTGGGTGTATCTACGCCAGAAACTGAAGTAATCACACCAACAGCGGAATTATTCGTGATCGTATGTTCAGGTGACGAAATTGTTGTATGATTTGAGGCTGTTGTTGTGTAAAACAAAGCATTGGTTGGAATCGTCACATTGATCCATTGATCCAATTCGTCAGGATTTGGTCCAGGTGTCGTATTATCGAATTCCCCAATAATTCCCTGTACAAGGACATCTCCTGACGTCTCGCCTTTACGCCCGTCAACCACTTGCTCTGCTCCTACGATTGTCCCAGTTGCCATGATCCCTGCGATTGTTGCTGTACTTAGAAGTGCTGCTACTATTTTTTTCATCTAAATTCCCTCATTTTCTTTTTATTTTAGTTATTAACAATAATCATTACTTCCGCTTCAGTGACCCCTTGTTTTTCTTTCGTTTCAGGGTCATAGATATTAACGGTGGCTCTAGCAGGATACTCTCCTTTAGCTAGTTGTTTTTCCAATTTTACATTTTCTACGAATTGGTTCGGATAGATGGCACCAGAAGAATAAATCAGCTCGTCACTAGATATTAAAGAAATATCTACTGCAATCGGATAAACATTCGTCCCAGGATTGACTATCTCGATCGATCCTTCACTCTGTCCGTTCTCAAAGACGGCTTCTGGATTGATTTGTAATGTAAAATAATTGGCATCAGCTACTTCTTGCGCTCGTTCCGCCAATTGTTGATCAGAGGCATCGCCGACCGCTGGTAAAAGATCTGCACTGACCAATGGAACGTGATCTTTTGGTTGATTGAAATAATAGGCGAGACCACCGGCAATCAACAAAAATAGCAAAAACCACAAGAGCCATTTACGCTTATTTTTATTTTGTGCTTGGTTCGTTTCCTCCAATGGATTTACCTCCTTGATAACTATTTTTTTCTTTAAATGCGTGGAACGAATCGTAACACGATTCGGTAATTAGGTACGAGTGTGTTCTCGTAATAGCCTCCTTGGTCAATCTCAGGATTATCAATCCACCGTGGATAATTCCCATAAAATTCTCCCGATAAGGAAAGCGGTGTACGATCTCCTTCTGGTAAACGAATCAAATGTTGCTCCGGCATCGTTGCGTATAACTGTTTTTTAGTCTCTTGCGTTTGGAGATTCAAGCGCAACAATGGCTTCGTAATATCCTCATAACTAGGATCTTCCACATCACTTTCTACATAGTCAAGTGGATCTTCTCCTTCTTTCAAAAGAACGATTCCAGCAGAATCATCAATAGCAACTTGGTTGATATACGTATCGACAGCTACCGAAGATTGATTGTGGATCTCATAGGTTTGGCTCTCAAACTGGCGGTTCGATTCTTCTTCATCATACAATGATTCAAAGATCATTTTAACTGGGATCGTTACCCGCAAATGTTCAACTTTTGAGGTAAGATCGATACCGATCGTCATCTGATATGCTTTATTGCCGACTTCAAGAATAGCGTAGTAACTTCCGTCTTCTTTACTATCTAACGAAAGATCGGTCTCAATGATGCGAAAATCATTGGTCATGTCTTCTTCAGATAAGATGTTTCTTGCTTGCGCACGACTTTCTTGAAGAATGAGCGCATGTAATGCTTCAACAGTATCTATCTCGTTGATCTTAGAACGATCTAACGTAAAGTTATTGCTCCGATAATCAATACCTTTGATGACTGTTTGCTCTTCTGTCACATCCCCAGTCGTATCCCCAGAAGGCTTTGACAGTTTCATTTCGACCTTTGACTCCGTTTCGAGCCGTTCATTTTCTGCTAAGTTGATCTGGAAGGAACGAACTTTCTGTTGATTATCTTGATAGTCTCCCCAGACAATGCGAGGAGAATCTTTTTCAAGAACAACTGTATTTCCTTCTGTGTTTTTATAGGTAATCGTCAAATGATCCACCATTTCTGTGGCATGACCGTGAATCGCTACAGATTGGTCACTCACAGGGTAAAATTTGGCAATGAGTTGTTCAGGAGGAACCGGTTCCCAGATGTAAGTACCTGGATAAGTGCCATCATAGTTATTCATAAACTCGGTTGAGTTTTCAAACGCGATAACCCCCGTTTCGCTCGTTAAACTTTCTTCTAAGACCCATCTGCCTGTATATTGATCAGTTATTTCAATCTGTGGTAAATTTGTCGAATCTCCTGATAGCGTGGATGTGAAAACCGTTTTTTTTCCCAGAACGATTGTCTTTAAAGGTGTATTATTAAACATAGCTACAACCACAATGCCTCTTGCTATATCCCAATTACTGATATCTAATTTTGTTAAAGACGTTGCACCATTGAACATAAACATAGTATGACCTAAAGCTGAGGTATTCCAATTTCCTAAATCTAGTTCTGTGATTGAGCTTGCAAATTGGAACATGAAGCTCGTATTAGTTACCTTCGATGTATTCCAGCTACTTATATCCAATTGAACTAAAGAACTCGCATTTTGGAACATGCCACTCATATCTGTGACATTTGACGTATCCCAATTACGTAAATCTAATTCTCTTAGATTTGATGTATCGGAAAACATCAGCTGCATGTTTTCGACATTTGAAACATCCATTCTATCAATATTCTCGATTATTTCCAGATTTCGCAAGCCTATAAACAGACCTTGTGAATTTTTCGGTAATATCACTTGATCTTCCACGATAATTTGTTTAACCAAAGAATAGGTTTTCCAAGGTGCATCAGCTACTGCGCCAGCTTCTCCACCATATAATCTGATTGTTTCAGTTTCTTCCTCATACGACCAAGGAACCGTTCCCCATAGATTCTGTTCAGGCTCGTAGGTATAGACAACCGTTTGTTCTTCTACTCTAAAAGTTCCAGAGGCATTTTCAGGAGTCTTACTCAATTGCCAACCACTGATGCTTAATGCTTCGGTTGTGTAGGTTTGATCAACTAATCCAGTCAGCACGCTAGGATCAGCTAATTGATTCCCTTCCTCATCTTCATGCTTTACAGTAACATTTCCACCTTGAACTGGTTCAAAGACTGCACGAATCACAGAGTTTCCAGCTCCATTTTGGCTTACAGCAAGATCCTGGCTAGTTGGATGAAATATAAATATTGGACCTGAAGCGACTTCCCAACGTAAAAATCGGTAGCCGGGATTAGGAAATGCATTCATATTACCCAGAGTATCTCCTACACGGAGCCATACCACATTCGATCCTGCCGAATCAGTTCGTCTAGGATTACCGCCAGCTGGTGGACTTGCTACTAACTCTAAACGATATTCAGTCGTACGATTACTCTTTTCTGATTCTTCTGACTTTTCTGGATTTTCCGAAGTCGCTGTTACTTCCTGATTATCAGAAGAGCTTGAATGATCATGCGCATAGGCTAGTTGAAATGGGAGATGGGGCAAAAGTAAAACCATGATCAATAATAACTTTCCAACGGTTCGGCTAATTGTATTTATTTTCATACCACTCCTCCTAGTATTTGACCTACTGTATTATTCCAATTAGAAACTTATAGCGAACAAAGTTTAGACATTCTTTTTATTAACTGTCATTTTTTGTTGGCTCGAAGATAAATCTTTCCCAAATGTTCTGTAAGTCAACTTGCATGTTTATTACTTCACTAAGATTACATTGATTTTTTAATGAAATAAAATCATCTATTTCATTAACGTCTGAAATAAATGAAAAAAAACAGTCGCTATTTTTATTAGCAACTGTGGAAAAACATTAGTTATATGTTTTACGATAAGGATTTATTTTTCTTTCTAATCGTTGCCAATCATGTTCATTTGGAACAGCTTTTAACAAAAGAAAATCGCTCTCAATAATGTAATCCAAAAGATAACGATTGTAATTTGTTACAATCAAATCAATATGGGCGGCGTTCAATACTTCTTCTGCTAGGTAATAAAGAGGTAAAAAAACTAATGTATGTTTACTCCCAAATTGTTGACGTACACGAGTGATAATTTGTTGACACACAAAATGATCCCCTTCCAGAAGAAAGTAAATTGTTTTACTGGGTAAATAAAAATCAAAAATCAAATTACTATAAATCGTTAAGCTCACGCTTATATCTTCCATGTATTTTGTAGAAATAGTGTAGTTCTTCCTTTCTTTTTTTAAAAAACGTAAATTCCGTTGATAATTCTCATTATCTGAGCGTATGACTGCTTTTTTTATCTCTATCGCCTCTTTATTTAATACAGGTGACAATAAATCATTTATTTTTCTAGATAAAAAAAACGAACGTAAGAATGTTGTGACTTTTGGATCAATTTTTTTTGGAAAATCAAATTCTTTGAGATATCGATTGGTAAGTTGAGAAATTTCTGTGCCTACATGAAATTCTTTATAAAAATTTTTCTCTGATTCCTCTTGATCTAGGGTACGTTTGCAGATAGTGACTAAATAGATCCACGCGAATTCTTCTTTTGATAATTCAACCATATAAAGTTTTTTGATGTCCTCTTTCAAAGAATGAAGGAGAGAGAAATTCTTTGCTTTGTATGCTGATTTTGCTAATTTTCTAGGAATCTCTATAGAAAAACCAAGCCCTGCACGTTTGATTGCAATATAAAAAGTATAATAAAATGCTGCCGGCGTAGTTCCAGATCCAACCTCATCTTGGCCCAGTTTATTGCTTAATTTTTTTAAAACCAACTCATGTAATTCAATATCAGGAACAAGCGTATAGGGCGTTTCTACTCCTTCATAATAAAAATCTTTAAAGAATTTCCGCAAATTAGCTTCTCGTCCTTCAATCGATAAGGGATTAGATACCCATTCTAGTCCATAACTTTTTAAAACTGTCGTTGATCGATTCAATAATCGCCGAAAGGTACTCTCTGAAAAATGATAGAAATGTGCAAGTTCATCGATATTCGACAATTTCCCTAAAAAAATATTCCCTATGATTTCAAATAAACATTCATTTTCTAATAATTTTTGTTTTCTTTCTTGGTATATCGAAGGTTTTTTTTCTTTAAAAAAGATTCCACTATTGCCTGATTCTAAACTGATACAATCATCAAAATAGTCTTTGATGTACTTGATATCATTCGCAATCGTTCGTTGTGTCACTTGGATTTTTTCGGCCACTTCTCCAATCGTAAAGAATCGTCTTCGTTCGATCATGCTCAATATTCGAAACAAACGGCTCGTCGTCCGATTACTGATAAATGCTAATTGTAAGTCTTTCAATATTTCCACCTCACCTTATCTTCCTCTCTAAATATAAATAACACAACCAAGCGGAATGATAAACTATATTGTTTCTACTTGAGAGAAAAAATAAAAGTAAAACTGGCAGTTTTTTTCGTTCTATTTTGCTTACTAAACCTTATGGTAGTTATGATTTATTCAATAATTACACAACGTCTTCTAAATGAATGCTCATACCCATTTTTATATTTTTCCCAGGATTCCAAATGACTCCTACTGTTATAAGCAGAGTTACCAACGAAGTAATTTTTCCAAATATGTAGGACTATTATTGCCAATTGATCAATCTTATTAGTTACTAATTCTCTATAATCCAAAAAAAGCTGGTTCTCCTCACATTAAAACAGCTGATTTATAACAATTTATTTATTTTTGCTTATTATCCACAAACTCAAGTTCTTGATTCTCCTCAAAAATCCATTTGCAATTATCGTTTTTTGTCGACCTTGCTTTAGTAACTTATAAAAATATGCATTAAATAAAAAAACATGCCTTTCTCCTCCGTCAGATAAACGTAGGAGAAAGGCACATAGAAAATTTCTAGATATATTTAATATTTTTTTCATACCTGAGTGAATAATTTATTGGAATCATCATGGTTTTATCCACTTCAATGGACTATCGTTCTCTTCTCTCCCAATGCCGCCAAGTCATCATTTCATGAAAGGCAATATGCACATCTAAATGCTTATTCGACGCTCCGCCATTCGCATCATCCGCCCATTTCAGCGCATACTCTGGAACCTTTGCCAATTCAGTATGCATATAGTCTCTTCCAAATCCAACAAACTGAGCATTTGGTGCTTTATCTGGTTCCTCTCCAGATAAAAACACTGTACCTGAGAGAATAATTGGTTTTCCAACATTTCGAGCATATGCTAGATGGTTTTTAGAAGCCTCTGCAATCGCATTTGCTGTCGTTCTAAAAGACATCACTACTGTCGTATTCGCTTCTTCGATCATTGCTCGATAGAGTAGTGTTTTTTTACCACGATACGTAACTGGATATCTGTCACGGTCCCACCACATTCCCGTTGACCAGTCAAAGGTTGTGTAATCTCCATATACATTCGTTGCATCAACTGCAAAATCAATCAGTTGTTGCATCATCCTTGCTTGTACGTCATATCCTTTATCCCAATAGCGCTCGCCAGTGCTATCTCTTAATTGATTCGGCTCAACATTCAAATGTACCCCAGCAAACTGTGCATCTTTTGCTATATTTTGATAAGCTAAGTACCCTTTCATCAATAAATGAAAACGATTAGGATTGTTTAACCAAGTACCATTGTTACTTAGAAGCAAATAGACATCAATTCCCTTGGCATTTGCTGCTTGAATAAAATTTTGTGTGGGGATAACTACATTAGTCGTACCATTTGAACCAAAAGTGTTACTCGGGTTTACCTCGCTTAACCTGGTTTGATTCAAATAAATCTCTGTTATCCCATTATTCTTTGCATAGTCTAAGTAACTTTCGCTATGCGCTAAATTCAAATTACTCGTATCCCACCACCACACACCTACGCGCTCAGTGGTTGGTTTGAAAAGTGATTCATCTGCTTGTACGTCCGTACTAAAAAAAGCACCAAATGTAATGACGAATAAAACCGTAACGAGTATGTGGACTAAGCTTCTTTTTTTCATTGGATTCCTTCCTCCTGTATACGTAACTTTCGATTTTAATTTTTATTTTGAATCATCTGTATCTTTGCTTGTATGAGGAATCAAAATCATCTCCTCATGCTCTTTATTCTCCTCATCTGGTGTTAATACGATATTACTTTCCGCTCTAGACACTTTATATTTTGCTTCTTCGCTAATACCAGCAGGATCTTCCCATGTCATCATGTCTTTTTCTAAACGATAATTGATTTCAAACGCCATTTCTCTTACAAACTCATCTGCTGTATCTTTTATGCTTGCCTCTGAGCTATCAATGGTAAAAGTAATAACATCATCGGAAAAAGATGCAATCATCTTATTGCCTGACCTATCCTCAAAGCCTTTCACTGTCCAATCGTTTGCTTGTAGATCCTTTACTGTGACCCCGCTCGCACAACCACTTAGAACCACAAAAGACAAGATGATCAATAGACTACCAACTACTTTTTTCATTTGCCCCTCCAACATTTTTATTTCTAAAGTCCAACAATTTGAAGCAATAGTGGTAAAAAAATAAGCCATCATCCTTGAAATTTATCCTTCAAATAGTTACGGATGATGGCTCATTACCAAATTGTTTTTTTATAGAACGTTAATTATTTAATTATTAGGAAGTACCAGATCGCTGATGATACAGCTCTCTACTCGTCCTGATTTATAACATCTTACTCGTTGTTTCGTAGATTTGTTGTAATCCTTGCTTTAATATAGTCCTTACGGAGTTGGCACAACCGCTTGGAATTGCAACACCATATCAAACGTTGGAACGATCACATCTGAAGTATTTGTATTTGGAATTGCTGTTCCTGTAAATCCAAAAGTTCCGACAGGTGCTGTTCCACCTTCAGCAGCATTTTTTGTTAAAGACATGAATGATGTTGGATTACTTAGTGCTGTTCCATTTGTGACAATCGGAATAGTCGTATTCTGACCAACTACAGCTAACTCTAAAGCGGATAGACTATCTAGATTTGTTGGAGTTGCCAAACCAGTGATGTTGATGTTCACATCCCACGCTGAATTGTTCGTCACAGTATAGCTTGGTGATTCAACGACAGTATGCCCAGACTCACCAGTTGTAAAAAAGATCGCGGATGTTGGTACTGTTACGTTGATCATTTCATCTGGATTGGTCGGCGGAATCTCCCCAGGGTCTACAGTATTGTCTAAGCCAACACGTCCAGTAACTGGTATATTTCCATCTGCCTCTCCATTAAATGTGGTGGCTGCAACTGAAGCTGCTCCAGCTCCTAATAACGTACCCATCATTGCTACTGTTCCGACTATTTTTTTATACTTCTTCATCAAATTTTCTCCTCCATGTTCCATTGTTTTATTTGCAAACAAGAAATCATCGTTCGCATCATGTAACAGCTACTTCCAATTTATGCAGTTTTCACCTAAGCCTTTCGAATTATCAACCTAAGCAAAGCAAACTTATTATGATCAACCCCCACGAGTTCTGGTATTAGTGGTGGATGTAAACTTAGGATGTTGATCAAAATGAATGACGTGGTGAAAAAACAAGACGCTACAGGTGTATACTCTGCTTAGTTTGTTTATGATCATCTGGCTAGATAGCAGAAAATCTCAAAAATTGGTAGGAGCTGCTAGATGATGCGTACGATAATTTCTTGTTCGTTGTACGAAATTTGTATCGATCAGAAATTATTTATCTCTGTCCCTCTTTTTTTAAAAAAAGGAAGCGGACACTTAGTAAAATCATAAGAACACCTGCTAATTGTATCCACAAGTTCCCTTCACTTCCAGTTTTTGGCAAGTTTGCGAGTAAGCTCGGTTTACTCTGAGTTCTGTTCGGTAATCTTGATGTATCAACGACTAAAACATCTCTGTCATTTCCTTTTGTTCCATCATCTGAACCAGGAGTTGTTCCTGGTTCTTGTGGTGTATGAGTACTACCGATTTGCCCTTCTACACGCTTGAAGAATGATTGGTCTTCTGAGGCATGAACATAGTAGTTAGAACTAGCTAGAAAGATCACTCCTACAAACAATAAAAATTGTTTCAGTTTACGCATTAAGTTTCTCCTTTCATTCATTTAATTATTGATAGTGATGGAAATCTCTGCTTCCGTAATTCCTTGACGCTCATTCGTTTCTGGATCATAGATATTGATGCGTGCAACAGCTTGATACTCCCCTTTATCAAGTGATTTATCTAATTTAGCGCCAACGATTTGTTGATTTGGATGAATGGATCCAGAAGAATAGATTACTTCTTCCGAATCTGCTAAAAAGAGATCGACCGCGATTGGATACACATTACTTCCTGGATTCACGATCTCAATTGAGCCTTCCGATTCCCCATCTTCAAAAATAGCTGTCGGCGCTATTTGCAAAGTAAAATAGTTGGCATCCGCAATCTCTTGCGCGCGCTCTGCAATTTCAATGTCACTTGCATCCCTTAAACCGGGTAACAACTCCGCACTAACAACTGGAACAGGCTCATTCTCTTGATTAGTGAAATATAAAAAGACTCCACCAATAATCAATAGAAGTAATCCCAATACGATCCATTTCTTTTGCTTTTTCTTAGCCATCCATTCTTTCTCCATTTCCCCAATAAGATTATTGTTCGTTTTTCTTGATAAATACTCCTACGACAGATTTGGCACGAAACGTAAAACCAAGTTGAAAGTAGGCGTGATGTGACTACTTCCTTCTGGTAATTCTTCTGCTGTTCCTGTGAATGTGAAGGTGTTCGTTTCTTCAGTTGCTAATTCAAATAAACGAAATGCCTCTGTTTGATGGGCACTTCCTTGACTGATCAAGACATTTTCTCCTCCATCAGCAGCCACATTCAACTCTTCAATGATATCCATATTCTTCAACTCTGTAGGTTCGACTACATTTACGAAAACAGCAAAAGGTGACTCATTCCCAATCTCATAATCTGGTGAAACAATATCTCTATGCTTGGATTCAGAAGTCGTATTGAATACAGCGGATGTTGGGATTCTTATGGATAGTAGTGAATTCAATTCTTCAAAAACCGCCACCAATTTAGTATCTTCTTCTCCCATAACAAAAGTAGTTATTGCTTGATTGGTATCTGCAATCGTCCCTTCCCCACTCTCGATCCGCCAATGAGAAAAACGCCATCCTGATTCGGCTGTTGCACTGATATCAATCATTTCCCCACGTTCAACACTGGTTGAGGTAGCCGGGGAGACAGTTCCTTGTCCTTCAGCTTCAATAATTAGATTTGAAAAGGTTCTAGGTTGCCAAACCCAGGTATCTGCCATGGTTGCTCCATCGTAGTTTGCCATTAGTTGCGCACTAGTAAATACAAAACTTCCTTTTGGCTCATCCACAGTTCCTTCACCGACATTTTGCCAATTCGGATGATGTGTTGCTGAACTAGTTAACGGAAGAAGTCCAGGGCCTCCTCCTACCATATTAAAAACGAAGCTACTTCCTAAAGTCAGTTGTTCTAACGAAATACGATCAAACATAGCCAGCATATTAGAAACTTGTCGAGTATCAAAACTGGATAAATCAAGTTTTCTTAAACTTCGAGCATCCGCAAACATTCTCCACATATCTCTAACATTGCTTGTATCAAAGTTTGATAAGTCAACTGATTCCAAACTTCGAGCATCCGCAAACATTGAATGCATTCGAGTGACTTTACTCGTATCAAAATTTGATAAATCAAGTGACTTTATATTACTAGCACTAGCGAACATCCACCACATCTCTGTGACGTTACTCGTATCAAAATTAGAAAGATCTATTTCACTAAGGCTAACACTACTAAACATACCCGACATATCAGTCACTTGACTGGTAACAAAATTAGAGACATCTAACTGGTCCACTCTTGCTAATCCACGGAACATATGACTCATATCTGTTACTTGGTGTGTTTCGAAACTAGAGACATCTAACTTTCTAAGATTTGCCAATTCAGTAAACATTTGTGCCATATTTGTGACATTACTCGTATCAAAGCTTGAGACATCTAGTTCTAGTAACCCAGATGAGCGAAGAAACATACTATTCATATCGGTCACATTACTAGTATCAAGATAGTGCATTCCTTCAATCGTTTGTAGATTGCTCAAGTAAGCAAAGAATCCTTGTCTTGTAGAATCAGCACCACCAGCATGAGGCGCAAAGTTTTTTGTTCCTCGCTGACTTCCATGCAGTACAACTGGTCCAGTTAGCACGATTCTAGTAATTGAATCACTATATGCCGTATGATTAAAATAATCCGTTGATTCGTAATTTCCTCCCACATCATTCACTTCATCAAAAATCCCTGAACCTAATGTCAGTGTCCCAGTATCATCGATCACCCACGGAATCGTACCGACTTGACCTGTATATACGGCATTTACTCCAGGTGGTAAAGCAATTCTTTCTAACTCCTCAGGTACATCTAACTCGTCTTCTGCTATCTCTGAATGATCTACTATTGACGATAGTTCTTGCTCTGGTAAAACTACTTCTGGTTGGATTTCTTCATCAATTCCTTGCACTTCTTCATTAACTTCTTCAAAAGAAGTTTCCTCATTGTTTCCAGAAATTGACTCTGGTACTTCAACATCGATTGGTTCATCGGGAACAACTAACTGATCGCTCATTAACTCATCTGATTGAATATCAGGCGCGTGAATATCGATTGCTAATACCTGTCCGATTGGCAAAAGCAAAAGCATACTTGTTGTAATTATACCCAAAGAACGTTTTTTTAATTTTGACTTTTTAGTCACTATTTTTAACCTCCCCTAACTTTTTCACCGTGTAAAATGTGATGAATGCTTAATATAACTTATTTATATTTTGGAAATATGTTTGTTGGCATACCAATAAAATTCTGCAACAAAGCGCTTTGTCGATACACAAAGTGTAGCACCTCACTAATTTTTAATCTATTTATAATTTTATTCGAATCTAGAAAAAAAGCTGCACTCAGCGGATTAAAATTATTGAGATTTTGTTCTTTTAAATCTTTTTGTCGTTATTTATTTTTCTCTCTATTTTTTTTATTTCAATTTTTTTTTTTAGAATACTAAAAAAGAAGTATTCAAATATTATTTGTTCAATAATCAATTATTAAGAATAAATACTTTAGTATTTAGACATAAACAACCAAAAAAACGTTTGGTTGTTTTATCTTTGGAATTATTACAATAAAAATAAAAAGATCCCTGTTTTTTTATATTTCTTTTATTTGAATTTTTTTATGCTTTGACTCTTTATTCAAGCTTTTCATCAAAAAATCCTTCAGATCGTTGATTGATCTAAAGGATTTTTTGATATGTAACTCTTATTAAATGAGTTACTTTTTATTCAGTTTTAGGATGCGAAAGATAACTTATGTGTCTGAGACAAAAGTAAATTTTTACTTTTATTGTATATCTAAAAAGCGAATAAAAGACGAGAGTAGAAGTAACCTCTTCATACATAAGACGGAATCCACAAAAATTTAAAAAGTGATTTTCGTATATTCCGTCTTATTTCTCGAGGCTGCCCCGTATTGTCCCGTCCTACTAGTGTTTTAATACTTAATTAAATCCTCAAACAACGGATCAATAATGATGACTGTCACAAATCCAAGAACTGTAAGAACTTTCTTTAATTCTAAGTAGTCATGTGCGATTTTTGATAAACCTAGAGTTTCTAAGGTTGTTAAGGTACGATCCATCAATTGAATAGCTTGTTCCTCCTCTTGATTTAATAGTGCTAAACAGCCTTCATAAAATGGCAAAAGAACCGCCTGTTCAATATGCTCATCTTTAATGACACGGCTTTTCCAAAGAGAGAATAGCTTGGTTGCATAGTCCACTTCACCAAATAAACAAAAAACGGAAAAGATCGTAATGAATGTTTGATACAAGATATCTTTATTACCTGGGACTTTTTCAAATCGTTCACTTTTATCATTCGCCATCTTTACATACTTCCATAGAACTTCAGGTTCCAAAGACACAGCAATGCGAGAAAACAATTTTAATTCATACACGCCCCATGTCGTCGTATCAGCCAAATATTGTTTCGCCGAGTCTAAAAGATGGCTGTGCATCAAGCTAGCCTCATGCATCGGGACTCCCTTGAAATAAGATTTTTTCGTTTCATAATTGAACCGGATTATTTGCAAAAAATGATCCAGTTCCAAGGAATAATTTTCGTGATAATATGCTAGTAATTCTTCGTAGTTTTCTTGTAGTTTTTCTAATTCCTTTAATGAAGCCACATTAGTAGCGCGCATATATTTGCTAATGGCTACATGTACTGGTGAATAAGGACTTTCAGAATGCAATACAATAAATTCTTCAAACTTCACCTCAAGCTTTGACAACAAAAGGTGGAATCTTTCACAAGACATTGATAGTCGCCCATTTTCAAATTGAGATAACAATGATATTGAAAGTTGCTCATCCACTAATTCCTTTTGTAACATGCCTTTCGCTTTGCGTATCTCTTTGATTGTTTTTCCATAACTTTTCACTTAAACACCCTCTTATAATATTTTAATATAACGCTCACCTTATTTTCATTATATTCTATTCATATTATAAAGTTAATAGGCAGATACAATTAATTTGACTAATCTCAGATTAATCATTACTCAGATGTTCGTGCAATAACTACCACTTTCCAGCCATATATAAAAATACATTCGTTGCTTTACCACAACTTTCGATAATGTCGCCTTTTCTATTGACACCCGAATAATTGAATTCATAAGTGAAGACTTTTACCGCTTTGTTCTCTTCTAATATTCGGATATCCGTAGCGAAATACTTTTCATTGCTGATTTCTTGTCAAGCTGATTCAAAGTAATTTGTGATGCCATATATTTGTTTACTGATTGACTACTGGCTAGCCAAGACTAACTGACATAATGCGGATATACGCTTTCCTAGATATTTTACGTAAAATTCATAAAAAAATAAGCAATCATCTACAAAATCAACTTTTGTAAATGACAGCTTACTTTCAAATAATTGAATCGCTACAAAGCATTTAATAAAATAACGTAAAGTTCTCTAACCATAGATTTCTGTGTACTACTCACTCTCCGCCATCGCAGAAACGAATGTTCCTGTTAAAGCATAGCGACGATGGATTCTTTCATTATCACTTAGCAAGTAAGTAATATAAATATGCTCTCCACCATTTTCGATAAAGCGTTCACCATTCCCAGTGATGGATTGCCAAAAAGCTTCCTGCATATTTTTTCGATGCTCACGTTCATCCGAGCGTATATCGCGACGTTCGTTTCTTGATAAATCTCTCCAATCACGTCCTGTAACCGAGCGAGTACCAATGATTTGATGATGCAAGTTGATCGTATCTTGGATCATTTGATCATCTGTTGAAAAGTCATTGCCTTTCATCTGACCCTCATGACTGACATAGATTCCTTCCACTTGAGATACTGCCGGCACATGATTCGTATAGGTACGTACACCGAAATTCGTCACTAACAGCATCACACCATATAAACTAAGAACGATGCCCATCATCGGCATCAACCATTTCACTTCAGTAATCACATTGAATGTTTTTTTCACAATCATTTGAGCAATCACAAAAGTAAAAGAAAAGCCAATCACAAAACCATAATACATAAACCAGCGACCGCTAAAGAAATCCATTAAATACGCACCCATAGCAAGCATTCCTGCTACTGACAACAAGAAAATCAGCAGATGTTTAAAGTTAGTGAAAACAATTGGTTCTTCCGTTTTTTCCACTTTCCGTTGCGTAAAACTAAGATACGCTAAAAATAGGATAACTAGCGTCATACTGATGTAAATCAGTAAAAAGATCGGTTGAGCATTCTGCCCAAAACTCCAAAACCATGCGATCGGATTGCTATAAGTGAAGATCACTTGACTGTCTAAAGGATTTACTGGTACATAGCCAAACACATACATCGCAGCGATTGTTTGGATCAAGCGATGAATCAGTGTTGGAATAAATGGGAAAATCGCAAACAAAAGACTGGCAATCACCCAATTTCCACTCACTGTTACCGCAAGGAGAAAAAGTGAAAAATAAAAAGTAACGATGATCAGGCTGCGTAAAAAGAACATCGCAACTACTGAAAAAGTATTGATCACTTCGCCACTGACGATCCCCCTTGAAAATAACGCAGTCGGAAATTCCAAGACATCTACTGAACCAGAATAACGAACACGAATCAACAGCAATGCACTCATCGCTAACAATGGAAGAACCATAACAAGCCAGCCACTTAGTGCGGAAGTCCAAAACAATTGGTTTTTGTTATCTGAAAAAGACGAATAGGCGCTCATTGCTTTTGAATCAAATAAATGTGAAAACAGAAGTAATATAACGACAACGGGGATCATGATCATTGAAACCAACATGATTGGTTGCCTCATCGCCAAAAGATCGATCATTCTTTGCGCTCGGACAACTGAATCGGCTCCTCCTGTTTGTAAAAATATTGGTAATAATAAAGCTAACCCATAGCCTAAAAATGTCAAAAGCACCATTGGCCAGATACGTTTCATTTGTTCTTTCATTAACGGCGTACTAATTACGGACTTCATCCAATGCCCCCTCTGTTTCGTAGATAAAGATTTCTTCTAGTGTCATTGGTACAAGTTCATAGACCAATGGTTCAAAGCTTTCGATATGTTGAGCGATTTCTTCCTCTTTCCCGCGTACGACTAATAGATCGGTACTGCCAAGCTCTTCCATATAAAGAACCTCTAAGCCGTCATAAGGATAATGATTCATCATAAAGTCTTGTGGAAATGCTACTTGGATCTTATGGGTATTTGCCTTTAGCTCATCCAATTCTCTTTCAATGACCAATTGGCCATTTTTGATGATCCCGATCGTATCACACAAGCCATCCATTTCTCGCATATTATGCGAAGTGATCAACACCGTCATTTCTCGATTCGCTACATCTTCAATGATCATTTTCACTACTTGTTTGCGAACCAATGGATCTAACCCATCGATGGTTTCATCTAACAGCAATACATCTGGCATTGTAGAAATATCAAAAATAAAGCCCACTTGTTTTTGCATGCCTCTTGAGAATGTGTTGATTTTTTTATTTTCATTTAGTTGGAACACTGCGACCAACTCTTGGTAGCGGTCATTATTCCAAGTTTGTTGGTATTTATTTTTAAAGAAACGCTGGAGCATTTTCATTGTATAGTCGGGCAAGAAATACATCTCCTCCGGCATATAACCGATCACCTTTTGATGTGCTTTATCATAGGCTGGTAACCCATCGATCCGAGCAATCCCACTATCCGGCCGCAAAAGCCCAGCTAAGTGCCTAAGTGTGGTTGTTTTACCTGAACCATTCGTTCCTACAAGTCCATAGATCGAACCTTTTTTGACATTCATGGTCAGCCCAGCTAACGCCATCGTATCGTCCATTTTCTTTTTCAACTGTTCTACCTGGATAAATGACTTTTGTCCCATCCCGATAAGTTGCTCGATTTCTTCTTTATTGCCACCATTTTCTAGCAACAATTGTAGATCGGCATGGATTCGACTATACAACGTTTTTATTGGTTCTTGATCCTTTTCTTCAGAGGACGTTCGAACAAACCATTCCGTTCCCCCTTCAGATTCAAAATAGCTCTGATTCTCTAGCTCTAAATAAGCTTTCAATACTGTATTCGGGTTAACCGTCAACATCTTAGCCAACTCAGAGGTACTAGGTACCTCTGAGCCAGGGCTAAGAACCCCTGTATCGATCAAACGCTTAAAATTATCTATTAGTTGATTGTATATTGCTTTACGATTTTTAAAATCGATTTGAAACATAATCGACACCTCCGCTTAATTTCTAAGAAGCAAACTGGCTATTGTAGATTTCACTGTACATACTGCCTTTTTGCAATAACGTTTTATGATCGCCAACTTCGACGACATTCCCTTCCTTCATGACTAAAATCACATCTGCGTTTTTGATCGTTGAAAGGCGATGCGCAATCACGAAGCTGGTTTTTCCTTTCATCAGATTATCCATTGCTTTTTGGATTTCTAATTCTGTTCTCGTATCGATACTCGACGTTGCTTCATCTAATAAAAGCATTG
Source organism: Enterococcus sp. DIV2371 (assembly GCF_050498525.1). NCBI lineage: Bacteria > Bacillati > Bacillota > Bacilli > Lactobacillales > Enterococcaceae > Enterococcus > Enterococcus sp. DIV2371. The sequence goes on along the minus strand of NZ_JBIPAJ010000001.1, from coordinate 646,761 downwards.
GCGGATTGGTCAATATCGCTCGTGCAATACATAGAAGCTGTTTTTCTCCTTGAGATAAAGACGCATTCTCATCATTCATGACCGTATCGTAGCCGTTTGGCAACGTGCGGATAAAGTGATCGGCACGTGCCATTCTTGCTGCATTCACGATCTCAGACTTCGAGGCACGATGACGCCCATAAGCAATATTCTCGCTGACTGTTCCTTCAAACATCCATGAATCTTGCAGAACCATGCCAAATAGTGAACGTAAATAATGACGACTCATTTTTTTGACGTCCACACCATCGACTTTGATTGCTCCTGCATTGGTTTCATAAAAGCGCATCAATAGGTTGATCATTGTTGTTTTCCCAGCGCCAGTTGGGCCAACGATTGCCACCTTTTGTCCAGCCTTCACTTCAAAATCGACACCATCCATCAATAGTTCTTTTCCATAGCCAAATTGGACATTTTCAAAAGAAATATTTCCTTTTGGTGCTTTGATTCTTCTGTTTGTTTGCGTATCTTCTTCCATTTCCTCTTCATCGATAATCTCAAACACTCGTTCCGCAGAAGCAATGGCAGATTGTAGCGAGTTGAATAAATACGAAGCTTCAGTCAAAGGCTCTTGAGACATTTGGATATACTGGAAAAACGATAAGATTTGTCCAACCGAGATTCTTCCTCGAATAACAAAACTAGCACCTAATCCAGCAATCACCACATACCCGATTTGGTTGAATAGTCGAATGATCGGCATGATCGCAAACATAATGAATTGCGCTTTTTTATCATCTTGATACAATTGATCAATTGAATTCTTCGTTTGCCCAATGACTTCTTTCTCTAAGTTAAAGGCTTTTATTTCTACCTGCCCTGAAAAATACTCTTCAATTTTCGTATTGAATATTCCTACAGAACGTTGACGATCTGTAAAAATCTCATTACTTTTTACCCCAACGAGCATAGTGATGACTAAACCGATCACTATCGCTCCGACACCAATCAATGTCAACGTTCGGTCAATGCGAATCATTAAAATAACCGCACCAACAATGGTGATTGCCGAAGTAAACAAGCGCATGATCGCATCTCTTAAAATTTCATTCACACGCTCCAAGTCGTTGGTTACGCGGCTTAAAACTTCACCTTTTTGATTTGTATCATAAAACTTCAACGGTACTTTTGTTAACTTTTCACTGATTTGTTCTCTTAAACTCAACACCAATTTTTGAGATACCGAAGCCATCGCATACTCTTGATAATAAGAGAAGACCGAACTTAATATATAAACCCCGATCAATAAGAGGATTGATTCAGCTAATCGACGAAAATCAATAGCAATCGCTGCTCCTTCGGTAAATGACAATTCAACACCTTCAAAAATGATATTGATGGCATCCGCAAATATATTCGGCGCCCATAGATTTAGCAAGACACCAAAGATAGCAAATAGAAAAGCGATCATCATTAGCCATTTTTGCGGCGCCAATGCTTTGATCAACCGTCCTAACGTTTTTTTACTATTTTTCGCATGTTCAACGGAGATGGCTCCTCCACCATCCATCACGTCATACGTATTATTGTTCTCTGAGCTCATTTGCTAGCTCCTCCTCACTCAGCTGAGATTTAGCAATCTCGAAATATGCACCGCAATTTTCTAATAACTCTCTGTGCGTTCCTTTACCAACAACCTTACCTTCATCTAAAACGATGATCTGATCTGCCTCTTTGATTGAAGTGATCCGTTGAGCGATCACAACCATCACCGATTTCTTTGTCGCATCCTTTAAAGACCGTCTTAATGCGGCATCTGTTTTATAATCCAATGCAGAGAAGCTATCATCAAACACATAGATCGCTGGTTTTTTCATGATCATTCGTGCAATGGACAACCTTTGTCTTTGACCACCTGAGAAATTCTTTCCTCCTTGCACAACTGTTGATTCATATTTTTCTGGAAGTTCATTGATAAAACTTTCTGCTTGAGCAATCGTTGCTGCCTGTTTCATATCTCTTAATGAAGCATGCGGATTGCCATGTTTTAAATTTTCTGCAATCGTACCACTGAATAAGAAGGCTTTTTGTGGCACAAATCCAATTTTGCTGCGTAATTCTTCTTGTGGTAAATCTTTGACATTCATCCCATTTAACGTGATTTTTCCACCAGAAGCCTCAAGTAATCGTGGAATAAATTTCGCCACCGTACTCTTACCCGAACCAGTTCCGCCAATGATTGCCGTCGTCGTACCTTGCTCACAAACAAAGTTTAAGTTTTGTAACACTGGATTTTCTGCATCGCGATAAGAAAAGTTAACGTTTTTAAATTCTAAACGTAAATCAGCACGTCCATTCAAGTGCGCCTCACCATCAGTGATCTCAGGACGATATTCTAAAACTTCAAGAATACGATTCGCACATACCTTTGCTCTTGGCAAGTTGATTGCTGAAAAGACAGCCATCAATAAATACATCAAAATATTCATTGCATACTCAATGATCGCCATGATATCACCGATCGCCATATTCCCTGAATCTACCCTCATACCACCAAACCACATAATTGCCACAGTAGAAAGAGACATGACCAACATAACGATCGGCATCATCACTGCGAATAATCGATTGATCTTGATATTCAAATTCGCAAAATCAATAAACGAAGCATCCATCCGCTCTTTCTCAAGCTTTGTCCGATTGAACGCTCGCACTACCCGAATCCCTGACAAATACTGCCCGACGATCCCATTGATCTTATCCAAGCCAACCTGTGTTTTCTCAAAAAGCGGAAAAATCTTCAAGGTAACCCAACCAAATACAATTGTGAAGATGACAGCTGTGATCAAGATGATCAACGCCATGTAACCATCTCTTATGTAGGCCAATATCAACCCAACAATCATGACAAAAGGCGCAGGGATCATCGTCTCAAAAAACATACTGATCGTCGATTGTAACTGTTCGATATCATTCGTTGCTCGTGTAATCAACGAAGACCCGCTAAAATGCTTGAAATCCTGGTATGACAACTTTTGTGTATGTTTGAACAAACGATCGCGGATATTTTTAGAAAAAGTCGTCGCCACCTCAGCGGAGTAGTACGTGGCTAAGATCGAGAAAATACCTGTCAGTATCGCCACCCCCCACATGATTGCTCCTGTCGTTTGTACATAATCCATATCTTGCATGACAACCCCTTCATTGATGATATCAGCCGTCAATGTAGGTAAATATAAAGTTCCCAACATTTGTAGTGTGATGAATAGGAGTAACAAACCTACTTTTACTTTACTTAAATGTGCCGTTTTAAATAGTTTTAGCACTGTGATCTCTCCTTTACTTCTTTCAATCTTTTTGTTTCAACTCAAAACTCATCTTCTTTTATCTATCTCATTTCTTAAACCTCTTATCTTTCTGGTGTTATAGCACATAAATAAGTATATAGTCTCCTATAATAGGAGGGTCAACAGTTATTTGAAATATTTTTTTTCAGTGAGTAAAAGAATCTGGACGAAGAGGTTTTAGAGGTGATAACACTGTTATAAAACTAGGAAGACATGGTAGAATTTTTTTTAAGAATAAAAAAAGAACCAAAAGTAGATAACTACTTTTGATTCTCAGTTTATTATTTTAAATAAAGGGTTTTAGGTATCTATTTCAGAACACTTGAAATAAAAAATTAAACGTTATAATAAAGCGGAATTATACTATAATCTACATTTTAGGAGCTCACGGGAATATGAAAAACAAAGTAATTTTAGGGATTGTTAGCTTGTTTTTTTTATTGACATTAACAAGTTGCAAATCTGCAAGTAACACTGACAAAAACGTTACAGTAATAACTAGTACAGTAACCACTGATAATAAATCATCAGAATCATCCTCTGCCAAATCAGAACCAGAGAACGAATCATCAAATGACACTTCAACACTCCATGGACTAAACGATCCGGTCACAATCTACTTAGCCGGAAAACCAGCAGTTACGATCGAAATTCTTAATGCCAGCGCCCAACCAGATGAGGTCATTCGACAACAAGCCTACTTAGCTCAAAAATTAGACACTGTCATCAGACTTGATATTCGCATGACAAACCATTCATTTAATGATTTTAATGATGGTTCGCAGTTTTATAGAAACTTTGATTTAGTTACAGAAGATGGCATTAATGTATATCCTACGCTACAATACCAACCCAGCGGTCAGCCAGAAACGGCCCCTTTAAAATTAGGGACCACAGGCGTTGTCCAATCTTACTTTTTACTAGACGGAGATGTGAAAAATACTAACGTTCAAGAAATCAATATCGAGTACTATTACGTGCGTGATTTAGTCAACCAAAATAGTCAAGATTTTAGTTCAATAAAATTTAAGCTTCCAGTTACACATTAACTTTATCAATAAAATCTCACTTAAGTTAACAATTATAAAAATACTAAAGATCACTGGGTAAGATATTTGACGGAACATCTTACCCATTGATCTTAGTTTGTTTTAGTTGTTGACTGTAGAATGTTTTCAACTAGTTTATCGCATAAATTTTATTAAAAGCAACCACTAGATAACTTGGCTTAAAATGGTAGATCATCCTCGCTAATGTCAATTTTTTGCCCATCAAACGGATTTTGGGAAGCCTTAAACCCACTTTTGTTCGTAGTTGTCCCACGTTGTTCAAAAGTGCTTGTTCTTTGTTCAGCTTGAGATTGATTTTGATGCATACGGCTTTCTGTCGCTGCTTTACTTTCTAATAGTTGGAAGTTATCAGCCACAACTTCTGTCACATACACGCGTTGGCCTTGCTGGTTGTCATAACTTCGAGTTTGAATTCGTCCAACAACACCGATCAAACTACCTTTTTTAGCTAACGTGGCGATTGTTTCCGCTGATTTCCGCCAAATCACGCAATTGATAAAATCGGCTTCTCGATTGCCGTTTTGATTCGTGAAATTGCGGTTGACAGCTAGCGTAAAAGTGGCGACTGCGGTAGCACTAGCGGTATAACGTAAATCGGGATCTTTAGTTAATCGTCCTACTAAGGTTACATTATTGATCATCCTTCTCTCTCCAATTCCTGATTTATTTGTTGGAATCTTTTCAACTATTGTTTTCTTTCTTGATTTTCAATTTTAATCATGCTTTTCATTAGGTGATCGATTTCGTTGACTGTCTCTGTAAATGAAATAGATTTCGCAAACGTATTAACTGAGCGATATTTTTCCCATTGTTTTTCTAAATAGTCGTTTCCTCTGATTTTTTCCATTTCTCTTTCATAATAAAAGGACAAAGGTTTGGTATCTCCGCGTTTTGTGAATGTATTTCGAACACTTTTGTATAACTCTTTCGTAACAATATTTTCTAGTTTTGGAATCGTAAACAAGTCATAGTAATCTTTTGCTCTCGAATTATCTGTACCAAAACTGAACGTAGCACTTAGCTTTTCTGCAATGATTTGTTCTGTTGGATAAGCTGGGATCTCCACTTTTTTATCTTCAAACATTAATTGGTGATAGTGTGTATCTACTGCAGGATAAATAGAATCACCTGTTGTCACATCCATTTTAAATGGCACACGTACTTTTTCTAAATTAGCCACTAACTTAATCTGAAACCCAGGATAAAAATCCGCTTCTCTTGTTTCCTTCATTCCTTGAATAGAGAAAACGATCCCATCTTTCGTGGGTTTTCTAGTTAAATCATTAAGAATAATCTGCAATTTTTCTTCAGTTAATTTGCTATTTCTAAATGTCGTATCGATATCAATGGTTGTCCTTCTATCGATTCCATATTTTGATCCTAATAAAAAGCCACCCTTTAAAATAAAGTCATTTTTGTACTTTGATTCAGAAATTTGTTCAATTAAACGATCCATCATAAAATGCCGTTGCACTAACTGTGCATTCAATCCTGTACTCTTTGCTAAATTTCTGGTTTTTGCTGCAAATTGTGTTGGTGTCATTTTTTTCCTCCATCAATACAAGCTTTGCATATGGTATTTCATTTCTTTTTCTACATGTAGTTTTGTCATGTAATCTCTTAATTTACTTGGATTTCTCATTGGGTCTTGCATGTAATCTTTTAACGCTTCTAATTTCATTTCGTATTCAATTTCGTATCTCGGATTCCAAATATCACAAAGTGTACGCTCTTTATCATACATATTGATAGGATTCCCTTGAAAGGAAGTTCCCTCTACTTTTCCTAGCTCATAAAATTCTTTCTTCACAAAATGAAACTGTAACTGCTGTTCTCTTGTAATTGAACGATCCACGTTATAGCCATGGGGAAAAGTTAAATGAATGAATTTTGGCATATTCGTAGAAAGCTGGTAAATATCTAAGGTCGTTTCATGAGAAAAGATTCCTCTGGAAAATCTTTGCTGAAGCCAAAATAAATCATCTATTCCATGACCATCCTCTACATAATAACCACGATCAACTTTGATCAATTTTCTTTGATTCACCAATCTTTGTACAGTTGTTGCTGCGATTCCTAATTTTCTAGCTTCCTTCATCGATAAATTTCCATCCCGAATAGCCAGCAATTCTTTCAGTTTATCTTGCATTTACTTATCCCCCTTTGTTACAAATACACTACATCAAATATATCATGTTAGTGTATTTGTAACAAGATTGGGGTCTATTGAACGAATTCAATTTCTTTTTGAATCTGCTGTTGGATTTTCAATTACTATAGCCTTAACTTATTCACCCACACTTTCTCCTATTCTGAACGAATTTTTGCTTTTAGATCTTCGTTATTTTGTTCTTTATAAGTTGTATTTCTCATGATTATTCCTCCGTAAATGCTAATTAGTTTTGCGCTTCGTTTTTTCTTTTTTAATTAGTGGTCTTTTAAAATAACAATTGCTTCAAATTACAAATTTTTGGTCCTTCTCACTAGTTAGATTTCTCGAGAATCCTGAATGTTTCCGTCCAGCTCCATAACTGTGCGTTTCTTTTTTCCAGGATTCTTTTTAGACTAGTTTTTACTAATATACGCATTTTTCTTTCCATTTACTTCTCAATCCCCTCAAATTTAGTGCCAAAATCACCAAGCAGTTCTCAAGTGACACTCCTTGCCTCCAAAACGATAGAACGCGACTGCGTCTACTTTAGTTTCATTGCCTGATAAAACATTTATAATTTCCGGTGATATTTTTGTTGACTTTTCAACAAAGAACCTTTACTCTGGATGAAATTATAGAAAATTCAACAATTTAAATGGAGTGAGAAAATTTGATCAATCTAGAGGAAACATTTAAACATGCAAATATTGACTTTGAGTTATATCATCACCGAGCGATTTATACGAATGAGGATGCACTGGTTGTAAAAGCAGAACAAGGTTTCAATGGGACAGAGACAAAAAGTTTGTATTTAAAGAACAAACAAGACAATCACTATATCTTTTTGACGTTCACTACGAAAAGAAGTGATTTTAAAAAATTAAGTAAACTTGTAGGAAAAAGGCTTTCTGTTGTCTCCGCTGAAACGATGGAGGAAACAACTGGGCAAAAACCGGGAGCCGTCTCCCCTTTTGGCTATGAGACACAAGTGCCTGTGATAATTGATGAAGCGTTGCTTTCACATGAAAAGCTTGTGTTTGCGCCTGGTCGCCCAGATCAAACGATGGTTGTAAAAGTTGCTGATCTAGACAAAATTATTAAGACGCTTGATTTAGAAACTTATTTACTACCAATGGAGGAATAGCTATGTCTGAAATATTAAGAGAAATTGGTGTGATTTCGCGAGCATTGTCTTATATCAGCAATGTGGAATTTAAGGATATTCATCTTAATAAAGACCAATATTTGTACTTAACGAGGATCTACGAAAATCCAGGTATTATTAATGATTCTTTAGCTGAGTTAGTCAAACAAGATCGGACGACTGTTTCAAAGTCAGTGGGGAAGCTTGAGAAGGAAAAATTAATAAGAAAAGCAGTTGATCCCGACAACAAAAAAATTCGTAAGCTATATACAACAGATAAGGCAGAAGAGCTTTATAATTACTTGAAACGAGAAGAAACATATTCAGAAAAGGCCGCTTTAGCAGGATTATCCTTAGAAGAGAAAGAAATGTTGTTACAGACTTTAAGAAAAGTAAGCAAGAATGTTGATGATGAATGGCATGTTGTAAAAAATGGGGACAGACGGATTTATTAGAGGAAGAATAAAATTAGGCTAAACATAATGAATGAAACATACTTTAAAATCGTAAGCATTCAAGCAGAAGCATATCTAGCAATGACAAAAGCTCATAATGTATTAAAGAAACACTGTGTAAACATAATTAAAGTTTAGACATAAAATTATTTTTAGGCAACTATAGATAAGAGAGTAGGACAAGTATCAGATTTCTTCTGATTATTGTCCTACTCTCTTATCTATGGAAAAAAAGACATTATTCTAAGGAAAGCGAGCATAAGATTAACCCCATTATTCAGTTTCTTTCAAAGAAGCTAATAATCTATACTGTCGTTCATAATATAGACATAAAAAAATTGCGCTTTCTTATTACATTGATACAATAAGTTAAAAGGACGTATTATTTTATGAAGAGTTTTGAATCTATTATAACGAGGATCCGCCCTCGTTTTCACTACTATATGGCTCGAATAGCGGAGCGAGTCGAAAAGGAGGATTTTATGTCGGTTTTAATTGAGAATATGACTATAAAAAGAGGGAGAAAAAAAATAATTGATGGTCTAGGTTTGTCAATTATGGATGGCGAAATAGTCGCATTAGTTGCTCCAAATGGTACAGGTAAAACAACTTTATTAAACGGAATAGCACACTTATTACCAGTTACATATAGAAAACTAGAAATTAATAGCTTTTCACCTCATTCATTAAACTTTAACCGCTCGTTTTTCTATTTAGAGAGTTCCAATAATTTGTTTGAGCATTTAACTATTTTAGATCACTTATTATTGATTAAGAAAAATTGGCAGAGCAAAATTGCTATAGATGAAGTAATTAGTCTTTTAAAAATCCATAAGTATCAAACTCTTCCTATAAAAAAAATGTCTCTAGGTATGAAACAGCATGCATTATTAGCAACATATTTGATTAGTGATGCACCAGTTTTATTATTTGATGAACCTCTAAATGGTTTGGATCCTGGTAGTATAGAACTTACTAATACAATCATTCAAAATTTAGCATATAAAAAGAAAATAATTCTTTTTTCATCTCATGACATTGCTAATATTCAAGCAATCTGTAATAGAGTTCTATTTTTAAAAAACGGAAAAATAGCAAGAGATACGAAAAATATGAACGAAATATTGGCACTCTACAAACAATTATATGGAGGATAAAATATGAATGTACTTAAATTTGAATGTATAAATCTAATAAAGAATAAGATAAATTACTTACCATTTATAATTCTAACGCTCTTATTGTTGATACCTTTAATTTTTCATAGGGAAAGTCCCTGGAGTGAGGTAGATGAATTACAAGCAAATCAGTTAGCTAATGAGCAGACTATTGATGCAATAAAAGATGACGATACGGCCGTCGAAACTATAGAGGATCTAAAAATCGCGAACAAAAATATGGAAGCAGTAATCTCAGCGTTACAGTCACAAGACTCAAACAAGATTGTCGAAAGCAAATATACTTTTGAAAAAAAGAACTTGGAAGATATGTTATCCGGCAAATTAGTTGGAATACCTATTATTGAACAAAAAAAAGTCGTTTCTAAATTAGAATATTTACATAAAAATCGTTATCCGCTTGTTTCCTTAGAAAGTACTAAGATACTTCCTTTAGCAAATTATTACGAACTTATTTTTTCTGGTGCAATCCCCAGTATCTTATATCTCTCAATTTCTGCCATCCTTATTGCAACAATCACTTCGTATGAGAAAAGAAAACAATACATTGCTTTAATTAATATACTGCCTAAAAAACCAGTTTCTAAAAATATGGCACGTCTTTTTTCTTATTTTCTATTTTCTTTATTGAGTGTTCTCTTACCTTTAGTAATGGTCTCTTTGATTGTTGCTATAAAAAATGGTATAGGTAACTTTGATTATCCAATCGCAACTATCATTAATAATGATGTAACTATATTACCCATATCCACCTTTTTCTATCAAAATATCATTTTTATTATTTTGTGGATTTTACTTTTGGTTTTAATTAGTTTCTTTTTATCTATATTCACGGGTAATTATTTGGTTAATGTGGGTGGTGTTTTGCTGTTTCTTTTAGTTACAAATTACAATATTTCACCGGAAGGAACAAATCAAAATAATTTAATACAATATTTCCCAACATCTTATGTTGATTTTCAACAAGTAATTTTAGGTGGAACAGGATTTGAACCATTAAAATCAGTAAATATAACTTTTATCAATGGAGTTGGGACACTTGTTACTGTTAATCTATTTCTGATGCTAATAACTGTTTTCATTTTGATTAAGAAAAAACACTATTAGAACACAGATACTTTATAAAAATAGAATTTGTTAGTCTTATTTTAAAAATAAAAAAAGGACAAGTGATACAAAGCCTGCTTATTTTAAAACATTTCAAAAAATCATTATTATATGTAAAAAGTAGGATGCTGTTGTTCAAACAATTGCATCCTACTTGCTAACTCATGTCTTCATGATTTACATAAGGTTAGATTTATTCTATTTTTTATCTATCTGTCTAAAAGCAACTCCCCTAGTTGATTTTAGTGTGGGTGATGGTTATTTACTGTTTTGCCTTACGGACTTGGTACAACCGCTTGGAATTGGAGAACCATATCAAATGTTGGTGTAATCACATCTGCCGTATTTGTATTTGGAATTGCAGTTCCCACAAAATTAAAGTTTCCTACTGGATTTGTTCCGCCAACAGCAGCATTTCTTGTTAATGACATAAATGCAGCAGAGTTGTTTAATGGTGCACCCGTTTCTACAATTGGCACCATGCTAGATTCTCCCCCTACATCTACTGATAATGCTAAGGAATCTAAACTTCGGAACTCTACAGGATTTGCTAGTTCAGTCACATTGATATTTACATCCCAAGCTGAATTGTTTGTCACAGTATAGTTTGGAGATTCAATTTCGGTATGCCTAGATGCTCCGGTTGTAAAGAAGACAGCCGATGTTGGCACTGTTACGTTGATCATTTCATCTGGATTTGTCGGCGGATTGACACCAGGATCTACAGTATTATCTAAACCAACTCTTCCTGTAACTGGTACTTCTCCAGTTGGTTGACCATTGAATGTCGTGGCTGCAACAGACATAGCCCCTGCTCCTAATAATGTGCCCATCATTGCAACTGTACTGAATAATTTAGTATATTTCTTCATTTTATTTTCTCCTCCATATTCCATTGTTTTATTTGCAAACAAGAAATCATCGTTCGCATCATGTAACAGCTACTACCCATTTATGCAGTTTTTTTCCTAACCATTAGAATTCTTTATCCGTCTAAGCAAAGTAATTTTATCTTGACCAACAGACACTAAGCTGTGGTATTTATGATGGGTACAGTCTTAGGATATTGATCAAATAGGTGATGCGTTGAAAAAACAAGACATTTTAGGCGGCTATTTTACTTAGTTTGTTAGAACTCTTCTGAGTAGATAGCAAACATTGTCAAAAAATTGGTAGAAGCTGCTAGATGATACGTACGATCATTTCAAGTTCATTGTTCTGAATTTGAATCCTTTTGTTTTAATATATAGATAATCATTTTCTTTCTAACTGTTCAAAACGGCTTTATCTCTGCGTCTCTTTCTTCAAAAAAAGGAATTTGATACTTAGTAAAACCAAAAGAATACCAGTTAACTGAACCCATAAATTACCTTCACTGCCTGTTTTCGGCAAATTTGCGAGTAAGCTTGGATTATTCTGTGTTCGATTCGGTAATCTAGATGTATCTACGACCAAAACATTGCTGTTATTTCCATTTATTCCATTATCTGCCTCTGGCCCAACACTTGTTTCCGACCCTGATTCTGGTAGTGTCTGGACACTTCCGACTTGCCCTTCCACGCGCTTGAAGAATGATCGATTTTCTGAAGCATGTACAAAATAGCTAGAACTTGTTAAAAAGATAACACCTACAATCAATAAAAATTGTTTTACTTTACGCATTAAATTCCTCCTTTCTTTCGATAAGCATTCGCAGTGTTTAATTTTGGATAGTGATAGAAATCTCTGCTTCTGTTATTCCTTGACGTTCATTCGTCTCTGGATCGTAGATATTGATACGTGCAATCCCTTGATACTCCCCTTTTTCCAGTGATTTATCTAGTTTGGCACCAACAATTTGCTGATTTGGGTAGATAGCGCCTGAAGAGTAAATGACTTCTCCTGTTTCCGCCAATGTGAGATCTACCGCGATTGGGTAGACATTGGTTCCAGGATTGACAATTTCGATCGATCCTTCTGATTCTCCATTTTCAAAAACAGCAAAAGGTGCGATTTGCAAAGTAAAATAGTTGGCATCTGCAATCTCTTGCGCTCTTTTTGCAATTTCAATGTCACTTGCATCTCTTAAGCCTGGCAACAAATCTGCACTGACAATTGGCACAGGTTCGTTTTCTTGATTATTGAAATATAAAACGATGCCACCAATAATCAAAAGAAGCAATCCCAATACTATCCACTTTTTTTGATGTTTTTTCCCCATATGTCTTTCTCCATTTCCCCGATAAGATTATTGTGCGATTTCTTTATAAATACTGTTGTTACAGGTTTGGTACAAAACGTAAAACCATGTTGAAGGTAGGTGTTATTTGACTTTCCTCTTCCGATAATTCTTCTGCTGTTCCTGTAAACGTGAAGACCTTAGCTTCTTCAGTTTCTAAGTCAAATAAACGGAAAGGATCTATATGATGGATATTCCCTTTATTGATCAATAAGTTTTCTTTCCCATCAGTAGCCACATTCAATTCTTCAATGATTTCCATGTTCGTCAATTCCGTAGGTGCTACCACATCAACAGAAACTGCAAAAGGTGACTTATTTTCGATTGCATAATCAGGCGCAACGATGTTCCTATGATGCGATTCTGAGGTCGTATTGAAGACTGCCGATGTTGGGATTCTTACGGTGATCAATGGATTTAATTCTTCAAAAACAGCCACCAATTTTGCATCTTCTTCTCCCATCGTAAAAGTAGTGGTTGATTGATCGGGATCTGCAATCGTCCCATCTCCGCTTTCGATGCACCAATGAGAAAAACGCCATCCTATTTCGGGTGTCGCGCGGATATCAATCATTTCTCCACGTTCAACACTTGTTGGTATATCAGGCAAGACTGTTCCATGACCTTCAATGTCAATGGTCAGGTTTGCGAAAATTCGAGGCTGCCAAACCCACGTATCTGCCATTGTCGCTCCATCATAGTTTGCCATCAATTGAGCGCTAGTAAATATAAAACTTCCTTTTGGTTCATCCACAGTTCCTTCTCCGACATTTTGCCAATTAGGATGATGCGTGGCTGAACCACTTAACGGAAGAAGTCCAGGGCTTCCATTAGCTAAATGAAAGATAAACTGGCTACCTAAAGTTAATTGTTCAAGCGGAACACCAATAAACATTGCTTGCATATTTGTTGCGTTACGTGTATCAAAATTAGAGAGATCTAGTTCTGTTAAGCTGCTCATCCCCATAAACATGAAGGATGTATCTGTGACATTCCTAGTATCGAAGCCGGACATATTTAATTTCGTTATACTATTCGCGTTATGAAACATAACCATCATATCTGTGACATTCCTGGTATCGAAGCCGGACATATTTAATTCTTGTACACTACTCACATTTTGGAACATAAAGGACATATTTGTGACATTTCTAGTATCGAAGCCGGACACATCTAATTCCGTTACACTACTCATACCGCCAAACATCATTTGCATGCTTGTGACATTTCTAGTATCAAAGCCAGACACATCTAGCTCTATTACATTTCTCACATTCTCAAACATACGGGACATAGTTACTATATTACTGGTATCGAAGCCGGACACATCTAATTCCTTTACACTGCTCACATTTCGAAACATTCCTTCCATACTTGTCACATTACGTGTATCAAAATTAGAAAGATCTAGTTCAGTCAAAGCGCTCATTTCCATAAACATAAAGGACATATTTGTGACATTTCTAGTATTGAAGCCGGATACATCTAATTTCGTTACACTAATGATACCGTCAAACATGCCGAACATATTCCTCACCTCACTTGTATCAAAGTGAGAGACATCTAATTCTGTTATACTTCTCACATTAAGAAACATGTGGTTCATGTTTACTACACTACTAGTGTCGAAACCGGACACATTTAGCTCTGTTACATTGTTCGCATTTCGAAACATTAATTGCATATCTGTTACACTGCTAGTATCGAAATCGGACACATCTAATTCTGTTACACTGCTCGCATAGTTAAACATAAATGACATGTCTGTTACTTTACTGGTATCAAAACCAGACACATCTAATTCTGTTATACTGCGCATACTATGAAACATACCTGCCATATCTGTTACTTTACTGGTATCAAAACCAGACACATCTAATTCTGTTATACTTCTCACATCTGCGAACATTGATCTCATGTCTGTTACATTACTTGTATCCAGACCAGACATGTCTAATTTCGTTAAATTTATTGTTCCTCTAAACATACCTGCCATATCTGTTACATTACTTGTATCAAATCCAGACACATCTAATTCTGCTATACTACTCACATCTGCGAACATTAATCTCATGTCTGTTACATTACTTGTATCCAGACCAGACATATCTAATTTCGTTAAATTTATTGTTCCTCTAAACATACGTGCCATGTACAATAAGTTACTTGTATCAAAACTAGAGACATCTAATTCTGTTACACTACTCATATTTTCGAACATCCCATGCATAGTCCATACATTTCTCGTATCTAGACTAGATACATCTAAGCTGGTCAATGCTGACATGTTCGCAAACATGTATGCCATTTCACTTAATTCACTGGTATCTAAAAACTCGATTCCTTCAATTTCTGTCACATTGGTCAAGTCGGTAAAAAAACCTCTGCGTATATCACCGTTCATATTCAAACTGCCGTTTCTACCACGCAATACGATTGGTCCAGTTAATTGCACGCGTGTAATCGCATGGCTATACATGGGATGATTGAAATAATCTGTCGCTGCATATCGTCCGCCGATATTGTTCGCCTCATCGAAAACACCAGATCCAAGGATCAGCGTCCCTTTACTATCAACCACCCAAGGAATGGAACCCAGCTGTCCGGAAAATAAAGTCCTTGCTTCTGGTGTTAACACTCGAGCAATCCCTTCATCCTGTACTTCCTCAAATATCACTTCTGTCATTAAACCGCTTTCTATTTTGGTTGGTTCGTCATCCAGTTGTGTACCATTCTCCTGTTGTTCCTTTTCTTCCACTTGTTTTTGTTCTTCTTGATCTTGTTCTAGCCCTGGTAATTCGATATATTCTTCTGTATCTAAAGTTTCATCTATCCATAGAGGATCATCTTCTACTTGTAGTTTCTTATCCTCTTCCAGAACTTTCGGAATATCCATTGAATCGATTGTCTCTCCAATATCAAATAACGAAATTTCATTTCCATCCAAGTATCTATCTTCTTCATATATGTTATTAGACATCAATTGTGCTGAAGTGGGAAAAACAGCTACGCCTCCTAATAAAACTATAATAGATAACATATTCACCAATCTTATTCGCCACATTAAATTCACCTCAATCTATATTTTTTTGGAAAAACCTTATAAAAAATCTTTTAAAACAGCGGATAATCGGGAAATCGTTGTATTTTTTTAATTATCAAAAATTATTTAAATGTGAATATCATAGCTAAAGTATAACACTAATCAAATTCTAATCAATTTATAATTTTTTCCTTTATCTGAAATTTTCTTGGACTGCGAGCCATTTATAAATTATTGCCACCTAATAAAATCATGGGGAATGTTTGGATTAAAATAACAAATAAACAAAAACGATTTTTTCTTGATATCTATAGAAACAAATTGATGATAAAATAAAAAATCCCTTTTCTAGAAAGAACGATCAACTATTTATTCCAAATCATTCAGCCTCTCTAAAAAACTTCAATAAAAAAACTGCATTTTTTTAAAGACACAGCGAATCGTTAATAAAATAACACGTAATATATCATAAACAAGCTAGTAGTATCAATAAATTCAGGAATCATATAATGTTTTAACAACACAAATCAGCAACAGTATTCTTTTTTTAGTTGACACAAAAGGATTTTACTTATATAGTTAGTTACATGAGCAGTTAACTAATCACGACAATAAAATACTAGGAGGGGCACCAATGAATATAATATCTCGAACAAAAAGTTGTAAGGTTCACCTTGGAGAACAAATGGAAAGTTGGATCGAGTAAAGACTGTAGTAGTTCAAGTAATAAGTACAGGATTTGGTAGCAACAAAATTACTCAAGCCGATTTTTATCCAGAATGGAGTGACGGTCTGATCGAGCAAAGGTACACTGCCGAATAATCTCAACTAGTGAATCTTCTTTACATCTAGCGGGAAATGTCTTAAAAAGTTCCATCGGTTATAGAGAATACTCTCTTAATAAAATGGATTCGCCATGCGAAAAAACATCTTACTGATCATTTGATTTTTTTAGGATTTATGAAGACTTTTATCTTTTTTTGATTGATTTATTGCTGACAAAATACTCAGTACATTTAACTTAGGTAAAAAAATCAGAACCTTGTTAATTGGTTAGCTTCACATTATAAAATCGGTTGCCGATTTTTGTTCCTTGTAAATCAAGTTTTCTTGATCATCCGTTTTATGGCTAAATATGATTGAACAAAAGAGAATGAACACCTTTTTAATCACCGATCATACCGATCAAAGACAGCCATAGATACCCGTCATTGTTGCATAATTGTTGCATATTTGTTTTCAGAAATACCACCTCTATTCGACCATGCTTCTTTTGAGTGAAAGAAATCAATACTTTTGAAACTTGCTAACATCATATTCTCTCTTCCTTTCTAACCTATCGACTACTCATTTTAAGAATCTAGCCAAACTGATCGAAAGTTACATAGAATCAAGTATCCTCACTCCTCGATTTCTTTCTATAAACAGAAGGTTCAAATAAATTTGCGAGAGAAAATCATTAAGTCAAACTTTGGTGATGTAGTAAAATTTTGGAATCACTCTTCCGTCTTTCCATCGGTTTATCGAGTAAACCATAAAAAAATATCAGAACTTCTACATTACTCATGAGAAGTTCTGATATTTTTTCTACTATATATATAGATAAAAAATAGTTCTCTATTTAGCAGATTTTCACATCGTTAAAATGGTTAATCAAAGGGTTTAACAGTGGTAATTATTTTTCCACTTCCACTTATAACCTAAATTGACAGAGTAAGCACAAGCCTGTATAGTTAATTGAATAAGTAGTTAACAGGTGTAGTGAGGTGTAAACATGCAATTTGATTTTTCAGGAGACAAACCGTTATTTCAACAAGTTGCCAATCAAATTTCTGAGGGAATACTTAACAACTCTTATCCAGAAGGCACACAGATTCCTTCAACTACAGAAATCGCCAAAGTTTATCACCTAAACCCAGCAACTGTTCTAAAAGGTATGAACTTATTAGTAGCTGAACATTTGATTGAAAAGAAACGTGGTCTAGGTATGTTTGTTTTGCCTGGTGCACAAGAAAAAATTCGTCAACAGCGAAAAGAAGAATTTTTAAATAAAGAAGTTTCGGATTTGATTATAGAAGCAAAAAAAATCGGTATTAGTGCTGAACAACTAAAAGAGTTAATTGAAAGAGGGTATGATGAATGAGCTTAGTTGTCAAATCCATAAGTAAAAACCAGCAAAATGAAAGCGTTCTAGATAATGTTTCCATTCAATTTGAACAAGGAAAAATCTATGGTTTATTAGGAAGAAATGGTGCTGGAAAAAGCACACTATTGAACATTATCAATAATCGGAGTTTCGCTACATCAGGAGAAATCCTATTAGATGGTACATCTATCTCGGAGAGTGAAGCTTCGTTAAATCATCTATACTTGATGAGCGAAGATAATCTATTCCCCTCTTTTTTTAAAATAAAAGAACTATTTAAAATCACTGAGCGCTTTTATGGGACATTTGATTGGGCGCTTGCTAAAGAAATGCTACATAAATTCGGTTTAAAAGCCGATCAGAGATTCAAGAAGCTATCAACAGGTTACCGCACGATCACAAAATTGATCATCGCCCTATCCGTTCCTTGTGAATATATTTTTCTCGATGAACCCGTTTTAGGTCTGGATGCCACACATCGCGACTTATTTTATTCCTATTTGATCGAAGTTTATCAACAACGATTATGCACGTTCGTGATTTCAACTCATTTGATTGAAGAAATTGCTACTTTATTAGAAGAGGTTATTGTCTTACACGAAGGAAAATTGCTCCAAGCAGCTTCCGTCGAAACAATCCTGCAAAACGCTCGAACAGTCTCCGGACCAAAAGAAATAGTTGAACCATACATTACCCCCTTAGATGTTCTTGGTCAAAAATCACTAGGCGGTTCTCTTACTGCGTATGTTTATGGTCCGTTACCTGAAGAAAAAATAGAAGGTCTTTCTATCTTGACTTCGAACTTACAAGAATACTTTATTCAACTTACTAGTGGAAAGGAGGACTGATTGAATGAAGTTTCGTGCAGCATTTCTTTATCGGTTAAAACATCAATTCTTATCTTTGTCTGCATTCTTAGCACTATTCATCTTATTGGGGATCATCCTCCCGCTGATAGGTATTTTCTTACTCAGTGATTTTTCTCGTATGGTCCATTCAGACGGAATCATTGAATGTATGATCTACATGTTCTTCTTGTCTTATATTGGTATGAATTCAGATTTTAAGCTATTTATCCAAAACGGTGTATCCCGCGTTCATATTTTATTCACCCATATACTGACAAATGTGATTCTCGCAGTTGTTTTTTCATTGATCATGCTCCTACTTATCATGTTATTGAACTCGAATTTGATTGTACAACTCAAATGGGATGTTTTCTTATTTAGTCTTTATTCACGAGGTGATTTTTTAATTGATTGGTTCTTTTTTTCACTTCTATTGATTCTTCCTGGCTCAATCGGGCTTTTCTTATCCTCTTTAAATAGTCGTTTAAGCCGATCAATAAAATTTATCGTACTTCTTGTATTGCTCCTACTTCCTATTCCAATAAGTACATTTATGCAATCAAGTAGTTCCGCTTTCCAAACAAACACCCTTGATATGCTACAAAAAATGATTGGATATCAGTACGGTGAGTATTCTCTTTCGCCAGTGCTACTCACATTAACAGCGACTATCTTGTTCACTTTACTACTCACTTATCTACTGAATAGAAGACGGGAAATCAAAATATTAAATGTGTAAGATTTTCATTAGTTAGAAGAGACAAAAACCTAGGACAGGTACCAAAGAAAACTCCGGTATCGATCCTAGGTTTTTACTATCTATCTCACCACTATCTTATAGGTAAGGTTTGTCATTTAAAAAGAAAAGTGTCAATTCTAATTTAGGTTAACATGTACCAAAGACTAATAGTTTTTTCTGCTAAGCCTCTTAATTGCAAAACTGCTCTCTCCTTCATCTACATTTACACTTCCAACAAACTCGCCCCGTTCGTTGCAATCAACTTCTTATACCAATAAAAGCTGTCTTTCTTATAACGAGCTAAAGTTCCTGTGCCGTCATCGTATTTATCGACGAAGATCAAGCCATAACGTTTTTTCATTTCTCCTGTGGATGCACTGACGATATCCACTGCACTCCAAATTGTGTAACCAATCAAGTCTACGCCATCTGCCAACGCTTTTTCCATTTCAGCGATATGTTTTTGTAGATAATCGATGCGGTAAGAATCATGGACTTTCCCATCTGCGGTCAGATCTTCAGATACTCCGATACCATTCTCCACGATCATCATTGGAATTTGGTAGCGATCATAAATATCATTTAGCGTAATACGCAAACCAACCGGATCGATCATGGCATTCCATTCTGTTTGTTCCAAATATGGATTGTTCACTCCTGATCCGCCAATCATACTGTGACCATTTTTTTCTACATTATCATCGGCTGATACGCACAAGGTCAAGTAATAGCTGAATGTATAATAATCAACAGTGCCCTTTGCCAAAATCGCCTCGTCTTCTTTTGTACAGTTGATATTGATCCCTTGTTGTTCAAAATAGCTTTTGGCATAGTATGGGTATTTTCCTGTAACCTGAACATCCCCACAGAATTTTGAATGCATGTTTTCTTCTTGTTTCGCCAATAATACATCATTTGGATGACAAGTATAAGGATATCTTGGCATATATGAAATCATGCAGCCCATATGAAAATGGGGATACTTTTCTCGTGCCAAACTGACAACCTTCGCACTTGCAACAAACTGGTGATGCAATGCTTGATAACGTGCTTCGGGATCATCTGGCTGTTCAATGAATGCTGTTTCTCCTACTTGTAAACCTAAAGATAAAAAGTTCCCGATCGTTAATGTTGCTGTGTTGATTTCATTGAAAGTGATCCAGTATTTCACTTTGTTTTGATATCTTTCAAAGATCGTCTCTGCATAAATGGCATAAAAGTCAATAACTTCACGACTTGCCCATCCGTTATAATGCTTACTTAAATACGCAGGAACATCAAAGTGCGCAATCGTGACAACGGGTTCAATTCCATATTTTTGACATTCATCAAATACTTGATCGTAAAAAGCGAGTCCTTCTTCATTTGGTTCTTGATCCATGCCCTTTGGAAAAATCCGCGTCCAGTTGATTGATAAGCGAAATGCTTTAAATCCTGCTTCTGCAAATAATGCAATATCTTCTTTGTAATGATGATAAAAATCAGTTGCTTCATGACTGGGATAAAGTAAATCTTCTTTGATTTCTGAAGTGATCTGACGTGAAGTCGTATGGGTGCCTCCACTAATCAAGTCTGCACAGGCTAAGCCTTTTCCTCCGTCTTGATAGCCACCTTCATACTGATTGGCAGCGGAAGCGCCGCCCCATAAAAAATTTTTTGGAAAACTCATTTCCTTCATTCCTTTCTTAAAATACTGCTAAAAATTGTTCTTTTTCCTGAATTTCTTGATGTATAGTTGCAGGAACAACATCTAAATAGTCAGTGGTATTTGTAACAGTGATCATCACAGTATCATCGTATCCAGCTGCTTGGATTTTCTCTGAGTCAAAACGTAACAACACTTGTCCAAGTTCGATGCGCTCTCCTTCATTAACTTCCCGAACAAAGGATTCTCCTTGCATATTTACTGTATCGATACCGATATGGATCAATAGTTCGATTCCCTCATCACTCGTTAATCCAATTGCATGGTTGCCACCAAAGACTGCGGAAACTTTTCCAGAAAAAGGAGCAACTACTTTATCATTATTTGGTTTAATAGCCAGACCTTTGCCTAGCGCAAATGAAGCAAATGCTTGGTCATTCGTTTCGTTTAGAGGGATCACTTTACCTGATAACGGGGCCATGATCTTCGTTTCAACTGCTGATTTAAGCGGTGTGTCTACTTTTTCTTCCGATTCTTTTATCTGATCAACGGTTACTGTTTCATATGGAAAATCTTCCTCCTTGACCATGATCCATGTATAAGCAAAGGCAATCGCAAAGGTAATCAATGAACCAATCGTCGCATGCAATACACTACTATAAGAAGGTAAGGCTACGAATGAGGCGATAACTACTGGAGTATTGATATTCATCAAGCCAAAGTATAGCCCACCGACTGCACCGCCTAGGATCATCCCGATAATTGGCTTTTTCAACGGTAAAGTAACACCATACAATGCTGGTTCTGAAACACCCATTAGAGCTGTGATTGCAGAAGAGTAACTTAATTGTTTAAATTCAGTATTCTTGGCTTTTATGCCGGCTGCTAAACAAATCGCCGCTTCAGCAGCTAGACCTAAGAGCATGCCCGGCACGATAAGATTGTCATAGCCAAAAGTTGCCAAAGATGTTAATAAGATTGGTGTTAACGTCGTGTGCATCCCTGTCATCACAAGCAACTGAGCGAATGCTCCCATAAACAATACAGCTAGTGGACCAAAGTTGTTCGTCAAGTAGTTCAGAAATTCTGCTACATAATTCCCTACCATCACGCCTAACGGTCCTAAAAGTAACAACGCAAATGGTGTAATGACAATCACAGAAAGTAGTGGACGTAAAATAAATTTGACACTCTTAGGTAAAATCTTATCAACAAATTTATACACATAAGACATCAACCAAACACTTAACAATACAGGCAGTACGGAAGCATTGTAACTAACATTGGGCACGGCAAAGCCAAGTAATGAAACCCCACCTTCTTGACTAATAAGTTCAGTAAGCCCTGGCATAATAAAGATCGCTCCGATGTAGCTACCTAAAAAAGGATCAATATTCAAGCGTTTAGCTACTGAGTTCCCTAAAAATACTGGAATGAAAAAGAAAGCAGCTTGGGAAACTTGGTATAACACAAGATAAGTATTATCTGTTTCTGCCAATAAACCGGAAAGTTGCAATAAAGATAGTAGGACTTGCAACATTCCACCAGCTGCGATAATTGCAATCATCGGTGTAAAACAGCCCGCAATGAAGTCTAATAAACGAGAAATGACTGATTGCTCTTTCTTCTCGGTCGCAGTCGCTGCTCCTGTCCCTGGCAATTGTGCATAGACACTAGAAACATCCGGTCCGATGATTACTTGAAATTGTCCATTTCCTTCAACCAATCCTGTGACGCCTTTCAATTGTTTGATCCCTTGACTATCTGCTTTTTTCTCATCCGCTAATGTAAA
Organism: Enterococcus sp. DIV2371; assembly: GCF_050498525.1. Taxonomy (NCBI): domain Bacteria; kingdom Bacillati; phylum Bacillota; class Bacilli; order Lactobacillales; family Enterococcaceae; genus Enterococcus; species Enterococcus sp. DIV2371. The sequence continues at coordinate 623,898 of NZ_JBIPAJ010000001.1, read as the reverse complement.
ACGTAATCTAGTCGCACAATGTGTCACATGTTGTATATTTTCAGCTCCGCCGACTTTCTGATAGATATCAGAAGCTAATTGTTTATAATCCATCTGTTTACTCCTTTTCGATTTGCTCCGTTAATTTTTGAATATGCAAGGTTAGATAAATTTCTTCGTTTTCAGAAATTGTGATACCATACGTATTCTCAATATAAATTTTGATTTTTTGTACACAGTGAAATGCTTGAGGATACATTTTTTCTACTTGCTGATATAGATCCGTTTGTTCATAACTTGGCATCGTATGATTAATGACATTCTGTGCAAAATAATGTAAATGCGTGACAAAACGAGAAAAGTGAAAACTATTTTCATCAAACTTTTGTTTATATTCATAACGAACGATCGTTAGAACATCTTCAATAAATTTAGTGATTTTGTTCGTCACAGTCATATCTCGTTTTTTCGATTGGATATTCACAAAATGTAGCGCAATTGAAATCGCTTCTTCCGTAGGAATCGCTAGTTTAAGTTCACGTTCCAATAACTGGACTGCATACACTCCGATAGCATATTCATCTGGATAAAATCGGCGGACTTCATATTGCAATGGACTTTTAAATGTCATATTTTCTTTCAACCGATGAATCGTGAAATCAATATGATCGAGTAACGTCAGATAAATATAATCATTGATCCCTAAGTGATAATTTTGTTTGGCATATTCTACGATCTGCGTAACTAATTGAACGTATTTTGGATCACATTTACTTAACTGATAGCTGAAATGTTCCAACATTGCATGTGTATCTAATACAAAGATCTTTTCAAAGTCCTCTTCCTCCACATCATCTCCTACTTTTTTCTTGAAGCTGATGCCTGATGAAAACCCGATGATCTCATTACTGCCTTTTTTCAGTAATACGACATTATTATTTAGAAATTTTTTGATTTTCATTTTACCCTCCATTTTAGACACTAAAAAACCTCATACTCCACCCTTTGGTAAAGTATGAGGTTTGCCTTCTCACAGTAACACGCCTCATGGTCACAGCACATCTGTAACCGTTATCTATTTATAGACATATCATAGCACATAAAAAAATAGTGTCAATATTTTTTATACTTTTACAGAAACTGTTGAATGTTCCAGTTGCACCACTAGGACATTCACATGGCATGCTATAATTGATAAAAAGACCCAATCATAAACAAGTAGGTGAGCTATGTATTCTCCAATCCAAGTACCTTACATCGTAAACCCGATCTACCAGAAATATTTTAAATATACAGCAACTACGATCCCCTCATTACAAGACTTTGTGATTTGCCTATGGGAGCATCAGCCATTGACTCAAGAACCTTATGAGGTGAATGATTTGATCATTCCAGACGGATGCGTCGATCTTTTCATCGATTTCAAAAATCAATCGATTGAATTTTCAGGTGTTAGTAAAACAGAATATGATTTTTATAGCCATACGTCTGAATCTTACTTGTCAGCTACATTGAAACCTGGCGCGTTTGAGCAACTCACTGGACGACCAACAACTGAGGTAATGGATTCTTTTCTTTCTATCAGTGAGATTGACATTCCTTTCAATCTCGATTATTTCTTCTCTTTATCCTATGCTCAACAAAAAAAGTATTTTATCGATTACCTCCATCAATTAGTTGAGGGGCATACCCCAAACCGGTTCGTCAAGTTGATTGACCGTTTCAGCCAAATCCCTGCTTCTACGACTGAACATTTATGCAAAGAGCTAGGTGTCGGGCTTCGGCAATGTCAACGGCTATTTATGAAGCATTATGGTATTTCACCGAAACTGATGTTGATCACCTTACGTTTCCAGTACTGCTTAAAAATACTGACCAACGCTCACACGACTGAAAAAGATTTACTTGATTTGCATTACTACGATCAATCTCATTTGATCAAAGATTTCAAAAAACATATCGGCTTCACACCACTCGAATTTGTCCAGCTTTGTAAAGAGATCAAAGCACAACCTTTTGATTAAATGGTACATCGTGAGCGAAGTGAGATGTCGTGTTTTTACAATACAGTCCAAAATCCTCATGCTATAGTGTGTCTATCAAGTGAAGGGAGATGAACTTATGAATACAATCAAATGGCAAGGGTTCTTACTTACGACTGCTGATATCAAGCGATCCAGAGATTTCTATGAAAATGTTTTAGGTCTAGAAGTGATTAGTGCAGTGGAAGACATGATCGAATTTGAAGACGGCTTTACGCTGTATGATAAAGATGCCTATATTAAAATCGTTGCTGGCGATCAAGCAGAAAGAGCTACTGGTAGGCATCTGAAAGTAACATCTCAACCAAACAATTTCCAATTATACTTTGAAGTAGAAAACTTAGAGGATTGGGTGAAAAAAATCACTTCTGATCCAGGAATCGAAGTGATCCATGATGCGTTGGAATATGACTGGGGGCAAAAAGTTTTTCGTTTTTATGATTATGACAAACATATTGTTGAAGTTTCAGAAAGCATCCAGAGTGTCTTCGATCGTCTCTATGCGCAAGGATTGAGCCTTTCAGAAATCGCTGAACGCTTCGGGGACTCAATAGAAACGATTCAAAAGCAGTTTCTGAAACAGTAAACGGTCAAACATTCGAATAAAAGATAACTCAACTAGGCAATCCAATCACTTTATATGCGAGTTGTTGGATTGCTATTTTCCCACGTTCATCTAACCGAATGGTGTCCAGCTACATTTCAGCTACTCACTGTTTCAAACAGCTCGCATACCATTTCACCGAAACGGATGTTGATTACCTTACGTTTTCAGTACTAATTAAAAGTTGTCAAAGAACTGCACAGCGTCCCCTAAGCCCCAATAATAACCAAAATATCTATCTCTAAGAAGTTTGTCTATTCTCAATCGATTTATAGGAAATCTTAGAGAATAGATTCATCACTAGGAAAACTAGAATATTCGAGGACAACGCAAGTAAAAATTGATCGAAACCAAAAATACTCCAGTTCAGTAGTATGACTATCCCATCTATGAAAAATAAGCCTGTAGAGAGTTTTATATTAAAATATTTTTTTAAAATGATTGGTGGAATCGAAGTTCCTCCACTAGAAGAATTTTGTGAATAAACAATGGACATCCCTATAGAAAAAATCAAACTACCCAAAACGATCGATGCAATTTTATTTTCAGTAAACATTATTTTAGGTACATAGGTTAATAATAACGGTAGAACTAAACTACCATATAAAACTTTTATAAATAATTTTTTTCCTAAATAAATGATTGCTAATAGCAACATAAGTGAATTTAAAGCAAGTACTATAAGTGAACGATCCACTTGAATAAGGTATTCAAGTAAAATTCCTAGACCGCTTGTCCCTCCAGCAGCAATGTAATGTGGGCCAAAAAACATATTTATACTAATTGAAAGTAGTAATAGCCCCAAAGTGATCGTTAAATATTTGAATAGATTTTTCATATAAGCCTCCTAATATTTTTAATGTAAGAACACAAAAAGGGATTAGATAAGAATATTCTTATCTAATCCCTTTGGATCCTCCGAAACTTTAATTAAGTTAACACATCTATTCTAAAAAGTAAACCTGTTAATTTTATTTTTTAATTTTGAATCACAGAATTACATCCATAGAAACAATTGAAACTAGTTTTTTATCCGGCAAAACTACTTTTGCTGATTGGCTTTCGTGGTTTGGTACACGATATGATCAAACTAAATAGGTATCTCTCCAATAAAATTTCGCGTTTCACTGCTTATTGCTTATAGTTGCATCTTTCTGTCTTCTTCTGATTTTTCAGTTAGTTGCTCGTTCACCTAACGGGTATTTTTTCTCTTACAATGAGCTCTTTACTGTTTCAAATAACTTGCATGAAAAGCGATATGTTGTTCCACAAACGTAGCAATGGTGAAATAGCTATGATCATAACCATCTTCTTTTTGATACATAACTTCATGTTTCGCTGATTCTGCCGCCGTTAAAAATGCGTCTTCGTTGAGTTGTACTTCATAAAATGGATCAGCTGTTCCTTGTGTGATCAAGATCGGTGGATAACTAACTCTTTCATTTTTGATCAATTCCGTTGCATCCCATTCCCGCCATGTCGCTCGGTCAGTACCAAGATACGCAGTAAATGCTTTTTGTCCCCATGGTACGTTTGAAGGGTTTGAGATTGGCGCAAAAGCAGAGATTGAAGTAAAGCGTGCTGGATTTTTTAGACCGATCACCAACGAACCATGCCCGCCCATCGAATGCCCCATGATACTTTCTTTCCCAGAAAGGTTTGGGATTAAAGAGTAGATGATCTCGGACAGCTCTTTTGTAAGATAGTCGTACATTTAGAAGTCTTTTTTCCACGGTTCTTGTGTCGCATTCAAGTAAAAACCCGCTCCTTGACCGAGATCCCAATCCTCACTGTCAGCAGCATCTCCTCGTGGTGATGTGTCCGGCATGACGAATGCAATCTGTTGTTCGGCAGCATATCGTTGGAACCCACCTTTGATACTGAAGTTATCATCTGTACTTGTTAAACCTGCTAACCACCAAATAAGTGGGATTTTTTGATTTTCATCAGTCGTTTCTGGTACATACACACTAAATGTCATCTCACAATGTAGTGTTTTTGACACATGACGGTATTTGATTTGCTGTCCGCCAAATGACCGATGTGCCTCAATTTTCTGTAGTTCCATCTGTGTCACCTCCATAAGTGAGCATCGTTCGAATCGATTCTCCACGATGCAATAGCTCAAGTGATTCATTGATTTGTGTGAAATCTAAACGATGGGTGATGAATGAATCTAAATCGATCTCCCCGTTCAAGTACTCTTCCACCATAGCTGGTAATTGGCTTCGTCCTTTGACTCCACCAAAAGCAGAACCACGCCAAACACGACCAGTTACCAGTTGGAATGGACGCGTGTGGATTTCTTTTCCAGCGCCCGCCACACCGATAATGATACTTTCGCCCCAACCTTTATGACAGGCTTCAAGTGCGGCACGCATGACTTCCACATTTCCGATACACTCAAAACTATAATCCACGCCGCCTTGCGTCATTTCGACGATGACTTCTTGGATCGGACGATCATGTGTCTTAGGATCAATGAAGTCTGTTGCGCCCATTTTTTGCGCTAACGGCCATTTTTCAGGATTCATATCGATGGCAATGATCCGTTTGGCATTGGCTTTTTTCAGTCCTTGGATCACCGCTAAACCAATCGCTCCTAGACCAAAAACAGCTGTAACAGCCCCTTCTTCAACCTTCGCAGTGTTTTCTACAGCACCTAATCCGGTTGTGACGCCACACCCTAATAATGGCACTGTATCGAGTGGTGCATCTTCTGTGATTTTTACCAGATTGATTTCATTGACGACGGTATACTCACTAAATGTACTCGTACCCATATAGTGATAAACTGGTTCGCCTTTGTAAGAAAAACGAGTCGTACCATCTGGCATCAGACCTTTTCCTTGCGTTTCACGGACAGCAGAGCATAAATTAGTTTTTCCTGACAAACAAAATTCGCATTTGCCACATTCAGGTGTATACAAAGGAATGACATGATCCCCTACTTTAACGGATGACACCTCTTCGCCGACTTTGACAACGATCCCTGCTCCTTCATGACCTAACACAGCAGGAAACACTCCTTCTGGATCTTCTCCTGATAACGTGAACGCATCGGTATGACAGACCGAAGTGTACAAAATTTTCACCATGACTTCTGTCGGTTTCGGATCAGCAACATCGATTTCAACGATTTCTAACGGTTTTCCAGGTTCAAATGCTACAGCAGCTCTACTTTTCAATTTTCTTCCTTCTTTCTTGTCTTGCTCCGATGGTTCTTAGCCATCAAGCGAATCCACGATCTTTCTCCCTCATCGTATCATAGGCTGTAGTTGGAAACAAAACTGACAAACTTGTCAGTATCCTCAATTTCTTTACTTCCCTTGATGAGCTTTGTATAATAGCAACTATTGCTGTCGAATAATTTATAAAAAGTGAGGATCACGATGTATCAATATAATGAAAAAGAGTTTACCAATACAAAAGATTTAGCTATGCACGTGCTTAGTGGAAAATACAAGATCGTCTTGATCTGGTGTTTTTTGCAACAACCGATTTTACGACTAAGCGAGATTGAGAAAATGTTACCAGAAGTCAACCAACGCATGTTGATCCGTCAATTAAGAGAATTAGAAGGGGATCATTTACTTACTCGTAAAGTCTATCCTGTAGTCCCACCAAAAGTAGAGTATCAATTGACAGAAATCGGTCGTGAGCTTTCAACGATCGTTCAGCATATCTGTGATTGGGGCGATCATTATTATGAAGTCGTTGAAGGTCTTTCGGCGGATAAAGCGGATTGATTCTGTAAATGATGGAAAGATGATCTTTCTATCACAGTAGAGGCAGTTCTTGAGACAATAAAAATCCCATATAGTTGATAGCAGAATGAATGTCTTCTCTTATCGACTGTATGGGAAAGTGGGGAAGTATGTTTAAAAAGTCAGCTCAATCAAAACTCGAAGGTTGTCGCTTCTAAAAGGGTCACTTCATCTTGTAGATTTTTGTTGATTTTATAAGTCACTAATTTTTCACTCTGAGTGGGGCCAAGCATGTTGACTTTGCACAAGATCCAATAGTTTTTCCCAGCAACTACTTGTGTCCCTAATAGCGCAAAAGGTGTCGCTTCACTACTGTCCATTAACGTTTTACGGGCTTCTTCTACCAATTTCTTGTGTTCATCAGTGATCATTGGTGATTCCGGGATTGTGATCCCTCCGTCTACATTAGTCATACCTATCGCCTCCTAAGCTTATTTTTAAAGCGCTTACCGCTTCTTAAAATAAGCTTAATTAATTTTTAAAAAAACATCAAATAAAACAACTCAAGGAGTCCATACACTGAATGAATATTTTCACCCTTTTCCTATCCCCACCTATTCACCATATCATTCCCCACTACATTAAAAACCATTAAAATTCATATTATTCTAAAATACAGCTGATAAATAAGTATCATCAAAGTCCCAAAAACCTAATGAACCATAAAATCTCATCATGTTTTATTCGATCAATTAAATAACTTTAATACAAAATATAGATAACAATAGATACAAAAATAATAGAATTGCCAACAAAAAAACATACGCCAATCTTTGAAGACGGCGTATGCTCTCTTGGTCATACGATATTCATTTACCCATTCAATAATGCGCGTTCCAAGATTGCTCCAGCTTGATGTTGCCCTTCTAAGTTTCTTTCACCAGAGAATTTTGCGATGCGGTCCATGTTTGTAATGACAACAATGACCATACTCTTTTTTCCTTGACTATGGATATAAGGTAAATCCATTTGAGCGATTTTAGTGTCCACAGTCACTTGGTCACCAAGCTTTACAAGTACATCGAAACCTTCGCCATTCAAATTGATGGTATCGATCCCCATATGGACTAATACTTCTACCCCATTATTTGTTTTGATTCCTAACGCGTGCTTAGAAGGAAAAATCGTAGTGACTTTTCCGCTGACAGGTGCAAAAATCGCGCCATCGATTGATTCGATTGCAAAACCATCACCCATCATTTTTGTTGAAAAAACTTCGTCTGGCACATCTTCTAAAGGAATATATTCTCCCTTAGCCACTGCGTGTAGATTGACTTCGTTTGTATATTCGGCGTCTTCTTCCTGTACGTTTGGAACTAAGAAATAAGTGAGGACAAAAGAAGATACTAAGGCAATCACGATGCCAAGTACTGCAAAAACAAAATACTGACCAATATAAGCTGGTAAGCTAAAAATACTTGATAAAATATAGCCGTAGATTCGAACACCGAAGAAACTGATAAATGCCGAAGCAACCGAACTACCGACTGTTGCGGCGATAAACGCCTTCTTGTATTTTGATAAGATCCCGAAAAGCGCAGGTTCAGTGATCCCCAGTAGACCAGACACAGCAGAAGATAATACTAATGATTTTTCTTCTTTTGATTTCACTTTCAAGTAAATAGCCGCTGTCGCACCAGTGATCGCCATGTTTGCCATAAACATCATCGGCATCAACATGTCATACCCTTGATTGGCAAAGTTTTGTAAAGCGATCGGTGTCATTGCATGGTGTAAGCCAGTAAAGATCGCGATTGGGCGAATAGCTCCTACCACGATGCCCGCTAAAACTGGCGAAATAGAGAATAACCACGCCACACCAGTTGCCAATAAATTACCTAGATGGATACTGATTGGTCCAATCACCGTTAACGTCAATAATCCTGCCACGAATAATGAAATTGTTGGTGTAAACACTGTTCGCAACACTTGTGGTAATAGCTTATCCACCCAACGGTAAATATAGCTGAGCGCTAGTACTGCAAATATGATTGGGATAACTGTCCCAGCGTAGTTGAAGACAGGGACTGGAATAATACCAAATAATTGAAAAGCAGAAATCGATCCTTCCGCAACCGCAGTCGTCATTGTTGGAAATTGCAAGGTTGCAGCAATCGCAATCGCTAAATACGGATTTGTTTTGAAGATTCGAGCGGCAGAAGCTGCGACGAAGAATGGCAAGAAAGTAAAGACGCCACTTGCAATCATGTCAATGATCAAATAGGTATCGGTCTGGTTCGAAATGACATTCAACGCCACTAGACCTGCCATCAATCCTTTGATCATTCCAGCACCAGCAATCGCTGGCACGATTGGTCCGAAAACACCTGAAACAGTATCCATAAATAAAGATACTACCCCTTTTTTCTCGCCTTCGTTTTGCTCTCTTGTTTCATCTAATCCTAATTCTTTCGCAATTGGTGCAAAGTAATCAGCCACTTCTGTCCCGATCACAACTTGTAGTTGTTCACTTTGATATTTTGTTCCCACCACTTTTGGTGTTTTTTCCAATGCAGCATAGTCTACTTTTTTCTCATCTTTTAAATCAAACCGTAAACGTGTCATACAATGCCACGCGTTGTTGATATTACTTGCTCCACCTACGTGTTGTATGATTTGTTTTGCTATTTCTTCATGCTTCACTTGTTCTCCGTTGCCAAAAATCTATAAATATTTCTAACCAACTATAAAAGTTGCCAGATCAATGTTTATTTCCTGTTTCTCCGTGTCCGATTTCGCTATGCTCTTGCTACTCTCGTTTGGTCCAACACTCCACAGGCGTCAATTCGGATACAACGAATCCTATCATTCTACGTTTTTTATTTGATTAAAAACTCATAGATAAAGTACGTTAAGCCGCTAAAGTCAGGCTGCTTTTTACCATCTTGTTCTGTTGTATAAATCCATAGAACTTTCACTACTAATTTGGCTAAATGCTTATCTTTAATCATTATCCCTATATCCAATGTTTCTACAATAATTTTCGATCGTTTGGTTTTCGCGATCTCTATCGTTGTTGAATGGACATAGTTCTGACAAAGAATTGCTAGTTTTCGCTGTATCTGTCGATTTTTTTCTAATTTATAGATGTTACATGTTTTGACAAATCGAATTCCCTCCTTATACCTCTCTTATTTTGAGAAAATTTGCGCTGTAACCGACGCAAAAGCGCTCAACCTTCTTATTTTTTATTTCCGTTTAGTCAATGTTTTTGTAGATACTACCATTCGATACAGCTGATAAAGCTTTGATTCCAAGATTGATTTATGGCAAAAGAAATTCATGAATCAGTATTTTTTATCTTCATTGATAGTTGTTCAACTAAATCAATCGCCGTTTTTCTCTTTTCAAAACTAAAATACGCCATATCTAGCAGTTTAACGCTAATTTTATAAAGTTAATTGTTATTCTCCCCCTTATTCTCAAAAAACAATCATTCTTGTTTCCGCTTTCACCCAAATAGTAGCATGAGGAACACTTCTTGTAAAACCAGTCCTTTTTATATAAAAACAACATAAAATACTTATATATCAACGTTTTAAAACAAATAACGAGAAAATTGGACTGGTTTTTACTTAGTTAGGATGTTTTTATTAGACCAAATTGACAGGATGTTCTTTCCCATGTTTCAATGAGGATGCACATGATTCATATTTATGTATATTGGAGTGAAAAAAATGACACCAACGATCATTACAAATATAAAAAGTTACGCTATCAAGCCAGATCGTCATAACTTGTTAGTCGTAAAAGTTGAAACAGATAAAGGCGTGACTGGTTTCGGTTGTGGCACTTTTCAATTTCGTCCTTTAGCTGTCCAAACCGTCGTAGAAGAATACTTAAAGCCTTTATTGATTGGGCGCGACGCGAATCAAATCGAGGACCTTTGGCAAGTCATGAATGTCAATTCATACTGGCGGAATGGTCCAATCACGAACAACGCCATTTCCGGTGTCGATATGGCGCTCTGGGATATTAAAGGAAAAATCGCTGATATGCCATTGTACCAGTTATTCGGTGGGAAAGCTCGAACAGCAATCCCTGCGTATACACACGCTGTCGCAGATAATTTAGAAGACCTTGATCGTGAAATCGAGACATTTCTCGCACAAGGATACCGCTATATCCGATGTCAATTAGGTTTTTATGGAGGAAATCCAACGAATTTGGCTACACCTGACAACCCGCTTGCTGGTTCTTATTTTGATCAAGAAGACTACATGCAAACAACTTTGTCGATGTTTGAACACATCCAAAACAAATATGGGAATCGTTTCCAAATGTTGCATGATGTACACGAACGCTTGCATCCGAATCAAGCGATACGCTTTGCGAAAAAAGCAGAGAAGTATAATCTGTTCTTTTTAGAAGATATTTTACCGCCAAATCAAAATGAATGGTTAGCTCAATTGCGGAGTCAAGCGACGACACCGATTGCTACTGGAGAATTGTTCAATAATCCAATGGAATGGAAAGAATTAGTTCGCAATCGTCAGATCGACTATATGCGTGCGCATGTCTCACAAATCGGCGGCATCACGCCCGCCTTGAAATTGGCACACTTTTGCGAAGCAATGGGGATACGAATCGCTTGGCATACGCCATCGGATATCACGCCGATCGGCCTAGCAGTCAATACGCATTTGAATATCCACTTGCATAATGCGGCGATCCAGGAAAACATCGACGTTCCTGAAAACACAAAAAAACTTTTCGGGAATATTCCAGCGCCAGAAAAAGGCTTTTTCTACCCGATCGAACAAAGCGGAATCGGTGTCACATTCAATGAAGAACAAGCGGCAGAATTTCCAGTTGTCTATCGCCCACACGAATGGACGCAAAGCCGTACACCAGACGGCACGATCGTAACACCGTAATCCCAAAAAAGCTATCATTACACGAAACATGTAAGGATAGCTTTTTTGTCCGCTGTATTCCTATTATTACAATAATGAATACACGTGTACATCTTAGTAGCTTTTTATGTAAAACACAGTTTTTAAAAATCAATTTCTAAAGAATAATCTAAAATCTGTTTGACTTGGAGAAAATCGTCTCCTCTTAGACGGTCAATAAATTCATTACTAATAATCCGGTCAGTATCAAAGCTATGAATTTGAGTGGTATTCACTCTTCCACGTATCTTATAATCAATCAAAGAAACATACCCAGGAAAGTTGTGCCCCCCAGTCGTTACAGGACAGACAATAATATAGTTCGTTTTTTATTGTAAGCATTTGAGGAAACAACTAAAGGCGGGTGCTTCTCTCTTACTTCCCTGCCAAAAGAAGGCGTAAAATTAAGACAGATCAAATTACCTTGTTGAGGTTCATACATTTTTTTCAATCTCCTCTTTTGCTATTGTTTGCCATACTTCATCTTCATCCTTTGGAAATGGTTCATCCGATAAAAATGGATTTTCTATTTTGGGTGTGAATATTAATCCTCCATTCTTAGATTTATATACAACATATTCTGATCCAGCTTCAACATGATACTGTTTAGGAATTGAAATAGAAATAGAATTCCCTACTTTACAAGCTTTTACATTAATCATCATTTATCACTCCTTACAAAACAAATTTCAACATGTAAAACCTAATTTTACAACGTAAAAGATACTAGTATAAAAATAAATCAATAGAGTGTCTCAGACCTTCATAATCTTTCAATTAATGTCACGTTCTCATTAAAAATTTATTGAATATTGACTTAAAAAAGGCATATACTCAATTTAAATCACAATAATAATTTTAAGGAGAATGAACATCTATGCCGAATAAAACACAACCTGGGAGTAAACTTATTCAAGTTATTTGGTTGTTACAACTTTTAGCTTTGTATACTTTTTTCCTAACAACTAACGATCAATCATATCAGCTATCGAATCTGATCATAAAGTTACTTATCATGCTCTCTCTAGGTTTACAGAGTTTTTTTATACGCAGTAATAGGAACTATAAATTTGGTATTATCTTTACATATAATCAATCAATAATAGCTCAAATAGTTGAAAGACTCATTTGGTTACTACTTATTGTAAGTTATTTTTTTGTATTTTATATTTTCTATTTTAAATAACAATCATAACTTGCTCCACTTATCAAGCAGTTGTAATAAAGGCACTGATGATTTTGTTTTACGTCTCATCAGTGCTTTCTTCATACTTACTACCAACTAATTCCCTTTAATGTTTCCTTCCTTTACTTTTAAAAAATCTACATTTTTACAGGAGTTTTTTCCTTAAGCTATTTTTGACTTCTACTCAAAACCTCAATCAATCCTCGACCGATGAATCTCACGATCAAAGGGCCGGATGTAAGTCACTGAGTAGTCGATGGCAATGATACTGCTGTATTCATAGACTTGCCCATCTTCTAAGATGGCACGATTCGTGATTTGCATGGCTGGTGTGCCGCGTTTACATAGTAAGATTTTCGATCGGTCTTTGGAAGTCGTGATTGGGTCATAACTCGTGATATAGTGAGAGATTCGATAGCCTTTTTGTTCCACGTATTTTTGGATGGAATGTTCGACGACTTCTTGTGAAAGGTCTGGAAATAACGCTACCGGCATTTTTGAGATCTCTAACTGCTCGATTTTGTAGTCCACGATCCGGATACGTTCAAATGTCCAAACTTCAGCGCCTTCATCGAGTTGGAAAATTTTTTGTTCATCTGCTGTTGCTGCTGCTTTTTTTAACCCAATCATTTTTGAATCGATCCGATCATAAGGTGTGCGGGTCAAAGAATTGAAGATCAACGGATTCTTGACCCATTTTTCATGGATAAAGATACCGGAACCTTGAACAACACGAACAATACCGATTTCTTCTAGATTTTTGATTGCTTGTTGGATCGTAAAGCGAGAAACATGATAGATCTCTGCTAGTTTCCGTTGATTCGGTAATTTTCCATCTTTGAATTCTTCTTGATAGATCTTGCTTAATAAATCTTGAACGATGAATTCTCGTTTTTTCATGCGATTCTCCTTTACGGGTTACATTTACTTCTTTATCTTAACAAAATAATAGCTGATCACAAGCGGCTCATGAAGATTCAGCGGAGAACGAAAAGTATTTAGAGCAAAAAAGCCACAAAAATTGACAAAAAGAGCAATTTTTGTGACTTCATCTGATAAATTGAATGTGGTTCTCTTTTTTATCTGCTTAATTCAAGCGTAGTTCTTGACCAGGATTAAAAAAGAAGTCATCCATCGTCATGCCATTCAATGACAAGATTGTTTCGACTGGTACGCCAGTCCGTTGAGCAATTTGATTTGGCCCTTCGCCTTCACGTACAACTGTTGTAGCTGCTTGATTGGCTTGGTTGCTCGTATCTTCTGTTGATTGTGCCGTGTACTGATTGACTTGTGCCTCTGACGATTCTGTTGTTTCTGGTGTTGCTTCCGTCGACGGAGTTGTCTCTTCCGAGGAAGATTCACTGCTAGGAGTTGCTGCTTGAAGTTCTGCACTTGTCCGTAGATAAATATCAGAGATTCTAGCTACTTGTGCTGTATAGTTTGCAGACAACTGATTGATCATCGTATCTAAGTCAATGCCTTCTTTATTGGGCGCCTCTTGGTACATCCCGCGTAATTTGCTGATCCCTTCATCTGACAAAGCTTGAAGTTCTCTTGCTTTTTGATTAGCAATGACTGAAAGTCCATTGACACCGTCTTGATTGTTCTGGATCTCCGCTTGATACTCTTCAATCAATGCAGGTGTTCTTTCTTCAATTTTCTTTGAATAATCCGCAACGACTGCTTGTAGTTGTTCAGAAACAGATCCTGAAGGTTCTGTTGCTTCACTGCTTTCTTGGGTTGATTCAGTATCTGATGAAGCAGTTGTTGATGCTGTAGTCGATTGAGTCGTTTCGCTTGTCGATGCTGCCGAATTTTCACTGGCGTTATTTCTACTATGGAGATATAATCCAGTCCCTGCACCAACCAGTAGTAAGACTACTGCAACAGCTGCGCCGATTTTTATCATACGCATGCGTGACTCTTGTTTTTGTTGTTGTCTTCGAGCTGACCGAACATTCCCACGCTGTTCATTTTCTTCATTCATTTTTTGTTTCACCACCTGTTATTTATGCAAAAAAAATAGCGTTATCAATTTTCTTATATTCCTATTGTAGCAAATAATGTGTGTTATGAACATTTTTTATTATGTTATCGCTGAAGAAAAATCACCATTTTTGATGATTCCAAGATTCCCCGTCGATTTCTCCTTGCAACTGCTCGATCCGCTCATTGATTTCGACAAATAAGCGTGACATTTCATGAACTAACGCTTTTCCTTCATAATCAGCTTGTTGACTTAATTCGGCTAATTGTTCTGCCAGCCATTGATCCATCATAAGCTTCTTCCTTTCATCTCCTGTAAGATAAATGTGAGATCTTCAATATTTTCTTTTGCTTCTTCTAACATATCCCCAATCATTTGTTGCTTTGCGGGTTCTTTTTCCTTAATGATTTCGTTTTGCGCAAAACGTTCAATAAACCAATCGATCCGATTGATAAGTGAAGGTTTCTCAACTAACGATAGATATTGCTGATAGCTGATCAAGCGTTCAAATCTTTGTTCTTCAGTCAAGTACATGAACTGTGCCAAGACAAACGGAGGCAAAAAGGTCATCTGGAATTTATGGGCGATTCGCTGATAGGGACGTAAAAATTCAGAGATCGTATATTCTTCTTTCCCACCTGCTTGATATTCTTTTTCACTCACGCCAGTTGTCAAAACGATACCTAGTTCCTTGCCCAATAAGACTTTCGTTGCTGATTCTAATACTTGGTCTTGCCACATTTTCAAATGCGCTGGGGCGCTATACCAATAGAAAGGAAATTGGAAGATGATCCGATCATGCTCTTTCAATAAAGCAAGTTCAGTCTGAAGATCAATTTTCCCATCTGGATAGCAAGCTTCTAAATGATGCCAAGTAGCAGATAAATGAATGGAAGCTTCTTTAAAAAATTGTTGGTTCAACGATGTTTCAATTGTCGGATGACTGACAATAATCAATGTTTTCATGACTTTCTCCTCCCGCTTTCTAGTCTAGCATATCCTTAGAAAAACCCAGTAAACGATGCCCTTGCTTCTTTAGGTTGCCCAAGAAATAATGGCTTGTTCCTCTAACTGCTTTTTCAATTGCTCTGCGGAAACCCCTTTTATCTTTTCATTATTCATTCGTTTCCGATAACTGGTAGCTGTCTCGCCAGTGAATTTCTTGAACATTCGGCTAAATACGACCAAACTATTGAAACCCACTTGATAAGCGATTGCTTCAACTGATTCTTCTGTCAACGACAAGAGAAATGCGGCTCGATTGATGCGAACGCCAATCATATACTCTTTGATACTGATACCTAATTGATTTTTGAACACCCGCGATAAATGACTGCGATTGACAGCCAAGTGTTGTGCGATTGCTTCAACTGTCAGACGTTTCGAATAGTGTTCTTCGATATACTGGATCGTGTCGATCGCTAATGAAGAATAGTTTTTCTGCTCGCCCAGACGTATGTGACCCCCATCTTCTAGAAGAAGCGCCAAAAGCTGATATGTCAAAGCAGTCAATTGTAATTCATCTGCTAAGTTTTCTGGCGAATAATTCATACATGCTAAAATAATCTCAACATATTTTGAAATTTCTGAGGAGACCATGGTGTATTGATCTTCTTTGAACAACGAATGATGGATGATTTTGTCTGCCACGGGTCCGCCAAAAGAAATCCAACTGTACACCCATGGCTCTTCTCCATCCGCTAAGTAAAAGGTTGCATCTCCTGGACGAATCAAAAATAAGTCACCTTTTTTCAACTGATATTGCCGATCCTTCACACGATAGATCCCTTTTCCTTCCATGACGATATGTAAAATATAATCATGACGGATGGCTGGGCCAAAGGAATGGAATGGAAGTGTTTTCGAAAATCCACAAAAATCAAAGTACAGCTCTTTGGACAATGGTTGATGTTTATTTTTTAAAAAAATTGCTTTTTCCAACTTACGCCACCTACTTTTTCAGAGTCTTCTGACTAAAGTCTACTACAGATGCAACAAAAAGTTAAATAGTACTCACAGAAATACCTGTTATCGTAAGCGATTTCTTGGTAAAGTAAGAGTACAAAAACATTTTCTATGTGATAATGTAAACGGTTTACTCAACCGCATATCATAGCGAACTCATTCTGTTAAAAAACAGCGAATATCTCAGCCTCATAAAGAAAGGAAGCTTGAAAAAATGAATATCACAGAAAAAACATTTGGATCTTCCGCTAAATTGATCACTTTAACCAATCAACATGGCACATCACTTGCGGTCACTGATTTAGGCGCACGGATCGTCAGTTTAAGATTCAATGACCGAGAATTAGTTCTGGGCTTTGATTCAGCAGAAGAATATCTCGAAAAAGACGCCTTTATCGGAGCAACGATCGGACGAACAGCTGGACGGATCGATGCAGGTAAATTCACTCTTGCAGGTCAGAACTACCAACTACCTGTCGATCCAGCAACTGGACATTCCTTA
Source organism: Enterococcus sp. DIV2371 (assembly GCF_050498525.1). Taxonomy (NCBI): domain Bacteria; kingdom Bacillati; phylum Bacillota; class Bacilli; order Lactobacillales; family Enterococcaceae; genus Enterococcus; species Enterococcus sp. DIV2371. Next base: position 606,971 of record NZ_JBIPAJ010000001.1, on the reverse strand, counting down.
CATGGTAGCACACCAAGCTTTGAAGAAAAAACATGGTCATACGAAATCCTTAATGGGGAACAAGAAGCCACTGTGATCTTTACCATGACAAGCCCTGACCAAGAGCATGGTTTTCCCGGGAACTTATCTGTAGAAGTCCACTATACGCTCACAGAAGATAATATTTGGCGTGTGACAACGAAAGCAGTCAGCGATCAACTGACACTTTTTAATCCAACAAATCATGTTTACTTCAACTTGAGTGGCGACGTGACGCAACCAATCGATGAACATACGCTATGGGTCAACAGCCATGCGTTTGCCGCTTTAAGACCAGACAGTATTCCGACAGGCGAACAAGTCGAAGTTACCGGAACACCGTTTGATTTCCAAACACCAAAAAAACTGTCGACTGTTTTCACCAGCGACTTTCCACAAAAAGAGTTATTTGATGGTATCGATCATCCCTTCTTCTTAAAGGAAACAGGGTTAGATAAAACTGTTGCTACGCTCTTGAGTCCGGATGAAACAATCCAAGTCAGTGTCCGTACTGATGCTCCAAGCATCGTCATTTTCACTGCTAACTTTGGGGAAGATACACCTGAAATGCGAGGCAAACGCCTAGCTGACCACGGTGGGATCACCTTTGAAACACAAATCGCTCCTGGGGCAGAACGTTATCCTTCCTTTGGCGATATGTCTTTGGCACCTCAAACACCATTTGAGACCATTACAGAATTCAAACTTAAAACAAGAGAGGAACAAAAATGATGAATAAACCAACACACTTAACGACAAAATTCAATGAATTATTTGGAGAAAAACCTACAACAAATTATTTTTCACCCGGCAGAATCAACTTGATCGGTGAACATACAGACTACAATGGTGGCCATGTCTTTCCTGCATCGATCACTTATGGCACTTACGGAGTTGCCGCTCGCCGTGAAGACAATAAGGTAGTCGTCTACTCAACAAACTTCGAAGAAATCGGTGTGATCGAGTTTACGCTTGATGATTTAACATTTGATAAAAAAGACAACTGGGCAAATTATGTCAAAGGAATGATCTTGAAATTAAAAGAAGCAGGTTATACCATCGATCAAGGATTTGAATTGGTGATTGAAGGAACGATCCCAAATGGTGCGGGGCTTTCTAGTAGCGCCTCATTAGAATTATTAGTTGGGATTGTTTTGGAAGATCTATTTGATTTAGCCATCGATCGTTTGACACTCGTTCAAACTGGTAAAAAAGTAGAAAATGAATTCATTGGTGTCAATTCAGGGATCATGGATCAATTTGCGATCGGTTTTGGTGAGGTCGATCAGGCAATCTTACTAGATACAAATACACTACACTATGAAATGGTGCCAGTTAAATTAGATGGTTATGCTGTGGTCATCATGAACACAAACAAACGACGTGAATTAGCGGATTCAAAATATAATGAACGTCGTAGCGAATGTGAGGAAGCCTTGAAACGTCTACAAACAAAACTAGCTATCAAAGCATTAGGTGAATTGGATGAAGCGACTTTCGAAGCCAACACTGACTTGATCGGTGATGATATCTTGATCCGTCGTGCACGTCATGCAGTCACTGAAAATCAACGAACACTAAAAGCAAAAGCTGAATTAGAGCAAGGAAACCTAGAAGCATTTGGTCAATTATTGAATGACTCTCATTACTCGCTCCGTCATGATTACGAAGTCACAGGTATTGAATTAGACACACTTGTAGATGCCGCACAAGCACAACCAGGTGTATTAGGCGCACGAATGACCGGAGCAGGCTTTGGCGGCTGTGCGATTGCTTTAGTCAAAGAAGAGGAGATCCCAGCCTTTAAAGAAAATGTTCATGCGCGTTATTTAGAGGTTGTAGGATATGAGCCAGAGTTCTATGTGGCACATATTGGAAGTGGTACGACGAAAATTTAAATAAAAACAAAGACACGCGTCTGGGTTTGGCAAACTACCAAACTCAGGCGCATATTTTATTCAAGCATGATTTTGAATCTCGTTTAAATAATCTATAAAAATGTAAAAATCAGCAATCGGTTCTCTGTATAGACATACCTATACCAGTTATTTCAGACAATTCATCCAAACTTAAGTAACTACCAGTTTTTACAATTTGGTTATCGATTTCAACGATCTGTAAACTTTTTATATCGCCCGTGCGCAATAAATTGAAAACTTGAGGATTCTCAATAAAAGGTAAAATCGAATAACTCAAAAAAAATAAATTTGTTTCTAGTTTCTTTCCCTTTGTATGACTATAAAACTCTTTTGTAGCCAAATCTTCATGTAATGATTTGAACACGTAGAGTTCTTCATCATCAACTTGCTCAAATACATAATATGAAATGATCATTCTTTTATTGCCACTCTCCTTCATTTTCTTATCAGGGCATCAACAACGGCACCTCCAAGGGGTTTATACGCATAATATACGATTCTTCAAAGATTTAATCAAAAGGCTGGCGGAAATGTATAGTAACGATATCTATCATTTCTACTATACTTCATTTTCTTAGCGTTGATCCGCACCATTGTATCATTAGCTAAAATACTTAGTCACTCGCAGAATAGCGAATTCTTTTTCACAAAAAAAGACAGAAAGAAGCTATATGCATTCTTTCTGTCCCAATCATTCTAAAATTTTTTTATTCCTCGTGTCACTATTCTGTCTTGCAACTCTACTAAGAGTTCAGTCGTTTATCCTAAGATCTCAACAATTGCTTTGTTGAATTCAGGCAAATCATCTGGTGTACGGCTAGTGACTAATTGATTATCGATCACTACTGCTTCGTCTTTGACATTTGCGCCAGCGTAAGCCACATCTGGACGTACCGTGTCGTAAGCAGTCATCGTTCTGCCTTCTGTTAGACCTGTTTGGATAAACAATTGTGGACCATGACAGATAGCAAATAACGGTTGGTCATTTTTCAAGAAGTAAGTAACGAAATCAACAAAACGTTGATCCTTACGTAATTGATCAGGTGAAAAACCTCCTGGGATCAAGAGCGCATCGAAATCTTCAGGAGAAACTTCATCAATGCTGCGATCGATCGTGAACTCGCCACCTTTTTTGCCTTTGATTGTTTGGTTTGCTTCAAAACCAATCGTTGTCACTTCATTCCCTGCATTTTCCAACGCTTCTTTTGGTGAAGTTAATTCAACATCTTCGACTAAATCAGTTACGATTGCTGCAATTTTTTTTGCCATTTTTCCTCTTCCTTTCTTATCGCTTGATTCTAGCCTAAAGGATTTCAGAAAAGTGTGCAAATCATCTGTTTATGATTTATAACTTATTTTATTTAAAAGAATAAATGCTACTTTCCCTTTTAAAGTTACGCACCTAATTTTTTTCGAACAATCGCTTCGGTCAATGTCTTTGAAAAATTCAGATGCATTTCTTTACCTAACTTATCTGCCCATTTTGGGATCGTTAATGTTTTTTTACAGGTTCCTCTGATCCTAAGTATTCTGATAAATCAACAGAGACCATTGAAATAAATGACTTTTCAGCATCATACTCTAATGTGAATTCGGCATCATTTTTAAAAGGATTATTCTCTATCAGTGACAATGAACTGATAAAAGATGGCGCAGGTAACGTTCGCTCTTCTTCTATCTCGTCCGCCAAAAGGATACCTAAATAATCAGATGCATTTTCGATTGCTTCAGAAATATCAGATCCGCTTGTACCAGCCATCTCCGAAAAATCTGGAAAGAAAACAGAAAATCCCGAGTCATAACCTTCACTTGTTTCTAAATAGAATAATGCCGGATATGAAACAAGCATGTTTTCCACCCCTCTCTTAAGAAGCAGAAACAGAGTTATTTTAACCCTACCTGCCTCAATATCGCTTTTTTTATCCCTTTAGTAGCTTGGAAGGAACAATGATTGATCGGTTTCCACTTTTACATGAGAGCCTATCCCACCTATGGAAATCAACCATTTCCTGTGGTATCACTGGCATTGTCATAAAACCCATTGATATGTCTATATTAGCACGTGTAACACGTAAACAATAAAGAAATTATTCGATAAAAAAATAAACCAAAGCAGCTAGCTACGTTTAGCTGCTTTGATTTATTTTCTGTGGATCTGTTGTCTATCCTCACGACTGCGATAAACTGGATATTTCCCAATCAACTGAACTGGAAATGCTCGCTGTTCCAGTAGTTTGATTGCTTCGTTCAAATTCGGGTCTGTTTTTTCGATTTCCACTTCAATCACGAAAAAGTATTCGCCTAATGAGGTTTTTTGCGGTCGCGATTCGATTTTAGTCAAATTAAGGTTTTTCTCTGCAAATACCGCAAGTACTTGATACAAAGCACCTGGTCGATTTTCTGGTAAATCTACAAATAAAGTTGCTTTATGTGCATTGACCGGTAACTTAGATGCAATCGGCGAGGAACCTAATAGCCAAAAACGGGTTTCATTGTTGCGGATCGATTGGATATCTTGTTGAACGATGGTCAAGCCAAACTGTTCAGCGGCTTCTTTAGGTCCGATTGCCGCTATTTTTTGTTCGGGATGCTCAGTAACTTGTTGGGCGCCTTGTGCGGTCGACCCCATTTGTTCGATTTCCACGTCAGGAAACTGTTGTTTCAAAAAGACTTGAGATTGTGCCAATGCTTGTGGATGACTACAGATTTTTGTTACTTCTTGCCACGTCTGTTGATGCTCAGGATGGACCATCAATTGTTGCTTGATCGGCAAAACGATTTCGCCTTGGATCGTTGGCAAAGTTTCGTAAACATGGTCCAACGTCGGTAAAACGGACCCTTCGATAGAATTTTCGATCGGGACCATCGCATAATCCACCTCATGTGCGATCTGCGCATCGATCAAATTCGTTAATGCTTGATAAGGAAACCAATCGCCTTCGTTGAAATAATTTTTTACGGCACTATATGTGAAGGAACCTTTTGGACCGAGATAACCAATTTTCATCGATTCATCACCTGCTTTATGATTTCTGAGACAACTTCTGCTGGTGATTTACCGGTTGTTTCTATCGTAAGATCTGCTACTGTTTCATAGTGTTTTTTTCGCGAGAAAAACAACTCTTTCAACTCTGCATCGTCTTTTTCAAGTGCCAATGGCCGGGCTTGTTTGTGGTCTTGGCGGATACGTTTGACCAAAAGATTGGGATCAGCTTTTAAGTAAACGACCAGATGATCTGCCAGTAAACGCTGATTTTCTTCTTGTAAAATCACGCCGCCACCTGTCGCAATGATCGCTTCTTCTTGCAATGATGTTTGCAACAGCTTCGTTTCTTCTTGTCTGAAGGCAGCTTCGCCATGTAATTCAAAATACTGACTGATCGAACAGCCAAATCCTTCGACTAGTTTTGTATCCATATCGATCAATGGTTTCTTTAGCTGCATTGATAGCTTTCGACTGATCGTTGTTTTACCGGCGCCCATAAAACCGATCAGTACAATTGCAGCCATTAGTTTTTCTCCTTGATCAGACTAGCTAGATCCGTAAAGAATTCGGGATAAGAAATATTTACCGCTTCCGGATGGTTCAATTCAACTGGTTCATCGGTCAATAATGCAGCAATCTGTAGCATCATGCCAATGCGATGATCGCCATGACTATCAACAGTTGCCCCATGTAGAGGTGTTGGACCATGAATGATCATGCCGTCTTCTGTTGTTTCAATAGATGCGCCCATTTTTATCAATTCTTCCGCTGTCGCATCGATGCGATTCGTTTCTTTGACTTTTAATTCTTGCGCATCTCCGATGATCGTCGTTCCTTGTGCTTGTGTCGCAGCTAATGCCAAAATTGGCAGTTCATCGATCAATCGAGGAATGATTTCTCCTTCGATCGTACATGCCTGTAATTTGGCAGAACGTACCATTAAGTCAGCGGCTTGATTTTGTTGATCAATCTGCATTTCTTGGATGGAAGCACCCATGTCGTTCAGCACATCTAAAATCCCTGTTCGTGTCGGATTGATCCCCACTTGTTTCAGTAGCACTTCGCTATTTGGCAAAATACTTGCAGCAACGAGATAAAAAGCTGCTGAAGAAATGTCACCAGGCACCGCCACGTTTTGTCCAACTAAGCGTTGTCCGCCAGAGATTGTGATCACTTTATCTTCTACCGTGATTTTTCCACCAAACTGTTTGATCATTTCTTCTGTATGATTCCGTGATTTTTCTTTTTCGATGATCGTTGTCTCGCCATCTGCTTGGAGTGCCGCAAATAAAATCGCTGATTTGACTTGCGCACTGGCAATTGGCATCTCATATTCAATTGGTTTCAAAGAAGCACCAGTCACTCGTAACGGTGGTAGATCGGGATGTTCGATGCCTTTAAGATCTGCACCCATTTCTCGTAAAGGATCCATCACTCTTCCCATTGGTCGACGATTCAATGAGTCGTCTCCAGACACTTCTGCTGAAACCTGACTGCCGGCTAAAATCCCTAAAAGCAAGCGGATCGTGGTCCCAGAATTACCTGCATCTAATCGCTCGGCTGGCGTTTGTAATCCCTCTACGCCATGACCATAGATATGGATTTGCTCTTCTTCTTCGACTATTTTTACTCCTAGTTGTTTGAATACGGAAATCGTACTCAAACAATCTTCTGCTTTTAAAAAGTTCGTCACCGTTGTTTTTCCGTGACTGATCGCACCGAACATGATACTGCGATGAGAAATCGACTTATCTGCTGGAACTGTTAGTTCTCCTTTGATCCCATGTGTTGCGTTAAGTAATTTCATTGTCTCAACTCCTGATCCAACAGTGAAAATTTTCCGCTTGAATCAATGCTTGTCCTTTTTCCAAATCTGCTTGATTTTTGAAGGATAATTCAAGGACTCCGAAAATATCTTCTCTAGTTTCTTGTATTTTTAAATTGATGATTGAAATATCTGCTTGACTTAATGCTGTAGTCACCTTGGCGACTGCACCGGAAATATCCGGGATATCGACATATAGATCATAAAATGCCGGAATCGTTCCTTGCCGTTTCTTCGGCAACTGGTCTCTTGTTTGCTTGGCTTGTGCAAAAAAACGATGGATCGCATACTCATCATTTTTTTCAAGTTGTGTTTTCAACGTTTCCATGGAGGATTGCCACTCTGCTAATAAGGACAGCATGATTTCTTGATTCGTCAGTAAGATATCTGTCCACATTTTAGGGTCCGAAGAAGCAATTCGAGTAATATCCCGAAAGCCTCCCGCTGCAAGTTGCGATGCTCTTGGATGTTTTTGATTGAGCGCATCGCTTGTTTGTACCAACCCAGCAGCCACGATATGGGGCAGATGGCTCAAGACACCGACGATTTCGTCATGATTTGTTGCTTCCATCAAAACAAATTTTGCTCGCGTCGGTTCCAGTAGTTCCATCAATTCATCCACGCGGTCACTCTCATGATCATTGGTCAATATATAGTAGGCTTCCTCAAACAAATTGGGATTGCCGGCTTTGACTCCTGATTTATGTGAGCCTGCCATTGGATGACCACCAATAAAAGTAAAAGGTAATTCTTTAGCCGCAGTCATGATTGCCGCTTTCGTACTGCCCGTATCACTGACCAATACAGATTCCTTTAACGGAAGTGTCGCTAAGCGTTGCAAATAATCCAAACTAACTTGTACAGGGACCGCGAGTAAAATGACATCCATTTGACTCGCTTCTTCGATCCCAGACACGAGATGATCGACTAGTTGGACTTCCTCTGCAATTTTTCTTGTTTCTTCAGAATGATCCCATCCGTAAAGCGTCACATTTGATCCTTTGATTGCCCGACAAAGCGAAGCACCAATCAGACCTAAACCTAAGACAAATACCTTTTTCTTCATAGGGTCACCTCTTCTAAAAGTCTTGGATCATCTGCCGATGACTGGCAACAGATTTTTGTAGTTCATGCATGTTATCTGCTGGAAAGTGTTCAAGTATTTCCATAGCAAGGGCCGTTGCAATCACATGCTCAGCAACGACAGAAGCTGCTGGAACAGCCGTACTATCTGAACGTTCAACACTTGCTTTATACGCTTCCTTCGTGTCGATATCAACACTCATCAATGGCTTGTAAAGTGTCGGGATCGGCTTCATCACACCGCGAACGATGATTTGTTCGCCATTCGTCATCCCACCTTCAAAACCACCTAAATGATTCGTCGTACGGCGGTATCCATGTTCTTGATCCCATGTGATCTCATCCATGACTTTCGAACCTGGTAAAGTGGCTGCGTCAAATCCGATACCAAATTCCACTCCTTTGAACGCATTGATACTAAGCATCGCTTGTGCTAATTTGCCATCTAATTTTTTATCCCATTGGACGTAACTACCTAATCCAGCGGGTACATTTTCAACACGAACTTCGACGACACCACCTAAGGTATCCCCTGCTTTTTTAGTATCATCGATCAATGTTTTGACTTGTTCTTCGATTTCAAGATCGACCATATTGACTTCAGAGATCGTTGTTTTTTCCTTGATGACTGCCACAGGAAGCTCTTCAGGGATCGTTGCTTTGATTCCTCCAAGAACCGCTACATGACTGGCAATTTCGATATCTAGTGCCGCTAGGATCTGTTTTGCTAAAGAACCGATCGCTACACGCATCGTCGTTTCTCTCGCTGAAGATCGCTCTAACACATTTCTAAGATCTTGGTGTTGGTATTTCATCCCGCCAACGAGATCCGCATGTCCTGGACGAGGTTTCGCTACGCGACGACGTGTGACATGTTTTTCTTCGATGGGTTCGACTGACATCACTGTCTGCCAATTTTTCCAATCTTTGTTTTCCACGATCATCGTGATAGGCGAACCAAGCGTTTTACCATGGCGAATACCTGATGTGATCTGTACACGATCTTTTTCGATCTTCATTCTGCCCCCACGACCGTAACCGCCTTGTCGTCTCGCAAGGTCTTCATTGATTTTTTCAAGTGAAACTTCTAAACCTGCCGGAACACCTTCAATAATGGCAGTAAGTTGTGGTCCATGTGATTCTCCTGCTGTTAAAAAACGCATCTAATTCGCCTCCTCTAAATAGTCTTTCACAGATTCAAGCGGGATTTCTTGAATCCTTGCTTGTCCGATCTTATCTAATAAAATGATTTTCAATGTCTTCCCACGCGCCTTCTTATCGTGGGTAATCGCATCATAAAGGGACTGTTCTTCCCAAGGTTGATAGTTGATTGGCAACTGATATTTTTCAATCATTGCAATCAATTGATCTGTGATTCCAACCGGTGATTGTCCCATTTTCTCAGCTTGTTTGGTGATTTGCACCATCCCGATCGCTACGGCTTCACCATGACTGATTTGGCCATAACCAGCAGTATTTTCAATCGCATGGCCAATCGTATGCCCAAAATTCAACAACAAACGGCTTCCGTTATCAAATTGGTCTTCTTCTACGACTTTTTTCTTCACTCGCAAGGCTTTTTCAATGACTTTTTCGCTATTCGCTAGTAGATCGGCAACTCCTGTTAAACTTGCCAGATCTTGCCACAACGTTTCATCACTGATCGCCCCACATTTGATGATTTCTGCGATCCCCTCTTGGATTCTGCGCTCTGATAAAGTCGTTAACGTTTCTGGATCGATCAACACACCGTCTGGCTGGGCAAATGTCCCGATCATGTTTTTCGCCATAGGGGCATTGATCGCTGTTTTTCCGCCAATACTTGAATCGACTTGTGCCAGTAAAGAAGTTGGGATTTGCACAAAAGAAATGCCTCGCATGTAAGTAGAAGCAACGAAGCTCGCTAAATCGCCAATCACTCCTCCACCAAGCGCAATGACTGCATCACTGCGCGTAAATTGTTCTTTTGCTAAAAACGCATAGAGTTCCGCTGCCATGTCGAATGATTTGCTGTTTTCTCCAGCTGGAACTACATAATGGACGACTTCGTAGCTGGTTCGCAATTGTTGACAGACTTTCTCGCCATAGATCGGAAAAACATTCGTGTCACTGATGACTGCGATTTTTTTATTTTTCCAGATTCCTTCAAGCCACTCAGATACATGGTCAAGTGCGTTTCGTTCAATGATGATCTCATAGCTTTTTTCTGGTAAGACAACTTCTAACATGTCGCTCCTCTTTTCTATAAGGCTTTGATTTTATTCATCGCTTCAACTAAAATCTCTACTTCTGCCATCATTCTTAGGTAGTTCTTTTCATTCAATGACTGCTGTCCATCTGACCATGCGTGGATTGGGTCAGGATGGATCTCTACGATCATTCCATCTGCGCCACTAGCAACTCCTGCTCGAGCCATTGGTGAGACAAGGTCCCAGACTCCTGTGCCGTGACTAGGGTCAACGATGATCGGGAAGTGACTTAATTTTTTGATGATCGGTACAGCACTTAGATCGAAGGTATTACGTGTGGCTGTTTCGTACGTACGGATGCCACGTTCGATAAAAATGATGTTTGGATTGTTTTGTACCGCAATGTATTCCGCCGCATTCAGCCATTCTTCGATCGTTCCTGAAATCCCACGTTTCAAGCCAATTGGTTTGCCAGTTTTACCAACCGCTTCTAGTAAACGGAAATTTTGCATGTTTCTAGCACCGATCTGGATGATATCTGCGTATTCGCAAACCACGTCAATGTGCGCTTCATCCATCACTTCAGTAATGACTTTCAAACCGTAATGATCCGCAGCTTTACGCATCATTTTCAACCCTTCTTCTCCTAATCCTTGGAAAGCGTATGGTGATGTTCTAGGTTTGTAAGCTCCACCACGTAGGATCGTTGCGCCACCCGCTTTTGCCATACGAGCAGTTTCCATGATTTGTTCTTCACCTTCTACTGAACAAGGGCCAGCCATCGTCACAAAACTGCCATCACCGATTTTCACACCATCTACATCAACGACTGTATCTTGAGGATGAAATTCTCTAGAAGTTAGTTTGTACGTATTGGAGATTTTTACAGCACGTTCTACCATATCGTATCTTTCGAATGGCACATCTTGGATGATTTTAGGATCACCGATCAATCCTAAAACAAGGCGATCTTTGCCTTGGTTGATTTGGACTTCTAAGCCCTCTTCTTTGATACGTGAAAGTACTGGTTCTAATTGGTCTACTTCAATTCCTGGTTTAATAATCAAAATCATAAGATAACATCCTTTTTATTTTTATTTTTTTTAACACTGTTTAAGCACTCGATCGACAGTGGAAAATCGTTTTTTTGTTTTCTTAAAATAACTCGTTGAAAAATGAACTACTGTGTTTCTCCTTTCGTTAGGTATAAAAAAAGCCCGCCGTAGACAAATCTACAGTGGGCCTGAAAAATTCTAACAAAAAAGCCACTATAGATTTTCATCTATGTGGCGGACAAGTCATCTCAAACATCCTTAGCCATCATAGATACAAACGTTGTGTTTGCACCCATGAGTCTCATGAATACAAACCTATCTAAAATAGCTAAAGTAATACGTATTCAGTTGTGAATTCAATGTGATTTTCATAAGAAATCGCTCCAAACTGATTTAAGATTGGTTTAAGTATAGATTTCTTTCTGAAATAAGTCAACTACTTTTTCAAATCTTTTTTCTTTTTGTCTCACTGCCGTTTTCGACGAAAGATATTTTTTAATGCCCTTAATGATTTTTCCGTTGACAAAAAATGCGAACATGTGTTCTAATCAAGTGGAAGAGGTGACTGTTATGTTTAAAAATCAAAATCCCGTATTTGACTATCAGAAAGAACCTTCTAGAGATATTTTATGTATTGATTGTAAGTCCTTCTATGCTTCTGTCGAATGTGTCGAACGAGGATTAAATCCGTTAGAAGCAAAGCTTGTCGTGATGTCCTATCCTTCAAATTCTTGGGAAGAACGAGGAAGCGGGTTGATTTTAGCTTCAAGTCCGGAAGCAAAAAAAGCGTACGGTATTACGAATATCAGTCGTGCGCGAGATCTCCCCTTTCCTTACCCAAAAGATTTGCACATTGCGCCACCACGCATGGCTTATTACATGGAGAAAAATAAAGAAATCAATGCAATCTATAAAAAATATGCAGATGAAGCCAATCACCATGTCTATTCGGTCGATGAAAGTTTTTTAGATATCACGAACAGTTTGAACTTATTTGGTGTAAAAACAGCAAAAGAACTTGCACAAATGATCCAACAAGACGTAGTGGATCGCACTGGCATCTACACCACTGTCGGTATTGGTGACAATCCATTATTGGCAAAACTAGCACTAGACAATGCCTCAAAAGATTCGCCAGATCGGATTGCAGAATGGCGCTATGAAGAGGTCAAAACTACCGTTTGGCAGATTCCCAAGCTGACTGACTTTTGGGGGATCGGTCGGAAAATGGCCGTACGCTTGAATAACTTAGGGATCGATACTGTCTACGACTTAGCTCACGCAGACTACTATCGCCTAAAAAGTACGCTTGGCGTGATCGGTACACAACTTTATGCCCACGCTTGGGGGATCGATCGTAGTTTTTTAGGCGAAAAATACACACCGAAATCAAAAAGTATGGGAAATAGTCAAATATTGAACAGAGATTATACTCGACGATCAGAAATCGAAATCGTCATCAAGGAAATGGCGGATCAATTAGGAACTCGCTTACGGCGTGCCGAAACAAAAGCCCAAGTGATCAGCCTTTGGGTCGGTTTTTCACTAGGATATATCGATCCTTCTGGCAAAAGAGGCTTTCATCAACAATTGAAAATCCCGGCGACCAATTCGAGCCATGAGCTAGCCGAGGCTTTACTCCGCATATTTGACCAGCATTACAAACGGCAGGACATTCGCAGCATTGGCGTCAATTGCTCACAACTCGTTTATTCTGCTGGACTACAATTGAATCTTTTTGATGATCCGAAAGAACAAATGAATCATGCGAAAGTGGACTTTATCGTGGATAAAATACGACAAAAATACGGATTCAAAGCGATCGTCCATGCCCATAGTTTACTGGAAGGTGGTCGAGCAATCGCCCGTAGCTCGCTTGTCGGCGGTCATGCAGGCGGAATGGCTGGTATTGAAGGTGAAGGACATGCGACGCACGAAAAAAGAATTTCTCGATTACAATGAATACCGCGATCGCCCCTTTGGCTTGAAATGGGGGACCGCTTTTGCTATGGATGAATTAGTCAAAGGGATCGATGAAAACGCAGAAGACGCCCTAAAAGACCTCCCTCCTCAATCGCAGATGAAGAGAGAAGAAATCGATCAAGTCCTGTTACAGTCCTTTCTCTATCGTCAAAAAGTGACTATCCAATTAAATACAAAAGATGAATTTGGCAGGTATTTAGAAAATATTGAAGGCGTATTTTTTGGTGAAAGTGATGAAGAATATATGACAATTGACCAGTACCAGATTCTTTGGGAGGACATTCGTCACGTTGGTTTAAAACAAGAAACAAAATGGTTTGACGTTAGTGACAACAAGACACATGACAAACAAAGTTTTCGCCCCATCGATTGGAACAATCCAAAGCAACAAGTTGAACTGCAATTGATCAAAGATGAATTTTATCAAGCTTTTGAAGAGGAAAATGAGTAAAATGGAGGTGCTGCCGATGACAATGGTAAAGAAACATTTCGAGACTGTCATAATCACTGCTTATATTGCCAAGCAAGAAATTACGATCCAAACAAAAAACGGACAAAACCATAGAGGAGCGATTCAAAAAAAGATGACAGAAGACGGTTTTTACGTAAACGGGGGCTTCATCGCTTGGGATGAACTTGATTCAATCGATTTGGAAGAAGAATATTTTCATTTTTGGAAAAACATCGTCAAACAAGCAATTAACTAGTTCATCCACCTATTGGACACCTCGTCCATCATTGAACGTTCCTTTCTTTCAGCCTAAAAAGCGTCAACCGATAAAAAATACAAACGGTTGACGCTTCTATCAGTAAAGCTAGAAAGCTTCAGTTCAAATAGTTTGGATCAGACAATAAAGGTTTTATTTTATTTGTATCGATAATAAATTCTTGGGTTCCCATAGCACCAGGTGCTACCTCATATTTATCAAAGAAGATGACCAACTGATGTTCTTTATTGATATAAAAATTTGGATCTTTTGTTAATAAAAATGAGCCATTATCCTCCAGAGCAAAGTAAGTTGATTCTGGATTTTTTTCTATCCGTCTTCTCATCTGTTCTTCAATTTCTTTTGAAAGAGCACTGAGATAATCATCACTTTTAAATAATAAAGGCAAGGACAAAACTACTTTATTTTGTTTATCTAGCGTATCAAATTGATTTTTCGTTTGTGTACTTGCTATGGTCTGCTCGATTGAACGATCAATCACTAAAAATCGTTCATCATTGACCAATAGGTGATATCCACCTGTTGTATCGATTTGTTGCCCGTTTTTCTTGAGTTCTTTTATTCCTTCCTCATAAGCCTGTTGGCCCTCTGCAAGATATTTTTGATTCAGCTGATCATGGATTTCTTCTTTCCCCATTATTCTAGGAATAGCAATCGTGACACCTGATTTCTCTTCTTGGAATGAATAGGTTTTCCCAGTAATGATAGAAACCAATTCTCCTAGAATAGGAATTTCTGTCGCCCATACGCGAAAGTCTCTATTTTGAACACCTGCAAACAAAATAAATATTGAGCAGACGATACCCAAACTGATACGACTAACATTTTTCACTTGTCGTTTCACGCTCACTTTTTTCTTTGCGATCATAAAACGCTTGAAAAGCTCTTCTTCTAATTGTTCAGGTATTTCATTTGCATGATACGCCTGATCCATCATGCTTATTTTTTTCTTTGCTCCTCCCATTTCGCTACCCACTCTCCTTTATTTTAAAATTTCTTTGTAATTATCTAGCGAGCGATACATTTTTGTTTTCACAGTACTCTCATTTAAATTTAAAATCTGAGCAATTTCTTTCAATGTAAATCCCTCAAAAAATTTCAAGATAATGATCTCACGTTCCGGACTGGGTGTTTGGCTCAACAATTCTCGTAATTCCATATAAGAAACATCATTTTGAAAATCGATGAATTCAAGACCTTGATAATCTTCCAATTCAAAATTTAATGGAATTCGTTTATTCTTACGCCAATGGTCAATTGCTGTTCGAACTAGGATTTTATAAAACCAAGCTTGAAAATGATCGATTTTCTTTACCTTTGAGAAATCCATCAATGCTTTTTGAAAGCTATCTTGGATAACATCCAACGCATCTTCTGAACTGTGCGTATAACTATAAGCGATTCGGTACATTTTTTGATATTGTGTTTCAATCAACTGTTCTAACTGAGATTCATAATATTTGACTCGCTGCTTTTTTGCTATCCGATTGAAAATATTAGACACCTCCCTATCTCATAAAAAAACAATTTGCATTGATTTTTTATCTCAAATAATAAATATAACCTAGAGCTTTTGTAAAATCTTTGTTTGCTTCCTGACTTGTTCGCGCATCTTCCCTTCTCTGTGACTCATTTATCTCTATCTCCCGTTGCTTTTCTTCTCGGATCGAAAATGTATCCATTGAATACATCAATAAAAAAAGGCTAGTAAACAGGAACAATAAGATTAAGAAAATTAGCTCTATCGTTAAAAATGAATAGTTTTTTTCATGTTTCATCCGCTCACTCCACTTTCTTTTTTTATACTTAATTAGACGATCGTTTTCTAAGAAAAGTTTCAAAAAGATTAACTTTATTTTGAACATTCCTATATTTTAAATTACTATTTCCACACAAAAGACAGGTTTGTGAGATTCTGATACAAGTATTAAGCTCCGATAAAAAGCACCAAAACCCAACAATTATTCATCAATGGATTTTGGTGCTTATTTATGTAGTATTCCACTTCTAGAAAACTATTTATTCGTTTTTAGCAAGAGATAGAACGAATGACCAGATCTTTTCAACTTAACATTGTATAAACGCTGCGAATCGAAGAAACCTTTGTTGACATAGAGAGAAACCCACAAAAATTTGAAAAGCAATCTTGTAGGTTCCTCCTTATTTCTCTGGGCTGAACATATTGCGCCCACAACTAACTGCTAGTTCTCTATCAGTTTTTGATTTTTTTTAGGACTCGTTCTAACCGTGGTCGATTATATCGTTGGATCATGATAAATGGAAGATTAACAACAAGCGCATAAATCACCATTACCCATCCTGCCCATGCAGGATTCCATAGAAAAAAGAGAAAAGCAGGTGGAATCAAAAACCAATGAGTCAATTCTGCTCGTTGTGTCTCAATCACAAATTGTTTCAGAGATTCAATATTATTGTTCGCTAGTTTTGACTTGTCAAAACCATTTTTAGCAATGACGGTCCCATCAGGTAAGCGGTCTTTCCACGCTTTTATTCGAAATTTTTTTTGCCAGAAGTCACCGCTTTTCTCAAATGAAAAAGGGCGGAACCATCGCTTATTTCTTTCAAAAAAGCCATCGTCTACCTGACGAAGTAAGTAAGAGATCCCTAAATGGATAACCAACCACGCCAAGATATCAACGAGAATCAGGCGGAAAGGAGTAAAGTAAATCAGCGGCATAAAAACCTCCTAAAATTTGATTTTTCTTCCTTTCCAAGTCACTGATTTCAAAAGATACGTTTGGATCAACGACCATAAAAACAAGAAAAGGAAAAAGAGAAAAAAGATCGGGAAAAACAACAAGAAAGCAGGGGTGAAATTCCCCACACGTTTGGCAAAGATGATGCATTGGCATACATACAGACAGTAGATGACTAGCGCAAAATGCCATTGATCCGTACGAAAAGCCAATACAGAGCCAACTCCACCAGCTATCCATAATATGGTCCCGAACAAAATAAAGGGATTGGTGGCTTTTGAAGCTGTTGCAAAATCCTTTGTCCACCCTTGGATCAGTTGCTTGAACCCTTCTGGATACATGCGAAAAGCAATCAACTCTTTTCCGCCGTATAAATGGATGGGAAGATCTTTCTTTAGGAAGCGCTTAGCTAAAGCCATGTCATCTAAAATCCCACTAGGCATATCATTATGCCCATCCACCTGAAAATAATCTATTCTTGAACACAAGATACACGGACCGAATGCCCCCGCTGCTTTTACTTTTTCCCCAAACACAGAAAAAGTATTCAATCCTACTAGAATGATCACATTAAAAATAAAAGAAAACTGTTCATAAAAGCGAACGGTCTGATGAAAAGGTTGTAGCGACATTAGTCCACGCTTTCCTCTTTTTTCGTATTCAGCCAATAATCTTTCCAAGCTATTCTCGGTTTGGAAGAATGTGTCCGCATCTAAAAATAAGAAAGTCTCACTTTTAGCATGCGTTGCACCTAACCAACAGGCAGCCGCCTTTCCATGCTGTTCACGATCATTTGAAAAAACTACTGCCCCTAAGCGTTTGGCGATTTCAGCTGTACCGTCAGTGGAAGCATCATCTACTACGATGATCTCTTGTGGTTGGATCGTCTGCTTCTGGATTGATCGAATCAATTTTGGAATCGTGTTAACCTCATTACGTACAGGAATAATGATTGAAACACTTGTTGCATGGCGAGTCGTTGGTGCTGTTTTCGCGAGAAATGGCAATCGATAAAAGATACACCAACCTGCAAGCCAAGCGACGAAAAGGACGATCATGATCAGTAACAAAATATCCCTTCCTTCCTATCCATTCGCTTCTCTTTGCACGATCTTATCACTTACTTGTTGCCCACTCAAAGTAACCATTGGCATACCAGCTCCAGGATTGACCGTTCCACCGACAAAGTATAAATTGTCATAGCGCTCACTATGTTTCCCATGTTTGAACCCATGATTTTTTTTGCGATCTGAGACAGTACCGTAGATTGCTCCCCGATGTGATAAATAATTTTTTTGGATATCTTCTGGGGTCCAACGATTTTCATAGACAATATGTTTTCTCAAATCCGTTAGCCCCATCGTTTCCAATTTGATCAAAATACGTTCACGAAAAGCATCATATTCTGCTTCTGTAAATGGTTGATCTTGTAGATAAGGGATATGAGGTAAAATCTTGATATTCTCATGTCCTTCAATCGTTTGGGAAGGATCAGTCTTATTCACATTGACCAAATAGATCGTTGGGTCTTCTGGCAACTGGTGCTGATGGAAGTTTTGATCAAAATTTTCTTTCTCCGCATTTGAAAAGAAAAAATTATGATGTGCTAATTGCGGATATTCTTTATTAACACCTAAATGCAAGACAAACCCTGAACTTGCTGGTTCAAATTTCTTTTCTAACTTCTCAGTAAACGCTGGTTTTTCATCTAATAACTGTTCATAAGCCGGGATGACTTCCATATTCGAAACAAAATAGTCTGCTTCGATCACCGTGCCATCTGCCAATCGCGCAGAACGGATCTGATCATTCTCTATATTTAATTTTTCAACATAAACGCCGGTATGGAACGTCACACCGATCTCTTTCCCAAGTTTCACGATCCCTTCCGCAATCTTGTGCATCCCACCTGGCACATACCAAATCCCTTGCGCATGTTGCATATAGATCATCATATTCAAAACCGCTGGTGCATCATAAGGAGACGAACCAACGTACTTACTGAAATAACCAAGTATCTCTTGCATTTTAGGATGACTCACTCGTTTTGCGATTCCATCATGCATCGAAGAAAAATAATCAAATCCTTTCAACGCTTTGATCACACCATGTTCTTTTAAAATCTCCATCGTTGAATCAAGCCCTTTGTCAAAATAACCGACTTCTGTATAATCGTAGATTTCTTTTGCGTAGTCTAAAAATGCTTGATACTCTGCCATATCGGTTGCAGACAACATTGGATTTTCTTGCGCCATTTTCGTTAGATCGCTGTATAAATCAATCGATGTATGGTCAGGAAAAAAAGAGCGCCACTGCAAATCCAACCGTTCAATCGGAATGTAATCTGCCATCTGTTTGCCACTTGCAATAAACAACTTTTCAAAGATTTGAGGCATCGTCAAAATCGATGGCCCTAGATCGAACCCAAATCCATTCGCTTCTAAACGGTTTAATTTACCGCCTAGATGATCATTCTTTTCATATAAAGTAACCTTGAATCCTGCTTGTGCCAAAGACACTGCTGCAGATAAGCCCCCAAGGCCTCCACCAAGAATAATGACTGATTTTTGTTTGTTTTCCATAACAGTACCTCTTGCTTTCTAAGTCTCAAAGTAAATTTTTACAGCTGGGCATTTTATATGAATCAACTGTAAAAAAACACTTCATATCTATATCTATAGTAGCATATCTGTAAAAAATCTTATTTCATTGCGCATTGTATTGTTATAAAACAATAAGAAAACATAAAATGAAAAACAGAGTAGACAAAACCAAAAAATCGTTTTGTCTACTCTGTCTCAGGCTAACCATTGCTTTTATAATCCATTTATTCTCCACAATCAAAGAATCGGGACAAATAAACCACTGATTTTCTCTTTGACTTTCGTCCATCCACTTCGCCGTTGCCATTCTTCTTTTTTGACTCTTTTCGCATGGGCTAGATCTTCTGCAAAATGATCATTCAATTCATCGATTGTTCTTGATGGTCCATAAATGAACATCGATAACTCATGATTGAGATAAAAACTGCGAATATCAAAATTAGTCGAGCCAATTGTTGCCACTACATCATCGACGATCATATATTTACAATGGATAAATGCGGTCGTATCATAAATAAACACTTCGACCCCCGCCGATAATAAGTCATCAATAAACGAGTTCGTCCCATGGAATGAAATGCCACGATCCCCTTTTCCCGGTATGACCAATTGTACCTTGATCCCACAACGTGCTGCTCGTCTAAGTGCGCCCAATGTTTCTTCATCCGGGATAAAATAAGGCATAGCGATTTTGATCGAATCGACTGCTTTACCAATCAAGTCATTAAAAGAATCTTTGATGATTCGTTCTTGATCATAAGGACCGCCATAAATGACCTGTACGATTTCCGAGCCTTTGGGTGTATCCGTCTTTAATGGAAAATACGCAGCTTGATGTTTGATAAAATGACCGATCGTTTCCGTTCCTTCATCAAGGAACAACCAATCATAAACGAAACATTCTTGTACCTCTAATACAGAAGGCCCTTCGATCCGAACATTCGTATCTCGCCAATAAGAGAACTTATTACCGCGACCACTATACTCATTTCCGATATTCATACCGCCAGTATGTGCGATTTTGCCATCGATCACAACGATTTTTCGATGGTTTCGCCAATTGGCTTTGTTACTCAACCACGGTGAATTCAAAAGATCATAAGTCCGTACTTCCACACCATTTTCTCGCAGCGCATCTAATAACCGATTCGGAAAAGCAATCGATCCAACACTGTCATACATAAAACGGACTTCGATTCCCTGTCGTGCTTTTTCGATCAAGACAGCCGTCAGTTCTTCGCCGGTTTCATCTCCTTTTACAATATAGTAAAAAAGATGAACATGATGCGTTGCCTGCTTGATATCTTGCAACAATGCTGTAAAGGCTTCCGCTCCTTCTTTTAACAATGTCAGTTGATTGTCTTTCGTTGGATACTTTTCTGAAAGATGGAAAATCTCGTTAGACAGATCGTGCTTGGCATGGATGATCTCTGAATGTTCCTGAAGGATCTTTGAAACAGTTTGTTGTACGTTTCGCTCATTAGCTAGTTGCTGTTTCGGCAACTTCCGTAAACGAGGCTCACGACCAATCAAATAATACAAGATGATCCCAACGATCGGCAGAAATAATAAGGCTAAAATCCAAGCAATCTTAGATGTTGCTTCTCTTTGATCAAAAATCACTAAGTACCCACAAAGAAGAAACGCATAAATCTCCACGATCAACCACGCATAAATGATTTGATTCAAAAAAACAATCAGTGAAACCGCTACAAAAATCAATAAAATCAATAATATTTTGTATTGTTGCAATTTATTCTTTATCATCGTTTTCTCCATGTTTGCATGCTTTATTTTGTCGTTGATTCTTTTTTTTGAGACAGTCAACGATGTTGGTTACAGCACACCTTATTTAGATTATATACGTTATAGTCGCTCTAATGTAAAGGATTTTCTCCTTCCTTACATCTTTTATAGAAACTTTTCTTCTATATAATAGTCATTGTTTTTCACTCCGTATTAAGAAGAGAAAAAAAGCGCTATGATATTCGTCATCTCACAGTCTCTAAAACTGAGTAAATAGTATTCCAAAAATAAGCCAGAAACCCCAATAATTTTCGGGTTTTCTGGCTTATTTCTTAGAATTGTATACTACTGTCAACACTCTATTTCTTTATCAATTTCCCGGAACACTACTTAATTCCCAAGTAAGTGTCGTTGAATATTCTTTGGCTTCTGGATTCGTTCCTTTTGGGACATACAAACCAACACTTTTACCTGCTGTCTCTGCATCCCCAAAACGATAGATCCATGTTCCTGTTCCAGATTCTTCATCTGCTTGTAATAAGATTCTTTTAGTATTTGGTATGATTCTTTGGACGGTTTCTTCTTGTAACGTAGGCGCTGTTCCACCTTGTGCCGTCACTAGTTCTTGATTGAGTAAATGGATCTCAGAACCAAGCAACTCATGGCCGTTTTGATTGCTGAATTGTCCATTTTGCGTAACCGATAATTGCCAACCACTTCGCTCATTGTCCGGTCGGCGATCACTGATTTGGATAAAGTTCGGTCGTTCTTGTGTTTCGTTGACCGTGCCCTCTTCGTTCAGTAAACGTTGGGGTTGTGCATAGTAGGTTTGATTTTTTACTGAAATGTTCTGTTGTCCAAAATTGAATGACGACGCGAAGTCAATACTTAACAATCCTTGGTTTTCAGGTAATTCAGGTAAGTTTTCAGGATCAACCTCGTTTTCAGGAGCCAACGGGTCTACAGGTTTTGGTGTCAAAGTTCTAATTTTAGTATAAGCTATATTAGATTCTCCATTGTAATTTTGATCATCAAAACCTTTGTCCCAGTATTCAATTTGAACTTTTGTTTCAATTTCGCCGCTCACATAATCACTTTTAACTCTTCCATTAAAGTTTAGATCAACTGATTTGCCCTTATCTACAGTAACATCAGGTTTTATTATTAATTTATTTTTTAAAATTTCTATTTGATCAGATTGGATATTCCTTCCATCCAATTGAATGCTTTCTTTGATTATTTCGAGATTCTCAATTCCCAATATTTTTATTTCAAGTCTATCCGAAGGTACACCACCAGTATTTTCAATGTTGATATTGTAGGTCAGTTCCTCTCCTGCTTGAGCAATTTCTTTATTGACTTGATTAGTGACAACTAACCTTGATTGCTCTGCAAAATGAATATTATCGATTAAATTTCCTGTTGTTAACACTCCATTACTCGTGCTGACAGCTTCAAAACCAAAATATGTTACCAACTGATCTTCTGGAACTCTGTAAGTTCCACTGTGTAATGTCCACAAGCCTCTCCCAGAGGACAGTTCTTGAATTGAATTAGGATTATCTGGAGCTCCGATTCGCAGTCTCATTACATCAATACCGAATCTTCCGGCATGGTGCAGATACCATCGTAAAATTGTTCCTGGTTCATAGTTGACAAGTTGATACAACTCTGATGGTTCATTAGCATTTAATTCAGCAAACTGACGCCCAGAGGCAGCTCCAGAAATATTATGAGCTGGTCCAAGACCAAGCTCAATTTTTTTATCACTAGCAGTTGTACTCCAGCCGGGTACATCAGATTCATTTAAAAATTCAACATTTCTTGTAATAACCGGTTCTTCAAAATCGGAATTTACTAACTCATCATTAACCTGTACATATTCATAGTTAACAACTATTGTACCTCCATCAATTATTCCATTAACGTTATCTGGCTTTTCAAATGGATAATAATTAGGTATTTCTTTTGGAGTAGTGGCATACTCCTCTCCTACTTTTCCAGAAATAGCTTCTGATTTAGATAACTGGTTTCCATTTATATCTACATAGTTGATAATTACACTCCCTAGTTGATTCGTCTCCTCAAAAGACTCTTCGGGATAATTATCGTGACTCTGAATGTGTGACTCATTTTCATCCATCTCCTCACTTGTTGAAGGCAATGATTCCAAGTCGCCTTTGTCGATTATAGTAATCTGGAGAGTTGAACCCTCTACTGAAATTTCCTGAATCCCCTCCGTGCTAAATACTACCGGCAAACTAAATTGGGATTGACTGCGTTCAGACCGAATGATCCAATTATTAGGTTTATCGAGTGACTGGATTGAAATTTCTGCTGGAAGTAATTCTTCAACTATTTTTGACATTTCAGGTAAAACTACATTTACCTCTAAAACCTCTTGATCCGCTAAAAAAGAAATTTGTATGGGTTCATTTGTCCTACCTGACATGCTTGATTTTTCAAAAGAAAAAATAGGTTCTATCTCTTTTTTTTCTATAGTGTTTTTTTTAGCCGGATTGACCTCGTGGTTTAGTCTATCTTGACTAGTTTCAGTTTCTGCATAAATCATGCCAAATGGCACAGAGATAACCTGTATGAATAGCATAGTAGTGCTTATTGTAAATAATGCTCTTTTCAAGCTTATGCTCATGAAGTTCCATCTCCTTTACTGCTCTTAAGCATTTTTCACTTTTATTTTTTTCTTGAAAATTAGATAAAGATTCATAATAATTAGAAGAATGATCAGTACCACAGCACCTATCAACCATAAGTTCCATTTTGAGCTAATAGTGACATCTTGTTGGTTCAATGCACGAGCTTCATCTGCATCGATCGTAAACTTCCGTTCCCATTTCCATTCCTCTTCTCCTGAGGTGGCTTTTAGTTTCAACAGATACTCCCCACTACGAAAACGATCACCTTCTAAGGAAATTGGAAAATTGAAATTGGAGTTTGGTGCCATTTGCATTTGTTCTTGACTTGCTTGGTATAAAATATCCTCTTCGCCAACTCTTTGCACCGTTGCTTCAACTTCTAAGCGATTCACAAATGTCGGAGTAAAATTTTGGAGATTGGCACTGATGACATTGCGATAGTTGAGTTGATCGGCAAAGACATCCAACAAATCTAAATCAGGTTGCACGGCGTCTTGGTTATTACTCACCACCACACCGATGATATACGCAAATTCGTTTTGGATGGCGACCCCTTCTTCATCGCTTGTTTCTTCAGTTGTGTCTTCTTTGACTTCTTCGATTCGTAAGCCACCCGCTAAGAAGCCTTCGAAGGCTTCTTTTGGCATCTTCAGATCGAGCGTCACAGTTTTCGTTTCATTACCACCAAGCTCGATGATTTCGGGTTGCTCGATCAAATCATCCAGTGAATGCTGGAGTGTTGGATCTGCTTCTTCCGCATCTTGTCCGTATTCCACTACACCCATCACGTTGGTATACGCGGTATGTGGGGTGATCTTGATTTTCTTTGCTTCTGCGTTTGCATTTTGTAGTCTCAATGTTAGTTTTTCTGTCTTATCTGGTGCAAGATTCAACTGGAAGTAACGCTCATTTCCTTCTTTTTGATTTTCTGTAAACTCCGGTGTCACATAAAAATTTAATGTTCCTTCTTCTGCACCCACGGACATTGGCACTAACAAATTAACCAATAGCAGAAGCACTACGAGACCCACTTGTTGGATTTTATTTTTTCGATATGTAATTGCTTTTTTCATTCTTTGACCCCTTCCTTTAAAGAAAGTAGCGCTACAAAATTGTAACGCTACATCATTCATTTCTATGCCCTAAAACAGCTTACTTTCCGGCGCTTTCGAATCTGGATTAAGCTTCGTCATTTTCTTCTGGTTGCCCGTCATCTTCTCCGCCTACTCCATTACTACCAGGCGTATTGGATAATTCCCAAGTAAGTGTTGATTTGTATTGTGTCGCATCTTTTGCTGTAGAACCAGGAACAAACAATTGGATTGCATTATTTGTTACCACTTCAATCGTATCATCTGCTTCTTGTTTATCTAAATCTGCTTGATTTCCCCAAACGACTGAAGAAACACCTGCACCTTTATCTTTTTCTGCAGTCATCACTGAAACAGCAGAAGCGTTTGGCATCAACTTCAAATAATTGACTTCATCTGTATTCGTAAATGGTGCGTTGAATGACGGCGCATTCTCAGGTGTACTTCCTTCATATTGGATTCTTGGATCCAACAATGAAATCTCTGCACCGAGCAATGTATCATTTACCGTTTCAGTCGTTGCTTTAAAGTCTGTCATACGTACTTGCAGATCCCAACCAGCATTCGTTCCTCGGACATCTTGTACTTGCGCAAAACTGACATAAGGAACTTTATTTTCTTCACCAGTCGTACCCTTTTTTTGTTGTTTTTCTGCAATCATGTTGTAGGTTTGATTTTGATTCGAGATGACTTGTGAACCGAAATTCATCGTGACAGCTTTCATGATCGATAAAGGTCCTGTTGTTCCTGGAACTTCAGGATCAATGTCAACTTCCGGTCCTTCTTCTGGCGGAACAACGTCTAGTTCATCATCTTCATTTGCTGTAAATCCAATCGTTCCATCGGTTGTTACGTTACGTACTTCTTTTGATGTTTCTTCAGTGGTTTCTTCGGCGAAAGCTGTGATGCCTCCGGCAAAAATGGTGGATGTTAATGCTGCAATAGTTGCTAATCTAACGAATTTCATTTATCTAAGTCCTACTTTCTTTTTTTGTTTTCTTACTTTTGTGCTTCCAAGACCAAAAACTAAGTGTAACTACAATAATCAGTATTCCCAAAATTTTCCAAGCAATCATCCGACTATCGCTCGTTTTTGGTAGTCTTATATGATCGACTTGCACCACGTTTGACGGTGGTTGGGTGATTTCTTTTGGCAAGACGGGTTTAATCCCAACTTCTGGTGCTGGATCTGGTGTTCCTGGTGTTTCATAGACGCCAGTAAAACTAACTGTTCCTTCTGTTTCTACTGAGCGAACTTCTGCTCCATAAACGATCAGCGGCATATAAATTTGAATAAATAACATACCTATACTCAGTATGTATCTTTTTTTAAATTTCATATCCCTCCCCCTGTAACCTTTCTCACATGAGAGTAATTATCATTACCCTCTGCATAAACAAGTTTAACGTAGTAATAAAAGAAAATAAATTCATGATTTTCACTAATTAGCGAACACCCTTGTTACCACTTTCACTATACATTTCTGATATATTCACTCTTCCAGCTACACAACAAAAAATCGACGAGGGACCACTGGGAGCAAATAATCCCTTTAGGTACTTCATCGATTGATATCATTTTTGGACTTCTTAAAACATATGATCGAATAAAGAATTCAAACTTGAAAAAATGTTGCCCCAGTCATTTATATCAGGAACTCGATTGATCAGCACGTATTCCTTATGCAACTGATAGTCCAACATATAAGGACGATAGTTGGTCACAATCAAATCTACATGTTCAAGATTCAAACGTTCTTCGGTCAATTCATGCAAAGGTACAAACAGCACATGATGCTGCTTTGACAACAATTGGCTAGCTTGGACTTGGATCCACTGAACAAGTAAGTGATTCCCTTCCAAAAGAAATAACACTGTTTTTTTTGGTGAATAATAAGTGAATAAAATTTCTGTATACATTGTTAAACTAGCTACGATGTCAGATAAATAATCTTCTGAAAAAGAAAATTTTTT
This sequence comes from Enterococcus sp. DIV2371, assembly GCF_050498525.1. NCBI lineage: Bacteria > Bacillati > Bacillota > Bacilli > Lactobacillales > Enterococcaceae > Enterococcus > Enterococcus sp. DIV2371. The sequence goes on along the minus strand of NZ_JBIPAJ010000001.1, from coordinate 580,397 downwards.
TTGATTCCTGAGGATAAATTGCTTATTTTTTTCATAAGTTGCCTTATATAGATCTTGGATGATTCTATTCTCCTCGCTTAGTAACTTATTTAAAATTGGGCTGATTTCATTGTTGATTCTTCTGCCTAGAAAAAACGACTTTAAGAAGATTGGCAAGACTGAATTATTCTCCACATTGATACCAAATACTCGGAAATAGGATTCGACAACTTCAATAATTTCCGTCCATTGGTTATACTGATCGAAAAAAAAAGCCTCTTGTTCAACTCTGTCAATGGGTCTTTTACTCACGATAACAAAGAAAAGCCAGATCACTTCATCGGGATGCATGCTAATTCCGTATTTTTTTTCGATGAGCGGAACGAGTTCAGAAAGTAAGAGAAAATCTTCTGCATCTGAAATGTCTATCTCTTTGATACTCTGGGGAATAGAAATGATATGTCCTTGCTGATTTCTGATCATCGAAATATACAAAAAATAATAAAAAGCATTGACCATGATTCCTGTCCCCAATTTATACTTGCCAAGACGCTCCCCTAACTTAGCCAAAAACATTTGATGGATACTTTCCGGGGGATAGACCGTATAAGGGGTAGGTTCTCCTTCGTAAAAAAAATCAAAAAAAAACTTGCGGATATTGCCTTCTTTTCCCACAAGATCCACCGGTTTTAAGCTAAGTGAAAGCTGATATTCTTTTAGAGCCTCATTGATTTGAGCGACTGATCGTAACATCGTACTTTCAGAATAATTATAGCGATCAGCTAATTCTTCGATGGATACTAATTCTCCGTAAAAAATGTCACTGATGATCTCAAACCAAATCTCAGATTGTAATAATGCTTCTTTTTCCTCATGATACAGTCGTCGATTTTTTTCTTTAAAAAAATAGCCAGTGGTATTTGACTCAAAAATCGCACTCTCCTCAAAATAGTTTTTCAGTTCACTGACATCTTTTAGGATCGTACGTTTAGAAACACCTAGTTGCTGCGACAGTCCAACGATCGTAAACATATTTTGTTGTTCGATCACATTTAGGATACGCATCCACCTTTCCGTAATTGTGTTCGTAATAAACTTTAATTGTAATTCTCGCATTTGAGCACCCCGTTTGTTTTTTTTATCTATTCTTAAAAAATAGATTGTAAACATGTATAACAAAAATGATGGAGAAATACTAATAATAAATTCGCGGAAAATCTAAAAAATAACTTTATCAAAATTTCTGGTAGAAGCTATTTATAATCTTATTCCCCTTATTTCTATCTCTAGTCAGCTACTGCCTATGCATAACAAAAATCTACAATCTTTAGGCTTACATTTTATGTACTTTCGTTTAGTTATTATCAGTTTTTGGATTTTTAAAAATCAATTTCTATTATATGTATTTTTAATGAACATTCTTTCGTTATACCTGATTCTCTAACTATACTCACAAAAAAAGTATCTTTCACTTCAAAAAATATGAAAATTGAGATAATTAACCTATTTTACGAGTAGCTTATCTCCTTGCATAAAAAAACGAACATCCTATAGCCATCAAACTATTTAAAATAACGGATAAAATAATTATTGTCCATTTATTTATTTCTCTAAAATCAAGGGAATTTATTGATTTTATTTTCCAGAAGTAAGAATAAATACATTCAATCTAAAAATAAAACGATCCTCCCTAAGCGATAATATTGGATCAATATACAGCGTAAAAATGGTCACTATATCTTTAGTTTCTCCATAATTTTTGCTCGTTTCACGTTCTTCAACCAGCTCTCTGTCAATGCAAAGGAAATCGCTTCATACATTTACCGAACCAAAAACAAAACAATTTGACAAGTACAAATTTATACCCGTATGATTGAGCTATAGCAACGACTGCCAAATCAACCATAAAGGAGAATACAAGTGATCAATCAACTTTTAAGAGAGCAACAACACTTTTTCGCAACTGGGCAAACAAAATCGATCGACTTTCGCTTGGCGCAATTAGCGAAACTGAAACACGGAATGAAAGAAATCGAGATTGAATTAACGCAAGCATTGTACAAAGATTTACGAAAACCAGCACATGAAGCATACGTAACTGAAATTGGTGTCGTCTATCAAAGTATTTCTATGATGATCAAAAAATTAAAGAAATTCGCCAAACGTCAACCCGTTCATACACCGATCTATATGTGGGGGAAAAGCTATCTGGATTATGAGCCTTACGGACAAGTCTTGATCATCGCTCCTTTCAATTACCCTTTTCATTTAGCGATTGAGCCACTGATTGGGGCAATCGCTGCGGGAAATACGGTAATTTTGAAACCAAGTGAATTAGCGCCTAATGTGTCCAACGTTTTGACAAAACTGATCCGCTCCATTTTCCCCAAAGAATACATTACCACTGTTGAGGGTGGTGTGGATGTAACGACTGAATTACTTGCGCAACGCTTCGACTATATTTTCTTCACTGGTAGCGTACCTGTTGGGAAAATCGTGATGCAAGCAGCCGCCAAACACTTGACTCCTGTCACTTTAGAATTAGGTGGAAAAAGTCCGGTGGTCGTGGATGATACCGCGAATCTGAAATTAGCAGCCAAGCGTATCATTTGGGGGAAATTGCAGAACAACGGACAAACTTGTATTGCACCAGATTATGTTTTAGTGTCCCATAAACGAAAAGAGGCATTGATCAAAGAAATGACGGCCGCTATCAAAGAGTTTTATGGTGCTGATATCAGAAATAATACCGATTATGGTCGAATCATCAATGATCGGCATTTTGTGCGACTACACAAGTTGTTGGAAGCAGATCAGTCATTCGTTATCGCTGGTGGTGAAACGAATCGGGCGGACTTATTCATTGAACCGACTTTACTAGATCTTCCTTCTCATGAAGCAGTAAGCATGCAAGAAGAGATCTTTGGTCCGATTTTGCCCATCTTGTCATTCGATACCATCAACGATGCGATCGCCCAAATCAAACAGTATGAAAAACCTTTAGCGCTATATCTTTTTACAACTTCTACCATGAATAAAGAGAAAATCATGTCTGAAATTTCCTCAGGGAATGTCACTGTCAATGATGTTCTCAAGCATGTTGCCAACCATCATTTACCTTTCGGTGGAGTGGGGGAATCTGGTATTGGTAGTTATCATGGCAAGTATAGTTTCTTGACCTTCTCTCATAAAAAAGGAGTATATGAGAATAGAGCAAAATTCAATGTTCCTGGATTATTTCCGCCTTATAATGAGCGGACATTAAAATTACTGAAACGAATACTTAAATAGAAATTCGACTATTCTAGCACAAATTAAAGAGCAAACCAACAGCTTGCTCCTGTTGGTTTGCTCTTTTACGTAAGATGATTTAGTTTAAGAAATCTTTTTACTTGAACCATACCTTTATTATTTTAAAATAAGAGGTTTATTTTTTATATCCACAAAAAAACTGACCTAATTTTTAGGTCAGCAAATACAATAATATGTTCGCTTACAACTAATTCTCAAAAAGTAAGCTGTTCGTAGTTAGAAAGATTGCGAAACAAAGATTTACCCTTTAAGGAATTGATGATTGAAGGTGTCTAAACTTAGCTGATCCATACCAATGGCTTGCTTTAGGTATTTTTGGATCGATCCATACTCTTTTTCAACGACTTGATAAAAACGATCCAAGTAGCTGCTGTCAACGTTCAATGCAACTTCTAGAGCAGCTAGATTTTCTTCGTTCAAGTGGACTTTTTTAGCCTGTGCTAAGATCATGGCATTTTCTGCTTTACGTAATTCGTTCGTGCGTAGATAATCCACATAGATTGCTTTTCGTGGCACGTCTAATGACTCTAACAATAGCAAAGCCGCAATCCCTGTCCGATCTTTTCCGGCAAAACAATGGAATAAAAGACTTTCTTCTTGATCTAAAGTAAGAGCCTCATGGAAAAAACTGGCATAGCCTTTTTGAGAAGTCGGATTCAAGGCAATCTCTTCATATATTTTTGTCATGTAGTTCGCCGCTTTTTCTGGTGAGCCGATTTTTACAAAATCTTCCAGCCCAGCTCCTTCGTCTACTACATCTTTCATAATGTCGATATGGATATATTTCGTCTGAGGAACAGCTTTATCTGGTCGAGCTTGGATTTCATCTTCGCCACGCAGATCAACGATTTTACCTAATCGATACGTTGTTTCTAAACGTCTTGCGTCTTCTTCTGTCAGACTAGACAATTCACCTGAACGCAAGAAAACATTTGTTAATACTTCTTTTCCGTTTCTATTTTTGATGCCACCGATATCTCGAAAATTTGTGATTTTTACCATCTCTGCAATTGCCTGCCTTTTCTCATATTTTAGGTTTATCTTAATTTCTTAAAAGAGGTTGTGTACTGCATCTGAAAGAACCACCAAAGATCCTAGTCAGTTTATAATCCACATACTCGACGGTGATGCCTCGCTTCTCTAATTCTTCCCCAATAAATGTAAATTCTGGATCTGTGACATATGTCGTCTCGTTGATTGGTAATCCATTGGTTGCCAGTCGTGAGGCTTGTGCTAAAGATACATTGACACGATCCCATTTGCTTAATTGTTCTGGGATTCCATTGAGGAACGCTTCTTCACATACGATCATCAAACCATCTCTGACAAGGCTCAAGGCGCAGTCTAGGTGTAAGATCGTCGGATGAAGCGGTACCTCGATCACTTCATAGTCAAACCGTTTGACCAAATTTCTTAACCATTGAATACCACGCGTATTAGAAGCTAGACCTGAGTTGCCCGCAAAAATCGTTTTTCCTAGCACCAAGACATCCCCACCTTCTAAGAAAGGGCCTTGCTCAGAATCGATACCTTGCGAAATATCTGGCTTAGGGATCGAAAAATACAAGCACTCGTTTACATTCGATTCATTCACGAGAATCTCACGTATTGGTAGGATCTCGTTTCTGCGATGCGCTAATTTCAAAGAGCCTTCAATCAATAGATCACCGATCGTAAAAAAGGGATCTCGAGTGAAAAAGTTACTGTAACCATATTCATTTCCTAGTTCTTTTTCAATAGTGGTCAACTTTCTTGGAATCAGAACTTCTACCTCATACTTTTCTAATACTTTTTGTAGATTTTTTCGTTCAGCTTCCCAAGCTTTTTGTTGTTCTGGGAAAACTTCATTAAAGTCCTTCCCCATTACTTCAGGCCCACTAAATAACGCTTGGTTTTCTTCTGTCAAAAAATCGACTCCAGTTAATTCTTTCGTTGGAAAGCCAAATTCTGACTGCGCCAAAACCACTCGTTTTAGGGGGGCAAATTCGCTTTTCACAAAAATATGATCCATCGTTTCTGCTTCTCCTTGATTTTGTTCGAATTTTTACAAGAAATAGCATGCGAAACCGACCAAAAATACTAAAACAACCAAAGCAATCATGGGTTCGAGCCATGTTTTTTTCGAAGAAAGAAAGACACTTTTCTTATTTTTCACAAATCCCCAACCGTACTTTCTAGGGAGTTGTACTTCTAATAATATCCCCCCTGATAGAGGCAATAGTGCCACTTTATGTCTGGATTTTGCAAATAAGAACAATGACATAAAATAAAGACCGAATTGGATGATTTTGATGAATCGAATGATTTGGATATTTTTGATTTTTCTCACTATTTCTCTCCTTCTATCCTAGCGGTTATCACCTAACAATAACACCTTTTCTCTTATTCTTAGGATATTTTTTACTTATTTTGGTTAAAGGAGCGTGCTAATCCATTGCTTCTTCTCTCCAAAACCGAATGTACATCAGAAACAACTTTTTTTACTATAACATGAGTTTACTTCTGGTAGCTAAAACCAATCATAATCGTCGGGTTTGGACTCATAATCTGAAAGATCAGTCACTAAATAGCCCACATACGGTTGATTGTCTAATCGTATGTGGACTATTTTCGATCGTATTATTTCATTTCTACACTTTCACCATTTGTTGCGATCACTTTTTGATACCAGTAAAATGACTTTTTAGGGGAGCGGGCTAATGTGCCGTTGCCTTCGTCATCTCGATCAACATAGATAAAGCCATACCGTTTACTCATTTCTCCAGTTCCTGCACTGATCAAGTCAATACAGCCCCAAGAAGTATAGCCGATCAAATCCACGCCATCATCGATTGCTTTCCCCATTTCATGGATATGTTGGGCGAGATAGTCGATTCGGTAATCGTCATGGATCGAGCCGTCTGGTTCGATGTTGTCGACAGCCCCAAGTCCATTTTCTACTACCATCACTGGGATCTCATAGCGAGAATAAATTTGATTCAATGTATACCGTAGCCCTACAGCATCTACTTGCCAGCCCCACTCGCTCGTTTCAAGATACTCGTTAGCGACACCCCCAAATAAATTGCCGCCACTTTTATCCGATCGATCATTTAGATCATCTGCAATACAAGTACTCATGTAATAACTAAATGTATAGTAATCGACTACGCCTTCCTTCAAAAGGGCTAAGTCCTCTTCCGTAATCACCACGTCGATGTTTTCTTTTTCAAAGTAGCGTTTCATGTAATAAGGATACGCACCTTTGACTTGGACATCTCCACAAAAATAATTTAAACGATCATTCATTTGTTGCGTCTTTAAAACATCTAATGGATGACATGTTTTGGGATACATCGTGATATACGCCAACATACAGCCAATCTGAAAATCAGGATTGATTTTATGACCAGCAATCACCGCGCGAGCAGAAGCAAGAAAGACGTTATGCAAAGCTTGATACTTTTCTGTTTCGGTATATGTGCGATTGAACAGCCCGTTGATTTGTTTTCCATGCTCTAAGACACCGAAATTGATTTCATTGAAGGTCAACCAATATTTCACTTTATTTTTGTATCGTTCAAAAAGGGTTGTTGCATAGCGTTCATAAAATTCGATTGTCCGTTTATCTAAAAAGCCATCATACGTTTTCCCCAAATGAAACGGCAATTCAAAATGCGAGATCGTTACGATCGGTTCAATTCCATATTTATGTAGCTCATCGAAGATCTCATCATAGAATTTCAAGCCTTCTTCATTTGGTTGTTCTTCGTCCCCGTTTGGAAAAATCCGTGTCCACGCGATCGATAAGCGATAGGCTTTAAACCCCATTTCAGCAAACAATGCGATATCTTCTTTGTAGCGATGATAAAAATCGATGGCGGTATGACTCGGGTAGTAATGGTTGGTCTCATCGATCACTAAATCAAATGTGCGTCGTTTTCCCATCGTACGATTGCCAGCACGATTATGATCGCTGATCGAATCTCCTTTCCCATCTACATCCCATGCCCCTTCACATTGATTCGCCGCTGTCGCGCCACCCCATAAAAAATTCTTTGGAAAACTCATCAGTCATTGCTCCTTTTCAATTTGATCGATAGCCTTACCGCAGTTATTCTACTGTTGGGTATAAAAAAAGACCTAATCAACCACCTAAAAAGGCCGTTGATCAGGTCTAGCTTAACTGAATAATCACTATCCTATCTAAACGATACTATTTTTTGTAACCGTTGTCAAACACAGATTTTATTCATCCTCTTCTGCTAATACAGCAATCACTTGGTTCACATTCAAAATATTCTCTGCACCAGAACGAACATATTCAGGCTGTGTGCCAACCATTTGACTATTGATAAACTCGATGACCATCGGCATATTCATTCCTGCATACAGTTCGATCGATTCTCCTTCCATGATCAATTGGGCAATGCTGTTTGCTGGCGTCCCGCCCATCAAGTCACAAAAGACCACATAGTCTTCCAACGAAGAAACAGCCGAAAGAAATTTTTCTTTGAAGTCCTCTGTTCCTTCTTCTGGTAATAAAGGAACCGTGTGGATATGAGCTTGCGGTCCCATGATCATTTCAGTACTTGCCTTTAGTCCTTCGCAAAGTTGTCCATGACTGACAAGAACTAACTCTTTGCTCATTTACAACACTCTCCTATTTTGAGATCACACCTAGCGCAGATAAGACCACGCAGATGATCAAGACGATAAAAATCGCTCTTGTGGATGTCATATTCTTTTTACCTAATAACCAATACACCCCGCCAACGATGGCTGCTGGTAATAATTTAGGGAGGATCATATCGATATTATTTTGCATATTCATCGTTACATCACCGATACTTGGCGCCCAGGAAAATTTCACATTCACCATCGTAGCAACCAATGCGCCAACCATAAATACCCCCAGTAAGGTTGCGGCATCTGTTAAAGCGGTCAACCGTGATTGCATCGTCGTGACTAAAGAAATACCTTCCTTATAAGCAAACTGCAATTGTTTCCAACGAAAGATCATGACCGCGATTTGTGCGGCGATCCAAATAAAAATACCTGCGGGGTTACCATTGATCGCCATGTTAGCTGCTAATGCCCCAAAAATAGTTGGGATCAATGCGGCGAAAATGGAATCACCAATGGCGGCGAAAGGCCCCATCAATCCAGCTTTCATCCCAGAAACAGTTTCTTTTGAGGCGATGCCTTCTTTTTCTTCGATCGCTAAATCGATTCCTGTAATGATCGTATTGAAAAAGTTTGAAGTATTGAAAAACTGTGTATGTGTCTTCATGATTTCTTTTAATTCGGGTGTATCATCTCCATAGATTTTTCGCAGTTGCGGCAAAATCGTGTAAAGATACCCTGAACCTTGCATCCGTTCATAATTCCAGCCTAATTGGAAGGTCAATAGACTTCGCCGATTGATTTGTGTAAAATCTTCTTTCGTTAACTTGTAATTAGATTTCGTCATCTTCGATTTCTCCTTCCTCAGAGGTTGAATGTGGAGTTGCTACTTGCTGATTCTCTGTTCGTTGATTATTTTTATAACTGATCGCTGCCAACGAGAAGCCAATCATTGCCACTGCCAACATCGGTAGTGAGTTGAAGGCTGCTGGCAAATCTTTGACAACACTTGCGACACTCGTTCCAAGTAACTGGACATTTGAGAACAATGTAGCTAACAAGGCAGTGATCGTAAAACCTAAAATCAGATAAGGAAAATGTTTCTTGACTGGTAAATAACGTAGTAAAATAGCAAAACCGACTGCTGGTAAAACGGCTCCTGCGACAGATAAGCCATCCCCTAACCATTTCAAATCGCCGTTTAGCACAGCAACGACGTTTTCAACGAGTCCGCCACCAAATGCTAAAGCTAGAAAGACAGGGATCATACGTGATAATGACCATGGAAGAGCACCTAATAAATAATTGCGTTCAATTGCTTTATAATTCATTGTTTCTACATGTTGATCGATACGATGAGCGAAGTACGTATTCGCAAAGCGGGCTAAAATATCTAGCTGGATCATTAAACTAGCGACAGGAACGGCAATTGCTGCAATTGCCTGTTCTGGATTCATTCCTAATGATATAGAAAAAGCATTTGCCAGTATCGTTCCTGAATTCGCATCGATTCTTGAAGCCCCACCAAATGTACCAACACCTAAGACGGTCAGTTGCATACTTCCTCCGATGATCAAGCCAGCTTGCAGATCACCCATGACTAAACCGGCGAACAATCCGGCAAAAACAGGGGCACTCATCGAGGAATAGATTTGTAGTTCATCTAAAATTTGATAACCTGCGTATAAAGACAATAATAAGATCTGCCACCATTGAATGGACATTTACTAATCCCTCCTTATTTATTCAAAAGACTCATGAAGTCTTCTGCCTTATCACTTGGCACCATTTGTGCGGTCAAATGGACCCCACGTGCATGTAACTGTTTAAAATCTTCAATATCTTTTTCGACCACATTGATCGATTTTGTGATTGATCTTGTTTCATTGGTTTGAGACATATTCCCCACATTGATTTCCTTGATCGGTACACCTAATTCAACAAGTTTCAATAATCGATCAGGTTTTTTCGCAACGATCAGTAAACGTTGGGAATCGTACTTCCCTGCCAAGATATTTTCTGCTGCTTTTTCAATTGGCAAAACACTCAACTTAACTCCTGCTGGCGTTGCTAATTTCAATCCGCTTTTTTCTACTGCATTCATTGCGACCTCATCATCCGCCACTAATATTCGAGTAATCGACAACTTCGTTACCCAAAGATTCGCGACTTGTCCATGGATCAAACGCCCATCGATTCTTACACCAATAATTGCCATTGTTCCTTCTCCTTTACAAATAAATTTCCTATCCCCAAAAACAAAGGTAACGCTTTCATTCTTTGCCTGATTTTTGATACCAAGGGGTTGCTGTCTGATTGATCACTTGATTCAAGGCTTCAATATTCTGTCTACCTTGTGTCCGCAGCCATTGGATAGCCCCTTCTTTTCCAGACTCTACATACGCTTTGACGCCGTCTTTCCAAGTCGCTCGCCCACACAAGACACCATTGAAGCTGGAACCTGACTCATGCGCAAAGATCAGTGTTTGTTGGAATAATTCAGCCGACACACCGGCACTTAGGAAAATAAATGGTAAATGGGTCGTCTCACTTTGTGCCTTAAAAAAGTCAGCTGCTTCTTTTTTACTATAAACGATTTCCTTTTCGCCAAAGCCTTCCACAAAGTTCATATTAACTGGTACTTCAACTTTCAAAACATCTACTTGGTATCTAGGTTTTGAAAATTCTTTCATCATTTCGATCACTTTATGCGGTTTGATCTTTGCATACTCTGGTGAAGCGTTATCATTTATTCCAGCATCATAAGAAAGTAGTTCTAAATAAAATGGGCGATCTTCTCCTGCACACTCGCTTCCCAGTCGCTCAATAAAGATATGTTTCAAATGATTGATTTTAGGATCTTCATCCACATCATAATAAAGTAAAAATTTGACTGCATCCGCCTGTTCTTCTTTCAATCTCAAGGAAGACCAATCACTTAACAGGTCTGGTAAACGTCCAGGCGTGGAGACATCATAACCTGTTTTTTCGTAGGCTAAAAGCAAACCAGCTTCTTGATCTCGAACTTTGGCAGCGGGTAATCCATATTCTGGATCTAACAAAATAGCTGAAGCATAAGGCGTCAACTCACTAGAAACCAACGCTTTGAATTCGATCAATTGTTCCTCTGTCGGCGTTTGCCCTAAGGCCGACAGCATTTTTTTCAATGCGCCTCGCTGATCGATTGCTAATGCACTGATGATGCCGTCTCTCGTTGCCAATTGCTCCATCGCTTTTTTCTTGTTTGGTGTCATCTTTTTTTGTTTCCTCCTTTATTCCGCATCGGGATATTCATGGATCGTCACGCCTTTGACTACTCGGTTCACGGTTCCTGTCGGTGAAGGCGTGTCAGGTGTATTACCAACTTTGATCGACATTTGCAAAGCAATGATTTGTGCGGTTAAAATCATGACTACAGATAAATACGCATCAGGTAATTCTAACGCTTCAGGTTCTAAGAAAAAGTTTGTCCCAGAAAAATCTCTGTTTGTTGATTGAGCGATTGCTAAAACATTGGCAGCAATACCGTTCTCATGGATTTCTTCTAAAATATCTATATCATAGTTGCGTGTATACTCTTGGTTCGTCACAAACCCGATCACTAATGTTTGATCATTGACAAAGGATTTTGGTCCGTGACGAAAGCCCATCGAAGAATCAAAGATCGTCGCGATTTTTCCGGCAGTCAACTCCAAGATTTTCAGCTGTGCTTCTCTTGTTGCTTGCGCTAAACTTCCAGAACCTAGATACGCCACTCGATCAAAAGGAATCGTTAAGAACCCTGCTAATTCTTGCTCTCTTTCAATCACAGCTCTACCAATACGGCTCAATGTGTGGAGATATTCTTGTTTCTTACCTGTATTCGTCGTATCAAAAAGCCAAAGTGCGCTCAATAACATACAAGTAAAGCTACCTGTCATGGCAAAGCCGGCATCATTTGACTTTTCTGGCATCAACAACAAGAAGTGTTGCGATTGCCCATGTCCGATTTTTGCTAGCTCGCCGTCTTTTGCACAGGTAATGGTCAAATGAAAAAGTGTGTTTACCACTTGATCCGCAATATTGACCGCCGCTAAACTTTCAGGACTGTTGCCACTTCTCGCAAAAGAAACGAGTAATGTAGGTTGATCAGGAAACAAATACTCTTTTGGAGAAGCCACGATATCTGTCGTACCAAAACTGTGAAAGGCAAAACGTTCCGTATCCCCATGTTCATTTAAGTAAGGAACGATCGTATCGCCGACATATTGAGAAGAACCCGCACCGGTAAAAATGACTTGGATTTGCTTACCGTTAGCTCTTTTGTCAAGTGCATCAAAGAACTGGGAGAGTTCATTTTGCTTTTCTCCCAAGATTTCTACAACCTCTTCCCAAAGATCGGGCTGCTGCTTGATTTCTTCTGTAGTGATCCTTGCACCTATTTTTTCTAATTCATCCTTTGACAGTTCAAACATTTTTCATTTACCCCCTAGATTACTCCGAACATGACGGATCTTATAATGGAATTGGTCTGCTCTTGCGATACTATCTGTGTATTCAATGATTTCGTTTTTGATATTGAACGTCGTCCGTTTCAAATGTAAGATTGGCGCACCATCACAGATGTGCAGCAATTCCGCATCTTTTGCATACACAATACTTGCGTAAAATTCTTCTTCTGCCACTTGGACATGTTGATCAAAATCTTCCAGAAAGACATCATACAAAGGCTTACTTTCCAATAATGATAAATCAAGACCAAGAAACAGTTTTGCTGGTAAATAGGATCGCTCCACCATTAAAGGCACATCGTCTGCTAAACGTAGCCGCTTGATCTTGAAGATCGCTTCGCCTAAATTGACATTCAAACATTCAGCCAACTGCTTGGTCGCTGCTAGTTTTTCAAATGCTAAAATACTCGTTTTCGGTGTACGTCCCAATGCTTGCATCTCTTCTGTGAAACTGTAAGCCCCCGCCAAACTGCCGGCTTGATTCGATAAGTCACTGACAAATGTTCCTTTTCCATGTTTCTTATAAATGTAACCAAGTGTTTCTAACTCCTGCAACGCTAGCCGAACCGTCGTCCGACTCACCCCATAGTACAGACATAATTCCCGCTCAGACAACAATTTATCATGAGGGATCATTTCTGCCTCGATATGTTTTTTTAGTGCATCAACTAGTTGATAATATAACGGCTTCCCCTTACTAGAGTTTTCCATTTTTATACCCCTTCCAAACTGGTTATAACCACAAGACAATCGTAAGGCAAAAATAACCGTACGTCAACACGAAAAACATCGTAAAACATCTATATAACAACGTTTCCAATGAAAATATATAAATCACGTTTAAATACCTCGAAAATACCAGTTAAAATAAAAAAACATCATAATAATAGAAAAAATAAATAAAATCCTTATAATAAAAAAGTTTATTCACCTCATTTTTTATAAAATAACGAGTATAACCAACTCCTCTTTTTCTTATAATTAGCAAAATTCCAATAAAAAATAACATAAAAAAAGAAACACTCCATTTCGCACCGATAAGCACTTGAAGCGTTTCTTTTTCGTTATTTTAAAGATGCTAATAGACTAGCGAACAAGCTTTTCTTGCCAAGAAGAAGCTGTCTGCATCAAGACTTCATTTAACTCTTCGATGTTACTTCTTCCTTGTTCAGCTAACCATTTTTTTGCCGCTTGTGTCCCTTGTTCTGCAAAAGGTATCACGCCACCTGCCCACGTCGCCCGTCCGCATAAAACACCATTGAAAGAAGAACCTGCATTTTTAGCAAAACGCAACGTCTCTTGAAATTGTTCCGCACTGACACCTGCACTCAGAAAAATAAACGGTAAGTCAGTTGCTTGACTTTGCTCTTGGAACAAAGCGGTTGCTTCTTGCTTGGAATACATGATTTCTTCCCCAAACCCTTCGACAACATTCATATTGACCGGTACTTCTACTTTTAAGACATCTACATTGAACCTAGGATCAGAGAAAACCTTCATCATTTCAATGACCTTTTTCGGTTTTATTTTCGCATATTCCTTTGAGGTAGTATCAGCGATCGTTGCATCGTAGGACAATAATTCTAAAAAGAAGGGCAGATCTTCCGCTAGACATTCCGAACCAATTCTTTCCACGTATGCTTGTTTACGTTCATTGATCTCCTTACTTTCGTCAACGTCATAGTAAAGCAGGAATTTGCATCCGTCTGCTCCCGCTTCTTTTAATCTTTTGACTGACCAAAATGCTAAGGTATCCGGCAAACGTCCAGGTATCGTTGTATCATATCCGGTTTTCTCATAAGCCAATAACAAACCAGCTGTCTCGGCACGTTTTTCGGCAGCAGGCAACCCATATTCTGGATCTAAAAGAATGGATGAAGCGAAAGGGGTCAACTCTTCAGATACACTTTCTTTGAAAAGTATCAAATCCTCGACTTCCACCTTCTCTTTGTGTGTTGCTATCATTTTTTTCAACGCACCTCTTTGATCAATCGCTAAAGCCCCAATGATGCCTTCTGGATTACTCATCTTTACCAATGCCTGATATTTTTCCGCAGATACTTTTCTCATCTTTTCAACGTCCCTTCTAACCTAGAATCGATCAAACCAACAATTTCTTCTTGTGTGGAAGCCGCAATAAACGCCTGTTTAAAGCCATCATCCATCAACATCCGTGCCATTTGCGAAAGAAGTACCAAGTGGCTAGTCCCCGCTTCTGCGGCTGGAATAAACAAAGCAATCACATACTTGATCGGTTGACCGTCTAAACTATCCCATGCAACCGCATTCGTTAATTTCAAGATAATGATCGTTGGCTCTTGGATACTTTCACTTTTGGCATGAGGGATCGCAAAGCCATCCATCATACCAGTCGTTCCTTCTGCTTCTCGTAGCTTTAATCCATTTTTGACCGCTTGCTCGTCAGTCGCCTTTCCTACTTCAACGATTTTTGTTGAAAGAAAGTCAAACACCGCTTCACGAGTATTTGACACAACGTTGGTATAAACAAATAAGTTATTCATCAAAAGAATCCTTCTCCTTTCACACACGTAGTGACTTTCTTTTTTGAACTAAGCCCAGTAATACGCCGCCCACAACAGATCCAGCAAGAATCGCCAGAACCCACAGTAAACCATGTGTCACTACTGGTAAAACGAGAAACCCGCCATGTGGTGCCGGAACTTGTACCCTAAAGAAATAAGTCAAGACAGCAGCAATTGATGAACCAAGCATCATGATCGGCAACACACGAAGCGGATCTTTTGCCGCAAAAGGAATCGCCCCTTCCGTAATATGTGTTGATCCTAGAATAAAATTGACTAAACCAGCATTTTTTTCGTTTTTCTCGAAGTATTTGCCAAAAAGCAAGACAGCAAACCCAGTAATCAATGGTGGCGCTATACATGCTGCGGAAACACCTGCCATGAAGCTGGTATTCCCTTGCGCCAAAAGAGCCGTTCCAGTCACGTAGGCGGCTTTATTGATCGGGCCACCCATATCGAACGCACACATACAACCGACGATCACGCCTAAAACTAATGGACTTGAATTTTCAAACCCTGCCAGAAAATCCATCATGCCTTCATTGATACTCGCCATCGGTCCTGAAATGACTGTCATGAGCAATCCGGTAATCAATACACCTAGTACGGGATACAAGAAAATCGCTTTTAATCCATCCAAGGATTTAGGCAATGGTTTTAACGCTTTCATTAATCCCAACACGATATAGCCTGCCAAGAAACCGGAAATAATCCCTCCTAAGAAGCCCGTCCCACCATCTGAAGCAATCAGTCCGCCGACAAAGCCTACAACCAACCCAGGTCGCTTAGCAATTCCTTCAGCAATAAACGCGGAAAGAATCGGTACCATCATACTCATCGCAAAACCACCGATGCGATTCAGACTCGCCGCAAATTCATTGTATTGCGCATTCGCCGGATCAGCAGAATAGATTCCCCATAGAAAAGAAATTGCAATCAAGACCCCACCACTGACCACAAAAGGCAACATATGGGAAACCCCATTCATCAAATTCTTATAGATGCCGTGACCAATGCTTTGTTGCGCATGCTGTTTTTCATTATCTGTTGTTTTTACTTTTTCAGAAACCACTCCTGCTCCGCTTAAAGCCGCCGTAATCAGCTGTTCGGCTTCTTTGATTCCTTTAGAAACGGAAACATCAATGATTCTTTTTCCAGCAAACCGTTCAGATTGAACATCTTTATCCGCTGCAATAATCACTGCCTCTGCTTCAATGATTTCTTGTTCTGTCAGTCGATTTTCTACCCCCACTTGGCCATGCGTTTCCACCTTGATCGAAATCCCTTTTTTCTTCGCTGCCTGTTCCAGTGCTTCTTGTGCCATATACGTGTGGGCAATACCTGTCGGACAACCAGTTGCTGCAATTAATCGATACTTAGCCATTATCTGAATTCCTCCTTATGAATGGTGATTTCTTTTTTCAACTCTGCTACATCTGTAAAATCAGTTAATCCTTTTTGAAACGCAGTCGAGCTACCAGCAGCTAAACTGTCCGTGAAAAAATCTGTAGGATCTTCTCCTTTGATCATCCCTGCCAAAAAAGTCCCTAATAATGTATCACCGGCACAGGCAGTATTGACGACTTTTCCTTGCGGTGCATTTCCTGATAAACAATAATCTTTGTTCACGTAAATTCCACCAGCTTCACCTAATGACAACAACACATGTTGAGCTCCTGCGGCTAATAACTTCTGACAATAGTTGACGTATTGCGTTTCTGCGATTTCTTCCTCAAACCATTCTGCCAATTCCTGTTCATTCGGTTTCAGTAAAAACGGCTGATACTTTAAACATTGGGTAACGATCTTAGCACTTGTATCTAAAATCAAACGCACGCCATTCTCATGACAAATTTTACTGATTGCCACCAAGATCTCTTCTGGCACGCCTCTTGGCAAGCTCCCTGAAACACAAAGATAATCCCCTGCTGACAATTGCTTGATTTTCGCAAGTAATTCTTCGATCCCCTGTTGATCAATCTCTGGACCACGATTGACTAGCTTGTATTCATCGGCTTCCTCATTCACCTGAGTAAATACATTGATTCTAGTCATTCCCGGCACTGAAACAAAACGAGCTTCAATCCCTTCCTTGGTCAAACAGTCTTCGATATAAGCCCCGGTAAACCCTCCACTAAAACCGAGTGCAGTATTTGGTATGCCTAGTTTCTTTAAAATCAGTGAAACATTGACACCTTTCCCGTTTGCTTGGATGTCATCATCGATTGATCGATTCACGATATTCGGTTTAAGTTGTTCTACTTCGATAAACAGATCAATCGCCAGATTCATCGTACATGTATATACGTTAGCCATCTTTTCGCCTCCTAACTTTATCTACAGTATGACCTGTTTTTTGTTGTACATGTTTTCTAAATCAAGACAAATTTAGGGAAAACTTTACAAAACAGAATTTCACAAAAGTAAGGGGTTACATTCGTGGTAGAATAAAAAGATAAAAAATAAAGGGGTGAAATGGATGGAGCATAAGTTGAGTGAAGCAGAAAATTTTTTATGGGATTATATGATGAACCATATTCAGGAAATCCCGAATCTATCGATCATCAAGTTAAGCGAACGGGCAAATGTATCCACCACAACGATCGTTCGCACGATGAAGAAAAAAGGCTATGAAGGCTATACCTCGTTCAAGCATTATCTAAAAGAACAAAAGAATACAAAAATCAATTTTTCTACTGTAGATAAAGTGGATGGAGAAATAAAAAGCTCCATTCTAAAAAATGAGCAAGAAGTCGTGCGTACGATCAACATGTTAGATACAGGGGTGATCGAAGACGCCATCCAAAAAATCTGGAGTTCACAAAGAATCATTATCTTTGCCAGAGGATTTTCCGAAATGATCGGGGAAGAAATGCGAACAAAATTTCAGCTACTCGATAAATACTGTGTTCTTCATACCGATCCAAATATCATCAAAACAATCAGTCGCAAATTGCACAAAAAAGATGTCGTTCTTTTTATTTCCCTGAACGGTGAAACAGAAGAATTAGTAGCCGCTGCGGAAAATTGCTACCGTGAGGAAATCAGTTCAATCCTGATCACCGCCTCCCGGGAAAGTCGTTTGAACCACTTAGCAGAATTATCCTTGATCGGCTTTAAATCCGAAATCTCCTTTTTCCCTGAATATGAAGTCCGCTCTCGGTTACCACTTTCTGTGATTGCCCGAATCTTGTTGGATTCGTATGCGATCCGGGTGAAGAAGGGGGATTGAGGAGCATATAAAAAAAAGCACTGATAATCGAAAACATGAAGCTGCTTTCGGTTATTGGTGCTTCTTTATGAGGACGGCTTGATTTTGACTTATGACATCGTACCTAATGGACTGCGACAGCCGCCAAAGGTAATTTTTTCCTTTTCAGCGATTTCTTTTTTAATAAATGGCAAAACACTCTGCGCATAAAGTTCATCGATTTTTTCAACAAGCAAATGATCACTCGCCAATGTTTTCTTTTCTAGCAGTGCGTTAAACCATTGCTGGATCTCTTGTGGATACAAGTTGCCTGCAATCGAAGACAAGCAATTGAAACCTAAGTCGATCTTTCGTGCTAATTCTTTTTCTCCTCCTGCATAGATGTGCAGTTCCTTTGATGTTCGAGCAAGTAGCTCTTGGACAGTCGTTGGATCACCCGCCTCTTTGATACCGATGACTCGTTCCTCTTTCAATAGTTCAATGTAAGTTTCAAGAGCACAGCTAAAACCTGTGCGAAGCGGGTTATTGTAAATAATCGTTGGTTTGTTACTCAACAAGATCAGCTTCGAAGCATAAGCGAAAGCTTCCGCCTGACTAGGTAGCAGATATGGCGGGAAACCTAATAATATCCCCTTGATGATAGTTGATTGACTGATTTTTTCTGCAAGCAACTCCGCTTCTTTTTGACGAATACTCGCTAACCCAAAAATCAGCTCAAAGTCGTTAGCGACCTTCAATTTAGGAAGCTGTTCGATCATGGCTATTTTTTCTTGAACTGTTAGCGAATGTTGTTCGCCAGTAGAGCCGCACACCAAAACCGATTTTACACCTTTATTTGCTAAGTATTCGATATGAGCAAACGTTGCATCGATATTCAATGTTTCATCTGGATAAAAGGCTGTAGGAACAGCTATATGATAGTTTTGAGTAAGAGACATGCGAACACCTCAGTTTCTTTGATTTAGGAATAGTCTAACATACTTGACAGAAATATTTTGCAGTTAGGTGAAAAAACTATAAACAGTGATAACCATATAACGGAGGTCAGGACAGAAAAGGTAACTTCTGCTCCCGCCGTTTATTCAGTATTAAGGAATACAACAAAAATGAATGTTATGCTTGTCTCAGACATATCCTCCTCTACAAAAAAGAACCGATACTCCAAAGATAGTTTTGGAAAATCGATTCATTCGTTGATTGTTCTGTTTTTTAGCGCCTATAAATAGGACTAACCTTTTATGCTTTTCTGAGTTCCAACCCTTATCCTGTCGCCAAAACAAAACACAGAATTGCAACTAAAACCATCAAAACAAATTCGAACTTCATCTCCGTTCCATACGTTTGATTCGGTAGATAGATTGCTTTTCGTTTCGATTGATAAGGGATCTTAGGGCGGTTGGGTTGAGCAGACTCAATAAGTATCGATAATAAAATCAGTGTGAAGTAAATAGGATTTTGCTGTGCCGCAAAATAGATACTTGAAACTAATAAAATAAAACTAGTCCCTTTGAGTATTCTAGCGTAGGTCATTTTTATCTCTCCGTTCTATTCATCTTTTATTTGTAGGTTTTCTGTCCTGATTATCTTGCTATTTTCTATTATTTTTATACCTCCACATGATGATCAACACAATCATCATCACTAGATAGGAGGTGAGAACAATTATTTGGCTCACTCATTTCACCTTCTCTAAAACTTTCATAGACTCGATACTTTTATGTATTCATTTTTATTACTAATATACAGACGTAGTTCAAATTATTATTGTTGCTAAAAATGATACAATTCTAATTCCAAAATGGAGCAAATCATAAGAACTAAAATCGTGGGAATCAGCGCAAACATCACTTCCGTTTTAGATGTTTGATTCGGTAGATAGATTGCCTTTTTTCCCGATTTGTAAGGAGTTTTAGGTTGGTCGGATTGGGTATATTCAATAAATAGTGATAGCATAATCAGTATGGTATAGATCGTATCTTTCATTGCAGCAAAATAGATGCTTAGCGCCAATAAAACCAGTTGGATGATTTTGATTATTCGAACGTAGGTCATCTTTCATCTCTCCATTCTATGTATAAATAGTAATCACTACTTCCCTACAACTATATGTACGCCAAATACTAAAATGTTACTTTAACAAATTAAAATAACTACTAATTTAATCATATCAAAAAATATAAAAACTTTTCATCTTGTTCCTAAAAAGCTGTTTTAACAGCATAATCGTCACTACATTCATTCGTCTAAATCAAAAAACTATAAACGAATAAAAAAACGGAACAACAGAATGGATGAATCCATCCACCTGTTATTCCGTATCTAATACTATTTAAAATCAGTTTCTACTCTACAAATGGCTCTTCACCTAGCGCTTGTTGTGCCGCTAAGTTTAGTAAGCTCCACTGACGGTCGTGTCCTGGTTGGAAGAAGAAGTCTGCTTCCGCCAAGTCTTCGATCGTTAATTTTTGTTGGATGGCTAAAGCCAAAACATTTCCTTGAGGAGTAATGTCTTTCGTTGATAATACTGCTCCACCTAGCAATTGATGCGTAAATGGATCATACGCTAATTGTACGGCTGCTTTTGCATTGCCAAATTCTTCTGGTACGAATTTTGGACGGATCGTATCTTCATAGAAGGCTGTTTTGATTGCTACACCAGCGCGATCAGCTGTGAAGCTGTTCAAACCGCTTGCCGCAAAGTGATAGTCAAACACACGTAACGCAGATGAGCCGACTAAGCCGCCAAATGGTTTGCTTGGTGTTTGTTCAAATAAATGTTGGACCACATAGCGTGCTTCTCTACGTGCAACTGTTGCCAATGCGATCGGCACTTTTTTGCCTGCTGGGATCGAGTAAGCAAGTGTCGCATCCCCTACCGCATAAACATCAGGTAAGTTTGTTTGTAGATATTCGTCTGTGATGATCCAGCCACGTTCATCTAAGTCCACGATTCCTTGCAACCATTCAGTGTTCGGTTTGACACCGGCAGCTTGGATGATCAAATCAGTTTCGATCGTACCACTCTCTGTTTCGATTGCAGCTACTTTACCGTCACCAGTAAATGCTTTGATGTTCACACCAGTTTTGATGTTCATCCCTTTTTCTTTCAAGTGTGCTTCTAAGATATCTGTCATTTCCTTATCTAAGTAAGTACCTAAAGGACGATCGATCATATCTATTAGTGTTACTTCTTTCCCTGCATTCAAGAAAACTTCTGCGGCTTCGATACCGATGTAACCTGAACCGATAACAGCTACTTTTTTCACTGCTGGGTCTGTCATGCGTTCTTTGATTTTCGTTGCCCAATTGTAGCCACGCATCAAATACACATTTTCCAAGTCTGTTCCTGGAACAGGTAGTGAGTTTGGTTTAACACCTGAACTCAAAATCAATTTATCATAAGCATACTCTTCAGTATGTCCATCTTCTTTACGTGTAACTGTTACTGTTTTTTTATCTGCATTGATTGTTTTTACTTCGTGGTTATTTAATATACCCACATTTGGTTGTGGAAAGTTTTCTGGTCTGAAGTTGCGGACGTCATTCACACTAGTCACTTGATCCTCTAAATATAACTCCATACCGCATGACATAAATGAAACATAGTCGCCTGCTTCAAACAAAGTGATATCAACATTTTCTCCGTATCTAGACAGTAATTCTAAAATGGATTGATGACCTCCATGTGATGCACCGACAATAATTACTTTCGTTTTTTCCATTGACAAGACCCTCCTCATAACAATTGTTTAGAAACATCCTAAACATTTTTACGATATCATTCATCTTCTAATAAAGCAAATGAAAAGGCTTGCCTAAAAAGTAATTTCCGTTATTTTATCATTATTTTTCGAGTTCTGTTAAAAATGTACCAATGCGTCTACACGCTTCTTGTAGATCGTCCATACCACTTGCATAGGAGATCCGAATAAAGCCTTCGCCTTCTGGTCCAAAAGCAGAACCAGGGATACAGGCAACTTTGCCTTGTTCTGCGAGTGCTAAACAAAAGTCCCACGAATTCATCTGGATGGTTTCTGGTAAGCGGCAGAACAAATAAAACGCGCCGTCTGGTTGAGAGATTTGAAATCCTAATGCTGTAAGCTGAGGCAATAGATAATCCCGACGTTCAACGTAGCGGGTTTTCATTTTTTCGCCTTCATCCATACTTTTTGTCAGTGCTTCGATCGCTGCTTTTTGAGAAATCGTTGTGGCAGAAGTCACTAAATATTGATGGACTTTGATCAATTCATCGATCACCGGTTTTTGGGCAAAAAGAAAGCCAATACGCCAGCCTGTCATGGCATGGGATTTAGATAGCCCATTCACGACAATTGTTTGTTCTGGCAGATACGTCGCAATCGATACATGCTCCCCAACATAATTCAGCTCGGCATACACTTCATCACTGATGACAAAAACTGGATGTTGACGCAAGACTTCCGCAAGCTTCTTCATTTGTTCAGCGGATAATAATGTTCCAGTTGGATTACTTGGATAGTTCAAGATCACTGCTTTGATCTCGTCTCCGTATTTGGCAAACGCTTCTTCTAGTTGCTCAGGTTGGCAAATAAAACCAGTTTCTGAGGTATCGATCGTGATCAATTCTGCGCCTGCTAGATCAACGATTGGTTGATAACCAGGATAGGCAGGTGCCGGTATCAACACTTTATCGCCTTCTTCTAAAACGGCCAATAAAGCTGTCGCAATCGCTTCTGTGGCGCCGATTGTTGTCAGTACTTCCGTTTGTGGATCATAGGAAAGACCGTAACGTTCTTTTTGGAAGAAACAAGCTGCCTCGCATAATTCTGGTAAACCTCTCATCCCTGTATAATGGGAATAGTTTTCTTTGATTGCTGTGATACCAGCTTCTTTTACTGCTTCCGGTGTTGAAAAGTCAGGCTCACCTAATGTCAATTTGATGATATCTGGGATACTTGAGATCTGTTGATCGAACATCCGGATCTGTGAAACTTCGACTTTAGCCAGCCTTGGATTAAAACGATGGTGTAAATTCATAGACTTCTCCCCTTTTGGTTACTATCCTTATTTTTTCAGAAAAGTTCCTTGGTGTAAAGGATTGTTTTGTACCATTCCAAGCCTTTTTCTAAAACGGACATATCAAAATCAAATGTCGCATCATGAAGTGCAGGCGTATCGCCTACACCTAGAAAGAAAAAGACACAAGGATAGTGTTCCGTATATACGCCGAAATCTTCTGCTTGCAAGACAGGCTCAGCTAATTCATGTAATAATTCTGAATGAGCAAGTGCCGCGTACAACTTTTCATCATTGCGCACAGCAGGGTACCCGTCATTATAGCGAAAGGAGATCTTTGCTTGAGAAGTTTGTTGGAATTCTTCTGCTAGTCGTGCTAATTGCGCTTTTAAGTCTGCTTGTGTCTTGCGACTGTAAGAACGAATGCTTCCTGAAATCACCACTTCATTGGCTAAGACATTGCGGATCGTACCGCCTGTGATCTGGCCGAATTTTAAAAGATGTTCAAGATTTGCTGGCAAAGATTCGTCAAAATCATAGACTTCTTTCATAAAACGCACGGCTGCTTCTAAACTATCGATGCCTTGACTGCTGGATGCGACGTGTGCCGATCTGCCTTGGACAATGATATCCGTTTCGCTACTTTGCGCCAGCAATGCACCAGGGCGTGAAAATACTTTGCCTTCTGGTAAACCTGGCCATAAATGAAAGCCGAAGATTGCCTGTACATTGTAATGTTCCAGCAACCCAGAACGGATCACACTCTCTGCTCCACCAGCAATTTCTTCAGACGGTTGAAAGATCAAGACGATATTGTGTTGCATCTCTTGTCGATGCGTAGCAATATAGTCAGTCAGCTCTAAAAGCATCGCCATATGGCCATCGTGTCCGCATGCGTGCATGAATCCTGGATGTGTAGAAGCAAAAGGTAACCCTGTGGCTTCCGTGATCGGTAACGCATCGATGTCTGTCCGAAAAGCAATCGTAGTCGCTTGTTGCTGATCAAAATAGACCAACAAGCCTGTTGCATCGATTTCATGGATCACGCCACCACAGTTTTTGATTTGTTCGTAAAGGTATTCCTTCGTTTTAAATTCTTGAAACCCAAGTTCAGGAATTTGATGTAACGCCATTCGATGTGCTGCCAACATGTCGCTTCACCATCCCTTCATAGATTCCTTTTACCACGGTTTCATATTGCGCATTGGGTACGCCGATGATCAAATTCAACTCTTGCGCCCCTTGCGAAAGAATCGAGGTTCTGATTTCTAACTCGTTCAAAATCGACAACACTTTTCCAGAAAGTCCGATCGGTTCTTTATGAGGACCGCCTACAACCGAAATCAATGCGAGATCTTCAATCACCTCGATCTCTTCTACGCCTAATTCTTCACGCAATTCTTTCGTGATCAAAAATAATTTATCCATGATCAATTCAGCTGAAACGACGACACCGATATTGTCGATACCAGACGGGATATGTTCGATTGAAATCCCGTGTTTTGCAAAAATACTCATTGCTTTCCAAATAAACCCGATTTCATCTGACATGTGTCGTTTGAACAAGGTGATCGAAAGAAAATCTTTCCGCCCGGCGATCCCAGTCAAGCCATTTTCTTTTTCGACTTCATGATTGGAGATTTTTGTGCCATGGTCATTCGGGCGATTCGTGTTTTTGATTTGGATCGGGATATCAGCTTCTTGGACAGGAAAGACCGCTGATTCGTGCAAGACATTGGCGCCCATATACGCCATTTCTCGTAATTCCCGAAAAGAGATCTCTTCAATGACTTTTGGCGAGTCGATGATTCTGGGGTCTGCCATCATGATGCCAGAAACATCCGTCCAGTTTTCATAAAGGTCGGCGTGTAAGACACTTGCTAAAACAGAACCCGTAATATCGCTGCCGCCTCGGCCAAGTAATTTTTCTTTTCCTGCTGGATTGGCACCATAAAATCCTGGCACGATCAACTTTTGCTGTTTTTGATACATTTCACGTACGGCTTCTTCTGTACGTGTAAAATCGATGCCGCCTTCATAATCGAAGTAAATCAGTTCACTCGCATCGGCAAAGCCATACTCTAAATATTCCGCCATCAAGCGGGCAGTCAAATATTCCCCGCGACTGACGAGATAATCGATCGTCACTTTTTCTTCTTTCAATTGTCTTTCGATCGTCGCTAGCTCTTTTTCAATGGGAAAATCAAGGGCTAACAGATCTCTGACTTGAATAAAACGTTCCGTGATCCGTTCCCATAATGGAGTCCAATCGACATTGTGCTGGAGGTATGCATGGATCAAATAGAGTAAATCCGTCACTTTATCATCTTCATCCGTTCTTTTACCTAGAGCAGAAACCACAACGACTTCTCGGCTAGGATCAGCTAGAACGATCTCACGGACTTTACGGAATTGTTCTTCATGAGACATCGAGCTGCCCCCAAATTTTGCTACTTTCATGCAAGGACCCCCTCTTGAAGAAGTGCCCGGGCGATTTGAACAGCGTTAGCTGCCGCTCCTTTGCGGATATTGTCTGCCACTGTATAAAAAAGCAGCCCATTTTCAACTGACAAGTCGCGGCGAATACGCCCAACATACACTTGATCGGTATCTTTCGCCAACGTACTCGTAGGATATTGGTGTTCTTCTAAGTTGTCGACGACCAAGATCCCTGGAAACTGCTGGAAGCAAGCACGGATCTGTTCCAGTGAAAATTCCTTTTCTAATACTACGGCAATCGAAACACCGTGACCATTTTCAATCGGTACACGCACACAAGTCGCAGATACTGGTAAATCTGGCTGATGCAGGATTTTTTTCGTTTCATTGATCATTTTTTGTTCTTCTTTAGTATACCCATTTTCCATGGGACGATCGATTTCAGGGATGACCGTTTGACTGATGTCATGAGGATAAAAAGTGGCTGGTTCACCATTTTTGGTCGCCTGTAGATCAGCGATCCCTTGTTGACCGGAACCCGATACAGCTTGATAGGTCGTGTAGTTGACACGTGCCACACCGAACGTATTTTGTAACGCTTTAAGCGGTAAGACGGACTGGATCGTCGAGCAATTTGGATTCGCGATCAACGGGTCTAACGCATGGTCCTCTAGATTTACTTCAGGCACGATCAATGGAATCGCAGGATCTTCTCGCCATGCTGAAGAATTATCGATGACTACCAAGCCAGCTTGACGTGCAATGGGACCAAATGTTTGAGATACGGATGCTCCAGCTGAAAAAAGCGCTAAATCATACCCAGAAAAAGAAGTCTCCGTCAATTCTTCGACCACATATTCTTTCCCCTTAAACACAGACAGACTCCCCGCAGAGCGTTTGGATGCTAAAAGCTTGAGTTTTCCTACTGGAAAATCGTACTCCTCTAATACTCTTAACATAGTTTGACCGACTAATCCCGTCGCTCCGACAATACAGGTATCTATTTCGCGCATGTTTTTCATCCTTTCTTTGTCTACAATTCTCGTAATGCTTCAATCAAGGCGGTATTTTCTTTGGTTTGGTCATCCTTTATTTTCAACACACGTGCAGGTGTCCCACCAACGACCGTCTCAGGTGCTACATCTTCTAAAACGACAGCGCCTGCTGCGACGACTGCATTTTTACCGACACGGACACCTTCGACGATGACCGCGTTCGCACCAACTAATACACCGTCCTCGATGATTACTGGCTGCGCAGAAGCTGGCTCGATGACCCCAGCTAACACAGCACCTGCACCGATATGACAATTCTTGCCGACAGTCGCACGTCCGCCTAAGATCGCCCCCATATCGATCATGCTATGCTCTCCGATCTCAGCACCAATATTGATCACAGCGCCCATCATGATCACTGCTTGATCTCCGATGGTCACTTGGTCACGAATGACGGCACCTGGCTCGATCCGAGCGTTGATGTCTTTGATATCCAATAAAGGAACTGCACTATTTCTTGCTGTTTGTTCAAGTTCGATCGCTAAGATTTTCTCCGCTTCTTTTTCTAAGACTGGTGCAATGTCTTTGTAATCACCAAAAACGATCGGACTATGCGCTTCACCAAATACTTTCGCGTTCGGAAACTCGATAGGTTCTGATACATTTAAATAAACTTTGACTGGGGTCTTTTTTTCTGCTGTCTGAATAAAACGAATGATTTCTTGTGCGTTCAACTTAGGCTCCTCCTCTAGGTTCAAATAAATCTTCTAATTGATATAAACCGGCTGACTGTTCGGTCAACCAGATGCTTGCCTGGACTGCCCCTTCCGCAAAAATGCGATTGGAAAAGGCCTCGTGTTTCACTGAAAGGACTTCATCTTTCGTTGCAAAGATGACTTCATGTTCTCCAGGAAAAGAGCCTGCACGCAGGCTATGGACGCCGATTTGTTGGTCTTCGCGTGGTTGATCTGTCCACTGATAGACCGGTGTCAAGTCTCTGACAGATTGGAGTGTTTCCACTAATCGCTTCGCTGTGCCTGAAGGTGCATCTTTTTTTTGACTGTGGTGTTTTTCGATCAATTCGATTTGCCAAGTTACTAAGTCTTGAGCAGCTTGTTTGATCAAGCGGTTCATCACCATGATCCCTAGTGAAAAATTGGCACTGTAAAGGACAGGGATCGTTTGCGCAGCTTCAGCGATTTGAGCGAATTGCTCTTCGGTATAACCGGTTGTGCCAATCACCAATGGTACACCATGTGTTTGACTATATTGTAAGATTTTCTCCAAACCA
This sequence comes from Enterococcus sp. DIV2371, assembly GCF_050498525.1. Classification (NCBI taxonomy): domain Bacteria; kingdom Bacillati; phylum Bacillota; class Bacilli; order Lactobacillales; family Enterococcaceae; genus Enterococcus; species Enterococcus sp. DIV2371. The sequence goes on along the minus strand of NZ_JBIPAJ010000001.1, from coordinate 552,537 downwards.
TCAGGATGAGAAAAATCAATGATGACCGCCGGTGTCTGCTCGAACGTCAACGTATCCGTTGCTTGTAAGGATTGAGACAACGTCAATGGCTGGTGCTGATATTCTTCGGTGACTTCTGCAATTCGTTTGCCCATTTTTCCATTTCCAATGATCCCTATATTCATCTATTTGCCCCTCCATTTTCTGCTAATAAGGCGATCAACTGTTGCTTCTTTTCCTCGCCTAATGCGGTCAACGGCAAACGTAACGGCCCAGCTGGTAAACCTAAATAGTTCATCGCGGCTTTCACTGGGATCGGATTCGTTTCACTGAATAAGGCGTTGATCAACGCTAAATGGGTCAATTGTTTTTCTTTCGCTGAATGACTGTTTCCATTCAAGTAATCATGGACTAATTCATGGACTACTTTTGGCTGGATATTTGCCCAAACACTGATCACGCCGATGCCACCAATACTCAATACAGGCAAGATCAGATCATCGTTGCCGCTGTAAAGCGCAAATGTTTCATCAATCAGTTGTGCGACTTCCATCGTATAGGACATGTCTCCAGAAGCTTCTTTGATCCCAATGATTTGTGGATGCTTCGCTAATTCCGCTAGTACAGGGAACGCAATCGTCATTCCTGTTCGTGACGGTACATTGTATAAGATGATGGGTAACGAGGAAGCATCAGCAATCGTTTGAAAATGAGCGAGTAATCCTACATCGCTCGTTTTATTGTAATAAGGAGTAATCACTAATAATTGGTCTGCCCCTAGTTCAGCAAAGCGTTGGACTTTCTTGACCGTTTTCGCCGTTGCATTTGATCCTGCACCAGCAATCACCGGAATACGTCCATTGACTTTTTCAACAGTGAATCGTAAAATCTCTTCCTCTTCTTCGTCAGAAAGTGTCGGTGATTCACCTGTTGTTCCAAGGACAAGTAACCCGTCTGTTTGTTCGTTAAGATGAAAAGCAATCAACTGCTCCAATCCTCGATAATCTACTGCTCCTGTTTCCGTCATCGGTGTCACTAATGCAACAATCGATCCTTTAATCATGCCTCTACCTCCAAATTTTTGTGCCATTCATATGTGGCCGGTCCCGCCATCGTGATCGTTTCATCGCCAGAAATCTGTAAATCGCCTTGTTCCAAATGGATCGTGGCTTGTGATCCTGAGAGATAGCCTTGATCTCTTGCGACGACGTAAGCTGCACAACAGCCTGTCCCGCAAGCAAGCGTCCAACCGACTCCTCGCTCATACGTACGAACGATCAATTCTTCTTCATTGACAAATTGGACAAAATTGACGTTTGTTTTCTCCTTGAACATGGGGTGATGACAAAGCTTCTCTCCCATATCTTTCGATAATTCAGCGATTGCATCGTCAACAAAAACAACCGTATGGATCGTTCCCATGAATACACTAGTCAGTACCACTTCTCGATTGTCGACCGTCAGTGTTTGTTTGATGATAGGATCTGCTTGCTCCACCGCTACCTTCTCTGGGCGATAATCTGGCTCTCCCATATCAACCGTGCAATAAAAAGGATCTCGTGAATGGATCGTCACATGGATCATCCCAGCAAGAGTTTTGACCGCAAATTGGGTATCTTCAACCAATCGTTGGTCACTGACATAGTTTGCAAAACAGCGAATACCGTTGCCACACATTGGCGCACGACTACCGTCTTTATTGTAATAGATCATTTCTAAAGGCGTTATTTTGACCGCGATTAAACCGTCGGTATCGTAAGCAGTCGGTGCGCATAATTGCTCCGCCAAACGACTATAGTCGATCGTTTCATCATAATCTAAGAGAATAAAGTCATTGCCACACCCGTTGTATTTATAAATCTGCATAGACTTCTCCTCTCAATAGATCTGCATAAGTTTGTCGACGAACGACTTCTCGTGACACGCCATCTTTGACAAAAACGACAGCTGGGCGAAGCGCACGATTGTAGTTGCTGCTCATTGAATACCCGTATGCTCCTGTCGCATATACTGCCAAAAGATCCCCTGGTTCTGCGGGAGGTAACTGCGTTTCTTGGATCACGACATCGCCTGATTCACACATTTTCCCTGCAACCGTTACTTTTTCCGTTTTTTCAACGTCAAGTTTATTTGCCAGATCACAGGTGTATTCTGCTTGATAAAGCGCCGGACGAATATTATCGGTCATCCCGCCATCGACGAAATAATATTTTTTGTGCGGCGTTTCTTTGATATAGCCAACTGTATAAAGTGTCGTTCCGGCTTCGCCCACGATACTTCGCCCCGGCTCGATCAATAAGCGATCGATCGTCAAATTTTTTTCAGCTAATGCCTTTTCTGTATGCCTCACAAGATGCTTGACTGATTCTGCAATAGGCAACGGCGTGTCCGCTTCGGTATAGCGGATACCAAAGCCACCGCCTAGATTTAAAGAAAGTGGTTGTTGGAAATCTGCCAGATAAGTCACTAATTGATCGATTTCAGCTAACCACGCAGTCATATCAAAGATTTGTGAACCGATATGTGCATGGAATCCTTCCAAAGTAAGAAAGTCACTTTGCTGGATATGTGTGATCGCTTGTTGGCAAACTTCGCTATCATACAACATACCGAATTTAGAATCGATATGCGCTGTAACGATATATTCATGTGTATGCGCTTCGATCCCCACGTTCAATCGCAACATGATCTGTAGATTTTTCTGGTATTCGCGACTTAATTCTTCCAAGACTTCGACTTCCATCCCGTTATCCGCCACAAAATGCAGAATGTCATTTTCAATGGCATACCTTAACTCGTCGATCGTCTTATTGTTGCCATGAAAGTAAATCTCCTCGACAGGAAACTTCGCTTGTAAGGCAGTGTAGATCTCTCCACCACTTACCACATCTAAACCTAGCCCTTGCTCAGCGATCATCCGCAGCAATTCGACTGTTTGAAAGGCTTTAGAGGCATATAAGACCTTTGTTTGAAAAGAATCAGAATCAAAGTTCAGCTTAAACGACTTTATCGTTTCTTCCATCTTTTTTTCATCATACACATATAGGGGTGTTTGATATTCTTTTGCTAGTTGACTCACTGGAATTTCGCCGATCATTAATTCTGTCATTCTCATTTCCCTCTTTTCAAAAAATATTTTCTCATCAAATTGACATATCGTTAGATTATAATTTGAATTTTATTTGAATAATATTAAACAAATTTGTTTGAATTGTCTAGTTTAAATCGCTATTTTCTGTAAAAATGTTTATTTTTTCAATTTTATTGTATAACTCGCAACCTAAATAAAAAAACAAGTATTATTTTCACATGATTTTCTTAGAATGCACAAAAAAACTGACTATTGGTTTAGTCAGTTTTTTTGTCGTCCTTTATTCAACATCAATTGCTTACATAAATGGCTAAAAACATCAACGCCGCACCTAACATGACAAATAAATGCCAAATCACATGAGTGAATCTTCTGCTTTTCATACTGTAAAAGAGTGAGCCTACAGAATAAGCGATTCCTCCAGCAACTAATAGTAGCAAGCCAGTCAAATCGATATTCTGATAAAGCTTAGGTAATACAACGATGATCGCCCAGCCCATCACATTGTAGATGATCGTTGAAACTTTCGATACTTTATTTGTTTTCGTTAACGTCAAACATTTATAAATAATCCCGATCACTGCGGTTGCCCAGATGATACTAAGTAAGATCAGACCCGTCGTTCCTTGTACGACTAGGAGACAAAATGGCGTATAGGTCCCTGCGATCAAGAGATAGATCGAACAATGATCAAATACTTGGAACACTTTCTTTGCCTTCGTAAAAATCAGGCTATGAAATAAGGTCGAGGAAAAGAAAAGCAGAAAAAGTGAACTACCATAAATCGCAAAAGCGACATAATCTAAGGTCGTATGGGCTCGATCCATCAGCAGATTAAAGCAAAGCAGACTTAATAAGGCTGCGATCCCATGTGTCACTGCATTTAATACTTCATTGACGATTTGGTACTTTCGACTAAATTCTATCTCCATCTTGATCCACTCCGTTTCATTTGTTCTATTTCATTATACACGATGGATTTGCTGTTTACAAAAACTTTTACATCTAGTTTCTAAAACTATATCATTTTTTAAACACTTTTGTAAAATATTTTATCAGCATCACCAAAAATAGCAACAAAAGCACACTGATCAAGGCATTCACCCGTAAAAAGTTCGACCTTTTTGCTTGTTTTACTTTTGCTAATGAAGCCACTATCTCTTCTTGTTCAACAGCGATTCTGTGTCCGCGCACCAATAAACGGTGACTATTGATCATGTAAGGCGTACAAGTAACGAGGGTCACTAAATCTTGATTCTCTTGGATTTGAAGTGCTTCTGTCTCAGTAGGTGCTACAGTTTTGATTTGATCGACTTGATACGCAAGATACTGTCCATTGATTTCAATAAAAAAGCGATCTCCGATTCGTAATCGAGGCAAATCGGTGAATAATTTTGCCTGTGGCAAGCCTCGGTGGCTAGAAAGTACCGCATGTGTCGATAAGCCTCCGATGGGATAAGAGGTGTTTTCAAGTAAACATGCGCCTTTTTCCAATAATTTCGATGTCGTTTGATCAAAAATCGGCAAGTTGACATTGATTTTGGGGATCGTCAAAACACCAACGGTATGTGACGCAATATAAGATTTCAGAGATTTTTGATCTTCTTCTTTTTTTGTAGAGAATGGCTCTGCTTCTGGTAAGACTTCCTTTGACGCTAGCTTTTTATTTTTTTCAAGCATCTCCTTTTGCAAATCGGCAATCACTGATGCATGTTCAGCTTTTGCCTTTTTCTGATAGTTTTTGATGACTTGTTGATCGAGATAATCATTCAGCGTATCACTGACGAAAGGATAAGCTAAGCTGAGGACGCCGATAAAAAATACCGAGAGCATGATCAGATCTAACATACGTCTTTTCTTTTGCTTCATTTTATTCCCCTCAGCTATCCGTTTATTCTTTGTTTGAGATTATTCCGCTTTTTGTCTTTTCATCCAATAGATACCTACTATCGTCAGTAACATGACACCTAAACCAATATACAATGAAATCCCTTTGCCACCAGTTTCTGGTAAGGTTCCTTTGTGTTTGTTTGGTACTTTTTCTGGCGTAATCAATTCACCTGCAACCGCATAGGATTGCTGATCTACCTTAAAAGCAATTCGTTCAGTTAATTTCACATAATTGTTTGGTGCTTTTGTTTCTTCTAGATAATAAGTTCCATAAGACAATCCTGTGATATCAACTAATCCATCACTTGTTGACGTAAAAATCGTAGCTTCTTCCTGTGAAGTCGTCCAGGTCACTGCTTTTGTTACTGGATCAATGACTAAATACTTCGCTGTCGTTGCATCTTGATCACGTACCACAAACGAAGCCTCTGCTAGTGGTTTTACATCAGCTACTGCTCCATCTACTTTAATGAATCGTTTGCCACCTGTCAGTACTTCAACCGTTGGTGGTGTTTGATCTGTCGTATGCCCCGTATCAACATTTGCTTTATTGTTATACCCTTGCGCTGGTTCCGCTAATTGATTCAAATACATATAATAGACAAAGCGCAACGTACCGCCTGGAGTCAATGAAGGGATATACGTTGGATTAATTGCCACTGTAAAGCCATTGGTTTGTTCGCTGATCTGATAATTTTTAGGTGCAATCAACTGGTCACCATCATATAGAGCATAGCTTGTCTCACCTGTCGACTGGTTCATAAATGTTAATGCTGAATCATGGGTATCAATCAATTGGAAGGTGGTATACTTATTATCTGAACCTTCTTTATCCGCAATCCCAACAGGTATATTGACCTTTATTTCATAATTGATCGGCTCACCGATTGCTACATCTTGCCCATCCAATTGTGGTGTCGTTTTTTCTACGTTCGTCGTATCGTTTTTCACTGTGAGTTCAACTGGTGTTTGATTGCCGGCAACGATTGTAAATGGTGTCGTCGTCTGCTCCGTGACCATCGCCGCATTTTCAGGTGCTTTTACTTCCTCTAGCACATAATTTCCGACCTCTAAGCTGGTGACGAGCAATTGCCCTTGCTCTGCCTCTTTTTCAACAAAATCTTCTTCACCTATTTCATAGCTTTTTCCACTGACAAAATGTTTCGCCTTTGATTTGTCTGTCGTCCATGTATACATCCCTTGTGCTACGCTTTGGATATATTTTTTTGCTCCTGACTCTTCTTTGACGAGAATAAATTCTGCCCCGTTCAATGCTTCTCCTTCAGCAGAACCGATTTTTTTAACGTTCAGTGTCCCATTATTTTCAACGATATTTTTAGGATATAAATGGATCGCCTCGAGCTCTTCTGTTCCGTATCGGTAAGAGCCGTCTGCTTGTTTGATCAATTCATAGACTGGAAAAGCCACTACCATGTTCGCACTAGCAGTCACTCCTGATTTGGCTTCTTCTTCAATCACATAGACCGCATCTTTTCCAGCTTGCTGTTTAGGCAAGGAGAAAGAAAGATCGCCATTCGCGTTTGTAGTACCTGAAACAAGCGCTGTACCAGAAGTCTGTGATTGCACCAAAGTTTTTGCTTCTTCAATCGATGCTCCGTTTTTTCTTGCTTCAGCAAATGCTTCGGTCACATCATACACATGGAATGTGATATCAGCTAGTCCTTGGTATTCATTGAACTCAGCCATTTCTTTCCCTGTATTTTGGATGTTTTGTACGGGAAAATCTAACATTTTCTTTTTGTGTAGCACTACTTCTGCTTCAGTTCCTTCAGCAAATACATGCTGGATCGGAAACAACGCAACCAACGAAAGTACTGAAATAAAACATAGTAATAATGATTTAAGATTTTTGCTATTCTTCATTCTTCTTACTCCTGTTCTTTTGATAAATAATGAAACTCCCTATGATCAATACACCACCAAAAATACCAACACTGATTTTTTCTTCATTTGTTCTAGGAAATAAAAAGGGAGTTTCTTTTTTCTTATTGGTGATTTTCAAGGGTTCGCTCGGCTGTCCGTTGATTGCATAAGACATGTTTTTGACGGTAAATGAGACAGCAGACGGATTTTTTTCATACCCTTTTGGTGCTTTGATTTCTTCGAGCAAATATTCTCCGTCTTCTAAGCCAGAGATGGAAAACAAGCCATTGCGATCAGACGTCAATGTTAGTGCACCTCTGGCTCGTCTTTTCCAATCATATTTTCCATCTTTCACATGAAGGTATTCTTCTTGTTGATTTTTGACCAAGAATAGCGCATCTTCCAGCGCCTGATATTCCTGATCTGCTGTGATTTTTTGAAACCACTTTCCTCCGGTTCGAATGTAAGTGCTTTGTACTAATGATTCAGTTCCGATATCTAATGTGGCTTGGTTGATGATTGGTTGATCGGCGATTGCTCCATCTAGTAATCGCATTTGATAGTCGACCTTTACAGTTTTACCAGCTAGCTCTTGCAAGTCTTGACCACTAAAGGCAAGGCTGAATCCTTGGCTATGACTATGGAGCGTAAGTTTTTTCAATCGTTTATTTTCACTGTAGACCTCTAGAGTTTCAGACAATAACTCCAATTCTTTCGCGGCATTGTCAGTAACGACACACGTTTCTTCAATTGCTATCTCCTCAGGAAACTGGATTTCCAATCGATAGCAAATACGCTCGCCAATTGAATAATCATTTTTTTCTTCAATTAGTTTTTTTCAAAGTCGATCGTAGATGCTTCCTGACTCAGCTTAGGGTAAAGATGAACTTCTTTTTGTGGGTGATCATCTGAATCATAAAGCGGTAAAACAATCACTAAGTTTTGCGTTTCCATTAAAGCGTCTGAAAAACAAGTAGTTTCATTCACTAAATAAACATTCCCTGTTTGATTGGTAGACTCACACAGGTCGAAGATTACTATGTCTTCACCTTTGTCGCTTGTTTTTGTCTGCTTTTCCATTAGAAATGAGCCAGCCGAGGTTCCTTGTCGGGCAATGATTTGTTGCGTTTCTTCAACCGTGAAACCTTTATTTCGTAATTGATAAAATGCCTTTGTCACATCATAAACGGCAAAACTTGCTTTTTCGTTCGTTTGTTTGTCCGATACAAGGTCGGCAGTATGAACAATCAATTGAACCCTCTCTTCTGTTTGAGCAGTACTCTTTGCAGACCCAATAATCAATAGAAACGGAAGCATCAACAAAAGCCAATATTTTTTACTCACTTGATATGCCCCCTCGTTTGTTCATCAAAAAGTAAATGATGAATGAACCGATGGCACTTAGGCTTAGTAAAAGGAAACCAAGTCGGCCAGCTCCTCCTGTTTCTGGCAAAGGAATCAACGCCTGATTGGTGATTGCCAAATGAATTTGGTTATTTTTACTGCCACTTTGTAGTTGAACGTCTGTTGGTTCGCCAGCTACCGTCACTTTTCCATCTGTTTGGATAACAATTTGCAAAGGTTTCTCCAAGCCTAAATAACCTTCTGGCGTTTTGATTTCCTCTAATGTGTACTCCCCAGGTTCAAGGTTCTTAAAAACAAACGTATCGATTGCTGTTTCATCACTTGGTAATTCGCTTTGTCCAGTTGGACCAGATAATCTGAAAACTGCCCCTTTTAAAGCTTGACCTGTATCTGTTTTCTTTAGAATCGTTAAATCAAACGGTTTGATTTGATTGTGATGCGTCAATGTCCAAACTGCTGACTCTTCCACATTTTCTTCGTCATATATAATCGTTCCATAAGGATCAACTTTAAATGTGTATTTTCCTGGAACGGTATCGTAGCCACTCGGTCCTGCCGTCTCTACTAAGCGATAGTCTCCTGCTTTTTGTATCATGAATTCTGCCAATCCTGAGGACGAGGTCACTTCCTCTTTTAAGGTTCGATAGCTTCCAGTATCTTCTTTTAGTTGTAATGCAAAAGTCGCTCCTGCCAAGTTTACTTTTTGCTGGTCTTTTTCGGTGTACTTTCTGATCGCTACCGGAAGCTCTGAAAATGGATTTTCGATCGTCAATTGAATCACTTGATCAACAACTGTTGCTTTTTGATCATCTACTGTTACTTCTCCGGTTTTAGAAATAGTGATCGCCCATGTTTGCTTTTCTGCTTTTTCATGTCCAGCGGGTGCGCTAACTTCTGTCAATGTATAGGATTTTTCTTTTTCCAATCGTATCTCTTCTGGCAATGAATAGGTGCCATCCTCATGGTCAAGCAACTGGATATCTTTTCCTTCAATCGTTATTCGGAATACTGCTCCTTTTAAGGGGTGATCATCTGAGGAAGATGTCTTAATGATTTTTAAATCTAACGGAACAAATTGTTTCGTATTTTTCCAAGTTGTTGCATTGACTTTTTCTGAGTCGTAGCCTGGTACGTTTAATTCGTTCACAGCCTCATAATGAAATTCTTGTCCTTGATTGTTGTATTTTGGTAAGCTGAGCGTTTCACGACTTGCTTTATCGGTTTCTAACAGTTTGGTGATGTTCTTTCGTTCCCAAACATTCGTGTCATCCTTTTCAGGCTGACGCAGTTGCACATAGCCACTTTCCCAGCTAGACGGGGTAGTGACCCCTGTCCGTTTGATTTCATAGATCACTTTTTCTGGTCGAGTCGTCGTATCTTGATCAAACTCTTCCCACTCTTTGAAGAAACCAAGGGTAACACTTGGCGCTTTCGCTGACGGAACACCAAATTTTGCAATGTCATCTGAGTCAGACTTCGGCTGAAAAGTTGTTAGGCCGTTCATCTGATACCACTTGTCCGGTTCGAATGTTTTGCTTTCCGTTTGGAGTCTGACTTGATAGTGTAGTTGGAGTTCTTGCCCTTTTTCCAAATAGATCTGTTCGACTTGGATCGTTTGATCCTCGATCGTGAGAATAGGTTCAACGGACAGTGGACTTGTTCCTACACTTTTAACAGAAGCACTTTCTATTTCATAGACGAATGGTTCAACGATTGGATCAGTGATTTTCCCGTTAACAACTGTTCCGGAAAGTTGGACAGCCTTTTTAGCTAAATAATCAGCAATATCCGTAGACTCATTTGCGGATTCATAATATAGCGTACCGTCTTCACCACTGGAAACCATCTTCCGCATCCGGTTTTCTACTTCCTCTTTCGTGATACCTTCTGTTTCATCTCCGTGTAGTTGGATACCTAGACCATGGATTTCGATCCCTCGTTGTTTCAGTGCCATGGCTTCACCGATCGTGGCTGTAAATGTCGAATTGATCCAACGCCATTGGAAATTTTGATCTTTGACTGGTACGAGATAAGGTAGGGAAATTTTTGAAGTATAGTCGGGGTGATCGACATGATCGGTAAAACTTGCGCCATAATAACTCCCGTCTTCTTCAGTCACCACACTGGCTACTTGATATGAACTTGTTGGAACACCGTCTGTTAGTAAAACGATTACTTTTTTATGGCCATTTTGCTCCGATAACATCTCACCTGCTTGACGTAATCCATTTTGAGTAAACGTACCACCACTTGTTGTCGCTGGCGTTGCTGCTTTGATCTCTTCTTTAACAGAATCAAATCCTGCGATAGGGATCGAGCGGTTCGCGTACCCTTCACTGGAAAAACCAACGTATCCTAAATTGATCTTTTCCGTCACTCCACTTTCTGTTAACGTATCAACAAACCGGTCAATTCCATTTTTTACCTCAACAATACGGTTCTCCTCATTCATACTACCCGACCAGTCAACGACCAATACAACATCCATTGGAGTGATATTTTTTTGGGTATTTCCTCGAACATTCAGGTACAGATCAAATAACCCGGGTGTGGCTGTCTCGTTAGCAAATTTTCGGATAGCGTAATCGGCTTCTTCTTTTTCCCCACCGTATTCGATATAAGAATTGGTCAGATTCGTTGGATTGCCGTCCCATTTAGTCAGCCCATCCCATTGCGCCTGTCCTTGACGATTCCCTTGATGATTTCGGACATTCTCACTATTCTTAGGTTGCCACATCGCTTTCGGATAGGTTCCTTGCTCATCTGTGGTATATTCCGGTTCGATCGTCGGCAAACTTTTGCGATTACTTTCTCCATCAAATAATTGTGGTTGATCAAACGGCCGATATTCTTCTTTGGGTGCGGATGAATCATCTGTTGTATCTTGAATTGTAGAAGAGCTCACGGTTTCAGATGTATCTTCACTTGTTTGTGTAGTTTTCTGCTTCTCGCTATCTATAGAAAAAGAATAAGAAACTGCTTCGGCTAAAAGAAATTGACCTGTTTTTTCTTCTATCTGGATATTGAGTTGAAAATCTTTACTTGTATCCGGTAAATCGATCGTCCATTCTTTTTCAACCACGCCTTGTGAAAAAGCACTACCTACCCATATTTGTTGTTCTTCATCCTTATATTCTTGGTATTCCTGAGAAATAGAAGAAGTAAGCAAATTATTTTCAGGTACATCACTCGGATGTAATTGGAACAGAAAACGCCTTTCTTGATTTTGCTCATTCAGTCGATAAGAAATCGTCAGCTGTTGCCCAGATTGCTTGAGATTTACTTCTCCATATTCATTCTTCAGTACCTCTACCACTCCTTCTTCATTTGCTGCTGCAATCTTTACTTTTTGAGAATATAAATAGGCAACGAAGAATAACGATAAAAGAGTGCAAATGACAAGATATCGTCGCTTTTTCATTTATGGATACCTCCTTAGAAAAACTTTAAAATCCAATTAGATAATATAAAAAAAAGAAAAGATTCACTAATTTTTCCAGATCTCTTCTCTTCGGTTTCTAAATGTTCATTTATAGTTATTTTAAATCGATATCCCTTTTTTAAAATGATTGAACGAATAATGTCCATACGTTATTTAAATCCTTCCACTCTCTCTTTTCTCTCAAAAATCACACCTGTTGAATGATAAATTTGAGACAGCTCCACTAAAAAAATTTCTAAATCCTCTATTGTTTTTTTAGAAAATTGAGACAAGTATTTACAACCGAATTTAAATAAGGTATTAATATTAAAAACAAAAAAGAAGGTGACCAATTGATTGAAAAAATTTTATTAGATGATCATGCCAGAACAAAATTAAGTGTATACGGTAAGTTGATGACATTATCACCAGGTGAATATAGCATGGATGATGTGCGGGAAAACTTAGATTTTCATTTTAGTGCCGTTCGTTTCAAAAAAATCTTATTTGCCATACAAGAAGATTTAGAACAATTCACTGAGATCAAACTGTTACATAGTAAAAACAAGTTATCCATCAATGAACAACTTGTTCAATACACCCAGTATCAACACTACCTTTCTACAGAAAGCGTTCCTTATAAACTATTGATCAGTCTTCTGACAGAACAAGACAAAGACCTTGCTGATTTTTGTAATCGCCACTTTATCAGTCGTTCGACCTGTTTTCGGCAAACTAAAAAATTGGCTGAATATTTGAAAGAATATCAAATCAATTTGAATTTATCGAATCTTACCTTGTCCGGATCTGAGATGTTGATTCGTATCATCTTTTTTAATTTCTTTTGGTTTGTTTCATTAGGGGAAAGTTTGGAAATCCTTCCCTTTAGTCAAGAAGTCACTGCGCTGATCTATAAGCATGAAGAAGATTACCATAAGAACAAGTTTGATCTTGGAAAGAAGCAAGCGAGTCTTCACTGTTTGATTTGTTTGACTAGGATCAAAAATAACCATTCGACTGACATTTATAAATTAACAAGAGATTCTTTTATTCCAAGCGGAACGAACATTGACTTCTTTTACGATTTCTTCAAGTTCGCAAATGTTCGTTTAGATATCTTAGAAGTAAACTCGTTGTTCTATTTGTTTTATTATTGGCCGTTCCTTACTTCCAACCAAGATATTCGAATGTCGATCATCCAACATTCCTATCACCAACCAAATAATGAAGTCAAGGATCTTTTAGAAGAGTTCCAGAACCATTGTCAAACATTTATCGGTACATTTCATTTTGAAAAAGAACCCGCTTTGTATTTGAACCTTTACCTTTCTATCGGTAATTTTAGTTTGTTTAGGCAAAAAATCCCTTTGACCACGTTATTTATCTCTTCTTATATTCAAGATAAGTATCCACTTTTACGTATCTTGACCATCAAAATCGAAGGCTTTTGGAAAAAAATTGCTCAACGAAAGAATTACACATGGCTGAAAGCATGTATCGGTGAATTAGCTTTTATCCAAGCGTGTTTACTTTATCCGTATTATTCAGAAATCGATGAGAATTATAAGTTGAACGTTGGTTTCATCAATGTTTCAGAGCATTTGATTTCCGCTGAGATCTTGAATCTAGGCAAAAAGATTCCCTTTGTCGATATTAAGCAGCTAACACTGCCGATTACTGAAGAATATGACTTTTTTATCTTCGGCTCCCCACTACTGATTCCTAAGGGGCTTGATCCTTCTAAATATACGGTCCTTGACTTTTGTCATTATAGTGACTTTGAGACAGAGCTGTATCAACGTCTACTAGAAGTTCATCATCTCAAGTTGCAAACGTTGTTCTCCGATTGATTTATCTATGTAAAAAAAAGCTTTTAAGCACGATGCTTAAAAGCTTTTTGTCTATACTCGATTATTTCGCACGTTTTACGTATGAACCTTCTGCTGTATTGATTTCTAATAATTCATCCGTTTCGATGAAGTCTGGAACGTTGACTACTAAGCCTGTTTCCATTGTTGCAGGTTTACCAGAACCAGTAACTGTCGCACCTTTGATCGATGGTTGTGTATCAACGACACGCAACACAACAGTTGTTGGTAATTGAACACCGATTACTTCGCTACCGAAGAATTGGATTTTTACTTCCATGTTTTCTAAGATGAATTTCATTTCTTCAGCAACAGTTTCTACAGGGATCTCATATTGTTCATATGTTTCTAGATCCATAAAGAATGCTGTGTCATCCATTGTATATAAGTATTGGACTGGTTTTGTGTCGATGTGCGCTTTTTCGAATTTTTCATCTGGTCTTAAAGTTGTGTCATAAGTTGCGCCAGTACGAACATCTTTCAGTTTCATACGCATCACAGTATTTCCTTTACCAGGTTTGTGATGGCTTGCATCTATTACTTTGATCAATTTTCCGTCTTGGACAAATGTCATTCCGGCTTTTAAATCGCTTGCTGAGATCATTATTTTTGCTCCTTTTTATCTTAATCATAATCACCCTTATTGTATCAGACAAACGCTGATAAGACTAGAAAATTATTGTTTTTGAAATTTTACTCTTTGACTTTCTTGTTTATTCATGCTATTTTTAGTTAAATCACTATTGGAGGGATAAACATGGCGATCAATTACTCAAAACAATTGAAGTATTGTTGTTGTATGGTGTGTAAAAACAGCATACTGTTTGCCATGTCTATTAATTGCCCTTCATAGTTGAACGAAAGATCTCTTTCTGTCGTGAAAGTGTTTTCTTTCTTAGTCTTTCAATTTATGATCTTACAAGGAGCTGATTAATTAGTCAGCTCCTTTTTTATTTTACTTTTTGGAGGTTTGGATTCGTGATCATCTCATCAATTACTGAAGCAATCGGGCATACGCCCATCTATCAATTTACTGCAAAAGATTTTCCTATGCCCAAAGATTCTGTGATCTATGCAAAACTAGAATACTTGAATCCTGGCGGCAGTATCAAAGATCGTTTAGGTTTGTATTTACTATCCTCTGGGCTTGAAAGCGGAAAAATCGATCAAGATACAACGATTATCGAACCGACTGCCGGAAATACAGGAATCGGTTTAGGCCTGGCAGCTTTAAAATTCAAGCTAAAAACAATTTTTGTCGTACCAGAAAAATTTAGTATCGAAAAGCAAAAAATCATGCAAGCGCTAGGTGCAACGATCGTACACACACCTACAGAAGAAGGAATCGTTGGTGCTATTGAAAAAAGTAAACAATTAGCTTCTGAGATCCCAAATAGCTACGTACCCTTGCAATTTGAAAATCCAGACAATCCAGCAACCTATTATCAAACATTGGGACCCGAACTCATCGAAGAATTAGCTGGAAATATTGACAGCTTTGTTGCTGGAATCGGCAGTGGTGGTACATTTGCGGGAACAGCAAAATTTCTAAAAGAACGTATCCCTGAGCTTCGTTTGATCGGTGTGGAGCCAGAAGGATCGATCTTGAATGGCGGGCCTTCACATGGACATGAGATTGAAGGAATCGGTGTTGAATTTGTCCCACCGTTCCTCGATGATTTGCCAATTGATCAGTTTGAAACCATTTCTGACGCCGAAGGATTTGCTTACACCCGTCAACTTGCAAAAGAGCATGGCTTGTTAGTAGGCAGCTCAAGTGGTGCCGCTTTTGCAGCAGCCTTGAAAGAAGCGCAACGTCTACCAAATGGTCAGGCAATCCTCACCATTTTTCCAGATACATCAGACCGTTACTTATCGAAAAATATTTATCTGTGAGCAATCATCCAAACAATAAACTTAATGAAGAAATTGGAGGAAACAATTATGCATATTCAAACAAAACTTATCCATGGTGGTATTAGTGAAGATCCAACAACAGGAGCAGTCAGTGTGCCGATCTACCAAACATCGACTTATCGTCAAAATGCGGTAGGACAACCTAAAGAATACGAATATTCACGTTCAGGTAATCCAACACGTTTTGCTTTAGAAGAATTGATCGCAGATTTAGAAGGTGGCGTTCGTGGCTTTGCATTTGCCTCTGGCTTGGCAGGAATCCATGCCGTATTTTCTTTATTTCAATCAGGCGATCATATCCTTTTAGGTGATGATGTCTACGGAGGAACTTTCCGCTTATTTGACAATGTACTCACAAAAAATGGCTTACAGTATACTATTGTCGATACAAGTAATCTTGCACAGATTGAACAAGCGATCCAGGAAAACACAAAAGCATTGTACCTAGAAACCCCAAGTAATCCCCTACTAAAAATCACTGATTTGAAAGCAGGAGCAGAAATTGCAAAAAAACATAATCTATTAACGATCGTAGATAACACATTTGCTACACCTTACTTCCAGAAACCTTTAGAATTGGGCGCAGATATCGTTTTACACAGTGGAACGAAGTATCTAGGTGGGCATAGTGATGTCGTTGCTGGCTTAGTAACGACAAATGATCAAGCATTGGCGGACCAAATCGGCTACTATCAAAATGCAATCGGTAGTGTGTTAGGCCCACAAGATAGTTGGTTGATGCAACGTGGCATCAAAACGCTAAGTGTCCGAATGGAAGAACACCAAAAAAATGCCTTTGCAGTAGCTGAATTATTAGCGAACCATCCCGAAGTCGAAGCAGTCTATTATCCTGGACTAACTACTCATCATAATCACGAGATCGCCAAAGAACAGATGTCCGGCTATAGTGGAATGGTTTCATTTACCTTGAAAAACGATGCAGATGCTATTCCTTTTGTGGAATCATTGAGATTATTCATTTTAGCTGAGAGTCTAGGTGGGGTAGAAAGTTTAGTTGAAATCCCTTCTGTCATGACGCATTCTTCTGTTCCTAAAGAAAAACGTGAAAAAGCTGGGATCAAGGATGGACTGATTCGTTTATCTGTTGGAATCGAGTATGCCCAAGATCTTTTAGATGATTTGACGCAAGCATTTGTACAAATGAAAAATCACTGATTCATCTTATCCAGAAAGAATCGAAAAAAATCAGTCAGTTTTATACACCTTCCCTTCAATTAGTGTTAGAATTTAAATAAATCAACTAATCTTTTTTGAGGATTTCTATTTTCCAAAAAAGAGACAATAAGTGAGTTAGGAGTAATTCAATATGAAAATGAATGTCGAAAGTTTTAATTTAGATCACCGTAAAGTGAAAGCACCTTATGTCCGTGTAGCCGACCGCAAAACAGGTGAACATGGCGATTTGATCATCAAATACGATGTGCGTTTCAAACAACCAAACAAAGAACATATGGATATGGCTGGTTTACATTCTTTAGAACATTTAACTGCCGAAAACATCCGTAATCATGCAGATTATATCGTTGACTGGTCACCAATGGGCTGCCAAACAGGTTTTTATCTAACTGTCATCAATCATGAAAATTATGACGAGATCTTAGACGTGTTAGAAAAAACGATGGAAGATGTGCTACAAGCAACAGAAGTTCCAGCAAGCAATGAGATCCAATGTGGCTGGGCTGCAAACCACACATTAGAAGGTGCACAAGCTTTAGCTCGCGAATTTTTAGCAAAACGAGATGAATGGTCAGACGTTGGCGTATAAATAGACGCTTAGCTTATTTTAGAATAACGGAAATGAAGCCAAAAGAAGGCTATATTTTCTAGATATAAACCGTAAAAGCAACAAATAGCGTGGCCTATTTTTAGCTTTTGCGGTTTAAATTTAATCATTTTTATACTAATTTGAGTTTAGCAAGAAGCAAGCTACTGCTATCACTAGTTTACGAAGGAATAACGTTTAAAGGAGGAAATAATCGATGAATATTTACGATTTTGATGTCACATTAGAAGATGGTATAACTTACTCATTGGATAAATACAAGGGACAACCAATGATCATCGTCAATACTGCAACAAAATGTGGTTTAGCTCCACAGTTCGAACAGTTGGAGGAACTTTATCAGACCTATCAGGAAAAAGGCTTAGTCGTGTTGGGCTTTCCTTCGAATCAATTCAAACAGGAAGTCTCTTCTGCAAATGATGCTGCCGAGGCCTGTCGCACAACTTATGGCGTCACATTCCCTATGCATCAACTAACAGTGATCAATGGGGCGGATGCTGATCCTTTATTTGATTACTTAAAAGAACAAGCACCGGGGACCTTGACTCCAGCAATCAAATGGAATTTCACAAAATTCCTTATTGATAAAGATGGGCAAGTCATTGAACGTTTTGCGCCAAAAACTTCTCCCTTAAAAATGAAAGAATCAATCGAAGCGATTATTTAATCAATAATAGAGTGATCAACTTTTTCGGATTTAAAAAATAGCTTCATTTTCATTTTGAGAAACAACTACCATTAACTAAAATACATGACCTTGAAATCCATTTTTTCATTTCAAGACCATGTATTTTTTTGACTAAGCGATTGTGAGAAGCTCCTTTTATTTTTAAAATAGACAAAAAAAAAACAGCTGAACTTTCGTTCAACTGTTTTTCATTTGCGCGGCGGCGTCCTACTCTCACAAGGGGCAACCCCTCACTACAATCGGCGCTAAGAAGCTTAACTTCTGTGTTCGGCATGGTTACAGGTGTATCCTTCTCGCCATCGCCACCACACTTGGTGTTATCTATTTTTGAGTAAATCTTGTTCACTCAAAACTGGATTTGAAGTATTAGTAAGAAACTCTCCGAGTTTTTCATTTTATTTTGGTTAAGTCCTCGATCGATTAGTATCAGTCCGCTCCATACATCACTGTACTTCCACTTCTGACCTATCTACCTGATCATCTCTCAGGGATCTTACTTTCTTAAAGAAATGGGAAATCTCATCTTGAGGTGGGCTTCACACTTAGATGCTTTCAGCGTTTATCCCTTCCCTACATAGCTACCCAGCAATGCCCTTGGCAGAACAACTGGTACACCAGCGGTAAGTCCATCCCGGTCCTCTCGTACTAAGGACAGCTCCTCTCAAATTTCCAACGCCCGCGACGGATAGGGACCGAACTGTCTCACGACGTTCTGAACCCAGCTCGCGTGCCGCTTTAATGGGCGAACAGCCCAACCCTTGGGACCGACTACAGCCCCAGGATGCGACGAGCCGACATCGAGGTGCCAAACCTCCCCGTCGATGTGGACTCTTGGGGGAGATAAGCCTGTTATCCCCAGGGTAGCTTTTATCCGTTGAGCGATGGCCCTTCCATGCGGAACCACCGGATCACTAAGCCCGACTTTCGTCCCTGCTCGACTTGTAGGTCTCGCAGTCAAGCTCCCTTCTGCCTTTACACTCTTCGAATGATTTCCAACCATTCTGAGGGAACCTTTGGGCGCCTCCGTTACTCTTTAGGAGGCGACCGCCCCAGTCAAACTGCCCATCTGACACTGTCTCCCACCACGATCAGTGGTGCGGGTTAGAGTGGCCATAACGCAGGGGTAGTATCCCACCAGCGCCTCCATCGAAACTAGCGTTCCGATTTCTACGGCTCCTACCTATCCTGTACATGCGGTACAGACACTCAATATCAAACTACAGTAAAGCTCCATGGGGTCTTTCCGTCCTGTCGCGGGTAACCTGCATCTTCACAGGTACTAAAATTTCACCGAGTCTCTCGTTGAGACAGTGCCCAAATCGTTACGCCTTTCGTGCGGGTCGGAACTTACCCGACAAGGAATTTCGCTACCTTAGGACCGTTATAGTTACGGCCGCCGTTTACTGGGGCTTCAATTCGTACCTTCGCTTACGCTAAGCACTCCTCTTAACCTTCCAGCACCGGGCAGGCGTCAGCCCCTATACTTCATCTTACGATTTTGCAGAGACCTGTGTTTTTGATAAACAGTCGCTTGGGCCTATTCACTGCGGCTGATCTGACGATCAGCACCCCTTCTCCCGAAGTTACGGGGTCATTTTGCCGAGTTCCTTAACGAGAGTTCTCTCGCTCACCTTAGGATTCTCTCCTCGACTACCTGTGTCGGTTTGCGGTACGGGTCGTTGTTTTCTCACTAGAAGCTTTTCTCGGCAGTGTGACGTCAGGAACTTCGGTACTATTATTTCCCTCCCCATCACAGCTTGTCCTTAAAGTTAGAAGCATTTGACTCCTATCAAGACTTACTGCTTGGACAGACATTTCCGATCGTCTGCATTCCTTAGCCTCCTGCGTCCCTCCATTGCTCAAACAAAAACAACGAGTACAGGAATATCAACCTGTTGTCCATCGCCTACGCCTGTCGGCCTCGGCTTAGGTCCCGACTAACCCTGGGCGGACGAGCCTTCCCCAGGAAACCTTAGTCATTCGGTGGACAGGATTCTCACCTGTCTTTCGCTACTCATACCGGCATTCTCACTTCTAAGCGCTCCAGCAGTCCTCACGATCTACCTTCAACGCCCTTAGAACGCTCTCCTACCAATGCACCTAATGGTGCACTCCACAGCTTCGGTAATATGTTTAGCCCCGGTACATTTTCGGCGCAGGGTCACTCGACTAGTGAGCTATTACGCACTCTTTAAATGGTGGCTGCTTCTAAGCCAACATCCTAGTTGTCTGTGCAACCCCACATCCTTTTCCACTTAACATATATTTTGGGACCTTAGCTGGTGGTCTGGGCTGTTTCCCTTTCGACTATGGATCTTATCACTCACAGTCTGACTCCCGGATATGAATGAATGGCATTCGGAGTTTATCTGAATTCGGTAACCCGAGATGGGCCCCTAGTCCAAACAGTGCTCTACCTCCATCATTCTCAAATCCGAGGCTAGCCCTAAAGCTATTTCGGAGAGAACCAGCTATCTCCAAGTTCGTTTGGAATTTCTCCGCTACCCACACCTCATCCCCGCACTTTTCAACGTACGTGGGTTCGGTCCTCCAGTGCGTTTTACCGCACCTTCAACCTGGACATGGGTAGATCACATGGTTTCGGGTCTACGACTACATACTCAAACGCCCTATTCAGACTCGCTTTCGCTGCGGCTCCGTCTCTTCAACTTAACCTCGCATGCAATCGTAACTCGCCGGTTCATTCTACAAAAGGCACGCCATCACCCATTAACGGGCTTTGACTTGTTGTAGGCACACGGTTTCAGGTTCTATTTCACTCCCCTTCCGGGGTGCTTTTCACCTTTCCCTCACGGTACTGGTTCACTATCGGTCACTAGGGAGTATTTAGCCTTGGGAGATGGTCCTCCCGGATTCCGACGGAATTCCTCGTGTTCCGCCGTACTCAGGATCCTCCTAGGTGCCTTCCAAATTTCGTCTACGGGGCTTTCACCCTCTTTGACTGACTTTTCCAAGTCATTCGACTATCTGAAAGAACTACCAGATCGGAGTCCTACAACCCCAATGAGCAAGCTCATTGGTTTGGGCTTTTCCCGTTTCGCTCGCCGCTACTCAGGGAATCGAATTTTCTTTCTCTTCCTGCAGGTACTTAGATGTTTCAGTTCTCTGCGTCTACCTCGTATACGCTATGTATTCACGTATACGTAACATCCTATAAAAGATGCTGGGTTCCCCCATTCGGAAATCTCTGGATCATAGCTTACGTACAGCTCCCCAAAGCATATCGGTGTTAGTCCCGTCCTTCATCGGCTCCTAGTGCCAAGGCATCCACCGTGCGCCCTTATTCACTTAACCTTATCAACCTTACGGTTGGGTTTTGATCTTTCTTCTAGCGATAGAAGTCCAATCAAGAAAAATAAGCAATTGAACTTATTAAAAAACTCATTCAACGCGGTGTTCTCGGTTTGTATTACTTACATTTTTACTTCAATATCCAGTTTTCAATGAACAAGTATATAACAACAAATGTTGTTAATGGAGCCTAGCGGGATCGAACCGCTGACCTCCTGCGTGCAAAGCAGGCGCTCTCCCAGCTGAGCTAAGGCCCCGGGTTAAATTTTGAGTAGACCTCTCAAAACTGAACAAAGTATAAACAAACGTGTGTAGTCTCCGTAATATTCCTTAGAAAGGAGGTGATCCAGCCGCACCTTCCGATACGGCTACCTTGTTACGACTTCACCCCAATCATCTATCCCACCTTAGGCGGCTGGCTCCAAAAGGTTACCTCACCGACTTCGGGTGTTACAAACTCTCGTGGTGTGACGGGCGGTGTGTACAAGGCCCGGGAACGTATTCACCGCGGCGTGCTGATCCGCGATTACTAGCGATTCCGGCTTCATGTAGGCGAGTTGCAGCCTACAATCCGAACTGAGAGAAGCTTTAAGAGATTAGCTTAGCCTCGCGACTTCGCGACTCGTTGTACTTCCCATTGTAGCACGTGTGTAGCCCAGGTCATAAGGGGCATGATGATTTGACGTCATCCCCACCTTCCTCCGGTTTGTCACCGGCAGTCTTGCTAGAGTGCCCAACTAAATGATGGCAACTAACAATAAGGGTTGCGCTCGTTGCGGGACTTAACCCAACATCTCACGACACGAGCTGACGACAACCATGCACCACCTGTCACTTTGCCCCCGAAGGGGAAGCTCTATCTCTAGAGTGGTCAAAGGATGTCAAGACCTGGTAAGGTTCTTCGCGTTGCTTCGAATTAAACCACATGCTCCACCGCTTGTGCGGGCCCCCGTCAATTCCTTTGAGTTTCAACCTTGCGGTCGTACTCCCCAGGCGGAGTGCTTAATGCGTTAGCTGCAGCACTGAAGGGCGGAAACCCTCCAACACTTAGCACTCATCGTTTACGGCGTGGACTACCAGGGTATCTAATCCTGTTTGCTCCCCACGCTTTCGAGCCTCAGCGTCAGTTACAGACCAGAGAGCCGCCTTCGCCACTGGTGTTCCTCCATATATCTACGCATTTCACCGCTACACATGGAATTCCACTCTCCTCTTCTGCACTCAAGTCTCCCAGTTTCCAATGACCCTCCCCGGTTGAGCCGGGGGCTTTCACATCAGACTTAAGAAACCGCCTGCGCTCGCTTTACGCCCAATAAATCCGGACAACGCTTGCCACCTACGTATTACCGCGGCTGCTGGCACGTAGTTAGCCGTGGCTTTCTGGTTAGATACCGTCAAGGGGTGAACAGTTACTCTCACCCTTGTTCTTCTCTAACAACAGAGTTTTACGATCCGAAAACCTTCTTCACTCACGCGGCGTTGCTCGGTCAGACTTTCGTCCATTGCCGAAGATTCCCTACTGCTGCCTCCCGTAGGAGTTTGGGCCGTGTCTCAGTCCCAATGTGGCCGATCACCCTCTCAGGTCGGCTATGCATCGTGGCCTTGGTGAGCCGTTACCTCACCAACTAGCTAATGCACCGCGGGTCCATCCATCAGCGGCACCGTAAAGCGCCTTTCAAACCGAAACCATGCGGTTTCGATTGTTATACGGTATTAGCACCTGTTTCCAAGTGTTATCCCCTTCTGATGGGCAGGTTACCCACGTGTTACTCACCCGTTCGCCACTCCTCTTTTTCCGGTGGAGCAAGCTCCGGTGGAAAAAGAAGCGTTCGACTTGCATGTATTAGGCACGCCGCCAGCGTTCGTCCTGAGCCAGGATCAAACTCTCATAATATGCTAGTTCCTCACAGCGATAGCTGATGTGGAACTGTAGTTCGAAATTTACTTTCGAACATCATAATAGTTCATTTGTTAAGCTCAATTTGTTTGCTAGCATATTGCTTGCTTGTTAAAAATGTTTGTTGTCTTGAATTGAATCAAGACGCCCTACACATTTGGTTTGTCTTACTTTGTTCAGTTTTCAAAGGTCTACGTGATAAATGAAACACAACTGCTTCGTTTATCGTTTGTGATTGCCGTAGCAACTTTTATATCTTAGCAAACCATCAATTGATTGTCAACTATTTTTTAAAAGTTTTTTGAACTCGTTTTTCACGAGGTCGTTTTAGCAACTCACTTATAATAACTTGTCGTTTGTTATTTGTCAACAACTTTTTTTGTTTTATCTTTTATAGAGTCAACATTCGTTGCCCACTGTCTTAAACGACATCAGTTATATTAACATGTGTTTTTCTGTTCGTCAAGCATTATTTCAAGTTTTATTGATCATGCAAAAACTAAAAAACAACAAAAAAAAATATACCATTGATTCTATTTGATTGTCAATAACTATTTTCTCTGGTCGTACCTGAAGCATTTCTTATTCTGCCCCTCTATATAGTAGGAACCCGAAAAAAATAACTATTTTTTCTTTGAGAAAATGTGTAGCATGCCTTTGGTAATAAGCCAAAAAATCAGAGAACAGGTGGGTGATATTTTGATTCTTTGGCTTGTTACTAAGGAAAAGCCGGTTATTCCAATTGTCTTTTTCAGTATGTAACTCAATTGGATAAAGTTTATTCATGTAAAATCAATTGTTCCATCAATCGTTGATCGTATCCAACAAACAACGTATCATCGATGATGATCAGAGGCCGTCTTAACAGATGACGTTGCGTTTTGCACAATAATAGAAGTTGTTCTTCTTTATTCTTAGGAAGTCCAGCTTTTATTTTTTTGAATTCAAACGACCATGTAGTAAATAATTGTTCAATATCTGCATTTTCAAAACTACATAGCTCTTTGACTTCTTTATTACTTAATGCTCTGCTTTCTATATCAACGAATTGGTAAGACAAACTTTGCTTTTCTAACCATTGGATCGCTTTGACGGTTATCATGCAATTCGTTGAACTATAAATTTTGATTTTCACAACGCCTCCTCCTATTCTTACGAATACAAGACGCTATGTTTCATATAGATCAAGTTTCTTGCCACCCCACGAATTTCTCTAGGGATGAATGCACGAATTTCATCTTCATTAAAGCCAATCAATACTCGTTTTTCATCAAGTAAAATCGGACGTCTAAGTAAAGAAGGATATTCTTTGAACAAACGGATCATTTCTTTCAACGATAAATCATTAAAATCGATGCCTAATTTCTCATAAACTTTTGACCGAGTGGAAATAATATCTTCGACTCCACCTTCAGTCGCGGCCAATATTTGTCGGATCTCATTTTCTGATAGAGGTTCTGCAAAGATATTCTTTTCTTCAAAATCAAGGTGATTCGTTTGTAACCATGCTTTGGCCTTTCTGCAAGATGTACAGCTAGGCGAAGTGTATAGTTTTATCATTTTCTCACTCCTTTTTAATTGTAATCCCATTCTAAACGTAATATCAAAATAATGCCAGTCATACGCTATCTTCAAAATAAATAAAAATCGTTTTATTATAAAAAATAGTTATTTAAACCATTTATAAAACGTTATATTCTTTGATGAAACAAAGGTTATTTATAATCAACTTAAATAAATACAGTTATTTATTTTTTTGAATAAAAAAGCAAAGTGAGTGTATTTTTACTCGCTTTGCTTTTTACGATTTATTGGATTTTTTTAACTTTACAACCCGTTTCTTTAATAAAACGAGAAGGTTTTAATTTTCTTTTCCCTTTAAATTCAGGTACACATAAATAAAGGCGATTCCTTGCTCTCGTCATCGCGACATAAAAAAGCCGTCTCTCTTCTTCAATCGTCGTTAACGGTTCTGTTTTCAACTCACTCTTTTGTCTTGTATCTTTCGCCACCGCCCCATTGTAAGGAATCATTCCTTCATTGCAACCGATCAAAAAGACGTTACGGTAACTTAATCCTTTACTTTTGTGGATACTCTGGATACACAGTGCGTCTAGTTTTCCTTTGCGATGTGCAATCAGCCTTGTTTTTAGTTCTGCTGCAATCCCTTGGATCTCAAGATATAGTTTTTTCAATTGTTGGATCGTTGGATGTTTCTTGATCGTCTCCAGCAGCCATTCTTTATCGCCTTGCTCGATTTCCTTATACGGTCTTGGTAATCGGCAATATGCCTCGATCAGTGGAACGTATGAACGTTTTGTTGGTTGACTGAATGTTTCTAGGGTATTTACAAAAGCTTTTAGTTCTTTCTCTCTGGATTCTAAGTTAGGACGACGTTTTAATATATAGGCAACAATATCTTGATCATGGTTTTTAGTAGAGAAAAATTGGTCGCATTCATTTGTTTTCAGATAACAATTGATCATCAACTGTCTTAATAATTGTTGATAAGCTTGTGGTTTCAATGGTGCTGCCGCATCATACCAAACGATGAATTTTTGATAGAATTGTTGGAAAAGCTTGATTCCATATATTCCTGCATATTGCGAATCTGCTTCTAAGACAAAAGGGATATCTGTTTGTATCAAATGCTGTACTAAGGCTTGTGTTTGTGAGAGCGAACGATACAACACGATGGATTCTTTGTATTTTCCTTTGTCTGCTATGAAAGTTTTCACTTGCTGGATCAGCCAATCACTTTCCTCTTGTACCGTTTTAAATGATAGAGCCTGCAAGATACCTGCTTCTTTTTGTGCCGGCACCATTGCTTTTGGTATACGGTCTTCTTTATTGAATGTAATCAATCGATTAGCCCCTTGGACGATCGATGCACGCGAGCGATAATTGGTTAATAGAAAAAGTGTTTTTGTTGGATACTCTTTTTCAAATTGTTTGATGTAGTCCGGTTCAGAACCTCTAAAGCCATAGATACTTTGATCATCATCTCCAACAATGATCAACTTGATTGAGGAATCTTTCGTAATCAATTGCACGATTGCCCATTGCAAAGGATTCGTGTCTTGAAATTCATCGATAAATAAATAATCGTATTTTTCTCCTACATATTTTCTGACTTCTTCATTCGAGAGGGCAGCTTTCAAATTCTGTAGTACATCGTTAAACTCAAAAAGTTGCTGTCTTCGTTTTTCTTCAAATAGCTCAGTCATTAATTGATCCATGCGTGCAGAGATAGTTTGCCGTGGCTCTTTCTCGATCGAATCAAACCTTTTTTTGATCAATTGGATGATCTCTTGCTGAGACAGGTTCATATTTTGCCAATAGTCCAAACGGTTAGCGATCGTTTTTTCACCATATTGATCAAAAGAATATAGTTGATATTTTTTTATCAGCTTCTGCAGTAATATATTTACTTTGTAAGGCGTGTCTTTAGAAAATTCACCTTGAATCCCTTCACTAGACAGATGTGGAAATTGGCGCTTGATCTCACTGTACAGACGGTAAAAAATACTATGAAACGTCCCAATCGTCACACTTGTTTTTCTTTGACTGAAATTATCCACTCGTTTTTTCAGTTCATTGGCAGCATTTCTAGTAAACGTAATCATTAAAATTCTTTGTTCTTCTACTTGCTCTTCATTCATCAAGTAAACGGCTTTCGCACAAATCGTTTGCGTCTTCCCGCTCCCAGCGCCTGCAATGATACGTAAGTGTTTACTCATATCATAAGTGATCGCTGCTTTTTGCTCATTGTTGAAGCGATTATAAGAGCGCTTTTCAATATTCTCAAAAAATGATTCATTTGGCTGTTCTTCTGTTTGATGTTCTTCTACCAACCCCGGTGCTTCCCCATATGCAGCTTCATAACTGGCAATTATCTCTTCTTGCATTCGAAAAATTTGTTGGAGCTTTTTATACTTTGTTTCCCAATGGCTGATTTCTCTTTGCAATCGAAGAATTTCTTTCTCACTTTCTTGATTGATCATCTTCCCCATCTTTCTCTTGTTTATTTTCTACTCCATTTATTTTCTTTATACTAACAGACCTTTACAAAAAATAAAATGGGGCTTCCTTCTTTTGAGGAGATATTCTTGAACATGAAGAAAAGACTCGCTACTAGTAAAATATCTATTGATAAACTTCCAAGATAAACTGGATTTCCTTCATAAAAAGTGGAAAAAATAGCCAATCAAATCCGAAAATGACGATTCATCATTCCCAATTTGATTGGCTATTTGTAAAAGTTTCGATTCTTATTTATGAATATCTGCTTTTAGTAGCTATATTCTTTTACAGCATTTGATTTACGAACAACTAATTGCCAATGAAGATTTTGTGCGGTTTCGTTGTCTTCATCTGCACAATTGAGAACGCGAACCATCAAACTGTTCTCATAGATTTTTTCAATTTCCGCTTCAATTGGTGAACAGAATAAATCTGATACAAAGGCATAAGTTTTACCGATTTCAAATAGATTTTCATTTTCCATACTATTTCCTCCGTTATGTTGTGCATCTCGCACAGCTTCTTCTGATAAGTTTCTCAAACCACTAAATATTTATATAAAAACTCACCTTCATCAAGGCTTGTATTTTCACATAGGAACCTCTACTCACGTTATATCAGAAGACAACAACGAAAGGGGAAGAGTAGCTGTTGTCTTCTATACTAGAAGTTAGCAAAACAAAAATATAAGAACGTGTCACTCATATTCTCTTTCACAACCTCTATTACTTTTTAACATAAAATTCCAAACATAACACAAAAATATCATAAAAAGTACTTTTAACATCAAAACTGTTAAATAATCTCACTATTTTTTGGTTTTTGCTCACTTTTTGTTAAAAATCAGAGATCGTTCACTCGATTTTTAGCTGATTTTTCATGATTTAAAGATAAATCTTGCTTTTATTTGTTTTTTTGCACTGAAACAAAACAAAAAGCACGTTCCTATATAACAAACATGTTACAAATTTCACTTTTTTAACGGTTTTGATCTTAAAACGCTCTTTTATGAGTTAAAACACATTTTTTACGCATTTTCGATTAATATATTACTCGGAGGTACGTATAGAGATGAAAAATAAAGTGGTAAATAGAATATTGGCAATATTATTCAACGGTAAACAGGATGAAGAAGATATGACATACATCCAAGTGAAGTTCGCTCTAGAAGTTTTGCTGAACAACCTTGGAAAACTTGCTGTCGTTTTCGTATTTTCTTTATTGACAGGCACATGGGCGGAAACAGGAGTGACTTTTCTCTCCTATATCTGTATCCGCAGATACGCTTATGGTCTTCATTCCGATTCTGAATTTGTTTGCTTACTTTGGACATTGCTTTACTTGTGGGGGGTTCCCTTACTAATGAAACATTATCAATTGACGATCTCTTTTCCTATGATGGTCCTTTTGTTAATCGTTTGTTTTTTCCTTTTGCTTCGCTATGGATCAAGAGGCACAGCGCTGAACCCGATTGCACCAGAGAAACGCCCACCCCTACTAAAAAAAGCGATTTTCATGTATCTTTTATTTGCGGCATTCACATTATTTTTCTCTGCTTCTTATTTTTCTACCTATTTATTACTTGGGATTATTTTAGAAATAGCTACGTTGCTTCCAGTTACAAATTACATGATGAATATTGGAGGAATTTTTTATGAAAAAAACAATCGTTAAACAATTAACTAACCTTTCTGATTTCTTTGTATCTGGCTGCTGCTTCGGTATGAGCTCAGAATTTAAAATACCTGAAAAATTAAAAAAATAAAATCATAAGTATGCTATAATTTGGGAAAACGCAACGGGAGCTGTGCTTTATGTTTCTATGGTCCATAGCCTTGCAATACCTGATTTACACAAGTTCTATCTTACTCATCAATCCCCAAATTAAAAATAAATACCTATTTTCTACGTTTAGTCTCTTAGCAGCGACCCTGCTGGGAATGCTTTACCCGATTTTAGGTATTTTTTCTGCACTTGTTGCAATCGCCATGCTGATTCTGCTTTTCTTTTTCTTTTCATCTTCGCGCCATCATATGATCTATGCCGTACCTTGGGGGTTATTGACTTCAATTTTAGGGGATCATTTGACGAGTGTCGCAGATTTTTTAGTATTGCAGTCAGCTGTCATCGAACCTGGCGATGCGCTACAGTATTTCCATATCGCTGTATCCGCGATATTAGCTTTACTACTTGCTTATGGATTTAAAAAAATTCTAGATAATTGGTCATACATGATCGATCGTCGCATGATCGGTACGATTGGTGCGCTGATTCTACTCACTTACTACATCATTATTTTCTATACCCGTTTTTCTGGCGAAACACCAAAAGTTTTAGCACTAAATACTAGTTTTTTTATGTTGTATCTATGCATAGGTCTTATCATCTTTACTTACTATTGGAAAATATCTAATAAAAAAATGGCGGATCAATTATTAGAACAACGTATCCAGTTACAGCAAGATTACATTCGAGATCTAGAAAAGAATTATCAAGAGCTTAGAGAGTTTAAACACGATTACCAAAATCTGTTGTTTTCTCTAAATAGTTACATTTCTGAAGGCGATCTAGAAGGCTTACAAAAATATTACAATCAAACGATTTTACCTACACGTGAAATGATGAATCTCTTCCCAGCAAATCTTAGCTTACTAGATAAAATGAAAGTACCTGAAATTAGAAGTCTTTTCTCTCTAAAACTAATGATGGCCCAAGAAAAAGGTATCTCTGTCCAATTGACTGTCCCAGAAGAGATCGTTCTCGGGAAGAAATATACGATCAATTTGGTAAGAATGCTTGGGATCATCCTTGATAATGCAATCGAAGGTGCGACGGTAACCAAAAAGAAAAAAATCGAAGTCCTTATCATCAAGAAAAAGCAGTCGTTGATGATACGCGTCATCAATACGACGACTAATACTTTTCCATTGAGTAAATTAAAACAAAAAGGCTTCTCGACAAAAACAAATCCAAAGAATGAAGGATTAGGTTTGTTTATCCTTGATGAACTAACAAAAACGAATCCTTATCTTTTTCTTGAAACAACGATTGAGAATCAGCGATTTTCGCAAACAATCCATATACAATTAAAGGAGTAATTTTATGATTCCCATTTACATTTGTGAAGACGATCCGAAACAACTGGAAGTCATCTCTACAGTAATCAAGAATCGGATCATGATCGAAAATTTGGATAGTTATGTCCATATTGCTACCTCTGATCCTGTTGAACTCCTCAATGCAGCAAGGGTACGTACGTCTTCTTTTGGTATCTACTTTTTAGATATCGAACTAAAAGACAGTGAGTTAGACGGCATTGCCATTGGCAAACGAGTACGTGACTTGGATTCGCTTGGAAAAATCATTTATGTCACTTCACATACAGATCTTTCCATGACGATTTTGAAAAGCAACATTGAGCCGACTGATTATATTATCAAAGAAGATATTTTTGATTTAAAAGAAAATGTTGAACGGATCTTAAGCAAAATATTTGAAGATTTCCAAACTGCGCCGCTGCAAAAGGATATTTTCAGAATTGAATTCAATGACGAAATCAAGTTTTTACCAATCAGAGATATCCAATACTTTTCTACTGCACAAGGCACGCCTCATAAACTTGAGGTTCACCTGACACATGCACAAATGCAGTTTTATGAGAAGATAAAAGATATCGAAAAGAAAAATCAACACTTTATTCGCTGTCACAAATCTTATGTCATCAATACTCAAAATGTCCGAACAATTAATAAGAAAACACGAGAAGTGACTCTATCCAATGGGGATGTCATCCCTGTTTCGATTCGCGGATTAAAGAAGTTGATTTCTTGAATGCCAGAAAAGGAAAGCAACTGAATCTTTCAATAAAGAAACGAAGAACGAATGAAAAGTCGTAAAGCCCTCTTTTCCATTCATCCTTCGTTTTTTAGTCTCTTTTAATGTGCGATCATTTCTTGCGCGATTTCTTTGCCAGTCATTTCTTCAGGATAGAAAGTTGGCCAATTTTCCATTTCTTCTAATAACGCTTCTTGGCTATCATTTCCTAAGTAGATATGGAAATGATCTGATTTAGTCGGCGCAATTGAATGGTCACTGAATTGTACATACTTGAACGCACCAGAATCAGGATCTTCAGCTTCGAATAAGAAGCGAACCCCACGATTACCTGCTGAATAGTTCAAGATTTCTTTACCCGCATAGCGATACTTAGATTCTTTGACCTCGCCGTTTTTAAAGGTAAAGATCATTGTATCATCTTTGATTTCGATTTTTTCGACATCCGTTTTGTACCCTACTTCATAGTACTCACGGTATTCCTCAGCTGTCATGTCTGTGTTAATTTTTGCTTTATATTCAAACACTTGATCAAACGTTCCGTCTGCCATATACGTATCGACTGTTTGCCAAACACCGTTCCAGTCTGATAATGGACGATCTTTGACCTCTTCATCTTCAAAGTAACCGTTATAAACTGTTTTTTCTTTCTCTGGCTTCAATGTATCTTCTAATGGGTTTTCAGTATCTGTTGTTTTTTGGAGCGCTTTTAAGTTTGCTTCCATAATTGAGATATATGTTTCGCCATTGTCCATTTGTTCTTTTGTCAATCCTTCTAAAGGATTCAACACTGCTAATGATACGCCAGCTTCAGTAGCTAACGTACGAGCGATACTGTCTTTGGCATTTTCTTCAAAATAGATATATTCAATACCATGTTCTTCTACAAATTCTTTTAATTCGGCAATTCTTGCAGCAGATGGTTCTTCGCTTGAAGAAAGACCGGCAATCGGTACTTGATTAAGACCATATTCTAGAGCTAAATAATTAAATGCAGCATGTTGGGTAACAAATGATTTCTGCTTTGCTTGACCCAATGTTTCTTTAAACGTGTTGTGTAGTGCTTCTAATTCTTCTAAATAAGAGGCAGCATTTTCAGTGAATGCTTCTTCTTTTTCTGGGTAAGCTTCGATCAATTGATCACGAATCGTTTCTACTTGCTTCATCGCTAGATTTGGCGCTAACCAGACATGTGGATCTAACTCGTGTGAATGACAGTGGTCTCCGTGGTCGTGATCACGGTCATGATCGTCAGCATCATCGTCGTGGTCATGATCGTGGTCGTGGTCATGATCATCATCAGCGTGATCGTGATCATCGTGGTCGCCATGGTCGTGGTGATGTCCATGGTCATCACCAGGTAATAACAACATCCCTTCGGTTGCTTTGATTGGAAGGACATCTCCTTCTTCTAATGTATGTTCAATCGCTGGAACCCACGTTTCCATATTTTCATCATTATAGACAAATACATCTGCCTCTTGGATTTTTGCCATATCTCTTGCAGAAGGTTCGTAGTCATGTGAATCTGTTCCAGCCGGAATCAATAATTCAACATTTCCTTCATCTCCGACGACTTGCTTAGTGAATTCATACATTGGATAAAATGTTGTCATTACATTTAAGCTTTCATCATTTTGTGCATTTGTTTGTGTTGCAGTTTCTCCTGTGCCACAGCTTGCAAGTATCCCTGCAAACAGCAAGCCTCCTACCACCTTGATCCAACGCTTCATCTTATTCGCTCCTTCTCATCTTCTTTCTATGTTTGATTACGATTAGCAAATACAAATCGTAATAGTTACGTTTTAGCAACAGGAATTAATTTAGCATAGAATCAAACGACTCGTCAAGCATTATTGTTAAATTTATTTTATTAAAGGAATTCGCTTGATTTTTCAACTGTATTATTTTCTTTTTATACCCGTTTCAGATTATAATAACTTGGAGTAGAACAAGGTTGTGAGAAAAGCGGTTTGACCTGAACAGTAAGATGGAAAATCAGAAAATAGCTTTTCATGTTTATACGTTTTGGCTGACGAGTGCAAAGCGCTCATTCAATTTCAATAGTTGCCTCGTGCGAATGGCTCAACCTCAAAACTAACTACTTATTTCAAGAGAAAGGAGAACTATCGTGGAAAAAAAATCAAAAGAATCTTCCCGACTGATTCGTTTTTTAGGAGGTAAAACTTCGTATTATGTACTTGTTTTACTCGTGATGATTGCGTTGGTCATTTACTTTTTCCAAAAGATTGCTTTTATATTCAGGCCACTGGTTGTCATTTTTATCACGACTTTGCCACCGGTCCTTTTTGCTTTGGTCTTATATTACTTATTAGATCCTTTGATCAAACGTCTCAGCAAGAAATTATCACGTAATCTGTCGGTCATTTTAGTCTTTCTGGTTATCTTATTGTTTATCGGTTTAGGGGCTGTCTGGCTGTTCCCGTTTTTACAACAACAAGCGACTTCACTGGTCCAACAGCTACCTGATCTATTCCAAGATTTCCAACAAACGTTGAGAGACTTTTTAGCACAGACACCATTTTCTGATACGTTCAATCAATTTTTCGCATCGGTTGATGACTTCACCGATAACTTTACTTCATTCATCGGTAATTACTGGAAGAGTGGGGCTGAAAGTTTAGGCAATCTCTTTTCAGCTGTGACAACGACCTTTATCACATTGTTCACTGGCCCGATTATTGCGTTCTTCCTGTTAAAAGATCCACACAATTTTTATCAAGCAGTTTTAGGTATCGTGCCACCAAAATTTCGGACGGATTTTCGAACATTGACTAAAATTGCGAACCAGCAATTAGGGGCCTTCTTAAAAGGACAGATTATCGCTTCTTTCATTCTAGGGGCTGTCTATTGGGTAACGTTCTTATTGATTGGTTTAGAGTTTGCAAGTATTCTTGCTATCGCTGCTGGTTTGTTATGTATTATTCCTTACATCGGACCATTTGTGGCTTTCTTTCCCGGGCTTTTCATTGCCTTTCAAGATTCAACCTTCATGGCTGTAAAATTCGTGATCGTCTGGTTCGTTGTCCAATTGCTGCACGGAGATCTTGTCGTTCCTCGTGTCATGGGCGATCGTTTACAGATCCATCCCATCACGATTTTGATTGTTTTACTAGTCATGGGTGATCTTCTAGGAATCATGGGCGTTATTTTTGGTATTCCAATCTATACACTGGTCAAACTACTCGTTGTATTCCTCTTTAGAAAATTCAAACAACGGTACAACAAGTTTTACGGTGACCAAGGTGTCTATCAAAAAGCTGACTTTTCAGAGAAAGATTATTTTAAATAACTAAAAAAGGGATAAGAGTGTGACATTAGTCAACTCTTATCCCTTTAAACTGAATAAATAGTGTTCAAAACCCCTACTTCTACTGCAATAATAAAGCGACTGCTTGATAAGGCTTTAACTTCATTTCTTTTTCAACTGTCGTTGGATAATTACTGATCAATACTTTCGCAGCAACAAATTCTTCTGGTAATTCGACTGTCGTTTCGTCTGCGTAAAAGTTGGTCAAGACGAGTAATTTTTGATCGTCAGTTTGTCTAAGATAGCCATAGACTTGTGGATGTTCAGGTACATATGCTTGGTAATCACCGATAGCAATCACTGGATATGTTTTTCTTAATTGAATCAGCTGTTGGTAATAAGCAAAAATCGAATGTTCTTGCTTTTGTTCATTCGCTACATTGATTGTTTCATGCTTTGCTGCTAAAGGCAGCCAAGGTGTCCCAGATGTGAATCCGGCTTGTGGTTCATCTGTCCATTGCATGGGTGTTCGTGAGTTGTCTCGTGATTTTGCTTTGATTCGGCGGAAAGCTTCTTCTTGAGTGAGTCCTTGTTCTTGTAAAAGCTGGTAAGCGTTCAAACTTTCAACGTCCCGATAGTCAGAAATAGATGCAAAGTCTGGATCGATCATCCCGATTTCTTCTCCCATATAGATATATGGCGTTCCTCGATTTAGATGAATCATCGTAGCCAACATTTCTGCCCCTTGTTTGCGGTAATGTTCGACGTCGATAAAGCGATTCAAGGCGCGGGGCTGGTCGTGGTTATTTAAAAATAGAGCATTCCACCCATTTCCTGCACTCATTTCTTCTCCCCAAGTATGGAACAACCGTTTTAATTCTTCAAAATCAAATGCTGGTGTGGTCCATTTATTGCCATTCTCATAATCGACTTTCAAATGATGGAAATTAAATACCATCGACAATTCATTTCGTTCAGGCAGTGTATACAAAATACAGTTTTCGATCGTTGTTGAACTCATTTCTCCAACCGTAATGATTTCAGGATCTTGTCCGAATGTTTCTTTGTTTAGGCGTTGCAAATACGTATGAGTAATCGGCTTATCTGTGTATTCGGCTTTTCCTTCATTTTCTGCATTATCTTTCAGTTCTTCGTCTTTTCCGATCACGTTGATCACATCAAAACGAAACCCTTTGACCCCTTTTTCCATCCAAAAACGGACAACTTTGAACAATTCCTGTTGGACCGCTTCATTACGCCAATTCAAATCGGCTTGAGTTTTATCATATAGATGCAAGTAATATTTACCTGTTTCACCAAATGGTGCCCATGCGTTCCCGCCAAATTTTGACACCCAATCCGTTGGTTCATCTCTTAAAATAAAGAAATCTTGATAATACTTATCCCCGGCCAATGCTTTTTGGAACCATTCATGTTCAATAGAGACATGATTCAACACCATATCCAACATGATGTCGATCTGATATTTTTTCGCTTCAGCGACTAACTCTTCAAAATCGGTCATTGTGCCGAATAATGGATCGATTGCTTGATAATCAGAGATATCATAGCCATTATCTTTTTGCGGACTTGGATAAAAAGGATTCAACCAAATCATATCAACGCCTAATTCATTCAAATAAGGCAATTTTTCTTTAACTCCTGGTAAATCTCCAATCCCATCACCATTCGTGTCACGATATGACTTGGGATAAATCTGATAAATCACTTTTTCTGTAAATGCCATAAGCCAACCCTCCAGCTGATTTTTAACTTGTATATATAAGTTGATAATCCAATTATATCCGAAACGTAAGCGTTTGTAAATCAATGTCACAGGTAAATGAAAAAAGTCTTTTTTTAGGAATATCTCCAGTTTTTCCAGTGAGATGAACCGTTTTGGCTACGTTTGATTCAGTTAAAAACATTTATTTTTTTTAATAAATTCTTCGAAAAATAAATAAATTCTTATAGTTATGTTATATTTGAATATGAGTTGTGCCAGAAATCATCTCATGTCATCTAAAACTGGATGTACGTTTCTTTCACATTCTCAACCATAAAAAGCCACCCAGCGGAGGATCTCTACTATGACTTTTTTAAAACGCTCCAAACTATTTGCTACACTTGTTTTACTCAGTTTGACAGGAATCACTATTTTTATTTTTTCTAAGATCACTTTTATCTTCAGACCCTTAGAAGCGATCATGGCAAGCATTTTCTTGCCAATTTTGATCTCAGTTTTTCTTTTTTATATTTTCCTACCTATTTACAATCAACTCCTCAAATATATAAAATCAAGAACACTCGCTGTTACGTTGATGATGTCGCTGATTTTATTGACTATTTATTTGATCATACAAGTTGTTCTACCGATCATCATTTTAGAAATCAGTCGATTTATCGGGCAAATCCCTCAAATACTGTATGTCTTAGCGGAAAATCTGGATGGATCTTTACTGGAAGAACATTTGCTTCCTTTTATTGATACATTAGAATTGAATCAATTGACGCGCTTTGTTTTACAATTTGTCTCAGGAGCAACTTCAAGTTTAGTCAATGTATTCGAAATCGTTTCACGTTCTGCGATCATTCTCTTCACGATCCCACTTTTGTTGATTTATATGTTCAAAGATGGGGATAAGATTCCTGCTACTTTGACACGTTACATGCCTAAGAAATTCCATCAGCTAGTCAGAGATTGGTGTCATGATTTCCACTTAGCTGCTTCGACCTATATCAGTGGCAAGCTATTGGTTTGTATGTATGTCGGTGTAGGAAGTTATCTTGTTTTCAAAGTATTGGGCTTGCCAAATGCGTTATTGCTTGCCTTGATTTGCGGATTGATGGATATCATCCCATATTTTGGTCCATTTATTGGTGCGGCACCTGCGTTACTCTATGCTTTGAGTCAAGACGTCAAAACAGCTTTACTCTTAGTAGCCTTCATCACCTTGATCCAATTTGGTGAGTCATACTTAGTTTCCCCTCTCGTGATGAATAAAATGATCCACATCCATCCGATTGCGACTGTTTTTCTTTTACTTGTCGCTGGGAACTTGTTTGGTTTATTAGGGATGATCCTCGTGCTGCCAACATATACGATCATCCGAGAAATGATTCGCAGCTTTATTCGTTTTAAAAAAAATGAAGGTACCATGCCAAAATTTACTGAATAAACTCGAACAATAAGAATGGATAAGCAGAATGCAATACGCTGTTTATCCATTTTTTGTGTTTGTCTCTTTTTTATTTTCCTATATTTAGCCGACAAAAAACCGCTTATTGCTCTCTTCTTTTTCAAGAATTCGCAATAAACGGATAAATATTGTTCTTTCTAATCGCTGGGTTCATCGATAAAACGCTGGACCTTCATTTTTAAGTGGTATTTTTTTCGTAATTCAGCGATTTCCACCATCATTTCTGATTGGTGATGGCGATCGATTGCTGCTTGATCCGCCCAACGATCCACTAATAAAATCGTTTCATCTTCTTCTAAAGGAATGAAATACTCATAACGTTCATTTCCTTCTTGTGCTCGAATGCGTTCAACGATTCCACGTTCGGTCATTTCTTTCGCAAATGCCTTTGCACTGCCTTCTTTTCCTGTATACAAGATATTCACAGTAATACTCATAATCATCCTCCTACTCATTATTCATTTGATTTCAAGGCATCGATCATGTCGATATGTTTCAATTTGAAATGAGTCACGATCATCACGATCACCGTGAATAAGATCGTTAAAACAGCAGATAGTGTATAAGCGACCCAAGTAATCACTAATGGGAAGATCACTGATTCCATTGATGCTTGACGTAAGATAAAATCAGTTAAAACATAGCCAATCCCAAATCCTCCAAGGATCCCTAACAAAGTAAAGATGATATTTTCTCGAACGATATACATCGTCACTTCTTTATCAAAAAAGCCTAAAACTTTGATCGTAGATAACTCGCGAACACGT
Source organism: Enterococcus sp. DIV2371 (assembly GCF_050498525.1). NCBI lineage: Bacteria > Bacillati > Bacillota > Bacilli > Lactobacillales > Enterococcaceae > Enterococcus > Enterococcus sp. DIV2371. Next base: position 514,326 of record NZ_JBIPAJ010000001.1, on the reverse strand, counting down.
TCGGAGATATTGATATTCGTTAAGTTGTATAACACGATAAATGCCAACAAGCCTGATAGAACAACGAAGATGATAACTACCGCATCTAAATTAGAAAGAGATTCTTCTTGGTTCTTGATCTGTGTTGAGATAAACGAAGTATTCGTGACTGCCCCAGTTTTCAATAATTCTTCTGATAACGTGTCTTCTTCATCCTTCGACATCTTTTCTGTTTTGATCAAGTACGCATTTGTCGTCATCGGCTGTCCAGAAATTTCTTCATAATAGGCTGGGCTCATGTAGACGAAATTCCCTAAATAATTTTGCAAAATGACCTCCACTGTACCGTGTAGCTTTTGTTGATCATCATCATACAGCTCGATCGTATCACCGACAGATAAATCAAATAGTTCTGCCGCTTTTCGGGTGATTGCAAGTCCAGAAGCTGGCAAGTCGACCGCTTGATCATCCGTTGTTTTCAAATGAATAAATGTTTCTAAAGCTTGTTCCTTTTCTGGTACCATCAAAGTCAAACTCTGTGACGCTTGTCCTTTTTTGCGTAGCTCAACAGTTTGCGTATCGATTGCTAAACGGTCAGTGATCTTCGCTTGATCATCCATTGCCTCGTTGACTTCCTTTTGACTCGCTTCATCGGTCTGATTGGTTGTTACGATGGCTTGGTAATCAATGATCGGGCCGAATTGTTTGTCGGAAACAGAACTAAGTGAATCTTTTAACCCTACTCCAGCGACCATCAATCCTGCACAGCCGGCAATTCCGACGATTGCCATAAACATCCGTGACTTATAGCGGAAAAGGTTACGATAACTGATTTTTTGATTAAAGCTTAGACGTGACCAAAGAGGCGTAATGTATTCTAAAAGAATTCTTTTCCCTGGTTTTGGCGCCTTAGGTTGCAATAAAGCAGCTGGTCGTTCGCGCAAATCTTTGAATAATACTAACATCGCCGCACCAAAAGCTGCGATGAAAAATGCAATTGCTGCTTGGATGATCGGTGGCCAATCATAAAAAATCACCGCACTGCCGATATCATAACGCTCATTGGAAAGTTCATAAATGATTCGCGGTAAAAGATTTGTTCCTAGTACCGTTCCTAAAATAATCCCAATGCCAGAGGCGAGACAAGCATAAATGGCATATTTTTTGGCAATCTCTAATTTACTATAGCCTAAAGCTTTCAGTGTACCGATTTCTCGACGGTTTTCTTCTACCATCCGCGTCATCGTCGTAAAAGTGATCAATGCCGCAATAAAGAAGAAAAAGACAGGAAAGACATTCGCGATAGCTGCAATTCGTTCTGCTAGATCGCCGAATTCCTGAAAGCCGACGTTTTCTGAGCGTTCTTTGAAAAGATACGTTGGCTTTTCTAACTCATTGATTGTTTCTTCATTCTCAGCAATCGTTGCTTCAGCCTCTGTCAGCTCAGCTTCTTTTGTCGTCAATTGTGCTTCTTGTTCTGATAATTGACTTTCTTGCTCAGCCAACGCACTCAACGCTGGTGTTCGTTGTGGTTCCGGTAACTGCGCCAAGGCTTGGCGTTGTTGATCGATCTGCATTCTCGCTGTTGCTAGCTGACTTTTCGCATCCGCTAATTGTGATTTTCCATCTGCAACTTCTTGTTTTACAGGGGCTAAAGCATCCTTGCCTTCTTGCTGTAGTTGTTCTAATCGTTGCTGTGGTCGTTCTTTAAAAAACTCTTCCAGCTTTTCGATGTTCTTTTCCATCTCTTCTTGGTATTCTGCACTGTACGTATTCAGGTCATCGACATTCGCAAAGTCAAGAGTTAAAACCGATTGGATATCCGTTGTAAAATTCGCTTGTGGGACATAGGCAAAGTAATCGATGCTCCCATTGCCGACATTTGCAAAACCTCGTTCCAAGTTATTGATGAATAAAGGCGAACGGACAAAACCGACGATTTTATAATCTGTCTCTTTCAAGTCGTCTGTTTCGATCGTATAGGTGTCACCAATGCGATACCCTTGATTTTCAGCTTTCTCATCTAACACAAGTTCGTCTTCTGCTTGAGGCAATCGACCATCGACTGCCGTCAATTGATTCTGTTTCATGTCAGTATCATAAGAGAAAACTTGGACAACTTCATTTTTATTCGCATTTGCGTAAAAAAGCTGTTTCCCCGTCTCAACTGTGACACCGGAGAGCTTTTCTGCCTGAGCAACGTCCTCTTCGGTCAAGCCTGCCGTTGAAACGATCTGTAAATCAGAGAGTTTGCCTGCTCGGACATATTCATCCATCGTTTTTTGCATCACAGGACCAGCTGTCTTAACACCGACATACAGTAGCGTGCCGAGTAAAATGATCAAAATGATTGCGATGAACCGCCCTTTTGATTGGCGAATCTCACGAAACCCTGCTTTCAGGTAAGTTTTATTTTTCATTACAGACCTCCTTACCAAACAAGTTCATCAATTGATGAAGGGTGTTCATTCAATTCGACTGCTCGGACTTTTGCATCGTTGATATGGATCACTCGATCAGCGATTGGCGCTAAAGCCGAGTTATGTGTAATGATCAATACAGTATTTCCATGTTCGCGGCTAGCATTTTGCAACAATTTCAATACTTGTTTTCCTGTTTCAAAGTCCAACGCGCCAGTCGGTTCATCACAAAGTAATAATTTTGGATTTTTCGCAAGCGCTCGTGCAATGGATACCCGTTGCTGCTCGCCACCGGATAATTGGGACGGAAAATTATTCAACCGATGCGCCAGTCCAACTTGCGTCAAGACTTCTACCGGGTCTAACGCATTTGGCGATACTTCTGTCGCTAACTCGACATTTTCTTTTGCGGTCAAGTTAGGAACGAGATTATAAAATTGAAAAACAAAGCCCACATCTGTGCGACGATAAGCCGTCAATTGTTTGTCATTGAATTGCGCAATATCTGTCTCATCAATGATGATCTGTCCTTCATCTGGTGTATCCATCCCACCTAAAATATTCAATACTGTTGACTTCCCAGCCCCACTAGGACCTAGGATGATCACTAATTCTCCTTTTTCAATGGAGAATGAAATATCGTCATTCGCTGTAATCGTTGTTTCGCCCATCTGGTAACGCTTAAATTCATTTTTTACTTCTACGTATTTCATATCACTTCCACCTTCATTCTCCAGTTTGCTTTTTCTATTTAATCGATCCCTTCTATTCTAACATTGAAATCAAAGGTTGTGAAAAAAACCTTTTTGAAAAAAGGAATAAAAACGATTTGACAAGTCTACCGCCGATACGCTCAAAACCTAAAAAGAGACAAAGTCATTTCTCTCATTTACTTCTTTACGTATTCATGGGAAAATGGCACTAAGAAAGAGATAGGAGTATAGCAATGGGAAAGAAAAAAGTGACGATCAAAGACGTTGCGAAACATTCAGGCGTATCCATCGCAACTGTCTCATTGATCTTGAATGGCAATGAAGCAAAGTTCCATCCAGATACAGTCAAAAAAGTGGTGAAAGCAAGAGATGAATTAGGCTACCAGCCCGATTACATTGCTCGACAAATGATCACCAAGAAAACAAAAACGATCGGTGTTCTGGTACCCGATATTACCAATCCTTTTTTCAATACATTGATGCAAGGAATTGAAGATTGTCTTTACCAACAAAATTTTGTCACGATTTTATGTAATGCAGATTTTGACCACCAAAAAGAAACCGATTATTTACTGGAGTTGACGCAACGCGGTGTCGATGGTTTTATCATTGCCTCATCAGCTGTCTCAACAAAAACACTTCAAAATTCTTTGAAAAAACAAGGCAAACCATTTATCGTATTAGATCAGAAAAAAGCAGAAGGCTACAGTGACGCAGTTTTAACCGATGACTATCACGGTGGATATTTAGCCGGTGAGCATCTATTAGGCTTAGGACATCAGGAGATTGCTTTGGTTTATCCACAGCAAACGCCCCAAAATGTCCAAAATCGGATCGATGGTTTTCTGGCGGCATGTAAAAAGGGCGAACATTCTGAGAAACAGCTCCATTGGTTCCCCGCTGAGTTTTCTAAAAAAGGCGGCTATGAGATCGTTCCTGATCTGCTTTCTTCTCCTACTACAGCGATCTTTGCATTGAATGATGAGTTAGCTTTTGGGGTCTATCGTGGTTTAGCGGAGCATGATAAAGTGATTCCCGAAGATTATAGCATTATCGGTTACGATAATATCGATATGTGTGAATACATGAAACCTAAATTAACGACCATTGCTCAACCCATTTTGGAATTAGGGAAAGCGACTGCTCGTTTACTTTTAGATCGTATCCAAAGTCCCGATAAATCATGGGAAGAACTTTTATTGCCGGTAGAGTTGGTCCAACGATCCTCCACTCAATCGCTCAACAGATCATCAAATCAATGAAACGAGCATTTCTTACGAACCAATGACGACTAATTCTGTTGTCATTGGTTTTATTTTTACGTCATGTTATTTTATCGTTTTATTTACCCTCGAAAAACCTTTTACTTGCGCCTTATTTTTCACATTAGTTATTTAACGAAATGTTTTGAAGAAATGTTAAATCTTTGGTAAACTGATAGTAAGTGTACTCATTTCCCCCAAAATTTGTGCCCCCACAAATGAAATAGGGTACATCCAATAATGAATGTTCGAACGAATGAATGACTACTCATCGCTTTTGTCCAGATGTTGAATTGTTTTTTTGTCAGTCAATAAAGCTTGATTTTATTGACGAAATCAAACAACTGACCGAACAGGTAGCGCTTTTTTAGCGCAACTGTGGAAAAAGAAAAGGAGTATTTCATTATGAAGAAAAAAACAGCAATACGCCTACTTGCAGCATCTTGGCTGATTGCTCCAACGTTGTTATCTACACAATCTGCGTTTGCAACAACTAGTCGGACCCAAACATCCAGCAGCTCTCTCATTGCTGAGCGCCCGACGTTTACGACCGAATCAAGTACGAGTGATTCGACCGTCTCAAGTTCTTCCACTGATTCTTCGGATAGTACGCAGGAATCCACAGAAGAATCTTCCGAAGCAGCAACTCGGACGCTAACGATTGCTCGAAACCTACGTGGAAAAATCAAACTGAGGATCGTTGATGAAGAGGAAGAAGAAGCCGATATCAAGACAAGAGAATATACTGAAGAGGATTTTCTAGAGATTTCTAAATCCGGAAAAGTCAAAGATTTAGAAGAAGGTACCAAAGTTACATATATGATCACACCTGCGGCAAACGAACGATTGGTTTCGGTCAAAATCGAAGGCGCGCAAGAAATAGACTATACTAAGCAAATGTTTACAGTCGGTGTGACTGATTTAACGATCACTGGCAAATTTGAATCGACGACTTTCCCTTCTCAACCATCAACGCCTGAAGAAGAAACGACAGATTCTTCTCAGCCAACCCCAGTCACGCCAGAGGTCCCAGATAATGGGAATAGTGGCAATTCTGGAAATAGCGGGAACAACAATGGAAACAATAACGGCAATTCAAATACGGGAAATACCACGAACCCTTCAAGACCGCCAAGTTCTTCGAATAATAATGGGAACTCAAATACAAACGGTTCTACCGGGTCAACGAACAATACAGGCTCATCTTCAAATCAGACAGCAAACACGAATCGTCCGTCGACGCCTGATCGAATCGAAAATCCTTCTTCAGAATCATCTGATTTTGTTGTCAAAACACCGATTGAAGCTGTTCTACCGACAAATACGACTAGTATACAACAAGCACTTGTCAAAGAAGCCTATAAGCATTTAGGGAAACCTTATGTTTGGGGTGCCAAAGGACCTGCTACTTTTGATTGCTCTGGTTTGACTTATTTTATTTACAAACAAGTCACGGGCTATTCCATTGGTGGTTGGACGGGCGAACAACAATACGCTGGAACTAAAATCCCAGTTGATCAAGCGCAACCAGGCGATTTAGTCTTCTGGGGTCCTTCTACCGGTATCACGCACCATGTCGGTATTTATATCGGTAACGGGAATTATATCCATGCGCCCCAACCGGGTGACCATGTACGGATCACTTCGCTCAAAGCATACACACCTAATTTTGCCTTACGTGTCAATTTAGCAGGCTTACCACGAGCAACGGGATCTTTAGCTAGCTCGCCGATTTTAGACGGATTGAATGAGACGTTCCACTTCACACAAAACCAGACGACTGACCAATTTTTAGAAAAAATCGCAGAGGATGCGCGAGAAATCGGTCAAGAAGAAGATATTTATGCTTCTGTCATGATGGCACAAGCTATTTTAGAGAGTGGTTCTGGGAATAGCTTGCTTTCTCGCTCACCTAACTATAATCTATTTGGGATCAAGGGTGCTTATAAAGGAAGTAGCGTTTCCTTCAATACTTTAGAACAAACATCCGCCGGTCAAAATTATCAGATTCGTGCAGCTTTTCGGAAATATCCTTCTTACAAAGAAAGCTTAGAAGATTACGCCGATTTGATCAAAAATGGTCTGTCCCATAATTCTGATTTTTATAAACCGACATGGAAATCTGAGACCAAAGATTTCCGTGAAGCAACGAAGTATTTAGAAGGACGCTATGCAACAGATCGTCAATATTCTAGAAAATTGAATGCGATCATCGAAGCCTACGATTTAACGCAATTCGATGAACCAAAAGAACAAGAGAAGAATGAGGAAGAAACAAATGAACAAAGTGATTCCTTTGTGGTTCCAATCCGTTGGCAACGTCCTTCTCCTACATTCTCACGAATGAATATTTCACTGTTCAATCAAAGAAACCCTTCACTGCTTTATTTATCAGAATTAAGATTTGCTTCATTTTGGGATCTATGGCACCATTTCTCAGTGAGAGAGATCCCACAGAAGCTTTCTGTAACCGTTAGGGAAACCGACCAGCCACTGGCTAGCCGCTTGAATCTTGATCGTGTCTTTCGGATGAAACAGTTTTTAAGATAACAACTTGGATAGACTAGAACCAGAAAGCAAAAGTTGATGGCTGACTTTTGCTTTCTGGTTCTTTTTACGTAGCTTAGTTCAACGGAATAGATGCTGGAAAGGTTTATTATTGAGTTAGAAAAAATATTTGGCAATTTCCGATAATGTTTTTTTCGTTTGAGAATCGATTTGATCAACCACCTGAAGATTACTGCGTTGAGATAAATCGATGCTTCGGATATGTTGACATAATATCGTTCCTTTGATTGTATTCATCTCTGTATCAGAAATTGTTTGAAATGCCCCTGAACGTTGATATTTTTCCTGTAAATACTTTGTGGAGCTACTAATTGGCATGACTAAAACAGTATTGAAAATCTTATTGTAATAATCATTACTGATGATGACACACGGACGTGTTTTTGCTAGTTCATTCCCTTTTGTTGGATCCAAATCTATAAAAACAATATCCCCTTGTTTTACCATTGGATTTTCTCCTCGCCAACGTCCTCACCAAAATCGACAGTTTCTGTATCATAACTCCCATATTCTTCCATCACAACCAATTCATGCTTCCAAAATTCTTCAAAATCCAGATTAGCTTTTTCACTAGTCACTTTAATTTCACCCTCAGGCGTGAATTCAAAAATAACTCTCTGATTCTCTTTCAAGCCTAATTTTTGACGAACACTCTTAGGGACAGTAATCTGATTTTTGGATGTCATTTTAGCTGATACTTGCACTTTTTTATCCATAGTTATTCCTCCCGTTTCTTTTATTATACCAAAAAAGTAAGGAAAAGTAAGGAATTATCTAACTTTTAAATCAGCTCCTGAACGTAGCATTTTAAGCTGTCCAACTATTTCTCTGATACTTTCTGTAGCAACAATAAAAAATAAAAGCACCAACCGGTAGCATACTAAAAAAGAGAAGTGCTCGATTTAATGAGAACTGTTGAACCAGTACTCCGCCTAGTAATGGAGAAATAAATGAAGAAATCCCCATATAAATACTTATAGATAGGAGTTGCCCTGAGGAAAAAACATTTTTAGGTGTAATCTCACTGATGATCATTCGACTACCGATGGTAAAAGCTGGGACAGTAAAAAACTGCATGAAGCTAGCAACAAGTAATAGGAATGGTGTGCGTGAAATTGTATAAATCAAAAATTGCAGCACCAAAAAGAAACCAGAAATAAAAATCAATCGCTCATTTTTCCATTTTGTCACTGAACGATTCAATAGAAAATATGCTGGGATTTCACAGAAAGCTTGAATCGACCACTTTGATCCTACAAATGCATGTCCACTATCCATTAAGAGCAACTTATCGATCACAATCGTATTATTTGCGACGATGGTTAAATATAAAAGAAAAAATAGCAAGGTATAAAATAAGAACTCCTTATTTTTTATAAGCAGATACATATCCGAAAGGCTGAATTCTTTGATTTCTTGCTTTTTTTGTTTATTTTTCTCGCGCTGTGCTTCCGGTAAAGATTTAGCAAAACAAAAATAAATGACTAAGAAAAACAAAAAAGGAGCTACTAACCACTGATAGTCATTATTGAAAATAAATAGCGGAACACAGATACTCATCACACTCCACCCTAAAGAACCAATTGCTTTGATTGAAGCAATCTCATTTTTCACTGCTACTTGTGATAATACCCAATTATCTAGAACTACTGCACCTGTATTGGATAACCCACCAGCAATTGCCAATACGATAAAATGTATCAACCAAGTATCTTTTCCTAGCAAATAAAAACTGCTCGCAAAGCATACAAATAGTGTAGAAACGACCATGGCAATTTTTTTATCTGTTTGCTTCGATCTGAATAATACCCAATAAAGATTTGGAAAACAATCGTGGTTACACTGTAAGAAGCTAAAAACCAACCTCTCTGTACCGTGTCATATCCTTGTCCGGTCAAAAACGGAACGATCTGTGTCATCAAAAGAGCCATCAATGCATACTGGAAAAAATAGACTGCTTGAAATTTATTTTTTACTGCCATGTCGACTTTCAAAATAATCGGCTGAAGGATATCCTACAGCCGATTCCTTTCTTTCTTTTAGTGATACTTATTTCAGTTCTGGCCAATAAGGGGCATTGACTTCAATCATTTCATCAAGTATCTTCTTAGCTACTTTTGCACTAGGTACCGTTTTGTTCATAATGAAGGCTTGCCATAACTTTTGATATGATTTTTGTTCCCATGCATCAACTGCTAACTTTTCAGATGCAATTTGTTGTTCCATCAAACCTTTTTGGAAAGTAGGAATCGCACCAATTGACACTACTTCATAACCATCTTTCCCCACGATACAAGGCAATTCAACCATCGCATCATGATCAAAATTAGAAATCGCACCATTGTTTTCAACAATCAGGATCATGCGTTCTTTTGTATTAAATGTCAACGCACAAGCTAGATCTGTAATAAATGAGGCATGTTCATTGGAGGCAAAAGTTGTGTCTTTGGCCGTTTGATTATCGATGATTCTTTGACATTCTTCAAATACATATTTCTCACGTCCATCGATAATTTCATTTGCTCTTGTATACTGTTTATCGGCATGAGCAACTGTTTCATCAGCCATTAAATAATATTTCAAATACGTATTTGATAAAAAAGTCGGTTCAATCTCATGTAACTCTTTAGCTGCTAACATGGTTTCCAACCAACTCGTTTCTTTATGTTGGCCTTGTTGCGTTTGTTCCGTATACCCATATTTTTTTACATGCGCGCTTATTTTTGGCAATAAGTCGTTTCCCTTATGATCTTTGATACTCGTCCACCACCCAAAGTGATTCAAGCCAAAATAAGATGTTTCGAAGTCTTTACGATCCTGTAAGCCCATCACTCGAGCCATGATATCTTCTAAACAAACAGGCATATCACAAATATTGATGATTTTTGAATTGGGGCGAAACCTTCTTGTTGCTTCTGCGACAACTGCTGCTGGATTGGAATAATTCAATAACCAAGCATCTGGCGAATACTTTTCCATATAATCAACTAGTTCTAAGACTGGCCCGATCGAGCGTAATCCATAGGCAAGCCCCCCTGGACCGCATGTTTCTTGTCCTACAACATTATATTTAAATGGAATTTTTTCGTCTTGTTCCCTCATCGCATATTTTCCGACTCTTAGTTGCGCCATGACAATATCAACATCTGTGAAAGCCTCTTTGGGATCCGTTGAATAGCTAAATTCTATTTCTGGCGCTCGTTCAGCGAGAATGATTGCACAGGCTTTTGCGATGACTGCTTGCCTTTGTTCATCATTATCATAAAATTTTATTTTACTGACTGGAAATCGTTCTCGGTCTTCTATTAACATCATTACTAGTGATGGTGTATATGTGCTTCCTCCGCCGGCAATCAAGATTGAACTTTTTTTCTTACTCATGGTTCTCCTCCTCTTATTTTACAATCAAGTCTTCAAACGATTCTCTCACTCTTGGAACAGTTAACCCAACGATGATTTGGATAGCACCATTGCCTGGATTGACTAGTCCTGAGGCGCCAGCTTCCTGAAAATCAATAGAACTGGCTACTTTACTTGTATCTTTCACGGTAAGTCGTAACCGTGTTGCACAATTCGTCACATCAAGTACATTCTCTTTTCCACCCACTAACACTAAATAGGCTTGTGCTTGCCTTGCATGTTTAGGTAGGTTTTTATCTTGCTCATGTTGTTGTACATTCTTTTTGTTCTCATAATCCGCTTTTGAATAAAGCTGTATCTCTGATAGATCCTCTTCACGTCCAGGAGTTTTTAGATTGAATTTTTTGATCATGAACGTAAATACAACAAACCAAATCGCAGTAAATATAAGTCCGATCATAATTTGGGTGAGGTACGTGGAACCATGGAAATTCCATAAGGGTAGCCAGTTTAGCCCGAGCCAATTGATCAAGCCACCTCCAAAGTCTCCAACAACGCCAAATGCATAAGAAACTGTAGCAATCGATGCATCTAACAGTGCATGGACTCCCCATAAAGCAGGGGCAACAAATAAGAAAGTAAACTCGATGGGTTCGGTGATTCCGGTCAAAATCGCAGTTAATGCAGCTGGTGCGATCAATGCGATGACCTTTTTCTTTTTATCTGGATTAGCAGCTTGAATAATAGCTAAGCTCAATCCAGCTGTACCAAATACTTTTGACATACCTGATAAAGAAAAACCACCAAAAGGATAAAGTTCTTTAAGCGAAAGTGCACTTGTTTGGAATTCACCAATATTTGATGCCCAATAAGCGGCCATCCCACCTTCAACTACCGCACTATCATAAGCAAATGGTGCGTACACAAAATGATGTAAGCCTGTTGGGATAAGGATTTTCTGCAAAAATTGATAGATGAATACACCAAAATTTCCCGAATTCACAAAAAATCCTTGCATGCTTCTCATTCCTTCTTGAATGATTGGCCATACGACACACATCAAAAGTGCTAAAGGAATCATGACAAGAAAAGCAATCATCGTCACGAAAACAGAACCACTAAAAATCGTTAACATCTCTGGTAATTCTTTTTCATAAAAGCGATTATGCAAATAAACCACGATACCTGAAATCAACAATGCTCCGATCATACCAGTATCTAAAGTGATGATCCCTGCAATCGATGTTAACCCGGAACCAACCGTTGTTCCTTGAGATAGATCCACAGCGAAAGAATTTGGCCATAACGTTAAGATCGCATGAACGAAATAGTTAAAAGCAATATAGATCACTAATGCTTCCATTGTTGCTCGAGCCGCATATTTTTTAGCTAAACTGATCGGTAATCCGACAACAAATAAAAGCGGTAATTGAAAAAATGGGGTCCATCCACCGGCTGCTACAACATTCCAGAACTTATACCAGAGTGTGCCTGGTGCAGCAATATCTCCCATAATCGTTTGATTCGAAAGAAGCAAAGAAAAACCAATAACGATACCGAAAAAAGAGAATAGCATGACAGGTGCTAACATTGCTCCACCAAATCTTTGAATTTTTTTCATCATAGTCTTTTTTTCCTTTATATTTTTGGGTAAGCGCTTTACCTGTATCCAGTTTACTATTAAAACGGATTTATAAAATACTTTCAGATGATTTAAAAGTTTCTCACAACAAAAAGGTTTTTTTCACAAAAAATGTGAATCGTCACATCGTATCCTAGAGTATAAAACTAGACATATGATAACAGTTGATCAAAATAGATAAATCTTTCATTTAACCGAGAAACTATGCGTATCTTACTATTAAAGGAGCAATAATGAGGACATATCCAGTCGAAAACATCCCTCGAATAAACGTATAGGTGGTGAGAAAAGATAAAAAAATGTTGATACAAGAGAGTTGCAACAGTTAAATTTAAAATCTATAAATACCTATAAAATTTGCGGTTATATTGCCAGATATGGCGTATTGTAGTTTTGAGAGGAGAAAAAGGTCGATCGATTTAGTTGAATAATTCCTAATAAAGATGAAATAGACCGATCGACGAATTTCTTTCGTTGGAAATAAATTTTGGTATCAAAGCTTTAGCAGTTGTATCGAATGGCAGAATCAAAAAAATAGCAACTAAACAGACATAAAAATGTTGCGCATATTGATGTCTGTTACAAAGCAAAGTTCCTCAAAAATGAGAGATGAATAAGGAGTGGGAAAATGTTACAAGACCTTATTACGACGTTTCAATCAAAATTGACTGAAAACGATTTTCTTATCTGGTCCTATATCACAAATCACAAAAAGCATTCTTTAACGATGTCAATCAATGAATTAGCAAAAAAATGCAATGTTTCTCGAACAACGATTATGCGTTTTTGCCAAAAATTAGAATTTGATGGTTTCTCAGAATTTAAATATCACCTAAAAAACGAACTCACACAGGAGAATATGTGTCTATCTGAGCTGGAAGGAGAAATTCTTGAAAATCATATCCAAACAATTGAAAATCTCAAGAAAAAAGATTTTACGGATCTATGTAAAATGATGGCTAACGCTAAGCGGATCTTTATTTACGGATCTGGTGATATCCAAACTTTAGTCTCGAGTTATATGAAATTACTCTTCGTACATAATGGGTTGATCTTATACGATTTTGGTGCCGTTTCGATCAACAAACAGTTTTACCAAATCATTCAACCTGATGATTTAGTATTATTGCTCACACTGAATGGTGAATCTCCTGAAGTTGTTAAATTGGCTAAGCAATTAAAACAACGAGGGATTCAAACCATTGGTATTACAAAACTTAGAAATTCTGCTGTTTCAAAACTCTGTACCGAAACTATTTTCTTCTTGAACTCAGAACTACAAAATCCAGAAAATCCTATTGCACTTTTTGAATCCACTTCGACACTCTTCTTCGTTATTGAATATTTCTTATTGAAATATGATGCTTGGCAAAAACAAACAAATCAAAATCTCTAAAAAAACGCATCTCTTTTCACCAACTTTGCTTGGCTTTCAAAGAGATACGTTTTTGAATTTTTCACTCATGACTCTCTCACTGCCTTTTGATAGATCGAACCGTCCTTTTCTCGATCAAGATAATGATAATCAACGAGGTAGCGACGTAATATCGCATGATCAGGATAAATACTTTTTAGAATTGCGTTTACCTCACGCTCTAAGTAATCTTTATCAAATTCAAACTTTGAATAAAGATGATCAAAAATCAAACGTTTGTTTTTTTCTTTTCTGGGGATTTGTTGCAGTTGCCCGTCTTTAAAAAATCTAGCTAGTTCACTCATGATCAATAGCCTCCAATCAAATTCAATGTTCTTTCCACTATTTTATCATGTTTCCCTAAATTATTTCGAAGGGAGCAGAAAAAGCCGAGAAGGTGATTCTTCTACGAACCATCTTCTCGGTTTATCAATCTCTATTCCTAGTCTTTTTTGTTCAAAACGATTCCTGTGTACAACCAAGTGGTTACAGTATAGTAGATAAAGTAGAGAACAAAGAATATTGCAAATGGTATCCATAAGTTGTGATATGGATCATCCATCAAAACAGTAAACATTTGAAGTCCAAATAATACATGGATTGCTCCTAGAATTCCCGGTGCTAAGAAGAGAATACCGATTTCTCGACGAATCGATTGTTTTAACAATGCTTGACGAGCACCGATCTTACCGAGCATCTCATAACGAACGACATCGCTTTTACTACCTGAAAGAATCTTGAACATCAAGCAGCTTGCTAACATCGTCAAGAAGGCGATCCCTAAGAAGAATCCCATGAATTCAAACCCTGAGAACATGCCATTGATCATTTGATACGCATCATATTTTTGCGTAAAGCTAAACATTCCGTCTTTTAATGATTCATTATTTTTATTGTTTTCTGCTACGAGCGCGCCAATCGGTTCAATACTCTCATGGAAATCTTTTACTTGAATCAATTGCATGTTTGTTTGCGGAAGATTCAACTGAGCAAATTCTTCTGCTGGCAGCAATTTCACTTCTTTTTCCCGTTGTTCTGGTAGTTCATAATAGCGTAACTCATCCTGATAATTGACATTCGTCGCTAATTCTTCGGCTGTTACTTTTTTCGTTTTGATGTTTCTTTCTCCAGTATTTGGCGTTTGATTTTCCATGATCAAAAATGGATTTTGTTCAAACTCACTATAATTATAGTATACTGTTTTTTCATCTTCTTTTTGTTGATAGACTACATTGATCGTTGGTGAAAGTTTTTCTACCTTCGATTGATCGATCAACTCTGAGCGATTCAATACTAGGTCATAGTTTGATACCGCATTGGTCAACTTAGTGATCTCATTTTTAAAGCCTAGTCCAACCGTCAATGCCCCTAAGGCTAATGCGAATAACATTGCGACCATTGAAAGCATTTGCGTATATTCGCGGATACGGAAGCTTAACTGAGACAACGTAAAGTTATTCAATTTTTTCATTGAAAGATTTTCTGTTTTCTTCAGCAAGGTCAAGAAGAAAATAATGACCGAGTGGAAAATAAAGTACGTTCCTAAAACGATTGTAACTAACGCAACTGCAATGGCCATCAACTGATATTTGCCGATATTAGCCATCATATAATAACCGACACCGATAAAGATGATTCCTAACACTACTTCAAGGAAAAACAAGAATTTGTGTTGTTTCATTTGTGCCGGTGTTTGATCGGCACGGATCAACGTCAAAATTGGTTTTTTGACAATAGAAAACGCATTGACAAATGCCGCTAGTAAGAATAAAACAATGAAAAATAGTAAAGTGATCAATAATCCGTGCAAGTTGAAAGGTGTAAAATGGGTGATTTGGATATTCAACTGTGCAACTAATAGTCGATGGACGACACTTGTCAAGCCAATCCCTACAGCTGAACCAACTAATGTAGCAACGGTTCCAACAACCAAGGTCTCAGAAAAGATCATTTGTGCAATTTTTCGACCTTTTGCACCTAACATCATAAACATCGCATAATCTTTTTGACGCATCGTCATCAAAAAGGAGTTGGCATAAAGGATATAGACGAACGTGATGATTCCTAGTAATACTGAACCAAAACGGAAAATGATCACAGTCATCGCTATAGTCGAATTATTGTTCAAAAATTCTGTGTTACTTGCCATTGATTCAAACATATAAAAGATTGCTGAGGCCATAACCAAACCTGAGAATAAAACGATATAATCTCTCAAGCGGCTTTTAATTCCTGTAAGTGATAATTTCCAAAGCATGTTCAGTCCCCCTGTTCCAGATTACCTAAAATCGTTAATATTTGACGATAAAAGTCTGAACGGCTTTGCTCTCCGCGTTTTACTTCTTGGTGAATGACCCCATCTTTAATAAACAAGATTCGTTGACAATAACTCGCTGAAAAAGCGTCATGTGTCACTAACAGAATGGAAACTTTATCTTTTGTATTCAATTCTTCCATCGTGTCTAATAGGTCTTTCGCACTTTTTGAATCCAATGCACCAGTTGGTTCATCTCCTAATAGGATCGTTGGTTGTGTCACTAATGCCCGAGCTGCTGCTACCCGTTGTTTTTGTCCACCGGAGATTTTCGCTGGATAGCTGTCTAAGATATGAGTGATCGACAAACGTTCAGCAACTGTATGGACTTTTTTCTTGATATCTTTTGGTTTCACGCCTTGTAAAGAAAGCGGAACTGCAATATTTTCTTGTGCAGTCAAGTTTTCTAAAAGGTTGAAGTCTTGGAAAATAAAGCCGATTTCTTTTGCTCGAAAATCTGCTAATTGATTTCCTTTCAGCTTGGTTACATCTGCTTGATTGATATGGATCGTGCCATTTGTTGGTTTGTCCAGTGTAGATAAGATATTTAGTAATGTCGATTTACCTGACCCTGAAGCACCCATGATGCCAATAAACTCGCCTTTTTCTACACTGAAACTGATACCGTTCAATGCTTGTGTTTGCTTCTCATTGCTTTTTCCATAGACTTTCGTCACGTTATTGATTTCTACGATTTTATCCATTATCGACCGTCCCTTTACTTAATTTTTCTTTTGCTGCTGTTGGAATGTCTTTTGCTTGTACTTCCTCGTAAGAAGTAACCCCTTTGTTTTTATTCCAAGTGACTTTCAAAAACGCATCTTTCCTTAACGGTCGTTCTTGAAACCCATTGAAGTCCATTATTTTTTCGTTACCTTCTTCTGTATATCCCGGTAGCTCATAGCGGTAGCTGGTAATCTTTTGTCCATCGCTGGATTGATCCACCTGTTTTTCACCATCCGTGGTGATTTGAACGTAATAACTTTCTCCCCCCATGATCAAATGATCTGCTAGACGGTAGCCACCAAAGACGATGATGATAAACGTACCTAACCCAATCAATAATTTTTTCATTGTTACTCCTTCTTTCGTGTTTCTGATAAATTAAGTATAGTGAACTCCCAGTGAAATGTCCTTTCTTTCTGCTATCAAAAATCTTTCACTATTGTCATATGGTGAACGAAAAAAAGAATCTGGAAAGTGTCAGTCACTCCAGATTCTTTGTATTGAACGAAAACAACCGTTGTATCGGCAGATTTTCCGCGGACAAATAGTTTTTCTATTTTGGCTATTTTTCTTTATTGCTTCCAGTATTGATTACCGGCTGTGTTCCTTTATCGGTAATAATAGAGACAAGCAAATTATTGATCAATTGGACTTTTCGATCATCCGTAAAGGTGATATCCTGTCCTTCTTCAATTTGCTCTAGCGCCATTTGGGTCATTGACACTGCCCCTTCAACAATTGTTTGACGAGCAGATAAGATGGCTTTGGCTTGTTGCCGTTGCAGCATCGCACTAGCGATCTCTGTCGCATAGGCTA
Source organism: Enterococcus sp. DIV2371 (assembly GCF_050498525.1). Classification (NCBI taxonomy): domain Bacteria; kingdom Bacillati; phylum Bacillota; class Bacilli; order Lactobacillales; family Enterococcaceae; genus Enterococcus; species Enterococcus sp. DIV2371. The sequence goes on along the minus strand of NZ_JBIPAJ010000001.1, from coordinate 497,112 downwards.
AGTGATTCAATCGCGTTTCCAAGACTTTAACGCCTGCCACGGATAAACGTTCCTGTAATTCCTGCGCCAACTCATCAGAAATCGCTGTAGTATTCCCACGTAACGTAAGATCATCCTCTTTGAAAGTATCATAAGGATATTGGCTGGCGATATGACGAAGCGCTGTTTCACTTTGAATCTCAACAAATTGATGATAATTTGCTACATCAAAAAGTGCTTTGGCTGAATCCACTACTTTGAAGACGACGACTGCTGAAATCTCGATTGGATTCCCATCTAAGTCATTGACCTTCAACAGCGAACTGTTGAAATTTCGAACTTTCAAAGATAAGCCGATTTTTCGAGCAAAAGGAATCGATAAGAAAAAGCCGCTCTCACGTATCGTTCCTATATATTTCCCAAAAAACAAAATGACTTTCGCCTGGTTGGGATTGACAATGGTGACGCCACTGATAAGGATAGCACCGATCAACCACAGCAATATACTAACAATTAAAACTGATGGAAGATAAACACTCATACTTGTGAAAAATAGCGCAACTGCTGCTAATACTCCTAGTACCAAAACACCGAAATACCCATTGACGTAAAAAGCTTTTTTCTCTTTCACTATGTACTCTCCTTGCTTATTTCGTTTTATTTTATTCGTTGATTATCTATGTTTTTTGCGAATCCTTGCCATAGCTCCTTCTAATTCTAATTCTTTGTCTTCCGTGATATACCAACCGTTTTCGTGTATACCACCTGATGCTTCTGGTAAATACTCCAGACGTGTACGTACCCATTGCTTTGTTTCAGTAAAATAATCTTCTACTAAGATTTCTAAATCCATTCCAGCGGATAACTCAAGATTTTCACGCACTGACTTGAAAACAAATCGTTCGCTTGCTTGATCGTATTTTAAAATCCCCGTATCGATGATCGGCAATGAATAATAATCTAATTCTTTTTTCACTTTCAATAGATGTTTGAACATTTCATTATATACTTGCTCCAATTGTCGACCTTCAGAATTGTTTGGATATTGGATCGTTACTCTTTCTTTGTCTATATCATAGTACTTGCCACTCAACTCTGTCAGAAAATCATGCAGTTTCCCTAATTCACTTTTTAATTCTTCTCGTTTGATGTCCTCTATTTTCATTCGTTATTCACCCTATTTTCCCCGTATATGTACGTTCTTTCCCTTTCTTTATTCTACTATATTATTGAATGATAGGCGATTATATTTCATGCAAAATAAATAAAAAAGAGTACAACGCCTTATTACATAAGGAATTGGACTCTTCTACAACCATTTATTCGTTATTTAGAAATAAACAGTCTTGACAGATCAACAATCAATCATACACTTCATAATCCTCATCATCCATCGGAAACTCTTCATCATCATTCATCAAATTCACTTGACTATTGTGACCAGTCACTTTGAGGTCTTTATTGCCTCGGTTGTAAGTCTTCGTTGATAATGGTTCATAATTTTTGGTAACGTAAGAATCACCATCTAGTGTCACAGACAAACCTTGATCTTCGTTGTCATAGAACTCAATACTACTATTTTGGAGGGTAACTTCACCTTTTATTGCTTCTTCATTATCATTAAAATAGATGCTGCCATCACTTACTTCCAGTTTCACTTGTTTCATGGACAGTTCAGTCAGATTGAGCGAACCCATTTGACTCTCTACAGTAAGAGCTTCCCCGGTTACTTCATTGATCGATGTCCAAGTGTGTGCTGTGTTCAAGTTGATTTTCTTACTACTGAATTCATCTAACCTTAATTCATTGTTTCTACCTTCAATCACTAATTCGTCTAAGGTTACACTTCTAGGTATCGTGATTTTCAAGATTGAGCGTGTATCTGTTATGCTGAGCATTGCTGTCGGTGTTTGTCCGTCAGCTGAGATCTCCAATGTACCATCTTCCACATTGATCTTGGGTTTTTGTGTTTTATCATGAGAAGTTTCGACACTAAAACTTACGCCTCGTTGGATCACGATATTTTGGTGATCTGCTCGGACAACGGCTTTGTCGATTTTATCGGACGAGAAATCTTTTGTTTCATGAGCCATTTCTATGATTCTTGGACCACCTTCCCAAGTCAGACTCGTTTGGGCGCCAGAAGCATAACTTAATCCTGCCATTAAGCCACCCACGACCATCAGCCCTAATCCTGCGCCTAAGATATACTTTAATTTCATTTTTTACACCCCACTATTCGTCGTATGGATCGCACGTTTCGTAATAAAACGACGCCCTACCCATTTGACAAAGTTCATCATCATTTGGAATAGCCATTTAGTACCTTTTAGCAGCAATGGAGAAAAGAATACTGCACTTCCAGTAGCAAGTAAGCCTAGACCGATAAAAAATAGTCCACTAGTCATCGACTGTTGCAAGACAGCAACACCTGAGATGATTGAGAATAGCCCCGCTCCTAGAATCGTGATACATACGACATAAATACCAATGATCACGCCGATCAAGCCAATCAGAATACCAAAAATCGCTAGAATAAAAGCTAATGCCAAAGGAACCAGTAATGGAGAGGCACATAAGCCGATAACGATCATCCAAATCAATCGGATTTTTCGTTTAGGACTTTGGCTGTATTCTGATTCATCGTCGTCTTGTTCCGAGTAATAATTGATTTTCACCTTCAAGGCAAATTGCTTTGGTGAGCCATATTCATCGATGACTTCTTCCACTGTTTTTCCAGAATCTAAAAAGTATTCTTCATAATATTGAATAATATCAAAGCGGTCATCTTCAGGGATTTCTTGAAGTTCATCCAACACATCATTTAAATATTCATTCATTCGTATTCTCCTCCAGTAATCGGTTTAAGGAATCTCTAAACACGATCCATTTATCAATGATTTCTTCTAAATGTTGACGCCCTTTCGGAGTTAAGCGGTAATATCGGCGATTTCTACCTTCGAATGGTTCGTCGTATGTTTCTAAGTATTCTTCTTTTTTTAATCTACGCAAAACGGGATACATCGTTGATTCACTCACAGATAAACTTTCTTGGACTATTTTCGTTAATGCGTAACCGTACATGTCTTCTCTGCTCAAAGCTGCTAAAACCGTACCATCGAGTAAAACTGTTGGAACTTGGATATGCATTACTTCACCTTCTTTATAGTTTGCAATATTTTATATTTACCAATATTATATCATGTATAGTATTGTTTGCAAGAAAAAATTATGAATAGTTCTCTTGATCACTGGATCATTCTTGAAAGTAAACTCGTATGTCCTAAAAATTGCATTTGCAAAAAAAGAACAAAGACCACAATGATTCTTGGTCTTTGTTCCTATTAGATGTGTGTTTTCAATCTCCTCTAACTTAAAGCAATGCGCACACGATAAAACTTAGCGTGATACCTAGAAAAACGGCAAGAGAGAGGTGGATCAATTCTTTTTTATTTCTACTCAACCACGTTTCATTCATCTTTTGTTCCACTCCATTCTAAAGTTATCGCTTGCTCATTCGGATAAACAGAAGTGACATGATTGTATTGCTGCGCATGTTTATTGGCAGCAGAAACAGCTGTCCCAGAAAATAGATGCCACTCACTATGATAGCCACATGTATGGCATTTCCAATAATAACCGATACCACGATCTGCTTGTTTTTCATCCTCTGTACTTGAATTTGCCACGGGAGTATCATGATCATCTGCAATGACTATGGGATTGGCTCCGCTTAGTCCAACACTTAACGTCAACAGTCCGAGCAATAAACCTACTTGTTTTTTCAATTCCTATCATTCCTCCAATAACGGTTATTAGAAAAATATACGAATGCTCACTTATGTACGATATGTCTTCGTACACTTTTCCGACTATATATTACTTGAAAAATACACCTTAGAGCGATTAAATCAGAAGTGGCGTTTTTTTCTTCGTTTGTGTTGGTTTATTGCCCCTATAGATCATTAGCTGTTCATTTCCCCCTCTCTTATTCCACCGGAGAAGTTGGTAGCATGTTTTCTTTCTCTAATTGAATGATGACGGTCGTGCCAACCTTCGGAATACTGTTGTAGCTGATTTTTCCATGATGCAATTCAATGATTTTTTTGACTAAAGATAGACCTAGCCCGTTCCCAGAAAATTGGCGACTGGATTCCCCTTGATAAAATTTCTCAAAAACTCTTGCCTGTGTTTCTTGATCCATCCCCACACCGGAATCGGTCACTTCAACGATCACTTGGGTTGCACTTTGTTTTAAGCGAATCGTGATTTTTCCTTGTGGTTGATTGTACTTGATGGCATTGTCCATGATATTCAACCATACTTGATATAAAAATTCTTCATTGCCCACATAGCTGACACTTTCCAGATCGATCTCTAGTTGAAGTTGTTCTTGCTCCCATTTGGGTTGTAAAAATACAATGACTTCACGGATCTGTTCATCTAAACGAAACGGTCGCTTGTCTAATTGGATTCGTTGATTTTCTAATTTATTCAGCTTCAAGGTGTTTTCTGTCAATTGTGAAAGTTGGGTGATGCTTTCAATGATCCGTTGCAAGAAAACCTGCTTCTCCTCTTCTGAAATATTCGGTGCTTGCAACAATTGGACATACCCTTGGATCGTAGCAAGGGGCGTCTTAAATTCATGGGAGACATTGGAAACAAAGTCATTTCGTAATGTTTCGATACTACTCAATTCCTGGACCATCACGTTGAAATCTTTGTATAACTGCTGCACTTCTTCCACTTTTTGTTGTTCGTCCATCCGAATCGAAAAATCGCCAGTTGCTACTTTACTCATATTCATTCGTAAGTCACTGATCGGCAGTAAGATCCGCCGACCGACAAAAATCGAGATCCCTGTGCCCACCATCATACTAAATCCTGCGAAAACGACTAAAGGAAACCACGTCGCTTGTTGCTCAGACGCAGGAACTGTTTTGTGTGACAACAAAAAGATAAATCCTAAGAAGCACAACAGAGTGACTAAAATGGAAACAAAAACAATACAAGCAAAATAGATCCATAATTGTGAAAATATTTTTTTGCGCATCAAATCACCGCCTTATAGCCTAAGCCACGAACGGTCACGATTTGAAAATCATCATTTTCAATAAAACGTGTACGTAATCGTTTGATATGCACATCGATCGTCCGCTCTTCCGTGTTTGTGTCCAAGCCCCAAATATCATCCATCAACTGTTGGCGGGTAAAGATTTTATTCGGGTAAGAAAGTAATTTGTACAATAATTGAAATTCTTTTTGTGGAAGCAAGATGGCTTGTTCCTGCTTGATCACTTCATAGGTTTCATGGTTCAAACTAGTTTGACCGATGTTCAACTGATGACTATGATTGATTTTCGCTCGTCGTAACAAGGCTTCCACACGCAACACCATTTCATTGACATCCACCGGTTTGGTCATATAATCATCCGTACCTAATTGAAAGCCTTTCTTTTTGTCTTCAAAATCTGCTTTTGCTGTGATGATCAAAACAGGTGTCTCTATTCGACTGTTTCGTAACGTTGCTAATAATTCATAGCCATCCATTGCAGGCATCATGATGTCGGTAATGATCATATCCACTTGTGTACTTTCTAATTGTTTCAATGCTTCTACGCCATTCGTGACCGCAAAGATCAGAAATCCTGCTCGTTCCAAAACGGATTGATAAAGCTGTTTCAACCGTTCATCATCTTCTACTAATAATATTCGATTCATTGTTTCTCCTCATTTGTTTATTTTGAAAAATTTCAGTTTTTTTTCTGATTGTTCATATTCAGTTAATATTCATTCATTATACTACGTTCATTGTTCTGTTATACTTTAAGTATAACCAATATTTCAAACGGAAAGAAGGGTGACAATGTTACAATTAAAAGAGATAAAGAAATATTATAAAGTTGGTGAAACAACAACAAAAGCATTAGATGGCGTATCCGTCGCTTTTAGAAAAAAAGAATTTGTAGCCATTTTAGGCCCAAGTGGTTCTGGTAAAACAACCATGCTGAACGTGATCGGCGGCTTGGATAATTACGATTCTGGCGATATGGTCATCAACGGAAAGTCCACAAAAGATTTTAAAGACAGCGATTGGGATGCTTACCGTAACAATTCCATCGGTTTTGTATTCCAAAGCTACAACTTGATCGGCCATCTAGGAATCATTGAAAATGTCGAGCTTGGGATGACGTTAAGTGGCGTTTCGAAAGATGAGAAACGTAAGAAAGCCGAGGAATCATTACGTCGCGTTGGCTTGACCGACCATATGCACAAAAAACCAAATCAATTATCTGGGGGACAAATGCAACGTGTCGCAATTGCACGTGCTTTAGCAAATGATCCGGATATTCTATTGTGTGATGAGCCAACCGGTGCGTTAGATACCGAAACCAGCGTACAAATCATGAAGTTAATCGAAGAATTATCGAATGAAAAACTAGTGATCATGGTGACCCATAACCCTGAATTGGCACATGAATATGCCGATCGGATCATTGAGTTCTCAGACGGACAAATCGTCTCTGACTCCAATCCGCATATCGAACGTCCGAAAGATGATCAATTCAATCTACGTCGGACAAAGATGAGCTTTTGGACCGCACTAAAATTATCTTTCAATAATATTCGCACGAAAAAAGGACGGACATTCTTGACTTCCTTTGCTTCAAGTATTGGGATTATCGGGATTGCGATTGTACTATCCTTATCTACAGGTTTCCAAAAACAAATCGATGAAACACAATCAGAAACGATGGCTCGTTTTCCAATCACGATTTCCAGAGTTACCACTAGCCCACCTTCTGGATCGGATGGTTTGAGCTCTAATACAGCCGATTATCCAGATACAAAAACTGTCACAGCCAAGGTCAGCGATGAAGATCGGGCGCAACATACAAACAATATCGACCAAGAATATGTTGATTATGTAACGAATATCGATCCTAACCTAAGTAATAACATTGGTTTTACCCGCACGACTGGCATCAACTTGTTAAGAGATATTGACGGTGAAGTACAACCTGTCAGCTTCTCTAATCAAAACCCTGATTCTGAATCATTGTCATTCTCAAGTGCGATGTCTTCAATGACTGGTGTAGGAGTTTCTAGTTTCCCAACGCAATTAGACGACCAAAAAGACAATTTCTTAGAGTCTAATTACTCACTGCTTTCTGGTAGCTACCCGACTTCTGCAAATGATGTCGTATTGATCGTAGACGGCAATAACAACACAAACATCAATGCGTTGAAAAATCTAGGATTTGACGTAAAAGACGGTGAAACACTTGATTTTGACAAAATCGTCGGCACAACGTTCAAATTAGTGAACAACGATACGTACTATACAAAATTACCGACAGGAAACTTTATTCCTAATACGGATTATCAAGCAATGTATGAAGATGCAACTAGAGAAGTTAAGATTTCTGGTATTTTACGGGTCAAATCTTCTTCTACGATGAATCTGTTATCTCCTGGTATTGCTTATAGCGATCAATTAACGACAGAAATCGTCAATGAAAATAAAGATTCTGAAATCGTTCAAGCACAAAAAGACAATGATATGAATGTGTTGACGACTGAAAAAGTAGATGAATCAGCGAAACAAACACTGATAAGTTATTTAGGTGGAGATAGCTTACCTTCAAGTATCATGATCTATCCAAATAATTTCGGCGATAAAGAAGAAATTCTAAACTATTTAAATGACTTCAATAAAGGAAAATCAGATGAAGATAAAATCATCTATTCCGATCTAGCTGGTACAATGACTGAATTGACTGGTGGATTGATGGATGCTATCACATATGTCTTGATTGCATTTGCAGGTATCTCACTTGTTACAAGTATGATCATGATCAGTATCATCACTTATACTTCTGTCATCGAACGGACAAAAGAGATCGGTGTCTTGAAAGCATTAGGTGCACGCAAGAAAGATATCACTCGCGTATTCGATGCTGAAACTTGTATTTTGGGGATTTCTTCTGGATTATTAGGTGTCCTGATCGCATGGTTAGCGACTTTCCCAATCAATAGCCTATTGTACAGCATGACTGATTTAGAAAATGTTGCTCAACTAAATCCTGTACACGCCTTGATTTTGATTGTTGTATCAACGATCTTAACGATGTTAGGCGGGCACATCCCAGCTCGTATGGCAGCGAAGAAAGATGCAGCGATTGCTTTAAGAGCAGAATAGTAAAATATAATAGAAAAAAACACAGTTGGTTTTGATATTACTTGTCAAAACCAACTGTGTTTTTGCTTTATTCGTTTGTTCGTACTATGTAGCTTGCGGTTTCTAAAAATGGCCTATATCTACTTATCAAATGAAATAAGTTGATTCTTCCTAAAATAAATTGATTCTCAACCACCTGATCTCTAAATAGGGAAAGAAAAATTTTTAAGAAATCTTTGTGCTATATCGAAAAAAGCTTCTTCCTCTAATGTATCAATGTATTTAACATTTCTTTTAGCTTTTTCGGTATAGTCAAGAGAGAATACTTGAAGCGTATTTACTTTGCTTCTCTTCACTTCATCTAGCTTGAACTTATCGCTTTGAATAGGCACAAGAAATGGTCTATTTTTATCACTTGTAGTAATTGGGCATACTATAATTAAATTAGTTGCTAAATTGTACGCATCCTTACTCATAATTAAAGCCGGTTGTCTCTTCTTAACTTCATAACCTTTTGACGGTTCAAAGTCAAGAAGAACGATATCTCGTTGGCGTGGCTTATAGCTCATCTAGTTCGCCTCCATGTGGCGTGTAATCAACCCCTAATTCTGGGAAATAAAATTCGCCTTCTTTAGCGGATTCAAAAAAATCTTCAACTTTTGGAATTAAAGCAACCGTGCCATTTTCTTTTTTTATAATATGAAATTCTTCACCTTCTTTTATTCCTAACTTTGCAGGAAGCGTAATCACAAGGGAATTCCCTTGTTTTCTTGTTTTTGTTGAAATCATCATTCATTCCTCCTTTTTAAAAAGTATACCATGTAATTACAAGGTGAAACAGCGTAAGTACCTATTTTATATAAATTAATAAAATATCCCTTTATCTAGTCATTCTTACCATTTTCATTTCCTACTGCCTCACCCAGATTCTGAAGATCTACATGAGTCCTTTCTTCATTGTAGTTTGCAAACAATTGCTCGATTGTCCATTCATTTTCTGGAGTAGCCGCTTCAATAATCAAACGTTTTTTTCCATTTTTCTCTTCTTGTATGATTTTCACCTTATCTTCTGTATTGATTTCAAGGTATTCCATGATGTATTTTGGTAACCTAAGTCCATTACTGTTTCCCCATTTTTTTATTGGTAACATCTCCATTATAAACGACCTCCGTTATGTATATATATAATTATCCTTTATAGAGAATTTCTTATTCGTATTTCGACGACTCCTTTCTTTTAGGAACTTTTTGTCCTCTACTCTAAATACGTCAAAATGCTATTTTATTCCATTCCTACTTCCATAAAAAAATAGTGGATAAAGTATGTTGCCGAATACTTCATCCACTATTCTTGTCATTTTTTAAACGATTTACTTCTTTACTTCTTCAACTAATTTTGCCAATGCTTGTTTTTGATAGGTTGTCGCTAAGTCTTTTGATACTTGTTGTTGTTCTTCTTGAGTCATCGCTGGGTTTTGGGCGATAGCTTGCATCAAGCCTTCTTTGACAAAATTTTGGGCATCGGCTTCCATCGTGCTTTTTTGTTCTTCGACACGTTTTGCCAATTCAGAAGCTTGATCGGTACTTAATTCGATCCATTCAGCCGGAATTTTGAACGTATTGACACGACGCTCAAATTCATGGTTATTATCCGCTAAGTTGAACCAGAATTTGTATTGGTCATTTTTATAGACCCAGTAAGTTGTTTCACTGACTTTTTCGGCTGTACCTTCTGTTTGTTCGACTTTATTTGTTTCATTTTTCGTTCCAGTTGCCTTTGGTTCTTTTTGCTTGTCATCTGTTCGGTACAAGTAGACTTTTTCTGTTCCATCTCCAAGTGACTTGTAGAGCAACATATTGACCTCTGATTGGTCTGCACTTGAAACGATCGGTGTCGTTTTAGTTTCTGTGACTTCTTTCATACCAAAATGGTTGGTGATATTTCCTACGATTAGTCCTAATGAGAGAACGAAAAGTAAACCAAAGACGAATGAAAGAAGTGTCTGCCACATTTTTTTGGCAAAAACATTCGTCAAAGCAAAGGCAATGACACTGGCAATCAATACGAAAATAATCATGCGTTATCTCCCACTTCCATCACTACTGGTTCTTTTCTTTTTAAGAAGAAAGCAATCGCAAAACCGATCAATCCGAAAATGATCGCTACGAAGAACGCAGCATGGTATCCGGATAAAGTCGCATTTATCGCTTGATCTTTGTAGGCTAAAGGCGTACTTTTCAACACAGCATCAGTTGGTAGATTGTCTTTCGTGACGTTCGTCAACACACTGATCAAAATTGCGGTTCCGATCGAACTTGCGATTTGACGGAATGTATTGTTGACTGCTGTACCATGACTGATCAGATTGTTAGGTAAAGCATTCATCCCTGAGGTTGTCACTGGCATCATGACCATCGAAATCCCAAACATACGAATTGCGTAAAGAATTACGATATATAAAACTGGTGTAGTTTCAGTCAAAAATGCAAAAGGTGCGGTTGCTGCTGTCAAGATGAACATCCCAACGATCGCAAGACGTTTTGCTCCGTGTTTATCAAAAATTGCACCAGTGATCGGCATCATCGCCCCCATGATCAATGCTCCTGGCAGTAGCATCAAACCAGAATGGAATGCAGACTCTCCACGAATGTTTTGAATATATAATGGAACGACCATTTCAGCTCCGACCATCGCCATATTCGTTACCCCAGCTAGGATTGCTGCAATCGTAAAGGTTGGTGATTTGAAGACACGTAACTCTAAGAATGGATGTTCTAAATGTAGTTGACGCCAAGCAAATGCGGCGATGAAAATCACGCCAACGACCAAGAAGCCAATCACTTTCGCGCTTCCCCAACCGGCATCCCCAACACTTGAGAAACCATAAAGCAAGCTACCAAATCCAATCGTTGAAAGAATCGCAGAGAAAATATCGATACTTGGATTTGACAAAGGAATCACACTTCGCATCAAAAAGAATGCTAACACTAACACAAGAACGACGATTGGAATGACCATTCCAAACAAATCACGCCAATGATAATTGTCAATGATATAGCCAGAGAGTGTTGGTCCTAATGCTGGTGCTAAACCAATCACGATCCCAGACATCCCCATAGCAGAACCTCGTTTTTCTGGTGGGAAGATCGATAACATGATATTTTGCAATAATGGCATAGATACCCCAACACCACAAGCTTGGATCAAGCGTCCAATAAGTAGTGTACTAAAGTTAGGAGCAGTAAAACAGGTGATCGTTCCAATCAAAAAAATCGTCATCGCAGACAGATATAATTTTCTAGAACTAAATTTATTGATCAACCAAGCAGTGATCGGAATCATGATCCCATTCACTAATAAAAAGCCTGTAGTCAACCATTGCACATCAGAAGCTGAAATATCAAAAGCTTTCATCAATGCTGGAAAAGCAGTTGTTAATAAGGTTTGATTCAAGACGGTACAAAAAGTCCCAATCAATAAAACAACAACTAGTAGTGTACGATTGTATGGTTTTCCGTAAATATCTACGGGTTGATTCTTACTCATGTTTCTCCTTCTTTCTGAATGTTTTCTGAAATCACTAAGATACTTTATTCCTATTTTTGACTTTTGTCAACCTACTTGACACGATAGTCAACAAAAGTATAATTAAGGGAACAACCAACAAAGGAGTGTGATGAATGGTGGGGGCTTCACTAAAACAGTTATTAGAGAATGATCATTTATTAGTAGGAATCAGTGAGCTAAGTGAAATTGTCGGAGTTTCGCCACGACAATTGAGGTATTGGGAGCAAAAAGGCTTTATCCGATCCGTCACTGCTGACGCGAATTGTTCGAGAAAATATCGCTTGCCGACAGTGGTCAAAGTTGAGATCATCAAGAAATTTTTAGATGAAGGTTATACATTGTCCAAAGCTGCTGAAAAAGCGCAAGAACGATTAAATAAAATGCACCATGTCCGAAAAGTCTTCTCAAAATCCATCAAAGACATCGAATTGATCGATGAACGTTACACACTCCTTTTGATCGGCGACTTCAACGATGCGGAACAGTTATGTATTATTCATGATGAAGAAACAGACGAATTGTCTTATAAAATCATCCCAGCAGATGAAACCATCGATGCCAAAAAAATACTGGAAAAATAAAAAAGCGCACGTGTTACTTTTTTAAATCCACTAGCACATACCTTCAAGAGATTACGATCAGATACTAAAAAAGTCGTCAAAGTCGAAATAGTCAACTATTTCCGGCTTTGACGGCTTATTTAGTTATCGTAACGAATCATTTTATTTTCTTTTTGTTTCCTGTGCCAATACTTGTGTCAACCAGTTGGTATATTCGGTTTCTCGATTGATTGCGTGAGACAAAATCAAGTAGTGGCCATAATTTTCATGCTGCTCTTTTTCTGTCGGGAAAATCACTTGTTGTCTAGCCAATAAATGCTGTCTTTTTTCTTCATGAAGCTCCTTTTGCTGTTCAAGGATGTCGATCCACGCTGGATCATTGATGTCTTTCACAAAATAAAGTTTCAAGACAAATTCATCGCGGTTGACTGGCAGTTCATTGGGTGATGTATGGATCCATTCGTTTAACAAAATACGCCCTTCTTCCGTCAGCTGATAAATTTTCTTTTCTAGTTTGACGCCAGTGATCCCTACTTCATGTTTGATGATGCCTAGTTCTTCCATTTTAGCCAATTCAGGATAGATTTGACTGTGTTTTGCCTGCCAAAATTCACCGATCTCATTTTTAAATGCTTGGTTCAACTCATACCCCGTTTGATTTTTTTTGCTCAGTAGTCCCAATAAAATATAGCGTAATGTGTTTTTTCTAGCCATCAAAATTCCCTCCTTGACATTCTCTCAAAATCATTCTATCATAATCACGTAATCAAAATCATGTAAATTATTACATGTTTTAATTTAAAAGGAGATGTTTTACATGAAAGAATTCAAAAACTTAGAAGATTTTATCGGAACTCACTTTATCTATACGTATGATAACGGTTGGGAATATGAATGGTATGCCAAAAATGACCATACCGTTGATTATCGCATTCACGGTGGAATGGTCAAAGGACGTTGGGTCAAAGACCAAGAAGCAGATATCGTAAAATTAACCGATGGTGTATTTAAAATCACTTGGACTGAACCAACTGGTACAGATGTCGCATTAGACTTTATGCCAAATGAGAAAAAACTACATGGTACGATTTTCTTCCCTAAATGGGTCGAAGAACATCCAGAGATCACTGTTACTTTCCAAAACGAACATATTGCTGAAATGGAAGCTGCTCGTGAAAAATATGAAACTTATCCTAAATTAGTCGTTCCTGAATTTGCGACAATTACTTATATGGGTGATGCGGGTGTTGATAATGAGGATGTTATCAGTGAAGAACCTTATGAAGGGATGCCTAAAGACATTCGTGAAGGTCGTTACTTTGACGAAAACTACCATCGTGTCAATAAATAATCCATTTGCTTAGCTTAGGGAACAAAGCCACTCCTTCATGTCATGAAGTTCAGTGACTTTTCCCATAGTTTTTTGGGGATATAAAATAAAGTTTATGCTAGCACTTGCTTATTGATCAGCAACAATCTCGTTAAATACTTTTCCAATGATTTCTTTATGAATTACATAAATAATTTCATATTATTTTCAGTTTTTTTCTAATTCCTTGCCTCTCTTTTCATTAACCTTTATGATAAGTTTAGTTATTATATGAAAAGGAGCAGAACAGTTGAAAAAATATAGACCATATTTTTTGATTTTTATTTTCGCAATTATTTTCGTATTGCCGAATATCTTATCACAAAAATTGATTATCGGGGCCGACGCACCATTTCACTATAATCGCTTCTATGATGCAGCACAACAAATAATCCACGGTGATTTACACTACTTTCCTTCGATGTATGGCTTTCAACAAAGCGGTCGGATCGTCAATGCGATTTACGGTCCGTTATTCTCATACTTCCAAGGGTTGATCGTACTCGTTGCAAGAAGTTGGTATCATTATCAGATCTTATCAAATTTTATCCTCTTCCTTATCGCAGGTTGGTCCATGTTGACTTTGTTGCGCTACGTCAAAGTACGTGATTGGGTGAGCGTGCCGGTTTCAGTATTATTCATGACGACCTATTCGATTCAGTATTGGGCTGTCAATCAAGGATTTACGAGTTGGGGAACCGTTTTTTATCCTTTATGTATGATCCCTCTCGTTGATTTCATCGTGCATAAGAAATTCCCTGTACTTAAAGTGACTGCCGCGATTGCCTTGATGACACAGATCCATTTACTGTCATCCGTCATGTTAGTGTTGATGTACATTCCGTTTTACGGCTATTATTTCTTTACGCAAACGAACAAAGGAAAAGCGCTTCTCCAATTAGGGAAATCCATTTTGCTTTACTTTATCCTAACAGCAAATATTTGGGTAGGTATGGCGATGGTTTACAGCGGTAACGAGATTCTTCCACCTTTCGTCAACCGAAGAATGACAGAAAAAGCAATCAATCTTGAGGGAAGTTACTGGTTGAATTATCCAAAGATTTTCCCTATCGTTTTGTTTGCTGGATTTTTATTTTTCTTGTTGTTCCGAAAACGAGAAAAACTGTTCCCAAAACTATTGTTACGGACAAGCGTTGTGTTCTTCCTACTTTCAACTAGTTTGATTCCTTGGAATACATTAGTTGAAAACGAAGTGCCATTTATTAGCTTGATCCAGTTCCCGTTTCGTTTCTTTGTTCCATTTACCTTGCTTTTCTTACTTTACTTTGCGATCGTCGCCAATCGCTGGGAGAAAAAGACTTGGTTACGTGTAGGTGCGACGTTACTGATTTTGTTCAGTAGTATCCAAACCATCCAAAACTTAAACCGTCACCTCGATAAATGGGAAGATGAAACCTTTGTCAGTCGTCACACGTACCTCTTCGATACACCTGATGAAGCGAGAAAAACCTTCTATAGTCATGATATGTCCAAAAGTTTGTTTGTTTTCCAAAAAACGACGCCGGATTATTTGCCGATCTATGAACAAACGAAAGCAAATAAATACGATCGTTACAATGAAGAAATTTTAGAAAACGAAACTACCTTTATCAAATCACATCCGGATGGACGCTTGAGCATCAAATGGAAAAACACTGGTGAGCCAACTGTGCATGTTCCAGTTATCGTATATGATCGAACTGTCTTGATGCAAAACGGCAAGAAATTGACAGATTTTGAATTGACCGATATCGGCACCCCGATCGTCAAACAGCATAATGGGATCAACGAGATCATTCTCTATTACGATCTTCCAATCTATTTCTACTTCGTTGTTGGCATGACTATTGCAGGCTGGCTGACATTTTTAGGAATCTATCTTTCACAAAAATTTAATTTTAGGAAAGAAAAAAATGTAAAATCAGTTAAACTATAATTTTTTTAGAACGCTCAAAACATAAGCGGGGCTGTGACAGATTGACTGCCACGGCCCCGCTTATGTTTTAAAAATTTGAAAGTTGGAAAATTATACTTTCTCTGCAGACAATCGATTGGTTAGTAATGATCTTTTGCAGAATAAATAAAGATTGTCTCATTCTCAACTCTAGCCTGTGTCCATCTGTAATTCTTCTGGACCATTTCCCAGATAAATCATATTTTAGCGGTTAAGGTTTTCCTAATCTAGCAAAGGAAGAACGGTCAATATCCTTTATTAACTTATTAATTTTTTTATATTAGTTTTGTTTCCTTGCTCATACTAATAAAGATAGTCCTCCCAAGCATCATCAGACCAAGCCTTAATCACCCGATTAAATTTTTATATTGATAAATTATAAAGGATTCTTTTAATAACCTTAATTTCATTCTCTAGCAACACCGTAAGATATATTCCCCATATTTTTAGATTTTCTGTGTGGTTACTCTGCCGCTTACTTATAAATACGTTTATTTCTTCTTTTTTTGTGGCTATCTGATCGCCACAATCTTCATCAAATCAATGATGTCAGTTTCTGTTTTCACTTCAAAGAGCAATGGCCAACTAGATGGACCGAATTTTTTTCGTTTTTTCCAGACTTCTTGGATTTTCGGTTGCAATTCGACCTGTAGCTTTTCCATTTCATTTACTTTTTTATCAGTTATTGTCATGGTTACGATCAAGCCATTCTTTTTAAAAATAATATCAAAGAGCCACTTTTTTTTATGCCAATACCCAAATTGCCAACTGTCCCAAAATCTCAACTCACGTTTCAAATCATAACGATTATTTAAAATCTCTTCTATCTTAGATAAACGTTCGCAAGCATCCTTACCGATAAACATTTTTATCAAGTCTTCTGTGGGTTCATTCTGTTTATCTGATAAAACTTCCGCTTCATTTCGTTTCATCTCATCATCCTCCTTCATAACTGTAGCCATTGGTAAGCACTTAAAACATCTCTTTGAAATCGTTATCAAAAAATCGAAACATTTTTATTCTCTTATCTTGATCAATTGAAACTCTTTGTAAAATGATACTAGATTCCCTTTGTCACAAGAATCAAAGCCAAACTTTTCATAAAAACGCCTGACATTTGAAGCATCTTCAGTCAACAGGATTTTCTGCCTCACATCTTTATATTCCTGTAAAACCTTATCCATCAATTGAGTGCCTATCTTTTTATTTTGAAAATCAGGATGAACTAAGAGATCTTGAATATATAAAATTGTCTGCCCATCACCAACAACTCTGATCAACCCTACTAGTTTGCCTTGATGCCAAGAAGTTATCACTGATAATGAATGATTGATTGCTTTTTCTAACCGCTCCAAGTCATTCGTATATTCAGTCCATCCCACACTAGAATAGAGATTTTCTAGTCCATTTTTATTTATCCGAGCATTGGTCTTATAATCGATCATGGATTCCCCCCCCTATTTATTTTAGCTTGCTCCTTTTCGTTACCTCGATTATATCAATATTCCTTCGAATCCACTTGATCTAACTGTAAACCAAGTCTACTTATCCCACATTTTATCTAGCCATTCTAAAATTGGTTTGCAAATGTTTTTCTAGACCACCAAGAATAGTCAGCAACGCTAAAAAACACACCTTCAAAACAGCTGATTGTTTTAGAAGGTGTCCTTATTTTTTATTCGCCTTTTTACCTTTTCACGCTCACTTTATCGTTCCATTTCCACAGCCACCCCAAAATGGTCACTAACGATTGGTCCGTTCGTGCCGTCAAAGATGCGCGTGTAGGCACTGACTTTGCTATCCATTGGAACGAAAATATAGTCGATTCGTAAAGCCTCTGTGTTGTTTTCCCACCCATCGATTTTTTTCTCGATCGTGGCTTCTTCAGATTTTTGCTCTGCTAAAAGATAGGAGTCTTTGACTTTCAGTTGGTTAGCTGCCACTAAGCGATACCCTTCCTCGCCTACCGGATTATTAAAATCACCCATTAGCAAACAAGGCATTTGATACGTTAAGAGTTGTTTCTGTAAGAATTGCCACTCGTAGGCAAAGCCAGTTTCTACATCTGACCACCACGAAAAGTGACAACTTGCGACAACGATCGGTTGATTCTCGATCACGGTCTTAGCAACGAGGATCATGCGGGTACGGTAGTTTTCTTTTTCTTTTGTTTCGGATACTAGGTATGCCCGACTGTCTAAAGGGGTCTTTGATAAAATAGCATTTCCTTCTTCATATTTGTCATACCCGATATGACTCATTTCCCAACTCCAAAAATAAGCTTCTCCTGCTTCAGCTAATCTTTGGACGAGGCAATAAGCGAAATTATCTTCGTGAATCGGGGTTTGATTCATTACTGGACAAAAATCGACTAACTGTTGTTCGTTGACAATATTCGTTTTGATCAGTTGATTGACCTCTTGCAAAGCAATCACATCATATCCCTCGGCTACAATCTTGTCAGTGAGTTCTTGAAGTTTAGTGAATGGATCTTCTTCCAACCAACTATGCGTATTCAACGTCATTACTTTCATTTTTTTGGGAACCTCTTTTCCTTTTTACATAAAAATCAGAGACTGCTACGTCAGCGCTGATCGTTGAAGAAAAAATCCCCATCGTCTTGCTTTTTCGTCACAATCTCTGAATACTTCTTTTATTTATTATAGCTTGATTTTACCGATTTCTGTACCTATTTCAACAGAACCAAGAGTGGTGATCGCAACTTCTTTCACTTTATCATCAGTAAAAATGACCATGATCGTTGTATCTTTCCCTTGTTCTTTGACTTTGGCAAGATCCATTCGTGCAATTGGGGTGCCTGGTGTGACTTCTTGTCCTTCTTTGACAGAAACTTCAAATGCAGGTTCTGCCATTTGGACAGTATCGATTCCCATGTGGATCAGTACTTCTGCACCTTCCGCTGTTTCCATACCGATTGCGTGTTTCGTTGGGAATACGCTGACGATTTTACCGGCTACTGGAGCTGTGATCGCATCTGTTTCAGGAATGACCGCAAACCCATCTCCCATCATTTTTTGTGAAAAGACTGGATCATTGACCTCTGCTAAAGCAATCACTTCACCTTTTGCCACTGCGTATAATTCTTTTTCGATCCCTAATGCTGCTGTCGCTGTTTCTTTTTCCATCACGACTTCTTTGACTTGTGGTTCAGGGATATCTGCCCCTGATTGCAATAGATCTTCGATATCTGATTTTAAAACATCCGCTTTTGGTCCATAAACCGCTTGGACGCCGTTGTCTTTTACGATCAAGCCCATTGCGCCTGCACGCTTCCATGCGTCTTCTGAACCGACTCTACCTCGATCGGCAACTGTTACACGTAACCGTGTCATACAAGCATCCACGTCTTTAATGTTTTCTTTTCCACCTAATAGATGGATGATTTGGATGATTTGTTGATCAGCAGGTCCGGCTGTCGTGCCATTTGTTGTTTCTTCGCTATCGCTGTCGTAGTTTCCGTTACGTCCTGGTGTTGCAAAGTTGAATTTCTTGATCAAGAAATTCGCTAAGAAGTAAGTCACTACACCAAAGAGAATGACACAGATGACGAAGTTGATCAAATCACCGCCAAGTCCTGCTTTGATTGCTAATGGTGTCCGCGTCAATAATTCGATGTTCCCGAATGAATGGACACGTAATGGTAAAATATCAGCCATTGCAAAAGCTGCCCCTTGGATCACTGCATAGATGGCATAAAGTGGCACTGCCGCAAACATAAACATAAATTCTAGTGGTTCTGTTACCCCTGTTAAAAAGACAGCTAAAGCAGCTGAGAAGTACATTGATTTGTATTTCGCTTTTTTATCTGGGTCGACATTGCGATACATGGCAAGTGCCATCCCCATCAAAATACCAGAAGAACCGATCATTTGACCGACTTTAAAACGAGCTGGTGTCCAGTTTTGCAACACGAATTCGTATTGTGACATGTCGCCTGCTCCTCTTAGGTTCACTAAGTCAGTTGCCCAAGCTAACCATAATGGATCTTGTCCAAATACTTGTGTCCCTGCTTGTGCACCAGATAAAATCTCGTACGTTCCACCTAATTGCGTATAGTTGATTGGAATCGTCAACATATGGTGTAACCCGAATGGTAACAATAAACGTTCCAATGTTCCATATAAAAATGGTGCTAAAATTGGCGCACTATCTTGTGACTGTGCGATCCATAAACCGAAATTGTTGATTCCTGCTTGGATTGCTGGCCAAACTGCTGCCAAAATTAGTGCAACGATCGTTGACCATAGAATCACTACAAAAGGAACAAAGCGTTTGCCGTTAAAGAAAGAAAGTGCATCTGGCAATTTACGGTAGTTATAGTATTTGTTATACGCCATCGCACCGACAAAACCGGCGATGATCCCTACGAATACCCCCATATTCAATGCAGGCGCTTCTAGTACACTCGTAAAGAATCCTTTGACCATGATCCGTGTGCCGAATAACGTATGTGTGAACGCATCTTCGTTTGCTAACATCTCTGTTGTCACACCAAAAATCGCACCTGTGATCCGATTGATCAAAACAAATGAAATACCGGCAGCAAATGCTCCGCCTGCACGTTCTTTCGCCCAGCTACCACCTATTGCTAACGCAAATAATAAATGTAAGTTTCCAATAATTGCCCAACCAATACTTTCAAGAACGCCACCCGTAGTAACAAGCGCTGCCATATCCGGGTTGATCAATGGGATCGATTTCCCGATACTGATCATCAAACCAGCAGCTGGCATCACTGCGACAACGACCATTAAAGCCTTTCCAAATTTCTGCCAAAACTCAAAACTAAATAATTTTTTCAATTTCTATCTCTCCTTTACGCAATCGGTTTCGTTAATCCGTATTATAGAGGTAATTTCTTTTTTTGTAAATGCTTTATTTTTATTTTATTTGTTTTTTCTTTTGAAAAATAAAAACTCTACAATATAGTATATACCCTTTATCAATAATAATATATTCACGATATTTTTTTCTTGCTAGTCATTTCTCAACAAAAAGATTCTCGATTTCTCACTTTGCTATTGACTAACGCAACCGGTTGCGTTTATTATAAACCTAAGAAATGAAATATTTAGGAGGAGAATCATGAAACAAATCAAACGCTTATTCCAAATCGATCCTTGGAAAATCAGTACGACAACATTAGATAAAGAAAATTTACGTTTGCAAGAGTCCTTGACAAGTATTGGAAACGGCTACATGGGGATGCGTGGGAATTTTGAAGAAACGTACTCTGGCGATCATCATCAAGGTACCTATTTAGCGGGCATCTGGTATCCCGACAAAACTCGTGTTGGTTGGTGGAAAAACGGCTATCCTGAATACTTCGGAAAAGTGATCAACGCTGTCAACTTTATTGCGATGGACATTTACATCAACGACCAACTGATTGATTTAGCTTCTCTTGATCCAGAGGATTTTCATTGGGAATTAGATATGAAAAACGGGGTCTTATCTCGTCATTTTACGATCACCACAGCAACGAATAAAGTTCGGTTCTCATTTGAGCGTTTCTTGAGTATCGTCAAAAACGAAGTAGCTTATATCCGTGTAACTGTAGAACTACTTGCCGGCACTGGCAATGTAAAATTTGTTTCTAAACTTGATGGGAATGTTCAAAATGAAGATAGTAACTACGATGAACATTTCTGGAATCAAATCGACCGCAGCACAAAAGATTCAATCGGTTATTTGACAACCAAAACGATTCCTAACGCTTTTGATATTGAACAATTCACTGTCACTGCTGGCATGCGTCATTTGATTAACGGTGAAGAAACGACACCTGTATTTGAAGAAAAGACATTAGCGTTACAAGGCGTCTTCTCATTTGACCTAACGCTAAATGAACCGATCGTCATGGACAAAGAAGTCGTGATTTTGACAAGTCGTGATATCCCTGAAGCACAACAAGCCTCAACACTTCTAGAAGAATTCAAACAGTTGGCTACCCATTACGACGCAGCCAAAGAAGAACAAACTGCCGCTTGGGCAAAACGTTGGGAATTAGCGGATGTAGTCATTGAGGGTGATGACGAAGCGCAACAAGGGATTCGTTTCAACCTTTTCCAATTATTCTCTACTTATTATGGTGAAGATGAGCGCTTGAATATTGGACCAAAAGGCTTTACTGGTGAAAAATACGGCGGTGCCACTTATTGGGATACAGAAGCTTATGCCGTGCCACTTTATCTTGCATTAGCTGACCCAGAAGTGACGAAAAATTTATTGAAATACCGTCATAATCAATTGCCACAAGCTATTCATAATGCCCAACAACAAGGATTAAAAGGTGCCCTTTATCCAATGGTGACCTTTACTGGTGTCGAATGCCACAATGAGTGGGAAATCACCTTTGAAGAAATCCACCGGAACGGTGCAATTGCTTATGCGATTTACAACTATACAAATTATACTGGCGACACGTCTTATCTGAAAAAAGAAGGGCTTGAAGTATTGGCTGAAATCGCTCGTTTCTGGGCAGATCGTGTCCATTACTCAAAACGCCAAAACAAATATATGATCCACGGCGTGACTGGTCCAAATGAATACGAAAACAACATCAATAATAACTGGTATACGAATACGATTGCTGCTTGGGTCCTCCGTTATACACGAGAAAACTATTTAGCTTATAGAGAAGAAGCAACGATCGAGATCACTGAAGAAGAATTAGATCAATGGGCAGATATCGTTGAGAATATGTACTACCCTGTTGACGAAGAGCAAGGTATTTTTGTTCAACATGATACATTCCTAGATAAAGATTTGATGCCGGTTTCGGATTTACCGCTCAGCGAATTGCCATTGAATCAAAAATGGTCTTGGGATAAAATCTTGCGTTCTTGCTTTATTAAACAAGCGGATGTTTTACAAGGCATCTACTTCTTCAATGAAGAATTTACAACAGAGGAAAAACGACGAAACTTTGATTTCTATGAGCCAATGACTGTCCATGAGTCTTCCCTTTCCCCAAGTATCCATGCGATTTTAGCTGCTGAACTTGGTTTGGAAGAAAAAGCAGTTGAAATGTATCAACGTACTGCTCGTTTAGATTTGGATAACTATAATAACGACACGGAAGATGGCTTGCACATCACTTCGATGACAGGTAGCTGGTTAGCAATCGTCCAAGGCTTTGCTCAAATGAAAACTGCCCATGGCGAATTATCTTTTGCTCCTTTTTTACCAAACACATGGAACGCCTATTCTTTCCATATCAACTATCGTGGTCGTTTGATTTTTGTTGCTGTTTCTGACGAACAAGTAACCTTCACATTACTAAATGGTGAAGCACTAGAATTAAGTGTTTACGGACAAAAACAAGCGTTGACTGATCAATTGACGATCCCATTAAGAAAGGAAGATGCACATGTTTAAGGGTGTTCTATTCGATTTAGATGGTGTCATCACCGACACAGCAGAGTTCCATTATCGCGCTTGGAAAAAACTTGGTGAAGAAATCGGGGTTTCAATCGACCGCAACTTCAACGAACAATTGAAAGGCGTTAGCCGGGAAGATTCATTGACGTTACTTCTTGCCTATGGTAAGAAAGAAAATGATTTCTCAAACGAAGAATTCGCTGATTTAGCTAAACGCAAAAATGAGTACTATCTAGAAATGATCCAAGAAATCACACCATCAGACGTATTTCCGGGTATCGTTTCCTTATTAACGGAATTAAAAGAAGCGGGCATCAAGATCGCCTTAGCTTCCGCAAGCAAAAACGGCCCATTGTTGCTGAATAAAATGCAGTTGACTGACTACTTTGATGCAATTGCCGACCCTGGCAAAGTAGCAAGTGGCAAACCCGCCCCTGATATCTTTTTATTAGCAGCAAAAGAAATCGGCTTAGCTGCTACTGAGTGTGTAGGTATCGAAGATGCAAAAGCAGGCATCCAAGCAATCATCGCAAGCGGTGCCTATCCTGTAGGCGTTGGGCGCAAGGAAGATCTTGGGGAGGAAATTCCGATCGTCGCTGATACGTCTGCGTTAACACTCGACTATCTGCAACAAGTTTGGCGTAAAGATGTCTGAACCAAGCATCTCTGTTCTCCCCATCAAACAAACAAACCTAAAAAAAATCACATTGAAGAACGACGAGCTAGAAGTCGTTCTTCTCAATTATGGTGCTCGTTTACACCAAGTGTTCACACCCGACAGGAATGGTCTCAAGGAAAATGTCTTACTCTCTTACGACAATCTCCAAGATGTTTTATCCGATCAAAGTTTTTTTGGTGCAACTGTTGGTCCAGTGGCAGGTAGGATCAGAAATGGCGAATGGGAAACGCATCAACTAGAAAAAAATAATGGGCATCATCATATCCATGGCGGAACAAACGGTTGGTCCTTTCAATATTGGGAGGTAGAAGTATTCAAATCACCTCAAGCAGTTGGTGTCGTCTTTTATTTAAAAGACACTTCCTCGGGTTATCCAGGACCAATCACCGCTACTGTCACTTATCAGTTAGAGGGTAACAAATTAGTGATGATCACTAAGGCGAATAGCGTCGTTGAAACGATTTGTAATCCTACAAATCACGCCTATTTCAATCTATCAGGTAACGGAAAGCGAGATATTGATACGCATCAACTTCAAATCCAATTAGATAGCCTGTTACTTCTTGATCATGATAACTTACCTACAGGAGAAACAATCGCTAAAGAGGACTTACCCATCGATTTCCATAAATCGAATCCCTTAACGGAAATTTTGTCTAAGTATCCTACGGGGCTTGATGATGTCTTTTTATTGAATTCACCGAAACTAACAAAAAATAGTTTAACATTATCAGAAGAAACTTCCGGTCGCCAAATGAATATAGCAACTACGAACAAAAGTATGGTATTATTTTCTACAACTGGATTCGATGAAGAGCTACAAATCAATGGCAAAAAGATGCACTCTAATTTTGGTTTAGCCATCGAACCACAAGAAATACCAGATATCGTTCACTTTCCGGCGTTTGGCTCGATCACACTACGTCCTGGACAAGAACGTATCAGCCAAACAACTTATGAATTCAGTACATTCACTTGACCATTTTTGCTTTATTTGATTTTAAGAAGCCAACCAAGACGATGAACGATGAAAAAAGAAAGGTGATTTAATTTATGTCAATTACAGTGAAAGATGTTGCAAAAAAAGCAGGTGTAGCGACATCGACTGTTTCTCGCGTGATCAACGATCATCCAAGCATTTCTGAAACAACGAAAAAGAAAGTACGAAAAATCATGGATGAGCTAGGATATGTGCCAAATATCACGGCGAGAAATCTTGGTAAACGTATATCAAGCGCTGTAGGTGTCATTCTTCCACCACTCGATTCAAAAGAGCGTCTTGGCAACCCGTTTTATCTTGAGATCATGGAAGCAATCAACGAAGAAGCTCGTCATCACGGCGTGACAACAGCTATCGCTACAGCCAAAAGTTTCGACCTCTTGTTAGAGAACGTTCAGCGAATGCATTTGCAAAAACAAGTCGATGGCTTTATCCTTGTTTATTCGGATAGCGAAGACCCAGTCATCGATTATCTTTATGAACAACAGATTCCGTTCACGCTGATCGGACAACCGTATCACCATGAGAACGAAATCATCTACATTGACAATGACAATCAATTGTTAGGGAAACAAGCAACTGAATTCTTGATTGATAATGGTCATAAAAACATTCTTTTCGTGACTAATACCACCCACGAAAGTTTATACTTTGAACGCTATTTCGGGTATCAAAAAGCCATGATGTTAGCGGGATTGAATGCCCAGCCAAGTGTCACTTTGGAACAAGCCGAAGATTACTTGGCGTTTGATTCGATTTTGAAAAATACGGAAGCGACAGCATTAGTTGTCATCGATGATATTTTCGCGCTGCGCACGATGCAACTCGCTCAAATGTATGGCTATGTCATCCCGGAAACCCTTTCGATGATCAGCTTCAACAACTCGATTTTCTCTACTTTGATGCACCCTTATTTAACGAGTATCGACATCGATATCTCTGAGTTAGGGCGAGTCGCAATGCAAAAATTACAAGAACTGATCCACGAAGAAGTGAGCAATGGCGTACGCTTAGTGATCCCCCATCGTTTGATCAAACGAGAAACCGTTGTTCCATTGAAAGAAAAATAGGTCATTCATTCCTAGGAAGATCAAACAAAAATAGAGCATTAGAACACGTCTACTTAGCCAAAAGTTGAGACGTCTCTATTTTTTGCTCTTGATTTTTTAAGAAAAACAACACCTACGAAGAAAAAAGTTCTTCATAGGTGTTGTTTTATATTCTCTAAGAGATCGTTTTTCCTGTTATTCTTTTAAGTCTGTTTCAACTTCAGTCAACCAGGTTGCTTTCTTCACGCGATTGATGATCAACGGAATAACGAACATCACGATCGCAATGGCCCCAACAAGCAATGCATCCGCTAATGTTGAAGTTCCTAATGTTGAAACAACAACAGCGATGATTGCCAGCATCAACATACAGCTAACAAGCCAAGCAAAGCCATTTCCTTTTTTACCGATTCGATAAGGACGTGCCAATTCTGGATGGCTACTTCTCATTTTTAATAATGATACGGCAATCAAGAAATAAACAATGCAATAAATCACGGTTGTTGCATTTGTTAATGTAAGAAAGACCGCACTTACATCATCCATTATGCCATATAGCAATGCAAAGAGTGAGATAACTACTGATTGTGTCAATACAACATTTCTCGAAACACCATATTCGTTTTCTTTATGGAAACCAAATTTTGGTGGTAAGAACCCTTCACGAGCCACTTGGATGATTGTTTTCGAAGGTCCAGTTACCCAAGCAGATAATTGTAAAAGAACACCAATAAAGACCATAAAGCTGAAGATATTACCAATGATCGTTGGCAATCCTAAAATATCACAATAGATCAATACTGGTTGTGTGATATTTGCCAATTCCATCGTTCCTTCTGGTACGACATTTGCGACAAACAAAGCGTTGATGACATTCAATAAGACAAGTCCGATCAATGCAATGAAGACCCCTTTAGTATAGTTCTTCGTTGCATCTTTCAAACGAGGCATATACACTGAACTCATTTCGATCCCTACAA
This sequence comes from Enterococcus sp. DIV2371, assembly GCF_050498525.1. Taxonomy (NCBI): domain Bacteria; kingdom Bacillati; phylum Bacillota; class Bacilli; order Lactobacillales; family Enterococcaceae; genus Enterococcus; species Enterococcus sp. DIV2371. The sequence goes on along the minus strand of NZ_JBIPAJ010000001.1, from coordinate 470,388 downwards.
AGATAAATGTGATCCCTGCCAAATATTTCAACGAGTCACTGTGTTGTAGATCAGGCAATGCTTTTGACCATGAGAAATCTCCTAGATAGCCATTTGAAACAAGTCCCACTTTGAAAAACGCTAAGATCCCCAAAACAAACATGATCACAACAGGAATATATACCCCTAGCCAAACACCAATGTTCCCGCCGACTTTCGCCATGTCAAACTTCAAATTGAGCAATGTGATGATCCAGTAGATGACCAAGATACAGCCTAAAACAAAGTAGTGATTGTTTCCAAGAGATGCATTTCCGAATGTATTTCCTAATAATGGCCCTAAGGTAGAAGCGACCATTACCATTCCCGGGAACATTTGCACCCATAGTAACCAAGCAACGACAAATCCCCATTTACTACCTAGTGCTGTTTTGACCCAAAGTTGTGGGCCTCCTTCTTGTGGAAGCATCGTTGATAATTCACCAGAAATCATTGAAATAGGTCCAGCAAAAAACAAGACGGCAAAAATAGTGTAAAAAATCAATGTCCAACCAACAGCTGACAACGTTGGGATACTACGAACAGTGGCACATAGCGCCATAGTCAAACCAATGAATGTTCCTAGCCCCATTTTACTTACTTGAGCTTTACTCAATTTTGACACTCTCCTTATTAATGATTAAATAGGCGTGTCTTTGAAACTTTTTCATTAATAGCAAATAAAAGCAAACGTACGGACAACTTGTGCTTTGAGTATTTTTGCTTGGATCATCAAGCTTCAAAGGCACTCCAGCATGAAATAAATGAGTTGAGAGAGGAGACTCATCCTTCGTTCTTTTTGAACGAGAGATGAGCGCTCGTTCGATTCCCTTTCTCCTCACTCATCCAAAGATTTACGTTTATTTTGTTTCGTTTGCCACTAACTGATCTGCATAGATTTTTTCTAGTTTACTTTGAAGCGCTGCTTTGATTTTTTCTGCATATTCTTCAAAATGTTCTGCTTTATTCATATATGGCGTCATGACACTAGCACGTAAGACTGTGACTTTTCCAGCGCGTTCCCATTCTTCTTCTGTAAATCCTAATTGTTTTACAAATTGTAATGGGCTATTGCCATAATCTGGAATCGCAAAGTCTGTATGAGAGGTCAAGAATTCATTGCCATAGATGCTTCCTTTGACATAAGAAGAATAATCATACACATCATGGTTCAATTGATTCATTGCTACCAGATCATCATTGCCTTTTTCTTTGAATACATAATCGACCATATTGAAATCTGGATAAGTCAATGGATGAACCTCAATTTCTTTATCACCCACTTTGAATGTTAAATTATTCAAGAAATTGAAGAAACGATGTGCACCTTCGATCGATGCCCCCATCAATTTACCGTAACCAGTCACATTCAATGGTAGTACATGATGTGCTGCCCAAACACTTGCGGCAGTTGCTCCAGCTTTTGATCCTTCTAAGATATAAGCACCAAGTAATGCTGGGATATCTGCTCCTTTTTCAAATACATACGTTGCAAAGTAAGAGATCACATCGCGCATACGAATGTCTTTGATTACGATTCCTCCAGCAGAGTAAGGAACATAGCCCATTTTATGTGGATCAATCGTTACTGATTCTGCTTCTTCAATTGCTTGATACGCATGATGCACTTCTTTTAAAAGATAGTCTTTATTTTCTGTGAAGACATGATGTTTTGCGTGTACTTCTTTCAATTGATCAAATGGAATGAATTCATTGTTTTCATCAAGGAAGATCGCACGTCCGTAACCACCGTAAGCTGCATCTACGTGTAGGTAGAAATAAATACCTTCTTTTTCTAGTGCGCGACGTAATTCAACGATTTTGTCGATTTCATCGATTGCACCTTCTTCGGTAGAACCAACGACACCAACGACACCTAAAACTGGTGTTTGTTCAGCAGCCAATTCACGAATGATCGCTTCGAGTTCATTGATATCCATGCGGTAGTTGTGATCGACAGGCACTGGGATCACTTGATCTAGACCGACACCAATGATGTCTGCTGCTTTCAACCAAGAGTAGTGTTTTGTTTGTGGTACTAACCATTTACCTAATTGTTGCAGATGTTTCCCACTGCGTGCAGAATGTGCTTTGATCTCATCGATTTTTTCTGGCACTTGGTCTAATAGATCGATGATTTCACGCGTTGAAAGATTCATCAATTCCCAGTCTGTTTTTCCGGAAACCAATTCAGGTGTCACTTCTTTCATCGCAAGTGGCAATGATTTGATGTTACGTGCATACCATAGACCTTCCAAGTTAGCTAATGAACCATCTGCGACGATGTGTCCCCAGCCATTTTTGTACCCCATCAATGTAGCAAATTCCATTCCTACTTCTTCTTCCATTTGACTCGTTGCTGGAGAAGATTCATAAGCGACATTATTTCCGTTCCATAACATCGCAAAATTATAAGCCAATAATGATGGCATCAATGTTTCAGAGTTCATATGTCCCCAATAACGTCCTGCATTATGCCATGGGACAGAGTGCGTACGCATCCGCGTAGAGATTTCTGCTAACACGTCTTTTGTTTTGTTGATCGTGTGAGCGAAGCTTTCACTGCTTTTTTCTTCCGGCGTAATGATTGGCATATCTTGCGGCATATAATTTTGACGCCATCCTAAGTGTTCGTCCACTAATTCATTTAACAAAGCTTTATAGATTTGGCCATTCTCTGCTTTGTCTCCAATGAATAGTGCATTTAAATTTAAATCATTTACATTTGATTTCATGAAGAAACCCTCCTAAAAATAATTATTTAAATTTTGTCGAGGCTTAGGTTACACCTGTTTTTTATTTCTGTAAATATCATTTTTCCTATTTTCCTCATTTCATTTTAATGTTTTTAATTGTTTGAATTGTTGGTACAATTGATAAAAATTAAAAAAAGGAGGGAATTTACAAATGTAAATTCTCTCCTTTTGATTGTATTAACGACAATCGGCGTAACTATTAGGATAAGTTTCAAAAATTGGAATTTTGTAATGGAATAGACCTTTTACAAGGCAAAAAATTACTAAATTCTAATCAACTACTTTGGCCAAAAAGTAGCGTTTTTTCCCTTTTCTGATCACTACGAATTTACCATCAAATTCTGTAGCTGGATCAATGACAAAATTTAAATCGGTTACGCGATCACCGTTAATACTTATAGCTCCGTTCGATACATCTTCACGTGCTTGACGTTTTGATGGCTCGATTTTTGTGGAAACAAGCAGTTCCACGATATTTTCAGGGGTACTTGAAATCTCGACATTCGGCATGTTTCCAAAGCCTTGTTCGATTTCTGAAGCGTTTAGTTCTTTGATATTTCCAGAGAATAATGCAGCTGTGATTTTTTGCGCTTCTTGCAAATCTTCTTCGCTGTGGACAAAACGTGTCACTTCTTCGGCTAAACGGCGTTGTGCCTCACGTTTCTCAGGTTCTGTCTCCACTTTTTTCGCTAATTCATTGATTTCTTCTTGTGATAAGAAAGTGAAGAATTTCAAGTATTTTACAACATCACGATCATCTTGGTTCAACCAGAATTGATAGAATTCGTAAGGTGATGTTTTTTCAGGATCTAGCCAGATCGCACCGCCGGCAGTTTTCCCAAACTTCGTGCCATCCGCTTTTAGCATCAATGGGATCGTCAATCCAAAGGCTTCTGCTTCTGGTCCTTCCAATTTACGGATCAAATCTAAACCAGCAGTGATGTTCCCCCATTGGTCAGCTCCACCGATCTGTAACTGCACGTCGTACGTTCTGTGCAAGTGTAAGAAGTCGATCGATTGCAAGATTTGGTAAGTAAATTCTGTGAACGAAATACCGACTTCCAAACGACTTGCTACGATATCTTTTGCTAACATCGTATTGATGTTGAAGTTTTTTCCGTAGTCTCTTAAAAATTCCAGTAAAGAGATATTTGATAACCAGTCATAGTTATTTACGAATGTGATATTTGCATCTTTCCCAAACAATTTACGCATTTGGTTCGATAAAGCATCTACATTATGCTGTACTTGTTCCATCGTTTGTAACACACGTTCGCTCGTACGGCCACTTGGGTCACCGATGGTTCCAGTTCCCCCACCGATCAAGATATATGGATGATGTCCTGCTAATTGGAATCTTTTCATCATCATAAATGGGATCAAATGACCAATGTGCATCGAATCGCCTGTTGGATCAACCCCGCAATAAAGGGAAATACTCTTTTCTTCAACAAGTTCACGAAGTCTTTCTTCGTTCGTTTGTTGGTTAATGGCATCACGCCACGTTAATTCATCAATAATATTCATCGAATCACCCTCCATAATTTTTTATCAAAGCAGAAGATCTGCTCGTTGTTTGATTGAATAAAAAAAGTCCCTTGACTAATCAGTCAAGGGACGAAAATTCGCGGTACCACCCAAATTATATGTTTGCTTCCAAAACATATCTCTCAAACATTTAACGCTGTCGCGTGGCATCAAGCCATAGACTCCTAAAATGTAATTCGCGTTAAAGCATGTACTAGTTCGCAGCAACCACTAGTTTTCTGAAACATTGGCTTTAATCACTACTTCGTTTTATTCATCGTCTAATTCTTTATTCATCTACCTATTATCTTAGAACGCACTGTTTTTTTTGTCAACCAAAAAATTTTTTGATTTTTCAAACTAAAAAAAATGAGATATGAGCATACTTGTTGAATGGATAAAATACTTGATCCTCGCACCAGGGATGAATGTTCCATTATTTCTGTCTGCATTGCTAAGCAGCGATTTTTCTGTAGGTGCCACTTTTTCTTTAATTCTATAATTATCGTTTCGTCGATAACTCGAACAGCTGTTATATTGTACTTGTTATACAATTATTTTTTAGAAAGAAGGTAAAAAAATGAAATCCATTGTTTTGAAAACCGCATTATCCGCTGGTGTTTTTTTGTGTGCAATCTCTTGCTTGGGTGTCTCTCAACCTGTCGGTGCTGTACAAATGCAGCCAACAGTTAGCGACACAGATTTTATCGGAGCTTATGCAATCAGTGCATCTAATGTTGAATTAGCAGTAGGTGAAACATCTAACGAACAGATTTTAATCGCCTCTCATGCACGGATCACCAATTCGATTGGCGTAGAGATCACGCCAATCATCAAAACAAGTAATGTACAAGATCGTCCTGGTATCTACCGAGTGACGATCGGCACGACGAACATCTCTTCAGTAGAAAAAGTAATCACTGTCACAGTAGGCGACACTCTTGAAGATTGCCCGAGTTACGGTATTTATCAATTAACTGCTGAAGACGCAACTGTTCCTGTCGAGAACACAGACGAAGCGTCGATTCTTCAAGCAGCAAAAGCTCAAGCAACGACATCTTCCGGATATCCAGTAGACGTTGTTATCAAGAAATCAAATGTAGTGAGCAATACCCCCGGTACGTATCAAATCGTTTTAGGAATCAAAGAAGAACCAAAAATCCGTAAAACGATCCAAGTCACCGTGACAGACAATAAAGGCGAGGAGGAAGAAAATCTTTACTTTGTTTACGCCTCTGACGCTACTGTCTCGATCGACCAACTAGACCAACAATCCCTGATCAGCATGACAAACGCCAAGGCAACTGATATTTTAGGGAATCCCTTGCCTGTAGAAATCAAATATTCCACGATCAAATTTGAACCAGGAAATTATACGGTTACTTTCGGTCTAAAAGGTGACTCAACATTAGTTACTAAAACTGTTAATATTACAGTCACTTCTGACAATTATGTTCCTTCCATGTTTTTCCTACAAGCATTCGATGCTACTGTTCAGTTGGGTGAAACGGATGACTCATCGTTGATCCAAGCAACTGGCGCAACTGCGACTACTATCCTTGGTCAAAAAGCGAATGTCTACGTGAAACATTCCACGATCGAAGCAAACAAAACCGGCAATTTCGCTGTGACTTTTGGTGTAACAGAAGATCCAAGAGTTGAAAAAACGGTAACGGTGTCCGTCGTGAATGAAATCAACCGTCCAGGAATAGGTGGCGGCACTGGGAATATTTAGGTATCAGCAACTAGTTTAACAATCAGAGGATCGGACATAATCCATAAATGGTCTCTGCTAAAAATCGCCTTCAAAACGTAAAAATTAGTTTTGAAGGCGATCTTTTTGTATCGAACATTCTAGTGAATTTTTCCTCCCATAAAGATAAAAAGAGCAGCTGAGACAAAAGTAAAATTCACTTTTGACGTATACTTCAAAACCGAATAAACGGTGGGAGCAGAAGTAACCTCTTAGAAAGAGCACACTCTTTCCTATTCAAATTTTATTACTCTAAGTCGTGATCTTGTACTTTTTCTTTTGCAATGAATTGTTCTTGTCGTTTTTCTTCCTTAGCCATTTGTTCAAAGGCATACTTCGTTAACCCTTTAACGTTTTGTTCAGCTAATAACTCCAAATATTGGCCCTTATCTTCCGTTTGAATCACTAAAGGCGGAAATCCCTCTTTTAGTAAAGAATAATTCATGATTAATCGGCCGGCGCGACCATTCCCATCACTAAATGGGTGTATACGTTCAAACTGGATGTGAGAATCTAAAATTGCTTCAAGTTGTTCACCTTCGGTCGTTGCAGTATCTAAACGATAATTCAGATTATCAACAAGTTGTTGCATTAACAACGGCGTTTCCTGCGGTGAAGCTGTGTTAAAATCTGCACCTAATATTGCATTTTCATTCGATTTGAATCGACCACGATCAACAATCAGTTTATCCATCAACCGTTCATGGATATCCTTGATCAAAGATACTGATAACTTTTCTTTTTCTTGTACTTTTTCAAGCATTAACGCAAAAGCACCTCTATGGTTCTCAATCTCATACAACTCTCGTAGTGAAGTTCTTTCTGGAACCGTATTATACAAAATGATAGAAACAGTCTGTGGTAACGATATGGTGTTTCCTTCAATAGCACTTGAATGATAAGCGAGTCGTACTAAAATATCATCTAAGTATTCTGAAGGGAATTGTTGGTTATGGAATTGATTACGTGCGATAGAATACTCATCATAAAAATTGTACGTCATTTTCTCACCTCTTACTCTCTTTCTAAGGTACATGTTACTAGCATATATTTTTTTATTTAGGCGAATTTTCTTTTACTCCTGAGTATGACGTTCGCTTTAGCCTATGTCATTTTTTTACTCTAATCATGATCATTGTTACATGTGCATCGTAACAGATGGCTTCAAGCCTTACAGTTTTGCTTGTGGTGCTAACTCACTCTCTTTAAATCAAACACCTTCACAGCGGAATTGCAGCACCATACTCAACATCACTGTAATTATAACATTTATTTTGACGGCTTTCGAGTGACCAATGATCACCCTCAGACCGAACGGCATCCATCTTCCAACTAGAGAGGATAGGTGACTTCTGCCTAATTGTGTTAATTTTTAAAACATTTATTTCCAAATGCTAATACCATGACACACAGATTTTCGGGTTCTCCATTTGTTCCAGTCGTTACATTTTCTGAAATCATTATTGACTGACTTGTATTTGATTCCGTTAATGTTGCTTTCTTTCTTTGACACCACAGGAGAAAAGGAATCATCACAATACTGAAAAAAATCACCTTCAAAACTATTTTTCAAGCTTTGAAGGCGATTTTTATTAACAGAGACGTGTTATGTTTTCTGTCCCATTCTCTTGTTTCTAGTAATTATATCTCGTTAATCCATTACCTCTAATAGTGCAGTAAACAAGATTGCACTAGAAGCCGCACCCGGATCAATATGACCGACTGAACGTTCACCCAAGTATGAGGCACGTCCCTTTTTCGCGATCAATCCCTCGGTGTGTGCTTTTGCTTGTTCGATTATCTCTTTCGTTAGATTCCCTGATTTTAGTGCCTCTGCTACAGGAAACCAAACATCTAACATCGTTTTATCTTCTTGCTCCGCTTTCCCTCTTGTTTTGATTCCGTTAGCTCCTTCAAGAATGAGTTCCCCTAATTGTTCTTGCGAGTCGATACTTTCTAATCCTTTTGTTGCTTTCATCAAGTTCATGAATGCTGTTCCATACAACGGACCAGAAGCACCGCCAACTTTTGAGATCATCGTCATCGAAAACGTCTTGAACGTGTCGCTGATCGTTTCAGGTTGCTCTTTTTGGAAAGCTTCTTCATAAGCAGTTACGCCTCTTGCCATATTATTTCCGTGATCGCCATCACCGATCGGCGTGTCCAAATCACTCAAATAAGCTTTATTTTCTTTGATTTCTTCTGAAAAACGATCAAGCCATGCTTGAATTTCTTTTACCGTCAGTTTCATGTTTATCCACCCTTTACCAAGAGATTGTTTGTACATCACTAGTTAACGCAGTTTGCCAATTTGTGGCCGTTAAATCGATCAGTGTCAGTGACAATCCTTGCATATCTAAGGAAGTCATCAAATCACCGACTTTTTTGAAAGTCACAGATACTTCCGCTTCTTCTAATAAGCCCAACACATCATTGATGAACACAAACTGTTCCATCAACGGTGTTCCGCCCATTCCATTGACTAATACGCCGACTTCTTTCGGCTTTTCTGTATAATCACTTAGGATCTTCGTTACTAATTCTTTCGCTAGTTCTTTTGAAGGTTGCAGCTTTTCTCGACGATAGCCTGGTTCACCATGGATCCCAACACCATATTCGATCTCATCTTCTGCCAATTCAAATCCAGGTTTACCAACTTCTGGAACTGTTGCCGCTTTTAGCGCCACGCCAATCGTTTTGATTGTCGCAACGACTTGATCGCCTAATTCTTTCAATTCAGACAATGAAGCGCCATTTCTAGCTGCATCGCCTAGAATCTTATGCACAAGGATCGTACCGGCTACACCTCGTTTTCCAGCGGTGTACGTGCTATTTTCTACTGCGATATCATCGTCAACAACTACTTGTTCCACTGCGATATCGTCCATTTCTGCCAGATCTTTCGCCATATCAAAATTCAAAATATCGCCAGTATAGTTTTTAACGACCATCAAGACGCCTTCGCCTTGATCTGCTGCTTTGATCGCTGTGTGGATTTGATCGGGGGTAGGAGAAGTAAACACGTCCCCTAAAATCGCCGCACTTAGCATGCCTTCGCCAACAAAACCAGCATGAGCAGGCTCATGACCACTTCCTCCACCAGAAATAAGCCCTACTTGTTTTTGCTCTTGGTTTTTCGCAATGACACGTGAGTCTTCGACACGATGGACCAGCTCAGGATAGCTTTTCACGATCCCCTCTAACATTTCCTCTACGATCATTCCAGGTTCATTCATGATTTTCTTCATACTATTCCCACCCTTTCTTACCAGATTGTTGTGCTTCTTGAATGATTTGTTCGATATCGTCTGTATTTCCAGCAGTGATTGCTGCGGCAAAAGCGCCTTCAACAAAAGGTGCGTCGACGAGTCGATATTTTTCTTGTTGTGCTTCTTCAAGCAGATCTTTCGCTAATTCGGCATTCAAAACCGCACTTCCGATATCAGCAAACACTAAATAGGCATCAGAATCTGGCGATTGATTGATTGCCTCAACGATCTTAGTTGGATCAGAACCGATTTGATCATCTTCGATCCCACCTAGAGAATAAATGGCCACTTCCTCGGATCGTTGCATCTGTTCAATCATTTCTTTGATGCCATCTGTTACTTTTTTGCTATGTGAAAGCAGTAAAATACTTTTCTTCAACTCGTATTCCTCCTTTGCAACATCGATATGTTTTTTTGTAAGGGGTTTCTTTCGTTCTAGTTTTAGTATAGCGCATTCTTATCGGTTAATGAAATAAAGCGATATGAGCAACATCAGTTTTTTTATTATAGTCACAGCTAAAAGTACTATTTCAATTGTAACTTTGCTATACTTTGCTTAAAAGAAAGGAGTGATCAAAATGATCATTACAACAACAGGTAGTGTGGAGCACCGCCCAATCGAGGCGTATCAAGGGATTGTTTTTGGTGAAGTTATCACAGGGATCAACGTTTTAAAAGACATCGGTGCGGGATTTCGCAATGTCTTTGGTGGACGTTCAAAAAGTTATGAAGATGAATTATTAGTTGCTCGAGAAGAAGCTCTTGCAGAAATGGCGCGCCGAGCGGAAGATTTAGGTGCAGATGCTATCATCGGTATGAAAATGGATTATGAAGTATTAGGTAGCGACAATGGTATGTTGATGGTCACATGTAGCGGAACTGCTGTTAAATTGATCTAACGTATTCACGCACTCGCTCTTTCAACGTCGAACAAACAGTGTCAAAAAAGTGATTTTTCAAGAAAATAAGCCGTGAAACCCAAAATTTGAAACATCGCTTTCGGGTCTCTCGGCTTTTTTGCGGACGACTTTTGTCATCACTCTTTATTGTTCATTCGTTTTTTTTACTATTTGTCCAACTACTTCATTTGCTTGGACTGCTGAACGTTTGTCTAGTTGCAACTTATCTATTTCTTGACTATTAGTGAATACGACAAGGATATCTGATTTTTTACCTGCTTTTTCTAACATTTCCAAATCGACTACAGCAATCAATTGTCCTCGTGCTACTTTTTGCCCTTCATTGATAAATAGCGTAAATGGCTCACCTTTCAGCTCAACAGTATTGATTCCCATATGCAACAAGACTTCTGTGCCATTTTCTGTCTTGATGCCAACCGCATGTTTGGTTGAAAAAATATTGATGATCGTACCAGCAACCGGGGTGAATACTTCGGCTGTTTGCGGAATCACTGCGTAGCCATCCCCCATCATTTTTTCGGAAAATACTGGATCAGCCACTTCAGTGATTGGTACTATTTCCCCTTTGGATGGTGCATAGATCACTACCTCTTGATCAAGAAGCTCCTTTACTTCTACTGGTTCTTCTTTTTTCTTAGACACTGGTGTTATTTGCCCCTGTTGCAAGCGTAGCATTTCATCTGCGACAAATTGTACTTGTGTGCCAACGATCACTTGAACGTTGGTTTTATCGATGATTTTCATCCCAGGGACACCTGTCTGTTTGATTTTATCTGCATCGATCATTCCTGTATCTTGGACTTGTAACCTCAATCGTGTCGTACAGTTATCGATGACGGCAACATTTTCACTACCGCCTAAACCTTCATAAATCTTACTTGCTAGATGAGTAAAGTCATTTTCACTAGGAGCTAAATCTGGCGTTTCTTCTCCAAGAGAGGCTTCTCTTCCAGGCGTCATCAAGTTGAACTTACTGATTGCAAAGCGGAAACCAAAGTAATAGATCAGTGCAAAAACTATCCCTTGAAGGATCAACATCAGTGGCTGGTTAGCGACTGGATTCTTCAATGACAAAAAGTAATCGACAAAACCGGCACTAAAAGCAAAGCCAGCTGTCCAATGGAAAAAGGCACTGATTGCTAATGAGATACCCGTAAAAATGGCATGGATGACATATAATGGCCATGCGACAAACATAAATGAAAATTCTAAAGGTTCAGTCACGCCTGTGAAGAATGCGGCAAAACCCGCAGCAAGCATCAAGGAAGCAACTTGTTTTTTCTTTTCTGGGCGCGCACTTTGGTAGATAGCGAATGCTCCAGCAGGTAAACCAAACATCATGACTGGGAAAAAGCCCGCTTGATACATACCTGTTTGACCAATCACTGCTGTGCCACTATCTAAAGCTTGTTGGCCTGCTAAAAAATTACCGATATCATTGATTCCTGCCACATCAAACCAAAAAACAGAGTTCAACGCATGATGCAAGCCTGTTGGAATCAACAAACGGTTAAAGAACCCATAAAGGCCCGCACCAACAAAACCTAATTGCGAGATTCCTCGACCGAAGGAAACAAGCACATCGTAAACACTCGGCCAAATAAATAATAAAACAACAGAAATCACTAACATACTTAAAGCCGACATGATCGGCACTAATCGTTTGCCACTAAAAAATGATAAAGCCATCGGTAGTTTCACTTGACTAAATCGGTTATACATCGCAGCAGCTACTAGACCGGCGACGATCCCTACAAATACATTGTTGTCCATTGTATTGAAAGCTGGATTGACTTCAGTTATATCTCCTAACTGTAATAAACCTTGTACTGAATCTGCAGATAAAACAGTTTGTGGTATCAAGTAAGCGACCAATCCCGCCAAAGCAGCTGAACCGTCTTTATCTTTTGACATACCTAATGCCAAACCCACCGCAAATAATAAGGCAAGGTGGTTAAGAATCGCCAATCCCGCATTCATCAAGAAAGTCGTTCCTACATTACTGATACCTACCCCTACTAACCAGTTGGCAATCCCAACAAGTAAAGAAGCTGCTGGCAACACAGCTACCGGTAACATCAATGATCGACCCATTCGTTGCATATATGCTTTCATTCTCCCACTCCTATTTCTTGCTTAAAAAAGCTTTTCTTATTTTTGAAAATTTTCTAGAAAATATCTAAAAAAACAACAAAACGAGTATACCATTTATGAACAAAAATAGGAAGAAGAAATTCACACCCACTAAAAATCAAATAAAACTAGCGCAAACAACGAACAAACATATGTAAACTTATTTCCAAACCTACATTTATGATATAGACCAATAATTAAATATAAACTCTATCAAATAATTAAATATAAAAAAGAGTTCGAGATTTATGGAATCCCCCTAAAAATTAGATTTTTAGTCTAACTTTTAGGGCCACTACATTTACTCAAACTCTTTTTTATAAACTGCACCGACAAAAGCAACAAGAAGCAACATACTTCCTACTAGAGGCAAATAACCTATCTGCCGATCATTCGTTTTAGGTAATGTCTTTGCAGATTGTTGTTCCACTTCTTTGGTTTGCGTTTCAGCAACAGTTCCCGCCTGAACCGACCGTTCCCCAGCAGAACTCAAGGTCGACTTGATTCGTTGGATACTGGCAGATATATCTGCTTTTCTCGTTTCAAAATCAGCCATTGCCTCTTGAGCTTCTGTTGCTTTTTCATGGATTTCCGCACTTGCAGCTCGAATATCCGCCTGCGTTTGATCCAATGAAGTAACAGTAGCGGTTGCTAAATCTTGCAACTCGGTCTGCACTTCGTTTGCTTTTTGGGTAGCTGTCTCGATTTTCTGTTTCGCCGCTTCCGCTTTTGCGCGACTTTCAGCTAATTTTTCTTTCAATTGATCACGATCATTCTCTGCTTGTGTCGCTAGATCCTGTATTACTTGATCGATTTCCTCTTGTCTTTCGAGCAACTGTTTCTTTGCTTGATCCAATGTCTCTTCGACTTCTTTACGATGTTGTTCCAAATCCGCCAAACGACTTCTTTCCTCGGATGAAGCTTCCGGCTCAGTTTCCGCAAGAGATGCTTCTGTCGAGCTTAGGGACTGATTAGCGACATCCTGTGACTCACTCGTTTCTGCCACTTGAGGACTTTCTTCTGCACGTACCTCCTGACAGAGGCAAAAACTACTGGCAACTAACACAGTTAAAAATACTTTTGTTTTGTGCATACCTGCCTTCTCCTTTCGCTTTCACTAATTGTTTATTATAGAAAAAAACAAAGGAACGGCCTATAAACAATTGACTTGATTTGTCTAATAAATGTGAATAGGACAGATAGGCTACCAAAAAAATGCTATGCTTGAGGATAACTTAATTCTTCTGGCCGGATTGCTTGGTATAGATAAAAGGCACCATCTAGATTTTTTACAGTGAAACCATTTTGTTTCAAGATTCTTTCTGCTAAATAGCTACGCAACCCACTATGGCAGCTAACAATATATTCTTGCGCTTTGTCCAACTCGCCTAAACGATGACGTAGTTCTGATAAAGGAATATGAACTGCCTCTGGGAAATACCCTTTTTGCCACTCTTCTTTATTTCGAACATCAAGTAATTGTTTACCTTGCGCTAGTTCAGTTGGTAACTCATGCCACTGCACCATCTCACTCAATCCTTCGATGACGTTCATCGCGATATACCCTAACATATTCACTGGATCTTTCGCTGAACCAAAAGGTGGCGCATAAGATAATTCTAATTCCGGAAGATCGAAGACCGTCAAATGCCCTTTAATAGCTGTAGCAAGAATATCGATTCGTTTATCTACACCTTTTTGACCGATTCCTTGGGCACCATAAATCTCCCCAGTTTGTGGATTGAAGACCAATTTTAACAACAAGTCCGTCGCATCAGGATAATAACCAGCATGGTCTTTCCCTGAAGCATGAACTACTTGAAACGATAAACCTGCTGCTCTTGCTTGGCGCTCATTGATTCCGGTTGATGAAGCGGTTTGATCAAATGCTCGAACAATCGCAGTCCCAAGGCTTCCTTGATTGATCCTTGGATGCCCAGCCATATTATCAGCGACTTGTCTGCCTTGACGATTTGCAGGCGAAGCTAATGAGATCAATGCAGGTTCGTTCGTGATTTGATGTTTTACGAGAATCGCATCGCCTACTGCATAGATGTCAGGGTCACTCGTTTGATAATGCTCATTTACGACGATGCCCCCACGTAATCCTAGTTTCAAGCCAGCCATTTCAGCCAAACGACTCTCCGGTTGAACACCGACTGAAAGAATCGTCAAATCGGATGCTAAACTTTCACCGTTTGCTAAACGAAGCACATTTCCTTGTTCTTCAAAACGAGTAACGGAACAATCAGTCAAAACCTGAACATCATTACGTTCTAGTTCTTTTTGTATAAAACAAGCCATCTCTTCATCCAGCGTCGGTACGACTTGTGGTGTACGTTCCACGATCGTTACCTCAAGGCCACGTTTTTTTAAGTTTTCTGCAACTTCGATCCCAATAAAACCTGCACCGACAACTACTGCTTTACGGGGGTGTTCCTTTAATTTTTGCATGATGGCATCAACATCTGGAACATTTCTCACAGTAAAGACATTTCTTGCTTCAGATAAACCTGTGATTTCTGGAATAAAAGGTTTAGCTCCTGGAGAAAGCAAAAGAGCGTCATACGATTCTCTATGAGATTTTCCTCCATGAGAAACTTCTATTTCTTTTGTTTCTGGAAAAATCGCTGTCACTTCATGTTCCACGCGTACATCTAAGCGAAAGCGTGCAGCTAAACTTTCGGGGGTTTGGATCAATAAGTTTTCTCTTTCGCTGATTTCCCCAGAAAGATAATACGGAAGACCACAGTTAGCAAAAGAAACATACGAACCTTTTTCAAAAACAATGATTTCTGCATCTTCTTGCAAACGTCTTAACCGAGTAGCCGCAGACATCCCACCGGCGACACCGCCAACGATCACATATTTCATCTTATTTCCCTCCAACTCTTTGTCCAAGCCATTGATTCATTCCACCACGGACATTGATTACCTGATACCCAAGTTCTTTCAATTCTTTTGCCGCTTGTTTACTGCGGATTCCTGACTGACAAATCACATACACTGGGTCTTGTTTATTACCTTTATAGCTAGTAATTCGATATAAAGGAACATTTTTCGCTTGTTTGATATGCCCTCCCCGGTATTCTTCTGGCGATCGCACATCCACCAGTTGAATGTCCCCGTTTAATTTTTCTTGTAAATCCTTCGTTGTCACTGATTGACCAAATTGAAATAATGCCATATTAAATATTCTCCTTTTCCCACCTCGTAAATACCTTACGGGGTATATTCAACACGAAAAAACCTGGATTGTCAACTATTTAATTTTTATCCAAAAATAAAAAACAGTCTATATTTGCAAATGATACCTATATAGGGTATTATTTAAAAAAACTAAGTTGGAGGTCCATGATGACTATTGATAATAAGACAATCCTAAATCGTTTAAAACGTACGGAAGGACAAATTCGTGGAATACAAAAAATGATTGACGACGAAAAAGAATGTATCGATATCATTACTCAATTAAGCGCTGTTCGCTCTAGCATCGATCGCGTGATGGGAATGATCGTTGCTGAAAATTTAAAAAATTGTTTGGAACATCCAGAAAACAGCGCCGACGAACAAGCAAAAAAAATGGAACAAGCCATCAATATGATTATCAAAAAATAACCACGTACTTCCAAGAAACAAGCACCACAAACCAAAATAGAAACCTATTTCGGTTTGTGGTGCTTATTTCTTGTAGTCCAGTAGACTAACAGAATATTTTTTAGCTTTCCTCTATGATTGCTTGGATCGTATCAAGAACAGCTTCTGTATTATTTGAACCAATAATCGTTGAAGCTGCTTCTTTGATCTTTGGTTGTCCATTTTCCATGGCAAAGCTGTGTTTGATTTGTTGGATCATTTCAATGTCATTCCCACTATCACCAAACGTCGCGATCTCATCATCAAGGATCCCCCATTTTTCCCCTAACAACTGCAACCCATTTAATTTATGGACACCAGGAATAATCAAATCGATATCTCCATGACCACTAGAAACTGGTATCAAGCCCTCACCTAAAGACTGTTTCAAGGCTGATAGTTTTTCTGCGGCTTCCTGCTCATCAAATGATAAAGCAAACTTGAAGATCGTATCTTTCTCTTGAGTCAACGCATATAAATCCGCTACTTTTTCTAGCTGCGGGTAGTAAAAACTTGCACGTTCAAATAATTCTTCAGACACCGTATTTGAGATATATGCACTCTGTTTTCCACATAAAATCAAGTTCATTGGCGCTAATTCCTCCAACACGTCTAACGTCTGCACGATCTTTTCGTGACTTAGTTCTGCGTTGTACACATGGTCTTCACCAATTAAAATATTTGCCCCATTTTCGGCTACGAATGCTATACTTTTATAAAGCTCAGGGAAGAAAGAACGCAACTGAAAGTACTGATTGCCACTTGCTACAACAAATCGTATGCCTTTCTCTTGTAATTGTTGAAAAAGTCGATTGAATCGAGGTTCATTGTATTTTTTTTGATCATTCAAAAATGTTCCATCCATATCTACTGCTATCATTTTGATTGACATTTTATTACCACCTTTCAAACCAAGTATACCTACTGGGACGCGTCCCAAGTCAAGAGAAAAAAGGAGGGAAATCCCCATCGTTACTATTCGAGAAATCGCAAAAATATCTGGCGTATCCAAATCAACTGTTTCAAGAGTACTCAACAATGACCGCTACGTATCCAGTGAGTTGAGAAAAAAAGTCCAAACTGTCATTGAAGACACAAAATATGTAGTGAACGGCAATGCTGTCAAGCTAAGTAAAGGAGAAACGTTTACTTTAGGAGTCACCTTACCTTACAATAGTTCTTGCTATAGTCAACTAGTGGACAGTATTTTGTATCAGGCAAAAAGTAAAGGGTATCAAGTATTATTACTCCCTACTTATTACGAAGAAGAAACAGAAAGCAATTATTACACACTCCTAGAGCAAAAAATGATCGACGGACTCATACTGACCTCACGAACAAAAAATGATCATTTACTCGAACCGCTTCGCTTCAAAGGGAAAATCGTCTCTACTGAAGAAATGGACAATGAAGAACTAACGATGATTTATCCAGACCGAAAAAAAGCCTATGATCAATTATTTTCCACTTTGCATACTCGTGGAATCTCTAAGGTCATGTTTACCACGAAACGCAGCGCTGACCAAAGCCAGACAACCAAAAATAAATTGGCTGCTTATGAAGCTTATTTTGGCAAAGCAATCGAAGGCGAACATTACTTCACTACGATCGAAAACTATGAAGACGGGCGAGCATTAGCAGCAGAAATTTCTGCTAGATCCTCTATTCCCGAGGTGATCTATGTCAATGGTGATGACACGGCGGCCGGAGTTATTTTTGGCATGAAACAAGCCGGCTTCATCCATAAAAAAGATTTCACGATCATTGGCGAAGGAAATCTACCTTATAGTGAGATCTTATCGTTTTCGACCATTGACTTCGCTCCTCAAAAAATTGGCGCCTCTGCGGTAGATTTCCTCTTATCAGAAAGCGAGAGACTCGTGCAGCCTGAAGAGCCAACGATTATTTGGCGGTAGTGATCATCGCTTTCATTACTGCTAAAAAACAAGCGATTCATATGACAAAAAGGGAGAAAGACAGAAGCAGTTCCTTCAAAAAGAAGCATGAAACTCCAAAATTTGAAGAACAATTTTCGGGTTTCATGCTTCTTTCGGGGCTAAGAACTTCTGTCATAACCTCCTATTTGTCGTTGAATCTATCTCAGAATATCTGGTGATCATCACAAGATTAGGTCGAAAACAATCGCTGATGCTATGCATTGGAGCTATGTCGGATCTACGTAGACCTGAATACCTCGAATCATATAAGTAAAATTGATTTTTATTTTTCACTCAGATAAATCAAACCACGTGGAATCGGATCTTTTTTCGTTAGGCCTACTCGTTCTCTATAATAAGATTGGCTGTCGTTCTTGATCATTTCGATGATTTTTTCTTCATTCATTTCAAATTTCAGCATTTCTATATATTCTGCCATTTCATAAAGTATCTGTAACTGGGCATCGATCACTAACAATTCGCGTAATTGGTCAAATATGGGACTGCCTTTTTTTGACGCGACAGTTAAAAAACGAGTATGTAGTTCCTTATAAAAAGAATTTAGCAGTGGATAATCAGTCGAAAAACTTTTTTCCGTAAATTCCCGATAATGTTTTAAGTATTCCTCACTCGATTGAATATCAGTTAGTTCCATCAGTCACCGTCCTTTCTAAATTTTTTCTTTTATCGTAAAACTTAACCTATGTACGTGCGATCGTTTGTTTTGAGAACTTACCTTGTAAACTACCTATTCCTCAAATAGATTACAACAAAATCATATAATCTTATCTGTCTAAATTCAACTCCACATATTGCCTAACTCCTTGAAATATTCGCTCTTGAAACCTAGCTACATCTATGCTTGGATATCTCAGTACCTAGTTTTCAACTAATTTCGCCGTTTCCTACTGGAATCAAACAAAAAAATCAATCTTAGTCAGTTTCGACCTCGATTGATTTTCTGTCTATTCTTTTACTTTGAGTTTGTTCCGACCGCAAATAATGATGCGCCATCAGTAACTTCAATACATCACTTACGCTTTAGCATTTTACGATATTCCAAGGCATACAACACAAAGGACTGAGCCAAGAAGTACGTAATGAGCCCAAATATCACCATGACCCATCCTTCAGGAATATTCGGGAAAAGTAACAGCAGGATTATTCCAATGTAAATCACCGCTGTTGCCCATTTACCATACCACTTTGCTCCATCCAATTTGATCTGTTTGCGCAACCCGACGATTCCCGCAATCAACATAAACGCTTCTTTCACAATAAACAATACTAGAACCAGCCAGATATAAGGTCGTTCCCATGCCATTGAGATGATCAGCACTAATTGTGTCAGTTTATCACCGATTGGATCAAGCACTTTTCCCAGTTCAGTGACCTGATCAAATCTTCGTGCAATAAAGCCATCTAAAAAGTCAGTAACTCCTGAAAAAATGATGATCGATCCAGCCAAATAGAAGGATTGCTTGCTCATAAAATACAAATAAAAGGGCAATAAAAGAATTCTTATAATCGATAGGATATTCGGAATTGTGCGAATCTCTTTTCGCCAATCAGATGCTCCATTCATTACTTAACAACTCCCATCATGTCATTTCATCTATTTTACCTTATTTTCTATCATGAACCAATTAATTCCCTATATGTGACTGTCCGATCATGTTCATTCAACGATCTAAATAGACGATTTACTTTTTATCCAGCGTATCATTTCGTTCAGCCTGACGCTGACGTGCTTCTTTCAATAACTTTTTCTGCGCTTTTTTTGAGCCGCGATCGATGTCTCGTTGCCATTTTCTGTCTTTGAATTCTGTAAACAAATGATCGATCTCATACCCCACAGGATACAACTCTTCTGCGCTCATTTTCAAAACGACACGTTGTCGCAGGACCGTTTCTTTTTGCTTATCGATAAAAATCACGATCGTATCTTCACCGGTATCTTCAAAGACTAGCGCTTCTTTTTGGAATTGTGTTGCATATACTCGATCGCCTTTTGAAAATAAGACTTTCTCCTCTTTTGGCGCTTCTTGATTTTTCTTTTTCTGTTTGAATAATCGTTTTTCGATTGAATAATTTTTCGTTGTAAGATACTGCTGCGCTTGCTGGATCAAGGTCTCAGACATCTTCATTTTTTTAGCGATCCACAACGCTTGGCTCTCCCCTGTTTTCCCTACTTGTAATTGGTATTTCGGTTGTAAGGCTTCACGGTCAAAGGCCATCGCTGCGGGGACAAAGTCTTCATGCTTTTCAGCAAACTCTTTGATTTCACCATAATGAGTCGTTGCGACCATTAACGCACCTTTTTCATACATGGCGGACATGATCGCAATCGCTAAAGCCGCCCCTTCAGTCGGCTCTGTCCCACTTCCGATCTCATCAAGCAGGACCAACGTGTTTCTACCCACTTTGTTCAAAATCTGCGCGACATTTTGCATATGTCCTGAAAAAGTACTTAACGCATTTGCTAGATCTTGTTGATCGCCTACATCAACGAATACTTCATCGAACACAGCAAGCTCAGTACCGTTTTTGGCTGGTACTTGTAAGCCAAACATCGCCATCAACGTCAGTAATCCAACAGTTTTCAAAACAACGGTTTTCCCGCCAGCATTAGCGCCAGTGATCACCAATCCGCGATAATCTGCTCCTAAATCAAAATCTAAGGGAACAGCCTTTTCTGACAACAATGGATGTCTCGCCTGTTTCAGGTGGATGCGCTCTGATTTGTTGACGATCGGTGTGATGCCATTGATTTCTCGGCTGTATTTTCCACGCGCGAAAATGATATCTAAAACAGTGACTGTATCAATGATTTGGTCGATCGCTTGTTCATTTTCAGCTAAAGCACCAGTCAAACTAGCTAAAATTTGGTATTCTTCAGCAATTGCTTCTGCTTTTAGTAATTGATGTTGCGCGCTTGCTTTGGCAACTGCGGTTGGTTCGATAAACACCGTCGTTCCTTTATTCGATTGCTCGATGATCGTTCCGGCTACTTTATTTTTATAACTCGCTTTGATTGGGATCGTCGCATGTTCACCCTTTTGAACGATCATTCTTTCTTGGATCATCTCTTTATTCGATGGATGACGTAAGAACTTCGTTAAACGATCTTGGATCTCTTTTTCGATCGTTTGGATCTGTTTACGTACTTTACGCAGATTTTTTGATGCTTCGTCTGCGACTTGTTGGTTTTTGATTTGCTCGTAAATCAGTTCCTCGACAGATTGTAGATCTGGTAGATACTTGCTATAAGCATAGAGTAACGGGGTCTGATATTGATTTTTTTCAAAAAAACGTGTGATCATTCGACTGCTTCGCAAAAAATCAGCGTATTCAATCAATTCAGCCGGTGTTAGTATGAACCCTTTTTTTACTTGATCCGTCAATGCAGCAATTCGCGTCAGCCCCATAAATGGCACATGCTGATTGCTCTCTAGGATCGTACGGGCTTCTTTTGTTTCTGTTTGCCTTGTTTCTACCGTCTGCAGATTGGTCGGTATGGACATCTCTGCCAGACGTTTTTTTGTGTGATCGCCGATTGCTCGAGAAATCACTTCTTTTCTGATTTGTTCAAATTGTAATTGTTCGATTGTATGATTCATATTCTCTCCTTTTCTTGAAGAGATACCTATCTCCAAAATAAATAAAGACCTAAAAATAGAATAAAAGGG
The DNA here is from genome assembly GCF_050498525.1 of Enterococcus sp. DIV2371. Taxonomy (NCBI): domain Bacteria; kingdom Bacillati; phylum Bacillota; class Bacilli; order Lactobacillales; family Enterococcaceae; genus Enterococcus; species Enterococcus sp. DIV2371. Next base: position 448,750 of record NZ_JBIPAJ010000001.1, on the reverse strand, counting down.
CAGGACACAGCTTAAATAAGACATGTCCTCCCCTTGATTTGATTACAGGAAATTGTTTCAGACAGGTATCATCTATAAGCACACCAAATAAGCCTACTGCTTTATTGGCTATTCAACTTACTCGATTAAATACCTGCTACACTCATCAAAATACCTCGTTCATCTAGGTTTTATTTATTTTTCCTTTTTACTATAGCAAGCGTTTGCCAGATTGTCAAATGAACGCCCAATAAATAACAACCGAACTTTTTAGTGATATTTCAAAACTGTCACTTTTTTCGCTTTTCAAACGAGGAAGCAATCAGCGATAATCTGGATAGATCAATCAACAGAAAAGGGTGTATGAGATGAAAAAAATGATTGGAGCAATTGCTCTCTTATTGTTATTATTTGGTGGTTACAAAGGTTATCAATATTATGATCAAACCTACAACAGCCAAGTGGCCTATGCAAAAGTCCCAGAAACAGTACCACCATTGACCGATGCGTTGAGTGATAGCGGAGAGAAGATGTGGAATTGGAAAGCCTACGACTATGAATTGACCTTTGTCACTAAAGATGGCAAAACGATCAAATTACCTTATACGGTTGCCTCAGAAAATCCAACGCCATTAGAACCAAACAGCTTTGTCAAAGCGGAAGTGAGTCAAAAACGAGTGACCTCTGGACCAACATCGATCGATGAGAGCCAAGTACCAACCGCTGCTTTAGCTAAGTTGAAATAAATCACTTTTAACAAATAAAAAAAGCCAACTGCGATTCACGCTTTATCAGTGTTTCGCAGTTGGCTTTTTATGTATATATGATATTCAACGACGTTTCCGAACGGCAATCGGTGTGTCACCAAAGTATTCTCGATACTTTTTGTAAAAATGAGTCTTATTGGAAAAACCGACACTGGTCGCAATTTCTTCGATTGAAAAACGTGTAGATAGAATCAGATCATGCGCTTCGTGTAACCGTTGATTTGTGATCAGTTGTTTAAAAGATTTACCGGTCTGTTGCTTGATCAGATTAGACAAATAATTTGGGTTATAGCCTAATTCTTCTGCTAATTCTTTGAGGTTCAATGTTTGATATTGGCTCTCGATTCGTTGCAAAATCTTGATCATCAAATTGCTTTGTCCATCTTTTTTATAGATTTTTGCTAATTGCGAATGATACACCCTAGAAAGCTGTAAAAATAACACTTGAGAAAAAGCATTCATGATTTCATTGCCTAAATGCTTTTGGGAAAAATATTCTAAAATCATTTGATCCAGTGTGAGTTGGATCTCAGGTTCTTTTGCTAAATGTAGCAATAGATGGGTTTCGTTATAGCCGGGTTCTAAGATTGCGTTCATTAAAAAATTATAGGTCAAGCCCCCGCTCCGATTATCGATTTTTTTAAGAAGATTGATGTTGATATCATTCGTCTTGAATAAGAAATTCAGCAAGATATCTTTTTCACCTAAAGGCAATAATTCATGGCGGCTATTCGTATCTAAAAGTAATAATTGTCCTTCTTTCAACGTGATAGGCAAATCGTTGACGATCTGTTCGGAAGTACCGGAATACATATAATTGAATTCTAAAAAATGGTGAGAATGTAGTGGATAATGAGCGAAGCGTCGATGTTGTCGAATCAAAATATTGTTTTCTTGGAAAAGATGGTGGTCGTCTAATTTAAATTGTTGGTCTTGTTCGTCTAAATTTTCTCCTTCAAATTCCTTGATCCATTGTCCTGTCTTTTGTTGCTCTAACTCTTCTGCGGTAAACGGCATAAAGATTTTTTGCACGTATGGATTCATATTCCTCCCCCTCTATATGTAAATTTGACACCAATATAGTAACATACTGACATTGTTGTGAAAAGGGTTACAAGATATGATGAGTGCAACAAATACATCTTCATCTGGAGGAACAAGCTATGAGAAAGACCTGGTTGATGAAACTGTCGCTGTTGTCCATTTCCTTAGTCTTAACGTCAAATACCGCGATTGCTTCCGCTTTACCGATGATGTTGGGCTACTTCAATGACCAATCCGCTTCTTCTGTCGAACTACTGATGACGATCCCTCAACTGACCGTCGTGATTTTTATTGCTTTAAGTAGTTTGATCGCAAAAAGCATTGGACAAAAGAAAACAGTCTTGCTCGGATTACTGCTCGCTGGCGTTGCTGGCGTATTGCCTGTCTTCACAGCCAATTTTTACTTATTGATGATTTCTCGCGCAGCATTAGGCGCTGGATTTGGTCTATTCAATTCGTTGGCAGTTAGTATGATCAGTGAGTTTTTTGAAGGCGAAGAAGCCGCCACATTGATTGGTTTCCAATCCGCTTTTCAAGGTCTCGGAGCTGCGGTCATGACCTTTACTGCCGGACGTCTTCTTACTTTTGGCTGGCAAAAAGCATTCTTAGTTTACTTGATCACCATCCCGATCATCTTCTTATTTATGGCTTTTGTACCCGAACCGTCAAAGAAAAAAGAAACTACTAGTTCTGAAAAAGAAACAGCAGCAAAAGGCACACTTCGACCTACTACCGTCATGTATGGCATTTTGATTTTCTTTCTCTGCATTTTCTATATGATCGTTGTCGTCAAACTTTCTACGTTCATCGTGACTGAAAATCTCGGAACAGAATCAGATGCAGGCACACTTCTTTCCTTTATGCAGATCGCAAATATGGTCGCTGGCTTCTTATTCGGTTTGATTTACAAAGGATTGAAGCGTTGGACATTACCCATTTCTTTTTTCATCATGGCAGCAAGCTTGTTCCTCATCTTGACAGCCAATCATTTATGGATGATCGGTATAGGGGCAGCACTCAATGGTATCGCATTTGCCTTATTTGTTCCTTACATCTTCAACGATGCCACTCGTTTAGTGCCACAGTCAGCAAAAGCAAGTACCACTTCTTTTATTCTCGTTTTAGCAAATATCGGCAATTTTGTTTCGCCGTATGGTCATCAATTATTGGAAACATTTGGTATCGGTTCGGATGCCTTACAAAATATCTTTATCAATGGCTGTATTTTGATGACCGGGTTAGGTATTCTTTTTCTTCTCCTTGCTTTTAAAAAGGATCCGCTCCCAAATGAAGCCTAGCTTTCAATGATTTAGACAAAAATAAACTGGAGGAATGTTGATGAATTATCTTGCAATCGATATTGGCGCTTCTAGCGGTCGCTTGATCCATGCCAATCTGAACGAATTAGGCAATTTTGAGTTACAGGAAGTCCATCGCTTCAAAAATGGATTTGAAAAAGTCGATGGTGTCGCAAAATGGCCATTGACACATTTAGTCACAGAAATCTTAAAAGGATTTGAAAAAGCCAAGCAACAAGGAATCACCGAATGTTATGTAGGGATCGATACTTGGGGCGTTGACTATGGCTTATTAGATGCTGATGGCAATTTGCTCGAAGCACCGACGAGCTATCGGGACGACCGCACGAAAGAAGCAATTGCGCACTTTGACCAAAAGATGCCACTAGACAAACTCTATCAAAAAACAGGCATCCAACTACAACCATTCAATACAGTTTTCCAATTACTCGTTGAAGAAAAGGAAACGTTAGCAAATGTCCATCGCTTATTATTGATGCCCGATTTACTCGGCTATCTGTTCACAGGAAAAGCGGTCACTGAAAAAACAAATGCTTCGACCATGCAGCTCCTGAACTTAAAAACGCGGAAATGGGACCCCGATATTTTAGCCGTTTTAGGTATCGATGATACGCTTTTCCCGCGGATCACAGAACCAGGACAGATTCTAGGAGAATTGCAAACAGAACAATTTCCTAAATATGATCTGCCAAAAGCCACTTTTATCACGATTGCATCTCACGACACAGCTTCAGCAGTCGTCGGCACACCAGCAACTGGCAAAGATTGGGCATACATCAGTTCTGGCACTTGGTCATTGATGGGCGTGGAGATTCCTGAAGGGATTTCCACGAAAGAAGCTTTTGATGCTAATTTTACAAATGAATGGGGCGTCCAAGGAACCATTCGCTTCCTAAAAAATATCATGGGGATGTGGTTGATCCAAGAAGTAGCCCGCCTGCAAGATGGCGCCTACAGCTTTGCTGAATTAGCAGAAATGGCCGCACAAGAAGCGCCTTTCCAACAGTTGATCAATGTCAATGATCCACGCTTCTTGAACCCTAAAAATATGATTCAAGAATTACAAGATTATTGTAAAGAAACAAACCAAACAATTCCACAAACCCCTGGTCAGCTGGCTCGTTGTATCTATGACAACTTGGCTTTGTGCTACGCCGTCGAACTAGAGAACTTAGCACGAATCACCGGAAAAGAATTTCATAAATTACACATTGTCGGTGGGGGTTCAAACAACACCTTCCTCAATCAGCTGACAGCCGATATTTGCAATATCGAAGTCGAAGCAGGACCAGATGAAGCGACTGCTATTGGCAATCTCATGGTCCAAATGATTGCTACTAAGGGCTATGGCACGTTGCAACTTGCACGTGAAGCAATCAGAGATTCCGTTTCATTAACCACGTTCCACCCTCGACACACAGAGGAAATGACACAGGCACTAGCTAGATATAAAGAATTTTTAATATAAAAGGAGAGATTGAATCATGATGAATGTCAAAGAGCGTTACGAAGAAGCCAAAGCAAAATATGCGAGTATCGGTGTCGATACAGAAGCCGTCCTAAAAAAACTCGCAGAAGTAAAGATTTCGATGCACTGCTGGCAAGGCGATGATGTCAAAGGATTTTTAACACCAGATGGAGAGTTGACGGGTGGTATCATGGCGACTGGTAATTACCCAGGTGCCGCACATACGCCTGAACAATTACGACAAGATTTAGAAAAAGCATTTTCATTGATCCCCGGCAAGCACAAGTTGAACTTACATGCCATGTACTTAGATACAGATGAACCAGTCGACTTGAATGAAATTGAGCCAAAACATTTCGAGAAATGGGTCGCATGGGCAAAAGAACAAGGTGTAGGACTTGATTTCAATCCAACCTTCTTCTCTCATCCAATGATGAAAGACGGATTGACACTTGCTCATCCAGACAAAGAAGTTCGAGATTACTGGATCGAGCATGGGAAACGCGCTCGTAAAATCGCCGAGTATATGGGGAAAGAAATCGGTCAAACATGTATCGATAATTTCTGGATGCCTGACGGAATGAAAGACAATCCAATCGATCGTCTGTCTCCACGCCAACGCCTGATGGAATCTTTAGATGAGATCTTCTCAGAAGAAATCAATGAAGAATATACACAAGATGCTGTCGAATCTAAATTATTTGGGCTTGGTGCAGAAGCTTACACCGTTGGTTCACATGAATTTTATATGGGCTATGGATTGACACGTAACAAACTGATTTGTCTAGATGCAGGCCACTTCCACCCAACCGAAGTCATCTCAAACAAACTGACTTCTTTAGCCCTATTTTCTAAAGGAATCATGCTTCACGTCTCTCGCCCTGTACGCTGGGATTCAGATCATGTCGTGATCATGGACGACGAGTTACAAGAAATCGGCAAAGAGTTAGTTCGCAACGACTTACTCGGAAAAACAGCCATCGGTCTTGATTTCTTCGACGCTACCATCAACCGGATCGCCGCTTGGGCAATCGGTACGAGAAATACACAAAAATCATTACTGAAAGCGATGCTTGAACCAATCGCAGAATTAAAAGAAGCCGAACGCAACTTCGACTTCACCAAACGTATAGCCTTCACCGAAGAATTAAAAGACTTCCCGTACGCAGACGTTTGGAATTACTTCTGTGAAATCAACAATGTCCCAGTAGGTATGGACTGGTACCAAGAAGTCTTACAATATGAGAAAGAGGTATTGAGTAAGAGGTTGTGAGAAAGCCGTTAAGCTCCAAGTAGTAAGACAGAACGTGAGAAAATAGCTCCTCATATTTTTTCACGTTTTGGCTTACTATTGAAGGAGCTGGCTTTCGAACACCGTTTATCTAGGTTGTAAGAGGAGCGGTCTGACCTGAACAGTAAGATAGAAAATTTAAAAATAGCTCCTCATATTTTACGATTTTTTAGCTTAATGTTGAAGGTCAGCTCCTTGCACAACACTCACCTCCATCTTCCTAACAGAAGCCTTCGCGAATCTGTTCAACGGATTCCCAAGGTTCTTCTGTTTATTTACAAGATAAAAATACGCTACGCTCCTTCTATCATAAGAATAAAAGAAAAGAGGTCTCACTCGTGAAAAAATTAGCGATGCTCCATGCTCCTTTTGTAAAAGAAATGATTCAAGCGACAACTAATATGTACCGGCTAGGCTGGGATGAACGTAATGGTGGCAATATCACCTATTTACTAGAAGAAGCACAAGTATTACCTTTTATCGATCCTACAAAAGTCTTACGGACACTGCCATTGGCTTTTGATGCCCAACAATTAGCCGGAAAGTATTTTTTAGTGACTGGATCTGGAAAGTATTTTAAAAATATGCAAGAAGCGCCCGAAGAAAATCTTGGCTTGATTCGTGTGACGGGTGACGGACATGCGATCGACATCTTATGGGGATTAGCACCTGATGCTGTTCCGACTTCTGAATTACCAAGTCATTTCATGAGCCATATCGCTCGATTAAGTGTCGATCCAGATAACCGCATCGTCATGCACTGCCATGCGACACATTTGTTAGCAATGACTTTTAGCCATCCACTTTCTGAACGAGAATTCACTCGTACCTTATGGCAAATGTGTACCGAGTGCTTAGTTGTTTTCCCTGAAGGTATTTCAGTCATTCCATGGTTAGTTCCGGGTTCAAATGAAATCGGTGAAGCAACTGCTGCAAAAATGAAAGAAACACGTTTAGTCGTTTGGCCACAACACGGGATCTATGGTTCTGGGAAAGACATGGATGAGACGTTTGGCTTGATTGAAACAGCCGAAAAAGCTGCCCAAGTCTATACGATCGTCATGGCACAAGGTGGGATCAAACAGACGTTAGAAGATGACAATTTGAAATTACTTGCTGATGCGTTTGGAGTTGTCCCACGTACTGGTTATTTGAACGATTAGCAATCGTGAGGTGACGAATGAAATCAACTGTCGAAAAAATGATTGCTGGTGAGGTCTATCGCCAAGAGGAAGAATTATTGCAGCTTCGTTTAACTACGAGAGATCTGCTTTATGAGTTCAATCATATCCATCCCCGAAAATTAGCAGAACGTCAGCAATTGATCAAAAAAATGTTTAAACAAACAGGGGATGAACTCTTTGTGGAACAACCGTTTCATTGCGATTATGGCATCAATATCACCGTCGGAGAAAATTTTTTAGCCAATAATAATTGCACATTATTAGATGTTGCGCCGATCACGATCGGCAAAGATGTCTTACTCGCGCCAAATGTGGGGATCTACACCGCAGGACATGCTTTAGATCCCGTTTTACGGCAAGAGTACAAAGCAGAGTTTGGGGCAGCAGTGACGATTGGCGATAATGTCTGGATCGGCGCAAATACATCTGTCCTTCCTGGTGTAACGATCGGTGATCATGCTGTTATCGGCGCCGGAAGTGTCGTCACGAAAGATATCCCACCCAATTCTTTAGCAGTAGGCAATCCATGCCGTGTCGTGCGGACATTTGATCAGCAAGATCGGATCTACTATTTCAAAGAACTACGTTACCCAGCGGAATATATGATTCCTGAAACCGATACACGTAAAGGAGAGTAAATCAAATGGCAAACCGAATGATTTTAAATGAAACATCCTATCATGGAAAAGGCGCAATCGCGGCTATTCCAACAGAGATCCAAGCAAGAAATTTCAAAAAAGTGGTCATCATCACTGATAAAGAATTAGTCAAAATCGGTATAGTGACCAAAGTGACGGCATTATTAGATGAGGCAGAAATCGCCTATGACATCTATGATGGTATCGTGCCTAATCCAACGATCGAGAATGTAAAAGACGGCGTGAGTTTCGTAAAAGAGGCGAAAGCCGATGTAATCCTGGCAATTGGCGGAGGTTCACCGATCGATACAGCGAAAGCGATTGGGATCATCGTGACAAATCCAACGTTTTCTGATGTCCGTAGTTTAGAAGGCGTGGCAGATACGAAACAGCCAAGTTTACCAATTTTAGCTGTTCCAACTACTTCTGGTACGGCGGCTGAAGTCACGATCAATTATGTGATCACAGACAAAGAGCGTTCACGTAAATTTGTCTGTGTCGACCCCCATGATATTCCAATCGTTGCCTTTGTTGATAGCGATCTGATGATGGGGATGCCGAAAGCCTTATGTGCGGCAACTGGTATGGATGCGATGACGCATGCAATCGAAGGTTTGATCACTAAAGGTGCGTGGGAAATGACCGATATGTTCCACCTCAAAGCAATTGAGGTCATTGGTCGTAGCTTGGCCGATTCCGTTGCGGGTGATCCAAAAGGTCGGGAAGATATGGCATTGGGGCAATACCTTGCAGGGATGGGCTTTTCAAACGTCGGCTTAGGTCTTGTCCATGGCATGGCGCATCCTTTGTCTGCATGGTATGACATTCCCCATGGAGTCGCTTGTGCTGCCTTATTGCCAACGGTCATGAAATACAATAAAGAGTTTACAGGTGATAAATATCGGGAAATTGCGAAGGCGTTGAAAATCAAGGATACAGCGTCTCGTTCAATCGAGGATATCCGTGATGCTGCGTGTGAAGCGATTGATGCTTTATCGAAAAAAGTTGGTATCCCTGCCACGATTTCTGAATTAGGTGTCAAAGAAGCGGATATTGCACAAATTGCAGAAGATGCATTCAACGATGTCTGTACTCCAGGAAATCCAAGAGAAACGAATGTGGAAGAGATCATCGCTATCTATCAAAGCTTGATGTAGCTGGCTCTCTTCTTACTTTGACTAAAAAATAAAAACGATTCTCAACTGTCCGCGAATAGCGAACGATGAGAATCGTTTTTTTTCATATAGAAAATCTAATTCATTAAACCATCAACGTGTACATACCAACTGCGACGATTGCACCAACCATTGGTCCAGCAATCGGCACCCATGAATACCCCCAGTCAGAGCCACCTTTGTTAGCGATCGGTAAAATCGCATGAGCAATACGTGGACCTAAGTCACGAGCTGGATTGATCGCATATCCTGTCGATCCACCTAATGATAGCCCGATAGCTAAAATCAATCCGCCAACAGCAAATACATTTGTTCCACCAGCAAATTCAGTTTGACCGAATGCTAATAATCCTAAAACTAACACGAACGTGCCAATCAATTCTGTGATAAAGTTAGCTGGATAGTTGCGGATTGCTGGTCCAGTCGCAAAAGTTCCTAAGATTGCCCCTTGGTCTTTTGTTGCTGACCAATGTGGCAAGTAAGATAACCAAACGAGTACCGCACCAACGATTGCACCTAGTAATTGGGCAATGATGAATGGAAAGACTAAGTTCCAACCGATTGCGCCTGTCATTGCCATTCCAAGTGTTACCGCAGGATTTAAATGAGCTGGTCCCATGAATCCTGAAATAAAGACTGCCATCGTTACAGCCATTGCCCAGCCAAATGCAATGACGATCCAGCCAGAAGCTTGCGCTTTACTTTTATTTAGATTAACTGCCGCACATACGCCGTCCCCTAAAAGGATCAAAATCATTGTTCCAATAAATTCCCCCATGATTTGGGTCATGTCTGCATTCATTTTATTTTTCTCCTTTCAGGTCGCGCAAGTCTGATTCAGCGATCAGTTGTTCTAAATGTTGCGTTTCCCGTTCTTTTTCTTCGTCTGTCCAATCAAAGTATGCAGCGATCGCATCAATGATCGGTTGTTTGATCGCATCTAACTGATCTCTTTCAAATAAGAGATGGTTCGTACGACGAATCAAGTAATCACCTGGAGCTAAGACCATTTCATTTTCTAATCCATAGCGTAAACGTGCAGATTCAGCCAAGGTCAATCCTGGATAAGGACTCATTTCTTTTGCTAATTCAAAGATATGTTTCGCATTTGTTCCGTAGAAGTCTGCGATATATGCAGCGTCTTTTTCATCCAGACCAGCTTCCATACCGATTTTTGTATATTCTTGGACCATTTCTTCTTGTTTCGTCGGATCAAAATCACCGCCTGAGATCGAATAGGTCTTCGAATCGATTTCTTTCGCTGTTACGCCATATTCTTCTTTTAATAGTTGGCGGATCAACTTCATCGCACCTTCTGCCATTTTGCGATAATCAGTGATTTTACCACCAGATAGAGTCACTAGTCCGTCTGGTTCACGTTCCAATGAGCTACCACGTGAAACTGTCGACGGTGCTTTTTCATCACGACTGCTTTCTAAATGATTCAATACATCTTCCACTTCTACACGGGATACTTTGTTTTCTTTGAAATCTGTCACTGTATCCACGACTTTACGGAAGCTTTTATCGGAAATCGAACCGTTGTCTCCTCCGTTGTAGTCAGAACCCGCATTCCCGATCAACAATGGACGTAAGCCTGCCCAACTTGATTCGATATCCGCCAAAGTGATGTTTGCTTCTGGATAACGATGATTGATCACGTCTAGTAAGTAATCCACATCTTCTTGTGTCACTTGAGGGTCCGTAAAATCACCTTGATAATCAGTATCTGTCGTTCCAAAATACGTTTTGTTTTCACGAGGGATCGCAAAGACCATGCGGCCATCTTGTTTTCCTGTGTCAAAGTAAGTTGGCTGTGGCACAGGTAATTTCTTCGCATCTACGACTAAATGTACCCCTTTTGTCGGACGCATTTTTGGTGAGATCGCCCGTTTGAAATTCAAGTTGCGGATCTTATCTACCCATGGGCCGCTTGTGTTGATCACGATTTTTGCTCGGATCTCAATCACTTCATCACTTAACAAGTCACGAGCTTTGACACCGATGATTTGATCGCCATCATAGATAAAACCAGTGGCTTTCATTTTGCTGACCAAATACGCTCCGTCTTCTGCCGCTTTTTTGATATTATCGATCACTAAACGTGCATCATTGTTACGGAAATCCAAGTAAACTCCAGCACCTGCTAACCCATCTTTTTTCAAGAATGGCTCGCGCTCTAAGACTTCTTCCGGCGTTAGCGTATAATTTTCAAATTTTGTTCCTGTCACGTTGGCTAACTTATCGTACAAGTCCATCGCAACTTTTACTGAGAACATGTTGAAGGTTGTGGCACCTTCTCCTTCATAAATCGGTAATAACATCGGATCTGGTTTAGGAATATGCGGAGCGACACTTTGTACTACTGCTCGCTCACCTACTGTGTCTGCTACTACTTCAACATCAAACGTTTTTAAATAGCGAATACCGCCATGTACTAATTTGGTTGAACGTGAAGAAGTTCCTTCCGCAAAGTCTTGCATTTCAATCAAACCGGTTTTGATACCTGAAGCAGCTGCTTGGATCGCTACACCTGCACCAGTGATTCCTCCACCGATAATCAAAAGATCTAATTCTTCTTGTTTCATGTGGTCAATGTTAGCTTGTCTTGTTTTTCTTGAAAACATCTTGTGTTCCCTCCCTTTACTCAAAAGCTTGAGTCGCTTTCACAGCTTTTTTCCAGCCAGTGTAAAGTTTTTCTCTACGCTCTTCTGGCATTTCTACTTCGAAAATTTTGCCTGCTTCATAAAATTCACGAATTTCATCTGTATCTTTCCAATAACCAACTGCTAAACCTGCAAGGAAGGCAGCGCCTAATGCTGTCGTTTCCAAGTTACCAGCACGTTGGATCGGTACATTCAAAATATCTGTTTGGAACTGCATCAAGTATTCATTGTTCGCTGCACCACCATCGACTTTTAACACAGGGATCTTGATACCTGTATCATCTTGCATCGTATCAATGATATCGCGAACTTGATAAGCAATGGATTGCAAGGTTGCTTTGATGATGTCTTCTTTCGTCGTTCCTCGTGTTAGACCAAACATTGAGCCACGTGCTGCTTGATCCCAATAAGGTGCTCCAAGCCCAACGAAGGCAGGTACAACATATACTTCATCTTCACTTATCGAACGCTTCGCTGCATCTTCTGAATCACTTGCTTTTTGTAGCATTTGTAAGCCGTCACGCAACCATTGGATGGAGGAACCAGCGACAAAGATACTTCCTTCTAACGCATAGTAAACCTTTCCATTTATTCCGTAACCAATCGTCGTCAACAAATTATTTTTAGATAATTGTGGTTTTTCCCCAGTGTTCATCACAATAAATGAACCAGTTCCATAAGTGTTTTTGACCATCCCTGGCTCAAAAGCCATCTGACCGAATAATGCGGCTTGTTGGTCTCCAGCCATACCAGAGATTGGTGCTTCACTACCATAGAAGTGATAGCCTTGTGTATAACCGTAAACTTCTGAGTTTGATGTCACTTTCGGCAACATCACTCGTGGAATATTCAATAAATCTAAGATTTCTTGATCCCAATCCAAGTCATGGATATTAAACAACATTGTACGACTTGCATTTGAGTAATCGGTTACATGCGCTTGTCCATCTGTCAATTTCCAAACAAGCCAAGAATCGATCGTTCCAAACATCAACTCGCCTTTTTCCGCTCGTTCTTGTGCGCCTTCTACGTGATCTAAGATCCAACGAATCTTAGTAGCAGAGAAATACGCATCAATGACTAAACCAGTTTTTTCATGGAAAAATTCTTGGTGTCCGTCTTCTTTTAATTTGTTGGCAATATCTGCTGATTGACGTGATTGCCAAACCACTGCATGATAGATCGGACGTCCTGTGTCTTTTTCCCAAATCACTGTCGTCTCACGTTGGTTCGTGATACCGATACCTGCGATTTGTGTTGGTTTGATACCGGATTCAATGAATGCACCAGCGATAACTGACTGTACGGAGTTCCAGATTTCATTCGCATCATGCTCTACCCAGCTTTCGCGTGGAAAATATTGAGTGAATTCTTTTTGCGAACTACCGATGTGTCTTCCTTTTTTATCAAAGATAATCGCTCGTGAGCTTGTCGTCCCTTGGTCAATTGCCATGATATACGTAGATTCTGTCATTATGATCTCCTCCATTTTTCTGCAAACGCTTTCTTTAACTACTTTTATGGTACACCCATTTAAGGAATAGAAACTGCCAAAAAAATAGCAATTTACCTTTTTTTTGACAGTTTTTTTAATTTTTAGCTTTTTTGTCACGCTCAATTTTGCGCTTCAACCTTGATATATCATAGCTTGAAGCAAATTCAGACAGATAATAATACTCCTGTCCTTTTTTTTCCTGATTAAAGGTGATCACAAAATCATAGCTTTTTTCTGGTTGGACTTCTTCGATCACGATCCCACTGATCCCCTTTAGTTCTCGAATCAAAAATTGTTGAAAAGCGATTCGATAAATCGGTAAGGATTGCAGGTCGATGCCAATGACCACAGATTTTTCAATATAGAAATCAATCATCATCAAAATATTCGCATATTGACTCATCAAGTTATCTAGAACTTGATCAGTCAATTTTTTCATAGGCAGCTGCTCAATGGTAGTCGTTTTCAAGCGATCAAGTAATTGACTCAATGAATCCCCCAACATACGCTGTTGCTGCGTGAGTAGATGTTGTTGATCATAAATCGTTAAATAGCCGGAAAAAAAGTATAATTCATTATTGATTTGTGCCAAATGATACCCGATCGTTTTTTCTTCTTTGATTTTTAGTCGTCTAGGTCGATAATGCCATAGCATCGTTTCGCGAATATACGTATCCAAAACAGCTGTTGGCAACTTTTTACTACGAGTCAAGTCATATTGATAAAATGTTTCCTCCTCCAATACAGAAAAAGAAACAAGAAAACTATAAAATAGCATAGACTCATAAGCTGTGACATCAGCGGCCGTTCGGCTGAGATACAATGAAATGACTGGATGAATCGTTTGGTACAACTGATCATTTTGGTATAAATCTTTTTTTTCTTTTGTTGCTTGAAACTTCATCTTATCTGACAGGAGTCTTTTTCTTGTAATACCGATCCATGTCGCGATTTTTATCGATGATTGGGGAGAAAAACTTGTATTGAGGACATGCGCCAATCCTACCGTCAACGGGCGTTTATCCGGTGTATCTTGTAAATATTGCGGTCTTTGTGATTCTGGGAAAAATTGAAACAAGGAATAATAAAAATAGCGGATCTGTAGCTCTTCTCCTTGGATCTGTCCATTCTTGATCTGCAAGGAGAACTCTTTCAAGAGATGATTCAATTCTTTGATCTTTCTAAAAACAGAAGATTCACTGATCGTAAAAGCTGTTGCCAAGCGCACACTGGAAGCTTGTTGATGTTCAAGTAAATACGTCAGGATCTGATATTTCACACTTTGCTGGACTAAAAAAAGCATGATTTTTTCTAGACTCGTCTGCTCGTCTAAATCAAGCACCACTTGGAATTCATTTTTTCGGACAGAAATTTTCGTTTTCATCATACGACCGATCATTTCAATGTCATCAATATACTGGTCGAAGGCAGATTTTGATAATTTCACATGAGATCGCAGTTCATTGATTGAGGCAGAACCACCTTCTAATACAAGCATTCGTAATAGTTCAATCTGAATCTGTTCTTTTTTTTCTAAAAATTCCTCAATCTTCATCGAAAGGATCAACCACCTTTACAAGAGCTGTTGGCGCTCGAAACTCAGGTTGAAAGAAGAATTCGCGCGCTTCTAGATCTGCGAGTGTCCATCCTTCCTCAACTGCTAACGTCAGTCGGTCTAAGAGATAGAAAATCACAGCTTGACTATGGCATTGCGCGCCGATCAGTTTTCCATCTTCCGTCAGCAATACTTTTATGTTGATCGATTCCTGATTCGTCGCCGAGGCTCTAGTCGTTAGATAGTGTGTTTTTATTTTGCCAGGATAAAAAATACTTTCACTTTCTGTTAACCCGACACTGCCAAAATAATGGCCAAACCAGTGATTGCCGATTGGACGATAGGTGCCTAGATCTTTCTTTAGTTGCCCGCTGATATTTTTACTAGCGATCTTCGCAGTTCGGATCGCATTGTTCACTAAAGAGACGTACATTTTTTCTTGTGTGGGTCGATAAGTCACTTGGATCGCATCGCCGATCGCATAAATATTTTCCTGTGACGTTTGAAGGTAGTCGTTGACCCAGATCGTCCCATCGTCATTCAATTGAAGTGACTCTTCCCATAATTGATTATCTGGACGAGTGTAATTCGCTAACAAAACCAAATCATACGTTTCACTTCTATTTTCCGTGAAGATTTCTGTTTGCTCTGTTTCAATGATTTCTTGTACTTGTTCATTTAAGAAAAATCGGATCCCTCGATCGTTCAGCTCACGATACAGTGGCTTGATCATTTCTGGATCAAAATAGCGGAATAAAACCGTCGATTGGCTTTCGTATAGATGAAGTTCCTTTCCTAAGTTTGCTAATCCTTCAATCAACTCCAAGCCTACTTGTCCTGCACCGATCACTGCGATTTTTTTCGATGTACTGATGCGTTGTTGGAATTCTTGCGAAGTTTTAGGATCTTTGATCGTCCAAATCGTATCATTTTCTTGCGTACTAAAACGGAAGCGTTGATGTGAGCCTGTCGCAATCACAAGATAATCAAAGTGAAGCAGCTCACCGTCTTGTAATTGGATTTGATTTTTATCGCTGTTCAAAGCAACCACTTCTGTTTCTGTTCGTACCTCTACTTGATGTTCTTGAGCCAACTGTTCTTTTGTCATCCAATAATGATGCGCTTCTTCGTGGAATTCCCCTTTCAAGATCAAATTGACACTATTCGGGATAAACCCTATCCGCCCTTGTTTTTCAATAATGATTATCTCACTTTCCGGACAGTCGTTACGCAATGAAACAGCTGCCTGAATGCCCGCAAATGAGCCACCGACGATTACGATCCTCATATGATATTCCCCTCTTTTTCATCTGTTATCCTTAGAGTATCATTTCTTAGAAAACGTTTCAATCAGTAAAGGAAACAGCGAGTATAAACAGTGTGCCAATTGCTTTATTTATATTCTGATGGTGGCTTTTTTATTCTTTCTTTAATTGCGTATAAAGCCTGTGGCTCTTTTTAAATTCGATATCTGCTAGTTTCATCACCTTTTTTTTTAATTCATCTGAAGAGTCAAACTGATACTGTCTCCTTTCAAACCCATCTTCGACAATACTGTATCGTGCTTGGTCATACGTGATGCGTATCGAGCGATCTTTTTTGAAGGTAAGGATTTTTAAAGTGACACAGTCCTTTGACTTAACGTTTCTTTTCAAAAATTGTTTTAATTGCTTTTTATAAATCATGTTCATTTTACTATTTCTCTACCTTTTTCATAGATTTAGTCACTCAGTGTTTTTTGTTTGAACGAACAACTATTTTATTCACTTCTTTATCAAATCGTTCTTTTTTCAACGTTTGACTAATATAAAAAACCTGAACCTTTTTCTCATTTATCCTAAAAGCAATACGGAAATTTTCCTTTCATAAATGGATTTTCATTTCATAAATCGATTCTTTTACAGACATCTCAACGGGTTTGATTCGATAAAAATCGTGCGTCAAATACTCATGTACTTTATAGATAATTATTTCTTGATACTTTTTTGATTGATTCGCCGTAAATACATTTCGAATTGCCTGACTGACTTCAACCTCGTATTCCATAGCTATTCCTTCTTTATTCGATTATTTATGTAGATAGAGACCTCTCTAAAAAATAGGTATGTAAATATTTATATAATACGCTTGCATTATAAACTATATTCACCCTATTTTTTATTCGTTTATTTTATATCAATTATTTTTATTTATTTTCGTTAATTCTACTAGAAGAATAGCCATCTGAAGGCGCTGGATCAATCGTGTTTCCTCTCACTTATTATTATACTTTCTTTTGTGATATTCCCTAGCTCAGCTACTTTAGTAGAAAAAATTCTGGGACATTAGTCACCTTGTATACCCTAAAACCGAATAAACGATGTTCCAGAAGTAGCTCCTACAGAAATAAGCGTGAAACCCCAAAATTTGAAGAGCAATTTTCGGGGCTTCACGCATATTTCTCGGAGTTGAGCACTTCTGTTACAACTTCTCGTTTTGTTGTAAATTTTTGATGAATTCAATCAATCGAGCCCCGTCTTCTTTCGTTAGCGTACCTACCTTGGCGTATTTTATTTTTTCATTTCCTTTAGGTATTGCTCTTAGCATACCAACATCTATCCAAGAAGCCTTATGCAGACCTGACTTTTTCCAATCTTTGATAGGAAAATATACTTGTTTTATCTTTTTTGACTTATGTTCATATTGGCTAGTGATACTAAAAAATTCAATACAGTCATTTTTATCTTGTATAACCAATATAGGTCTTTTCTTTCCACCTTCTTTGTCAGCGTAAGCTACATAAACTGTGACTATTTCATTCGTATTCATTTAGCCACTCATTTAGCTTTTCATCTGTATCAAGCAATGTAACAGGCATACTTTGTGTTAATTGGCGCAACTTGATTGCTTGTCTTTCTTCTTCATTCAATTTTATTTCCATTGGAAACTCACCTCTTGATACAACTTGTTTATATAAGATGGTGATTGCTGTTGTCGCATTCAAACCAAGTTCTTCTAATATTTGTTCTGCGTTTTCTTTTAGCTCTTTATCAATTCCGACTTGTATTCTTCCTTTTTTTGCTTTCTCTTTTGTTTTCACACTATCTCCTCCTGTTGAGTGAAAGAACCTCAAAATATTTCGATATCACCATATATTTGATTATATTATACTCATAAAAGAGAAATGATGCAAAAAACAGCAGCTGATTTTCTTAACCACTTCTTTGCTATCTCTCTTACTTTGGAAGATATGATTTGTTGCTTTTTACAACCTTTAATTTAGCCGACATGCTTATTTCTAAATTTAATAGTTTTTGGGGACTAATTTTCAACACTTTTTTCACCTGTTCACTACTGACCTAACTTCTTGGAGTGGGAGGTTCTAAAAAAGTTTATACTTGCAAAAGCTTGCTCTGGTGATTTCTAATACTTCGATTTATTTTCTGCAAGAGTCACTTTTTTGCCGAAGCAAAATAGAAGAAGACGATTATATGATTACATAGAAACAAATTCTATCGGATGAGGAACTGTTACATTAGTTTGTTCTTTCCCCGTAAAACCGTATAAAGGGTATTGTAGAAGTAGCTCCATTTACCAAGGAAATCCATAAATATATGTATAAGAAAGAGTTGATTAATTATGAATGAACTAGTTTATATCAAAGAAAAATTTCAACATCGTAACCGTTGCTTTTGTAAAAAATGGAAAAATCATGAAAAAAATTTATGATTGGTATCTCCCTTATCATTATCAGAATAAGATCCATATCCATACAAATACCTCTATTCATATCAATGATCAAAAGAAAAAAGTTTTTATTGTAAGTTTGTCTTATCATCCTAATGCACAAAAAATGTATAAACAATTTCCACTATCACACTCGCAACCTAGCTGGCAGATACAACTTATTGCTCAAATACTTAACTCTAAAAATATTCAGTATTATCGAGAGCGGACGTTCAAAAATCTTACCACAATCGAGAATCGTCCATTAAGAATTGATCTTTCCTTTCAACAAAATAATCAATGGTACTTTATTGAATACCATGGTGTTCATCACTACTTCAAGAAAAGTGCTACTACTAAACGTTTTCAAAACATATTAAGAAATATGGAAATAAAAAGACAGTGGTGTTTAGACAACAAGGTTCCTTATTTAGAAATTCCTTTTTTCAAGCAAAGTGAAATTCAAGTTTTAGTTGAATATTTTCTAAAATCTTCGTTACTTGATACTCACTAATGAAAATATTTTTGATCATGCAAGGAAATCCCTCCTTATTTGATAAATATCACACTCATACAAATCAAAGTAGTTCGGAGAGTGGGACAAAAATAAAATTCATTTTTGTTTCTAACCTTAAAACCGAATGAACGGTGTTCCAGAAGCAACTCCTTCGGAAAT
The DNA here is from genome assembly GCF_050498525.1 of Enterococcus sp. DIV2371. Taxonomy (NCBI): domain Bacteria; kingdom Bacillati; phylum Bacillota; class Bacilli; order Lactobacillales; family Enterococcaceae; genus Enterococcus; species Enterococcus sp. DIV2371. Next base: position 429,788 of record NZ_JBIPAJ010000001.1, on the reverse strand, counting down.
AAGCCGAGAAACCCAAAAATTTGAAGAACAATTTTTGGGTTTCTCGGCTTATTTCTCGGAGCTGAACACTTCTGTCACAACCTCTTGCAGTTCATCCAACAATTCTTTTGGATCACTACAAGTCTCTATTCTCATCTTTATTCTCTTGATACATCTGGTTTACTCAATTGCTCTTTGATGCGATACGTACTCGCATCAAAATTTTTATTTTCTTGAATAGGTGCATGTAATGCCAGTTCTCTTTCTTTAGGTGATGGTAGTGTGTCTAGCATACGTTCAAACGCTTTTTCTTCCTCTGTTGGTGTCTTTGCTTGGTAATAACGCATCAGATTCAATGTAAATTCCACTCGATCCAGATCATTGAAAGGAAGCGTGAGGTAATTTTCATTTTCAAATGTTCCATAGGCCGAGTTAGCTGCAATTAACGCAGTTCGCTTGTTGCCGTCTTGAAACGCCTGTAATTTTGATAATTGTGCAAAGACACGCCAAGCATCTTTTTCTTCCTTTTTAGACTCATTAAATCTTTCTACGATTTGATCGATATCGACTCGCGTAACGATCTCCGGTGGCAAATAAGCTTCCTGACTTTGTTGATCGATAATAATAGCGATACGATCCTCTTCATTGTAATAAGCATTTCTCAAATGACCGGGCAAACCAGGTTGTTCATTTGATGGTGAATCAAACTGTGTATTTACTGCAATGATCCCATCTGTTGAGAATCCTATTTTTTTGATTACATCGATTCCTTTTAATGCATCTGTAAAAATCGCGATATCGTCTTTGTTTTGTCTCAGCGGTTTTGTCGATTTTTGATCAAGTGCTTTTTTCGTTTGTAAAACCGTGCTACCATAATTATTTAAACTACCTAATGAGGTAATAAATCTTGCAAGAGCTGTATTATCCATCAGCTTTCTCTCCTTGTTGTTCCAATCTTTGTGCCTCCTAGTATACTATGAAAATTAGATACACAGTAGAAAAAAACAATTTGAAGGAAATCAACGGAGTTCCTACACTCTCTTTTGAACGCATCAACATAATACTTATTTATTCGCTTGATCAATCGAGATATTATGCAGATTTTCAACTAATGTTCGATGTTCACGAGGTCCGGTTGACTCTGGTGCTTGATCGAGCTGTTCGATCAAAGTCAATTCTTCTTCTGATAATTGGAAATCAAAAATGGCGATATTTTGCTTCATACGATCCACATGGACAGATTTAGGGATCGTGATGATCCCTAGTTGTGTTTGCCAACGTAAGATGATCTGTGGAACAGTTTTATTGTATTTCTCAGCTAATTCTTTCAAAACTGGTTCATCAAAAATCCCATCTTTTCCTTGATTGAACGGACTCCATGCTTCCGTCGCAACGTCAAAGTGTGTGGCTGTTTCTCTTTGTTGTTTTTGTTGACGGTACGGATGTTGTTCGATTTGATTGATGACAGGTTTGATGCGGTGATTCAAAATCAAATCGGTCAAACGACCAGTGGAAAAATTGGAGACTCCGATCGCCTTTACTTTACCTGCATCATAGAGTTCTTCCATAGCACGCCATGCGCCGTAATAATCATTGTAAGGTTGGTGGATCAAGAAAATATCAATGTAGTCTACCCCTAATTTTTGTAACGAACGCTCATACGCTTTATAAGCACCTTCGTAAGAAGCATCAGTGACCCATAGCTTTGTTGTAATGGTGATCTCTTCTCTGGGAATCCCACTTTTTTTGATTGCCCGACCAACTGCTTCTTCATTGTAATAAACAGCCGCAGTATCGATCAGCCGATAGCCAGCATTTAGCGCTTCTAAAACGACTTGCTCACATTCCTCTTGATCCCAGATTTGAAAGACCCCAAATCCAAGTATAGGAATCGTCAAACTATTGTTCAAGGTACGTGTTTCCATCATTGATCCCCTCTCCAAACTTCGCTTTATTTCGTCAACGCAGTAACGACTTTTTCTCCTAATAGGTGTGCAGATTGAGGGTTTTGTCCTGTTAATAAACGCCCATCTACATGAACCACTTCAGTAAAAGCTTTTCCTGCCTGATAATCTGCTCCTTTTTCTTTCAATGAATCTTCAGTCAGGAATGGTACATTATTCGTTGTACCGTTCGCTTCCTCTTCTTCATTACTGAAGCCAGTCACTTTACGTCCAGCTAAAATAGACTGACCATTTTCGTCTACGACAGGCAATAGCCCTACGACGCCATGACAAACCGCTGATACGATGCCATTCTCTTTGTAAATCGCAGAAGCAACCTCTGCTAATTTTTCTGAGCCTGGGAAGTCCCACATCGTTCCGTGACCACCCGCATAGTAAATAGCTGCATAATCTTTTGGATTCACTTCATCAGGACGTAACGTTTGTCCTAAGGCACGGTTACGAAAATCTTCATCTTGATAATAGGCCCAATCCACTTGATCCATATCTAATATACTTTTTGGTTCCAAAGGCACATAGCCGCCATTTGGGCTAACAAAGTCAGCATCGATCTTATTTTTGACTAATACATCATAAAAATGAGTCAATTCACTTAACCATAAACCTGTTGGACGCTCGATATTGTCGTATTTCTCTACATTTGTCAAAACAATCAAAACTTTCATTTTCTCAGCTTCTTTCTTAGATATTGATGGTTGATCGATAACGTTGATCAAGGAAATTATACAATGGACTTGGTAAATACAAGTCTTTGTATGCTTCAGAAAATGGTTTCGTCACAAATTCATCATCCCGACCTTCTAATAACTTGACTGCCCATTCAGGATCTACCAACATTTGTTGGCCAACTGCCACGAGTTCAGCATGAGCTAACACAGACTCGACATCTTTACGGTTACGGACATTCCCGACACCGACTAGCGGGATTTTTCCTTGAATCGCTTCATGGACGTATTCAAGAATTGATTTTTCATTATACGTTTCAGAGCGAGCTACACGGTCATACGTGTTCAAAGAAACATGTAGATAGTCTAATTTCGTTTCACGTAATTGTTCCATCAACCAAATCGTTTCTTCAAAACGGATACCTGGTGTTTCAAATTCTTCTGGTGAAAAACGATAACCAACGATAAATGGTTTCTTAGCGTGTGTTTCAACTGCTTGAAAGACAGATTTCAATAATTCTTCAATAAAGTGGTAACGTTTCTCTAACGTTCCGCCCCATTGGTCGTCACGACGATTAGAATGAGGAGAGAAGAATTGTTGGATCAAGTAGGTATTCGCTCCATGTAATTCCACGCCGTCAAATCCGGCTTCGATTGCTCTGCGTGTTGCTTCTCCAAATGCTCGGATCGTTTCGCTAACTTCTTCCTCACTTAATGCCCGAGGTGTTTCGGCATCTGGACGTTCTGCTGGAATAGCACTAGCAGATACTGTTTGTTCTCCGGATAAAGTCGCACGACTCGTCATACGTCCGCCATGGAAGATTTGCACGATCGCCTTAGCACCTTCACCTTGGATAGCTTGTGCTAATTCACTTAAACGAGGGATCATTTCGTCGTGTGCAATACTTAATTCACCTGGCCAACCTTTTCCGATATCTTGCACATTGGCAGCACCAGTGATCACTGCACCTAATCCTTTTGATCGTTGTGCATAGTATTCGATTTCATCTTTTGTGATTACTCCATTAAAAAAGCTAAGTTCTGTAGTCATTGGTGATAGCATCAACCGATTTTTTAGCTCACTACCTGATGGAAATGTGATTGATTCATTGAATTTTACCATTCTTCTTCCTCCAATATGACGAATGTCACTTATTTTTCTCGTATTTATTTAACCATACGTTTAGTTGTACATGCAACTGTTATGTTTAAAAAATTTTATTTTTTTTGTAATTTATTGGTCGCCTCATTCAGCTCTTGTGAAAGGCGTTCGCTTTCAGCAGCGCCTAAAACAACTTTATAGGCTTGATGAAGCTCATCCCAACTACTGTCGATCTCTTTGACAAATTCACGACCTTCATCTGTTAAATAGACGAGAGAAAGACGTCCCTCTGTCACTGTTTTGACATAGCCTTTATATTCTAACTTTTCTACGAAACGTGCAATTGTGGAAGGTGCAGAATACAGCATTTGTGCAATGTCCTTTTGCGGAATCCCATTTTTTTCTTTTAGGATCAGCAAAATAAATCCATACGTTGGCGCAAGCCCAGTTTTTTTGAATGCTTCATCGGCCAATTTATTTAAGATGCGATCTAGTTTTTTTACACTGAAAAACAGACATTCTTCTAATGACCGTTCAATTGATTTCCCCATTTTTACACCTCCTGTTAGCGTACATATCATAGTATGATTTAGTTGATTTGTCAAAGAGGAGGATAGGTGTCTAGAACAAAAAAAAAATTAATTTTTATTTCAAACCTTAAAACTGAATAAACGAAATTCCAAAAGCTGACCTTCAACACTCACCTAAAAATGCTTCTTTCACGATCTCCTTTGACACTATTTCCAAGGAAGTCCTTCACTAAAAAAAATGGATAGATGATCTGCTTAGATCACCCATCCACTATTACCATCTTCTGCTTGGTTTTTTCATATACATACGATAGCATATATGCCGTCAAAAAGTAATATGCGTGGTATCCATTTTCTAGATGTGACACTCAATCCATCACTCAATTTTCACCACAAACGCTTCATAAGGACGTAATTCAACTTCTCCCATAGGCACTTCTCGGTCATAGTTTGCAATGATCAGTTCCGTTGTTTCTTGTGGAACAGTCAATTCATGTGTTTGTTCAGATAAGTTACAGATGATCAACCAACGTTCTTCATTGAGTGTCCGATAATATGCGAAGACTTCATCTGGAGTTTCTGCCAACAATTCATATTCTCCCCAGACAATGATTTCATTGTGTTTGCGTAACTCGATCAAGCGTTTGTACGTATGGAAAATCGAAGATGGATCTGCCACTGCTTGTTTCGCATTGATGCTTGGATAGTTGGGATTGACGGATAGCCAAGGTGTTCCTGTCGTAAATCCGCCATGTGCTGTTTCATCCCATTGCATCGGCGTACGCGCGTTGTCACGACCTTTCGCATTGATAGACTGCAAGATCTCTTCTTTATGATAGCCAGATGCAAGACGTTCGTGATACATATTGATCGTTTCGATATCTTTTGCTTCTGAGATGTCCTGGATTGGTGCATTTGTCATGCCTAGTTCTTCCCCTTGATAAATATAAGGAGTCCCTTTCATCATGTGCAATAAAATAGCAAACATTTTCGCACTTTCTACGCGATATTCCTGATCATTCCCCCAACGTGAAACGATTCTCGGCAAATCATGATTATTCCAAAACAAGCTGTTCCAGCCTTCATCACCTAACGCTGTCTGCCATTTTGACAAAACTTGTTTCAGTTCAGAAACATCTAAAGCTTTTAGATCCCATTTATCCTTGCCTGCTTGCTGGTCCAAAATCATATGTTCAAATTGGAAGATCATGGATAGTTCATTTCTTTTCGGGTCTGAATAAAGCTTCGCGATTTCTGTCGTTGCGCCCCAAGTTTCTCCTACCGTCATCAAATCCTTATCGCCAAAGGTTGCTTGATTCATTTCTTGTAGGTATTCGTGAAGCCGAGGTCCATTATTGGTGATTTCTTGATCGGGTAGTTTGCCGATCGTATCGATGACATCCATGCGGAATCCTCCAATTCCTTTGTCTATCCAAAAATTCATCATGTCATAGACTTCTTGTCTGACTCGCTCGTTCTCCCAATTCAAATCAGGTTGTTTCTTGCTGTATAGATGCAAATAATATTGACCAGTCGTCTCATCAAATTCCCAAGCAGGTCCACTAAAGATCGAACGTAGTGAATTAGGAACGTCACCATTGACTGGATCACGCCAGATATAATAATCTCGATGCGGATTGTCTTTGCTTTTGCGTGATTCGATAAACCATTGATGTTCATCTGATGTGTGATTGACGACTAAATCTAATATGATTTTGATGCCAGATTTCTTGGCTTCCTCAATCAGTTCATCCATTTCAGCCATGGTTCCAAATTCAGCCATGATTGCTTCATAATCGCTGATATCATAGCCATTGTCATCATTTGGAGATTCATAGACCGGGGAAAGCCAAATCGTATCGATCCCTAGATACGTTAAATAATCTAACCTTGAAATAATCCCTCTTAAATCACCGATTCCATCCCCATTCGTATCTTGAAAACTACGTGGATAGACTTGATATACCACTGATTGGTGCCACCATTTTTTCTCCATATGTTCCTCCATTTGTTTTGTCCTATTCTTATAGAAATTGTAACGCTTACAAAAACAAGAGTAAACAGACTTGAGCATGTTACCGATAACATTAAAATCCGGGATTTTGAAATAAAAAAGAGCGTGGGGAAAGTTTCAATCAATGGATTAGCGCCTTAAAACAGAAACTATTGATTGAAATAAGTACAAATTGCTATCAACATGTCCATTTAGAGTGTACTCCAAATTCACAAACAAAACAGCAGTTAAATTTAGTAGTTTTATCTGTAATTTAAACGCGTAAATTAAGCCTTACAATACTTCATTCGGAACACTGCCACACTTTTTACTTTTCTATGTATCCCTATACGGTGATCACAGAAACAATCTCTACGAAAATAAGGTGACATTCACAAAAAAATGGAAGAACAATTTGTCGTAGATGTCACCTTATATTTTCGAGGATAAAAACTTATACCTCCGCTTCTTATATATTTGATTGGCTAGTTAGAACTATATTTTTAATTTCTTGAATATATGAGTTTGTTTCCTGATTTAATTTATAATAAGTAATTACTTTATTAGTAATATCAAAAATATGCCCATTCAACATAGAAAGTATTATATCTTTGTCATCAAACGATTCAATAGCTAACAATTGAGGAGAGACTCTGAGCTGTCCTAAAACACTTAAACCATGAGAGGACGGAGAATAGCGAGAATAAAAATTATCATATTCTAATTCATTACCCATATACTCAAAAAGCTGTCTAATGGTTCGATGATTTCCATCCTCATTAAACCAATTTTGTCTATCCCTTAACTTCATTTTATTTGTAAAGCAACTATTTATTTTACCTTTTATATATATTTCATATGAATCTAAGTTCTGATAAGAAGAGTTATTTTGTTTTTGTAATGCAACATCTATATCATTTTTGTATCTTTCTTTTTGAGAGACTTCTAAATGGTCAAATGTTTTCTTTAAATTTTTAATACCAACATGTTTTTGCCAATAAAAACACGCTTTCCCTCTTTCTTTAGTATTTTTTTCCAGAATATAGCTTAAATATATATAAACTTCTAAGAATGAACGAAATATCATACCAATATTATCAGTTAGCCCAACTTTATATAAATAATTTATTGTTTCCGCTTTATCTACTAAATCGACGTATAGTGATTTTATTACCATATCATGAATGTCTAATTCGTTACTATCCTTTGGATTTGCTTTAAATACTTGCATAGAAATACTCTTATAGATTGGTATAACTTCTTCTTTAAATTCCATATCTTTGATTCCTTTCTATTAAAACATAAGTTTCTACTTGACAGATATTTGAATTAGATGTCTAACTTATCTTCGAACTCATTAATAGTAAATTTTTCATCTGATATTTTAGTCAGCATAGGAGTAATTCGCATTGCTGCTTCAGGGAAACCTTTGATTTCTAAATCAGTCAAATGATTATATTTTTTTGTACATACGCTTATTACTTTCGTTTTCCAATTAATTTTAATCAAGCCAAGTTTTTTTAAAATATAAATAAATTCTAGGTAGTTTTCCTTAAATATTATTTCTAATGCGTCCCAGTACTGTTTTTGCCATTCAAAATTATCCCATTTTTGATTTATAGTTAATACAACAATAAAATACATACTTTTCTTTTTACCATCTATGAAGTCCAAGGATTCTAAATCTAGATTAGGAAATAATATAGCAAGGTTTGCAAAATTTATTTTCAAATACTTCTCAAAAAAGAATAGTTTTTGTGTAAAATCGAAAGAATGAGTATTTAAAATAGTTTCCCATTCGTCAATAACAGCCTCAAAATCAATGGTTTTTATTTTGTTTATAGTTATTTGTTTTTCAAACAAAATGATATACTCCAACAAATATGAAGATTTATTATTGTAAATGTTGTCTAAAGTCGCATCACGTAATTTTGTTGTAATTTCACGATCAAGTTTTTTATAATTTCGTAAAATATACTCGGAAAGTTCATCATTTAATGAGCCATAGGAAATAAGGTGCTCATTAATATTGGTATCATTTAAAAGCTTTATTACTTCAGAATACTTCAGTTTTAATACTTTCTCATAAAGATAATATCCTTTTCTATTTCTTATAAAAGGTGATGGATATTCATCATTGTCATTTAATAAACTTTTAATCACAGCCGTAAATTCGTTACAATGATCTTTAATAATAGTGATTCCCCCAGTATCAACTAATTCTTTGTACTCACTATGATAAAATAAATATAAATAGATAACTATTAATTGTTGCTCGATTTGGACAATATCTTTCTTATTTCTCTTTTCTAATTCCTCTATCAAATAGTAATGAAATATTTTTCTTTCTCTAAGGTTTCTTTGTTCTTTAATAAAGAGTTCAATTAGATTTACAGAAATATTTATCGAAAAAGTAGTTTCAATTTTTTTAAAATAGTTGGTCCATATATTACTAGGATGTAAGCTGTAAGGTAACTCAATTTTTTGATTGATAATTTTTTGCAGGTACTTATCTTCTTTAAAATTTATCTGTGTATAATCCCCAACAAAAACTATAGCTAATTTACCATTCAAACTATTAAATAATTTATAAGATTCTTCTTGCTTATCCTTCGATACGCGATCAAAATCATCTATTATTAATACCTTATTTTTTAAAAAATATGATGATAAAGAAGACTGAAAAAATTTGTAATACATACTGTCTGTTTTAAATTTAAAAAACTGCCATACTGAAACAAACAAAGCTAATATAGTTCCTATAGGTACTATATATTGCGAGAAAATATTACTCTTAAAATGATCAGACAGGATTTTTCCTAAATCCAAATTGATAGCTGGTGTAACTAAAATTGATACTACGACAGCTACTACTATCAATAATCTTGATAATACACTTATTATTGGATGAAGTTCTGAAAAACATATACTTATAACAGATCTTTCGTCTTTTACATTCCACAAATTAACATTGTTAAATTTTTTATTACTATACTTTTGTACTTCACTCAAATATACTGTTTTTCCAGTTCCCCATTCCCCATTTAAAAAAAAGTTAAATTCTGATTCAATAAATTTGCAAAATACTCTGCACTATTTTTTGTATCAATCTCTTCTAAATCATAAATTACTTTCAATTGATTTTTATTCCGTTTAAATTTGAATATCATATATTTTAATATAAAAAAAATCACATACAAAATAGTAGTCAAAAGAACAAAGTTCTTCATATTGTCAATACTCATACCGTTCTGTAAAAAATACACCAACCAACAAAGTAAATTAAACATCTTAATCTTAGCTTCTATATTTACTATTTTCATATCATTCTCTCTTTCGCAACTCAGTTGTAATACCATATTTCGTACGATATCTTCTAAAGGTCCTTCTGTTAATTCCTGTTTGTTGCTCGACTTCTTTATCTGTACATCCCTCCAAAAATAATTTGAATGCTAATTGAAGGCGTGGATCATTTTCTCTGTACTTTGGTTTTCCTCCTTTGTATTTTCCTTTTGCTTTAGCAAGTGCAATTCCTTGTCTCTGAGTTTCAAGTATATACTTACGTTCGTCCTCTGCCTGATACTTGTATAACTCAATAATCAAGTCGTTTAGTAAGCGACGTAGGTTATCATCAGTGATCCCACTTAAAGCTGGTAGATTTAAGACTTCAAATGTTGCCTTTTTCATCTGGATCAAGTTCATTGTTTCCATTAATTCTTTATTATTACGTCCAAGTCGTTTTAATTCAGTTACTACAACAATATCGTCTTCACGAATAGATTTCATCATCTCTTGGAACGCTACTCGATTTGTATCTTTTCCACTTAACTTATCAGTAAAAATTTTATCACAGTCAGATAAAAGCTCTAATTGTCGATTTAAATTCTGATCCAATCTACTTACTCTTGCATAACCAATTTTTGCCATAAAAAATTCTCCCCCACGAAAAATTTTGAAAATTTTTGAAAACCTGTTGCCCAACTTAGTTGACCTCTTAAAAATCCAAGTATATCACGAATACATAAAAAGACCAACAGGGTATCCCCTGTTGGACTAAACAATTAATTAATGATTTTTGGGTTTTCAGTACTCATTTTTTTCTGGACTTAAATTTTACTGAAGATAATCCAATTACATAATAAAATATTAGACTATAAATACCACTAGGTCTGAAGTCTCGATTAACGATATATTCAACAGTAATCCAAAATGCACTTGCAATTAATCCCGAATAGATTACGGTTAAATATGGGTGGTCTTCAGTAAATTTTTTTAATTTCATATATTAAAGTGTGCTATACCTAGTAGCCACTTCTTTGCCAGCAGCATCGTAACCTCTTTGGAAATTGAATCCAATCCACCCATTTTTATTCTTATCCCAAAGTTTAGCGACCGACGCACCAGGTTTAGATCCCATGTTAGACCAACCAACCGCATTTAATAGTGATTGTAATGCCCACATAGGTACTACCCCAAAAATTCCCAATACTGAACCAAGTCCTGAATAAAATGCTGTATTAATTGCATTAGTTGCTACACCAGTAGAAACTGCAACGTTCGTGTAGATTGAACTACCCCATCGAGATACATTAGCTTTGAGCATGGAGTCTGTCTTTACAACAGAAATACTTCCATCTTCATGTACTTCAGCGTAAACTCCAGGGGGCATCTCTGGAGTATGTACAGTCTTCACTACAGTTGACTCATCAATAAATTCTTCTGCACATGCAACACTACTTGGAACCAACGTGGATAATAACATGCAAGAACTAAGAACTAAAACAGTAATTTTCTTTTTCATTTTTCCACTCCTCAAATTGTATTTGTTACAATCATTACAATAACATACTTGTAGAGCAAAAAATAAATTAATCAAAACATGCCGTTTTAATGACATTTTTGCTTAAAAAACCTATTAAAAGATATTATTTTATATATAATAACTTAAAAAAACACATTAAAATAACTAGACAAGCAAATATCATCTATCGAGTTAACATAATTATAATATTAAATATATTTGTCGTCTTTGTATTGATCAATTATCATCACTTGTTTTACAATATCTTCTTTCATCTGTTTAGCAACCAAGCTAGGACGAATTTTTCTAATCAATTTTGATAAGGTACGTAGTCAAGGAAATTTGCAATCGTCGTTAGAACTACCTCATCACTAAATAATTCGACTAATCGTATAAACTTAAAACGAGGGATTGCTGCTACGTAATTAGCAAAGTTTTTATCAGTGTATTCAAAAGATCACATATATTTTAAACTTTTATTATCGTAAAGATCGATTAATTTCATGTCGTCATATTCTAGTCCTTATTTTTCAACGGTTCGATTTGTGGGTGGGACAAAAATTAAAATTCATTTTTGTTTCATACCTTAAAACCAAATAAACGGTGTTTGCAAACCAGCTCCTTCAACATTAAGCTAAAAAATTGTCAAATATAAAAAGCAATTTTCTACCTTACTGCTCAGGTCAAAACAATTCTGTCACAACCTCGTCGAACCAGTGATCGGTCATCTAAAGGCTCACTTGGTGTGCTAACGTTTTTACTTACACGGGCGAGTGATATCAGATTGGCGCTCATAGTACTAGATCTAAGGAAATTAGGGAAACACATGGATAAAAAGTGTGTATATAACTAAAAACAAGTCCAATTTTGACAAAAACACATCAAAATCAGACTCGTTTTTTATTTTCGAGAAAGGACGACTGGACTGTCCCACACTCTTTAAAATCGAATGAATACTCAAGTTCCACCTAAATCAAATTAAACATTCAAGATCCACATAAACCCGATAAAGACAAAGAACAAAGCATACATGATCGGCGAAACTTCTTTGCCACGTTTCGCTGCTAGCATGGTGATTGGATAAAAGATAAAGCCTAATGCAATCCCATCTGAGATACTATAAGTCAATGGCATACCGATCAAGATCAAGAATGCAGGAATGGCAATCTCCATTTTTCCCCATTCGATCTGACGTAATGATTGTGCCATCAACACCCCGACTAAAATCAGTGCAGGTGCAGTGACTTGAGAAGTCACCACTGATAATAATGGAGAGAAAAACAAGCCGAACAAGAATAAGATCCCTGTGGTGATCGCAGTTAAGCCAGAACGGCCACCGACGGCGATTCCTGCGGATGACTCAACAAAAGCCCCGACTGGCGATGTACCTAACAATGAACCAGCTAACATCGCAGTAGAATCCGAAGCCAATGCCTTCCCAACACGTGGCATTTTGTTATCTTGCATGAAACCAGCTTGGTTTGCTAGACCAACCAAAGTTCCAGCTGTATCAAAGAATGTCACTAACAAGAACGTCAAGACGACTACCCACATTTGTAAGCTATTGATATCACCGATGTGTTTCAATGCTACTAAGAATGTAGGTTTCAAGCTCGGTGCTGCTGCTACAAGCTGTGAAGGCATAGGAATCAGTCCAGTGACTAGCCCTAAAATCGTTGTTGCCACCATGCCGATAAAAATACCGCCTGGTACGCGTCGGACTAATAAAATTGCTGTGACAACCAACCCAAAAATCGTCAGCCAAGTAGAACCAACACTCAATGAACCCAAGCCAACAAGGGTCGATTCATTCGCAACGATCAATCCACCTTCACTCAATCCTAGAAAAGCAATAAATAAGCCGATCCCACCTGAGATCGCAAACTTTAAGTCTGTTGGAATGGCATCAATGATCATTTCACGCAATTTAAAAATAGTGATCAAAATAAAAATCAATGAAGCAACAAACACCCCTGCTAACGCTGTTTCCCATGGAATCCCCATACCTAAACAGACTGAGTAAGCAAAAAAGGCATTGATTCCTAACGCAGGCGCTGTGCCAATTGGATAGCGTGCCACGACACCCATCAAAATACAACCGATCGCACTCGCTAATGCAGTTGCAGTAAATACTGCTCCTTCATCCATTCCTGAAGCTCCAAGCACTGTTGGATTGACAAATAAGATATATGCCATAGAGATAAATGTTGTAAAACCAGCCAATATCTCCCGTTTCACTGTGGTATTCAGTGCGTCAATCTCGAAGTAGGAAAGTATTTTTCCCTTCATCATCCATCCCCCTAAAACCGAACATTTATAAAAAAGTTCTTACTATATTAGATTTATTAATAAAACAACGTGTTTAATGTTATCCCAAATCAAGAAATAAGTAAACAAAAAATTCGGATTTAATTAAAAATCCGAACATTGGCGTTTAGCTATTCCGCTTTCATTTAGAGAAGAATGTTTCGATTACTAACAAATAAAACTAAGTACACAACAGGTGGAGAGACCGCTATTTATGCGTTTCTTTCCCGATTCGCTTTTGTTCTTCCGCACGAAATTTTTGATTATCGATTTGGCTGATTGGCAAATTACTCCCTTTCCCACGATAATCCAAAGAATTTAACCCACCTAATCCTGTATCGACCATTTTATTCCATCCTTTGGCAGGATCTTTCCCAGATTTCAAATTCTTCATTCTCAATTTATCACTCTTTTTGATTCGTTGCTTTTTGAAATAATCTTCTAGTGTTTCAGTGATTGAGACTTTCATCTTCTGCCTCCCTTTCCTCTACTTTTTCTGTCGATTCTAATTTGGCAATCACAAAAAAATTTCCTTCTGGATCGGAAAAGTTAAACGTCAACAAGCCATTATTCTCCAAAATCTCACCAGCTGTTTCGATTTGTTCATAAAACTCTTCAAACTTATCGGTAAAGAAAATCATAGACGGTGGTGGGCCTAATACTTCTGGTGAGAATCGTTCAACGAATGTCCGAGGGAAAATAGCCAGCTCAAACTCTTGTGATACACGCAAGACGATACTTTGGTATTCTTCCGGTAATTCCAGTGTTTCAACTATTTCTGCCTTTAACTGCTCAACGAAAAATCGACTGACTAATGCGACATCTTCGACATATAGCATGACACGAGATTTATGGATCATTTGACAACGCCTCCTCTAAATAAAAGCTTGTTTTCATTATAGCACGAAAGCGGAAACACACTTAGTGGAACTGACTTCTATGTAAGTAGAGGAAGATCGTGCGAATGTTACTCATTTTCATGTGAACTCTATCAAGAAAAAAAGCACCCGCTGTCTTCAAGTTTACCTAATTTGAAGATAGCGGGTGCTTCCTCCACTTACAAAGTGATTTCTGGTTGTTCTTGCGTCACTGTTTGTCTATTGCTCGTCACACCAAATGTCCGTTCAATGTCCTCTTGTAAAGCAGCCATTGCTTTTTTGGCAACTTCCGCTTGTTGTTCGTTGACTGCTTCAATCACCAACACAGCATTCGTTGTTTCTTCTGTTAGCATCGTTCGCTGTGCTTCACGCCAGTTAAAGCAACGGCAGATTGCACCTTCATGATCATAGTAGATGATTTCTTCTGGTAATGCAGGAGCGTCTACTTCTGCGCCTAAAGGCAGGAAGCTTTCTCCACCTTGTGCTTTTCCTAAATGAAGATCACCGGCGATTTTTGCTAGATCTTCTCCGCCACAGGGCACGCCAAAGCGTAAAGAGATACTATTATAAATATCAACTAATGGATTGATTGGGAAAAATTCACGACTTTGACTAGCTCTTTTTAGCAGTGCTTCGATCGATGAACGTGCGCCTTTTTTTGTTTTGAACTGTGTAAATGCTTGACGCCATTGAGCGACTACTTCATTTTGACTGAAGGGTTCTTCTGTTAAATAATTTCTTGCTTCTTTAGCAGCGTTGTTCAAGCGCTCATAATACTCTCCTTCGTTTTCTTCAACCACTTGATTGTTGATGCCTTCCACAGTTAAAATTTCGATCGTAGCTTTCGGGAAGACTTCCCAAAAAGATGGATCTACTATAAATTTTTTCATTCGTTACACCTCATTGATTTTTTTTACTAGGATATGATCGATCTGTGCATCATCGCCCATATAAAACACGTGTTGTCCTTGGCGGATGAAGCCATGTTTCCGATAAAAAGCTTGAGCTGGCTCATTGTGTTCCCACACGCCTAACCACACAGCTGCTTTTTCCTGTAATTTTGCCTGATTCAATGCCCAATTCATCAAATGTGTGCCAATCCCTTTTTTCTTATAAGGAGGCCGAACATAGATCCGTTCGATTTCTAAATGATCCTCAGGCATTTCTTCAGATTGTGCCTTCCCAGTATTCAGTTTTAGATAGCCTACAATTTCTTCATGCTCTAGTGCCCAGAAAAAAGCAGACTCTGGATTGATCAATTCTTTTGACAATCGTTGGACGTCATAAGCTTCTGCAAGATAGGCAGCCATATCTGCCTGCGTATTATATTCACCAAACGTATCTGTGTACGTTTCGATACTGATTGCTTGAAGCAGTGTCGCTTCACTCTGCGCAATCGGTCTGATCTCTAGTTTCTCCACTAAAACATCCCTCTCAATACAGGCGCTTATTGCCTTTTTTCACATAATTCCAGTCTTCACTAATATTTTTTCTTACATGTGTCAATAATCTTTCCAACTGCTTGATTTCTTCTTCAGACAAACCAGCCAAAGCGACCTGTGTAGAATAATGATGTTCTCGAATAATCATCGGATAGAGTGCTTCTCCTTGCTCTGTCGGATAACACCTTTTGTTTTTCTTGTTCTGTTCATCAGTCACTCGTCGAATCAGTCCATTGCTTTCCAGCTTCTTTAATGCTCGGGCAGTTGTCGTACGATCAACTTTGAGCATTTCTGCTATTTTTTCTTGAATGATTCCCGGATTTTCACAAATCCTCACGAGATAAAGATACTGTCCTCTTGTCAGCGCAACCTCTTTGAACTCAATATTACTGATCGAATCTAACGCTCGGGCAATCGCCCCGATCTCTCTAATGATTTCTGCCATCTTCTCTCTCCTTCGGTCGTACTTCTATTGTACTTATTTTTGTTGCATTTGCAACAAAAAAATAGCTCAATCAATCAAAATAAGGTAAAATCCCATTAGCTAAGATGGCAAGTTGTTCTTCTGTCGTCCGTTTTTGGGAAAGGGCAGGTAAATCATCTAATGCAAAAAAAGCGCTATTTGAAGTTTCGTTATTCGCGACAAAAGAACCTTCGATAACCGAACAACCGAAAATGACTTTATAGTATTGAAATGCTTGCGGGAGATCTTTTCGGGCATTTGTATCAAAAATAGCAAGCAGCTGATCCACCCTCACCGTTAGCCCAGTTTCTTCTTTGACCTCTTTTTCGATATTTTCCTTTGGCGAATAGCCAATTTCTGCAAATCCACCTGGTAAGGCCCATTCTTTGGTGTGATGATCTTCCACCAGTAAGATCTCATTTTCTCGTTTGATAAACGCACGTACATCGACTTTTGGTGTTGGATAGCCTTCATTTTTCTCTAAAATAAAAGTCAATTGTTCTTCGATTTCCTTTTCGCCATCACTCAATAAAGATAAAGCAATCGATTTCAATTCTTGGTAACGTTCCTCGTCAAAGGGATCTTTCCCATAGAATAGACCGGCTTCTGCGATCGCTAATAAGCGTTTGTATTGTTCGATTTTTGTTTTGATTTTCATTCACACCTTTCAATAAAATCTCTCTGTTATCTATTGTCAAATTTATAAGAAACCGCTTATACACGTCAAGGGTTATGCTATAATTTGATTTGAAGGAGGGATGTCTGATGTACTCGCTCATGCACAAGATCATCACTGAAAAAGATTTACAACGACAAGTCACATTGATCGAACTACTGCTAAATCATCCTAAAATCACTGTCAATGAACTTGCTGAAGAAACCAATACAACGGAACGTACGATTTTTTCCGATTTACAAGTGATCCGTTCACAATTACCTGAAGGCTGGGTGATCGATAGTGATCAGTCAGGGATCCGTTTACTCAATCAAAAAAATTTACTTGCCAATGATCTATGGGAGTTATTTCTAAAACAATCCGTCAGTGTGCAATTGATCAAGGAACTTTTGTTCACAAAAGAATGTTCGACAACGAATTTCTTAGCAGCCAACGGACTTTCTTATGAAACGTTGAAACGCCATACAAGAAAGGTCAATCGTCAACTCGTTCCTTACGGGTTACAGATCAAGCTGACAAAATATACAAGCACGATGACCGGTTCTGAAAATGCGATCCGCTTGTTCTATCATCGTCTTTTGATGCCCTTTACCCATAACAATTATTTTTTTGAAGACTATTCCATTCATGAAACGCATTATTTCCGTTTTTTAAAAAGACTGAAACAAACCCCTTTTTCTGTTGAAACAGAAGAGATTTTCGGGATATGTTGGTTTTTTATCAACACGATTCGTGTCAAAGCAAATTGTCGGATCGATGACTTTTTCTTTGAGCCTGAGGATGCCCTTTACTCTGTTTATACTACTGAACTTACTGCTCTTTATGAATTAGAAGGGGTGTATTTACAAAAAGATGAATTGATTTTTGCTTTCTTTTGCTTTTTAGAAAGCTGGAATTACAATAATCAATACCAAGAACCCGTGGCAGACCTCTTGCAAAGTTATCCTTTTTCAGGCAAGATCAAACAATTCGTTCAAGATTTGGCTGATACCTTGCATTTGGAAGAATTAAACGAGACGAAACTTGCGGATAACTTGATTCTTTTACTGCTGAAATACCATGAATCACCGATTTTGATCGAACAGTTGAATTTACAGTACCAGTACTTCTTAGAAGAATATGAACGACAATATCCACAGTTGTATCCATTCAAACAAGAACTACTTGCTCAATTGAAACAAGAATTGCCTGTTCAAGAAGACGAATATTTTTTACATCTTCTATCATTCTTGATCCAACAAGCGATCCTATCCGTTCGTCCGAATAAGCTGAACCTGTATTTCTTCTTTCAAGGCGAACCCTCTTGGAAAGCTTTTTTACAACAAGAGTTAAATGATTATTTTGGCAAACGAGTGCAATTGATCCCAGTAGAATTATCACAACTTTCCGATATAACGTTCCATAAAAACGACTTGTTCGTCTCGAACACCCCACTCGACCAAGTCCCGATACCAATCATTTACATCTCCACCATCCCAACCAAAAATGAGCTCGACCAATTGACCGAACTCACATTTAGAAGTTATTTGTAAGGTTGTGAAAGAAGCGCTCAGCACTGAATAATAAGCTAGAAAAATCGAAAATGGCTTTTTCATTTTTGATTTTTTTGGCTTATTATTGAAGTGTTGCTTCTTGAACACCGTTTATCTAGGTTGTGAAAGAAGCGTTTAACACTGAGTAATAAAACGGCTCTATAATAAAGTGGACTGATGAATCAATTCTGATTCGTCAGTCCACTTTTTCTTTTTGGGTATTAAAAAACATATCGTTCTCTAGTATGATTAAATCACCACAAAATAAACAACTGAGAGGACGATATGCTCTATGGAAAATTCTATCAAAAAAATGCTCCGATTAACAGATAAATATTTAACCATCCAAGATGTTTCTTACGAAACGTTCCATCAAACCAATACTTTAGTTATTGACGCAGTGTTAGCTCCTCCTACTTCTGCTTGTTTGACTTGTGGCTCTGCCGTGAGAGATTCGAAGGGGAAAACGGTCATTGTCAAAAATGGCAAGAAAATGACCTGCATTCGTTTCGATCAATTCAACCATTTACCGCTAATCATGCGGCTGAAGAAACAACGTTATCACTGTAGAAACTGCCATACCCATTGGACAGCCCAAAGCTATTTTGTTCGGCCAAATCATTCGATTGCCGAGCATGTAAAAATGAAAATCATTGCTTTACTCACCGAAAAGGTCTCCTTATCTTTTATCGCAAAGCATTGCCAGGTGTCTATTCCAACGGTGACGCGTATTTTGAAGTCGTTAAAAACCTATTTACCAAAACAAGCCAAGCGCCACCTGCCCAAAGTATTGATGGTCGATGAATTTCGTTCCCATGTATCCTCAGAAGATAAGATGAGTTTTATTTGTGCCGATGGGGAAACCGGGCAATTAGTTGATATCTTACCCACTCGAAAATTGTCTCGGTTGACCACTTATTTCCAGACATGTGTGAATCCATCTGACGTCGACTATTTAGTTACTGATATGAATGCGGCGTATTTTCAACTAACAAAAAAAGTATTTCCTCATGCCAAACTGGTCATTGATCGTTTTCATGTGGTCAAACACATGAATCAAGCGTTCCAAGATTTTCGTGTCCGTGAAATGAAACGCCTGATTGCTTCGGGCAATCGGACAATGCCAAGGAAATTAAAAAGCCATTGGCGCTTACTCACCAAAAATCGGAAGAATATCAACCACACAGAATATAAAACTTGGCGTAGCTTTCGTGCCCCAAAGTATCCTTACCTGACAGAAGCCATGGTGCTTGACCGTTTATTAAGTGCTTCAACTGCCTTGAAAGTCGCCTATCAAGCGTTCCATGAACTAGCGGATGCCTTTCGTGACAAAGACCACGAGTCATTTTTCACTCTCTTGCATCAGTTACCAGAAACATTAGATAAAGAATTTCGGCTAAAACTACAAAATCTTCTGAGCTATGAAGAAGGGATTCGTCATTCTTTGATTTATCCTTACTCTAATGGGAAAATTGAAGCAAAAAACACCCACATCAAAACACTCAAACGAGTGTCTTATGGCTTTAAATCATTTGAGAACATGCGCATCCGAATCTTTTTGACGAATCAAGTCATTCACGTCAAATAACGAAGAAAATCCGGAGAAGAAGTGTTCACTTCTTCTTCCGGATTTCACTTGATTGCACTCATCAGTCCTTATTGACAAAGAGCCAATAAAACAGGCAGTCTTCCTCTACAGAAATATAGAGAAAGACTGCCTGTTTAGTTTTACCTATTGAACGATCGACGATTCTTAATTGCCCGCAAATGCTTCTTGTTCTTTTCTTTTGATCCATGTTTTACTGATTCGCTTCTCGACTTCTACGATCGTAAATAATAGAAGTACGTTTGCCAGGATCGGTAAATGTTGGCTGAAACTCAAGCTCGTTGTTTCAATGACTTGTTGTGCAAAAGGCAGATAGATGACGCCAGTTTGGAGTACAAATAAAATACCTAATGAAATAAACAAGAATTTGTTTTGGAAAAAACCTTTATTCAATGAAGCATCGACTTGCTCACGACAATTGATCATATAAACTGCTTGGGCCGCAACGATGTTTTGTAAAAGAACGGTTTGTTGCAACGCTTGTCCTTCAAAACGCATTGCCAACCAGTAAGCTGGGATAATTATCAAGAGGGACACATAGAAAATCCGGAACACATTATACTTGGTCAAGATCCCTTGGTTAGGGTCTCTCGGCGAACGACTCATGGTATCTTTGCTTGCTTGTTCAAATCCTAAAGCATAGGATAACGTGATCGTCGTGACCATATTGACCCATAAGATCTGGACTGGTGTCAAAGGCAATGGTTGGTTCACAAGTAATGCCCAGATGATCACTAACCCTTGCGCTAAGGAAGTTGGTAAGAAAAAGCTGATCGTTTTTTGTAGATTGTCTAAAATACGACGGCCTTCTTTGACTGCTTTAGCGATCGTATGGAAGTTGTCATCCCCCAAGACCATATCTGCGGCTTGTTTACTGACTTCACTTCCTTTGATCCCCATAGCGATCCCGACATCCGCACGCTTCAATGCTGGAGCATCATTGACACCATCACCGGTCATCCCGACGATTTCGCCATTTTTTTGCAAAGCTTCTACGATCCTTAATTTATGCTCCGGTGTCGTTCGAGCAAAGACATCGACTGTTCTTACTTTTTTCGCTAACTCTTGGTCAGAAAGTCGATCGATATCGATTCCTTCAAGAACGTTGCTCGTGTGCTTCAATCCGATTTGATCCGCAATCGCTTGCGCCGTGTCTTTATGGTCACCGGTAATCATTTTCACTGAGATTCCAGCTTGTTGACACTCTCTTACTGCTTGGATGGCACTCTCTTTTGGTGGATCAATGATGCCTGCAATACCGACAAATGTCAGCTGTTCCAATTGGTTATGGACTAACTCCTGATCGATCGCTACTTGCTTATAAGCAAAGCCTAACACTCGCTGCCCTTTTTTCGCTAGTTGCGATGCTTGGTCGATCCATTGTTGCTGCTCTGACTGTGACAAGGAAGATTTTGATAATAAAACTTCTGGCGCTCCTTTGACAAACACTACTGCATGGTCTTGTTCTTCATGCATCGTTGCCATATATTTGTAGCTGGAGCTAAATGGTAGTTTGGCAAGAGCCTCTCTTAGGGGAAGATTCTTTTCAGCTGTGTAACGTAATAAAGCCAGTTCAGTTGGATTGCCACTCAAAGATGCCACTACTTGTTCATCTTTTGTTTGTACTTCCTGACAGTTTTTCATGATTTCAAGTAAACGTGTCTCATCTTCTGTCATTGTCTCAACAACCGTCATTTCATTTTTAGTCAATGTACCGGTTTTATCTGAACAGATCACCGTCATTGAGCCAAGTGTCTCAACGGAAGGTAGCCCTTTGATGATGGCTTGTTCTTGCGCCATTTCATTGACACCAAGAGACAAGATCATCGTCAATACGGCTGGTAAGCCTTCTGGGATCATGGAAACGATCAATGCAATGATCGTTGAAAACAGAAAGTTCCACTCTAACCCATATCTAAATGAGGTAAAGAAAATCAAGAATAAGCTTAGGAAAACGATCCCTCTAAAAATTTGCTTATTCAACTGATGGATCTTACGAACTAAAGGTGTTGTTTGTTGTTGAACCGATTGTAGCGCTTGATTGATTTTTCCTATCTCTGTCGTATTTCCTGTTTCAACGACGACACCAAGCGCCGATCCAGCTTGGACAAGTGTGCCAGAAAAAGCCATATTGAGCTGATCCCCTGCGCCTAATTCATCGACTAACGGATCACTGATTTTCTCTACCGCATCAGACTCACCGGTCAACGCAGCTTCTTCGATCATCAATCCATATGTTTCAACTAAACGGATATCGGCTGGTACGACATCTCCGGCATTTAAACTAACGATATCTCCTTGCACGATCTCGGTTGCTGGGATACTTTTTTTGACTCCTTCAGAAAAAATCACTGCGTCTTGGCTCATCAGACTTTTTAGACCGTTGAGTGACTCTTCTGCTTTTCGTTCTTGCCAATAGCCAACAAAACTATTGATTACTACGACAAGTAAAATAATCCCACCTTCAATATAATCACCCGTTAGAAACTTCAAAACGGAAGCGACCATCAGGATGATCATCAACAAATCCGTAAAATGCTTCAAAAACTTCCGAAGCGGACTCACTTTCTTTTTTACTTCTATTTCATTTCGTCCTTGTATTTCTAAACGACTGGTACGTTCTTGATTGGCAAGACCGTCTTTGGTCGTCTTTAATGTTTTCATTGTTTGTTCAGCAGTTTCTTTGTACCACGTCATCGGCAGTCCCGTTGTCAAAAATCTATAAATATTTCTAACCAACTATTCAAGTTGTCAGATTAATGTTTGTTTCCTGTTTCTGCGTGTCCGATTTTGCTTCATACTTGCTACTCTCGTTTGTTTTAACACTCCACAGGCGTCAATTCGGATACAACGAATCCTATTTTCCGTTTCTACAGAAATCCGTAGATCAAGCACTATAACTCGCTAAATTCAGACTGGCATTATAATCCCTATCCGCTGTATACCCGCATTTCTCACAATGGTAAATACGATCCCTCAGTTTTAAGTTCACTTTCCTATGCCCGCATTCGTAACACAATTTAGAACTTGGATAGAATCGATCTGCTTCGACGAATTCAATGCCGTACTCTTCACATTTGTATTGAAGTTGACGTTTGAACTCATAGAATTTTTGTTGTGCGACTGATTTCGCTAAGTGCTTGTTCTTCATCATGCCCTTTACATTCAAAGTTTCAACAACGATTTTCGATGGTTTGGTTTTCACGATCTCAGTCGTTGTTTGATGAATATGGTTCTGACGAAGATTTGCTAGTTTTCGATGTATCTGTCGAATGTTCTTTTCTAATTTATAGATGTTACATGTTTTGACAAATCGGGTTCCCTCCTTATTCATCTCGTATTTTCGAGAAACTTTACGCTGTAACCGACGTAAACGTTTCTCAAGCTTTCTTATTTTCTTTGTCTTGTTGATATTTTTGTAGATTTTGCCATTTGAGACAACAGCTAAGTTTTTGATCCCTAAATCAATACCTAGTACTTCATTAGTTAGTTTTTGTGTGTCACATTGTTTTTCAATGCCAACAGAAAGATACCAATACTTGCCATCGTAAGAGATTCGTGGATTGATATATTTCGTCTTCATTGGCAATTGTTCACTAGTTTTTATCCACCCAATTTTTTCAAGTAGAACGGATTTTGCTTTTACTTTTAATTTGACATTGTCATTATAAAAAGCAGGTTTTGTCTTCTTTCTGGACTTAAAACATGGCTTCTCGACTTTTAGACAACTTTTTCCACTAAGACCATTGAACCATTTTTGATAGGCGAAACAGGCATCTTTTACTGCCTGTTTCGCAATATTATTTGACACTATGTTCAACCAAGCATACTTTGGTCGCTTTTTCATTTGAGTGACGTGCTTTCGTAAGACATTGTTGGTGAGAAATCCCCCACCAAACCGATGATTCATTTCTTGCATATTCAACACCCAATTAAACACCCATCGAGCCGTTCCAGCTGACTGCCACAGTTGTTGTTCTTGATCTTTCGTCGGCCGGAGTCTGGCTTTCTTGGCTCGTATCAGCTTCTTGCCTTGTGTATGATTCATTCGGTGTTCTCTAAGATTCTTATGAGTTCTATCTTTTAAGGGATGGACGGATGTTAATTTCTCTTTTTTCTTCTCTGTGCTTAAAAATTGAGACGTCCCTTCAGATTGTGTTATCAATTGTTCGACTGGATAGATTGTCATTATTCTCACCTCAATAGTAAGATACGTCATGTCGATTTGTTTAACTGATATATTTTACTGTTATTACCCTCCTGTATTTCATTTGATATACTTATTATACGTAAGAGGGATGATTTCTCCTGTCGATTATTTCAGGCAAACATGAAATAATTAGTGTAATTTAATGGGAGGCTGGCTTCAGCGTTTGTTTTTTAAACAAAATTTTCTTCTTTTACTTCGATTGTTTTTGGATTTTTTGTTCACTTAATTTGTTTTTTATTTCTTGTTCCCATGATGGTTTTCTGATTTTTTCAATACATAATGGCGCCACAAAAAGAATACCGCTGATCAATGCGACAGCCACAAAGTTGATCCATGTGCCGGCTTTTAGTGTAAGTCCGACAGAAAAAACGATTGATGCAAATAAGATCAGAACGACCAGCCATGCCCCAAAATTTCCTTTTCCGTCTTTTTTGCCAATCCGAAATGGACGAGAAATCTCTGGATTTGTTTTTCTAAAATGTAAGAATGCGATGCCCATGATAATGTAGACAATACAATAAATGACTGTCGTTGCATTGACTAGCATCAAAAATGCTTGATTGACTCCAGGAATCAACAAATAGAATAATGCAAATACAGAAATGATAATGGATTGTGTCAAAATCACTGCTTTGGATACATCGAATTCATTGGTTTTCCAAAAATTGAAGCGAGGAGGATACGCTCCTTTTCTTGCGCTTTCTGTGACAGTTTTTGCTGGACCAGAAGCCCAAGCAGATAGTTGGACAGCGACACCGACAAATACGAGTAAGCTAAACAGATTGACGATCATATGTGGCAATCCAAGAATTTGGCAATCGATCGAAATTGATTGGGCAATGTTGTTCAATTCCATTTGGCCCTTTGGCACGACATTGGCGACGACTAAAGCATTCAACGTATTTACTACAAACAAAAAGACCAAGGCGGCGAAAATACCGCGGATATAAGTTTTAACTGGATGGCTCAATCGAGTGATATAAACAGAAGACATTTCGATACCAGTAAAAATGAACATGATCGGTGCAAAATAAACAAATGATTTGGCAGTGCTTGGATTTGGAACGAGTAGATCCCACGAAAATTTTCCTAATGTTCCATTTGGCATGATACCAACTTTGATCCAAGCGGCAACACCCAACAGCAGCATCAAAGCCAATGGGATATATAACCCCAACCAGACGCCGATCTTTCCTCCGATTTTTGCCATATCGAATTTTAGGTTCAATACTGTGATGATCCAGTAAACGACTAAGATCACGAGTAACGTAAATTTACTATTCAAGCCTAATGGGACATTATTGACCATATTCCCAAACAAAGGCGCAAGTGCTGAGGCAACCATGACCATTCCGGGAAACATCTGCACCCATAAAAGCCAAGAGACGACAAATCCCCATTTTCTACCGAGAGATTGAGAGACCCATAGTTCGGGCCCTCCTTTTTGAGGAAACATCCCGGCAAATTCTCCTGAAATCAGAGAGATCGGAAACGCATAAAAAAGTACAGCAACTAACATATAAAACAACATCGTCCAACCAGTGGCAGCGACATCAGGAATATTGCGGATGCTTGCGACTAATGCGCAAGTCATCCCAATAAATGTTAACGTTGACAGCTGTTTTGTAGATTTTGAGTCTGTCATGATCGATCCTTCTTTCTATCACTAGAACTACGCAAGAACTTCTTTTAGTTTTTCTTCCATTGCGTGTTTGATGGCTTTGGTGTAATAAGCAAAGATGTTATCATCCGTTAAATAAGGGGTCATGATCGCAGCACGTAACAAAGTGACTTGTTGTTCTTTTTGCCATTCTTCTTTTGATACACCCATACTTTCGACAAATGCCACAGGAGAATCGCCATAATCAGCTTGCGTGAATGTGGTATGAGAAGTGATGAAGCGTTCATCGTACACATCCCCGTCCATATAAGAGGACACATCGAACATTTTTTCATTCAAGCGATTGATTTCTTTTAGATCTGTACAGCCTTGCACTTTGAATGCCCAATCGACCATGTTGAAATCTGGATGATTCAACGGATAGACTTCAATTGTTTTCCCATTGACTGTAAAGCTTAATTGACCAAGAAATTCTCTAAAACGTTGTGCGGCTTCGATCGATGCACCAATTAGTTGACCGTAACCTGTGACGTTCAACGGTAGCACGTGATGAGCTGTCCACACTGCCGCAGCTGTTGCTCCAGCTTTTGAGCCTTCTAGGATATAGGCACCTAACATATCTGGTGCTTTCACGGATTTTTCAAACACATAAGGGGCAAAATAAGAAATGATATTGCGCATGCTTTTATGTTTGATCGTGATTCCACCTGCCGCATAAGGAACGTAACCCATCTTATGGGGATCAACTGTCACTGATTCCGCTTCACTGATTGCCTTGAAGCCTTCATAGACACTTCGCTCGATTTTCACTTCGTGGTGGAAAACATGATGTTCTCGATAAAAATCTGCTAATGAGGCATAAGGAACAAATTCATACGCTTCATTCATGAACAAACAGCGCGCATAACCACCATAAGCTGCATCCACGTGGAGATAGAAATATATTCCTTCCTCTTTCAATTTCTCTCTAAGTTCAACGATTTTATCGACACGATCGACTTGTCCTTCTTCTGTTGTCCCTACAACAGCGACTACGCCTAAAATAGGGATTTGTTGTTGCGCTAACTCACGAATCGTTTTCTCCAATACTTGGACATCCATTCGGTAGCAGTCATCCACGGGGATCGCAATCATTTGATCCAATCCAACACCACAAATATCCAATGCTTTCATCCATGAATAGTGTTTCGTTTGAGGGACGATCCACTTACCTAATTCTTGGATGTGTTTCCCACTTCTTGAAGAAGCTGCTTTGACACGATCCAATTCTTCATCAGTAAACGTTTCAACCATTTCTAAAATTTCTTCTACAGATAAATTAAGTAATGCCCAATCTGATAAGTCTTTTACTTTTTCCGGATACGTTTCTTTGACCGCTAAAGGAATCGATTTGATACAACGTGCATACCATAGGCCTTCTAAATTCGCAATCGAGCCATCTGCTGTCAAATGTCCCCAGCCATTCGGCATACTGAAGAGTTTAGCAAAATCTTCACCGATCTCTGCTTCCATTTGTGACGTTGCCATTGATGATTCCAATGCCACATTATTAGGATTCCAAAGCATCGCAAAGTTATATGCCAATAAAGCTGGCATCAATGTTTCTGCATTCATTTGTCCCCAATAACGTCCGGCTGAATGCCAAGGAATTGAACCAGCGCGCATCCGTTCACTCACTTCATCTAAAACTTCCATCATATGTTGACGTGTCGCAAGATAAGATGTCTTTGATTTGTCTGACTCACTGATTGCGGGAAGGTCAGCTGGCAAATAATTTTCACGCCAACCTAAATGTTCATCGACCATCTTGTTCAATAACATTTTATAAACTTGTCCATTTTCTGCTTTGTCGCCAATAAAGACGGCTTTGATATCCATATCATCCATTGTGTATTTCTCCTCTCTTGTTACCTGATCATAGGAAATAATCGGCCGGCTGTTGTTTCTTGATCAGTTTACGTGTTTGACTATACGCCCCAATTTTAAAAATTTTTTTTAATAACATCTCTTAACGCCCCTTTCTTTGAAGATAAAAAAAATAAAGTCTGATTATTCTGTATTTTTATCCCGGAAAAACGAACGATTCAGCTAAACTTTTTAGCAAGAAATGACTTGTTTTATTGATTATAACGTTTAGCTCACGAACAAAAATAAGAAAACAAAATCATTTATTCGTCTGAAAGAAACCCGCTATCTCTTTTTCAATTCGATTTTTTCTGTCGATCAAAGCCTCATTTTTTTAGATAAAGCAGATACAATAACAATAGTAATTAAATATAGGCTTACTTTTGCTAAGACCGATCAAATGATAGATGCACATCTACGAAAAACATGGCATAATAGCTAAGTGCTTGTGCATGAATATACAAATAGGGAGGATTCCCCATGATTGAACATTATCTCGAGAAAAATCTCTTACGCCAACTATTTCTCTGCGGACAGTTTTATGTAAATAAAGAAATCCATCTTCCAACAACAGCTACTTTGTTACATGTTTGCCAAACAACTTTGTTGAATGATATCAAATCATTAAGTAGAGAACTGAGCGACCAAATCATTTACCACTCAAAAGAAAAAGAAACCTATTCTTTATACTTCGAACCAACGACTCCTCGTTTCCAGTTGATGCAACGCATCTCTCGACCGTCTTTATTTTTAAAAACCTGCCTTCTTTACTTAGAAGATGAACCTGATTATATCCAACTGACTGAGCTTGAGTTTGTTTCCGTCAGCAAAGCCTATGCGTTGAAGAAACAAGTATTAGACTACTTTCAAGCATGTGATATCTCCATCGAATATCACTCTCCTCGCTTCACTGATATCGAAAGACGTTTGATTTTACTAAATGTGAGTTATCGAACAGGCACGTTGCCTGAGTTCTCTGTTCCTGCCTCTTTTGATGTCCAAGCACAGGAATTTATCCAAGCGGTCACTAAAAAAAGTGGGCGTATCTATGATCGCGATACTCAAGAGATCTTACAAACAGGCTTTTTGATCAGCCTATTCTATCAAAAAAATTCTCCACTATCTGTCGATCAATCCTTCATTGATGAAATCAAAAAAAGGCCAATTTATGATTTTGTTCTTGCTGCGTGGGAAGAAAGTCCTTTTAGAGAATTTTTTCAGCCAAATGAATTTTATTTTATTCTGATCCTCTTCAATCTCTGTGATTATGGATTTGCTACTTATGAAGCAATCGAGCAGGATTTTGCGCAACTCCATCAAGTCTTTATTGAAAATAATCCAGAGACCAAACAATTGATCCAACAGTTCGAGCAACACTTTGGCCATTCTTTTCTTGGTAATAAAGCATTCGAGCGTGCTTTGATCCGCATTCTGCGTTCTGCGTGGAAAAACTACCAATTGTTCTTACCAGAAAAATTTCACTTATTGACCGACGAACAACGACAGTTATTTGAAGAAGTAAAACAGATTGTTAGCGATTGGACGAACACATTGCCTTATCAATTAAAGATCAACCCAAATTGTCTGCGCTCATTTGTGATTGAATTAACTGGTATTTTACGCTTAGATAAACAAAAATTATCTGTACGTATCGTGACGCATTCGGATATCAAATATCTGATCTATCGCGAAGCATTGGAAGGCGTGACGACGTGTGATATTTCTGTTGAACCCATGATCTACAACCGATTAAACGAAGAAGCGATCGACTTTGCGACTGCACCGTCTCATCGCTTGTTGTGTGAACGAACCCTCTATACACCAGTTGCTTTGTCAATGGACCATGTCATTCCAATCTCCGTCGAAACAGTGGAACAAGCGATTATTCTACTCGTCAAAAATAGGTCGTGAGAAAAAAGAACGAACCAACAACCCAAATAAGCCGGAATCCACAAAATTGTTCCAGATCTTGTGGATTTCGGCTTATTTAACTATGCTTATTTTTCGAATCTGTGTACTTCTCTCACAATCACGCTATCCGCCGATTTTTATCATATCACCAATCGCTAACTTGGGATAAATCGACGGTTCTACAGAAATTGCTCCTGGTAGAATTTCGTTCTCGCCTTCTTGGAAATAAATCGACACATGCCCGAGTTCGTCAAAGTTTTGATTGGCAGCATTGCCCACCTTTGTGATCTTGTAACTTGTATCGCCAAACTGGATCGCTGTACCTGGGCTAAGAACATTCTTTTTTGTATCCATCGTTTCATGGATCACACAAATCGATTTTAATTCTTCTGTGGCTGAGGGACCAAATAAAATCAAAAGCATTTCTTCTTCAAAAGCTTCTACTAATTCGCCAATTTCTTTTACTTTACTTTTTAACAATAAAATCCCTCCTAGATAATAAATGATTAGTTACTTTTCTCATTACAAATGGATTGGCAATCCTAAAGCCAATTCTGCCGCATCCATGATCGTTTCAGAAAGCGTTGGATGGCCATGGATCGTCAAAGCAATATCTTCCACCGTCAAATTCGCTTCAATCGCTAAAGTGATTTCTGCGATCAAGTCACTTGCTCCTTGACCAACGATTTGTCCACCGACAATCGTATCCGTTTCTTGCTCAACGATTAATCGAACAAATCCTTCGGGTGCATTCAGAGACAATGCTCGCCCGTTTGCTTGTAAAGGAAATGTTGCTGCTTTAACAGATAAGCCTTGGCTTTTTGCTTCTGCAAGTGTCTGACCAGCCACTGCAATTTCAGGATCAGTGAAGCAGATTGCTGGAATCGCTAGATAATCTTTTTCTACCTTTTTCCCGCTAATGACTTCTGCCGCCACTTTTGCATCATAACTTGCCTTATGTGCGAGAGCTGGTCCAGCAATCACATCGCCGATTGCATAAATGTGCGCTTGACTTGTCTGGTACTGTTGGTTCACTTTCACCAACCCA
Organism: Enterococcus sp. DIV2371; assembly: GCF_050498525.1. Classification (NCBI taxonomy): domain Bacteria; kingdom Bacillati; phylum Bacillota; class Bacilli; order Lactobacillales; family Enterococcaceae; genus Enterococcus; species Enterococcus sp. DIV2371. Next base: position 399,155 of record NZ_JBIPAJ010000001.1, on the reverse strand, counting down.
TTTGACTCGACGGATACACTAGCCTCTGCTAAGCCGATATCTGCGGTATTCGCCTTTCTTCCAACCGTAACTAACACATAATCAGCCGAAAGCGTTTGTTCAGCATTTTTTGTGCTAAAAGTGACATCAATACTTGTCTCTGTTTCGCTTACTTCCTTTGCGAGCGCCTCCGTAAACACCTTGATGCCTTTTTTCTTAAAGGATTCCTCGACTACTTGGACTAAATCTTTTTCGTAGGTTGGCAGTAATTGATCGGTTCCTTCCAGAATGGTGACTTCTGCGCCTAGATCCGCATAGGCACTGCCTAGTTCAGTCCCAATGACGCCTCCGCCAATAATCACTAGTTTTTTAGGAACCGCTTCCAACGAGAGTGCCGCTGTCGAATCAAGTATCCGCCCCCCATACTTAAAGCCAGGAATTTCAATTGGTCGACTACCTGTGGCAATGATCGCATGGTCAAAGTCAATCGCTGTTTGTCCGTTTTTCCCATCAACCAATGCCCGATGAGGCGAAGTGAATCTCGCATAGCCTTCGATGATACGGATTTTATTCTTCATCAAGAGCCCTCGGATACCGGTCGTTAATGGACGAACCACTTTGTTCTCTTTCCATTGTTGCACAGCACGAAAGTCTACTTCCGTTTCTTTATTGATGATGCCAAAATACTGACTATTTTTTGATTCTTGATAGGTATGTCCCGCATGGATCAGTGCTTTCGAAGGAATACAACCGACATTTAGGCAGACACCACCGATATGCTTACTTTCTACAATTGTCACTTGTTGACCTAATTGGGCAGCTCTGATCGCTGCTACATAGCCACCAGGACCAGACCCTATGACTAAAGTCTCTGTTTTTTCTTCCATTTGTCCCTCCAATCCCTACAATAAAAACCCAAGTGGATTTTCTAATAAGGTAACGATTTGGGTAAGAAATGCGGAGGCTGGTGCACCATCGACTACACGATGATCAAATGACAAGCTCAATTCTACGAATGAGCGATTGGTCACTTCATTCAATGTTGGATCAAATACGACCTTATCGTAGATGCCACCTACTCCTAAAATAGCGACTTCAGGCTTGTTGATGATCGGATTGAATTGCTTGACTCTTGACCGTCCTAAAGAGCTGATTGTAAACGTACCGCCAGTCATTTCTTTAGTCGTCAAAGTGCCTTCTCGCGCCTTCTTCGTTTTTTCTTTGATTGATGTCGTCAAGTCTGCTAAGCCAAGTTGTTCAGCTGATTGGATGACTGGAACGACTAAACCATCTTCCAAAGCAACTGCGATTCCTAGATGAATGTTTGGAAAGACCGCGATTCCTTCTTCTAATGCGTGGGCGTTAAATATCGGGAAGTCGCGCAAAGCAATCATTGCCGCTTTGGCAAAAATCTCTAAATAAGAAATGCGTTCGTTGGTTTTCTGTTCGATCATCGGTAATAGCTGCTGACGTAATTCAGTCACTTTCGTCAAATCAACTTCAGCTGTCATCGTCACATGTGGAATAGCTGTTTTGCTTGCGACCATTTTATCGGCAATTGCTTTACGTAATGGTTTCCAAGGGATAAGATTACTTTCAGCAACTGGCTGTTCTTGAACAACTTGCTCTTGTTTAGGGGTGAAATTTTTAACATCACTAAGATGGATTCGCCCTCTAGGACCTGTTCCTGTCACTTCTGCTAACGAAATGTCTCGTTCTCTTGCAAGACGTCTTGCCGATGGTGTCGCCCGGATGATCGTTGTTTCGACCTCTTTTGGTGAATCCTCTGCAATCTCTGTCGATTTTGCTTCTTCAGTAGGAGTCTCCATGGTTGTTTCTGCTTGGAAGTCAGGCATCTGTGCTGGAACTTCTTCGTTTTGTTCACCAATATAAGCGATAATCGAATTGACTGGCGCACTTTCTCCATCGTTCAAATATTTCTTTAATAAATAGCCTTCTTCATATGCTTCTACCTCGATCGCTATTTTATCTGTCATCACTTCAAAAATTGGATCACCAATCGCAATGGCATCCCCTTCATTTTTCAGCCACATTGTAATCGTACCTTCGGCCATCGTTGAACTCAGTTTGGGCATCAAAACTTCATGAGCCATAATCTACCTCCTATTTTTTCGCCATCATCTTTTCACAAGCTTCCACAATATCTTCTACTTGCGGGACAGCTTTTTTCTCTAACTCAGGATGGTATGGCATCGGGATCTCCGCCCCTGCTAAGCGAACGATCGGTGCATCTAAGAAATCAAACGATTCACTTTCTGCAATCACACTTGCCAATTCTGCACTAAAGCCACTTCGTTTCACTGATTCTGTCACAACGACCGCACGTCCCGTCTTCATCACAGAACGAGTGATCGTTTTTTTATCTAACGGTACTAATGTGCGCGGATCAACTACTTCAATGCTGATTTTTTTCTCTTTCAAAATTTTCGCGGCTTCGATTGCTTTATGGACCATGATCCCGGTTGCTACTACAGTAATATCTGTCCCAACTTCTTTGATGTCTGCTACGCCGATCGGGATCGTGTATTTTTCTGCTGGCACGTCTGATGTGGTACGATAACATAATTTATGTTCATAAAACATGACTGGATTATCGTCTTCAATGGCTGCATGTAATAAACCTTTAGCATCATACGCCGTTGCTGGTTGGATCACTTTCAATCCTGGAATATGCGCCGTCAAGTTTTCTAAGCTTTGTGAGTGTTGCGCAGCCGCGCCTGTCCCTGAGCCACCAGGTGTACGCATTACTAACGGAATTCTTGCCTTCCCTCCATACATATAGCGGATTTTTGCCGCTTGGTTCACGATTTGATCCAGTGCGATCAGAATAAAATCAGAAAATTGGATCTCAAAGATTGGGCGCATGCCAGTCATGGCTGAGCCAACAGCCGCCCCTGCGATCGCTGATTCTGAGATAGGCGTAGAACGTATGCGTTCTTCTCCAAATTCTTCAACCATCCCACGGGTTACGCCGAAAGCGCCTCCATAAACTCCGATATCTTCACCTAACATAAATACATCTTCGTTTTCTCTCATTGCCTCAGAAAGTGCCTCTTTCACAGCTTCTGCATAAGTAATTTCTCTCATGACTTCCTCCTACTCTGCATACACATCTTCATACATTGTTTCTACTGCAACCATCGGACTTGTTTCGCCAAATTTCACCGCATCAACAATCGACTGTTTTGCCTGTTTTCTGATTTCCTCAGCTTCTTCTTCAGTAAAGATACCCGCAGCAACCAAGGTGTTTTTGGTCCGCTCGATTGGATCTCTTTCTGTTCGCCACTGCTCTTCTTCTTGTTTCGTGCGGTACTTTTTAGCATCAGATTTCGAATGACCTTTCCAACGATACGTCAACGCTTCGATCAACGTAGGTCCTTCGCCACGGCGTGCTTTTTCTACCGCTTGATAGGTAGTTTCAATCACTTCAAGTAAGTTATTCCCATCAATCGTTACACCTTCTATCCCATACGCTTTAGCACGTTCAGACAAGTTTTGGACTCTTGTCATTTTTTCAATCGGGCCACTCATCCCATATTTATTGTTTTCAATGAAGAAAACGACAGGTAAATCCCAGATTGCCGCTAAATTCAACGCTTCATGGAAACTCCCTTCATTTGTCGAACCGTCGCCTCCATAAGACAAGGCAACTTGATTTGTTTCCTTCATTTTCGAGGTTAATGCAGCGCCTACAGCAATCGGATAGCCACCGCCAACAATGCCATTTGCACCTAAGTTCCCGGTATCCAAATCGGCGATATGCATCGAGCCACCTTTACCGTTATTCGTTCCCGTCGTGCGGCCGAATAGCTCTGCCATCATTTCGTTCACATTAGTCCCTTTAGCAATCGTGTGACCATGCCCACGGTGCGTAGAGGTGATCCAATCCGTTTTTCTTAACACTGCTCCACTACCAGCCGCTGTCGCTTCTTGTCCTACCGCTAAATGGGTAGTACCATGAATCAGGCCACGTGCAAAAAGTTCATCTACCTTTTCATCAAAAAAACGGATCTCCCACATTTTATAAAAAATATCCTTCAAATCTTCATCTGTAAGATTTGCACTATTTTCAATAGACATCGATTTATTTTTTTCCATTTATGCTCTCCTTCTATTATGCCTATAGGGGTCAGATATATTCATTTAAAAGAAATTTTGCAGTATCTTCATCGATGATCAACACATCGATCAAACGATTCGTTAAAGCTGCTTTGATTCCTTTGATTTTATCTTTTCCTCCAGCAGCAGCAATCTTCAACGGAATCTTCTTTAAATCAGCTATTTCTAGCGACAAAACACGCTTATTCCATTCACAGTCTACGACAGAGCCTTCTTCATCGATGAAGTTATAACAAATATCGCCAATGATCTCACCATTTGTAAAGTCAACCTTCATCCCATCTTCTTTGGCTAAATACGCTTTCGTCATTGTGGAATAGACAGGTGTGCCCCCAATCCCAACTAAGGAAATATCGGCATGTTTAGCTTCTTCTAACACATTCTTGATAAAAGATTGACTTAAAAAGACCTGTTTTGCTTCCGCTGAATCCACAGTGATCGGCGCATGGAGTTCAAGTGCGATCCCCCCACATTTATTGGCAAGCAATTCGCAAATCACATTGGATTGCAAACTGACATGCTCCCGACCCAATCCTCCTACCATAGGGATAAACCGTACATTAGGCAGATGATTTTTCACTGAAAAAATCACTGCGGCTTCGTGGAGCGTCGTGCCTGCTGAAATTGCAATCGTTGTATCCGCCTTGATGATCCTAGAAAGATATCTCGCAGTCGCAATTCCTAATCGTTTGTTTAGTGATTCTTCTCCAATCGAATGGACACAAATGACCTCTTTCAACTGATACTTCTTTTGGACCTTTTGTTCTAGACGTTGGAATGGATGAATCAAATCATCGTGAATAATGATCTCTACTAAACCTAGACTACGTGCTTTTGCTAGATACTTGGATACAAGAGAGCGGCTGATACTGAATTTTTTAGCGATTTCTTCTTGCTTGGCTCCTTCGTTATAATACATGGATGCGAGTTCCACTAATAATCGCTTGTCATCTGAATACCCCATTTGAATCCCTCCAATAGTATGAATGCTTGATTACTATTGATTTTAACACACTTCAAATTGCTGACTATCTCCAAAATCAACGATTAGAACATGCTATCTTGTAGCTTTCTAAGTTTCCAAACTGTCGTTGATTGATCTAATTCAACATCCTCTTCTGTGATAAATGTACCTTCCTTGATCGTGCGTTTTGCTACGACTTCTCCTGAAATCAAACCGATTGGGATATGTCCTTCGCTGACCATGTCGACATGCGTCTCTAACACGCCGCGAACACTATAACCACCAATACCATCTAAGCGCTCGCCTTCCTTGATCGTCTTTTTCGCAACTGCCACAGTTTCTGAAATCGGTGCGCCAAGAGGAACGATTGCATGGTCATTTCGTAAGACCGCTTTGGCAATCGTGATAGGTGTTTCTAAACTTGCTAAATGGAACGGACGGTATAATAGATGATGATCGCCCTCTTTTTGCATCAGATAATTCAACTCATGCTTCACTCCGTCATTTTGACCTTTTACAATGACAAAGACACCAGGAGCCAAACCATCTACATATTCGACTACCCCAAATTTATCAAGGATCCCACCATTTTCTTTAATATCCAGATCTTTAACTACTGAAGTTTGATCGCCAGCGATTCCATGCATTCCCACTTTATCTGGTACAAATCCAATCGCATTTGATAATAAGTTCATTTCTGCCATTGTTTTTGTACCATCTTTAAACGCAGCTAACATATGAGGTGCCATTTTTTTCTTCAATGCTTCTTCGCGGCATGTATCCGGATTTGCAGAAATATTCAGTTTGTTGTTCTTCCCTTTACCTGCAACTAATACTTCCATCCCCATTGATTTGGCAAATTCGAAGAGTTCCGTTGTCGCAGCTGGCTCATCCCCATCTGACCCCGTGTAAACTAAATTCGCTGTCTGATACAGTTTGTGCATCAAAGAACCTACGGTAATATCAATTTCAACATTCAACAGTACTAGATGTTTCTTAGCTACCAAGGTTTCCATAGCGATTTTCGCCCCTACTTCTGGTACACCGGTTGCATCAACAATCACTTCAACATCCTCTGAATAAATAACTTCTTTAAAATCAGTGACTGTTAAAACTTTATGTTGGCGTGTGCTTGAAGCTTGGTAAGCCGCCGCTGCACTTTGTGCAAAATCTAGACGAATATCACTGATACCTGTTACAGCCATTCCAGGAATCGTAGCGATTTGTGCAATCATACCAAAGCCCATTTGACCTGCACCGATCACTCCGATTTTTATTGGTGCTCCTTGGTTCTCTCTTTCTAATAATTGTTGATAAATAGTCATTCTCAGCTCTCCCTTAACAAAATATACTTGACGTAACATTTGATACAATCCAATAGTAAAATGTTTGCTTACCAATTGTCAACGCTTACATTAAAATAAAGTGTGTACACCCTCATCTTTACCTAATGTTCCTCAAAATTCACAAAGTTCACATTTGTTCCATAATAAAGAATATGTGAATTAATGGTTGACTTTCACAATTTAGCAATTTAGTATTTTACTTATAAAGCGCTTACAAATAACACAGGGAAGGAGATTTATCTGATGCTCCAATATAAATCACTTATTTTCTTGCTCGCTGCTTGTTGGGTGATCCAGATCCTATTATCTTATTTGCAGCATATCAACTACCGTAAAGAGTTAAACGAGATCAAAAAACGCCACACTGTTTTTTTAGGCGTAGGAGTCGCAAAAGCGAAGTTTAATTTAGGAAGAGGCGTGATTCTTTTATTAGTAACGGATCAAAACGGCCTGATCCTATCCTGTAGGGAAATGTCAGGGATCACAATATTCGCTCGATTCAAAGAGAAAAAAGAGTTTATTGGAAAGAAAACAAATGAAACATTTAGCTTACTTTCTAATAAGCAAAGAAAAGCAGCATTTGAACAAGCACTTCAATTGATCCAAATTGAAAAAAATAGACTGGAGGTAGTGTAATGGATTTTTTAGTATCGATTGCAGAAAATTTTATCGGAGTTTTTGATGCTGGTGGCGAGAACTTTATGGGGTTGATCACTGGTATTCTTCCAACCCTAATTGTTTTATTGACATTTGTAAATGCTCTCATCGCTCTAGTTGGTGAAGAGCGTGTATCAGCATTCGCTCAATTCTGTACAAAAAATATTATTTTACGTTATAGCGTCTTTCCCCTTTTAGCTGTCTTCTTCTTAACAAATCCAATGTGTTATTCTTTTGGACGTTTCTTAAAAGAGAAACAAAAACCCGCTTTCTATGATTCAGCTGTTTCATTGGTTCACCCGATCACTGGACTATTTCCCCACGCAAATGCTGGAGAACTCTTTGTCTGGACGGGAATCGCTTCAGGATTGACAACTTTAGGTCTATCCGTGATGCCTTTAGCTGTTCGCTACTTTTTAGTGGGAATGGTTGTCATTACGATTCGCGGTATCGTTACAGAATTATTGACAAAAATCATGTGGAAAGAAACAGCTGAATAAACTGTCATCGAAAGGGAGGAAAATTTATGTCCAATAAAGTCATTGTAAGTCAAGGTACGAAAGGTTGGGGAGGTCCATTAACTTTACAACCAACAGAAGAAAAAACCGTGGTCGCTTCAGTCACTGGTGGCGGCGTCCATCCAGTTGCTCAAAAAATCGCTGATTTACTAGGTGTAGAGGCCGTTGACGGTTTTAAAGAAAAAGTCGAACCTGAAAAAATGATTTGTGCGGTTGTCGACTGTGGAGGAACAGCTCGTTGTGGCGTCTATCCAAAGTTGAATGTGATGACCGTTAATTTGCATCCGACCACACCTTCTGGCCCTCTAATGAAATTCATCAACGAAAAGAACTTTGTTTCAGGTGTCACACTAGAAGATATCGTGATCGCAGGTGACGAAACCGCTACTCCTGTAGCACCCGTAGCAGAACCTGTGCCAACGAAAAAAGAACAGGTAGCTGAAGCAAAAGCTAAAGTTGCTGAAACCCAAGGCGGCTTTTTAGGGCTGATCAATAGACTCGGTCGATCCGTCGGGAATGTCGTCGGAATTTTCTATCAAGCAGGTCGTGACACGATTGATATCGTCATCAAAAATATCTTGCCTTTTATGGCATTTGTCAGTATGTTAGTAGGAATTATCAACTACACAGGTATCGGTGATATCATTGCAAGTGGTGTCAAACCTTTATCTGGCAGTGTCGTCGGTTTAGTGATTCTTTCGCTGATTTGTTCGATTCCTGTTTTATCACCCGTTCTAGGTCCTGGAGCTGTTATTGCTCAAGTCGTTGGCGTATTGCTCGGTGTGGAGATCGGCAAAGGAACGATCGCCCCTGCGATGGCCTTGCCTGCCCTTTTTGCCATCAACTCTCAAGCAGGCGCAGATTTCACACCAGTTGGTTTGACCCTTGCCGAAGCAGAACCTTATACCGTTGAAATTGGTGTACCTGCGGTTCTTTTCTCTCGATTATTAACTGGTCCTTTAGCAGTGATCCTAGCTTGGTTAGCTAGTTTTGGCTTATATTAAGTCAAACAGATCGGACAGCTAATGCTGGTTTGAATAATCATCATTAGGCGATTGTCTTAGTAATATACAACTCTTTAAAAAATAAGCGCTAAGTCCCGAAAATCGTTCATCTGATTTTGGGGATTAGCGCTTATTGTTGACGCTGAACTCTTCTGTTACAGCTTTATTCTCTTGTCTTTTCTCTTCATTTGACCATTACTCTCAGACATCCGCTGGGCCGATTTCTTTATTCAAGAAATAAGAGATGATCGTACGAATCACCACTAATGCAGCCAACTGAAAAATATCCTGTAATGTTGGTTTGATGATCGACTCAATGATCCCAGCAGAAATCAAGACCTCTAAACTCAACAAGATATAGCCACCTAACATTTTTTTGATCCCATTGTTTTGATGGACTCGTTCATTCTGTTTAAATGACCGGTTCAAGGAATCTTTCAAAAAATCTTTGATTGAAAGAAATCCTCCCCATAATAAAATCACAATAGCGAAAATATCTAAAATCAAGACGAGCCATTCAAGGTATGGATAAAGAAGCGTCATCCAGCTAATTTCCATCATACTTCCCTTCTTTCATCCGATACATGTCCTGCTATTTCTAAATTCAAGAAATAAGAGATAATCGTGCGAATGATGATGATCAATGCCAATTTCAAAATATCTGTCCAAGTTGGTTTGATCACAGATTCAATGATATCGGCAACAACCAACACCTCTAAACTCAATAAAATATAACTAGCAAGCAGTTTTCGAGCCTCTGCATTCCGCCGATTACGTGTCGCATAATCTTTGATCAAGGGACGCTCCATCATCAAATTTTTTAAAACTAAAAAAATACCTACAAGCAAGACTAAAATCGAGAAAACATTCAAAACCGCAATCAACCATTCCAACAAATGGACTAACGTTTCATTAAACATCCTGACACCCCACTTTTTCTTCTACTCCTATCCTACTAAGAGTAAGGAGTTTCGTCCAGTTTAAGTAAAAAAGAAAACACGGATGCTTGTGTTTTCTTTTTTTAGATATAGTGTAGATTGTAGTGGTAGTTCATTTGCTATAGATCTAAAACTTGACACCCGATAGATAACTTCTATTGCTTGATAGATCGTACTGACAAAATGACTTATATTTTCTTCAGATAAAAATAATTCATTTTCCCCTTCATTGATCAACTCATCTACTCACCCCAACCATATGTACTAAAAGTATCTTTCATTTCAGTCTCGGAAACTACTAAGCCTTTTGAAAAATCAGCAAATGCTTTTTCTATTTCTTTACGTTCTCGGTCTCTCACCACTTCCTTTGCTTCGATCATCAAAATTGTGCCCTCTGTCGGATAACTCAAAATGGCATCCTCATGCAACTCAAGTTCCTTAGGCAACATGACACCGACACTGTTTCCTATTTTTCTTACCTTTGGACTCTTCATCTTTTCCCACACCTTTCTGATTCAAATAGATTATAACTTGTCTTCAAAAAAATTTCTTTCCCTCTTTCTTAAGAATCTATTACAAAACACACTGAAAAACAGACACTTCCTGCAAACTGTCAAAAATCCTAGCTACTCACTTACCCTATCATTTGGCATATTTTTTCAAACGCTCTATGCTTTTAAGTAGAAATAGTTCACAAACCAAAAGGAGGTTTTTTTGATGAACAAAAAATGGTTAAAAGTAGGCATTAGCTTAGGATTAGTCGCTTTAGGGGCTGTTTATCTTGGCAAAAAAACAGGCTTACTAGAAGATGATAGTCACCTTTATGATGAATTCGAATCAATCTAGACCCATCGCTTGAACGCAATGAATGAGGAGATATTGGAGGAACGGACAATGCAAAAAAAGAAAGCAATTATGATTGGCGCAGGTATCGCAAATATGGCAGCGGCTGTTTATTTGATCCAAGAAGGAAAATGGCGGGGAGACCAAATCACTTTCTACTCCTTGGATGATCATGGATCAAATGATGGTGCTCCTGTTGATACTGTTACCGATGAATATTGGAACAAAAATCATCCTTTAGAAAATCAAAAAGGATACGTGGCACGTGGTGGACGTATGTTGAACTACCGGACGTATGTCGATTTGATGGACTTACTCAGTCGTATCCCTTCTGCGACAGAACCGGGCATGACTGCGGAAGAAGATACACGTGATTTTGATGCAAAACATCCGACTTTCGATAAAGCACGGTTATTGGAAGGCGGTAAAGGAATCATTGATGGCGGTAAATTAGGCTTTAACAATAAAGATCGCGTATTACTAACAAAACTGATCGCTATGCCGGATTCAGAAGAAGAAAAATTGGATAACGTGACTATCGCTGAATATTTCAAAGACGATCCTCATTTCTTTGAAACAAATTTCTGGTTTATGTGGGAAACCACTTTTGCTTTTCGGACACGTAGCTCCGCACAAGAATTACGTCGCTATATGCACCAAATGATTTATGAATTTACTCAAATCGAGCATTTAGTCGGTGTTAATCGAACACGCTACAATCAATACGAAAGTATCATGTTACCATTGATCAACTATTTGAAAGAACAAGGCTGTAAAATCATTTTGAATCGTCGCGTGGTTGATTGGGAATTCAAAGAAACAGCGATGCAAGATGAAATCACAGTCACAGGTTTGAAAATGATCAATACGAAAACACAAGAAGAAGAACATGTCGTAGTCGACGGAGATACGGGTGTATTATTTACGAATGGGTCAATTACGGATTCTGCCACACTTGGCGACTATGAAACACCAGCAGCGGAAAATATGGATTATGGTGCTGCTTCAAGTTTATGGAAAAAAGCCAGTGAAAAATTTTATAATCTTGGTAATCCAGATAAATTTTTCGCCGACCGAGACGCAAGTGAATGGGTCAGCTTTACGTTGACAACGAAAAATCATGTATTGCTAAACGAAATCACACGTATCACCACACAAGAACCAGGTAATGCGTTGAATTCATTTATTTCAACGACACCGATCACCCCGCTTGGTCATAAAGATGTCAATATGTCGGTCGTCGTGCATCACCAACCACATTTCACCTCACAAAAACCGAATGAAACAGTTATTTGGGGTTACTTCTTATACCCAAGACGTCGTGGTGAATTTGTTGACAAAGAATATATTAAAATGAACGGGAAAGAAATGCTGGAAGAATTGCTTGGCCAGCTATCAAAAGTTGATCCTGGTCCAGTGAATATTCGTGAAAAGGAAACTGAGATCTACGATAGTGTCATCAATAATATCCCAGTCTACATGCCGTACGCTTCTGCTTTGTTCAACAATCGTGCGAAAAGTGATCGACCAAAAGTCATTCCTAAACATTCAACAAACCTTGCCTTTACTGGTGAGTTCGTTGAACAGCCTTATCAAATGATCTTTACTGAACAAAGTGCTGTCCGCTCGGGCGAAATTGCCGCATTCCATTTTGCAGGTATTCCTATGTCACGTTTGGTGAAAACACCACGCTATGACAAAGATATCCCTACATTGTTGCGTGCAGCGAAAAAAATGTTTGATTGAGGGTATGGTATAGTCCCTCAAAAATAGCTATTTCAAGCCGCTTCAGTCTAAAAAAGTCCGCCACCTGTTTAACTAGGTGGCGGACTTTTGGTGTTTCATCTTTTTTTCTATTGATATCTCATTGCTTCGCTTTCTTTTTTTCTCTTTTCGTAATGATCCAAGCGAAACCACCAACTAAGATCTCACTTCCGCCGATGAATAATAAAACAAATGCAAAATTAGTAAGATACGTTCTCATCAAGTCTTGAAGTGAATCCATCTGTTCTTCGATCTGCAAAATTTGCGCATAGTATAAAGTGGCGGCAAACGCTAAACTTATCACCCCTGCCCCAACCAAACTAAACGAAAATTTCTTGATTCGCGAGCGTATAGAACCAGGATTCAAATAAATGAAGCCTACGAAAATCAAAACACTCACACTAGCGATGACCCAAGCATAGGTATGGACTTGTTCCCTCAACTCATTGATCCCTCGAATGAAAAGATACAGATAGCTTGGTTGCACACTTCGTTCAAAAATGCCAATAATCATATGTAAAGCTAATTCTTCACCTGCGACCCCTTCTTCAATATCGATGTCATGTTCTGTTTTATATGTATGGATCATCTCTTTGATGTGTTCTTCCAATTCGGTCACTTGGATCAACTCTGGCTGTCCGTCCCGATAGGTTTCTTTCACAAAATATTCAATATTCTTTTTGACCAAGTCTTCGGACACACTGTCCGCAAGTACCTCTGGGGCAACTCGAGCTTCTTGGTGGTAGCTCTGGACACGCCCATTGATCTCTCTCGTTACTTTTTCTATGTAGTTTGCTTGTTTCATTTGTTCATTCATGAATTCTTCGTTGGCTAAAGCCGTATAAAAACTACCTCCGATAGATAAAAAAAACAACAGAACTGTACATATGAATCCTATAATTATTTTGATGATTCGATTATTTCTCATTTCTCTCCTTTCCTATTCCAACAAAAAGTGTTGTTTTACGATTGATTTTACTAAAAATCAACTACTATAATTATAACTTTCACTGGATAAATCTACAACTTTCTTTTTTTAATAACAGTTATTTTACTCTTTTTTCCAAAAGCTAAAAGCGCGTATCATTGTGAAAAATAGTGAGATTCCCTTAGAATGAATTTATAAATAACTATTGTTAGCATTATGAACGAAAACAGGAGAGGAGCACTACGATGAAAGCAGTTACTTGGCAAGGAAAGCAAAAAATGGAAATTAGAAATGTCGATGATCCAAAGATTTTAGCACCCACGGATGCAATCATCCGTATCACTGCAACAGCGATTTGTGGATCTGATCTCCATCTTTATCACCATGGGGAATCCGTAATGGAAAAAGGTTACGTCGTTGGACATGAACCTATGGGGATCGTTGAAGAAGTTGGTTCTGAAGTGAAGAAGTTGAAAAAAGGACAACGTGTCGTTATTCCTTTTAATATTAGTTGTGGTCATTGTCATTTTTGTGCAAACCACATGGAAAGTCAGTGTGACAATTCCAATCAAGAAGAATTGTACGGTGGCTTATTCGGTTTCGGTAAATTGAATGGGAATCACTGGGGCGGGCAAGCAGAGTATCTGCGCGTACCTTTCGCCGATTCTACGTCATTTGTCGTTCCAGATAATGATTTGCCCGATGAAAAAGTCTTATTTTTATCTGATATTTTGCCAACTGCCTATTGGAGTGTCGCAAATGCTGGCGTGAAAAAAGATGACACTGTTGTCGTTTTGGGTTCAGGTCCAGTCGGTTTATTTGCACAAAAATTTGCTGTTATGGCAGGAGCAAAGCGTGTCATCGCTGTTGATCCAGTGAAACACCGATTAGACAAAGCAGTTCGTTACAACCAAATCGAAACATATCTATTAGATGATATCAACCAAGCTGGAGATGACTTATACGAATTAGCTCGTGGTGGCGCAGATGTCATCATTGACTGTGTCGGAATGGATGGTCTAGAACCCACAAAAGAAAAAGCTAAAAATCTAGTCAGTCTACAAAGTGGCACGATTTCACCAATCCAAATGGCAGCGAAAGCGGTGAAAAAATTTGGTACGGTTCAAATCACTGGTGTATATATGACACCTGCTTCGTCGTATCCGCTTCAAGAATTCTTTATGCGAAATATCGATGTAAAACATGGACAAGCACCAGTCGTTCATTTGATGCCGAAAATTTATGACATGATCGCAGAAGGATTATTTGATCCAACGCAAATCATCACTCATTCTATGCCATTAGAAGAAGCGGCTCGCGCATACGAGATTTTTGATAAAAAAGAAGATAAAAACATCAAAGTTGTCTTGAAACCTTAGAACAAAAATTAGTTAGGTGATTTACATGCCAAAAATCAAACGAAATACCCATGATGTCGAGATTGGCAAAGAAGAAGATATTGAGATTCGTGGGCGGCGTTTTCGTCTGTATTTCCAAAACCGCTATACATTGATTTCCTTAGCGGTTGATTTACTCACAGGAATCTTTTATGTCTTAGGAAGTATTGCTTTGATCACGAAAATCCCTGATTATTACAGCAATTACCTATATTTGGCAGGTGCTATCTTTTTGACCACTCGTCCCATCTTGCGTATCGTGCGGAATATCTTTATTTACGATGAAAAGAAACAACGGAGAGAACAAGCAAAGAGGTTGTGACAGAAGTGCTCAGCTCCGAGAAATAAGCGTGAACCCCCAAAAAATTGTTCTTCAAATTTTTGGGGGTTCACGCTTATTTCTGTAGGAGCTACTTCTGGAACACCATTTATACGGTTATAGGAAGTACAAAGGCACTACTATTTCAGGCTCGTTTCTCTTTTTATCCAATGGTGTCACTTTGATATAAACGGGTGGATGTTCCGCCTTCTTCCTTGACCGTGGTCAAAAACGACCAATCGTATCGTTCATAAAAGGACGTATGATCTGTGATCAAATACAGTTTTTTGAATCCTAATCGATACATTTCTTTTCTGCTTTGTTCTAGTATCCACTTCGCTAACCTTTGTTTTCGTTTTTCTGGCTCAACGTACAAGGCACAAAGATTAGGAGCCAAATCAGGACGATCATGGAAATCATTTTCGATGACACCGGCACCCCCAACAATTGCTTCATTTTCATCTAGAACCACGTACCATTGTGGAATGCTGTCCTTTTTAACGATACCCGCATGAATACTTTCTTCATAAACAGCAACAGGAATCCCCCACTTCGAAGAAAACCAGCGGGCAGTTTCTTTTAACAGTTCTGGATGTTCACTTAATCTGATCCATTTATACGTATTCAACTTTTTCACCCTCCATTCGTTATCCATGTGTTCGACAAATAAATGATTCATCATTTTTTATTGATTTTGAATTTTTGCTTCTTTTTCTGAGCTAAGCTAAAATAGGGGTCAAAGGAGTGAGCGAGATGATTGCACACAAAAGAGATGAGCTCCATGTAGTTTAAGCAACTAAAAAATTACATGGAGGAATCAATCATGACAAATATTTACGACGATCAACAATTTTTTGACCAATACAAAGAAATGCCTCGCAGCAAAAAAGGATTACAAGGTGCTGGCGAATGGCCAACGCTTGCTAGTATCTTTCCAGATCTTCATGACCAAACAGTCCTTGATCTTGGATGTGGCTACGGCTGGCACTGTCGTTACGCCGCTTCACAGGGAGCAAAAAAAATCATCGGTGTCGATTTATCTGAGAAAATGCTAGAAGAAGCACGCGCTCGAACCAACGATCCCAAGATCAGTTATCGACAAGACGATATTTCAACGATTCAATTTGAGAAAGACTCGTTTGATTTCGTATTCAGCTCTTTGGCTATCCATTATGTGGCGAATTGGGCGCAACTCGTCAAACATGTCCATCATTTTCTAAAACCGCATGGACAATTTCTTTTTTCCGTTGAACATCCTGTTTTTACAGCAGACGGTCGACAAGATTGGATTTATGGCGAAGAGGACCAGATCATGCACTTTCCGGTTGATCATTATTTTGACGAAAGCGAGCGCCACACGAATTTCTTAGGCTCTCCTGTAAAAAAATATCATCGAACAATCACCAGTTATCTTGAGACTTTATTGTCGAATGGTTTTCAGATCAACCATGTGTTGGAACCTATGCCACCTACTCACATGCTAGATTTGCCTGGTATGAAAGAGGAATTACGACGTCCGATGATGCTGATCATTTCTGTGACAAAAATGTAGAGTCACATCATCGATATCAACTAGTCTAGCTATACCCAAATCTTATTAAGCGTCTGGAAATAGGTTTCCCCTATTTCCAGACCTTTTTTATCAACTAAAATATGATTTCTGCCGATTCAAGGATTCAATCCTTTTCTATCACTGAGTGTTTGATTTCTTCTTGTTGTTTTTTAGAGAATTTCGCTAGCACTAATTCATAAGAAATCAAAATCATTTTTTCGATTTCTTCATCTGATAGCTCATCTTTAGCTAACATGATCGAATTCCAATGTTTCTTATTCGCATAGTAACCAGGAATAATGATCTCAGGATATAGCTTCCGCAATTCTTCATTTTTTTCAGGAAAATGTTTTAGCGTGATCAGTGCTTTTTCATTTGCTTCTGGGCTCATCATCCCAAACTGCTTGCCTAATAAATCAAAATAAAGCGTCTCCCAGTCTTCACGAAAATACACTTTTGCAGCCGGTAAAGAACGACCATATTCTTGGAATCGCTCGATCCTTTTTTGGATATCTAAAGTATTCATACACTAGCCTCCTAACGAAATAAAATGCTTACAAAAACTATACGTTGCTTTCCCAAAAATAGCAACGATAACAGTAGTAATGCAAAAAACGGAGAGCACGCACTGGCTCTCCGCTTTTTTATTAAGCTTTTAATGTTTCTTTTTTCATCTCTTGGATCGTTGCTACTTTAACAAACGGTAGGTAGATCAAAATTGAGATCAATAAGTTGACCGCAGATAATACTGCGCCAGATAAACTGTTTGTTGCTAAGAATCCGCCGATCACTGGTGGTGTTACCCATGGTGGCATTACTGTAGCTGCTGGTACAAGTCCTGTTGATGTCGCAAAGTACGCAACAGTTACTAAAACCATTGGTGTTAAAATAAATGGAATGAACATCACTGGATTCAACACGATTGGTAAACCAAACATCGTTGGCTCATTGATGTTGAAAATACCAGGTGCAATCGATAAGTTTGTTACGACCATATAAGGTTTATTTCTACGTCCTACTAAGTAGATCGCAATCAATAATCCTAGTGTCGCACCTGTACCACCTAAGTTGACAAAGCTGTCAAAGAAAGGTTTGTTGACGATAAATGGTGCGTTTTGTCCATTAGCAATCGCTTCTACGTTTGCTTGGATCGCTGGTGCATTGATTGTTTGCATCAATGGATCGACCATGTTTGCTCCGTGAAGTCCGAAGAACCAAAGGAACGGTGTAATAAATGCAAGTAATAATGCAGATGGATAAGAGTTAGCAAGACCCATAAATGGTTCTTGAACTACTGTGTAGAATGCACCGACAATATCAGCAACACCAAATGCAGCGAAGATCGCAGCGACTAGTGCAAATACTGAGATCGTGATCATTGCTGGTAGCAATGAAGCAAATGCTTTCGCAACTGCTGGTGGCACGCCGTCCGGCATTTTGATGATCAATTTTTCATTTCCGCTTAAACGTACAAAAATCTCTGTTGAAATAATACCCACAATAATTGCAATAAATAATCCGTTTGAACTCATACCTAGAGCGCCGCCTAGTGCGAAAAATGAACCTAAAGAAATCACTCCGGCAGATACGCCGTCTTTACGGTAACCATTTGCTAAATGATATGCTAATAAGAAAGCAATCAATACAGAAAGAATCGCGAACGTTCCGTTCCATGCAGCTGCACCGAATCCTTTCCATGCTTCGCCGCCAAAAATCGAATTCATCAATTCTTGGAAACCAGGAATTGGCAAGTTATTGATCATAACAGCTAAAGCGCCTAAAATCATCAATGGCATGCTGACCATAAACGCGTCACGAATTGCCACTAAATGACGTTGCGCACCGATCTTCGATGCGACTGGTATAAAATGTTTTTCCATAAATGCTACAAAGCTATCCATATCTTTCTCCTCTTTTCTTTTTTAAAATCTACGCCTCAATTCGACGATATAGATCGATGATTTCTTTCGCTAAATCAGTAAAAGCGATCGAAGTCATCAAGTGATCCTGACTGTGGACAGTCAATAATGTCACTTCCATATGTTCGCCTTGCGCTTCTTGTGTTAGTAAGCCAGTTTGTGAATGATGCGCTTGAACAAGTGACTCTTCTGCATCTTTGATTTTTGCATCTGCTAATTCAAAGTCGCCTTTTTTCGCAGCAGCAATCGCTTCCATTGCATCGCTTTTTGCGTTCCCGCCAAACATGATCAATCCCATGATGGCTTCTAGATTTTTTTGATCTTCCATTTTCTTCCCTCTTTTTCTATTATTTATTGATCAACGTTTCTGCTTGTTCTAAGACTTTGGCACCATTCATCATTCCGTAGTCTTGCATATTGATGACATCTAATGGAATTCCCTTTGGTGCTAATTTTTCAGCAAATTGACTTTGCATGAAACGTACTTGTGGGCCTAATAATAAAACGTCTACATTTTTTGATTCTAATTGGCTATCTGCTTCTGATGCTGAGACTGCAAAGATGTCTGCTTCTACACCTTTTTCTTCTGCTGCTTTTTGCATTTTTGTCACTAATAAACTTGTACTCATTCCTGCAGAGCAGACAAGCATGATTGTTCTTTTTTCCATTTTCGAACACTTCCTTTTCTTATTCTTACACTTTTATATAAGCAATTACCGTGCCAACTTTTAAATTACTCAATTCCTTGATAAATAAAGGGTTTTCAAAGAGAACGGTTTCAACACACACTGATTTTTCTTCTGCACACTAATTTTAGTGTGCGTTTATTTGAATCATAGAAATAGATTTCACTTATCACCTTACCTGCCTTATCTTCCTGTTTGCCCACGCTTTTATCCTTCTTTCCTTTCTATTCGTACAAATTCTCCTTCTAACAACCGTTTTCCAGCTGTTTTTCCTAAATATAGCGGGATTAAATTGTTTCAGAACCTTAGATTTTTTATTTTTAAAACATCTACTCTAGACTCTCTAAGTGGCGACTTTTTTGTTGATCTCACTTCGTTTGTCAAACATAACGTTTGTAACTATTGAAATACCTACCTTATTATTAATTTTTGATTAATTTTCAAGTAAAATAAGATTACTAATAGATAAGGTAAATATAATATAATTAACAGGTCATCTGTGATAAACATCGTCTATACTCGATTTTTGAATAACTTTATCATGAAAAGAAAATAACTGTTACGTAAATACAGGGATGAAAGGCAGGCTATAATCAGTGACTAACAATGGTTATCAAGATTTTACTCTCGGTGAGCTACTGAACGACATACGGAAAGAGAAAAAAATATCGACAAAAACAATCTTTTCTTCAGGAATCACACGTCCCACATACTATCGTTTTGTTCGAGGGGAAGGTGAAATCAGTCTTGTCAATTTTTTCAAAATCACTGAAATCCTTGGAATAGAACTAACTGAATTTGAAGAGTTGATCCCCCTGATCAAACAAGGACATAAAAGTTTAGAAAATAAGTTAGCAGTGGCTGTATCAAAAAAAAATAGCCATGATGTGAAGGCAATAAAAGAGGAATCGTTGGAAATGTTCAACAAGACAGATGGATTAGGCTATCTCTATATCCATTGGCAAGCAACGTTGAATTATGCAAGTCTACTGAACGACACTGCACAGTTTGAACAAGTTGTTCAACAGATAAAAACGCATTTGGAAAGTATTGATTTATGGACAAATATTGAGTTGAGGTTGTTTTCTTCTATTGAAGAAACACTACGATTTGAAGAGTACGATCATTTTTTCAAAAATTTTTTATTAAGTCATAAAAGATTTGAAGATGAATTTGACCCATGGATTCTTGATTCATTGTTTTTTAGTTATTATGAAACAGCGCTAGACTCTAGAGACATCCTTCATGTTGAATCTGCAACAAATTTCATCCTAAATCGAAACCCTAACAGATTCAACTATCGATTTCGACTATGGCGTTTGTTTCTAGTGGCCGTTACCCATGTACTTGAGGGCAGTCATGAATATGGACAAAAAAAGTATGATAAACTGAAAAAAATGATTATCTATATCTTTAAAGATGAGCACAAAATCGTTTTAGAAATCAATCGATTGAATACGTTATGGGATAAAGTATGGCGAATCGTTCTCATGCCTGTAGAATAGCGTACATTCCCATCCTCAGCCTATTCGATCAACTGAGGATGGGATTGCTGTACAACAAAAAGTTACGGTAGAGTCATTTAGTTGCGCATGTTCTTTATAGATATGAAAAGCACATCGTCTTTTATGACCAAGCGATTTTGATTTTAAAAGACGATGTGCTTTTTGCATATTCTATAGACATAGGAAGTCGGTATCTTTTTATACCCTAAAACTAAAGAAATAGTATTTTAAAATAAACAAAAAAATAGAAGGTTGTAATCACACGTGGGATCCTCAACCTTCTATACTATAGAAGTAACTATTCTCTTTGAGTTACTGCTGAAAAACTTATTTTTTACGATATACAAGTTTTCCATTTTGTTCTGTTAAAGAAAAGATTTCTTGCTCATGTTTGTTTCTTCTTTTTTGCCGAGTTGCAGTATCTAAACTCGTTTCAACTGATGATGCAGGCTCAACCACATGTGCTGTTGTTTGCTTTGCATCACTTGATTCATTATTAACATTTGCTTGTGCTACAACATGGCGGTCTACCCTTCTTTGGCCAAGTGGTTTATCCCCTGTTGACCGATCAATATCCAGCAAGACCTCAAGTTTTTTATTTGTATGGCTACTATCAACTCGTTCCTTAACTGTTTCGCTTTTTACCGATTGATAAGCCACCAAAGATTCAGCAGATACTGCTTGTTTTTTATCAATATATGTTGACTCCTCTGGTGGATTTGGCGACTCAACTTTCGAGCGTTGTAGCGATCTATTTTCTTCAGTAAAAAAAGTATACCCAATTGTTGCTTCAGTGTTGCTTTTCTGGTTTTGCTCCGTTTCTTCTGCTATCTCTTCATCTTCAATGTCGATTTGATGGATTTCATCTAATAAACTTTTCGAGAAAAACCAACCATCTTTCTTTTTTTTCGTCATGTTCAACCTTAACTCCTTTAAAATTTCTCTATTTAAAGAGAATTCGCCCCTCAAGTTCTTTACGATGTATGGGTCCAAAAATTCGACTATCCTCCGAGACACTACTGTTATCGCCTAAAACAAAAAATGTGTCCGCAGGTATATACTCGATATTTTTCATTTCACTTGCCGATTCTGGGCTGATCAAAAAATTCAACGCAGGTGCTTTATTTGTATTTCCTTGATATAACGTTAGATTTAGATCATCTATGACAACTAGATCCCCCGGAACCCCCACGATTCGCTTCACTAACTGATCTGAGTTTTTATTTTCAAAAGCCACAATCTCATATCGACCAATCGTCGCCATCCGATCAACAATGACCATCTCGCCTGAATGAAGTGCTGTATCCATTGAGTCTCCCTGCACTTTGTGGATTCGATAGCGCATGCTTCCATACAAAATAACCCCTAGCATCAATAGGATAATCAAAAAATAAAGTGTTCTACTTTTCTTTTCTTTCAGTTCCCCTTTTGACCAAATCAGCACCTAAACAGACCTCCTTTACAACGATCGAAGTACTATTCTCATGTATCCGTCAACTCTTTTATACGTTCTAATAAATCAACGGTCATTTTATGATCATTGATTCTGGTATTTTGTATTTCAAAATTCATATACACACATAAAACCAATGCAATACTCATCAATAGATTAACGACTATTAAAGAAAACATGTGCTTTCTTATTAGTTGGTCTTGATAGATGCCTATCTTTTTCAGTGTAAGAGGCTGATCAGCCACACGACGTTTCAAATTCAATAATCGGATCTGCTTGATCAAGATAAACGTCAAATAAGACAAATTCCCCAGTATGATCACCAGGATCACTCCATTAATCATCATTTATTTCTCTCCTTATACTATAGGTTCAGGTCTAACAGCTCGCCCTCTCCACTAAACAATATTAAATAGGATCACAGGTACAAGTAAGAAAAAAACGATGGGAATCAACGTTTGCAATGGGTCTGAAACGACTCTGGAAGCCACGATCATACTTGTTGCATTGAATGGCTCGATCGGTGAATTTTTTACGATTGTCCCATCGATGGTTTCACTATTTTTCTCAAATCCGATTTCGTCTAACTCTGTCTCATCCATCTCATTGATGCCTCTGACACTGACCAATTTCCCTTGAACGACTCGGCGATAACGCGTACCAATATCTCCTTCACATCGCACTAATGTAATCATTGCTTTGCTTCCTGCTTTTTTCAATTCAAGCAACTCTACTTGTGTATCTTCTACCACTTCATTATAACTGACCTCGTAGATGTAAAGATCCTTGAAGTCGGTCGCATAGATTTTGTCCTTCATATTCAACTGTGAAATACGATTGAGCAAAACATCTTGATCAAATATATTATGTGCTAACAGTACATAGTTATCCATTCCCAACTGTTGCTTTTTTGTGTACGTTGCCACACCATTCATAAGATTCTCATTGTTCATTCCTGCTAAAATAGGTAAGTCGATCTGAACATTTGGTATCATCAATTTACCAATCCCCCAATCATTGACGGTCTGTTGGAAGTTGATTTTAGCATTGGAATAATTCCCAAGGTTCACACTAGCAATATCTTCTTCAGTATAGGAAGCTTCGGATATTTTTTTCAGATTATAGTCAGCTAATTCACTATTTTCTCCGATATTGATCGTTCCGATTTCTTGTTGTCTTTGAATTTGTGTATACCCATAAATTGCTACGCCTAATAAAACAGTCATTGCCAGGACTAGCGTAACGAAAAAGCCTTTTGTAAGTAGGTATAAGCGCCGTAATTTTTTACGGGCTGTTTCAACTTTTTCTGGATTATCTGAACGAAATCGTTTCACTAAGTAACGATAACGTAAAACGAGGCATGCGAATATCAGGAAACATAATGACAATGACCCTAATACAACGTTTTGATAACTCCAAAAGTTTCGTTTAACGACTGGTTTGTTCAATGCTTCTTCATAAGGAACTCTTACGCCATTCACTAATAAACGATAGGTGTTGACTCCTGGTGGGGTACAAGTCAATAAAGTAACCATATCTTTGCCCGGTTGGATTTTGACTTTGTCCACTTCTGTCGGTAAAACTTCTTCGAAAGATTCGATTTGATAAGCCAATCGCTTGCCTAAAACATTGATAAAAAATAAATCTCCGACTCTTAGATTGATGATATCCGTAAAGAGCACTTGGTTTTGTACGCCACTATGACCTGTAATCACTGATCGAGTGTTTTCACCACCAATTGAAATCGAGCTTTTCTCAAAATGTCCCAAACCTCGATCCAATGTAAGATAATCTGTCCCATGATAAAAAGGCATTTTTTCGATATCCAAGGAAGGAATATCCAATGTTCCCATGACACCAGCCGAATTCACGAGTGTCTTATAGTCTAGTTCATTTAAATTGACTGCCTTTCCTTGTTGTTGTTGAAATAGTCGTTCATTATATACTTTCGCTCGTTCGAACTCATTTTCGATATCTTTTTCGGTCAACTTCTCTAGTGCGTGATCATAACCAATCGTTGCTGAGCTACGTTCACGATTTGCAAGATAATTGCCCACGATTGGATAGAGTAATGTAAGTGTCCCACCGACAATCAAAACAATCGCCAAAATAAAAGCCACTGAGATTTTTTTCTTTTCATTCATTATTTCCCCTCCTTTTTCACCTGTTTTTATATTTTGGAAAATAAATTAGCCGCTCATTTTCTCTAATGCATTTTCAAAAACACAAAAACTAAACGATATGAATACACTGGTACTAGGTAGAGAAACACCATGAATCGATCATTCTTCGTTTTCTTTACTTAGTACCTCGTGTATACAATTTTCTTTATATGTTTACATCAACAGTTTTCAAATCATTCTTATAGAAGTGCTGGAACCTCTATCTATCACTAGAAATCGTTGCGTAAAGCGATCCACCTAACAAATAACTATCAGCAGATTGCTCAGCCTCTTCTTTCCTTATTTACTTTTTTGTGTGGTTGGAAGTTCATTATTCCAATCAACCCTATCATTAAAGTAAATCCTAGTGTTAAATAGACAGGCCATAGCTCTCCGATATTGCCACTAGTTTGCGGGATTCTCGTTTTAGTCGTTTCACTTGTTGGCGGGTTTGAACCCGGCGGATTCGCTCCCGGTGGCGTTGTACTGGTAGGTGGCACAACCACACTGGATTTCGGATAAATAAACAAGTGATCGATTTGATTTCCTTCCTTTGTCACCATTGGCAATTCTACTACGACCGGCTTCGCAGGTACCGTCAATCCTTTATTACTTAATTCGGTGACTTCATATAATCCCTTTGGCAATGTAACCGTTGCTTGACCGCTTGCATCAGTAGTGATTTCGACTGGTTGGAATCCTTCGACTTCAGTAAAAGGATCATCCTGATTATTACTTGGTGTCACTTTTACGATACGGTAACTTATCCCAGCAAACGGGTCTAAGGTACGTCCATCTTCACCTTTCACCTCTGTCGTCAATGAATCACTTGGCTCAGATGGCAATAATCCATTATCTAGTTCTTTAGCAGAGAGTTTATATTTAACAACGGTCAGCTGATAAGTCCCTTCATCTGCAAATACAGGGGAGGTGAACCCATAGCTTAGCAAGTTGCTGAAAATCACACTTAAAAGCAAAAGTGAACGAATAGATATACGTAAGTTGCTTAATCGTTTCATGATCATTTCCTCCTTGCTTTCTTGCGATTCATTTCATCCCACTGATATTTCACACCTAAGCCTACTAAACCAACTAATGTCAAACTTGCAGAAATGATCAATAACCCTTGGATGATATCCGTGCTACCAGTAAACGGTAATTTTGTCACAACATCATCTTCTGCAAAAACATACTTGATTTGATCTTTGATCCCAACAGTTACATCGATTTTTTCTTTTAACAGCTCATACCCTTCAGGTGCTTTTGTCTCGATCAAATAATAGTCACCATAAGGAATTTTTGAAAAGTGGATTCGGCCTTTTGAATCTGTTGTATTCGTTTGGACCAATTTATCCGTTGCTTTTTCATGTAGCTCAAATTCTGCGCCGTCTAGTAAAACGCCAGAGGCTAGTTGATGCTCCCCATCAACATCTGGTTGTCCATCTTTATCTTGATCTACTGCTGTACCTGATTCATATTTGAAAAGATAAATATCACAATTCGCTTCAACGATCCCTAAGTTCAAGTAGTCTAAATGATAGATACTATCCTTTGAAGTGATCATGCCTGGTAAGTTACTCAATTGTTCCGCGACATATTCGCCCGTTCGATAGGTCGTTTGACTAGCTTTCGAATTGATGGATGGGTCGTTTCCGACCATCGGTGTCGTAACAGAAAATTCATGTTTTTCTACTTGGTCGCCAATTTGGAACTCTGCGACATATTTTCCTTCTGGTAAATACATAAATTCATACTTGCCATCAGCATCCGTTAAAACAGTTGAATTTCCTTTCTCGTCAACAAAGCTCGTTCCTTTTAAGTTATGCTCAACCAGTTGATCTGTGATTTTGTCGGGCTTTGCAAGACTCGTACGATATAATTTCACAGGAATACCGGCTTTCTTCGGTTCTTCTGAGTTATATAAGCCATTGCGATCAAGGTCTTCCCAGGCAAAACCAGTCACATTACGTCCATATACTTTAGTCATCGTTGTTTGAGATTCAACTGGCAGATCGATTTTGGCATTCATTGTCGCCGCATTTTTATAAATATCCCCTGGCAACTGATCCACCGGTCGGACATGAATAGATAATTCAACGCTCTCGCCCTGTGCCATACGATCCTTCGTTACCATAAAGCCTGTGGCATTTTTGATATTGGCAACAGCTGTCGTACCTGGCGTATATTTAGTCCAAGTACTTAGATCAATGCTATTCGGATTCGTTTTTTCATCGACTTTTTTAGTCGTATAGTAGATCTCATAGCCTGCTTTATCTACCGAAACGTCTGTTACTTCCAACGAACCGTGGAAGACTGTTCCACGAGAATCGCCATCATAAGGCAAGACATCCATCAAGCGATATTTCTGTGCCTCTTCAACTGTATTATTCGTTGAAGTAATAGAATAAGTGAAGTCAGTCTGTGCATCCTTCTCCGTTAATGGAGACATCTCAGCATTTCCTGTCTCGATAGCGGTTTTATCCACTCGTTTATCAACTGTCAAGACTTGAAGCAGTTGTTCGCTGAATTGATCTTGAGAAGATCGTGAAAATTCTGACCGCGTATCTTTGAGACTAGGGTCATCAGATATCCACATTTCACCGACTGTGACGACCTTCAACGCTTGCCCCATTCCCATCTCATTGAACGTCAGTTTGGAAATATCACTATCTGCTTTAAAATTGACTTCTGTTCCTACTGCCAGCGAAGATTTTGGAAATACCCAACGTAAGACAGTTGTGCCATCTGATTTTTGAGTGATTACAGGATCAGCCATTGGTTTACCACTTGCATCATTTGCCGAACCCGCAATATAGTTGATTCCTTTAGGCAGGGTGGTGTTCAATGCAGTATCATAATTATTCGCGGTTGAGCCTTTCAATGAACCTCGCACTTTGACATCAATGGTCTCTGTTGTCTGGTACAAGGACTTTGCAACTTCCGTACTTGTCGTAATACCAAAATCTTGGATAAAGGCATTGGTTCCAATATTAAAGGCTAATGTGTCACCCTTAGTATTATAGGGAACCTCCACATCACTGCCATCTGCTTTCCAAAAAGCAGGAATAAAAGTCGTACTATCACCATTAGGTAGATTTCGAATGATTGTATCATCGGCTTTCTTTAACGCTGCTGCATTTAAAACAACATAAGGATTCCCATTACTATCTTTTGATCCAGGGGTTCCAATCACTGTAACTGGTACACCATTCCAAGTACTAAGGGAAGTTACGTCACCAAGCGGATACTGGAATCTTACTGCACCGATCACGCCAGCTGCTTGTGCTTTTTCTACCGTAGGATACCAGGTGTATGCCTCAGCAAGTTTAGTCGTATTGGTCAACGTCAAACTAGGCATAGCATTGCCGTTTTTCCTGACACCATAAGTCAAATACGAACGTGCAGAGTTATCAGGCTCCGTTCGTTGCGTATAAGGCTGCCGGGAATTATCATACTTGTACCCATTAGTATTCCACTGAAATATTTGGTCTGATTTCGTATTTTCAGGTAGATATTGTTGAATGTGCCAACCACCAATATATGTCTTCTGCCCGCGCATCAACAAAGGTTTCCCCATATTATTGGCCCAGTCAGTAAAACCAATATCTTGATTGTAGCCCGGCGGACGGATATTAGTCACAGGGTCAGGCAAATCTAAATCAACGATATTTGGCCCAGCTGTCATCGCCCCAGGAGGGATATAATAGCTGCTGAAATTCAAGTTTGCATCGTTTGCTACTGTATTCCCATCATAGGTTATCGAAGGAATACTTAGATTCAACGTATAATGTTCCCATTGATTATCAACCATCAATTGTTTCAGCTTGGCATCATACCAATTGAAGATAAATTCAGCACTGACAAACGCTTGATTGGTATACTCATTCCCCACAGTCGTATAGGTATACGGGTTTTTGATACCAGCGTAATTCTTGACTTTCCAAGTTTCTTGATAAGATCCTAAGCTGACTGATAGATCGCCAGAATTGAATACACCGATCTTCGTGCGATCACCTGACGGTTGCGCATAGTACACTTGTTGTGTTTTTCCATGCGGTACAGCCAGTGCATTTTTCAATCTTGTAGGCGTAAATGTGCTTGCATAGGCTGCTCCAGGATTTGTAGTTTGCCAACTCGCTGCCGAACGATTTGCATTTGTCACTGAATAAAAGCGGGTTTGTGCTGAATCGTACAGACTCTTATCGACTGTCGTGATTGTCCCATTTTTTGTACTCGTGACTTTTTGGTTCATGTTGAACGAAATTTCGCCTTGTGGATACGTCGAACCTCTCAAATCACCATTGCTTCGATCTTTTAAATTCGTCAGCTGGATCGTCAACCCTAGATCATAAACTAAATCAGTGTTCGTTGCTCCAGGTTTGTAAAGTTGAAAATCACTTTGTTCGCCACGAACCAAACTAGCTGATACTGATGCTTTAGATGAAACGATTGTTTCTAGTACATCTAGCACACTAAATTGCTCAACCGTGTAACTTTTATTAAACGTTTCGACTTCTCCAGTATCTTGGTTTAACGCATCCACGATCTGTAACTTGAAAGTTGGTTTGAACTTTGTCCCATTCGCAGCGCCGAATGTGTTCACCACTACAGGTACAAAAATTTGTCCTGAATCACTGATCGTCGACTCCATAACACCTTCCGAATATTTCGTTCCATCATTCGCAGCGGTATCAAGTAAATTACCATTAGCGATCTCAGCATTCATGAAGGTTTTCCCATTCACTAAAGTCACTGCGTTCGGCAACTCACTAACGACACGATACCGAATATCCGTATAATTTTTGTTTGCTAATGTTTGAACAGAAAAGCCGATTTTATACAAGATCTGGTCATTCGAGCGAACAATATTATTCGTTGCAGAGCTGTCGTAACCAGGATTATTATTTGTATCAAACGTAGCTGTCCCCGTATTTACAGCCAGCTTCGCATTCGAGATGATAATTCCTTCACCTGATGTTGCTGCATCAGCTGCGGTTGCTGATATTAATTTAGGCGTTACTAAAGAATCTTCAGCAGGATAAGCTTTTTCTAACAATTGATTCAAAGACATTTTCGTTGGTTTCGTATCTGCTACGATGACATTGTTGTAATCGATGTCTTCTAATACCGGTTCTGTCGCCTCTTTGTTAGTCACGCTCTCCGTATTCTCTGTTGTTGAAGAAGGGATCGTTTCTTCTTTGCTATTTGCTTGGCTACTTGCTTCGCTACTATTAGCAACTTGACTGCTTTGTTCAGTTTCAACCGTCGCTTCAATGTTCTCCACTGGTTTCAGCCATTGGAACATTGTCTGATACTCTTGCGAATAGACATCTGTCGCTATAAGGCTGAGATCTTTTTTCAAGTCTCGGAAAACAAGTGTGATTGGCTCATCTTTGACTAAACGCAAGTAGATCTCGGAATGAGTGGGATCTTCCTGTGGCACGACTGAGACGGCATCACTTGTAGTTACTTCTACTTGTCCTTCACTTGCTTGTTCAGTGGTCGATGACACTGTTTGCCCAATGCCCAAACGAAGAAGTTCATCGTTTTGATTAAACGTATCAGCTGATGTTGTCTGAAGCGGCTTTTCTTGATCGTCTTCAAACAGCGCCACTGTATAATCCCCATTCGCTGGTAAAACAAGCAAACGATTCTCATTACTTTTGATGGTGACTGTTGCCATCTCTTCTGTCAGTCGACTGTCTTTTGTCAATACGGTCTGATCATTATTGATAACTTCAACTAAATTTGCATTTTCTTTTGCTAGAAGTGGACCCCCTATAGCAATTTTAGCGACTATACTAAGTATAATCGCTAAAATGATTACCAACAGAGGAGTCTTAAATTTAAAACTAAAAAATCTAGTATTCATTGATTACTCCTTTCCATGGCGCTTACTAAACTTTTTGACGTTTTTTATCAATGACAACTACTGCAGCACCAATCACAATTGCACCTAGCGCAATCGCAACTAACATCGTTGTTCCTTGTCCCCCAGTAAATGGCAACTTTGTTTTAGGCTTGTCAACGACATCTAATTCAACATTTCCATCATTTTCTGTTGTCAACGTAACTGTTACTTTTTGGGCTTCTTTTAGTAATTCGTAACCTTCTGGCGCTTTCGTTTCCACTACCCAGTAGTCACGACTTACTTCATTTTCTTCCACGTAGTTGTTGTTGTTCGCATCTACCCAATCTAACGCTAATCCGTTGAATTGTGCCTTGCCGTCTTTATCTGAAGTTGAAGTCAAATAGCTGACGCCTGCTGGTAATGTTGCATCTTCTGCATAGGATTTGCCATCGTCTGCTAAAAAGATCTTATTGTTTGCATCACTTTCAGTTAATGCAATTTTAAATTCTGCACCTGCCAAAGCCGCTTTTGTATCTTCGGCTGTTTTGTTCAAGTCAAATCCACCTGTATAGTATTTTGGATTTGTTGTTGGCGGTGGTGTAGTTGTTTTTGGTTTTTGGCCAGGAATTTGGTGATGTTCCGTGAAGGTATTTTCTAAAATACCGTTCCAATTTTCCGCTACATGCGTTTCTAAGATCGTGCGGATTTGTGTATAGCCATTAGCTGCAGTTCCAACTTTTTGTAATCCCGTTTCAGTCAAAGTCGTTGTTAGCGTATTGCTTGCTTCGTCAAACGCAACAGTATAATCAGCTGCAGCTAAATCAACCCATTCGCTTGCATCATCTTTGCGTACTTGCATTTTTGCACTATCTTTCAGATAAGTTAATTGCTTGTCTAAGGTATCGACCATTGAAAAGTTTGGTTCTAATACACCTGAAGCATCGCGGTAAATAATTGGTTGGCCTTTCACCATGTCAACGGTATCAACTACATTCCCATTTGCATCTAAAATATCGAGCGTGCCATCTTGGCTAGCTACTTGCCATAATCCCGCAGGAACATTTGTCGTCATTTCCCATTCAAAATCTTCTCCAGCTCGTACAGAATCACCTTTTTCATCATTGATCATCTTAACCGGCTCGATTAGATCCTCTAAAATATTTTTTGGTTCAACTTGTACATCATAAATCAATGAAGACAAATCTGTTCTGCTTGTTTGAGGTACATACACGAAAAATGGTGCTGCTGGTGTTTCTACTTTTTTACCGTTAGTTGCAGCTAGATCTGAACCTGTGCGGTCATCAGCTAGTTCTGTGACTAGGTATATGCCATCATTTGCTTTTCCTGTACCTAAATCAAGTACTGCCTGACCATTGGAATCTGTTGTGATCGTTTGGGCAGCAAAGGTACTATCGATTGTATAATCAGTGCCTAATACTTGTTTTTTTGGATCGGTCAAGGAAGCTTTCCCCGAAACATTCTTGACACGTTCCACTTTGAATTTGATCCCTGGAATAACATCTTTCTCTGGATTTGTAGCTGTCCCATCTCCTGGAGTACCTAATTCACTGTTATCTGTTACTGCGTACTTCCAAATCGTTAATGAGCGTTTTGAAGTTGTATCTGCTACTGGATTATTTACTGTTTCTGCTGCTACTATTTCTCCATCTAAAAAGTGAACTGCTCCCCCAGCAGTGACCCCGATTGATAATAATGTCGTTGCAAACAATAAACCTGATAACACTTTTCTTTTTGAATTTTTCTTCATATCCATCTTCTTCCTCCTACTTATACAAAAAAAATTTAATCGTGTTAGGTTTAGTCGCTTGTCATTTTAAGATTTTTTGATGATGCTATATTTCCTAACTGAGGTAAGAATAATATATAAAATACGTAACGTTCTTGAAAGTTTCGCAAATGATACTTTTTACATATAAATAACTATTATAAAAAAGTTCAAATATTACTAATACCGCAAAAACAATGATAAAATATGGTAAAAACAGTTTAAATAACATTTGTTTCGATTAGATTTCTGTAGTTAAAAAACATAATAAAAGCATATAATTGAGAATTATGTTTTATTTTCATTGAATTTTCATTTATTTTTTATTATTTTAAAGGTTATTTTTTCATTTTCTCCCAATATAAAAACCACGAATGAATCAGTTATTTATACATTTGTTATATTTAAAGAAATATTGTTTCATTATTTTCTATTGGCGGAGTCACTAGTCAAATATCCCCAACAAATTTCCTGAGCTTCCAACTGATAGGATAAACGACAGTTTCCTAAGCACTCACTTCAACGCTTAAAAATAAATCTTTTATCAGCTGTTTAAACTTAGTTGAAATCTGTACTTCTATAGATGTGATCCCCACTTAATAAAATAACGAAATACTATGTTTTATCAACTTGATTCCTTGTCTTGATTTCAGACAAAATTAAAAACCACCAATATAAACTGGTGGTTCCCTCTTTGACTGACAACAGCTTCTGTCAATTATCGATGTAAAAGGTTTCTAACATACATTCTGTTCGATTAAACGACTTTTTGAATAAAATGTCACTCTATTTTTCGGATTTCCTTACGTTAAGTTCAAACTCAGCCATTTTTTTCAAAAAACTTAATTCCTTTAAAATTTGTAAGGATACCACTTTTTCATTCGTCAATTCCTCTAACTCTGCGACTCTTTCTTTCCAAAAAGCACTATTGGGGCTTCTCATCGTTCCTCCCTCCTATGCTTTTTTCTTGATCGTTCGTTTTTTTCCTTCAACTCGTTTTAATTCTCTGATTATCGCTTTTTTTTCAACTGTTGGTTTTCCATCTAACTTCGTGATATTGTCATTGAACTCACGCACGGCATTTTTTTGGAATTCTCCAAACTCTAGTAATGCGTCGATCAAACTATCTTTGATCCCTTTTAATCGGTCCTCTTCTTTCGCCAGTTGACGCTTTTGTTCCTCAAGTTCTTTTTCTGCTTGCGCCTGCGCTTCAACTTCTTGCGCATACATTTGCAGAAGCTCATTTTCTGCTTTCTTCAACAGTAAGTCGCGTTTTTCTTCTGCTTCTTTAATCAGCTTTTGAGCGAACAAATCAGCTTCCTCAAGCGTTTGTCTAATAATTTCTTGCGTCTTTTCAAGCTCTTTTTGCTCAGAAAGTTGTTCTTTTAAAGTCTCAATGATATTTAGTTTTTCCGTTAAAATCCCTGAAGCTATTTCATTGGCTTGCTTCAGATTTTCGATTTCTTTCGATTGTTGTTCATTTTCTGATTTTAAGTCCTCAACCTGTTTATTCCACCGGGCAACCTCTTGTTGAAAACTCTCCAAAAAAACATTGACTTCTGATTTTGCATAACCACCAAAAAGACTTGTTTTAAACGTGATATTTTTTACATTTGATCCATTCATTTCATTCTCCAAATCATTCACCTACATTATCGATCGAATTTTTTACTGAGCTCATCCAACGTTGCCACTTTTCATCTGATAAATTATTTATTGCACGTTGATATTCCGAAATGATTTGGAAACGAACATTTTTAGCATCTGTTTCAAGCCCCTCGATTTCTTTCAACATCATTTGCTTCTTTTGTTCTAAATACTCGATTTCTTTCGCGGTATCTTCAACTGCTTTAGATTTCTCCAATTCAAGCTCTTTCATTTGTTTTTTATACTGACGATCCGCATCATTTAAGTTTGCATTTGCTTCAGCTAAAAGATTAAAGGCCTCTTCTTTCACTCTAACAACTTCAATATTCGCATCTTTAACGATTCTATCTTTTTCGATTAATGCGTCTGTGACGATCTGTTTGGCTTCGACTTTCGCTTTTTGTTCAATTTTAAAAGCGACATCTTGTGCAATGATCAACGTATCTTCAAAGCTTCTTTTTTTCGAATTGATTTCGTTTTCATCTTCACCAATCTCTTTTAACTTAGCTGACATTTGTGAGATTTCTTTATCTTTCCCAGCAAGTTCTTCTAAATAGCGTTTCTCTTTTTCTTCAAATTCTTGAGCCAGCTCTTTTTTTTGGATCTCAACAAGTTGTATTTTACTATCCAACAAGTTTTCTTCAGATTCCATTATTGTATAATCATCTGCTACATGTTTTAAAAAATCATCGACATCTTGTTTTTTGTACCCAGATAAAGATGCGGTTGGAAAAGTGATCCTTCTGACTTGTTCTGCTTTAAATTTCATAAAACACCTCTTTACTGATTAAATATTTTTAGTGGATCCACCAAATCAGATTGAGTCATATTCACACTAGTTGAAAACTCAAAATGCAAATGTGGGCCAGTGGAATTCCCTGTCGAACCAACATAGCCAATGACACTACCTCTTGCCACTTCTTGTCCAGCTTTTACAATAAATAAGCTTTGGTGTGCGTATAAGGTGAAGTTTCCATCCTCATGAGCAATCACTACATAGTTCCCCCATGATGGATGGTATTCTGCCGTAACGATTTTTCCAGACTGACTTGCAACAATGGGCGAGCCAGCCGGCGCAGCTAAATCGATCCCACGATGAAATTCATTTCCTCGCATACCGAAATTACTGGTTACTACGTACTCTTCTAGCGGTTTCATGTAATCGCCAGCATTATCAATGGCATCCGTCGCTTCAGAATCATATTTTTCTAATTCATACATTTCGATCAACGCATTTAATTTTTCGTTATATGAAATATCGGTTGCATATCTCCCAGTTAAAAAAAGTGTCGCATCTTGATACGTTTCCGTATTGCTACGCCATGCGCCCGAATAAAATTCAGGATCATATGTCAATCCTTCTTTTAGGAGTTTCACGTAATCGACTAAGCTCTCTTTATAAGAATCATAGACTTTAAAGCTTGCTTGGATTGTTGAAAGTTCCCCATGACCATTATCTTCTTGTGTCTCAAATACGACAGAATGATTGGGTGAATCTGACTTGATCCCAAATAAATTATAATAGGGGGTACGACTTAATTGGCTTGTCCCACTACCAGATTCTAAAATCGCTTGGGCGATCATTACCGAGGCGTACAAATCATTTTCTTTGGCAATCTCGCGAGCATCTTCCCCAATTTTTTCAATAAATGATTCAGTGGTCTCACTTTTCTCAAAATCAATGGGATTTGACGTAGTCTCACTCGATAATCGATCGTTCAGCTCTGGTGTACCAGTGGTTGCTGACGATGACACCGGTGGAATGGTTTCTCCAGGTGCTTCTGGTGTTACTGGTACCGGCATTTCTTTAGGTGCTTCCGGCGTCACTGGTGCCGGCGTTTCTTTAGGTGCTTCCGGCGTTACTGGTACCGGCACTTCTTTAGGTGCTTCTGGCGTCACTGGTGTCGGCGTTTCTTTAGGTGCTTCTGGTATTACTGGTGCCGGCGTTTCTTTAGGTGCTTCTGGTGCTTCTGGTGTTTCCGGTCCTGGCGTTTCTTTAGGTGCTTCTGGTATTACTGGTGTCGGCGTTTCTTTAGGTGCTTCCGGTGTTACTGGTGCCGGCGTTTCTTTAGGTGTTTCCGGTGTTACTGGTACGGGGTTATCTGTCGCTACTTCTGGTGTTTCTACAGATGTTTCTCCAGGCACTTCGGTATTCACTTGATTCGATCCTTGTTCCGTCTGACTACTGATTTCACTGCCTAACTCATCTGCCAAAACAATCGCATTGCCAAAATAATTTATAAATGTACTCGCAACAATAACTGTTCCAACCATTTTTTTTGTTTTTAATAGCTTCTTTCGCTCCTTACTTCCCAACACGATCATTCGTTCATTTTTAAACAGGATTTTTTCCGTTTTCATCTCTTCACCCCTAGTTCTGTTAGCTCCACTTACTTTTTTGACTTCTGACATAACTAAAATATTCACATGAATATCGTCCTTTTAGTTACAAATTATATTGCTTTTCAGTCCAACAATTTTGTAGGTATAGCATTGACCTTGACCCATAAGTTTTCTAAAGTTTTCAGTTCAAATTCAACAATATGTTCTTCAAAAAAAATCAACTCAACGATTCTCCGTAATTCGTTGTATTCTTCAATCGCTTGTAGATAATCTTTATTTAAATAAGTGCGTGTTACCCGAATAAAAATTTTCCATACTCTAAATCGATAGTTGTATCGATTCGTTTTACGCGCTGCTATAAACGCAAGCGCTTCTTCAAGATGTTTGATATTTTTGCTATCTAATGCGGTCTCAAAGTATCCTAAATATAATAAATCCAGCACAACAAAATCGATTTCCTCTAACTTATTTTCTCTACGTTTGAGAAAATTTTTGAAAAAATAATCGTATTCTTCAAAATCTAACGTTTCTGCAATTGCAGCAAATAATTTTAATTCTACGTTTGTCCATAGATCGATCGAATTGAGATAGTCTCTGATTTGTTTAGCGATGTCCAAAAGCAAGGACTTTTCATTCCTTAAATGTGTCAAGGTGACCATTCCTTGCCAATACACATATTGATACCCCAGTACATCTGTTTTTCTAAATAGGTCGAGTGCTTCATTTTTTATTCTTTCAATCTCTTTATAGTCCAACCTTGAAGTTGCTTGTGCCAAATTTTTTTCTAATGCTTTGTATCCTTCTGTAAAAATCGGAGAAAGTCCTTGAAACTCGGATAATTCTAAACCCAAAATAGAAATGATTTTAAAAAAATTTGTTACAGTCAAATCATTATCACCACGTACAAAACGATAATAAGTTGGACGAGTGATTCCTGCATTAAAAATCACCTTTGTTGAAATTTTCTTTTCTTTACGTATCTCGTTCAGCACACTACCTAAATTTAAGTCTCTATCTGAGGATTTTTTTTCCATCGCGTTCATCCTTTTTTACAGTTACATTTTCTAGTACTTTATACTCATTTTTTCCAAAAAAAGAAATTAGTATCATATTTGAAACTCCTTTTCTAAAAAAAGCAAAAGAAATCGGTTCAAACGTCAAATCAATATAAGTTTTTGTTAAGTTTTTTTTTTACGGTATTCAATTATTATCTGAGTCAATAGCAAAAAATAGTCGCTCAACGTTGAAGGAATGCTCAAAAAAACATTTGATTTTATCACAACTTAAAAAGTATCAGATTTGACACTTATTATTTTTTTCTCATTTTCTCATGTATAATTAAACAAATGTTTGCGCTTTCAAAAAGATGCCATAGACTGATTTTTCTTTAAAGAGATGTCTCTGGCATTCTTCATCTATCAATTTGAGACCAAGAAATCAGTCGCTCACATCCTATAAAAATATTAAATTGCCTACAAGTGATGGGGTCTATTTTTTGTCTTGATTCAAAAAGTTTATTACTCCTTGTATCACAACTCTTTTAATTTTCCTGAAAAAAACAATTTATACCTTTAGTCTCAACTCTCTATTCAAAACAAACGAAGGTGTTCCAGATTCAACTTCCTCAGAAAATAAGGACACTCCTCACACAATAGCTACTAGAAAGGAGCGGGATCAATGCGCCAGACATCGAATAACTATGCACATGTAGGTCAAATTTTAAATACCATTCGGAAAAAGAAAAAAATATCGACTAAAACGATCTTCGCTGCTGGAATCACACGTCCAACGTATTACCGATTTGTTCGTGGCGAAGGAGAAATCAACTTGATCAATTTTCTTAAACTATTGCATATTCTTGGCATTGAGTTGAGTGAATTAGAAGCGGTGATCCCTATACTTATGCCTGAAACACGCCTCTTAGAGAATGAACTGACCGATGCAATCTCTGCAATGGATGCTACAGCCTTAAAAAAAATAAAAAAGAAGGCGTTATTAAGATTTAAAGAAACAAATGAACTGAAGTATCGATATATTTTTTTACGTGCTGAAATTATGTATAACAAGTGGACAGGCAATGGCCAACAGCTCCTTCTAGTCATTAGGCAAATCAAAGATTACTTAGACAGTATTGATTTATGGACAAATGGTGAGCTCCTGCTTTTCTCCTCGATCACCGAAACTTTATCGTACGAAGAATATGAATATTTTTTCAAACAGTTTTTACTGCGTCGTAAAAACCACGAAGAACAACTTGATCCGATCGTATTAGATCTACTTTATTTCGGTTATTATGACACAGCATTGAATTCAAAAAACAAATTGAATGTGGAGCGTGCGACTCGATTTGTTTTAAAAAGAAAACCTAACAGGCATAATTATCGCTTTAGAATTTGGCGATTATTCGTTCATGCAGCCAGAATTTCCTTAACTAAAGATTACGATCTCGGCTTAAAAAAATTTGAACAACTGCAAAGAATCATCGTCTATATTTTTAAAGAAGATTTTACAGGAGAATTTGAATTGAATGCACTGCAAGAAATGTGGAAAAAGGTTCAGGTCATCGTTCATCAAGAAAACTTGTCTGAAACAGGCACCACATGAACGACTCCCCCCTTTCACTCTATCGATGAATTTCTGTTCTTGAAGTACGTACTTTTTTAAGAATCGATCTAAGCGAAAACAAGCTTAGATCGATTCTTTTTTTCTTGAGGGGTTTTAAATCACCACTTTATATTCATTATAATATATTTATTTACTCATGCAAAATTAATCTTTTTCTAATAATAAGAGTGTCATCTATGAAACTTTTATGAATCATTTGTCTTTATTCAACTACTCTTAAACTA
Organism: Enterococcus sp. DIV2371; assembly: GCF_050498525.1. Taxonomy (NCBI): domain Bacteria; kingdom Bacillati; phylum Bacillota; class Bacilli; order Lactobacillales; family Enterococcaceae; genus Enterococcus; species Enterococcus sp. DIV2371. Next base: position 360,605 of record NZ_JBIPAJ010000001.1, on the reverse strand, counting down.
TGTATGGAAAACAAAAAAGGAGTGACATTCAATCGATACACTTATCTATAGATGCGCAAAACCGGTAACAAATATTCAATACTTAATCGTTGAGGAGGGAGAACATGAAGAAAAAATTTTTTTCAGTAAAACAATTATCTAAGCTATTATTTACCACTTTGTTATTATCCGCTGGTTTATCTTCAGGTAGCAATTTGTTATTACAGGATAACCAAATCATCCATGCCGAAACCTTGGACAATGCAATAGCAAATGAAACATCCCAGCGTACATTAACGATTTGGAAATACGCAATTACTGATTTCAGCCAACTAGAGCCTCGCGGTGACGGTACCGTCACCAATCCAAGTCGAGAGTTGATCCCTGGAATCCAGTTTAAAGTAGAGCGTGTGAACAAGATAAACGGTGGCGCTTCTTTGACCGATCCAAAAGTACAAACCTTAGGAACGGATTATGAAATCGATTCCACTTTTACTGCACAGACGATCACAACAGATAGTACAGGAAAAGCCATACTTGATTTAGGCACCGGTCGTGCCAATGATGGGATCTATTTAGTTACTGAATTGCCAGATAATCGTACAGGTGCTGATTTAGCCGCTACCGATGGAAAAAAGATTGAAACGCCTGTTTATCCATTCTTTGTGTATATTCCACAAACCAGCCGTTCAGATCTATCTTCGTTGATTTATGATGTTCAAGTTGAGCCCAAAAACATTTTGGAAGATTTGCTTCACCCAGACAAGACTATCAATGATAAAAAAGGTGATTCGGTACAAGCTGGCCAGACTTTTAGATGGGAATTAACGACGAACCTCCCTGCCGGTCTCTGGCAAATCGCAAGTCAAGCAGGTACTATCGACATTTTAGATGAAACCGGGAATGCGGTGGATTCGGTTGAGATGGTCGCAGGACAACCCATCGTTTATCGTAATGGTAGCAATTTAGTACAACCAAATTTTTCGATGGTGGACGAACTGAACAGTGATCTGACCTATATTCCTGACAGCGCCAAAATGCAAGTAAGACAAGCTGGCGGAGAATGGATCGATTTGGCATCTGAGGATTACACCGTTTCATTTGAAAGTAGTACAAATACAGTAACCACTACCTTGACAGAGGCAGGGTTGAGCAAAGTAGGGGCGGTAGCAAACGGTTATACGGATATTCGGACCTTATTGAGTACCCATGTTCCTGAAGGTTGGAACAATATTGTTGAAAACACCTTTACCGTCAATCACCAGATTCCTGGGCAGCGCCCAAAAAGTACGACGCCTCCAGAAACGACAAATCCAAAGTACTATACCGGCGGTTTTGATATTGAAAAAATTGAAGAAAATAGCGAAGAAGGCTTAGCTGGTGCAGAGTTCAAACTTGCCATATCAGAAAGCAATGCAAACAATAAAATCTTTATTGCCAGTAACGGAAATAGTTATGCGGAAGATGCCAATCTACCAACAGGAGTCACCTTCTTAACAACGACTTCCGATGAAAATGGCCACGCTACGTTTGATGGATTAGCCTTAGATTGGACAGATGCGAATGACAATAACTATGTGGAAAATGGTGAAGTCTCACGGGATTACTGGGTAGTCGAAACAACCGCTCCACAAGGCTACGAGTTATTAAAAGAAGCACAAAAAGTCACCGTTGACTTAACTACCGCAGATGATGCCACCATTGAGCTGACTGTTCTCAACCGGCCACAAACAAGCTTACCCTTTACAGGCGGAACGGGAAGAACTGCTTTGATCTCAGTTGCACTTATCGCCATTGTGGCTGGTGCAACAGTAAGCTTTCTCTACAAAAAATGGAAGCAAGCATAAAGTCATACTGAAAGGAGATTACTATGAATTCTAGATTTTCTAGCCTCAAAGTAAAACCTCCGATGTTAATAGTCGTTGCTTTAGCGGTTATCCTTGGTATAATCGTTAAACTCATTATTATAGGGGGACTACTTCGAGCCCAAGAAGATGCAACTTTAGTTGAAGTCACCAATAGTGACCAAACAATGATGACCAAAGATACCCAAATTTCGGATGATCCCGCAATGATCACGATTAGAAGTAGCGAAAATCGCCTACTCGTTCTTCCAGCGAGTGAAGATTATGCGATTTCCCTTTCCGAAAGTGGTAGAGAACAACCGATTCCTCTCTACCCTGCTGATTCCTTTGTGCAGGACGAAGAATTACTTCGCTTAGGCATCGGCGACCTGCCGGCTGACACGGGAGAAGATGCAACGGATCACACTACCGATGAGACAACAGAATCCACTAGTGAAACAACAGCTGAAGCAGTTGAATTAGCAACAGCCAGTGATGTCATTCAGGTAGCGTCCGCCGAAGACGATTCACAAGCAATGACTTACTTGCGTCTAGTGAAAGATCAACCCGTCACTCTTGTCTTTCGTGAACCGGCTAAAGATATGAGTATCGTCTTGACGGATGTCTACTCACAAAATTATCAAACCCTGTTCCAATGGTTGCTACCAGAAGAGCCTACGAACGAAACGATAACGACAAACGAGCCGCCTTCTGAAGAAAGTGTGGTTGAGGAAGAACCGACTGAGGGAACAGGAGAGCCTGATCAAGAAGAACAAACAGAAGCAACAGAAGCGCCTGATCAAGAAGCGCCTAGTAACTCCTCTCCCCCACCATTTGAAGCAGATACATCTAATGAAAATATCTTAGTTGTAGAAACAGAAGAAACAGACTTAGAACTAGATGAGCTTTTAGCACGTGATTATCAGGAAGAAGATTCTTTAGTCACACCGAGATTAGCAGCAGATGCTGCTGAAGAAATCAATGCGACAACGACGAATCCAGTCACGATCTCTGATGCAAAGTTAACGGTGGCGACAGGAACCGCAAGCTTCGATAGCAATGATGATCCTGGCTATGATAGTTCTCCGGACAATAACATTGTCCGCTCAAATGATCAAATTTTCTATCGTCTCGGTTTTTCGATCCAAGCGTTACCGACAAGTAACTATACCAACATTCGTTACCGGGTGATCAGTACCTTGCCGAATACATCCACTTTAGTAGATGGTGCCCCTTTTATCAATGGCGAAATCAGCAACGGAACCTTTATTGATTCAGGGCAAGGCGATGGTACAGTTATTTCTCAAGGTGCGATCGAGTCGACGATCCATGAGTCTGGTCAAGTCTTTGTCCCAGTCTCTATCAACACTTTCGCAGCAAAAAACGGAACAGTGTTGAAACCGACATTTGAATTACAACTCATTGATGCGTTTAATGAAGCGACTGGCCAAATCGAAACATTTAATCAAAGTTATACTCATGAACAACTGCCTGCATTAGATGCTCCTGAAACACTCGTCTCTTCTACTTCATCGATTGCTGCTCAATTGATCCGAGGAGAAACAACGGACTATCAAATCTACGATCCTAATGCTACAGAAGATGATCTCGTTTATAATATTGGTTTGGTCATCCGATTAAATAATTTATCTGATCGTATCCCAGGAGATATCCGTGGCTCTGCCTATCCGGAAGGACCAATCAGCTTTGATCTCAAACAAAGCGTTACCAGTACAAAAAATGGAGCGATTTCTCCAGTTGCTTCAAATCTATATGACTCAGCTCAAACGCGATTCTTTTCAGTAACAAATGCGGATCGATCTGATGCCAATTGGCAAGCAACCTCCGCAGGTAGTCCCTATGTGAATACCTTTGATCCATCTCTACTAAGAGATTCGTTAGCTGTGCCACATGGGAAAACCGAAATGATCTATTATAACGAACCAGTAGGAGATCGAACGAAAATTGGGGTATTCGATTCTGGCGATATAACAGTTAGCTTAGGAACCTATCAAGAAACTTGGCAAATCGATAATTATGTTGGAATCAAAAATCCATATACCTATACGACTGCCGGAAATACGTTTACCAATCAATCGTTTGTTAGTGCTGAATTTATCTACAATTGGGATGATACTAAATTAAAGCAATTAATGGTTGACAATCAATGGGAGTATTATACGTTGAATCTAAATATCCCATCACTCACTTATGACGGGAACACAGTAACGAATAATGCCTCCTTGAACTTCAGTAGCTTTTATATCCCACCTGGAGGGATGACTTCTGGACCAAGTATCGTTGATTTTCCTTTGCCTGATCCTGTGACTAATATACGTTCTGTAGGGATAAACCAAGATATTGGCCTTGATAGCTGGGCTAATAACATTGGGAAACCGCTGCTGATGCGTGGACAGAAGACGTATATTGGTGGGTGGCACATACAAAACAGTCCACCAGATAACTCGAAAGCGGATCAGATTATTCAGTGGAATACCAATGGGTACAGATACGATGATTCGCGCCAACCTTATAGTCAACGAACAGAGCCCGATAATTCGACACGGTCGTATTTGACCTATGGCGTTAGAAATAATGGCGAGGCAATGCCTAGTTTAACTGTCCTTACTACTACTCAACTTGCTGAAGCATATACTTGGTATCCTACGGTAGAAGAAGCTCAAACAGCAGGGGAAATTGGAGCTGTTCGCTTCCAATTTCCACTGAATTTTGGAATAGGGTTCACCAATTGGAATGGGGTACCAGTGACCGTTATTGGGGATCCTGGTTCAAAAGATGCCAATGGAGATCCCTACGTTGTTTTAAGTTCGGCAGGACTCAAAAAAGCCGATGGGACAATTATTCGCTCCCTTCCTGGCAGCGCGGGGACTACTTTTATTCCTGCTGTTTGGAAAGCAGATGGCAGTGACATTGCCGTTCCTTATAATACCACAACTGCACCTCAAGCATTCGTTATTGGTACCAATGCCTTCATTCAAGACTTTGGTATTACAACAAGTACGGAAGTAGAAAAATCCTTGTACCAAACAACAGAGCCGATTGCTATAAAAGTTCGAGGATCTTTGGAAGGCTCGGAAGAAATCAGCTATGATACTGCACTGAACACCACGTTACCCGTAGGAATCAATTACCTAGCCGGTTCAGCCAAAGATGCTCATGACCAACCGTTACCCGATCCATACATTACAGAAAATGAAGATGGGACAACAACCTTGCGCTGGGTCTTCCCAGATTCTCCCTTGGCTACGGGTACAGAGGTCAATTTCCTGGCAGAAAGCGATATGTCCAAACTCACCTTTAATGATTTAGGGATCACTCCACCACTTGTTGTACGAACCGTCGGAGAAATGTGGGTTTCTGATGATCCGTCCCTACAAGATACTCGCTCAGAGTTATCCCGTTCCTCCCAGGATCAGTTTGTCGAAGAACTGATCCAGATCCTGTCAATCAATAAGCGAGTGGATAAGTTAGCCATTGAGGAAGGCAATCATGAGATGGCGCCTTTGACCTCAGCTGATGCGGAGACCGCTTTCACTTATACGATTGCAGCAACCAATAGTGCCGCACAGCTGGCGCAGGATTTCCGCTTGTTGGATGTCTTACCGTATAATGGGGATTCTCGTGGTTCTTCCTTCAATGGTACATTAGAAGTTGCTTCCGTTTCTGTTGACACAACAGGTGTGTATCAACTCTACTACACAACTAGTGAACTCGACGATACGATCAATCCGAATGCAGTCGATTTGTCGGGCTGGTCGCAATATATGCCCGGAAGTAGTTCACCAAATGAAATCCAGCAAGCTAGAGCGATCATGCTGACGAAAGATAATCTAGCCGTCGGAGAAACAGTGACCTTGTCAATCACTGTTCAGCCAGACGGTCAACTAGCCGGAGACCATTATGAAAATATTGCAACCATGAATGCGCTCGTTGATCTGCCTGTCCATTCACAAAAAACAGTCACTCATGTGTACGGACGTGATCTAAGCGGCATTGTTTGGGAAGATACAAATCGGGACGGTTTATTCAATAATGATGAGGTGCTATTACCAGATATTCCGGTAAAACTTTATCGCACGAGTTCATTACATCCCGATGAAATCACTGATGTCCTTGTGGAACATGATCTTAAAGGCAATGTGTTGATTGACGAATTAGGGAATTCAACGATTACAACAGATGCTGAAGGTAAATACATCTTTAAACATCTCCCAGAAGGAATCTATGTGGTTGAATTCCAAATCGAAGATAAAATCCAACGGCGAGAGATTGCAGTAACCACACCGATGGTCGGTAGTGATCCTGCAATCAATTCGAAAGCGCACCAAACGAATTTTAAGACCAATGAATATCTTGCGGAACCTTTAGAAAATCTCCCTGGAATGACCACAAGCGAAGATCCGGTCTTCCATATTCCTCATTTAAATCTAGGGATCCTTAGCACGTTAGGGGATATCTACTTGTACAAATTTGAAACAGGTACAACACAAGATGAGAATAATGATGGAGAGCCAGATATCGATGAAGAAAATCAGTTGGTCGGTGGGACGAAGCTTGCAGGTGCTGAATTCGTCTTGCAAGAGAAAGAAACAGGCGATGCTGTTCAGACGATGACAACCGATGCCAATGGCCGCATCTACTTTGAAGATGTTCCATTTGGAGAGTATGAATTGATTGAAACCAAAGCACCGGATGGCTATGAATTATTGAAACAACAAATTGATGTCACGGTAGATGCGGACAACATGGTCGTTCACCTTTTCGCTGAAGATGACTTGATCACTGAATTGCCATTTGCTGGTAACAACTCGATCATGCAGCTCCTATTGATTATCGCTGCAAGTCTAGCGCTCGTCGGGTTGATTGGTGTAGGCGTGAAGTATTCTCGAGAAGGAATGGAGCGAAAAAAAGGAGGAGGGAAAAAAGATGAGTAATGGAAAAAACAAATACTCTATTTTATTTATTTCTCTTTTCGTTCTACTATTTATTTTCAATGGTTTGACTATTCCTGTCTACGCCGAAGATGGCAACTTTCAACTGACTATTGTCAAATATAAACTTTCAGCACAAGATATCGACAAGGATCTCTTACCTGCTGAACCAACAGACAAATTGGAAACGGATATCACAGACGAAAGTGGACAAGCGTTGGCGCCATTTCCTGGTATTCGTTATCGGATCGTTAAGGTTACTCCTAGTAATAACAGCTCTGACCCTTTTACTGAAATTTCGGGAGTCGAACCAATCGAAATAACTACAGGAACAAATGGTCAAGCGACTATTTCATTATCTGAAGGGTTGTACGAGATCACAGAACTGGCAAATGATGAATTAGCTTCCCCAGCTGAACCAGTCGTTGTACAATTGCCAGCCATTACAGATGAAGGAACTCGCTTAGAAGAATTATTTGTTTATCCAAAATCAAGTGTACTCGTTTCCCCTGTTGAAGGAATCGATCCCCCAACGAGTCCAGCTCGAGCGGGCCAAACTTCCCCAAAAAGGATTCCACAAACAGGTGGTGCACTCAGTTCACTTTTTCCGATCTATTTAACGATTGCTCTTATTGTTTTGCTTGGTATTGTCGTAATCGTTAATTTTAGACCTAAAAGGAAAAAGAAACCTTAGACCTGCTGAAACGAAAGACTCAGCTTGAAAAATAAGCAGAAATTCACAAAAATCAATCCATGATTTTTGTGAATTTCTAACTTATTTCAACCTTCCATTCATCTTTTTTATATTTTCGAAAGCAGAAAAGATTCATTTCTTTGCTTTTTTCAAAAATCTAAAAAATTCACAAAAAATCATGGAGATCTTTTGATGATCCATCACTATCTAGTTTAAAAAGGAGGCGTGACTTATGCTTGTGAATAGTATCTTGTCTCTTGTTGTGTTAACACTTTTAGTATTCTTAAGTATTCAGATCATCAAACAGCTTAGACTGATTTCACTGAAAAAGAATGCTGTTGATCAACCGGACTTATACAAAAAAATCAGTATTTATGAACTGAAATTATTTAAAAAAACAATTTTTTTATCTCTTAGTCATCAATTGCTTGATCACTATTGCGTTAGTCTTTTGTATTTATATGTTATTTGAACTACAAAATGCTAGAATCAACGATCACCGAACCATTCTCAATTTAGTCGAACGTATCCGAGAGTTAAATGCAGTTGAATAAGCAAATATCCAGTAAAAACCTATTTAGATTTGAACAACATGATCGATATTTATGAAATAGCTGATTGTAGCGCTTTGTTAGTTATCGGTGCTACCTAGGGAAAAATTATTCTTTTATTAAAAGGACGTGTGGAATAGTATGAGTAAACAAAAAAAAGACGGGTGGTTTTTTTCAAAAAGTTTATTAGATGAAATCTATCAAATCCCGATCGAAAAAGAAATCGACTTGGAAAATGAACAAGAATTACAGGAATACGTCATTGAAACCAGTGACTTGCCTACAGTGAATGATTTAGAAATACCAGAAATAAAAAAAGAAGAAGATAGACCTGCCTCTTTTCTTGAAGGTTCAACAGAACCTGAAAATGCTGCGCCTATTTTATATGTTAAATCAAGTCCGCTTCGACCCGAAACAAGTGCGAAACAAGACGAAACCAAAGAAAACTTGCAGAACAGTGAATCCTTCACCTTAGAACCACATGAAGGCAAGCTCTTATATCAGGCAAAAAATCCTGGTAAATAGCTAATACGAAAAACGTAAAATATCTGGAAATCTTCCCCGAAAAAAAGACACTAGCCAAAGTCTAAGGACTTAGGCTAGTGTCTTTTTTCTCTCTTGTTGACCGACTTCATTTTTTTCTAATTACTCTGCTAGAATTGCTTCGATTTTTGCTTCTTCTTCAGTCGAAAATCCTAGACAGTCCATCATTTTGACACTTTCCTGTAATTGAGTGAGACGGCTTGCACCAACTAATACACTCGTAACGGATGGTTGTCGGACATTCCAAGCCAATGCCATTTGTGCCAATGTTTGTCCTCTCGCCTCTGCAATTTCTTGCAGGCGACTGATTTTTCGTAAGGTCGGCTCGATTTGTTCCTCTGAAAGAAATGGGATTTCTTTTCGGTGCGCGCGCGAGTCTTCAGGAATACCATGTAAGTAGCGATTCGTTAACAAGCCTTGTGCTAATGGACTGAACGTGATCGCTCCTAAACCATTTTCTTCAAGAACTGGCGCTAAATCGTTTTCTAACAATTCTCTTGAAAACATATTGTAGCGCATTTGATGGATGACAAATGGGGCGTCTTTCTTACGTAAAATCTCCGTCATACGTTGTGTATCAGCCCCATTATAGTTAGAGATACCGATATAAAGGGCCTTCCCTTGGCGGACCAATTGCATCAACGCCTCAGCAGTTTCTTCCAAGGGTGTTTCCGGATCTGGGCGATGATGATAGAAAATATCAACATATTCTAAGCCCATCCGTTGCAAGCTTTGATCACAGCTGGCAATGATCGATTTCCGAGAACCCCAATCGCCATAAGGGCCTTCCCACATATAATAGCCAGCTTTACTCGAAATGATCAATTCGTCACGATGCGGTTTGAGGTCCTCTTTAAAAATCTGCCCAAAGTTTTTCTCCGCTGCCCCAGCAGGTCCACCATAGTTGTTGGCTAAGTCAAAATGAGTGATCCCTAAATCAAAAGCTCCTCGCAATATTTCACGTTGCTTACTGATTGGATCATAGTCGCCGAAATTTTGCCATAATCCTAATGATAGTAAGGGCAACTTCAAGCCTGATTGTCCACTCTTTCGGTACTGCATGTTATCATAACGTGTTTTATCCGCCACGTACATCGCATTCACTCCTTTTATAATAGATCAATAAAATACATCACATAACTTTCTGCTATTTTATAGCTTATACCGCATAGTTTTTCTTTCAAAGACACAATCTCTTATGATCAGAAAACGCTATCATAATTGTACTACATTTTGCATCAATTCTTTGTTTTTCTCCACACCTTCGTTAATTTTTGCATAAATGCCAATTGATGGCGCGTCTGTTTTATTTTTTTGTAGCGTTTTGGTTGCTTACGATAAAATTGCTGATGATAATTTTCTGCTGGCCAAAAAGGTTCTGCAGGCAAGATAGATGTAACAATCGGCTTTGCGTACCGCCCAGATTCACTCAGCGCTTTTCTTGATGCTTCAGCGATTTTTCTTTGCTCTTCATTTTGGACAAAGATGATTGGACGATATTGGACACCACGATCTTGGAATTGGCCAAATTCATCTGTGGGATCAGTCACTTGCCAATAAATCTCGACCAAGTCCTGATAGCTGATTTTCCGAGTATCAAAAATGATTTCCACAGCCTCGACATGTCCAGTGTAGCCACCACTGACTTGGTCATAATTTGGCTGTGCGACATCCCCTCCTGTGTAGCCGGATAAGACAGAAATAATCCCTTCTTGCATTTCAAAAGGTTCCACCATGCACCAAAAACAACCGCCAGCAAATACTGCTCGTTCTTGCACAGTCGCATCGGTTATCTCATGTTGAGCAAAATCATACTGCGCTTCACCTAACGGATCACCTACCATACGCAAATAAAAATCCATGACGTCTGGCGTCAGATTTTGTCTTAATGCCAGTGGTCGGAAAGAGACTTCTAATCGGTCAAGAACTTCTTTCAAAGAACCAGAACTTGCTAATTCTTCTTTCGCCTTGATTAGCTGTTCTCGCTCCCAGTCGCGTGTGTTAGGGTTTAAAATCAAATTATAGAGCGTCGTGATTTCCTCATCTTTCTTCATCGGGTTTCCCCCTCTCAAAGCGTCCGCTATCTATCCAAGAGAGAGGTTGTGTCATTCGTCCGATTGGAAGCCCAATTGCTTGAATGGTATTCCAAATACAACCTCATCTGGCTTGAATTGTTGTTAGCTTATCTTAATAATACACTTCATCTAAAAAAAGTGCGTGTGCGGGAACTGTCTCGCCTGCTTGCTGTCTGATTTTCGTTTCAAAAACCGTATCGATCAATGACAACTCTGCTTTGCCTGAACCGATATCTAAAATCGTGCCCATCAATATCCGGACCATTTTATATAAAAAACCATCCCCCACGAATGTAAAATGAAGCATATTGCCTTCTTGTTGGATGGACAGTTCTTCAATCGTACGTACCGTTGATTTTTTTGTTTTCTTCAATGCTGAAAAACCAATAAAGTCATGTTTGCCTACTAGTTTTTGACAAGCTTCTTCCATTTTTTGCAGGTCAAGCTGTTTTGGATAGTCAAAGCTGTGATTCCGTTCAAAGACTGTTGGGATTGGTGCATTCCAGACATAATAACTATATTTTTTGCCTTTTGCATTGTATCTGGCATGGAAGCGTTCAGGCACTTCTTCGACTTCTTTCACCACGATATCTCTAGGCAAATAACGATTAAGGAAATCTAACATCTCCATTCGACTCATCGTACTCGCCGTTTTGAAGTTAGCCACTTGTCCTCTTGCATGTGTGCCAGCATCTGTACGGCCAGAACCAATGATTTCAATCGTTTCACCTGTCATTTGCGAAATGATTGCTTCAATTTTTCCTTGAATCGTTTTTTCGTCATTCCCCAATCGTTGCCAACCAGAATATCTTTTCCCATCATATTCAATCGTTAATTTTATATTTCTCATGTATTCTCCTTCTTATTGGACCCATTCATCCATTGCTTTCATTTAGTGACAGTATAGCAGATTACAGCAGATCCTTCTCAAGAAAAAAACGCAAAGCAGAAATTTCTCTGCTTTGCGGCTTTCTTATTTGATCTTTTTTTTTGATTATCCTAAGAACTTAAAGACTTCTTCACGGTCATAAAGTTTCAAGACTTTTTCACATAAAAATTGTGTGAATAGTGCAGCTGCTACTGGTATAACTAACCAGCACACAAGTACCATCACGATATTTAATCCAGCATCTAAAGAAGCTAATGGTCCTACCAAGCCAACTATACCAAATCCAGCTGAAGCAGGTGTTCCTGAAACTTCAAACACTGCTACAGGGATTGCAGTAATGACCGCACTGATCAGACATGGTACTAAAATGATCGGTTTGCGGAACAAGTTAGGCATCATCATTTTCATTGCACCTAACGCAATAGCGATCGTCACACCTGATTTGTTGACACGCCAAGAATTAACAATCAAGACAAATGTTGTTGCAGCAACACCCATCGCTGCTGCTCCGGCAGAAACGCCATTCAATTGGATCGCCAATCCGATTGCCACGGTAGAAATTGGTGAAATAATCAAGAAGGCAAATGAACAACCAATCAAAATTGACATCAAAATAGGTTGTAATGTCGTAAAGTTGTTGATTCCTTCACCAATCGCTGATGTGATAGATGTCACAAACGGGAATAAATAGAAACCAATCAGACCTGCACCTACACCAACGACGATCGGTGTTAAGACGATTGCTACTGAACCAAAGGCCGTTCCGATCAATAAGATCATCCCAACAGCGATCGAAGCAGTGATCATCGTATTGATGATATCACCAGTTCCAGAGCCGACATAAACGCCACCTTCGCCAAGATCAGGCATAAAGCGTACAACACCTGATCCGACAAACGCTGCTCCTGACACAACCATCATTTGCATCGGGTTCAATCCAAATTGTAAACCGATCAATGCGCCGATAATCAAAGGAGTCGCTAATTGGAAAATCACAGCAAGTTGTGAAATTGTTACTGCAACAGGATAATCACTAAAATACTTTAAAATTGCTCCAAGTACAGCATTCGGGATCAACCCTACGATGATTCCAGTTGCTGTTCCGGCTAATACTTTATTCAAGAAAATTTTTGGGGTTAATTTGTTTGTCGTTTCCATTCTTATGTTCCTCCTATTTCGCCTTTAAAATCTGCTCTTTTGCATGAACGAGCGCTGTTAAGAAGTCACAATAAGGAGTGGCAATTCCATATTTTTTCCCTTTACGAGAAATTGCTCCATTAATATAATCGATTTCTGTTAAACGATTGTTTTTGATCAAGTCTTGGTGCATGGATGGGAAATGCATACCAATTGTTTCAGGATCAAAACAAGTTTCGCAATGTGCGACTGCTTCTTCCACATCTAGATCAATATTTTCTGCTTTAGCTACTTGACCGAATTCGTTTACGATTGCAACAACCATCTCATGAGCGGTAGAAGTGCTGCCAAGTCCCGCCATATTGACGTCTAAAATCGTACACAAGCCATTCATCGTTCCGTTGACACATGCTTTACGGTAAATCGAGTAATGGATATTGCTTGAATACTTCGCATTCAACCCAGATTCAGCTAACGTATCAGCCAATGCTTTCGCAGCGTCTTCTTGTCCATCTCCTAAGTTTTGTAGTTCTACTGAACCACTACCGAATAATTTCACGCGACCAGGACCTTCTAAGCCTGCTGTCCACATCGTATTCCCGATGAAAATATTTTTCATTGGTACAAATTTCTCAATAATATCTTCATGGCCGATCCCGTTCAATAAACAAAGAACTTTTGTATCGTCTTTGATCATTGGGCGAATATCTTCCAGCATTTTTTCTAATTGCATTGCTTTAGTGAATAAGACGATCAAATCAACTTTTTCTGCATCATTGATTTCTGATTGAAGGACAACTGGAATATCAACAACGATGTCTTCTCCGTTAAAGTTTGCTTTCAATCCGTTCTCTTTGATCGCTTCTACGTGGTCTTTCCACCCATCGATCAACGTTACATCATTTCCACCTTTTTGCAACATGAGTCCAAAACGACTCCCCATTGCACCTGCTCCAGCAATTGCTATCTTCATTTCTTTGTTCTCCCCCTTTTTTTGACAATACAAACAATCCACAAAAAATTTTCTAAATAAAATAATTCAAACATTCACAATATCTAGTGACTATCCATGATTTATCGATTATTTAAATCATTTCCTTGCTTCATTTTCCCATTTACCTGTCGTTATTTCAAATACTCTGATTGAAAATTCACGAATAAAAGCGTTATCTTTTATTTATAGCATGGTACTCAAGGAATCTCGTATTGCACTAAGCAACATTATACACTAAAATTCAGTAGTTTTTCATATATAACAGAGATTATTTTAGTTAATTTTTTAAATTGGTACAGTTATATAATTTTGTTGATCGAGATGTGAATATTTGAACGATGTTGTTTTTAATTCATGGTGGGGGTGGGATGAATTTTATTTACGAATAAAAAGCGAGCCCATACGACTCATTTCAAAAATACCCCTAGGTTAGATTTTGGAACTAACACAAGGGGGTTTAACTATAGAATAATTTTTTTTACATATTTATCTATTTTAATAGTTTTTTATCATCTCTTCGTACTCATGTCTGTTCAAAAACCTCATAATCAATTTCATCCACTGATTTCGCCACTAGGATTGCGGAATAGACGTCAGAATTGACATTCAAGATCGTCCGCAACATCCCGACTAGCCATTCGACACCACCAAAAATAGCAATACTTTCGATGGGTAACCCCATTTGTGGGACGATAATGGCTAAAGAAACTAATCCTGCGCCAGGAACTACTGCATTGGCTAAGGAAATAAAAGTGGCCAAGATTGCAAGATAGATCATGGTCGTCCATTTGAAATCGATTTGGTACATCTGGGCAATCGTTATTACGGTGAGCGCCATGTGCATTGCTGACCCGTTACTATTCAGTGACATCCCTAATGGTAAGACTAAGTGGCTGATTCGCTTACTCAAACCTAATTTATATTGCGATTCTTCCAGTTCGATGGGTAAAGTGATTGCTGAAGAAGTCGTTGCAAGGGCCATGATCGATATATTCTTCATATTTATTATCAGTTTTAATGGATGTAATCGACCGTAAATACTGACAATGATTAACCATACTAATAAAAACAATAGTGTGGCTAATGTGTATACTAATAGATATTTCACCATTGGCAAAATGACTTGCGTTCCTAGTTGGCTGATACTACTACTCACTAATGCAAATATTCCAATAGGTGCAAGACGCATCACATAGTTGATAACTTTGATGATCACTTCGTTGAAATCAATGATTAGTTGAAACAACTGCGATTCAGGCTGTTTTTGTGTATAGTGATTGAGTGCCAGTCCGAAAAAAATAGCAAAAACGATAATTTGAATAATCGAACCTTGCGTAAGAGAGTCAAAAATATTGTCAGGTACAAATTGGAGGAAAGTTTCTTGCAGTGACAACTCCTGTACCTCGATTACTGGGCTTAAACGATCCATTTGTTCCATCCCTGTGCCAGGGGCAAACAGCACGGCGAATAATACGCCCCACAAGGCTGCTAATAAAGAGGAGATACCGAAGATGAGCAATGTGCGGGTCCCAATACTTGTTAGTTCTTTCAAATCAATGCTACCTAAAGCTTGAACGATTTGACCAAGAATCAATATTGGAATCGTCATTTGCATCAATCGTAAAAATACTTCCCCAATTGGTTTTAACAAAGGACCACTCATCGGCAGAAATGTTCCAACCAGAATACCAAAAACCAACGCAAGACTAATTTGAATAATCATGGCATTTTTTTTCATCTCTATTTACCTCGTTTGTTGAATCACTGTCCCCACGCCTTCAGTCAGATGGTTCAATTGTTCAATAGAAGTGATGATCGCTTGGCACCTCACATCTTTTTCAACAAAACGAATTGCTGCCTCTACTTTCGGCAACATACTTCCAGCGGCAAAATGACCCGCCTTCACATATTCTTTTGCTTCTTCCGGGGTTATCATCTGTAGAGCTTGTTCTTCCGGTTTCCCATAGTTGATATAGATAGAATCAACACCTGTCAAAATAATCAAACGATCAGCACCAATAGTGTCTGCTAATAGGGCGGCTGAAAAGTCTTTATCATTGACTGCTTCAACACCTTGATAATTTCCCGATTCATTGATCACCGGAATCCCACCGCCACCTGCACAAATCGTCACAACATTGGCTGCCACCAAAGCTTGTAGGGCTTCTTTTTCAACGATTTTTTGGGGTTGGGGAGAAGCGACGACTTTACGATAGCCACGTCCTGCGTCTTCAACGAATTTCCCACCATCCTGTTGTAACGCTTTTTTTGCCTCTTCTTCTGTATAAAATGGGCCAATTGGTTTTGTTGGCTTACGAAACGAGGGATCGTTTGGATCGACTTGCACTTGTGTCACAATCGAGACGACCGGTTGTTTGATTCCACGATGTATAAAAGCGTTGGTCAATGCTTGTTGCAGCCAATAGCCAATACTTCCTTGCGTCATCGCTACACATGTATCCAAAGCCATCGGAGGATTTTTTTCGCTTACTGCTGCTTGTTGTTGCAACAATAAATTTCCAACTTGCGGGCCATTGCCATGACAAAGGATGACTTGTTCCCCTTGTTCAACGAAAGCCGCAATGGCTTCCGCCGCCTGTTCCACTACTGCTTTTTGTCCTTTATCGGTGGGATCTGTTTCCAAAATAGCATTCCCACCCAAAGCAATCACATTTAAACTCATCTCTTTGTTACACCTCTTTTCATTATTCTATCGTTTGTTTGTGCTCTTCTTTTGCCAATATTGCAAAGAGAATCAAACCGATAATCAACAAGACACAAGAAAGGTAAAAACCAACTTGCATCGATCCTGAAGTATCTGCTAAATAACCAGTAACGTAAGGAGCCAAAATCGAACCTGACATCCCGATAAAATTATATGCACTTAACGTCGTCCCTAATGCTGCTCTTGGTGCATGTTTTGTAACAAATGTCACCATGATCGGGTCAAGCGCCAACTTCCCAGTTAATCCATAAAGGATCAACACCGTGATCAATAACGTTCGATCAGTGACAAAAGCAATGGCAAAAACCGAAACGATTGCTAATGGCACCAGAAGAAAGACCAATTTTTTCGTTGCCCCTGTTTTATCATTGATTCGTGCAAAGAGTAAGGCTCCTGGAATCGATGCCCAAGGTACTAAAGAGGAGATAAAGCCGACGCTCGCTCCAGTAAATCCACGTTCTGCAATCAAAAATTGCGGCAACCAAGTAAGTATCACAAAATTAGCATAAATGCTGGTAAAACATAAAATAAAGGCTGCGACCAAATTGCGATTCGTAAAAATCTGCTTTAAGGAAATCTTTTCTTTTGGCCCTTCGTCCACTTCTGCTTCTTCACCCGGACGGACCACTTTTTCTTTCAGTAACACATAGAATAAAATCCCGACAATCAATGTGGGAATCGCCATAAGGTAGAAAGGGCGACTCCAATCATCCCCATTTTCCAAGACTAATTTACTTGATAGAAGATAGCCTCCTGATGTTCCAAATGCCATACCGCTGTTGATGATAGCATTCCCAATCGTTCGTTTACTTTTTGGGATTGCTTCGGTTGATAACGCAAACTGTGGGCCATAATAGGCACCTTGACCAATTCCAGCGATCGCGCGAATGACTAAAAATAGAATAAAAGTTGTGGCTAATCCAGTGAAATAAGTGGCTACTGCTAAAAGCAGAAAACCTAACGTGATCACTAATTTTCTACCGATTTTGTCGCCAATGATCCCAAAAGGAATCTGGGCAATCGCATAGGTCAGAAAGAAAATACTATTTGCTAATCCTAATTGTGTATTGCTTAAACCAAATTCTTCGCCTACTACACCCATGATCGGGTTGAATATCGTCCGCGTAGCATACATCAAAACCCAACCAATAAAAAAGATTGCCACTACTTTGATCCAATAAGTATTGCTGACCCTTACTGCTTGTTTCTGTTTACTCGCTTCCATGTTTTTCCCCACTTTCTTCTCCTTCGATTGCTTGTAACGCCAACCAGATGCCAAAAGCCAGATCCTTTCCCGAAGAATGTCCGATCTGCATGATTTTCTCCAACTGTTCATCTATTTTTTCTTCTTTATTTTGTGCTAAATCTGCAAATAATCCATATACTAAAGAGTTAGCATATCCTTTTATTGCACAGGTCAAGTAGGCTTGACTAATAGCGGTCGTTCCCGTTTGCACTTCTCCTAGAGCAACAGCTAACGCTGCTCCTCTAGGATCTGAAAGTGCCCCTAAAACAAGCTGATAAGCCATCAATATGTCATCACCGCTAGGCGTCAAGCCCTTCCCTCTTCCTAATAAATAGCTAACGACTTCTTGCCACTCAGTTGGTGTCCACTCTTTATCTGACTGTGCCATATTGGTAAACAAGGTACTTGCACGGTGATCCACTGGCAAACCGATTTTTGCCTGCAAGTTTTTTTCCGCCAACTTTTTTTTCAACACGAGTAATTGCTTTTTGGCTATACCTAGTGAGAATATATTTAGCGCAACCGACTGATACGGTTGAAGCGCGATTTTTTTTACACCTTGTGTGCTGTAGATCATCAACATGTCTTGACTTATTTTCACTCGATTTCCTATCTGAACAAACGGGGAAAGAGATTGGAATCGCTCCTCAGGAAGATTGATTCCAAAGCTGGACAGATAATCGTGAAAACATGCAATGTTAATCAATTGCCCATTGATTTCAAGATTGAATGAACGATCGAATACGCTGTGGATCATACCTGTTTTTCCAAATTGTTGAAGAGGGACAAGATACTCGCTCAGGTAGATTTCTTTTTTACTCAACATTGATTCCTAGTTCTTTCGCATAGGCTTCTAGTGCTTTCTCGAAACATGCCAATGGCGCTCGGACCGTCCCCGCACCAATTTGACCTACCCCAGGATTTTTATGTGCAATGCCAGTGTTTATGACCGGCGTAATTCCTGTTTCGACAACTTTTCGTATATCGATCCCTAAACAAGTTCCTTGGAAATCCCAAGTCGGTATGGAAAAAGTTGGGTTATGCCCTTCACAGATTTTGGCCATTTCATTCGATGTTGCTAATGCGTCTTCAAAGCCACCTGCGCCAACAAAGCGTGTTACTCCAGGGGCTGCCACCATAGCCATACCACCTACACCAACCGTTTCTGTGATGGCACTGTCACCAATATCTGGATTGCCGTCTTCTTCATTAAAGCCTGTAAAATACAATCCCTTCGGAGTATTTACTGGCGCACAGTGCCATGTATCGCCTGTTTCTGCGATTCGAACACCAAAGTCAACACCATTACGTGTCATCGTAGTGACGATCGTACCTTTAGTCCCTTTACGCGCACCATCAACGATTGCTTTACCAGTTGCCATCATGATATTCAAGAAGAACTGGTCGGTATCTGCTAAGAACTTGATTACTTCGTACTTTTGTTCTTCCGCAATCTCCGTTTTAATGATTAGTGGGGCAATTTCTTTTAAGAAATTCAGTGAGGCCGCAATGTTTCTTTGATGAAACTCATCGCCCATTGTAATCGAACGGGCAATCAAAACATTCAGATTCAATCCCTCCTCTGTTAATGCCAAGGCTTGACTGATTGTTGGACCTAAGACATCTTTGATCCAATCCAAACGATCAACGACTTCTTTTGAATACGCACCAAAACGTAAGACTTTCCCTATGCCTTCATTCAAAATACAGTATGCTTGATTCCCTTCTTTACGATTCTTAACAATAAAGACAGGCATCTCACCCGAAGTGATTCCTCCCATTGGCCCAACTGCTTGCACATGATGGCAAGGCATAAAACGGACTTCATTTGCTTCAAAAAGTGCCATTGCCTCTTCTTCCGTCTCTGCCCACCGTTCGAATAATGCCGCTCCTAGACACGCGCCACGCATCGGACCGGTCATTTCAGCCCATGAGATTGGCGGACCTGCATGTAAAAGTGTTTTTTGCTTCGGATCATTTAATTCTGGTATCACAGTTTTTGCAGGAACTACATCCGTCAGAAATGGCTGTGCATTCTTGATTTTCTCTGTCACTTTCTGATTCTCTTCTTCAATGTTGTCTTGATATTCTTCTAATGCATCCAAGATTTTGATCATTTTCTTATTTCCACTCGCACGAGGACGCCAATCCATCTGGACAGTTTGTCCACCGTAAGTGTTAATCGATTCAGTGAAACTTTTCAAACCAATGTTTATAACACGTGGTTTCGTCGTCAATAATTCCATCACACGTTCACTTGGCTGAGGAACAGTTACTGTCTCCCCTTTGTATGGAATAACCTCTTTATCCTCTTCCGACAAAGTGATTCCTTTCAACAACAGCGCCAATTGAACAGCTTTTGCATTGCTTTCTGCAACAAAAACTCCCGCCTCTTTCAGACGATCGACCGATTTTTGATAGTCTTGTGGATCATTCTTCGTTCCACACACGGTCGCTACAAAATAAAGTTCACGCCCTGCCATTTCTGCTTGTGACTGCGCAGCCTTAATCGCTGGCAACAATGCACCAACCATATCCTCATGGGCACCATACCCTAAAACAACATCAAACAAAATCACACCAGTTTCTTCTTGCTTGGCATACTCTTCGATTTTATGGATACGGACTTCCGGATCAATCATTGGATGTGGTTTACCTTGCGTATAACGATCATCCCCTAAATCGATCACTTCGTATCCTTGAGATTTTAGGATGAACCCATCCGCTTTGACCAACCCACCCAAATCTAATGCTTCAGAAATCAACATTCCTGCTTCAGCAGCAAGTGTCCCACCTGAATACAAGCCTTTAACAACTTTACTTTCAGCAAGTGTGACAGTGTCCGGCTTTTCCATTGGTTCAAAATAATTCTTTTTCACTGTTGCTTCATTTGCTAGATCAACGGAAATATGTGCGGCTTCCTCTAATGTATGCGCGAGATAAACCTTTCCTTCGTGATTCGTTGGTTTTTCTCCTAAGAAAATAGCGACGACCGGCTTCGAAATACTTTGTAACAATTGCACGACTTCATCTCGTACTTCTTTTGCAGGTGGCTTAGAGATCACACAAATCACATCTGTAGGTTCATGCTTTTCAAGTGCGATGATGGCATCTTTCATGGTGATTGCCCCCACAGGATCACTAAGGTCTCGACCGCCTGTACCAATGGCATGGACCACGCCGCCACCAAGGCGATCAATGATCGTCGTCACTTCTTGGATTCCTGTACCAGATGCACCAACCACACCAATATTCCCTGGTGCTACAACATTTGTAAATGCAATCGGAATACTGGATAAAATTCCTGTCCCGCAATCCGGTCCCATCATCAGCAACCCTTTTTCGTGGGCTAATTTTTTTAGACGTACTTCATCCTCGATTGCGATATTATCCGTAAAGGAAAATACATGTAGATTGTTTTTCAGCGCACGTTCCATTTCTGATGCGCCGTATTCTCCTGGAATACTAAACAAAGCTACATTAGCATCTGGCAATTCTTCTAGTGCTTCTTTCCAAGTCGTTACTGACTTTTTCGTTTGTGCCGTTTCTTTTGCCGATAGATCCGCTAAAAAATCATCGATCATCGGCAGTACCTTCTCCATAATCGCCTTATCTTCACTCTCTACAACGATCATCAGATCGTTTGCAGAAGCAGTCTTGGCTTTTTCGGTTAGGAGTGACGTGTTATTCAAAATATCTTTATTGGCATCTGTTCCCATCATGATCTGACTCATATTGACTTCTTCAAGAGAATTGATTTGATTGGTCAATAGCATCAAGTTGATGGAATCTTGATAATTATTGGGTAAAACAACCGTTTCTAACATAATAGACCTCCTTAATCATTCTTACATTCTCATTGTAGAAGAATAAGAAAGTGTTTACATCGGACGTATTTCTAAAATAATGCTATACTTTTTATCCATAAAAGGAAAAAAGGAGAATACGATGAAATTAAGGGAGTTATTGTCGCTAAGGGAGCTGAAAAAAGGTAAGATCCTAACTAATGAGATTGGTTTGGATAATGAAGTTGAGACTGCGATGGTCTTGGAAGCCATTGACATCGAAAATTGGAGTAAACGAAATCAACTGATACTAACCTCGTTTTATGCATTGAATGACTTGGCAGAAAAAGAATTAGAAGATTTTTTTATCAAGATGTGTCAAATCGGAATCAGTGGACTTGTCTTAAAAACAGATCGGTTCATTAAAGTGATTCCCGAATGGTTTATTAAGTTGTGCTTCAAATATGAAATCCCCTTGATCAAGATCAGTCAAGAAATCAGCTATGAAAAAATCCTATTAACGATTTATGAACCCTTACTCAATGCACATGCCCGTACTTTGCGAACTTATTATGAAGCAAGACAGAGATTCAATCGCTTAGAAAAACAGTTTTCTTCTTTAGAAACAATCATGCAAGAGTTTTATCAAATCATCAAACTTCCTTTTTCCTTAAAATTACTTGATAAAGAAATCGAAATCAGTGACGGTCCGATTCCTACGAATGCGATCGTACTCTCAAGGGAGATTCTTCTACAGACAGATTTCATGAAAAATGATTACTCTTTACTAACACTTTATTCTCAAACAGACTCGCGGAAATATTACGCATTAGAGATCACTATCTTCAATAACTATTCTCTCAACTGTTTGTTGCTTGTTTATCTAAACGATCAGCAAGTCAAAGAAACTGACTTAGTCATCATCGAAAATGCCATTGATGCATTACAAGAAAAATTCAATACAGAAAGTTTATTGAAGAAAGAGCGTTATACACGACTGAATAATTTGGCTGATGCCATCTTACAGAATACCCCACGCAATCCCGAAGAACTCGATAGCTTGTTGCAAGAAGCGCATATGCAGTCAAAAGATTCCTATCAAACAATTGTTTTTTCAACAAAAGAAATACCAACACAGTTGATGAAAAATCGCATCCTTACACTGTTGCGGACATTGAAAAAAGAAGCAATCTTTTTTGACCAACACCAGTATTCTGCTGTTTTATATAACTTTGATCAAACGGAAGGATCAATCACTAAAAGTCAGCTTGCACATCTAATGACAGAGATTCTTGCAGAAAATGAACAAGTAACATTTGCCATCAGCCAATCAAAGCCACGACAAGAAATCAAGGAATTGTTAATTGAGTGTTTGGATATTTTGAAATTCAACACCTCCTTCTACAACGGACCAATCGTGATATCCGAAGATATTGGTATATTCAAACATTTTATTCGAGAAAACAAGCTAGCGACATTGCAAGAAGCAATCCCTGCGAGATTAGAGCAACTAGCCCAAACAGACCACGACTTATTTGAAACTTTTTATTGTTTTTTACAACACAATCGTAACTACAAACAAACAGCAGAAGCCATGTTTTTACATGCCAAAACGATTCGTTATCGTCTCCAAAAAATTTCAGACTATTTATCCATCGATTTAACGAATCCGTTACAAATGGTCAATCATGAGATTGGTGCTTATATTATCAAGATGAGGAGACAAGCAAATGAAAGAAACCAAACAATTACTTGATGACATTACGGTAACGATCGATCACGCTCAAAGCAATACCCCAAAATATATCCTTTACCTGCATGGTGGCGGACTTATTTATGGATCAAAAACCGATTTGCCACATGTCCTAAAAAATCGATTTCTAGATCAAGGCTATACGATTTTATCTCTTGATTACTTGTTGGCTCCAAATACGTCGGTAGCAGAGATTATTGAAACGTTGAATAAAAGTTTTTCTGTCTTAGGAAAAATGATCATCCAAGAACAGCCCTTTGGTATTTGTGGGCGTTCTGCTGGGAGTTATTTGATGTTCCATTTAACCAAACATTTAGGTAGGAATCAAGAAATCACACCAAATTTCTTGATCAATTTTTATGGTTATACTGATTTTGAATTCTTGAAAAAAGACCCTTCTCCCACAGAGAAAACATTACCATCTGAAGTCCTTACTGGAATCGATCAAGAAACACCACTGGCAGATGATCCATTGATGACTCGTGCCTTACTTTATCATTATGGTCAACAACAAGGTATCTTAGCCGACTACTATGGGTTACCAAAATCACAGGATTGGTCAGATTATGCCATCCGTGAAGAGGAACTCGCTGATTTTCCCCCTTGCTTTAGTACAGCCAGCACCACAGATCAAGAAGTCCCTTTTGCTTCGAGTAAAAGGCTGAGCAAACAGATCCCGGATAGTCGATTCAAACCTGTTTATGATTTAGAACATGATTTTTTGAAACAAACAAGCGAACCACAAGTCCAGACAGTCTTAAAGGAGTTATCCGATTGGTTATCCGCCAAAGAATCATTTTGACCAATTTCACATCAATCTAGGAATAAAAAAAGCCTATCCCTCAATAAACCGGATAGGCTTTCTCTTTTTACGCTTTATTTAAACCTTGTATCAATCAACTAGACATTAATTGTTATTGGTCATTCTTCACTTGCCATTCTAACTTATCTAACAACAACGTATAATCTACTTTACTAAAATCAGTCACATCGAATGTATAGAGCGTCCCCAATTCAAATTGTTCATATTGCCGTTTATCGATGATCGCGCGAAACTCTTCTTTCGTAATATGATTCGTTCCTAACGATCGATCTGCTAAGGTATCTCCGTAATGGTAATGGTCCATGATATAGCTCAAATGACGCTCTGGATCACGATCTCTTTTGTAACGTCGTTGCCATAATACATCAAAGTCTGCATGCAAACGAATCGTAATCACTTCATAACCATATTTTTCAGCTAGTGCTTGTAAGGGACCTTTTTGTTTTTCACTAAATGGATACTCAGAAGCAATCACTTTCTTTCCTGCTTCCATATATAACTCCAACGCCTGATAAAAGAATGGATACACCTTCTTTTTTTCCTGCTCTGCTCGTTCAGCTAGATCATCAAAACCAAGAGATTCGGCATAATATTCCTTGATTTCATCTAAAGTAAGACGATACATCGTCGGAAACCGTTCGAAGAGTCGTTCCATCAAATAGGTTTTCCCCGTCCCAGGACTTCCTGCCAAAAGAAGCAAGTATTTTTTCTTATTAGCTCTTTCCTGCATAAATCTCACTTCCTGTATTCAAAAACAGTCCTATCTTGTGCTTAATGATTGCTTTTACTGCTTCGTTGGCTGGAATCACATTATGTCGCAACGACTTGCTGACTTCCGTTTCACCAAAGCTTTCTTTTGCTGTTTTGGTCCAATTGACTAGCAACTCTGTCCCAACATTGAATTTGCGGATGCCATGATTGATCAACTCCGGATAATCTTCCTCTTTCACACCAGTACCACCATGGATCACTAAAGGAACATCCACCACTGCGTTGATTTCTTTCAACAGTGGAAGATTGACTTCTGTTTTCGATTTGAATTGCCCATGATTCGTTCCAATGGCAATCGCCAATGCGTCTACCCCAGTTGCTGCCACAAATTCCACTGCATCTTCAGGCTTCGTATAGACTTTATCATCTTCTGCTACGTGGATCCCTTCTTCTGCCCCACCGATCGTTCCTAGTTCTCCCTCTACTGATACACCGTGTGCATGGGCATATTCAACAACCGCTTTTGTTTTCAGGATATTCTCTTTGAAAGGCAGGTGCGAACCATCATACATCACCGAAGTATACCCACTGTCGATCGCTTGTTTGATATCAGAGAAATCACGTGCATGATCCAGATGAAGGACAGCGTCAACCATTTCTTCCTCAGCAATCGTTTTAACCACATTGACTAAAACATTCATCCCAATATATTTTGCCGTATCCACGCTTGTTTGAATAATGATCGGCGCACCCATTTCTTTTGCTGCCCGTAACATTTCCGGCAACATCTCTAAATTATGGGTGTTGAATGCCCCCACTGTGAAATTCAATGCTTCTGCTGTTTTCGTTACTTCTTTTAATGTCGTATACATCTCTTATATAGCCACCTTTATTCTTATTTATTTCCAGTAATCGTTAGTTTTTTAGCGATTTGTCGCATGTCGTCCATTTTACTCATGTAGCGATCAATCCCTTGGTCATCTCCTGCTCGCGCAGCTTCTGCTCTTTTTTCATTGTATAAAGACATCAATTTCTTATAGCCGTCATTGATACTTTTTTTCAATGACAAACTTTTTTCTAATTGCTCGATTGCTTGGTCTTTGTCCCCCAACTCAGCGGATTTAAGCCCAACTTCCTCGAATAATTTAGCTAATCGGTCTATTTCTTCTGTCTGATCGATTTCTTTTTTCAATTGTTCGATTGCGGCAAGAAGCGCTTCTTTCTCTTCAATTGAAAGCTCCTCGATTTCTACTGGTTGCTCTTTTTTCTTTTTTAAGAAGCCAAACATCATGATTCCCACTTTCATTTTAGAATGCTTTTAAAATCGGACTCAAGATCCAAGCGTAAAGTAACGCTGCCACTACCGTATCGACATCCGTTGCAGTAGCACTGACAAAGCCCATCGAATTGAAGATCGTTACCAGTAAAGCTGGCAATAACGTGATAAAGAATCCATGAGCGATACCACCGATGATTGCCCCTCGTCGTCCACCAACTGCATTACCGAAAATACCTGCCGTTCCACCAGCAAAGAAATTCGTCAACATACCTGGAAGAATCATCGCTAGACCAAACATTGGTAACACAAACATTGCAATGACCGTTCCGATCGTAGTGGTGATGAATCCTAAAATCACTGCGTTCGGACTATATGGGAAAAAGACAGGACAGTCCAACGCTGGAATGGCATCAGGAACTAGTTTCATCGCAATTCCACGAAATGCTGGCACGATTTCACCTAATAATAAACGGACACCCGAAAGCAATACATAGACACCTACAACAAACTGGATGGCTTGTAAGAAGGCAAACATGATATAGTTTTGACCACCAGATAACTCCGCGGCAAACGTCTCACCCGCAAACAATACTGTCACGATATAAAGTGGCACCATCACCACCATGACCGATAAATACGTGTCTTGTAAAAATTCAAAATGAGCCGGTAACTTGATATCTTCAATCGATTTCTTGTTCTCGCCTTTTTCACCAAAGATTTTCGCTACTCCAGCCTCAAATAAATAACCAATCGTACAAAAATGCCCCAAAGCGATATCATTTGAACCAGTGACCTTACGAATGATTGGTTGAGCGATTGCTGGCATCGCCACAGCAAAAACCGCTCCAACAAAACCACCAACTAAAATCAAGACCAAGCCACGTAAACCAGCAAAATACCCAAATACTGTAGTCATAGTTGCCATCCATAAAATCGCTTGGCCAGTCAAGAAAATATATTTCCATCGAGTAAAACGAGCAAGTAGGATATTAAAGACAAAAATAGCTAAAAATGTTAATGCGATATCTCTACCTAAGCCTAATTCATTCATCGCTTGACCGTTGATGGCTTCAATGGATGGAATGATCCCTTCCATTTGGAATCCTTCTGTAAAAATTTGTCCAAAATACGTCAAGCTACCAACAATGATACTTGAACCGGCACTTAACACTTGAAACCCTAACAATGTTTTCAACGTACCCGAAATAATTTGACCAGTTGACTTCTTTTGTAGAATCAGCCCTAACATCGCAATCAATGCAATCGTGATTGACGCTTGTGTCAGAATGTTCTCAATGATGAAATTGATAACGCCCATAGTCTCTCCCCCTAATTTTTCTTAATTAAATGGCTCCTTTACTTTGTAAAACGGGTGTTAATTTTTCTTCGATCTCAACTTTTGACACGATGTTTTTTAAATAAACCATGGCTGTTGTCGGATCAATCGTAAACTTTTCAAATTGTGAACGGAAATTCTCAGCGGTAATGATCACATCTGGTTTCATTGAAACCGCTGAAGAAATATCGCAGTGATCCAGCTTGGCTGTTACCCCTAGTTTGTTCAATACATCCTCGGCTGACATTTGAGCCGCAAAACTACTTCCTAGTCCTGCTCCACATACAAATAAAATATTCAATTTATTCATTTCACTCTCTCCTTCTATCTACTTAAATAGTAGTTGTTTAAATGAATCTACATTCGAACTTTCGATCAAACGATTCAATTTCGTTTCATCGTTGATCAACTCGATCAGCTCTTTCATGATCGTCAGATGGGAATACGAGTCGACTGCTGCTAAACAGAAAATGATTTTTACTGGATCCATCTCGTCATTTCCAAAAGCGATAGGCTGACGGATCGTAGCGACACTCACCCCTAACTTATTGACGCCATCTTCTGGTCTCGCATGCGCTAATGCCAAGTGCTTGCCGATGACGATATAGGCCCCATACTCTTCCACTGCGTGAACCATCGCATCGACGTAACTCGATTCAATGATGTTTTCTTTCAGTAATGGCTTAGCCACTCGTTCAATAGCTTCTTGCCAATTTTCCGCGTGTTCTTGGATCAATATATGATTATCTGTCAAAATGTCTTTTAGCATTGGTTGGATCTCCCTTTTATTGATTTCTAAATGATTTTGCTCAAATAATGTTTCTAGTTTGGTATAGATTGGACGATCGATCTTGCCGCCGCTTTCTTCCACGATTCGTAAAACATTGGCGAATAGTTCCGTTTGTCCATTTTCTGTTGGAATCATCCGCTGGACCTTTTGATGAAGGGACAAAAATTCTGCGACGATTGGTCGATTCGCATCAGTTAAAATAGGCTCCAACACAAGCAGCGGTTTATTCTGACCAGACAATTGAAACGTACTGAAAATCAGGTCGACATCTAACTTATCGACTAACTCCGCTTCTTTTGAACTCAATACAGCAACAACTTCAATCTGCGGGAATTTCTCTTTTAAATTTTCTGCTAATAGATTGCCTGTCGCCACTCCATGGTTACAAACCACCACTGATTTATAAATATACGTAATATTCTGTTTGATTGAGCTTGCAATCGTTGAAAAATGGATGACTAGAAAAGCCAGTTCATCGTCAATCACCCGCCCACCAACTACTTCTTCGATTGTTGGCACAAATAGAGCAACGGCATCATAGATTGGACCGTAATTCACTCGGATATTTTCTTTCAATGGATTCGTCACTTGGATGCGATGTTTGATTCGAACGATCAGAGCCGTCATATGTTTATAAAGATTTTCACACAGTATTTCTTCTTTCAAATGAAACGGAATATGGGTTTGTTCCTCCACGAACTTGATCAGTTGGATCGTTAACAATTGGGCTTGGACCCATTCAAGAGAATTGTTGATATCTTTTGTGCTAAATGTCTCAATCGTAAAGCGTAGATAGTTTCGTTCAACAGGGGGAATGTCCGTCAATTCAAAGTCAACAATGACCTGCTCAATAAACTCAGAAAAACGATTTTCCTCATCAGCGAGATTTTTCCAATTGATAGCTGAGATCAATTCATGCTTTCTGACTCGTTGTATCCAAATCATCGTAAACAACAGTAACTGATTTTTATAAATATCATCTTCTTGTTTCACCATAGTGTTTGTATAGATTGCTTCTAATTTTTTGATTTCTGACAGCGGAAAATAGCGATGGAAAATTTTTTGAGCTGCTGTGACTTTCGTGTCATTTCTTTCTGAAAAATCGATTCGCCCTAGATTCTTATTGATCAAGTCATAAATCATCGTCCTGATCGAACGCTCTGCCCCTTGATAAACCAACCCTTGTTTACCATAGCTAACAATCTCAATGCCATATTTGACCAAGTCAGCTCGTAAACGTCGCATATCTTCATCCATCGTACTTTTGGAAATCATGAATGCTTCTTCCTTACGGTTCAAATAAATCGGCTGTTGTTCATAAGCAATCGCTAACACTAGATCAAAAGTACGTTCATCACGATTCAGTAACTCCTCTTGATACGCAACCAATGCGTCTGCTAATCTTTTCTCTTCCTCTTTATTTAAACGCAGTAGAAACCCCTTTTTTCGAATCGTTTGAATTTCTGCTAATTGTTGCGCCCGCAACCAACTGTTTGCATCAAGAACATCTTGGCGAATCGTCCGTTGACTTACTTGGTGTTCTAATGCTAATTGTTCCGCTTTGATCGGATAGTGATAAGATCGAAATCTTTGAAGTAATTCAACCGTTCTAGTTTTCATATGATTGATTTTCCTTTCTGAACCAAGTATATGTTTGCGCTTTCAAATAAAAAAGTAGAACTTTCTGCCAATTAAGTTGGCAGAAAAGTACGAACTCACTTGCTCCTCTTTCAAAGAAGGTATAAAAAAATCACCTACCTTTGAGAAATGAGCCGCGCAAGCCAAAAATAGTATCTCCTATTTTTAGCTTGCGCGGCTCATCTCCAGAAGTTTTTTCTGGGCGATTGCTTATTCGATTGTATAGAAATAACTATTTGTTCCAACAAAACAGCTACCTCTTCACTCGTTTTAGTTGTTTGATCCCTACCAATAGAATCGCTAAATAATTGAAGAAATAACTTAATCTTTGACAAAAACCTAGTTTATCTAAAATTGGAAGATGATTCAGCACGGGTATCCTTGCCAATCCGTAGATCAACGCACTAAGCAAACTCAAAATTACTACGAGGACATAACTTCTGCCGATTGGTTGATCTGCCTCTTTTCGATAAAGCAACAAAGCAAAAACTGGAAATAAAAGAAATCCAGTATAACCTAAACTAGAACCAATATTATGCACCCACGATGAAAAATCCCACGAAGTAGCCTGTGTATTAAGACTAAACAAGCCTGTAAACAGGCAATCTCCGATCGCATAAAAGCTTAATGAAACCACTAGCCACTTCGCTAAACGAGTAGATATGTTTGCAAATGACGTATACAGTGCAGGTAAGGATAAAACAAACAAGATTCCTGAAATAACAGAAAAAATAAGAAAAGACCCTCGCACTGGACTTGCTACGTCACCGAACACACTGATTGGCATTGTCAATTGATCTAACCCTGGGTAGAACAACCCCAGAACATAGGGTGTCGAAAAATCACTCAACACGCCTAAAAATAAAAAATATATCCCATATCGTCTCAAAAAGTCCATCTTCTCTTCCGTTCTATTTTCTATTCTCATATACAGAATAACATTTTAAATTTAATACCAAAACAAAAAAATTCTTTCTATTCTGACACATTGAGTGGTTCAGAATGTAAGAATTTTTTTGCAATACTTGTTTACTTTCTCTACTATTACGTAAGATTATCCTGCCAAAATCAATGACTCACGTCAACTTAGGTTAAGTTAATTGATAATGAATTGCTTCTTTATACGTTTCAAATAATTCGGCATTCAATTGATCCCCACCATCTATATTAGCAGAATAGAAGATTGGTGGATGTTCGATTCCTTCAGCAATCAACCGTTCACAAACTTCTACAATGATCGTATTGAGAATTGACGCACCAATGACCGTAGAAGAAGGTCCGACTTTTTGTGATAATCCGGTTAGCTCACAACAAGCATCGCCAATATCCCCATGGTTATCGATCACGACATCTGCTAGCTCAAACAATCGCTTGCCAGATGAGTGGCGACTAGATACTGATTTTGAATAGGTTACATTTGTTAACCCAATGATTTTCACGCCTTTTTCTTTTGCAGCCTTGGCTAAATCAATGATGATCGGGTTTCTGCCAGATACTGAATGAAGGATCAGTACGTCATCCGCTTTAAAAGGAATCGTTCCAGCTAGCGCTGTTCCATAGCCTTCTAATCGTTCCATTTGACTCGTAAAGGTTACTGGTTTTCGATCCAGCATCACTTCACGACCAAAGATTGCATTGATCGTCATCATCCCTCCAGCACGATAGTACATTTCTTCGGCTAAAATTCCCGCATGGCTTGCTCCAAAAATATAGATAGACTGTTTTTGTAAATTAGCTTGAGTAAGTAATTCAACAGCTTCTTTGATCGATCGTCTTTCTTTTTCTTCGACAATTGTTAATAGCTCTCTGATTTTATCCATATAGCGAAACATCTAAAACCCTCCAAACAAACTGCTGATTCCTCGTCCGATCATGCCCCACAGCGACAAATCATTTCCACCAAAAATCAAGATCCAGCTTTGGATCGTTGTGCTGTAAATCATGGCAGAAAAGCCAACTAAGGCAACCATTGCAACAGATGCTGCAATCGTTCCAATGACTGCTCCTCGAAATCCTCCTTGACCTTCCCCAATGACTGCAGCACCACCGCATTCAAAGAAGCTGGTAATTACAAGCGGTACAAGTAATACACCAAACAGCTGGAACGAATTTGCCAAGACAACTAAAATCGTTGAAGTAATCATCGCAACGATGAATCCAATAATGACTGCATTCGGACGATAGTTGAATAAAATCGGCACATCAAACGCAGGTTTTGCACCTGGGACCACTTTCTCCGCAATCCCTTGGAAAGCTGGAATGATTTGGTTGATCAACAAACGAACGCCATATAGCATGATCAATAATCCTGCACCAAAATTTAATCCCGCTTCGATGGCGAACATGACTAGATTGCCACCTTCTGGGATCAATACTGGTGCAATAATGCCAACTACCACATTCATAAGAAACATGACCAATGCTCCAGTAATCGAAATTTCACGGAAAAATGAGAGATTCTCAGGGACATTGATATCTTCTGTCGATTTTTCTTTATTCCCAACACGCTTTGCCACAAAACCTGAAATCAATGACAAAATCCCTGTCGGATGACCAATCAAGAATGAGTTATCACCGGTAGCATCCCAAACATATTTACGCATGATCCATGGCATAAATGACCAATAGCAGGCAGATAATAACGCACTGATCCCGATCAATAAAGCCCCAGTCAGACCAGCCTCTACTCCGGCAGCTACAAATACAAATGGGAACCACCACAACATATGACCAGTTAGGAAAATCGTTTTGACCGGTGTAAAACGTGCGATCAACAAATGAATGATCAACCCTAAGAACATCGCTAAACCAACTGTGCCACCATACTCTGCGGTAAAAGTCACATCGGATAGACCCTCAGTAACTTGCACCCCTAATTGTGTTTGGACCGCTGTGTTGATGGGTGCTATCGTCCCGACCAACATATTTACTCCAGCCGTTAACGCCACCATACCAAAGGCTGCGGTCAATGAACCTTTGATGATTTCTGAAAATGACTTTCGTTGGATGATCAAACCGATCATCGCAATCAAGGCTAAAAGAACAGGGGGATTTTTTAAAATATGATCGCTAATAAAATTCATCGCTCTAGCCCTCCTTGTTTGCTAAATATTGTTCTAATTGTGCCTTTACTTCATTTGTATCCATATATTTCTTGATTGGATAAACAGGTGCTTTAACCGATGCTTTCAGTTCTGGAAGTAATTCATTGCTTGTAAAGTAGACATCAGCTTGCGTCGCTTTTGCTGTGGACAGATCCGTATTTTCCACTGTGGCTTTAAGCCCCAACTCTTTGATCACCTTATCGATCGACATTTTTAAAACCATTGAACTTCCTACACCGAATCCACAGACTGCTAAAATTTTCATTTTTTCTTCCCCCTTAGGTTAGTAATTGTATTATTTTTTCCTTATTTCCCGATAAAATGGTTTGATACTTTGCTTCATCCATAAATATGGACATGATTTCCTGTAATTTCTCCAGATGGCTGTCACTATCTTTCGCAGCTAAAATCAAAAATATTTTTACCGCTTTTGCTTTCATGTCTACTGCATTTTTTACGACTAAAAGGCTCATGCTTTGTTCATTGACTCCTACACCTGGTTTGGCATGCATCAACGCAAAATAGTCTGTTAAAACCATGTATGGTCCATGTTCTTCTACACTTTTGATCATATTATCTAAATAGGTATGCGCTATCATTTTATTTTTTAATAATGGCTGACTGGCAATTTCAACAGCAGTTTCCCAATTTTCTACTGTATCGATTACTTGAATCTGCTCTTTTGATAGCAATCTATCGATTCTGCTCATTTCTTAACCTCCAACATTTTTGAGATGAACCAGTTTTTATTTTCAATCCCTTGCATAACCAGTTTCATTACTGCTTCTACTTCTTTTACATCTTCTTCTCGGATCATCAGTAATACGATGATATCGACTTTTTGATTCCCCCAGCTAACTGGTTTATCCGCGACCAATATTGCAATGGCTGTTTCCTCTACAAACAATGGATTACCATGTGGAATCGCAAAACCATTATCGAGATAAGTAGATTGAATTGTTTCTCGATCAAAAACCGATTGGATAAATTGTTCTTTTTTATGGTTATCTAGAAAATTTTGCTGCTCGATCAGAAAATGAATCGCTTCTTCTTTAGTCTGGTATTGACCAAAATAAATGTTGGAACCTAGCAAGTGTTTTGTTTTTTCAGACACGATTCGATTTTCCTTCGCATGTTCATGGTCAATGACTAAATCGATATAATGATTCATGATCCGTTTCATATCCCGAGCAGTCACCATCGGCGAGATCCTGACAACAGGTTTTGACTGTTTGGGTATATCTACTGTCGAAATAATAAAATCGATTTCTGATAGATCCATATGGGTCAACCTATCGATAGAAGCGGTTTCAATACTGTCGATATCAGGCAAGATCCTTCTTATTTTCGCTGAAACAAATGAACTTGTTCCGATGCCATTCGGGCAGACAAATAATAATTTATTTAGCCGTTTGATCCGTTCGACCGCAGCTTGAAAGTGGATGGTGACAAAACCAACTTCATCTTCTGATAGATTTACTTCACTTGGCCAACGGAAATCTTTTAGTGCAAACCACACGACTCCATAAATGGACGGATAGTTTTGTTTGATCTCATCAATCAATGGATTGACGATCGTGGTTTGTGCCTCAAGTCGTAAAAGGAGTTGATATAGATGTACTAAAAGATCTTCTTCTAAACGATTGTCTTGAGTCAAATCGATTTGAATACCTTCACTGACTTTTTGGATCAATTGGCGGATTTTCCCTCGAAAAGCAAAAGAAATATTTTCGCTCTTCATAAAGAATTTCAAGCCACTTCCCACAATGATATAAGTTAAATATTGGACTTCTTCTTGCGTAAACTGATAAATATCCTGATCTTCTAATTTTTTTAGCAACTCATAAACGAGGGGATACTTGTTGAATTCCAGAAAATATTTTCCGTACTGGTTCTTACCGATCAAGTCGATTTTTTTACCCTTTTTTGAGCGTTGGACAATCAATAAAATCGAAATCACAATACTCTTGAAATAACTCTCTGGAATCTCAATCTGTTTTTCGTTGATTCCTTGCTGAAATGCTTGTTCGATCGTTCTTAAAAGCTGATGATCTACCAGTTCTGCAACAACCTCTAATTCATTGAAATGGTTAAGGATCGTCCGTTTCAATACACGCTGGATCTGAATTTCATTTCCTTCAAAGAATGTTCCCGAACGATCAAATTTCAAGTACAATCCTTCTTTCGTAAAAATTTCTTTCACATACGAAAGATCATTAGCAATACTACTTCGTGAGACATAATATTCATCAGAAAGCTGTTGGTAACTTAAATGTTCAAAATTTAAAAGCCTATTGAGAATGGTTATTCTGCGCATTTTATTTTCTTGATAGTACATCACTTTCATCTCCATCACCTTCTATATTCACTATAATTTTTCATGATACCGATTAGAAGACCAAATAAATCATTAGAAAATAATGAGATAATATGAACATTACTAATCGAAGTCTTTTTTCAGTATACTCAGAAATAACTAAAAAATTCTAC
The DNA here is from genome assembly GCF_050498525.1 of Enterococcus sp. DIV2371. Lineage (NCBI taxonomy): Bacteria > Bacillati > Bacillota > Bacilli > Lactobacillales > Enterococcaceae > Enterococcus > Enterococcus sp. DIV2371. Next base: position 325,267 of record NZ_JBIPAJ010000001.1, on the reverse strand, counting down.
TTTTAGTGAATTACATAAGAAAAAAGTCAACAGGCGATTGCTGTTGACGTTTAAACTAGATAGACTTCATTCGTTTATCATTTTATTTACATAGCGCTTATGTTTTATGAAATAAACTTCTCAATGCGATTCTTCCCTTAATATCTCTCTAAAAATTCTTGATGAAGTGAGCCATCTCTCGACTTTATGTGTTTATTTGCTCAATCATCTTGCAAATAACCAAAGTTATTATTAATTCAATATTGAATTTTGTTTTGTTCTAAGTTAGGATATTGTTATCTGTCTTCATTTGAAAAGGCTATCATTTTTTTGTTTTATGTACAATATTTGAAAGGTGTTTACGATTTTGAAAAAAAAATATAGAAAAGATTACGGCTCTCTAACTATTCTCATTTCCTGTGCAATGATCATTTTACAAAGAGTTCTAAATTCTGCAATAACGATTCCTGCATATTCCGTTAATCCCGGAAGATTTTATCTTTATTCCTTTTTACAAGCAACTGTTGTTATTGGGACTAACTTAATTCCACTTTATCTAGGGTACCATTATAAAAAAATTGCACAGTTGAAAGTCTATCATTACTTAAGCAGGTTTTCGTTCATTTATATCTTGTCTGCTTTAGTAGTGAATATCTTTTTTTATATTCAGTCTAATGTATTGAATCTAAGAGACTATTGGTTGCTATTTACACCGATCAGTCAAAACTATTTTACCTATGCGGTATCCTGTATTTTACTTTTCATCAGCATCCCTTATGTCATCCGTTTTTTAGAAAAGCTCCCTTCACCTACAGTAAAAAGATTTTTATTATTTTCAACCTTGCTGGTGATAGGTAGTTCAACACTATTCAATAAAGATCCCTTTGCTTTACAAAATGGTAACAACATTATCTGGATCTTCTATCTATTTTTACTTGGCTATTGGCTAAAGAAATGGAACTGGGACGATAAAATTCGTTTTAAAATCCCTCAAGCTTTTATTGCTTTACTGTTTTTAGTGGGAACGATTCTATTTATGGTTCAAATTTCATTGATCGTACGAGGAAATGCAGATACAGCTACACGGTTTATTACACCTCATTCACTTTTTACCATGTATTACACTGTCATGTCCTTTCTGTCATTTGAACTAATGTCTGAAAAATTAAAACTAAAAACTTCGGGGACTTTTCTAGCTACGCTCTTGATCGTTACTCAAATCATTTGTAACTGGCCATTACTCTCCTATCGTGTCTCTGTATTCATGAAGCGGGAATTCCCCAATTCTGGAAGAGCTTGGTTACTGAACCTGGGACAATTTTTCGGCTATTATCTCTTAGCTGTTTCACTATTATGTATCGTTCTATTTTATCTACAAAAAATCCGATTCGTCCAACGGCTGATCGAATTGTTTGCTTTTGATTCCCTCGATGGACTTGCTGCCAAATGTCATGGAGTTAAAAACTGGATAGTTAGTCACAAAAGCTATTTTTTTGTTGCACTTTTTTTCTATTTGTTCACATTTACACAAATATTTTTATTGGAGCAAAGAGAAACTTGGAAACAATCAATTAAAGTTGCACTTGAAATTTTCACTCAACGTCAAGCTCCTATGGTTTTGACCGTTTTGATTATTATGGGATTCTTTTTCTTACTGTTACTACTTGCTAATCGATTTTGGTATGCTTTTACAGCAACCTTGATCATTAATTTACTGCTGACCATTTCAACTATCCTTAAAATGGAAATGCGTGAGGAACCTGTCTTTCCATCTGATTTAAAAATGTTGGCTGGGCTATCTGAATTGATGTCTATGGTCAGTCCGATCGTGTTCATTGCTGGTGGTCTTGTTTTGATTTTCTTGACCTTTACCAGTGTGATCATGCAGCGTCGTTTACAAAAAAAATATTCAGTGAACGTTCATTGGAAACGCCGTATCATTGGAATTCTTTTATTATCATTCTGTTTTTCTGGTGTGTTTTTTATCAATCAAAGAAATTCACCTTCATTTATTTTATTCAATTTATTTAGAGTAAACAAAACATTCCTTGATCAAAAAAGTGCCGTAAAAGACAATGGTCCGATTATCCAATTTTTAAATAATATTGATATTAAAATCATGGAGAAACCTGAAGGATATTCAGAAGAAGCCATTAATGAAATTATGGAGAGATATAATAGACGAGCAAAAGAAATCAATCATACAAGAAATGAATGGTTAGACAATCAAACCATTATATTAAACCTAAGTGAAAGTTTCAGTGATCCTGACCGTGTACCAAATCTAACCGTACACAATGATCCAATTCCTTTCGTTAAAAGTAAACTGGCAGAGGAAACAAGCGGATTGATGTTATCCGTCGGCTATGGCGGCGGCACTGCTAATATGGAATGGGAAGGGCTAACTGGTCTAAGTATCAGTAATCTATCTGCTTCCTTGGTCACTCCTTACACACAATTAGTTGAACGCCAAGATATCAGCCCAAATATCACTAATTTGTTCGATGAAAAAATCGCTATCCATCCATTTACAGCAGCTCTTTATCGCCGGAGACAAGTCTTCGACAAATTTGGATTTGATCAGTTTTATTATGTAGATGGTCCAGATGAATTAGCCTATACAGATACGATTGGAAGGAATCCGTATATTTCTGATGAAGCTGCCTATAAAGATACGTTAAGAGTATTGAACAGTAACTTGGAGTCTTCCCAATTTATCCAGTTGACCACGATGCAAAACCATATGCCTTACGATGATTATTATGATGAATTAAATTATACAGCTGAAGGAACCGCTGTTATTGCAAGCAGATCTAGCGAACTACAAACATTTATGCAAGGTCTCCATTATACAGATGAAGCAGTCAAAGAATTTATTCAAGAAATTGATAAAATCGAAAAACCGATCACCTTTGTTTTTTATGGGGATCACTTACCCTCACTATACAGTGGAAATGATTCAAGAAGATATGGATTAGAGCAACGACAAACTGATTATTTTATTTACAGTAATAAATATAGTCGTGAACAAAGCAATCAATTATTTAAAGAAGTGGTTTCACCAAACAATTTCGCTCCAATGGCATTGGAACAAGCGAATATCAAAGTGACTCCTTATTATGCATTGCTTACAGATGTAGCAAATCAACTACCTGCGTTGACAATCGATCCTACACAAAGCGTGTCTAATCGTTTTAACGGAGAGCAAATATTCGTTACAGAAGAAAAACAAATGATCTATCTTCAGGACTTGCATAAAGAGCAACAACAACTTTTTACTGATTATCAATTGATACAGTATGACCTTGTAGCTGGTAAACAATACAGTGCTTCATGGGCAGAGCAAGGTATTCAAGATTATCAGAAATAGTCACTTCTTCAAAAAAGACACTAGCATCCAACAATCATATGATTTCGGACGCTAGTGTTTTTCTCTTAACTGTGTCTTGTCAAAATTGCTTATCGCAGGATAAATTTCAGTGATAGAAAGAATCACGCAAGAATTGGTACTCTGAATCCTATCAATTCAATTCACTCAAGCGACTTTTTATCGAAACATCCTCCCCATTTCTTTTTCGAGCACCTAATTCCCCAATTGCTGTAAATAATAAATCACTTGAAGAATTTAGCGCTGTTTCAACTGAATCTTGGATGACACCTATAATAAACCCGATTCCTACAACTTGCATCGCAATGTCATTTGAGATCCCAAATAGACTACAAGCTAACGGAATAAGCAATAATGAACCGCCAGCTACTCCAGAAGCACCACAAGCAGCTAAAGCCGCCAAGACGCTTAAAATTAATTTCAAGCCAAAAGAAGCTTCAATACCTAGCGCTTGGACAGTCGTTAAAGTCATTACTGTAATCGTAACTGCCGCGCCCCCCATGTTGATCGTTGCTCCTAATGGAATCGAGATTGCATAAGATTCTTTTGTCAATTTCAGCTTTTCTGCTAGCATCATATTGATTGGGATATTCGCCGCAGAACTACGTGTAAAGAAAGCAGAAATAGCACTTTCCTTTAGACAAAAGAAAATCAATGGATAGGGATTTTCTTTGATAAATAAAAAAGTAAGTACTGGATATACTACCAAAGCAACAAAAAGCATCGTACCTACTAAAACAAGAACTAGTTGAAGGTACTCAGCCAAACCAGAAAGTCCTGTCGTTGCAATCGATTCATAGACTAAACCTAAAATACCGATCGGCGCAAAAGAAATAATCAACTGAACCACATGTGATAAGGCAACTGAAACTTGATCAACAACTTCTTTAGTTGCTTCCGTACGTGTGCGTAACGCCAACCCTAATAATACAGCCCAAAATAACACACCTAAATAATTAGAATCAATAATTGCTTGAATCGGATTTTGAGTCACGTTGGTCAGCATCGTGGATAAAACAGTGCCTATATTTTGAGGCGCTTGTTCCGAAACTGTTTCTTTTAGCGTGATCGGTACTGTAAAAATAGAGCTAGTGATCACCGCAACAAACGCAGCTAAAAAAGTGCCCCCTAGATACAAGCCTAAAATCGGCTTCACAAATGTTTCGTTCCCCATCTTGTGTTTCGCAATCGAAGCTGCAGTCAAGAAAAACACTAACAACGGCGCAATAGCTTTTAAACAACTAACGAACAACGTTCCTAATAAAGCAATAAATCCCCAGGTCGGTAAGAAAATACCAAATATTATACCAATTAAAATACCACAACCAATACGTTGAACTAACGAAAGCTTCAAAAATTTCTCTAACAAACAATCACCCCTTTATAGTTTAACAACCATTCTAACATCTTCATGAGAGAAACAAAAGGGCAATTTTCAGAAAATTCTTGTTATTTTGCGTATTTCTACACTTCACAAATAAAATAAAAAAAGCCATCATTACGATTCTATACGCAGATTACAATGATGACTTTTATAACTATTTTCTTGATAAAACCATTTGTTTACCTTAAATACTAATTTAGCCCACATACATACACTCTATCAATCCAAAAATATCGGTTGAATAAAGTCCGCTTGCCACCTTTTGTCTTTTTCAGAGTAGTTGAAATACCATACTTGTGAGAAATACAGCCGTTCTCGCTTATCACCCGAAATCAATTGCTGGTTCTTTCGATCAACTAAATAGTCAAAACAGCTAAAATCGATTCGAATAGAAAAACTATTTTCATTGATTTGTCGATAGTTGCCCAATTCTTGAATAGTTATTTTCGTTGTATGATTTCTTACACCTTCGTCTTTATTCTTTTGTAGCACCTGCTGATGTTCTTCAAACAATCTTGGTGTGTAACAGTTCTTGACTTTTTCAGGCGTTTCTTCTTCCCAAGCCTTTTGTATTGCATAAAATACTCTGTTGATTTCAGAAAGTAGTTTTTTCTTTTCGCGTTTTGTTCCCGGCATTCTTGATAACAAATCATTGAATTCCACGTATTGCACACGCTTTTTTTTAACTAAAGGAAATACGATTATACTTCCTAATGATAAGCCAATATAGAGAAAATTCTCTGATTCACTCATGCTAGTAGTTGATCGATCATCCCGATAATAGGAATTGGAACCGCCACCTATCGAACCGCCACCAGAGCCACCACCTGTTGAACCACCACCATGACCGCCTGCTACAGCCAAAGCTTGAACGGGCATAAAAAATAAAAAAGCCATGATCAATAGACAAATCACCTGATAATTTTTCTTCATCTGGACCCTCTTTCCCATTCCCCCACGATGATAGCTTAGCAAATAATTATTATAAGATTCCTATGGAACAATGAATGATTTCCTAATTTTTCTTTGGTTGGCAGGATTTCATGTTTTACTACTCAAGAGCTATCTCTGATACGTTTACTATTTTGAAAGTAATCTTTTCTTTATTACCATAAATTCTTCTTCTGTAATGATTTTTTGTTTTAACAATTCATACGCTTTTTCAATTTGTTCAATCAGATTCTCGTCTTCAACCATACTTTTTGATGAATTTGAGTCCGTAATCGTGACTTCTTCATCCTGTAAGATTATCAAATCTTCCTTTAAATTTTCTTCAGAATAATCCAGTCCTTTTCTTAATTCATTTTTTAACCTCTTAGCCATCGGTTTCATTGAAAAATAATTTAAACTTCCAGATACAACACCACCTACCACAGGAACAGCTTTAGAAACACCTTTTGCAAAGGTCGTTTTTGTTAGCTTGGTGCCGAAGATTGAAAGAACTTTTTTTATCACTGGATAATAAATCGTTTTAGTCATGGCTTTTTGTGGTATTTTGGTCAAAGCTTGTGTAGATAGTTTTCCCGATAAAATTCGGACAGCAGAGCCAGCAGTTGTTACACCCAACATAATACCTAAATACAAGATCAAAGTTTCTTTAGCTTCTTCAGTTAGCTCCCCTTGTTGGTTCCAAATATCTTTATACCCATAAATATAAGAAATTTCTTGTGCTAACTTTAACGAATAGCCGTAGAACTGTGTAATATCAGCCGGAATCGTTGCTGCCATTGCTAGTCCTCCAGGCAAGCCTGTGGCAAAAGAAAGCGTACTTGATTGAGCGACTATCGAGTGTATTCTACTGTCAGCAACTTGATCCAATTTTTCTTTAGACAAGAATGCTTGCGGTCCTTTTTCAATCAATTGATCAATATTTTCTACTTTTTCACCAAACGCTTTCACTAAAAATTCTGAACGATTTACTTTCACAAGCGGTAACTTTAATGACTCATTTACGACTTTCAGTGCTAAACTCTCACTACTCTCCATGTCCTTCACTCCCTATATAAGATAACGAAAAATCCTTTTAACAAACCATTCTTTTAAATAGAACAGCCTCACCTATTTCGATAGTTATTTTACACTGTCATTCTAATATAAAATAACTCAATATTTATTAATTTCTTAATTGACGATTTTAAACGCATAATCGCTCATTTTTCATCAAAAAAATAAAGGTTATGTTAAAAGAAACGATTGTTTTAGACTTTACAAACAAGTAAAGCACAAGAAGCAAGTTTCTTAGGAACGATAAAAGACTTTAGCCTAGATCCTCTTTTAATATTCTACGATTTATTTCTTTCAATCATATAGATTAAGGAACAATGAATCTTCCTTCTTTCATTTGTTTTTTTAGTATTTTTATCGCTTTCTTATATGTAAATGGCCGAACAGAATCCTGTAATAAAATAATCACAAAACAACCAAGCGAAACAATTATCTCTAAATCGACGGGTAGCATCTCACTAATTAAACAAATAAAGAAACCTATTATATAGCCAGCTATCAAAACTAATTGCGTACACCAAATTATTTGTAGATCCCCTTGATTAGCAATTATTTTTTTCACTTGTTTTCTGTCGAAATCTTTATATATTTTTTCTCCTTTTATTTTATTCATTATCGTTAAGCCTATAGCTTTAGCAGCTAAATAACCTATCGCGGAAAACAGTATGTAATTGATGATAGGTGGTATGCTAGACATGAAATCTAACTTTTTAGTAAGGAAAGGAATAACTATCATGGAACCAAATAATCCTAATAATACTACTAGAGATTTTGAATATTCTTCATGTTCCCCCGCAAATTTTTGTGTAAAAAGTTTTTGATTGTTAAAATCAAAATAGATGGTTTCATTTGTTGTTCTGCGTAGTAACGGTACCACATTCTCTTTCATCCGAATACACCATCCTTTGTTTTTCCAATTGTTTATTCTGACTTTTCTGATCATCTTTATCAAAAATCATTTTATATTTTACTTTTTTTGTTGAATATATTTTGCCATTAAATATAGTACTCACAAGAATAAATACGGTAAGAACAAATAATAATCTTTCTTGTATTATAAAAGGAATGACTAGCGTAAACATGCCATAAAACAGAAGCAAACCTATCCATACTAGTAATGCCTTTACATAATGAATTATTTTCATTCTCCTCACCACCATTTTAATTTTTTTTGTGTAATGATCAGTGGAGTAAGTGCATATCCCTTACCTATACGCTTTAAAGAAATACCTCTTTTTTCTAATTCCTTTATTAATTTATTTTTTCGCCAATAAGATACAACAGAAAGACAAATGGCTAATGCTAACCAGAAGAAGAATAAATTGATGATTCCTTCCAACATATCTATTGGCAAATTGCTTTTGCCCCAAAGCCAATTCTGTGGAATAAAGTCCCTCACTAAGTTGCTTAAAGGAAGACCAATGGCTACTCCTAAATAACTTTTTTCTGATTTTTTCTTGATTTGCTTCTCCATTTCTAAACCAGAAATACTAAATTTATACAAAGAAATATTAGCTTGATATATTTTTCTACTGACCCTGTATTGCTTGAAACCTAACATGAAATTATTTTGCCTTATTAAATATTCTTCATTATCATCTGAAATAAATAAACACCAGCCTGGAATCACTCTTTTTTTATCAAAGCTTAAATTTCTAATTTCACCGTCTTCTATTTTCATATCATTTACTCAAGATACACTTTCTAACATTATATATTTCACATCATTATTAACGAACCAAACTTTACCATTGAACAAAATAATTTTAACTATATAAAAACTCAACAAACTTAGCAATCTTGCTTGTACTAAAAAAGGGATTATAAACAAAAAAATGATTGTAAAACTAATAATCAAAGCTAGACCAACTAGATTATTTATTGTCCATAGTTTTTTTTGTATATTTAGAATTATTAATCAGATTTACCCTTCCCACAAAATTTACATCAAAACCATTATTCATCATTTCAAAAAGAAAAATTCTTTTTCTAAAGAATGAACAAAAGTACAAGCAAACTATTATAGTTAGCCAAAAAAAACAATAGATTTTTTATACCTATAGAAAAATTAAAAGATTGATCAGAATTACCCCATAACCATTCAACTGGAATTATTTTTCTTATTATTGGATATGATACTAAAGCAATAGCACGACCTATGTAATTATTGTTTGATTTTTCCTTATCCTCTTTTTCCGCCTCTTTGCAGTCAACAGAAAAACTCTTTAAAGGCGTATTAGATTTATATATTTCTCTTTTTAAATGATAGTTGCCCAATCTTAACAAATTAGAGTTTTGTCGTACAATAAATTCCTCATTGTTTTCTGTTACTAATAACAACCATCCACGAATAATTTTATTTTTATGAAATGTAATATTATATATTTTGCCCTCAGCAATTTTACGCTTATATTCCATCAAATATTCCTCCAATAAAACCGCTAACCCCTTAAATAAAATTGCTTATCCAGACACTACCGTTTCCCCACAATAGCTACAAAATCTCTAATAGTTTTGACTTCGTCTTTTAAAATTTAGTATTTAGTTTTACTTTTAATTGGTTTAAATGTCATGATTGTACTTAACAGTATTCTTACATAGATATGATAAAGTAAAACTAATTTTTCGCATTCTATTGGCCATTTTTTAATTTTTTATCGAGAAGTATACTGTGTTTTCAATTTGACAAGTTTTTTACTGATCGTCGTTTCTTACTACTTTGTATTTTACATTTATATCTGGAACTTCTCTTAAATTTGATAAGATTTTTCCAAATATCAACGAAATGGTAGGTGATACTAATGAAACAAAAGTAACTACCCAAAAGTCACCTGATAAAATTGCGGATATAAATAGGTAGCTTACAAACATACCATATACACATGATAAAAAATTACTCAGAACCACATAAATTTTTGACTTTGCATTTTCAACAAGTACTAACTTTACAATTGTCGTATCTTTAACTATTTCTTGCACTTTCTTATTGCTATGTGTTAGTCGACAGATTGATACTATTCCATATGTACTGAGAAGACTGCCAATCAATAGAGCTAAGTATATTGATTCTAGATAGCCCAAATATATAAGAAAAGGACTAATTACAAAGACTCCGAAAATCCCATAAGATTCAGGAACATAAAATTGTCTTTCAGGTGTTTTTTTACCTTCAATAATTTCTTCTAATCCAGTTACTTTATAAGCAGTCCAACTTTTTTCCCAAGTGTTGTTATAAAAGTTACTGAACGGAAAAAAATTTCTCAACCTAATTAACTTAAAATAATCAACAATGTACGATTCATCATGTAATTCCAGTAAATAATATCTACCATTAATTCTTTTAATATCTTGGACACAGTTGTTTTCTATCATCTAAAGCCTCCTCCAAGTTTCTCAGTTGATTATGAAAAATTAAAAAATGCTAAATTAGATTCTGCTATTACACCTTGCGGATAACCTAATGCAGAATAGTCAAAATAGCCAATTGTTCCTTCATTATTAAAAAGCTGTGCCCGTCCAACAGTAATAAGTTTGATGTCTCCGCCTTTTAACAGCACTACGCTTCCCAATGGTAAAATATGTTTATTGATCATGAAATTTCCCCTCCTTCATTTGTTTTTTTAGTATTTTACCTGCTTTGATTCCTAAATTTGAAGGTACTATTTTTCTTAAGGTTGCTAAACTGAACACACAAAATAAAAGTGCTATAAAGTCTTCACCTCTTAGCATCTGCTCAGAAATCGAAATAATAGAAACAAAGAATACTCCTAAAGTCAATAACGTCTCAACAAACAACAACATCCAAAACTTTCGAGAATTAGATACAACTCCTTGAATTTCATTGGGAGAAAAATTTCTATAATCTTTTTCTCCCAATGAATTAGTCATCATTATTTCTATAAAAACATGTGCTAACACATATCCTAAACATAGCACAAGAAGTAAACTAACTAAAACTGGAAAAATAAGTACTCTATCTAAAATGGTTCCAAAAGTCGTCATTCCTGCCATAAGAACTTGACTTGTCCAAAAAGTTCTACTCTTAGAGTAGCTTCTTCCTGATGTTTCCGTATAAGCACCTTTAAAATGTTGTACATACGGAGTGTTCTTTTCAAAATCAAAAGATATTGATGAATTTCCTGATATTTTTAAAAGTGGAACTATTTTCTTCTTTTTCACCTTAATATACTCCCTAGTAATTATTTCCATTATGAAACATCCAATTCTGCGTGTATCTGATGAAATCGTTGTTGAAATGCTTGTTGCTTTACTTCATACTCCTTCTGCAGCAAATTGCATTGGACATGCCTTGTTGGATACCTTTATGATTCGAATCAGAGAGTTAGCGACAACCTTTTTGAGGTACTTTTCTAATTGAAAAAGTTGTTTTTTTAACATACGTTTCTCCTTTGCTAATTTATCTTGTTGCTGTCTGTTGACATTCATTCACCTTCCTAGAGATTTGATTGTTGGTTTCTTGAAACGTTCTTTCTTCATAAGCGATAGGTGTTTGTCCTTTAGATGTTGATCTTCTTAAACTAAATACGCATTTCATTAAAAAACTTTTCCCCTTACTTAAAAACCACATAAAATAACTTATCGAATATTTATTAAATATTCCACACTCTTTAATTTTAATATGAAAACACCTTTAAAGTCTTAATATATCATAAAATATCGTTTTAGTTTCATAATCGTTTAAATAACTAAAATTAATTTTAGTTATCTTATATATATATATATTTCTTCAATAAGAAAATTTGATTTTTTATAGATTAAAAAATACTCGGAATCTGTTATAGCATACTGTCTTTCAATTATGATACTGGGCTAGAAAATAAAGAAGAAATGCTTTTTTCAAAGTAAATAAGGTATTCCTATCATCAAAAAGGAATACCTCATACATAGATTATTTTCTTTCTAAAGGGAAAAGCAGATAACACTAGCTATGACACTTTTTATTATCTGTATAACCACAACAATATTTCAACCGTTAATGCCAATTTTAATAGTTGTTTGAATATTTCCTACTTCTCTTCCGCATCTAGGATTCACCTACATCATAGTTAAAAACATTTGTCTTGTTTCATCCGAATCATCTTTATTAAATATCTTGATAAATTGTTGATAGTTACTTAGCTTATCTTCAGGAATAGGAATTAGTTGTCTACTCTCTTCTGTTTCACTTTGATAAAGCCCCCACTGACTTAACAAATTGAATAATTCATCCGCAATACGTATATCTCGCTCACGAATTTCATCTAAGCCCCAATCATCATGAGAATTGGATAATTCACGCAATATACCGACTCTTGATTGATTGTAAATTTCTTTTTTCTTTGTAAAATAACCGTTACTTGCAGTGATATTCAGCTTTTTCTCGAATGGTATTTTATTTCCTATATGTTCTACTAGACTTCTTACTTCTTTATCTGATGTAGTAGGAAAATAAGTCGGTTGCCATTTTTGAGGGAAGATGTGCTCGATCTCCCATTTTTCGGGCAATAGATCTTCCTGATGTTGATAGGAAATCATCTTCAGTATCATGCGTACTGTATTACGATGGGCATCTTTTATTTTTTCCTTTAATTCTTTTTCATCTATCGGAGTAAAGTCAAACTTAGGTTTAGGTGATTTGACAATTTCCGCATTCAAATTCAAGATCCCTCTTTTTACTGCGTTAATTGTCGGAGTTACAATGTATCTAGCTGACAATGTTGCCAATAAACGACGAAGAAATGCTAAAAAATCATCCTCAAATTCAACACTTTTATGATAATGCAAATAATAAGTCACGACTGGATATTTCCAAAATTCATTAGGATAGGAAGTTAAACAATCAAGCACTTGCTTAATCTCTTTATTTTCTGACCACGGTTGACCATCGAGTGAATTTCTATTATTTACTACAATCCATAAATTAAGTATTGTATTCAGATTAGTTAATACATCATCGGAATATAATCGTTCAAAATTATTTTTTGAGTAATATTTCCTTACTCCAGGTGTTGTAGTATTACGATCATTCTCCAATGCTCTCAAATAAAACATATAATAATAAAATAGTTTTTGAATACTTTCATTAGCATTAGTAGCCTCTTCATCCAGTTGCTGCCACTTTTCTATGAAATCATTTTTCCCTTCAACATCCAAATGATTATAAATTTTTGCTTTGAAGATATCTGCGTCTGATAACGCAAGTCCTCGATCATTCAATGTGGAGAAAATAGTCAGTGCTGTATCCTGAGTATCCGCAGTGATTGGTAATAAAATAGCCTTATTCAATATATTACTAATAAACCGATAAAATGACAGTGGTTCATTTGTTGCATAATCATTTAATAAGTGTTGGATCAAGATATAATTTTTTGAATAATTACTTTTTGATTTAACATCAGCTTGACCCCTTACTAGGATATTGGCAAATTCTTCATTGCCTTCGTCCCCCATTACCTTAGACCTGATCAAAATTTTATCTAACTTAACCTCGCCAGTTAGATCATCTTGTTCCCATAAGGCAGGTTCAATTTGACTCTTCAAGAATACTGCTTCTTTCTCACTACTATTTTCTAATTTACCATAGATCGCTCTAAGTAATAAAAATAGCGTAGTTATCCGTTGCTGACCATCAATGATTTCTTGTTCTTGTTGTTCATTTTCATAAGCCACGATACTCCCCAAAAAATAAGTACTCTCGTTATTATTGGCAGTGTACTCTGCTAAGTCATCAAACAACACTTGAATTTGTTCGTCAGTCCAAGCATATGGACGTTGATATTCTGGAATAACAAATTTTTTGAGTTTTCCTGTTTCAAGAAATTGCCTCACACTTTGTTTGTTCACTTCGATTGTCGTTGTCATAATTCAAACCTCCGAAACGGCACTATTTTTAGGTATATATCTATTTACTTTATTCTAACATAGCTGATATAACCGAATGACTTTTTTAATAGATAACAGATTTTATAATATTTTACTTTGCGATCCTCACTTATGATACGGAGCTGGGTATCATAAATAAATGATATTAAAAAACTAGAACAAATTAATTAACTTCCATGAAATCTAAATAATAGACCTATCACCATCGAGGATAAAATGATACTAGGTCTATTATATTCATTCAAAATCTATTCTTTGAATTGATTCTCTTATCATTTCGATTTTAGCGACAATCCTTTTTTGTTCTTTTAAAGGAGGAAGAGGAACATTAATTGTTCTAACCGTTTGAGAGTTTATAGCTTTGAAAGTGGTTCCTGTCGATAAAGATAACAAATAACTTTTTTGTGTTTGTAAATAATTATATAAAAATAACAATTCTATGCCATTTCCAGGCACAAAGGCTGCTAAGCCTCTACCAATCACAATTTTTCGGTCTATAAGGTTCACATCACCTACTGGAGCCCTTACAGACATTATTATTGCTGGCGGATTAATAACTTTATTAGGTGACGTAGTATAAACCCCAGACTGCTCTACATACATAGAACTAAAAAAAGTTTTTCCCTGATGAAATTCAAATCCATTTCCCTCATTGTTTACATTTGAACTTTTAGGAGCTTGTCCCATAGTTATAGTACTAATATCTCTAATACTTACCCATTCCCAACTATCAGGAATTTCATAGGGAATTTCTTCTTTACTAATTTCAGGTAATGCCTTTTCTTTCTTGATTTTTTTATCCTTTATTAACTGTTCTTTTTCTTCTTTTATTTTATCAAGCAATACTGATGCTGGTTCATCTGTTGGATCTTGCGGAACAAGCTTTCCATGCATTGCTAAATCGAGTATTTTTTCCCGTAGTGCTTTTGTGTTAATCATTCCACTACATCTCCTAAAATTTCTTGTAACTTCGCAACTGATTCAGAAATAGCAACTGATTTTTGATCCATTAAATCTAAGAGTTCTGAAACAGAATAATCAGGACCTTCTTTTTCTTCTTCCATCCAGAAAATATCTAAGCTAGTATTTGCACGTTTTTCTACTTCTTCAATCGAGTATTTGCGCCAACGTCCATTAGGATTATCTGCACTATATGTTTCTTTACGTTTCGAAAAGTCGTCTATTTGATAACATTCAATAAATTCTTCAAAATCTTTTTCGCTCAGAGGATTACGTTTCCCAAATGATCGCATATTACTGCGCATATCATAGATCCATGTTTCTTTCGTATTGTCTTTTTCTGTCGCACCACGTGTAAAGAATAGCACGTTTGTTTGTACTCCTGGAGCGTAGAAGATGCCAGTGGGCAAGCGTAAAATAGTATGCAAATTACATTTATTTAATAAATCTTTACGAATTGACTCACCTATACCATCAGCAAATAACACATTGTCTGGCACAACAACTGCTGCCCGAGCTTTTCCATTTGTCTTCAGCGAATTATATATTGTTTGTAAAAAATTCAATTGTTTATTAGAGGTTTCATACGTTAAATCATCTCTTGTAGCACGTTCACCGCCTTTTTTTGTCCCAAATGGTGGATTAGTCAACACAACATCAAAATCTTTCATCCACTTTCCATTCGAAGATAAAGAATCCCCTTGATCTAAACGTCCTTCAATATCATGTAAAAGTGCATTCATTAAAGCTAGTCTATGGGTATTTTGTACCAGTTCCATACCGGATAAGGCTTCTGTTTTTTGGAACTTAAATTGTTCTGGACTCAAATCAAAAAAGTCATCATATTTTTCTTTTAGATAATGGTCAGCAGCAATCATAAATCCAAAAGTTCCAGCTGCCGGATCATTTAATCGCTCACCAAGTTCTGGATGCATTAATTTCACCATTACATCAATCAACACTCGAGGTGTAAAATATTGTCCAGCACCTGATTTGGTTTCATTGGCATTTTTCTCCAATAATCCTTCATACAAATCACCTAGACCTTCTTGTTTTGCTGAATACCAGTCTAGTTTATCAATATCCTTAATAATCTTTTCTAAATTAGCTGGCTCATCAATATGAGTCGCTGCATCTGCATAAATCATATTTAACCGATTGTCCTTAGTAACCTTAGAATTACCTAAATCTAATAACAATTGTTTGTAAAAAGTTTTTAGTTCAATCCCTTCTTTGCTCGTTAAATCATCCCAACGGTACCCATTAGGAATAACATCTTCTGTATTTTGTTCTTTCATCATTTTTAAAAATAGTAGATAGGTTAATTCAGTTACATAATTTTGATAACTGATTCCATCATCACGTAAAACATTTGCCATATTCCAAAGTTTGGCAACAATTTCTGTATTTGTCATTATTTTCCTCCTGAATATCCTAAAAAATATACAAATTCAACAGACCCATTATAACAAAAAGAGTCATCTAATTGATGACTCTAAGAAAATTAAGCATATAAATTTTCATTAATCGTTTCTACGATCGAATTGGTTTGATCACCAAACACAGCTTTCATTCGTTTGTATCCTCCGTTTTGTTGAAAAACTCCCGCATCATCAAAAGCAGTTTGAGCATCCGGTCCTAAGACAGGTTGCTGTAACAGTTGTTCTTCAATTCGCTTCAACCATTTTTCTTGCATCGGTGTCCAATCAGCTGCTCCATAAACTTTATGCATTGCATTTTTGATTCTAGCCTCGTGATCAACTAATGGACTGCCTAATGCCGCTTGTCGAATAAAGCTAATAATATCTGCAGCAATATATTCATTCTTTGCATTTTTCCAGGCGGTTTGTAAAGAGGTTTCATCATAGCGTTTTTCTCTGAGTTTTAACTCAATTGTACGCAAATCCTCTCTTGTTAGGTCTTTAGGACGATTAACCACAATTTGTAGTGCAGGTATCAAATTGATGTTTTCACGAACAAATGTATTAAAGCTATTTAAATAGTCACTCGGCTTTTCATTTCCTTCACCATATCCTCGTTCCACAAACAATAACTCATCCGGCGCTTCTGAAATATACATTGTTTGCTCACTTGTCTTATACTCTGCCATTCGCTGAATATTTTCTGATTGCATCTCAAGTTCTTTTTTGCTCATCATTTTAATACTTTGTAACCATTGATCAAGAGATTCAACATGATTCAACTCACTGATTTCCACTTTGGCTTTTTCTGATAAACATTGTTTTCTTCGTTGTAACTTGGCAATTAACTCTGCTTTATAGAAACCAAATGCTTCATCATTTTCCGCATTAATAGTTGCATCATAGATATCCATAGCCGCTTGATTTGGTTTAGCTACTAAAGGCTTCATATCAGTAATCTCTTGTAATGTATCATACAAATGTACCGCATCATAGACTTTAAAAGAGGTTTTCCCAATGTCTGGACATAAACGAGTTGCGCGCCCCAACATTTGATCGTACAAAATTCGTGACCGAACTCTTCGTAAAAATACTAAGTTACTAATTTCCGGCACATCAATTCCTGTTGTCAATAGATCAACTGTCACAACAATTTTGGGATATTTTTCGTTTTTGAATCGTTTAATCTCTTTATTAGGATGTCGAATATAACCTGTAATTTTCACGATTGCATCATCATCGACAGGAATACCAATTTTTTCATAAGCTTCTTTCAGCAAACGTACAACCATATCTGCATGACTATCGTTAGCCGCAAAAATTAATGTTTTCCCATTTTCTTCCGGATCTATATGTTCAGCTAAACTAGATAGAATCACTCTGTTAAAAGATTCTGTAATAACTTTTTTATTAAAAGCCGTCACATCAAAATTTAGTTCATCTTCCAACAAGGCTTTATCAATATTTTGTGTTTCTGGATCCCATAAAGTAACTTCTTGTCCTTCATTGAATCTTATTCCATTTTTTGAAAGCTCTGTTTCAAATTTATATGGAGGGTCATGATCTACTAAATAACCATCAACCACAGCGTCCGTATAAGTATACGTGTAAATTGGCTTCCCAAATATTTCAGTAGTATGAAGTGCTGGAGTAGCTGTTAAACCTAAAACAGATGCATCAAAGTAGTCAATAACTCTACGATATTGACTGATATATTCTTTTTCATTGAAATAAGTAATTTCTTCTTCAGATATGGTTTTATCTTCAGTATAACCTCGGTGTGCCTCATCAACAACAATAAAATCATAAGTACCAACTGACGGAATATTTTCTCCTTCCTCTTGATAAAACAAGCGCCGTACCATTCCTTGAACTGTTGCGATTTGAATTTTTGTAGTATCTTCAGGTTTAATATCAGAAACTTCTTTAACATCGTAAATATCGGATAATGATAGATTCTCAACTTTTGTATCTTTTAATGCATCTGCTACTTGTTTTCCAAGAGAGGTACGGTCTACTAAAAATAGAATTCGTCGTACTCGCTTTGATTTAATCAATCGATACATTAAAGACAATGCCGTTCTTGTTTTACCAGTTCCTGTCGCCATAGCTAACAACATTCGACGTTGATCACTTTCGATAGCTTTTTCAACTGCTTGAACAGCTTCGATCTGATAATAACGATTAGCAAAATCTGGATATTGCTTATCTTCACTTAACTCCTTATTCGCTGTAATTTCATCAACTTCAAGTTTTTTTCTTAAATCTTCTGGCGAATGCCAGCTCTCTAAAGCATAAGATGCTTTTTTCGGAGTTCTAGCATCCCAAAACCAAATACCTGATTTTTCAGCTAATTGTTTTAAGTAAGGACGTCCATTTGTTGAATAAACAAAGGGTGTTTTATACCCCGATTGTTCATTTACTAAATTAATTCCAGCTAATACTTGCACATCACGGGCGTATTCTTTGGACTGTACTAAGTCTCCTGCAATATCTTTTCCATAAGGCTTTGCTTCAACGATTCCCACCAACGTCAATCCGTCAAATAAAGCATAATCTGCATATCCAGTCCCACATTTCCACTCAGCAATTGCCATTTTTCTATTTTTTTCAGGCATTGTTTTTTTACATTTGTAATTTAACTCATCTGTATTAGCTTCCCATCCTGCATTCCTAAGCTGTTCATCAATTAAAATGCGGGTTTGTTTTTCATTCGGTGGATAATTTTGCGCATATTTTCTAGAACGATATCGTCGCGCATTTCTATTCTCTTTATCGTCTTCAACTGGATAAATCACCACTTTTTCAAGTTGCTCTTTAAATCTTTTTTCTTGTTCTTGAAGTTGCTGTTCAAGTATACGAATTCTTTCGGCTTGTTCTTTTTCATTATCAATTGGAACACTAAACTTAGGTGAATTAAAATCGTATGAAACATAGACTTCCATAAACCAACAACTTATATAAAATGCCATCTGTAACATGTCGATTGCTTCACTAGTAGTTCCATAACTTCCATCATGAGCCGCTTTGTTTCCAGTCTTTCGAATCATGTGAAAAACATTCACCAACTCGTCAGGCAAAACATCTTTATTTTGCAAAGTATTTAATTTCTCAACTTGACTTTTTAGCCCCCAAGGATCAATACCCTCTAATTTAAAAATTGCATCCGTCATTTTTTCAGCTAGTGATCTTATCTTAACAATCGCAGCATTCGGATCACGATAAACGCTCTGTTCTGCACTTTCTCCTAGATTTTTAAATAGTTCCCATTCAACTGTAAAATATGAAAAATTTGTTTTCAACAACTACACCTCCACAAAAAAATTTTAATTATCTTGATACAATAATAGTTTCAAGTCTGAATATTGTATTCTATAAGGAAAGAAATTTTTAATTAATGATGATATCACTTGAATAAAACGTGTATCAAACAACTATCATTTGCTTTTTTTAGAACCAAACCCCTTCATCAGAAGTTTTTATGTTTAAATTACTAATTGTTACTCTATTCAAGAAAGTAACATTTGATAGGAAAGATTTTTAATGCTCATCCACTTTCTTGTTATTCAGTGAGTTTAAAAACTTCTTTTTCTTTATAAGCATAGTTTTCTTTATTTTAGCATATCAATTCATTAAGAAAAGATAAAAAAAGATTTATTTGTTATCTTTTGAGTTACGCACCTCCCTAACTACTCCTCTAACGATTTCAAATCGCTAGAGAAGCGTTAGCGTCCCTCTCACGTTGTTTGATATAACCTAGACTAGATCGTTAACGTAAAAGGCGTCTTTAACACAAAAATAGCCGTATCCTTTGTTTTGGATACGGCTATTTGATATTGCTCATTCAATTGTTGTACCACGGCAGGCGTGAATTTCATCGTAATTTCCAATATCTCCTTCTGGTTAGGATCAAAGGTGATTTTCTCAATAAAGGTACGATACAAGGCTTTGACTTGCTTCTTCTCACTCTGGGCAAGAAAGCGATCCAAACTAGTCAATATCCGTTGGACATCTTTGACTTGAATCGGCTCTCCTTGTTGTTGAAAGATCCCTAAGATTTCATTCTCTCGAATGTGTAACTGTCTTCGTTTTTCAGTCAATTCGTCTAAGCGGTCTTTTAATATCGGAAACAGCTCGGGACTATCTTCTAAAGCAGCTTCCCATTTTTCTATTTTAGTCTTCAATTCTTCCTTTCGTTCCAGTAACACCACGAGTTCTTGTTCCAATGGTTGACTTTGTCGCACCATTTCCTCATTTAACATTGCCACCAATCGGGGAAGAACCTCTGGTAGCTGAACGATTTCCTTTAATCGTTCGGCGACAAACGTTTCCGCTTGTTCGGCACGAATCGAATTGGCATGACACACACTTGCTCCCTTATTTCGAAAAACTGAACAAGAATAATATCGAATCCGTTTCTTTGTGCCATCTTTTAGGATATTTGTGACATTACTCGCTGCCATCGGTGCCCCACATTCTGGACAACGTAACAACCCCGTCAATACATTTTCTCCTGTATGGTTCCATTTGGGCTGTTTTCCTTCTAACGCAAGGCGTTCTTGTACTTTTTGATAATCTTCTTCCGAAATAATCGGCTCATGGGTTCCTTTCACTAAAATCGGTTTCGGATTTTTTCCCTTCCGTCGTTTGGTTTCCCAATTGATATAGCGCGCATATTCTAAATACCCTGCATAAATTTTATTGCGTAAGATATCTTTGACTGCCGTAGTAGAAAAAGCATTCTTTTTGACTGTTTTATATCCTTGTCGATTCAAAAAATTGGCAATCGCTCGATACCCTTCTCCATCTAAATATTTTGCATAAATCAGACGAACAATTTTCGCCTCTTCTGGTTCAATGACCAATTGTTTTTGACCATTCGCGTCAATACCACTGACATAGCCTAAACGTCGACCTCCTGCATAACGCTTTTTATCTTTCACTAAGCTTTGCATTGACATTTGAACATTCTCCGCAATTTGGTTGCGTTCAAATTCACCGAAACTACCAAGAAGTTGTAACATCAGTTTTCCTGTCGAAGTAGTCACGTCAAATTGTTCCGAAATCGAATGTAATCCCACATCATATCGCAATAATTCTTCGACAGTTTGTAAGACATCTAACATATTGCGTCCAAGACGGGTCAATTTCCAAATCACTAGTAGATCAAAACGATGGTTTCGAGCATCGTTCATCATTCGTTGATAGGCGAACCGATTCTTCGTTGATTTCCCACTGATTCCTTCATCGGCATAAACTTCTACCACTTCATAGCCCATCCGTTCGGCAAACTGTCGCCCGTTTTGTTCTTGTGCTTGAATACTATGCCCATCTATAGCTTGTTCTTGGGTACTCACCCGAATATATAATGCAACTCGTTTGGTTTGTATCGTTTCCATAGATCATTCGTTCCCTTCTAAAATATTTTGTGTCAGTTGCCGGAAGTAAATCCCACAGACTGTTTTATCCTTTGTTACCTCAATCCGACAAACATGGTCACATAACAATTGTCGACTAGAGAGGTCTTTCAGTTGAAGCCATTCTTTCACTTTTGCTTCACACTGTTGGAGTGAAAGAAACGAAGAAGTAGACATCGGCTTTTGAAGAGCTTGCAGTTGTTGCTTAAGTTCTTCTAGTGAACAATTGCCCTCTTCAAATGCCTTGAGCCATTGTGCTTCTTGTTTCTTTTGTTGGATTACTTTGTGTTTGTCATCTTTTCGCTTTTCGGCTAACTGTTGCGTCACTTGGGCAATCAAAGCCTGATAGACGCCTTCGTGTTGAAAAAAAGCCTGGATCTTTTCCAATACTTCTGACTCAACCCTTTCTGCCCGAAGAAAGATTCCTTGGCAGTTTCGGTCGGTACAATGATAATAATGAAGTGTCTTCGTCTTCTTTGTATTCCATTGATACTTCGAACTCAGATGACGACCACAGAAGGGACACTTAATTTTTTGACGTAATAAGTACGGATACGTATCTTTTTTAGTCGTACGTCTGGATTGTCGAATATCTTGGGCTTGTTGAAAGATTGTTTTCGAGAGAATCGGTTCAAAGGTTCCTAGATACTTTCCAAAAGAACCCCCTTTCACTTCGCCATAATACAATGGATTTTTTAGGATACTATAAATGTGATAGGGCTGAAAAGAACGTTCATGGAAAAAGAGCTTTTGTTGCGTCAATCGTTGACAAAGCTTTTTGTAGCCATATTTTTTAGTCAAATAAAGTTGAAAGATATGGCGGACAACTTTTGCTTCGTGTGCTTCTTGTTGGATTTTCCCATTCACTAAACGATACCCATATGGAACAGCAGAAGATAGATATTGCCGTTGTTGCTTTTTATAGGCAAGTCCGGCACGAACATTCTCAATAATGACGTTTCGCTGTTGTTCTGCAAAAGTGAACAATAATTGCACAAATAGTTTATTCGTTGACGCGTGCGAGAAAGAAGCAGGAAGAGGTTCAGAAATCGAATAAACTTGAACTTGATGTTGCTGGCATAACTCAATAAATTCTAAGGCTATTTTGGCTTGACGTGCCAATCGATCATAACGCCAGACATAGATCACCCCCTCTTCTTCTGACGCACACACCCAATCTTTAAGTTGTTGGAAAGCTGGACGATCCGCTTTTCCCCCTGATTCTCCTTTGTCTGAAAATCGTTGGGGAAATTGTTCATATTTCTCTAAAATATACTCTTTCACTGCATCATATTGAGCGTCATTACTGATTTTCGCTTCTTCATAAACAGACGTTCGATCATAACAAGCCACACGCATGTTTGAATCCTCATCTCTATGAAGGAACTAAATTCCATTTTTTTACGACTCTCCGATTGAACGAACGACGTACAAAGTGATTTTCTAAATACCCTTCGTTCTTTAACGCTTGAAGAGTACCCCCGATAGAACCAGCAGATACACCTCTCTTTTTGAAAGACAAGTAAATGGGTTGTGTAAAAAAGGATTGATTGGAAAAATGTTCTTGAATATACAGAAGAACCTCTGCTTTTAGTGTCATTTTATTTTTAGTCATTAGAATTTTCCTTTCTTTCATGTTTGATTGAATGAAGTAAATGAAGCATAGATCAAGCTTCATTTACTTCCGTTTGAGTTTGCTCGCTATCATACAAATAAGTAATCAGTAGCTTTGAAATCGCAGCCAATAACTTTCCCTTGTCTATTTCCTATTACCAACTGAAAGAAAAACTTTGACTGTTCTTCTTTCGATTGAATTTAGTCTTCGATCGATCGCTTTTCGAGATCTTTTTCATGATGAAAATAAGAAATCATGTCTTTTGCAAGTTGAGATAAAAATTCTTCCATTATTTTTCCACCCCCATATCCTCATAAAAATGCGCAGGTCAATAGAAAAATACCCGTTTTCTGCTTTCATCAATTCTAAAACCAAAGAATTGAAATTTTCTTGTTCCATCAATTTTTTCCACTTTCCCTTATTAATGTCTTACAGTTCTTGTATTGACTGATTTAAGACAATTCCAGAGAGATAGGTTTTTCCATTACTTTTTTTAGTGGAAATAACAAAGCCTTCTGCTTCAAAAAGTTCGATCAACCCTTTGTTGAATGAACGAAGCGTTCCATATTGTCTAGCCGACCAATTCCTTTCCTTTAACATTTTTTGGAAAGTTTGAAAAAGGAGGTTACTCTCCACCTTTCTTGCTGGATTTTTCGATAAATAATGCGCCTTAAAATAAGACAAAGGATGTACGCATCCTAAAAACTGTTCTTTTGCCTCATGCATCAAATCAGATATAGTAAATTGATATCCGTTCTTAATTAATCGCTTCGCACCTTCTAAGGCAAAGTTTAAAATTCCAGACAGTTCAAGTGTCATTTTTTCTAGTAGAAAAGGATCTTGCTCTTCTGGACGAAACGTTCGAGGAAATGGGAGAATCAGTAATCTACGAGAAAATCCGTAAGAAGAATCCGTTATCAAAGGCAAATGATTCATTAAAAAAATGAACTTAGTAGGAAGTATACAAGTGATTTCTTTGATGCCTTTCCGATTTAACGTGATTGGCTCTCCCGCTGTAACAGCTTTTAAAGTAGCTGTTTCAAAGCTATTTACATCACTTTCTGTAGCTAAGTTGAGTAACTTATTGTGCATCACTTCCATTCCAAATCGACTTTGAAAAGCTGAAATTCCAGAAGAACTCGTATTACATTCGCCAACAAGCTTTGCTAAAAGAGCAAACAACAAAGATTTACCGTTAGCTCCCGATCCATATCCAATCAGAAAAGCATTCGCCTGATGGCTCGACAAAAGAACATAGCCGAACCATTCTTGAACAAACGCAATTGTTGATGGATCAGAATAGAAAACCTCATTAAGAAATTGAAGAAATCGAGCGCACTTCTTTTCAGAATCATACACAACCGTGCTAAAAAAATGAGCATAGTGATTGGATTGACTCTCAATAATCTCTCCAGTTCGCCTATCAAAAGTGCCATTTGTCAACACTAAATAATCATCAGAGAAAGTCTCAAGCATACAAAGTTTCCTTTTAATATGTTCACATGTATTTCTTTCGCGATACCATAAGTTTGTGTCATCTACGCTTTTTGTGACTTCATACACCAATCTTTGCAACCAGATTTCTCCTTTTGATTCCCATCTATGAGTCGTGTAATTATAGATATATACACCTTTGGTTGATTTCAACATGACCATATGTGTATATTCTATTATTAGATCTGCCACCGCCTCGTTAAACGCTTCCTCAGTCAAATTTCTGGGAATAGTTTCAATAAGATTAAAGAAAGCTTCCTTTCCTTCTTTGCCTTCTTCAATTTCTTGTAGTTTATTTGGATTTAAATACCTCTTAAAAATTTGTGTATTTTCCATTTCTTTTTTATCCACGACTCACTTCTCCTTCTTCATCTATTAATTCTTCCAAAAGTATTAATCCATGAAAATTACAGTAACAACGATCATTTCGACAAGTATCCATATATACAAGTAAAATTTCTTTACCAATTAGGAAATTTAAGTCAATGATATTTCCTTCTATATATCTGGAAATACTCGTTAAGAGTCGCTCATATTCAAACCGATTAAACAGATTAATTTCAAATACTCCTTGATTAGAATGTGTGCTTTTAAACATATTCAGTTGAATAGTGACGATTTCATTACTCGCTGCACTAATTTCTCTCACCATTCCATAAAAATGATAAGTTTCTCCTAACACTTGATTGACTGATACTTTAGTATTTTTCAACATATTCCTTCGCTCCTATCAAATATTTTATAGAGGTCTTTTCGACAATCTAATCTTATCGAACTTTAAAAGATTTGAATGCTTCCAAAAAGCTACTAAGTAACCGCTTTCTTAAGTTAAAATAAAAAAGATTCCAATTTACTTGGAATTAATTTTTGAAGATTAGGAGAATAACAGTATGAGCCTTAATATCAAATCGACCATGAATGCTTTTATTTATGATCAAAGAAAAAATGTAGGTGATTATGGCATTTATAATAATTGTTTTTATTTTAACTACAGAAATGATCTATTAATTAATAGAAAGTCTTTCTGGAATTTTTTGCCAAAGACAAGCTTAACAGAAGATCCTATAGATAAAAAAAATGTATACTTGAGAGAACTTTTTTGGTACGATATTAGTCAAATCGTACCAATTCTAGCCATCGACTCAATTTTAGATGCAGACATTTTAAAAAAATCCACTCATTTAAAAATTAATAATATAATTGAACAAACTACAAAAATTGATCCTAAATTGGAGTACACACGTCTATTAAAAATTGTCAATACGTACTCATTTCCCTCGTATTTGGATTATCCTAAATTTATTTTAGGGATGGTAAACGATAAGCTGAAAGCCACGTCTATTCAAACAAGCGAAAAAGAAAATATTGGTAAAAACTTGAAAGAGTTACATCCTTGGATCACTAAAATAAGCCAACAATCTTCAGCTAATAACAAAAACATAAAAAAACTTTCAAATAACCTGAATAAACTAATAGAATTTTTTACAAGTCAATCAAAAAATGACAATGTAGAAGAAATAATTAATCTAGTGGACGAAACAGAAAAATTATTATCAATTTCCTTAAACCATTTAGGAGATATTCATGAAAATGTTCTTGATATAATGATTTCTATTTTAGATGAAAATCCTAAAATGAAAAATATCTATAAAAAACTTTGTAATAAAAATAAGAAGAAGCCTGAACATCTAACTTTTTCTCAAATCCAAGATTTTCAAAATTTCTTATTTGAACAAAAACCTGTTCGTGACTCAATAATAGAAAAATATCGGATCGAACGTAGTTTCCATTTCAATCAGCTTTTTGCAATCATTACCGCTTCTAAAAGATTAAAAATCTATTTAAAAAATAAGAAAATATTGAAAGAACGAATTGATCTATCGGTTTATTTATTTATTGCTTTATGCAACAAAATTTTGATTGATTCTCCTCTCTTAACTTTTAATCAATTTTTATTTTTTGAATTAGCTGCTCAATTCATGGCATTTGATTATACCAGTGACGAATCTTTCTTCCAAAGTTGTTACTTAATATTTGAGAGTGTCTATTGGTTCTTACTAACATCTATAAATTTACAAAAAACTTTTATAAAAAGGTTCATGAATCAGTATTCCTTCGATAACGTCTCAAACAATATAGATGAAATCATGGCATATCTAAATACCTATGATTTTAAAAATAAATTTGTTCAAGGACGAACTGCTTCTTCTGCATTCTGTAAAAAAGACTTTGAACAAATTACTTTATCTGCTATGCCTTTAGATAAGTAAAAATAGAGTGTACAAGATTTCTATGATTTCTTGTACACTTTTTATATAGATAATTAAAACAAATAGACAAAAATAAGCCTCTTCTAGGTACCAAAGTACCTAAAGTGACAATTTTTATTTCACTTTAAAATTCATTTTCTATTTTTTTCAAAATATATCTTAGTCACTTTTAGTACTTCTAGTACAGTATTTGTTTTAAAATAATATATCATTCAAAAAAATGTTTGTGCTCTTTCAATTATCATTCTTATTATTACTTTTTTATGTATATTAGTTAAAAAAGTCGTTTAATACATTCATTCTCCTTCTCTATAAATAAAACTGATTCTTAAAAAGCTCCATAAGCTTTTTAAGAATCAGTTATTAATGGATAATGAATAACTCTAATAATTGAATCATTCTAAAAATTCGTCCCTAGGCAACTCTTATTTCAAATTAGGATATTTTTCTAATAAGTTCATCGCACTTTGTGCTAGTTGCGCATTAGTTGCATTACCTACGAAAGAATCAAGTATTTCTTCATCTGGAATTGAATTTAATACCTCTTCATTAAATCCTTGGTTCTGTTTTAATATTTCCCTAATCGCTTGTGCTCTTTCATTCAGATCTGGACTAGCTGGAGTAGTTGCGTCTTGTGTTGTCGTAGTTGTTACTTGTTGATTAGGTTCTCCCACCACTGGAGTTTGTGGAACATTTCCATTAACAATATCCACAAAACCTTGTTTTAATTGTTGATTTTGAGTTTCACTAAAGTACATGTAATTATTTTCATTACCTTGATTTTGTTGGGTAATGTAGATTTTTGGCTGATTATCTTTAAATCCAAAGAAATAAGTATGGCGAATCATATTACTAGATGTTTCCATATCAGAATACACTGCAACTAATTGAAATGCCACAGTCCCATTATTTTCACCTGTAGTAGACCATTGAATTGGCATTTGCGCATTATCAACTAAAAATTTCCATGATCCATCAATTACTGCATTTGGTAAAGGCGTACCATATTGACTTACTGGATTTGTATCACTGTAATTTTTATATGTCTGACCTAATGTCTTTCCCCATTGAATGACAAAAGTTTCTAATTTAGCGGATTTATTATGATCCCATAAAGTATTTTTGACTTCTTCAGTAGAAGATTCCGTGGTTGAACTTCTACTGGTGCTAGTTTCCAAAGATTGTTTCATTTCTGAAGTCGTTTGTTCAGTTGATTGTACCGTACTTTTCTTTGTTTCAATTGTTGTATCATTTCTCTTCTCATTAGATGTACAACCAGTCAATAGAACCCCCATCCCAATTAGAAATATTAGCCATTTTTTCATTTTACTTGCTCCCTTCCACTTCTCCCCCACGTATTTATTCTATCAAATAATCGATTGATCTTAATGATTTTTTAGTTAATTCTTTCCCAATGATGTCGATAACCAGTATGACATCTATCTCTTCCTTGAGGACTTTCAGATGGGTTAAAAATAGTAGAAATTTCCTTTCCACATCGTCTACAGCGATAAGTTCTCATTATTTTTGGGCTATTCGCATTATTTTTCTTAGTTAGAGCTATGAGACCTACTATTAGTCCAACTATGGATACGCCGACTGTCTTGATTACTTTTCCTTTATCTATATTCGGATGTGCAAGAATATATTTATATAACCAATATCCACCGTAAATTAAACCACCTAATAAAATCAGCTTAGCCATGTACTCGTCTCCTTTCTTTTTGTTTAATTACTTCTTGAATCCATCTTGCAGAGAAACCATAAGCCTCTGTCAATTGACGGATATCCACCGTTTTTTCCTGTTCTATCATGTTTCCGATTCTTTTTTTAACTAGCTCGCGATCGTACATTTTCATTGGAAAAGAAATCTGTTGCCCTCGAAAAGCAAGATAAAATTGATAGAGCAATTCTGAATCCAGTTCCATTTCCTCAAAAAAGTCATTCATACTTTTATAAGAGTTACTCAAACAAGCTTCATCAATCTCCATATACACACCTCCTGTTATTTTTTACATAATGAAAATAGCATATTACTGAGTGCATTGATAATTCATATAACGTGTATCAGCACATGTATTTTTAAAGCCAAAAAGCATGTTAAACTACTTATAGGTAACAAGAGAAAATAAAATATTATTTTTCTTGAAATAATAATTGACTATCCGCCAATTGCCATTCATTGCGAACATGAATACTTAATGGATGGGATAACTTGCCTTCTGCATTTATCAATACTTTGGTCATCTTCTTTTGTTTCGCACTCAATTGATTGTAAATGGTCTTTGCTTGTTCATAAGCCACTTGACTCGTTGTCGTAATCGAACCACAAGCAAAAATAATGGTGTTGATTTTCTTTTCTGTAAAAACGGTCGTTAATATTTCCAGAGATTGTTCATCATTGCCGCGAGGAAATACCCGAGGACTTTTCGCTTTTGTATACGAAAAAAGATTCACAGCAATAAAACCAGTAAATTCCAATTGTCGGATATTCTTTTCGATGAGCAACATACTCAAATCATTCGTAAATGGTTCTGTATCTGTTGGACGAATGGTAATGACTACCGCTAATTTTTCTTCCTCTTCTTTTCCTTTGATTGCCCATTGTCGTTTGAAAACATAGCGATGGGTATGATGAGGATCTCGCCAAACTTCTGTTTGTGTGGTCACTAATTCTTTTTCAATCATGTCTTTTCTCCTAAGCAAATTTTTCTTCGATTAACTCAATAATAATTGTGGTCGCAAGTGTCAATACCAATTTAAAATACTTCATATTCCTTCTCCCTTTTTCTTGAGAATTTGATGAATCACTGAGAGAATACTTCCTAAACATTCCGCAATAGTTCTCAAATAGTCTATTTTATTCATTCGTTCCTCCAATCTGACTCCAAACCAATCGTCCTTCTACCAGTAACCCACAAACAAATTCTCGCTGGCTGGTAATATCTGTAATGAAATAAACTACATAGTCTTTTCCATCTTCTGGTGCGCAATAAATATAAAGATGTGTCATCACTAAACGTGGTAGATGAACATCTTTAGGAAGCGTACCCATTTCAATTTCCTCTTTTTCCATCGTAACGGATTCATAGCCCCACTCTTCAGGAGTAGTGACTAGCTGTGCACACTTTTCCAGTACTTCGATAGCCGTTTCTAACAAGTCATTTCGCTCCTTTCTTTTAGATATCAGTATTCTTCTGGTAATAACATCGTTTGATACTCACCCGAATCAATGACCCATATTTTTTGAGACACTGATTTCAAACGAAGCTTAGGTGAAACCAGATACTCTTTTCTTGCTTCCGGTTCTTCTTGACGATGAACCAACTTTTGATTTCCTTTTTCTATCGAAAATTCAAAGATTTGAAGATAGTCTAAAGGAAGCTTCTTTTGAACGTTTTGATCGATTAAATTCCAACATAAAGTTTGTAATTCCACCGGCAAACTGTCCATTACTCCCTTTGTGACATAACGTTGTCCTTTATTTTGAAACATTTCTTTTCCCTCCTTTGCCATAAAAAAAAAGCCCAATCTTCTATAAAGAAGATTGGACTTCATGGATATAATATATATTTAAGATTGTATTTGTTGCACTTTTACTATCATATACCTTGTAGGAAACTAATCTACGATCAATTGCGCTAAAGGTAAAAATTATTACCACAACTTTTAAAGTTTATAAGCATCTATAAATAATAAATTAAAGTAACCTAACAGATAAAAAATTTAACTTTGAGTTGTTTAAATTTTATTTTTAGTATATTTTATTGGCAAAACGTATTGTTTCTCTCGAAAATAGAAAGCCATCTTCTGTTGTATTATACTCTTTATCATAATATGTGCTGGTTTTGTTATCCGTTACTTCTTTGATATCCTCTTGACTTAACGGAATACTCGCAAAGGGATTTAAAAAAAGGTATAACCCATCACTTATTGTTTCCTTATAGTTTTTTCCATTTTCAATATTTTCAATAGGTTCCATGCCATAAGAATTATATTTAACAGTTCTAAAAATCAATTTTTTTCTATTTGTCGTACAAGACATTCCTTCTAACTTTCCATAAGTAGCTGTATTACTATATAAAATTGCACTTATTTCTTTATATTTTGGATTTGTAAACAGACCTACTTCTATTTCAGCCCTGTTTTCCTTTTTTACTTTCTCTACAATTTCTTCGACAACCTCTCCATTATCATCATAAAATAATTTGTCTATACCATATAATGCCCTAATAATGGGAGCCATACTATATTTATAAAAATAAAAACTATCATAACTAGCCAACGCTAAAATAAATGGTTTTCCAGTAACATGGCTTAAGTTTTCATACCTATTTTTATATCTTTTGTGTTTACTCAAAATGGAATTGCAGATTCTTACCGTAGCGTCTAAACTAATATTCTTTATTTCAACTTCTGAAAGTTCTTTTTTCATGAATTTAAGTTTTTCTTCTTGATCCCATTCTGGCGGACGATTTACTGCATTATTTGCTATAGTAGCTTCGATTGTATATTTTGTTTTTTTATCCCTGTCAACTACAATGAAATCCGGAGCTTCCCGACTAAAATCAATGTTCAAAAATTTTTCTTGTAAAACTGCATTCAAATATAATTCCCAAAATGATGAATTAAATGTAGTTTGAAACTCCTTAACAAATTTTCCATCCCTATCTTGAAACCCTTTTGCCCACTCATTCAATACTCGTCTCAAATATTTATTTTTCTTTAAATGAACAAAATTGTGATGTAATTTAGCTTCTTCTACTATTGGTGTAAAAAGATCCATATATCTTGCTCCTTCTTAAGAATAAATTGTACCTTTTATTCTACATGTAATCAGCCCAATTTACTTTATCTTTCATTTCTGTACATAATTATATAGATGGTAATAAAAAAGCATCTTTTGTATAGCACTCAAATCCCCTAAAATATATTAAAAACCCCCTTTGTCTACTAAGAAATAGAGTTAAACTATTCAGCTATATGAAAAATATGAGGGTATAAATCTCCAATAAATTTTTCATGTTTTATTTTTTTTTATAGAATTAGCTCTTGTGGCTTGATAGCTTTAACTAAAACATTAACGTGAGAATTTCACTAATAATTTTTTCTCTTAAAAAATATCATTATTTGTGGTATGGAGCCCCCGTATTAATCCGAAACGCACGATAAATTTGCTCAACGAGGATCAGGCGCATTAGTTGATGCGGATAGGTCATTTTGCCGAAGGAGATTTGGGCATTGCTGCGTTGCATGACGTCGTCGCTTAATCCTAGTGACCCGCCGATGACAAAGACGAGCTGACTTTTTCCTTGGATGCCTAATTGGTCGATTTGTTTGGCAAAGGCTTCGCTTGTAGGATTTTCTCCTTGGATTGCTAGTGCGTAGACATATTCATGATCTTTGATTTTTGAAAGAATGCGTTCGCCTTCTTTTTCTTTGACTTGACGCATTTGGGCATCGCTTAGATTTTCTGGTGCTTTTTCGTCAGGGACTTCGACTAGTTCGATTTTCCCATAAGCTTTAAGTCGCTTGACGTATTCATTGATTCCTTGGATCAAATATTTCTCTTTTAATTTTCCAACTGAAATGATTTTTATATTCATAATCTTTTCTTTCCCTCGTTCTTTCCTATCGAATGCTACCTTCTTATTATAATAGAGGATGCTTATTCAACAAAGAGATTTAAAAAAGTTTTCCCACATACTTATGCACATCTTCCACAGGTTTATCCACAGCATTTGAGCTTTTTAGTGCTTATTTCGTAAGTATTTCTTAAGCAAACATATGTTTCGCACAGATTTTTCCACTTTTTCCCCAAGCTGTTGATAACTTTATTCATTACTTATTCGCATTTTTTACAATTAGTTTTCCACATTCTCTGTGTATAACTATCTATTTTATTTTTTCATATGGAAACAATCATTTTTCCTAAAGTTTTTCATAAAAAGTTCACAGTCTGGAAGTAGACTAAATTTAGCAAATAAGTCTATACTTAACTTATCAAGAAAATAATAAATGGAGGCAGATCACATGGACAGAAGAGATGTGACACCAAAAATGAAAAAAAGAAAATCTAATGGCATTTGGCGTAAGCTAGGTCTTGGCGTAGTTGGCGGCGTGATTGGAGGATTACTGACTTTCGGTATTTTTTATGCAGCGACTGGGGGCGGAAATTCAGTAACAACTTCTTCTAGCGGGACACAAAATGCATCAGGCGAAACCGTTGTAGAAAATGTGAAAGTCAATGTAGATTCAGATATCACTTCCGCAGTGGATAAAGTACAAGGGGCAGTTGTTTCTGTCATCAATTTACAAAAACAAAGTTCATCATCTGATCCGTTTGGCTCACTATTTGGTCAACAACAAGGAAGTGGTGACGAAGACGGTGAATTGCAAGCTTATAGTGAAGGTAGCGGCGTGATCTATAAAAAAGAAGGCGATTCTGCTTATATCGTAACGAATAATCATGTGGTCGATGGACAACAGGGATTAGAAGTTTTATTAAAAGATGGTACAAAAGTGAAAGCTGAATTAGTCGGTACAGATGCTTATACTGATTTAGCAGTTTTAAAAATCAGTGCAGACAAGGTAGACACTGTTGCTTCATTTGGCGACTCTGCTTCATTGAAAGTCGGCGAACCAGCAATTGCGATTGGTTCTCCTCTAGGTTCTCAATACGCGAACTCCGTAACATCAGGAATCGTTTCTTCCTTGAATCGTCAAGTAACAAGTACAAATGAATCTAATGAAACGGTGAATATCAATGCGATCCAAACAGATGCAGCCATCAACCCTGGGAACTCTGGTGGTCCACTAGTCAACATTGAAGGTCAAGTGATCGGTATCAATTCAAGTAAAATTGCATCGACTTCTGATTCTTCAAGTGTCAGCGTTGAAGGAATGGGCTTTGCTATCCCAAGTAATGATGTCGTAAACATCATCAACCAACTTGAAAAAGATGGAAAAGTGACGCGTCCTGCGCTAGGTATCACTATGACTGATCTTTCAGCAGTCTCTACACAACAACAGGAACAAATCTTGAAATTACCTTCTTCCGTAACAAACGGCGTGATCATCCGCTCTGTTCAACCAGCAACTCCTGCGGAAAAAGCTGGCTTAGAACAATATGATGTTATCACTAAAATCGATGATACAGAAGTTTCTTCTGGTGTTGAATTACAATCTGTGCTTTATGGTAAAAAAGTCGGTGACTCTGTGAAGATCACTTATTACCGTGGAGAAGAAGAAAAAACAGTAAACATCGAATTGACGATCGATAATACCGCATTGAATCAAGGAAATTCAAATAATTCAAACAGCTCAAATAATTAAGAAAAAAAGACAAGTACCTCAAATTTGATGAGGTACTTGTCTTTTTCTATACCTATTAGATTTTAAATGCTTCACCAACAACAGCATCTTCTGGTAATACCAAAATGCCTTTTTTTTCTGGTGCATTAGGGACATGCAGTTCCTTTGCAGAACAAATCATTCCGTCACTTTTGACTCCTCTTAACTCGCCAGGCCAAATCATCATACCGTCTGGCATCATCGCACCTGGTTTGGCAACGACTACTTTTTGGCCTGCTTCAATATTCGGTGCGCCACAAACGATTTGTAAAACTTCCCCACCATCTACTTCTGTTTCAGTCACTGATAAATGATCTGAATCTGGATGAGGTTCACAAGTTTTGACATAGCCGACAACGATTTTCGGTTGATTGTCTTTTTCAAGTGTTTCTTCAAAGCCGGCTTCCTTGATCAAACGATTCAGTTCAGCTAGTTGTTCTTCTGAGATCGTTACTTGGCCATTCCCTTCAATTGATAGGTGATCTGAGATATGGAAAAAGTTCCATGCAACGATTTGTCCAGATTCATCCTTGATTTGCGCAACATTCCATTTACGTGTAACGGTGTTTTCCGTCCCTTTATCGTCGGCTACGATCACCATTAATGTGTCGCCCACATGTGCGCGATTATAAGCAAAAATCATTTTGTTTCCTCCAATATCATTTGTTGAAGTTGTTTTTATTCATGGCAACTGAGTACCTCGCTCTGTGTAAAAAACTACGTAGTCCAGTGCCAAACTCTCTTGCTTTATCTTAACAAAAAAAGGCAGTTCTTGCATGATAAATTCTCTTAGAAAGTCTTTCAACAAATTAAGGAAAGAACTCCTCACAAAAAAGACAAGAAAAGATGAGATTTTTCGTTTCCTTGTCTTTTTATGTTTGATGTTTTATCTCTTCATTGAATGGCTCAGGCTTCTCTTGGTTCTGAAACGACTAAAACATCGCATGGTGCTTGGCGAATCACGTAACTTGCCACACTACCTGTCATAAACCGTTCAACCGCATTCAACCCTGATTGGCCGATCATGATCAAATCGATTTGGTATTTCTTCGGCAGTTTCACTGCCATGGATTCTCTGACGGAACCATAAGCAACAACGCCTTCAATTTTCTGATAATCAACAGATTTCCCGTAATTTTTGCATTCATCAATCAATTGTCTTGCTGTTTCAGTCTGTTGATCGATCAAGGATTGGTCAATAGGCGTATATCCCATAAACTGATAAAATTGTTGGTCGATTACATTTGTCACGTATACTGTTCCTTCGTTTCTACGAGCGACCTCGACGGCCTTTTTGAATGCAGCAAAGGCTTGCTCGCTTCCGTCGATCCCAACCAATATTTTCTTATATGCTTGTTCCATTTTCGCCACTCCTCTCGTTTCTACCTACTGAATCACTTTGGTTAAGAATTCTTCGATCTCTTCTTTCGTTTTACGATCTTTGTTGACAAGGCGTCCTAATTCTTTGCCATCTTTGATGACAATAAAACTTGGAATACCGAAAATATTCCATTCTGCTGCTAAATCGATGTACGCATCTCGATCCATTTCTACAAACGTCCACTCTGAAAAGCGACGCTCGATTTCTGGCATTTGTGGTTTGATGAAGCGACAATCGCCACACCAATCAGCAGTAAAGAAAAAGATATGATTGCCTTTGTTAACATAACCTGCTACTTCCTCAAGACTTTTAGGAATAATCATTTGATCACACTTCTTTCTTATTCTATGTTCTACTTAAATTATACACCTTTACAAAAAACTGACCAAACTATATCTAAAAAATAAAAAACGAGTAAAAGCGGCTAGCCTTTACTCGTTGATTGATTATTTTCCGTAAACGATCGTATTTACTGTTGATTTATCTAAACCTTTCAATGTTTGGATCAACATTTCTCTCGCTGCTTCAAAGTCACGGATACTAAACATTGTCTGATGTGTATGGATGTAACGTCCGACTACACCAATAACCGTACTTGGGATTCCTTCATTTTGTGTATGCGCTGCACCTGCGTCGGTACCGCCTTTTGATACGAAGTATTGATAAGGAATATTGTTTGTTTCAGCGATATCCAATAGGTATTCACGTAAACGTGGCAACATGATCAATCCTGGATCTTGGATACGCATCAATGTGCCTTCCCCTAGGTGACCAAATGTTCCTTTTTTCGTCACAGTATCATCCGCAGCTGAGCAGTCTACAGCAAAGAATAGATCTGGTTTGAATTTGTTCACTGAAGCTTTTGAGCCGCGTAAGCCCACTTCTTCTTGGACGTTAGCACCGGCGATCAATGTATGACCTAATGTTTCTTTTTCTAATGCTTCTAATGCTTCCAAGACCATCGTACAACCGTAGCGGTTATCCCATGACTTACTGATGATGTTTTTACCATTCGCTGTTTTGATTGTTTCTGCAAAAGGAACGATCGTATCTCCTGGCAACACACCAAAACTCATTGCTTCTTCTTTTGATTCAAAGCCAGCATCAAATAAGATATCTGTCACTTCAACTGCTTTTTGTCCGCTTGTACCACGCAATAAATGTGGTGGCACTGAAGAAGAAATACATGGGTAATTTTTACCCGCTGATGTTTTTAATGTAAAGCGTTGGGCAGAGACCACATAAGGGTTCCAACCGCCTAATGGAACGACTTTGAACAAGCCATTGTCTTGGATCTGTGTCAACATAAAGCCAACTTCGTCCATGTGGGCAGCAACCATGACGCGAGGGGCATCTGCCTCTTGGTGATGGCGTAATCCAAAGATCCCACCTAATCCATCCAATTGTAATTCATCAACTAGTGGCTCCATGTGCTGTTCCATGTAAGCACGGATATCTTGTTCAAATCCGCTAGTTCCTTGTAATTCGGTCAATTCTTTGATACGTTGAAATGTTTTGTTATCCATAATAATGATCGTCTAAAATTTAGACTTGTCTCCCTTCAATCTCAGCTTTGATTTGTCTCAAAAAAAACTGGACAAATCTATCGTGATTATTATACCGTATTTTATTTAAAAACGGTTATTTATTTCAAAGAAAATCCGAGAGTGTGGTAAAATAAAACCAAAGAAACTTGTGAATATGTAAAGGAGGGATTAGCAGCATGTATGAAGAAAGTGAACAGGCCTATTTTAAAGGTGGATTAGCTGTCGGAATTGGTCTTGGATTATTAAGTGGCGTAGCAACTGCATTGTGGTATAACCGCAATAAAACATTGTCCGCTGATGAAGTCTTAGCTACCATCAAAGAAGCATTTTTAGATGAAGGATCGATTGAAGGCTCTTGGATCTCCTTTGAAAAAGAACCGACACGCAAATTCGCGATCCATTCCAAAGCCTATCGTGGTGGGATCTCTCGTATAGAAGATGGGGAAGTCGTCTACTATGAATTTTTAGCAGATGCTTATACTGGTACTGTTTTAGATATATCTAGAAAAAAAGGAACGGATGCTTGATGTCATTCTTTCTAAAAGATTCTCTTAGAAATAGGTTTTCCTATGGATAAGAGCTTCTTTTTTTGCGTAAAAACTGGTATAAACGTTCATGATAGGTTATGCTTAGTGTGAACTTTTTCAAATTACTTAGGAGAGTGAAACATGGTCCAACAAGAAAAAATTGCTATCTTGATTCCTTGTTATAATGAGGAAGCAACAATTTCAAACGTCATATCCGATTTTAGAAAAGAACTACCAGAAGCTGATATATATGTTTACGATAATAATTCTACAGATGCAACCTACGAACTTGCTGTAAAAGGCGGAGCAATCGTCAAAAAAGAACCGCGTCAAGGAAAAGGGAATGTTATAAGACAAATGTTTTTTGACATCGATGCTGATTATTATTTGATGGTGGACGGAGATGATACTTATCCAGCCGAAGCCGTACATGGACTTTTAGAAAAACTACGTTCTGGCGAAGCTGATATGGTTATTGGCGACCGTCTTTCTAATGGCACTTATTTTGAAGAAAATAAACGTGCATTCCATGATTTTGGCAATAATTTAGTCAAAAATACGATCACTCGCTTATACAAAACAGAAATACGAGACGTCATGACTGGCTATCGCGGATTTAACCGTATTTTTGTCAAAAGTTTTCCGATCATGAGCGCTGGCTTCCAAATCGAAACAGAATTGACCATTCATGCCTTAGATAAAAAATTCAAATTAGTTGAACTTCCTATTGATTACCGTGATCGTCCAGAAGGTAGTGAATCAAAATTGAATACATTTTCAGATGGTTTTAAAGTCATCATGATGATCATCAAAATGTGCAAAGATTATAAACCAATCTTATTTTTCAATATCTGGACAGTCGTATTCTTTTTAGCCGGCCTGTTCACTGGCATTCCTGTGATTCGAGAGTTTATGCTGACGAGCTTTATCACTAAAGTCCCTTCAGCCATCCTAAGTACTGGATTCATGATACTCGCGTTACTCTCATTAGTAACAGGAATGATTTTAGATACAGTTGTAACAAATGCAAAAAAAGAGTATGAACTGAACTTATATCATGTTTATAATGAGTACCAGCAAAATAGAAAAGCAAGATAGGAGGATTCCCATTGGAAACAAAAAAGATTCGCCTTCTACCGATATTTTTTTTGACTTTGCTACTATTTCTTATTTCTTTCTTAACTGCCTTAGGCCTTGGTTCTTTAAATCCATTGCTGATTCTTGTCTTATTCTATTTATTGTGGTATACGGGTAAAAAATTAGGGAATGACTTATTTTCATGGCGGCTTGATTTTACAACTGGTGTTTGCGTATTATTCTCGTTATTATTTTCTCTCATACTCGCTACTGGCAGTCGTATACAGTTTACACATGTCTCAGCAAGCTATGAAGAAACAACACTCGATCCATTTAGTTTTGTGCAGCTACTAATAGCTCTAGCAGCATTCTGTTATTTTTTGATCATATTACGTTTTATGGTCAACTACTTACTACAAATCAGTAGTTATCTAGGGGGAACTAACATAGACCTGCAGCCTACCTGGAAATTCTTTCTTCTTTTTACGATCATCATGCTCTTATGTTGGGCCCCTTATGCTGTTACGTTGTACCCTGGTGTCGTTTTACCAGATTCATTAAGTTCAGTCAGTCAAGCTCTTGGGGACACTGCCTTAAACAATCATCATCCTATATTATTTACGTTGGTTGTTAAATTTTTTATCGATATTTTACCAATAACAATTAATCATGGTGTTTTCTTGTTCTCCTTATTTCAATCGTTGATTACTGCTTTAGCACTCAGCTATTCCTTATGCTGGTTAATGAAGAAAAAAATAAGACTAGTGCCTGTGATGATCTCACTTGGTTATTTTTCACTCGCACCAGTTTTTCCCATCTATGTTTTGAATATGCAAAAAGATATTTTATTTTCTGTCGCATGTTTGTTATTCTCTTTAACTTTTTTTGATGTAATTACTAACAAAAACAAGCCTGCGATTGCACAGCAACTATCCTTCATCATATTTGCATTATTAACTACTTATTTGCGTAATAATGGTCTGTATGTTGTAATTGGATCTTTGATAATTTATGGGATATACACAATCAAGAACAAGAAGTATCAACCATTCATCCAAGTTACACTGAGTTATCTTTTTCTAGTAATTTTAGTATTCCAACCCTTGCTGAGTAGCTATGCTATTCCCTCACAAAGCGCAGAACAATTAGGTATTCCTTTACAACAAATTTCTCGAACCGTTGTGTTAGATGAAGGGCATATGTCAAAAAAAGATCAAGAATTTTTAAGTCAGATATTACCGATTGAAGATTATAAAGCTTATGCACCTAGCTTAGCTGATCCAGTTAAATGGCACAAAAATTTTAATAACGAATTTTTAAATGTGCATAAAAAAGAATTTTTGATGCTCTGGGCTAGAAATCTTCCTTCTAATTTGAAGATTTACATTGATGCATATATATTAGAAACATTTGGTTTTTGGGTCCCAGGCGTTAAAAATAGCTACGGATTCTTAGATACCCGTGTAAATGAGAATAGTTATGGGATCAA
Organism: Enterococcus sp. DIV2371; assembly: GCF_050498525.1. Classification (NCBI taxonomy): domain Bacteria; kingdom Bacillati; phylum Bacillota; class Bacilli; order Lactobacillales; family Enterococcaceae; genus Enterococcus; species Enterococcus sp. DIV2371. Next base: position 285,079 of record NZ_JBIPAJ010000001.1, on the reverse strand, counting down.
ACAAGCGAATTTAATTGAGCGTTATACAGGTAGTTCTGGTCTCCAAACAATAATTGATCAACGTGATTTTTGGGGTTCTGGAACATTGTTGTGGTTATTTTTATTGAGTTTGTTTATATTACTGGTCAAGAAAAACACATATCCTATGGCTCTATTACTACCTGGAGGGCTCGTATTTCTGACGATTATGATAGCCACCCCAGTTGCTTTCAGTTTGCGATACGTTTTTATTCTGGCTTTAGGATTACCTATTTATTTACTAAGTCCTTTTTTACTCGAAAACGAAAATAAAACAACCACGATATAGGAGATTCTCATGAAGTTACTAAAAAAAACGATTACGGCTTTTTTACTTTTATTGATCAGTTATTGTATACTGCTGACTATTTCATTTAGCATTCCTCAACAACTAATACAAAAGAACACAGATAAATCTTTAAGTCTAATCGAAAGTGAAAGTTTGTATCCTATAATGAACCATGGAAACTCTGATGGGACCAAACTTGATAATTTCACAGATCACTTAATGATTCGTAAAACATCTAAAAAAAGCGACTTAAATGTACTCGAAAATGCGATGTATGTAGACAATTACCCTCGATACTGGCACGGTTACTTAATCTTTTTACGTCCTTTACTGATTATCATGAATGTAGGAAGTATTCGTTTGATTTACGCAGTTGTCTTATTCTTACTAATTGGATTGACGACTTATCACCTAATTAAACGTAGTGATATTTATCTTGGAATTGCTTTTTTAATTTCATTAGCAGTTGGAAATGCAGCTACTTTTTTCTTTAGTATGCAATTTTCAAATCTGTGGATCGTGACACTTTTAGCTATGCTACTTATGTTATGTAAACCCAAATATATTGAGAAATTTCAAAATATGCTTATTTTCTTTTTCATGGTCGGTTCACTGACTAATTTTTTTGATCTCTTGACAGTTCCTTTGATTTCTTGGGGAATACCAATGATCACGTACTACTATATCAACAATAAATATCCAACAAGTGAAAAAGAAAATGGAGAAAAACCATATGAACGTCTCGTATTCACTGGTGTTTTCTGGACGATTGGTTACGGACTCACTTGGTTTACTAAGTGGTTATTAGCTACTATTATTTTAAGAAAAAATGTCATTCATGATGCTCTTACCCAAATTCTATTTCGTACGGAAGGAAATGATGACTATCCTTTACAACGGATAGAAATGTTAAGAAAAAATGTCATATTGATGTATCCCAGAGTAACGCTTCTTATACTTGGAATCACTTGCTTTGTATTTTTAGTTATAGCGATAAAAAAAAGAAGTCGTACCTATCGATATACTAATTTAATTCGAACATTCTTTTTGTACAGTTTGACGGCTTTAACTCCTTACATTTGGCTCAATTTACTCGCAAATCATTCTGAAATCCATTTTTGGTTCACTTATCGTGGACAAATCATTACTGTTTTTTCAATCCTTTGTGGAGTTGCTTCCTTGATCCCACCTACACCAGATGATAAAAAATTGAATTTGTGATATTGATTTAGAAAAAAACAAACACCTAATAAATTACTAGAAGTATAGCACCCAAAAAAGTTAAATTTTTAACTTTTTAGAGTTCTACAAACTGTCCATTTATTAGGTGTTTTTTTATAACATAGAAATGAAAAAATTTTTATTTTCTAATTTAGTCTCGAATGAGTGTAAGATAGAAATAACTTTATTTATTGTTCGGTACTGATCGTCACAAACTTCACTTCAACGTATTCTTCTACGCCGAATGTGCCGTTTTCACGTCCAAACCCTGAATGTTTGACCCCACCAAATGGCGTCGCAGAATTTGAGATGGCTGTGTTATTGACACCCACCATGCCATATTGCAATTTATTGCTTACATTGTTGATCGTATGGATATTTGTCGCAAAGAAATAGGATGCTAAACCGAAGATCGTATCATTCGCATCTTTGATCACTTGCTCTTCTTCTTCAAACGTAATGATTGGGATCACTGGACCAAATGTTTCGTTATAGAAAATGTCCATTTCCTTTTTCACACCGTCTAGAACTGTTGGTTCAAAGAAAAAGCCATTTGCATAGTCTCCGTCTGTGAGTCGGTGACCACCCGCTAAGATCTCTGCGCCTTTAGCTACAGCATCTTTTAGCTGTTCTTCGACCTTTTCAACACCTTCTTGATTGATCAATGGTCCCGTAGTTGGATCATCCAGTCCATTGCCTACGGTCACTTCTTTGATTTTTTCCACGATCAATTTGGTTGCTTGCTCTTTGATCTCTTTATGGATAAAGATTCGATTCGGTGACGTACATACTTGCCCATTATTGATAAATTTTGTTTTGATCAGTGTATCTACGGCTAACTCTACATCCGCATCTGGGAAAATGATAAATGGCGCATGTCCACCTAACTCCATAGAAACTTTTTTCAAGGTAGGTGCTGCTTGTTCATTTAAGATTTGTCCGACTTCTGTTGAGCCAGTAAAGGTGATCTTTTGGATCTCATCCGATTCAGATAAAATCTTCCCGATCGTTGAGGAATCACCCATGACGATATTTACAACACCATCTGGAAAGCCAGCTTTATGAAATAGTTCCATTAACGCAAGTGCCGATAATGGCGTTGATTTTGCTGGTTTTAGGACAACCGTACACCCTGCGGCGATTGCCGGCGAGATTTTGCGAATGATCATGTTGGAAGGAAAGTTCCATGGTGTGATCGCACCTACGACACCGACTGGTTGTTTACGTGCTTGCCATTCTTTGCCATCAGGTGAAGGAATGATCTCTCCCATGATTCGTTGGCCTTGTGCCGCATTCCATCGAAGATTTTCGACATTTGTTTGGATCTCAGAAGAGGCTTGAGCAAGAGGTTTCCCTTGTTCCATCGTCATGATTTTTGCTAAACGTTCACGATCTTCTTCTACCAAATCAGCCATTTTGTTCATTAGTTTTGCTCGTTCACTTGGTGCTGTTATTGACCAGCCTTCAAATGCTTTATTCGCAGCTTCGATTGCTTCTTTTGTCTCTTTTTCGCCACCTTGTTGCACACTTACTAACGTTTCGCCAGTTGCCGGATTGATAACATCGACTGTGCCTTCAGATCCTTCAATCCATTTGCCATTAATATAAAGATGCGTTTCTACTTGCGGTAAATCATACTTGCCCATAGTTTGCCTCCTTTATTCTCAATTACATAACAACCGTAACATTAATAAAGTCAAACCTCAAACCATCTGTTTAAGGATAGTTTTTTGAAATCATTCGTATGAATCATATAGTTTTTTCTTATTTTTGAATAATAAAACTATAGTTCATTCAAAAGCTTTGTTACAATGACTTTAAGAAATACTTGCTTTTTATTCTATGACCAAAGGGGTGCTTTTATGGGACTATTTGATGGCTTGATGGGCAATGCCACTCAAAAAGATACAACGAATATTACGAGAGAAGTTCAAGAAATCTTGATTCCAACAGAACAGGTCGAGTTAGCATTCAAATTAGTACGCGATTTGATTATTTTTACGGATCGACGAATGATCATCGTTGATAAACAAGGAATGACTGGCAAAAAAAGCGAATATAAATCGATTCCTTATCGCTCGATTTCACGTTTTTCGATTGAAACAAGCGGACATTTCGATTTAGATGCCGAACTAAAGATTTGGATCTCTAGTGCAGAATTACCCGCTGAATCGCTACAATTCAGAAAAGATAAGAATATCATCGCCGTCCAACAAGCGCTAGCAGCGGCTGTTTTATCTTAATCTCACGATCAATAAAAAGAGCCTGCCCACCAAAACACTCCAAGCTTTGGTGGGCAGGCTGATTTTTAACTATTGACGACTGCTGTGAGAAACTCTTTTTTAAATAGTGAACACTTTATAATGCACGGCCTTCATTTTTTTGATCCTTTGCTCTTTTTTCTTTGAAGTTCTCTTTGTTTAGTTTAAGTTTTTTCATATTCTTCGCTTTGATTTTACTTATTTCTGCAAAAGAACGCTGTTTCATACCTTCGATTTCTTCTTTTCTTTTCTCTTTTATTTTATCCAGCTCTTTTTCTTCCATGATCCTTCTCCTTTCTTTTGAATCGCCTTGATTCCCTAAATCCCACTACAATCATAGGGTTTTAGGAAGTAGCATCAATCGACTAAGAAAATTGGACGTTCAAGTTATTTTCAATCCCACACATTGAATGGTTGAAAAATTTATCTCTCTTTATTTTTGTCGCTTTGCTCAACAGCTTGAGATTCCCCACTATGTAATGTTTCTTTTCTTTGTTGCTCTCCTTCTTTCTTCCTGTCCACTTCACTCATCGCTTGTTTTTTCATTGTTTCTAATTTTTGTTGTTGTCTTTCTCTAAGACTTTCTAATGTTTCGTATTCCATCGTAATCCCTCCTTTAGCAACTATTCTACTGAATAAATGTAGGCAGAACGAACGAATTTTTTTGAAAAATAAAAAAAGACTTTCCTTTATGGAAGAAAAGGAAAAATGATCTCTTACACTCAGCGACCATCTTGAGCAATGTGTCTATGTTTTAAACCGAACCAATAGATAAAAAAACTATCTATACCCACTTGATCAAGCGGATACAGACAGCTTTTTTCCATCTTATTTTACTGTTATTTGATCATTCGATGATTTTTGTTCTTTTTCAAGAAACTCTTTGAACCAATAGAAACTTTTCTTTGGTACACGTTTCATATCACGTAAATCATGATTCCCTCTATTCACGTAAACCATTCCGTATCTTTTTTCCATGTCTCCTTTTGAGCTAGGTAAATCAATCAACCCCCAACCAAGGTAGCCTAGCACTTCGCAGCCGTCAATATGCATAGCATCTTGCATCGCTTTGATGTGCTGTTCATGATAAAAAATTCGGTAATCGTCTTGAATGGGTTGGTTGTCCTCCCACTTTTCCTGAGTACCTATGCCGTTTTCGACAGGAAAAATCGGCACATCATATTTTTGATACATCTTGTTAATGATATCTCTAAACCCAAGGGGATCGATTCCTAGATCCCACTCATTCATTGAAACAAATGGGTTTTCTACTTCACCATACGTTAAATAATAATTTGGTGCTGCATCTGCTGGAATATTTTTATGACTGATGCTTCCAGTGCAATAGTAACTGAATGCTAAATAGTCACTTGTTGCTTTGCTGATTTCAGTAAGTTCTGTTTCTGTCATATCTACGTTCAAATGTTGTTTTTCAAACGTCAAAACTTGTTTTGAATAACCGCGTCCACAAAAGGCATCTAAAAGATTCTGATTGATAAATTCATCCCATTCTCTCGCAACTAATACATCTTTGGGGTGATTTGTCGCAGGGTACATATTGGAATAAGCGAGCATTCCACCGATTTGTCCATCGGTCGTTTCATGGATATAGTTAGCGATTTTGGCATGTGCGACCATGATATTATGCGCGATTTGATGAATATTATCCGCTGTATCTTCCGTATTCAATGTTCCACCATATAGCAGCGCTAAAGGTGTCGAATATAAGTTTTGTTCGTTGAACGTTACCCAATACTTCACTTTATGCTTGTAGCGGTCTACCATCTTTTTCCCATATTCCACAAAAGCATCTACGACATGTTTACTCATAAACCCTTCGTGATTTTGTGCAAGATGGAGTGGCATATCAAAATGATAAAGACAAAGCATCGGTTCGATATTCCGTTTCAACATCGCATCGATATAGCGATCATAAAATAAGAGTCCTTCTTCATTGAATGCCCCATCGCCCTGTGGATTGACGCGTGACCAAGACGTTTGAAAGCGATAGAAGTTCATGCCCATTTCTTGCATCAAATCGAGATCTTCTTCATATCTGTTGTAACGATCGATCCCATGTTTCCAATCCGAAGTAGTTTCAGTCGCCTCACGAATGTCATAAACAGATGGCCCTTTGCCACCTTCGTTCCAAGCACCTTCCGTTTGCATACTTGAGGAGGAATCTCCCCAGAAAAATTTTTTCTTTCCCAATCTTCTCATTCCAATCATTGTTCTATTAATCGTTCATCGATTTCTTTTAGTAATCTGTTTAAGAAAGACTCATTTCAGCGTTTGTACGAGCCACCCGTTCACTGATTTTTAAGAATGGCAGATAGAAGAATACCAAGGCAACGATAATAACTGCCTGCACAACGATTGCTCGCCAATCACCGGCTGTTGCTAAAAATCCACTTAAAAATGGTGGTGTCGTCCAAGGAATTGTCACCACGCAGCGATTGACTAGATCCATCGATGTTGCTAAATAGCCAATCGTCGTACCAACGATCGGGGATAATACAAAAGGAATGATCATCGGTAAGTTGAAGACGATCGGTAACCCGAAAATCACAGGTTCATTGATGTTGAAAATATTAGGACCTAACGCTAATTTGGACAAATCTTTATATGCTTGATAACGGCTAAAAATCAAAATGGCGATCACTAAAGCAATGGTTGAACCAGTACCACCCATCAAAGCACCATATACTTGATGGAACGCTGAGTTGATGATATGAGGCGCAGCTTCCCCATTCGCAGTCGCTGCCATGTTCTCATTCATATTGACCATCAATAATGGATCTAGGATCGGACCTGTGATGACCGATTGGTGAATCCCAAAAGAAAAGAGTAAATTCCCAAAGCAAACTAAAAATAAATAACCAAAAAATGAAGTCCCTACACCACGTAATGGTTCTTGGATGAATTGCTCAATGATCCTCATGAAATCATTTCCTGTTAGTTGGATCAGGAATGATGCAAAAGCAAACAATGACACGACAATAATCAATGGGAACATCGTGTTAAATGATTTTCCTACTGCTGGCGGAACGCTATCACCTAAGTTGACTTGTAATTTTTTAGAACGTGTCAAACGAATATATAGCTCTGTTGCCAATAATCCAGTAATGATCGCAGCAAAAACGCCTTTTGAACCAATATTCCCGTAACTGATGACCCCACCGATTTCCACAGCAGTCTCCGCACCGATTGGCGTTGTCTCGATCATTGTTGGAAGCAACGTCAAAAATGCTGGAACAACAGCGATCACGACACCAATCGGGTTATCATATTCTCTATTTTTTGATAAGAAATAGCCAATCGTGATCACAAGGATGATCCCAGTGATATTAAGGGTCGCGTTCGTAATAATCGAGCCCCAGTTTTGCCAAGAGACCATCGTATCCGCGCTGATCATATTTTGGAACCACCCCGATGGATCTAACACGACTGAATTAATTAAAATAGCAATACCCGCTAAAATGAATAAAGGCATAATAGTAGCAAATGAATCGCGTAACGTTCTTAAATAAATTTGATTACCGATTTTTTGAGCTGTTAACACAAATTTCCCCATCAAAGCTTCCCTTTTTCTCTCATCCATTTATTTGTACCTCCTAAATTGTCTATAGTTGTATACCAACTTTTAATACATAATATCACCTGTAAGCGTTTTTGTAAATACAATATTTATATTAGTGTATACTTATTTTTCGAATAAAAGAAAAAGACCTCACTTGATCGTTACAAGTAACGTCCTTTAACTATTATTTTTAATTGATATCCGCGACGATTTTTCCAGATGTGTAAGGATATCTTGTCTTAGATAAATCAAACGGCGTGCCATCATCAAAAAAGACGATCTGATTTGTTTCCAAGATTGGCTCTCCTACTTCAATCCCAAATTCTTCGCTGTCTAGATGATTGGCTTTAGAAGCAATGATCACGCGACGGGCCGCACTGACCACATACCCCAGCTCTTCTCTGATATAGTTATAGATCGAACCCTTCAAGATTTCTTCATCCAAATCTTTGATGTACTTGAGCGGCATGATCGAACTTTCAATACTTCTAGCCTCCCCATTGACATACCTCACACGCTTGATGTCATAGACCGGATCAGTCGCTTTTATTTGCAGCTCCTCGGATTCATAAGAAGTTGGAAAACGCACATCAAAGCGAATGATTTTACTCGTCACCTCTGTACCTTCTTGCGCAGAAGTGCCAAATACACTATTGATTTGCGTGACATTCTCATTGTCCTTTTTAATGTTACTTCTAACATATGTCCCTGAGCCTCGTCTTGTGTATAGTAAAGATTCGTCAATCAACAGTTGTATCGCTTTTCTAATCGTTACTCGGCTCGTATTGTAGGTTTTTGCTAAAGCTTCTTGATTCGGTAATAGCTCGCCTTCTTTAAACACCCCTTCAATGATTTTATTTTTCAAAGAGTGCGCGATTTCTATATATTTAGGCATATTTATTTCACCTCCAAAAATTTGTATACACTTATTATAATATTAGATAAACAACCAATTGTAAATAACCTTTACAACTATAACGAATAAATAATCGATTTGTTAACCTAATGTTTATTCATTTATCCAAATAAGCAATATTCGGAGCAAAAAAAGCCTTCAGAGAATCCCACTTCTCTGAAGGCCCTTTGCCACTCAAGGCTTTATCGCTTATTACCTATTGAATTTTATCATGTTTGATCAAAAATAAACGTACAACTATTTCTGATTTTCGCAATTATTGCTTTATTACGAACAAACATGTTTTCAATTTTTACTTCGCCAAACGGTAGATGGCATCCGCATAAATCGCCGTAGCACGGAATAAGTCATCTAGACTCATAAATTCGTTTGCTTGGTGCATCGTATCTGTGTAACCTGGGAACATTGCGCCATAAGCGACCCCACGTTTCAATAAACGTCCGTATGTGCCGCCACCGATGATTTGTTCGTAGCCTTTTTCGCCAGTATGATCTTCGTAGACTTGCAACAATGTTTCAACCAATGGATCATCCATTGGTACATAATGTGGTTCCATCACACGAGCGCCACGAGTGACAGTTGCGCCTTCTGCTGCGACTGTTTCATTCAGCTTGCTTTCCAATTCATCTGTAGTCGTGCCTTTAGGGAAACGGAAATTCATGTTGATGTAGTTATCGTCTTCTGATCCATTTTCTTTAAACGCAAACAAGCCAGCGTTCATTGTTAGTTTACCCATTTTTTCATCTTCATGAGCAACGCCTAGTTTCTCGCCATAGAAGTCTTCATGGACGTAGGCTGCTGCCACATGGATGAATTGTTTGGCTGCACCAATAAACTCGTAGTTATCAAGGAAGCTTGCTAAGAAAGAGCCTGCGTTGATCCCAGATTGTGGGCTTGCACCGTGTGCGCCTTTACCAACTACATTGATCGTGACAAATGTATGCTCTGCTTCGATCGTTCCGCTGATTGGATTTGCTTCAACAAATTCGTAAAATGCTTTTTCTAAAGCAATCGCTGAATCTGCACTTGGTACTTCAATTTTTGCAGTTGCTGTTCCTGGCACCATGTTTTCACGTAAACCAGACGTAAATGATTTCAATACATAGTCGCCGGCATTATCGCCTTTAAAACGCAAAGCAAAAGAAACATTTCCTTTTTCTCCGTTGATGATCGGGAATTCTGCATCTGGTGAGAAACCAAAATCAGGTTCTTCTTCATGTTCAAAGTAGTAAGCCATGTCTGCCCAACCACTCTCTTCATCGCTACCTACGACAAAACGAACTTTTTTCGATAATTCTAAGTCTAAGTCTTTGATGATTTTCATTGCATAGTATGCAGCCATACTTGGTCCTTTGTCATCGCTTGATCCGCGAGCAAAGATTTTCCCATCCTTGATTACTGGTTCGTAAGGGTCTGTATCCCAGCCATCGCCAGCTGGTACAACGTCCATATGTCCAAAAATACCTAACGTTTCGTCCCCTTCACCTAGATCGATGTGACCTGCGTAATTGTCCACGTTTTTTACAACGAAACCATCACGTTCGCCATATGCAAGCATGTGTTTCAATGCGTCACGAGGACCAGGTCCAAACGGTGCATCTTCCGTTGCTTGTGAATCATCACGTTCACTGCTCACGCGTAAAAGATTTTTTAAGTCTTCAAGCAAGTCTTCTTTACGTGCTTCGACTTCTTTTTGCCAATTGATTGTCATAAAGTTACTCCTCCACTCATTCAGTCTACGAGTTCATCATAACATAAATCAGGAGAATTGTTTAAAAAATCAGACAACGGCTAAACGAAACAGTTTTTTCCTTAAAAATTATGGGCTATAATGAAAAAAAGGAGGTTTCCCCATGGAATTAAACGAAAAACTACTCCAGCAAGTGATTACTCCTCGTCCTATTGAATCGCATAAAGGTACGTATGGCAAAGTCGTGCTGATTGGCGGAAATGAACAGTTCGGTGGTGCGATCATCATGAGCGCATTAGCAGCTGTCCATAGTGGTGCTGGTTTAACGACTGTCGTGACTGATCCTAACAACCACGTGGCAGTCCATAGTCATTTACCTGAGGCAATGGTGGGAGATTGGACAAATAAAGAAACATGGCATTCGGCTTTTGAAGATGCTGATGTCTTACTCATTGGTCCAGGGTTAGGAACTAACCAACAAAATCTTGAGCTTCTGCAATTTGTCCTGACCAATCAAACGAAAAAGCAATGGCTCGTCATTGATGGCTCCGCCTTGACGTTACTTGCTACACATTCCCTTGCCCTACCTTATCCAGAACAAACCGTACTCACCCCGCATCAAATGGAATGGCAACGGGTCAGCGGTTTGAACTTGGATGAGCAAACTCAGGAACATAATCAGCAAAAGCAGCAAGAATTAGGTGCATTCCTTGTTTTAAAAAGTCATCAAACGACGATCTATGGGCCAAAAGGGAACTATCCCAATCCAGCCGGCTCACCAGCAATGGCTACTGGGGGGATGGGTGATACTTTAGCTGGCATGATTGCTGGTTTTTTAGCTCAGTTTCCCAAAAACGAAAAAACGATCAGTGCCGCTGTCTATTTGCATAGTTTTATTGGTGACCAATTAGCAAAAGAGCAGTATGTCGTTTTACCGACTCAAATCAGTAAAGAAATCCCAAAATGGATGCATTATTTTAGCCAAAAATAGAAGGAGCAGACGCATGGAAAAATATACTGGCTACATCAGAGAGCCTTTTTATTACGAAACCGACCAAATGGGAATCATTCATCACAGCAATTATATCCGTTGGTTTGAAGAAGCACGTGTTGCATTATTGGAACATTTAGACTTTAGTTATAAGAAAATCGAAGAACAAGGAATCATTATTCCTGTATTAGGTGTGAGTTGCGAATACAAAGAGATGATCCGCTATGGCGATAGTATTCGTATCCAACCGATCATCGAGAGCTACACGGGAACGCGCCTAAATTTCCGCTATGAGATCTATGGTACAGAAGATCAGCGATTACGAACAACTGGTACGAGCCAACATTGTTTCCTGCTCGCAGAAAACCAACGTTTAGCAAAACTAAGTCGTATCAATCCCGAATTAGATGCCTTATTTCACAATTATGCAAAACTCGATACAGATCACGCTTCTGAAACAATCAAAAAATAAGTTAAAAAATAAGTGTTTTTTCTTGCCTTTTAACCTCCGATTTGTATAATGGAAAGAAAAAAAGCAGGTGATTATGATGTATGTCGTGAAAGTACTACACGGTTATATTGATAAAACTGGCTGTCGCACACGTGAAAAAAACCCGGAAAACTTGCTTGTCTTCAAAGACAAAAAAGAATCAGAAACCTTTGCCAATCAAATCGGTGGTCGTGTCAAACAACTGCAGGAAGTTCGCCCAAATTGACTGTTGCTTTCGTGAAAGGATGAGATGTTCGCATCATGGATATGTATTGAAAAGAGTCGACAAACCAATCGGTTGGCGGCTCTATTTTTGTGCTTTTCTCCATGGAGTACCTTGCTAGAAAACCTTGTGCTGTTCTCATCAAAGGTTATGCTATACTGATGATAGTTCAATTGAAAGGAGTGTACTATGGGGAATAATTTGCAGCAACAAGCATATGAAGCAATCCGACAACAAATCATCTATTCTGAATTAGCGCCAGGGAGCAAACTTTCTGACAAAGTATTAGAAGAACAACTAGCAATCGGGCGTACGCCGATTCGAGAAGCGTTGATCCAACTCAGAAATCAGGAATTGATCAAAACGATTCCTCAATCTGGTACATACATATCAAAAATCGATATTCGTTCCGCGGACTTAGCCCGTTACATGCGAGAGAAGTTAGAACAACCGATTTTACAAGAATGCAGTGCAAAAATGAACGACACGGATCATCAATACTTAGAGTCGATTTTAGAAAAGACAGATCAAGCGATTCTGGCACAAGATAAAAAAGCATTCTTCCTGTTAGACAAAGCGTTTCACCGAACATGCTATAAAATAGCTGGGAAAGAAGAAATCTGGACGTGGCTCGAAAGCTACAGCACCCACTTAGATCGTTTTCGTTGGTTACGTTTGACCATTTCTGAATTGGGTTGGGGGCGTGTTTTAGATGAACATCAAATCCTTTTAAAATCGATGAATGAACATTTACTAGATGAAGTAAGTTTTCTATGCAACCTCCATCTCCATATGATCATTGAAGAACAAGAACAAGTGATCCTTCATTATCCAAATTATTTTGAAGTAAACTCCGAAGTATGAATAAAAAGGCGCAACGCTCCGGAACTTGCAAGAGCGATTGCGTCTTCTTATTCCAAAAGACTTACACTGACTGAACAAGCCACTCACAAAGTTGCGAATCATATGGCCAGACCATAGCGATCTCTAGCACATATGGCGAGAATCCTACACGATTCAACGTCTTTGAAAAGCTCATTGCTGCAATCTCACTTAATGCCCGAATCTTAGACTGATGACGATAGCCGAAAAATCGCCAAAGTTCAATTTTTTTCTGTTGTGTGTATAAGGTAGGATCAAGTGTTTCAAGATGATGATACAATTCGTGCGCTAAAATCAAAGCCGTCACTTGTTCTAATGGCAGTGCAGTAATCGTTGTCTGTTCGAATTTCTGGATTGCTTCCGCCATTAAACAAATCCCTGTTTTTTCATCATAAGTCGCGAGCGTCAATCGATCATTCAGCCAGGGTTTTTCTCCATAAGAAATCGCGACATCAAATCTCTGACAAAGCGCATGTATATTTCGCGTATCGTACTGTCGGCTGATTGTTTCAGCTAGTATTTCTCCACTTTTCCTCGCTACTTCTCCCCACTCTTGTTGCTCTGACTTTGAGAGTTTCCCAGCTAAAAGCTCTCGTTGGAATTGATAATCAATCCACTGTTTGTCAGAAATTTTCAGTAATTTTAAAATCAATGTATCCAATTTATTTTTGCTTGATATTTCCGGCAATCACGATCACTTCTTCCTCAGGATCCAACATCGAGATTTCTAGTTCCATCAGTAGTTGCAGTTGTTCAAATTCTGTTGCTGAAAAATCTGCGACACGTGCACCGATACATAAATAAAACTCCGGTCGAGCAATCAGTTCCGTTTGATAGACTGCTAACTCTTCCCACAACTGTTGAACTGCGGAGAGATACTGTTCAGCCGTAGTTTTCAGACATTTCGCATACCCTCTTTGTACTTTGATGAACCCTTTTTGGTCGATGATCCGTAAAGCGCCGATCGAATGTTCTGGCTGATCTTCTCCAATCACGTAAAAGAAGGCAGTATTGGCGAATAACCGAACCTCGTCCAAGGATAGCCTTAGGTCTTCCGCAGCCAATTCCAGCGCTTCTATTTCACTGATCTGCTTAGTTAAATCAGTCGCTTTGACTTCCGTTGAACCTGTGGCAATTGCTGTGACTTTTGAAGTTTGTGGATCGATTTCGACATGAACTTCAATCGATTCTGGTGTCGCGCCAGATTCGATTGCTTTATTCATCGCTTCATTTTTCAGTCCTCGAATATCTTCTTTACTCGGCGAAGGAATGATCCGTTCAACCACATCTCTCACCATCGCTAACGCCACACCGATAGAAGAGATCACTTCCGCATTTTCTGGTATCGAGTACTTGACGCCCATTTTTTGACTAAAATAAGTAATCAAAGAAGCCGCTCCGCCACCTACACCTACTAAAGAGATTTGTTCTTTTTCTAATTGATATTTTTCTGCCAGTCCCAAGATAACTGGTTCGATTTTTGCATAAGCTTTCGCCATAATTTGTTCAGCAATAGCTTCCACAGTAGTCTGACAATAAGCAGCTAAAGCTTCCATGGCTTTTCTCGCAGATTCAGGATCTCCATATGAAAAGTGTTCTTCTTGGACAAGTCCGAGCACATTGGCTGCACATGTATTGGTGATAGTGACTTCTTTTCCGTCAGCTAATACGACTTTGACATAATCAGCTGGGTCCCCTTCAACAGGTGAGAAAAAGACGATCTTTGGTTGATCGATCGCTTCAACCGGAGTGAATACGGCATAATCTAGTCCAGCGATATGAGCAGAACGTGGACCCACATCAAGGATTCCCGTACGGTCTGCCCGAACCATCGAACCACCTGCGACGCCTAAGACACGAACATCTAAAGATGAAATATAAGTTGCATGCCCGCCGACTACGGAATAATCGATTGCCGGGCGGCCGTTCCTAATGACACCGATATTTGTCGTTGTTCCTCCTACTTCAAAATACACACCATTTGATGCACGTAAATACATCAAGGAGCCCATTACAGAAGCTGCTGGACCTGAAAGCATCGTCAACACGGGACGTTTTTTCATTTCAGTGATCTCCATCACCCCGCCATCTCCGCGCATGATCATTAATGAAACATTCACACCGGCAGCTCTAACAGAGCGTTCCGTCGATGTCGCAGTTTCCAGCATTTTAGGCAAAATCGAAGCGTTGATCGCTGCCGTTCGTGTTCTTCTCGTCAATCCATAAAGCTTTGTGATCTCAGAAGCCATCGTCGTTGGTATCCCTTGTTCTGATGCAAGTGAATATATGATTTGTTCCGGTTCACTATTATCTACGCCAAAAGCCATTGAAGATACTAAAACTTCTGCCTTTTCTTTTTTCAGAGCATTAATCGTCTCCAATACGCGTTCATTCGTCAACTGTTTGATTGGGACGAAGACGTTGGCAATGTCAATTTTTCGATTATTTCCTAAATCGATTGGAGCTAAGCGGGTTTGTCTTTTCGCCAGAAAACCTTCAAACCCACCTTTTGCCATACCAATCACTCCTACTTTGGCAACATCCCCCTCAATCAATGCGTTCGTCGCTTGAGTAGTAGAATGCGCAACGAAAACGACATCTTCCGGGCTGATTTTGTTTTCCATTAAACAATTTTGAAATGATTGTACGACGCCAGCTGCTACCCCATCAGGATGGTGATGTGTCGTTTTGACAGATGATTTACCAATGATCTCATGTGTCGCATTATCGATTGCGACTGCTTTTGTATGGGTACCACCTACATCGATTCCCATTCTTACTGCACGATCCATTTTTGCGCCTCCCAATTTTTTACTTTCTTCAACCATCAAAAATTACCATACAGGATCCACGTCAAGAGACAGACGATCACACCGATCGCCCATCCTGTCGGAATCGATTTTTTCATGAACTCACGAGAGGAAACCTTGGTATACCCTAGTCCCCAAGCGATCCATGATTGCGTAATATCTAAATGCTGCGGCGCAATGGTCGTCGTCGCAAAGAGTGGAAATAAAAATGCGACCGGCATCGTCGGATTGACTGCCAATACTACCGCTAAAATCGCTGAACCTGAACCAACTAAACTCAGTGGCCCACGGAAGAAACCAAGAGGCGTCAACACGGCAAAGGCGAGTGCCAACACAAAAGGTGTCTGCGGAATAAAATCTCCAAGAATCGCAGAGAAATAGGAAGAGGCATATACAGCAGAATTATTGAACATAGCGAGAGTCATTAAAAAGCCAACCATCGGCGCCACATCTGTCGCACCATCTGTAAATAATTTAGCGAATTGTCGACAGATTTCCTTATAGCCTCCACGTAGTTTCCCTGTAAATAGCAATGCCCAGATCCCTGCTAACATAAAACCAAGAATGATCGGAATCTCTAAGACTACTACGCCTAATACAGGAATAACTACCGCTAACCAGGAAATCATTGGTGCCTCGCCTCCTTCTCTTGGAAGTTCAGCTGCCATTGCATAGCGTTTTTTGGGATTCATTGATATATTAGCGACGAATAAAACAATGACTAAACTCACGATCATCCCAATCAGTCCGATTTGAAAATAATCGTTATATGTATAATTCTCAGCCGCAGAGTTAAACCCCGCATAAATCGTTTGATATTGCTTGAAATTGACGATATTTGCAAAGATTCCCGCCATGATCGAGCCCATGAATGCAAATAAAGCAATCGATGACGAAATCCCTAACGACATCAAGATCGGTAAAACGATCACAGCAATTGAAATCACTGGGCCGATACCTGTCATCGACATAAAGATGATTGCTGTCACAATACATAAAAGGCTCATTGTGATACGCGGTTTATCCCCACCAAGCTCCACGACTTTTCGGATCAATGTAGCCGCTATTCCACTATCCACTAACACTCGCCCAAAAAAAGCACCAAAGAAAACATTCACTAAAATTGATTTTGCATACTCCGCTGGGCCAGTAGCATATACATGTGTCAACACATCAATGATCGTCTGTCCTTCCATCGCGGCATTCGGCGAGAAAAAATTCCCAATCAAAGCTAATCCCATCCAAATCGTCGCCATGATTGCTAAACCGACCATTAAATTAAAACCTTTCACACAATACCAAACCATAAAAAAGAACGATAAAATCAACAGCACACCAATAATCATCTCACTCATCGACTCACTCCATTCTATTTTGTTTAACTGATATATCAGTTGGTTCATTCTACCTCACAAAGAAATCGCTTTCATTAAATTTCGACAATAGACTAAAGCCATCTGATTAAAGAAGATTCATTATGGAACCTTGAAATGTTTTGCTAAAAAACACTACGTTTAGATACCATCATCTCTAGGTTTGTTCGCTAGGATATACATGGCTGTTTGTCAAAACTCTTTTTCAAAAAAATATCACACACCTTCTTTATCTAGTTATTTCAATCTTTTTCTATATAACAAAGAATTTATTGATAGATAAAAAAAACACATCTAAGAAAACATAGATGTGTCAGATTGTAGACAAAGTACTTATTTATAGTGCTTTGTCTTTTTTTATACGTTAAAATAAAACTATGAATTGGAGGTGTAACCCGATGCTCTCAAAACAAAATATGAGTAAGCGTGCACAGATGGGCTTTTTTGCTCTTGAGGACTTAGTTCCCCAAGACCATTTATTACGACAAATGGATCAGTTTATTGATTTTTCTTTTATTTATGATTTGGTAAAAGATAAATATGATGAAACCCAAGGACGGCCAAGCTTAGATCCCGTTCTTCTGATCAAGTTACCGATGATTCAATACTTTTTTGGTATTAAAAGCATGAGACAAACCATCAAAGAAATTGAAGTGAACAACGCTTATCGATGGTTTTTGGGGTTAGGGTTAGAAGATGCAGTTCCTCATTTTTCTACATTTGGTAAAAACTATACGAGACGGTTCAAAGGAACCACTACGTTTGAACAAATCTTTTATGAGATTTTAGCACAATGTATGACGGAAGGAATCGTTGATACCTCTGAAATTTTTATTGATGGGACGCATATTAAAGCACATGCGAATCGAAACAAGAAAGAATCCGTCGAAGTGATGGATCAAGCCTTCTTTTATACGGAAAAATTGACAAAAGAAATTGAAAAAGATCGAGAAAAACGCCTAAAAAAGCCCTTAAAAGAAACAAACGCAGAAACTAAAACGGCCATGAAAAAAACAAGTACTACTGATCCTGAAAGTGGTTGGTTTCATAAAGGTGAGCATAAAGAAGTTTTTGCATATAGCGCACAAGTGGCATGTGATAAAAACGGCTGGATACTAGGTTATACGACCCACCCAGGAAACTTACATGATAGTCGGACGTTTATTTCTTTATTTAAAAAGCTCAAAGGAGCTTTTACTTTAGATAAATTGATTATGGATGCTGGGTATAAAACGCCAGCAATCGCTCAATTACTTCTCGAAGAAAAGCTGACCCCTGTTTTCCCCTATAAACGACCAATGACGAAAGCAGGCTATTTCAAGAAGAACGATTATGCCTACGATGAATACTATGATTGTTATATCTGTCCCAATGATAAGATCCTCTCTTATTCGACAACGAATCGAAAGGGATATTTAGAATACAAAAGTAATCCAGAAGAATGTAAAAATTGTCCTGTTCTATCTACTTGTACAAATTCAAAAAATCATACAAAAGTCATCACCAGACATATTTGGGCGAAAGCAATCGAACGATGTGAGGAAATACGTCATCAAAGAAGTTTTAAAGACCTATATAGAAAAAGAAAAGAAACAATTGAACGAATTTTTGGTACAGCAAAGGAATTTCATGGATTACGTTATACGAATCAAATAGGAATAGAAAAAATGCACATGAAAATTGGGCTTACTTTTGCCTGTCTAAATATGAAAAAACTAATAAAAATCAAAAAAGGGAGAGCAAGAAAGGAGTGTTTTTCTTTAGAAAAACAAAGAAATTTCTCTTTTATTCTTGAAATCGTACATATAAAAAAGACAAACCTCATTTTTACATAAGGTTTGTCTACAATCTGACACATCTAAGAAAACATAGATGTGTTTTTATTCTAATACTTATTTAGCTAAAGCGTCTTTTGCTTGGTCAGCTAATGCAGTAAATGCTGCTGCATCGTGGACAGCCAAGTCAGCTAACATTTTGCGGTTGATGTCGATTTCAGCTAATTTCAAACCGTGCATCAATTTTGAGTAGCTTAAGCCATTCATACGAGCCGCTGCGTTGATACGAGCGATCCACAATTTACGGAAGTCGCGTTTCTTTTGACGACGATCGCGATATGCGTAGTTGTATGAATTCATTACTTGTTCTTTTGCTGTTTTAAATAAAGTGTGTTTTGAACCGTAGTAACCTTTTGCTAATTTCAGCATTTTTTTGCGACGTTTACGAGTTACTGTTCCACCTTTTACACGTGCCATGTATAATTCCTCCTAATAAAAATAGATCTTTAAATTTCAGTGATTTTTCGTTCTTATTTCATTTTTGCTAGTTGTTGACGAATACGTTTGAAATCGCCACTAGAAACCATGCGCGCTTTACGTAATTGACGGCGTTGTTTTTTAGTTTTGCCGTGGAAACGGTGACTTGTAAACGCACGGAAGCGTTTCAATCCGCCTTTACCAGTACGTTTGAAACGTTTTGCTGATCCGCGGTGTGTTTTTTGTTTTGGCATGACTATATTTCCTCCTCAAAATCTTTCGTTATCCGACTATTGACTGTCCAACAATCAGTTAGTCATTCAAATTACTTACTGTCGTTTTTCGGTGCCAGCGTCAAGAACATGCTGCGTCCGTCCATTTTCGCTTTTTGTTCCACTGTTGCAATATCAGCAGTTTCTTCAGCTAAGCGATCTAAGACTTTTTGACCAATTTCTTTGTGGGTAATGGCACGGCCTTTGAAACGGATAGAAGCTTTCACTTTATCGCCTTTCTCTAAGAACTTACGTGCATTACGAAGTTTTGTATTGAAGTCATTCAAATCAATTGTTGGACTTAAACGAACTTCTTTTACATTGATCACTTTTTGTTTTTTACGCGCTTCGCGGTCTTTCTTTTGTTGCTCGAAACGGTATTTTCCGTAGTCCATGATTCGCGCTACTGGTGGTTTTGCACCTGGAGCAACTAACACAAGATCCAAGTTTGATTGTTCTGCAATTTGCAATGCTTCTGCTTTTGACTTAACTCCTAATTGCTCACCATCTGAACCGATCAATCGTAATTCACGTGCACGAATGCCGTCGTTAACCATCATATCCTTTGCTATGGTCATTCACCTCCAAATATTATGAGAGAAAGAAAAGCTTACCGAATAAACGGCAATAAAAAAACGAGTTCTTTTGATAGAACCCGCACGTACTCCATCTACATTACATCATAGATGAAAACTATCTAGCCCAGTGACTGTATCAACTAAGGCGAGAAGCGGGTGCTTCTGCTTTTATTTCTCAACTCAATTATCTTATCAAATTCAATTCTATTTGTCAAACCTTTTTTCTTACTTTATAGTACGTCTCCCAATCTTATTAAAGAAGCTCCACTATGGATTCGAATTCACTGATCATTTTATCAGTCATGCCACCTTTGTCTACTTAATAGCTTTCATTTTATATAACTGCCATACTATCAATTTTAAATAACTAAATAATGAGTATTTTAATTCAAAGAAAAAAGAAGTATCTATTTATACAACTATTTTTTCGCGTTTTCAAAAAAGGTACTAAAACCTTAAAAACCAACACAATAACAAACTATATCATTTATATCTGTGTGATTTTTATTACCTACACATCGGTATAAACTGGTTCGTATCTCCTTATTTTTTCTGATAATCTTATTTTAAGATAACAAAACAAAGAGTAACGGACGAATATTCCAATTCTTTCTTTCGTTATCTAAAAACTATTTTTACTTATGGAGGGAAAAATGAAAAAACAAATTTTGGGTACAGTTTTATGCTCGGGTATTTTATTCGGAGCAAGTTTAGCGATTGGGGAGCAAGATGCTTCTGCACATGGTTACGTACAATCGCCAATCAGTCGTGCGTATCAAGGACACTTGGATCGTAACGTTAATTTAGCTGCAGCAGTAGCAAAATATGGTCCTGTGATTTATGAACCACAATCATTAGAAACTGCTAAAGGTTTCCCAGCAGCTGGTCCTGCTGACGGACGCATCGCTTCTGCAAACGGTGCGGTTGGAGGAAGCTTTTTACTAGACAACCAAACAGAAACAATGTGGACAAAACAAAACTTAGATACAGGTGTGAATACCTTCAGATGGCGTTATACACAATCTCATCGTACAACTAAATGGCATTACTATATTACTAAAGTAGGTTGGAACCCAAATGCGCCATTAAAACGTAGCGATTTGGAATTATTAGCAACGATCGATCATGGTGGGGCGCAAGCTTCAACAAACCCTTCACACTCAGTGAATATCCCTAATGACCGTCTTGGTTATCATGTTGTTTTAGCTGTTTGGGATATCCATGATACAGGTGCTGCCTTCTACCAAGTAGTCGATGTCAACTTGAAAGGTGACTCAGCAATTCCTGTCGCACCAACTGCACCACAAAATGTTCGTGCAACGAACGTAACTTCTTCAACTGTACAATTAGCTTGGAACAGTCAAGCAAATACTGCGTCTTACAACGTTTACCGCGATGGCGCATTGATCGGAAATACAACATCTCCAGATTTCAGTGATGCTAACTTAACTGCTGATACTTCTTACAACTATGAGATCGAAGCAGTTGGTCAAACTGGCTTAGTCTCTGCTAAAACAGCATTGACAGTGAAAACAGCAACAGAAAATACACAAGAAAAACCAACGACACCAACTCATTTACACTCTATGGGTCAAACAAGCTCAAGTGTTTCATTGATGTGGGGTGCTTCAACTCACTCGAAAGGAATCAAACAATACAATATCTACCGTAACAATCAATTGATCGGCTCAACAAGCGATACTGTATTCGACGTGACTGGATTAGCTGCAAACACTGCTTACTCATTCACAGTTCGCGCAGTCAGCAACACGGATGAATTATCTGAAGCAAGTAACGTATTGTCAATCACGACTGATCGCGATGACAACGGTGGAGACGGTGGCGGTGAAGTGAATCCTGGACGTCAATGGACAGTAGGAAGCCTATTTTCACCTGTTTCATATACAGCTGGTGAAGAAGTGATCCATAATGGTGTGACTTATATCACTTGGCAATCTCACTTGAACTATGGAGATACTAACTGGGCTCCTGGAATTGCTCATTCATTATTCTATCCTAAATAAACAAAACCTTATAAACGTAATTAAAACGATAATATAGAAAACGTTCCATAGAAACAAAACTCCAATAAAGTTGAGGCATAAACCGAAGTTTTGACCTCAAAATCAGTCAGCACCTGCGAAGTCCGGCTCGGATTTTGCGAGTGCTGATTTTTTTTAACAGGCCTTCCACTACCCTCTCTGTATCCAATTCCTTCTATAATATGTAGAATAGCTTCTAGTTGCTGTTTTGGCAATTGAAAAGTTAATATATAAAGATCTACGTCCATAAAAGATGACACACCAATCTCCAAACTTTATATGTTAAATAAATGAGAAAAATTAAAAAATAACAACAGATTACAAGGGTTCATTTTTTGAAAGAAAAAAATTTTCATCATCATATTCCCCTTTTGTTTTTGTATATGCAAAATAAAAAACAAATTTCAAATAAAATAATCAATAAAATAGCCTTTAAATCAATATTTATTCATATTAGGAATAATACCACCACAACTTGGAGTCAAGACCCAATTTTACCTAATGGTCGGTATAAACAGATTATCAAAAGTTGCTATTCTCTGATAATATTAAATACAGATAACAACGAAACACATCGATCAAGTAATAAACATCGACTTCACTAGTTATCTAAAATATCATTTTATCTATGGAGGGAAACATGAAAAAACAAATTTTAGCAACAGTTTTATGCTCTAGCGTTTTAGTAGGAGTAGGATTATCTATCGGAGGACAAGACGCTTCAGCTCACGGTTACGTGCAGTCACCAATCAGTCGTTCTTATCAAGGACACCGTGACCGCCTAGTTAACCACAATGCAGCATTAGCACAATACGGTCCAGTAATTTACGAACCACAATCATTAGAAGCATTGAAAGGCTTCCCAGCTGCTGGTCCTGCTGACGGACGCATCGCTTCTGCAAACGGCGCGGTTGGAAACAACTTCAACTTAGACCGTCAGACTGCGACAATGTGGACAAAACAAGACTTGAATACAGGTCCTAATACTTTCACTTGGCGCTATACACAATCTCATAGTACAACTAAATGGCATTACTATATTACAAAAGCAGATTGGAATCCAAATGATCAATTAGATCGTAGCGATTTTGAGTTACTAACGACAATCAACCACGGTGGAGCTCAAGCTGCAACGAACCCATCACACTCAGTGAATATCCCTAGCGACCGTCTTGGTTACCATGTTGTTTTAGCAGTTTGGGATGTACACGATACAGCAATGGCATTCTACCAAGTAATCGACGTGAACTTGAAAGGTGACTCAGCAATTCCAGTAGCCCCAACTGCACCACGTAACGTTCGCGCAACTGACGTGACTTCTTCAACTGCTCAATTGACTTGGGATGGACAAGCAAATGCTTCATCATTCAACGTTTACCGTGACGGTCAATTATTAGGCAATACAGCTTCACCAGATTTCAGCGATCAAAACTTAACTGCGGAAACTACATACACATATGAAATCGAAGCAGTAGGCCAAACAGGATTAGTTTCTGAAAGAACAGCTCTATCTGTAACAACTTTATCTGAAACTGCAGAAGAAAAACCAACTGCACCTAGAAACTTACATTCAATGGGCCAAACAAGCTCAAGCGTTTCATTGATGTGGGGAGCTTCAACTCACTCGAAAGGAATCAAACAATATGATATCTTCCGTAATGGCGAGTTGATTGGTTCAACTGCTGAAACTGTTTTTGAAGTAGAAGGTTTAACTCCTGAAACACAATACTCATTTGTTATTCGCGCAATCAGCAATGAAGGCGATGTTTCAGAAGCAAGTAACACATTAACAATCACAACTGATCGCGATGAAAATGGCGGCGACAATGGTGGTGACAATGGCAACGGTGGCGGCGAAGTCGTTACTGGACGTCAATGGACAGTAGGAAGCTTCTTCTCACCAGTTTCTTATACAGCAGGTGAAGAAGTTGTCCACAACGGTGTGACTTACATCACTTGGCAGTCTCACTTGAACTATGGTGATACAAACTGGGCACCAGGAATTGCTCACTCACTATTCTTCCCTAAATAATTCAACTCACTAACCCTTGATCGACTAAACGACGATTAAAGTAAAAAAGACAATCACTCATTTGTGGTTGTCTTTTTTTGCATTCATTACTTAGATAAAACAAAGTTCAATTGGAGCTAGAACGCTTTATACGATTAGTCCTCTACGCGTTTCGACTAGCTTTTTTTCAATCATTTGCAACACTTGCGCTTTCGCTGTAGCGTCTTCTACAAAATTCAAGCAGTCTCCATCGATTTGGATCTTGGGACTTTCATTGTACGCGTCATACCATTGATCATAACGTCGATTCAATTCTTGATAATATTCATATAGATTCGGGTCAAAAGAAAGTTGCTCATACGCGCGCCCTCTTTTTTCGATCCGTTCCAACATCGTCGAAAAAGATACGCGAATATGAACTAATAGATCCGGATGTTTTTTTGATGCAGCGTATGGAAGTTCTTCCATCATATTCGCCAGTAATTCATCATACACTTGGACTTCTGTTTTTGTTGCTCGTCCTAGATCCGCATTTAAATGAAATAATAATGAATCCTCGTAGATCGAACGGTCTAACACATTATTATCGTCTTGCATCGCTTGCTTGATACTTGCAAATCGCTTATTCAAAAAATAAATTTGCAATAAAAACGCATATTGTTCCGGGTTTGCATAAAACAAAGGCAATACCTCGTTGTCATCGATCGATTCATAAAATGCCTGACTCTTAAAATGGTCAGCAATCATTTTGGTTAAGCTTGATTTCCCTGCTCCTATCGTTCCTGCTAAAACAATCACACTAATTGTCCTCCAACTCTCTCACCCACTAAATACAGTGCTTTTTTCTCACGTTTTTAAATATAACCCCAATATCTTGTGGTGTCAAATAGATTCGGTGAATTTTATTACCTAAAAAAAATCAAAATTTTATTAAGAAAATGACGTTTTTTATCGAGAAATCGTATTCTTTATTTTACTTCTGGACTGGTTTTAGTAAAATAAAGAAGGACTGTTTTTTGAACAAATCTTGCGCACTTGGTAATAGGTGCTTTATTTTTTGTTCAAAAGCTACTTTTACAGGAAAAGAAGGAGTTGTATTATGGCAATTTGTGGCCAAGGGGAATCAAGTGGGAAATTGATTTTAATGGGAGAGCATGCGGTCGTTTATGGCGAGCCTGCGATTGCCTTTCCGTTTTATGCAACAAAAGTAACCGCTACACTTGAAACACTCCCATCAAACAATAAAGATCAACTTATTTCTTCCTACTATACAGGAAATTTAATCGACGCACCTCATGCGTTGAACAATATCAAACAGTTAGTTGCTGGTCTAAAAGCACAGCACCATATAGCAGACACGTTGCACTTGGATATTAAGAGTACCGTTCCCGCAGAACGTGGGATGGGCTCCAGCGCAGCTGTTGCTACTGCGATCACACGAGCTTTTTATTCAGCCTATAAATTGCCGCTATCCCGAGAGCAATTATTGGGACATGTGCAAATTTCTGAAAAAATCGCTCATGGAAATCCCAGTGGCATCGATGCTGCCGCAACAAGTGGACTCGAACCGATCTATTTCACGAAAGGACATCCTTTTGATTATTTCTCGTTGAATATCGATGCTTTCTTGATCGTCGCTGACACAGGAATCAAAGGACAAACCCGTGCGGCGGTGAAAGATGTGGCACACCTTTTTGAAAAAGATACGCAGAAAACTGGACAAAAAATCCAACAACTAGGATACTTGACGAAACAAGCTAAAAAAGCAATCATCGACAACTCACCAGAAAAGCTGGCTGAGGCAATGAATGATGCTCAGCTCATCCTGAAAAGTTTAACGATCAGCAATGACTTTTTAGATACTCTGATCACTACCGCTCGCACTGCTGGCGCTTTAGGCGCAAAATTGACTGGTGGTGGACGAGGCGGATGTATGATTGCCTTAGCACAAACAAAAAAAGAAGCTCAAGAAATCAGCCATGCACTAATTGAAGCAGGTGCAGCTGAAACTTGGATTCAAGGATTAGGAGTACATACCTATGCTTAAAGGTAAAGCCCGGGCTTATACAAATATCGCCTTGATCAAATATTGGGGCAAAAAAAACGAAGAATTGATTCTTCCAATGAACAACAGTTTATCTCTCACTCTCGATGCTTTCTATACAGAAACCGAAGTGATTTTTTCAGATACATTCACGAACGATCTGTTCTATTTAGACGATGAGTTACAAACAGAAGCTGCGACGAAAAAAATCAGCCGCTTCCTTGATCTTGTACGCAAACAAGCGAATACAAACAAACACGCAAAAGTAATTAGTCACAATTTCGTTCCCACAGCCGCAGGGTTAGCTTCTTCTGCAAGCGGACTAGCTGCATTAGCTGGTGCTTGTAATGAAGCTTTAGGACTCGGTTTGGATCAACAAGCCTTATCTAGACTTGCTCGTCGCGGCTCCGGTTCTGCTTGTCGTAGTATTTTTGGCGGCTTTGTCGAATGGGAAAAAGGCCACGACGATCAAACCTCTTACGCGCAACAACTCCCTTCGAACGGTTTTGAAGAGGATCTAGCGATGGTCTTTGTCTTGATCAACGACCAGCAAAAAGATGTTTCCAGTCGTGACGGCATGCGTCGCACAGTTGAAACTTCGCATTTTTATCAAGGCTGGCTTGATTCAGTCGAAAATGACTTACTGGAATTGAAGCAAGCTATCACTGAAAAAGCGTTCCAAACACTTGGTGAGGTCATGGAACGAAACGGCTTGAAGATGCACGGCACAACGTTAGCCGCTACACCGCCATTTACGTATTGGTCACCTGACAGTTTAAAGGCGATGCAAGCAGTTCGTGAACTACGTGCGTCAGGAATTCCTTGCTATTTCACCATGGATGCGGGGCCAAATGTCAAAGTGTTAGTTGAAAAGAAAAATCAAACGGCGGTTCAAGAAAAATTCATTGAATTATTTAGCCGACAACAAGTGATCGTTGCTCATGCTGGGCAAGGAATCACGATTATTGAATAAAGGGAGATTTTTATGGTTGAAGTGTCTGCACCCGGAAAACTTTATATCGCTGGAGAATATGCAGTTGTCGAAACAGGACATCCTGCAATCATCGTGGCAGTTGATCAATTTGTCACAGTGACAGTAGAAGCTGCTCGGAAAGTCGGAAGTATCCAATCCGCACAATACAGCGAGATGCCTGTGCGTTGGACTCGACGAAAAGGCGAACTCGTTTTGGATATCCGTGAAAATCCATTTCATTATATTCTTGCGGCCATACGTTTAACTGAAAAATATGCGCAAGAAAAGAACATTCTTCTTTCATTCTATGATTTGAAGGTAACGAGCGAGTTAGATAGCTCAAATGGCAGAAAGTACGGCCTAGGTTCGAGTGGTGCAGTGGCAGTCGCGACTGTTCGAGCGTTGAACCAATTTTATGCACTGAATTTGTCTCAGCTTGAGATTTTTAAAATTGCAGCGTTAGCGAACCTTGCTGTCCAAGACAATGGTTCTTGTGGCGATATTGCGGCTAGCTGTTACGGGGGTTGGATTGCGTTTTCCACTTTTGACCACCAATGGCTTAAAGAACAAGAATCAAACAAAACGATCAGCGAATTATTAGCTCTGGATTGGCCTGGCTTATCCATCGAACCATTGTATACACCGGAAGATCTCCGTTTATTGATTGGTTGGACTGGAAGCCCTGCCTCTACTTCTGACTTAGTTGACCAAGTGCATCGCTCTCGTGAAGATAAAATGGCAGCTTATCAACAATTTCTTGAAGATAGCACGCGTTGTGTCAACACGATGATCCAAGGATTCAAAGAAAACGATGTCGCTTTGATCCAAGATATGATTCGTAAAAACAGAGAGTTATTACGTGATTTATCTGCTATCACTGGCGTCTTGATCGAAACACCCGCATTAAATAAGCTATGTTGTTTAGCTGAACAATTTGAAGGTGCGGCGAAATCTTCTGGTGCTGGTGGCGGGGATTGCGGTATCGTGATCGTCGATCAAAAGTCAGGCATCCTACCGTTGATGAGTGCGTGGGAAGAAGCTGAGATCACTCCTCTTCCACTGCATGTCTACCATCAACAGAAAGAGGCCAAATTATGAATCGAAAAGATGAACATGTCTCATTAGCCAAAGCATTCCATAATAAACAGAAAAATGAATTTGACTTCGTTCGGCTCGTTCATCATCCTCTCCCACAGAGCAATGTTGCAGAGGTATCGCTCACGACAGAAGTTGCAGGGTTTGTTCTTTCGAGCCCGTTTTACATCAATGCTATGACAGGTGGTAGCGAAAAAACAAAAAAAATCAATCATGACCTTGCACAGATTGCCAAAAGTGCTGGGTTGATGATTGCTACCGGTTCTGTTAGTGCCGCGTTAAAGGATCCTTCTGTCGCAGATTCTTATACTATCATGCGAGATGTCTATCCTGAAGGAAAAATCTTAGCGAATGTCGGTGCTGGCACTTCCGTTGCACGTGCCAAAGAAGCCGTACAACTCTTCAATGCAGATGCGTTACAGATCCATTTAAATGCGCCGCAAGAGTTAGTCATGCCTGAAGGGGATCGTGATTTTTCACAATGGAAGGAACTGATTTCAGAAATCCAACAAACTCTTGATGTACCAGTGATCGTCAAAGAAGTGGGCTTTGGGATGACTAGAGAAACCATCATTGAATTAGCGGAATTAGGTATCCGAACGATCGATGTCAGTGGGCGTAGCGGCACGAGTTTCACGCAAATCGAGAATGCTCGTCGTAAAAAACGTGAATTGGCTTATCTGACTGATTGGGGACAGTCTACTGTGTCCTCTCTCCTTGAAGCAAATGAAGCAAACACGAATGTCGAAATCATTGCTTCTGGTGGTATACGAAACGCTTATGATATCTTTAAAGCTTTGTGCCTTGGTGCGAATGCTGTGGGAATTTCCGGAACGATTTTAACGCATTATATGACATACGGTGTTGAGGAAACGATTGCTCTGATGGCACAGTGGCAAGAAGAGCTCCGGATGCTCTATACCATGGTTGGCGCCACAAAAACGAGTGATTTAACAAAGCAATCCTTGATTTTGTCTGGCCCCGTCAAAGAATGGTGTGAGGCAAGAGATATTCCATTGTCGAAATATGGGCGACGTAAATAAAAATGACGAGTGCATACAAAGCACTCGCCATTTTTTGTTTATTATGGTTGTTTTCCGATATAAGCTAAGATACCGCCATCGACGTATAACACATGCCCATTCACGAAGTCTGAAGCATTCGATGCTAAGAAGACAGATGGTCCAGCTAAATCGATTGGATCGCCCCAACGAGCGGCTGGTGTACGGCCAACGATGAATTGATCAAATGGATGACGCTCCCCATTTTCTTGTGTTTCTCTTAATGGCGCAGTTTGTGGTGTCGCGATATAACCTGGTCCGATCCCATTACATTGGATGTTGTATTGTCCATATTCTGAAGCAATATTTTTCGTCAACATTTTCAATCCGCCTTTAGCAGCAGCATAGGCACTGACTGTTTCACGACCAAGCTCACTCATCATTGAACAAATATTGATGATTTTTCCGCCACCTTTTTCAATCATATCAGGGATCACTGCTTTAGACATGATGAATGGTGCATTCAAGTCCACGTCGATGACTTGACGGAAATCCGCCGCATCCATCTCGATCATCGGTGTCCGTTTGATGATTCCTGCATTATTCACCAAAATATCGATTGCCCCAACTTCTGATTTAATTTGTTGGACCATTGCTTGTACCGCTGACTCATCAGTGACATCACAAACATAACCTTTTGCTTCAATGCCGATTTCTTTGTAGTTGGCAATTCCTTCATCTACTGATTCTTGAGTTAGATTGTTAAATACGATCGTTGCCCCAGCTTCTGCTAATGAGCGAGCGATCTCAAAACCGATTCCGTAGACGGCTCCGGTAACTAAAGCGACTTTATTATCTAAGCGAAACATTTCCATATTGAATGACATTTTCATCTCCCTTTCTTATTTCAATTGATCCATTGATACCATATCCATATCTGTGTACGTGATATTTTCGCCACACATTGCCCAGATAAACGAATAATTACTTGTCCCAACACCTGAGTGGATCGACCAGCTCGGTGAAATCACTGCTTGTTCATTATCTACAACTAAATGTTTTGTTTCATCTGGTTTACCCATCATATGGAAAACCCGTGTGTCTTCGTTCGCATAATCAAAGTAAACATACGCTTCCATACGTCGTTCATGTGTATGACAAGGCATGGTGTTCCATGAACTACCTGGCTCTAAAATGGTGTAACCCATCTGTAACTGACAGCTCTCACACACGTTTGGATGGATGTATTGGTAGATTTTACGTTCATTCAACGTCACACCTTCTCCTGTTTCCATCGGTTTCACTTGGTCGATGCTGATTTTTACATTTGGATATTTATGATGCGCTGGCACTGAACTGATATAAAATTTTGCTGGTTTCTCTGGATCAACTGAAGAGAACACCACATGTTTTGTTTCTTTGCCAATGTAGTAACCATCTTGTTTCTTCATTTCTTCTTTTTCGCCATCGATCTCAATAAATCCTGGTCCACCGATATTGATCACACCAAGTTCGCGGCGTTCTAAGAAATAAGTAACACCTAATTCTTTATCTAATGTGATTTCCAACTCCTTAGTCGTTGGTGTCACTCCGCCAAAGATCATACGATCATTGTGCGTATAAGTAAGGCTGATCTTGCCTGGAACAAAGACTTTCTCTACTAAAAATTCATTTCTTAATTGCTCCGTTGAGTAATGACGAATATCCTCTGGACTATGTGTATAACGTGTTTCCATTTCTTGCATATTGATAGACTCTCCTTTATCGAATGATTTTTCCAGAACCGCTGGCGATAAAACCAGCAACTTCGGATTGATTAAATTGATTGCAATCCCCATAAATGGTATGTTTCAGCGCAGAGGCTGCTGTGGCGAAAGCAATGATTTCTTGCGGCTGCATCTCCTCTAAGATTCCATGAAGCAAACCACCAGCAAACGCATCGCCACCACCTACACGATCAACGATCGACGTGATTTGGTGAACCGGTGATTCAACATATTGACCATTCATCCATAAGGTACCTTGCAAGTCATTTGCACTCGCTGAATGCACCGTGCGTTTTGTTGAATAAAACGTTTGGATGTTAGGAAATTTTTCTTGCATTTTTTCGTAATAATAAATGAGCGGATCTTCTGTCAATCGAGGTGCTTGTTCAATCCCCAATAAATAGAGCGCATCCATTTCTCCAGCTGAACAAATGTCCACGAGCGGTAATAATTGCTCTAAAGCCTGACCCGCTTCTTGCTGTGTCCACAGCTTCCCTCGGTAATTGATATCAAAACTGATTTGACAACCTGCCTCTTTGGCTGCCTCCATGATTTCTTTGGTCAGCCATCGCCAATTTTCTGATAATGCCGGTGTGATTCCTGAAACATGGAAGATATCGACTTCTTTAAAACAGTCCGCTAGTGACCACTCCAAGTGATCCATGACCGCAAAACTGGAACCGGCACGATCATAGATGACCGACGCTGCTCGTTCACCGATTCCTGTTTCCATATAATATGTGCCGAGCCGAGGACCGCCTTTTAACAGTAGGCTAGTATCTACCCCATAGCTTCGTAAGTGTTTTTCGACTGCCAGTCCTAGTGAATGCTCTGGGACTTTTGACATGAACGAAACCCTATGTCCGTAATTTGCTAATGAGATCGCGACATTCGCTTCCCCACCACCGTAATGCGCGCAAAAACGATCACTGTCTTGCAACCGCTGCCCTTGTTCTGTTGACAAGCGCAGCATGATTTCTCCAAGTGTAACAACTCTTCCCATGAGCGGTTACCCCACAATTTCTTTCATTTTTGTTGCATATTGTTGAGCGACTTTTGTCACTTCTTCAAAATCCCCATGAGCTGCTGGAGCAAGTAAGTTTCCGCCAACACCTACAGTGACCACGCCTGCATCGAACCAATCCTTCATATTTTCTAAGCTGACTCCACCAGTTGGCATGATATTGACATGTGGCATCGGTGCTTTGAATGCAGA
The DNA here is from genome assembly GCF_050498525.1 of Enterococcus sp. DIV2371. Taxonomy (NCBI): domain Bacteria; kingdom Bacillati; phylum Bacillota; class Bacilli; order Lactobacillales; family Enterococcaceae; genus Enterococcus; species Enterococcus sp. DIV2371. The sequence goes on along the minus strand of NZ_JBIPAJ010000001.1, from coordinate 253,085 downwards.
AATAATACTTGGTCCGAAAGCACTTCCAGGAAATAATTTGACGATATCTACACCACTTTTTAGTGCTGTTTTGATTTCATCGATCGTCATACAGCCCGGTAAGTATGGGACTTGGTATAAATTACAGAGTTCTGCAGTTTCCTGATCAAAACAAGGACTGACGATATACTCAGCACCTGCCAATATCGCTAAACGTGCGGTGATCGCATCTAACACTGTCCCTGCACCGATCACTACATCATTTTGATCTTTATAAGTTGTTACCAATTCTTTGATTACTAGATCTGCTTGAGGCACCGTAAAAGTTAATTCAATACCTGTTAATCCACCTTTGATAATAGCATGACACGCATTTAATGCTTCTTCAGCTGTTGCTCCACGTACGACTGCAATAACCCCCGCTTGCTTCAAGCGAGATAAGATATCCATTTTTTTCATTTCCCCACCCATTTCTTATTTGGAAATCATATTTTACAATAAAGAAATTTACATCTTTATTATACGGCAGGAAAAAAAAAATGCAAACGCTTTTTAGCTATTTGCAAAAGTTTTTTCGATTTCTTCCTTTGTTTTTAAAATTGTTTGAATGATTTGAGCCTTACTTTCCTCACTCAATCGATACTTCGGCATACTGACACTGAATGCCCCAACTATTTGCTGGTCATGAACTAAAGAAGTACCGATACAGAAAATATCTTTTTCGACTTCTTCATCATCAAAAGCAATTTTTGTCTGTTCGACTTGTTGGATTTCTTTTTTTAATTTTAATGGATTGGTGATGGTATATTCTGTAAATGGAATCAACGGACATTGTTCAATATACTGTTGATATTGCTCGTCCGTAAAATGTGCTAGTACAGCTTTTCCCATTGCTGAGCTATACAACGGTCTGGTAATACCGATTTTCGAAGACATGCGGATCGTTTGATTTTTAGGGTCTAATTTATTGACGTAGAGAATCTCATTATTATCTAAAATACCTAGATGAATAGTTTCATCAATTGTTTGCTGTAATTTTTCCAAGAATGGTAAAGTCCGTTCTACGAGATCGATTTGATCGATATTTTTGTTTGCATATCGAACGAGTTTCGCACCTAAACGGTAATTCTTTTCTTGATTTTTATTTACGTAGCCAATCAATGACAAGGTATCTAAGATTTTTAATGTCGTAGATGAGGTCATATTGCTGCCTTTAGCAATTTCTTGCAACGAAGCATCTGGATGCTCTGCTAAATAATCTAAAATATGTGAAGCTTTGATTAGAACGGTTCCATAAGGTTTTTTATTTTCCATATTACACTCTCCTATTTCTATATAGGAAATTATATCGGAAAGAAGGCAAATTTAAAAGGGTTCTTTATTTTCTTCTTCATAATGTGCGTAATGGACAAACTCTCCTGCCAGATCTTTTTTCAAAAATTCTTTCGGCGTCAAGCCAAATTCGGCTTTGAACGCCCGCAGATAATGCGGATAGGAGGCGAAGCCACATTTACTGTAAATGGAACTTGAACTGCCATATTCTCTTAATAGCTGTTTTGAATAGAGTAGTTTCTTCTTCATCACGTATTGATGGAAGGTAAAGCCTGTATATTTTTTGAATTCTCTGGTCACATGATATTTACTGATAAAAAACTCTTTTTCTATCTCTTTGAGGGTCAGCGGTTCGCTGAGATTCTTCGCGACAAATTGGATCATTTTTTCTAAGCGTTCATTCGGTACAGTAAAATTTTCTTCAGAAATATGCTCTTCCAACTGTACCATCCGATTGAGAAAGATCAGATATTCGACTAATGCTTGTTCATAGCGAATATCTGCACCATAATCTTTACGATCCAACGTTTGATCAACAAAGGCGAGTTTTTCTTTTAATATTTGCGGTTCGATATGTAATATCCGGCTTCGTCTTTCACCGATTGGCCAAAAACAGGCAGATAGATTCGACCATTTAGTGGAACGCCTTTCCAAGAATGCAGGGGTGATAAACATGTAGACTCGCTCAAATACGTCTGTTGATTGTCGGACGATCCGATGAAGATCTCTTGAGTGGATCAATAAGACATTTCCTGCTTGGATCGTAAATTGGCGGCCATCTAAATAAAAAATGGCTTCTCCCTCCAAAGTGGCGTGGATCTCATAGAAATCATGATGATGATAGACCGTTTTATTTTGGCTAACGATATCTTTCACGTGATAAATCTCATATTGATCAGAGATCATCGTGTTGACTTCTTTTCCATTGATGTGTTTTTTCTCCATGCCTATCTCCCCTTTCCAATTGCTCAACAATGAGCAAACGTGCATTCCTTCGCTTTCTTATCCAGTGACGTGATCCAGTACTGACACCGCGTGTTTTAGCGCACTATCTTTTGTTTCTTCTAACACGATATAAAGATATGGGCGATGCTTCTGTGCGATTTTTACGATTGCTTCATAATCAATCATTCCCGTAACTAGATCAACTGGGACAATCTTCCCTTCGTCAGAAACGAGATAGTCTTTTAGATGCAATCCGCAAATTTTTTCTCCAAAACGTTCAAAGGCTTCCTCCACTAATCCGACTTGTTGGTGATGATTTTCTGCAGTGATCAAGTTGGTTGGATCTAAAATGATCCCTAAATAGTCCGAATCGATCGCTGCAATCAACTCTGCTACACGATCAAGCGAATACAGCGGATGATTCAAGCCTGGTTCGATCCCGACCATCATTCGATGTTTTTCTCCAGCTCGCACTAATTGGCGAATCGCTTCAACGATTTGTGAAAAGGCCTCATCCGAAAAATTCTTCTCTGTATAACCAGCTTCACTTACACTCCCCGTCTCAGTTGCGACCATTGTTGCTCCAAAACTAGCAGCATATTGGAGGTATCGTTCAAATTGTCGCAGTACGGTTTCTCGAACAGATAAGTCAGGATGGATCATGTTGATATAACAGCTCAAAATACCGACACTCACGTCTTCTTTTGCTAAGGCCTGTTTTATATAATGCCCCATACCGGGATTGATCGCGTGACTATCTGTCGCGAGATCAGGAAAAGATCTACTTAATGCTAATTGTAGCGTAGAAATTTCTTGTTCGCTCGCTTTTTTTGCTAGATCATCCACGCTTTGTACAGTGGTCAAATCATGACCTCTAGCAACTAGGTTTAATTTCATCCTTTCTCCCCCTTTATCCTAAAAGATCCGGCAACCACATCACGATTTGCGGGAAATACGTAATCAAAAATAAAACAGCTAAGATGACACCATAAAATGGTAACAATGGTTTCAACATTTTTTCTGCTTTCACACCACCGACACTTGCACCTACATAAAGACCTGTCCCAACTGGCGGAGTGATCGAGCCAACACACAGATTCATGATTGAAAATAGTCCATAATGTACCGGATCGACGCCAACACTTGTCGCAATCGGTAAGAAAATCGGCGTAAAGATCAAAATAGCTGGAGCGACATCCATAAACATCCCAACAAGTAATAAAATGATATTTATCAGTAATAAAATAATGAATCGATTATCAGTGACCCCAATGATCAAACTACTGATTGCTTGAGGTATCCCTGTAAATGCCATCGCAAAAGACATCATGGAAGACGTTGCTAATAAAAACATGATCGTTCCAGACATCGAGACAGATTGGACCAACATCTTAGGTATATCTTTTACTTTCACTGTCTTATAGTAGAACAAGGAAATCAATAAGGAGTACAATACGGCAATCGCTGATGCTTCGATGGCCGTAAAGATCCCAATCAAAATACCACCGATGATGATCACGATCAACGCCAAGCTTGGGATCGCTTCTTTTAACACTTTGCCAACTTGCTTCCCTTGCCCTTTTTGGACTGTCGGATACTTATTTTTCTTCGCCACCACAAATGCAACCAACATGATCCCTAACGACCACAGTGCCCCGACGAGGTAACCGCCCATGAATAAAGCGGAAATTGATGCTCCTCCGGCGACTAGAGAGTACATGATGAACGCAGTACTTGGCGGAATCACCATCCCTGTAGGTGCTGAAGCAATGTTAACGGCTGTCGCAAATTTGCGGTCATAGCCTTCTTCTACTTGTTGTGGGATCAACACCCCACCAATCGCTGTCGACGCAGCAATCGCTGAACTGGAGATCGAACCGAACAACGCATTTCCTAAAACATTCGTATGCGCTAAAGAGCCTGGGATTCGTCCAACGAACAACATGGCAAAATCAACTAATTTCTTGGCGATCCCACCATGATTCATTATGATTCCCGAAAAAACAAAAAATGGAATGGCAATCAGCGAGAAACTATTGATACTACCGACCATTTTTTGTGCAGAACTAAACGCTGATACGTCAAAAGGTATCACTAATAACAATGTGACCATCGATGAAAAAGCAATACTGATTGCAATCGGCATGCCAACGATCAACAAAAAGACAAAAACAAAAAATAAAATTGCACCTGCTTCTAAAGCCATCAAATTCCCCCTATCCTTTTTCCTGAACGACAGATTTCCCATTCATTGCCTCAATCAAATTGATCAAACTATAAATGATAATCAACACACCTGAGACTGGGACCGATAAATAGACATAGCCCATCGGAATACCTAATGACGGCGAAATTTGTCCCATTGTCAACGTGACGGCATTCCAACCACCATAAACCATGATCGTTACGGCAAAAGCCAAAAATAGACACTGAACGACGATTTCCAATACATTGGCTTTTTTACCAGTTAGTTTCTCACTCAGCAAAGTGACCGCTAAGTGACCTTTTTGACCGACAACATAGGCAGAAGAAAGCATGGCAAACCAAACTAGTCCAAAACGCACTAACTCTTCCGTTACTGTGTTGGGATTTCCTAAAATCGTTCGTGAAAAAACTTGCCACAAAACAATCACGATCATGCCGATCAGCAGACACGCTCCTACTAGTTCCAACAGTCGACTCATTACTGCTTTCATCTGTTACACCCCTTCTTCTTGGATCATTTGATAAAGCGCTTGAAAGTCCGGATTATTTTTGAATTCATCATGCAGCGGTGCGACGGCTTCACGAAATGGCGCATTGTCTACTTCATTGAACTGAACGCCGTATTCTTCGGTTGCTAGCCTCTTTTCTTCCTCAATCGCTTGAGCAAAGGCTTCGATTTCAAAAACCGTGGATTCTTTTGCTGCTTCATCGATTGCTTGTTGTTGTTCCGCAGTCAAACGTTCTTTGATCGCATCGTTCATAATGATGATGTCTGGTACGCGGGTATGCTCATCATAAGAATAATACTTTGCTACACCGCCATGTCCTGCTGTATAGAGAACAAACTCGTTGTTCTCTGAGCCATTGATCAAGTTTGACTGTAGCGAAGTGTACACTTCATCACTTCCCATCGGCACAGGCGAGCCACCTAATAATTCCACCATTCGAATGGCTGTTTCACTTTGCATCACTCGAATTTTTTTCCCTCTTAAATCATCAGGTGTATGGATCGGTCCATCGACCATATAAAAACTACGTTGTCCGGAATCATAATAGGTGAGACCAGAAAAACCTAGATCGGATGTTGATTGATAGATAGGCTGCATGATTTCTTCATTTTCCATGACATTGAAGAAATGTTGCTCATCATTGAACAAGTAAGGAACTGAAAAAATCGAATAGACTTTAGAAAAGCTTTCTAATGCTGAAGCACTGACTTTCGTAAAATCGATCGCACCGGATTGTGTCAGTTCGATCAACTCACGTTCGCCTCCCAACTGACCATCAGGGAAATATTTTACTATGACAGAACCGTCTGTTTTCTCCTCGACTAACTCTCCGAATTTATTCATCGCATCGATTACTGGCTGACTATTACTGGCATAGGCAAAGCGTAACGTGATCTGCTCTTCCGCTTCTGCCACAGTACCGACACTTGACTGACTACCACAACCACTCAAACCGATAATTCCTAGCAAAGCAAAAGCAAGTGTTTTTTTCATGTCTTTCTCCTTTCAGTTAACAATACGATACAAGCAATTCTGTCAGACACAAAACAAGTAATGACTGCCCATAAGGCATCGCAGTCTTTCCAATCGTACGATAAAACTCCAAATCATCACCCATACCTGTACCTACGGAAACATTTTGCACTTCACCAGTTTCATCAACCTGATCAAGTAACCCTTGGATCGCACGGTACGCAGTCTCCAGATATTTTTTTGGCAAATAGCGCTCATGTACCGCTTTTAAAATACCGTAAGCAAACCCTGCTGTAGCAGATGATTCTACGTAAGAAGTTGGATCATCGATCAAGGTATGCCACAAGCCGCTTTCTGATTGATATTCTGCCAAGGTTTGCACTTGTGCTTCTAGTGTTTCGATCAACAATTTACGGAAAGCATCTCCTTCTTTCAGTTCAAGAATCGCGATGATTTCAGGAATCGCAATGGTCAACCAACAATTTCCACGCCCCCAAAATGCTTCCGCATAATTGTGGTTTCCTTCAAATGTCCATCCGTGGTACCACAGCCCTGTACGTTTATCCATCAAGTATTTGATATGGATCATAAATTGATATCTAGCTTCCTCTAAGTATTCTGGACGATCCAGAAGCTTACCGATTTTTGCTAATGGCAAAACAGTCATCATCAATGTATCGTCCCATAATTGATTCTTATTTTCCGGACCATATGTAGCATGTTGTAACCCGTCTTCTTCCGTCCTTGGCATATCATGCATGACCCATTCCGCCCACTGTTGCAAATAAGGCAAGTAACGTGTATCTTGCGTCTCTTCATATAAATACGCCATCGTAAGGATCGGTGCCATCGTATTGACGTTCTTTGGCGGTGCGCCCTCTTGCATCCGTGCCTCAAACCACTCAATCACTACTTCCACTGCACGAGGATTTTTAGTCATCTGATAATTTTTATAGATGCCATACAACCCTACACCTTGAGGCCAATTCCACACTGTCCAACTTTTGTCGTCCACCTTCAGCCCATCAAAATCCAATAAAAATTCACCTGAATCATCTTTGATCGTCGTCAAATTCTCGACTAAGCGATCAATCGTTTTCTCCACTACTTCTTTTTCCACAAATATTTTTTCTTTAATGATCATTTGTTTCGCTCCTTTTTAAATCGCTTTCATTCTATGCTGTTAATATATCAGTAAACGCTTTCTCAATAAATAGCATCGTTTGAACAAAAACTATCTAAAATTGACATAACAACATTATTAATGAATTTGACCAAAAAAGGCGCGAACAAAACAAAAACCATGACGCTTGCTTCTCGTCATGGCTTTAGAATCACCCTTTATAAAAAAGTATACACCATAAAAAATGGCAGACAAGCAAGTAACGGAAACCAAAAGTAGTTCTTACGAAAACCCAACTCGCTATTTTCCTGATTCGCCCACATCCGATCGCCTGACACTGCTGTTCCGGAAAGCGCAATACCGATTAAGAGCAAACCGATCCCAATGTTACGTAAGGTCTCTCGTTCTAAAAGAAAGGATAGTCCGAGAGAAACGATACATGCACACAACAAACTAAACAAATATTTTTTCAAGCGCTCATCTCCTTTATATAGAAAAATAGTAGCACAGCGCATTCATGAACGACTTATTATTCCAATAATCTAATACTCTTTTTTTAAAATTCAGGAAAAAAATGTAATGAACTGCCTAGCTTTCCCAGAAGTTCTTCCCTTTTTTCCACCTCTGACTAAAAGTAAAAAAACAACGGACCAAGTGAGACGATTCTCTCATGCTTGATCCGTTGTTGGGACAACTTTTAGTTATGAATTATGCATTATATGCATCGATAATGATTTGTTTCAATTCGCTGATCAATGGCTCTTTTGGATTCGCTGTTGTACATTGATCTTCGTAAGCTAATTCAGCCATACGATCAACTGTTGTATCTAATGTTTCTTGAGTCACACCTTGTGCTTTCAAGCTCATGTCGATACCGACAGCTTTTCCTAAGTCGCTAACAGCTGTTGCCAATGCGTCCACAAGCTCTGCTGTTGTTTTCCCTTTCAAGCCCAAGAACTTCGCGATATCTGCGTAGTCTGTATCCGCACGGAAGTAGTCATATTTAGGGAACATTGCATGTTTTTGCGGGTCTTTCGCATTGTAGCGGATGATATGCGGTAATAGGATCGCATTCGTACGTCCATGAGGAATGCCGTATTCTCCACCGATTTTATGCGCAACTGAGTGACAAATTCCTAAGAAGGCATTTGCAAAGGCCATACCAGCCATTGTTGACGCATTATGCATTTTCTCACGTGATTCCATATCAGGTGTTTTCACTGATTTTTCCAAGTAGTCAAAGACTAATTTGATTGCTTGTAAACTCAAACCACGAGTGTAGTCAGAAGCCATGACAGATACATAAGATTCGATGGCATGTGTCAATACGTCCATACCTGTATCTGCTGTAACAGAAGCTGGTACTGACATAACAAATTGTGGGTCAACGATTGCCACATCTGGTGTCAATGCGTAGTCAGCTAATGGATATTTCACATGTGTTTCGCTATCTGTGATTACTGCGAATGGTGTTACTTCTGAACCAGTTCCTGATGTTGTTGGGATACATACAAACTGTGTTTTTTCAGGTTTGTCGATTTTGTACGTACGTTTACGGATATCTAGGAATTTTTGTTTTGCGCCAAAGAATGAAGTATCTGGGTGCTCATAGAACATCCACATGCCTTTCGCCGCATCCATTGCTGATCCACCACCAAGAGCGATCACTGTATCTGGTTTGAAGTCCGCCATCATTTTTGTTCCAGCATAAACTGTGTTTGTTGAAGGGTTTGGCTCAACATCTGAGAAGATCTCGATCTTCACATCATTTTTACGACGTGCTAATACTTCTCTTACTGTGTCACAGTAGCCAAATTGGACCATACCTGGGTCACAAACGATCATGACACGTTCCACATTTTCCATTTTTTCCAAGTAAAGCAAAGAGTTCTTTTCAAAGAAGATTTTTGGTGGTAATTTGAACCATTGCATGTTATTTCTCCGTTTCGCTACAGTTTTGACGTTGATTAAGTTGACTGCTGATACGTTTCTTGAAACAGAATTCTTTCCGTATGACCCACAACCTAGTGTCAATGATGGAATCATTTCGTTATAGATGTTTCCGATTCCGCCTTCTGCTGATGGTGTGTTGACTAAGATACGGCAAGCTTTCATGCGTAGACCGAATTGCACATGTAAATCTTCGTTTTCTGAATGGATGACAGCTGTATGTCCTAATCCACCAAGATTCAACATTCCTTCACATAATTCAAAGGCATGTTCTGTACTGTTTGATTTGACCATTGCTAAAACTGGTGAAAGTTTCTCACGTGAAAGTGGATAATCAGGACCTACGCCTTCTAATTCTGCCACTAATAATTTTGTTCCTTCAGGCACTTTGATACCTGCTAATTTTGCGATATCCATTGCTGAATGTCCAACGATTGCTGGGTTTACAGCATATTTTCCTTCATTCATCACAGCATCTTCTAGTTTTGAAAGTTCTGCTGGTTTAACGAAGTAAACTTGATGCGCTTGGAATTCCGCTTTTACGGCTGCATAGATTTCTTTGTCTACGATGACCGCTTGCTCAGAAGCACAGATCATTCCGTTATCGAATGTTTTAGATACGATCAAGTCATTGACTGCACGTTTTACTTTTGCTGTTTTTTCGATATAAGCAGGAACGTTACCCGGTCCTACACCTAAAGCTGGTTTACCAGTTGAATAAGCTGATTTTACCATGCCTGATCCACCAGTTGCTAATACGATCGCAATTCCTGGGTGGTTCATCAACATAGAAGTCGCGTCGATTGATGGATACTCGATCCATTGGATACAGTTTTCTGGTGCACCTGCTGCGATTGCTGCATCACGAACGACTCTTGCTGCCTCAGCAGAACATTTTTGAGCGCTTGGATGGAAAGCAAAAACGATCGGGTTTCTTGTCTTCAAAGCGATCATTGATTTGAAGATCGTTGTTGAAGTAGGGTTCGTTGTTGGTGTTACCCCACAAACAACACCGACTGGTTCAGCGATTTCAATCAATCCTTTTTGTGTATCTTCATTGATCACTCCGACAGTTTTATCATATTTGATGCTGTTCCAGATATATTCTGAAGCATACATATTTTTGATTGCTTTATCTTCATAGATTCCACGGCCAGTTTCTTCAACCGCCATTTTTGCTAAAGGCATATGCTGATCTAATGCAGCCATTGCCATTTCATGCACAATGTGATCCACTTTTTCTTGATCAAAATTTTCCATTTCTTTCAACGCAACATTTGCTTTTGCCGCCAAATCGTCGATCATCGCTTGTACATCAACAGTTTTTGTCTCTTCTTTTTCAATTATTTTAGCCATTATGCTCCTCCTACTGAGTCATGGTAATTTGTTAATTATTTCACATACACATCATACAACACTTTCTTTTCGATGTAAATACTTTTTTGTGATTTTTTTCACAGTTATGTTTTCTTTAAAAAATCAACCATTCAACTCGGCAGAACATCAACTATTCTTTCATTATGAAATAAGTGAAATTTTTCATAAATTCAAAAAAAAGACTGATTGCCAGCTTATCTCCACACGAGATAAACATGACGATCAGTCTTTTTTGCTAAAGAATTGCCTAGCTCCTTGAACGTTTAGCCCACGGGTCTAAAACAACTGGTTCCTACAATTCTTTTTCTTCTTTTTTCTCTTCAGGTGTTTCTGGAACTTCAACAGTTTCAGTTACTTCTGGTTCTGTCGGTTCTTCTACTGGTGCGATTGGTGTACTTGTCATCGCGCCTGTCCCTGGTTTTACCGTTTTGATTGCTGCTCGATCGTATTCTAAAAAGATGCCTTCGCAGTCTAACACAACGGTACGGTTTGTTTCGTCGATTTCTGAGACCACGCCATGAAGTCCGCCGATCGTGACTACTTCATCGCCAGCTTTCATACTATCAAGCAAATTTTGACGTTCTTGTTGTTGTTTCTTTTGTGTACGTGACATAAAGAACCACATCCCTAATAGGGCAACGAACATCACTAACATTGGTAATGAACCCATTTTTTTCACCTCACTAACTAAATATCTACACTAACCACTTTATCAGAAAACCGCACTAGAAACTAGTTTTTTAGCTAAATTTCACGAATCCTACTAGAAGCTTTTCGCGTTTTCTTTATTGAAGCCATACTCTTCAAAAAAGGCAGCACGGAACTCTAACAAATTATCATCCATGATCGCTTGACGTACTTGTTTCATCAAATTCAACAAGAAGTATAGATTATGGTAAGACGTTAGACGAATACCAAATGTTTCGTCACATTTGATCAAGTGGCGGATATAAGCTCTTGTGTAATTCTTACAAGTATAGCAATCACATTTTTCATCGATTGGGCGGAAGTCACGGGCATATTGCGCATTTTTCACGACTAAACGTCCTTGTGAAGTCATACATGTCCCATTTCGAGCGATTCGCGTCGGTAGCACACAGTCGAACATGTCCACTCCGCGGATCACGCCATCAATCAATGAATCCGCAGCACCTACGCCCATCAAGTAGCGTGGTTTGTGATCGGGGATCAATGGTGTTGTAAATTCTAGCACACGATTCATCTCAGCTTTTGGTTCGCCAACAGATAAGCCCCCAATTGAATAGCCAGGGAAATCCATACTGATCAAGTCTTTTGCACTTTGTTTACGAAGATCTTCAAATCCAGCACCTTGGATGATACCGAATAACCCTTGACGATCTGGATTCGCATGGGCTTTCAATCCACGTTCTGCCCAGCGAGAAGTCCGCTCAACTGACTTTTTCACATAATCGTAGCTCTCGTCAAATGGTGGACATTCATCAAAACTCATCATGATATCGGAGCCTAATTTGTTTTGGATATTGATTGCTTTTTCAGGAGATAAGAACATTTTTGATCCGTTTAAGTGGTTTTTAAAGTGAACGCCTTCTTCAACAATATTACGCATATCACTTAATGAGAAGACTTGGAAACCACCAGAGTCCGTCAAAATCGGCTGATCCCAATTCATGAATTTATGCAGACCACCAGCTTCTTCCACCAGATCTTCTCCAGGGCGAAGCCATAAATGATAGGTGTTACTCAAAATGACGCCAGCACCCATTTCTTTTAGTTCTTCAGGAGCCATAGTTTTAACGGTAGCTAATGTACCGACTGGCATAAACATCGGCGTCGGAAATGTCCCATGAGGTGTAATCAATTCACCCAGGCGGGCACCCGTATGTTTTTCTTTTTTTATTAAACGATAACGAATGGCAGGTTCTGTCATTCAATTCCCTACTTTCTTTTATATAATCACGTTTGCAACTCCCACCATCATAATCTTTTCAACTACTTTTTGCAAGAGCTTCTCCTTCTCCACAGATTTTTTTAATCTACTTTTTTTGTAAACCTTTCAATAACGATAGATGTTTCCTACAGCAAAATCTGTTCTTCTTTGATATACTAAGACTATCAAAAAAAAGGAGTTGAAAATATGGTATCTTCTGGTGAATTAAAACAACAGGCAAAAGATAGCTTAAAGGGACGTTGGGGACAAGCAATTTTATTAAATTTAATTCCATCTTTAATTGCAATTGCACTTGTTATGATTCTTGTTCTTCCAATCGCACTACTTGTCGCAAGTATGCCTGATACAGCTACAATGATGGAGGAAGCGACAAATACAAGTAGCGGTGGCTCAGGAACCGGTCTATTTTCTAGTATCATCACTGCACTATTCATGAGCGGAATCTCTTGGACCTACCTAGACATTTTACGTGGACAACGAACGAAAATCGAACCATTCAAAGATGCGTTTCGTGGTTTCTCAGGAATGTTCTTTGGTGGCGTGATCTTGTTAGCTTTACTAACAACGATCTTTACTTCTTTATGGGCATTGTTACTTGTTATTCCTGGAATCATTAAAAGTTACTCTTACTCACAAAGCTACTTTATCTACTATGATATCGTGACGGAAACTGGCGAAAAACCAAAAGTATTAGATACGATCACTGCTAGTCGAAAATTGATGGATGGCTATAAAGGCAAACTTTTCTGGTTAGACTTGTCATTTATCGGTTGGCATATCTTAGCACTTGCAACATTAGGTATCGGCTATCTATGGTTGAATCCTTATATCAGCGCGACAAAAGCGGCTTTTTATAATCAATTGCCAAAAAATATCTAAGTATACTCCACTAAAAAAGAGGTCGGAAAAAATTCCGCCTCTTTTTTTGTTGGAAAATAAACGCAAAGAACGAATATTATGCGTCCGCTTCTTCTAGCTCATCTGCTTCTGGTAATTGGTGGAATTTGATCAATTCATTAACTGCGATCGGTACGATTGACAAGATCCCTACTAAGAACCAGTGATTCAAACTAATATGAACTAAACCAAATAATTCTTGCGTGAATGGTAATAAAGCAACTGCTGACGTGATTAGAACTGAGAGAATCGCCATTTCCACTAACGATTTATTCGTTGCTAAGTTCACTTTGAAGATCGATTGACTACTACGAACATTAAAGACATGGATGATCGAAGAGTAAGCCAACACTAGAAATGCTACAGTTTGTCCGACTTCTTGACTGGCATCGACCCAAGGGCTGATCGTATCCACGAAGCTTCCTAAGTAGTAACCGAATAAAGTGACTACCGTGAATATTCCTGCATTGATGGCGATTTTCTTCATTAGACCACGCGCGAAGATTCCTTCATTTTTAGGAATTGGTGCTTCATTCATGATGCCTTCTTCTGCTGGTTCTCTACCAAGAGCAAACCCTGGCAAGCCATCCGCTACCACATTAACGAACAATAATTGAACAGCGGTAAATGGAGCGCCCCAACCAACTAACATGGCAATCAATACGATAAAAATCTCAGAAATATTACAGCTCAACAAGAAGTTGATTGCTTTACGGATATTCTGATAAACGGAACGTCCTTGACTAACTGCATCAACGATCGTCGCAAAGTTATCATCAGTCAAAATCATGTCAGAGGCACTTTGCGCCACATCAGTACCGGTGATTCCCATGGCACACCCAACGTCACTTGCTTTCAACGCTGGCGCATCGTTTACCCCATCACCTGTCATTGCGACCACAGCACCTGTCCGTTGCCATGATTTGACGATCCGGATCTTATCTTCGGGTGTTACTCTGGCATAAACAGAAAGATCTTTGACACGTTCGTCTAATTCTTCATCTGATAATGCTCGAAGTTCAGCACCTGAAAGTGCTTCGTTACTATTGCTCAAAATCCCTAATTCTTTCGCAATCGCACTCGCTGTTACCACATGATCCCCAGTAATCATGACTGTTTTGATCCCAGCTTTCTTCGCACGTTTGATCGCCCCTTTACTTTCTGGACGTGGCGGATCGATCATACCGATCAAGCCAATCAAACTCAACTCTTTTTCTAAGGCTTCAGAAGTGATTTCTTGTGGTTTTTCGTCATATGTTCGATAACCTACTGCGATCACACGTAACGCACGTTTCCCAAAACGGTCATTGACCACTTCAGCTTGCTCAACGTCCCCTGATGTAAATCTTGATGCCAAGACATCAAAAGCGCCTTTTGTAATAGAGATATATTTATCGCCCATTTCATGGACCGTCGTCATCATTTTGCGATCAGAGTCGAATGGGAGTTCATCGATCCTTGGGTATTTTTCTTCTAATTCTTCTTTTGTATGATAGTTTTCCTCGACTGCACGTACGATTGCGGCTTCCGTTGGATTCCCTTTGACGATCAATTCGTCGTCTTCTTTTTCAACGGTCACATCTGTACATAAAGCAGCCATTTTTAAAATTTCCATCGCGCTATTTGTCATCGAATCTTCGACGTCTGTCACTTCATCTTCTTTACTCCAAACACGACGGACACGCATCCGATTTTGTGTTAAAGTACCGGTTTTATCCGAACAGATGACATTCGCAGTACCTAGTGTTTCAACAGCTGGTAACTGACGAATAATGGCATGTTTTTTCGCCATCTTCTGCACACCATAGGCAAGTGTCAACGTAACGATGACAGTTAATGTTTCTGGTACAGCAGCAACGGCTAATGAAATCGAAGTCATGAACATTTCAAGTAATGGTTCACCTTGAAGTTCACCAATCAAAAAGACTAAGGCAGCCGCTGCTAACGCAATCACACTGATTCGTTTTCCTAGTTGGTTCAAGCGAACTTGCAGTGGTGTTTTCTGCATCGTATGGTCATTTAATAATCCGGCGATTTTACCCATTTCAGTCTGCATACCGATTGCTGTAACGATCGCTTTACCACGACCTGCGGCAACGGTACAGCCTTTAAAGACCATGTTTAATTGGTCACCGAGAGAGTCATCTTCTTGACTTATGTAACCTGCGTCTTTTTCGACAGCCTCACTTTCACCGGTTAGAGCTGATTCTTCTACGCGTAATTGTGATGTTTCTACTAAACGAGCATCTGCTGCAATCGCTGATCCTGATTCTAAAATCAGCACATCTCCAACGACTAAATTTTCAGCATCTACTTTTTCTACTTTCCCATCTCTAAGGACCGTAGCGGTTTGTTTATTCATATCTTGGAGAGATTCTAATGCTTTTTCTGCGTTCCCTTCTTGAACGATAGCTAGAACTGAATTGATAATAACGATCGCAATGATCAAGAGTCCTTCGAATAGGTCTCCATGTTCTGTTGCAAATGCGGTGTAAAATGAAATGACTGCGGCAACTAATAAAACAATCGTGGTAAAATCTGAAAGACTTCGTATAAATTTTTTGAAGAGTGATTCTTTGGGGGCTTCTTCGAATTGATTTTTTCCTTGTTGCCGACTTCGTTCCTTTGCTTCACTCATCGACAACCCTTGATCTATATCTACTTTTGTTTCTTCTGCTATTTCTTCTATTGTTTTTTTGTAACTATCCATCCTATACTCCCTTTCTTTTAAAAATGAACGTTATGTTAACGTACGATTTTAGTATAACATCATTTTTTTAATTAATTCAACTATATCGCATATATATATGTAGAGAAAAATTTTTAAATAAAGGACCCTTATCTCTTGCAAGCGCTACCAAAACATGGTATGATTTAACCATAAGGAAGGAGGAAAAAACAAATAGATAGAAGAATTTCTCGATAGAGTAGTATAAGCAAACAAAGTTGTTAGAAGTACAAGTTTCACCTTAAAGAGCATGTGAAGTAACCATTATAAATAGTGAATGCGTATGACTGTTTGAAACGAGAATCGTTCAAAAAAAGAAGTAGTGGGATACGTAACAATTAAATAACATGAACATCTGAAAATTGAATAGGAACAAGAGATGATTCAACTGTTGAAGATGTAAAGAAAACAAGATTTTTTGTTTATCAAGAAGAAATTCAACACCGTACTTTGCATGTTCCATGGAAAGTTACACTAATTCTATTTATTTGTTTCCTTCCGAAGCACAAAAGCCCCGACTAATCGAGAGTCGGGGTCTTTTTTATTTCTTTGAGTTACTTCACAAACATCGCATCGCCAAAACTGAAGAAACGATAACGTTCATCAATGGCATGCTGATAGGCAGAAAGCGTTAGCTCTCTCCCGGCAAACGCACTCACTAACATGACTAAAGTTGATTTTGGTAAGTGGAAGTTCGTAGAAAAGGCTTCAACTACCTTGAACTCATAACCTGGCGTGATAAAGATATCAGTCCAGCCACTATCTGCTTTGATCTCACCATCAAATTTAGTGCCAATCGTTTCTAGTGTACGGATCGAAGTCGTTCCTACTGCCACGATTTTCCCGCCATTTTGACGCACTTGATTCAAGCGCTCAGCTGCCTCTTCGGTCAAACGATAAAACTCACTGTGCATTTGATGTTCTTCAATCTTGTCGACGCTCACTGGACGGAAAGTACCAAGACCGACATGGAGTGTCAAATAGACAAGTTCTACCCCTTTTGCTTTGATTTCGTCTAGTAATTCTGTCGTAAAGTGTAACCCCGCAGTTGGTGCAGCTGCTGAGCCATTTTCTTCCGCATAAACTGTCTGGTAGCGATCTGGATCTTCTAAACGTTCTTTGATATAAGGTGGCAATGGCATTTCACCAAGTGCTTCTAGATTTTCTAAGAAAATCCCCTCATAAGCAAATTCAATGATCCGTCCACCATGATCGAGTTCTTCCTTAACGACTGCTTTTAAGCGACCATCGCCAAAAGTGATCTCAGTCCCTACTTTGGCACGCTTAGCAGGTTTGATCAACGTCTCCCACGTATCGCCTTCCGTATTGGTCAAAAGCAACACTTCTAAATGCGCGCCAGTTTCTACTTTTTCTCCATATAAACGAGCCGGTAATACGCGAGTATTGTTCATCACTAGCGCATCGCCAGGATTTAGTTCGTCAATGATCTCATGGAAATGTTTATCCGCCAGCTCACCTGTTTGGCGATCCACTACAAGTAAACGGGAATGGTCACGGTCTTTCAATGGTGTTTGGGCAATCAATTCTTCGGGTAATTCAAAATCGAAATCTTCTGTTGTTAACATATCGTCACTCACTTTCTCTATTTCGCTCTTTCATTTTACCATTTTATGCTGACAATGCCAAAAAGCAAAAATAGTCTTAATCCATTCTTTTATAATAAATTACGTTATCTTTTCAGATATATTTTATCTACAGAATCAAAAATACCTTATTAATTTAGTTATTTGCCTAATAAATAAATCATCAAATTTGTGTTCCTTAGTTATTTTAGGCATACTAATATAAGAACATTCTTTATGTAAAAAGAAAAGAAGAGGTGCAGTATGATTGAATTTCAGAATGTATCAAAAATTTATAAAGGTGGAAAAATCGCAGTTGAGGACGTCAACCTTTCTTTTGAAAAAGGTGAATTCATCTGTTTCATCGGTACGAGTGGTAGCGGAAAAACAACGACGATGCGTATGCTTAACCGCATGACTGATCCGACTGAAGGTCAAATTTTGATTGATGGCAAGTCGATCCAAGAAATCAACCCCGTTGAACTCCGCCGACAAATCGGCTATGTGATTCAAAGCATCGGCTTGATGCCCCACATGACGATTCGAGAAAATATCACGCTTGTCCAAAAGCTATTGAAGGTCAGCCAAGAAGAACGCAACAAAACAGCCGAAAAAATGATTGATCTTGTTGAGCTTCCACGTGAGATGCTTGATCGGTACCCTCATGAGTTATCTGGTGGTCAACAGCAACGTATCGGTGTCGTCCGTGCGTTAGCAGCGAATCAAGACATTATCTTGATGGATGAACCTTTTGGCGCGTTAGACCCTATTACAAGAGATTCTTTACAAGACTTAGTCAAAGACTTGCAGGAACGTTTAGGGAAAACAATCGTCTTCGTCACACATGATATGGACGAAGCAATCAAACTAGCCAGTCGCATCGCCATCATGAGTGAAGGTCGAGTGATTCAATTTGATACGCCACAAAATATTTTACGTCATCCTGCCAATGAATTTGTCGAGGAATTGATTGGTGAAGATCGTTTGCTTCAAGCGAAACCAGATACGACAAAAGTGGGCGAAGTCATGTTGAACCAAGCCATTACGATCACTCCCGAAAAATCATTGCAAGAAGCGATCAAGCTCATGCGTGAAAAACGTGTCGACACCCTTTTAGTAACTGATAATTCAAATACTTTAAAAGGATTTATCGATGTTGAAACGATTGATAAAAAACGTGGGAAAGTTTCGAGTGTTGGCGATATTTTGAATAAAGATGTTTTCTATGTAAAACAATCTGCTTACTTGCGTGATACGCTCCAACGAATCTTAAAACGTGGTCTGAAATATGTACCAGTAGTCGATGAACAAAATAAAGTCGTCGGTATTTTAACTCGAGCATCGCTTGTAGACATCGTCTATGACGTGATCTGGGGTGAAGAACCATCTATCACAGATGCAATTGGTACGCCGCCCGAAACAAAGGAGGTCTGACCAATGGCCGAATTTTTCCAACAACATGGCGCGGAGATCGTCTCAAAAAGTCTTGAACATCTCTATATTTCAGCAATTGCTTTGATCATTGGGATTGCCGTTGCTGTTCCCTTAGGTGTTCTTTTGACGCGTTTTCCTAAAATCGCAACAATCGTCATTGGTTTGACCAGTGCGTTGCAAACAGTCCCCTCTCTTGCACTATTGGCACTTATGATTCCTTTATTTGGCGTCGGGAAAGTCCCTGCAATCATTGCCCTATTCATTTATTCTCTTTTACCCATTTTAAGAAATACGTATATCGGGATGAAGAACGTGGATTGGAATTACCGCGATGTCGCAAAAGGCATGGGCATGACGAATGTTCAATCGATTTTTTCTGTTGAGTTGCCGATCGCTATGCCGACGATCATGGCAGGCATCCGTTTAGCTGCTGTCTATGTCATCGCCTGGGCAACACTTGCCTCTTATATCGGTGCAGGTGGTTTAGGTGACTTGATTTTTAGTGGCTTGAATAATTATCAGCCCGATTTGATTTTTGCTGGAACGATCCCTGTAACGATTTTGGCTTTGCTTGCGGATTTCCTACTAGGTTTCTTAGAAAATCGGTTAACTCCGATCGCATTGAGAGAGGAGAATGACGAATGAAACGCATCAGAAATAGTCTCATACTCGTAATGACCGTCCTGCTACTGGCAAGTTGTTCCTTCCCAGGATTAGCCAGTAATACGGATGAAGATACGATTTCTATCACTGGCGGGATCACTTCTGAAGCTCAGATCCTCGGAAGTATCGTTGCTGGGATGATCGAACACTATACGGAAAAAAATACGACGATCATCAATAACTTAGCAACGACAACGATCAATCACCAAGCGATGATCAATGGCGATGCTTCGATTTCTGCCGCGCGCTATACAGGGACAGATTTGACGACTACCCTTAATCTGCCACCTGAAAAAGATCCCGCAAAAGCGTTTGATATCGTGAAACGTGAATTTGAAGAACGATACAACCAAACATGGTTCCCTTCTTATGGTTTTGAGAATACGTATGTTTTTCTTGTCCGTAAAGATACGGCGGAAAAATACAATCTAAAAAAAGTCAGTGACTTGAAGAATGTCGCCGACGAACTTGTTGCCGGTGTCGATACTTCATGGATCAATCGTAAAGGAGATGGCTATGACGGCTTCCAAGAAACGTATGGCTTTTCATTTGACTCCATCTTACCAATGCAGATTGGTTTGGTCTATGATGCTGTAGAAGCTGGGCGAATGGATATCGTTTTAGGGTATTCAACAGACGGTCGTATCGCTAGTTATGATCTCGTCATGCTAGAAGATGATTTGAGCTTCTTTCCACCTTATGATGCTGCACCGGTTGTAGACAATCAACTTTTGAAAGACACACCAGGTTTAGAAGAAGCACTCTCAAGGTTAGGCAACACGATCAGCACAGAAAAAATGCAACAATTGAACTATGAAGCAGATAATAATTTGGTTGAGCCTTCTGTCGTCGCAGAGCGCTTTTTAAAAGAAAACCATTATTTTGGAGGGGAGTGATGACGATGGAAAACATGAATTGGTTCCAACAATTTATCTATTATTTTCAAGAGAATGGCACGTACGTCTTTTCGCAATTTCTCCGTCACTTTCTCATTTCGATCTACGGTGTACTTTTTGCGGCAATCGTCGGCATTCCCATCGGTATTCTTATTTCGAGAAAACGGAAATTAGCTAACTGGGTGATTCGCTTTGCCAATATCATCCAAACGATTCCTTCCTTAGCCATGATCTCAATCTTGATGATCGGGTTAGGTTTAGGAGTGAATGTCGTGATCGTTACAGTTTTCTTGTATTCGCTACTACCGATCATCAAGAACACGTATACAGGGATGATCCAAGTCGACAAAAATATCCTTGATGTCGGCAAAGGAATGGGTATGACTGCCAGTCAACGACTCTTTATGGTCGAACTACCACTTTCTGTTTCTGTTATTATGGCAGGTATTCGAAATGCTTTAGTAGTTGCTATCGGGATCACAGCCATCGGTGCATTTGTCGGTGCAGGCGGTTTAGGCGATATCATCATTCGTGGAACGAATGCCACAGATGGTACTTCCATCATCTTAGCTGGTGCCTTACCAACAGCCTTTATGGCCATTATCACCGACTGGGTCTTAGGGATCATCGAACGCCGTTTAGACCCTGCGGCAAAGCATTCAAGATGATGAACATAGAGAATGCATAATTGAACCCAATAGATTTCTATCTTTAAACAATTGAAAACACCGCCAGTTCAAGAAATAAACGCTTGATTTGGTGGTGTTTTTTTACTGAAGTTCAGATTGATAATCATTGACTAAATCTTCTGGTATGTACAGTTCTATATAAACTATAAATAAATGAGTTGCTACTTACTCTGACAATAATGATGAAAAATCAAACACCATATCAATGATTTGTGCCACTTCACCTAACTCAGCGAGAGTGGCTTTCTCTACAAAGCGTACATTTCTCTGCTTTTCCATAAAATCAAATGTTTTGATTTGAAAAGGATTGATATATCCTTGTAGTTTATGACTCTTATCTAATGCAATATAGTTTTTATATTTCGTATTAGCAATTGGACAAACCGCACACATCCCTGTTACTGCATTATAATGGTTCGCACTGACAACAATTGCAGGTCTTCTTTTTTTACTCTCTCTACCTATACTAGGATTGAAATTAATAATCACGAAATCTCCTTGTTTAGGCGTATAGCCATTAATATTATATACCATTAAATAATTTCCTTTCCTACAAGTGAATCCTCAGGAAATCCAGCACTTGCATCAATTGTTTCATCATTTTCAAATGCTTCATCAAAAATATTTTTTTCTTTTTTATAAACGTGATTGTATCGTCTTCCCCCTTAACAGCAATGTACTCAACATTCTCTTCTATACCAAATTTAGTAGGCACAGTCAAAACAATCGCATTCCCTTGTTTCCTAGTCTTCATAATTTTCGCCTCCTATCTATTATCATCATACTATAAACAAAAAATAAATATAACGTGAATACATTTGCGGTTAAATTGAACCCCCACTCCAATATCACATAACCATAAAAGACCTTAGAACACCAAAATACTGTTCTAAGGTCAAAGAATTGTCTCTATATCACATGTGCTTATTTTTTCAGATGATAACTATACGTACTTACAACGATATTCTCACGCCAAGAAAGACGTAAACGTAATCTTAGACTCGTCTGATTATGCAAGATGTTCTGCCATCTGCGATTTGGTACAAATTGTGGAATCAACACTGTCGTCGTGTAATTTTGTTTCGCCGCATTTTTGCTGACTAGATCAACATAGCGCAAAATCGGGTTTTGGATCGAACGATAAGACGAATGGACGATTGAAAGACGAACGTCTGGAAAATGCTTTTTGAATTCTGCTTGGATTTCTTTTTCCTTTTCGATATCCTCATCTAACGATACGTGCATGGCAACGACATAATCACCGATTGAACGTGCATAATTCAATGCCCCCGTATTTACACGTGTAACATTTCCTACAAGCACCAAGACTGTATTCCCTTCATATTCATGCAAATTCACTTCATCTTCTAAACGGAGCTGTTCCGCTACTTTTTGGTAATGATCATGGATTTTATAGAACACGAACATGACGATCGGCATGATGATGAAGAATGGCCAAATATCTCCTAAGCGGTAAACAAATAAAATTGCGATGATAGCATAAGAGATGAATGCTCCAGTAATATTCGCAATGGATTTCGTCAACCACTTTTTGCCCTCTTTCTTCCATTTGATGACCATTCCTGTTTGCGATAACGCAAAAGGAATAAAGACACCGATCGAATACAATGGAATCAATCGTTCCGTAGAACCATTAAAAATAAACAAGAGCACGATAGAACCTAACGCAAGGGTGATGATCCCGTTCGAATAGCCTAAACGGTCTCCACGATCTTGGTACATATGAGGCATAAATTTATCTTTTGCTAGATTATACGCTAAAACTGGAAAAGCAGAGAAACCTGTATTTGCTGCAACCGCCAAAATCAAGGCTGTCGCAAATTGCAAGATATAATACAAGATTCCATGCCCAAACACAGCTTGACCGATTTGAGAAAGAACAGTCACTTCTTTTTCAGGAACGATCCCATACCAATAGTTGATAAACGTGATCCCTACAAAAAAGAAGCCTAAGATCAATGCCATCATCGTCAAAGTCATTGCTGCATTTTTCGCACGTGGCTTCTTGAAGAACGGCACTGCATTACTGATTGCTTCTACGCCAGTCAATGAAGAAGAACCAGAAGAAAATGCTCGTAAAATCAAGGCTACCGATACTCCAGGAACAACTGCGCCTGGAAGAGCTGTCGCTTGTAACGGTACAGCACCAGTCACGATATTGAATAAACCAACAACGATCAATAAGGAGATGACGAGAATAAATGTATAGACTGGAAACAGCAAGAATGAAGCTGATTCTCTCAGTCCACGTAAGTTCAACATCATCAACAAGAGGACGATAGTCACCGAAATCGCTACTTGATGCCCATATAGAGCAGGAATAGCCGAAGTAATCGCCTCTGCACCGGCTGACACGGAAACCGCAACAGTCAGCATATAATCGATCAATAAGGACCCGCCTGAAATCAACCCCGCATTTTTACCGAGGTTCTCACTACTAACAACGTAAGCCCCACCACCGTGTGGATAAGCGTGAATGATCTGCCGATAAGAAAGTGTTAATGAAATCAATAGAATAATGACAAACGCAGCAATCGGCAATGAATACCAGATCGCAGCAGCAGATAACGCAACGAGTACCACAACGATTTGTTCTGTTCCGTATGCAATTGATGACAACGCATCAGAAGATAATAATGCTAACGCGGCAAACCTTGTTAATTTATGGTCATCGTTTTCGGCCGATTTCAATGGCTTACCTACTAACAACCTTTTTAAGTAATCCAATTTCTATGCTCCTTTACACACCTTTTCCCCTTTGAATTACAGGTGTCTTTTTTTATAGTAAACAAGATGTTATAGTACGCCCTTGACCTTTAAATGTCAACAAAATTCGGAAAAAATATCGATAGAAAATAACCAATTTTTTTTAATTCATTTTTCAATCGTTTCCCATCAATCAATCACTTGTTGGCTCTTGTATAGAGGAAAGACGAGCTTAGGAAAATAACGTTATCCTAAACCCGTCTTTGCTTTAAATCAAGCCATAAAAATCTTTATGCGTAACTAATTTAGTGTTGCAGTTTTTTCTAATGGAAAATCCGACTTTCATGCGCAGCTTCTTTGAATTTCTTCATTTTTTCACTGACAAATGGATAGGATGCTGTTCCAACGATCCCTACCACGATAAAGATGCCCACTAAAATCAAAATCGCATGTGTCGCATTTGGCCAATAGATCCCACCAGCCGATTCACGCAATAGATTGACTGCATGAGTAAATGGTAAGAATGGATTGATCATTTGGAAGAATTTTCCTGACACTTGGATTGGATAGTTTCCGCCACCACCAGAGATCGATAGGACAAGTATGATGATCGCTATCCCTTTTCCGACATTATCAAACAGTGCTGCTAACACGTATACGATCATCATAAATGACAAAGCGATCAACACCGCAAACAGTACGCTATAGACTGGGTTGACGACGTACACACCAAGTAAGAACATATTCCCTAAAGTAACGATCAAGCTTTGGGCAATTGCCATAGTCAAGAAAGTCAACATGCGCGCGCCGAACTGTTCACGTTTTGTATAGTTTTTGCGTGCTTTTTTATCTAAATAATAATCCGTCGTAGCAACACTTGAGAGCAAGACCGCGCCTACCCACAAACATAAAGCAGTATAGAACGGTGTACTTGCAGATCCGTTATTCGGGATTGGATACAATGAATTTGTCTGCAATTCTACAGGCATCGTAAAGAAATCACTCTCTTTTGTCGCATCTAATTTCAAGAGCTTGATGACTTCCCCAAGATCGACTTCTTCTTCCCCTTTACGGATCGCATCAGCTGCTTTTTGAATGCCAACTTTGATGTTCGGCCAATCATTCGTGATCAAGTCTGCGGCTGCATTCACTGCTGTTTCAACTTCCGGCATTTTATCGTTGACTGTGGTCATCGTACTATTGATCTCATTTTTGATCGTTGGCCAATCATTCTGGATAAAATCAGCAGCTAAACCAAGTTTTTCTTGTAATACAGGTAAGTCATTATTGTATAGGTCGGCTCCTTTATTGATGCCATTCACGATCGTTTCCATATTGTCATTTAACATGGTATTCGCATCATGGATCTCTTGACCGATCGCAGGCATTTCTTGTTGATATTTCTCTAATATCGCTACCGCATTAGTCACTGTCTCTTTCGTCGAGCTTAATAGAGAATCAAAGTCGATTTGATCCGCTTTACTCAATGCCCCTTGCGCGGTACTGATCGTATCGATCACTTGCGTCAAGATCGATTGAACGGTTGTGCTGACTTCATCAACATTGATACTATTGATCAAGCCGTTAACAGAAGTAGCTGCTTTTTGCACTTCTTCTAACAGGCTAGTAATTTTAGAAGTATCCTCCGCCTGAACAGCTTCGTTTAATTGCGTTAAAAGATTTTGTAAATCAGTTAATGCTGGTTTTACACTCTTCAACGTATCAATAAGTGGTTGTAATTTTGTATTTCCAGCGTTCGCTTGTAGATCTTCCAAAAATGAAATCAACTTATCCGTTGCTTGTAGTTGTGCTGTAATACCATTGATAAAATTAGTTAACAAGTTATTGATATTTGCTTTTTCTTCATCTGTTAGTCCATCGCCCACAGCATTTTCGATCGTTTGCGCTAATGAACTAGTCGTCGTTGCTACTTGCCCAATCGAATCTAACGTTGTCTTCACGCTTGTCGTGATTCCTGGGACTGCTTCTTTGAGTTGTTCTGCACCCGATTTCGTATCAGTCGCTAGATTCTGCGCTTGCGATTCTAAGTTCTTCACATCAGGTAAGATGTCTTGGACTTGTTGGATGATGGTCAATCCTTGTTTTGCTTCCTCGATTCCTTGATTCATCGTTTCTTCGATTGATGCAAAATCATTATCGATTTCAGCGATTTGTCGTCCCGCATTTTGGATCTCTGGGATTTTTTCTTGCAAATCAAGGATCAATTTCGCTTGTTCTTTTAATTCCGGCATTTTATCGTTCAACTCAACGACTTTTTGTCCCATTTCATCCACCTGTGGTAAATATGCGACAAATTCATCTGCCTTCTCTAGCTTATTTTTAATATCAGGTAACTGTTTTTGTAGATCAAGTACTTGTTGCGTATAACCATTGATCGTATCCAAGTTTTCATCTGTCGATAAAATCATTGATTTTACTTTATTGATACTTACGAGGTTAGAGTCAATGTCATAGCCAATCTCATTGAATACTTTTAGTAGCGTTTCACTCGCTGTCTTAATAAATTCACTTGAGATTTGTGACTGGATCGTCGTTGCCCCTTTATCAGTGATTTTTGGCGCAATCGCATTGATTTTTTGATTGACTGTATATTCGATTTTTGGTTTTTGGATATCCCCACTCGTGAAGCTTAGTAAGTCCTCCGAAAAATTCTCTGGCAAATAGATACCAGCATAATATTCTCCCGAGCGCACGCCGTCTTCCAATTCTTTCTTCGAGTCAACGAATTGCCAACCCAGATCTTTATTTTCGTGAAGCGACTTCAGTACTTCTTTTCCGATAGCGACTTCTTCTCCTTGAAATTCAGCAGGTTTATCTGCACTATATACCGCAATCGGCAGTTCTCCAGTATTTCCATATGGGTCCCATAATGCTTTGATATTGAACCAAGCATACAAGGAAGGAATAATCATGATTGCGATGATCAAAAGCGTCGCAACAGGATTTTTAAAAATTCGTTTCCAATCAAGTACATATAAGTTTATTGTATTTTTTATTGATTTCATATTCATCACCTTTTTTTGTTCCAGCTGCATCACTTTATCATGAAAACCATACGATTTTCAATCCTATTTTCAGCTTGGTAACTAATTTTTTGACAGTTAAATCAAACTGTCCGAATATTGTTATCTCTCGCTTAATAAATACTTAAACTCCCCTTATTGATTATCAAGTTTCGTCGTCCTTGTATAAAATTTTTTGCCTATACGTGAGCAAACTTAATTGTTATAAAAAGCTTACCATAGTTTCCAATTTTTTTGTCTAAATTGGTTACCTATAAACATAGATTCTTCCCCTTTATAGATAACTGTAGTTATTTAAAAGGCGAAATCATTCTTTGAAAATGATAATTTGTCAAAAAGAATCACGCACGCAAAAAGAGGCACAACAGCCAGCATAAATCGCTAAGATGATCTTTGCCGTTGAAGTTCCTCTTGTTTGTTTTTCTAAGGATTATGACATTCGCTGTCTTATGCCCTCTAAAGCAGGATAAATGGTGTTCCAAAAGTAATACCTCAGTCATAATCTCATGATTGACTAAACACACGGTGCTATTTTATATGTATGAACGTGCTGTTTTTGTCTTTTATTTTGAAACTGGGACAAGTGCTTCGATTCCAATACTGATTTTCAATGCACGATCCACGTCTAACATGATCGATCGTTCTAAATGACAGACCTTTTCTTTTAATCTGGATTTATCGATCGTTCTGATTTGTTCAAGTAAAATGACTGAGTCTCTTTCAATTCCGGTTCCGGTCGCTTTGATCCCTATATGTGTGGGCAATTTAGGTTTCGCCATTTTCGCAGTGATTGCTGCCACGATGACCGTTGGACTGAAATGATTCCCTAAGTTGTTCTGAATCACTAAGACTGGTCTTGTCCCACCTTGTTCTGATCCTACCACCGGAGAAAGATCAGCAAAATAAATATCTCCTCTTTTTACCATACGCCTCTCCTCACTCTTGATATTCTCTAGGTATACGGGGACCTAGCACACACGCGACTTCGTAATGGATCGTACCCAATTGATCTGCTACATCTTGCATCGTAATTTCAGCCTGTTGATTTTTTCCGATCAACGTGACTTTCGTTCCTACTGGCAGTTGATGAGGTAGACGGATCATCAATTGATCCATACATACTCGTCCAATAATTTCACAATAGACGCCTTCCACTAATAATGAGAAGCCTTGCATTTTTCGTAACCAACCATCTGCATAGCCGATCGGAACAGTCCCGATCCATTCTGAATCTGAAGTTGTATAGGTTTTTCCATACCCTACGCCTTCTCCAGCTGGCAGTTCTTTCACTTGGATCAATTCAGAAACAAGTTCAAGTGCTGGTTGTAATGGATAGACTTCCTCTAATGCATGACCGGATGGATTCAATCCATACATTGCTACCCCATATCGTATCATATTGCCCGTCGCTTGTTCATGCCATAATGCAGTGGCACTATTACTGCTATGGACATATCGTGGTAAAGTGGGTAGACTTTCGATTATTTCAACAAATTTTTGATTTTGTTTTTCCCAATAAGTTGTATCTGCTTGATCTGCTGTAGAAAAATGAGTATAGATCCCTTCCCATTCTAAAACTGGGCTATCTTGGACCATTTCGACTGCTTCATTGACTTCTGCAACGTTGAGAAAGCCAATTCTCCCCATTCCGGTATCGACTTTCAAATGCAATTTCAACAAATATTCTAGATGTCTTTCTGTCATATAAGTATTTGCAGCTTGCAACCATTCTTTGGTTCCTACAGTAATGGATAGATCGTGGATGACTGCAAGTGTCAACGCATCGATCGGAATCATATTCAATACAAGAATAGGTTGTGTGAACCCTGCCTCTCTCAGCTCGATCCCCTCATCTAAAGTAGCTACGCAAAAACCAGTAGCTCCACCTTTTTCCGCAGCTTCTGCTGTTTCGACTGCGCCATGACCGTAACCATCTGCTTTTACGACAGCAAACAATTCTTTCCCATTTAAGCGTGCAACTTCATTTGCTACATTTTCTGTAATTGCCTGTTTATGTATAATTGCTTTTGTCGGACGATGCCAAGCAATGACCATTGTTCTTCCTTCTTTCTAGTCTTCTAAAATAATCTGTGCAAAAGCTAACTCATCTGTATGTGTAATGCTGACCCAGACTGCTCCTTCATGTGGAGATTTCGTGACAATTGGTTGTCCTGATTCATTTTTTAAAATTTCGATCTCTTGAAAGGTAACTTTACCGATCCCTGTTCCCCAAGCCTTTGAAAAAGCTTCTTTACATGCATAACGACCGCCTAAAAATTCAACCTGACGATGAAACGGCAGCAAACGAAACACTTCGATTTCACTTGGTGTCAGTACGCGATCAATAAAGTTTTGCTTTTCTTTGATGATCGTAGCAATCCTCGACAGTTCAACTGCGTCAATTCCAATCCCTTTTATCATACACGATTCTCTTTTCAAAAAATTTTAGAACACTCTAATTCTACCAAATTTTAGACAATTTACCACCAATAAGTCTAGAAATAACAAAAATGAAAGTTGTTTCTTATACGAAACCAACTTCTGCAATTCCTTTCATAAAAACTCATTGAGAATCGACACAAAAAAATCGCTGTCTTAAAAAAATAAGCGCCAGTACCTTCAGCCATTTTTTTACGAACATTTTTCAAAAAAAAGAAAAGGACGATTAGAAAAATAGCTGATATACAAATATTTTCTGCCTTCAGCCATTTCTATAATCGATTTATTGGCATTTATTCTAATTTACCATGAATCACGTATAAAAAAAGAAATTATTTTTACTTAATAAACAAAAAAAACAACAATTCGATACGATTCTCTTAAAAAATCAATTGTTTTATTTTTTTAAATAACATTTTCGCTAAAGTTATTAAAAAACTATCTATAAATCGAAAAATGGAACAAAATCCCATATAAAACTATCTTGTATCCCTTGCTGTACATAGACTTTTTCTCTTTATCTTATATTTCTTTATGCACTAAAAAAGTGAGCTATTCGTTTTTTGTCATTCTCTCATCCCGCACAAACGATATGTAAAAAAAGCCCATAAGAACCAAAAATTAGGCAAGCTATTTTGGGATCTTACGGGCTAGTTCAGGTTGTATCCTTTACGGAACAACTACTTTATAAGCGGATTAGTCGTTGTTCGTGCGGATCACGAAACCACGTTTTTTATCATTTGAGCGTTTACCACCGTTATCTTTTTGCTTGTTGTGGTTTTTGCTGTAGCTACCGCTGCCTTTTGAATTTTTGTTGCCTCGGTAGTTGCCATTGTCACGGCGATTGCGGTTGTTTCCGCCACCTCCACCACGTTTACCATTTTTGTTGTAGCCTTTTTTCTGCATTGGTAATGGACGTTCTGGTGTGATTTTTACTGGTGTCGCATCTGATGGATCTTTGGCTGTTGTCTTTAATAATAAAGCGACTAAATCTTGTGCAGAGTATTCTTCCAATAATTTATCCGCAGTTTGCAGATATTTATCTAAGCCATTCTCTTCAAGTTTTTCTTCGATTTGTTCAACGGCAGCGCCTAGTTGTCCTTTGAATGCTTCTTTTTCAGTCGGTGGACGTAATGTCGTCATACGTTTTTTCGTTAAGTTTTCGATGACGTGTAAGTAACCCATTTCGTTTGGTGTAACGAAAGTTACTGACATACCGCCTTTACCTGCACGGCCAGTACGACCGATACGGTGAACATAGCTTTCTGGGTCTTGAGGGATATCGTAGTTATAAACGTGAGTCACTCCTGAGATATCTAAACCACGTGCGGCTACGTCTGTAGCAACTAAAATATCTAAATGACCACTCTTGAATGAACGTAACACGCTCATACGTTTTTGTTGGGAAAGGTCGCCATGGATACCTTCTGCACGATAACCGCGAGCTTCTAGCCCACGTGCTAATTCATCCACACGACGTTTTGTACGACCAAAGACAATTGTTAACTCTGGTGTTTGTACATCTAATAAGCGAGTCATGATATCAAATTTTTCGTATTCTTTTGCACGAACGTAGTACTGATCGATCAAGTCAGCAGTCATTTCTTTGGTTTTGATTTTCACGTGTGTTGGATCTTTCATGAATTTCACACCGATATTTTTGATTGCTGGTGGCATTGTTGCTGAGAACAATAGTGTTTGACGTTGTTCTGGCACTTTAGAGATGATACTTTCGATATCTTCTAAGAAGCCCATATTAAGCATTTCATCTGCTTCATCTAAAACTAATGTTTCAACAGTTCCAAGTTTCAATGTGTGACGGTTGATATGGTCTAACATACGACCTGGTGTACCAACAACGATATGTGGGCGGTCTTTCAATCCACGGATTTGGCGACCAATATCAGCACCACCATAAACTGCTTGGACACGGACACGTTTGTCACGTCCTAGACGATAAAGTTCTTCTTGTGTTTGGATCGCTAATTCACGTGTTGGAGCAATAACTAATCCTTGTAATTCTTGACGACTTGCATCGATTTTTTCTAACATCGGTAAGCCAAATGCAGCAGTTTTACCTGTTCCTGTTTGTGCTTGTCCAATCACATCTTTACCTTCTAAGGCAAGTGGAATCGTTTCTGATTGGATCGGTGTCGCTTCTTCAAATCCTGCACGCTCTACTGATTTTAATAATTCTGGTGATAATTCTAGTTCTTTAAATTTCAAATGAATCCTCCTATATGGTTGTTAACTGAGGATGTAGCGATAAATTGCTACCCCGTCTCTTGTTCGGTCAAAGTGTCTGTTTCTTTTGACAGTGGCCACGCACGTTTCCCATCCATTCTTAGCCCCTGTGGCACCACCGAAAAATCACTTTGCGAAGTTTAGGCATTAGAAAAGCCAAACGGGTCGCGTTCAGCTTTATCATTGTTATGACATCTGGCTTCACATTCATCTTCAAGCCAGTCCAATTTCTCTTCATCTTTCGGCAATAGGTTATTCTAGCATAATTTATTGTTTTCTGCAAGTTTACAGTTTTTATTTCATTTCTTGTAGTCGTTCAACGACTTCAATCAAGCCCATACTATTGCTGCCTTTCAATACGATGGTGTCGTCCGGTTGGATTTCTGCAACGATTTCTGCAATCAATTGTTCTTTGTTTTCTTCTGTGTGGTAAACCGGCAAGTCAGGATATTTTTGCGCCAACACATCTTTTAGTGCTTGCATCTCTTTTCCATACAAAAAGATCATTGAGAACACATCTGAAGAAATATGTTCACTCATTGATGCATGCATGCGTGATGATTCTGCGCCTAGCTCCAACATATCTGCTAAGACAGCAAGTTTTCTTCCTGTGGCTGGAATGTTTGCAACAGTGTCTAGGACTAACCCCATTGCCGTTGGGTTCGCATTGTAGACATCACTTAAAATAGCAGCGCCATTTCCAGCTGTTAACCATTCTGTTCGGTTTTGTGTCACTGAGACAGTTGCCAGTCCTCGACGGATTGCTGGCAGAGACAACTCAAAAAACTGTCCGATCGCATAGGCAATCAGTGCATTCGTCACATTATAGCTGCCAGGTAATGGAATCGTGAATGATTCGCCTTCAACGATAAACGTTGTCTGTTGCTTTTCTTCTGTGATTTCTTGTGCAGAGATGTCGCCTTCTTCAATCCCAAATGTTTTGATTTTCTGTGTCAACGGTGCTAGAAGCGGCTCTAACAATGGTTCATTATTCGGTACGAGCAATAAACCGTCTGGCAATAAACCATCAGCAATCTCCATTTTCGCTTGAGCAATCCCTTCACGTGAGCCTAGATTTTCAATATGAGCTTCACCAATCATCGTGATTGCTGCGACTTTAGGTTGTGCCAACAAAGAAAGTTCAGTAATTTCATTGGCATGATCCATCCCCATTTCTAAGACGATCTTTTCAGTATCTTGTGGCATGTGCAAGATTGTATAAGGCATGCCGATATTATTATTGTAATTTCCTTGTGTCTTATAGGTTTTATAGCCTTGTGCCAAAACAGAAGCAGTTAGATCCTTTGTAGTTGTCTTACCATTACTGCCGGTCACAGCCACAACGTCTGCGCCAACTTTTTTCAAGTAATATTGCGCCAGCTCTTGCATCGCTTTTAAAGGATCAGAGACTGATATGATTGCAATGCCTTCAGGTGCCTTCTCGACTTCCCAACTCCAAAACGTTGCGACTGCTCCATTTGCAATTGCTTGTTCAATAAACTCATGGCCATCTCTTGCACCGGCTAAAGGAACAAATAGATTCCCTTCTGTGATTTTTCGACTATCAAATTCTACTCCTGTGATCAATTGACTTGAGTCATGATGACTTCCAACTGCTTGGGCAGCTTCTTGTATTGTAATGTTCATCGATTCTCTATCCTTTCGATTTAGATAAGCAGACGTATATGCATCGAAACAAAAAAAGTTGTGAAGATCGCCCATACCGATAGCGTCGAACAGTAAAAATCTTTCGCTTTCAATCAGTACCCGATGATCATTCACAACCTTTGTTTTGATAGACACACTACTTCATTTCGTTCATGCTTGTGTTGATTACGTTTAAACTATTCAAAGAAACTTTGTCTTTGATTGTAACGGTTCAAGCCTAATTGAATCAATTCTTCAATCAAGTCCCCGTATTGCAAGCCCATATTTTCCCATAATAATGGGTACATGCTGAACGCTGTAAATCCAGGCATTGAATTCAATTCATTAAGGAATAACTCATTTTTATTCGTTAAGAAGAAATCGCATCGGCTCAAGCCACTTCCGCCTAACATCGTGTAAGCTAATTTTGCGTACTCTTGTGCTTTTTGGTGGACTTCTTCTGGTACCTCAGCTGGAATCTGCATCTCGATTCGATTATTAATGTATTTTGCGTCGTAATCGTAAAAAGCCACGTCTTTCACTACTTCACCAGGTAACGTCGTGCGGACATCTTCATTTCCTAACACAGCGACTTCGATCTCGCGCGCTTCGATTCCTTGTTCAACGATGGCACGTGAATCGTATTGGTAAGCTGTTGCTAAAGCATTCTGCAATTCTTCTCGAGTTTCAGCTTTAGTGATTCCAACACTTGATCCCATATTAGCTGGTTTGACGAACATTGGGTAAAGCAATGAGCCCTCACATTGGTCAAACACTTTTTTAGGATTTTCTTTCCATTGGTTCTTCAAGACTGGAACATACGGTACTTGCGGCACACCGGCTGCTTGTAAAATATATTTTGTCATGATCTTATCCATGGCACAAGCACTCGTCAACACCCCCGCACCGACATAAGGCATATTCAAAGTTTCTAAGAAACCTTGGATCGTTCCGTCTTCGCCATTTGGTCCATGAAGAACTGGGAAAACGATGGCGCCTTCTTCTTTGATTTCTCCTGGATTGATGACGGTTCCGGTAAATCCTTCTGTCATTTTCCCACTAGGATCCCATGTCAAGTGCAACTCCTCTTCACTTGCGGGTTTTTCAGTTAATAAGGGGCCTTTGACCCACTGTCCGTCTTTACTAATAAATACGAGCTGTACTTGATAATAAGCATAATAAATAGCATTTAAAACGGAGAACGCTGAAAGAATCGAAACTTCGTGTTCCGCACTGCGTCCACCATATAATAAAGTAATCTTCAAAAGATTTTCCTCCTGTATTCGATATCATTCATTTTTACTTCATATTTTAGCACAAAAACAAAAGATGCAAACAGCTTATTTGAAAAAAGGTGAGGTACTTGTCATTTTATCCGAGAAACAGCGGAATAGTTGTCGCTTTTTTCCCTAACAGTTATGATAAGGAAAAGGAGGCATGATGATGACTAAAACTACTTCTCGAAGCCGCTTAACAGAGATCATTCAAGTATTCATCAAAGAAAATGTCCTGCCTAATCTGATCCAGCAAAAAAATCCTAAACAAGTCAAAAAAGCATTCGAAGAGCTTGGATCAACTTTTATCAAAATCGGGCAAATGCTTTCTGTACGTGATGATTTACTCTCTGCTGAGTTTACTAAGACATTTAAAACATTGCAAGACAACGTGCCAAGCGACCCTTTTGTCACGACAAAAAAAACAATCGAACAGGAATTAGACACACCCTTAGATACGATTTTTGATGGTTTTAATAAAACACCTTTTGCTTCTGCTTCAATGGGGCAAGCGCATCGTGCCATCCTAAAAAATGGCGATGCCGTCGTCGTAAAAGTCCAACATCCGAATATTGCGGAAGAAATCATGATGGACTTGCAGTTATTTGAACGGGCGATCCCTTTGATCAAATATATTCCTGAGACAAGCGTGATCGATTTGAAAGGTGTCTTGCAAGAAGTCAAACGTTCGTTGACCAACGAATTAGATTTCTACAAAGAAAGTCAAAATGGCGCACGTTTCTATCAACTAAACAATCATTGGTATGAAGTTCGATCTCCTAAGATCTATGAATCTCTCTGCACAAAAAAAGTCATTGTGATGGAAGAGATGGCTGGAAAGAATTTCAACCAATTGATGAACCTAGAAGAAACGGACACACCCCTCATCGCGCCACTTTCTAATACACAACTGAAACAGCAAGTCGCCAAACGATTGATCGAGCATTTTATGAAGCAAATCTTTGATGATGGCTTTTTTCATGCCGACCCACATCCCGGCAATTTGTTATTCCATCCTCTACCTTCAGAGGCGCTTTCAGACAATGTCGCAACAACGACGAAAGAACACCAAAAACAGTTAGGTACTCTTTCGCTCAAAACCAGTTCCACTGTCACTGAACCGTTGCAACCATATACGATCAGTTATATTGATTTCGGGATGATGGGTAGTCTTTCCGGCTCACTACGACAAAAACTAATGGAAGTCGTTCTTGCCATTTATACGCGAGATATTTACCGAATCGAAAAAGCCGTCGTCAACTTATGCCAACAAGAAGGACCATTTGATGAAAGTGAGTTTCATCAACAACTTGCTAACTTTTTGACACAATATCTGGACCTGCCGATCGAAGAAATAGACTTACAAGAAGTCTTTTCACAAATCGTAGCCATCTGTCATCAAAACAACTTACAAATCGATCGTGATATCACGTTATTACTCAAAGCTTTCAGTACCTTAGAAGGCGTGATCCGTGTCCTTGATCCAGAAGTTTCTTTGATGGAAGTGGCTACACCTTTTGCACAACGGTATTTCTTAGCACATTTATCCGTTGAAGATACATTGAAACAAGCCGGCTTGGACTTCTTAGAAGGCGTCAAGACTGTCCCAAAAATCCCGCAACAAGTGCACCATCTCCTTGAAACTTGGCGTTCTGGACAAGGTAAAATCAACTTGGAGTTAAAGAAACAAGATCAACTGATGAGCCGGATCGAAAGTATGGTGAACCGCTTAGTCTTCGGTGTGATACTCGCTGCATTGATCGTCGGTTCTTCGCTTCTCGTCCAAGCTGCACCAGACGACCAAATCAATTTTATTACACTGCTAGGTATATTCACCTATACGATCGCAGCGGTAGTCATCCTCTTTTTAGCGATCGATACGCTGATCAAGTATTATAAAAAAAGGCGAAAATAAGCGACGACATCTGAAAATAATTCCATATTTTCGGATGTTGTCGCTCACTTTTTGCTGTTTAGAGTAAAGGGTAACGAGACCATTCCTGTTTTAGTCGATATCCCTTATTCCAATATTTATTTTCAAACTTTTAATATCTTCTCATTCACGTTTTTATTTCATCTTTCGTTCATCAGGTACGATTCTTTGCGATAACAACCACTTATGGAAGAACCATTCAGCAATTCCGATCAATAACGCAGGCACTAACACTTTCATCCAAATATCCGCCATATCGTTCATGAAATAAAGATATAACCATAGAATGACTGCAGCTGAACCAGCATCTGCAATTGTAGCTGCGATATTTCCTACTTTTCTCAAAATCAGCAGATCACCTAATACATAGATCATTACAACAATGATCACTCCGACAATCGTTGAATCCATAAAGCTAACACCATAAAGTCCTGTTAGTACGATCCATAGAATCGCCCAGATCATGATTGCTTTTACCACCAACGCCTTTACATGTTTCATTTTCTGCACTCCTTTCTTTTTGGTTAAAAACATATGATTATATAATTAAATAATCTTCATAATTATATCCCTTGTTATAGAATCAATCAAAGATATCGCACTTCATCTAGTAATAAAAAAAGTGAACACTGCTTCTATTTAATTAGAAACAATGTTCACTGACAATTACTCTATTCCTATTTCTTCAAGCGCTCGGATCAACGCTTCTTTGAACCGTTGATGGTCTTCGTTAGTAAAAGGTTTCGGTCCTTTTGTGCGGATACCAGCTTTTCTCAACTTACTGCTTTGATACCGTTGCTCTAGTAGCCCGTCAATGTTCGTTGTATCAAACTCTTTCCCTGATTGATGAAACACTCGAACACCTTTAGGTAAGACCAGTGAAGCTAAGCCATAGTCTTGAGTAACCAAAAAATCGCCTTTTTTGATCAGTCCGACAATTTTATAATCGGCACTGTCTGCTCCTTTATCGACGTAGACAAACTGCACATGATCCGGATACTCTTTATTTGTATAGTGATCCACACTTGTGACGATCATTACTTCTAGTTGAAATAATGCGGCGATTTCAATCACATCATTTTTCACTGGAGAGCCATCACCATCAATGAATATTTTTCGCATGTTCTTTCCTCCACAAAAGATAAACAGCTATTACTCCTACGAGCAATACACCGACATTGATCCATTTTACGTAGACTAACAATTGGATCATCGTTTTTGGTACGCTAAGTCTGCCAGTCAGCTGGAGCAATACACTCACAGGTTTATCCAGCCATTGGGCCATCATTAGCATCAGTGACATCAACAAGAATTGATGGGTCACACTTCCTTTATTTTGTGTCGTAAACTTCGTGATCACACGATTATCCATCGGTATTGACGTATCGATCTCATAATACGTACGATTCAACCAACTGCCTACTACCGCGTGCCAGAAGCTTAGTAAGAATAAACCGACCACAAAGCCGATTTGCGGAAGCAACAGAATCAGCAATGAACTGAACAAACCCGCCAGTTGAACGAGTACAGGATCGATCGTTGGAATCCCGATGAGCTGTTTTCCAATGATTTTGGCTAATACCATCCCTGCAATATAAGGCAAATACATATACACACCTAGATAATCAAAGCCATGTACACGACCGATATAAAGTGTGCCAAATAAAAAGAGAAAATTACCTAACATACCATTCAAAAAAGTAAAGCTATTCAACCAAGTAGGTAGTTTCCACCGCTTCCTTGCTCTCCCTAGATAGAACGCCGCAAAGAGAAACAGCAGCATAAACCCATAGATTGCCACATCAAATAGTGCAGGATCAATCAACAAACGAGCATTTCTCAAAAGAAACAACAATACAAAAAAGCCAATAAATAAAAGAAGTTCCTTTGTAACTACCACATTTGACTTTAGCTCTTTAAAATCTAATTCATAGCGTGGATAATGACTGACCGTATGATACGCCATAATATAAAACAATGTATAAAGCGCTAATGTCATCACGACTTGTGTCGAGCCAGGTAGCTCGATCGATCGAAACAAAACAAGCAATAAAAGGATCGCAAAAGGGAATTTGTTTGCTGACATGTTCGTGAATCCCTGTTGTTTTTCATGGTAATTCACCGTCATATTTGTTGGTACCAACCATGCCGCACTAAGCCCTAAAAGCACACTCGATAAATAATACAGTGGGAAATAGAGGACACCAAAAATCCCGATCAACGAACCTGCCCCACCTGTCAATAATGAAATCATCAACAAGGTATAACTATCTAGACCAAAGCGGATGCTATTCACTAAAAACAATCCTGTCATCCGAAATGTATAAAATAAAGTAAACGGTAAAATCGACAACCATTGATTCCCGTCACTCAAGCTTAAAAATAAAAGATACGGTACTAAGATGACCGTATTACTCAAAATAAAAGGCGTCGTTTGTGTAAAATTCCGCACAAATCGCTTGATTTTATCAATCATATAAAAACTCCTTACGCATCAAACATGGGGTATTTTCCATGTCAACACATCATCTCTATAGACACTCTCTTAGGTCTATGGGTACAAATTTGATTATACCATAGGAGCAAGGCAGCCAGAACCCCACATCTCCCCATTCTCTCTCCAAATCAAAAAAGCAGGAACTCCTCAAAATTTGACTAGCAAACTTGGGGAATCCCTGCTTTTTCTTTGAGGTTGAGCATTTCTGCCCAGACCTCACTGGTGCCTGAAGAATCAGACAGACAAGCCCTTCTCCACAAAAGTCTTGTCCAGCACGCCTACATCCGGTAGGTGATCCGCAGATCATGTGCCGCCAAAATCAATTAGACCTCTATCATTCAGAGATCTTCTCGACCCGTCGCATAACGTATACTTTAACACACTCAATCAGTTTATGCGAGCCTTTTTTTCATTTTATAATCGACCATTTGAAATCCTTCACCGATGTCTGAGATCAATTCTTCTTCAATGACAAACCCTTGATGTTGATAGACCGCAATTGCTTGTCGATTGTCTTGATTGACACGTAAAAAAATCTCTTGTGCCTCTGTTTCTCTAGCTAGTTGTTCGTACCAACGAAAGACTTCAGATGTCAAGCCTTTTCCACGTACGTCTTGTAGAATGTAGAGCTTACTCAAATAGATTGAAGAAGCTATCTTTTCATACGCAGTGTAGCCAACGGTTCGTCCAGCTAATTTCAATAAGAAGTAGCTGACCCCTGCAGCACATTCCTTTTCGATCTGTTCTTTCGATTGATAAGTCTCCAACATATAAGCGACTTGTCTTTGACCGATGATCGGCGTGAACGCTTCGGGCCATACTTCATGGATGACTGCGACGAGTTCATCTAGTTCTTTCTCAGTCACTGCGACTTTCTCCAACATGTTATCCCCCCAATCAATGAACTAAAAATGCCCTTGTGCCTGTTGGAACAAAAACAACATGATCATACTGTAAGCAGCGACAGACCAAGGTTTTAAAAGAATAATGATTTGCATGTATTCTTTAAATGAGAGCTTCGTCAACCCTGCGACAAGACAAATCAAATCATCTGGCGCGAAAGGTAAAAGTAAGGTGACGACCAATACTTTTTTGATATTTTGCGTTTTATCAGCGACTAACTGCTCAAATTTCTGGAATTTTTTTGGCGATAAGATGAAACGGACAAAACTCGTCCCATAATAACGCACGAACAAAAAACCAATTGCTTCACCGATGATCAAGCCAATACAACTATACAGCAACCCAAAAGCATTGCCAAACATCAACATTCCAGCCACGGAAGAAATCCCTCCCGGTAGAATCGGGATAACGACTTGAATGATCTGGATGACGATAAATAAGATGACCGCATGTCTCCCAAACTGTTGCATGAATTGTTGTAACGAATCTGCCGATTGGAAGATGCCATGGCGATACCCATAAATGATCAATATGAAAAATATACTTAAACCAAGGAGTGGTGCGAATTGGATGGCTCTATGTACCCATGTTTTTTTCTCAGTCATATGTTTCTCCTACACTTTTCATTTTTTCCTTATTTCATAAAAAGAACAGTTAGCGGGCAGAGGTAACTGTGCCTAGCTGCGAGAAATAAGCTATAAAATCCGAAAATATCCCTCATATCCTCAGATTCTACAGCTTATTCCCTCAGTAGTTACTTATGAAACCCTGTTGATTCGGTTTTAGTAGACCGTCACTCATGCTACAGCCCTCTCAACTGCTCGTTTTACTGGTGATTCAAAAAACTAGCAACTTTCGTCGTGATCAAATCGATGGCCACGTGATTTTCGCCACCTTCTGGCACGATGATATCAGCATAGCGTTTTGTTGGTTCAATAAATTGATGATACATCGGCTTAACGACTGTTAAATATTGCTCGATCACAGAATCTAACGTACGTCCACGCTCTTCCATGTCACGTTTGATCCGGCGAATGATCCGAATGTCATCGTCTGTATCTACATAGATCTTGATATCCATCAAATCACGTAAACGTTCGTCTTCTAAAATCAAGATACCTTCCAAAATAATGACTTCTTTTGGTTCTTGAATGATCGTTGCTTGACTTCTTGTATGGGCAACATAATCATAGACTGGTTTTTCAATGGCTTCATAGTTCAGTAGTTTTTCAACGTGCTGGATCAGCAGTTCATTATCAAAGGCAAAAGGATGATCGTAGTTTGTATTCAACCGTTCTTCAAAGCTTAAATGACTTTGATCTTTATAATAAGAATCTTGTTCAAGCATCATGATGGAGTGGTCTGGAAAGTGACTAAAAATCCCTCGGCTGACGCTTGTCTTTCCGCTTCCCGATCCGCCCGTCACACCAATGATAATTGGCTTGCTTTTTGTCATTGACTAAAACCTCTTTCATATCCGTTTTTTCATTCTAATCTATTATAGCGAAAAAAAAGGAAAATGCACTATTTTTCTGAAAATTAATGAAGTGGGATTTCCAATAGTGGATAAAGTTCTTCTAAAGAATCGATACGATGTGTCGGCTGGATCTCCGGCATTTCAGGTAATCGATTTTTATTGAACCAAATCGTATCGATTCCTGCTTCATTTCCACCTTTGATATCCGAAGTCAGTGAATCACCGATAATGACCGTTCGCTCTTTGTCCAGTTTAGGAATATTTGTAAATACGTGATCGAAGAAGGCCTTCATTGGTTTTTGTGCACCAATCGCTTCTGAAACAAAAATTTCTTTGAAGTAATGGATCATTCGCGCATCAGTCAATCGTCGATGTTGCGTTTGAGAAACTCCATTCGTCACAATATAAAGCTCCGCTTCATTTGACACTGCTTCCAGTAACTCATGGCTACCAGGAATCCAGTGATGGCCGAGATTCAAATAATGACGATAACGCTGATCCATTGCTTGGCTATCGACCGTTTTGCCAAACTGTTGGAACAATAGTCCAAAGCGATTTCCAGTTACTTCATCTCTTGTCATCTGCCCCTTTTCGAATTCACGCCATAAATGGTGATTCAATGCTTTATAACTCGTTCTGATCTCCGGTGTCAGTTCAATGCCTTGTTCAGCAAACAGTTGATGCAACGCTTCTGCTTCCGTTTGTTGAAAATCTAATAACGTATCATCTACGTCAAATAATAATGTATGATATTTCATCTGATTCTCCTATTTCTTCTATTTTAATGTTTAGTTTATTTGCATTTTCGTAGGTTGTTGATTGTTTATCTATAAAAGAAATAAACAAGTGCCTTAGAACCGCCGACTGTACACTTGCTTATTAAATGACTCTAAATCATTTTAGAAAGTCCAATAACATCTTCTTCTGAGAAATGTCCAATGACTCTGTAGGGATTGAAATTACTCTTCAATTCAAATCGGTTTCCTGTATCTACCCAAGATTTCTTGTTTAATCCTGCAGAATCTAAGTCTTTTATTTCATAATATCGCTTTTTGATCGCCTTTGATTTATTCTCATATTTACTTGTAATAGGAAGAATCAAGAATGAATCTCTGCTTCGAAGACGGATAGCAATAGCAGGACGAGTTTTCCCTCCACTGCCATCGTTAAAAGGAATATAGATCAAGAACACGTCATGACTATTCATCTAGATCTCTCATCCATGACACTAGATCTTCGTGGTCACCGCTATTTTCTGGCGGATTAGTTTCAACAGACTCTTCCGCAACTCTCATTAACTGCAGTTCAGCTTTCTCTTTACTTGTTAAAGATAAATCAAATGGAATTTCTCCTCTGGCTGCTACCCTTTTATATAAAGCAGTGATTAAGATTGATGGATTTACTCCTAATGAATCTAAAATGCTTTCGACGTCAGTAGCTAGATTCTTATTGATATTCACTTGGACTTTCTTTTTTTCGTTGGTTTTATCTTTTTCTTTGATTTCAGACATAGAACATCACCTCTCACTCCTATTTTACTCCTAATAGGAGTGTAAAACAAATTCATTGAATGAACGATCAATTCACGATTATTACTATTTAAAATATTTTTTTAATTTTTTTAGTTCGTCTAACGTCAATGAGCGATAAGATCCTTCAGCTAAATGTGGATCTAGTTGTAAGGGGCCCATGCTGATTCGTTGCAATGCAGTGACTTTTTTTCCACAAGCTAAAAACATCTTTTTCACTTGATGGAATTTTCCCTCTTGGATCGTCAGTCGTACAATACTTTTTTTATGTTGCGCGTCAAGGATCTCTAAATGTGCAGGTAAGCATTGATAACCACCATCAAAAACAACTCCTTTTTCAAAAGCAATTTGATCAGCTTCTGTCACTTGTTCATTGACAACTGCTACATATGTTTTCTGTACTTTTTTATCAGGCAACAACATTTCATAACCTAATTGGCCATTGGAAGTGATCAACGATAAACCTGTTGTATCTCGATCTAATCGCCCAACTGGGTACAAAGGTTGTGTGCGATCGGCTGAAGCCAACAAATCGATAACGGTCGTTTTGTGAATGTCTGTCACTGCTGTTACAGCTCGTTTAGGTTTATTCAGCATAAAATATACTTCATTTGTGTGCAACCTTACACCATCTACTTCGATGCGATGAAGTAAGCTATCGACGTTTCGATTCTGTTTCTGCTCTATTTCGCCATCGATACGAACGAGTTTCATTGCAAAGAGTCGTTTCATCTCTTTGCGTGATGTTTCTAATTCTTTTTCTATTAATTTATCTAACCGCATAGTTGTTTCCTTTCCTAACTACTAAGCATTATAACCCGAATCGGACAGCATGCAAAATAGGAACGTTGAGTAGTTCCCTTGACTTACTCAAAGATTCGCGTTACGGTTAAAGAGTAAAGTGAATTGGATTTCTCATACACAGCGTAATGACCTGGTGGAGAAAAGTTGAATCCTGACTTTTTAAAGGCAGATGCGCGCATCTGTCTTTTTGCGTTTTTTCGCGCTACCTGATAATGTGCAAGAGACCATGTGACATTCACTTAAATAAAATCTGTCTGACACCAAAGCAGACAGTCACATTTTAAGGAGGAATTTGGTTATGTCAGTATCATTAGAAGTAAGTAAAAGAGAAGTACGTCCCCGTTCATTGAGAAACAAATTGCGTCACGAAGGAAAAGTGCCTGCAATCGTTTATGGTTACAACGTGGAAAGCACACCAATCTCATTTGATAGTGCTACGTTTAGTAAAGTATTGCGTGAGAATGCCGCAAATACTGTGATCACAATGGATGTTGATGGAAAGAAAGTCAACACACTTGTTCACAAGATCCAATCAAACACATTTACCAACCAACTAGAACACGTGGAGTTCCTATCTGTGAACATGAAAGAAGAAACAGAAGTTGAAACAGAAGTTGTCCTTGTCGGCGAATCTACTGGTGTGAAATCTGGTGGTGTATTGGCTCAAAACCTATATACTGTGATTGTTTCTGCTACGCCAGATCAATTACCAGAAAACATTGAAGTAGATATCACTGATTTAGCATTAGGTGACTCGATCACTGTAGCGGATCTACCGAAAGATGATGCCTACACGATCATTACTGACGGAGAAGAACAAATCGCCGCAGTTGTTGCACCAACGGAAGAAGAAGAAACAACTGGCGAAGCAGTAGAACCAGAAGTCATCGGTTCAACAGAAGAATAAACGCCCATTAATAAACGAAGCTGTGGCAAACGTCATAGCTTCGTTTTTTATTTCACTTCAAAAAGCGTCTCACAGGAATGGTATATTCCTATTTATCATCCCTTATTTGTATATTATATATAGTGA
Organism: Enterococcus sp. DIV2371; assembly: GCF_050498525.1. Classification (NCBI taxonomy): domain Bacteria; kingdom Bacillati; phylum Bacillota; class Bacilli; order Lactobacillales; family Enterococcaceae; genus Enterococcus; species Enterococcus sp. DIV2371. The sequence continues at coordinate 208,322 of NZ_JBIPAJ010000001.1, read as the reverse complement.
AAAACCCTTATATAACAAGCTTTTTCAATCCCCTCTTAAAAATTTCTTATACTTTTAAAAAAAGTATGCAAATATTGTTGCATTTTATGAAAATGTTTATTAGAATGAACCAACGTTACAAGAAGTATGACTCGTTTATCCTAATAAAAAATCTTCTCGTAATTTCGTTTTTTAGACAAAGGAGGCTAAGCCGATGTTTGAAAGTTTTGATAGTAGCCGTAATCGATACGCATCGTTAGGTGTGGTATCAAGTTTGCCAGATGAACTGATCGATAGTATCTGGTTTATTATTGATTTAGACCTTAAGGGTGTTATTCCGTTAGATAATATTTTAGCTTTTGATTTAATGAACAATCATGGAAAAGTAACCTTGCATTTTTCTCAAGCGGGCAGTACCGTAGAGATGGGGATTGATCTACCGTTCCCTTATTCTCCTCAATACCCTGCGCAAGTATTTGCTTACGATGATGGGACAAGAGAAACGATTCTTCTCCCAAGTGAAATTAAACAATACTAAAACAAGCCCTTTGTTTTGTACGATAGCCAAGTAGTTGACTCTTTGATTTTGATCTCGGACTCACTTCTTGGCTTGTTTTATGATGACCTATTCTGAAAATTTTCAGAAAACATAAAGCATTTTAGCTATTCGTTTATCATTATATTCTAATTGGTATTCCCAGGATAAACACTATATACTACTAACTAAATTTTAAAAGAAATAAGGAGTTTACAAGATGCGCGATTTAACAAAAGGAAGCCCAGCCAAACTAATTTTGCTATTTACTGTCCCTTTATTGATAGGCAATGTGTTCCAGCAATTCTACAACATGGTTGACATGATCATTGTTGGACAAACCTTAGGGAAAAACTCACTTGCGGCTGTAGGAGCTACTGGTGGATTAACTTTCTTGATCATTGGTTTTGCCCAAGGATTAACAGCTGGTTTAGCTATTATTACCGCACAAAGATATGGTGCGAAGGACTTTCGTGGTTTGAAAAAGAGTTTTGCTGCAAGTGTCATGATTAGTGTAGTCGTTACTGTGATTTTAACTGTCCTTAGCTTAGTATTTATTCGTCCGATGCTCCAGTTGATGCAAACACCCGCTGATATCATTGATGAAGCACAAACATTCATCGTGATCATCCTATGGGGAATCTTCGCTGCCGTCAGCTTCAATTTGTTATCAAATGTTATTCGCGCACTTGGTGACAGCCGAACACCTTTACTCTTTTTGATTGTTGCAGTGATCATCAACGTTGTTTTGGATTTGGTCTTTATCATCAACTTCGGTATGGGTGTAGAAGGTGCTGCGATCGCAACAGTGATTGCACAAGTCGCTTCTAGTTTATTATGTGTCGTCTACATCAAGAAAAAAATCCCGATGCTTCAATTACGTAAAAAAGATTTTTCGTTTGATATGCAAGAGATCCGTACACATTTGAATGTGGCATTACCAATGGCTTTTCAATCATCGATCATCGCAATCGGTGCAATCGTATTACAATCTGCACTGAATAGCCTAGGTACAGATGTCGTTGCTGCCCAAGCTGCTGCTGGTCGTATCGATCAATTTGCGGTTCAACCAATGATGTCCTTCGGTATTGCGATGGCGACTTTTGCTGCGCAAAACTATGGCGCAAAACAATATGGTCGTATCTTAAAAGGTGTCCGTCAAACATTAGTCATGAGCATTGGCTTTAGTTTCTTAGCTGGTGCAATCGTCATTTTCCTTGGTCGTCCATTAGTGAGCTTGTTTGTTAGCCCAACTGAAACCGTCGTGTTTGATTTGGCACAAACCTATTTTAATATCAATGGCTCGCTTTACTGGATCTTAGCAATCTTGTTTATCTTGCGTTACACGTTGCAAGGTCTTGGACAAAGCAAAGTTCCAACGATTGCTGGTATGATGGAATTGATCATGCGTTCGTTCGCTGCAATCATTCTTACTGGACTTTGGGGCTACCCAGGAGCTGCTCTTGCTTCACCACTTGCTTGGGCTGGTTCTGTTGCCGTCTTGCTTTACTCTTATGTACGTGCGGTTAAACATTTGAAACAATTAGATGCTGAACAACAACAATTTCCAATTGAAAATGCTGAAATCAGCTATTAAATCCAAAAAAGTGTTCCTCCTATAATCAGGAAGAACACTTTTTTTCTATGGATTCGTTGGTAAAATCACCAAACTGAAATAGTCAATATGTGCATGATTATACTCCAAAACAGTGAATTGGAATTGTCCGATCGTAATCACTGTACCCGGCTCGATTTCTTTTTGATAGCTAGACATAAAACCCGCAAGAGTAATAAAATTGGTCTCTTCAAATTCCGGAACATCCTGGTTGAAGTAACGCTCAAAATCATCGAGGGTCAATTTTCCTGAAACAATATAACTACCATCTTCTTGTTTTGCAATCAACGCTTGATCAACGTCTGTTTCGTCTCGAATTTCACCGACGATTTCTTCTAAAATATCTTCGATCGTGACAAGTCCACTTGTTCCGCCATATTCATCCTTTAAGATTGCTATATGCTTTCCTCTTCTTCGCATGATCGTCAGTAATTTTTTGATTGGGATCGTTTCTGCTGTCACGATTGGCTCTTCAATCAATGACTCGACTGTGATCTGGTCATCTTCTAACGATTGTTTGATCAAAGCGGGCAAAGTGACGTATCCTAACACATTATCTTTAGAGCCTAAGATGACAGGGTATCGCGTGTGTCCTCGTTCAATCGATTCTTTGATTGCTTGTTCCACTGTATCCGAAACCTCAAAAACCTGCATAGAGGTACGATCCACTTGGATGTCTTTTGCCAACGTATCATCAAACTCAAAGACATTTTCTAAGTACTGGTATTCATCTTTTGTCAATTCACCTTGCTCGTAAGAATTGAGCGCAACTAACGTTAGTTCTTCTTGGGAAAGTGTTTCTTCTCCTTCCGATACTAACTTCACTCCTAGCAGTTTACCTAAACCTGCTGCCGAATGATTCAATACCCAGATGAAAGGAAACATCGCAAGATAAAAATAATGTAAAGGTCTAACCACAAACAAAACAACTTGTTCGGTATTGACGATACTATAACTTTTCGGCAAAAGTTCACCAACGACAACGTCGACATACGTGACAAGAATAAAACCTAATGCAACAGAGATCGTTGCACTGATTCCCCTACCAATCGGAAGTTGACCGATCCAAGGTTCTAACAACGCTGCCACAGAACCTTCACCAACCCACCCAATGATCAAACCAGTCAAAGTAATGCCTAACTGACTTGCAGATAAATAGTCATCTAAATGATGGGTCACATGTAACGCTAGTTTGGCGTTCTTCACACCGTCTTTTTCTAATTGCTCCAAGCGGGAACGTCTGATTTTTACTAAAGCAAATTCACTCGCAACAAAAAAAGCAGTGATTGCTATCATCAAAAATAATATTACAAAATTTAGTACCATTGATTTCGCCTCACTTTTCCATTTCAATTGTACAACTTTTCGTAAAAAGAGTATAACTAGGAGGCTTTTGATTTCTGCTTCTTCCACTAGATCACTCTAAATAATGGGAGGATTTATTCACTTGTGTCATTAGCATTCAATAGCTATTCAATAACAAGAAAATTTATAAATTAAGGTTTAAAATGTGCGCATGTGCTATGCTATTACGTGACAGTACAGTTTAATGACGGTGGCTATCCTTCGAAAGCGAGGTGGTGCGTATGCACATACTTTCTAAATCTTACGAAAGGAGACGCCTTTTGTCGGCACTCGATACAGTCCAATTGATGCTCAGCTTTGGTATGTTTACCATCGCTCTGATCACGTTGGTTGTAGCATTGCTTAACGACAAAAAGAAATAGCCGTCACTTTAGCAGGGGACTAGCTATTTCTTTTTAGAGATATTTAGATTTATACCACTGTTCTTTAAACAGCGCTGTCAAAGGGGAGTTGTTAGCGCAACTCCTCTTTTCACGTTTAGTATAGCATACTATCGACATGCTTACTAGATGAAGTTCTAGGGAAGATCCTCTGTCAGTTGGGCATTCAGTCTAAATTGATGCTCAGCTTTGGTATGTTTACCATTGCCCTGATCACGTTGGTGGTAGCATTGCTTAGAGACGACAAAAAGAAATAGCCGTCACTTTAACAGGGACTGGCTACTTCTTTTTAGAGATATTTAGATTTATACCACTGTTCTTTTAAACAGCGCTGTCAAAGAGGAGTTATTGTCGCAACTCCTCTTCTCAGTACTAGTATAAGTAGAGTACAATCTAACTCTTTATCTATTTATTTTTTCGTTCTTTCAACCATGTTTTTCTAGTCCCACCAATCAGCAATGGTACTGTTTCATGTTTGACTTCACTGTACTCTAAACCAAACCAAGTTTCTGGTGTCGTAGCGATTTTCTTGATGGCAAGTTTGGCTTGCATGATTTGGCGTTCCCATTTTCCAAGAGTCGTTACATTTGAAACCACTTCGTCGATCAAGATGAATTGGAAATCGCCAACTTCTCTTCCTGGAGTCAATGAATACGTCTGTGGTTGTTTTGGTAAACGTCCTTGTTTCATTAAATCGTGGATGATTTGGCGAACGTAGACATTGATTTCTTGTTGAACACGGAAGCCTAAGAACAGATTCACTTGAACAACAAAGTCAGTTCCCATCATATCCACTTGATACTCTTTCGTATAGGGTTCATCAGTTACTTCTACATGTACAAACCAATAAGCCTTCGCCCGCTTTGGCCGTTTGTCTAAAATGGAATACACAAACTGACGACCGACCTTCCCATCTGCCATATCCGGCACTAAGAAGACCACGTTTGTTTGATACATTGGTAACGTCTTATCGTCTTTCAATTCTCTAAGCTGTGGAATGTACTCTTTTAATTCCACTTCTTCTGCGACCGATTCACGAATGATATTCCCTTGTTCCCAAATAAACATCACTGCCAGAATAGCTAAAGCGATCAAAACAGCCACAAAACCACCGTGGAAAAATTTCACGACGCTGGAAATAAAGAAGACAACTTCGATCACACCAAAGAAAAAGGTGATCGTATGCGCCAACCATTTTGAATACCCACTTTGAAGCAGGTAGAAATAAAGCAATGCAGTCGTCATCAACATCGTCACGGTAATGGACAGTCCATAAGCAGCTTCCATATGATGCGAGGTTCTAAAAGTGACGACAACGAGTGAACAAGCAATCCATAAAATCAAATTCACTGCGGGAATATACATTTGTCCAATACTGCTTCCAGGATACATGATTTTCAATCGAGGTAATAATTTTAGTTTGATTGCTTCAGATACTAACGTAAATGAACCTGTAATCAAAGCTTGCGAAGCAATGACTGCGGCAACCGTTGCAAAGCCGACGCCTATCACTGTAAAACTTGCTGGCATCATTTGGAAAAATGGATTTAAATTCTCGATTGCTTGTGTTTCAGGATTTTGATATACATTGATCAGCCATGCTGCTTGTCCAAAATAATTCAATACTAAGCAGACTTTGATATACGGCCAACTCAAATGAATATTTCGTTTTCCGACATGTCCTAAGTCAGAATAAAGCGCTTCTGCCCCAGTAGTTGCCAAAAAGATATTCCCTAAGATGAATAAACCTAGCTTGCTGTCAGGGCTAAATAGCAACTGGATCGCATAATAAGGATTCAAGGCACGGATCACTGTCCAGTCTTGGCTGAAATTGAATAAGCCCATCGCGCCTAAAAATGTGAACCATAAAAACATAATAGGTCCAAATGCCTTACCCACCACTTCTGTACCAAAACGTTGGACCATGAACAAAACAAAAATAATCGCTAAAGTAATGATGACAATAATGTTCTGGTCATTCCCGAATCGATCAAAGAACACTGGGATCCCTCGCAAACCTTCGATCGCAGTCGTAACCGTTACAGCTGGTGTCAATACTCCATCTGCTAACAGTGCTGCACCACCGATCATCGCCGGTATGATTAGATATTTCCCACCTTTTCTGACCAAGGTATATAAAGAGAAGATACCACCTTCTCCATGATTATCTGCATTTAACGCGATTACGACATATTTGATTGTCGTTAATAATGTCAATGTCCAAAAAATCAATGAGACTGCTCCGATGACAAAATCCGGATTGATCCCTCGCAAGCCGCCATTATCCTCGACGATTGCTTTCATTACATAAAGTGGGCTTGTACCGATATCTCCATAAACAACCCCCATGGCGACTAATAATCCGGCCATCGAGATTTTTTTGGTGTTGTGCTTTGTTGTCACTTTTCCCCCTCATTTCTTCCATCGTGTGTATCCTAAATTCCACCTCATTATCCAAGGAATCAACCTTGGTGTCAATAAATTCGATAAAAATAACCCAGTCAACGATGCCGCCTTAAATAATCAGCCATGAAAGAGTAGAGACCTAAACAAACGAGTGCTCCAATCAATGAAGGAATAAGATAAAAACCACTGATAGCTGGTCCTAGTTCGCCAAGGACAAATTCTCCTAACCAACTCCCTAAGAAACCAATGATGACATTCCCAGAAACACCACCTGGCACATCTTCATTAAGAACAGCGCCAGCGATGAATCCCAATACTCCACCGACAATCAATGAAAATAAAAAATGGATCATTTTCATTCCTCCTTTTCCACTTTAAATAACTCAGTGTTTTTCAAGAAAATATAAATAGACCCTTGTTACTCCTGTATCAATTATAAAAAATAAGCGCACTACTTTTGAAAATACAAAATACTATTTTCGTAGCAGTACGCTTATTAAAAAACTTTTATCTTAACCTGTTGGGATTACTTCTTTTCTTCTTCGTTCAACATTGCTTTTCTTGAAAGGTTCACACGGCCTTGTTTGTCGATCTCTGTCACTTTTACAAGTACTTCATCGCCTAGCTTCACTACGTCTTCTACGTTGTTCACGCGTTCGTTAGCTAATTGAGAGATATGGACTAAACCGTCTTTGCCTTTGATCAAGTTGACAAACGCACCGAATTTTTCGATACGAACAACTTTACCCAAGTAAACTTCGCCAACTTTGACTTCTTTCGTCAAGTCTTCGATGATCTTGATTGCTTTTTGGATCATTTCTTTGTCAGAAGAAGCAATACTTACTTTACCGTCTTGATCGATATCGATCTTCACGCCAGTTTCATCAATGATTCCATTGATCGTGTCGCCACCTTTACCAATGACATCTTTGATTTTTGCAGGATCGATTTGGATCATTTCGATTTTCGGTGCATATTGGCTAAGCTCTTCACGTGGTGCAGCAATCGTTGAAGTCAATTCTTCTAAGATTTCCATACGCGCTTGTTTTGCTTGCGCTAATGCTTCTGTCAAGATTTGTTCCGTGATTCCTTGGATCTTGATATCCATTTGTAATGCTGTGATTCCATCTTTCGTTCCGGCAACTTTGAAGTCCATGTCGCCTAAATGGTCTTCTAGTCCTTGGATATCTGTTAAGATCGTATAGTTTTCACCATCAGAAACCAATCCCATAGCAATCCCAGCAACAGGTGCTTTGATCGGTACACCTGCATCCATCAAGGCTAATGTACCTGCACAGATACTTGCTTGAGAAGATGAACCATTTGATTCAAGTACTTCTGCCACTAGACGGATCGTGTAAGGAAACTCCTCATCTGAAGGGATCACTTGTGCTAAGGCACGCTCGCCTAATGCACCATGACCGATTTCACGACGTCCTGGAGATCCAGCGCGACCAGTTGAACCAACAGAAAATTGAGGGAAGTTATAGTGGTGGATGAATCGTTTGCTGACTTCCACACCTAGTCCATCAATGATTTGATGTTCTCCTAAAGGCGCTAATGTACAAGCTGAAAGTGCTTGTGTTTGTCCGCGAGTAAATAATCCTGAACCGTGAACACGTGGCAATAAGCCAACTTCTGAAGCTAACGGACGGATTTCGTCTAATTTACGACCATCAGGACGGATTTTATCGATCGTGATCAATTCACGAACAACATCTTTTTCAAGATCTTCTGTAATTTGTTTGACTTCTTTTGTTAATTGCGCTTCGTCTTCATGACCAGCAAATTTCTCTGCATAAGCTTCACGAATATCATGTTTCACTTGATCGATATTGTCTTCACGAGCTAATTTTTCTTCCGTCATGACTGCTTCTTTCATTGTGCTGTAAGAAGCATCAAAAATTTCTTTTTTCAACTCTGCATCAACTTGTAATAAAGAAACTTCCATTTTTTCTTTACCGATTGCTTGGACGATTTCTTCTTGGAATGCGACTAGTTCTTTGATTGCTTCGAATCCGAATAGTAATGCGCCTAACATATCTTCTTCAGATACTTCTTTCGCGCCACTTTCTACCATGTTGATTGCTTGCTTTGTACCAGCTACGCTCAACTCGATATCAGTTGCTTCTGCCTGTTCAACTGTTGGATTCAAGACATATTCACCATTGACACGACCCACTTCAACACCTGCGATCGGTCCATCAAATGGGATATCTGAAATGGATAAAGCAAGTGAAGAGCCTAACATCGCTGCCATTGCTGGTGAACAATCTGTTTCTACACTCATCACGATATTTGTGACTTGTACTTCATTACGGAAACCTTCCGCAAACATTGGACGAATCGGACGGTCGATCAAACGAGCTGTCAATGTCGCTTCCGTACTTGGACGACCTTCACGTTTGATAAATCCACCTGGGATCTTACCGGCTGCATACATTTTTTCTTCGTAGTTGATTGTTAATGGGAAGAAATCTGTATCTTTCGCTTCTTTTGAGGCAACTGCCGCACTTAATACAACGGTATCACCATAACGTACTAATACTGCTCCATTTGCTTGTTTGGCCAATTGACCAACTTCGATCTCTAAGGGACGTCCGCCCCATGTCGTTTTGAAAACTTGTTTTTCTGACATAAATACTCCTTTTCCTTCTCGTGAAAGCCAGACGCTACTAAACAAATGAAAACCGCGAAAGTGAGCTTTTGCACCTTTCATTTGGTTAGTAGGAGTCCATCGAGCTGATTCACAGAAATGTTTGATAGTTTAAAGTAAAAAAAGTGAGATTCACGTGAACCCCACTTTCTGTTAAAAATTAACGGCGTAAGCCTAGACGTTGGATCAATTCACGGTAACGTTGAACGTCAGTTTTACGTAAGTAAGCTAACAAGTTACGACGATGACCAACTTTTTTCATCAAACCACGGTATGAATGATGATCTTTTTTGTGAACACGTGCATGTTCGTTCAAGTGGTTGATTTCTTCAGTTAATACAGCGATTTGTACTTCTGGAGAACCAGTATCTCCTTCATGACGTGCGTAATCTTTGATGATTTCGTTTTTGCGTTCTTTTGAAATTGCCATTTCTTTCACCTCGTTTAATTATTCCCCTGTGACTGAGTAAAACGTTGGTGATTCGCTTAACCAAGTAACAGGACATATGCTTTAAACATACAGCTATACTTTACCTGAAACTTCCTAATAAATCAAGTGCAGAATCCTTAAGAAAATCTATCTAAGCGAACAATCAGACTACTACTTTTTTTAATTTATGGTAAACTATTAACCGAAAAGAGAGTGTTTAACAAGAAAGGGGTACATATTCCATGATCACAATGGATGATATCATTCGAGAAGGCAATCCAACATTACGTGAAGTCGCACAAGAAGTCGCTCTTCCACTTAGCGAGGAAGATCTCTTATTAGGAGAAGAAATGTTGGAGTTTCTTAAAAATAGTCAAGATCCAATCAAAGCAGAAGAATTGAATTTACGTGGCGGGGTTGGCCTAGCTGCGCCTCAGCTTGATATTTCAAAACGGATCATTGCCGTCCACGTACCAAATCCAGATCCAGAAATCACTGAACCAACTTTGAGTACAGTCATGTATAATCCAAAAATTTTGAGTCATTCTGTCCAGAATGCTTGCTTAGGCGAAGGGGAAGGCTGCTTGTCAGTCGATCGTGAAGTACCTGGTTATGTGGTACGCCACGCAAAAATCACGCTTTCGTATTATGACAAGAATGGGGAAAAACAAAAAATTCGTTTAAAGAATTATGAATCAATCGTGGTTCAACATGAAATCGACCATATCAATGGTGTGATGTTCTACGACCATATCAACGCTCAAAATCCATTCTCTTTAAAAGAAGGCGTATTGGTGATCGAGTAGTAAAGGATACTATCAAAAATAAACAGAGATTGGCAGTTCTACCTGCTTTTCTCTGTTTATTTTTCTGTCATCACCTATTTTGGCAACTCGTTTCTACTTATTTTTTGATTGATACATTGGAATATTCAAACTAACGGTAACTGTTTGTTTACCGACTGGTCCAATGATAGTTCTACCTTTCCCTCGTCGATCGACGTCTCTTAGTTTATTTCTTCTGTTGGGACCATTCCTGATTTTATACTTCGCATGTCTTGTTGCTATTTTTTGTAAGCTTTCTCTTTTTATCCCCTCTTTGACTCAAATCAAAACTAGTGGAGATGTTACTATCTAGAAATATTCATCGGCTGCTGTCTAGAGATGCGATGACTTGTCGGATCTGGTTTCTTTTTATTTGTCTGAAAACGTTGGAACAATGTTGAAAATTTTACTTTTTTGGCACTTTCTTGCTCTGGAATCCCCAATTTCAAGTATGAATATTCGGCTTTTTTAGCAAAGGGGTTCAATGAACGTAAAAAAGCAAAACAACTAGCTATATTTTTCTTCTTAGACTCTTCCCACGACACACTTTCTGTCTTTTCCGTTACGTTAACTTTCACTTGTTCAGATTGTTTCATTTTATTCGGCTTGATTGTTGTACGATTTTTAGCATCCTCCCACAACATATTCTGTTGGGTTTCCGTTACCCTATTTTTCATTTGATCAGATGGCTGTTTAGTTTGTTTCATTTTTTCCCTATTGATTGTTGTGAGTCTTTGAGCATGTATAACTGCATGTTCCCTTACAGATTTGAGACTAGACCTTTTTTCTTCAGTCCTTTCATTCTTTGTCTCCTTTGTTACTGTATCGGAATTTTTTTCTGTATCCACTTTTTTCGCTTTTTCAACAGTGCCTACTGTCTGTTTTTCTTTCTCATTTTTCTTCATTAATTCGATTTCTGAACGTTTATGTAGTTCTACTTCTATTTCTTGTTTTTTTTCTTCAAGTTTAGTGGCAACATGCTCTATCATTTCTTTTGCTATTGGAATGTTTATGTGAGGTAGTCGCTCTTTATATATTTGTATTTTACGAGTCAAATATGCTTTGGAACCTTCCAAATCAAATAGATCAAACGTTTGGATTCCTTGTCCTCCCCATGCACCTGGTGGTTCTATAATCTTACTATTTTTCTCTAGCAAAAATTTATCATATGTAGACGGGATACCTCCATTATTATCAAGCATTATCGGAATATATGGATCCTCAGAATAGAGATTGCGTATTCTCCAATACCAATTAGAACTGCTCAAAGCAGCATCAAATCCAGGCTTTTCAACCAGTTTCCCTTTACGGTATAGATAAAAATGAAAAATATGATCCAAGTTTTTATTTTGTTCGATATTCTTTCCTTTCAAAGCATCGAGAAATCGGCGACGCATTTCTGTCATCGCTTCCCGATACTTTGGTTTCCAAGTAGGTGTTACTGGGGTATCTTTATCTAAAGAAAAAATATCCGTTCGGCAATTAAATAGTATTGTTTTTAACGAAGCTTCGATTTCATTGACTCCACAATTAGTCGTCGTTTGCTCTTTCATTTCTATAGCTGGTATGGGGATCGTTTTATTGCTAGTTGAAAGTTTCGCAAGTTCATTGAATATGTAATATGGCGCCTTCTGCCAGCTATCACGTTCCTGAAAGAATAATTCGCCTAACTCCTTACTATTGTTTGCAGGAATTTCAAAATATGAAGCAGTGTATCCATCAAATAAGCGCTGCTTATCCACCTTTAGAACGATAAACTGTTCATCTTTTTTATATACTGTAAACCCGCAAACATGAGCGAGCTCTTTCCTATAGTCCCCAGGAAAGAAAAATACTGGAACGAGCACAAAATCTGTCGGATCATTATTCTTCAGCTTTTCAAACATATTTTTTATACTTTCACTTTCTTGAGAATCATAAACGGAAAGTGTATTTTTTAAGGAATTGATGATTTTATGTTTGTGATCTTTTTCTATAAAAAATTCGTCTTGATCACTTTCGATCATTTTTATATAAGTTGAGAACAACAAACGATTATCCCCTATATTAAAATCAGTTTCGCTTCCTTTCAATGACAAAGCTTCTGCAAGCATCTCTACTCTTTCTTTAAAATCATTGCTGTTTTCATTCATCGTTTTATCTGACATCTCGTCCTCCAAATTTTTGTTTGATCGCATTACTTTATCCTCGCTTTTTTCATCTTAAACGAGGATAAAGTTTCGGTTAATCAACGTTCCACCATTGTCTTGTGCGGATATTTTGTTGCTTGTTGAAATTCAGGTTTCTTTCCATGTTTAGTTGGTCGAAAACAATTTAATAATGTGGCCATTCTAAATTTTCTTTCATGTGTTTTTTCACTGATTATATTTTTTGTAGCCATATCTGTTCTTTTTTTAAACGGACGCTTGATACGTGATAGAATATCACTAAAACAACTGGTCTTCTTTTTAACTTCATCACTGGTTTTCACTATGTGATCATTTAGTTCTGTACTCCTGAGTTGATACGTTTGTCTTCGTTCAATTGATTGATTTGTAGCATGTTCAAGTAGTACACTGATTGTTTTTGGGGGATGATTTATTTTCTTCCCCCCTAGTGTTTGAGGTGTATTTATTTCAAATGAAACGCTTAAATTCTCAAATGACTTAAGTCTCTCCGTGAATGGTTGGAGGTGCTCTTTCTTATTTTTGATGATTTTCTCCTCAGCTAAAGGATTTTTTGTACTATTGATGTCATTTGATTTTTCATTCGAATTCACTGAGGTTACTACTACCTGGTCATCTTTTACTAATACCCTCGCTTTTTGCGGCTCGCCCTTATCTATGACAGTGAATGCTCGATGAACTGTTTTCGACACTTCACGTTGATTTTTCAGTACTTCTACAGCTATCTTCTGCTTCCTTATAACAGTTTGACTCTTCACATGTGAAACTTCATTTATTCTTTGGGACTCTAGCGTATCTTGTTTCGTAACTACGCGCTTCGGTTCCTCAAGGTCGTCACTTGGCACTTTCTTGACAGATTGAATTGCTATCGAATTTACCGGCTCCTCTACATTCATCAAGGACTTCTTGATTCTTGAGTTTTCTTCATATTTCTTCCAAAATCCTAGCTGCGCTTCCCACGGAATCTTTACTACTCGATTGTCTCTAGTGAATAACACTTTTTCTTTAAAGCGATCCCAATTTCGATAAAGATAGCGAAGGTCACTGCCTGTGCTATTTTCTTTTTTATGTACAACGTCAAACATATTTACAGAGTCTAATGGGAAATAAATGAGCATATCTGACGTGGCAGCCGCCATTTCGAGTCCTATTTTCCGCCCTTTAGTTGCAAATTTCTCTCGTATCTCGGCTTTTGTATACCTTTGATATTCCTCAAGATTATTGGGATCGAAAATTGTTTTCAACTGAAGTTTTTCCTGTGCTTGTGACGCTTGATCGTATTTTTCCAATAATGGAAAATCGTTTTTATTTGCGACAAATCTTGACCAGTTCTCCAAAAAATACTTAAATTCTTCCTTATCCCTTGCCCCTTTAACTCTTTCAAAAATTGTATCTACAACTAATTCGCTATATCTATCTATATTCAATTCAACTTTTGTTCTGTCTTGAACATTTTTTATGAGCAATTGATTGTTGCCAAGCATCTCTCGTGCTTCTGGCGTCCCATAAACAAGTATTGTTTTTTCAATACGATTGATGTTATTGAGTTTGCCGATGTGATCTTTCTGGCATGACTTCCATCGTTCTGGCTCTTGTTCCCAAGGTGGAGCAACTCTTTGGCCATTTTCAAAAAAAACAAGCTCCGCTTTGATTCGGTTTCGTTGATGATATAACTCCCGTAAGCTGATATCGAATACATCATTTCGTTCCCCATTGATTGTCTGATCGATTTGTTTAATACGGGAATCCAATGGCACCCAAATTTCAAAATCCTCATATATTTTTGAGATTGCAATGAAAATGGATTCTGCACGATTGCTCAATGATAGTTGGATACCGTTATCTATATATTCCACTAGCATTTGATTTCCAAAACTTTTTGTCCGCTCATAACTTTGCCATTCTTCACCCCATTTTGATGAGTATAGATCTTTCAAACGTAATCCTACCTCTGAACTTAGTATCTGGCTGAACGGTCTCCAAAAACTGTGCAACCTTATTTTATTTTTTAGTTCAGAAATAACTGTAGGTGACTGTATGAAACTTTCCCTAAAAAAGACACTTTTTAAGAGACTATATAATTCATCTGTATAAATCTTAGGATCGTAGGGAAAATAAGCTTCACGATTCGTTAGACTATCCAGCTTTTCTACTAATCGTACTTTTTCTTGAGCTTCCCCAAAAATAACCACTTTTTGCAAACTTGAGTTCTCAGGAAAAATTGGGGGAAGCTTCTCCTTTTTAGCTAAAGACTGAATAGTAATCAATGACGCTGAATCTTCTTTCCCCACCTCTTTTCTTCGTTGTATTTCCTCTCTGATTTCTTGATTTTTAACTTCCCAAGCAGAAATTCTACGTTGCTCGATTTCTTTTGCTACTGGTATTTTAATGAACGGTAGTCGTGAATTGAGAATGTCGATGGTTCTCTGATTAGAAACCACTGTTTCTCTCAATAAATCAAGTTCGAGCTCTTTTAGTTTATAGCCATGCAAACTACCTAAAGGATCAATTTTCTTTTTAAGATTTTGTTTTAGTTCCTCTTCATCCATACGCGGAAGTTTTATGTTACCTTTTTGTATTTCTACAATATAAGGATCATATTTAAAGAGAAATTGGATTCTTTGGTACCACCAAGTTTTCTTTCTATCGATACCTGGTAAAGGATATTCACCATTTTGCGTTTTTCGACATAAATAATAGCCAAAAACATGATCCACCTGTTGATTCCATTCCGGATTGGGTCCCTTTACAGCAGTTGCAAATCTTTCACGCATCTCTAAAGTGGTTTTTGGACGTTTCGGATGCCATTTCGGTTTTACTATTTGATTATCACCAAGAGAAAAAATATCATTTCTACAATTGAACAGAACTGTCCGTAAAGTCGCTTCAATTTCTGTTACTGTACAATTACCCACCAATTGTGTTTTCATCGATATACCTGGAATTGATGTTATATCGCTATTTGAAAGAGTCATAAGATCTTCCAATACAGAAACTGCTTGTCGATATTCTTGGCTACGCTCTATAAAAAAAAGCTGGCTTAGTTCGTTGATTTGTGTTGCAGGCACCTTAAAATAATATACGTCATGATCATTAAAAAAATTGGCTTTGTCCACACCCATCACGATAAACTCATCATTTTTTTTATAAACGACTAAGCCGATCGCATGATAGGCCGCTTCATCCTCATTTCCCAAGTAACATTTAGATGGAATAAGTATAAAATCAGTTGGATCATTATTACCCAGCTTTTCAAATACTTCTTGCAGCTGCTCTGGCTTTTCGTGTTGATAAAATGATTTGCTTCGTTCCAATGATCGGATAATTTTTTCTTTGTTTTCTTTTTCAG
This sequence comes from Enterococcus sp. DIV2371, assembly GCF_050498525.1. Lineage (NCBI taxonomy): Bacteria > Bacillati > Bacillota > Bacilli > Lactobacillales > Enterococcaceae > Enterococcus > Enterococcus sp. DIV2371. The sequence goes on along the minus strand of NZ_JBIPAJ010000001.1, from coordinate 192,618 downwards.
TAAAAAATTCATCTTGATCATTCTTCAACATTTGGATATACGTTGAAAAGAGTAACGGATATCCTCCATTACGACCAAAGTCTTGATCATCGTTTTTTAGAGATAATGTCAAAGCTAGCATTTCTATTCTTTTTTTTAAATCATTCGCCGATTCATTCTGTGTTTGATTTAACATAGGAGACCTCCAATTAGTCGTTATTTTTCATCTGTTTGTTTCAATTGTATCTACGCATATGTATGATTTGATTTTAAGTCAGCGACAATGCTCCTTTACACTGATTCTTTGTTTACTTTGCGAGCGAATAGTTGTCTGGGCATATCCTTTTATTTGCTTAAAATCTTTTTTATCCTTAGGCGTACACGCTTCTTTTTGAGTTGCACTTCTCGACTTAGGCTTATATGTCGCCCATAATTTAGGATCATCTTCCCATGGAGGAGGGACAAATTTTTTGTTTTCGATAAAGACGACTTGCTGCTTGAATCGCTCCCAGTTTCGATACATGTATCGGAGTTCACTTCCAGTAATACTGGAGACTTTTTTGACTACTCTTAAGTCACAAAGTTCATCTCGCAGAAAGATAATCGTTATATTTCCAGTCAACAAAGTAAGTTCTAGCCCTATTTTGCAACCTTTTTTTATGAAGTGTTGCCTGATCTCTGGACAATCAAATTGAGTATAGTCTTCTGAAATGACTTTTTTAAAAATATTTTTTAATTGGAATTTTTCAATCGTCTTTGTAACGCGATAATAGGTTTCCCACAATGGTAAATAGCGGTCTTTTTCAGGTATGTAATAAATCCAATTACTAAAAAATTCTTCTCTACTTTTTTCTGTAGGACAATGTTTTAACTGTTCAAAAATACTCTCCATTAAAATATCATTATACTTATCGATATTAAAATCATTTATCTCCTTATAGTTGAAGTGCTTCAGTAAAACCTGATCTTCATAGTTAAAGTGGATACGTGCTACTCGTAAGCCGTAGATTAGAAGATTCCTTTCAGAAGTGGAAATATTCGATGATTTTCTCCAATCATTCTCTACACAACGTCTCCATAATCTAGCATTTCTTCCCCTTTCCCAAGGAGCTGGGACGATTTGTCCATTCTCCCAAAAGACAATTGAAGCTTTGAGCTTATCTTTTTCATGATATAAACTGCGTAACGTAAAATCTGTATACCCGTTTTGCTTCCCTTCGATCGTCGCTGAAAAATTTCCACAATAAGAATCTAGAGGCATCCAGATGACAAGATCACTTCGCTTTTTCGCAACTTCAATCATTAATAATTCTGTGTTTTTTAATAATTGCATTCGTAAACTATACATCAATGTATTCTTCAGTGGATGATTGGCAAATTGTTCCGTTTCCTTGTATTGTTGATACTCCTCAAGATACTGTTCCGAGTAGATCCTGTGTAACTGAAACCTTGGATCATCAATCATGATGGCTTGGATATCTTCCCATAGTGGATAGTTGCTTACTTCTTTTATTTGGTCAATCAACTCTTTAGATTGAAGAGTGAAATTCTCAAAAGGTTGTTGGATCAGATGGTCGACCAGCTCTTCCGTATAGACTAATGGATCATACGGATTTGTTTTTTTCCTTAGTTCTCTATCATCCAGCTGTTGTTCTAAATTACTTTCATCTACTCCAAAGCAAAGAATTATTTTTTGACTTGTTCCTTGAAGCATTTTTTCCCTTCTTTCAATAAAAGTATTTGTAGCTTTTCTGTTCAGTATAGTTAACATTTTGCCATCGCATCAATCAATTATTTTATAAATAAAGAAAAAATGAGATTGAGGCAGAAGTAAAAACACTTCAATCTCAATCTCATAAAATAAATTATTGATTCTCTTCGAACAAGATGCCCGCTTCTGCTAATCCTTGTTTGATTTGTTGCAATACTTGCTCATTTGAATAACGTATTGTATGCAAATGGATTCCATCTGTTAATTCAGACAATAACGAAGCCTGACTTTTCCGATAACGTTTCATAAATGAACGAATATCTTCTTCCGTCTTGATATGAAGCATTCCTGTCAGTTCGCCATATAGCGGATGCTCAACGATGACATCTAAGATTTCTCCACCGTGGGCCACGATCAATTGCAGCTCTTCTTCTGTTTGTTCCCGTTGGTGTTGTACCGCAATTTTACTGATAAGTCCTGCTTGATCTTGTTCATCTTCCAGAAGATACCCTCTGGCCGTTGCCACGATTCCTTCTCCTGCCGCTCGTAATAACGCAATATCGCCTACGATGATTTGTCGACTGACACCAAAGCGTGTGGCAAACTTACTGGCACTGACAGGCTTATCTGCATTGGCTAGTGTTTCAATGATTTCTTTTCGGCGAGTTTCTCCTTCAATCATCGCTCTACTCCATTCGTTTATTTTGATAGTTTCGTGAGTGCTTCATGATATCTGCATAAGTAGCTAAGATCGTCTCACTGTATTCTGGTGTTTTTAACCAACTGGCAACTTTATCCAGTACTTGTTGTTCTCTTTTTTCATCGTAAACTGCTTGATTCGTCGCTTGTTTCACATCGGCGATCTTTGTGACCGCAGACATTCTCTTTTCAAGTAGTTCTACAAGTTGGTGGTCGATTTGATCAATCGATTGTCTTAACTCCTCTAATGACTCCTCAGGCATTGGCTCATCGATTCGTTTGATGATCCGTGCCGGATTTCCAGCAATGACTACATTATCTGGAAAAGATTTGGTAACGACTGCTCCTGCGCCAACAACAACATTGTCTCCTAAAGTCACTCCCGGTGTGATGATCACGCCACCACCTAACCAAACATTGTTGCCGATCTCGATTGGTTTCGCAAATTCTAACCCGCTATTTCGTTTCACTGGATGCAACGGATGCGTGGCAGTATAAAGTTGAACGTTTGGGGCAAACATGCAGTTGTCACCAATTTTGATCGTACTGACATCCAAAAATGTACAGTTGAAGTTCGCATAAAAATTCTCACCTACGTAAATATTATAGCCATAATCAAAATTGATCGTCGGCTCCATATAAATTTTCTCGCCGGTAGCGCCAAATGTTTCTTTCAGCAATTGGCTGCGAAGTTCACTTGTTTCCGCTTGGTTGATGATCTGACTTTGACTACGAGCAAACTTTCGATCTGCTGCCAATTCCGGATCACCTGCAAAATAAAGTTCGCCTGCAATCATTTTTTCTTTTTCTGTTTTAGCTGTCATCTTACACTCTCCTGTACTTTTTTGAATACCTTCGTTCCATCTGTTTGGACAAATCCATACATCTCTGATAGATATACAGGGGTTTGATTGATTACTAACAGCTTCGCATGAGGCGCACGAAACTGGATCAAATCACAAAAAGGATGGACTTGAAAACTTGTTCCTATGATCACGATCAAGTCCGCTTGATTAACGGCAAAAGTGGCTTGATCCAATACTTCATCTTGGAACCCTTCCCCATATAACACAATATCTGGTCGAATCTGTCCACCACATCGTTGGTGTTTGTCACTGATGAGATAATCACGCCAATCAACCGCTTGATGGCAGTTTCGACAATAACAATGATACAGATTCCCATGAAAATTAACTAGTTTTTTACTTCCTGCTTTCTCATGCAGGCCATCGATATTTTGCGAAACGACCCATACTTCTTTTTCTTTACCCAACTCGACGATTTCTCGATGGATGATATTGGGTTGAGCTTCGGGATGATAAAGATGTTTGAGAAACGAATAAAATTTCTCTGGTTCTTCGTCCATTGCTTGATGACTCAATAAGTATTCTGGACGATCAATTCCTTGGTAGACACCTGTTAGCGAACGGTAATCGGGGATGCCTGAAGGTGTGGACACACCTGCCCCAGTTAGAAAAGTCAGCTTTTGACTTTCAATAATGGCTGTTGCTGCTTCTTCAATTGTTTGTTCCAACATTTGTACCTCACCTCTCTTCTATTATAATCGAAATAAAACAAATCGTACCCTTAATCGAATGAAAATCCAAAGATATTTTTTGAGAAAATACTCACAAACATCACTGACAAAACAATGAAAACGTGCTACAATACCAATGATCTGTATATTTTGAGTATGAAACGAGGTGAATCAATATGGTCGCATTCTTGATTTATTGGGGCGTTATTTTAGCATGTATCGCTTGGTTAGCATTAAGTATTTATTTCTCTATCTTCTATTTCGCTCGTAAAGAAAATGGAAATCTATGGGCATTTGCCTTTTTCAATGTATTAGCAGCAATTGTTCTAGCAATTACGTTAGTGGTATATCGTACATGGGGCTGGGGGATCACACAATATTCTAGCTTGATCTATCTTGTTTTAGCTATTTATGGAGTAACCGTTATTTTGCAAGCGATTCTAGGTCGTGAACCTAAAAAAGCTGCTGCTTAAATGCTCCTTTCAAATAAAACAGTAAACAGACTGAGCGTTGAGCCAGTCTGTTTTTCGTTATTTTACTCTCTTTCAAGAATTGCATAAAATGCATAATTATTCTTTTTTCCGAAACATTCTAGTTTTCTCTTTTCATGAAAAAAATTAAATAAACAGAATATTTCTTTGTTTATCAACTTTTTTCTGTAAAAACGTAGTTTCTCATTGACAAAGACGCTACTCTGTCGTAGACTATTTTTTGTATAAATAACTGAATACGAGATGCCTCAATCAATGAGGTAGAGGTCGCGAGAATCATTAAACCTGTGGAGTGAAGCAAACATGTGGAAGCAGGGCTAGGGAGGATCGCCGAAATGTGCTTTTTTTTGCTTAAAAAGTATGTTGGGACGTAAGTTAACAGCTTACGGACTGTCTTAGCAGTGATGCTAAGTTGCGCTATGTTTTGTGAGAGGTTTATCACTCTGTGAAATTTAGCGGCCCTTTTGTACCTACAAAGCGGTCGTTTTTTATTTCTCCTTGATAAGCAACTGCAATGCATGTATTCGACCACTCGTGTCAAGGCACTTTGGTTATCAGCCAAAGAAGCTGAGCGAACGTTGGTCTTATCAGCATATGTCTGAAGGACGACGTGCGTGAACAAACAAAAAGGAGAAGACAGATGAAAAAAAATTCAGTTACACTCACTCTAATCTTTACGTTTATTCTATCGATCTTTAGCTTGACCACTATGGTCAATGCAGATGATAAAACACCGAGCGATCAATTCCGTGTTGGAATGGAAGCCGGTTATGCACCTTTTAACTGGTCACAACAAACAGATGCAAATGATGCCTATCCAATTCAAGGACAAAACAGTTTTGCCGGCGGATACGATGTACAGATCGCCAAAAAAGTAGCCGAAGGGTTAGGCAAAGAACTAGTCATTGTCCAAACGAAATGGGACGGTTTACCACCTGCCCTTCAATCTGGAAAGATCGACGCAATCATTGCCGGAATGAGTCCAACGGCAGAACGCCAAAAAGAAATCGACTTTACTGACCCTTATTATGAATCAGAACTTGTGATCGTCGTCCAAAAAGACGGGAAATTTGCGAATGCAACCAGCTTAGAAGATCTTTCTGGAGCAAAAATCACCGCACAATTGAACACTTTCCACTACAACGTGATCGACCAAATCCCAGAAGTGGATAAACAACAAGCAATGGATAACTTTTCAGCAATGCGGACAGCACTTGCTTCTGGAATGATCGACGGTTATGTCAGTGAACGTCCTGAAGGCGTGACTGCAACAAGCGTCAACCCCGATTTAAAAATGCTCGAACTTGACGAAGCAAATGGCTTCCAAACAAATCCTGAAGACGTTCAAATAGCTGTAGGCATGCGTAAAGGTGATCCTGATCTCCAAAAAGTCAATCAAATCTTAAGTGGTATCTCGCATGATGATCGCATCGCCATCATGGACCAAGCAATCGAAGACCAACCTGCTTCAACGGATGGCGATGCAGAAGAAACCGGCTTGTTCCATGACTTTAAAACGATTTGGGACCAATATGGCAATATGTTCTTACGCGGAGCTGGCTTAACGCTCTTTATCGCGTTGATCGGTACAGTTGTAGGAACAACATTAGGTTTATTGATTGGTGTCTTTCGTTCGATTCCTGAAGCTGACAATAAAGTGACACGCTTCTTCCAAAAAGTAGCTAACTTCTTATTATCTGTTTATATCGAAGTCTTTCGTGGCACACCGATGATGGTTCAAGCGATGGTCATCTTCTATGGATTGGCTTTAGCCTTTGGTATTTCTCTTGATCGTACGATTGCTGCTTTGTTCATCGTTTCGATCAATACAGGTGCGTACATGACTGAAATCGTACGTGGTGGGATTTTTGCAGTAGATGGCGGTCAATTTGAAGCAGCTCAAGCTATCGGTATGACCCATAGTCAAACGATGCGTAAAGTAGTGATTCCGCAAGTGTTGAGAAATATTTTACCGGCTACTGGTAATGAGTTTGTTATCAATATCAAGGACACCGCAGTATTAAGTGTTATCGGTGTAGCAGATCTATTCTTCCAAGGAAACTCTGCATCTGGTGCCAACTTCCAATTCTTCCAAACATTTACGATCGTCGGGATCATCTACTTGATCATGACTTTCACGATCACAAGAATCCTACGTGTGATCGAGAAGAAAATCGATGGACCTACTGCGTATACGAAAATTGAAGAAGTCAACAATGCGAACCTACAGGAATAAGGAGGCAGTCCTATGAGTGAGAATATCATTGAAATCAATCATTTAAGTAAAAAATTCGGCGAAAATGAAGTGCTGAAAGATATTAGCATGACCGTCAACAAAGGGGAAGTCGTAACGATCATTGGTTCCTCTGGTTCAGGTAAATCAACGTTCTTACGTTGCATCAATTTACTAGAAAAACCATCTGGTGGCGCGATCATCTATAACAACGAAAACGTCTTAGAACCTAAATACAATTTACCAAAATATCGAACGAACGTCGGTATGGTTTTCCAATCCTTCAATCTTTTCAACAATATGAATGTCCTGGAAAATTGTATGTCTGGACAAACAACTGTCTTAAAAAGAGAAAAAGAACATGCGCGTAAAGTGGCCATCGAAAACTTAGAAAAAGTCGGTATGAAACAATATATCGAGGCTCGACCTTCTCAACTATCCGGAGGTCAAAAACAACGGGTGGCGATCGCTCGTGCATTATCTATGGACCCTGACGTGATGCTCTTCGATGAGCCTACCTCTGCACTTGACCCTGAAATGGTCGGTGAAGTATTGAATACGATCAAGGATCTAGCTCATACAGGATTGACAATGATCATCGTGACCCATGAAATGGAATTTGCAAAAGAGGTTTCTGACCGAGTGATTTTCATGGATAAAGGTGTTATTGCAGAAGAAGGAAGTCCTGAAGATATCTTCGTTCATCCAAAAGAAACACGTACGAAAGAATTCTTGTCACGTATTTTGAATAACTAATCAAGCTTCAAATCACCCTTAGTATTCAACTAGCCGCAACTTTCTTGAGCAAGGTCTACCTACTCAAAAAGTTGCGTTTTTTCTTTATACGCGTTGTTTTTGTTTACTCTCAATCCATGGGTTGAACTCCGTCACCAACTCGCGTAACATGTGGGTGTGAGAAAAACATTGATCTCAAAGTATCGATGCGTTGGCAACAACTTTTATTTTGAGCGGACGAAAACGCGCCATCTCTTTCTCTCACAAGGTTAGGAGTCGTTTCGTTAGTGTCTAGTAATATTCTAGAGAATTCGATAATTTTCAGAAAATTGTTGCAATTCATCACATAATTTGTTACTTTTAACAAAATACAAAAAGTAAAGGAGTTTTCTATGTCAAAAAAATTATCATTCAAAGAAAATCTATTCATCGGTTCCATGCTATTTGGACTATTTTTTGGTGCCGGTAATCTTATATTCCCTGTCCATATGGGACAAGAAGCTGGCGCTGATATCTTCTGGGCAAATCTCGGTTTTTTAGCTACAGGGATCGGCTTACCATTTTTAGGCGTCATTGCGATCGGCGTTTCAAAGACCTCTGGTGTCTATGAATTGGCGCAACGTGTCAATAAAACCTATGCACTTATTTTTACTGTCTTACTTTATTTAGTTATTGGGCCATTTTTCGCCTTGCCACGTTTAGCGACTACTTCTTTTGAAATTGGCTTAGCCCCTTTTATTCCAGCAGAAAATCAAACATTGTTTTTAGCTATTTTTAGTTTCTTATTCTTTTTGGCTGCTTGGTGGTTCTCTAAACGTCCAACAAAGATTTTAGATTACGTTGGTAAGTTTTTGAATCCTGCATTCTTGATCTTGCTAGGTATCCTGCTATTACTTGCTTTTCTCAATCCACTTGGCTCAGTTGCAGAAGCACCTGTACAACCTCATTATCAAAGCCAAGCATTCTTTACAGGTTTTACGCAAGGCTATAATACGTTAGATGCATTAGCTGCATTGGCATTTGGTATCATCATCGTCACGACGATTCGTGGCATGGGTGTCACAAAGCCTTCTGATATCGCAAGAGATACGATCAAATCAGGGGCAATCAGTATTGTTTTGATGGGAATCATTTATACATTGCTTTCTTATGTCGGAACGATGAGCCTCGGAACATTTCCGATGAGTGCCAATGGCGGTATTGCACTTGCTCAGATCGCTGATCACTATTTAGGCACTTACGGTAGTATTTTATTAGCGTTTATTGTGATCCTTGCTTGTTTGAAAACAGGCATTGGCTTGATCACTGCATTCTCTGAAACATTTACTGAATTGTTCCCTAAACGTAGCTATTTGTTTTTTGTTACAGGAACAAGTTTACTGGCATGTTTAGTTGCCAATGTAGGGTTGACGAATATCATCCAGTTCTCTTTACCTGTCTTGATGTTTATTTATCCATTGGCAATGACCTTGATTTTACTTGTATTGATCGGTCCATTGTTTAAGCAACGCACTTCTGTTTATCGGATGACGACTTATTTCACATTGCTTGCTTCCATCGTAGACGGCTTGAACGCTTGCCCTGATTCAATCAAACAAACAAGTATCGTGAAAGGTATCTTATCATTTGCTGATTCCTACCTGCCATTCTTCTCATTAGGAATGGGCTGGATCACACCAGCATTGATCGGGTTTGTCATCGGGTTACTTTGGAGTTTTTTCAAAAATGAAAAGAATTCTGACTTGATCGTAAACTAACATAAAAAAGTGAAGTTTAACTTTTTGTATAAAAAAATTAACAACTTTGGTAAACTTTCGTCACAAAATATTCACAACTCACCTTTAATATATAAGTATACCAACAAACAACCCTAACAACACTTTTTCATTTTTAACTCCTTTCCTGCTAGCTCCCCGGCTAGCAGGTCCTTTTTTTATTCAGACAAAAAAGAACCAATCAACGCATGTTTCTTGCTGATCGATTCTTTTTCACTCCCCACAATTCGAGCAGTCTTTTTATTCTAGTAGTTCTCCATTTGATGTTGTTACTCGTTTATACCAATCAAAGCTTGCCTTTTTATATCGCTGACCTGTTCCATTCCCCCAGTCGTCAAGATCAACATAGATAAACCCATATCTCTTACTCATTTCAGACGAAGAACAACTGATCAAGTCAATGGGTCCCCATGGATAGTAACCAATAAGCTCTACTCCGTCATATATTGCTTCTTTCATCTGTTCGATATGCTTTCTCAAAAATTCGATACGATAGGTATCATTGATCGTATTGTCTTCATTTAATGTCTCATAGAAGCCCATGCCATTTTCTGTAATCATAAGCGGTAATTGGTAGCGATCATAGTACTCATTCAAGGCAATTCGTAACCCAATCAGATCAATCGCCCAACCCCAGTCGTTTGCCTCCAAATATGGATTTGGTGTAGCAGGTTCTTCCTGATCAGAATGCTCATGATGAATCACACGTGTGTAGTAATAGGAGAAGGAAACAAAATCAACAGTATGACTAAAATCAGCCTCATCCGTCGCTCCAAATTGGATATCGATCTCATTTTCTTCGAAGAAACGGTAAGCATATTTAGGGTACACACCACGAACAAGCACATCTGAGTAAAAATATTCCATTTGATTCATCTTCAATGCACTTAAAACATCTAATGGATGACATGTCGCTGGATATACATTTCCATAATAAGACATCATGCCGATTTGGAACGCTGGATTGATCGCTTTTCCCTCTTTGATCGCTCGGGCACACGCCACCAACTCGTTATGAACTCCTTGATATTTTGCTTGTTTCAAGTTTTCTACACGATCTGCTGGAATTCCTAAGTGATTGAATGATTCATGTGTAATAAGATTCATTTGATTGACCAATATCCAATAAGTGACTTTCCCTTGATATCTCTCAAATACCACTCGTGCGAATCGAACAAAGAAATCGATCAATTTTCTGTTAGACCAGCCATTATACTCTGTAGTTAAATGAAGCGGCATTTCATAATGAGAGAGCGTAATCAAAGGTTCCATTCCATTCTCAATAATACAATCAATCAACTCATCGTAAAAACGCAATCCTTCCTCATTCGGTTCCTCTTCGTCCCCTTTAGGGAAAATCCGAGCCCAACTGATGGACGTTCGAAATGAGTTCATTCCTGTTTCTGCTAACAATGCTAGATCTTCACGAAATGTATGATAAAAGTCAATTCCTGTACGTTTAGGATAGCGACCTTCTGTATCATTCAATGCAAATGTAATATCTTCAGTCGTTATTTCTTTGTTGCTTTTCTTTTTAATATCAATATCATCTCTAAAGCGATTGATATCTGCGACACTCCAACCTTTGTTGCCTTCTAAATAAGCACCTTCAAGTTGATTGGCTGCCACAGCACCGCCCCAAAAAAAATTATCAGGAAATCTCTTAGTATTTTTTTTCATATCGTTTCCTCTCACTTTTATCTATTTTATGATTTTTTTATACTTCTTCTTGCCCTTCTTCAATCAATAGCTTTCGTTCATATGCTTTAAAGAACGGATAGTAGATCCCTAGATAAATGATAAAATTGACCAAAACTAACATGGCTCCGCGAATACTTGCTGTTGCAATAACTGCTGAAAATATGCTGGGAACTGTCCACACAGCAGCTAATGGATAGGCCATACCTGGGACTATATTAAAAATAAAAGCAAAGTATGTCACAAAGGTAGTGATAATCGGTGCTAACGCAAAAGGAATCGCTAAAGCAGGATTAAGCACGATTGGTAAGCCAAATAATAGTGGTTCATTGATATTGAAGAACCCTGGAATAAAACTTAACCGCCCTAATTTCTTTAAAAATTTAGACTTAGAAAGACACATCAATAGACAAAGCGCCAGCGTTCCTCCGCCCCCGCCGATCCAGATAAATGTAAAAATAAATGGTTGCACACCAATATGCGGAATTGCTTCGCTTGCTTGAGCCGCCGCCATATTTGCTTCGGAATTGACTAACCAAATCGGCAACATGATCGTCGCTAAAATTTGCGGATGAATCCCAAACAGCCACATCACACATGTTAAAGTGACATAAATCAATGGAGCAGCTAAAGAATTTGATGAAACACTTAACAACGGTGTAATCGCATCAGCAACTAAAGTGTTGATATCAAAACCAAGTAAATGAACAATGATCCAGACGATCGTCATAGAAAAAAATACAGGAATAATCACTTCGAAACTACTGCTGACATTCGTAGGTACTTGTTCAGGTAGTTTGAAACCAATATTATGTTTTTTACAGATCTTCATACATTCAACTGCTAAGATTGCTGTCAAGATACTAGAAAACATGCCTTCTCCGCCAAGATATCGCGTAGAAATAAAGCTTCCTTCTTCTAAAAAAGTAAAACTCAACGTTGTAAAAAAAGTGAACAATGCAGAAATCCCACCAGCCAAGCTGTCCATCTGGTAACTTTGTGCTAAGCGAGCCCCAATACCGAAAGTTGCATAAATCGATAGTAATCCCATACTCATATGAAATGGCAGATACAATTTAGCAACTAAATCAGGTTGATTCCCCATAAAATCAACATAAGCTTGCGGCCATGGGATAGAAGGAATCAATAAAAAAATCGATCCGATCACAGTAATTGGGATCGTTGCGATAAGGCCATCGCGTACTGCACTTAAATGACGTTGATTTGAAAGTTTCATCATAGGGGGCATAACTTTTGTTTCAATAAATCCCATCAACTTATCCATAACTCGTTCCTCCAAAATTTTCTAAGATATATCTTGATTTAAATGTAAACGGTTTCTATCTATTAAACAATAAAAGCCATTTTCCAAAAATGGAAAATGACTTTTATTATTACTCCTTTTTCAGGCTCATGATCAAAAAAATCATCCATAGATGCAGCACTTTTTGCGAATAATAGTTAGAAGCCAACATAGGGGAAATCTCTTTAAAAAGAACGACCTCCTCAAATAAATTATTTTGATCAGCTCTTTCACTGAAGGTCAGTAATATTTTTTTACAAGTAGTATCTTGGAGCAAGTAGCTTTTTTTCTCTACCCATTCCCTCGTAAGGTTGATAATGAAACATACATCCGTTTCTAGTAGTACTTGTTTGATCAACTGATCCTCTGCGTTTCGATTCACTTCAAAAACAAGATAACCCATTTGACTAAGTAATTCCCTCAATAAATTAACTACTGTAAAAGAGTAACTGTTACCTAAAATGGCGACTCTTTTTTTTAGTTTGATCTCTTCCGCAATTCGCATACATTGCTCACTATCAAATTGTTCGAAGATATTTTTTTGGACAGTATACTCATGTTGCAAAAAACGATCCACCATTTCCGAAAGTTCACTTTTAGTATCGATTCCACATAAAATCCCTTCGTGTATCTTACTGGATAAATCATACTCTTGGATAAAGTAATTATCTAAATCACAACGCATCTCCTTAAAGCTAGTGTATCCGAGTTTCTTACAAAACTTAGTGATACTAGCTGGTGTTGTCTGCGCCGCATAAGCAATTTCTTCAATATATATATTAGGAAATTCATCAATTCGCTCGATGAGTACCTTAGTGATCAAGAAATTCAAATCATACTTTTTACATTTAAAGAGATGTTCGTTTAATCGAATATATACCTGACTTATTGTTTTCACTTTCATCCACCCTAACAAAAAAACGCTTTCATTCATTTACTCCAAACTTTCAAGCGATTATTGCTCTTTCATATAATATATAAAAAAATCAATCTAAGTATAACCTAGATTGATTCTTATATCATGATTCAATTGTTCAGTAGTTAATTACAAATCTGACAAAAGATTTTATTTAGATAATCGCTCTTGATCTCCCGTCGGTGAAAGACTGGTGATTTTTTCGATTTGTTCAATTGGTACGATTCGAATTTGTTGTTCTTTGTTTTGCAAACGAATCATCACTCGATCATTTTCAACAGTTTTTGTTGCTACCCAACCAGAAAATGTTTCATACTTATTGCTTAAAGGATTTACGCGTACTTGTAAGATCACTAAACTATTCTGAGCTGCAGCTTTCTGAAGTTCGAGAATGAACTCACCTTGTAACCGTACATTCTCAGCTTTTTCTTCTGTGTCATTCACAAATGAATCAAAAAGTTGAAACGAAGTATTAGTCACTAACTTTGTCAGTTTCTTCATTGGTGATACTGTTTCTTCATCCATTGAATGTACTCCTCTCCTAGCTAAGAATATGTTACTTAATTACTCCTATTTTATCTAATTTTTCTTAAAAAAACAAGAATATAGTTTATTTTATTCCAACTTTTAGTTAAAATAACCAAAGAACACAAGCGTTATTTTATATCGTTTTCTAACCATAATTCCAGCCATTTTTCCAAGCCTTCATTGATCAATCGATAGGTTTCTTCAAAGTTATTTGTGTAATATGGATCAGGGACATTTTGTGCTTCTTTGCCCATGACCGGACTCAAAAATAGTTGGATTTTGTCTTGTGCCTCAATAGGCGCTAATTGCTTTAGATCAGCGACATTTGATTGATCCATGCCAATGATCCAATCAAAATTCTGGAAGTCTTCTCGACGTACTTGGCGGGCAATCATCTGACGCGTATCCACGTGCTCTTTTGCCAATATAGCTTGGGTACCAGGATGAGGAGCACTACCTACCTCATAGGTACTCGTTGCAGCAGAATCAATGACGAAGGAATCCGCCAAATCTTTTTCTGCCACTTTCTTTTTTAATAACCCTTCTGCCATGGGTGAACGACAAATATTTCCCAAACAAACAAATAATACTTTCGTCATAGCAATCTCTCCTTTTTATTCCTACTTGATGGAATCGATGAAAAGGTCATTCGTCTCTTGTTTCCATTTCTTCTTCCAGTGCATACAACCGATACGAATACAATTCGGTATCTTTGGCTAAACGAAAGAATTGCATCGCTACTTCTAAAGGTGTTTCTGTATAGCCTTGTGTGATCCAGTTGACTAGGACACCACTACAGCCATAAGAGAAGAAGCGGGCATAAAATAGTTTATCTTTCGAAGTGAGTTGCTTTTCTTCATCCATCTGCTCAAATATTTTGATAAATGAGGGCTGGATCAACGCAGAAAATTGCTTTTGTAGAATCTCCTGTTCAGAACTGACGGTACTTGAATAGAAAGGTTTATTTTCAGCAATGGCTTTTAACATCAACAATGCTTGTTCTTCCCAATTGTCGAGAGAAAGTGATTCTGTTTTTAGGTAATGCAGCGAATCTTCATAGTAGACCCAACGCAATAAATCATACTTATCAGTGAAATGATAGTAAAAGGTTTGTCGATTGATGCCTGCTTCTTGTGCGATCTGTTGCACACTGATTTTACGAAAAGGTTGTGTTTCGCACAGCGACATCAAGACTTTTTTGATCATTTGTTTTGTATGTGACGCATCTCCCACATCGATCCCTCCCATCTCTTCAATCAATTTTCTAGTATTTTCTCTTTATTATAGAAAAAAAGGTTACACTTGGTAGTCATATCCAAAGTGTTCGTAAGCATAAGCGGTAGCGATCCGGCCACGAGGGGTACGTTTCAAAAAGCCCTTTTGGATCAAGAAAGGTTCGTACATGTCTTCGACCGTTTCACGTTCTTCTCCGATATTAACAGATAATGTACTCAATCCTACTGGTCCGCCGCCATATAGCTCGATCATCGTACGCAACAATTTTTGATCGACATAATCCAATCCCGCTTGATCGACCTGTAAAAGTGTCAATGCACGGTCAGCAATCAATTGGTCGATCTTTCCGTCTCCTTGTACTTGAGCAAAATCACGCACTCGTTTTAGTAGTCGGTTAGCAATTCGTGGTGTCCCACGAGAACGGCGCGCGATTTCTAATGCACCTTCTGTAATGATCTCTGTTTGAAAAATATCAGCAGATCGTAAAACAATTTCTCTTAGGTCTTCTTCTTCATAGTATTCCATATGCGAAATGATCCCGAAACGGTCACGTAAAGGGGCAGAGAGCATCCCTGCGCGAGTCGTTGCACCGATCAAAGTGAACGGTGGTAACGGGAAATGAACGGGGTGAGCGGTCGGCCCTTGCCCTACCATGATATCTACATAGAAATCTTCCATTGCTGAATAAAGCATTTCTTCTGCCACACGAGGTAAGCGATGGATCTCATCGATAAACAAGACATCCCCTGCTTCTAGCTCATTTAAAATCGCCACTAGATCTCCAGGTCGTTCGATTGCTGGACCACTCGTCGTACGGATATTTACTTGCATCTCGTTGGCAATGACCATAGCCATCGTTGTTTTCCCTAATCCTGGAGGACCATATAACAAAACATGATCTAACGGCTCTTCTCGATTACGAGCAGCTTCGATATAGATACTTAATTCTTGTTTTACTTTATGTTGACCGATGTATTGGGCAAGTAATTGAGGGCGTAAAGATTTTTCTAAACTTAATTCATTCTCACCGGGTTCTGGTGAGAGAAGATGTTCATCTGTCATCAAGCGTCCTCCTTACTTTTTCATCATCAATTTCAATGCTTGTCTTAAATATTCATCCGTTGTTTGATTATCGATTTCTTTGAGTTGTTTTTCCACACGTTTGATTTCACGGTCACTGTAGCCAAGAGCCGATAAAGCTTCCATTGCCTCTGATAAGGCACTTGCATCTTGCTCAGTTACTTCGTCAAATAAAGTAAATGGTGTGTCGATAC
Organism: Enterococcus sp. DIV2371; assembly: GCF_050498525.1. Lineage (NCBI taxonomy): Bacteria > Bacillati > Bacillota > Bacilli > Lactobacillales > Enterococcaceae > Enterococcus > Enterococcus sp. DIV2371. The sequence continues at coordinate 176,503 of NZ_JBIPAJ010000001.1, read as the reverse complement.
TCAATTCGCCGAACTTACCTTTTAAATCCAAGATCATTTGTTGGGCGGTTTTTTTACCTACACCAGGGAACTTCGTCAAATAAGTCACATCGCCGGTCTCCACTGCTTGGATCAAGCCAGAATGGTCTTCGCTTGCCATGATCGCTAATGCACTTTTAGGACCGATGCCTGATACACTGACTAATCGTAAAAACAATTGTTTTTCTTCAAGCGAATCAAATCCGTACAGCAAATGTGCATCTTCACGAATGACTTGATGAATATAGATCTTTACTTCTTTATCTAACTTACTGCTATACCGATAAGGGTTGCCTAACGCAATCTGATAGCCTATTCCTTGCGTTTCTATCACGATATAATACGGACTGATAAAAGTCACGATGCCTCTTAGATATTCATACATTGAAATTTCCGTTGCCAAAAATCTATAAATATCTATAACCAACTATAATAGTTGTCAGATTGATGTTTGTTTCCTGTTTCTACGTGCCCGATTTTGCCCATTGCTCGCTACTCTCGTTTGTTCTAACACTCCACAGGCGTCAATTCGGATACAACGAATCCTACATATCTACGTTTTTCGTTTCAGTAGAAGCTCATCGATCAAGCAATATAACTAGCTAAATTTAAACTTGCAAGATAATCTCTATCCGCTGTATAACCGCATTCTTCACAATGATAGGTGCGGTCAGACAATTTCAAATCTACTTTCTTATGCCCACATTCATGGCATAGTTTGGAGCTTGGATAGAATCGATCCGCTTCTACTAATTCAATGCCGTAATCTTCACATTTATACTGTAGTTGGCGTTTGAACTCATAGAACTTTTGTTGTGCGACTGATTTCGCTAGATGCTTATTCTTCATCATTCCTCTTACATTCAATATCTCGACAACGATTTTCGATGGCTTGGTTTTCACGATCTCTGTCGTTGTTTGATGGATGTAGTTCTGACGAATATTCGCTAGTCTTCGATGTATATACCGGATTTCCTTTTCTAATTTATAGATGTTACACGTTTTGACAAATCGGTTTCCCTCCTTATTCATTTCATATTTTCGAGAAACTGTACGCTGTAACCGACGTAGTCGTTTCTCAATCTTTTTCACTTTTTTTGTTTTATTAATATTTTTGTAGACTCTTCCATTAGAAACAGTCGCTAAGTCTTTGATACCAAGGTCAATCCCCAGTGTCTCACCTGTTAAGTGCTTTAATGGTTGCTCTTTATCAATTCCAACTGAAAGATACCAATACTTTCCATCAAAACTAACTCGTGGATTAAAATACTTTGTATTCCTTGGGATTTGTTCGTTGGTTTTTACCCAACCGATTTTTTCAAGTAAAACTGATTTTGTTTTCACTTTCAGCTTGATGTTGTCATTATAAAAAGCTGGTTTCGTCTTCTTTCTTAACTTGAACCGTGGCTTTTCAACCTTTAAACGACTTTTTCCTATCCTACCACCAAACCATTTTTTATAGGCATCGCAAGCATCTTTTACTGCCTGTTTCGCAATGTTATTGGAAACATCGTTCAGCCAAGCATACTTAGGACGCTTTTTGATTTTAGTAATATGCTTTCGTAAATGATTGTTGACGATAAATTTTCCGCCAAATCGATGATTCATTTCTTGCATCTTTAGTGTCCAGTTAAATATCCAGCGAGCTGTCCCGCTTGATTGCCACAGTTTTTTTTCTTGCTCTTTAGTTGGTCGTAGTCTGACTTTTTTGGCTCGTATCATCTTTCATCAATTCCTTAATCATTTTCTTCGCTTTATTTGCTCGATTTCCCTGCCATATTTATTGCAAAGGTTATCAATAAGCTCATACTCGAAACGAATGAACCGGTCTTTGTATAGAATGACTACCTTTTCTATTTCTCCGTTGGTCATTCAATCGATCAACTGATTTAACCCTTCGGATATCCTCGCGCAATCATGTAAGTTTTTACATTCTCAATCTGACGTTCTAAGTCATCTTTTTGTTTGAACTTCCTCTACAATAGCCAATAATTTTTCGCTTAGGTTTCTTTCAGCAATTCCTAAAAATTGATTTCGTTGTTCTTCAGAATAATAACGAGTACCACCTTGCGAAATATGAGCAGGTGTCAATTCACCTTATTTATCCCAGTTTCTTAAGGTTTGTGATGTTACGATTCTCTGTTTTTCAAATTATCCTATTGAGTACATAGCCATCGTTTTTTACCCCAATATGAGCATCCTACATATCGATAATAAAGACTACAGATTTATAGATCATTATAGATACTAATTAACTGTTGTTACCCTCTTTCTTTCGCACACATACGTTCCCATATTTCTATCCATTGTAGCATACTTTGCGATTTAAAAAAAGTATTCCCGAAAACAGAACTACGAGTTTAGATCTTTGATAAAGACCCAAACTCGTAGTGTATTCCATCTGTTTATTAACGATTGATCGAGGCATGTCCAATCATTTCTTCATGTTGTACTTTGCCTGATTTACTTAATGAAAAATCAGCCACTTTATCCATGTTTGTTAGCACAACTAAGACATCTGTTTGTTTACCAGCTTGTTCAACAGCAGCAAGATCCATCTCTGCTAATTGCGTGGTTGGTGAAACTAGATCTCCTTCTTTCACCAAAACATTGAACGGTAACCCTTTCAACTCAACGGTATCAAGCCCCATATGAACAAGAACTTCTACACCCGTTTCACTTAAAATGCCGATTGCATGTTTTGTTTCAAACACACTAGTTACTTTACCATTGACTGGCGCATAGATTTTTTGATCGTCAGGAACGATCGCATAGCCTTCACCCATCATTTTTTGTGAGAAAACTGGATCATTCACGTCTGTAATTGCTTTGATTTGTCCGTCTGCAACGGCGAATAGCTCTTCATTTGCAGTAGCAACAGCAGCTGTTCCTGTTGGTTCGAAGTTTTGTGTAGGAATCGACACACCTTCTGCAGTTTGTAAGACACTTACTTCTTCTGGATTGACTGGATCTAATTTATTCAAGATCCCTTTACGTCTAAAGACTACTGTTAAACCAAATGGCACGATGATTGCGATGATCATTGCAATCGTGAATGGCAACCAAGTTTGTGCTTGGATTGCTAAGATTCCTGGCAAGCCACCAACACCAATAGCATTTGCTCGAACATCCATCAAGTTTGCAAACATCCCTGCAACACCAGAACCGATCATTGCAGCTACAAATGGATAAACATATTTCAAGTTGATCCCAAACATTGCTGGTTCCGTTACCCCTAGATAACAAGAAATCATCGCTGGGATAGAAACTTGTTCTTCTTTCTTATTGCCACGGTGCAAGAAGATGATTGCTAGTACAGCAGATCCTTGTGCAATATTTGATAAAGCGATCATTGGCCATAAATTAGTTGAACCAAAGTCAGCAATCAGCTGCATATCGATCGCATTTGTCATATGGTGCAAACCTGTGATAACTAATGGCGCATATAAGAAACCAAATAATGCACTGAACAACCAGCTGATCGATGAAGTCAATCCAGTATTTACGATAGATGAAATCCAGTTACCGATTGCCCAACCGACTGGACCTAAAACCACATTAGCAGCGATAACTGTTGGTAACAGTGAGAATAGCGGCACGAAAATCATTGAGATCGATTGCGGAATATACTTGCGGAAGAAAATCTCTAAATAGGCAAGCAAGAATCCGGCAAGCATCGCTGGAATGACTTGCGCTTGATAACCAATCATTTGTACTTGTGCAAAGCCAAAGTCCCAAAACGGAATATCTGCAGCGGCAGTTGATGCGACACTATAGGCATTTAATAATTGCGGTGAAACCAAAGTAATCCCTAAAACAATTCCTAAAATCTGTGTCGTTCCCATTTTCTTTGCAATACTCCAAGTAATCCCTACAGGTAGGAAATGGAAAATCGCTTCTCCTGGTAACCATAAGAATGAATTGACACCATTCCAAAACGTAGAACTTTCTGCAATCGTTCCACCTAAACTCTCAAATTGGATACCTTCCAACACATTACGAAATCCTAAAATCAAACCCCCAACAATGATTGCTGGAATCAATGGTGTGAAGATTTCAGCTAGAACTGCAATTGCTCGTTGCAACGGATTAAGATTCTGTTTTGCCGCCGCTTTACTTTGTTCTTTTGAAACGCCTTCAACTCCTGATACCGCAACAAAGTCATTATAAAATGTTGATACATCATTCCCGATGATCACTTGGAATTGACCGGCATTGGTGAACATTCCTTTTACACTGTCAATCTCTTCGATCTCAGCTTCATTTGCTTTTGCAGGGTCATTTAAAACAAAGCGCATACGTGTCGCACAATGGCTAACTGCAGCGATATTTTCTTTCCCGCCGACTCCTTTTAACAGCTTCTCGGCATCTGCTTGATATTTCCCCATAACATAAACCCCTTTCATTCTACTTGTTTATACAAGTTGCTTTGTACTCACACTATAATGTTTTTCTTAACAAATTGCAAGCGTTTTATGTTAAAAAAGAAAATAATTTGAAATCGCTCTTATCCCTGTCATAGAAACATCGATCTTCTGTCTAAGTCCAGTTTGAAATCTACATATAGCTGTAGTATAGTGAATAAGCGAAGAATGAATGATTGACCAAAGGAGAGGAACGATGAATAAATTCAATGAAATTTTTTTAGACTTAGAAAAGAAAATCTTAGACAAAGAGTATCCTCCTCATACTTTATTACCCAGCGAAAATCAATTGATCAAAATCTATGGTGTTTCACGGGAAACAATTCGTAAAGCACTTAATCTATTGACGACAGAAGGATATATCCAAAAGAAACAAGGAAAAGGATCGATTGTTTTAGACCGAAACCGTTTTGATTTTCCGATTGCTGGACTAACAAGCTATAAGGAACTTCAAGAAAATCAACATATCCCGAGTGAAACGATCGTACAAACACTGGAAGAAACAGTGGTCGACAAAGAATTACACAAAGTGACCGGTTGGCCAGTCAATACACCTGTCTGGCATTTAGTCCGTCAAAGAAAAATCAATGGCGAAGTCGTCATTTTAGATCGGGACTATTTATTAAAAGAAACCGTTCCAACTTTGACTAAGGAACAAGCAGCCAATTCGATTTATGAATACTTTGAAAATGAGCTAGATCTCTCCATTGCCTATGCTCAAAAAGAAATCACCGTCGAACCAATCGATGCCAGTATCTCGGAGTCTATGGATCTCCACGACGATCCTTACGTCGTGATCGTTCGCGGCCTTGTTTATTTAGAAAATACTGAATGCTTCGAATACACTGAATCGATCCACCGCCTCGACAAATTCCGTTTCGTGGAATTTGCACGGAGAAGAAGGTTGTGAGAAAGCCGGGTAGCTCCAAGTAATAAACCAAGACCTGAGAAAATAGTTTCCCATATTTTTTCAGGTCTTGGCTTATTATCGTAGGAGTTGGCTTTCGAACACCGTTTAACAGGTTGTAAAAGAAGCGATTAGCACTACGGCACAAGACAGAAAAAACGAGCGTGTTTTCTACTGTTCGTTAAATTTCCGCTAAATCGCTAGGCTATCCTCCCTACTTAAAGCAGATTGTTTGCTTCTATTTCAGATGGCAGTATGATTAGGAGACAAAGGGGGCATTAGCAATGAGTAAACCAACCGACACAAACAAAGAGGATTTAAAAGAAACATTATCTCCGATTTCTTATGCAGTGACACAAGAAAATGCGACAGAACGTCCATTTACCGGAGAATACGACGACTTTTATGAAAAAGGGATCTATGTCGATATCGTTAGCGGCGAACCACTTTTTAGTTCTGCGGAAAAGTATGATGCAGGCTGTGGCTGGCCGGCATTTAGCCAACCAATCAGCAGAAAAGACATCAAAGAAAAAGCGGACTTTTCTCATGGGATGCACCGTGTCGAAGTAAGAAGTAATGAAGCTGACTCTCATCTCGGACATGTGTTTAATGACGGTCCCGCAGATAAAGGCGGCTTACGCTATTGTATCAACTCTGCGGCTTTGAAGTTTATCCCTTATGAAGAGATGGATGCTGCAGGTTACAGCGAATATAAATCAATTGTCGAATAAATTGGATGTAACTGAAGTACACTATTAAAAAATAATCAGCCCGTACCTCCCGAAATTGTTCTAATTTGGAGGTGCGGGCTTTTTTTGAAGAAAAGACTTCTGGAATACCGACTATTCAGTTTCAGAAACCACGATATATCTACTATTACCGTCGCTTTTTTTTATACTTAATATTCATGCCCACGGAGATTTCCTACTTCCTCAAAACCAGCGGCGTTCCCCTTTTGATGAAAAACTTCCTGCTTGTTTTTACGGAAAATCAAGGTCATCTCTGTGCTCGCTTTTTCACGGATGATCCGACTCATCTGACCTTGTTGTGGTGCCATCAGCGGATGTCCCTCTTTTGCTAAGACTTGGATTTCTAGTTCAAGATTTTTTTGCTTTATTCGAATGATCAGGTGATCCTCTTCACGAAAAATAGCCGAAATCTTAGCTCCATCATATGTGGACAAACGATATTCTTCCCCACCGATTTGTAAAACCGAAATGATGCCTAAAAAACCAAAACCTAAAAATGGAATCTCAGCTGCGGAGAAGAAAAAACGAGCATCCGAGGCAACAAACTGATTGCATTGAACCCATAGGTAGGTAGCAGGAAATGAACTTCCCCAGTCCTTTTCCAAATAGCCGACACCATCTGTAAAATCAATCGTTTCTCCATTCCATCGCAACTCTCCTTTTAACGAATGTTTCATGCTTAAAATGCCATGATAACATTCCATAAAAGATAAATACGAGAAAGGACCCATGATGCTTGGCGCGTAGCGACTTCTTTTCAATGGAATAAATTCCCCATAAGAAATCGTTCCTTCTATTGTCAATGACGGGCTCCGTAAAGCCAGTGTGATCCCTTCCTTACTAAATGTATTCTCACCGATTTTGACAAATAAACGATCTTCGCTTGCCATAAATGCTTCACTGTCAAAATGAAATACTTCCGAAGATTCGTGATTGATCACTTGGATAAACGGGCACTTTTCTCCTTGTTCTCCGATCGAGTAGCCCGGAATAAATGCATAAACTTCATTACCTATTTGATGCTTGAAATACCAACCTTCAAAAAACGGCGCTTTTTTCGTTTCGCCATGATAAAACTTATCCGTTGTAATCACCTTGTCCACTCCCCTCAGATAAATTAAGTTTACCATGTTTTTTTATAGCTTCTAGTTGATACGCTTGAACCGAGGGCGTGGCATAAAATCATTCAATTTATCAGTATACGAAAAAACACACGCCCCGCTTGGTGACAGACGGATCGTGTGTTTTTCTCATTTTATTCATTAAGACAAAATATCTGCCCATTTCTTCAATGCTTGATTGACTGCGCCGATCGGAAAGCCAACGATACTGTAATAATCGCCAGAAATCGACTCTACAAAAGCCCCTGCGTAACTTTGAATGCCATACGCTCCCGCTTTATCGCGATGATCGCCAGTTGCTAAATACCGTTCGATCTCTTCTTCGGTCAACTCATAAAAAGTAACTGCCGCATGGGAAAGAATGTGTTCTTCTTGAGTTCCGTCACTTAGTACAACGGCTGTGTAGACATCATGGGTGTCTCCACTAAATTTGCGTAACATCCGTTTTGCGTCTTCGTCATTCTCTGGCTTTCCAAGAATTTCGTCTCCTAAAACCACGGTGGTGTCACTGGCAATAACTAACGCTTCTTCGTTTTCCTCTTGAACAGCCGCCGCTTTTTCTGCCGCCATCCGTTGGACATAAGCAATCGGGTCTTCTTGTAGCTGAGGTGTCTCGTCGATGTCTGCTGGTTGGATCGTAAATTCGGACACTAATCGACCGAGTAATTCTTTTCTTCTAGGCGATTGCGATGCCAATATTATTTTCATCAAAAAACTTCCTTTCGAGCCTCATCGATCAATGCGGGTCTTGGATTCGTTTGAACATTCGTTCCATATCTGAATTCGTAAAGTGGATCAATACCGGACGACCGTGCGGGCAATTGAATGGATTCTCACATTTTGCCAAGTCTTTTAATAATACTCTTGCTTGTGCTTCATTTAAATAGTGATTCGCTTTGATCGATCGTTTACAGCTCATCATGATCGCCGTTGCTTCTCTGAATTTCTTCACACTCACTTCACCAGTCGTCAATAACATATCGATCATCCCTTGAATAATCGCTTCTTCTTCTCCACTTGGGTACCATGTCGGGTGCGCTCGGACGATAAAACTATTCTGGCCAAATTCTTCCAGATAGATTCCTGCCTCTTCCAATAGTTCCTTTTTCTCTTTTAACTTGATGGCATCACTATTGGGATAATCTAAAACAAAAGGAACGAGTAATTCTTGTAAATCATCTGAAACATCACCGATTTTTTCACGGAAATATTCATATTTGATCCGCTCTTGCGCAGCATGTTGATCAATGATGTATAATCCTTCATTGCTTTGCGCAAAAAGATAGGTTCCGTGCATCTGTCCAAAGTATTCAAGCTGCGGAAACCGTTGTGTGGGTACTTCCTGCTCGATCTTATCAATGGCTTTTTCTAAACTACGACTATCTTGAGTCAGATCAAATTCGGGATGCAGTTTGAGTTCTTCTTGCCCACGATCAAGTTCTGCTTCACTTTCTTCCACTGGATCGTGTGGTTCTTCATAGTTATCAACAGTGGATAAATCAATTGCTTGAAAGTTATCCACTGTTTTTTCTACAAAGTTATCAACACTTTCACCAGAGTTATCCACCGTTTTCTCCTCTTTTTCTGGATAATTCAGTGTATCTTCAGAAAAAACAGGGAGGTTTTCAACATTTTCCACAGACTTATCAACAGGTTGTATCGTTTTTTGTGGATTTTCTTCAACGTAAAACGTGCCCGTTTGTCGGTCAAAATTTAAACTTTGTGGTTTCTTTGTTGGTTCCTCGAACGCATAAGAAAGATCGATTTCGATTTGTTCCGTTTTCGGCTGATCTGCGATTTTTTTCTTAAAGCGAAGATTATCTGCTGCACTAGGAATCAGATTTTCTTGACTTAGCGCTTGTTGGATCGCTTGTGTGATCAGTTCGGTCAGTTCTTTTTCCTTCGATAAGCGGACTTCTTGCTTCGTTGGATGGACATTCACATCGACAAGTAACGGGTCCATTTTGACTTCTAACACAGCGATAGGAAAACGCCCCACCATTAGTTTCGATCCATAACCGGCCACGATAGCTTTATTCAATGAAAAGTTCTTGATAAAACGACCATTGATGATCGTCGATAGGTAATTCCGACTCGCTCGAGTGACTTCTGGTAAAGAAACGTACCCTGAAACTTCAAAATCAAGATCTTTTGCTTCGACTTTTAACATTTTTTTCGCTGTCGAAAGTCCATAGATTCCTGCAATCGTTTGTTTCAAGTCTCCATTACCAGCTGTGGCGAGCATCTTATTGCCGTCATGAACTAAGCGAAAGGCGATGTTAGGATGACTCAACGCCAGTCGATTGACGATATCCCCTATATTGGCTAATTCTGTTTGCAACGTCTTGACGTATTTTAACCGTGCTGGTGTGTTGAAAAACAAGTTGCTCACTGTGATCTTGGTGCCTTGTCTTAATGGTGCAGGGCGATGCGTCAATACTTCCCCACCTTTTAATTCAAGATAGGTCCCTTGTGTTTCTTCTTGGTTTGCTGTCTCGATCGTCAGCTCCGAGACAGACGCAATACTAGGAAGAGCTTCCCCGCGAAACCCTAATGTCCGAATGCGAAACAAATCATCACGGTTATGGATTTTACTCGTCGCATGTCGTTTAAACGCATTTTCAACATCGTCTGCTAAGATACCTTCCCCGTTATCGATGATTTGGATTTTTTTCAAACCGGCTTCTTCTACCAGAATATCGATTTGAGAGCTATGGGCATCAATGGCATTCTCAACAAGTTCTTTCACAACAGAAGCTGGTCGTTCAACCACTTCTCCTGCTGCGATTTGATTGGCTAAGCGTTCGGATAATTCCTGGATTTTCGCCATTGATCAGCACCTTCTTCCTATAATTGTTTTTGTAATTCGTACAATTTATTCAACGCATCCATTGGGGTCATTTCTAAGAGATTCAATTGTTTCAACGAAGAAATGACCTGAGTTTCAGCTTCCGTCACTTCGCCAAATAAGGACAATTGTTGACTCTCTTCGTTGACATAATGCGTTTCTTGATCTGTTGGTGTCATTGAATAGTCACGTTTTTTCGTGACAGATGCTTCAAGAGCAGAGACATGATGTGTCGTTTCCCCTGACTCTAAAAAGGCTAAGATCGCAGATGCACGTGTCAATAATTCATCTGGCAGTCCCGCAATCTTAGCTACATGGATCCCGTAACTTTTGTCTGCTGGACCGTCCATCATCTTGTGTAAAAACACGACGTCGCCATCTTTTTCGACTGCCCCGACGTGGACATTTTTCAATTGTGGTAATTCTGTATCAAGCACCGTCAGCTCGTGGTAGTGCGTAGAAAATAATGTTTTGGCTTTGACGTGTTGATGGATATACTCGATGATCGCCTGTGCTAATGCCATCCCATCATAGGTTGCTGTTCCTCGACCAAGTTCATCAAATAATATCAAACTATTTGGTGTCGCATGACGCAAGGCTTGGTTGGCTTCCATCATTTCTACCATAAAGGTACTTTGTCCCGCAATCAAATCATCACTCGCACCGATCCGAGTGAAGATCCGATCAAAAATCGGCAACACTGCTTTTTGTGCAGGAACGAAACAACCCATCTGTGCCATCAAGACCGTCAATGCTAATTGACGCATATACGTACTTTTACCAGACATATTTGGCCCAGTGATCAGCAAGATCATCTCTTCTTCTGACATGATCACACTATTGGGAATGTATTCTTGATGCCCCAACACTTTTTCTACCACCGGATGACGTCCTTCTTCGATCACTAGCGTCTTTTGGTTCGTCAATTCTGGACGGACATACTGATAGCGTTCACTGATCATCGCAAAGCTTTGCAAGACGTCCACAGTACTCAATGATTTTGCTAAGGTTTGCAATGGCTGGATTGCTTTTTTCACTTCTTCTCGAACGGCTAAAAAGAGTTGATACTCCAAATCGACTGATTTTTCTTCAGCTTCTAAGATTTGTGTCTCTAATTCTTTTAATTCAGGTGTGATAAAACGTTCCGCGTTTGCTAACGTTTGTTTTCGTTCATATTTTTCCAGTTCAGCATTCATCAGGTTGGCTTTCGTAATTTCAATGTAGTAGCCAAACACTCGGTTAAAGCCAACTTTTAAATTTTTGATCCCTGTACTTTGACGCTCTCTAGCTTCCAATTCTGCTAACCATTGTTTGCCATTTCTCATCGCAGAACGATAGGTGTCTAACTGTTCATTAAATCCGTCTTTGATGACATTTCCTTCGGTGATCTGTAAAGGCGGCTCATCTTGGATCGCTTGTTCGATCAGTTCAACCAATGTATCCATCGGTTGCATATCTTGCAACAACTCTGTCCATTGCCCTTTATCGATACCTGCGATCAATTCACGGATCATCGGCACTTGCTGAAGCGATGTTTTTAATTGGATCAAATCTCGACCATTGACATTGCCAAAAGCGACTCGCCCAGCTAAACGTTCCAGATCATAGACTTTCGTCAACGCACTCTGCAAATCAAGCCGTTCAAAATAACTATCGATCAGCGATGCCACCATTTCTTGGCGAGCAGTGATTTGATGGGATTGGATCAACGGGCGATCGAGCCATTGTTTTAATAAACGTCCACCCATCGCTGTTTTTGTTTCATCTAATAGCCATAGTAGCGTGCCATGTTTTTTTCCTGTACGGATCGACTGACTTAATTCTAAATTGAATTTAGAATAATAATCCATTTTCAAAAAATGATCCGGTTGATATTCGACCGCTTTTTGGATATGTGCCAAACTTCTTTTTTGCGTGACTGCTAAATAAGTCAGTAATTTCCCAGTCGCTTCTTTTTCTAATTCATCCGTCAACTCACTCGTTAGAAAACTGAATTCCGCATTTTCTTCTACACTTTCTTGTTTTGAGAAGACTAAACCAAGTCTAGTGCTTAGTTGTTCATATAATGTTTCGCTGATCTCTGTTCCTAGAATCAGTTCTTTTGTTTGTAAAGCAGAAGTTTCATTCAAAACAGCTTCTTCATCGACCAAACGAGCCGTTTTTAGCTCGCCTGTACTCAAATCTGCGTAGGCAAAACCAAAAGCAGAACCCTGATTGACCACTGCCGTCAGGAAATTGTTGTCTTTGGCTGATAGTCCTTTACTATCCATCACTGTTCCAGGAGTCACTAATTGCACGACTTCGCGTTTGACCATTCCCTTGGTCGTTTTAGGATCTTCGACTTGTTCACAAATCGCCACTTTGTATCCTTTTTCGATCAAGCTATCGATATATCCTTGCGCCGAATGATGTGGGACACCACACATTGGGATAGGATCATCTGCATTACGATTGCGGCTTGTTAAAGTCAGTTCTAAGATTTGCGCTGCTTTGACAGCATCTTCGTAAAATAATTCATAAAAATCTCCGAGACGATAGAACAAAAAAGCATCTTGGTATTGTGCCTTGATGCTTAGATATTGTTCCATCATCGGAGTGTTCTTAGTTTTTTGAGGCATTTTGCTCCTCCTCTATATACTCATTGATTTCATTTTGGATCATTTGAGTCAAATGGTGCAACAACTCATTTGCTTCCATCAATTGACGGCGATAAGCAATCACTAAAGGATATTCATCGATTGCTTGCGTCAAGACCTCGATTCGTTTGATGGCTTCTTTTTCTGCTTCTTTTTGTCCGTAATGCGCATATTGTACGGCATCTTTTTGTGCTTGCTTCAATGCTTCTGTTTGTTCATTCAAGTAATGACTATGTTTGACTTTATGTTCCAATTCTTGATAGCGTTTGATCGTTTCATTCTTTTTTAAAAGAGTCGCCAACTGATCGACTTCTAATTGGATCGTCATTTCATCCTGCACAGATTTTCTCACTTTCTACTCTCTATAAGGGCGGTCTTCATTGATTTGGATCAATTCGATTGCTTTCGCTTGCCCCGTCTGGTCGTCAATATCTAAGATACAGCCACTTAAGATTCCTCGACCTTGTTCTACTACTTCAAAACGTTTTGGTAACGCCGTTAAGAATTTTTCAATGACCGGTTCACGGCGCATCCCTAAAATCCCATCATATGGTCCTGTCATACCAACATCCGTCAAATAAGCCGTTCCTTGTGGCAAGATACGCGCATCATTCGTTTGAACATGGGTATGTGTACCGACCACCGCAGACACTTTCCCGTCTAAAAACCAACCCATCGCTTGTTTTTCACTCGTTGTTTCTCCGTGAAAATCAACAAAGATGATCGGTGTTCTTTTACGAGCTTCTTCGACTAACTCGGCCATTTTACGAAATGGATCATCTAAATCAACCATAAATGAACGAGCTTGCATATTGATGACTGCTAGCTCCAATTGATTGACTTTGACAAAGACAATCCCTTGTCCAGGCGTTCCTTCTGGAAAATTTGCTGGACGAACCATTTTTTTCGCATCATCGATAAATTCAAAAATATCCCGATTGTCCCATGTATGATTTCCCATCGTTACGACATCTACGCCATCTTGCAGAAACTTCTTATAGATTTTCTCTGTGATCCCACGACCAGATGCCGCATTCTCACCATTAACGATCGTCATTTGTGGACGATATTTTTTCTTCAAACGAGGGAGATATTCTGTGATCATTTCTCTACCCATCGCACCTACTACATCACCAATAAACAATACCCGCACACGATTTCCTCTTCTCTTCTAACGTATCTTATATTATAAGTGTTTTAGTAAAGAAAGGAAAGAGGTTGTAATAGAAGCTGTTTTCTAGAATATCAAGAAAGGTAATTTGGAACTAGCTAGCAACAGCTTTCCCTCTCCTTATCTCTAACTATGTAAATTGATCAAAATTTATTTTTTATTCTTTTTACTAAGTAAACAATAGACAGGGCTAAACCTATGAAGAGCATGAACCAAAACAGAAATTTAAAAACTAAAACTAAATAAAAGACGATGTTCCCCATGATATCACCTCCCGAAAAAAGATTGTTTTCAAAGAAGGAACAAAGTAACTATCTGATGATATGCTAAGAAAAAAACAGAGGACATCCAATCAGAAAATTCTGTTGCATGTCCTCTGTTTTGCTAAGCGCATTGTCGAAGTATTTCTTTGACCTAAATCAAAGCTAATTCTTTCAAAGCCTTCCAAATACCATCTTGATCATTCGTATCTGTGACCATTTTTGCTTCTGCTTGGACTTCTGGTACTGCATTGCCCATTGCGACGCCAATACCAGACATACGCAGCATTTCACGATCATTTTGTCCATCACCAAAACTGATGACGTCTTCTGGCGCAATCCCCACTCGGTTCGCCAGGTTCATAATCGTTACCGCTTTTGAACCATCGTGCGGCACCACATCGACACTATTTTCGTGCCAGCGCACAAAACGGATACGATCGTAAGCACTGAATTGTTGGTCATAAGAGTGATCAAAGAAAGCTAATGCTTGATACACATCCTGTTTTTCAACAAAGTCTTCATCCAATTCTGGTAAATGCGCACCAAATGAATGCATCGCATCTTCCATCATATCGATACGATTAGATGAAAAGCGTTTGATTGAATCCAAACTAACAAATGCGGTATCGATAGCCTTTTCTTGTGCTTCTTGAATAAATTGGTGTAACTGTTCTTCATCCAGCAAATTTTTGTAGACTTGTTCATGATCCAAAAATCCGGCTGCACCGTTACATAGAATATAATTGCTAAATGCTAGATCACGGATAACTTCTTGTGCGTGAAAGCGACTACGCCCTGTAGCAATCGTCACTAAATGTCCATCTTTACGCAGTTTTTCCAAGGCTTCCCTTGTACTATCCAACGCTTGCTTGTTGGAGTCTAACAACGTGCCGTCGATATCAAAAGCAATTAATTTGCGTGTCATTCTATCTCGCCTCTCTATAAATACTTACTTGCTTCTCTCGTTGCAAGTTTGCTTAATTCTTTCGTCAATTGTTCTTTTACCCAAAGTGGATTTGTTTTACTATAATCTCGCAGCGCCCAACCAATGGCCTTTTGAATAAAAAATTCCTTTGTTGAACGATCTGCATCAATCGCCCGTTCAAGTAAAGTGACATCTGTCTGCTCTTTAAAACCTAGTTGTAAGGTAATCGCAATGCGTCTCAACCAAAAGTCTTCTTGACCTTCAAATAACTGGAAAACAGCTTCGATTTCTTGATGAAGTTTCCCCCATGTACTGTAGACTTTTTGCCATGAATCAATGCTGTCCCACCATTCCTTCTGTGAGACAAGTTCACGCAACCATACTAGATTCTCAAAAGAGAGTCGTTTGACGTTCTTCTGGACTAGATCGATCGCTAAATATTGATATTCACGCTCTTCTCGTGCATAGTAATCAGCTACTAAAGAAAGTAGTTCAGGAACAGGTAACTTCTGACTTTCTTTCATTAATGATTTCTGTATCAATGCTCTTTCTGGCTTAGGCACACCAGCAAAGCGGAAATGATGTTTCATATAAGCTTCCATCTGTACCGCTTTTTCGGTGTTTTTAGGAAATATGATTTTCTCCAAAACACTTCCTCCCTTTTAGAGGTACCTCTTAGTCAACATAAGATGATTTCGATTGATTCAACCATGCATAGCCTAAACCAATCACTAATCCTCCACCAATATAGTTTCCAATCAAAGCAAACGTTAAGTTGTGGATGATATTGCCCACTGTCATCGCGTCCATGTGTCCGCCTGAAACGAAATAAGCTAATGTAAATGCTGGGAAATTGGCGATAACGTGTTCATAGCCTAGAAAAGCAAAAATGAAAATAATGAAAACAATTGCTAAGACTTTCCCCGCATCATCTTTCATTCTCATACTGATCAATACCGCTGTATTTACTACAATGTTGGCAAACATTGCTTCCACTAAAATTGTCATCGTCGGTTTCGTCAATTTGACTGCGATCGACTCTAACATATAATTATCCATCGGCAGATCTTGGAATGGTGTAGTCAAAGAAACTAAAAAGCCAAATAATACCCCACCGATCAAGTTAAATAAAATACAAGTAAACAGAATTTTTGCAGCTAGTCCTAATTTTAATCGCTTACGTTGGACCCCAACTGACATATAAAGCATATTTGAGGTACCAAGTTCAGCATTCATGTATAAAATCATTACTAACGACCAACTAAACATAAACGCATAAAGCATCTTTCCAAAGCCATGAGCAATATGCTCACCTTTGATCGCAATCGAAAAAGCAACAGCGGTTCCAAGTGTCAAGAACAAACTAGCTAATACAGCACGCACAGCATAGCGGGCGTAACTATTTTCGATCAAATCAACTTTCTTTTCGATTGATGCTTCAATCTTTTCAAACAACGGTGATACTGGGTTCATCTCTTTTCTCCTTTAAGATTTGTTCAATTATTTTCATGCTTTTGGCATATACCCTCTTATTCTATAGACAGAGTCGAGGTTTGTAAAGCTTTTTTGCTACTTATTCGCTTGACATTGACCAGTCATATCGCTTATACTGTTATTCGTGTAAAATAATGCAGCAGAAAAATAATAACTCGTCCCTAGTTTGTTGCCCCGCTTCGGGTTCAATTGTGTAACCGCGGCTGCAAAGGTGAAGATTGAAGAACAAACTATACGATTATGAATTTTTTAACGGATTATTTTACTCCAAAAAATATAGTTATCTATTGGAGGAAATTTTAATGTCTCGTTATACAGGACCATCATGGAAAATTTCTCGTCGCCTAGGTATTTCATTATCTGGCACAGGAAAAGAATTAGCACGTCGCCCTTACGCTCCAGGTCAACATGGACCAAACAGCCGTGGCAAACAATCAGAATACGGTATGCAATTAACTGAAAAACAAAAATTACGTCATATGTACGGTATGAACGAACGTCAATTCCGTAA
Source organism: Enterococcus sp. DIV2371 (assembly GCF_050498525.1). Classification (NCBI taxonomy): domain Bacteria; kingdom Bacillati; phylum Bacillota; class Bacilli; order Lactobacillales; family Enterococcaceae; genus Enterococcus; species Enterococcus sp. DIV2371. Next base: position 159,436 of record NZ_JBIPAJ010000001.1, on the reverse strand, counting down.
CTTGTTCGTTAAAGCAAGCAAAATCAAAGAAGGTAAACACGGGGTTAACTTCATGATCTTACTAGAACAACGTTTAGACAATGTTGTTTATCGTTTAGGTCTTGCAACTACTCGTCGTCAAGCACGTCAATTAGTTAACCATGGTCATATCATGGTTGATGGCAAACGCGTTGACATCCCTTCATACCACGTTGCAGTTGGTCAAGTGATCTCAGTTCGTGAAAAATCACAAAACATCTCAACTGTTAAAGAAGCAGTTGAAGCAACTGTTGGACGTCCAGCATTCGTAAGCTTCGATGCTGAAAAATTAGAAGGTTCATTGACTCGTTTACCAGAACGTGACGAATTGTACCCAGAAATCGACGAAGCTCTTGTCGTTGAATACTACAACCAAAGCCTATAATTCAAAAAACTTTGGTACAAAAAAAGCCGGCTATCTTATGGATAGCTGGTTTTTTTAGCTTACTGTTGAAGGTCAGCTTTTTGAACACCGTTTATCGAGGTTGTGAAAAATCCGGTTAGCTCCAAGTAACAAGAAACCAACCTCCTCTCCTCAAGCCGGCACATATCCAAAGATAGCACTCGAAACAGCGTATATGTCACGCTGATTCGAGTACTATCTTTGGATGTTGGCTTTAGCTGTTTCAGGTGTTTCAGTGACTGGATCAATAGGAAGGAACATTAAAAGATTCTTTATTTGGGTGATCGAACAGCGAAGCTTTTGTCGTTCGCCTATTGTTCTCTAAAAACATCGTCATTGAATACCTTCCACTTAATCTAGACGAGGAAAAGAAAAAGATCTCTAAAGTGTGATGCTTTGAATGGAACAAAATAGTCAGCATCGTTGCTTTCCTAATGAAATGTCTCCTTTAAACAATCAACTGCTTCGTTTTCCCTTTATCAATGGTGGATAGACAGATTACCTTGTCACTTTCACAGTTGCTGATTCTTGGCACACTCATTACTCAAACAACATTTAGTGCCCATTGTAAATCAATGAATGTCTAGCTGATCGATTGAATCAACAAACGATTTCATTGACTACATTGGGCACCTCTCTATAGAAGATTCAAATTCAAAAAATCCTCATTTTTCTATGTGCCAAAATATAGTTGTTTATGTTATATAAAAATTATAGCATGTATCAAAACACTTGCTATTCATACTTTTTTCTACGTGCGGAAATATTTTTGCACTCTTGCTTCACGTAATGTAACAAAAAAATAAATATACGGATCCTTTACATTTGTTTTCTTTTCCTCTATATTTTCGTTAACCTTTAAAAATAAAATGGTTAACGAAAGGAAAGCTGATGACAAAATCATTAAAAGAACTTATACTCGTTGCCGAATTTACAGCAATCATTGCTGTACTCTCACAATTTGCGATTCCATTAGGTGTGATTCCACTGACTGGCCAGACTTTTGCGATTGGGTTGACCGCCACCTTCCTAGGGAAACGTACTGGTACTCTCGCTGTTTGTATGTATCTCTTATTAGGGTTGATTGGCCTCCCCGTCTTTTCCGGTATGACTGGGGGAATAGGCGTCTTATTTGGCCCATCAGGTGGTTACCTTTTTGGTTTTATTCTTCAATCTTTCGTCATTGGTTGGTGGATTGAAAAGTCCAGTTCTCGCTTCTTTCACGCTTGGTACGCCAATCTATTCGGCTCTCTTCTTGCTTTAGTTGTCGGAACTCTGTGGTTATCATTCAGTGGTAATTTATCATTTCAAACAGCTCTACTCAGCGGATTCGTTCCTTTTTTATTGCCAGAATTGATCAAAAGTACAGGGGCAGCGTACGTTGGAAGTACCTTGCGAAGACGACTACATTTCAAATCAGAAACGATTCTTTCATCAAAAAAATAACTAGCGGAGATGGAGATATAAATGTTTGACTTCGGGAAATAAAGCAGAATCCACCAAATGAGCCAAATTTTGGTGGATTCCCCCTTATTACCGAAATATTTTTCTTATACTAGATTGGTGACGAAAGAACTTACGAAGGTTGCAAAAGTATCTTCCCGATACTTTTACCGGATTCAAGATGCTCATGTGCTTGTTTCCCCTCTTTTAAAGCATAAATCGTTGGTGGACTTGTTACTATTTTTTCCTCTTCAAAATACTTGAACAGCCTTGCGCTTCTTTCTTTTCGTTGGTTTGCGCTGGTCAAGTAATCCCATAAATCGCCAGTTAGTATACTTTTTGATTGAGATAATAATTGGATGAAATCAATAGCTGGTGGATTTCCCCCAGCCATACCAAAGAAAACCACCTTTCCTCTATTTTTGACCAACGAAATACTCTCAAGTAACGTAGATCCTACGCCATCATAGACAGTATCAAAAAAAGAATGATATTCAGGTTCCCAACCAGAATTTCTCAAAAAAACCATCTCTGCACCTTGGCTCAATGCGAGTTGTTGCTTCTCTTCTGTAGAAGTCACACCATAAACTTTGACGCCATCTGCCGTGAGCATTTGCGATAAGATTTGCCCCACGCCACCACTGATACCATGTACGAAAACATTTTCATCCTTGCCGTTCAAACCTAGATCATGCGCTAAAAAATCTGCGGTCAAGCCTTGTAGCCCAACGCTTGCTATTAATTGGATATCGATTGTCTTTGGTATTCTTATCGCCTTTTCTTCAGGTACAGCTACCAATTCAGCATTAGCAAACGGAACATCAACAAACAAGACTTTATCACCAACTTCATACTCGGCGACCGCGGTACCTATTTCCACTACAGTGCCTACTCCTTCATAGCCATTGATATAAGGTATATTTTTTTCGATATGGTAATTTCCTTTTCTTCGATAGATATCTGCGTAATTCAGTCCTATATACTCCATTTGAACTAATAGTTCTTTGTTGGCAATTACGGGTTCAGGAAGTTCACCATACTGCAAGACGTCCGAACTTCCAAAGCTTTCAAAATATAAGGCTTTCATCTACATTATCTCCTAACACCACTTATTTTTTTCTACTTATTTCAGAGATATTCTGCCTTAATGATCTCTGCTGCATTTTTTGCACCATCGATCGTCATAAGTGTCTTCATTTCGATTGCTTTTTGGCTATATCTCTTGGAAGAAATTTTTTGAAGCGTAGTTACTATTTTATGATACTTTATTTCATTTGGACGTACAGACAATGCATTCCCGAATTGTTCACAATAGCGAATGTTCAATTCTTGCTCATATTGAAGTCCGACACCAATAAATGGCTTACCTGATGTGCATGCCGTTTGGATAGTTCCCTCTCCGCCATGGATGATTGAAAGATCAACTTCTTTTGAAATCAGATGTGCTGGTAATAACTCTGTCAAATAGATATTCTTACCAAAATTATTTTCATTAGAATCTCCTGTTATGAAGTGTTTTACTGGTGCTATCACGACACAATCCAATCTGTTAAGAATATTCAAAAGTTTTAAGATCATTTTTTTGTTCCCTGAACTCCCCATAGATACATAGATCACTTTCACTTTATTCGCTTTCGCAACTTGAATCACCTTTTTGATGAAATCAGGTATTTCTAAATCGAATCGAGCATAAATGGGACCTACTATACGCATATTTTTTGATAAGGGTACTTCAGAAATAAAGGTTGGATGCGTCGTGAGCAAATCCAACTCACCCGATAATAAGTCAATCGTATATTTTGGAAGTGTCAAACCATACTTTTTGGCTACACGCTTTAGTGCATAAGGTTTCCATTTTGTATGAAGGAATATTTTTTTGCAGATTGACCAAATGAAGTTGGTTGGAATTATTTTTTGTGTCAGTTGATGAGGTGCAGGTGCATCATACAAAGATAGTTGCTCTCTTGTCAACGCAAAAGGTTTGATATATATCAGTGGTACTTTATAGATTCTAGCGGATAAAAAAGCAGTGATATTCGTTCCTGTGACAATCACTTTAGGCTGTTTCTTCTGATAGAAAGCCAACTCATTTTCTATTCGTTCCTGAACGATTTTAAACGTAAATGGATGTCTGATGGACCTCATTTGATCTACTTTGATTATTTGTTTCTCTTGTTCCAAGGTAAATATAGGTTTTAATAAATAAAAAGTGAATCCTGCATCCTCTATTAGATGCTTATAAGTTTTAGAAAATCCAAAAAAAATACAATACCCCGCGTCTTTTAAATTATTTGCTACCTCAATCATTCTTGTTGTTTCCGCTAAATTGAATGTTGCTGGGGCAAATACGATTGTCTCCATTTATTCTCTCCAATAACAAGTTAGTAGCTATAGTAATACTTGACGAATCAGTAAAATCAATCGGTAGTAAAGTGAAACTTATTTTACCTAACTACCATTGAAAGAAGATCCCCTGCTGTTCTCCGATTTTTTCAAACCCAAGTTTTAAATACATCTCTTTTGCTGTTTCGTCTTCATTCGCTACTAGATAAACCTTGGTAGCTCCTTGTTCTATGGCATCCTTCATTAATTCTTTGATCAACGTCGTGCCATACCCTTTGCGCTGTTCCTCAGAAATGATGTGGAAATCTTCAATTTTTGCTATCCCTTGATGAATAAACAAATCACAACTGCCCACCACTTGATTTGTCTCATCATAACAAAGATACGTATTAATTTTGCCTTCACTCAAATAAACTTCTTCTTTGCGTTTTTGTTTATTTTCTACAAAAGCCATGTAATCTGGGTCCGTTTCGTCCTCTAACTCAATCATCAATTTTTCTTTTAATTGCGAAAGATTCGTGACTTTTATTACTTTACAGTCTGTTCTTGAGCGGATATGATCAAATTTAGACAAATCAAACAAATAAAAACCATCTGTTTCTATTTCAACTTGTTGTTCAACTTGTGCTAACTGCTCACTGTTGAGTTGAAAATATATTTGGATTTTACAAAATGAATGCTTTTGTTCTTTTCTAAGCAACACTTCCCGTTCGATGATATCCAACAACTCCTCTTGGGAATCACTTTCAGCGATCAACGTGAAATTTAGGTCATACATATCTAGTAATCGCTCATCTGTAAATCGAATCACTTTTCCTTCTTTTTTTTCATCTGCCATACATTTTGTATAGTATTTCTCACATTGCTTCACTTGTCGGTCATTCATTGTTCTTAACATTTTTTACTCTCCTAAAATTTACTTTTCTATTACCAGAATTTTTTTATCTAGTTAAATACTTCTCGTCCTTAGCTGTCTTTTTTGCAAACAAGCCAGATTCATCAGCGTATTCTGAGGAATCTGGCTTGTTTTTCATATGTCATTATATTTACTATTTTTTCTCATTTCGCATGATGGAAATCGATTGTTTCAAGGAACTCCAAATCCCACCTTCACTATAGACCAAGACATTGGATTTATACATTGTGGCAGAAAAGAACATCAGTCCTAATGTCGCTACAAGCAGGATGATCAATGAAATCCAAGCCTCCATATTCTGCGCTGTTTCATTTGCCAAGCGAATCGGCATGATATATGACGAAAGAAATGGAATATAAGACGTGATGCGAAGAACGATATTACTCGGATCAATTACAGCTAGCATCACCCCTAATCCATAGCCACCAATAGAAAGATACGTCACAGGAACGATTGCTTTTGCTGTATCCTCTGCTTTATTGACTAACGAACCGCAAAGAGCCGCTAAAATAGAATAGATCAAAATACCTAAAAACATAAATAGTAGTACATACCATAGGAATGGTCCAAAGAACATCTCCAAGGATACATCTGCTAAAAACATTTGGACGATCTCCATATCTTTGAACTGCGTATAGCCAAATCCAAAAATAATGGCATACAATCCCATTTGCGTGAGTGCCACAAGTAAGATTCCTGTCAATTTTCCATAAAAATGTTTTTGTGCCGTAGTACTCGATAATATGACTTCCATGATTCTTGTTCCTTTTTCAGAAGCAATTTCTTGCGCAATGATTTGTGAATAAGTCATGATAATAAGAAGCAAGAACACGCTAACAATCGAACTGACTATATTTTGGACTCGCGAATGATCTTCTCCGATCATCATTTCACCATTCTCGTCAAAGCTGACTTTTTGCCGAGTAAATGTTGCCTGCTGACTTAGTTGAGCAACTTCTTCAGGCGTTACACCTAAGTTTGTCGCACGAATCATCGATTGGATGCCATTCAACTGCTGTTGGATTATGACTTGAGTCACTTGTCCTAATGAATTCTCACTGAACAACTCTCCAGAAACGGTATTATTTTCAGTTGAAATGATCATATACGCATCTAACTGCTCGTCTGCTAACTTCTCTTCACCTGCTTGTTTAGTCTCTACTGCTTCAAATTCAAAATCATCCGACTTGATTTGTTCCAGATACTGAGAAATTTCCTCATTGTCTGCTACGATTCCTATACGATTGATTTCACCAGTTCGTTGTGCAAACGTACTTGCAACATAACTGATTCCCATGGTAAAAAACGGAACTAGAATCATGATGAGAAAGGAGAACGTTTTGACATTTTTCCAATAAACATCTTTTGCAATAATCCAAAATTTACGCACCGAGCTCACCCGCTTTCATTTTAAATATTTCTTCCAATGTTGGTGGTTGTTGATTGAACATTGGGATATAGCCAGATTGCATGGCACGAGCGAAAATTTCTTTACCTACTTCTGGATCTTCTAATGTGATTTCTAAAGATTGGTCCTCACGCATATTGACTTGTTGTACGCCACTGATTTCTTCAATCTCTTCTTTCGAAAGATCTGATTCAAGAAACAGCTTTGTACGCCCAAAGGCTTCACGGATCTCATGGACTTTGCCATCTAAAACCATTTTTCCATTCCGTAACATGATCAAATGATCACAAATCTTCTCCACATTGTCCATATTATGACTTGAAAAGATGACACTTGAACCTTTATCTTTCAATTCGATGATCCCATCTTTTAATAACTCTGAATTGACTGGATCTAAGCCGCTGAATGGTTCATCTAGAATGATCAATTTAGGTTCATGGATCAATGTAGCAATCAGTTGGACTTTTTGTTGATTTCCTTTAGACAACGATTTTACTTTATCTGTTTTCTTTCCTTTCACTTGGAATTTCTCCATCCAAAAATCGATTTTAGGTTCGATTTCTTTTTTGGTTTTCCCTCGAAGTGAGGCAAAATAAATCAACTGTTCTTGGATTGATACCCTTGGATAAAGTCCGCGTTCCTCTGGCAAATAGCCAATCACATCATAGTCTTTTTCACTTAAATGTTGTCCATTCCATAAAACCTCTCCTTGATCTTGTGTCAAAAAATCTAAAATCAAACGAAAAGTCGTCGTTTTCCCAGCTCCGTTTTGCCCGATCAAACCCATGATCTTCCCATGGGGAATTTGAAAGGATACTTGATCCACTGCTGTGTAATTCCCAAAAGTCTTTACTAAATTATTCACTTCTAACATGCAAATCCTCCCTCTATGCACATTCCATAAAGAAATCGCATACATAAAAAATGAGATAGTTATTTATACGGTTTCCGTTAATCTACACACAGTTGTTTGGTTTAAAAATGATTTCAACTCTTCTTGACTGGTACTTACGCTTACTTGTAGGAATAAACCGTTATAATATTATTCATTTATCATTCAATTATAACTAAAATGTAATTTTATTTCCATTCATTTTTTTCGAAACATATGAAAACAAACGTTTTTTATCACACAAAAACACATAACTTTCGTTATTTTATTTTTTTGTTATAGATAAAAATGAAGGGTTATTCAGTAATTTAAGATATATACGATTTCTTCGTCAGAAATAAACCTAGGATAAAAACCAGAACATTCTCTAGTTTTTATCCTAGGTTTCCTTATTTCTTATGCAAAATAGCTTTACCTTTCGCTTAACTATTCCTATTATGTGTCTGGGACATTATTCGTCGCTCACTATCAGCTTATTGTTTGTTGTATAGATATAAGACAGGAAAAAAACAAATGCTTGCAGTGGAAAAATCACCATTCGTTCTGTCAATCCTAAAATATTCCAGCCTTGTGCCATGCCAATTGGATTCAATGCCCCAAATAGAGTAATCAATGTAGCAGTTGCTATACAGATTTTTCCAAACGTTGATAGTTTTTCTTGTTTAAGGTAGCCAAAACCCATCAGGAAGAGGGCGGAAATGGTAGTGAATACGACAATGATCGTCACGATGATGTGCATCATATTTTGAAAATTCATCTCCGTTTTGTCGCCGGTCAGTGGAAATAGTTTATACCCCACCACCGTGGTAATTGCCATCACAAGAAAGAGCAGATAACCGATTCGGGTCAACCAATGATACTTTTCAACTGATTTCACGACCATTCCAACGACGAAAAGTAAAAAGCATAATCCATAAACAAGCAGGATTGCATTCAATAATTCCGCATTTGGTGCATCGACTGCGGTTAACGAGCTAATGTCTGTGGTGATTGGATCATAGGTTTTCCAAAGGTGTTGACCAAGAAAGACATGTAAAACATATGCCACTACACTGACCATTCCAAGAGGCATCAACCAGTTGAGCCCTTTCATCCTTTCACCCCCACTTATTCTGTTTATTACTATTTAAGCAGCCAACCGCCATCGATTGGGACGACTGCCCCATGGATATAACTCGCTTGAGGCGTCGCAAGAAACAACGTTAATTCTGCCACTTCTTCTGGTTGCGCCCAACGTTTGACAGGTGTCTCTTCTGCCACCCATTTTGCCATCTCTCCATCGCCTGCAAAATCAGCCGCATTCATTGGTGTTTGGATAGCTCCTGGTGCGATGGCTTTTACGCGGATCCCTTGAGCCGCATAATCAAGAGCTAATTGTTTCGTAAACCCGATGATTGCATGCTTCGCACTCGTATAGGCGATTCCGCCACCACCAGCTACCATACCTGCAATCGAGGCCATGTTGATAATCGTACCTGTTTGCTTTTCTAACATATCCGGCAATACTTGTTTTGTTAGTCGAAACAAGCTTTTCACGTTGACCTCATAGATTCGATCCCAAAGTGTTTCTTCTATTTCTAACAAAGGCTTGTAATCATCAAGAATCCCTGCGGTGTTCAACAAAATAGTAATGGTCCCGACTGTTTCACGGCAAGTCATGACCGCTTTTTCAATCACTTCTTTTTGCGAAATGTCACCGATAAATGGAACAAAATGCTCAGGGTATTTTGTAGCTAGTTCTTCCATACGTCCTAATTTCAAATCCACTCCAAACACGACCGCTTGTTGGTTTAAAAAAGCTTCTGCTTGCGCAGCACCGATCCCTTGCGCTGCGCCTGTCACAAAGACGACTTGATTCGCTAAATCAGGATAATGATTCGTCATTCAACGATCATCCAATCTTCTGCTAGAATGTCACAAACGGTTGGCGCGAAGCTTGAAAATCCTTCATCACTTGTTTTGATCAGAAAATAAGGCGTGACTGGACACCCATCAAATTCATCGCCTGATACAAGAACTACATATAATTCAAATCCGCTCCAGCCTTTTCGAATGACTTTCGCACCTGTTTTCAACTTGGGTAATACTTCTTCAAATGTCATGTTTTTTTCTCGCTTTCTTTATTTGGATTTCTTTGATTTTATCAAATAATCGGATATAATCCGAGAGTTCAAGGTCAGCGGTCACGATAAAGTAATCTAAGTCCGCCCAAGGTTTGCGATGGACCTTACTTGTGGACAGTAACAGATCAACCTCTCTTCCACGATAATCCGCTGGCAAAAATGACAACTGGTACTCTTCTTTGAAGAATTGTCTTAGTTTTTCTTTTAGTAATTCTTCTTCAAAAAGAGGGAAATCCGTCATCAATAAAATAGTGACCTTGGGCAATTGTCGATTGAACACACGCATTGTTTTTAACACAGTTAAATATCTTCGCATTAAAAATGTCTCGTTTTCATAGACCCACTCGTCTGAATGTTGCTTTTCTTTGTTGAAAAAATTCCGCAACCACTGTTTCAACGACCCATTTTCAATCACTAAATGCCTACTAAAATCGTTACCGTTCTCATCAATCATTTCTTTCGCTTGAGGGAATAAATAAGCAAATAGGTGACTACTGAATAAATAGTTCTCTGCTTCTTTTGTAAATGGTTCTTCTTCTAGTTTTTGCTCTTGATAATACGTACTTACCGCCTTTTTTGCTTCTATTAAAGCTGTAAAAGGAGGCGTTTGTTGTTGTTGATGAAAAGTGAAGAACTGCTGACGGATCATTGGTGCTTGATAATATTCTTCCCGAGTCATCAATACGAGAAATAGCGCCCCTAATTCTTCTTTCGCTTGAAAATAGTTGGGTAAGAAAGGCTCCATCCATTGACAGAACGCTTTAAATAGTGGATTTTCTTCAATCAAATCACGCTTTTTCTTATTCAAAACCACATAATGTTTTTGGGATTTGCGTAAGAAAAACGCTCCTAACATATACTCTAATCGCCGCTTTTTGATTTCATGCAAACGCACATCAAAAAACAGTAAAATTTGTTCAGCGATTTGCTTCACATCTTCTTGCGGAATCGTTTCAAAAGGCCAAACTTTTCCACGAAACAATTGCCAAAAAGTCATATGTAGATATAGTCGAATGATTTCTTCTTCCCCGCATGCGATATAGCTTCCCCTTTTTAGTTGGATGCCATATCCAGAAAACTGTTCTTTCCATTCATTGATTTTCCGATGAACAGTTGACTCACTGATATAATGCTTTTGGGCAAATTGATAGAGCGTGTGGAATTCTTCAAAAAAAATGTCGTGCAACAGCTGATACTTTAGCGTACTTTGCACGAGATAAATCAAAAAGCGTTCACGTTCAATGGGATCCAATGAAGGATAAAAATGATAACCTGAGCGATTATTCTTTGTAAATAAATCTTGATTTTTCCCACTGAATCTATGATAGTTTTTGCTCAATTCATTTAAATATTTAGACACACTTCGCGCGTCTAACTGAAGTTTTTGCGCAAGTTGAACAGCTGTATGCCCTGCTTGATCTTCAAAGCTTTCGAGCAAGAGCACTTTGTAATATAAGTCTTTGTCAAAACGTTTTAAGTACTCAGAAGACAAATACAACAACTTCACCCCTTGATCGTATTTCCTTCATTGTAGCATATAATCGTTGTCTAAACATCCAAACAGATGCACTACCAAAGGAAGGAAGCAATTAAGGATAGTTCTGCCTTTGATTGGTTCCATACATTTTCGTTTCCATTGGCATATCGATATTTTTCTGAAATTTTTCAAAAAATGCAGATTACCACCGACACTATTTGATAAAAATCGATATTTTTTTTTGATATATTTATAGTTAGGGTTGGTGTTTTGTGTCATAGGGTTTTATCAATGTATCACCTGTTGTTCGGATTTCTTTGCATAAAGAAGTCATTTTTTATTTTGCACTTATCACGACAACAGAAATACACCTCTTACGGAACACTTCACCCACTTGTGTTGCTGTTTCTTTTTTATATTTCAATAAATTGATGGAGGGTATTATGGATTATTCACTTATGACCCGTCTTGCGGCGGAACTACTTGGTACAGCATTATTGATCGTTTTAGGTAATGGTGCTGTTGCAAACGTAGACTTAAAAGGAACAAAAGGATATGGCAGTGACTGGATGCTGATTGCGGTCGGCTATGGTTTTGGGGTTATGATGCCAGCAATGATTTTTGGCGGAATCAGCGGAAATCATATCAATCCGGCATTTACGATTGCTTTAGCATCTAATGGGTTATTCCCTTGGGCAGAAGTCGTACCTTATATCGTCGCTCAACTACTTGGAGCGGCTCTTGGCCAATTGATCGTTGTCGCTTGTTACAAACCTTATTACGATCAAACAGAAGACGTGAATCATGTATTAGGTACTTTCTCTACGATCAACAGCGTTGGTTCTAAATTCAACGGTTTCGTCAATGAGTTCTTCGGTTCATTCGTTTTATTCTTTGGCGCATTAGGTATCACAAAAGCACCATTTTTCCAAGATAACTTAGGAACAGCTCATTTGGCTCTTGGTTTCTTAGTTTGGACATTGGTCGCTTCACTAGGTGGCCCTACTGGTCCTGGATTGAACCCCGCTCGTGACTTTGCGCCACGTTTGGTTCATGCGTTGTTACCATTGAAACATAAAGGTTCTTCACAATGGGGTTACGCTTGGGTACCAGTTGTCGCACCGATTTGTGCCGGTATCGTAGCAGTCTTTCTCTACAAAGCATTATTTATGGCATAAAATGAATGCGTACTGTAAAAACGGAAATCTTTGGAAGCAATTCCTTAGATTTCCGTTTTTTGTTGATTTCAAGCTTAAAAACCACTCTTGCAACTGCCAGTTGACAGAACGCAACAGGTAGATAGTAGGATTGGCAGAATAAGGTAGCTGAGATCAACGATGAATGGGATGACTGATGAAGTAAAACCAAAAATACATAAAAGCCCCCAGTGTCAGTTTCGATGACACTTAGGGGGCTTCACATTTTCAGTAAGCAATCACTGTTAACGCTTGTTCAAACTCTTGTTTTAAATGTTGCAATTGATACTCCTTAAATTCTGGACGATGGGTGCGCAATAATACACGCAATTTCATTGGGTTGTAGCGATCAATCAATTGGTATTCGTTGATAAAATCCCGCGTCAATTGCCATTCGTAATAATAGCCAAAAGGACGACAACTATACGTCGTTCCTTGAAGGGATTTATCCTCAAATCGCCGATGCGTATGGCCAAACACGACTTGTTGAAGATTGTCATATTGATCCAGTAATTGCCCAAATGAAGCTGATCCTAAGAATGCATTAAGTTGGTTCCACCGTTCATAAGGAGCATTTTGATAAACAATGAACTCTTGTTTCGGAACAAAATGCGTCGATAAGATCACATTTAAATTCTTTTTACGCAAAGTATCCAATAAGGATCTTGTCACTTCCAATACTCGTTCATTCACTTCTAGATCCGTGCCTTCTCGTTCGATCAAACGATCATACCAGTATAAACGCTTCATCCGAACGATTTTATTCACGTCTGTTTCTTCTGAAAATTGGTAATCATACCAACCGTTGATACCTAATAATACGGTATCTTCGTTTAGTGGGATATAGCGTTCATTCAAAAAATGCGCATCTGGAAAATGACTGATCATCGCTTCACCAGTGACATCGGCTAACTCATGATTCCCAAAGTGAAAAGTCGTAGGTAGCCGCTCTGCAAAAAATTCAGCGACAGCGACACAGCGATCTACTTTATTGGCAGTATCACCAGCCAAGTGTAGCCGAGTAATCTTTTTTTGTTGTAAGACGTTCCATAAAATCAGTAATTCAGCCTCACCAAATTGATTGATATCGACATGTAAGTCACTGATGATTGCTAAATTCCCCATACGTTTTCCTTCTAAATCTTAAATATTTGATGTAACGATTTGAACATTGTTTTTGATGATTCCTCCAGGACCTTTTAGTTGTAGACTCTTGTAAGTTGGTTCTACCGCTAAAGTTGTCGGATTATCTAAATAAACTAACGCACTTTTCTTGATTTTTATTGGTCCCATTTGAGTATCAACTACTTCAGAATATAAGCTCAAATCTGCTGATGTCTCTTTATTTACAATAATCAGACGAAAAGAAGTATCGATTTGGCAAGTGATTCGGCTATTTGAAAATGGTCCATCTCCGTCTTCTACATCCAGCAATAATTGTTCATTCTCATTCACTTTTCTACGAAGCAGTTCTTCTGCTTCTTTTGATACGATAAATTCCATCTTAATCACCTCAGTTTCAGCTTAATGATTTTTGCATGAAGTTGCAACTAACTTGTTTTTTGTTTACTTTCTAACCACATTTTTTGGGTAATTCCTTTAAGAACCATTGAAATGAGTTCTCCTTTTTCGCGTTTCGCATCAGGGATCACAGCTTCTTCTCTCATCCCTAGCTTATCCATCACTCGACCTGATTTACTATTTTTTATATTATAATAAGCAAAAATCCTTACGAGTCCCATCTTTTCAAAACCAAGATCAATTAGGGCTTTTCCGGCTTCTGGCATGATTCCTTTTCCCCAATACTTTTTATTTAACGCATAACCTAGTTCACCCGTATCATCGCCTTCTTGTATCCGCAAATCGATCGTACCGATCATCTTCCCGTTTTCTTTCCATTCAATGGCATACTTCCCAAGTGGTGCCGTCATAAAAAAATTGGCCACATTGATTTTTGTATCTTCAATTGACTGATGGCGAGGGAAAACGAAGCGACATGTTTCTTCATCATGGGCATATTCAAATATATCCTCTGAATCTTCTAGTGCAACTGGTCTTAAAATTAAACGTTCCGTTTCTATCACACGATTTTCAGCAAATACCAAGTTTCGATTGATCAATAATTCCATGTGCATCCCTACCTTTTCAATTGTTTTAAATTACTTTATCGAAGTTCACGAAAAGAAGCAAGCTAAATCTTAACTTTGTCTTAAAATAACATTTCATACATAAAAAAGCGAAAAAACTTAAACAATCCCTGAAAAAGAATAATTTTTTGTTCACGATTTATTAACAATTTTTCTGTAAAGTTATTTTATCAAGTAAATGAGTACAGGAGGATAAGAAGATGGCAGAGTATATAAAGAGTATTTACTTTATTGAAGAAACACAAAATATTGAAGGTTCATACATCGAAGTGAAAACATTATTCGTTGATGAAGACAAAGAAAAAGCACTGTCGATCTATCATAAATTAGCGAAGAAGAAACCAAATTACTTTGGCTTGATTCTAAGTGAATACAAAATCAAAGCAGAAGAAAGCTATTTTTATCAGCTCTTGAAACGCTGGACAAAACTACCAGCTGACTTTTATCGTCAAGTCAAAATCGTTAATTATCAACCATTAGCTGAAACACACGCTTAAATTTAAGCTTTAAGCTTTCTCTAAGGTTCGCCTTGTATCCTTGAGTCAAATCAAAGGAGGCGATCTTATGTTTCGACAATGGCTTGCTCACTTCTTCCATGACCCAACACCGCGAATCGACCCGTATGAAGTTGATAATGAATTTACCCTGACACTGGATTTTCCTAACGATCAAACAATCACCCATTAAATGAAGTTGTACAGAAATCCTCAGCTCCGAGAAATAAGCGTGTCCCCCGAAAATTGTTCTTCAAATTTTTTGGGGGACACGCTTATTTCTATAGGAGCTACTTCTGATTCACCTTTTATTCAGTTTTAGAGTGTACAAGGGCTCTAATGTCCCAGGTTCATTTTCTTAGTTATTCACTGGAGAGTTATTTTAACGCTTGATTCACGTCTTCAATCATTAAATTCATTGATTCAAGTCCACCACCGCTCAAATACCAGACATCTGGTTGCAATGAAATCACTTGATCATTTTTACCGGCATCTGTTTGCGCCACTAATTCATTCGCAGCGACGTTATCGTTGCTTGTGTCTCCACCAATTGCTTGCGTACGGTCGATCACAAATAAAATTCCAGGATTTTTCTCTAAAACATATTCGTAAGAAACACTTTGACCATGCGTAGATGCTTCGATTTGATCGTCTGCTTGTTTAAAGCCAAATAAATCATGAACTAATCCGAAACGTGAACCTGATCCGTAAGCTGAAAGCTGGCCTTCATTGACTAAAGTGACTAAAGCTGTCTGATCAAGCGCGCTTGCTTTTTCTTTTACTTCAGTGATTTTTTCGTTAAGATCTGCTAATTTTTCATCTGCTTCTGTTTCTTTATCGAAGATTTTTCCTAATGTTGTCACATTTTCTTGCATTGATTCCCAAGGTTTTTCTGAATCCAGCGCCAAGAATAACGTTGGAGCGATCTGGCTCAATTGTTCCTGATAATCTCTTTGACGACCTGAAATAATGATCAAATCTGGTTGCATCTCATTGATTTTTTCCAAATCAGGTTCTTTGATGCCCCCCGCAGATTCAACTTCTTGATATTTTTCTAAGTACGCAGGAAGATTTTTGGTTGCAGCACCTACTACCTTATCTCCCACACCTAACGCATCCAATGTATCTAGAGAGCCATTATCGAATACCACGACTTTCTCAGGGTTTTGTTGCACTTCGACAGATTCACCATTACTATCTTTGACTGTTAACTTGGAATCTGTTGCTACGGCGCTTGATGCTGTTGTTTCACTCGTTTGTGCTTCGTTATTTCCACATGCAGCTAATCCTAATGATGCCATGACTAAAAATCCTAAAACTATTTTCTTCATTTTGACGCTCCTTCATATTTTTTTAGAAATAAAGACAAAATCTGCGTCCTTCGATTTCACAGATTCGAATGTCCATTTCGTATAATTGATCTAAAACCTCTTTTTTGATGATATCGTTTGTTTTGCCTTGCCTAAATAATTTCCCTTGTTTCATTGCAATGATCTCATCGGCATAACTCGCCGCAAAATTGATATCGTGTAACACAATGATGATGGTTTTTCCTAATTCCTGTACAAGGCGCTTTAAAATTTGCATGATTTGTACTGCAAAATTCATATCTAAATTATTGAGTGGTTCATCCAATAGAATATAATCTGTATCTTGTGCAAGAACCATCGCAATATACGCTCGTTGTAGTTGTCCTCCAGAAAGTGTGTCGATCGTTTGGTCTTTCATCGTTTCTAACCCTAGATGTTGGAGTGATTCTTCAATGATTTCATGGTCTTTTGTAGTCAGCTTTCCTTTTGAATAAGGAAAACGTCCAAATGACACAAGTTCTTCGACCGTGATTTTCATACTGATCTCATTTGATTGTTTTAAAATCGCTAGCTTTTTTGCCATTTCTTTTGACTTCCAAGCTTTTACTTCGTTGTGATCCAAGTAGATCTCACCGGCATCTTTAGGAATCAAACGACTGATCATGGATAGAACCGTTGATTTACCAGCACCATTAGGACCGATAAAGGCAGTCAATTGTTGATCCGAGATTTCTAATTGCAAGGAATCAATGACTGTTTTTCCTTGGTAACGTTTATCGACCATCTTTAAATTGATCATCTTAGTTCCTTCCTTTCTCGAATCAATTTCGTGATAAAATAAATCCCGCCAGTAAACTCGACAACGACACTGACCGTCGTATTCCACCCAAACACTTGCTCAACGATCAATTGGCCACCGGTCAAAAATAAGAACGCAATCAAAAAACTGCCGACTAACAAAACACCATGTCTGTACGTCGCAAACAAGCGATAACTGACATTTGCGACAATAAACCCTAGAAAAGTGATTGGTCCAACTAAAGCAGTTGCTGTACCGGTCAACAAACTGACACAACAAAGAATCGCAAACTGAAAACGTTCGGTCTCGATCCCCAGATTTGTTGCTTGATCCTTTCCTAGATGAAAGACATCCAGATAATGCCTTTTGTAGAAAAGAAACAACCAACAACAGCCAATCAATAGTGCAGCAGGGATGAGATAGCCTGTCTGGACATTTCCAAAGCTAGCAAATAATTTCCCCTGCAACAAATCATATTCATTTGGGTCCATCACTACTTGTAAAAATGTACTGATGCTATTGAACAGTGTGCCTAGGATCATGCCTGTCATCAACAATAAGAACAAGTTAGGTTGTTCCTTTCGTAACAAAAAGAAAAACAGTAACTGGCTTAAACCCACCATCAATGCTACGTTGATCAAGAAAAAGCTTGTACCTGTTTGCTGGAGCATCGTCACGCCACCGATCAAGAAAAACAGGACCGTTTGAACAAGGACATAGAGCGAATCCAGCCCTAATACAGAGGGGGTCAAAAATTGATTTTGAGTGATGGTTTGAAAACTGACCGTCGCACTACTTGTAGCGAGTGCGACTAAAATGAATGCCATGATTTTCTTACTCCGCAACGCCCAAGCAAACGACCAGTTGCCATACGTATTGATCGTCAAATAGCCAATCGACACGCCAATCACGAGTAGCACTAAAAGTAAAAATAGACTAGTTATTTTCTTACCCATGCTTGCGCCCCCTTACTAACAAGTAAAGGAAAATCACGCCACCGATGATCCCCACGATCACACTGACTGGAATCTCATAAGGAAAAATCACAAGACGCGCAATCATATCACAAATCAGCAAAAACATACTTCCAAAAATCGCTGTGATACCCAATGTTTTATGTACTTGATCCCCATAAAGCTTTGCGGTGATATTCGGAATGATCACACCTAGAAAAGGAATGGTACCAACCATGATCAATGTAATCGCACTGGCTAAAGAAACGAGGCCGATCCCAAATAATTGCATGTTGCGATAATTCATCCCTAAATTCACTGCAAAAGATTCCCCTAATCCTACGATCGTAAATTGATACGCAAAAAAAGCTAAAATAAGTAATAACGGAATCGTGACATATAACAACTCATAATTTCCCCGCATGACTGTGGCGAAATTGCCTTGCAGCCAAGATGACATGTTTTGCACTAGTTGAAACTGATACGCAAAAAACGTCGCAACAGATCCAATAATATTTCCTAACATCACGCCGATCAAAGGTAACATCAACTGATTTTTTTGTGGGAAAAATCGTGAAAAAGATAAAAATAAAAGTGTACCGGCAAAAGCAAATAAAAAAGCAGTTGCTGAACGAAGCCAAAGAGAGGCATTCGGTAAAAAGAGCATCACCATTAAGATACCCAATCTGGCACTATCCATCGTCCCTGCTGTTGTTGGTGATACAAACTTGTTTTGAGTCAAATGCTGCATGATCAAGCCACAAATACTGCTCGTTGCGCCAACAAGTAATAGACAAATCGTCCGAGGAAAACGCGTCGCCAATAACAATTGCATACTCTGACCTTCAAATCGAATAATATCCATTAGTTCGACACGTGACACACCAATAAACAGCGAACATATACTTAAAATAACTAACAAAACAATCAAGCGACCCACGCGCATTTTACTCTACCTCACTAACTGAGAATGATTCTCATTCTTATTCTAAGTGAAGTGTTGAACAAAAGCAACCGTTTTTTTAGTAAAACAAGAAGAAACACTTTAAATTCGGGAGCACGCAAGGATGAACCTTGCTATGTTATAATGACTTAAAAGAACAAAAGGAGGTAAATTGGATGGCATCAGATGAATTAAAAAATCATTTGGACAAAGGAATGTATGGCACGCCTTTGGTCAACCCAGAAGAGCAGCATAAATACCTAGGTACCTTCCGTGAACGTTGCTATCTTAGTATGACCGTTGCTGAAATGAATGACCCGACAAACAAAGCAAAGTTTCTAGAAGAACTAGAGAAACGACCAGAAGCATTTATTCTGATAAATGGGACCCTGCCCCTCGATATCCAGAATCAATACATCCAATTGGCAACGAAAAATCAAACGAAATTCACTGTTGTAAACGATTATGTTTCTGAAGATCCGGAAAGTATTGGTCTTTTGATTGCAACCAAAGAAGCAGTGAATGAACCCGTTATTGACGTAGAAGAAAAATATCCAACGAAACAAGAAGAAGAAGAACCAAAGAAAAAAAGCTTTTGGGACCGATTATTCAAATAATTGCTAAAAGATCAATCGATTCTTGGAGTTTCTAATCAAAACTTGTCAGAATCCAGAAGTCGATTCGCCAGAATAAAAGAATCATCCACAAACTAGATAGGTCTAGTGATGTGGATGATTTTTTTATTCTATGGGTTCACGATTTATTTAGTCTCTTTTGGTGTCTTGATCACTTCAGGATACAACAATTCCAACACGTTCATCGTCAGTCTTCTGCCTTTTCCAGCAAATGGATAGACGTGCATGTGCATTGCTGGGTTGAAGTTGGCTTCGATGATGCCATAGGCTTGATCATCTGTTTGAGGATCAATATCTTTATCTGGAATGATCAGGTCGATCCCGCTGATTTTTGCGCCTAAGGCTTCTACCGCTTGTTGTGCAATTTGCTTATATGCTTCGGAAAATTCATCCGTCACGTCAATTGAATCCCCACCTGTACTGATATTGGAATTTTCGCGTAAGTACACGACTTGATCTTTTGCAGGAACAGAATGGATCGTTAATCCTTGTTCTTTTAACATCAACTGTTCGAGTTCGCCTAACTGGATCAATTCCAATGGTGCTCGATGGTGACTTCCTCTTAATGGATCTAGATTTTTTTCAGCAACAAGCTCTTCTACTGTTCGTTTTCCATCACCCACAACATTTGCAGGGACACGAAGTAAGATGGCTTTTACTTGGCCGTCAATGACAAAGAAACGATATTCTGTTCCTGGCATAAATGCTTCAACCAGTACAGAAGTATCTTCACGAAAAGCGATTGCTAAACCAGCCTGGTAATCCTCTAAAGAAGCTCCTTCTTTAAAGATCGTGATCCCTAATCCATAATTTGTCGATTTCGGTTTAATGACAAAAGCTTGCTCTGCAAACCGTGGATAAGCAGTTAAGGCTTCTTCGATCGAATCGAATTCGGCTCCTTCAGGTACACGGAAACCGGCTTCCTTTAAAACTTTTTTAGTCACTGTTTTATTTTCCATGATCAATGGGACGATGTAGCTATCTTTACTTGTCATATTGGCATTTTTCACATATTCAATATGATCTTGGTGTTGCAAGCGTAGAAACTGGTCCGATTCATCTAATACTTTCACTTGGATGCCTTTTTGGATCGCATCAAACATCAAGATTTGTGTCGACAGCTCCATTTCACGAAATCCTGCTAATTGATAGGATCGTTCATGGCTTTCTTCTTCATACTGTTTTCCTAAAGCATAGGCAAACGCATGTTGACTTGTTTGTTGCGCTTGTTGATAAATCTTCCCTGCCAGTGTTTCAGCTGGATGATCAAATTGTTCGATCATTTCATCGATCATTGTTAGGCGTTCAGTTTGTCCTAAAGCCACAAGCATCTCTTTCATCCCTTGAAGAAGACGGATACCTTCATCATAAAAAGCAGTTTGAGTCACGGGATTTTCTAGCGATACGTGTTCATTTAGCTGTTCACCTTCGTCGACCCAGCGATCAACTGCTACATCGTGTTCGGTCCATAGCATATACAATAAGAACGATTGTAAAAATTGCACTTGTTCTTGACTGATACCGACACGTGCATAGGGGTTTAAATCAATATTTCTCAACTCGATATAGCGGATACCCGATTTCGCCAAATCAGCTACTCGTTTTCCACCACGGAAACGGATTGGTGCATAAAATTCTTTTTCTTCAGATAATTTACCTTCTTCGACCATTCGTTCAATATCAGACAAATATTGTTGCAGAGAAGCATAAGATACTTTGACATTCGGATGGTTTGTATAACCATAGGAACTATTGCGAATACTGCGCACAGGTTCTACTGGTGCCGGTTTGTCAACGAAATAGTGGTCTTCACTTAGAGGGGATGCTCCGAATAAATAAGTGATCAACCAACGATAGCGCAAGAAATTCTGAGCTGTTTTGAAATACAATTCTGTTTTAAATGCAGCAAAATCAGTGAATTCTGCCTGTTGCGCAAATAATGCTTGCAGGAGATCATCACCAAATTCAAAGTTAAAATGGATCCCGCTGACCATTTGCTTGCGTTTGCCATATTCTTTTGCCAAATAACGACGATACAAGACATCTTCGAAATTAGAAAGCTTTGCGATCATGATATCTTCGTCTTTTTCAGGTAAAGCAGGAGGCATACTTAATGGCCAGATCATTTCATCATCTGCCATCGAGCGTGAAGCGACGTCATAGATTGCTTCTAAATAATTAAAAAGTTCGTTGATAGAATCCGTTACCGGAGTAATCAATTCGACTTGAGTTTCACTAAAATCTGTCTGGATGTATGGATGATACGTACGATCCCCAAAAATCTCAGGATGATTCGTTGTTGCCAGCTCTCCAGAGAAGTTCACACGTTGGCCTTCACGTTCAATCCCAAAGCGGGCTTGACTAATAAACGGCAGTGAACGAGGATGCAGTAATAATTCTTTATAGTTCATGGTTAAATGTCCTCCAATTCATATGTCTCATTATAGTAAAAACCGCCAAGAAAAAGAATGAAATTGTTTGAAAATGAGAAAAAAGGGGTGTTTTTTTTATAAATCACCTAAGTTTACAAAAAAAAGACTTGGAATGAATTAAAAAAGAGCTTGAAACAAAAGGAAACTCTCAAAAAACAAGCAGGAAACCACGAAAATCAGATAAATAATATTCATGGAATCTCTCTTTTTTTTGAGATGGCTCACTTCTGTTCCAAACTCTTTCGCTAAATGCACACTTATCTATTCTTCTTTCAATAGACCTTTGAATAAGCCAATCACAAAATCATTTGGATCGAAGGCTTCTAGATCATCGATCCCTTCGCCTAGACCAACTAATTTCACCGGCAAGTGCAGTTCATTACGAATGGCTAAGACGATCCCACCTTTGGCTGTACCGTCTAATTTCGTTAAAACTAACCCCGTTACATCTGTCGTTTCTTTGAACTGTTTCGCTTGGACCATGGCATTTTGCCCCGTCGTCGCATCTAACACGAGTAAGATTTCATGTGGTGCTTCCGGTAACTCTCGTTGGATCACTCGCTTGATTTTTTCTAATTCGTTCATCAAATTGACTTTGTTTTGCAGACGTCCAGCTGTATCGACGAGTAAGATATCCGCTTGCTGTTCTTTGGCTTTTTCAATGGCATCGTACACGACTGCTGCAGGATCGCCACCGGCATTTCCTCTAACTACTTCGACTTCCGCACGTTCGCCCCAAACAACTAATTGGTCGATCGCCCCCGCACGAAATGTATCTGCTGCCGCTAACAATACCTTTTTGCCTTCTGTTTTGTATTGATGCGCTAGTTTTCCGATACTTGTGGTTTTTCCTACACCATTTACACCAACAAAGAGGATCACTGTTAAACCTTCTTCTTGGAGATTCAACGTGTTGACTTCATCGATTCCTTCTTGCTCATAAAGCTCCACTAATTTTTCAATGATTGCATTTTGGATCTCTGCCGGTTTCTTGGCGTTTCTTAGCTTCACTTCTTGGCGTAAGGCTTCAGTGATCTTGATCGCTGTTTCAAATCCGACGTCCGCACCGATCAATGTTTCTTCCAACTCTTCGAAGAAATCTTCATCGACTGTACGGAAGTTTGCAAACAGCTCATTCATTCGTTCACCGAATGTTTTACGGGTCTTTTCTAGACCCTTGTCATATTTCTCTTGTACTTCAACTTCTTCTGGTGCTTCTTCACCAGTAAAGGCTCGTTTGATCTTATCAAAAAATCCCATATTATACCTCCTTTACTTTAAAACAAATTGTTTGATTGCTTGAGCTACCCCATGTTCGATATTACTTGCCGTAACATGATCAGCCGCTTCTTTGACAAAAGGTACCGCATTTTCCATCGCAACACCCAACCCTGCGTATTCGATCATCGGTAGATCATTTTCTTCATCTCCGATTGCCATGATCTCACTACGTTCAAGACCTAAATCTTTTGCCAGTAAAGAAATACCATACGCCTTAGTCACACCTTTTGGCATAAACTCTAATAAAACGTTGCGCGTTTTGATCACTTCATACGAATCATAATAAGCGCTTGGGATTTCCTTGATTTTTGTATCTAGTTCGTCTTGCTCATAGGCAATGACTGCTTTATTCAACACAAACTCATCCGTGATATCAGCTAGTTCTGCTGGTTGGAATTGCAATAAGTTGTTTAAAACATTGTACAATGATTGTTTTCTGGGCGCACTCGGTAATTGCAAAACGACATTATCCGACAAAACGTCCAATGGCAAGTCTAGCTCTTGGCTCAACGCATAAAGTCGGTGGATATCCGAAACAGCCATCGCTTTTTTCTCGATGATTTCACCTGTATCGTTCTTTTGGACTAAGCCACCATTGAAGGTAATGCTATAATCGCCTTCTTCTACTAAGCCTAGTTCTTGTAAATAATGGGCCATCGCAGCTAATGGGCGCCCCGTACATAAGACGATTTTTACGCCTTGGGCTTTTGCTTTAGTCAACGCCTCTTTATTCTCAGGCGAGATTTTCTTTTCTTCATTCAATAATGTTCCATCTAAATCGATAGCGATTAATTTGATCATTTTGTCCCCTACACTTTCGTTTCGCTCATTCTTCCTTCTTCATTGATATCTTCCATGCGGACAGAGACGATTTTTGAAACCCCAGACTCTTGCATCGTCACACCATACAAGACATTCGCAGCGACCATCGTCCCTTTACGATGGGTGACCACAATAAACTGTGTATCATCTTGAAACTCGCTGAGGTAACGACCAAAGCGTTTGACATTGGCTTCATCTAACGCTGCCTCGACCTCATCCAAAATACAAAACGGTACTGGACAAACGCGAATGATTGAAAAGAGCAAGGCAATCGCAGTCAAGGCACGTTCGCCTCCAGAAAGCAGGCTTAAACTTTGTAGTTTTTTCCCTGGTGGCTGTACTTCGATCTCAATCCCTGTCTGCAACAAATCAGTCGGATCGGTCAATACAAGCTCTGCGCGTCCTCCACCAAACATATTTGGAAAAACGATTTTGAATTCTTGGCGAATCGCTTCAAACACTTCTTTAAAGCGAGTCCGTACCTCATCGTCCATTTCATCCATCGTTTCGAACAATTGGTCTTTCGCTGATAATAAATCATCACGTTGTGCAGCCAGGAAAGTATGGCGTTCATTGACTTGTTCGTACTGTTCGATCGCATTAAGATTCACCGGTCCTAAACGATCGATTTGTTGTTTCAACGAAGCAACTTCTACTCGGCTATTTGCTACATCCGTCGTTTCTTCATAAGCTTCACAAGCTTTTTCATAATTCATCTGGTACTCAGTTTGCAAGTAATTCAAATGATTGTCCAAAATCATTTCCGCACGATTCTTTTGTACCTCTAATTGTGATTGCTCTGTTAAAAGCCCTTTTTGCTTGCGGTTTTCAGCTAACAGTTCGGTATCTAGTGCATCGATTGCTGTTTGCATTTCTTCACGTGTCACTTTTGCTTCTTCCAGAGAAGCTTTTAGGCGATCTCTTTCTGCGGCTAGGTCAGTGATTCGTTGATCTAAACTCTCTTCTGTCAGTTCATGATCAGAAAAATCCGCAGTTAATGCGTGTAGTTGCTGTTCCAATCCTTCTTGTTTGGCTAATGCTTCATTTTTTTGTACGCGTGCGCCACGTAATTGGATCTGCAAGTGATTGTATTGTTCTTTCAACACTGCTAGTGACGCTTGTTCTTGCGCTTGTTTTTCTTGGATCTGCGCACGGCGTTCTTCCATTTTGTCACTTTCTTGACTCAATGAACTGATTTCAGTGTCGATTTCTTGGCGTTGTACTTCGAGTTCTTGCTGTTTGGTCAAAAGCTCTTTTTGTTGTTTTTGGTAGTTCTCCATGAATTGTTGCAGTTCTCGTGTTTCATAGCTTGAGATTTGTTGCTCTTTCTCAAAACGAGTCAGTTCGTTGGCTACATTTTGCCGTTGATTGGCTACTTCTTGTTCTTCAAAGCGTAACTGTTCGCCTTGTGTCCGTAGGCGTTCTTGTTCTTCTGCTAAAACCGTTACTTCTTGTTGTAATGCTTGGACTTTCTTTTCTTGACTCTGCAATTCCTGATCTGCTTGTTGGAACTCACTCGTCAATTGTTTTAATTCTTGATTTTGTGCAAACAAACTTCCTTGGTTGCCTCGCTTAGTCGCTCCACCAGTCATTGAACCACCGGCATTCATGACGTCGCCTTCTAATGAGACAACACGATACTGGTAACGAATCTGTTGGGCGATTGCATTGGCACTTGCTAAATCTTTCGCTAAGAGAATCGTCCCTAATAAATTATGAACGATGGTTTGGATCTGTTCGGGATAAGTCACTTGTTCGCTCGCGATCCCGATAAACCCTTCAACTGTTTGCGCTTGAGCAAATATATGCGCGGGTAGTTGGCGAGGTTTGATTGTCGTCAGTGGTAGAAACGTTGCTCGGCCACCTTTTTGCTGTTTCAAATAAGTGATCGCTTGACGTGCGTCACTTTCATTTTCAACAATGACATGTTGCGCTGACCCACCTAAAGCTGTTTCGATGGCTAATGTATAATCAGCTGGAACATCGATCAACTCAGCAACTGCACCAACGATCCCAGAAAGCCGTTGTTTTTGTTGTAAGATCAACCGAACACCTTGATAGAACCCAAAATAATTTTCTTGGATTTCTTGCAGACTTTTTTGACGTGCCCGTAATTGTTGGACTTGATTCATCAGTTGATACATTTTCGGCTGTTCTTTAGCTAACAGATCTTGCGCTTTTTTCCCTTTGGTTTGGACATCTTCAAGTGAAGCTTTGGCCTCATTCAATGCGTGCTGTAGTTTTTCATGTCGCTTCGTCAGCTCGATTTGTTTGGCGGACATTTCTGCTACATTGGCTTCCACTTCTGATTGTTTGGCTAATGTTTGTTGGCTTTTAGAAGTTTCTTGGATATATTGACGCTCCAAATATTTCAATTCATTGCCGACAGTCGCTTGTTCTTGCATCAAATCGACATACTGATCGCGTAGTTCTGCCAATAGTTCTTTCGTTGATTTTTGGTATTTCTCCAACTCTTGTTGCGTACTCATCAGTGCTTTTTCAGCTTGTTGGATTTCTGCTTCTTTTTGACTTACTTCTTGTGTCAATGTCACTTGTAAGTCTTCAAAGTGAGCCACTTTTTCTTGCACTTCAGCTAGAGAAGCTTGGTATTCTTTTGAGCTTTTTTGGGTATGCTTCGTTCGCTCAAGTAAAACTTCTTTTTGTCCTTCGGTTTGCTTCAATTTTTCTGACAAGGCTAACAAGGTTTGTTGATTTTTTTCGATCATGCGATCGGCTTGATTGTTTTGTTTGCGTTTGTCTGCTAATAATTGTTCTTTCGTTTGGATCTGTGTCGTTAATGACGTCAACGATTGATTGAACTGATCCAATTGTACTTGTCGTTCATCCCACTCTTTTTTTGCAGCCTTGATTTCCGCAATCATTAAGGAGATATCTGTCTTTGTCAATGTTTCTTTTAATCGTAAAAACTCCTTAGCTGCCTCACTCTGGGCGGCCAAAGGAGTTAATTGCTCTTCAAGTTCATGGATGATATCTTGGACACGGCTTAGATTATCCTCTGTTTCAAAAAGCTTTTGCTCCGCTTTCTTCTTGCGTTGTTTATATTTCAAGACTCCTGCTGCTTCTTCAAAGATCCCACGTCGATCTTCGGGTTTACTACTAAAAATCGCTTCGACTTTCCCTTGAGAGATGATCGAAAAAGATTCTTTACCCAAACCAGAATCCATGAATAATTCTTGGATGTCTTTCAAACGACAAGGCTGTTTATTGATAAAAAATTCACTTTCACCTGTTCGACGGTAACGACGTGTGACACTGATCTCACTGTATTCTAGTGGTAAGTAATGATCTGAGTTGTCTAATACGACGGTTACTTCAGCGACATTCAATTGTTTGCGAGAATCAGAACCGGCAAAAATAATATCCGGCATTTTCCCACCACGAAGGCTTTTCGCAGACTGTTCTCCTAGCACCCAACGGATGGCCTCGGTAATATTGCTTTTCCCACTACCGTTTGGTCCAACGACCGCTGTGACGCTATTTTCAAACTCAATGATTGTTTTGTCTGCAAACGATTTAAAGCCGGCTATTTCAATGCGTTTTAAATACACGAAGTCTTTCCCTCACTTACTTAGTGCTGCCAAAGCATTCTCAGCAGCAGCTTGTTCTGCTAATTTTTTCGATTTTCCTTGTCCAGTCCCAATCAACCGATCATCAACGTATACTTCGATCCAAAAAATACGTTCGTGTGCTGGCCCTTCTTCGTTGATCAAACGATATTCGATCAATACATCTCCTGCTTTTTGCAATACTTCTTGTAATTTTGTTTTGTGATCCATCTCATGGGAAAAAGCACCTGCACGAACCTTCGGAAAAATCACTGTTTCAATAAACGCGTGTGCTGCGTCAAACCCTTGATCAAGGTACAATGCTCCTAAAAAGGCTTCAAACAAATCACAAAGAAGTGCTGGACGTGTGCGTCCACCAGAGTTCTCCTCACCTTTTCCTAACAGGATATACTGATCAAAATGACATTCCTTGGCAAATTTGGATAAACTATCTTCACGTACGATAGCTGCACGAGTTTTGGTCAATTTTCCTTCTGGAATATCTGGATACAAACGATACAGATATTCTGAAACCATCAACTCTAATACAGCATCTCCTAAAAACTCAAGACGTTCGTTGTCCGACAGTTGCAAATTGCGATGCTCATTCACATAGGATGAATGGGTAAAAGCTTGTTCAAGCAAGTTTAAATCGTGAAAAACGATGCTATACTTCTCTTTCAATTCTTTTGTTAGCTGATTGTCCATTTCCCACATTCCTTTATGGCTATTTTTTCAATACTTCCTTATTATACTGGTTTTTTATAAAATATGAAATGGTTGAGACAAAAGGTATGAAAAGCTTTATAAACCATGTTGGAAAATCTTATTAATAAAAAAACACTACGAATAAAAGATAAGAAATTTGATGAAACATATCTTACCGTCTATTCGTAGTTCAGTTACACCTATCACAACTTTTGCTTGATCAATAGTTGATTCATATCAACTCGCCCACCTAACTGTTCTGCCAAATCTAAGTCATGGGTGACTAAGACGATCGTCACTCCTTGTTTATTCAATTCTTTCAATGCATCGATCACGAGTTGGCGATTTCCTCTATCTAAAGAGGCAGTAGGTTCATCCGCAAAAACAATCTTAGGCCTTTGTAAAAATAAACGAGCTAATGCGACGCGCTGTTGTTCGCCACCGCTTAGACGAAATACTTTTTGATGCAATAAATCTTCCATTTGAAACTTACGAAGCGCAGCAATCATTTTCTCCTCTTCGTTTACTACTAATCGTAAATTTTGCTTGACCGTTTCATTATCGATCAATGCAAAGTTTTGAAATAAAAACCCTGCATATTCACGAAAAAAGCGTTTTTTACTTTTGTGATGGAGTAATTGATTGTCGAACCATATTTCACCAGAATCAATTGATTCAAGTTGTCCTAAGCAGTTTAGTAACGTCGTTTTCCCAACACCACTACTTCCTGTGATCACAGTTATCGAACCAGTCGCTAACTGTAAAGAGACATTTTCAAAAATCACTTTTCCCTTATACTTTTTACTGATTTTTTTTGCTTCAATCATATTTGATCACCTCCAGACGTTTCCTTTTTTCTGAGAAATACGTAGCGAATAGAAGGACACACGATTCAAATAGTAGTAATAAAATTAAAATTTGCCACCAAGCATGATGGATAAATGATAGGATCAACGCGACAACCCCAGAAATACCTAATACTTTCATGTAATACTTATGATGCCTTTGGAGTAGTGTCCAACCCGTAATATATTTGAGAAATAGTTTTTTCTTATTCATTTCTACATACACCAAACTCAAATAGATTTGGACGAACACAAAACCAATAAGGATCAGGAACAGAATGCTTACGGTTGTATAATACTCACGTCTCACACTCACAAGTGCTTGATTGATGCTATCCTTTACAGCAATCAATCCATAAAAATCATGTTCCATATGATTCTCTTCAATAAATTCTTGAACAAGTTGAGGATCTCGAAATAAATAAGTGCCATTTGAGATATCCTGGAGCCATATTTCGATATTCGGTTGGATCAATGGCAGTGACATGGAGACGATAATTGGATTAGAAGAAAAAATTTTTTCGTAGGGTTGGAAATTATAGTTAAAAAGGACCTGATTTGCTTGCGTATAAAGAATTTTTAACTCGCCTTCGTATGCTTTCGTTTCGTACTCAAAAGAATTTTGATAAAAATCAAGTTCAGCTTCGGCTTCTGGAATGATCATTTCTGTATACATTCGCTTATTTTCAGGAATAAGCAGATAGAAAAAAGAATCATCTAATGCGTCAATCGATTGACCATTCGCATCCTTGATAGCCAATTCTTTAATAGCCTGATGGTTACTTAACCAAAAAGCATCATTTTGAATATAACTTAGTGTCGGACTATTGTGGCCAAGTTCATTGTCCCGTAGAAAAATACCACCTGCTTGCTCTGATTGTTCTAACAAAGGAAGTAGCCGTGAATTGATTGACACTTGTTCTTTCTGTCGCACCTCTTTGCCTTTTGCCAAATCTACAAGTAAACTCGTGTCTCTACTAAATCCCAAGTGATAA
Source organism: Enterococcus sp. DIV2371 (assembly GCF_050498525.1). NCBI lineage: Bacteria > Bacillati > Bacillota > Bacilli > Lactobacillales > Enterococcaceae > Enterococcus > Enterococcus sp. DIV2371. The sequence goes on along the minus strand of NZ_JBIPAJ010000001.1, from coordinate 129,287 downwards.
TAGTCAGGAACTCTTGTCCATTGGGAGAGCTGTCGTTCAAGCTCACGTGTCTCCATTACTTTATTTGATAACGTACTGGCTTGCACAGTGACAAATGTGAAGATAACGATCTTTAATAAAATATTCAAACGAAATAATAATCGGTAAGGTTTCCTTCCTTTTATCTTATCTGAAATCGTACCAAACGAAAATATCACCCAACTCGTAAATAATTGAAGCACCCAAATCATTAAAAGGCCCCAGAAAAAAATAGGTAGATAAAGAAACTGCAATTGTGGGAATCCCCAAGAAAAAGCAACAATTATGAAGGTGTAAATCGCACTATCAATGAAACTATCCTTGATTGAACCCTTTAACCAACGACGCCCTAGCATCTCAAGGATACCGATTTTCTTACGCAGAGAAGCTTTATAAAACAATAAATCTAAGATCACAAAGACAAATAAAATCAAAAATAGTTGGCCAATACTCATTAATAATCCCGCAGTCAACAAATAGAACCATTTTATCTCCTCAATCTCCAATTTGATCCCTTGCTCATAAAAATCAGCCATCATTTCAGATGGGGGTGCTTCTGTTACTATATACGTACCTAACACATCTTGATTCTTCATCTCTGTATAATCATAAAAATATGTGGTGACATCCGATTTTATTGGGGTGAAAGAGTATTCTGAACGCTCCGTTTGATCAAACGTATAAATTTCTTTTATCGTCTCACCGGACTCGCCCATTCGAAAAACTAACTTATGTATCGCTATTTGATGTTTTTTTGCATACGCAGAAATCGTTTGGTTGACTTCTTGAATCGTTCCACTTGCTTCTTCGATCATAATACCGGAATGAGCATTGGGGATCGCACTCTTTATCCCCTCATTTCCAATAAAAGAAATCGCATAAAGGAAACTTAACACTGTAACTATAAATAATCCTCGATAGATTTTTTTCATCATGAATAGAAAAAAGTAGCTAAAATATAAATAAGCTAAAAACACTTCGTACAATAGTGGCGAAGTCATTGAATATTTGTATCCTTCGCCTAATCGTGTAGCGAGATTTATATCTTAGTCACTTACAATTTCTGTATCCACCACCTTTCAGCCTTACTTCCAGTAAACACATGCTCTCGTTCTGATATTTACAGTGACTTTTAGATTGCATAAAAATAACAAAACTAAAACATCTGATTATTTCTCTCCCTTCACAAATAATTATATATTCACAAGTCTATAAAGAATATCTATTCTTCTATTTTTCTGATTAAAAAACGCCCATAGTTTATTTGTTATGTATTAATGATTGAAGACAACAAACATTTCACTTACTCCTCACAAAGAAAAAAGAACCAGCCGAGAATAGGACAAGCCTATCTCGAGCTGATTCGGTTTTATCATTTGTTGGTTTATGAACGTGAATCTGAAGTCACAGTTACAGTAGCCCATGGATTTGGTGCTCCGTATGACCAGTCCCAATCTCTTACGCGGTCGTTGACTGGTAATACTTCGTTACGGAATAATGTTGGAATTGCAAATGCTTCTTCAAATGCATATTGTTGCCAGTTGCTATAAGCTTCTTTCAAGAAATCTTCATCAAATGCTTCTGAAGAGTTGATTGCATTGATCAATTTTGTGTTTTCTTCTGACTCATAACGAGTGTAGTTGAATGCAGCGTTTGCGCCCCATAAGCCAGTTGGGTTTGGATCTGTTCCTGTGCTCCAAGCAGCTTGATAGACATCAATTTCTGGATCATCATTTTCTAAACGATCGTAGAATGAGTTGAATTCGATCAAACGACCAGTTGTATATTGAACATCTAGTCCGATTTCTTTCCATTGTTGGATATAGTAATCGGCTAATGGTTGTGCCACTTCACCACCGGACATTGATGCAAAGTTGATCGTCAATTTATTGCCGTCTTTATCTTCACGGATACCATCGCCATCAACATCTTTAAATCCTGCATCATCCAATAATTTGTTTGCTTTATCAAGGTTCAATGTGTAACCTTCGATTGAATCATCATGGAAGTCTGCAAATACTGGTGGGATCAACGTTGTTCCGTTGCTTCTCAAGCCTGCGTAGAAACGCTCCCCTACTGCATTATTATCTAAAGCGTAACCCATTGCTTGACGTAATGACTTATCTGCCATTTTTGAATCTGGATCGTAAGCAACTTTTCCTTCATCAGCATCCCATTTACCTAGTTTGAATCCTAGATATGTGTATGAAGTTTGTGGACGACCTAAGTTTGTATAGCCAGCGATATCTTGGTAAGTTTCGAAAGTATCCGTTGGCATTTGGAAAATCATGTCATATAATTTTGAATTCAATGCTTCTGTCGCACTTGCTGTTGGCAATGATTTCATTGTAATTTTCTTCAATGGTGGTGTTCCGTTCCAGTAGTGTTCGTTTGGTAAGTACTCTACTGATTCACCAGCTACGATATTGCTCATGTAGTATGGACCAAATGTCACTGGATGTTTGCGGACTTGATCACTTGATTCCATATCTTTGACTTCAACACCTTCAAGTGTGTGTTTAGGTGCAGCATATGTCCAGATACCGCCACCTGCTTGAAGCATACTTGGGTTCATTTCTTTGTATTCGATTTTAACAGTTTTGTCATCTACTTTAGTGATTCCAGAAATCGTATCGGCACTACCACTGTTATATTCTTCCATACCGACGATATTACGGAACGTATCGTCATAACGAATACCTGTGTAGTCAGGATGTCCGATGATTTCATAAGGGAAAATAACGTCATCTGCTGTAACGTCCTCGCCGTCAGACCACTTAACATTGTCTTTCAGTGTGATCGTTGCTGTTTTCGCATCTTCATCTAACTCTAATGAAGCTGCACCATCATTTGTGATCGTGAAGTTGGCATCATTTGTAAATAATGGTTCATGAGAAGGTGCCATAAATGCATTATCAAAGGCATCTTGATAAAATTCCCATTGGAACAATCCTTTGAATTGGCTATCCGTTGCTACTGCAACGTTCAATTCGCCATCTTCGATTGCATCATCATTATTTGTTGTTGCTAGTGGGAACGTTAAATCACTACCACTCCCGTTATCTGACGAATTATTCCCTGAGGAACTAGTTCCGCCGCCATTTCCACACGCTGCTAAAGTTGCAACAGATAGCAGTGTGACAAGTCCAAAAATCGTTTTCTTCATATCCTATTTTCCCCCTTCACTTCTCTTATCCTAACCGTTGACGCGCATCTGCAGAACGCTTAAATGCTTGACCAACGTAATTTATACTCAACATCAAGACTAAAATCAGAATTGACGCGGGTAACCAAATCCATTGTCGATTCACTAAAACTTCACCGTTACTTGCATAACCGATCAATGTTCCCAAACTTGGTACATTGGTTGGCAATCCGAAGCCTAAGAAAGTCAAAGTGGTCTCGATCCCAATATTTGCCGCAAAGTTCATTGTCAAGTTGGTAATGATCAATGAGCTAAGGTTCGGCATGATTTCACGGAACATGATTTTCACATCACTTGTTCCCATTGTTTTAGAAGCACTGACATAATCACGTCTTGCTTCGGATAATGTTTTGCTTCGGAATAATCGGGCTTTAGCGACCCAATAAAATGCACTCATAATAAAGATGAATGACCATACATTATAGTTCGTAATAATTGAAACAAATACAATAATGATCAACATGATCGGTAAAATCATGATGAAATCGACGATACGCATCAAGATGTTATCGATCATACCACCGTAGAATCCTGAAAGGATCCCTAAACCTACCCCGATGATCGAAGTCAAGATCGTAATAGCAAAACCGATCATGACAGAGTTTCTTGCCCCGATGATCAATTGTCCGAAGACATCACGTCCACCTTCATCTGCTCCTAAAAGGAATTTTGTTCCTTGAGTGGAGATAGCACCAGGTTCTGCGTACTTATCAAAAATACTAACAAACATTACTTGATCTTGGTCAATAAAGATTGCCCCAATAAAAATGACTAACAACAAAATCACTAGTAAGGCCAGTGAAAAAATGGCGACTTTATCTTTTATAAATTCTCGTGCAATCATTCGTATCCCCATTGGTGGGATACTTTCTTGCGTAACTTCTTTCTTTTTATCACTCATTGATCGATTCTCCCTTCTGTTTGATTTTTTTATTGGATTCGTATACGCGGATCAACAATGCTCATGATGATATCTGACAGCAGTGTTCCGACTAACGTTGCGATTCCTAAAATCAAGACTAAGGCAGTGATCACGGTATAATCACGTTGACCGATTGAGTCAATAAATAGTTTTCCGACACCAGGGTAACCAAAGATCTTTTCGATAACTACAGATCCGGCGATCAATGACGTAATTTCATACCCCATTTGAGAAGCCATTGGCAATGCTGCATTACGGAAAATGTGGCGACTGAATACTTTGTTGGTCGGCACACCTTTTGATCGAGCGGTACGTACAAAGTCGAGTGATTTTGAATCAATGACTTCACTACGCAGATACTGGATCGTAACAGCTGTGGCTAAAAAGGCTTGTGTGATTGCTGGCAATAGAATGTATTGCAAGCGATCAAACCATTGAGCAATAAAGTTTCCTTGGAAACCTAAGGTCTGAGAACCACTGGTTGGGAACCAGCCTAAACGGTAACCAAAAACGAATAGCATGATCAATCCAAAAATGAATAATGGAACAGCAAAACTAAAGAAGTTATAGATAACAACTGCTTTGTCCAAAATCGAATTTTGGTAACGACCAGCCAACATGCCTAACGGTACAGCGATCAAATACGTAATAATTACAGTTAATACTGATAAATACAAAGTATTGACGACACGTTCACCAATCAAATAGGCAACAGGGCGTTTGAATAAGAAACTTTGTCCGAAATCACCTTGTACAGCATTTCCGATCCAACGGAAATATTGTTCATACCAAGGATCGTTCAGTCCGGCTGCTTGACGCATTTGCTCGATGACAGCTGGGTCTTGGTTTGGGTTGATCAATCCTGTAAAAGGATCTCCAGGCATGGCTTGCGCTAGTATAAAGATCAACACGCTAAGGATGATCACTTGCGGGATCATTAAAAGAACTCTTCGTAGAATCGTTTTCCACATTAGCTAGCACCTCCATCTTTCAACGCTACTTTGTGTGTAGGGGTCAATGTACGTAAGTCATACACTCGGCCTGTTGTGTCGTAGTAATCTTTTTGATGTTCGATATACTCGCGTTCAACATTCCGTCGGTTTTGTTTATGCATTTCCCGATTGTCTACATCGATTCGTGGAATCGCAGATAGTAAGCGTTTTGTATAGATGTGGCGTGGATCATTGTAGATATCTTCTCGTGTACCGATTTCAACAAATCGACCTTTGTACATGATCGCAATATTGTCACACATGTGTTTTACGACACCTAAGTCATGAGAGATAAATAAATAGCTCAATCCAAATTCTTGTTGGATGCGTTTCATGAAGTTCAAGACTTGCGCCTGAACGGATAAGTCCAAGGCAGAAACAGGTTCATCTGCCACGATCAACTTAGGATTTGTCGCGACTGCTCGGGCAACCCCCAAACGCTGTCTTTGTCCACCAGAAAATTCATGTGGATACTTGTATAACGCATCTTCTGGCATCCCAACGATATCTAATAAGCTTTTGACCTTTTTCTTTTCTTCTTGATCGCTCAAGCGTTCAAAGTTACGGATCGGTTCAGCGATGATATCCAATACGCGTTTCTTAGGATTCAAACTCGACATCGAATCTTGGAAGATCATTTGGACGTCTTTGTTATAACCGATTTTTTTGCGGTTACTTCTTTTCGTCACGTCTTTGCCTTCATACATGATTTCTCCGGAGGTCACTTTTTCTAAACCAACCACTGCTTTACCAGTTGTGGATTTACCAGAACCTGATTCGCCAACTAGTCCATATGTTTTTCCTTTTTCAATAATAAAATCGACACCGTCTACTGCATAGACATGGTCTGTTACTCGGTTGAAAAACCCACTGCGAATAGGATAGTGAACTTTCAAATCTTTGATTGTGATTAATTCTGACATCTACACCTCTCCTTTTTCGTCTCTAAAGTGGAAATGTTTATAACATGAGCAACGTACCATGTGATTTGGTGCGATTTCATGCAACACTGGATTTTCTTCATGAGCGCTCGCTGGAATCCAAGGAATCCGCGGTGCAAAACGACAGCCTGTTCGTGGCATATTTTTCAATGAAGGAACGACCCCTTCAATCACATGTAATTCTGCTTCGTGGTTTCCTTCTTGTGGAATCGAATTTAGTAGTGATTGTGTATAAGGGTGTTTTGGGTTCTCAAATAATTCTTTGACGCCCGCAACTTCAACAAATTGTCCACCGTACATCACGGCAACACGATCGGCCATTTCAGCAACGACACCTAAATCGTGCGTGATCAAAATGATCCCTGTTTTTGTTTCTTCTTGTAAATCTTTCAATAAGTCCAAAATCTGTGCTTGGATCGTTACGTCCAAAGCGGTCGTTGGTTCATCTGCGATGATGATTGGCGGCTTACATGCAATGGCGATCGCGATGATCACACGCTGTCTCATACCACCTGATAGCTCATGCGGATATTGACGACCCACTCGCGCAGGATTTGGGATCCCAACTTGTTCTAATAGTTCCAATGCACGTGCCTGTCTTTGATCAGCAGTCATTTTTGTATGATAAGACAAACCTTCTTTGATTTGATCTTCAATTCTCATCAGAGGGTTTAATGCAGACAACGGATCTTGGAAAATCATCCCAATATCATTTCCGCGAATTTTGTTATACAACGTTTCATTTAATTCAATTAAATTTAAATCATTGTACATGATCTCCCCTGTGATCTTTGTGTTGTTAGGATCCAACAACCCCATGATCGTTGTAGCTAACGTACTTTTTCCGCAACCAGACTCACCTACGATGGCTAAGATCTCGTTTTTATCTAAAGTAAAAGAAACGTCGTCTACTGCATCGTAATATTCATCTTTTAGACGGAAGCCTGTGTGTAGGTTCTGAACATCTAATAATTGATTATCTGACAATCGAATACCCCTCTCTGCTCCTCGATGGAAGTTCTTTAATAAAAAAAATAATCCTACACTGAATAACAACTTAAACAAAAAAAATTAAATAAGTAGCATTCTAAGGAGTGTGTAATTTATTATTAATAATTATATAGAAAACCGTTTTATATTGCAAGATTATTTCACATTGTTGCCAGAATTATCTGAAAAATCTTACGTCACTATGTGAGTATCAGAAAAAGATTAAAAAAAAATGAGGCGAAGAGCAAACCTTCTCTTTATCCTACTATTTTTATAAAATGAGAATTATTATAAAACACGACAAAAAAACAGGCAACGATAAAAAACGGGGTTTATTGAAAAAACATTTTTATTTACAAAAGCATAATTATACAAAATATACGGAATAAAAATAATGGAAAATCTGTTAAGGCGTTCCCTTTTCTTCCATGATCTTACTCTTTAAAAAAACTATTTCATAAAAAAACACAACTGAAAAAGCCAAGAAAACATGAAATAGTAAACCTATTTCTGTTTTCTTGGCTTTGATTTGAAATTAGCTTTCGCCAATTCATTCATCGGTTGTTGTGTATTTATTCATTGAATTTATTTCAAGTTGTTGCTGATATAATCCACGGCGCCGCCGACTGTTTCGATTTGTTCAGCATCTTCATCAGAGATCTCTGTTCCGAATTCATCCTCCAGTTCAAGAACGAATTCCATGATACTAATTGAATCAGCTTTCAGATCATCTTTAATGTTTAATTCATCTGTCACTTTGTCGGTATCCATTTCAAAGTGATTCGAAATGATTTTAGCTACTTTATTAAATACTTCTTCACGCGTCAATTTTTTCACCCCCACAATTCTTAGAACTACTACGTTTTCTTCACCATAGCTAATTTTACTGACAATTTTTGGGAATGTCCACCCTTTTTTCTCCATGAGCTTGTCAATTCGTAGAAAAATCAGTCCTCTTTTTTCTCAAATTGCTCGACCAATTGTCCTACGACGTTGGTTTCAAGCATCGTATGGATCTGGCGGATCGTATAGCGAACAGCCTCTGGTCCGGTTGCACCATGTGTTTTGATGACTGGTGCTTTCAGTCCAAATAAAACTGCGCCGCCATGTTTTGAATAATCCATTTCAGCTTTCAATGAGCGCAAACCGTCTTTTAGCAGTAACGCACCCATTTTCCCTTTAATACCTTCATTCAAAATGGCAGATTTCAACAATGTCATCATGTTCATCGCTGTACCTTCAATCGATTTCAAAACTGCATTTCCAGTAAAACCATCCGTGACCACGACATCTGCTACGCCATTCAATAAGTCCCGTGCTTCTACATTCCCGATGAAGTTCAAGCTTGTTTCATTTTGTAAGAGTTCAAACGCTTGTTTCGTCAATTCGCTGCCTTTAGTTTCTTCCGTTCCGTTGTTCAACAATGCTACACGAGGACGCCCAATTCCACGAACTTTTCTCGCATAAAACGAACCTAAGATACCATATTGTAAAAGATGCTCTGGTTTGTTTTCTGCATTTGCACCTAAATCAAGCATATCAAAGCCTTCGCCTTCTTTGCCGACAACTGGCAACGTGGACATCAAGCCTGGGCGTTCAATATTTTTGATACGTCCAACAATAAATAAGCCGGCTGCTAATAGAGCCCCTGTGTTTCCCGCTGAAAAAATGGCATCTGCTTCCCCATTTTTGACTGCTTGTGCAGCTAAAACCATAGAAGCCGTTTTTTTGCGACGGATGGCTTTGACTGGTTCATCATCACTATTGATTTTTTCGTCAGTATGGACGATCGTGATATTTGTTTGATCTGTTAAATATTTCTTGATTTCCGGTTCTTTACCATAAAGAACAAATTCTAAATCAGGAAAATCTTTTTGTGCTAGAGCTACGCCTTCCACAATGGCTTGTGGTGCGTGATCTCCGCCCATTGCATCTACTGCAATTCTCATTATCGTTTCCACTCCTCGTCATCATTTTTGAACGTATTGATAATCGATCAATCGAAATAACGATTATCTTGGTTGTCTAATTGTAGCTTGGCTGTTAATGGTTGATACTCAGGTAATAATTGCCAGTCTTTGATTTGCCAGATTGCCGCAGCTTCCTCACGGGCAACCTCTAAGACGTTCCCATCTGTGACTAGATCTGCGATCGCAAATTCTGGCAAGCCAGATTGGCGAAACCCGAATACTTCCCCTGGCCCTCGTAACTCTAAATCTTTTTCACTCAAGATAAAGCCATTCGTGGTTTCTGTCATGATTTTCATCCGCTCGACACCTAATTCATTTTTAGGGTTCGCCACGAGGATACAATAAGAAGCCTCACTCCCCCGACCGACACGCCCGCGTAGCTGATGTAGTTGGGCTAAACCAAAACGGTCCGCATCCATGATCAGCATGACCGTTGCATTCGGCACATTGACCCCGACTTCGATCACTGTCGTCGACACTAAGATCTGGAGTTGATTTTCTTTGAATGTTTCCATGATCTGATCTTTTTCTTGATTCTTCATTTTACCATGCAATAAGCCAACTTCATATTCTGGTGCAAATAACTCACGAAGTTTTTCATAAATTTCCACTGCATTTTTCACATCTAAGGCTTCCGACTCTTCAATCAGTGGACAAATCACGTACATCTGATGCCCTTTGCGTAGTTCCTTATACGTCCATTCTAACACGCTATCTAGTTGAGGGGTTCTGACCCACCTTGTTTCGATGGGAATCCGACCAGCAGGAAGCTCATCGATCACAGACACATCCATTTCACCATACGCTGTGATTGCTAAGGTTCGAGGGATAGGTGTTGCTGTCATAAACAGCACATCAGGTCGCCAACCTTTTTCACGTAGGACCTTTCGTTGATTCACACCAAACCGATGTTGTTCATCCGTGATCACTAAACCAAGATTTTTGAAAGCCACGCCTTCTTGGATCAATGCGTGTGTGCCAACGATGATATCGATCTCCCCATTTTCTAAACGTTCTAGAAGCTCTCGGCGTTCTTTGGCTTTCGTTGAACCAGTCAATAACGCGACTGTTACTTCATTGGGATCAAATAGTTGGGATAAACTTTCCATATGTTGTTGCGCTAAGATTTCTGTTGGGACCATCAACGCTCCTTGAAAACCAGCAGTCACTGTCGCATATAACGCAATGGCAGCAACCACGGTTTTACCACTCCCTACATCGCCTTGTAAAAGTCGCTGCATGTGATGAGGATTACGGAGATCTCGACAAATCTCATTCGTCACACGTTTTTGTGCCGTCGTTAATTCAAAGGGCAATTTTCTCGTAAACTGTTTTAACCGTTCCACATCATAAAGGATCTCAAGTCCGTTCTTCTCCGATTTTTCTGCTTTTTTAAGTCCTTGTAACTGCATCTGGAACATAAAAAATTCTTCAAAGACGATCCGTCGTTTGGCTTGATGATTTTCCTCATGATTTTGCGGAAAATGCATGCTTCTTACAGCAGTTGAACGATCAAGTAACCGATATTTTTCAATCAATGATAATGGTAAGTTCTCTTCAATAAAATCACCATACTCACTAAATCCTCGGCGGATCAGATCGACGAGAGTCGTTTGACGAATGGATTTGTTGACATGATAGATGGGAGAGAAATCATCTGGGCTTTGCGAACCAAGGATCTTCATCCCATTTAGTGCTTTACGTTTTGCATCCCATTTCCCATAAACGGCGATTTCTTCAGATAAAATGACTTTATCTTTTAAATAAGGTTGATTGAAGAAAGACACATTGAAAACTTCATGATCTTGCATCATACGAAACTGCAAGCGGCTTTTTTTGTAGCCAAAACGGCTCATTACTGGCGGAGAGACAACCAATCCTTTTAATGTAACTTTTTCTTGGTCTTGGATTTCGTTTAGATTTCTTTCTTGGATATCTTCATAACGAAAAGGATAATAAGTTAACAAATCTTCAATCGTATGGATGCCTAAACTCGCTAAACTATCCGCTCTTTTTTGACCGACACCTGCTAGCACTGTGACTGGATCAGCTAATGACCGCAAAAGACTCCCCTCCTTTAACAAAAAAAGGAACTTGGTCAACGATTCACTGATCGTTGACCGAAGATCCTTTCAAATGATTTTCTGCTCCATCTATCGGCTTCACTCTACATTATTCAGCAGAGAATAAATAAGGATAGACAGGTTGATCCCCTTGATGGATCTCGATTTCTAACTCAGCGTGTTTCTCGCTTAATTGATCCGCTAATGCTTGTGCTTGTTCTGCGGAACCATCTTCTCCGATTAAAATCGTAACGATCTCAGTATCTTCGTTGATCATTTGCTCTAACGTAGCAAATGATGTCGCTAACATGTCTGGATTAGAAATCACGATCTTGCCATCGATCATTCCTAAGAAATCACCTTCTGTGATTTTCACTCCATCGATCATCGTGTCACGGATCGCATGCGTCACTTGACCGCTGACAACGCTTGAAAGCATATCTGTCATCGTTGCTTTATTTTCTTCTAAAGTAGCTTGCTCATTGAAGGACAACATCGCTGTCAAACCTTGAGAAACCGTTTTTGAAGGTACTACAGCAACTGGAAGTTCAGCCACCTCAGCAGCTTGGTCAGCTGCCATAAATATATTTTTGTTGTTTGGTAAGATGATGACTTTATCTGCATTTACTTCATTGATTGCTTTCACGATATCTTCCGTACTTGGATTCATCGTTTGGCCACCACTGATCACGTAGTTCGCTCCTAAACTTTCAAACAACTCTTGCACACCTTTACCCGCTGCAATTGCAACGATTCCATAAGGCACACGAGGTTTTGCTTGTGAGACAGGCGCTGAAGGTGCTTGATCATGTTCCAAGATCGTTTCATGTTGTAGACGCATGTTGTCTACTTTGACTTTCACTAAGGAACCGAATTTTTGACCATAATTCATGACTTCACCAGGATTTTCTGTATGCACGTGCACTTTGATGATCTCATCGTCATTGACCACTAATAGAGAGTCACCCAATCCATCTAGATAGTTACGGAATTCTTCATAATCGAATGTACTATCTACTGTCGGCCCTTCGCCGATCTTCACCATGATTTCTGTACAGTAACCATAATGGATATCTTCAGTAGCTAATTGACCTTGCACGCTACGATGATGTTCTGCGTTCACCATATCATCCATTTGAGCAGGAGATGGTTCATAGACTTCATCTGCTTGATATTCTCCATTCAACGCAGTTAGAAAACCTTCATATACAAATAGCAGACCTTGTCCGCCACTATCAACAACGCCCACTTCTTTTAACACAGGCAATAAATCAGGTGTTTTAGCTAACGCGCGTTTACCACCTTTGACGACAGCAGTCATGACTTCGATCACGTCATCTGTTGACTTTGCTTTTTTCTCACCAGCTTTTGCAGCTTCTCTTGCAACTGTCAAAATCGTTCCTTCGACAGGCTTCATTACTGCTTTATAAGCTGTTTCAACGCCATGAGTGAAAGCCGCAGCTAATTCTGTAGCTGTTAAGACAGTCACGTCAGGGATTTGTTTTGAAAAGCCACGGAACAACTGAGACAAAATGACCCCAGAGTTTCCTCGGGCACCCATCAATAATCCTTTAGATAGTAACGCTGCTAATTCTCCTACCTTTTCAGAGGTAGAATCAACAACGGCTTTTGCGCCACTTGTCATTGATAAATTCATATTTGTACCGGTATCTCCATCGGGAACCGGGAATACATTTAGCGAATTGACATATTCTGCATTTTTTTGTAGCCGATTCGCACCGGACTGAACCATTTCTTGGAATTGGCTTGCACTAATTTCTGTTACACTCACCTAGATAATCCTCCTTCAGATCGACTGCTGAACAGTCAGCAAGTCTCCTGCCTAGTCTGGCAGTACACGAACACCTTGCACGAAGACATTTACTGAATTGGCTGTAACACCTAGTAAAGTCTCCAAGTTATATTTCACTTTTTCTTGGACATTACGAGAAACTTCCGAAATTTTTGTTCCATAACTAATGATCGTATAAACATCTACAGCGATCCCATTAGCTTCTTGGCGGACAACTACTCCTCTTGAGTAATTTTCTTTACGTAAAATTTCAGTGATATTATCTTTGATTTGATTCTTGCTAGCCATTCCTACAACACCAAATACATCTGTTGCGGCACCACCAACAACTGTTGCGATGACATCATTGGTAATTTCAATGGTTCCAGCTGACGTTTGAATTTTTACAGCCATGAATGAGCCTCCTTAACGGGTAAAATATTCCCATTTTTCTACTATCACATTTTATCATAGCGTCCACGGAAATAAAAGGTTGTTCCCTTAAAGTACTCAAAAACCATTGAAAAAAATAGGAAAAGACCTTGTTCACGTTACATTTAATCGATGAAAATGTCAACCAGATCTATGAAAATATGCTTGCAAATTCCCACGCTATATGATATGTTATTCTGGTATGAGCTGAATTTACTATTGCTCCAAATCAAGGCAAAGGAGGAAATTTACATGGCAAAAGTTTGTTACTTTACAGGTCGCAAGACAACAAGTGGAAACAACCGTTCACATGCGATGAACTCAACAAAACGTACTGTTAAACCTAACTTGCAAAAAGTTCGCGTATTGATCGACGGCAAACCTAAAAAAGTTTGGGTGTCAACTCGTGCGTTGAAATCAGGAAAAGTTGAACGCGTATAATTGAATGAAATGATTTGAACCGTTCAACAAAATGAACGGTTTTTATTTTTAACGAATTATTATCAAATGAGAAACATGTTCTCAACTCATTCGAATCAAGTAGATAAAATAAAAAAGGCTTAAAACAATCAATCACCCAGATAATTGTTTTAAGTCTTCTTTTATGTGCCACTATCCCTAAGATAGTGATAGGTATATGTTTTTTTATAATTGTTACAAATAAAACATAACGCATTTGCAAACGCCTGTCAACACTTTATTTTAAAGTAGAAAGTGTTTTCTTATTTTATGTTATTTTCTTAATAGAAATGTAATTTAAACAGACTGATGTTATTTAATTTTAAATGTAATTTTTTTATGAATTTGATTGTATTTTCAGCAAGTAAAATCATGAATGTGATAAACTAAATATAACTTCTTATAGAAATTTGGTGACTGAATTGTAATGAAAACAACATTGAAAAAATTCTTAAAAGAAAACGGCCGCTATGCAGCTGCTAGCTTCTTTATCCCTTTTCTGATTCTTTTATTGGTATATTTAAGTATCGGTATTTATCCAGGAAGTGATCGAAGTATCCTAGCAAGTGATGCTTTCTCACAATTTTCAAACTTTCATGCAAGCTTCCGTAACATGTTGTTAGGGAAACAAAGCATTTTTTACACGTGGAATGCTTCACTTGGTTTAAATTATCTATCATTGATTTCTTATTATTTAGGTGGACTTTTCACCCCACTCGTTTTATTGTTCCCTAATCAGCTGATGCCAGATGCCTTATATGTCATCACCTTACTAAAGGTTGGTTTCGCAGGCTTGTCTTTCTGGTTTTTAGCACGTAGCTATCGCATTCCAAATTGGGGACAAGTCGCATTAAGTGTGAGTTATGCGTCGATTTCATTTATCACTGCCCATTCACAGATCATTATGTGGTTAGACACCTTTATCTATCTTCCACTGATCATTTTAGGTATCCATCGGGTAATGGATCAAAAGAAACCCGTTTTATTATTTGTCAGCTACTTGCTTTTATTCCTGTCCAGTTTTTATATGGGCTTCATGGTCGGTGTTTTTTCCTTTTTATATTTTGTCACACGACTACTGACGAATTGGCGGGTATACAAAGGTTCGATCTTACCCTATGGCATCACTTCCTTATTAGCAGGAGGCGCTTCGATGGTGATCATCTTGCCAGCTATCCTCGATCTACGTTCCAATGGCGAAGCGTTGACGCAGATCACGTCCTTGAAGACAGAAGCGACTTCTTATTTAGATCTATTGATGAAAAATATGGTCGGTGTCTATGATACGACAAAATATGGTTCGATTCCTTTTATCTATGCTGGGTTACTTCCTTTGGCATTGTGTCTCTTCTATTTTGTCAGTCGTAAATTCCCGTTAAAGAATAAGTTGCTATTTGGTGGATTATTTGCAATCTTAATTGCTAGCTTCTATTTAGTACCTTTAAATTTATTCTGGCATGGGATGCACGCGCCAAATATGTTTTTGTTCCGCTATTCGTACCTGTTTTCTTTCCTCGTCCTCTTATTAGCAGCCCAAAGTTGGGAAAAGGTACAAGAGAACGATCACAAACGATTGCTAGGAGTTATCATCGTACTAGCAGCTGCTTTTGCTACCGCTTGGGGAATCAAACCAGCTGACAGCTATACGTATGTCACGCTTACGTCCTTTATTTTGACGCTGGTCTTTTTAGGACTGTATGCTTTGACGATCGGCTTGTTCCAACAACATCCATTTGACTGGAAACGATTGAGTATCCTCCTGCTCCTAGTAATGACAGCCGAAGCAGCAGTCAATACAAATAGCATGATCCATGGGATCCTCGATGATTGGAACTATGCCTCACGAAGTTTGTTTACAGAGCCATATCCTGAGATCAAAACATTAGTGAACGCATCGAAACAAGATTCAGATGCTTTTTACCGCTTAGAAAATCTTGATCCTGTTTCCCCAAATGACTCGATCAACTATGGTTATAGCGGGATCAGCATGTTCTCCTCCATCAGAAATCGAAACTCTTCCTCCTATCTGGACACTTTAGGCTTCCGTTCAAGAGGAACAAATTTAAATATTCGCTACAATAATAATACCTTGCTGATGGATGGATTTACGGGAATCAAATACAACATCGCTAAAAATGATAGTAGTTTCAATAAATATGGTTTCCAACCAGTCAAAGAAACGGAAAACTACACGTTGTTCGAGAACAACAATGCTGTGCCATTGGCGTTTAAAGCACCCTTGACGATCAATGAGATCGAGCAACCGGTGTCCGATAACCTAACGAGTCAAACGAATTTGATGAATGCTCTTTCTGGATTGAATCAACAATTCTTTACGTTCTACACACCGACCCTAAAAAGTCATGAAAACACAGAAATCGTCAACACGACAAATGGGGTCACGTATAAAGAAACAGCAAATAATTTACCAAAAGATTTAACTTGGGAAGTTCAAGTACCGGCGAATACTCAAGCGTATCTCAGTTTATTCCCGACGAATTTTGCCCAGTTAGAAAGCTCTACAGCAACTATTACCGTGAATGGAGTATCTAGAAAATCTCAACTCAATATCACTGGTCAATATTATGATTTAGGCTATTACCCACAAGATACGACTGTCACTTTCACTGCAAGCTTCTACGGAACAAAAGAAGTCAGCTTTATGGAACCAAAAGTGGTGGGACTTGACGTAGTGGCTTATCAAGCAGCAGTCAACCAAATCAGAAATAATGGTGTAGAGATGACTACGACTGGCCGAACAGCCACAGGTACAGTGAATGCGACGGAGAAAACGATGGTAGCAACCACGATCCCTTACGATGGCGGTTGGACAGCTAAGATCGATGGTGAAAAAGTCCCTGTAAAGAAATTCCAAGATGCCTTTATTATGATCGAAGTGCCTAAAGGCGAGCATACGATCACCTTTAGCTATCTACCAAATGGTTTCATCCCTGGCTTACTTCTCTTTATTGGATGTATTTCCTTGTTCCTCTTATATCTATGGTATCTTAAACGACAGCCATTTGGCGGTATCATCGATCCTACAAACGGCAGTGATGACAAGCGTCCAAGACGTGAGCGTCGTAGAGCAAGATAAAAAGAAAAAAGCGTTTCGGTGATTGCCGAAACGCTTTTTATTTATACTATTCGTATTTTACTTCATAGAGATACAAACCTTCAGGATGCGCAGTAGGACCGGCAGCATTGCGGTCTTTTTTAGCAATGATCTCCGGCAGACAATCTTCCGGCAAACGATCGTTGCCTATTTTTAATAATGTTCCGACTAAAATACGGATCATTTTATACAGGAAGCCATCACCACGAAACGTGAACGTCAGCTCATCGCCAGCTTCATTGACTTGCAAACTCGCTTCATAGATTGTCCGAACCTTGTCTTCGATCGAGCTTCCTGAAGCACAAAACGAAGTAAAATCATGCGTACCAAGTAAATCAGGCAATGCTCGCTCAATCTTCTTTAAATCTAAAGGATAAGGAAAATAGCTCGCATAATGTCTGCGAAAAGGACTACGTGGCTTGCCGATATCCACTTTGAATTGATACGTCTTTTCTTTAACGAGATAGCGTGCGTGAAAGGTCTCCGGCACGATCTCCACACTTTTTACCGCAATATCTTCTGGCGACTGTGTGTCTAACCCAAAACGCATCCGTTCCAAAGGTCGCTCTTCTGGATAATCAAAGTGAATGACTTGGCCGAGTGCATGAACCCCTGCATCTGTCCTACCAGATCCAAAAATCGTGATTTCTTTTCCATTTGCCATCTTCTTTAATGTTTTTTCCAGTTCTTCTTGGACAGTTCGTCCGTTAGGTTGTTTCTGAAACCCATTGAACTGTGTACCATCATAGGCAATGATTGCTTTATAGCGTACCATTCTTCTTCCCCTGTTCTCGTTCATCTTTGATCCGTTTAGCTGCGAAGGAACACTAGCACGACCGTCACGACCACAAAGGCAAGCATGACAATCGTGTCTTGCAAGTGCCAGTGAAGCACACGGTATTTTGTTCGTCCTTCTCCACCTTGATAGCCTCTTGCTTCCATCGCTGTTGCTAGATCTTCCGCACGATTGAAACTGCTGACAAATAGTGGGATCAGTAAAGGAATCACTGCTTTCATTTTTTGCACTAGACTGCCTTCACCAAAATCGACACCACGAGCGCGTTGTGCATTCATGATTTTCTCTGTTTCATCCATCAATGTCGGAACAAAACGTAAAGCAATCGAAAGCATCAAGGAAACCTCATGTACAGGAAAGCGCACAGCCTTCAATGGGCGCAACAAATATTCAATCGCATCAGACAATTCCAAAGGCGGTGTTGTCAGTGTCAACAATGTAGACATAAAGATGATCAAGACAAAACGACAAAAAATAAACAGTCCATTCATTACACCGAATTCAGTAATGTTAAAAATCCACCAACTCCAATAAGTTTCTCCACCGCTAGTAAACAGTACTTGCAAAGCAACTGTGAATAAGATCAACCAAATCAGCGGTCGGATTCCACGAATAAAGAATTTAATATCTACTTTTGACAAAAAGACAGTGAATAAAGTAAACACTGCTAATAAGGCATAGGTTTGCCAATTATTTGCTAAGAAAATAATGCCGATAAAATAGAAACTCGCTAATAACTTTGCTCGTGGGTCTAATCGGTGGATAAATGAGTCTCCAGGCATGTAACGACCAAAAATCAGTTTATTCATCATGAGCGGTACCTCCAACCAGTTTTACCAGTTGATCTGCTAGTGCTTCTGCAGTGATCGGCAGTTCATCAAAAGGAATCCCTTTTGCTCGTAGATCCTCTGCAAATTCAGTAGCTGTTGGCACTCCTAATTGGCGTTCCTTTAACCAAGAAAGGTGTTGGAACACTTCTTTAGGTTCTCCGCATTTAACGATCCGGCCTTTTTCTAACACATAAACAAAATCAGCATAATTTGCTACATCATCCATTAAATGTGTCACCAATACGATTGTGATTTGATGTTCTTGATGCAACCGCCAGAACATATCCATCATTTCTTTTCTTCCTTGTGGATCTAACCCCGCTGTAGGCTCATCTAACACGAGTACTTCTGGTTTCATTGCTAAGACGCCAGCAATCGCTACACGTCGCATTTGACCCCCAGACAGCTCAAATGGGGAGCGTTCTAGATACGTTTCATCTAAGCCGACTTGCTCTAATGTTTCTTTTGCTAGTAACATCGCTTCTTCTTCGCTAACACCAAAGTTTTTAGGTCCAAAAGCAATATCTTTTGCTACCGTTTCTTCGAATAGCTGTGCTTCTGGAAACTGAAAAACAATACCAACTTTTTTTCGAATCGGTTTCAAATTTTTATTATCTGTATCCGGTTTGATTTGACGATCGCCGATTTGAACGATTCCTTCTGTTGGTTTGATCAACGCATTCAAATGCTGAAGCAAGGTGGATTTCCCGCTTCCTGTATGACCAACTAAGGCAGTATAGCTGTTTTCTTTGATCAACAAATCAATGTCGAATAACGCTCGTTGCTCGAATGGTGTATTCGGTTGGTACGTAAAGTTTACTTTTTCAAAACGGATGTCCATAACCAATCCACCATCCTTTCTTCTGTCATGTATTCTTTAGGCACTTCAATGCCGCGTTCTTTCAAGGCACTTTTTAGTTTTTCAGGGAAAGGCAAATCTAAGCCGAGATGGATGAGTTCCGGTCCAGCAGAGAAAATCTCTTTAGGTGTTCCTTCATTCACTAATTCGCCTTCTTTCATCACAAAGATACGATTGGCATTCGCTGCTTCATCGATATCATGCGTGATTGAAATAACGGTCAATTGGCTTTCCTCTTTGATCTTTTTGATCGTCGTGATAACTTCTTCACGACCTTCAGGATCTAACATACTTGTCGCCTCATCTAAAATAATGATTTCTGGTCGGAGTGCTACAACACCGGCAATCGCCACACGTTGTTTCTGCCCACCAGAAAGACGAACGGGTTCTCTTGTCGCAAAATCAGACATCCGTACTTTTTCAAGGGCATCTTTTACTCGAACGACCATTTCTTCGCGAGGAATACCTTGGTTCTCTAATCCAAAAGCAACATCATCTTCGACTGTTGATCCAACAAATTGATTGTCTGGATTCTGAAAAACCATGCCGACTTTTTGACGAATCGCCCATATATTCTCTTCATTTAGTGTTTGGTTACCAACTTTGACTGTTCCAGATTCTGGCAGGAGTAATCCATTGATCGTTTTCGCAAGCGTTGATTTTCCAGAACCATTGTGCCCGATAATCGCGATCCATTCTCCTTTGTTGATCGTGAAAGAAACATCTTTCAATGCTGGTCGTAAATCTTCTGGTTGGTATTTGTAATTAATCTTTCCTAATTCAATAATCGGCTCCATAAGTACTCCCCTCATCCTAAAGTTCCTACTAACACTATCAAAAAAACGTTGAGTTTTCAATCATTTCTGATTTTTAAAATGTTTTTTTATACCTTCAATGCTGTCTTGACAGTTAATTGAAGGTACAAAAAAACACTTTATGATGAGTGCATACTCCCCAAACGGATCGCCTGGGGAGTAGCGCTGAGCTAGACTCGGAATAAGTAACTTCCAACATCATAACACTCTAAAAGAATCATCCATAAAGTGATGTTATTAGTGTGATTTTAGACAAGTTCTAAGACAACCATTGGTGCACCGTCTCCGCGTCTTGGTTCTGTCTTCAAGATACGAGTGTAGCCACCTTGACGTTCAGCATAACGAGGTGCAATATCGTTGAACAACTTTTGTAAAGCTGATTCGATAACGATTTCCTCATTTTCTTCACGCACGCTAGCAACTTCATTACGTACGAAAGCCGCAGCTTGACGACGTGCATGTAAGTCCCCACGTTTGCCTAAAGTGATCATTTTTTCAGCAGTTGAGCGAACTTCTTTCGCACGAGCTTCTGTAGTCACAATACGTTCATTAATTAATAAGTCAGTTGTTAAATCACGCAACATCGCTTTACGTTGGCTAGATGTGCGTCCTAGTTTACGATAACTCACGTTGGTTTCCCTCCTTCGTAAAAGGTTTAATCTTCTTTACGTAAACCTAAACCTAAGTCATGCAATTTTGCTTTAACTTCTTCTAATGATTTACGTCCTAAGTTACGGACTTTGATCATTTCTGGCTCAGATTTATTCGTAAGTTCTTGTACAGTATTGATTCCTGCACGTTTTAAGCAATTGTAAGAGCGAACAGATAAGTCTAATTCTTCAATTGTCATTTCTAACATTTTTTCTTTTTGTGTTTCTTCTTTTTCGACCATGATTTCAGCGTTTTTCGCTTCATCAGTTAGGTTGACAAAGATGTCTAAATGTTCAGTCATGATTTTTGCAGATAAACTCATTGCTTCCAATGGTTCGATTGAACCATCTGTCCAGATCTCCATCGTCAATTTATCAAAGTCTTCACGATGTCCAACACGTGTGTTTTCTACTTGGTAGTTGACACGACGTACAGGCGTGTAGATTGAATCGACTGGAAGAACACCGATTGGCATATCTTCTTTTTTGTTTTCATCTGCTTGAACATAACCACGTCCTGGTTTCACTGTTAAGCGAGCATGGAACGTAGCACCTTCAGATACACTACAGATGTACATATCTTTGTTAAGAATTTCTACCTCACTATCAACGATAATATCGCCAGCAGTTACTGTAGCAGGTCCGGTAATATCGATTTCAAGGGTTTTTTCTTCTTGACCATACATTTTCAGTGCTAAACCTTTAATGTTCAAGATGATTTGAGTGACGTCTTCTCTAACACCTTTGATGGTAGAGAATTCATGCAGCACACCATCGATTTGAATATTAGTGATGGCAGCACCTGGCAAAGAAGATAATAAAATACGACGTAGGGAATTCCCTAAAGTAGTCCCATACCCTCTTTCAAGAGGTTCAACGATGAACTTGCCATAATCTTTTTCTTCATCAATTTTTGCGATTCTTGGTTTTTCGAACTCAATCATTCTTATCTTTACCCCTTTCAAAACGAAAAGTGTCTTGTTCAATGACGTTACTAATAGAACTCAAAATGAGAGGCACTCATTAAACACGACGGCGTTTTGGAGGGCGGGCACCATTATGAGGAACTGGAGTCACGTCACGAATTGCAGTCACTTCTAAACCTGTCGCTTGTAATGAACGAATTGCTGCTTCACGTCCAGAACCAGGTCCTTTAACTGTTACTTCAACAGTTTTTAATCCGTGTTCCATTGCTGCTTTTGTAGCTGTTTCTGCTGCCATTTGAGCCGCAAAAGGAGTTGATTTTTTGCTTCCTTTGAAACCTAATGAACCAGCTGATGACCACGCTAAAGCATTTCCGTGAGTATCAGTGATCATGATGATTGTGTTGTTGAATGTAGAGTGGATATGTGCAATCCCAGCTTCTATATTCTTTTTCACACGGCGTTTACGATTCACTTTTTTTGCTACCATGAAGATTTAACCTCCTTCACTTAAGAATTATTTTTTCTTGCCAGCGATAGCGCGAGCTGGGCCTTTACGAGTACGTGCATTGTTTTTCGTGTTTTGTCCACGAACAGGCAATCCACGACGGTGACGGATTCCACGGTAAGAACCGATTTCCATCAAGCGTTTGATGTTTAAGTTCACTTCACGACGAAGATCCCCTTCAACTTTTAATTTATCTACTTCTGCACGGATAGCATCTGTTTGTTCATTCGTTAATTCACGAACACGAACATCTTCAGATACGCCAGCATCAGCTAAGATTTGTTTCGCAGTAGTGTTACCAATACCATAGATATAAGTAAGTGAAACTACTACACGTTTATCACGAGGAATATCTACTCCTGCAATACGAGCCATATTTAGTGCACCTCCAATTATCCTTGACGTTGTTTATGTTTTGGATTTGCTGGGCAAATCACCATAACGCGTCCTTTACGACGAATTACTTTACAATGTTCACACATTGGTTTTACTGATGGTCTTACTTTCATGATAATACCTCCTGTAGTTTTACGGAGTACAATTATTTAAAGCGATAAGTAATACGGCCACGGTTTAAATCATACGGAGACAATTCAACCGTCACTTTGTCACCAGGTAGAATACGAATGTAGTGCATACGAATTTTACCTGAAACAGTAGCAAGAACTTGGTGTCCGTTTTCTAGTTCAACTTTAAACATTGCATTCGGCAAAGTTTCGACGACTGTACCTTCGACTTCAATCATATCTTCTTTTGCCACGCACAGTACCTCCTTGTACTTGTTTCGCATTTTCACACGATAAAATGGCGGAAACTGCAGTTCCCACCTCAAAATTCTCAAAATGGATCATCTAGAGGATTCTCTAGAAGTCGGACTGACATATTCTATCATAATTTATTGAACTTGACAAGAGTAACTGCTTAATGCAAGTCGGCTACGGGCAATCGTGCTATTTTTCAATGATTTTTTTGACATCAGTAAATACAGCATCGATTTCACGATCACCATCGATAGTGTTTAGCAAACCTTGTTCTTTATAATAAGCCAAGATTGGTTCACTATTTTTGATGTTGATAGCCAGACGATTTTTAACCGTCTCAGGTTTATCATCTTCTCTTTGATAGAATTCATGCCCACCACAACGATCACATGTGTCTTCAACTTTTGTAGGGTTGAAAATTTTATGGTAAGTTGCTCCACAGTTACGGCAAATGAAGCGGCCTGCTAAACGCTCAACCAAAACTTCTTCACCCACGTGGATATCGATGACAGCATCAATTTGTTTATTTAAATCTTTTAGCATTGCATCTAGAGCTTCTGCTTGCTCGATCGTACGAGGAAAACCATCTAATAAGAAGCCTTTCTCTGTATCGGGTTCTGCTAAACGCTCTTTTACGATTCCATTTGTTACTTCATCAGGAACTAATGCACCTTTATCCATATAAGACTTTGCTTCCAAGCCAAGAGCTGTTTCATTTTTGATAGCTGCACGAAACATATCTCCTGTTGAGATGTGAGGAATCCCGTAAGCGTCAATGATTTTTTCCGCTTGAGTTCCTTTACCTGCACCTGGCAGCCCCATTAAAATGAGGTTCATTGCTTTCCCTCCTAATAAATGTGAGAACGTGTGTTGAGGAAAAAACCTCAACACGCTTTCTTACTCAATAAAGCCAACATATTTACGTTTCAGCATTAAGCCTTCTAACTGTTTCGCAGTTTCTAAAGCCACACCGATCACGATCAACAGACTTGTACCACCTAATCCGATTGATTGCGGCAGATCCCAAACCATTTGTGCAATGATTGGCAATAATGCCACTAAACCAAGGAATAGTGCTCCGACTGTACTTAATCGCATCAATAAGCTTGAGACATACTCTTCAGTTCCCTTACCAGGGCGTACACTTGGTATATAGCTTCCTTGCTTTTGTAAGTTCTCCGCTAATTTCTCAGGGTTAACTTGGACAAAGGCATAGAAGAACGTAAATGCGACGATCAATACCGTATAAATCGTTGCGCCAGGCACCGTATTATAGTTAAAGATCTCCATCATTATTTTATACCAGTTTTCAGATCCAAATCGGCCACTCAACGCTTGTAATACAGCATTAGGTGTTGCAATAAATGAACTTGCAAAGATAACCGGAATTACCCCAGCAGCGTTCACTTTCAACGGTAGATAACTACTTGTTGGCGCACCTGCTACACGTTTTGTGTACTGAATCGGAATCTTACGTTCAGCTTGTTGGAAAAATGTTACGAATGTCACGATTGCTAGAACCGCAACAAGTAAGATGGCAACGAAAATCGCAGATCTCCAAAGATTGGAAGAGTCGATGTTTACGAAGTAATCTTCGTAAATTTCTCGCACACTTTCCGGTAATCTTGAAATGATCCCTGCAAAGATGATCATTGACACACCATTACCGATACCTTTTTCAGTGATTTGTTCACCCAACCAAGTCACAAACATCGTTCCTGCCGTTAAGATCAAACCGATCGTCACGTAAGTAGAGATGTTTGGATTATTGACAAAACCTAATTGAGCGTATTGGTTGAATCCAGCAGTGATACCGACAGATTGGATAAATGCCAATACTAATGTCAAATATCGTGTTGCTTGGTTCAATTTTTTACGTCCAACTTCACCTTGTTTTGACCATTCAACAAAACGTGGAACGATATCCATTTGTAATAACTGGATCACGATCGATGCAGTAATGTATGGCGAAACCCCCATCGAAAAGATCGAGAAGTTTTGCATCGCACTACCACTGACCAAGTTCAACATGTTGAAAAATGGCAAGCTAGAAAGGTTTTGTAATGAGCTCGCATTTACGCCAGGAACAGTAATATGTGCCCCTAGACGAAAGACAAAGAGAACAAATACAGTGAAAAGGATTTTCGATCTAATATCTTTGACCTTAAAAGCGTCCTTTAATAGTTTAAGCATTAGATCACCTCAACAGAGCCACCAGCCGCTTCGATTGCTTCTTGTGCTGCTTTTGAGAATTTAGCTGCTTTCACAGTTAACTTTTTGTTCAATTCTCCGTTAGCTAATACTTTGATCCCAGCTTTTTCGTTTTTCACGATTCCAGCTTCTACTAAAGCAACAGGTGTTACTTCAGCTCCGTCTTCAAAGCGGTTCAAGACATCTAAATTAACGACTGCGTAGTCCTTACGGTTAACATTTGTAAATCCACGTTTTGGTAAACGACGGAACAATGGTGTTTGTCCCCCTTCGAATCCTAGACGTACACCACCGCCTGAACGAGCTTTTTGTCCTTTTTGACCACGTCCGGCAGTTTTTCCGTTACCTGAAGAAGTACCACGACCAACACGGTTACGTACTTGGCGTGAACCTTCAGCGGGTTTTAATTCATGAAGTTTCATAGGTTTGGCACCTCCTTAATTGTCCTAATTCTTATTTTAATTGTTTAATTAAACTTCTTCAACGTCCACTAAGTGAGAAACAGTGTTGATCATGCCTTTGATTGCTTCGTTAGAAGGCTTAACCACTGAGCTGTTAATCTTTGTAAGACCTAGCGCTTTAACAGTTGCGCGTTGGTTTTGAGGACGTCCGATAATACTGCGTTTTAAAGTTACTTTTAATTCAGCCATTATGTTTGTCCTCCTTATCCGATTAATTCTTCCACTGATTTGCCGCGAAGTTCTGCAACTTCTTCAGCACGTTTTAATTGTTTCAAACCTTCAACAGTTGCGCGAACAACGTTGATTGGTGTGTTTGAGCCTAAAGATTTAGAAGTGATATCTGCTACCCCTGCTAATTCTAATACGGCACGAACTGGTCCACCAGCAGCAACCCCAGAACCTTCAACAGCAGGTTTCATTAGGATTCTACCACCACTAAAAGCACCGATTACTTCGTGTGGGATTGTTGAACCAACCATAGGTACTTCAACTAAGTTTTTCTTCGCATCTTCAATTGCTTTACGGATTGCTTCAGGTACTTCTTGTGCTTTACCAGTACCAAATCCTACGTGTCCGTTTTTGTCACCGACAACAACTAAAGCAGCAAAACGTAGACGACGTCCACCTTTAACAACTTTTGTTACACGGTTAATTGCAACAACGCGGTCTTCTAATTCCAAATGTTTTGGATCGATATAAACCATGAATGGTATTCCTCCTTCTTCTAAAATTCTAGTCCATTTTCGCGAGCAGCTTCAGCTAAAGCTTGCACACGGCCATGGTAAAGGTATCCACCACGGTCAAAGACTACGACTTTAATGCCTTTTTCAGTTGCGCGTTCAGCAACTAATTTACCGACAGCTTGTGCTGCTTCTGTTTTTGTTCCACCTGAAATTTCTTTATCCAAGGTAGAGGCACTTGCTAGCGTTACACCCGCTACGTCATCAATAAGTTGCGCGTAGATGTTTTTGTTAGAACGAAAAACGTTCAAGCGTGGGCGCTCAGCAGTACCAGAGATAGTATTACGTACACGACGGTGTCTCTTTTGACGTGTTTTGTTTTTATCTGGTTTTGTAATCACAATTGTCACCTCTTTATTTTTATTTTTTCTACTGTCATGCAGTAGAAATGATCAGTTTTGAAAAAATAGAAGCTGCGGCACAAGTAAACTCTCTCTTAATGAAGAAATACTTCAGCAAAATCCTTTTTTCCTGCTGCTGGCTTCTATGCAATTTTTCGAAACGATTATTTACCAGTTTTACCTTCTTTACGGCGTACGAATTCGCCAACATAACGAATACCTTTACCTTTATAAGGTTCTGGAGGACGAGTACCACGGATGTTCGCAGCTAATTCGCCAACTTCTTCTTTGTTCGCACCCTTCACAATTACTTGTGTGTTAGATGGCACTTCAACAGTAATGCCAGCTGGTGGTGTGATTTCTACTGGATGTGAGTAACCAACGTTCAATACAAGTTTTGTTCCTTGCATTTGCGCACGGTACCCAACCCCGATTAATTCTAATCCTTTTTGGAATCCTTCACTAACACCTACAACCATGTTGTTGAAGTTAGCACGAGTAGTTCCATGGATAGTTTTCATTTCTTTACTGTCGTTTGGACGAGTGAATGTCACTTCGTTTCCTTCGATATTCATTTTGATATCAGCAGAAAACTCACGAGTCAATTCCCCTTTTGGTCCTTTAACTGTAATGTTGTTTCCATCTTGAGTGATTGTTACTCCTTCAGGGATCACAACGATCTTATTTCCAATACGGCTCACTTAAAGACACCTCCTTGTAGATTCTACTTGATTACCATACGTAAGCGATAACTTCGCCGCCGATGTTTTTCTCACGAGCTTCTTTATCAGTGACAACACCTTCAGAAGTCGAAATAATAGCGATACCTAAGCCATTTAAAACTTTTGGCACTTCGCCAGCTTTAACATAAACACGTAAACCTGGTTTAGAAATACGTTTTAAGTTTGTAATAACACGTTCGCCGCTTTTACCGAATTTTAGGAAAACACGGATCACGCCTTGCTTGTCATCTTCGATATATTCAACATCACGAACGAAACCTTCACGTTTCAAGATTTCAGCGATGTCACGTTTAATTTTTGATGCAGGAACTTCTAAAGCCTCATGTTTAACCATGTTTGCATTACGGATACGAGTTAGAAAATCTGCAATTGGATCTGTCATGACCATTGAACTTTTACCTCCTTCTTATGCGAATTTACTTTTTTACCAGCTAGCTTTCTTCACGCCGGGAATTTGACCTTTATAGGCAAGTTCGCGGAAGCAAATACGGCAAAGATGGAACTTACGATAAACTGAATGTGGACGTCCGCAACGTTCGCAACGAGTATAAGCTTGTGTTGAATGTTTTGCAGGACGTTTGTTTTTAGCAATCATTGATTTTTTAGCCACGTAGTTCGCCTCCTTTAATTATTTTTGGAATGGCATGCCTAATTGTGTCAACAACTCACGAGATTCTTCATCTGTGTTCGCTGTTGTTACAATAACGATGTCCATACCACGTACTTTATCTACTAAATCATAATCTACTTCTGGGAAGATCAATTGTTCTTTAATACCTAAAGTGTAGTTTCCACGACCATCAAAGGCTTTTTTACTTACACCATGGAAGTCACGTACACGTGGTAGAGAAACTGATACTAATTTATCTAAAAATTCGTACATTCTTTCTCCGCGCAAGGTAACTTTTGCACCAATTGGCATTCCTTCACGTAAACGGAATCCAGCGATTGATTTTTTAGCTTTTGTAATCATTGGTTTTTGTCCAGTGATCAAAGTTAGTTCTTCAACTGCTTTGTCTAAGTTTTTAGCGTTTGATACCGCATCACCAACACCCATGTTGATGACGATTTTTTCAACTTTAGGTGTTTGCATAACAGAGCTATAGTTAAATTTTTCCATCAATGATGGAGTTACTTCTTTAAGATATTTTTCTTTTAGGCGGTTCATTCAGTAAGACCCTCCTTCCTTAAACTTTTTATTTATCTAAAACTTCACCGGTTTTTTTAGAAACACGGACTTTTTTTCCGTCTACTTCTTTGTAGCCAACACGGCCAGCTACACCAGTAGAGTCGATGACCATCACGTTAGAAACGTGAAGTGGCGCTTCCATCTCAACAATCCCGCCTTGAGGAGCAGCTTGAGAAGGTTTTTGGTGTTTTTTGATCATGTTCACACCTTCGACAACCACTTTATCCTGTTTAGGAAACGCTGCTAATACAACGCCTTCTTTGTTTTTGTCTTTACCGGTGATCACTTTAACTTTATCGCCTTTTTTAACAAACATACTGTTTCGCACCTCCTTTGTTAAGTGTCTCAAGATTATAAAACTTCTGGTGCTAGAGAAACGATCTTCATGAAGTTGTTTTCACGTAGTTCACGTGCAACTGGCCCAAAGATACGTGTTCCACGAGGGCTTTTATCATCACGAATAATCACTGCAGCATTTTCATCAAATTTGATGTATGAACCGTCTGCACGACGAGCTCCTGATTTTGTACGAACGATAACGGCTTTAACGACGTCACCTTTTTTGACAACCCCACCTGGCGTTGCTTGTTTAACCGTAGCAACGATCACATCACCGATATTCGCAGTTTTGCGACCAGCTCCACCAAGGACTTTGATCGTCAAAATTTCACGTGCGCCTGAATTATCAGCGATTCTTAAACGACTTTCTGCTTGGATCACGTTGTGTATCCTCCTTTCAGATTTTGCATTCAATCTACATAGGAAAATCTCGTGTTATTAGATAATAACTGCTTCTTCGACTATTTCCAACAAACGGAAACGTTTTGTAGCTGATAATGGACGAGTTTCCATAATTCTCACGATGTCGCCAACTTTTGCTGTGTTGTTTTCATCATGTACTTTGTACTTCTTAGAGTAGTTCATGCGTTTACCGTAAATAGGGTGGTTTTTCTTTGTTTCGACAGCAACGGTAATTGTTTTATCCATTTTGTCTGATACCACGCGACCTTGATAAACTTTGCGTTGAT
Source organism: Enterococcus sp. DIV2371 (assembly GCF_050498525.1). NCBI lineage: Bacteria > Bacillati > Bacillota > Bacilli > Lactobacillales > Enterococcaceae > Enterococcus > Enterococcus sp. DIV2371. Next base: position 99,533 of record NZ_JBIPAJ010000001.1, on the reverse strand, counting down.
TTCTTTCTTCAGTCATACGCTTAATGGCCTCCTTCCATAATTACTTAGCTTGTTCACGCAAAACTGTTTTGATGCGTGCAATCGATTTACGTACTTCTTTAATACGTGCAGTGTTTTCTAATTGACCTGTTGCTAATTGGAATCTAAGATTAAACAATTCTTCTTTTAATTGTTTTTCTTGATCAAGCATTTCGGCAGTGGTTAATTCTCTGATTTCTTTAACCTTCATTCGATTCACCACCCATTTCCTCACGTTTTACGATCTTAGTTTTCATTGGTAATTTGTGAGAAGCTAAACGTAATGCTTCACGAGCTACTTCTTCAGATACGCCTGCGATTTCAAACATGATTTTACCACGTTTTACTGGTGCAACCCATCCTTCAGGAGCCCCTTTACCTTTACCCATACGAACGCCGATCGCTTTAGATGTATATGATTTATGAGGGAAAATTTTGATCCATACTTTCCCGCCACGTTTCATGTAACGAGTCATAGCAATACGAGAAGCTTCGATCTGACGGTTTGTGATCCAGTGTGATTCAACAGCTTGTAAGCCGTATTCACCGAATGCTACTTCTTTTCCGCCTTTTGCTTCACCACGCATTTTTCCGCGGAATTCACGACGGTGTTTTACACGTTTAGGTACTAACATGTTTATTTCCCTCCTTTCTCAGTGTTTTTTTTAGTTGGAAGAATTTCTCCACGATAGATCCACACTTTAACTCCTAGTTTTCCGTATGTTGTATCTGCTTCTTCCCATGCGTAATCAATATCCGCACGCAAAGTGTGAAGAGGAACTGTTCCTTCTGAGTATCCTTCTGAACGAGCGATATCCGCACCGTTTAGACGTCCAGATACTTGAGTTTTGATACCTTTAGCGCCAGAACGCATTGAACGTTGGATGGCTTGTTTTTGAGCGCGACGGAATGCAACACGGTTTTCTAATTGACGTGCAATTCCTTCACCTACTAATTTAGCATCTAAATCTGGTTTTTTGATTTCCACGATGTTGATATGGATTCTTTTACCAGTTAATTTGTTTAATTCTTTTCTTAGGTTTTCGACTTCAGATCCGCCTTTACCAATAACCATACCTGGTTTAGCTGTGTGGATTGAAATGTTTACGCGGCCAGTTGCGCGTTCGATTTCAATTGTTGATACAGCAGCATCAGCAAGTCTAGTTGAAATAAATTTACGGATTCTTAAATCTTCGTGTAAGAACTCTGCATACTCTTTTTCAGCAAACCATTTTGCATCCCAGTCGCGGATGATGCCTACACGCATTCCAATTGGATGTACTTTTTGACCCACAGATTATCCCTCCTTATTTTTCTGATACGACTACCGTGATATGACTTGTACGTTTGTTGATTGGTGAAGCTGAACCTTTTGCACGTGGACGGAAACGTTTCATTGTTGGTCCTTCGTTGACAAATGCTTCAGATACTACCAAGTTCTCAACATCTAAGTCAAAGTTGTTTTCTGCATTTGCAATTGCTGACATCAATACTTTCTCGATGATCCCAGCAGATTTGTTTGGTGTGAATTTCAAAATTGAAATTGCATCCGCAACACTTTTACCTCTGATAAGGTCAATTACTAGACGCGCTTTACGAGGTGAAGTGCGAACTGTTTTTGCAGTTGCTTTAGCTGATGTGATTTGTTCTGCCATTTGCTTTTATCCTCCCCTCGAATTAGCGTCTCGTTTTCTTGTCGTCAGCAACATGCCCACGATAAGTTCTAGTTGGTGCGAATTCACCTAATTTGTGTCCTACCATATCTTCTTGGATGTAAACTGGTACGTGTTTACGTCCATCATATACTGCGATGGTATATCCAACAAAACTTGGGAAAATTGTCGAACGACGAGACCAAGTTTTGATTACTTTTTTCTTTTCGGCCCCTGCTTGAGCTTCAACTTTACTCATTAAATGCTCATCAACGAAAGGCCCTTTCTTTAAACTACGACCCATGGTGAACCTCCTCTCAAAATGTGCGACACATGGTCAAAGTAATTATTTATTTTTACGACGAACGATAAGTTTGTCTGATTTAGCTTTCTTGTTACGAGTTTTGTAACCAAGAGCTGGTTGACCCCAAGGAGAAACTGGAGCTTTACGTCCGATTGGAGCTTTACCTTCACCACCACCGTGTGGGTGATCGTTAGGGTTCATTACGCTACCACGTACAGTTGGGCGTTTACGCATCCAACGAGAGCGGCCAGCTTTACCAATATTGATAAGTTCGTGTTGTTCGTTACCTACAGAACCGATTGTTGCACGGCATGCAGCTAAGATCATGCGAACTTCACCAGAGTTTAAGCGGATCAATACGTATTTGCCTTCTTTACCAAGTACTTGAGCACTTGTACCAGCAGAACGGATCAATTGTCCACCTTTACCAGGTTTCATTTCAATATTGTGGATCACAGTACCAACTGGAATGTTTTCTAAAGGAAGAGCATTTCCGACTTTGATATCTGCTTCTGGACCTGAAACAAGTTTCATTCCAACTTGTAGTCCTTTTGGTGCTAAGATGTAAGCTTTCACTCCATCTTCATAATGTACTAACGCGATGTTAGCTGAACGGTTTGGATCATATTCGATCGTTTGAACAGTAGCAACAACGTTGTCTTTGTTACGTTTGAAATCGATCACGCGGTATTGGCGTTTGTGTCCGCCACCTTGATGACGTACAGTGATGCGGCCGTTGTTGTTACGTCCAGCATGGTTTTTCAATGGCTGTAACAATGTTTTTTCAGGTGTTGATGTTGTGATTTCAGCAAAATCAGAACCTGTCATGTTACGACGGCCATTTGTGGTAGGTTTGTACTTTTTAATCGCCACGTTTTCCCCTCCTAATTTAATCAGTCATCGAGCAATGCTTATTCAGCAGCATCGAATAATTGGATTTCTTTTGAATCTTCAGTCAATGTAACGATCGCTTTGCGACGTTTTTTCGTATATCCTGCATATTTGCCCATACGTTTGAATTTCGCACGTACGTTCACGATGTTCACGTTTTTGACTTTTACGTCAAAAGCAGCTTCAACCGCTTGTTTTACTAAAGTTTTGTTTGCGCGAGTGTCTACTTCGAAAGTATATTTCTTGTCATCCATGGCAAGCATTGATTTCTCAGTGATCACTGGGCGTTTGATTACGTCTAGTAAGTTCATTATGCAAGCACCTCCTCAATTTGAGTAAGAGCAGTTTGTGTTGCTAAAACTTTTGTATTTGATACAACATCTAGAACGCTAACGTTATCAGAAGTTACTACAGAAACGTTTGATAAGTTACGTGCAGATAAAGCTGCAAAGTCGTTACCAGGTTCTAGTACAACCAATACTTTAGAGTCAATAGATAATTTAGCAAGAACTTCTTTGAATTCTTTTGTTTTTGGTGCATCAAAGCTTAATCCTTCGATTGCTACCAAGTTGTTTTCAGCAACTTTTTCTGACAATACAGATTTCATTGCTAAGCGACGAACTTTTTTAGGAAGTTTGTAGCTGTAAGAACGTGGTGTTGGTCCGAAGACTACGCCACCTCCACGCCATTGTGGTGAACGGATTGATCCTTGACGAGCACGACCAGTTCCTTTTTGGCGCCATGGTTTACGGCCACCGCCTCGAACAGCGCTACGGTTTTTAACCGCATGAGTTCCTTGTCTTAATGATGCACGTTGCATAACGATTGCGTCGTATACAACACTTTCATTTGGTTCAATTCCGAAGATTTCTTCGTTAAGAGTGATTTCACCGTTTTGGCTTCCATCTTGTTTGAATAATGCTACATTCGGCATTCCTTAGTTCCTCCTTTCTTCCTACTATTATTTAGCTTTCACAGCTGATTTGATAGTGATTAATGATTTTTTCGCTCCAGGAACGTTACCTTTGATCAAGATTACGTTTCTTTCAGCATCTACACGTACAACTTCCAAGTTTTGGATAGTTACGCGGTTGCCACCCATACGGCCAGCAAGACGTTTGTTTTTGAATACACGGTTAGGTGCAACTGGACCCATTGACCCAGGACGACGATGGTAGCGAGAACCGTGAGCCATTGGTCCGCGGCTTTGGCCGTGACGTTTGATAACCCCTTGGAATCCTTTACCTTTCGTAGTACCTGTTACATCAATAATGTCTCCTGCTTGGAAAACATCAACTGTAATTTCTTTTCCTACTTCATATTCTCCTAGCTCAACATTTTTGAATTCACGAATGAAGCGCTTAGGAGCCGTGTTTGCTTTTGCAACATGACCTTTCGCAGGTTTGTTTGATAAAACTTCACGCATATCTTGGTAACCAACTTGAATAGCTTCGTAGCCATCAGTTTCCATTGTTTTTACTTGTAGTACTACGTTTGGCGTAGCTTCTACAACAGTAACTGGAATTAATTCGCCAGATTCAGTGAAGATTTGTGTCATTCCCACTTTTTTCCCTAAGATTCCTTTGGTCATGAGTACACCTCCATTATTATTAGTTTAGTTTTTATAGTTTGATTTCGATGTTAACACCTGATGGTAAGTCAAGCTTCATTAAAGCATCAACTGTTTTTGGTGTTGGGTTCACAATGTCGATAAGACGTTTGTGTGTACGCATTTCGAATTGTTCGCGTGAATCTTTGTATTTGTGCGTCGCACGAATAACTGTGTAAAGACTGCGTTCAGTTGGTAATGGAATTGGACCAGAAACGCCAGCTCCAGTTCTTTTTGCAGTTTCCACGATTTTATCCGCTGATTGATCTAAAATACGGTGTTCATACGCTTTTAAACGGATACGAATTTTTTGTTTTGCCATCTTGTTCCCTCCTTCGCCTATTTTGAAAAGTAGACATAGCTCCACGAAAATTTCCGTCACGCTCGTTCGTGGCAAAGCGTCCGGGCGTGTCGCAACCTCTCGTTTCTTAGCCGACAAAATCATTTTGATTTCGTCTGTGCCATTCACCTAAGGTAAACGCACCTTTGTCATTATAATATATCTAAATGCACAACGCAAGGTTTTTTTGCTGTAAAAAACATTTTATTTTCATAAGTTTTCATTTTATTGAGAAAAGAGAAATCCTTCTCTATTTACAAGTGAATTTGCTGTTTTTCTTTTAGTTTCTTCCAACTATGCCAGAAAAAGCCAACCCTCAACATGGAGAGTTGGCTCAAAACATTTCTTTATGTATTACTTGCAAAAGTGAAGGATCAACGGCGAACAATGAACTTTGCTATTTTTTTGATAAGCAGTACCAAAAGATACATTAAATAAATAAGAAATCCTATAAAGACAAATTGAAAGAAGCGAACCATGAATACTAGGTCGAAAGAAAATCTTAACCAACCTATCCATAAAATTGCAATAAACAACAATTTTACTCTTAGATTTATTCTTCTAATAAATAGCCATGAGAGAAAATCATCTGTCGGTTGTTTTGTAGCCTTGTATTCTCTAAGTATTTTCATCGAACGACAGCCTCCTAGAAAAAGCATGATGGTATATATTTTATAGTAGAATGTTTCTTTCCATAAAATCAATTATAAACGAACAAGGAGGTGAATGCTTGTGTTGTTTTCATCTATGTCATTGTTTGGGTGGGGACAGCACACACATGATCACAGGATTTAATTAAGAGGAAACGCTCGCCAAAACAAGACACGCATCTTTTACATAAAAAAAGTTCGAGGCAAAGGATCAAGATCCTTACCTCGAACTTTAACGTCCGAATAGATGTTACTTCATTAGGCTTAAAATGAATTAAGCTTTGATTTCTGTAACGACACCGGCACCAACTGTACGTCCGCCTTCACGGATTGAGAATTTAGTACCGTTTTCGATAGCGATTGGGTGGATTAATTCAACTTCCATTGTTACGTTGTCGCCAGGCATAACCATTTCAGTTCCTTCTGGTAATTCAACAACACCAGTTACGTCAGTCGTACGGAAGTAGAATTGTGGACGGTAGTTAGTGAAGAATGGAGTATGACGTCCACCTTCTTCTTTAGTCAACACGTATACTTCTGCAGAGAATTTTGTATGAGGTGTGATTGTACCTGGTTTAGCTAAAACTTGACCACGTTGGATGTCTTCACGTGAAACACCACGTAGTAACGCACCAATGTTATCGCCTGCTTCAGCGTAGTCTAGTAATTTACGGAACATTTCAACACCAGTTACTGTTGTTTGAGCTGTTTCTTCTGCGATACCAACGATATCGATAACGTCACCAACGCGAACTTGTCCACGTTCAACACGTCCTGTAGCAACAGTACCACGACCAGTGATTGAGAATACGTCCTCAACTGGCATCATGAATGGTTTGTCGTTGTCACGTTCTGGAGTTGGGATATATTCGTCAACTGCAGCCATCAATTCAAGAATTTTTTCTTCGTATGAAGCGTCGCCTTCTAAAGCTCTTAAAGCTGAACCAGCGATTACAGGAACATCGTCACCAGGGAATTCGTATTCTGTTAATAGGTCACGAACTTCCATTTCAACTAATTCTAGTAATTCTTCATCATCAACCATATCTACTTTGTTCAAGAATACAACGATGTATGGTACACCAACTTGACGAGATAATAGGATGTGTTCACGAGTTTGAGGCATAGGGCCGTCAGCAGCAGAAACAACTAAGATTGCTCCGTCCATTTGAGCAGCACCAGTGATCATGTTTTTAACATAGTCCGCGTGTCCTGGGCAGTCAACGTGAGCGTAGTGACGTGCGTCAGTTTCGTACTCAACGTGAGCTGTTGAGATAGTGATTCCGCGTTCGCGTTCTTCTGGAGCACCATCGATTTGATCGTAAGCCATTGCTTGGCCGCCGTTTTTCTTAGATAGTACAGTTGTGATTGCAGCTGTTAAAGTTGTTTTACCATGGTCAACGTGTCCGATAGTACCAATGTTAACGTGTGGTTTCGAACGGTCAAATTTTTCTTTTGCCATTTTAAAATATCCTCCCTAAAATTACAGTTTAATTTTTTATTTGTCTGATAGGTATGTGATGGACAAAACTGCCAATCACATGCCCGTATCATCAAAAGTTATTTTACACGAAACTGCATAAAAAATACAGTCTCTAGATAAATCTCTTCACGAGACTACCTTGCCTTAAGAAATTATTCAGCTTTTCCGCCGTTTTTCTTAATGATTTCTTCTTGAACAGATTTCGGTACGTCTTCGTAGTGGTCAAATACCATCATGAATGTACCACGTCCTTGAGTTGCTGAACGCAATGTTGTTGCATATCCGAACATTTCTGCCAATGGAACGATTGCATTAACGATTTGTGAGTTACCGTGTGCTTCCATTCCTTCAACACGTCCGCGACGGCTTGTTACGTGTCCCATGATATCACCTAAGTAATCTTCTGGTACAGTGATCGTAACTTTCATCATTGGTTCAAGGATCACAGGGCGTGCGTGTTTTGCAGCAGCTCTTAGAGACATAGATGCAGCAACACGGAACGCTGTTTCATTTGAATCGACGTCATGGTATGAACCATCGTAAAGTTTTGCTTTGATATCCACTAATGGATAACCAGCAAGAACACCGTTATTCATTGATTCTTCTAATCCTTTTTCAACTGCTGGGATGTATTCACGTGGAACCACACCACCAACGATTGCGTTTTCGAATTCGAAGCCTTTTCCTTCTTCGTTTGGTGTAAATTCAACCCATACGTGACCGTATTGACCTTTACCACCAGACTGACGTACGAATTTACCTTCCGCTTTAGTTGCTTCACGGAATGTTTCGCGGTAAGAAACTTGAGGCGCACCAACGTTTGCTTCAACTTTAAATTCGCGTTTCATACGGTCTACTAATACGTCCAAGTGCAACTCACCCATACCTGAGATAACTGTTTCACCTGTTTCAACGTTTGTTTCAACACGGAATGAAGGATCTTCTTCTGCAAGTTTTTGCAACGCAATACCCATTTTATCTTGGTCAGCTTTTGATTTAGGCTCAACAGCGACTTGGATAACTGGTTCTGGGAATTCGATTGATTCAAGGATAACTGGCGCGTCTAACGCACACAATGTGTCCCCTGTTGTTGTATCTTTCAATCCAACAGCAGCGGCGATATCACCTGAATACACTTTGTCGATTTCTTGACGAGTGTTTGCGTGCATTTGTAGAATACGACCGATACGTTCTTTTTTGCCTTTAGATGCGTTCAATACGTATGAACCACTTTCAAGGACACCAGAATAGACACGGAAGAAAGTTAGACGACCTACGAATGGGTCAGTCATTACTTTAAATGCTAATGAAGCAAAAGGAGCTTCGTCATCTGCAGGACGAGTTGTTTCTTCGTCTGTTTTTGAGTCGATACCTTTGATTGCTTCGATATCTAGTGGTGATGGCAAGTAATCAAGAACAGCATCCAACATCAATTGGACCCCTTTATTCTTGAATGCTGAACCAGCCAATACAGGGAAGAACTCAACGTTGATTGTTGCACGGCGGATACCAGCAACTAATTCTTCTTGAGTGATTTCTTCACCTTCAAGATATTTCATCATTAGTTCTTCGTCTGTTTCAGCAACAGCTTCGACTAATTTTTCACGCCATTCTTGTGCTTGTTCTGCATATTCTTCAGGGATTTCAGTTTCTTGGATGTCTGTGCCTAGATCGTTTGTGTAGATCTCTGCTTTCATCGTTACCAAGTCAATGATACCTGTGAAGTTATCTTCAGAACCAATTGGCAATTGGATTGGATGCGCGTTCGCTTGTAAGCGATCGTGCAATGATTTTACTGAGTATAAGAAGTCTGCACCGATTTTATCCATTTTGTTACAGAATACGATACGAGGCACTCGGTACTCAGTTGCTTGACGCCAAACAGTTTCTGTTTGAGGTTCAACACCTGATTGTGCATCAAGTACAGTTACAGCACCATCCAATACACGTAGAGAACGTTGAACTTCGATTGTGAAGTCTACGTGTCCTGGTGTATCGATGATATTTACGCGGTAACCTTTCCACTGCGCAGTAGTGGCAGCAGATGTAATTGTGATACCACGTTCTTGTTCTTGCTCCATCCAGTCCATCTGTGAAGCTCCTTCGTGAGTTTCACCGATTTTATGGATTTTACCAGTATAGTACAAGATACGCTCTGTTGTTGTAGTTTTACCTGCATCAACGTGAGCCATGATACCAATATTACGAGTTTTTTCTAGCGAAAATTCTCTTGCCATTTTCTTACTCCTCTCTTTATTTAAATCGATTGTAAATTGACTTTCTGCTGCGGGGTTAGCCGACAGACAGAGAGGATCTTACCAACGATAATGAGCAAATGCGCGGTTCGCGTCTGCCATTTTGTGTGTATCTTCGCGTTTTTTAACAGAAGCTCCAGTGTTGTTTGCAGCGTCCATGATTTCTTTCGCTAAGCGTTCTTCCATTGTGTGTTCACCGCGCAAGCGAGCGTAGTTAACTACCCAACGTAGCGCTAAAGTCGTACGACGTTCAGGGCGAACTTCAACTGGTACTTGATAGTTTGAACCCCCAACACGACGTGCTTTAACTTCAAGAACAGGCATAACATTGTTCATTGCTTGTTCAAACACTTCTAATGGATCGTTACCTGTAGATTCTTTGATCAAATCAAAGGCATTATAGATAATATTAGCAGCAACACCGCGTTTTCCGTCAACCATTACACGGTTGATCAAGCGAGTTACTAATTTTGAGTTATAAATAGGATCTGGTAAAACATCACGTTTTGCAACAGGACCTTTACGTGGCATCCGTAACTCCTCCTTCCGAAATATTCTTCATAGTTGATCGAACGACTATTATATAGTAGGTTCGATTTTCATTTGTAGTAAATAATTAAAATTAAGCTTTAGGTCTTTTCGTACCGTATTTAGAACGGCTTTGTTTACGATCGTTTACACCAGCAGTATCAAGTGCACCACGAACGATATGGTAACGTACCCCTGGTAAGTCTTTTACACGTCCACCGCGTAATAGTACCACGCTGTGTTCTTGTAAATTGTGACCAATCCCTGGGATATAAGCAGTAACTTCAATTAAGTTTGACAAACGAACACGAGCATATTTACGTAAAGCTGAGTTCGGTTTTTTAGGTGTCATTGTACCCACACGTGTAGCTACCCCACGTTTTTGAGGAGAGTTCACGTTTGTTTGAGTTTTCTTAAAGCTGTTATATCCTTTGTTCAAAGCAGGTGAATTAGATTTTTCCACCTTTGATTTACGAGGTTTACGTACTAATTGGTTAATTGTAGGCATTCCTAGTTCCTCCTTCCCACGATTCACATCTAGTTCCACACATCCAGGTGGTTCTTTTTTTGCGATAAAAAATAAATGCAAGTTATGCATCTTTATCAAATATGCTTTGATAAACAGTCAGCACGTCCCTAAATAGAGACCTGTAGATAAAGCACCTTGGTTAGAATATCATGGATAAAAAAGATTGTCAACCAAACATATACATTTTTTTCTGTCACATAAAATTTCTGGTATGCTCCCTATCTTTTTCGCTGAAATCAAGCTAAAATAGCAAGTAAAGAGCTACAAAATTGCTGGAGGGATAGGAATGAACTTAAAACAATTAGTAGGTATCAAAGCAGCAGAATTTGTTGAAGACGGGATGATCGTTGGACTAGGAACTGGATCAACTGCTTATTATATGGTAGAAGAAATCGGACGTCGCATGCGTGAAGAAGGATTGAAAATCACTGGGGTCACTACTTCTAGCGGCACAAAAGCACAAGCAGAAGGCTTAGGTATCCCTTTGAAAAGTATCGATGAAGTTTCGATGGTCGATTTGACGATCGATGGTGCCGATGAGATCAGCGCGGATTTCCAAGGAATCAAAGGTGGCGGTGCTGCCCTATTGTTTGAAAAGATCGTTGCAACGTATTCCAAACAAACGATCTGGATCGTTGATGGGTCAAAAATGGTGGATCAATTAGGACGCTTCCCACTCCCTGTCGAAGTCATCCCTTATGGTTCTCAACAATTGATGCATCTTTTTGAAGAAAAAAACTATCAACCTGTCTTACGCCAAACGGAAGCTAGAGAGACCGTCGTAACAGATAGCGGTCATTATATTATTGACCTTCATTTAGAACGAATCGAAGACCCTGAAAAATTAGCGGCTTACTTGGATCAATTAGTCGGTGTGGTCGAACACGGCTTGTTTTTAAATATGGTTTCAAAGGTAGTCGTTGCCTCTGAAAATGGCGTGGATGTACTTGATACTCCCTTTCAAAAATAATGGTAAAGAGATTCGTTGAAAATACCTAAAAAAACTATCTTTTTCAGTTACTTTATGCTACATTTTTACTTGTCTCAAACACTTAGAAAACTTTGCTAGAAAGGAATCACCATGAAGATTATCGGTTATGCACGTACAACTATCAATGATGTCGATTTGACGGCTCAAATGCAAAAACTCTCTGATTTTGGTTGTCACGAAATTTTTCACGAAACTTATGGTCAAAAAGATACTTTATCTGACACAATTTGCTTAGAGAAAGTCATCGATAAAATGGAGCAAGGCGATACATTGGTTATTTGCCAACTTCACCATTTAGGAAAATCGACAAGACAATTAACAGAATTCACGAAATTATTCAAAGACCGTGGGTTACATCTAGTCAGCATCACAGAAAAAATCGATACTCGCGAACCTATGGGGACGGTCTACTTCCAGTTGATGGAAGGATTAGCTGAGATGGAGTGTGCATTGATCAAAGAACGCACACTGATTGGATTAGAAGAAGCACGTAAAAAAGGAAAAATCGGCGGTCGACCAAAAATCGATGCCAAAACAATCAAAAAAATTCGTCGACTTTACTATGAAAAGAAAGAAACGATCCAATTTATTTCTTCCAAATGCGGCGTTTCAGTCGGCACTTGCTACAAATACATCAATCTACCTGAAAAAGAGATTCAGCAATTATTCAACTAGTGAGCGAGTGGAATTTCGAGGATTTCATCATCTGATAGCTAGAAGCTACACCCACTCACCAAACAGAAATTATTTTACTTATTTATAAAAAAGGTTGTTAGACAAGTTTTATGAGCAAAGCTCTGTAATAACGCTTGTTTCACAGCCTTTTTTTTAGTTATCCTGTGACCTTTTGGACAAACTGCTTTCATTTTACAATGGAAATCTTATGAAAAACATTGTACAATAAGGCAGAACTGAAATTTTCAGAAATATCACTTATTTTTAAAAGGAGAGTTAAACATGCCAAAATTAGTTTTTTCTCGTCACGGTCTTAGCGAATGGAATGCATTGAACCAATTTACTGGTTGGGCTGATGTAAACCTAGCACCAGAAGGAATCGAAGAAGCAAAAGAAGGCGGACGTAAAATCAAAGAAGCTGGAATTGAATTTGATGTTGCTTATACTTCTGTATTAACTCGTGCTATCAAAACTTGTAACTTGATTTTAGAATACTCAGATCAACTTTGGGTACCACAAATCAAATCATGGCGCTTAAACGAACGTCATTATGGTAAATTACAAGGTCTAAATAAAAAAGAAACAGCAGAAAAATACGGTGACGAACAAGTTCACATCTGGCGTCGTTCATATGACACTCTTCCTCCATTAATGGAAGCAACTGATGAAGGTTCAGCAGCAAACGATCGTCGTTATGCAATGTTAGACAAACGCGACGTACCTGGTGGCGAAAACTTGAAAGTTACTTTAGAACGCGCATTGCCATTCTGGCAAGACGAAATTGCACCAGCTTTGTTAGACAACAAAACTGTCTTAGTTGCTGCACACGGTAACTCTTTACGCGCATTAGCAAAACACATCGAAGGAATCTCTGATGAAGACATCATGGATCTTGAAATCCCAACAGGTCAACCACTTGTTTATGAATTAAACGACGACTTGACTGTTATCAAAAAATACTACTTATAATAGATACTCTATTATAAGTAAAACAGCCTCATCATCTTTTATTATTATAAGAGATGATGGGGCTGTTTTTTAGATATTGGGTGGATGCAGAATTCGCTACTTAATACTAATGGTACTAAATGACATACTAACTATATGAATGTACTAGTAAAAATCGTTCGAAAGAAACAATATTAACGAGAATTAGTTTAGTTGTTTACACATTAATAAATCGAATTTACCTTTTTATACTTTAACCTTTTCTTCTTTTCCAAGTGATAAACCAATCAGTAATTATTTCTGATTGACTCAAAATAGACTATTACGTAAGATACTTTACTGACAGTCCAGCCTAGATATTCTTTCTAGACTGGGATTTTTATTTGAATAACGACAGCAAAAGAACAAATAGATTATACGAGCTATGTAACATAATAGCAGGGAATATATTGTTGGTTTTCACATATAGATATGTTGTACCTAAAGTCAAAAAGAGAACTTGGACCATTGCGAATAGATTTCCACCATATGTAAAGCTATGCCCATAGAAAAAGAATCCTGTTGAAACCAAACCCAAAACTATTTTTAACCAATTAGAAGCAGTTATACTCAAAAATAGGTAACGGTAAACTAATTCTTCTCTTATTGGGGCAATCACGATGACAGAAAATAGAACAACACTATCGAAATTTTGTGAGACTACTTCAAATCTGCCAAATAGAAGTATCATATATATGAAATTCATCACTAACAAAAGTAGCAAAGTGAATCCTACTTGTTTCATCATTGACAGATTCAGACCTTTTAAGGCTCGATTTAATTCGGGCATGCAAAGTACGTAAATAAATAGGATCATTAGCAAATTTAGACCCAATTGATTATTTTCTAATAGCATGAGAATGGCCTTACTTCTTATGATTCCAAAGTTTATTATAGAAAAAATGATTACCCATATAGTCAGAATGATACTTTTTTTTTAGAGTTAACTGAATACTATCTACCTCCATCTAAACCACTAACCAATCGGGCGATTGAACATTCTGCATTCTTCTTCCTATCGCTCTTCCACAGGAGCATCTTACTATGTAAAAGTACTGTTTATTCTTTCACCACCAACTTTCTCAATCATCTCAAAATGCTAACCCTTACTTAATGATTATACCTTTTCTTTTTTTAGTATAGCAGGATACCAGAAAAGTAAACTTATTCGATAATTTTTATCCATACAATATTTGCATGTTTTTCTAAATGATCGATTCGCAAAAATCACAAACGGATGTATTCCCCCCACTACCCTTTCGTTATTCAAAAATAAAACAAACTGAGACCAACTCAACCATAATCCTTCTTATTTTACCACTTTTTTCTAAAAACGATGGTTATCCGGAAAAAAGCGGTTACATAAATGTTATTTTCCAGGTTATTATTAATTTGTGAGATACAGACAGATCAAATGATTGCATCTTACAAACGAAATAAAAAATAAAAAAATTCATATATAGATAGAGGAGAGACAAGATGATCAAAAACAATTTAAAAACAATGATGGTAGCAGGTATGGTATTTTTGAGTTTAGGAGGGTCCGTTTCAACATTTGCAACAAGTCTATCCACAACTGACTTAGTTAGCACAAGCAAACAGGCAATTGAACAAGAACTATATATCCATAATGGGAACTTTGATGCAGGATTTGATCGTTGGATCGTTAGTGACCCAGCCACAAATAATCCAACACTTCAAACAGTTAATGGAAATAACTTTGCATTAGCAAAAAATGGCGAAAACGTTCACCAGTATGTCACATTAAAACCAAATACGACTTATACATTTAGTTATGATGTTGCCGCAAGCGAATCTTCTCCAGGTCGTGTTGAATTAGGAATCATGACTCATGGTGTAGGGTTTGATGTATTAGAACGTAGTGAACATAATAATGAGGACTGGGAACGTGGCAAACTTACATTTACGACGCCAGACGCTGAAAATACATACCTTGTGCGCTTTGCTTCTACATGGAATGGGTGGGCGACATATGACAATATCGAAGTTACGACTGAGTCAGACGTGACGGAAACAAGATTGCTGTCTGTAGGAAGAGAAGGAAGCCGAGCGCTTGCTTATTTAACATTGACACCTGAACGTTTTAACAGTCGAGAAAGATTAATGGTTACTGTTAATGGAAGATATCTTTTTGAAACATATAATGGAACCAACTACTATTCTTCTAGAAGAACAGTTGATGGAAACATCCAAGTACGACAAACTATTGCTGGTACTTCAGGTCAAGTCATCCGAGTTTATAGAGTACCTGGGCATCCAGGACAAAGCACAACAGGACGAGTATTATTAGAATCACTGACTTTAGATACTGATATTTAATTTTCAAATAATTAGCAACTACTGTTGATAGCAAACCTAACTTTTTTGGACTAGAAAGAAACTTTCTTCTTTCTAGTCTTTTTAAATTGTTAAAAAAATGACTGCCAATTTCTCTTAAAAGAAAGTTAGGCAGTCATTTTTTCTTGCTATTTAACTCTTATTTACCCTTGAATCGCTGTTTCCAATCCAACTTCGATCATATCATTGAATGTTGTTTGGCGTTCGCTGGCTGTTGTTTCTTCGCCTGTGATCAGATGGTCACTGACTGTCATGATTGCTAGTGTCTGTACTTTGTATTTTGCACCTAGATAGTACAGCGCAGCAGCTTCCATTTCAACGCCCATCACGCCAAGTTCTGCTAACTTGAATGTTTCTGTCAAATCGTCTTTGTAGAAAGAATCTTCTGATAGCACGTTACCAACGTGGGTAGTAAAGCCTTTTTCTTTTGCCACTTCGTATGCTTTCAACAGCAAGTCAAAATCACAGATTGGCGGGAAGTGGAATGCATTGAAATTCTTTTCGATCATAGAAGAACTTGTCGCAGCTCCTTGTGCTAATACTAGGTCACGGACGTGTACGTCTTTTGACAAGGCACCGCATGTTCCTACACGAATCAATTTTTTTACATCATAGGAATTTACCAACTCATGGGCATAGATCATCGCTGATGGCATCCCCATCCCTGTTCCTTGAACAGATACTCTTTCTCCTTTATACGTTCCAGTATACCCAAGCATACCGCGTACTTGGTTGTAACAAACCGGATTCTCTAAAAAAGTTTCTGCAATATATTTTGCTCTTAGTGGATCTCCAGGAAGTAAAATCTTATCTGCAATCTCTCCTGGCTTTGCTTCAATATGAACACTCATTTTCAAACCTCGCAATCAATTTTTTATAGTAAAGAAAGTGTTTCTTTGATCAATGATTTAAATGTTTGTTTGACTCTCTCAGTTGTTTCAACGACTTCTTCGTGATTCAAGTTCGCTTGCATACCCGCAGCCAAGTTGGTGATACAAGAGATACCTAAGACTTTCAAACCGCTATGTGCTGCAACAATGACTTCTGGTACAGTCGACATGCCGACTGCATCTGCCCCCATCACTCGAGACATCCGAATCTCAGCTGGTGTTTCGTACGTTGGTCCAGAATAACCCATATACACACCTTCTTTTAATTCTACATCTAATGAGGCCGCTGCTGCTTTTGCAATTTCACGATAGGCTTTTGTATAGGCTTCACTCATATCAGGGAAACGAGGCCCCATTTCTTCTTCATTTGGTCCAATCAATGGATTTTGGCCTGTAAAGTTGATATGATCGGTGATCAACATCAAATCTCCTGGTGCAAATGATTCATTCACTCCACCACACGCATTCGTCACGACAACTGAATGAGCGTCTAATGCAGCCATTACACGTACTGGATAAGTGACGGTTTGCATGGAATGACCTTCATAAAAATGGAAGCGTCCTTGCATCGCCAATACTTTTTTCCCTGAAAGGGTCCCGTAGACAAGCTGTCCTGCATGCCCAACAACTGTCGAAGTTGGGAAGAAAGGAATCTTGTCATAAGGAATCACGATTGCTTCTTCGATTTCTTCTGCTAATTCTCCTAAGCCTGAACCGAGGATCATCCCGAAATCGATGGTGCCTACCCCTTTACTTTTGATAAACGCTGTCGTTTCTTGTAACATCTCATTTAATTTCATTGTTTTTCTCCTATATATAAAATTTTGATTGTTCGATCTTACATAATAAAGCCAATGATGATTCACAAGTGGATGCTGCTGTTGCTTATTTCAATAATTTCAAGAAGCTTTCGCCATTTTCAGTAGCTGCTACGTCAAAGTTTTCGGCAATCGTTGCAGAGATATCCGCATAATAGCCTTGTGATAAACTGCCTTGCTCGTTCATCTGTTTACTATAAGCAAGTAGCGGCACGTATTCCCGAGTATGATCAGTACCAGTAAAGGTCGGATCATTCCCATGGTCAGCGGTGATCAACAATAAGTCATCGTCTGCCATTGCATCGAATAATTCTGGAAGACGCAAGTCAAAATCTTCGATCGCACGCGCGTAACCAACCACATCTCGGCGGTGGCCGTATAACGCATCAAAGTCAACTAAGTTAGTGAAACTCAACCCAGTGAAGTCTTGTTTCATCACGTTCAATAATTGATCGACGCCATCCATATTACTCTTCGTACGAACAGAATCAGTGATGCCTTGACCATTGAAAATATCATTGATCTTACCTACCGCGATGACATCTTTGCCTGCTTCTTTCAATGAGTCTAAAACTGTATGACCAAATGGATCTAATGCGTAATCGTGACGGTTGCTTGTTCGTGTAAAGTTGCCGGGTTCTCCCACATACGGGCGTGCAATGATTCGACCGATCATATAAGGATCATCTTTTGTAATCTCACGAACATATTCACAAATTCGATACAGTTCTTCTAAAGGAATAATTTCTTCATGTGCAGCAATTTGTAATACTGGATCAGCTGACGTATAAACGATCAAGTCACCTGTTTTCATTTGATGCTCACCAAAGTCGTCAATGACGGCTGTTCCGCTATACGGTTCATTACAAACGATTTTACGTCCAGAGAAGTCTTCGATTTTCTTCAGTAATTCGTCGGGGAAGCCGTTTGGAAAAACACGAAATGGCGTTTTGATATTCAAACCCATGATTTCCCAGTGACCAGTCATTGTGTCTTTACCGACAGAAACTTCTTCTAATTTCGTTGCATAGCCTTGGTGGTCTTCTATCGCTTGAACACCTTCTAATGGACGGATCGTCCCTAATCCAAGTTGCTCCAAATTCGGTATCGTCAACCCAGCTTCTTTGGCAATATGACCTAACGTATCCGAGCCTTTATCTCCGAATTTTTCAGCATCAGGTGCTTCTCCGATTCCGACTGAATCCATGACGATCAAATGTACGCGTTTAAACATGAGTATTCCTTCTTTCTATTTATTTTCTTTATAAAGTAAAAAGGGCGAGACGAAAAAAACTTCCCGTAACCCGCCCTTTTTAATCACTAAACGATTATTTGGATTTTATATAATTCTTACCGTTTGCTTTTGGTCCAGATGCTTTACCTAAGAACGCCACTAAAACGATGATCGTCAATAGATAAGGCGCAATTTGTAGTAACACTGGTGGAATCGATGAGATCACTGGTAATTGCGCACCGATAATACTTAAACTTTGCGCAAATCCAAAGAATAATGAAGCGCCCATCGCACCTAAAGGATTCCATTTACCAAAAATCATGGCAGCCATCGAGATGAACCCTTGACCGACAATCGTTCCTGCTGAAAAGTTCCCAGAGATTGATTGAGCAAAAACAGCACCACCCATTCCTCCAAGAAGACCAGAAATCATTACACCTGAATAGCGCATCGCGTAAACATTGATTCCTAATGTATCCGCAGCTTGCGGATTTTCCCCAACAGAACGTAAACGTAAACCAAATTTTGTTTTGAAGATAATGAACCATGCAATAACAGCAATCAAAATTGCACAATATGCTGGTAGAAATGTACTTCTAAAGAAAATTTGTCCAATTACTGGAATATCTGCCAACCCAGGAAATGAAAAGTAACCTAAGTTTTGTGAGATATTGTCTGTTTGACCTTTACCATACCACGCTTTGATCAAAAATACACCTAAAGCAGGTGCCATCAAATTGATGACCGTCCCACTGATGATATGATCTGCTCGTAAGCTGACTGTAGCGACTGCATGAATCAATGAAAAGAGGACACCGACCACACCGCCGACTAAAATAGCGATCCAAGGAGTCATTGAGCCTAGGGTATCACTCATCGTCAAGTTAAAGACGACTGCACTAAACGCACCCATTACCATAATGCCTTCTAACCCAACGTTGACGATTCCGCTTCGTTCAGAAAACGTTCCGCCTAATGAAGTTAAGATCAACGGTGTCGAATAAACGAGTGTCGATGTAAGGATCAAAGAGATCAGTTCTACTGTTGACATTACAGCTCTCCTCCTTCTTGATTTTGATGATTCGGTTCCGTTTCAATCGTTGCAACGATCTCTTCTTGTTTTTTCCCTTGGAAGAATTTCGCCATAAGGAAACGAATCAAGAAGTTGATACCAACGAAGAAGATGATCAAGGCAATCGACACGTTGACGATCTCAAACGGTACACCAGCACCTGTTTGCATCCCCAATCCACCAATTTTTAGAACACTGAATAATAGCGCAGATAGTAAAATACCGATGGCAGAGCCAGAACCTAATAATGAAACGGCCATACCGTCAAAACCAATTGATAGAGAAGTCGTTTGGACAAAGAAGTTTTGATACGTTCCTAGACCTTCTACCACACCACCTAAGCCAGCTAAACCACCAGAAATGACCATTGATAAGATAATTGTTCGTTTACTGCTCATCCCTGCATATTCAGAGGCAAAAGGATTCAATCCAACGGAACGGATCTCAAATCCTAATGTTGTTTTCTTCATAACGATCCATACCACTACTAACGCGATCAACGCCAAGAACAGTCCACCATTCACGCGGGAACCACCAAACATCTGGGTCAACCAAGGAATACGTAACGAAGCATTCTGACTGATCATATTTGAAGAGTCCAAACTAGAACGATAAGATTCCGGCATAACTTCATGAAGTGTATACGTACTTAAATAAAGCAAAATATAGTTCATCATGATCGTCACGATTACTTCACTTGTGCCGAAGAACGCACGCAACAATCCTGGAATCGCTGCAGCCATGGCTCCAGCAAGTGCGCCTAAGATCACACACATTGGTAACAAAACAGCTTTGGGTAAATCAGGAAACGCTAATGCAGTCCAGATACTCACGATCCAACCACACAATGCTTGCCCAGAAAGCCCGATATTAAAGAATCCAGCTGAATTGGCAACAGAAAAACCTAATGCTGTAAAAATCAAAGGAGTTGCTTCTCTTAATGTTTCACCGATACTTCGTTGAGAACCTAACGAAGCATTCAACATCGAAGAATATCCTTGAATTGGATGGTAACCAAAGGCAACCATCAAAATCGCACCTAAAATCAAACCTAAAATAACTGAAAATATAGGTACTAGCAGATTACGAAACCTTTCGCTACGATCATTCATGTGCGTCACCCACCTTTTCTAACTCTCTTCTTGCTTCTTCTAAAGTATAGCCCGCCATCAATAGACCTAGCTCATTTTCAGATGTTTCTTTTGGATCAACGATCCCTACGATTTTTCCTTCATGGATTACCGCAATACGATCTGACACGTTTAAAATTTCTTCTAATTCAAAACTGATCAATAAGACTGCTTTGAATTTATCCCGTTGTTCAATCAAGCGTTTATGAATAAACTCGATCGCCCCAACATCTAACCCACGTGTCGGATTCGCAACGATCAATAGATCAGGGTCACGATCGATTTCACGTGCAATGATGGCTTTTTGTTGATTCCCACCGGATAATGCTTTCGCTGGTACTAATTCGCTCGTCGTTCGTACATCATACTCATCGATCAAGTCTCTGGCATGCTCATTCATCACGCCGTAATTCAATAAGCCATTTTTGCTATATGGTTTTTGATAGTACGTTTGCATCGCAATATTTTCAGATAAAGTCATATCAAGGACTAAGCCATATTTATGACGATCCTCCGGTACATGTCCTAGCCCAGCTTCTGTGATTTTACGTGGTTTTTTATTTGTCACGTCTTCGTCTTTCAGGCGAACCGTGCCACTTTCCACTTTACGTAAACCGGTCAACGCTTGGATCAATTCCGACTGTCCATTGCCGTCGATACCAGCTATCCCCAACACTTCACCTGCTCGCACTTCTAAGCTCAAGTCTTTTACCGCTTCTAATCCACGGTTTTCTTTGACTACAAGATTTTCGACAGAAAGTACGACTTCTTGCGGACGTGCTTCTTTTTTCATTGTTTTGAATGAAACGGTTCTTCCGACCATCATATCAGCTAACTGCTGAGAAGAAACATCTTTCACATTGACAGTTCCGATACCTTGTCCACGTCGGATAACGGTACAACGATCAGCAACTGCTTTGATTTCATCTAATTTATGTGTGATCAAAATGATCGATTTTCCTTCTTTAACTAATTCTTTCATGATCACGATCAATTCATCGATTTCTTGTGGCGTCAATACAGCTGTCGGCTCGTCAAAAATCAAGACATCTGCACCACGATAGAGTGTTTTCAAAATCTCAACACGTTGTTCCATACCGACAGAAATATCACGAACGTATGCATCTGGATTCACTGCTAAGCCGTATTGTTCAGACAATCGTTTGATTTCTTCACGGGCTTTTTTGCGATTCAAGATACCGCCTGCACTTGGCTCACTTCCCAATACGATATTTTCTGTTACTGTGAATGCATCGACTAACATAAAGTGTTGATGCACCATTCCGATCCCTAATTGATTCGCTTTCGTTGGGCTCGTGATGTTTACTTCTTTGCCGTGCATCAAAATCTCACCAGATGTTGGCTCTAAAAGACCTGATAAAACATTCATTAACGTTGATTTACCTGCACCATTTTCACCAAGCAAGGCATGGATTTCTCCTGCTTTTACTTGAAGGTTGATGTTGTCATTTGCTTTGAAAGTACCGAATTGTTTCGTGATATTTCGCATTTCGATGACAATATTTTCTTGATCCACATTTTTCACATCCTAACAATTTATATCCAGGCGACATTGTCTAAAAAATAAAAGGGACGATCATATTCGTTCACAAAAACGCCTACGATCGAATAACCAAAATCCAAGGAGTTCAGCTACTTGAAACGAGTTGTTCCCTTATCCAAATCGGGGTAGCCAACAACTTGAATAAAAAAACAACAATAGATGATAACTAAACGATAGCCCTGTTAAACAATTGTCCAACAAGGCTATAGAAATGGAATTTATTAGCTTTCAGGAGTTTCTGGAACTTCGATATCACCTGAAATGATTTTTTCTTTCGCTTCGTCTACTGCTTTTTTCGCTTCATCAGAAAGTTGTCCTTCAGTGATACCTACACCGTCTTCTTTCAAACCATAAACAGTGTGTTCGCCACCAGGGAAATTACCATCTGCTGATTGTTGTGCTAAATCTTTTACAACTGTTCCTACACCTTTAAGTGTTGATGTCAATGTGAAGTTTTTGTCTTCACCATCTAATGTGTAGTTACCTTCGTCAGATTGGTCACGGTCAACACCGATTACCCAAACTTTTTTGTCGCCTGATTCATTCAATGATTTTGCTTCTTGGAAGACACCGTTACCTGTACCACCTGAAGCATGGAAAATGATGTCGGCATTTTGTGCGTACATACCTTGTGCAATTGAACGTCCTTTATCTGGAGCTGAGAAGTCACCAGCGTATTGGTTCAATACTTCGATTTCTTTGTTCAACGCTTCAGCGCCGGCTTTCACACCTGCATTGAAACCAGCTTCAAAGCGGTCGATTACTTCACCTTTAACTCCACCGATAAAGCCAACAACATTTGTTTCAGTTGTGTAAGCTGCTGCGATTCCTGCAAGGTAAGAAGCTTCGTTGTCTTTAAATGTTGCTGAAACTACGTTGTCTTTTCCTTCAATGACATCATCAATGATCGCAAAGTTTGTTTCAGGATTACTTGTTGCTTGTTCTTCGATCGCTGGTTTTAATTTAAACCCGATCCCAAAAATTGTTTTGAAGCCTGCGTTCAACGCTTGATCGATATTTGGAATATAATCTGATTCATTTGATGATTGGAAGTATTGGAAGCCGTCATTTCCGCGAGACAAGCCTTGTTCTTTACCCCAATCTTCTAACCCTTCCCAAGCTGACTGGTTGAATGAACGGTCATCGACGCCACCAGTATCTGTAATCAATGCTGCAGTTGCTGTTCCTGATGCACTGTTTCCACCTGTTGAATCAGTAGAATCTGAACCGCCGTTACCGCATGCGCTTAAAAGTAAGCCGGCTGATAGTGCGATAGCACCTAAACCAAATAATTTTGCTTTTTTCATTTCTGTAAAGCCCCCTAAAGTAGTTGTTTTTTCAACAGTCAGCTGACTGAATTGAACATAGTTTATAAATCTTTTTCTGAAAATGCGTAAGGTAATAACTCTCTCACGGTCATTGTTTTCGTCACACCGTGGTCGCCTACCAACGTGACTGGCATCTCTGCGTCACAAAATTCTGCCATGACTTGGCGACAGGCGCCACATGGAGAAATCGGCTCAGGCGTGTGTCCTGCAACGACTAGATGAGCAAAATCCATTTCTTTTTCGGATACTGCCTTAAAAAATGCGGTACGTTCTGCGCAATTCGTTAAACCAAATGACGCATTTTCGATATTCAATCCTTGATAGGTTTTCCCAGAGGCTGTCACTAAACAAGCACCGACTGGAAATTTGGAGTAAGGAACATACGCTTTATCCAAAGCGTCGATCGCGATATCGATCCATTCTTGTTTGATTTCTGACATCTTTTTCTCCTTAGAAATTAATAGCCTTCGCCAGTTGAACCGGACATGATTGCTACACCTGCACTTGTGCCGATTCTTGTCGCACCCGCTTCGACCATTGCAACAGCTTCCGCTTCATTATGGATACCGCCAGAAGCTTTAACACCCATCTCTGGCCCAACCGTTTCACGCATCAAGCGAATATCTTCCACTCTTGCTCCACCTGTTGAGAATCCAGTAGAAGTCTTCACAAAATCAGCGCCCGCAGCTTTCGCCAATTCGCAAGCTTTGATGATCTCTGCTTGTTCCAACAATGCTGTTTCGATGATCACTTTCACTAACGCGCGATCTTTTGCTGCTTCAACTACTGCTTCGATATCCTTTTTCACGACATCGTCTTGCTCAGATTTCAATGCACCGATATTGATGACCATATCTACTTCATCCGCACCATTTTCAATCGCATTCGCTGTTTCAAATGCCTTTGTTTCAGCTGTGTTCGCTCCCAAAGGAAAACCGATGACGGTACAAACGGCAACTGGTTCACCTTTTAATTCTTCTTTTGCTAAGGCAACCCATGTTGGATTAATACATACTGAATAGAAATGATGTTTTTTTGCTTCCTCAATAATACGCATTACATCAGCCTTTGTAGCATCTGCTTTTAGAATTGTGTGGTCGATCATTCGATTTAATTCCATGTCTCTTCTCCTTCTACTCTGTGATAATGTCGTGTATCAATATTGGCTTCTCAGCCTTATTTCCAATTTCAATATTTTTATATAACAAGTCGATCACTGACGAGATTTCTTCTTCATTACTGTAGATCGTCAATAAGGATTCCCCTTCTTCTACCTTGTCGCCGATTTTTTTATTCAATCGCAACCCTACAGCATGATCGATCGAGTCTTCTTTCGTTTTACGTCCTGCACCAAGCATCATTGCTGCGATCCCTAATTCGTTCGCTACGATTTTTGTAACGACACCTGACGCTTTTGCCGGCAATTCATAGGTATAACGAGCAGTCAACAAACGTTCTGGTTGATCGACGATCGTCGGGTCTCCCCCTTGGTTTTTGATCATCTCTTTAAATTTCGCCAAAGCTTTTCCAGATTCGAGCGCTTCTTTAAGCAACGCACGAGCCTCTTCGATCGTTGTTGCTTTACCTGCTAGCACAACCATTTGACTACCTAAAGCATAGCACATTTCGACTAAATCTTCCGGTCCGTTCCCCTGAAGTGTCTCGATTGCTTCAACGACTTCTAAGCTATTGCCGATTGCTTCGCCCAACGGTTCAGACATATCAGAAATCACTGCCACTGTTTGGCGATCCGCCAACTTGCCGATTCTTGTCATGGTCTTCGCCAAACGTCTCGCATCATCAATATTTTTCATGAAGGCACCGTCACCTGTAGTCACATCCAACACGATCGCATCCGCACCCGCAGCAATTTTCTTACTCATGATCGAGCTAGCGATCAATGGGATCGAGTTAACCGTTGCGGTCACATCACGCAAGGCATATAATTTTTTATCTGCTGGAGCAAGATTACCTGATTGCCCAATGACAGCGACTTTGCTTTCATTCACCGTACGTATAAATTCTTCGTCAGACAGCTCGATACGAAATCCAGGAATAGCTTCCAATTTGTCTAATGTACCGCCTGTATAACCAAGCCCACGTCCTGACATTTTTGCCACTGTGGCGCCAACACTTGCTACTAAAGGTGCTAAGATCAATGTAGTAGTATCTCCCACGCCTCCGGTAGAATGTTTGTCGACTTTTATTCCTTCTAATGAACTTAAATCGATCACATCGCCAGAATGAGCGATTGCTAATGTTAGCTCAGTAATTTCTTCATCGGTCATATCTTGATAAAAGATAGCCATCAATAATGCACTGATTTGATAATCAGGGATTTTATCATTTGTGTAATTCGTGATAATGTACGAGATTTCTTCCTTAGATAACTGGTGCCCATCTCTCTTTTTTTCAATCAAATCGACCATCCGCATGACGTAATCCTCCTCGTCTTCATTCGGTATTATACAGGAAATTCGGAAAAGGTAAACCACTTTAGTAAACCGGTTTACTAGTTTCTCGCATTGTATCTTACCAGCTTTGTAAACACTTACATAAGCAATATAACGCCCAACTAGACCTTTGTCAATGTTTTTACGCTCTCACGAATAATTAATTTTGTTTCGAACACTTTGTTCGGAACTTTTCTTTGTGGAAATTCAATCGTATCAATCAAAAAGCGAGCCGCATAAAAACCGATATCAAAACTTGGTTGCTTGACCGTTGTCAGCTTAGGGATCATATACTCAGACAATTTTAATCCATCAAAGCCAATCACTGAAATATCCTCTGGAATGCGCTTGCCCATCTCATGGATGGCTTGGTAACAACCGATTGCCATTGCATCGTTCCCACAAAATACCGCCGTTACATCTTTGTGACGTAACAAACGCTTACTTGCTTCATATCCGCCTTGAACAGTCAGGTCGCCTTCTTCGATAAACTTCCCGTTAAACGCTAACTCATGATCTTTCAGCGCATGACGATAACCGTTAAATCGCTCCTCTAATTGATAATACCCAGTTGTTTCCTTTAGCATACCAATTTTCGTATGGCCGTTTTTGATCAACAATGAGACTGCTTGATAAGCGCCTTCATATTCTTTCACGATCAAACGACCATTATCCCGACGATTCAATCCACGATCGATCAGGATGATCGGCATATTATTATAAAAACCACTATCCAGTGCATACTCTTGGGGCAACACATTTGGCGTAGCCAGTAACAAGCCGTCCACCGCTCGATGAGAAAGCTCTCTCAAGTATTTCAACTCATTTTCTTGACTATGTCTGGAGTTACAAAGAATGATGACATATCCAAGTGGATTCAAATAGCTTTCGACTCCTTCGATCACTTTTGAAAAGAAGAAATCCGTCACATCTGGCACGATCATGCCAATTGTTTTTGAGTGACGATTGATCACATTAGAAGCAAAATAATCTGGTTTATAATGATGCTCGTTCACGATTGCTAATACTTTTTTTCGTGTCTTTTCACTAAAACGACTACCTTTATTGTTTAAGATTTGTGACACAGTCGTCACTGAAACCCCCGCCATCTCAGCAATATCCCGAATTGTCAGTTTCACCTTTGTTCCCCCTTTTTATATGTAAATTCCTTAACAGTGTACCAAATGGTTTTCGAAATGGATAGAGGAAAAAAGGGCTTGTCCAAAAGTAAATCAGTAACCTATAACTATTTGCTAGGTAAACTTGATAAACGACGTGTTCTTTTTCAAGGTTACCTCTCACTTTCCCGTCAGTTAACTTTATTTACCTTCCTCCAATGACTAAACCACTTGATATAAGTGCGCATCTTGTACATTGGGCCACACACCCTTTTGCAAATTGTAACCATACAATAAAACACCAATTAAACTCAATATTTCTGAGCTAATTGGTGTTTTGACATCCTGGTACACTTAATCAGTTAAAGAAATGACTACTCATTCCTTCGACTGTTTCCTTGTTTTTATGCGATTATTTTTAATCTTCTTTCACGCTTCGGATAATATAATATCCTTTATCTTTGATCACGATTTCTGCGTTACCAAATGTTTCCTGCATTTTCTTTTGCGCGCTAGGTGCGCCTTGCTTTTTCTGAATGACGATCGTTAAAGTACCACCTGTACGCAAACGGGCATAGGCACCAGTCAGGATTTCATGTACGACTTTTTTGCCTGCACGGATCGGCGGATTGCTGACGATTGCAGCATAGTCTGTTTCTGCCACTTCATCATAAATGTTTGACTGGTAGATCGCTACATTTTTGATTTGATTGCGCTTCGCATTTCCTTGTGCCAAGTCCACTGCTCGAGCATTGATGTCTACCATCTCCACAAAACGTTCACTCGCATATGCAAGAGAAAGCCCGATTGGACCATAGCCACAACCAACATCCAAAATTTTGCCTTCAGGTAACTGCGTCCATTCAAAAGCATCAATCAATACGCGTGAGCCATAGTCGACTGTTTCACGTGAAAACACGCCCGAGTCTGTTACGAACTGAAAGGTTTTTCCTCTTAACTCAAATGACCATTCATCAAACTCATGAGCAGTCTCTGGGTGTTCGGAATAATAATGATTCGTCATAGTTTCCATCCTTCTCATCTATTAGATGTTCATAGTCTATCGTGTTACTTGAGAAGGTGCAAGCGAAACTGTGTTTCTTCGGTTTTCTTTTATAAATAAAACCATTTAATCGCGATACGGAAGAAAAAACTTTTCTTAGCTACTCACTCTTCTCCTTTTTCGGTATTTGTGTAATCTGTTTCGTGAAAGTAGAGAAAATACCAATGGAAGTCCCATAAACCCTACTATTATCGTTTTTAAGAAGACAAATATCTCCATGATATCTCTATTCATGAAACGCGCATGATTGACTATTACTTCCACTGCCCTTTATGATATGGATGAAAAAATAATCATATTAGGTGAGGTTACTCTGAAGAACATAGGTTATCGCTCGGAAATGTCGAGAGACAGTAACGAGTAAAGCAGGGATTGTCGGATTAAGGCTTTTCCAAGATAACTAGAACTTGTTTCTTACGTCTCAGAAAGCCAAAGCTCAATTAACGTGATTACAATTGCGCCTTACAATTGCAAATTACACTATCCAATGTTTATTTGAGTACGCCGCCCTTTATATATTAAGGAGGCTTTTTTATGTTGTCAGAAAACCACACGCCACCAAAAAATCAGTAGAAAACCGCTTTAAGTAAACGTGTCTTATTCCACATTCTTTTGCTTTCTTAGGTGTGTTGATTCCCTTTCCTGGTTGAGATTCACTTCATCCATTGCAACCTATCAATCACTAGCCTTCGATCTAGAGTCTATGAATCATTGACTCGCATAAAAATCAACTAGCAACCGTTTAAACTGTCACGTTTCATTTCCTATTAAAAGTAATAGTGATTCGTTTCACATTTATTAAGGATTGTTTAATCTCTATGCGCCCTGCTATATAACCCTTGTTTTTTAAAAAGGCGCATGAGAAATTTAGGGGGAGAATAAAATGTTAAAGGAGGCATAGGTGTATGTCGATCGAAAAATTAGAGTATTTCTATATGATTGCCCGTTTCAATAGTCTTTCACAAGCTTCAAAAGAGCTCCATGTCAGTATTTCCTCATTAAGTAGTTCGTTAAAAAGCTTAGAACAAGAAATCGGGGCTGAACTATTCGAACGTCATGGCAAAAAAATCAAGTTGAGTAGCCATGGGAAATCGATTCTTCCTTCCGTAGAATTGATTTTGGCGGAAGCGAAGAAATTGAATATCTCATTAAATGAATCAGTAGATTATCCTTCTTTGCGTGTTGGCACAAGTGATGCATCGTTTATCTTTGAAGCAGACAAGTATCCAACTCATCATCAAAGCTTTACGATCGACTACCGCTATGTTCCTTCATTGGACTTATTGAATAAACTAAGCCAGAAAGAAATCGATTTTGCGATTACTTCTGCCACCTTAGATCACCCGAAATTTGTTCAAACAAGGTTGGCGACTTTAGAACTCAAAGTAGCAGTCAGTGAATATTTACTAAAACCAGATGGTGCATTGTCCACGGAGATACTTGAAGAGCTACCTTTTATCTTTTTACTCGATCATGTCGAACATCAAGTGATCACAAAAAAAGTAGCACAACAGCTGACGAGCGAACCAAAATATATTGTTTGTCCAGATAGCTTAGGGGCAATGAAGATGATCACAGAAGGCAAAGGAATGTTATTAGTCAATCCCTTTGCACAAGAACTCTTAACCATTGAACCCGTTTGTTTTGTCTCTTTACCAACATTTCCGACCATTCATTTTTATCTTTATAAAAATAGTGAATCAAAAAACTTTTACTTCTATCCAGAAGTTGAAAAAGAAATCCAAGCAATCTTTACTCAAAAATGTCACAAAACTTTAGAAAGAACCTCGATAGAGAATCAACCCTCTTACTTGTCAAAACGATAAGCCTTACTGTCAAACTAAGACAAGGAACCCAAGATCAAAAATAAATGCAGGCAAGAAGCCAACACAGAAATATTTAACCTCATAAAATAAGTAAACATCCACGAAATCTACCCTTCAAAATTTTGTGGATGTTTCTTTTTTATTTACTGAAATCCCATCTATGCCCTCCCCGCCTTTCTGTTATGAAAAAAAACGGAATACTTATTCTTCCATCCTTTGATTTGAGAAAAACCAATGAGTTTCTCGCCTAAGTGGTAGGGTTTGATGCTCTTTTATGTTAAAATAGGTCCATTGATGGGAGAATCCAGGAGGCTATGTATGAATGATCCAATGAATTATTACCGTGTGGCAAGAGAAGAGTGGCGCGAATTTTACCGAAATGGTCAAGCTCCATTGACACAAGATGAACTAAATAGTATAAAAAGTTTGAACGACCGTATTTCCATGCAAGATGTTCGCGACATCTATGTACCACTTGCACACTTGATCTTTCTTCATATGAAAGAGTTTGAATCCCTCTCTCTGAGCAAAGGGTTATTCCTACACAAGTACGTCCAAGTTCCACCGTTTATCATTGGGATTGCCGGAAGTGTCGCAGTTGGTAAAAGTACGACTGCACGCTTATTACAAATGATCTTGTCTCGAACATTCAAACGAAGAAATGTCCAGTTGATCACTACCGACGGCTTCTTGTATCCGAATAAAGTCTTAAAAGAACGTGGCATCATGGATCGGAAAGGATTTCCAGAAAGCTATGACATGGAAATGCTGATCGACTTTCTTAACCAAGTAAAATCTGGTCAAGAAACAACGAAAGTACCGGTCTATTCTCACGATGTTTATGATATTATTCCCGATGAATATGAACTGATCCAACAACCGGACATTTTGATCGTCGAAGGAATCAATACGCTCCAACTGCCAGCCAATCAACAAATTTACGTCAGTGATTTTTTTGATTTTTCTGTTTATGTGGATGCAGATTCTGAATTGATCGAAAAATGGTATTTGGATCGCTTTGGTGCATTACTTGATACAGCTTTTCAACATCCACAAAACTATTACTATCAATTTGCCATTGGCAATCGTGAGGATGCATTCAAAATGGCAAGAGATGTATGGAAAAATGTGAATTTGAAGAATTTAAACGAATATATCTTGCCTACTCGTGGAAGAGCCGATATAATTCTCCATAAAACTGAAAATCATATCATCGATTCGATTTTCATGCGAAAATATTAGCATTTTAAAATAGTTCAACTATTTTGAGATAAATTTTAAAGGGATAGGGGTAATAAATGTGACGAACGTTGCCGATATGACAAACGTTGAAAAAATCATCGTACTAGATTACGGTAGTCAATATAATCAATTGATTACACGACGCATCCGTGATTTAGGTGTTTTTTCTGAATTATTGAGCCACCGCATTACAGCTGAAGAAGTGAAAGCCATGAATCCGAAAGGGATCATCCTTTCTGGAGGTCCAAACAGTGTCTATGACGAAAATGCTTTTGGCATTGATCCTGAAATCTTCAATTTAGGGATTCCAGTGTTAGGGATTTGTTATGGTATGCAATTGATCACGTACAAACTTGGCGGTTCTGTTGAGCCAGCGAAAAACCGTGAATACGGAAAAGCATTACTTGAAGTAACAGCAGATGATGCGGCACTATTCAGTCAAACACCAAAACAACAAACCGTTTGGATGAGCCATGGAGATCTAGTGACGAAAGTACCAGAAGGTTTTGAAACTGTTGCTACAAGTAACGACTGCCCGATCGCATCGATCCAAGACAAAGAACGTAACTTCTACGGTATCCAATTCCACGCAGAAGTTCGTCATTCAGAATACGGAATCGAATTATTACGTCATTTTGCTTTTGACATTTGTCAGTGTGAAGGAAATTGGACAATGAACAATTTCATCGACATGCAAATCGAAAAAATCCGTGAACAAGTCGGCGATAAAAAAGTCCTACTTGGTTTATCTGGCGGAGTGGATTCAAGTGTCGTTGGTGTCCTTTTACAAAAAGCGATCGGTGATCAATTAACATCGATTTTCGTTGACCACGGTCTATTGCGTAAAGGTGAAGCAGATCAAGTCATGGAAAGCTTAGGCGGAAAATTCGGCTTGAACATCATCAAAGTAGACGCAAGAGAGCGTTTCTTAGATAAACTTGCAGGTGTCTCTGATCCTGAACAAAAACGTAAAATCATCGGTAATGAGTTTGTCTACTTGTTTGACGACGAAGCAACAAAACTTGCTGGCGAAGAAGGCGTATCTTTCTTAGCACAAGGAACACTTTACACAGACGTAATCGAAAGTGGAACAGAAACTGCCCAAACGATCAAATCACACCACAACGTAGGTGGCTTGCCTGAGGATATGCAATTTGAATTGATCGAACCATTGAATACACTATTCAAAGACGAAGTCCGTGAATTAGGTACACAGCTTGGTATGCCTGATTCAATCGTTTGGCGTCAACCTTTCCCTGGACCAGGTCTTGGTATCCGTGTCTTAGGTGAAATCACTGAAGAAAAACTTGAGATCGTCCGTGAATCAGATATGATCTTACGTGAAGAAATCGCCGCTGCCGGTCTTGACCGTGACATCTGGCAATACTTCACTGTCTTACCAGGCATCCGTTCTGTGGGTGTAATGGGCGATGGACGTACGTATGACTACACAGTCGGCATCCGTGCAGTCACTTCGATCGACGGCATGACAGCTGACTTTGCGCGTATCCCATGGGATGTACTACAAAAAATCTCTGTACGTATCGTCAATGAAGTCGCACACGTGAACCGTATCGTGTATGATATTACCTCTAAACCACCAGCAACTGTGGAGTGGGAATAGGATAATCAAAGAAACCGTGAAACCTTTGTTAATGAAGGGATTCACGGTTTTTTTCTTTATTTTTAGGAAAAAGCTGTCCTTGAAAGTGAAACAAAAAATCTAATTCTTGTGTTCACTATTTTTATAGAAAAATAGTGCTTTGTAAAAAAATTTTAGTTCACTCACCTATTTTTTCAATATAATGACATCTTTTCCATCAATTTGAACACTTAATACATCTTGCTCATCATACCCAATAAAATCAAAATACCAAAGAACTTTCCCGTCACTTGACAAACTGCTTTTCAATAAGTTAGATTCTTTCAACTTACCTTCATTTTCATAGGTGAGTTCTATATCCGTATTATATTAGAGAAAAAAACATACAAGTAGTTCCCTTTTAAAAAAATTATTCTTAAATAACTAGCACCCTATCAAATCAACTGAATGAAAGTTGGAGTAAATAACGAAAATAGTACCATTCTCCCATTATATAAAAGCATACTATGCTATTCATTTATCAGTAGAACCATCTAAAAAAAGAATCAAAAACTTTAAGTTTTTGATCCCTTTTTAAAATAATAATCTTCTATCTACCTAATCTTTTTTCAGCTTCCCTGTAGACTTCTTTTTCTTCCCGTTTACCAATCACTACAATTTCAATTATTTCAATACCTAAATCAGATTGTTTGTATATCACTCGTAATCCTAATTTTTTATGCTTCATTTTTTTGCAATCTACTAGTTTTCCTTTAAGAGGTTGTCCAATGTCTAATCCAAACTCCTCAATTTTTTTTAAAGACTTCCTTACTTGCAATTTTTGACTATTGTCGAGTTTGTCATAATCTTTTTTTGAAGCAGGGGTATACTTTATTTTGTAACTCATTCCCATTCGTCCTCAACGCTATCTAGGTCTTCTCTCCAATTTTCCCCCATAACTTCTTCGGCAGAGAAATATTTTTGAGCGGATATTTCAAAAGGAATTTTTTGTTTGCTTACTATTTGTTTAAAATAGATATTAATGGCAGTTGTAAAATCAAGTCCCAATGTTTCTAATGTTTCTGCTGTATTTTTCTTTAACTCAGAATCCAAATTAACATTCAATCTTTCTTTTGTTGACATGTAATCCCTCCTAACCATACACCTATTATACACCATTTTAGTGTATAAAAAAAGTAGGATAGCCCAAAATCTATTACCTTTTAAAGTTCATTTAATGATTTCATTTTTGCTTTTTCGTTCATTTTATTAGTAATTTTTGTTATCAGACTAATTTACTTTTCGAAATATTGATTCCTTTCATCCTGAAATAAAAAAAGACCACTATCTTCTCGACTAAGATTAGATAGTGGTAATCATTAAAACTTTTGACTTTTTAGAGTATGTTATAGCATATCTCCTAATAGTAGTATTCAAACAAAGCCAGGAAAAAATATGCCTAATCAATATTTTTTTCCTGCTTTATAACTATCCAAAGTCTATTTCACTCGCCCCTCTTACAGTATCCCTAGGACAGAATTCTTTCCTCACTAATTTTTTTATACCAAAAGGCACTTTCCTTTGGATAACGTTCTTGTGTCGCAAAATCAACATAGAATAATCCATAACGTTTATTGTAACCATTTGTCCATGAGAATACATCCATTAATGACCAGATAAAGTAACCGGAGATATTGATGTCCTTCTCCAAACAATTCAAGATTGATTGTAAGTGTAGACGCACATAGTCGATCCGATTCGTATCGACTACCGTGTCACCTTCTAATATATCTTTATCACCCAAACCATTTTCTGCAATATATATTTTTTTGTAATTGGGATAACGTTCTTTGATGTAGGTAAGCATATCTTCTAATCCTTGAGGGTAGATTGGCCAATCCCAGTCAGTTGTCGGAATTTCAGGATTATTTACTCGTTCACCGACTCCTTTCAGCGCAAAAATACTACTCCCCTTCTCTCCAGTCCCATTATGCAAGATTTGAGATTCTCCATTGTATTCTTGTAGGAAGTGACTAGCATAGTAATTGATCCCTAAGAAATCAATTGCTGACGCGGCGGATTTCAATAAAAGCGCCTCTTCATCATCGATCACTAATTCACCATTATTCTCTTCTAAAATCGAACGGATAACGGACAGGGTTTCCGGTGTATATTCCCCTTTAAGCGTAGCATCTAATAAGAACTGATTTGCTAAAATGTTTTCATACGTCGCTGCTTTTTTATTTTCTTGTGTATCGGTGATTGGATACTTTGACTCTAAAATATGCACGATCCCGATCTCACCATCTATTTGTTTCTCCTTAAAAGCTTGAACGACTCTCGCGTGTCCAACCATCATGTTGTGCATTGATTGGATGGCTTTTGGTAAATCATATTTGATATTAGGTGGAAAATGACCGATGATATATTGCCCTGCCACAACTGACCATGGTTCATTGATCGTGATCCAATAATGAATCTTATCACCATACTCTTCAAAACAAAAGCGAGCAAAACTTACATACGCATCAACCATTTCCTTTGAAAGCCAATCCCCTTTTTTATAAAGCACATAAGGTGTATCAAAATGATGCAAGGTCACAAACGGTTCAACATTCTTTTTCCGACACTCGTCGATTAAGCGATGGTAAAAGTCGACACCCTCTTGGTTAGGTTCACCTACACCCTCAGGAAAAATCCTTGACCAAGCAATAGAAATTCGGATCCCATTGATACCAAATTCCTTTGCTAGCTGTAGGTCGACTGGATACTTATGATAAAAGTCACTCGCTTGACTTGGATCAAACGCCCCTTGGTCGGCTAGATATTTCTCCCAATAAGTTTCTCCTTTGCCGCCCTCAGTAATCGCTCCTTCCGCTTGGAATGCAGCGGTTGCTGCGCCAAAAACAAAATCGTCTGGAAATCTCTTCATTGTTGTTCCTCCTAATGATCAATCGATACTTTTAAAGACAAAGCGCACTGCTTCTTTTGGTTCTCTTGCTAAAGAAACATACTCTGCGCCGGAAGTTGAAACTGCCTTGGTTGAATAGTTTTCAGTATCTTTCTCTAATTCTTTTAACATTGAAGCCATTTGAGGAGCCAAGACGATCAAATCAAAATCTCCAATAACATCTTTGTGCTGCCCGTACGCCATTGCTATGGAATCAAGATCAATACCTTCTAAACCTGCTCCTTTTTTTATTGCATTTGCTAACATTGAACTAGTGGCACCATTTGCACACAGAACTAAAACGTTCTTCTTTGATGTATCCGTAGGTAATTCAATGACCACTTCGTCTTTTTTATCATTTACCATACTCTCTTGCTCGACTTTCTGTGCTTCTTCTTTTTTCAAGCAATCATTATCATAAACTTTAAAGAATGGATAATAGATAATAAAGTCAACAATCAGTAACAGTGGCATCAAAACAAAAGCAAAGCCAGCGAAACCTGTTCCTAAAATCAGCCCTACAGGAGCCGGTGTTGTCCACGGTAAGTTATAAATAAACCCGTTCATTCCCAATACATCAATAAAGAATTTAAACAACCAAACATTTACAATTGGTGCTGTGATGAAAGGAATAAAAAAGACAGGATTCAAAACGATAGGGGCGCCGAACAAAATCGGTTCATTGACCCCAAATAATACTGGTACAGATGACGCACGCCCGATTGTTTTCATTTGTTTGGACTTAGCTAAGAAAGCAAACATCAATGTGATCACTAACGTTGCACCTGTCCCTCCAAGTGTCGCAACAAAGTATTGCACGCCTTGTGATAAAACACGCGTCGCTTGTTCCCCATTTTGAAATGCTTGTAGGTTCATTTCTACATTCGTAATATAAATGGCAGCAACTGCTGGCTCTACAATTGACGGACCGTGAATACCAACAAACCAGAAGAAGGCCATTGCACCAAAAATGAGTGCTAAACCTAAGTAACCATCAGCGGCACTAAAAATCGGTTGGAATACTTCGATGATTTTTTCTGAGAAACCAACATCCATTAAGCTACGAAATCCTAAATCAAACAACCAAAAAATAAAAACTGAAATCGTAATAGGAATAAGATCTTTGAATGTCTGTGAAATATTACCTGGAACTTCCTCTGGCATTTTGACCGTAATATT
Source organism: Enterococcus sp. DIV2371 (assembly GCF_050498525.1). NCBI lineage: Bacteria > Bacillati > Bacillota > Bacilli > Lactobacillales > Enterococcaceae > Enterococcus > Enterococcus sp. DIV2371. The sequence goes on along the minus strand of NZ_JBIPAJ010000001.1, from coordinate 62,814 downwards.
CTTCTTTATGCAGAAACGATAGACATTAGGAACAATAAAACCAACCACAAAAGCTGTCAATAAGCCCTTAGTTCCCATATACTCTGAAGCAAAACCGGCTTCTATTGGATCTACCCCTATCAAAACGAAACCAATAATCGCGGCAATCATTGTGGAAACACTATTGATTTGATTCGTTTTTGGTAAATCACTATTAAAGTTATCAGTTAAACTTTTTGCGACTGTGGCAGCCATCAGCATCCCCAACAATCCCATGGAACTGTTGTACGCTTTCATTAAATTAGTTTCGACTGAGGAACTCCAGTAGAAACCAAAAATATTGGGAACATAAGCGACTAGTAAAAAGATACTGGAGAAAAGAATCACTGGAATCAAACTAATAAATCCATCACGTATCGCTCGCAAATAAGGATTATTAGAAATCCTCTGAAAAAACGGTTTCATTTTTTCGATCTGCACAACTAACTTATTCATAAAAATCTCATCTCCCTATTTTTTATAAATATTAAATAAATGTTTAATCGTATCTTTTAGCAACATTGTCGTCATCAGGTGATCTTGTGCATGGACCATGATGAAGCCTACCTCAATATTTTCACCACTTGCTTCTGCTGCTAACATCTGCGTTTGTGATTTATGCGCTTCGATCAAGCTATTATTCGCCTCTTCAACTAACTGATCTGCTAACTCAAAATTCTTCTGTTCTGCATAGTTTAGCGCTTCCATTAATTTAGACCTAGCTTCTCCTGCGAAAGCAACTACCTCAAAACCAATCATTGCAACTTCTTCTCTATTCATACTGAATTTCCTCCCAAAATTTTTTCTAATTCTCGGATCATACATTTTTTAGTACTGTACTGATAAGCATGTTGTAATGACTAGTAGCTAAAAGATGTAGTGGATCATTGTTACTAAAATTGCACTAAAACTTCTAAATGACCATGTACCACAAAATAAATTCTCTTTTACTAATCCTAAAACTAATAAAGCGGCCTATACAGAAATGATTTACTTCAAATGAAGATGAACATTTTTGTTTTGATTCACTAATTCCACCACTTTACTTGTTTATTATAATCCATAAACAAACATTTGTAAACATAATCAAGCAAATAAAAGAATTTTCACAAACTTTATTTTATGATGTGTTTGTTTTTGTTGATTTAAAACACCTCATGTTCTATGATTGTGTTATACAATCTTAATAAAAGGAGCGTTTACGAAAAATGTTAAAAGAAGAAAGGCTAAATAAAATACTAGAATTGGTGAATATCAACGGGGTAGTTGATGTAAATGAATTGATGGCCAAATTAAACGTTTCAGACATGACGATTCGCAGAGATTTAGGTGAATTAGAAAAAACCGGGAAGTTGAAACGTGTTCATGGTGGTGCACAAAGCATGAATTTCTATAAAAAAGAAGAACTATCTCATGAGAAAAAAATGATTTTGAATCCTGAAGAGAAAAAAGAGATTGTTTTAAAAGCAAAAAAATTTATCGCGGAAGAAGATACTATTTTTTTAGGGCCAGGTACGACGATTGAATTGCTCGCACAGATACTAGATTTCAAACATCTTAGGATCATAACAAATAGTCTCCCAGTATTCAACATTTTGCAAACCAAGCATGAAGATTACCAAATCTACTTAGTTGGTGGGCAATATCGTCCACTCACAGGTGCTTTCTTAGGCGAAATGGCAAACAAAGTATTAGCTGATATTCGCTTCGGTAAAGCATTTGTTGGCGCCAATGCAGTAAAAGACAATCGAATTATGACCGCTACTTTAGAAGAAGGAACAACACAGCAAATTGCGTTGAACAATTCATCCGAACGTTACCTTTTAGTCGACTCTTCTAAACTCGATTGCGAAGACTTTTACACGTTCTTCTCCTTAAGTAACTTAACGGCTTTGATTACAGGTGAAGAGGCTGACTCGAAACATTCGATTGACTCGACAATTACAGTCTATTGATGTGGAACGAATTGACGGTGCCACCCAAAATATCATCTCCCATTTTGAGCGGCACCGTTTATTTCTTGAAGCTGAAAACTTCTAGTAAAGTTTCTCTTTATTTAATTGAAACTACTATCCTCGAATAGATGTCGCTGTTTCTTTGATAACTGCATTCAGTTCCTGAATGTTTTTTCTGCCTTCTTTTTTCATCCAATCCCTGACAACTTCTTCATTATCTAAAACAAAAGGTTCTACGCCATTCGCCCAAGTGGCTCTTCCACAAAGTACACCATTAAATGTCGATCCTGCTTGTTTCGCGAAACGCAATGTTTCCTGGAACAATTCTGCTGATACTCCGGCACTTAGGAATATAAATGGCAAATCGGTTGCTTCTGCTTGTTCTTTAAAGTACCTAGCTGCCTCTTCTTTCGAATAGACGATTTCATCATTCGAATATCCTTCTACATAATTCATATTTACAGGAACTTCCACTTTTAAAACATCTACGTTATATCGCGGCTTCGAGAACTCTTCCATCATTTTGATCACTTTTTCGGGCTTCACTGCTGCATACTCCTTAGACGAGACATCCGTGATGTTTGCGTCATAAGAAAGCAATTCTAAAAAGAAAGGAACATCTTCTGCTACACATTCTGCGCCAATCCGTTCCATGTAAGCTTTTTTCCGATCATTGATTTCATCGCTCTCATTGATATCATAATAAAGCAAAAATTTACAAGCATCTGCCCCAGCTTCTTTTAGACGCTTCACTGACCATACGTCCAATGAATCTGGTAAACGTCCAGGCGTTGACGCATCATAACCCGTTTTTTCATATGCTAACAGCAACCCTGCATTTTCTGCACGAACCGACGCTGCTGGCAAACCAAATTCCGGATCTAATAAAATAGATGAAGCATAAGGAGTCAGCTCCGAAGAAACGATCTCTTTGAATCGTTCAATCTGTTCATTTTTCACTTCAGTTGTTTGAAATTTCGCAAACATTTTTTTCAATGCGCCTCGTTGATCGATTGCTAAAGCGCCGATCATTGAATCTTCATTACTCAGCTTTTTGATATATTCTCTTTTTCCACTTGATCTTTCCATCATCAGTTCCCCTTGTCTCAAAATATTTTGACTTCGATTGTTTCAAATAGTTGATCAAAATTACTTAGGTTTACATAACCAGTTGTTGGCTCTTTGGCATTTAACATTCCTAAAGTATTCGCCGTTTTTAATATCGTCTCATCATCCTTATGTTTAGATAATGCGTACGCCAAACCAGAAACTGTAGCGTCTCCTGAGCCAACTGGATTAACGACATCGATTTTGGGTATTGTCACATCATAAAAAATTTCGTGATGTTTTGCTACCATTCCTTTTGCGCCCATAGAAACGATGATCCATTCGACCCCTTTGAAAATTGAATTTTTCAACATTTGTTTTACTTTGTTTGGATCATTCGTTTCTTCGACTCCTAATAAATCAGATAGTTCTTCTGTATTCGGCTTGATCAACAGCGGTTTTATTGGACTTGCAAGTACTGTCTTCAACGGATCTCCCGCACAATCCAAGACAACAGGTTTACCTTGCGCTGCACAGATTTCAAGTATGTTTACATAAAAATTCTTTTCAATTCCCGCAGGAAGGCTACCAGAAAAGACAGCCAAATCTGCTGAACGGAGCGTTCGCTTAAACTCTTCCAAAAAAAGGGTTGCCTCTTCTTCTGTAATCGTCGGACCCTTTTCTAAAATTTCAGTCTGTCTTCCTTCATGCAAAATCGCTATACAGTTCCTCGTCTCTCCACTAATCTGAGTGAACGATTGATTGATGCCACTTTCGTCTAGCTCACTCCTGATTTGCTCTCCTAAAAATCCACCTAATAAGCCGCTAGCGCTCACTTCTGCCCCAAGTTGATTTAGCACACGTGTCACATTCAATCCTTTTCCACCAGCTGTCTTCCTTACCTTATCGACACGGTTGACTGTATCTTCAGAAAAACTTTCAAATGAATAAGAAATATCAACCGATGGATTCATCGTAATCGTCAAAATCATCCTTCTTCTCCTCTAATCGTGATATTCTCCACGATCCCATTTTTCAATGAATTCATGGAAAAAATCTTGCTGTAATTGTTCTTCACTTTGATGATCCAATGATTTGATTTGAGCGATCAGCTTTTTATTTTCTTCCGTTGGTTGATACTCGGCTTTAATGAACGCTTCAATAATGTCACAAATCAAAAACTCACCTGTGATTTTAGCGCCGAATCCAATCACATTAGCATCTAACTCTTCTTTCGCATAGACTGCGGTTGTCATGTCCCGAACCAACGCACTTCGTATCCCTTTCACCTTATTTACAGCATTATTGATACCAACACCCGTCCCACATAAACAAACACCCAAATCAGCTTCTCCACTCGTTACGGCTTCTCCTACTTTTTTGCCATAAATAGGATAATGAGTGCGCGTATAATCATAAGTTCCGACATCAACAACTTCATATCCCTGAGCTTTCAAAAAATCTGATACAGCAATTTTAGTATCTGTAACAATATGGTCACATCCGATTGCTATTTTCATATCCCTTCATCTCCCTCTTATTCGCACATTTTATTTAACATATCAACTCGTATTTGATGTCGACCACCATCATAATTTGCTTGAAGAAATTCTCGCACAATATTTTTTGCTAATACTTTACCAACAATATTTGCGCCAAGAGTGATCACACGAGAATTATTATGTTCTCTTGTCATATAAGCTGAACGTTCATCGGAAACCTCAGCTGCTATAATCCCCTTTACTTTGCTTGCTACCATAAAACTACCTGCGCCATATCCATCAAAAACGATGCCTAAACTTTCTTTATCCGCTAGCAATTCTTGAATAACGTCCAACGTTGAATGTACAAAATCTGATGCTGCTTTCTCACTTTTGTCCACGACTTCAAAACCGCTTTCAATTAAGTAAACTTTAACCTCATTTTTTAATTCCATTCCTTCTTGATCTGATCCAATTACGACACGCAAAACAATCTCCTCCTTTAATCACGACTCCGATTTAAAATAAATATTATTTTTAGAACTGTTCTAAAACAAACATAATATCAACCTCAAAAAACATTATAGAACATTTATAAACATAATTCAACACATTTACGTTCTTTAAAAACACAAACAAACAAAAATAAACGTCACTTTCAATGAAATGACGTCTACTTGTTTATTAATTTCTGCTAAATATTTCATCTAAATTGAGCAATCTTTATACATACATCAAGAAATACAATTTTATATCACCGGCTCTGATCAATTTGTACTCTACTCTTTTTAAGACTACACACAAAAACCTTCCTACAAATAAAGTAGGAAGGATAATATAAATTCACCTTAATCCACTTTCTTCCTTCTTGCTAAATAGAACAATGAAAAAAGAAGCGTGAATACTCCAGCGAGTTGCCATATATTGTTTGTTTGCTCTCCGGTATGAGGAAAATTTTTATTGCTAGTTTTTTTGTTGCTTGTATTCTTGCTTGTATTGCTAATATTTTGAGAATTTTGACCTTTATTACCATTATTTGTAGTTCCAGTTTTCTGTTTATCTCTCACAGTGATTGCAGCGGTACTCGTTACACCGGCATAGCTATAGGTTACTCTATACGTACCGACTTTCGTTGTATCCACACTACCTTCGACTGTCACAGCTTCGAAACCTACTGGGTTGCCGTATTCATCAACTGCACTGTCAAAATTGTCTTCTGCTTTCCAATTCGTTCCGATATAAAGCGTGGAATCATGAACATTTACTGCCGTCGTACCGACTTCTTTGACTGTGATCGTAGCACTACTTGTCACTCCGTCATAGCTGTATTTTACTTCATACGTGCCGACTTTTGTTGTATCCACCATACCTTCGACTGTTACAGCTTCGAAACCTACTGGGTCACCATTTTCATCAACCGCACTGTCAAAATTATCTTCTGCTTTCCAATTGGATCCAATATAAACTGTGGAGTCATGGACATTTACTGCTGTCGTACCGATTTCTTTGACTGTGATTGTAGCACTACTTGTCACTCCGTCATAGCTGTATTTTACTTCATACGTGCCGACTTTCGCTGTATCTACACTACCTTCGACTATCACAGCTCCGAAATCTACTGAGTTGCCATCTTTATCCACTGCACTATCAAAGTTGTCTTCTGCTTTCCAATCCGTTCCGATATAGAGTGTAGAGTCGTGGACATTTACTGCCGTTTGATTCGCCTGCACTATAATTGTAGCGAAACTCGTCACACCATTATAACTATATTTCACTTCATATGTGCCAACTTTCGTAGTGTCTACTGTACCTTCAACCGTCACAGCTCCAAAATCTACAAGATCGCCATTTCCATCAAGCACACTATCAAAGTTATCTTCTGCTTTCCAGTCCATGCCTATATAGAGCGTGGAGTCATGGACATTCACTACTGTTTGGTTCGCTTGTAATGTGATTTTGGCAATACTTGTCACTCCGTCATAGCTGTATTTCACTTCATATGTGCCGGCTTTCGTAGTGTCCACTGTACCTTCAACTGTCACAGCTTCGAAATCTACTAGGCCGCCGTCTTTATCGACCGCACTGTCAAAATTATCTTCTGCACGCCAATTTGAACCGATATACACGATGGAATCATGGATATTCACTGCCGTTTGGATTGCTTTGACTGTGATTGTAGCAATACTAGTCACTTCGTCATAGCTGTACTTCACTTCATATGTGCCGGCTTTCGTTGTATCCACTGTGCCTTCCACTGTTAAATCTTCGAAAGCCACTGGATTCCCGTCTTTATCTTTTGCATCAATAAAATTATCTTTTGCTTCCCATTTATCACCTTCATAAATAGAGGAATCAATCACCTCAATACTTTCTTGTGAAGTTGCCCAATACCAATCTCCCTTCATAGTCGCACCCATATAATTAGTTGCTAACTCTAAAGAAGTGTAAAGAGGACCAGACTGATCTTTCTGCCATTTGCCAATATAAGTAGTATCAATTGGTGGTGCGCCTAATAAAGAATCTTTAAATACAAAATTTTCTCCTAACTTGATATGTTCGAGCGGTGTTTGCCAAAAAGTATCTGGACCCATAGTTGCTTGTAAGGTATTAAAATTTGATATGTCCAGTGATTTTATACTTGCATAGGAAAACATGCCCATCATATTCGTCAGATTAGGTGTTTCAAAATTTGATAAATCAAGGAATGTTAAACTTCTCATGTCATAGAACATTTGCCCCATATATATGACAGAACTTGTATCAAATTTTGATACATCAAGGGTCGACAAACTACTTGCCCCAGAAAACATCTGTCTCATATCCGTTACTTTACTTGTGTCAAACCTTGATACATCAATGGAAGTTAGCGCAGACATATTGCAAAACATATAATGCATACTAGTCGTTTGACTCGTATCAAGATAGCTTAGGTTTTCTATTTTTGTCACTTTGTTCAAACCATAAAATAGCATTTCTAAAGAATCCCCTGCTGTTACCTTTCCGTCAAAAATGATTGAAGTAATTTGATCACTATAGAAAAAAAACGGTGAACTACCATTCGACATAACCGATGAAGATAGTTGACCCGCCCCAATGTGTAAAGTTCCATCGGCGTCAATTTCCCAATCAACTGTACCCAAGTGACCAGATGTAACTGTATTAGCTGTTAAACTGACTTCTCCAGTTGTTGTGTCTTCTTGCGACACTAAATCCTCTTCAACTGCGTTAGCCAAGGAACTATCTACCGTTTCTGTCATGGAAGTTGGATCTTCACTTAAAATTGGTGACTCATTTATTCCCTCAGGACGACCGGATTGATCGGTAGAATCTTCTACGATACTTTCAATTGGTTCACTAGTTGTGCTATCTTCAAGAGTTCTTTCAGCACTACCAGTAGCTATATCCCCTTCACTACTCTCTTGTGTCTCTAGTTCCTGTGACTGCTCTGTTTCAATAGTCTCCGCCACTACTTGTCCTGTCCCTATTAAGGAAGGGCTTACTAACAACACGGCACTAAAAATAGCTATCCATTTCTTTTTCATTGCTTCTCTCCATTTCTTTTTCAACCATATCTCTCAATTCAGGTATGTAAATTTGATAAATGTATTTTTCAACCACTCCAAAAATAACGTTAATAAAAATAAAAAAGCTTGAAATTCAAGGTTAATATTTTAAAAAATAACATTATATCATTTTACATATCTATACCAACAGTGATATAATAACATGACGAAAAAACGACTACTATCCACAATTTTTGTAGAACAAACAACAAAAATTGTATTCAAGAAATGGAGTAAGTTAGCAAATGATACCGGACTATTTAAGAAAAGAATTGGCAGTTCTATTTTTCATTGTAAATAAAGATCAAACAACGACTGATGAGATTTCACGAGATTTGAAGTTATCTAAAAGAACCATTAGAGAAACAATTTCAACGATAAAAAAACATTTGGAAGAGCATCAAGGACTTAAAGACTTTATCGTAATAAAAAAATCTGGCATGATTCACATCCATCCCACGTTTAAATCAGAAGCAATCGATGTAGCATACAATTTAAAGCTGCAATTACTTAAAACAAATACGATTTTTAATTATACTGTTCTAATACTTACTCGAACTTCACTGGACAAGGCTACCATTCTAAATGAACTTTTTATCTCGAACAGTTATTTGAATAAAATCACACAACATTTAAATAACTTCTTTTCATCTTTTGATTTCATGATCACTATTTCAAAAGGAAATTTTTCTTTAAAGGGAAATGAAATGAATATACGCTTATTTTCTTATTTATTCTTGCAAGATTCTTTTCAAGATATCGAATGGCCATTCTACGACATGCCCCTCGAAAGTATTCTAGAGAATATTCCAGAAGACATTTTGATTTACTCGCATCAACGGTCAAATATAAAAAATAGATCGCTATGTATTCTCTATGCTATTTTGCAAATCAGGATCAGGAACCAGAATTACGTTCCCCAACCAAAAGACCAATTGATCCAAACGCTCTTCACGATTATTCATGAGATTATTGGTGTAGCTTCAATTTTTGAACAGGACACCTTTGGCACTCTCGAAAGAAATGTGGAGAAAACGGAAATTCAATATTTTAACTTTCTTGCACGTATTTTTATTTCAGATGTCATTCAAACAAAGGAAAAAATCAATTTAGGAAAAGCTTTCGTGAATGAAATCCATCCTTACTGTACGCTGTCTAATGATGTCCTTAGAATGAACACGATGTTGATCGAAGAGGGTATTCTAGAGGAAGAACGATGTTTATTTAACTACTATATAACATTATTCAATACTTTTTATTTTCTAGTTGGCGATACATTAGATTGCTTTTCTGATTTATTTATCCCTTCTTGGTCGTTTCATTCCGAGGTAAAAAATGAATACATGTCGATCATTGAGACGAACCTATCTCCCCTTACTATGAATGAAAAGCACAAACATTACTTAGCAAATCAACTATATACTCTTTTCACCTCTGAAATGAAGTCAGAAGTGAAAATCTATTTGCACCTATCCAAAGACTTTACTGCAAGCTTTTTTGTTGAAAATCAGCTTAGACATTTATTTAATGAAAAGCAAATTATGATCACAGATAATTATTCTCTATCAGACATCGTCATCACAGATATGCTAGAACGGCCTACATCGAATAAGAAGATTTTTTATTTAGATTCACTAGATAATGCAACAAGATGGAAAGAACTACTCTTCCTGATTCAAGAAACCTATCTAGATAAACAAATGAAGCAGAAACATCAAGTTCGTAAATTTTAAGCGCTTACTCTATTGTTGACAGAATAAAAGGACTGCGGAATCTAACATGATTCTACAGTCCTTTTATTATCTTTGACTAGATGTGTCTAAAAGTAAGTTAAGATTTCTGCTCTTTTTTTACAAAGTAATGCCTTAGATAATAAAAACAAGCCCCTAAAGAAGCGATGGACATGATCCATAGATAATCATGAAGTGGTACACTGATTTTTATACTATCCAGGTATTCCAATGTCTTTTCAAATGTATATGACAGAAGAAACAACAGTAAAAATACTTTGAGTTTGCCAAGTTTTTGTTGAATAGTTTGTTCTCCTAGTGTAGCTAATCCTAAAATCAATCCGATAGTACTTGGGTGCAATATAACTAACTCTTGTTTTGACAATATTTTTGCGATGCCAATAGCCATTACACTCGCATATAACGCAAGTATCACGTTTCTTAATATATTGCTTAGTATGATTTTCATGTTCGTATCAACTCCAAAATAGATGTTTTACATAGACTAACTATTTAACTTCTTCACAAATAGATATACATCACTTATATCATTTTCTGCCGATGATTTCCCATATTAGTCAGAAAATACCTTTTTGGGGTCATAATCGTCCATGAGGTTGGGGCAATGCTGCTCGAATTTAAGAAATCATATCAAAAGCCGATAATTTATCTTTGAATTTTGAAATTATTTATGGAGGAGTTACTTCTTTAGCAACGTTTATTCCAATTTTAGAAGAAGCGAAATGACTAATGTCATCCCCCTAAACAAATTCCATTTCACTTTAAAAAAAACACGAAATAAATGTTTTTACTTTCTAAATTATTGTATAATACTCCTATCAATTGAAAAATAGAAGGTTTTTATGAACGAATTCGAGTTAAGTGAAGGCATTTATCAAGCAATCGTTGATGGTACTTTGAAAGGATACTTACACTATCTTGATGAACGTAAAGCAAAGAAGAAGGAAATGTTGGTTAGCGGTGCATATGCTTGGACGAAAGGGAATCATATTGATGATCAAGTAGCAAAAATAGGGCAAAGTGCTGGTATTGATTTTACAGTGGAAAAAGCTGGCTATACATGGGAATATTTACAGTTCACCCTAAATGAAGAAGCCGATACTTTTATGTTGATCGTCAAGAACTCTCGGCGGATCCGCCAAACGTTTGATGGCGTGATAAAAAAAGAAAAAAATTACCTAACAGACTTAGCCGATCTCAATCTTCCCGCATTTAAAAAATCAGGATTGTCCCTTTTAGAAAAATCTGAACAGATCGAACTAGAATTAAATTACCCCGAAGAAATCAAGGCTATCCAAGAAGGTCGCTCTTTAGCAGTTGAACATGCTTGTTCTCGATTTTACATAGTTACATACGAAATCAATGATGACACCAAAATAATTGACTCTATCCATCTAATGATGCCAAATAGTGAGTCAATGTGTTTGGTTTCGATAAAAGATTTATCTACTTATATAGTTACTAGCCCGTATGAGCTTACCTATGATGATGTAGCGATCATCAAAGAAGAAAAAACGACCGATCAAACAATCTTTTCCGGAGAACCAAATGCTTTTGGGCTTTCTGTCGCTGTAGAGATAGCAGAGAAGGAAATTTAATGAAATTAAAACGTTAGGATGTGTTAACCATGTTTTTCGGAGAGAAATTACAAGCTGTTCGAGAATTAAAAGGTCTCTCCAGAAAAGAGCTCGCTAATCTAGTCAATGTCAGCGAGCAAGCGATATGGCAGTATGAAAATGGCTATACTGCGCCTAAATTCGAGATCGTAAATGAATTCAAACAAATTTTTTATGTAAAACCACAATTCTTTTATACTGAAACTTTCACTAAAAACATAGCCACCATGGAACAGATTGCCTATAGAGCAGAAGATCGCGAAGCTAGAAAAAAAGCAAAGATGGAAACAACGTATCTAAATTTCGTTAGTCATTTCATTTTAGCCTTTGAAGCGAATGTGGAGGAGCCGCCAAAAACGATCTACCACTTAAGACAAGCATCTGAAGAAGAGTATTATGCAACTTCTAAAACTACTGATAAAAAAATGATTATCCAACACCTAGCAGAAAGAGCTAGAATTGAATTAAAAATAAAAAATAATAAAGAATTATTGTATAAATTAGAAATGGCTGGGGTTTCGATTCTTGAAAAAAATATGGGCGCACAAATTGATGCCTATAGTGTTTGGACGAAAGAAAATCGCCCCTTAATCATCTTAGGAAATCAAAAAAAATCTTCTGTCAGAAGAAATTTTGATCTAGCACATGAACTAGGCCACCTTTTGATGCATCGATTGATTGATATGGATAGTCTTTCTAAAGAGGGGCATAAGGTCATTGAAAAAGAAGCAAATGACTTCGCCTCTTATTTCTTACTTCCAGAACAAGAGTTTATCAATGATTTTAAACAAATCAAAAAGAAATCGAACCCATACTCTTATGTGGAATTGAAAATGAAATACCTAGTCTCAATCATTGCTTTAGAGTATCGTGCGTATAAGTTAGGGTTACTAAGTTTTGAAGAAAACAGATATTTTTATGCTTCGCTCAATAAATACAATATGCGCCAAAAAGAACCTCTAGATGAAGATATTCCAATTGTCCAACCGGGTAAAATTCGAGCACTTCTTCATTTTGTTTTTGAAAATCAACTTCTTTTATTAAATGACTTTTTGGATAAATACAATATTGAGCTTTCATTTCTAGCTAACCTACTCAGTGTCGATGAAAACTTCTTAGCAAAATTCAACGATACGATTCGAGCAGAATATTATCATTCAAATATTATCCATTTTTCACCTAGTCGAAAATAAGGATAATTGAACCCTATAACGCATTCTTCTGACATTCTGTAAGTTACTAAAATTTTTTCTTTAATAAGCCGTCAAGTTAAAAAATATTGCCTATTTTTTAACTTGACGGCTTATCTCAATTACACACTTCTATTTTCGGCGCAAGCGAAAGCTTTATTTTGAGCGAAGGAAAATTAGAGATCGGTTCTGTTGGCTATATTTACTTCGTAGACTTTGATCAAAATCGTGTAAGAAACCAAACATGTCACATCATGGTGATGGGAGAATAATTTTCTTCCGCGGGGTTTCCCATTCATTCCTGATCCACCATTGATGGCTAGACAAAACAGACGAAACCACACTCTCTCTACCGACTCCCATTGGTTGAGATGAGGCTGTAGTTTCGTCTTTTTTGTCATCTGAGCCAAACGACTCTTCTAGTGTTCAACGACGATTGAACACCCCAACGGATGATCGTTTGCTCCTGGTATTTGCCGATTTCTAAATACTACTTGAACATTTATTAACCCTTCTGTTTTGATCTGATAGCTATCATCTTCAGGAGTAACGGTGATCGCCCCAACTGGAATCCCATGTTGATCCACCACTCGCTGTGTCACTTCTTCAGTCAGTTCAAAAACGTGTACGGTCAAGTCTTTTGTATAATCATATGCAGCGGTCGTGTTGACGGAACCTTCAATGATCAGTGAATTAGGGCGAACCATCAGCGGTAGATTAAAATAATCATAGGTCTGTGTGTGCCATTGTAGTCCTTCATATACCCGATTATCTAAATAATTCGTCCAACGTCCTTCTGGTAAATAAAATGAGACCTGCCCTTGTGCATTGAAAATCGGCGCAATCAATAAGCGTTCACCAAACATGTACTGTTTATCGATTGTATGTGTCGTATAATCTTCTGGAAATTCCAGCATCACTGGGCGCATCATTGGTATGCCTGTTTGCGCTGTTTCTACTGCTTGCTCATAAATATAAGGCATCAGGCGATTTTTTAATTTTGAAAATCGTTGACTGACTAAGGCTGCTTCTTCGCCAAAGTTCCATGGCACACGGTATTCGATGTTTCCATGATAACGGCTATGTGTCGATAGCAGTCCAAATTGAGTCCAGCGTTTATAGATGTCTTCTGAAGCATTTTCTTCAAACCCACCGATATCATGACTCCAAAAGCCGAAACCGGATAAAACAAATGAGAGTCCACCTCTTAATGATTCTGCCATAGATGGATATTCCGATAGATTATCACCACCCCAATGGACTGGGAATTTTTGTGAACCGACCGAAGCGGAACGAGCAAAGACGACCGCTTCATCTGGACGTAATTCTGCTAATAATTCAAAGACGACTTCGTTATAAAGATACGCATAATAATTGTGCATTTTTTTCGGATCAGAACCATCGTGATACTTCACATCAGTTGGTATGCGTTCACCAAAATCCGTCTTGAAGGAATCGACACCGATTTCTATGAGTTCCTTCAGCCGTTCTTTGTACCAGTCACGAGCTTTTGGATTGGTAAAGTCAATGATCCCTTGACCCGCTTGCCAAAGATCCCATTGCCATACTTCACCGTTTGTATCTTTGATGAAATACCCTTTTTCTTTACACTCTTGAAAGGCCGCCGCTTTTTGTCCGATGTAAGGATTGATCCATACACAGACTTTCAACCCTTTCTGGTGGATTTTTTCAATCAATTGTTGGGGATCTGGGAATAGCTCATGATTCCATTCAAAACCACACCACTCAAATTCTTTCATCCAAAAACAATCAAAATGGAAGACATCAAAAGGAATCTCTCGTGTCTGCATTTCTTCAATAAATCGCATGACTGTTTCCTCGCGATAATCCGTCGTAAAGGAAGTCGATAACCACAACCCAAATGACCATGCAGGAGGCAATGCAGGTTTGCCAGTTAAATCGGTGTATTTCTTTAGGATCGTTTTCATATCTGGCCCATAGATGATATAGTATTCCAACCGTTCACCGGCGACACTGAATTGTGTCCGAGAGACATTTTCCGAACCGACTTCAAATGATACCTTTTCAGGATGATTGACGAACACGCCATAGCCTTGATTCGTTAAATAAAAAGGAATATTTTTATATGCCTGTTCACTCCCCGTGCCACCGTCTTGATTCCAGCAATCAACGACTTGTCCATTCTTGATAAAAGGGGTGAATCGTTCTCCTAAACCATAGACGTATTCGTAAGGGTCTAGTGACAACTGTTCGCGCATGTATTGCGTACCGTCACTGCTTTGAATCATTGCTTGTGCTTTTGGCATAGAAGACGTCAAACACTTCCCCTCTGCGAGAAAATCAATTTGGAACGCTGCATTTTTTGTTACTCGTGCTTCTAGCTTACCTGATTTGAAGATGTAAGTTTCCTCATTTTCTGTATCGATCATGACAGAAGGCGATTGCTTATTAAGGTGAAAATGAGGACCTGTTTGTGCTTTGTCATGATGTACCAGTTGCACTTTGATGATATCTTCTCTTGGTGACTCAAAGGTCAACGTTGTCATCCCTAGATTCAAGGTATCTCCTCTTGTGTGGATCGGTTTATATGGTAAGTACAACGTCAGCTTTTCCTCATCCACTTGAGCCTCATATACATGGTTCGGGTGTTCAAGATGAAACCCTTCTTTTGCCAACCAATAGCCATTTGTAAATTTCATTTTTTTCCTCCTACTTCACTGCGCCATCTGAAATGCCTTTTACGACATGTTTTTGCAAGACAACAAATAAAATAATAATTGGTAAAACGACGATCACTAGCGCAGCCAGTGCTAAGTGCCACTGCTTGTTGAATTCGCCGAAGAAATAAAACATTCGTAAAGGGATTGTGTACATGCCCGCTTTATTGATGCTTAATGAAGGCAACAGATAGTCATTCCAAAACCACAAAGCGTTCAACACGATCACAGTCACCGTCGTAGGTTTTAATAAAGGAAAAATGACTTTCCAGTAGATTTGGAAGGTATTTGCCCCATCGATCAATGCCGCTTCATCTAATGATTTCGGAATACCTCTTAAAGCACCATAATACAAAAAGGTCGACATACTTGTTGCTAACCCTAGATACATCACCATCAAACCAGGCTGATTCAACATACTGACTTGCCCAAAAAGTGAAATCAAAGGAATCATGATTCCTTGAAATGGAATCAATAAACCAATCGCTACAATAAAATAGAGTAATGAACTTAAACGACTCGTATTTCTTGATAAGGCATACGCCGCCATCGAAGAAACGAACACGATCAACACTAAGGACCCAACCGTTATCAATAATGAATTGGCTGCGCTTTTCAAAAAATCTAAGCGCGCAAATGAATCAATATAATTTTCCAGTGTCAGTTCCGCTGGTAAAGTGAGCGTGTTTTGAAAAATCTCCGCTTTGGTCTTGAACGAATTGATCACCACCAAGAAAAAAGGATAAAACCACAAGCTAGCAAGCAACAACCCGCCAAAAATCAGCAAAGTCTTCTTAAACTGTCGTGAATGTTTCACATTTGATTGCTTCATGCGCTGACCTCCTTTTTACGTGTCAGTGAGATTTGAACCACTGAGATGATCACGATAATGACGAGAAAAATCACTGCTTTCGCCTGAGCATACCCCATTTTTCGCATTCCAAATGCTTCATTGTAGATGTTCATCGCTACCATTTGTGTGGAATTGAATGGGCCACCTTGTGTCAGGGCTAAGTTTTGATCATAGATTTTAAATGCGTTGGACAACGTCAAGAACAACGTGACGGTGAAAGCCGGCATCAACATCGGTAATTTGATACGGAAAAAGACTTGCAGAGGATTCGCCCCATCCATATCCGCCGCTTCCAAAATCTCTTCTGGAATATTATTGAGAAATGAGATGTAGATCAGCATCATGTACCCACTCATTTGCCAAACAAATAAAATAATCAGTCCCCAAAAACCCGTTTCTGGCGTGTTCAACCAACCGGCAAAAAATTCGATACCTGTCATGGCTGCCAGACTTTCAAATGCTTTATTAAAGATGAACTGCCAAATAAATCCTAGGATGATCCCACCGATCAGATTTGGCATAAAAAAGATCGTACGGAAAAAAGTCGTCCATCTGCCTAATTTTTGAGTCACGAACATCGCGAGTCCTAACGCCACGACGTTGATCAAAAGCACACTAAAAAATGAAAATTTCGCGGTAAACAGTAAACTGTCGATAAATCCTTGGTCACTAAATGCGCGAAGATAGTTTTCGAACCCAACGAATTCACCCACCGTATTGCCATTCCAGTTGGTCAGGGAATAATAGCCACCTGTCAGTAGCGGAATGAACAAGACGATCGCTAGCGCCAATAACGCGGGTGCAAGTAATAACCAAAAAGCTTTTGTGCGATTTGTTAACATAAAAATCCTCCTTGTTTCTTACTCCCGCTCTTGTGCCCAACTGGTTTGCAACGTATCGATAAATTCATCCCAAGAGATTCGTCCAGCTGCATATGCTTGGATCTGCACACCAAAAATATTTTGCCCATATCCGTCTGGATAGGAATTGTGGACCCACGGAACAGTCTGTCCTTCACTTAAATAGGTGTAGATTTCCTTAGATAAAGGATCATGAATCGCTTCACTTGAGAAATTAGTATAAGCTGGAATGAATTGAAACTCATCAATGATTGCCGTCATCGCTTGTTCATCGGTATACATCCACGTTAGAAATTCGATCGAAGCGTCAATGATTTCTTGGTCCTTGTCTTTATTGACCCCCCAATACCAGGCTGGACCTGCGACGATTTTACTTTCTTCTGGAGATTCGATCTGCATCGGGATGATGCCTAGTTTTTCTTTTGTAAAAGTCTCATCTAAGCTATCCAAGGTTGGAACGATCCAATTGCCTTGATGGATGATAGCGACTTTTCCACTCGCAAATAGCTCCTCAACAGACGTACTGTAATCCATTGCTTCCATTGGCTGTGCGTTGTATTCAATGACTAGATCCGTGTAGTTTTTCATTTGTTCTGCATAATCCACGCTCAATTCAGGCGCTTCATAGGTCTTTTCTAAGCTATCATCAAACTCTGGAGCAAAAAAATTCGAACTATATTGACTGGACACCCATGTTTCTGCCCCACTAAAACCAAATACGCCTTGTAGCCCTAGTTCTTCTTTTTTGCTATCTAATAATTGAACAGCTTCTTCAAATGCTTCAAATGTATTGATTGAATCATTATCAATACCTGCTTCTTTAAAAATCTCTTGATTGATCAACCAGCCATATCCTTCGATATTCATCGGGACACCATAAATCGTTCCATCGAGAGTCGCGCCTTCCAATGTCCCTTCGATTGCTTGTTTTGCTAATGTTGTTTCCCCAAGATCATAGAGTTTATGTTGCCATATCTGTGTATCTGCTAAGCCACCTAACATAAAAATATCTGGTTCATCTCCAGAGGAAAACTTCGATTGCAATGCTGCTGTCGCATCTGTCCCTCCACCGACTGTGGTCAAATTGATCTTGATTTCCGGATGATCGTTCTCGAACGCTTCCACTAATGCATCCATTTGCTCGGCCGTTTCTGTCTTGATATTGAAAATCTCTAATGTTACACTACCATCATCTGAACGCCCGCTTTGTGTCGTGCCACAGCCGGCAATTCCTAACAACATGGCAAAAGCAAGTACCAAAAATCCTCGTTGTTTCTTCATGATCTGTCCTCCTCAACTTATTCATAAATTGATTATATTGATATCTACAACGGTATGTAATCGCTATCTTAGTCGAAATACCTTGTAATATTGATCAAAATGGAGGAAATGTGATGTTTAGACCAAACGATATTTTTACCCCCAACCCTAGTCAACAAGATATTGATACAACGCTAAAGGAAATGACCGAACATGGTGATAGTTTGTTTCCAGTAGCTGTTCACTATACGAACCACCCAGTACACCAGGAAAATATGATCCATCCCCATTGGCATCGAGAGCTGGAGATTCTTTACGTCTACCGCGGACTCATGGAAGTAAAAGTAGAAGGTTTGTCTTACGTTGTTCGAGAAGGGGATATTTTGTTTATACCTGCGAACCAATTACATGAAGCTCTCAATTACCAAATGAATGCCTGTGCTTTTTTTGCAATCGTGTTTGATGCGTCATTCATCGAAAGTCGGATTTCTGACCATATCCAGCAAACCTATCTTGATCCGTTGCTCCATTCAATGGAGCAATCAACCATCCATTTTACAAATAATTGCTCTGATATTTTAGCTATCCAACAACTCATTACCACGATCATCGATACTTTTGCCTTGAAAGAATCACGATTTGAACTGACGATCAAAGCCCAATTGTTACTACTGATCAAACATTTTTCGCGTTACAGCACACAAGTAACTTCTGCAAAATTAGTTGACAGTAAAAAGAAACTCAATACGTATCGCTGCAAAAAAATCATTCTATACATTGAAGAAAATTATCAAAATACGATCACCCTTGAAGCGATCAGTAGTCATATCGGCTACAGTAAAGAACATTTCTGTCGCTTTTTTAAAAAACATTTTCGCATGACCTTCTTTACGTATTTAAATCAAATGCGAATCAAAAAGGCAGAGTACCTACTGCTGCATTCAGATTTGAAAATTATCGATATTGCATTAGAAGCGGGTTTCGATGATCCCAATTACTTCACTAGCTTATTTAAACGAGAAACACAAATGACTCCGTCAAATTATCGGAAAAAAATGCGCGAGTTCACTAGTATGTGAAACTATTTTTATTTAAGCAGTGGTAGAAACTAGGATAAATCTCACAGATGTTTGCTGAATACAAAAAATAGCGACTCAAAACTTTTTTCAAGTTTTTGAGTCGCTATTTATTTTGTTGCTATTTCTTACCATAAATAACGTTCTAGATTCTTCTTTACTTTAAAATATCGGTTGTTATAATAATGTGTGTTCATACTATATTTATCAATTAGGAGTTAATGTGTATATGGAAAATAAAGCTTTTTTAGCAGTTAGTAGCTTGTTTTTTTTGTTTACGTTAGCAAGTTGCCATTCAATAAATGACACGATGCCACACACAAAATCTTCAGTAATGACTACTACCAAAACGACTGCCACGGAATCATCTACACCATCGTTTGATCCCTCGGACTCAAAGAGCGAACCATCAAACGATACGACAACGATTCACGGACTAAACGATCCAGCCACGATATCTTTAAATGGAAAACCTGCAGTTACGATCGAAATTATCAAAGCCAGTGCCCAAGCTAATGATATCATTCAAGAACAAGAGTACTTAGCTTACCCTATGGATACTATCATTAGACTTGATATTCGCATGACCAATCACTCAGTAAAAGATTTTAATAATGGTTCGAAGTTTTACAGAAACTTTGAGATCACTACAGAAGATAATATCCATGTCGATCCTACATTACAGAACCAACCAGATGATCAGCCGGCAACTGATGCTTTGGAAATAGGCTCTACAGGAGTTGTCCAAGCTTACTTTGTATTAGACGAAGAGATGAAAAACACTAACGTTCAAACAATTAATATCGAATACTATTATCTACGTGATTTACTTAACCCGAATAGTCAAGATTTTCGTTCAATCAAATTCAAGCTTCCAGTGACACATTAATTTTCGATGTTCATCACACGGATCAATTCCTTGATATCTTCAGGATTACCGGTAGGGATATTTATCCGTTGTGCATTATTGAGTATATTTTGTTCTTCTTCCTTCAAAATAGCTTGATCATCTGGCTGTTGGAAATGACTTGGTACAGGATAGTAGGTGATTGAGCCATCGTGATTACTGGAGTAAACGATACCACTTTGATAGCCATATTTTCCTGATATCATGACTGTCTCATTCGGAAACGTCAAACTACTTTCATCATAAGGATTGATCGGTAATCCTGCTGGCGCACGTCGGACATTAAGCTCAAATTCATTGTTCGCGAGATCAGACTTGTAGTTGGTTCCCATGATCGTCAACCAAACTCTGGCATACTCGATTTGATCATCCGTATAACCGGCTAAGGGATTTGTCTCTTCGATCATTTCAGAAGAGGTTGTTGTCGTGATAGTTGAACTAGTGCTAGTAGAAGTTTCAGCCGATTGACTGCTAGATTCACTCGTTGCTACTTGAGACGACGAAGCTGTTTCCTGTGTTTCCTCTGTCGAATAGTCTGAAGAAGCACTTTTCTCATCATTTGTTTTTCCACCGCATCCAGTAAGAATAAATACAGCTACCATAATTAATACCATTGAAGATTTCATAACCATACGCCCTCCTTTTTCATTACAATAACATTGTAACGTATCTCAGGTAAACGCACGAGTAAATGAGGTATTCTCTGAAAATTACATGACGGCTACATTTTCTCCTAAGTAATCAAAAAATAAGGCAGTAACCATGAAAGAATTCATAGCTACCGCCTTATTTTAAGAATATGTTTCACCCACCTAACACCGAATAAACGGTGTGCCAGAAGTTGACCTTCAACACTAAACGAAAAAATGATAAAAGATAAACATACTTTTCAATTTTCTAGCTTACGGCTCAGGACAAGACACTACTCTTTCTCTATTCTACTTCAAATGTTGCTAATACTTGGATCAACTTAGCCGAACCACCAGGAGTGCCGCTGCGTAGTTCCACTGAAATCACATCTCCGGATTTAAAATCAGAAGATTTACTTACTTTGATACTATCAGTTAACTTCTCACGTACAGATGAATAGTATGCTTTGCCTTTGTAGACTTCAGCAATGTATTTGCCGTTTTTATAGATCATCATTCGATTTTTTCCTTCAAAACTTGCACGATCGAAATCAATATCTAGTCGGCTTCCTGATAATTTGATGTTCTTTACCGCATGATCTAATAAAGAAGTGTCAACTGCTAAATCTTCTTCTAACGTGATCGACTCTAATAAACGCTTGCCTGTTGAACTATGACCAGGTGAGTTTGGTGCAGTATATACTTCGATCACTTGTCCTTTGACTCCGGAAATACTACGACGGACTTGAGTTCCGCCATCCTTTTTACTTGTGAAGGAATAGTAAGCTTTGCCTTTGTATGTTTCAAAATGATAGCGGCCATCCACGTAAACCATCAATCTTTCTGAGCTATTGAAACGTTCTGAATCTAAGTTTAAATACGCATACGCTTCACGATCTTGTGTACCTACAGTCAATAAGTTCGTTTCTGTTTTTTCTGGTTCTACTTGGATATTGTCAAATTTTGCCCAACCGTTTCCTGTTGAAGAAAAACGAAGAATGTATGTATTTTCTGTTGCAGGTGTCGTAAACGTAAATTCTCTGCGTGTCCAGTTCTCGTTGTTGTGGGCTGTTTCTTCTAATGAAACGAATCCTTCATCATGATTCATCGTACCGAATTCAACTTTCGCTGGGAAATCAGCACTTCCTGCGACATCATAACCAAATGTATAGGTCGTGTTTGGCTTCAATGTCAAATATTGATGAATGTTTTCTCCATATGTTGCGACCACGTACTTATTTCCATTTAATTCTTCGATCTTCGGATTTTGTGTCCCTGGATTCGATACGATCCAGTTGTTCAATCCATCATTGAAATCACCGTTTTTAATTGCTAACTGCTCTTCTACCTGACTACTGATACTGGCCAAGTCACCTGTTGATTGACTTGTCGCAAATGTTACCGCTGGTCCTCCTAATGTAAGTAGTAACATGCTTGCTGCTGCAATTTTTTTCAAATTGTTTTTTTTCATCTCAAGCTCCTTATAGATTTTTTTGTAGCGAATAGTTCGTTATACAGTGAACTGTAAAACATAATCTATCTCGCCCTCTAAAAATACTAACTGAAAAATGAGACAATAAAAAAACATTTTTTTCTGAAAAAATATATTTTTGGATACATAACAAAAAAATAAAAACGCCTACTGTAAAATAACTTGAAGAAACAATGCGTACTGACCAAAAGAATGCGGATTTATCATGTAAATTGGTCCATATATTTTTTCAGATAAAATAAAAAGATACGACCGAATGTCGTATCTTTTTCACTTTGATTATAGAAATCACCCAATAAGGACGATTCATTTGTACATAACAAGCCACGCTGTTACTTACATCATTATTTGTTATAGTTCGCCCGTTGTTTAAAATGCTGGGATATTTGAACCTTTTGTATTGTTCTTGATATAGTCAGCGACTTCTGGTGTTGTCATTGCTTCTTTCAATACCTTGATTTTCTCGCTGTCTTTTTCTTCTTCTCGAGTAACTAATTGCAATGCATAATGTTTGCTTGCTTCTTCATCCTCTAGTAATAAAGCATCTGCTGTCGTCAAGTTTGCTGGTTCTAGATAAGCTGGATAACAGAAAACCATAGCGATATCACTCTCATCATAAGCTTTGACCAAATTCAAAAGATCGATACTTTCAAAATTTAGATTTTTAGGATTCTCTACAATGTCTGCTACTGTCCCATCAAAGCCGACACCATCTTTCAATGTAATAACGCCATTCTCATTCAAAATCGCTAACGCACGACCTTCATTTGTTGGATCGCTAGGGATACCCACTTTCGCATTTTCTGGCAAATCATTCACATCATCATATTCTTTGGAATAAAACCCGCCCGCAAAATAATAGATTGGTTGAACAGCTACTAGATCCGCATCTTTTTCTTGATTGAAGCGTTCCATAAATGGCTCATGTTGTGCAAAGTTTGCATCTGCTTCATTATGTTGCACCGCATCATTATAAGCAACGTTATCACTGACTTCCATGATATTGATCGTATATCCTGATTTTTCTACTTCTTTTTTGGCAATTTCTAAAATATCTTTTGATGATTCCAATTGCACGGCTACAGTGATTTCTTTCTTGCTTTCTTCTGTCTCATTGCTTCCCCCACAGGCTGCTAAGACAAGTACACTTGCTAAAGCTAACGTGAATAAATAAAACTTTTTCATGATTTTTCTCCTACTTTCGTTTATCTAATGATTGTGCAACAAAATTTCCTAACATTTGCAAAATGAAGACCAAAGCGATCATGATCACAATGGCAACATACATCACACCATATTCATACCGTTGGTAACCTACACGTACAGCAAAATCCCCAATTCCGCCGCCACCTACGACGCCCATGACAGTGGAAAAAGAAATCATACTGACTGTCGTCGTGGTATAAGCTAACACTAAGCCGCTTCGTGCTTCGACAAATAAAAAATGCCAGATATATTGAAACCGAGAGGCACCTAATGAATTTGACAGCGCATAGATTTCTTCAGGTACATCTAACAATACTTGTTCAACTAAACGAGCAAAAATCGCTACTGCGACAATGCTCAGAGGAATGGATGAAGGAACTGGACCAAACGCCCTTCCTAAAATCGCGCGTGTCACTGGGATCAAAGCAATCACTAACAGGAGGTAAGGAAACGAGCGAACGACAGTCACGATGAAATTGAGTAACCAGTATAACCAAGGATGGGCCCCTTTTGTCCTTCTGACCTTAGGATTCGTCAAGTACAAGCCCAAGCCTGCTGGCAATCCTCCCAACACACAAACGAACATGGAAATAGCCATCATGATGCCAGTTTCTTTCAAACTATTGATTAAAGACGGCCAATATTCAATAAGTGCTGTTGGTAGGTTCATCAGACAAACTCCTTTTTATTTTTTCAAAATAGGTTAGATCCTCTTCCTCATACTGTTGCGGGTCATTCGTCAATTCACCGATCAGATGGCCATTCTCCATGACCAAGATTCGTTTACATAAGCGTTTAACGGTTTCAAGTTCATGACTAACAAAAAAAATAGTCGGTTGGAACTCTTCGTGTGTTTTATGTAGTAAACGAACGACACTCTCTGTATTTTCTTCATCTAAAGAACTGGTGGCCTCATCACAAAGTAACAAATGCGGATCTCTACTCAACGCTCTTGCGATCGAAACCCGTTGTCTTTCGCCACCAGAGAGTTTGACCGGATAGCTATCTGCTTTATGACTCATCCCAACAAAATCTAATAAGTCATTGATTTTTTTAGGGTTTTTCTTCTTTTGCAGTCTTAAAGGAAGTGCGACATTCTGATAGACACGTAGGTTTTCAAGCAAATTATGATGTTGAAAAATCATGCCTATTTTTTGTTGCTGTTGCCGCAATTCTTTTTTTGATAACGACTGGACGTCTACACCATTTAGCTTGATCGTGCCTTCAGTAGGCGTTTCCATCAAATTCAATAAGCGTAATAAAGTCGATTTGCCAGAACCGCTTTTACCAACGATCCCGATCACTTCTCCTTGTTCTACTGTAAAACTGATTTGATGCAGCGACTTGGTCTTATCATATTGCTTCGACACATTTACTAGCTCAATCACATTTTTCCTCCAGTCTATAAAGCAATTCCCAAAATTAATACAAAGAAAAAAACTGTATCAATTCCACTGTTTACCAAAGATTGCTTTACTTTTATAAAAAAGCAAGGCAAATGCAAAATCTTCTGTTTTTATAATCCATTAAATGGAAGCAAAAAGCAACTTTTTTACTCACCAATAAATATAATCTGTTTTTATTTCTGTACCATTAAAAATTGAAAAATACGATGATGCTTGTCACAAACAGATCGCAAACCTTCTACTCATTTGTTTTCGTTTTTTGTATCGTTAACATATAAATATTTTTTTACAAAAAGAATTTTTCCCTATCCTATTTTTATTCAATTAGAAAAAAATAAGTAAATGTACATCAGCGAAAGATGCTATACTCTGGATAACGGATAGTTACATAAGTTATAAAATATTGATTTATTCGTTATCTTATATTGTAACAAAAAACAGATTGTTGATAAACGAGCGAATGAAGACTATCCGAATACAACTAATATGGATGAAAAGAAGTAGCACTAAAAATTATTTGGGGAAGTAATTCTAGTGTATGGCATCCATATAATGTGCATGACGTGCCACATTTAGTAGCCACAAGAGAGGTCAGAGCAAAACTGTTCTGCCTCGAAAAAAATAAGCAGAGGCCCAACGATTTTATGGGCTTCTGCTTATTTTTTTCGATTAAACGATGGTCAAGTTTCTGTAATGATTCCATTCATCTTGAGTACAGCTAAAAATTCTTCTACATACCCATCTTTTTCAGCATCTGTAAATTCTTGATCTAGACGATATTTATTTCGCACAAAGGCTTTTATTTTCTCTTTTGTACACTCATCCTTTAGCAAATCAAACACGTCGATTGATACCTCATTGTCCAATATAAAACGTTCATCTTCAATCATGATATATAGATCATTACCCATTTTTTCATAAGTGATATTCTCGCTAAGTTTCATATCTCTCACTCTTTTCGTTATTCATTGGTACAGCTGCGAACCATTTGATGCTTTAAGGTTTCCTTGATCAAGGTACATTCCGCATCATCTACACCATGGATATCGTTCGTTGCATAATAATGATGCGCTCGACATCCGCCACCACATAAATATCGGAATGAGCAGTCGGTGCATTTTGATAATCGATCAATGCTTTGAGAGCGAATCAATTCAATGTTCTCTTCATCAAAAATAGCACTAAGTTGCTTTTCCCTGATATTTCCCAGTTTGTAATCAGCGGTTTCTAAAAGCTTACAGGCAAAGATATCGCCTACAGGATTGATTGCAAATTCTCCAACACCCAGACCGCATGACTCCTTGATTGAAAAAGGTTTTAAAAAAGGAGAGCGGGTCTCGTTCTTTTCTTTTAACTCGATTGCCACTCTTTCCTTCTCAGTCAAGGAAATCTCTGCCATTTTTGCACGTCCTAGCTCGCTAAAGCCTCCTAATTTATAATTGATATGATTCTTCTTTAAAAAGTGAATGGTTTCGTCAATATTCTCAAAATTGTTATTTGTAATAATCGTATTGACTGAAATGTTAGGATATTTCAAGTTCAATAGATTTTGGATTCCTCTCATTGCGAGGCGATAACAGCCTTTTCCTCTATTTTTGTCATTTTCCACTTGATCGATCGAATCTAAACTGATGGTGATCGAATCACATCGTTCCGCTAAAAATGCTGCATCATTGGCATTTCGTAACAATGTGCCATTGGTGATCAAGCCGATAGATAGACCAATTTTTTTGGCATAGTCGATATATTTTAATGCATCTTTACTTAAACCGACCTCCCCTCCAGTGAAGACAATATTCTTCACGCCACAATCTTTCAATTGATTGAGTACATCGATCCATTCAATAAAACTTAAACTATCTTCATACTCCTTTTCAGGACTGGCTTCCGCATAGCAGTAAACACATTTCAAATTGCAACGATGTGTCATCACCAAATAAGCGGTTTCCGGTATCGTATAGGTAGCTTTTTCTACTTCTAATGGGTCATCTAAAAGGATTTGAAAAAGATTCATCTTTTTTTGAGTTGCTGTTCTTAAATTCATGTAATCTTGCTTTCTTATTTTGCTTAATTCTTCTTGATCCACTAATATCCACGTACTTCGCGAGACATTATGTACAATAAATTCTTCATTGAACTGATAGGCATAAAGATTATCATTGATTCGAATAAGATCACCTCATTTTTTAAGCCGAAAAACTCATTTCTACCACGTAAAATAAGTACTCACCCGCTTTTTCCTTTCTAAAAACGGCGAACACTGGAAATAAAAACCTTTTCAAAAAAGCTGAGAACTACAAAAATTGCACAAACAATTCTCGTAATCCTCAGCTTATTTCTCGAGACAAGACAGGTTGACCTTGTCTCATTCTCACTTACGATCCTTGACCTGCGATAATACCACAAGAACATGGTGCGGCATAAGTACCTGTAATTTTCTTCAACTCAGGTTTTTTAAACATTTGCACCCCTCCTTTATTTTATGTATTGATGACGAACGTCAGCAAAAGATCATGGAACAACAGACAATCCATTAAGTTTTATAACAGTTTCTCTGTACATTACATAACCTCAAACTATGAAAAAAAGAGAAAACGAAATATTCACTTTTTTTCCTAAATAAAGTATAATATTCTTTATAATCATTTGTCAATCATGTACTCAAGGAGTGTAATAAAAAATGAAGTTTCTCACAAAAAAAGGTTATACTTACCTATTTATATCAATGTTATTAGTCTTAGTAACCGTACTAACCACTTTGATTGCGCCATTTATCTTAAATAGTATCAATAGTTATGAAATTAATGCTATTTTTCCTATTATTTTCCTAATAATCGGTGCCATGTCACTCTCTTATATTTTTCAAGTTGGTTTGATCATTTATCGAGAAAATTTTGCAAAAAAATTCAATTTGAACTCATTTTTTGATTTATTAGCTAACGTATATACCTTGAAATTTGAGAAATACATCAAGTTAGAATCAGGAAATCTAGTCAGTCGAATGTTTCGAATTGTGGATACGACTTATCTGTTTATGACAACAAGTTTCTTTTTAGTACTGAAATCGGCCATCTCTATTCTCATTGTGTTAGGTATCTTTTTTTCACTCGATTCAGTTATCTTCCTAATCACTCTTCTTTTGATCCCAATTAATCTTTTTTCTTATCTCTTTATTAATAAAACACTGAATGTAAGAATCAAAACGATGCAAGATGAAAATGCTCATGCGCAAAAAGATTTGATTTTGCTCTTAGGTAATCCCGAACAATTTAAGATGTTACCTAGCTTTGATACCGTCAAACAACTAACTTCAAATACACTCAAAAATATGTATACAAGCTTGGCAGCAACAAATAAATTCGCTCAGATCACTAGTTACACGGTTTCATTTATCAATCAGCTTTCTCAAAATATTATTTTTATCACGATCAGCTACTTAGTCTATAATCAGCAACTTCAGTTGAACAATATGATGGTCGTCAGTATTTTGATGCCTATTTTCTTCACGGCACTTTCTGATTTATCAAAGATCAATGTCGATTATCGAACGGTCGTAGCGAATCAACAATTTGTTCAAGAAAACTTAGAATTACACCAAGAGAGGTCCTCTGGCACAGCCATCGATCAGATCACCAGCATCAGATTTGCCAATCCGCAAATCACGATGGCATCAAATGCCAAAAGAATCCATTTATCGTTAACTGAAACGTTGCATTTAGGCGATATTTGTTATATCGAAGGTCCTTCAGGTTCTGGAAAATCGACCCTCATAAAAGCAATCTTAGGTTTTTATGAAAGCAAGTATCTCTTTATCAATGAGTTGCCGATTGAACAACTGGACTTGAGTTTCATCAGAGAACAGATGACTTATCTTTCTCAAACCACGCTGCTCTTTTCAAATACACTTGAATACAACATCACTCTCGGTCAGCCGATTTCAGATGAAAAAAAAGAAGAACTGAGAAATTCATCCCTGCTTGCACCGATTTTTAAAAATAAAGACTGGGATTCTTTGATCATTGACAATGGCGCAAATCTTTCTGGCGGAGAAAAACAACGCGTGTTCATTGCCCGTATGATGCTCCAAGACAGCAGGATCTGGATTCTAGATGAAAGCACGAGTAGTATTGATAAAGACTCTGCGGATGCTATCTTCAAAACACTCATTGACGTACGTAAGAATAAAATCATTTTATTCACCTCCCATGATAAGGAGAATAAAAATTTTGCCAATAAATTCATTCAAATCTCCTCTCATGTTGAGACGATCGAATCATGCTGATCACAAATCTCCGCAAAAAAGAAATCCCCAAAAATCAAACGAAAGATTTTTGGGGATTTCTACTTGCCTCTTAAGGACGATCTTTGCTATTTCAAATTCAAAAGAAATTCGTTACCCTTTCTTTTCTAACAATACTGCTAACGTTGGCGAATCCTCTTCATAGTC
Source organism: Enterococcus sp. DIV2371 (assembly GCF_050498525.1). Taxonomy (NCBI): domain Bacteria; kingdom Bacillati; phylum Bacillota; class Bacilli; order Lactobacillales; family Enterococcaceae; genus Enterococcus; species Enterococcus sp. DIV2371. Next base: position 33,358 of record NZ_JBIPAJ010000001.1, on the reverse strand, counting down.
AGTCCCTTTTACATCACCAAAAAAACCACAGACAGCAAAACCCGAAGCCGCCATTTCGGCTTGCAACGTTTCCTTTGTAAAATACGTCATCCACAAATAATAATTTTTGAATTCATTTGCAGTAAGAATCGTTGTTTGTTCTAAAGTGACTCGTTCATTGTATTTTGTATTATACTGCAATGCAACGTGAGGTTCTGCTGTCCAAAAACCTCCGTCTGGACAAGTATCCCATACTTGTTTTTCTTCAAACAGTTGATAGCTTGCCATAGAAAAGACATCCAATAAAACTTTTCCTGTTGGTTTTAAATGCTGATAAATCTTTTCCAATAATTTCTTTCTATCACTCATTGCTAATGCGCCAAAGTCACAATAGATCATCGTGATGATGTCGTATTGTTTGCCTAAATCCATCTTTAAATAGTCCGCATAATGGTAAGTGATCGGTAAGTGTTGGCTTTCCGCAGATTTTCTACCGTAAGAAATGGATCGTTTAGAAAAATCAAGCCCCGTCACTTGATAACCTAACTGACTAAATTTTTCTGCATAGATCCCTGGACCACAGCCGATATCCAGTAATGTCGGATAGTCTTCTGGTTTGAGCATTTGATTGATCCAACGAACAGATTCATCGATGAATTGGGCTTTTCGACTTGCCCCTTCAAATTCAGGATCAAGGTGCGCTTGAAGCATTTGCTTCGAGATGTGTCGATCATCCCAAAAAGCTCCTTTCGTTTGTTGATAAAGTGTTGGTTTGCTTAAAAGTGTTTCAATCATTGTATCCATCTCCTCATTCTTTTTTATAAATTCAAACAAAAGAAAAAAGCCGTAGATTTTACTCTACGGCTTCCCTGCATAAGGCGAAGATGCGAGTAAAATAAAATCAAATACATAGGTACGCTAAATAAAGCTGGATCTCAGCTCAATTTTTTACCTATTGAATTGATTTTATTTACTCGCTTCCAGTCATATCCATGTTACTGATTTTATAACATCTGATATGCCGGATTCATCACCTTTTTCTGTTGAATTTATAAATATATCCTATAGAATATACTCGTAATTGTCAAATTTCTACAGGAATGTTCCAACATTGATCAGCAGAGTTTCTAAATAACAATGATAGACAAAATTTTTTTCTGTAAAAATTATTCCAGTAACCGTTTATTTATACTCCCTGATTTTCGGTGGAACATACTGATCCACAAACGGCTGGATTTCTGTCAATGTGTTCGCAAACAAAATTTTATCGAAATCTTCTTTAGTCAAAAAGCCTTGATTGACCATGGCTTGATACTGTTGCTTCAGTGGATCGAAAAAACCTTGATGATTCATCAACACACATGGATTGACATGCTGTCCGATCCTTCCCCAAGAAATCACTTCCGTAATCTCTTCAACCGTTCCAGGTCCACCGGGTAAAGCGATATAGACATCTGATAATTCAATCATCTTTTGTTTCCGTTCGTGCATGGTCGAAACGATCATCAAAGAGGTGACATCTTTTTTAGCGAGTTCTCGTTTTGCTAGAAAGTCCGGCATGATCCCTGTTACTTTCCCACCAGATTCAAGCACTGAATCAGCAATGATCCCCATCAAGCCCGCATTGCCACCGCCATAAACTAACTGATACTCATTACTGCCGATCCACTCACCTAATTTTCTCGTCACTCGTTCATACTCTGGGGAATTCCCCTTACTTGCTCCGCAATATACTGCAATATTCATCGCCGTGACCCCTCTCAAGTTTTTTACAGCTTATGCTATTATATAATTGAAAGGTGGTTATCCTCAACATGAATATCAAAGATTATAATAAATGGGTAGTTGAATTTTATAAAAAAAGAAATTGGTACGACTACGATCCATTTATCCGTATCGGCTTTTTAACAGAAGAAGTTGGCGAAGTATCAAGAGCGGTTCGAAGTCTCGAAATCGGCAGAGATCGCCCGGATGAGTCTGTACAAACAACCGAATTTTACAAAGAAAATCTGATGGAGGAATTGGGCGATGTGCTGGATAATGTGCTGATTCTTGCTGATAAATATGGACTGACCTTTGAAGAAATCATTCATCACCATCAACAGAAATTAGAGAAGCGATTTAGCGAGTAGTCCCTATCTCCTTTCAAGAATTCTTACAAAATCCCTTCTCATCATGCTATACTCTAAATAAAAAGAATCTTGAGGTGAACGCATGGCTATCTTTGAAAATCTCAGCTTAAATAAATTGTCTTCTGTCGAACAAGAGATTTATCGATTTATCGTTAATAACCTCGAGAAAATACCTTATATGCGGGTACGAGACATCGCGACAGATGCGCATGTTTCTTCGACCTCAGTCTTTCGCTTTATCCAAAAAGTTGGCTTTGATTCATTTCCGGAGTTTCGTTTTTATATCAAAAATCATTTAGAAAAAGCCCACTATGAAACAGATGAAAAACAAGTCAAGCTAGAGGAACGAATCAGTCAGTTGAACATGACGATTTTTCATCCCGACATTGAATATCAAATCAAAAAAATGGCAAAAACATTGCAGCAAGCGGATTTTATTCTGTTCATGGGCATGGGTGCTTCAGGGGCATTAGCACAATATGTCGCACGAAAATTAGCAAATATCGGTTATTTTTGTATCAGTTTAGATGAACTGACTTATCCCATTCGTAGTTTTTTGCGTAAGGATCAAAAAAATGCGTTGGTCTTTTTGAGTGTTTCAGGTGAAACAAAAGAACTGATCGAAGTCATTTCAGGATTAGCTCATGCTGATAGCGTGCATAAATATTGTATTACTGCGCATAAAGAAAGTTCATTGGCACAGTTGTGTGATTATTCGATCGACTATGCCATCAAAGAAGAACGCAAAGATATCTTTCTTGATTTGACTAGCCAACTGCCTGCCATGGCAATTCTTGAAACACTGATCGGTTACCTAGAGGAATCAACCTGCCAATAGAAGCGACTTGGAACACTACGTTCCTCCCACGAAATAATTTTCATTGTTCCAAATTTTTATCCTAAATAAGAATGCGCTTACTTTTCTTTTGCACCTTTCGCTATAATGAATGCATCATATAGCGAAAGGTGTTATTCTTATGCAAAAATTCAATGATTTATTAGATCGAAGTCTTGTTCCGATTGCAACACGGTTAAACAACCAGCGACACATTGCAGCCGTACGAGATGCATTTATGCTTATTTTTCCATTGACGATTTCTTCATCATTAGTGATCTTAGTCAATAATATTTTATTTTCAAAAGATAGCTTTATCGTGCAATTATTTCAACTTTCACGTATCTTTCCAAATTTAGAAAGCGCCCAACAAGTCCTTGCTTCTGTAGCCAACGGAACGATCAACATCATGAGCTTGTTTATTGCGTTTTTAGTCGCTCAGCTTTTGGCGAAACACTTTGAAGCGGATGCCACCTTAGTTGGATTAACGAGTGTCGCTTGCTTTATGATCTTCTACCCTACTTCTTTTTCGGTCGACGAGATGAACGTTATCTCCACGCAATATTTAGGGGCTCAAGGTTTGTTCGTGGCGATGATCGTCGCTTGCTTAGTCGGAGAATTCTTACCGAAATTATTCAAAGTCAAAAAATTACAAATCAAGATGCCAGAACTTGTTCCACCAGCTGTTTCTCGTTCTTTTTCTGGTATGATTCCGATCATCATCATCGTTGCTATGGCAGCTTTGATCAATTTCTTCGTCTTGATGATTGCACCAGAAGGGATTAACGAGTTGATTTATGCCGGTATTCAGACGCCTTTGCGCGATCTAGGTGGAAATGTGGTTGGCGTACTTCTTTTAGCTTTTATCCAAACGCTGCTATTTTCTATCGGTATCCATGGTCCAAACACGTTGAATGCTGTTCGTTCAGCGATCTTTACCGAACAAGACTTAGCCAATCTACAATTTATCAATGATGGCGGTTCACTGTGGGACGTCCCTTTCAAAGAAACTTGGGGCATCTTGAACGATATGTTTGCGAATATGGGTGGTACTGGTATGACCCTAGGCTTGATCATTGCGATTTTTATTGCGTCAAGAAGACCCGAACATCGAGAAATTGCCAAACTATCTTTCGTACCAGGTATTTTCCAAATCAATGAACCGATGATTTTTGGTTTACCGATCGTCTTGAATCCAATCATGATCATTCCGTTTGTTCTAACACCAATGGTCAATATTCTTGTTGGTTATTTCGTTACAGTAGTATGGCCGATCATGCCCTCACCGGCGATTGGTTTACCGTGGACCACACCCGGAATCATCAATTTGTTTTTAGGAACGGGTGGTAACATCATGGGGATCGTTATCGGGATTCTATGTTTAGCCATCTCCATTTTGATCTATCTACCTTTTGTCATTGCTTCGAACCGCGCACAGCGTACAGAATAATCGTAGGAGGATTTATTATGCTTAGAGAATTACCAAAAGATTTTTTATGGGGTGGCGCGATCGCTGCTCACCAGGCAGAAGGCGCTTGGAATATTGATGGACGGGGCCCAAGTATCGCTGACGTTATGACTGCTGGCGGAAATGGGATTCCTCGAAAAATCACTAAAGGCATCCTTGAAGGAGAATATTATCCAAATCACGAAGCGATTGATTTTTATCATCGCTACAAAGAAGACATCCAATTATTTAAAGAACTAGGATTAAAATGTCTACGTACCTCGATTTCATGGAGTCGCATTTTTCCTACTGGTCAAGAAGAAACACCAAATGAACAAGGGTTAAAATTTTATGATGATCTTTTCGATGAGTGTTTAAAAAATGGAATTGAGCCAGTCGTTACGTTGTCTCATTTTGAGATTCCTTATGCCATTTATGAAGATTTCGGTGGCTTTGCCAATAAAGCGGTTATTCCTTTATTTGTAAAATTTGCCAAGTGTGTCTTTGAACGTTACAAAGACAAAGTCACTTATTGGATGACCTTCAATGAAATCAATAACCAAGCAGATGGGCAAGAACCAGTACATGTTTGGACCAATTCTGCGATGATCATCGAAGAGGGTCAAGATAAAGAAGCGTTAGTCTTCCAAGCAGGAGTCAACGAACTAATTGCCAGTGCTTGGGCTGTCAGCGAAGGGAAAAAGATCAATCCTGATTTTCAGATCGGCTGTATGATGGCTTATGTCCCAATCTATCCTTATTCTTGTGCGCCAGAAGATATGATCGCTTCAGTCAAAGCGAACGAACGTCGCTTCTTCTACAGTGATGTTCATGTCCGTGGCGAAATCCCTACCTACACGACGAAATACTGGGAACAAAAAGGGATTACGATCGATATCCGTGAAAACGAACGACAACTCTTACGTGAAGGAACAGTTGACTATATCGGTTTTAGCTACTATATGTCGGGAACGATCACAACACTTCCTGACGTAGAGGGCAATCAAACAGAAGATATTCCTTCCGCTAAACTTGTTAAAAATCCTTATATCACTGCTTCTGATTGGGGATGGCCCATTGATCCTGTCGGGTTGCGCTATGTATTGAATACCGTATATCAACGCTACGATCTTCCGCTATTTATCGTTGAGAATGGTTTCGGCGCATACGACCAGTTGACCGATTCAAACGAGATCCATGATGACTACCGAATCAATTATTTAAAAGAACATATCGAACAAATGAAAAAAGCAGTGATCGAAGATGGTGTTCCTTTATTAGGCTATACGCCTTGGGGAATCATCGATATCGTCAGCTTTGGCAGCGGTGAAATGGAAAAACGCTACGGCATGATCTATGTCGATAAAGATAATACCGGCAAAGGAACTTTGCAACGTCTGAAAAAAGATTCTTTTGCTTGGTACCAAAAAGTGATTGAAACGAATGGCGAACAGCTTTAACAATCAAAAAAGAAAAGCGATCCGACCTCAGTGTCGTGACCGCCTTTCTTTTTTTATGCTTCGTATTTTTCTTTGACAACTGCTAAATAATGTTGTAAACCGATATTCATCACCCAAGCGACACCTAGACCGATGAAACTGCCGATGACGATACCGATAAAACGATACTCGATCAATGAGATCAAATAGGTGTTCCTGACCAGTGTCGAAAGCATCAAGGCCATGGGATTCAAGAAGATATTCGCTACTGCGTAGTTTCTAGCGACTAGAAATTGTGAAATGCCATAAAGAAGAGTAATCAAGCCTATTGTTTCAAGCTGCGTAAACGGGATCAATGATAGCACCGCAGATAAACATAATCCTAGCATCGAGCCGATCAAATATTGAACTTGTCGATGTTTCATGGCATCTAGATTTTCCGCTAATAAAATCGAGGCGCAAGACAGTGTCAGCCAATAAGGGTTTTTCATATTCAAGCCATGACTTACGTAGACTGAGAGAAACAATGCCGCGCTATAAAAAATCGAATCAATGATCACTAAAGGTTCTTGATGAAACCGTTCCTTCAGTGATACCTTGATCACTTCCTGTTCTGGACGTGAATCCAATTTCTTCGTAAGAAATGCGGCAATCAGGGAGAATACAACACCCATGAAGAAAAAAGTAGCTGCTGTCGGCAAATGGGAAAGCGGAATCGACATGCTCGTACCCATCGCCGCTAACATCGCAAAGAATAAGCCTCCGGGTTTAGAAATATGAAACAAACGTAAAATAAAACGGCTGAAAAACGCCACGGCGCCAACAGCAAAGGGTTCAAGCCAGATGACATAAGTAGACAACAACCCTAATGTAAATGCCAGTAATAAGCCACAGCCAATCAAAAACATGCGCTTTAATAATTGCTTCATTGGACTGTTCTGGTAGTAAAAGAATGTAAAGATCCCTAGAGAGGAGAAACTTGATATCAAAAAATTGTGTTTGATGTAGCCAATCCATAAAACGAGAAAGATCAACACCATCAAGTTCATGATACGATATGGATTATCTTGGATTTTGTTAAATGTAAAATAGGATTTAACCATAAAAAACCTCCTTATTTTGAAATGTGTATAAAAATCGTTTTCGCCTTAAGGATGTCTTGTCTATTTAGATGAAGATCAAAGAAATCGATCAACTATTGGATGTGAAAGGAGTTTTTTCAAAGAAAAATCAAAACGAGTTTACTTTGTCTAGTATAACACCAATTTTCATAGGTTAAACAAGCAGAATTTATTATAAATTATTAAATAACGATCATATTATTATAGTTAATTAATAATAACCACCATTATTTGTAATAAACAAGCGAGTTTTCACTATTCTAAAATTAAAAGCTTTTCATCTACGCAAAGAATTTAGGAAATCTACTTTATTTTTTTGTATTTTAAATTTATACTATGAAAGAAATCATTTTTAATAACAAAAAATGATACAAATTTATTGTTACATAAAGTTTTATTGATTTTAAATCAAACACATAAGTTGGAGAATCTAGAAAGGATAGAAGTAAGGAAATGAAGAAAATTATTTTGATCATTAGTAGTTTATTTGGATGTGTCGGCTTATTTTCTTTTGTTCATTTTTTGAATTCTCCTGTTCGAGATGTTACCTCCAAAGCTGAAATGACCCAAAATGACGAAATTAAAATGGAATATGTTCCAACAAAAAAGCAGTTATTGAAAAGCATTGGTGATTCAGTCGATTTTTTAGGCATCTACGAAGTTACAGAAATCAATTTTAATGATACACCACATATCATACTAACAAAAGAAGAGGAAGACGAACTATCTTTTGAAATCAGAGTGACTGATCCAAAAGAACAATCGTTCTCGATTCCAGCAATAAAATTCTCTCCACAAAACATTCATGTCTCTGATACATTTGGCATTGCTAAGAAAAATGATCATTACTTTGCCTATAAAAATAATGTACCCCCAGAAGGAGATCCTTACAACACACGTTGATATCGATCTTTCTCATACCCTCCCAGGGTACATTGATATTGATCTATGGACACCAGTTAACAAACTGAAACGAGCATTCATTCTCTTGTTTCAGTTTATTTTTTTGCATTGTTTCCAATAAATTATTAACCAGTTTATGTGTTTATTTTCTCTTGCGTTATTTAAAATAACAGAACCTAACAAAAGTTATTGTTATTCCTGAAATTTGAGTGTCCCACCAAGTTATCCACAGTGGATAACTTGCCGTTTCTCTCTGCTTGTCCACAGAAAACTGTAGATGTTCTTTGAATGACTGATCATCCTTTGAGCGTGACGATTAACGTAAGTAAAATTGACAATAAGAGAACTAGCAGACTCCCTCTCGATTGCTCTACATAAATAAGTATGGTAATGACACTTGTCACGATGGCTGGATAAAATTTTTCCCTTTTTCTCATACGACATCCCTCTTTAACCACTAGTATGCCTTAAAATTTCGATTGTTTTTTTGTATTTTACTTATTTTTCTATTAAATTTCCTCCAAATGACTGATAAACCAGTTCGACGTTTATACAACAAAAGACATGTAAGAGTGAGGAATTACGCCTTTCACTCTTACATGTCTTTTGTTGTACGTTTTAGCTAGGTAGTTAACGATAGTAGGCTTCAATTTTACGACTTGGGATCAACCAAGCAACCAAGATCACGACATTGACCAATAGTACGGCAATTGGCGCAACCAAAACTCCCAGTATCAGTCCTACAACGTTCAAGCCTATCGATAAATATGATTTACGGTAATTACCGAACAGCTCTTTGATGGATGCTTTTTCGTCTTCTTCTGAGGCCACTAATGTCCGTGCTAACACGTAATAGGTGAGATTAGCACCTAATATCACCACGCCATAGGTGATTTCAGGGACAAGGCTGTTACTGTATTCGCTGATCCATGATGTAACAAAAGGAAACAGCGATAGGAAAAAAATAAAAAAGCTATTCACCCACAGCACTCGGCCATTGACCTTATGAACGGCTTGAAACAAGTGATGATGGTTATTCCAGTAAATACCTAAAGTGAAAAAACTAATGATATAGATAAGAAAGCGTGGAGCAAGTGTCATCAATGCTTGAAAGGTATCTGAATGTGGTTCATGTAGCTCCAGTACTAAAATCGTCATGATGATGGCGATTACTGCATCTGTAAAGGCTTCTAGTCGATTTTTCGGCATGACTTTCCTCTCCTTTCGCTTCATTTTATTCGTAAAAAGGATAAAAAAGCAACCTTTTCACACCAAAGTAGCAAGTAGAAATCGGCCTCTAGGTGGAGGTCATCATAAAAAATCCTTGCTATACTTATTTTATCGAAAAGAACAAGTGAAGCTTCTAGTGAGAAGTTTACCAAATAGAGAAAAGAGGCGATCAACATGCAAAAAAGAAATGCGTTCCAAACGATCATCCTATTGGTTATCGGTTTAGTCGTAGCTAGCTTTGTCCTCAGCCTATTCGTTAGCGTAATCAGCAGCTTGCTATGGTTAGGTATCAAATTATTGATTCCAGCAGCCATTGCGATTTGGTTAGTCCGTTGGATCACTCGCGCAACGCAACAAAGAAAATACTACTAATTCCCTTTCAACAAAAACAAAAAGAGACAGAAATTTTCTGCCTCTTTTTTTGTTTTACTAAATGATATATCATTTTATCCAAGTGCTACATCTAAAATCATCATGATAATAAAGCCAGACATGACACCGAAAACGGCATAGTGTCGTTTACTGGAAAGTGTTTGTTGCGCTTCTGGAATCAATTCCTCCACTACGACATAAATCATTGCACCCGCTGCAAAAGCTAAAGCATACGGCAACAAGACCGAAACTTTCGTCACCAAGATTGCTCCGATGACTCCTGCAATCGGTTCAACGACACCTGATGCTTGTCCATAGACGAAAGCTTTTGTCCGACTCAATCCTTCTTGGCGAAGAGGAATCGAAACAGCTGCTCCTTCTGGGAAGTTTTGAATACCGATCCCTAGCGCAACAGAGATCGCTGCCAGCACCGCAGTCGTTGGGTTCTCCGAAGTGGCTGCCGCACCAAATGCCACCCCTACGGCTAAGCCCTCTGGAATATTATGCAAAGTAATCGAAAAAACAAGTAAAATCGTTCGTTTTAAATGTGTCGGTAATCCTTCTTTTTCATGTGCTGGACCAAAATGCATATGTGGTAAAGTTTTGTCCGCAAGATATAAGAATAATCCACCTAGCCCAAAACCAATACTAACGACAAGCCAAGCAATGTCGCCATTTTCTTCTGCTTTTGTGATTGCCGGATCTAACAAAGACCAAAAACTGGCAGCGATCATCACACCAGAAGCAAATCCTAACATCAGATTAAGTACATCTTTTTTGATTTCTTTAAAGAAAAAAACTAAGCCAGCCCCAAGCGCAGTCATAAAATAAGTAAACGCTGTACCCGTCAACGCTTGCTGCCAAGGTTCTAGCTTCAGCAGCCAATCAACCATACAAATCTCCTTTCAACCTTTTATTCTTACTCTAGCATATTGGCAAAAATGTGACTACTATTTATCTGATGATCCCTTTCGCCAAGCATCCCCAAACCACTTGTAGTAAAGATCGTCAACGACTTGAACATTTGTGATCGTCATGTTCGGATCTACCACTGTCCCTTGCTTCTTGCCTGAGGAAAGTAAATCGGCGACATGACGGATCTCAAAGACGAATTCACTATTCATCGGAAAATCTTTTTTCACTACTTCTCCATCGTTCATTTGGATCGTATAATGGTCCGTTTTCCAATAATTAGGAATAATGATCGTACCTTTTTCGCCAATGATTGAGTACGTACTAGTAAAAGACATTTTTGTTGTTAGAAATAAACTGATCAAAAGATCTTTCTGTTTCAAGTTGATCATACATTGCTCGTCTGTTTGACCTGAGCCGTGTTCAACACATATACCGTTATAGCCATCAAAGCCTGTTCCAAAGAAATATTGACTGACACTTAACGGGTAGGAAGCATTAGAGATCAATACGCCTCCCCCTTTTTCCATATCCCAGAACCAAGGAATCTTTTCTGACCCCGGGCGAGCATCACGAATATCTACTAATTGCACTTGACCGATTTTTCCTGAATCAATCGTTTTTTTCACGTCTTCGATTGCTGGGAGAAACACTGCTTTTTGTGCTTCCATAAGAAAAACATCGTGTTGTTGCGCCAGTGAATAGAGTTCTTGTGCCTCTTCTGGATGCAATGTGAAAGGTTTCTCTAAAAGCACATGCTTCTTCGCTTGAATGGCGGCTTTCGCTGCAGAAAAATGAAGATGATTGATCAGTGGAATATAAATCAATTCTACCTCGTTGTCAGCAAGCAATGCTTCATAACTGCCATAAGCCTTTGGGATTCCTAACTCTGTTGCTAACTGCTGTGCCTTTTCTAAGCGACGTGTAGCAATCGCTGCAGCTTGCGCCACACCACTTTCTTTGATCCCCTCAACAAAACGTGGCACGATCGACGCGCCACTCATGATACCGATTTTTAGCATACGCTTCCTCCTCACTTTTTGACCTCACTATACCATAGTTTCATAATTTACTTACAAGTCGCACAGCTGAAAAGTCGCTTTAGTTGGGCTTTTGAAAAGGAAGATTTATACTTTAAACAATAAATATAATTCGTTTTTTTAAGGAGTGTGTCAAAATGTCAACAATAAATGCCGGTATTGCAATGGTAAAAGTGCTTGAAAGCTGGGGAATCGATCATATTTATGGGATTCCAGGTGGTTCGTTCAATTCCATTATGGATGCGTTGTACAAAGAAAAAGAAAAAATCGATTATATCCAAGTACGTCATGAAGAAGTCGGCGCGTTAGCTGCGGCTGCTGATGCCAAATTAACAGGGAAAGTAGGTGCTGTCTTTGGTTCTGCTGGGCCTGGCGCAACACATTTGATCAATGGACTTTACGATGCTCAAATGGACCATGTCCCAGTCGTCGCTCTTTTAGGACAAGTGGCTTCAACTTCAATGAATTATACTGCTTTTCAAGAGTTAAATGAAAATCCGATTTTCGCTGATGTGAGTGTCTACAACCGCACAGTCATGACACCTGAAAGTTTACCCCATGTGGTTGATGAAGCCATCAAGGCAGCATATGCGCATCAAGGCGTCGCAGTCGTGACGATCCCTGTTGATTTTGGTTTTGAAGAAATTGAGTGGCAAGAGGTTTCCAACGCTCATACGTACAAAACAGGAGTGATCTTACCTGACACAGAAGACGTAAACGCAGCTTTACCATATCTCAAACAAGCCCAAAAACCCGTCTTATTCATCGGACAAGGTGTCCGTCATGGGTATGAGCAGATCAAGCGATTTTCCGAATATTTCAAGATGCCGATAGTTGCTTCTGTTTTAGCTAAAGGAATTGTGCCAGATGAAGCCAAAAACTTTCTTGGTTTTGCGGGTCGGGTAGCGACAAAACCTGCAAATGAAGCGTTGGCAGAAGCCGATTTGATTTTATTCGTAGGAAGTGACTTTCCTTTTGGGCGGACGTTCTTCAATCCTGAGGCAGCTTTTATCCAAGTCGATATTGATGCAGCCAAGTTTGGCCGCCGTCATCACGCAGATTTAGCCATTTTAGGCGATGGAAAAATAACGTTAGATAAATTAGTTGAACAGGGCGAAGAGCGAACAGAAGATACTTGGTATTTAGCCAACCAAGAAAATGTCCAAAATTGGCGGCGTTGGTTACAATCGTTTGAAGAACCGACTGAGCAATCGATTCGCCCAGAAGCAGTCTACAAAGAAATCAACCGGATTGCCGAACACGATGCTGTTTTTGTGACAGATGTTGGAAACACGACCATTCACTCCATCCGCTTATTGAATATGAACGGCGAGCAGCTACACACTACTTCTGGTTGGTTTGCGACGATGGGAAATGGGGTGCCAGGCGGAATAGCTGCTCAATTAAGTTTTCCCGATCGACAAGTCTTTACTTTGAGCGGTGACGGTGGCTTTGCTATGGTGATGCAAGATATCTTGACCCAAGTCAGCTATCAGTTACCAGTCATCAATGTCGTTTTCTCAAATGATTCATTTGGCTTTATCGAAGCCGAACAAGAAGACACTGAACAACAAAAATTTGGCGTCTTACTTGAACAAGCGGATTTTGGGAAAGCATGTGAAGCCTTAGGTGCGGATGGATTCACGATTACACACTACGAGCAATTACGCCCGGCTTTCGATGCGGCGGCGGCATCCGATCGCCCAGTCGTAATCGATGTGAAAATCCCCAATAAACGTCCCTTACCTGTCGAAGACTTACACTTAGATCCAAGAAAATATAGCGAAGAAGAAATCGAGGCCTTCAAAGAAAAATATAAGGTCCATGATATGCCTGTGCTTCATGAAATATATACGCAACATCTTTCTAAACAGTTGTAAAAGTTCTTCCAAGTGAATCAAGAAAATCCCAAAGTTAGCAGAACAAAAAATTTAAAAACCTCATAAAGCCAAAATATGGAAACTATTTTGGCTTTATGAGGTTTTTTCCAAAGGATAGGCTTTTAAAAACATGAAAGCTGAATATTACTATAAAAATATGTAATAATTACATCGACTAAATACTATAAATTGTCTCACGCTTTCCTGACTTGATAACAAGCACAAGAGCACAATCATCATGGATGATGCAAATAAGTCTGTATTTACCTATACGGTAACGCCAGAGTAAAATTCCACAAGTTAAGTCATAAGCCTTCTTCTTTCAACATATTTTGGAGACTAGCTGATTCATTAGTTAGATTTTTCAATACTTCATATCCGTCTTGCAAATCAAGATAATCTTCAATTTTTTCAGTCAATGCTTGTTTCATCAAAGTAGATAAAGGTTGACCCGTTAATTCTGCATAGCTTTGAAAGAAAGCTTCTTCCTGATCATTCAATCTTATCGTTATTATACCCATACTATTGATCCCTCCCCTTCTATTCAACTAATTGTAATATAATTGTTAATTTACAAAAAATCTATACACACCTTCTCTTAATCAATAAAAAAGCCAACCAAGTAACTCAATGATTGAATCACTTGGTCAGCTATTGCACTTTTTTAAGTGTAAACTTAGTTCATGATTAAGATCATCTGCCAATCACTTCTAACAACTTAAATTTAATTGATTTTATTCTTATATTTCTAGAAATCATCTAAACGCATAAACGATCTGATTGATCCCAACCACCATAAAGTAAAAACCAACTAAAAAACTTAGCGTCAACGCAGAGGATAAAGGATTGAATAATAAAATGATCCCTAATAAGATACCCAAGATGTTGATGACTACGGTGAACCAATAATGACCTTCACTGATTCCTCTAAATAAATCAGCCGTAACTAAAGCTAAAACAGAATCAATAATGAACCAAATAGCGAAGACAAATGGTAATGCTACAACACCGGCGCCAATATTGAAGATGAAAAAGATCCCAATCAAAATATCAATGATCCCGACGACCAATGGCATCTTGCCTTTATAACCTGTCAGCTCTTTTACTTGTTTGCGCATAAATAACTCAAATAACCCTTTTATAATAGCAAAAACAGCAAATACAATAACGATGGCAACCAAGTTACCTACTGGATCACGAAAAGAAATCAAGGAAACTAAAACAAATAATATCCCTAATATCAGTGAACCCCAATCTACTTTTCTACTTTCTTTCATTTTTTATCCCTACTTTCTTCTTTATCTATTTCTATCTTACGCCCCCATTAAAATAACTTCAAAAATTTAGCACCTATGAAAATGCTTTAGTGGTAAAAAAACGTTTACCATCTTTTATTCCTTTAATTGTTTCACGTGAAACGTAAAGAATCACTGATTTCCTTGAAACTTTCAACATTCCCCTATATAATTCTAGAAGACTTGGCAAATATTATAAACATAAAGTGAGGAAAAAAATTGATTACTGTAAATGATGTAAGTTTGCACTTTTCAGATCGCAAACTATTTGATGATGTTAATATAAAATTCACTCCCGGCAATTGTTATGGCTTAATTGGAGCAAATGGCGCAGGTAAATCAACATTCCTTAAAGTATTATCTGGAGACTTACAACCTTCAACAGGTTCTGTTACATTAGGACCTGATGAACGTATGGCTGTTTTGAAACAAAACCACTTTGACTATGAAGAATATACTGTAATGGAAACAGTGATCATGGGGCATAAACGTTTGTATGAAGTAATGAAAGAAAAAGATGCCATCTATATGAAAGAAGATTTTACAGATGAAGATGGGATTCGTGCCGCAGAATTAGAAGGCGAGTTCGCAGAATTAAATGGTTGGGAAGCAGAGCCAGAAGCAGCTGTTTTACTTCAAGGATTGAATATTCCTGAAGAGTTACACCATCAATTGATGAGCGAACTAACAGGTGGACAAAAAGTGAAAGTGTTGCTTGCACAAACACTATTTGGTAAACCAGATGTATTACTTCTAGATGAGCCGACAAACGGACTAGATATCCAGTCGATCAACTGGTTAGAAGAATTTTTGATTGAATTTGAGAATACAGTGATCGTTGTTTCCCATGACCGTCACTTCTTGAATAAAGTATGTACCCACATGGCAGATTTAGACTTTGGAAAAATCAAGCTTTATGTAGGAAATTACGACTTCTGGTTAGAATCAAGCCAATTAGCGACTAAGCTACAAGCGAATGCCAATGCGAAAAAAGAAGAACAAATCAAAGAACTACAAGACTTTATCGCACGTTTCAGTGCAAATGCGTCAAAATCAAAACAAGCAACATCTCGTAAGAAAATGTTAGAAAAAATCACGTTGGACGATATCCAACCATCTTCACGTCGTTATCCTTTTGTTGGATTCAAACCGGAACGTGAAATCGGAAATGACTTACTACAAGTTGAAAATATCAGTGTAACGATTGATGGTAAGAAGATTTTAGATGATATATCATTCACTTTGAATAAAGAAGACAAGGTAGCATTCGTTGCCGAAAATGATATAACAACTACAACGCTATTCAAAGTGATCATGGGCGATTTAACACCGGATACGGGTACTGTCCGTTGGGGTGTAACAACAAGCAATGCTTATCTACCAAAGGATACAACAAAAGAATTTGATACAGACTTAACGATCCTTGACTGGTTACGCCAATATGCAAGTAAAGAAGAAGATGACAACACATTCTTACGAAGCTTCTTAGGCCGTATGTTGTTTTCTGGTGAAGAAGTATTAAAACCAGTAAATGTCCTTTCTGGGGGCGAAAAAGTTCGTTGTATGCTTTCTAAATTGATGCTTTCAAAAGCAAATGTCCTTGTCTTAGATGATCCAACGAACCATTTAGACTTAGAATCGATTACTGCATTGAATGATGGTTTGATGGCATTTTCAGGTTCGATCCTATTTGCTTCTCATGACCACCAATTCATCCAAACGTTAGCAAATCGCATCATTGCTGTTTCTGATAAAGGCGTGATCGACCGTGCAGATACGACTTATGATGAATTCTTAGAGAACAAAGACATCCAAAAACAATTGGAACAACTTTGGAACTAAGCCTTTCAACATCAACAAAAAAACAGGTGTACAGCGTAAGTATTCTTACGTGATACACCTGTTTTTCTTTTTATCGGCTGACGCCCATTGAGAATATCGCGATACAGCCATAGCCTGTATGACTTGCGATCGTTGGTCCTAAGGGATAGAGCTTGATTTCTTTTGTTTTGATGCTTTCTTCCAGCAGCTTTTTGGCTTTCTCAGCACTTTCTAGATCACCTGCATAAGCGATATACACCGTTTGTTCAAGTGGCGCGACAATCGATTTGACGGTTTCATCCACGATTTTTTGAATGGATTTATTTCTACCGCGTACTTTATCGACATTTGATAGATGACCACCTGGTTCAACGGTAATGATTGGTTTTACGCTTAAAAGACTACCAATAGTGGCACTTGCTTTAGAAATACGGCCACCACGTTCTAAATGTTTTAAATCATCGACTGTTACCCAAGAATGAACCTTGAGGTAATTGTTTTCTAGCCAAGTCAGTGTTTCTTCTAGAGAAGAGCCTGCTTGTTTCAAGCGAACTGCTTCTAATACCAACAATCCCTCACCGATGCTTGCGGCTTTTGTATCAAATACATAAACTTGTGGGTCTTCGTATGATTCCTTCAATAATTCCACTGCTTGTAAGGCACTGCTGTAAGAACCACTCATGCCACTCGAAAAAGCAACGTACAAAACAGGGATTCCTTTTTCTACATAGCTACGAAAGAATTCTAAATAACGACCAACATTGATTTGTGAGGTCGTAGGCATTGCGCCTTCACGTAACTGTTGGATGTACCCTTCATAATCAAATGTTTTTCCTAGATCATCGATCAGGATCTCCTCACCTATCTGGATTTCCATAGATAAAAAATCAACATTTGCATTTGCTAATACCTGATATGGCAGATCGCAACATGAATCTGTGACTATTTGATACATTCGTTCCAACTCCTTTTTTCTCCACTTTTCATCGTTGTCTATTATAGCAAACTCCTAGAATTTTAAATAACTTCAACCCTTGTAGACATTCTACTTGGCATGAACTGTTCAAACGAAAGGGTGAATAGATACGATAAGAGGGAAAAACGTTCGATTCCCCGTTTTCCCCTCTTATCTGTTTATCGTGATTCCAGTGTTTCACTCATTCTTGAAAGAATGTTCCTGTTAGCGAATAGTCACTGAAAGGCCTAGATTTGCGCCCACACGCTTTCTAGGATATTTGTTTGGTTTCGGTCAGGACCGACTGAAAATGTTGAAATACGCACGCCTACAAGCTCTGAGATACGTCTTACATAGTTACGCGCATTTTCTGGTAGTTCTGCTAACGTACGGCAAGCAGTAATATCTTCTGACCAGCCTGGTAATTCTTCATAGATTGGCTTGCAACGATTCAATTCTTTCAGACTCGCTGGGTAATGATAGATTCGTTCACCGTCTAATTCGTACGCTGTACAGATCTTCACTGTTTCTAAGCCGCTCAAGACATCGATCGAATTCAAAGATAGATTCGTGATACCTGATACACGTTTTGAATGACGCATCACGACTGTATCAAACCAGCCGACACGACGTGGACGCCCTGTCGTTGTACCATACTCACGACCGATATCACGGATTCGTTGACCTGTTTCGTCAAACAATTCTGTTGGGAACGGGCCATCACCCACACGTGACGTATAGGCTTTACATACACCGACCACTTTATTGATTTTAGAAGGGCCGACACCACTACCGATCGTCACGCCTCCAGCAACTGGATTGGATGAAGTAACAAAAGGATAGGTTCCTTGATCGATATCCAACATAACTCCTTGTGCGCCTTCAAATAGTACACGTTTTCCTGCATCTAGCGCATCATTTAAAATGACAGATGTATCTGTCACATATTGTTTGATTTGTTGACCATACTCATAGTATTCTTCAAAGATTTCTTCAAAATCGATTGGCTCTGAATCGAACATTTTCACAAATTGACGATTTTTATCGTCTAAATTCATGCGTAAACGTTCTTCAAAAATTTCTTTGTCCAATAAATCGGCTACACGAATACCGACACGTGCGGCTTTATCCATATAAGCAGGTCCGATCCCTTTGATGGTCGTTCCGATTTTGTTTTCCCCTTTTGCATCTTCTTGCAATTGGTCTAATTTGATATGATACGGCAAGATGACATGTGCACGATCAGAGATACGTAAATTATCTGTCGTCACATTTTTTTCGTGTAAATAAGCCAATTCTTTGACTAAAGATTTCGGATTGACTACTACACCATTCCCGATCACGCTGATTTTATCTTTGTAAAAAATCCCCGAAGGAATCAAGTGCAGTTTATACGTAACACCATCGAATTTAATTGTGTGTCCCGCATTGTCGCCACCTTGGTACCGTGCGATCACTTCAGCATTTTCACTAAGAAAGTCAGTAATTTTTCCTTTCCCTTCGTCGCCCCATTGTGTACCCACTACTACTACAGATGACATTTGAACACCTCATTTAATATTATTTAATCCTGAATTATTGTAACAATGATTGACACTTTATTCAACTAAAATCGAATGATATTTGGAATAATTTAGTGAAAACGATTGAAAAACGAACAATATAGTGTAATTTCTTCAAACTCACCATCGCGAAGAAAAAGCTCAATTAAGGGGTATTTCAAAAAAATCCGAGAAACGAAAGTAGTCCTACCTTCGTTTCTCGGATGTATTTTTGATTGATTCTGATTAATATTCTTCTCGCGGTGAAAGGGAAGAAAACTTATTGTATTCTTTGATGAAGAGCAGCTCGACTGTTCCCCTTGCACCACTACGGTTTTTTTCGATTATGACTTCGATGACATTGTCATTTTGCGGTTCTGGTGCATCGCTGTCCTCGCCGCCTTCACGTTCGTAGTAATCATCACGATATAAGAAAGCAACGATATCGGCATCCTGCTCGATTGACCCAGATTCCCGGATATCACTCAATACAGGGCGTTTATCCTGACGTTGTTCTACCCCACGAGAAAGCTGTGAAAGGGCAATGACGGGTACTTTTAATTCTTTTGCCAGTTTCTTTAACTGACGAGAAATATCAGAGACTTCTTGTTGGCGGTTTTCTTTGCCGTTTCCTTCGATCAACTGCAAGTAATCGATAAGGATCAAACCTAGATTTCCTTTTTCTTGCGCAAGTTTTCGGCATTTTGCACGTATCTCAGAGATTTTGATCCCTGGGGTATCATCGATAAAGATATTGGCTTTAGATAAGCTTCCCATCGCAACGATCAAATTGGACCATTCTTCTTCTGAAAGCTGACCTGTACGTAGGTGACTCGCTTCGATCGACCCTTCCGCACAAAGCATCCGATTGACTAGTGATTCTGCCCCCATCTCCAAACTGAAGATTGCTACGGAACGATCCGTTTTTGTACCGACATTTTGGGCAATATTCAAGGCAAAGGCTGTTTTACCTACCGCCGGACGAGCAGCTAAAATAATCAGCTCTTCTGCTTGGAATCCAGCAGTCATTTTATCTAATCCTTGGTAACCCGTAGGTAAACCGGTGATTTCTTCATTGTTTTGTGCTAACTGGTCGATATTTTCAATCGTTGAATTCAAGACGTCCGCAATGGATAAGAATCCGCTGCGATTACGTTTTTCTGATACTTCAAGGATACTACGTTCCGCATCGTCCAAGATCGATTGGACTTCTTCTCCTTGTTCAAATCCTCTAGTGACAATGCCTGTTGCTGTTTGGATTAAATTACGAAGTAACGATTTTTCTTCCACGATTTTTGCATAGTACACGATGTTTGCTGCCGTTGGTACCGCTAAGGCTAGGTCAGATAAATAGCTGACGCCGCCAGCATCTTCCAGTAGATTTCGTTGCTCTAAACGATCTTTGACTGTCACAACATCAATGGCTTCACTACGGTCATTCAATTCGATCATGATCTCAAAAATGATTTGATGTCCCCGACGATAAAAGTCTTTCGGTTCTATGTACTCCATGGCATCAATAATCGTTTCAGCGTCTAGAAACACAGAACCTAGAACCGCTTGTTCAGCTTCAATATTTTGCGGTGGAATTCGATCCTGCCACACTTCACTCATATTCTATCGCTCCTTGCTTTCAATTGCTTCATTTTACAAGAAAATGGCAGAAAAGTCATCCCTAAAATGAACATCTGTTCCAAAAGCTGTGCCTTCGAAAATAGGCCACAGAGGCCAAAAATAATCAAAAGCTATTTTTGACCTCTGCGGCTGTTTTTCGAAGGGATGACCTTTCGTCATAGGTTCTTTTCGTTTATTCAGAAACAACATGTACTTTGATCGTTGCCGTTACTTCATGATGCAACTTCACTGGTACGTTCGTGTAACCTAATGTACGGATCGGGTTATTCAATTCGATTTTACGTTTGTCCAATTTTACTTTGTATTGTTTATTCAGACCTTCAGCGATTTGTTTCGATGGGATTGAACCGAACAAGCGGCTATCTTCTCCTGCTTTGGCTTTTAATTCAACGACTGTTTCTTCTTTTTCAAGAAATTCTTTTAGTTTTTTTGCTTCTTCAAGGATTTCTGCTTCTTGTTTTTCTTGCGCTTTTTTCTGTCCTTCTAACTGACTGATACTACTTTTATTTGCTTCTTTTGCTAGGTTGTTCTTGATCAAATAATTTTGTGCATAGCCTGTAGGCACTTCTTTGACATCGCCTTTTTTGCCTTTGCCTTTGACATCTTGTAAGAAAATGACTTTCATTTCATCTACTCCTTTTTATATAATTGTTGCATATTTTCTTGGATAGCAGCGAGCAGTTGTTGTTTTGCTTCTTCGACAGTCACATTTTCCAATTGTGTTGCGGCATTGGTGAAATGTCCGCCACCACCTAGAGATTCCATGATGAGTTGGACATTGATCGTTCCTGTGCTGCGAGCGCTGATACCAACTAAGCCATCTGTTCGTTTGGTAATCACGAAAGCGCCATTGATATTGACCATTGAAAGCAACGTATCTGCTGTTTTTGCTGCGATAACACTATTATACTCTTTTTCATCCGTCCCTGCTGCCACCACTATATCCTCCGTCACTTGTTCATTGTGTGCAATCAAGTGGCTGATTTCGAGATAAGTGGCTAAATCAGAGCTCAATAAATATTGTACTAAGGATGCGTCTGCACTACAAGTCTTTAAATAGCTTGCCACATCAAAAGTGCGTGCTGTGGTTCGGACATTGAAGTTATTCGTATCCACGGTCATCCCTGCCAACAACAAGGTAGCCTCTAAACGGCTGATCCGATTGGTTCGACTGCTTTGGTATTGAATCAATTCTGTGACTAATTCAGAGGCAGAAGAGGCAGAGGACTCAATATACGTCAAAAGTGGCTTACTTGGAAACTCTTCTCCTCGACGATGATGGTCGATGATCACGATCTTATCAAATTGCTCATAAAGGCTCTGAGAGATCGATAGCGAAGGTTTATGGTAATCGACCATTACGAGTAGATCCTTTGCTTTCTTGAGCTCCATCGCGCGTTCTGGCGTAATCAATTGCATCTCCAACTCTGGTTCTTTATGAATTTCTTCCAAACAGCGTTCCACATCTGGAATGATTTCTTTTTCATCGATGACGATATATGCTTTTTTCTGATTGAAGCGTGCTAGGCAACTGACACCAACGGCTGAACCAATCGCATCCATATCAGGGAATCGATGCCCCATAATAAATACATCGCCTGTTTCATCAAATATTTTCCGTAAGGCAGTACTCATGGCTCTTGAACGAACGCGCGTACGCTTGATCGTTGTCGCTGATTTCCCCCCATAATAAGTGGGTTTTGCGCCTTCGCGAACTTCTTTCACCACGACTTGATCCCCACCACGAACTAAGGCAATATCTAGGTTGTTTTGAGCTTCACTACCAATCTCTTCTAGTGACTGTTGCCCATAGGCGATCCCCATGCTAAGCGTCAACGGATGGTTTTGTCTTTCTGCTTCTGATCGTAAGCGATCTAAAAGATCAAATTTCTTATCCATCATTTTCTTCAAGTCGCTCATCTGTCCAAAGAAGAAAAAGCGCTCTGAATTGATGCGTTTAAAAAATACGTGATATTCATTCATCCAGTCAGAGATCAATGTCGTAATAAAGGAGTTCAAATAAGAAACTTCTTTTTCATCCAATTTATCCACTGTATCTGCATAATTATCAATTGAAAGAATACCGATGATCGGTTGGCTGTTTACTTGATGGATCTTCAGTAACTGATTCTGTGTCACATCAATAAAATAAACAACACCTTTTACCGTATCCAATTCGAATTGAAACGTTTTGTCGGCTAAATAGACTTGATTTTTCTTTTTTTCTTTTGCTGAAAAAAAGGTTTCTAACAAGTCTGCATCTAAGAGTGAACTTTGATCTTTCACGTTCAATGCGAAAGGATTCAGCCAATCAACGGTTTGTGTCGCTGGTTGATAAGAGATGATCCCTACTGGCATGATTTCAGAAACATAATTCAAATTGGATTCTGCGACGGTTGAAGCTTGTTGGATCTTCTCACGATTCCTCAAAGTCAACCAACGTTTCACCTTTAAACCATAACGAATACAAAAGATGTTCACGAACAGTATGAACAATGCACTGATCGGCCGAAATGGCATCACTAATACAACCAAAACTTCTGCAAGGATCAATAAAAGAATGAGCAGAGGGCTCGGGCTTACTTTTATTTTTTCTTTATCCATGTCTTTCCTCCCGTAACTGATTA
Source organism: Enterococcus sp. DIV2371 (assembly GCF_050498525.1). NCBI lineage: Bacteria > Bacillati > Bacillota > Bacilli > Lactobacillales > Enterococcaceae > Enterococcus > Enterococcus sp. DIV2371. Next base: position 10,194 of record NZ_JBIPAJ010000001.1, on the reverse strand, counting down.
GCCTAATTTTACCATAACTCATGTCATGTAAGCGACTAAACACCTGAATGGAACAAAAAGAGGAAGTCACGACAGTAGTCATAACTTCCTCTGTAATGGTTGAAACGATTAGGTATTCCTACAAAATCATTCCTAAAGCGAATTATTCTTCGCCAACGAATGGTAGTAATCCCATGATACGTGCGCGTTTGATTGCAATCGTAATTTTACGTTGGTTTTTAGCGCCTGTACCTGTTACACGACGTGGCAAGATTTTACCGCGTTCTGAGATAAATCTTTTTAGTAATTCGATATCTTTATAATCGATATATTCAATATGGTTAGCAGCAATATAGTCTACTTTACGACGTTTACGTCCGCCTCTTCTTTGTTGTGCCATTCTATTTCCCTCCTATCAAATTCGTTTAGAATGGTAAATCATCGTCTGAAATGTCGATCGTTGAACTTGACCCAAATGGATCAGAAGAATCACGATCAAAATCAGGCATACCGTTGGATGATTGAGATGTTTGATTATAGTTATTGTTTCCGCCAAAATTATTTGTCGATTGACCAGTGTCTTGGTAGCCACCGCTTTGTTGACGGTTTTCAGATGCTGCACGACTTTCCAATAATTGGAAGTTTTCAGCAACTACTTCTGTTACGTACACACGTTGTCCTTGTTGATTATCATAAGAACGCGTTTGAATACGACCAGTTACACCTAAAAGAGTTCCTTTATGTGCATAGTTTGCTAGTGTTTCTGCTGATTTTCGCCAAATCACACAATTAATAAAATCCGCCTCACGGTTGCCGTTTTGGCTCGTGAAGTTACGATTGACAGCTAAAGTGAACGTTGCTACAGCAGTGCCACTTGATGTATATCGTAAATCTGGATCTTTTGTTAGACGTCCAACTAGTACAACGTTATTAATCAAAATGGTCATCTCCTCTCATCGTTGTGTTACTGTTTCACGTGAAACAATAATTAAGCTTCTTCTTTAATGATCATGTGACGAACGATATCGTCATTGATTTTAGCAAGACGATCAAACTCGTTGATTGCATCTGCTGATGATGGAGAAGATACTTTAACGATGTGATAGATACCTTCACGGTAACCGTTCATTTCGTATGCTAAACGGCGTTTTTCCCAATCTTTTGATTCGATAACTTCAGCTCCGTTATCTTTCAAGATTGAATCGAAACGTTCGATTAAAGCAGTTTTTGCTTCTTCATCAATGTTAGGACGAATAATATACATGATTTCGTATTTCGTGTTTTCCATTGATTTTTCACCTCCCTATGGACTTTCGGCCCTCAGCTTTCCCGAGAGCAAGGAGAGTTTTCTAATAAATTAGACTACTCACAATCCTCAATTATACACGCAACGCACTAGAAAAGCAAGCGAGTGTTCTGCTTTTTATAAAGTTTTCTTTTGCCACGGGCAAAAACCTCCGAAGCTAGTTTTACCTAGTCTCGGAGGCTCTGATAGTTAAGACGTTCACTACTCGTTTACGTCTATTTTCTATTCTTCTGTGTTGTCTGTTTCTACATCCGTTGTGTCTGCTTCAACAGTTGCTTCTTCTGCGGGTTCTGGTTCTACCGCTGCCATCGTCACAACTTTTGTTTCTGCTTCCATCTTGATCAAACGTACGCCTAGCGTTGCCCGACCTGTTTGAGAAACAGTTGAAACGTTGAAGCGGATGATCACGCCTTTGTCTGTGATCAACATGATATCCTCTTCACCGGTCACAGTCGTCAATCCAGCTAATGGCCCATTTTTCTCAGTGATATTGGCCGTCTTGATTCCTTTACCTCCACGGCCTTTGACTGGGTACTCAGAAACTTTCGTTCGTTTACCGTAACCTTTTTCTGTTATGATCAAGACTTCATGATCGTCATTCATCAAGGCTGCTCCTACGACATAATCGTCTTCTCTCAAACGAACACCACGAACACCAGAGGCTGTACGTCCCATATCACGAACGGCATCTTCTGCAAATGTCACAGAATACCCATCGTGCGTGCCAATGATGATGTTTGATTTGCCATCCGTCAATAATACGTTCACCAATTCATCATTTTCTTTCAAGCCAATCGCAATCAACCCATTACTGCGGATATTCGCAAATGCAGTGACAGTTGTACGTTTGACTGTTCCTTGGCGTGTCGTGAAGAATAAATAATGTCCTTCTTCTGCTTCGCCAGTCACTGCAATGATGGCCTGGATCTTCTCGCTTGAATCAATCCCAAGCAAGTTGATGATCGGGATACCTTTTGCTGTACGTCCGTATTCTGGAATCTCATATCCTTTCGCACGATACACTTTTCCGTTATTCGTAAAGAACAACAATGTGTCATGTGTCGAGCAAGAAACGAGATTTTTCACGAAATCATCATTATGGACGCCCATTCCTTGGATCCCGCGACCGCCACGACGTTGTGCGCGGAATTCATTGTTAGCTAAACGCTTGATATAGCCGTTATTCGTCAACGTGATCACGATTTCTTCTTCTTCGATTAAATCTTCGTCTTCTAAACTCAAGACTTCACCGACCAGTAATTCTGTACGACGTTTGTCGCCAAATCGTTGACTCAATTCAGCAAGTTCGGTTTGAATGATTTCTGTCACTCGTTCAGGACGAGCAAGAATATCAGCTAAATCTTCAATGAGTGTCAATAATTCTTGGTACTCATTTTCGATTTTCTCTCTTTCCAAACCTGTCAAACGACGTAAACGCATATCCATGATTGCTTGAGATTGGCGATCAGAAAGCTCAAAGCGTTCGATCATCGTATTTTTCGCTTCTTCATCAGATTTAGACCCACGAATGATCGCGATGATCTCATCGATATGGTCTAAAGCGATTCGCAACCCTTCCAAGATGTGCGCTCTTGCTTCTGCTTTGTCCTTTTCAAACACGGTACGACGTGTGATTACTTCGCGTTGGTGTTCGATATAATTTTCAAGGATCTGCTTCAAGCTAAGAACTTTCGGCACACCTTTTTCAATCGCTAACATATTGAAACCAAATGAGTTTTGCAAGGATGTCAGTTTGTAGAGATTGTTTAAAATGACAGAAGCACTTGCATCTCGACGTACATCGATCACGATACGCATTCCTTCACGAGAAGACTCGTCTCTTAGATCAGTGATACCTTCGATTCGTTTATCACGGTGCAATTCTGAAATTCGCTCGATCAATTTCGCTTTATTGACCATATAAGGCAATTCAGTGACTAAGATCCGCTCTTTTCCGTTTGGCATTTCTGTGATTTCTACTTTTGCGCGAACAGTGATCGAACCTTTACCCGTTTCGTACGCACGACGAATACCAGATTTACCCATCACTAATCCGCCTGTAGGAAAATCAGGTCCAGGTAAGACTTCCATCAATTCATTTGTTGTGACATCGGGATTTTCCATCAATAGATCAATCGCTGCTACCACTTCTGTCAGGTTATGTGGCGGGATATTCGTCGCCATCCCAACCGCGATCCCTGTCGTACCATTGACTAATAAGTTAGGGAAACGTGCCGGTAAAACAACCGGTTCTTTTTCCGTATCATCATAGTTGCTTTGGAAATCAACGGTGTTTTTATTGATATCTCGTAACATTTCTGTCGCGATCTTACTCATTCTTGCTTCGGTATAACGCATCGCAGCTGCGCCATCGCCATCCACTGAGCCAAAGTTTCCATGACCGTCAACTAACATGTAACGGTAACTAAATGGCTGTGCCATACGGACCATTGATTCATAGATCGCACTATCACCGTGGGGATGGTATTTACCCATAACGTCCCCAACGATTCTGGCTGATTTCTTGTGCGCTTTATCCGGTGTGACACCGAGTTCGTTCATGCCGTATAAAATACGGCGGTGAACTGGTTTCAATCCATCTCTAACATCTGGTAAAGCCCGAGCAACGATGACACTCATGGCGTAATCAATGAAGGAGTCTTTCATTTCGCTGGTTAGATTGACATCATGGATGTTTTCTCTGATTTCTTCACTCATTTTTCTTCCTCCTTCATGATCAAATATCTAGATTTTTAACATAATGCGCATTTTCTTCAATAAATGCACGACGAGGTTCCACTCGATCGCCCATCAACATTTCAAATACTTCATCGGCAGCAATCGCATCATCAACGCTGACACGAGCCATCATCCGTTTGCTTGGGTCCATTGTCGTTTCCCATAGTTGATGATCATCCATTTCACCAAGCCCTTTGTATCGTTGGACACTTGGTTTTGGTGTTGCTGGTAGTGATTCGATGACTTTTCTCAAATCTTCTTCTGCATTTTTCCCTGGTTGGACATACGTGATTTTCTTTCCTTGTTTGACACCGTATAGTGGTGGTTGCGCGATATAAACATAGCCAGCCTCCACGATTGGGCGCATGTAACGATAAAAGAGTGTCAATAGCAACGTACGGATGTGCGCACCATCGACATCGGCATCGGTCATGATAACTAATTTATGATATCGTGCCTTAGACACGTCAAAATCTTCACCAAAACCTGTTCCCATCGCTGTAAACAATGAGCGAATTTCTTCGTTCGCTAAAATTTTATCCATACTTGCTTTTTCCACGTTCAAGATTTTCCCACGAATCGGTAAAATCGCTTGGAATTCACGGCTTCGTCCTTGTTTCGCTGAACCGCCGGCAGAATCTCCTTCGACGATGAATAATTCGCATTTTTCCGGATCATTACTTGAGCAATCGGCTAATTTACCAGGTAAATTACTGATTTCTAGTGCGCCTTTTCTTCGAGTCACTTCACGCGCACGTTTCGCTGCTAAGCGGGCTCTAGAAGCAAGTAGGCCTTTTTCGACGATTTGACGGCCGACACTTGGATTTTCCAATAAGAACTTCATAAAATGCTCACTGAACAAACGATCAGTAACGGTACGTACTTCTGAATTTCCTAGTTTTGTCTTCGTTTGTCCTTCAAACTGCGGATCTGGATGCTTGATCGAAATGACTGCTGTCAATCCCTCACGGACATCTTCACCCGTCAAATTATCATCATTTTCTTTCATCAATTTTTGCTTACGCGCGTAATCATTGATGACACGTGTCAAAGCTGTCTTAAATCCTGATTCATGGGTTCCGCCTTCATACGTATGGATATTGTTGGCAAAACTCATGATATTGGAATGATAACCATCTGTATATTGCATCGAAACTTCAACAGTGATTTCTTGTTGCTCCCCTTCTAAATAAACAGGTTCAGGGAAGATGACTGTTTTACTTGCATTTAAATATTCGACATAACTCTTGATTCCGCCGTCATAGTGGTATTCTTTCAAGACAGGCGTTTCTTCGCGACGATCTTCAATCGAGATTTTCATGCCACGATTCAAGAAAGCTAACTCACGAATACGAGTCGCTAATTTGTTGAAATCGAAAGTTGTCGTTTCCGTAAAAATTTCTGGATCTGGGATAAAATGGACAGTCGTTCCGCTCAAATCAGTGTCACCGATGACTTTTAAATCATCGACGACTGCACCACGACGATACTCTTGATAGTAAATCTTGCCGTCTTTGTAGACTTTGACATCTAACAATGTCGATAATGCATTAACAACGGAAGATCCAACCCCATGCAGACCACCGGATACTTTGTAGCCGCCTCCGCCAAATTTACCACCTGCATGTAAGACAGTGAAGACAGTCTCAACAGCTGGGCGACCAGTCTTCGCTTGGATATCGACCGGAATCCCACGACCATCATCGACTACAGTGATACTGTTGTCTTCTTCAATGATCACTTGGATCTTTGTCGCAAATCCTGCCAAGACTTCATCGATCGAATTGTCGACGATTTCCCAAACTAAGTGGTGGAGTCCTTCTGAACTTGTTGAACCAATGTACATTCCCGGACGTTTTCGAACGGCTTCAAGACCTTCAAGCACTTGAATCTGACTGGCATCATATTCTTTTGCGCGCTCGACTAAACTTCTTTCTTCTGTCATGTATGATTATTCTCCTTTTATTTCCCCCTGCTGAACATAAAAAATCTCAGGTTCAACAGTCATTTTATTTTTAACGTGATCAAGGGTGGTGGTCGTTAAGAACGTTTGGACTTTCCCTTCGATCGTTTCTAGCAAATGGAGTTGACGTTGATCATCTAACTCACTCATCACATCATCTAGTAATAGAATCGGATATTCGCCTGTTTCTTCTTTGATCAAATCGATTTCTGCTAATTTGACACTTAATGCTGTCGTTCGTTGTTGGCCTTGGGAACCAAAATTTTGTACGTTTTTTTCATTGACAAAAAAAGAAAGGTCATCTCGATGAGGACCGACAGTTGTTGTCCCTCGAAAGAGATCTTTCTTTTTATTTTGTTCGAGCAACGTTAAAAATTGTGATTGGATCTCTTGAACTGTCAGAGTGTCTAAAGAAGAGAGGGACGTGACATATTCGATTGCCAACTGTTCTCTTTGATGCGTGATTTGTTGATGCAAAGAATTTGCCCAATATTCTAAACGCTTGATAAATTGCGCCCTTGCCTTTAAAACTTTGCTGCCAAATTCTGCTAGTTGTTCGGATAAAATATCTAGATAAAGTAAATCCGTTTGTTTTTTCTCATTCAATTGTTTCAAATATTGATTTCTTTGTTTTAAGATCGCTTGATATTGGACAAGATCATACAGATAGATCGGGTTGATCTGACCTAATTCCATATCTAAAAATTTGCGTCGGATCTGTGGGCTTCCTTTGACTAAAGATAGATCCTCAGGAGCAAATAAGATGACATTCAATTGTCCAACGTAACTACTTAGTTTCTTTTGTTCGATATGATTGATCTTTGTTTTGCGGCCTTTTTTAGACAATTGGATCTCTAAAGGGATCTTAGAGGTCCCTCGTGTGATCTCCCCTTGAATCATCGACTGTTCGTCGTTCCATCCAATCAATTCTTGTTCACTATTCGTCCGGTGGCTTCTTGTCATTGCAAGCACATAAATACTTTCCAAAAGATTCGTCTTTCCTTGGGCATTTTCCCCTAAAAAAATGACGAGATTTTTGGAAAAATCAATCTGTAACTCTTGATAGTTCCGATAATTTTTGAGGTGCAGCTTATTCAGCCTCATTATCGTTATTCCCTTTTTTTACCATAAAAAAAGTTCCTGCTTCTGGAACTTCGATCATCATACCGGGATAAAGCTTTCGTCCACGACGATTTTCTGGCTCGCCATCAACCAAAACCGTGTTTTCTGCTAAATACCATTTTGCTTGTCCGCCACTGCCGATGACTGTGACTTCTTTAAGCATTTGACCCAACGTCATAAACTCAGTTTTTAGAATGACTTGTTGTTTCACTCTTCATCCCTCATTTTCATTATTAAAAGTATACTTTATTATACCCTTTTTTTCGCAAGAAAACAAATTTATCCATATATTTTTCCATATGAGCGGATTTAAATGAAAAAAGGTGTTTTAAACAAAAAGAAACAGAAAGCCTTAAAATTGATTTTAGGGCCTTCTGTTAAAAATGGATTATTTTTTCAGTTTATTTTCAATGATAATTTTAGTTTGTACGTACAGGGGTGATCAATTGGATAAATTGGACCCCATCTTCTGTCGGTTCTAACGTAAATGGACGAATGGCAGAAATGAATTTCACTTTGATACTCATGTCACCAAATGCACGTAATGCGGCTTTCATATAGTCTGGGTTGAATGAAATATCCAATGGATCACCCGTGCTAGTCGTATAGTTCAAGCTTTCTTCTACTTTCCCGATTTCAGGAGAGTTTCCATAGAGAACAACCGAATCAGGCTGGATCGATAAGCGAACGATATTGTTACGGCCTTCATGTGATAGCAAAGAAGCACGCTCAATCGCTGCTAAAAAGCTTGGGACAGAAAATTCAACTTCTGTATTGAAGCTTGAAGGAATCAAACGATTCGTGTCAGGATAGTTTCCTTCTAACAGACGTGAATAAAAATACATATTTTCCGTTTTGAATAGTACTTGGTTTTCCATAATACTGATTTCGACGATTTCTTCTTCATTTGTCAAAGAACGAGATAATTCAGTCAAACTTTTTCCAGGGATCACGATATCAAATTGATCAGCGGATTGTTCGATCGGGATCACTCGTTGGCTCAAACGATGAGAGTCAGTTGCTACTGCCAATAATGAGTTGTCTTTCAAAATGAAATGAACACCGGTAAGGATCGGACGACTTTCATGTTGAGAAACGGCAAACACGGTTTCATTGATCAATTTTGTCAAGACGTGGACAGGTAATTTCATTTGGTTATGGCTTTCAACAACAGGAAGATGAGGATAGTTATCTGCATCTAACCCATTGACTAGGAAATTTGCTTTGCCTGAAGTGATGGCTACTTGTTTGTTTTCTAATACTTCTAGTGTAAAAGTTTCTTCGGGCAATCGACGAATGATTTCACTGAAGAAACGAGCTTGTAGGACGATCGCTCCAGTTGCTTCGATTTGCATTTGCGCTTTTTCATTTTCAACAGATAGAAATGTTTCAATCGAAATATCTGCATTACTTCCTGTCAAAGTCAGACCTTCTTGATTAAGGGTGATTTTTACCCCAGTCAAAATAGGGATTGTCGTTTTGCTTGAAATCGCACGCTGAACAGTTTGCAGTTCTTGCATAAATGTTGCGCGGTTTAAGGTTACTTTCATTGTGGATCTCCTTTGCCGTATATTTATTTTATTATTAGTTAAATAAAGTAATAAAAGTATTAGGTACTGTTGATACTGTGGAAAACTATAAAAATGCTAGAAGAGAAAAGAAAAAACAGCTGTGGAAAATATGTGTATAACTTTTGAATGATTTCTGTTTTTATCCACAATACATTTTTTCTTTCTATCGAGCATCTGTTTTAATTTAATAAGAAATTTTTGATTTCTGACACTTCATTTTGCATGCTGACACTTGAATCGATCAGCTGCTGGATTTTTTCGTGCGCATGGATGACTGTGGTATGGTCTTTACCGCCAAATTCAGCGCCGATTTTAGGAAGAGAGCTATCAGTCAATTCCCGAGCCAAGTACATTGCGATTTGACGAGGGACAACGATCGATTTGACGCGTTTCTTTCCTTTTAGATCTTTTAATTGGATATGGTAGTACTTCGCAACTTCCTCTTGGATCTGCAAAATCGAGAGTTGCGGATGGCCTTTACCAGATTTCAATGTTTTAAGTGCATCAGCAGCTAAACTAGTTGATATATCTTCACTATTCATCGTAGCAAACGCTTGGACACGTACAAGTGCGCCTTCGAGTTCACGAATGTTGGAATCGATCTGTCCGGCAATATAACTTAATGTATCGTCGGGGATCTCTAGGCGCTCTGCTGCGGCTTTTTTTCTTAAAATAGCTGTTCTTGTTTCTAGATCCGGCGGCGTAATATCTACTGAAAGTCCCCAAGCAAAGCGAGAAACGAGTCGTTCTTGCAATTTAGGGATCTCGTTTGGTAAACGATCACTTGTTAATACGATTTGTTTTCCTTCATTGTAAAGCGCATTGAATGTATGGAAAAATTCTTCCTGAGTCGCTTCTTTCTCAGCAAAAAATTGAATATCATCGACTAATAGTAAGTCCACATTACGATATTCTTGGCGGAATTCTTCGGCCGTTTTGTTTTGGATCGAATTGATAAAATCATTGGCAAACGTTTCACTGCTGACATATTTGACTTTTGCATTTGGCTGACTCAACAACATTTGATGACCAATCGCGTGCATCAAGTGAGTCTTACCAAGTCCGACGCCTCCATAGAAGAACAATGGATTATAGATGGAACCAGGGTCTTCCGCGACGACCAAAGCAGCAGCATGTGCCATCTGGTTGCCTTTCCCGATCACAAATGTGTCGAAGGTATACTTAGGATTCAACATCGCTTTTTTGATTGGTGTGATGGGGGGAACTTTCATTGTTTTGATTTCTTCTACTTCTTCTTGTTCCGCTTCTTCACCGGTCACAAAACGTGGAATGATTTCTTTTCCCGTTAACATGTAGCCGACCTCAACAATCTTTGTCGCGAGATTTTTTTCCCAATATTCCTTATGGATCTTACTTGGAACAGTTACCACTAATTGGCTTTGTTCTAATGATTTAGGTTGTGCTGTCTCGATCCAAGTATTGTAACTTGCTGGCGACAGTTCTTTTTGATAAGTCGTTTTTAATTCTGTCCATAAAGCATCGAGGGATACCAT